>CAVSRV010000012.1:0-8117 GCA_963730425.1 uncultured Bacteroidota bacterium | reverse complement strand
CCATGGAAGGTTTTTGGCGAAGCACCCGATCATACGGAAGTAGTTAAAGCCAATAATTTTAATGAAGACAAAATTAAATACAGTAATCAGGATATCCGGTTTACAGCAAAAGGAAATAACCTGTATGCTTTTTGTCTGAATATTCCCGAAGGCGACATTCATATCAGATCGCTTGGCAAAGATTCCAAATGGATGACCCAAAAAATTTTATCGGTCAGATTGCTGGGCAGCGATGAAAAAATTAACTGGTTACAGAATGGCGATGACCTGACCATTAAAAAGCCAACGCAATTACCAGACTGGCCGGTGTTGGGATTTAGTATAGAATTGCAGTAAGACGTTATACTGATAACTTTTTCTGCCATTCCCCATCTGAAGAATTATCTTATTTTGACGATATCAGACTTGATTAATGGAAATCTTGAGAAGACTGCCGGATCGTGACCCGGAATAATGTACTTTATATTGGAGGCTTGTGTTTTCATCCTTTGCATAGATCTCACATAAGCAGCCGTATCAAAAGTGCCATTGGGATAGGGAGAGGATGTCAGGTGATCGAGGTTATAATAGATCCAGATATTATCGGACGCAAGGATCACTTTATCTCCACCGGTTTGCACTAACACGTATTGTGAATTGAAAGTATGTCTGGAACCGGTGTATACTTTTATCCCGGGAATAATTTCCCTGTCATCACCTTCCACCAGGGTCAGTTTGCCTGCTATGTTCAGACTGACCAGGGAATCGACATCTCTTTTGTAAAACCCATGATGCCTGCCTTCTTTTTGCCAGGCCTGACCGACAAAATAATTATAATCTTCTTTCTGAATCCATACATGCGCTTTGGGAAAAAGACTTACACCATCAACATGATCCCAATGCGGATGCGTAAATATGATATCTGTAATTTCATCCGCTTTTATATTCATCTCCTGTAATACAGAATCCGGCCGGATATAAAATGTGGTATTTAATTCTCTGAAAATATCCAGATCATTCAGGAAACCGGCATCCACCAAAATGTTCCTGCCATTATTTCCCCTGATCAGCCAGTACATGAAAAACATATTCATTGTATCCTTCTTGGGTGCGCCCAATGCCAGTTCGGATACAGGTACAGAACGAAGGCCAAAATATTTCAACGCGTAGATTTCATAGACCGGTGGCACCTGGGCATTTAGATTTAGAAACCCGGTAACCAGAATAGCTGAGAAAAGAAGTGATTTAAACATGGACCAATTATTTGCGCATTCAAGTTACCTTAAACAGCGTGGATTTGGCAGGACAGATCTGATTTTTCCGGAATTGTTAAAAATAAAATTGCGCAAGTCAAAACTTGCGCATATATTTGCAAGAAATTACTTGCGCATTATGACACAAACAAGAGACATCTTTCAGGCAATAGCAGATCCAACCCGCAGGCAAATCATAGGTATGCTGGCCCGGAAATCACTCAATGTGAATGCTATTGCCAGGGAGTTTGATATAACCCGGCAAGCCGTTTCATTGCATGTACAATTCCTTAACGATTGTGGTCTTATTGTAATCAAACAACAAGGCAGGGAAAGATATTGCGAAGCTAAACTCGCAAAATTAAATGAAGTAACAGACTGGGTAGATCAATACCGAAAATATTGGGACAATAAACTTGACTCATTGGAAAGTTATCTGGCTAAAATTCAAAAAAAGAAAAAATAGAAAGATGGAAAACTACAATACATTCAAACAGGAAGAGAACATTCTTATACATACAAGGATTGCTTGATGCCCCAAGGGATTTAGTTTGGGAAGTATGGACCAATCCGGAACATATAAAAGAATGGTGGGGACCAAATGGTTTTTCGCTGACTACTAAATCAATGACATGTGGAACCAGGGAAAATCTGGGATTTTATTATGCATGGTATGGGACGGGATTGGGATAACAAAATTGAGTATACAGAAGTGAAAAAACCTTCACTGTTATCCTATAAGCATTCCGGTGAAAGAAGCGAAGATTATAACTTTACTGTTTCAGTTTTATTTGAAGAGGTTGAAGGGAAAACATTATTGACCATGAAGTCGGTATTTAAGTCAAAAGAAATTATTGATGAATTAAACAGAAAGGTAAATGCCATTGAAGGCGGTAAACAAACTTTAAACCGGCTTGAAAACTATCTTAATAAACTAAAAACAAAATGAGCAAAATTATTTTTGACAGCGGGATATCACTGGATGGCTTTTTCGCAGGCGATAACAGAAGTCCGGACAACCCCATGGGTGGCGTTTCACAAAAAATCCACAGTTGGATGTTTAAACAAAAAGCATTTTGGAAACACCTCAATATGGAAGGAGGTGAAGAATACGGTCCGGACAGTAAATTATTTGAAGATGTGTTTGCAAGAACAGGTTCTTACATTTTAGGAAAACGAATGTTTGAAGAAGGCGAGGTCCATTGGCCGGAAGATTTATACAAAGCAGACGTGTATGTTCTGACACACGAAAAACGCGCACCCTGGGTTCAAAAGGGGACAACCACTTTTTATTTCATCAATGACGGAATACACAGTGCATTGGAAAAAGCGAGAGTATCAGCCAAAGGAAAGGACATTAGAATACAGGGTGGTGCGGATACGATTCAGCAATTTCTCAATGCAGGGCTTATAGATGAATTTTTCATTCACATTGCCCCTGTTTTTTTAGGAAGCTGGTATCCGGCTGTTTGACGGTATTGACGGAAATAAATATGATTTTCAAATTGCAGAAGTAATTCCTTCAGACCTGACAACACATATAAGGTACAAGCTGACGAAGAAATGAAGATAACCGCCGCCCGCACCGCCTGGTAACTGACCGAATAAAGCTTGATAAATAGAGATTTATTTGGGTTCTATCCATTTCAGCCTCGCCTCTTGCAAAGTCAAATACCTGGCAATAAATCGAGTTTTGTACTTCTCTCAGATAAGACTAGACATCCGGAATCCCAATGATCTTTTGTTATTATCTTCATAATCATTGATTCTAATCAGATTGCGTTGAATAAACAGAAGCGAATGAAGTCATTTTTTAAAATAATGCTTTTTCAGTTACTGCCGACCCTGCTATTTAGCCAAAAGTATGCTTTCTATCGTTTGCCTGATGAACGTCAATACGATAGTGTAGTAAAGGCATTTCCGGGTATCACCAATGACACGGTACGAATGACGGCTTACCACGAGTTGGCATTTTATATATTAGAGAGTAAAAGAGATAGCGCTTTTTATTTTCTGGACCAGGAGCTTAATTTATCCCGGAAATTTAATTTGAAAATATGGGAGTGCGACGCGCTCGACAATTCAGCCTACCTGCTCTGGCGACTCGGTGACTATCCCGAGGCTTTGAGAAGATTTTTAGAAGGTATTTCAATAGCCGAAGATCCGGCCAGTGAAAAGAGCGCATGGGGCGTCGCCAGGTTCTCCGCTGAAAATGACCCGCATATTGCCCGGCTTATTTTTCTTGCCCAATTGCATTTTGACCTGGCAACACTTTACCATAATGCAGGATACAGTGAAAAGGAATTCGCTGAGCTGTCGAAAGGAAAAAAAGTGGCAGAGGAAAATAATGACAAATCTGCCCAGGCTCAGATCTATACCCAACTTGGCGCCTATTACCTGTCCCATAATCAGATAGATTCTGCGATCAGCTGCCTTCAAAACTGTGTTCATTTTGCAGAGGAAAGCGGTTTTCAGATGTTTGAGGGAGACGGTCTGAATTCTATGGGCAACGCCTATTTGGCAGCAGGAGATTTCCCTGCGGCTAAGGAAAATTTCTTAAAATCAATACGGATCAATACAGAACAAAACAGTTACGTGGGGCTAACACATACTTACGTTTCTATGGCAAATATGTTCCTGAAACAAAACAACCCGGATTCAAGCCTTTATTATGCAAGGAAGGGACTGGTATTAAATAAAATAACACATGACCTGAGCGATGCCGCTTTGGTATACAGCACACTTTCCTCAGTGTTTAAATCAGAAAACAAAATTGACAGCGCTTTTGAATATCAGGGTATGGCGCTTGCTGCAAAGGATAGTCTGAATAATGTAGAAAAGGTAAAGCAATTTGAAAACGTAGGATTCTCAGAACAATTACGCGTCCAGCAACTGGAAGAAGAAAGAATAGCCGTTCGAAACAAAACAAGGACCTACTCCATGCTGGCCGGACTAGGAGTGTTTTTATTATTAGCCATAATACTCTATCGCAATAATCGTCAAAAGCAAAAAGCCAATGTGGTTTTGGGTAAGACGCTTTCGGATCTCAAATCCACCCAATCCCAACTCATTCAATCAGAAAAGATGGCTTCTCTTGGCGAACTTACAGCGGGCATAGCCCATGAGATACAGAACCCGCTTAATTTCGTGAATAATTTTTCAGAAATAAATACTGAACTGGTAACGGAAGCGGAGTCTGAAATTGACAACAACAATATCGGAGAAGCAAAATCTATCCTGGATAATATCAAAGAAAATGAACAGAAAATAAATCATCACGGCAAACGGGCCGATGCCATTGTAAAGGGCATGTTACAACATTCCCGTACAAGTACAGGTATTAAGGAGCCCAGGGATATTAATGCACTCGCTGATGAATATTTAAGACTGAGCTATCACGGTTTAAGAACCAAAAACAAATTTTTTCAAGCCACGACAAAAACCGATTTTGATCAGACTATTGGCAAAGTAAACATCATACCACAGGATTTGGGGATGGTACTTTTAAATCTTTATAACAACGCCTTTTATGCTGTCAATGAAAAAAGCAGAGAGGGAATTCCGGGTTATGAGCCAACCGTTTCTGTAAGTATAAAAAAGACTGATAATAAAATAAGGATCAGTGTTAAAGACAATGGTAATGGGATCCAGCCAAAAGTAGTTGACAAAATCTTCCAGCCTTTTTTTACAACCAAACCTACGGGGCAGGGAACCGGACTCGGATTAAGCCTGAGCTACGATATTATTAAAAGCATGGGCGGAGAACTGAAGTTAGACACGCAGGAAGGATCGTATGCAGAGTTTATTGTCCTTCTACCTGCATAAGTTCGGCCTCTTCCCGTTTTTACTATTAAAAACAGGCAATACGAAATTTAAAATATATATTATTTTATTATTGTTTTGCCGGGGTGCTACTGTTCCAGATATCCCGAAATAATTTCCATCCGTCTTTTTCTTTTTTCCAAAAGACAAGGTATTTGCCGGCGTCTATTTGCTTATCATTTGCGTCATAAATAATAAATTTTCCGGTTTCAACCGCACCATTTCCAAGTGATTGTACTGTCAAAGCCGTCAATGAAAATTTCTTTACCCCTGCATCAAATACTCCTTTCCAGAATTTGCCAATGTCATCATTGTTTTCGATCATCTCGGAATTTGGCGGCAGGACCTTTGCGTCCTTTGCATAAAACGCAGCGACCCCGGCACCACCGCTTGAAATGTACACCTGCTCGAATTGTTTGTTCGCTGCATCGATTTCTTCTTTCACTTTTGCATTGTCTGTCTGGGCCGTCGCGTGGGCAGTAAATTCAAGGAAGACAATTAAACACAATAAAATTTTCCATGATGTTTTGGTGCTTTTCATAATTGTAAAGTTTTAAGGTTAGCCAAAAGTATCATTTTATTGAAAAAACCCAATCTATTACTATGCTGGGGGACAGTTGTTGTTTCCTGACGAGATCAATAAAATTCTTTGGTAAGCTAAGTGTTTCCATGTATATGAACCTCAGGTGTCAGGAATTCCCGTAATGTTTGGAAAGTTAATACCGTGAGACCCGGGCATGTCATTTAAAAATCCTAATTTCAGATCCATTTCCAGATGGCGTTTTCACCGGGTAGTGCAAGTGCCTCCTGAAAATTACGATTATTCTACTCCTCGATATTTTTCCGCGAATACCTGCGGCTACATGCCGTTCAGAAAATCCAGTATAGCTGTTGGCCTTTTATATCCATTCCTATATCATCATAAGCAGGTCCGACTAAATTTTTATTACAATTAAATTCATTTTTATGTACTTCAAAAATTTGAATGGCAAATCGCTATCGGTTATCATGATGGGTATTATGTTTTCACTTACTTCCTGTAACAAGGATTTTCCTCCCATTTTTAAGGGCGGCCATTCTCACGGAGAACCGACTGTATTGGTGGCAGGATACGAATCAAATGGCACTTATAATGTGGCGAAATACTGGGTTGACGGACAGGAAATAAAGTTATCCGATGGAACCCGGGATGCCAGTGCCAATTCGATTACCGTATCCTATAATGATGTGTATGTAGCTGGCTCGGATAGCGGCGCTGTTTACTGGAAAAATAACAATGAAATAAGACTTTCGGGCGATGGTGCATCTTCCATCTTTGTATCGGGTAATGATGTATATGTTGCGGGATCTGTTGGTTCTGATACGGCGGTGTACTGGAAAAATGGAACAAAAGTAATCCTGGCTAAGAATAATACCTATGGCAATTTTGGCGATGTTACTGTCAATTCCATCTTCGTATCAGGGCAGGATGTATATGCCGCAGGTTATGAAGGTCCTAACGCCGTGTATTGGAAAAATGGAGAAGAAATATATTTGACCAATTCAACTATAGGAACTGCCGGATTCATACATGCGAATTCTATTTCTGTTTCAGGTAATGACGTATACATAGCCGGATATGGTGTTTCTCCGGGTGGCGTATTTCCACGATTATTATATTGGAAAAATGATGTTATTGTTCCTGTTAATAACATTGATGGTGGCGCACGGGCAAACTCGATCCTGGTTTCCGGCGGTGATGTCTATATAGCCGGGATGCAGCAGGTATCCCCTGATTATACAGCGTCCGCAGTATATTGGAAAAATGGAAATGTAATTCTGCTTCCATTCAGTGCAGGTGGTTCCTCTGCAAATTCCATTTTTGTCTCAGGCAATCATGTTTATCTGGCCGGAGAAGATGTTATCGCTTATCAGATGTCATATGCGGTATACTGGAAAGATGGAGTGGAGACCAAACTTACGGACGGTACCCATGGGGCATCTGCGAATTCGATTGTTGTAAAATAATGTTTACTGGTCCTGCGCCGGCAATAAAATTAGTTTACAATTAAATATCTATTGTATGCGAGATCTGAAATCAACATTAAGCTACCGATGGTTCCAGGAGGTCTGGAATGAAGGACGGGAAGATTTGATTGACGAATTGATGAGTCAGAAATCAATTGTTCATGGTATTGCAGAAGGACAGACAAAAGGAGCCGAAGGGTTTAAGTCTTTTTACCGCGATTTTAAAAGCCAGTTCCATGACATCCGGGTCGATTTCCAGGACGCTCTTTCGCAGGACAATATGGAATGTGCGCTCACCCATGTGACAGCCACGCATAAGGAGACTGGCAAAAAAGTGAGCTTTTCAGGTCTTTGCATGGTCAGGTATGAAGAAGGCAAAATCGCTGAGGCCTGGAATCACTATGATTTCCTTTCCATGCACCAGCAATTGGGACGGGTATTGACATAATTTGTTTTGATATGCCAGGACTTTAATTAAAATACTTAAGAGCAGATATTGAGTTTGACGAATGCACTGCTATTCATGGATTTGGTTAGTCTTCTATTGCCTCAATACCTTGTTCATTCAGTTTTGCCAATCCGTCTTTCATTGCTTTGACTTGTTCTGGTGAATGTCCCTGCCAAATGGTAACCTCGCCAACGACTTTAAACGGATGTTTAGAGCGATAAGACCTTGTTGGATTGCCCGGGAATTTTTTGTCAGTTAAATTGGGGTCATCTTCTATTGGGCCTGTTGATTCTACTAAATATATTCTTTCACGACCTTCGCCTAAAGCAAGTTCAGCACCCCAGATAGCAGCATCCAAAGTAGCAGTGAGATAGATATATTTCGCTTTTTTCTTTTGTCCATAGTTCGAGTTAAGGCCAACTTCGATAAAGTGCCCAATCTTCAGGTCAGCTTTTGTGCCATGGAAGAACGTTTGAGAAAATGGGCTTGGACCCGGTTCATTCGATTTGTTCTCACTTTCGTTTTTTCCCATTGCCGGATATTTATGTGTGATTGCTGAGTAAAGATAATATAGCGGCCCCACCCCATTTCATCTTTTCATTGATTCA
>CAVSRV010000011.1:0-642156 GCA_963730425.1 uncultured Bacteroidota bacterium | reverse complement strand
ACTTATACCCGCAGCACCCGGTGTTACAGATAGATGCTACATTCAATGCAGCATTTGAAAAAATTACTCCACCTCCTCCACCGCCACCCGGACCATGCTGGGTTGCACCCATACCTAAGGGATATTACTTCCACCATTTCCACCATTGGCGTGGCTGTAATTCCCGCCTGTCCGCTATTTGCATATATCAAGATACTACCACCGGCTCCACCACCACCGGATCCATCAATCGTAACGGTACTATTACCTGTGAGTACCGTTTGCATTTATAGTTCCTGTACCAATAATTGTAGATGAATTTATGATAACCATTCCACCACCTGTTGCACCACTACTGGCAACACCTCCACCAGGTGTACCGGTTCCATCATTAGTTGAACCGGCTCCGCCGCCGCCACCCATGATCAGTCGGCTTGGAGCTATAATAAGTTACGTATTAGGACGCTGTATGTTTGAAATGGTGTACCACCATGTCCTCCGGTTAAATCCAAATGAAAACCAACCATTACCACCAAGACCTCCTGCACCACCGTTTCCACCACCGCCACCACCTGCATTCTGGTCATTCGCAGTAGGATCACTATCTGTTGCCCCACCTCCGCATTACCTGGCGCACCACGGGCATAACTACCGCTTGGATAACCTTCACAACATTATCTACAAGTGCATTATTGACATACATATATCTTGGTGTACCTGCAATTCCTTCACCTTTACTTCCATTGGCATTCTTGGTTGACAGAGTATAAAAATCAGTTCTTATTTGTACCAGCTGCGCCGCTTAAGTTGACGTCCGCCACCACCACGGAAACCAGCACCCTGATGCATTTATTGTTTTACCATTGAAATCCAACTGATTTACCGCACTTATTACCGTTACCCCACCTGTTGAACCATTCCACTATGGTGTTGTGATCGTAGCACCCAGTTGTATATTAAAATGTGTTGATACACGGATGACCTGGTAAGTGTACTGACCAGTTGCACCAAAGGCGCATAGCATAATTGTAAGTTAGTCCTGCTGCAATATTCAATACACCTCCTCCAATAGGAACCGCATTGGTTGCAACCGCAAATTCCATATTTACCTGCCAATAAGGTTGGTTGTAATAAATCCCGCTACCTGCACCGCATTTACCACCATAAGTGCAAGTTGTTACGTAGCAGGCACATTTATCTGTGCTCCCTGCATCTGGATTACCAATACGATATCACCGACAGCAATAGGCGTATTTCCAAAATTTGCACCTGCACCGATCGCACCTAAAGTAATTGAAGTGGCTCCAACGGCAACATTTGCCTGCGTACCGGGATAATAAGTATTTTCATTATTCATCAGTACGGTAGTTCCGCTGCAGGACAATTCTGAGCATGCAGCACAAATCCATTAAGAATGATGAAAGCAGCCAGTATAACGGCCTTTATTCCACGCAGTTGTGCGGTCTTCGCTCCCTGAAACGCTATCGCCTTAGCGATGGTTTCCCCTATATTTTTACTGTAAGATTTTACAGCATGTTATGTAAACTTTTTTCATAGACACGGTTTTTGACACCTTAATGGGTTCCAATTGGCATACCAATTCAAAAAACCCTGATTCTGAAGGGATTATCCTTTCACTTCTGAAAGGGTTTTTCCCATTTAGAGAATGTCATTCCTATATTGGATTTCCTGCCATTTACGTCTGGCAGAAGTAAGTGTAATAACTTAGTTTAAGGCTGAATTATTGCGTTTTTGGGAAATATTCACTATTAGTCCCGGAGCCGGAATTTTGAAGCGTTCTGCCAAATATTCAAGGTCTTCTACGACCGCATGCATGAGGGGAATTCCATTTTTTATGCGGTCCTCTTCCATGCTCTCTTTCAGGATCTCCGGGAACCAGCACCTGCTCAAATCCCTTTGCCGGCTTCGCTTTTCTGAACCGTTTTAACCACTGATCCATATCTTTTTTAAATGTCCGCATGATTCCCGGAATGCATCAATTCGCATGGCTCCGAAGAAATGCCCGATCCCTTTACCCGGCATATTTTCCGGAACCGGTATAAATGCCGGGAATGGCGGCACCCAGGGCCCATAATTCGCCCCGCTTAATACTCCTGAAAAAATATCCACGATGGCACCGAGCGCATATCCTTTATGACTCCCATGTTCCCGGTCACCACCCAGTGGCAATAAGGCGCCGCCTGCTTTTAATTCGTGCGGATTGGTTGAAATTTTTCCCTCCTTATCCTGTATCCATCCCTGAGGGGCTTCCTGGTTTTTCCTTTGCAGAATTTCCAGTTTTCCATTTGCAGCAGTTGTTGTTGCCAGGTCCGCCACAAAGGGCGGTTCATTACCTGCAGGTATGGCAACACAGATGGGATTGGTTCCCAAAAGTCTTTCAATCGAAAATGTGGGTGCAACCAAGCGCACTGCGCATTTGTCATCACAATCCCGATCATATCCTGTTCCAGCGCTTTCATAGCGTGCTGCGCCGCAATTCCAAAATGATTGGAGTTTCTGACGGCGATCCATCCGCTTCCAACATTTTTTGCCTTACTGATGGCCAGGTCCATTGCAAATGGTGCTACAACCAATCCGAGACCGCATCGCCATCCACACACGCCGGTTGATGGAGTTTCATGTATCAATTTGATATCGGGCCTGGTGTTGGCACGCTTGGCTTCCCATAATCGCACATAACCCGTTAATCGCGCAATGCCGTGTGAATCGATGCCCCGCAGGTCAGCCCTCAGTAAACCTGTTGCTGCCAGTGCTGCATGTTCATCGCTGGATCCAATACTTATAAAAACATTTTTGGTAAACTCTCCAGAGCTGAATCATAATCAAAGATTTTTTCCATGCATCATTATAATAATTTGTCGGCAAGTTTCATATTCACCGGATCCCAATGGATGATCTTATTCTGAAAATAACTTTCGTTTGCAGCGAGACAGGGTGCGGCTGCACGGAAACCAAATACAGGATCTTCAATTACCGGTGTCCCGACCCGTACTCCTTCAAAGAAATGTCCGAAATGTTCAACATCTGCATTAAAATCATCCGGCGCCCTGAAAACAGTATCCGGTTCTGTCTGATCTTTCTGATCTGCGGCAGACCATTTCTGATTATATGCTTTCAATAATTCATCCTGCATTTTTTTCGGATAAGTTTCAAGAGCATCCCAGCCACCAATACCCGGAGCTTTCGACATTTTATGATGACGAATTGAGTATCCGTCTCCTTCGAGTGTCAGTACGCCTTCCGATCCTATAAATTGTGTTCCGCCCGATTCACCGTTACCGCTGATGAAATCTACGCGAAGCATGACCTGGAATTCGGGATGCTCTGCTGTTTTGGGATATTGCATAACTCCTGCCATCACATCCGGTACATCACGACCATCCTGCCAGTAACAGGTTTGTCCGGATGCATATATTTTTTCAGGTCCTTTCGAATTGGTGATCACATTGATTCCTGTAAGAAGATGAACAAAAAGATCTCCTGCCACACCGGTTCCAAAAGCCCGGTAATTTCTCCACCAGAAAAACTTTTTCGGATCATATGGTTCATCTTTCATTCCCTGCGATGTATCGTTTCCAGTCAACTGTTGCTGCAGATGCATCTGTTGGCATGGTATATTCCCAGGCACCCAGCGCACTTTGCCTGTCGAAATTTGCAACCACCATGGCCAGCTGACCAATGGCACCATTTTTTATTGCTTCCCGGGCTTTAAGAACACCAATGACTGCTCGCGCGCTGACTGCCGATCTGCATGGTCTTATTGCTTTTTTTCCAGGCATCAATTACACCCAGTCCTTCACTGATTTCATGCACCATTGGTTTTTCACAATACACCGCCTTGCCCGCTTTCAGTGCATCGATTGAAATACGTGCATGCCATAAATCAGCTGTCGCAATAATGACGGCATCAATATCTTTTCTGTTCAGAATTTCTTTATAGTCCGCAGTTACCTGAATATTATTTCCATATAATTCCTTTGCCCTTTCCAGTCTTCCTGTATATAAATCCGCCACTGCAACCAGTTCGGTACCCGGAATTTTCAATGCAGTATTTGTATCATTATATCCCATGATGCCCATTCCGATCGTGGCAATACCGGATTTTATCATTGGGTGAAATTTTTCTTGAATATCTGTCCACCCGGTTCTGCCATTGATCTGCGAAAGCCAGTGTGGAATTTGCTGCAGCCAGTGCGAGGGCAGTGCCACTCATTTGTTGAATAAAATGACGACGTGAAGAAGATCTTTTCATTTGTTGATTATTAAAATGAGGGAGGAAGTTAAGGAATAATAAAATGTCCCCGCCGTATGGCGGGAGACATTTAATTTACCGGAATACTTAAAAAGGAAGGTCGTCGACAGGTGCAGTCATTTCTCCGGCTGCAGGAACACCTGAAATACTGCCGGAAGAACCGGAATTATAACTCTCATTTCCACCTGCTTCATTACTATTGCGGCTTCCGAGCAATTGAACTGTCAATACCCGGAGGGTTAATGAAACACCCTGTGTGCCATCTGTTTTCTGGTATGTGCGCAGATCAGGTATGCCTTCTGCATATACCTGCGTTCCTTTTTTCAGATAAGGAGCAATCGCTGTTCTGTCGGTCCAGTAAGCACAATCCACCCACACTGTTTTCTCTTTCTGATTTCCCTGTGCATCCCGGAATTTCTCCGTATGCGCCACATTGAAATTGATCACATTTTTACCGTTCACGAGATTGGTCACGCAATCTTTTCCAAGATTTCCGATGACTTGCATTTTGATCATAACTTAAAATTTAGCTGCGTACTTAAAATTGTTAATATGGCAATTTACAGGTTTTGGGGAGCCCATAAAATACTATTTTCCGGGAATAAGTATCTTTGCGGCTATGAGCAGAAAAGGCAAAGTGCTGGTGGCCATGAGCGGAGGTATTGACAGTACCATCACCGCCCTCATGCTGAAGGATCAGGGTTATGAAGTGATTGGCATTACCATGAAGACCTGGGACTATGCCGGCTCCGGTTCATCCAAAAAAGAAACCGGATGCTGTAACCTGGATAGTTTCAATGATGCCCGCATGGCAGCCGTTCAGCACGGGTTTCCTCATTTTGTGCTGGATATCCGGGATGAATTCGGAACCGCCGTCATTGACAATTTTGTGGAAGAATATCTCGCGGGGCGTACACCCAATCCCTGTGTCATGTGCAATACGCATATTAAATGGCGGGCCCTGCTGAAAAGAGCCGATGCACTGGATTGTGAATTTATTGCCACCGGCCATTATGCATTTATTCATCAGCACGAAAACGGACGTTTTTTCCTGAGCAAGGGAGTAGATGAACAGAAGGATCAGAGTTATGTGTTGTGGGGACTGCAGCAGGACCTGCTCAGTCGCACCATGCTTCCCCTGGGAAAATATAAAAAACCGGAAATCCGCCAGATGGCGATTGATTACGGTTATCCGGAGCTGGCTAAGAAAAGTGAGAGTTATGAAATTTGTTTTGTGCCGGACAATGATTACCGTGGATTTCTGAAAAAGAAAATAGCCGGACTGGAAACAGCTGTGGAAGGAGGTCATTTTGTAGATGCAGAAGGAAATATTATCGGCAAACACCGCGGTTATCCTTTTTATACCATCGGTCAGCGCAAAGGACTTGATATGGCATTTGGAAAACCTGTATATGTCACTGCCATTCATCCGGAAAATAATACCGTCGTGCTTGGAGATGAAAAAGATCTCGCAGGCAAGTTCACTCATGGTGTCCGGTCTGAATCTGCAGAAATATGAAACCGTTCCGGAAGGCATGGAAGTCATTACGAAAATCCGTTATAAGGATAAAGGAGCCTGAGCAATATTTATACAGAAGGCAACCAGATCCGGGTACATTTTTATGAACCGGTAAAAAGTATCGCACCCGGACAAAGTGCTGTTTTTTATGAAGGCGATGATGTTATTGGAGGCGGAATTATCAGCTGCAAAACTTAATTGATCATGAGTTATGGGTATGAGATATGTAAGATATGGGTTATGAGATATGAATGGATATGAAATGAAATCTCATAACTCATATCGCATAATCCATAACTGCGATTACTAATCGAATGAAACAACATCAATATCACACCAATCTCCAATGGACCGGCAATACGGGTAAAGGCACCGAGACTTACCGCGGATATGAAAGAGCACATACTATTTCAGTTGAAGGAAAACCCATTATCGAAGCTTCTTCAGATCCGTCATTTCGGGGAGACAAATCAAAATACAATCCGGAGGAAATGTTTCTGGCATCTCTCTCCTCCTGTCATATGCTCTGGTTTCTTCATTTTTGTTCGGTAGCATCCGTTGTTGTGTTGGAATATACTGATGCAGCCACCGGGAACATGATGAATCTGATGATGGAAATGGAAAATTTTCTGAAGTTATTCTGCATCCGGTTGTGAAAGTAAAAGAAGAATGGATGATTGAAAAATCAGATGCTCTCCACGACAAAGCACATCATTTTTGTTTTATTTCAAACTCAGTTAATTTCCCGGTGAAGCATGAGGGTATCTCCTTTGTTTGATAATCTTAAGCAGTAAAGACCACCCCCTAAGAAAAATGGCCGATGGCCTGCTTCTCGCATCGAACCATCGACCTCTCGGGCTTAAGGGTACATACTTTTGAGCTTATGGAAGCTTATGGGTTATGAGCGTTAGGCGTTAGGCGTTAAAAAGCGGATTCAAGTAACCAGTTATAAACCTGGCTTCCAACATTTAAAATGGATTAGAACTGGCTTTCGGTGTTTTCTCTACATATTCAGATCCCTGCACTCTCACTTTCACAGCAACCATATTATTTTTTTCAAACGAACCTGATAATTGCATTCTAAGTTTGCACAGGTCAATTCTTCAGTGACCATATAATAGTTGCAACACCTGTTATTTTAAGAAAGAAATCTTTTCCTTTTTTAAAGAAGTCCAGTTTTGCAGGCATTTCCCTTGAAAATGATTCAATGATCTGCGTTGGTTTTGGAATAATGAACCAGATATTTCCTTCTCCATCTACTTCTGTAATACGCGCTATATGCGTTGGCAAATTGACCAGTGCTTTAGATTCAGACATAAATAATGCATTTTCCAATTCTTTTATCTTTTCACTTAGAAATGCTAATGGTATATCCTGTATCATGTTGGTAGGTTTGTTCCTGAAATTTCAATCCCTATACCAAAACCGGATCATTTGAAACTGAATGTTTTGCAAATTGGCACGCCATTTTTTTCTTCCGGATTTGGGATAATTTTTCCTGAAAAGGCCCTTTTCAGAATAATGAAAGGATAAAAGGATCTGTATAGTCTTTTATGAATGCAATAATGTTCTGTCCCGGAAATTCATTTCGGTTTGCATCGTTGTTAGTACGACGATTTCATTCCGGCACACCTGGCAGCATCAACACCTTTTGGCGCATCTTCGAATACAGGCAGCGGAAGGTTTTATTAACAATCAGCAGCTTTTAAAAAAGTTTCCGGATCGGTTTACTGATCCACATCTCAGCACTTACAATGCACTGAAATATTTTCTTATATCCAGATATCCAGTACGAAATCAATATTAAAGGTATGGCCGCCGAACCAATGGCCATGGAATTTTTTTCCAGGCTTTATCAAGAAGTCCTTTAGACCTTTTATCAATTGGAGGTGGGAGATAAGCTTTCTGATACTTTTTTCCTTTTCGAGCGACCAGAATTCCATTTCATCGTCCGTAAATCTTCCTTGCCAAAAACACGGCAGCAGTTCCGAATTCTTACCATACATCTGGCTTCTTACCTGTTCCGGCTAGTTCGCCTTCAGATCCTTATTGAGATTTCGGTCCATGCTCCAGATGAAATTCCATATCATTGATCATGGTACCGTTAGGTCAAAAATAAGTGCGCGGGGAAGTTTGCATAGGCATCTTAAAAGAGCAATGCCACTGTCAGAGTTATCTCCGGAACAGTGGCATGCAGGAATCGTGATTATCAGATTATTTTATTGCTTTTCGAGTTTAACTGTTTGATTATATGTGTCTCCCTGGATGCGCAGAATATACATTCCGCTGCTGCTGGTTGATGGTTGAAGATTCACATAATTATCACCCGATTGTGCCTGGTATGACTGGGTGATATAAGTTTTACCCAGCATATCTGTAACCGTCAGCACCAGATTCTGCGGTCTTGATACATTTATCTTCAGACGAATCTGGTCGCTGAAAGGATTACTGTAAATAACCAGTGCCGTGCTGGTTTGATCCGTTGTAACAGGAATGGTTTTGCTGTATGTGAATTTACCATCCAGGTCCACCATTTTCAGACGGTAATAACCGGTTCCGTTGACAGGTGATTTATCAGTCAGGAAATAATTGGTTGTGGTGGAAGAAAATCCCTTGGCTTTTACAGTGCCGATACTTGTCCATGTCGACTGGTCACCACTTCTTTCCACATCATAATAATTTGAATTCTCTTCCTGTGATGTTGCCCAGCTGACTTTAACCGAACCATCATCATTTTTGGTTGCGAGGAATTGAACAAGCTGCACTGGTAAGGTAATGGACTGTGTAAATATTATTCCATATGAGTAGCATCAGGTTTTGTGGTAGCTGGTCCATATATAATCATCTCCAAGTATTGGAGAACCGTGCCAGGTCGGACACAATTAAAATTATAAAAAGCCGGAAAGGTTGATATTGATTCGTAGAAGAACCAATACCATTCAAATTCAAAACATAGTGTATAATTGTATCCGTTCAACTCGGAGGAATAGATCGCTATAATTCCGGCTTTTGGTAGTCCGGTGATTAGAACAAAATCATGATGTGGTCCGACTACAGCATTTACGGCCTACATTATTGCGTCGACTGTTGTAAGGTTATTTGCCAATACTGATTGAAGAAGCTGCATCTATGTCTACCTGGTCATTTACAGTTATATATTCAACATTGAATTGGATCATTACCAATGTAACTGTTACGATTAAAAAGTTGTAGATAAGTATTAACTGTAAGAGAAGTTGTTCCGTAAATATTTATCGAAATGCTATTAATTACAACATCATTCAAGAATGTACAACCCGAGGCAATTATGTGTATTGATCCGAACTAAACCCATTTTGAACCATGGTAACATTCGAATTAATATTTATTGTGCAATTAGTACATGGATTGGGTGGCTGTAACACCCCCTTGCCAAAAACGGACATCATCCAATGTATAATTGATTGGATTTGAAGCAATCGAATTATAACGTTGCGCCTGCGAATGAAACGGAAGAAAGAGAAAAACCGCAGCAAAAATCGGAATGTAAAATTTTTTCATAATCTATAATTAATCAGTTCGTCGGTGATGCACAGAAAACTTTCAGGGACGATTTTATTCAACAGGCATATCAACAGATTTGGTATCTGTTTTCGGAGGGACGAATCAGGCCTTTAAATGGATGGGATTTTTTAAACGGGGATTTCTAAGGATATGTAACAAAAATAGGATTCTCCAATGAATTAAAAGCGAAGAGAATGGAATTTTATCTACATTTTTCTGTCTTAATTTCCCAACATCAAAAAAATTGCCAGTCCTTACCGTAAATAAATAAGGTGAAGATCGTAATATTCCTAAGGGTTTTCTCTTAGGATTATTTCCGGACCCGATCATTAAATAAGCGTGAGGACATCGTTTACCTTTCTCCAAGTTGCCTCCAGCCAGCAGTATTGAGGACTATTTTTGGCTAATTCCTACCTTTTTAGCTTCATGCACGAGACATTTTCATTTTCTGTCTCCGGAACAGTGCATGCAGGAATCGTGATTATGAGATTATTTTATTGCTTTTCGAGTTTTACTGTTTTATCATAGCTCTCTCCCTCGATTCGCAGAATATACATTCCACTGCTTCCTATGGGTGGCTGCAGATTGACAAAATTATCTCCGCTCTGTGCCTGGTATGATTGGGAAAGATAGGTTTCACCCAGCATATCGGTGACCGTTATATTAAGATTCTGTGGATTTGATACATTTATTTTCAGCCTGATCTCATCACTGAACGGGTTGCTGTAAATGACCAGGGGCTGGCTGATATTGGACGTAGTTACCGTAACCGTTTTACTGTATGTGAATTTATCATCCAGGTCAACCATTTTCAGGCGGTAATAACCGGTACCGTTGACGGGCGACTTATCGTTCAGGAAATAATTGGTTGTGGTGGACGAATTGCCTTTCGCTTTTACTATTCCGATACTTGACCATTGCGACTGATCACTACTTCTTTCAACATCGTAATAATTTGAATTCTCTTCCTGTGAAGTTGACCAGCTGATTCTAACAGTGCCATCGTCATTTTTGGTAGCAAGGAATTGAACCAAAGTCACAGGAAGTGGTGTGGATCCGGTGAAAATTACGCCAAACGTCGCGATCCAAAGAAGTGGTTGAAGGTCCGAAAACCAATCCGGCCGCGCATGTATTAGGAGAACCTCCGGTGAAAGGCAAACAGTTCAGGCCATAATATGCATTTCCATTAGGCAAATATGGGGCTGTTGACGCACCGAGTCCATGGACATCCAAAGTCCAGGTATAATCAAATCCATTCGCATCCGGTGGAATTATCGCATAAAGTCCTGGGCTGACATTAGTATTACCGGCTGGAAAATCTGTATGCGGTCCCGCAATTGGCCTGATGCCAATATCTGTCGCATCTACTGTTGTAAGATTATTCGCCAGTACAATAGAAGAAGTGCCATTCAGGTCCACCTGGTCATTCAGTTTTATGAATTCCGTAGATACCGGATCATTTCCAATAGTGATCTTGTATTGAAAAGCTGTACATAGGTATTAATGGTAAGTGTAGTATTTCCATAAGCGTTTATGGTGCTGTTGTTGATAATAACATCATTCAAGAAGATACATCCACCACAATTATGTGTGGGTCCGAACTAGCTCCGTTTTGTACCATGGTTACATCTGAATAAATCTTTATCATACAATTGTTACAGGGATTGGGAGGTTGTATCCCGGCCTGCCAAAACCTTATATCATCTAAGGTATAATTGAATGGATTTGAAGTAATTGAAGTATATTCTTTGCCCCGGCGAAAAAAACGAAAAAAGAAGAAAAACCGCTGTAAAAATCGGAAAGTAAAATTTTCTCATACTCATCTGGTTTTTAGGTTAAAACTTAAAATTCTTCCCGGAAATTTTACAAACTCAGCATAATGGCCATACAGGATCAATTTTCAAGGGACGAATCAGGCATTAAAGGATGGATAAGAATATAAAATAACCATCAATTCTTTTGCCAACCCCTTCTTGAAAGGAAGAATAAAGGAAAATTAATACCCTCAGTAATTAAATGAGGGCGCAGGCGTCGAGAAAGGAACTTTTAATCGAAGAAGAAAATGGAGAAGAAAGGTCTGCCATCCTTTCCGGATGCCACTGAACCATCAAAAGCCAGGATTTATTTGCCGGATCTTTCCATTCCATGGCTTCTATAATGGAGGGTTCGCTAAATGCAGAGATTTTCAGTAATTCGCCCGGTTTGTCTGCCGACTGGTGATGTGCGGAATTGACTGTTCCGAGTTCCTGACCACAAATATCATGCAGCAGAGTGCCGGGGATAACACGGATAAAATGCGTCTGATCCACCCCATTTTGTTTACCATGCGCAGAAGATTTGAATAAACTGGGAATATCCGGGACCAGGGTTCCTTCGAGAAATACATTGATCAGCTGAAGTCCGCGGCAGATTCCCAAGACCGGTTTTTTCGCAGTAAATGCTTTTGCGATCACTTGGTATTCAAACTGATCCCGTTCGGGAATGATTTCTTTCAATCCATATTCCAGTACAAATTCCGGTTTACCATATAATTTGGGATGCAGGTCCTCACCTCCGCTGAAAATCACACCTGCACAGTCGTCCATTTCGCCGGCATTCTTACTGTGCATGCTCAGTTTTACCACTTTGAAGCCCGTTTTCCGATTCTATCCAGTGGCGGTAATTTTCGAATTTGCCACAATCGGTAATTCCTATTCGCATACTGTTCATTATTAATTATTGGTTATGGATTATGAGTTATGGGTTATGGATTACGAATTAAACTCCCATACTCCCATACTCCCATACTTTAGGCTTTAGCTTTGCATCACAAATGCAAAGTAAAGACCGATCCTTCATTTTCTACTGATTGGACCTGGATATTTCCTTTGTGGAGAAGAAGAATCTGCTGGCAGAGGCTGAGCCCGATACCGCTTCCGTTTTTTCTGGTACTGAAGAATGGAATGAAAATGCGGTCCATCAGGGAAGGCGGAATACCACATCCGTTATCAGCTACTTTTATATTTATCTTGCTGCTCCCCGCTGCAGAAAAAGCGGATAACTGAATCCGGGGTTTTGGCTTGTCTTTTACTGCTTCAATACCATTCACCAGTAAATTGATCAGTACCTGTTCTATCAGGGTTGCATCCAGTTCATAAGACAGATCCGGATTTTGCAAAATAATTTCAAGTTCCACATTTTTCTGTTCGAGAGTAGGCAGCATGAGCTGGTGAAGATTCTCAAACATATCGCGGAGATAAACTTTCTTAACTGTGGGAGAAACAATTTTATTAAGATTCCGATAGGTTTCTGCAAACTTCAAAAGACCCTCACTCCTTCTCCTGATGGTTTCGATACCCAGTTCAAGATCCTCTACTGCCGCTGGTTGTTCAAGCATGAAATCTGTAGCTTTCTGTAAACGGCTCAGCATGGTATCGGCCAGGGAAGAAATCGGCGCCACGGAATTCATAATCTCGTGGGTCATCACACTGAGTAATTTCTGCCATGCTTTTGCTTCCGTTTCATCCAACGCTTCGTTTACATTCTGAAAGGCCGCCAGTTTATAGGTTTTATTATCTGTCTGAAAAGCCGTTGCAGAAGCAAGCACTTTTACAATCCCGTTGTCTTTTGAAATGGAAAGAATTTTTCCCGCGCCGGGCTGAAGCAGGGTGATTTCCTGGAATAGATAAGCATCTCTTTTTTCAAGGGAATGAAGGGTCTTCAGATATGGAATGCCGAGTATTTTTTTTAGTGAATCATTCATCCATACCACATCCCCACTTTCTACTTCATAAGAAAGTATTCCCGTTTCTACCAGTTCCAGGATCTTCTGGAGATAGAGATACTGTGTTTCCTTCTCCCTGCTGATTACTTTAAATGTACTGTTGATATCATTAAACCCTTTGCGCATGGTCTTCAGTTCAACCGGCGCATGGCTCACATCAAAATGCCGGGAGAAGTCCCTGTAGTGGATAGATTCAACAAACTGCTCCAGCTCATCCTGTGTTTTACGGAAAAAGCGATAAAAGTCAGCGAACTGCCAGGCAATTACCGGAATGAGGATAATAAGATAAATATACTGGGCCTGTATCACAGTCACGGAAGCCAGGCAGAGCACCAGGAACATGAAAATAACGCGGACAAGTATGCGAAGCTCGAATCTTTTAAACATGGTTGACGATTGACAATTGACGGTTGGCGGTTGGCGATTGACGGTTGACACGACCGCTGAAAAGTATTAGGCCTTAGGCTTTGACGCCTTATGCCTTGCGCCTTTAAATATCATATTTGCTGAGCCTTCGGTAAAGGGCTGTGCGGGTAAGACCCAGCTCACGCGCGGCGCGCGATATATTTCCCTGATGTTTTTCAATTACTTTCAGGATGGTGTTTTTTTCGATCGTACTAAGTGTGAAATTACTGTCGTCTTCATCGGCCAGTTCCTTAACGGCTTCCATCGGTGAAAAAATAATGTCTTCGGCCCTGATTTCATCTCCCTCACACATGATTACGGCCCTCTCGATGCTGTATTGTAATTCCCTGACGTTGCCTGGAAAATGATAAGTACGAAGTTTGTCAATTGCCTTGTTGTCCAGTTCGAGTGAGCGTTTCAGGTATTTTCCTGCATACATCTGTGCAAACTCCCTGGCCAGCGGCGGAATGTCGTCAGGCCGTTTCCGGAGTGGTGGCATCGTTATCTCAACGGTATTTATCCGATAGATCAGGTCCTTCCTGAACCTGGTCTCGTTAGCCAGCTCGGAAATAGGAAGGTTAGTGGCGCAAATCAGCCGGATGTCAACCGGAATGAGCAGGTTGGATCCCAGCCTGGATACCTGGCGGTTTTGTATTACCGAAAGAAGTTTTGCCTGTTGCTGCAGGGTTATATTTCCGATTTCGTCCAAGAACAGCGTCCCGCCTGAGGCCATCTCAAATCTTCCGGTGCGATCATCACGGGCATCTGTAAACGCGCCTTTTTTATGTCCGAACAACTCACTCTCAAATAAGGTTTCTGTCAGCGCGCCTACATCCACCTTCACAAATTGTTTGGCCGCTCTTCCCGATCTTTCGTGAATCATGCGTGCCATGAGATCCTTGCCCGTACCATTTTCACCCATGATCAGAATGTTTGCGTCTGTGGGTGCAATTTTTTCGACCTTGCTCAATATTTCTTTCATCGGCAACGACTGACCAATAAATGGAGTCTGTCCCTGTCCGGCAGGCAAATCAGTTGATTTAACAGGTGCAGAGCCATCTTTTTTCTGAAGCGTTTCGCGGATAGTGGTTACCAGCTTTTCATTGTGCCATGGTTTGACTACAAAATCCACCGCACCTTCCTTAAGGGATCTTACAGCCAGGTCAATATCCCCATAGGCAGTTATCATAATTACGGATGCATTCGCATCCCAATCCCTTATCTTGCGCAACCAATACAGTCCTTCGTTGCCTGTATTGATAACACTGTTAAAATTCATATCCAGCAAAATGAGGTCAAAATGATTTTTATATAATATTGACCGGATATTTTCGGGGTTTTTTTCGGTGAGAACCTCTGCGGCTTCTGTTTTCAGCAGGAGCCGGACGGCAGTAAGTATATCCACGTCGTCGTCAATAACCAGGATACGCGCGTTTTTTAAAACCATGGAGGTAAAAAATATTTCATGCGAAGATGCAACAAAACAATGCCACAAGTTTACTATAATATAAGATGGTGACAATTAGTTTTTTAAAAGGAACCGGTCCCAAAAGGCATGTATCGAAAGCGTACAGTTCCTGTATCAGAAACGACCGGGGTGGGTCTGTCGGCATTTATAAATACTTGTAAATCACATTCATTAGGTTCTGGCACGTAGTTGCATTTACCCTATCCGTATTTTTTAAGTTTCAGCTATGATTTTAACACCGGGTATCTTTATACCGGGTGCTCTTATAAAAATATTTTAACAATGGTAGACAGGGTTATCAAGAAAAAGAGGTGGTCAACAAAGAGGCTTTTAACCATCGGTGGTATAACCGCTCTGGTGTTGCTTGCTTTCGGAAGCTATTATTTTACTTCCGGCAAGAGCCGTCTGAACGTAGATCTTGACCGCATTACCATCGCAACGGTTACCAAGGGTCCCTTCCAGGAAACCATCCCGGTAAACGGGGTAGTTCTGCCCATCAACAGTATCTATCTGGATGCAACGGAAGGCGGCCGCGTGGAAGAAAAATATGTGGAAGACGGCACTTTTATGAAAAAGGATCAACCCATCCTTCGGCTATCCAATACGGATCTTGAACTCAGTCTGGCCAATCAGCAGACTTCAGTATATCAACTTCTTTCAAACATGCGACTTTCCAGCGTAACTGCCCAACAGAACACTGTAAACAAACTGACCAGCCTGGCTGATGTTGAAAGTTTTTACAGGGAAGCAGAAAGGGTTTATACATTGGATAAGCAGCTTTATGCCCAGAAAGCCATTGGTTATCAGGAATATAAACAGTCAGAGAATAATTATAATTATTATCTCCAGAAGAAGCAGCTCACCCAGCAGATTCTTAAACAGGATTCCGTTTCAGTAAACCAGCAGGCATTACAGGATAAACAATCTTACGAAGGCGCCCAGAAAACACTGGCTATTCTCAGCAAAAAAGTCGGTGACCTTATCGTGAGATCGCCGGTTGAAGGACAACTGACCTCCCTGGATGCTGAAGTGGGGCAATCCAAGACTGCCGGTACGCGCCTGGGACAGATTGACGTGCTGACCGGTTTCAAAGTTCGGGTAGACGTGGATGAACATTATATCTCCAGGGTATTTAACGGACTTATGGGCAAATGGACAAACGGAGATACGACTTATGATCTCAAAATATTTAAAGTGTACACCGTATCCACGGGTGGTCATTTTCAGGTGGATATGCAATTTGTCGGACCTGCTCCCAAGGGGATACGCCGCGGCCAGACCCTTCAGATCCTGCTGGCCCTCAGTGAAGAAAAAGTGGCTGTTCTCGTTCCGCGTGGTGGATTCTACCAGCAAACGGGAGGCAACTGGATCTTTAAATTAAGTGACGACGGAAAGACGGCTTTTAGGGCAGATATCCAGTTAGGTAACCAGAACCCGGAATATTACGAGGTATTGTCAGGATTGAAACCAGGCGACAAAGTCGTGACCAGCAGCTATGAAAATTACGGAACCATGCAGGAGCTCATACTTAAAAAATAATTTCTCATTCACAGTATAAAGTAAAAACAATGATAAAGATTCACGATCTGGAAAAGATCTACAGAACAGAAGAAGTAGAAACCATCGCCCTTAATAAACTTTCATTCCAGGTGAATGAAGGTGAATTCGTGGCTGTGATGGGCCCCTCTGGTTGCGGCAAGTCAACCTTATTAAATATTCTCGGCCTGCTCGACGATCCCGATAGCGGAAGTTTTCTTTTCAACGGCATTGAAGTGGCCGGCTTCAATGAACGCAAAAGGGCCGATCTCAGAAAGAGAAATATCGGCTTTGTGTTCCAGAGTTTTAACCTGATCGATGAACTTACCGTATTCGAAAATGTAGAACTGCCCCTGATTTATTTAGGCGTTAAAAGTGATGAAAGAAAAAAACGTGTGGAAGAAATGCTGGACAAAATGCAGATCATGCATCGCCGCAATCACTATCCGCAACAATTATCCGGCGGTCAGCAACAGAGGGTAGCCGTAGCGCGCGCCGTGGTAAATAAACCAAAGCTGATTCTGGCAGATGAACCTACAGGAAACCTGGATTCGTCCAATGGTAATGAAGTAATGGAATTGCTCACTGATCTCAATGAACAGGGCACTACTATCATCATGGTTACGCACTCCGAGCACGATGCTCGGTACAGTCACCGGATCATCCGTATGCTGGATGGACAAACCGTTACGGAGAATATACTTGTTTAAAGCTGGCGCTTTAAACAAAGTATGGGAGTGTGGAAGTATGGGAGTGTGGGTTGGATTGAACAGCCAACGGCCAACTGCCAACGGTCAACTATTGATACATGTTAAAGAATTATTTCAAAATCGCATTCAGAAATCTATGGCGCCACCGGGTGTTCTCCCTGATTAATATCCTGGGACTCACGGTGGGCATGACTGCCTGCTTTCTTATTTTTCTGTATGTCCGTTTTGAAATGAGTTACGATAATATGCATAGTAAATCAGACCGCATTTATCGTATCATCTGCGATATTAAAACACCTACTGAAACTATGAAGCCGGGCGGTCCGTCATGGGCTGTAGGTCCACATCTGACCATGGGTGACTTCCCCCAGGTGGAAGCTTCAGTTCGTATGACAAGTGATGAATTGTTAGTTAGAAAAGGCAATGTTAAGTTTCAGGAATTAAATTCGATATATGCCGATTCTTCTTTTTTCCAGGTCTTTGATTTCAAACTTATCAAAGGGAACCCGCATACCTGTCTGAATGAACCCCTGAATATTGTTTTCTCTGAATCCGCAGTGAAGAAATATTTTGGCAATTCCGATCCTGTTGGTCAGACGGTGCTGTTAACAGGAGGCGGATTTACCGCAAAGATTACCGGTGTAATGAAAGATATACCTGAAAATTCCACGATCAAAGCCGATATGATCGTTTCAATGAATACACTGACCCGTAAATTCAATCCGGGACTGAATGACCAGTGGGGCAATTATGGAAACACTACTTATGTAATGCTCAGGCCAGGAGCCAGCCCGGAAACTTTCACAAAACAATTACCTGCTTTCCTTGAAAAGATGAATGGCACTGAAATGAAGCAGCTGAATATGTACCCGACATTGATGCTGGAAAAATTCAGGGATGTTTATCTGCGATCAACAAGAGATGACAGTAAAACAGGAAATATCAAGAACGTTTATATATTCTCCATTGTAGCTGTATTTATTTTACTGATCGCCTGTTTCAATTTTATTAACCTGACCACGGCCCGCTCTTCCGAAAGAGCCAAGGAAGTAGGCATCCGGAAAGTAGTAGGCGCCGGCAGGCAACAGCTGACCCGCCAGTTCATAGGAGAATCTGTTTTAGTTTGCATGATAGCTTTTATTCTGACGCTGGCAACAGCAGCATTATTGCTTCCTTCATTCAACATGCTGGCTGGTAAAACACTCAGTCCCAGGCATTTTCAGTAATGGAGGTTTTATCGTAATTCTTTTTCTTGCCAGTATAGCAATTGGATTGCTGGCCGGTGTATATCCTGCACTTGTTCTTTCTTCATTCAAACCTGTTTCAGTTTTGAAAGGAAGATTTTCAACAGGGACAAAAGGTATATGCTTCGAAAGATACTTGTAGTTTCGCAATTCACTATTTCCATTGCGTTGATCATTTCAACGATCGTAGTTTATTTGCAAATGAATTTTATGCGCAATCAGGATCTTGGATTTTCGAAAGATCAGGAAATGATCATTAATTCCAACCATGATCCGGCGAGAGACGCATTTATGACGGCTGTCCGGAGTATGCCGAATGTAAAATCCGTTTCTATGTCATCCAGCGTTCCGGGCGGTGGCAATATGGGCGCTTACTCGCAAATTCAGAATGCAAAAGGTGATATGCAGATCGCAAATCTGGACCTGTATTTTGTAGACTTCGATTACCTGAAGCAGTATGATATAAAGATGGCTGCAGGCCGGATGTTTTCCCGCGACTTTATGACGGATACCACCCAGTCAATGATTCTGAATGAATCGGCAGCAAAGAATTTTGGATATCGTACCCCGCAGGATGCGGTTGGACGCAATTTTGACCAATGGGGAAGAAAAGGAAAAATCATCGGGGTTATGAAAGACTTTCATTTCAAATCCCTGCAGCAGGAAATCAAGCCTCTGTCCATGCGAATTGAACCAAATGGATGTGCATTAATTTCCATTAAAGTTTCCGGAAATAATTTACCTGGAACGATTTCTTCTATCGAAAGTAAATGGAACACACTTATCCCGGCACGTCCATTCAGTTATTTTTTCCTGGATGAATTTTTTGACAAACAATACAAATCAGAACAAAGATTTGGAAAATTATTTTTGAATTTCGCCATTCTGGCAATTATCATATCCTGTTTGGGTTTGCTGGGCCTGGCTTCTTACAGTACCATGCAGCGCACGCGCGAAATCGGAATTCGTAAAGTGCTTGGAGCAACTGTAACCAATATTGTAAACCTGTTATCTAAGGATTTTTTAAGACTCGTTCTCATTGCCATCGTCATCGCGTCACCTGTTGCCTATTTCTCAATGGATAAATGGTTGAAGGATTTTGCTTACAGGATCCCGATTTCATGGTGGATTTTTGTCATAGCTGCTGTAACAGCAACGCTTATTGCGGTTCTTACGGTCAGCTTTCAGGCAATCAAAGCGGCGGTTTCGAATCCTGTGATAAGTTTGAGATCAGAGTGATGATGACCGATGACGGATGACGGATGACAGCCAACTGAAAATAAATATTTAAAAAGATTATGATAAGACTAGAACATATATCGAAGTGGATAAACCAGGGAAATATCCGGAATTTCATTCTGAAAGATATAAACCTGAATATTAAAGAAGGTGAATTTGTTTCTGTGATGGGACCCTCAGGTTCAGGCAAATCGACGCTGCTCAATATCATTGGCATGCTCGACACGCCTTCCGAGGGGGATTATGATTTCATGGAACAGGAAGTTTACAAACTGAAGGAAAAACAACGCTCCAATCTTTATAAGACTCATATCGGATTTGTATTTCAGGCATATCACCTTATTGACGAGCTTACGGTATATGAAAATATTGAGACTCCATTAATTTACCAGGATGTAAAATCATCCGAACGCAAAGCTATTGTTGCGGATATCCTGGACCGTTTCCAGATGGTAGGAAAGAAAGATTTATTCCCTACTCAATTATCCGGAGGTCAACAGCAACTCGTAGGTATAGCAAGGGCGCTGGTGGCAAAACCCAAACTTATATTGGCAGACGAGCCTACCGGGAACCTGAATTCCAAGCAGGGAGAAGAAATCATGGAACTTTTTGTACAACTCAACAAAGGGGATGGTGTAACTATCATTCAGGTAACGCATTCTGAAAAAAATGCCAGCTACGGAAAACGAATTATTCACCTGCTCGATGGGCGCATCGAAAAAACGGTAACCAATTAAAAGACGAACGATGAAGCGGTACAGCAGTTGGGTTTTTATTTTCATTCTGATTTTTCATATTTCAGGTTTCAGTCAGGATAGTACAAAATACCTGACCATAAAGCAATGTGTGGATCTGGCCATCAAGAATAACCTGCTGGTTCAAACAAAGCGAAATCCAGCTGCAAACGAATGGTGTTGCATTCAGACAATCAAAAGAAAATTTACTACCCCAGATAAACGGCAGCATATCTCAGGGAATGAACTTTGGTAGAAGTCTGTAAACACCTTCAACAACACATATGTGGACGAACAAAATAGTTCTGGAAATTATGGACTGAATGGCAATCTGATATTATTCAATGGTCTTCAGCTTCAAAATGCGATCAGACAAAATGCACTGTTTTATAACGCGAGTAAGATGGATTTGCAACAGCAAAAAGATAATATTACGCTGCTGGTTATCAATGCCTACCTCACTGTGTTAAGTAATAAGGAGGCGCTGGAGATTGCGATTAAGCAGGCGTCTGTTGATTCTGCCCAGGTTGCCCGTCTGGAAATTCAAAACCAGCAAGGCGCGATACCTCCGGCTACTTTATATGATCTCAAGGGTCAGTATGCCAGTGACCTGGTCAGTGTAGTCAATAGTGTGAATGCGCTGGAAACTTCAAAAGTTAATTTATTTGCTCAGCTGAACGTTTCATATCAGAGAGATGCAACTTTTGAAATGGTTAATATGAATGCTGATATCAGTGACCTGTATAATAGTTCTGACAGCATTTACCAGTTAGCACTGCAAACCATTCCGACTATAAAAGCAAATGACTTAAGGGTTCAGTCCTTTCAAAAGAGCATCGCTGTTATGAGAGGAAAACTCTGGCCGACACTTTATTTAGTATGGAAATCTCAATTCCAATTATACAAGTATTGCGACCAATACGATTCCAAATAGTTTACCGACGCTGGAAATACGGGAGAATTTGTAACTATCGGTCCGACTACCTATGATGTCCAGGCGAATGGTTATCCTTCCGAAAAAACTTCTTTTGGAGACCAGGTAAAAAATAACAAGTATCAATCGTTTGGTTTGCAGCTGAACATTCCCATTCTGAATTATTTTTCAGCCAGAAACAATGTGAAGATTGCCAAACTGAATTATCAAAATGCAAAAGTAATTTCCAATGCTTCACATTTTCAGTTACAACAGATGGTAGAACAGGCCTGGCAGAATCTGAAGGCTGCCTATGGTCAGTATAAAGGATATGTAGAACAGGTGCATGCGTATGGAGAATCTTTCCGCACAGCTGAAATTCGCTTCAATGCGGGGGTAATCACTTCGGTGGATTATGTTATTGCAAAAAATAACGTCGACAGAGCCAATTTGAACCTTGTATCCGCGCGATATAATTATATTTTCAGAACGAAAATTTTAGAATACTACGAGGGAAGACTTAGTCTTTGATAGTTATGGGTTATGAGATATGGGTTATGAGTTATTAACGTTTTTAAAAACTACATAACCCATATCTCATAACTCATAACCAAATCAAACGCTTCACACGGTCACCCTAAGACATCCACTCCTTAAGGCAAAACCCGATCTTCTCCGTCTCCACCATAAAGCCGTCATGGCCATAGAGCGAGTCAATACTGATGAGTTTGCTGTTGGGAATATTAGAAGCCAGGAACTCCTGTTCAACGATCGGACAAAGAATATCACTGGTGATACCAACGATGAGCGTGCGTTGTTTAATGTTGCCAAGAACTTTTTTCAGATCCCCGCCGCGGTTTCGGGCGATATTATGACTATCCATTGCCTTGGTCAGCAGCCAGTAACTATATGCATTGAAGCGCCTGGATAATTTATTTCCCTGATAAGAGATATAGGATGAAGCTCTGTAATTGTCGAGCTTATTTGTGTCTGCATCTGACTGTTTCTCTTTCATGATGGCATAGTTCCTGTAGGTTAAGATGCCAATGCCGCGCGCAGCCCGGAGACCCTTTTCGCCGGCTTCTTCATTCATTTCCATCCAGGTAGGATCAGCTTCGATAGCCAGCCGCTGTGTAGCATGGACAGCAATCCCCCAGGCGCTTTCAGCTGCAGATGTGGCGATCAAAAACAAATCCTGAATTATGAGAGGCTCCATCAGGCTCCATTCCAGGGCCTGGTAGCCACCCATACTTCCTCCCATCAGGAGTCGAATCAGTTTTATGCCGAGATGCTTACGCAACAGGATATGCGCTTTAACCATATCTCTTATCGTGACCATCGGAAAACTACTAAAATAAGGTTTACCCGTAACCGGGTCTTCACTTAATGGGCCGGAACTTCCATAACAGGAGCCCAAAATATTGGCGCATACAATGAAATATTTTCCGGGGTTAATATAGCGTTGATCACCTACCATGCCCGGCCACCAGCGGATTACATCCGAATTAGCCGTCAATGCGTGGCAAATCCAGACAACATTATCCCCTGCTGCATTCAGATTGCCGTAAGTATGATAGCCAATCCTGATTCCTGGTAAAATCTGACCGTTCTCCAGTTGAAAGGGCTGGTAATGCAGAAATTCCTCCATGCCGCAAATACAAATTTAATGGTGCAAAATAAGGACATGCATGAATTACCTTTGCAAAAATCTTTTTATGAACCATGTTGAAGTCCGTCGTGTTACCAATGATTTTGGTTTTGAAGGAAGAGATGCCACAGGTCATACCGTGAAAATGGACTCCAGCCCGGAAAGCGGCGGACATGATTATGGCATACGACCCATGCAAATGTTGTTGATGGGCCTGGGTGGCTGCAGCGGTATTGACATCGTATCCATTCTGAAAAAACAAAAACAGGTGGTAGAAGATTTCAAAATACATATTGATGGTGAAAGGCAGGCAGGCAAGGATCCCACACTCTGGAAATATATTAAAATTGTCTTTGAACTGAAGGGTAGCATTGAACCGGAAAAAGCCAGGAGAGCCTGTGAGCTTTCAATCGAAAAATATTGTTCAGTCGCCGCTACCCTGATGGGAGCAGGTTGCAAAATTCACTGGGAAACAAAAATCACATCCTAAAACATTCTTTATATGCCGTTACACCCCGTATCCAGGATGATTCGTACAAGAGTGGAACAAACCAGATGAAATGGAACACTCATCACCATTGTTTCTCACAAGCAGTTTTAGTTTCGATACTGCGGAAGAAATGCGGGCCGCTTTTGCTGATGAAACGGACGACAATATTTACAGTCGTTTTTCCAATCCGACCGTTCAGGAATTTACTGACCGCATGTGTGTGCTTGAAGGAATGGAATCCGGATTTGCGACTTCCTCAGGCATGAGTGCGGTTTTCGCATCGATGCTGACTTTTCTGAAGAAAGGAGATCACCTGCTTTCCTGTAATGCAATTTTTGGTAGTACCCATACCGTGATCACGAAAATTCTTCCGAAATATGGTATTGAATTTACTTATGTGCCTGCGGATAATCCGGCAGGCTGGGAAGCAGCGATTCAGAAGAACACAAAAATGATTTACCTGGAAACGCCTACCAACCCAGGCCTTGACCTGATCGACCTGCAGCTGGTAGGTGATCTTGCAAAAAAGCATGGGCTTATCTATTGCGTGGATAATTGTTTCGCAACGCCGATCGGCCAGCTTCCTGTCCAATTTGGCGCCGACCTGGTAGTGCATTCCGCAACGAAATGGCTGGATGGCCAGGGCCGTGTACTGGGTGGAATCGTTCTCGGCAGCAGGAAGCTGATACATGAAATTTATCTTTTCTGTCGCAGTACAGGACCGGCGCTTTCTCCCTTCAATGCCTGGATATTAAGCAGGAGCCTGGAAACGCTGGAGGTCCGGATGGAGCGTCATTCATTCAACGCATTTTACCTGGCTGAACAACTGCAGCATCATTCCGCTGTCAGCTGGTTGAAATATCCTTTTCTTGCATCCCATCCCCAGTATTCCATTGCAAAAAAGCAAATGAAAAACGGAGGCGGACTTTTATGTTTTGAGTTAAAGGGAGGACTCGCAAGCGGAATAAATTTTCTTGACAATCTGAAAATGATTTCCCGGACCGCCAACCTGGGTGATACACGCAGCATTGCTTCCCATCCGGCGAGCACCACTCACGCCAAGTTAACCGAAGAAGAACGTCTTGCTGTAAATATAACGCCCGGGCTTATACGCATTTCCGCCGGACTTGAACACAGGGAAGATATATTGAATGATATTCTTCAGGCACTATAGCCTCTCAGTGTGGCGAATGTGAAATGGTAGAAAATTAAAAATGTGGAAATTGAATGGGAAAATGATAATGTGCAGATGAAGGGTAGAAACCGTAACCTCAAAGGGTGAAATCACTCAATAATTCTCATTGTTCTTCAATAATATTACGCCGTTTGGCAAAATTATTATTGAGAAATGAAAGAGAAAATTATCCTTAATAAAACAATTAATTTTTCAGTCGGTATAAAAAATTATTGTCAGGCACTATATAACAATAAAGAAACTGCCATTGCCAATCAATTGATAAGATGCGGTATGGCTATCGGGACGAATATCTCAGAAGCGCAGCAGGCGGAAAGCCGATCCGATTTCATTCATAAAATGAAAATTGCCGCGAAGGAAGCCAGTGAATCACTGTATTGGTTATCAGTATGTGAAAAGTCGGACATCGCCGGATTTCAGTTTGAATTGATCAGTGAAGTGCGTCAAATCATTGCGATTATTTCAAAAATAATAATATCTGCAAAGAAAAATGCATAACCCATATCACCACATTATCATTTTCCCATTCAATTTCCCCATTTTTAATTTCCTGCAATTCCACATTCGCCACATCAATTATTCCCCCCATATTTCCTCTTTCCCGGCCAACCAGCCTTTCACATTTTCGGTTGTAACAGATTTCGGCCTTTCAATGGAATAACCCAGGGCCCGATCCCAACACAAACTTGCCAGTACTCCCAGTGAGCGGCTTACGCCAAATAAAACAGTGTAGAATTCATATTCCACTAATCCAAAATGAACCAGCAATGCGCCACTATGGGCATCGACGTTGGGCCAGGGGTTTTTTATTTTCCCGAGAGATTGTAATACAGGTGGAACAGCTTCGTAAATATTCCATACTGTTTTTACCAGCGAATCATTAGGCAGATGCTTTTCCCCAAACTCCATCTGAGCGGTGAACCTCGGATCGGTCTTCCGTAATACTGCGTGGCCATATCCCGGTACGACTTTGCCTTCGCTCAGCGTTTTTTTCACATAGGTTACTATTTGTTCTTTAGTAGGCAATTCTGTATTCAATTCTTCACGGAGTTCGAGAATCCATTTGATCACTTCCTGATTGGCCAGTCCATGTAAAGGTCCGGCCAGTCCGTTCATACCTGCGGCAAAGCTCAGATACGGATCACTGAGGGCGGAACCCACAAGGTGAGTCGTATGCGCGCTTACATTGCCTCCTTCATGATCTGCATGAATGGTCATATAGAGTCGCATAAGTTCATGAAAGGTCTCGTTCTTATAACCCAGCATATGAGCAAAATTTCCTGCCCAGTCAAGCAGTCCGTTCGGTTGTATATGCTCTCCGTTTTTGTATTTTCTTCTGTAGATATAAGCAGCTACTCTTGGTAATCGCGCAATCAGATTCATGGAATCATCAAAAATGGCTTCCCAGTAATCTTTCTTATTAAGTCCTTCTGCATATTTCTTCGCAAACTGACTTTCTGTTTGTAAAGCCATAATGGCAACCACGAACTGCGTCATTGGATGGGATGCTACCGGTAAAGCTTCAATCGCATCAAAAACATAGTTTGGGACGTGACTGCGGCGTTGCCAGTTGGCCGTTAGTTCGTGAACATCTTTTTCTTCTGGCAGTTCACCCAACAGCATGAGATAAAATAATCCTTCTGGCAGCGGTTCAGTGCATCCCGGAGCTTTTGGAAGTTTCTCCTGGATTTCAGGAATTGAATATCCGCGAAACCGGATTCCTTCCTGGGGGTCGAGTAAAGAAGTTTCAGTTACCAGTCCTGTCATTCCCCGCATACCGCTGTAAATTTGCGCGAGCGTGACCTCTCCTATTTTTTTAGAGCCGTGTTCTTTGAGAATATCTTTTATCTCAGCATTCAGATTATCTGCCTTGACTTTAAATTTTTCTTTAATAGGCATACTGCGCGTTTAAAGGATGATCTGGTATAGGTGGCTAAAGTTAAATCATGAATGCTGTCGGAACAAATGATTGAATCTGAATGTTTAGAATTAACCGGGGATTAATATTATTTCGGCGCTTTCCAGTAGAGCCAGAGAGCCACAAAACTGAAAATGATATTGGGCATCCAGGCTGCAAGCATCGGTGAGAAATTCCCTTTGGTGGCAAAGGTTACAGAAAACTTATCCATAATTACAAACAGGGCAGCCATTACAAGTCCGATAGCGAGCAGCAGGCCACTCCCGCCACGTACTTTGCGGGTAGCAATTACCGCTCCCATCATCGTCAGAATAATTACTGAAAAAGGAGTGGCGTCGCGGTGAAATCTTTCTTCCTTATATGTATTGAGCCCTTCAGAACCACGAATTTCCTCCATCCGGATGAACCGTTTTAATTCCGGAGTCGTGAATTTATCTTTCAGGTATTCATCTCTTTTTAACTCCTCCGGTTTTACATTGAGGTTAATATTCATGCTGGGGATCAATCGGGAAGTCTCCTTTAAACCGTTGACAGTATGTTCCACTACACTCGTCAGCTGCCAATTCTTTTTTGTAGTGTCCCACCGCATGAATTCAGCGCGCAGATTATAATAGATCTGGTTATTTTTTATTTTCGAAAGAAAAAATGCACCCGCTCTTTTCAGTGTTGTATCATAATAACGAAGACCCACGTAGGTTTCCGCATCAACCCTTAAATAAAAGTTATTTGAATGATAGGGATCCCCGTTATAGGTACTATGCGGATCAATATATGTGGATTGAAAATTAGTCCGGATCTCATTTGCTTTAGGAACCCAGTACTGACTGGCAAACCAAAAAAATGTTCCCAGTAAAATTGCACCCACCACATAGGGTCTGAGCATCCTGTTATACCGCACGCCACCGGCCAGTATGGCAACAAACTCTGATTGCGCGGCCATCTTCGAGCTGAAATAAATGACGGCAATAAAAACCATCAGCGGGAAGATCATAGACATTATAAACGGGATAAATCCGAAGAAATAATGTGTAACAATTCCCCAGCTGCTTAATCCGGATTTTACAAAATCATCTGCTTTTTCGCTGGTATCAATCACCACAGCTATCACAGTGATTGTGAGCATAGTGAACACGAAAGTGGTCAGGAATTTTCTCAATATATACCAGTCCAGTTTTTTCATGTTATCAAAGCCTGCAAATTAGTTCTTCCCGCTTTAACCACCCGTCACATTTTAGTGTTTTTAGAAGGACTTTACCATTTATCTTCGCAGGCTTAAAACTTTTTTAATGCTTGTTAAGAAAAACTTATTGTTGCTGGTCTGCCTGTGCATTGTATCCTATGTCGGATTTTCACAAACCGTTGGAAACTACGACCAGCATGAAGCATTCGCACCTATATTTTATCCTGCATTCGGTGATGATGTAAGAACCGCCGCGGGTACTCCCGGTCCGAAATACTGGCAAAATGAGGCTGATTACAATATTCAGGCAACCCTCGATGATGTGAATCAAAAAATTTCCGGCAACGTGCAGATCACTTATAAAAATAACAGTCCGGTGCCGTTGCCTTTTTTGTGGCTCCAGCTTGATCAGAATATTTATAAACCGGATTCCCGTGGCGAAGTGACGACTCCGGTTGAGGGTGGCCGTTATGCCAATCCCGGATACGCGGGGGGATATACTATCCAGTCAGTTTCCGTAAATTATATGGGCAGGGAACAAAAGATATCCTATTTGGTCAATGATACCCGTATGCAGATTTTCCTGCCGGAAGCATTGAAAGCGAATGGGGATTCACTAAAAATAAATATCGCTTATAATTTCGGAATTCCTGAACATGGCACGGATCGTATGGGGCGGATGGAAACTTCGAATGGCTGGATATATACGATCGGACAATGGTACCCGCGTATGTGCGTGTTTGATAATGTTCTTGGATGGAATGCGTTACCCTACATTGGCGCAGGTGAGTTTTACCTGGAATATGGAAATTATGATTTTACCATTACAACATCTTCGGATCAGCTGGTGGTAGCATCAGGCGAATTAGTAAATCCGTCAGAAGTACTAACACCCCAGCAGATCAAACGTTTGGAAACTGCCCGCAACAGCGATAAAACAATCATGATCCGTTCGGAAGAAGAAGTAAGAAACAAAACAGGCAGGTTATCAAAAAGCAAACTCGTCTGGCATTTCAGGTGTAATCACGCGCGTGATGTTGCATTTGGATCTTCCGCTGCATTCGTATGGGACGCTGCCAGAATTAATTTGCCTGATGGGAAAAAATCACTCGCCATGTCGGCATATCCCATTGAATCTGCCGATGATTCTGCATGGAAACGGTCCACTGAATTTGTAAAAGGCTCTATTGAATCATATTCAGCAAGGTGGTTTACTTATCCCTATCCAAATGCAGTGAATGTCGCCGGGAATGTGGCAGGAATGGAGTATCCGGGTATTGTTTTTTGTCATGCATTATCAAAAGGAAGAGGTTTATGGGGAGTTACCAGTCATGAATTCGGTCATACCTGGTTTCCGATGATAGTAGGCAGTAATGAAAGAAAATTCCCATGGATGGATGAAGGTTTCAACACTTTTATCAATTCTGTGGCTGATCAGGATTTCAATCATGGAGAATTTTACAGAAAACCTCGTTTTCCTGAACGTGCCACGCGGTTTTCCCAACCCAATTCAGAATCCATCATGACCAGTCCTGAAGTAACGAATGCGCGATACCTGTCTTCCAATGCTTACGAAAAGCCATCCATGGGTTTGCAGCTTTTAAGATATGATATTTTGGGAGAGGCAAGATTTGATTCTGCATTCTGCTATTATATACGCAGCTGGGCATATAAACATCCAACGCCATGGGACTTCTTTCACGCCATGGAAAATGCCAGTGGTGAAGATCTGAGTTGGTTCTGGCGAGGCTGGTTTATGAATAACTGGAAACTGGATCTGGCAGTAAGCAACGTGGAATATATACAGTCGAGTCCTGCAAACGGAGCATTGATCACCATTCAAAACCGCGAAAAACTTCCTATGCCGCTCACGGTTGAAGTGAAAGAAACCGGTGGAAAAACAGGAAGAGTCAACCTGCCGGTTGAAATCTGGCAAAGAGGCGGCGAATGGAAATTTCTGTATCCTTCAACACGTACCATCGAGTCAGTCACGATCGATCCAGACAGAATGTTACCCGACGTCGACGAGAGTAATAATGTCTGGAAGGGAAACTGATTTAATTATGAGTTATGGGGATATGGGTTATTGGTTATGAGATATGGGTTATGAGATATGGGATATGGGATATGAAAGGTTCTTTTCAAATAAGTACATAACCCATAATTCATAACCCATATCTCATATCTAATCAAAGTCGCTCTCTTAAAATTCCCATTTGTTGCGACTTCCATGCGGAGAAATCGCCGGCCAGGATATGCGACCTTGCCTGGGTGACAAGATGAATATAAAAAGCGAGGTTATGAACGCTGGCAATGGTAAGAGCCGTAAGTTCTTTACTCTTCATTAAATGACGGAGATAAGCTTTACTGTATTGGTTGCTGTAGGAACAATCAATCCCGTCATCAATTGGTGAAAAATCATTTTCCCATTTTTTGTTGTCAATATTAATTACGCCTTTTGAAGTAAATAACATTCCATTCCTGCCATTTCTGGTTGGCATCACACAATCAAACATATCGATGCCAAGGCTTATACACTCCAACAAATTCCAGGGTGTGCCAACTCCCATAAGATACCGGGGTTTATCAAAAGGTAAATGCTTACAACAAAGTGCCGTCATTGAATATAACTCCTCATCCGGTTCCCCTACACTTAGTCCGCCGATAGCATTACCCGGAGCATCTTTGGAAGCAATATAGTCACAGGATTCGCGTCGGAGATTCTCAAAAATGCCACCCTGCGCGATGGGAAAAAGATTCTGATTATATCCAAATCTGTCCGGTGTTTCATGGAATCTTTTCAAACACCTGTCGAGCCACCGGTGAGTCAGATGCATGGACTTCTCAACGTATTCATAGCTGGTACCAAAGGCGGGACATTCATCGAAAGCCATGATAATGTCTCCACCAATACTTCGCTGAATGTCCATTACCTTCTCCGGGCTGAACATATGTGGTGAACCGTCAATATGCGATTTGAATACCACCCCTTCTTCCGATATCTTTCTGGTGCCTGCCAGGGAAAAAACCTGATATCCTCCACTGTCTGTAAGGATGGGTCCATTCCAGTTCATGAGCCGGTGCAATCCTCCGGCATTTTCCAATGCAGCGCTGCCCGGGCGCAGATAAAGATGATAAGTATTCCCAAGAATTATTTTCGCATGGATCTCCCGCACCAATTGATCACTGGTAACTGCTTTAACGCTACCTGCGGTACCAACGGGCATAAAGATGGGAGTCGGAATTTCACCGTGGTCGGTGCCAATCAACCCGGCACGAGCCGATGAGAATCCATCTTTCCCGCTTATTATAAAGGATAACCTGGCCATAGCAGGGGCGCAATTTAAGGCTTAAAGCCCAACGCTTAAAGCCCAACGCTTAAAGCCTAACGCTTAACGCGTAAGGCTTAAGGCTTAACGCAAAAATCATTTTTATGGATACCAGCCTGGGATCCTGGTTGTAAATTATGGCCACGCAAATAAATTGCAACAACGATTCAAAAAAAGCGTTAGGCGTTAGGCTTTAAGCCTTAAGCGTTAGGCGTCAGGCATAAAGCGTTGGGCTTATTTCCGTATTTTTACCATCCCTAACTAACTGTGGTTCGATGTATAAACTGCCCCCTTATTTGTCGTGGAGCGAGATCTGGTTTACCCTGTTTTGTTTAATTAGTTTCATTCAGCTCTTCTATTATGTCTGGTTTTTTCAGCGTCTTGCCTTTTTTCGCAAGCCATCTAAAAACAATTCACAACAACATCCTGTAAGTGTAATTATATGTGCCAGGGATGAAGCAGTTAACCTGGCTTCAAACCTGCCGGGAGCACTTTCCCAAACCTATCCGAGCACTCATGAAGTGATCGTAGTTAACCACAATAGTCAGGATGATACCCGATATCTCCTGGAAGAATTTAAAAAAACTTTTAAGGGTCTCCATATCGTCAATCTGGAATATGAAGCCAAGGGCATACCGGGAAAAAAATACCCGCTGAGCATGGGTATCCGCGAAGCCAGACATGAAGTGATGCTACTTACTGACAGCGATTGTATCCCAGTGAGCGAATATTGGGTTGAAAAGATGCAGGACGGATATCTTGACGGAACACAGATTGTTTTGGGTTATAGTCCTTACAAAAAGAAACCCGGTGTCCTGAATAAACTCATCCGGTTTGAAACATTTCATTCGGCACTTCAATATCTTTCTTATGCGCTTGCGGGTCAGCCCTATATGGGCGTGGGCAGGAATCTTTCTTACAAAAAAGAGCTGTTTCTGAGAAATAAGGGATTTTCATCCATAAACCATGTACCAGGTGGTGACGACGATTTATTTGTGAATAAAGTAGCCACGGCAGCCAATACGCGGATCGTGATCGATCCGGAGTCCTTTACTCTTTCCGAATCAAAAAAAACATTCAGGGAATGGGTGCGACAGAAAACCCGTCATTATACCACGGGCAAATATTACAAGCCCAGACATAAATTTCTGCTTACCCTTTATTCGATAACCCATATATTATTTTATCCCGCCTTCATAGTCAGCCTTTTATATTTTCACTGGCAATTGACCCTGTCTCGTTTTTCTGGTTCGTTTTCTCGTACAGGGAATTGTTTATTTCCGTTGTATGAAAAAGTTGGGTGAGTCGGACCTCTTCCCATACTGGTGGTTACTGGACGTCTGGATGATTGGATATTATGTCATCTTTGCACCTTCATTATGGAAGAAGCCACGCGCGGAGTGGAGGTAATCACCCGTTATTTTTCAGACTTTACACCTGAACAAATTCGCCAGATGGAGGCGCTGGAAGCGGTTTATCGGGAATGGAATGCGCAAATAAATGTCATATCGAGGAAAGATATTGGAAGTCTCTATGAAAGACATGTACTGCATTCCCTCAGCATAACTGCTGTATTTAATTTCCCTCCGGGTTCACAGGTGATAGACATTGGTACGGGCGGAGGGTTCCCTGGTATCCCACTTGCGATTTTCTTTCCTGAAACACGGTTTCATCTGGTAGACAGTATTGCAAAAAAACTAAAAGTCGTGAATGCCGTAGCTGATTCGCTTTCACTCAAAAATATAACCACCCAACATGGGCGGGCCGAAGAAATTAAAGGGAGAAAATTTGACATAGCTGTATCGAGAGCAGTTGCTTCTCTAAAAGATCTCTGGCAATGGTCCCGGCCCTTATTGAGGCCGCAAAACATACATGGAGGCAATGAGGCTTCCAATGGTACCGTGAATGCCAGTGGGCTTATTTGCCTGAAAGGCGGCGACCTCTCTGATGAAATTTCAGAAAGCGGCACCCGACCCAAAATATTTGAAATATATGACCTCTTTGCCGAGGAATCTTTCCGCGAAAAATATATTCTGCAGGTTCCTTATCAGCGAAATGTTTGATTGATCCCACCGTTTTTTATTTTATTCTTTCTGCGAATGAAAGGGTGATTATACTTATTCCAGAATTTAGGTCTTCGATATTTTTATGGTAGATGGTGAATGGTATATGGTCTGCCTAGAACCACTAACCATATACCATTCACAATAAACCATAAACCAATGACAAAAGTTACTATCGTGGACGACAACCCCGCAGTACGTGCCGCACTTGAAAAAATGATCACCGGAGCAGATGGGTTTGATCTCCTTGGAAGTTACGGTGATGCGGAGGAAGCGATTGTACTGATACCACTGATGAAACCTGATGTTGTATTGATTGGATATTAATCTTGGTCATGGTGAGTCAGGCATTGACTGCATTCGTAAGATCAAACCAGATTTCCCCGAGGTATTGTTCATGATCTGCACGGTTTTCGATGATGATGAAAAGATATTTGAAGCCTTGTGCGCGGGTGCAAATGGTTATATGCTGAAAAGAACTTCTCCGGTGGAGTTAATCCGTGCCATAAGAGAAATGTGTGAAGGTGGAGCACCCATGAGCGCCCTGATTGCAAGGAAAGTAGTGAGCATTTTCCAGGTGAACGATAGTGGCGGAGGCGGCTGGAATCCTCTTCATGCAAAGAAGGGAAAGTCCCTGCCCGGTTTATCAAACCGCGAAAACGAAATCCTGCAACAACTTTCCCTTGGACTTTTGTATAAAGAAATTGCATCCAATCTCTATATAAGTCCTGAAACCGTGCGCAAGCACGTCTATCATATTTATGAAAAACTGCAGGTTGGAAACCGGGTAGAGGCCATCAATAAATATTTCAGAAGATCATGAATCCCTATCCTGGCTACCATTTCAGCTCGAGCTTATTATTATTCCGGTTAACATCCGCCATCCTGTGGGAAGCATCAATTTCAATAAGCCTCAAATCCGTGAGTTTATGGTTTATTTCAAATTCATATTCCGGGTTAGTCCATTTCCAGGGTTCATAAACATGACGTGGTATGATTTTGTCTTCTTCCGGTTTAACTCCAAACATTGAATAAAGAGGTATATAGGCAAGCTCTTTACTTCCATCTTTGAATTGAAGAAGTACGTCTATGGGCATCGGAATCTGTCCCAGCATACGCAGCCTGATTTTTGTTTTTCCATTTACTTCCCATAAACTATCGATACCATAGTCCACTTTTTTTATACTCTTTATCCAGAAATCTTCATACCAGTCAAGCTGCATGTTACTCACTTTTTCGGCTACGCGAAAAAAATCGTCAGCATTTGGATGTTTGAAATGCCATTCCCTGTAATATTCAAGTAAAATTTTATCAAGCACTTTATCGCCCACTATATATCCAAGCTGAACCATGAAAACAGTTCCCTTATAATAACTTGTAAATGAATATCCGGTATTCGTGTTAAAATAATCCGCGTAGGTAGTCATGGGCTCCTGGATACTACTTTTTGCCAGTGAAAAATAATTGGCATATTCTCTTTTAAAAGTCTGTTCAACTGAAGTGTCCTTGTTTAAGTATCCCCAGTTACGTGCCGCGGCGTACTGGGTAAATCCTTCATCCATCCATGGATATTTAAGTTCGTTTGTACCCAGCATGCCCTGGTACCAGCTATGCATCCACTCGTGCATCCAGCCTCCGGCATCCTTCAGCAGTGTGGCCATCGGATATTCCATGCCTCCATCACCACCATGTATAAACGAATATTGTTTATAGGGATAGGCCCCATATGTCTGTTCCATATAGGGTAGCGCTTTTTCCGCCACATCCAGAATATTAAGCCATTTCTTTTCCTGCTCATTGGTTTTTTTATACAACAGATGGAGAGTAAGATCGTTGCGGATTTTCTTTGTAACGTGAATAAATTCCGGATCAGCAGCCCAAACAAAATCATGCACATTTGGTGCATAAAAATGCCAGTTTAATTTTTCTCCCGATGGCCTCGTTACTTTACTGCCTTTTGTTTCATACCCATAGCCGATCTGTTCAGGGTTTTGTAAATATCCGGTGCCGCCCAGAATATAGGATTTATCAATGTGAATATTTACATCAAAATCTCCCCAGACGCCATAAAACTCACGACCGATATAGGGAGTAGCATGCCATCCTTCATAATCATATTCACACATTTTTGGATACCACTGGCTCATGGAATACCGCACTTTGGTCTCAGGATTATCGCGTCCGCTTCTTCGGATCTGCAGCGGAACCTGGGCCTCAAATTCCATTTCGAAATGAACGGTCGAATTGGGCAAAATGGGTTTGGTCAGAATCTACTTCCAGGATAGTCTCATCCACCGTGAAAGACTGAGGCATACCGTTCATCTTTAATGAGAGAATTTTTTGATATCCTATTTCATCAGGCTTTAAATGCAGGATCCGGTCCTCTACCCTGAAGTCCCAGTCAGGATGGTCATTGACAATGACTTTACCAAGCTCGCGACTGCGATTGTCCATCATGCTATTGGGCTGGAATGCATTCCAGTACAAATGATAAAACACTTTTCTCAGTGTGTCCGGTGAATGATTTGTATAGTCCAGTTGTTGTTTGCCCGTAAACTGATTGGTCTCAACATTCACAATGATATCCATGGTATACTTGACTCGCTGCTGCCACCGTTCCGGTTGCGCAAACAACACTGTTGTAAAAAATTGACAAGTCAACAACAAATACAAAAAACGAATTGATTTACTAAAGTATTCCCGATTCATATTTTTCTTTGTTGAAAAACTAAAGTTATTATGTTCCATTTGCTTACTAAAAAAGTCGATTTATCAGTAAAAAAAATAGATAGCAATCTTACCATCCTAATCGGGGCCTTATCCTGTGCCTTCGATCACTATAACAATTTCCCCTTTCACACCTTTTTCTCTAAAATGCGCAAGTACCACGTCCAGGCTTCCACGAATATTTTCTTCGAATATCTTGCTGAGTTCCCGGCTGACACTACACTTTCTGGTTGAACCGAAATATTCCTTAAATTCTTCGAGTGTTTTAACCAAACGCAAGGGAGATTCATAAAAAACCATGGTCCTGTCCTCAGCCGCTAATTTCTTTAATAAAGTTTGCCTGCCTTTTTTTATGGGCAAAAAACCTTCAAAACAAAATCGATTCATAGGAAGCCCGCTGTTAACGAGTGCCGGAACAAATGCAGTCGCACCAGGCAGGCATTCCACCTGAATATTCACCTGGATGCATTCTCGTATCAGTAAAAAAGCGGGATCAGAAACACCCGGCGTTCCGGCATCCGTTAACATCGCCATTACTTTCCCCTGTAATAACTGATCTACCAAATGTCTTAGTACTTTATGCTCATTGTGCTGATGATAAGGAGTGAGGGGTTTTATGATATGATAATGATTCAGAAGCTTGAGTGAGTTTCTCGTATCCTCCGCCAGTATCAGATCGGCTTTTTTAAGTACTTCAAGCGCCCGGAATGTGATGTCCTGAAGATTTCCGATGGGCGATGGGACGAGGTATAACATTAGTATGGGAGTATGGGAGTGTGGGAGTATGGGAGTGTAAAAAACAATACCCGGTTCATAATTCTCATACCTTGACCTTAATTTTATTTTTCAAAATTTCATCACCCATACTCCCATACTTTCGTATTTTCATCCTACAGTGATTTCATAATATTCCATTACCGGATTTGCCAAAAGTTTCTTGCTCGCTTCCTCAGCAATTTTTTTTGCTTCGTCTGAAGAGGAAGCGTTTACCTGTAGTTGGATTGTTTTCCCGATGCGGACGTCCTGGATAGTTTTGATTCCGAGATTCTGAAGTCCGCCCATGACTGCCTTCCCCTGTGGATCAAGCAATTCTTTAAGTGGCATTACTTTTACCTGTACCGAAAAATTCATGCGATCCTGTTTTTGAAAAGCAAAGATATGATAATGTAAAAAAGGAAGATAAGAGGAACTGCAAACCACTGTAAAAAAATAACGGCAATCAGTGATAACAATACCAATATTAATCGGGGAAGCAATTGCGGATCATTCTTTCCTCCAAACTTCATGGAAAGCATGGGGACACGGCTCAGCATTGCATAAGAAACCAAGATTACAATCGCATACAATATCCATTTGTTCAGGAGCAGATTCAAAACCCAGGAGCTGTTTCTTGTCCAATAGATCAAAGGAAAGGAAGCAATCGTCAATCCGACTGCAGGTACAGGAATGCCTTTAAAACTCTTTGACTGTGTAATATCCAGGTTGAAGACAGCCAGGCGGTACGCGGCTGCGCATGGCAAAATCAGTGAGGGAAGTAACCAGATCATTGAGACATCCGCACCGTCTTCCTGTTTCATAAAACTCATTCTCAATAACTGATATATGATCAGCCCGGGTGCCACTCCAAAACTCACCACATCTGCGAGTGAATCTAGCTCACGGCCAAGTGCCGAATTTTGTTTCAGGAGTCTGGCAAGAAATCCGTCAAGAAAATCTGCAATTGCTGCCAATCCGATGAACAAAGGTGCGAGCCATATTCGCTCAGGAATATCTGCGTATTGCGTTCCGTCAGATGAATATATAATAGTTATCCCGTTTTGAAGTATGCATATCACTGCAATACATCCAAAGAACAAGTTTAACAGTGTAAGTAAATTAGGGATATGTTTCATTGGGAAAGTATGGGGGTATGGGAGTATGGGAGTGTGGAAATTAAATTTAAAATCATTTTATAAATTGCAAATCGAAAATTATTTTAGGCTTTACTTAGGCTTTAGGCTTTAGGCTTTAGGCTTTAGCTTACTTTAGCTTTTCATAAACGCCTCAATCTCTTCAACGGTAATTGGTATGTCTTTCATCAAATCCTTATGCCCGTTTTTAGTGAGCCAGATATTATTTTCAATTCGTATTCCCATTTTTTCTTCCTGGATATAAATACCAGGTTCCACTGTCAGTACCATTCCTGCGCGAAGTGGTTCAGTACGGGGTCCAAGGTCATGCACATCAATGCCAAGATGATGGGAAATACCATGATACATATATTTCCAGTAAGCAGGATGCTCAGGGGTTGAATTTTTCACATCTGCTTTTGTAAGCAGACCTATTTTTTGAAAAATAATGTCCGCTTCCCTGCCTACGAGTACATGATATTCATTAATAGTAATGCCGGGTTTCAAGAGTCTCTTGGCATACTCGTGCAAATGCAAACATGCATTATAGACCTGCTTTTGTCGCTTTGTAAATTTTCCATTCACAGGTATCGTACGTGTAAGGTCCGCATTATATCCTCCATAGTCTGCACCAAAATCCATCAGCATCAGATCACCATCCCTGCATTCCTGGTTATTTGATATATAATGCAGTGTGCAGGCGTTTTTACCAGAGGCGAGAATACTGCCATAAGCCGGACCCGTTGCTCTTTGTGAAAGAAATGAATGTTGAATCTCTGCCTCTACTTCAAATTCAAAAACACCCGGTCTCATGAATTTCATCACGCGAAAAAAACTATTTGCCGTAATATCAATGGCCTGTTGTATCACAACCACTTCTTCAGCGGTTTTTACTGCCCGCAGTTCTTTCAAAATGGTGGCAGCGCGCAGATATATGTGCAGGGGATATCGCCTTTTAGTTTCTTTGATAAACCTGTATTCCTTTGTTTGAATAAGATTATTTTTCCTGTCATTTTCGTTTGAATCCAGGTAAATATTTTTTGCCAGGTGTATCCAGACCTGCAAGAGCGCATCGCTTGTATCCAGCCAGATCACTGTGCTGATGCCGGAGATTTTTTTTCCTTCTTCGGCACTCAGTCTTTTACCATCCCACTTTTCCTTCAGTTCGTTAGGACGTACGAGTATCAACACTTCCCTGTATTTAGGATCGGTGTGGTTCGGAAACAGGACCACCATCGTGTCTTCCTGGACTATACCTGTCAGCCAATACAAGTCGCTGTTTTGCCGGAATGGATATAATGCGTCTCCATTAGTCGGAAATTCATCATTACTGACAAAAATAGCAATCGAAGCAGGTTGCATTTCCCTGGAAAAACGCTCGCGGTTCTGCTTGAATATGAGTGGGTTTAATGGTAGATATTTCATCCTTAAAAGTATGCTGGACAGGCAAAACCAGCAGTTTTGGGCCTGAAAATATGACCTGAATCATTAATTCTAAAAAAACTTAATGAAAACTTGTTATTTTATAAATATTTTCGTCATCTTGGCAGCTAATTGTTTACTACCTAACGACCTCTAACGTTGTTTGCTATAAAAAGCTCCTCCAAAAAAGGAGCTTTTTCAATTTGGCGTATTACTCAACTAAAGTTTTTTTACTTTTTAATTTTTAATTAAAACAACCCGTACAATTGCGCGTCAATTCTCGTGATGATTTCTCCAAGGTGCTCTTCGTTTTCCGGAAATTTGTTTTTGTCAACATCAACCACTAAAAGACTGCCTTCTCTATATCCATCAATCCATTTGTTGTAAAGATCATTGAGTCTTTTTAAATAATCGAGCCTGATATTTTCTTCATATTCACGGCCTCTTTTTTGAATTTGCCCGACCAGTGTTGGTACCGATGCCTGGAGGTATATAAGCAGGTCGGGTGGTTGGACCATCCTCTTCAATGTCTGAAAAAACTGGAAGTAATTATTGTAATCCCTTTTACTCATGAGGCCCATATCATGCAGGTTAGGTGCAAAAATGTGGGCATCTTCGTAAATTGTACGGTCCTGAATAACCGTTTCTGTGCCACTGTAAATTTCAAGCAGCTGATTCAGCCTTCCGTTCAGAAAAAAAACCTGCAGGTTGAAACTCCACCGGGGCATATCGTCATAAAAATCATTGAGATAAGGATTATGATCTACGTCTTCAAACTGTGGGATCCATTTATAATGTTTGCTTAACAACTCAGTAAGTGTTGTTTTTCCGGCACCTATATTACCTGCTACCGCAATATGCTTGGGTTTCTTCGTTTTTGCCATTCCTAAATGTAAAATCTTATGACCGAAATATAAAAAGAATCGAATCTGTATCAGACATACTTAAATCCCAGCGCTTTGCGTACTTCGTGCAGCGTTGCTGCCGCACTTTTCCTGGCTTTCTCAGCTCCTTTTGACAGTATATTATCAATTTGTGCCGGGTCATTCTGCAGGGCAGCAGCTTCTTCTCTCATAGGTTTAATAAACCGAACCATATCTTCTGCGAGCTGCTTTTTCATATCACCATACCTGATCTGACAGTGGTTGAAATCATGTTCAAATTTTGAAAGAATTTCAGGACTGCTTACCAGTTCCAACAATGTAAAAAGCCCCTTTATATATTCCGGTTTTTCACTGTTGGCGGAACCAGGTCCCTGGTCCGTTTTTGCTTTCATAATTTTTTTTGTGATAAGCTCATCATCATCGTTCAGATAAATGGTATTCATCTGTTGTTCGCTCTTACTCATTTTACCGCTTCCGTCCAGGCTGAGAATTTTAACAAGATCTTCGCTATAGCTAAAGGCCTTCGGAACAGGGAATAATTCACCATATCGGTGATTGAAGCGTTCTGCAAAATTCCTTGTCATTTCGATATGTTGTTCCTGATCCTTTCCAACAGGCACGAAGTGCGCGCGGTGAATGAGAATATCGGCAGCCTGCAATACCGGATAGGTCAACAGCCCAGCATTAATATTTTCGGGTTGCTGCCTTACTTTTTCCTTAAACGTAACTGTTTTTTCAAGTTCACCCTTATATGCCAGCATGTTAAGATAAAGGTAGAGCTCGGGGATTTCGGGTATATCACTCTGGGCATAGATCGTACATTTATCAGGATCCAACCCTCCGGCAATCAGTTCGGACACCAGTCTGCGGGTATTTGATTTTAACTCACTGGTGTCTGCATGAGTGGTCAAACTATGCCAGTCGGCAATAAAAAAATAGCATACATATTCATTTTGCATCCTCGCCCAGTTCTTCAGTGCCCCGAAATAGTTCCCCAGGTGAAGAAATCCGGTGGGCCGGATACCGCTTAAAACAATTTCTTTACTTTTCTCCATGAGGAAGGCGAAGATAATGAACAGGCATTCAAAATCTCCCTGAAACCATTATTTTTGTCCTAATCCCCTTTCATGGAAGTGAATGATACACTCGTAGATAATCTGTGTAAATTGGCCTGCCTGGAATTCGACTCGGCCGGAAAGCAGGAAATTAAAAAAGATCTGCAGAAAATGATCGGCTTTGTTGAAAAGCTGAATGAACTCGATCTTCGGGATGTAGAACCTCTTTTAAATATGGGAGAGGAGATCAACGTACTGCGTGAAGATATTGCCGAAAAACCACTTAGCCGTTTTGATGCATTGAAAAATGCGCCATTGGCTGACGAACAGTATTTTAAAGTTCCACTGGTAGTTAAAAACCCTGCCACCTCTAAGGAAGGCTAAAAGTAATTCGACCATGACATCTTCTGCTATTATTCATCTGGACCGCATAGTGAAAAGTTATTTCATGGGTAAACAGGCCGTTCCGGTTTTGAAGGGCATTAGCATGGATATTTTCAAAAATGAGTACGTAGCACTCATGGGACCCTCAGGATCGGGAAAGAGTACCCTAATGAATATTCTCGGTTGCCTGGATTCTCCGACGGAAGGAAGATATATCCTGAATGGTCAGGATGTAAGTGAGATGCTTGACGATGACCTGGCCGAAGTCAGAAATCAGGAAATTGGATTTGTGTTTCAGCAGTTTAATTTGTTGCCACGATTAACTGCAGCAGAAAATGTAGCTCTTCCACTGGTGTATGCCGGAATCTCCAAAAAAACCAGGACTGAGATGGCCATGGCCGTCCTTGATAAAGTGAGCCTGACGGATAGAAGTCACCATAAACCCAATGAACTTTCAGGCGGTCAGTGCCAGCGCGTGGCAATTGCCCGGGCACTGGTTAATAATCCCTCCCTCATTCTCGCTGATGAACCAACAGGAAATCTCGATACCAAGACTTCCGTTGAGATCATGGAAATTTTTAACAAGATCCAGGCCGCGGGAAATACCGTTGTGCTGGTTACTCATGAAGAAGATATTTCCAACTATGCACATCGTGTCATAAGACTGCGCGATGGCGTAGTAGAGACAGACAAACGCAGGGAGGGAATGTATGCTGGCGTACCTGCTTAAATTATAGGTTATGGGTTATGAATTATGGGTTATGGGTTCAAAAGATATTCATGACCCATAGTTCATATCCCATAATCCATAACCCACAATTAATTTGCATGTCTCAAAAGATTTACACAAAAACTGGCGATGGAGGAAAGACCAGCCTGATCGGAGGGACAAAGGTTCCGAAAAGCCATATACGAATTGGAGCCTATGGCACAGTAGACGAATTGAATGCATTTATCGGATTGCTGGGAGACCAGTCAGCGGATAATCATAGTCGTGAGGTGCTCCGCAAAATACAAGACAGGCTTTTCACCATTGGCGCCGAACTTGCCTGTGATCCCAATAAGGAAATTGCCATGAAAATTCCTGACCTGCGCGAATCTGATATCCTGCTACTGGAAAATGAAATGGATTCCATGAACGAAAAATTACCGGAAATGAAATCTTTTATTCTTCCCGGCGGACATATAACTGTTTCTACCGCACATATTTGTCGAACTGTATGTCGTCGGGCTGAAAGATTCGTTGTGGAACTAAACGGATTTGAACCATTAGCACAACCGCTGATTATTAAATATCTGAACAGACTGAGTGACTATCTCTTTGTTTTGGCACGATATATTGGAATGCAGCTTGGAGCTGAAGAAATAAAATGGAACCCAGGAAAATAGTATGAAAGTGTGGTAGTGTGGTAGTGTGGTAGTATGATTGTGTGAAAGTAATAAGTCATTTGTAACTACACTATCACACTACCACACTACCACACTACCACACTTTCATACCCTGATCTTCCCATCCTGCATCCTGACTACCCTGTCACTCATTTCTGCCAGCGTTTCGTTATGTGTTACTATGAGAAAGGTCTGATTGAATTTCTCCCTTAATTCGAAAAATAACCGGTGAAGTTCTTTCGCATTCGCAGAATCCAGATTACCTGTAGGCTCATCTGCAAATATGATATCCGGGCTGTTGATCAGCGCACGGCAAACGGCCACCCTTTGTTGTTCGCCACCTGACATTGCAGCGGGTTTGTTATCCATCCTGTGACCCACTCCCAGGATTTCGAGTAATTGCCGTGCCCGGCCCTCAATGGAAGATTTGCCGGCACCGCTTATCCATCCAGGTATACAAACATTCTCAAGGGCTGTAAATTCAGGTAGTAAATGATGGAATTGGAAAACAAAGCCAATATGGCGATTTCTGAAGGACGCGAGCGTTTTTCCCTTTAAACTATGCAATTCCCTGTCTTTAAGGCGGATTTCCCCCTCTGCCGGTTCATCCAAAGTGCCCAGAATGTGTAATAAAGTGCTTTTACCGGATCCTGAAGGGCCAACCATGCTCACAATCTCACCGGCATGGATATCCAGATCCACCCCCTGTAAAACGTGTAGTGTGCCATAATATTTATGAATATTTCTTGCAGATAGAATCGGATGAGTGGCCGCAGATGGGATCATTCACAAATATAACGGCTTGTTCTTTGCGGTTATATGCTTTGCCTCTTATAAATGGTATTTGGTTGTTTCATTATAAAAATTACTTTTGCGAAAAATTAAAGGCAGGCTCTGCTCCCCTGGTCCGGGATAAACCCATTAATCTGACCTTATTAAAAACACCAGAAACTAAATAAAGGATACGATGTTTTGGACACTTGAATTAGCCAGTTACCTTGAAGACGCTCCCTGGCCGGCCACGAAAGATGAACTTATTGATTACGCCATACGATCAGGCGCACCCATTGAAGTAGTGGAGAATTTACAGGAACTGGAAGACGAAGGAGAAATCTATGAAGGAATCGACGATATATGGCCTGACTATCCATCACAGGAGGATTTCTTTTTTAATGAAGACGAATATTAGCTTGAGGCTGAAAGCTTAAAACCTAAAACTTTTAATAATTCAAAAGTCCTCTTTTAATACAAGAGGATTTTTTTTTCGACAGGTTAATAAATTTCTATAGTAATCTAACCTATTACCAGTTTTAGCCTTTGGTCATTAAGCTTTAGGCTTTACGCCTCTTTCGCTTTCTCCATTTTTTTTTCTATATCTGTAACAACGGCTTCTGTAACGCCAGTGAAAGAGAATCCCCCATCATGAAAGAGATTTTGCATCGTGACCATCCGCGTAAGATCACTAAATAAAACAGCGATATAACCAGCACAATCATCCGCACTTGCATTGCCCAACGGACTCATTTTTTCTGCATACTCCTGAAATCCGTCAAATCCTTTCACTCCGCTCCCTGCAGTTGTTTTAGTGGGTGACTGGGAAATAGTATTAATTCGGACTTTTTTCCTGATCCCGTAATAGTATCCGAAACTTCTGGCAATACTTTCCAGTAAAGCTTTGGCATCGGCCATTTCATTGTAATCCGGGAATACTCTTTGTGCTGCAATATAAGTGAGTGCAACCACGCTGCCCCAATAGTTAATGGCATCCAATTCATACGCTGTTTGCAAAACCCGGTGAAAAGACATCGCTGATATGTCTAGGGTTTTTTGATTGAATCCATAATCCAGCTCTGTATAAGCGCGTCCCTTTCTCATATTTACACTCATGCCAACTGAATGCAATACGAAATCGATCCTGCCACCGAAATGCGTCATCGAATCTTCAAATAATTTCTTCAGGTCCTCTGATTTGGTCACGTCCGCACCTATGACGGGAGCCTTTACTTCTTCTGCAAGTTTATTGATCTCACCCATTCGCAGGGCAACAGGGGCGTTTGTTAACACAAGTTCTGCGCCTTCCTCACGACACCGAAGAGCCGTTCTCCATGCGAGTGATTTTTCATCCAGCGCACCAAATATGATTCCTTTTTTCCCTTTCAGCAATTGGTAAGCCATACAATTGAGCGATTTTGTGGCCGTAAAAGTAAGGAGATATTTCCAACGGACGTGAGAAGCCTCAGAGCTTAATATTGCAATTCGCAAATCTGTCTTTTGGCAGATTTTATCGGGAGCATTATGCTTTTTCCAGGATGACTATTGACAGACATTTCAAGATTAAACTTCCTTAAACTTTTTTAGTAAAGATTTTAGACTTGATCATATGAGCTTTATAGGTAAGATAATGCGTCATCTTTTTTTCAAGCCAGTGATGCAGCGGTAGTAATAAGGAGATAATAAATATTTTTACGGCCAGCACCTTCCAGGGCTCTCCATGCGTGATAACCTGGATCTGATCATCCAGCAGCAAAACAATGAATTCAAATAAAAATATAAAAGCGAAAAATCCCATTGCCCGGATAATGGCAGGAGATATCTTAAAAACACCCAGGCCAACAAGAATAATAAATACTGTTGCGATCACTGCAGTAATACCCAGATATTCGATGTTATTCCGGGTCCTTCTTTTTTCTTCCTCATCTTTCTTTTGCTGTTCGGCCCTTTTATTTGCATTCTGAATTTCTATGTTCAATAAATCTTTTTGCTTACTGAGAGACTCGATTGAATCCCTGTAAAGATTATATTGGGAAAGATATTGTTGTGAAAGTTTATAATTTCCGAGGAGATAACTCACGGAATCCAGGTTAAGCATAACATCACGCAGATAATAAATATTCTGCGATGAGTCCGCAAACTTATTGGCAAGCAACAGCGTTTTATATTCCTCCGGATATTTATGCATTCCCCGATAAACTTCAGCAATCTGGTCGGCAAAATTATATTTCTCAGAGTAATTTCCCTTTTGGCCGTATTCATAGGGTAATGCAAGATTCAGAAAGTACAGAGCTGAATCGTATTTATTTTTAGAGCTCTCCACAACTGCGTATAATTTATTTACCTGGTATTCCACTCCGAATTTCCGTATAAAATCCATCAAGGCAGGATGCTGATCCATATATACAATTCCCTTAACCGGATCGCCGTTATTGAAGTAATAGTTTAACAGGTCCAGATAAATCTGCAGTTTTAAATTTCCAATTCCCAGCGAATCCCCGTACCTGATTGCTTTATCATAATAAGAAATACCCAGTTTTTCATTTTTTTCATGAAGATGTGTTCTCCCGAGCGCCCTAAGGGAAGTAAATATATATGCGCTTTCGTTCCATTCCCTTGCCTCATTTTCGCATATAGTGTAATAATCCTTTGCCTTTTCATAGTCGTTTACGGATTCGTAAAAATTTCCCAGCTGGTTAAAGCTTTGTAAGATCAGTGAATGGATTTTTGATTTTTCGGCAAAATTCCTTGCATTCAATAAAGACTGGAACTCTGAAAGTTTGTTAGCAAGGGTGTTCCAGGTATTTGAGATCGACGAGTAAGACTGGCTGAGAAGACTGTCTGAACCAATCGCTGATGCCAGTGAAATCGCCTGGTTATTATAGTCCAGCGCTTTTTGATTTTCTGTAATATCCAGATAATACCTTGCAAAAAGTAAATAAGCTGAAACCTTATATGCTTCCAGTCCGCTTTCATTAGCCACCTGTAGGCATTTATCTGCGTACGGCTTTCCCTTTTCATAATAATCCGGCCTGTTGAAATAACCCAAATAGGATTTTGAAATTTGACTATAAGTGAAACATATAAAATTCCTGTTTCGGCTGTCTTCTGATTCCTGGATGAGCAGATTTTTTAAACTATCAAATAAGGGTTCATCAGGCAGGTGAAGGTTCATTAATTCAGATGCAATCAGAATTCGGCTTGTGGAAAGCGAAGTATATTGGGTTTTCAGTAATGTAAGTAAACTGTCTTCTCTCAGGAAAAAGTTCTGAGCCTTGACAAAATATCCACCCAATAAGAATAACGTTAAAAAAAAGGAATGCTTGATTCTTAATGAGGCAGATGCACGAGACAATAAATATCTGTTATCCCGTAAATTTCTTTCCGCAAATTCTCCCATGAAGATTCACCGTATTGTTCAAACGAAACTACAAATAATTGTCAGTTATCTGATCATGAAGAAAGAATGGAAATATTAAGTTCTTTCAATTGTTTTTCATCAATTGATGCAGGTGTATCGAGCATCACATCCCGGCCGCTGTTATTTTTTGGGAAGGCTATAAAATCGCGGATGCTTTCGCTGCCGCCCAGTATTGCGCAAAGCCGGTCGAACCCAAAGGCTATTCCGCCGTGAGGAGGTGCGCCATATTCAAATGCACCAAGCAGAAAACCAAATTTATGATTGGCTTCCTCACGGCTCATTCCCAACGCGTCAAACATTTTTTCCTGCAGCTCACGCTGATAGATCCTGATCGAACCACCACCTATCTCATTTCCGTTTAACACCATATCATATGCATTCGCTTTGATATTCGCATAAGGATGTCCGAGATACTTAGCGGCATCGGCTATCTGCGGATCGTTGTTGATCATAGTGGATATCTGGTCTGGTTTGGGCGCCGTAAAAGGATGGTGCCGTGCAACCCAGCGATTATCTTCTTCACTATATTCAAACAAAGGAAAATCAATTACCCAAAGCAGTCTGAATTCATCCTTTTTCCTCATGCCCATTCTTTCCCCCAGTTCAAGCCGCAGATCGCTGATTGCCTTGCGTGTTTTTTCTTCTCTGCCTGAAAGTATAAGAATTGCATCTCCTTTTTGTGCATTGACGAAACCTGCAATGGCTTTTAGTTTTTCTTCAGAATAGAATTTATCAACACTGCTTTTTAGCGAGCCATCTTCATTATACCGGATATAAACCATTCCCTGCATCCCAACCTGTGGGCGCTTTACCCAGTCCGTTAGTTCGTCAAATTGTTTGCGCGACCAGGCGGCGGCGGAAGTAACTGCAATGGCCAGGACAGTCTCAGCGTTATCAAATACCTGGAATCCCGCATTGTTAATCAGGAAACCATCAGCCTCAGCGGAACCTTTTCTTTTGAAAACTGATTTCAGATTGGAAATTTTCATTCCAAAACGGATATCTGGTTTATCATTTCCATAATCCCACATCGCATCTTCCCAGGTCATTCTTTGTATAGCGTCAGAATAGTCTATCCCTTTTACTTCCTTAAAAATATAGCGGATCATGCCTTCGAACATCTGGAGAATATCATCCTGCTCGATAAAGCTCATCTCACAGTCTATTTGCGTGAACTCTGGCTGACGATCGGCGCGCAGATCCTCATCGCGGAAGCATTTTACGATCTGGTAATAACGGTCAAACCCGCTGACCATAAGCAGCTGTTTGAATGTCTGAGGGCTTTGGGGAAGAGCATAAAACTGACCTGGATTCATTCGTGAGGGAACCACGAAATCGCGGGCTCCTTCAGGTGTCGATTTGATTAGAAACGGGGTTTCAATATCCATGAACTGGTTCATATGCAGGTAGTTGCGGGCAGCCCGGTTCACGGCATAGCGAAGTTCCAGGTTCTTTTTGACGGCATTGCGGCGCAGATCGAGATATCTGAATTTCATGCGAAGATCATCCCCTCCGTCCGTTTCGTCCTGTATGGTAAAAGGCGGCGTGACAGACTTATTCAAAATTGTAATTTGGCTTACCCTGACCTCTATTTCTCCTGTTGGGATTAGCAAATTCTTATTTGAGCGCTCAGAAACAGTGCCCGTTGCCTGTATTACAAATTCCCGGCCCAGCGGATTTTCAGCCAGCTTTTCATTCTGGGCTTCATTCAGCAATAACTGTGTAATGCCATAGCGGTCACGGAGATCTATAAAGGTTATGCTGCCAAACTTTCTTAGTGTTTGAACCCATCCAGATAGGGTTACTTCCCGGTTTACATCTCCCAGACCTAACTCCCCACAGGTATGTGTTCTGAACATTTGATTCCTGAATTAGCGGGCAAAGGTAGGGCGTGGCTGGTAGACCGAAAACGTTTAAAAAAAATAAAAAACCGTTTACACCCCCTTTCATTTGTTAAAAATAGTTTTTACCTTGTATCCATCCGTACTATTCACCTCCTCATGATTAAACCCATCCTGGTTATTCTATTCTTACCTTAAGCAACTCTATCCATACCCGTGTAAGGCCATCTGTTTTTTGATCGGACCAACCTGAAGCAATCAAAACGAAAAACGGACCTTATGGAATTCATTATTATTGTTGCACTGGTTACGGCCGTACTAATCCTGCACCGACCTTTTTCAGCTTTATTTAACCGGCTGTATGTTAGCCGTCAACAGCATAAATTCGTCGAATGTGAGACCTTCTACCATAGTGTAGTCTCCAAATACATACGATTTTATAACAGGCTCGGTCTGGAAGATCAACGTAAATTCCTTTTTCGAACTTTTTTATTCAGAAAATCCCGCAAGTTTCATTATATCGAAGTAAAGGAGAGTGCAGAAATGCCCATACTTATCAGCGCAGTTGCCATCCAACTCACATTCGGACTGGATAAATACATGCTGAATTATTTCAATGATATTTATGTTTTGAAAGATGATTACCATTATGGATTCTATTCGCGGCCGTTTATGGGGCATGTGGACCAGAGCGGTATTTATCTTTCCTGGGATAATTTTATAAAGGGTATTAGTGGTCAAACCCCTAATTGCAATGTCGGATTACATGAAATGGGTCATGCACTGGCCTATGTTACTTTTATAACAGAAACGGAAGAAGACAAACATTTCAAAAAAGAATTTAAGAACTTTTCTAAGGTTGCACGTCCTATTTTTACAAGGATGCAGGAAGGAAACCGCAACCTGCTTGGTGAATACGCTGCTGTTAACTACCATGAATTCTGGGCAGTATCTGTTGAAACTTTCTTCGAAAATCCTGTTTGCATGGAGCATGACCTGCCGGAATTATATCAGGCTATGGCCAGCCTTCTTCGCCAGGATCCGCTGCAAATGCGCAATAACAACACAGGTACAGCTACTTTCTTACGGAAAGGATCTAAAATGGATGAAAGCTTAAAAAAGCTTAAGGCTTAAAGCTTAACGCCTAAAGCTTTTTAAATTGCAATCCCAAATTGTCATCGGTCATCGGTCATCGGTCATCGGTCATCGGTCATCGGTATCTCATCGGTCAGTCATCCCTCATCCTCCATTCGTACAGTTCATGTACGAATTCGCACAAGCTAAAATTCCTGGGAGATCCTATATTATTGATTTCCTATTAGTTATCAATCCGGCATTTCATTGGCTGTTCATCCACGAGGGCGATTTCATTTAGCTCACCGGACAAAATTCAATTATGCTTATTAACTATATAAAAATCGCCTTTAGAAATCTTCTAAGGCATAAGGCTTTTTCCTTTATCAATATTGCCGGCTTGGCCATCGGAATGACCTGCAGTATTTTTATTTTTCTCTGGGTGAGGGAAGAACTCAGCTACGACAAATTCAACGCAAATTTCGAAAAGGTATATCGGCTTACCTGTAATGTCGGAGACTTCAAAGCAGCGGTAAGCCCGGCTGGCATGGCAGTCGGACTTAAAAATGAGATGCCAGCCATTAAGAACATCACGAGAATCTCCAAGCCTCAGGGCGGAGTATTTGAAGTCGGTACTCAAAAATTTCAGGAAAAAAGATTGATCTATGCTGATTCTAATTTTCTGGAGATGTTCAATTATCCTTTACTGAAAGGCGATAAAAATTCGGCTCTTCAAAATCCCGGAGGCATACTTATTACAGAAAATATGGCGAGGAAATATTTCGGACAGGAAGAGCCGGTGGGTAAAATTATCCGTAAAGACAACCAGGAAAATTACAAAGTGGTTGGCGTACTTGCGAATGTCCCTTCAAACTCGCATCTCCAATTGGATTTCATCATCCCCATGTCTGCCATTGAATCAACAGAGGGAGATCTTATAAGAAAAACCTGGGATAATTTTAACTACTATACGTATTTGGAATTGAATAACAATGTGAACAACTCCCCTGCAGGTTTGGCAGGTTTGATTGTACAAATCCAGAAGATCTATAAAGTACATGTTCCCGATTTTAAAATAGATTTCCATCTTCAGCCTTTGCAGAGCATCCATTTAAGCCAGGCGCTTCAGGTAGATCTTCCGGGCCATGGCAATATTCAATATGTAAATATTTTTTTCATTGTTGCTATTTTTATAATTGTTGTAGCCTGCATCAACTTTATGAATCTTGCGACTGCCCGTTCAGCCCGGAGAGCAAAAGAAGTCGGTTTACGTAAAGTTGTTGGTGCAGAAAGGTATCAGATCATCGGTCAGTTTCTCGGTGAATCAATTTTTATTTCTGTGCTGGCTTTCCTGATCGCGATAGTACTGGTTTGGTTGCTTCTTCCTGCATTTAACAGCCTTGCTGACAAATCATTAAGTTTTAAAAATATAGATTTCAAACTAATATTGATTCTGTTGGGTCTTTCTTTAGTTACCGGATTATTATCCGGAATCTATCCGGCCATATACCTTTCAGGGTTCAGGCCGGCAAAAGTCTTAAAAGGAAAACTAAAATCCATGGGTGGCAATCTGGTTTTCCGGAACACCCTGGTCGTAATCCAGTTTATCGTTTCTATTGTGTTACTTGTTGGGACAACAGTCGTTTATAAGCAATTACATTTCATAAAAAATATGAACCTGGGTTTCGAAAAAAAAAACCTTGTGTATTCGCATTTTTCTGGTGAGTTGTGGAATAAGTTGAATGCACTGAAAACAGATCTTAAACAGAATCCACTTACAAGCGACTACTCCATCATTTCTGACCTTCCGACAGAATTGATTACCGGTACGATTGATATCCATTGGGATGGAAAAGATCCGAAGTCGCAGATTGTATTTCCTTCCATGGATGTGGATGAAAATTTTACGAACGTTTTTCAAATGAAGATTTTAAACGGCCGGTTTTTTTCAACGGGTTTTACAGGGGACAGTTCAAATTATGTAGTGAATGAAAAAGCTGTTCAAACCATGGGCATGACTGTGAAGAATGCTGTCGGGAAATCGCTGAGTTTCGGTAGTATTAAGGGTACTATCATAGGAGTCGTAAAAGATTTTAACTTCAAACCAATTCAGCAGCCAATAGAACCACTGATATTACGTCTAAATAAATATGGCGGTTATATTTTTGTACGAACTAAACCTGGCAGTCCTGAACCAACCATCAAGTCACTGGAAAAAATCTGTCAGCAACTCAACCCGGCATATCCATTTGAATATAGTTTTCTGGATGAAGACCTTGCGAATCTCTATAAGGGTGAACAAAGAATTGGCAGCCTTTTTAACGTTTTTGCCATACTCGCCATTTTCATTTCCTGTCTGGGCCTTTACGGATTGTCAGCTTTTATAGCCGAACAGAGAACCAAAGAAATTGGCGTTCGTAAAACATTGGGCGCATCCGTTTTCAATATTGTTTACCTTCTTTCCTCAAACTTCACAAGAGTAATCCTGATCGCCATCATTATAGCGGTCCCGATTTCCTGGTATGCAATTCATCAATGGTTACAGGGATTCGCATATCATGTTGAAATCAGTTGGGGCATTTTTGCGCTTGGCGCATTTTCTGCATTACTAATTGCATGGTGCACTGTTAGCTTCGAATCAGTCAAATCGGCAGTTGCAAATCCGGTCAAAAGTCTGAGGTCTGAATGATTACCCTGTAATGAAAGGTTGGGATTGAAATGGGGATTTATCCGGGATATGTTATCTATTTATTCCTGACTGGTTAAGTAATCAGGGTAATTTGCAGGTGTTTCATTCGCCAAGCTATCCCAACGATATACGAACAAGACAAGAACGAATATACTCTGAATCCAGAACTAATCTCTTTTGATTACCGTTCAGCTTGTTATTTCTGATTCCAAAACTGAAATGACCCTTATCCGGTTCAAATTATCTTCGCAACTCAATATAAATAAATATTGAAGCGATTCAAAATATTTATAATCCGAGTATTAAAAAGCTGATCAGGAAACAGGAACTGCTTTTAGATCAGGCGGGTAAGGATCCGTCCGAAACGGTTTATATCGGCGATAGGATTGATATTTCCCTCCCCTTTAAATTTATCAACCAACTCTTTGGCGAAATATGGTGCCAGCGAACAACCTTTGGTTCCCATTCCATTTAATATTCCGATCCGCGAATATCCGGGATGAAAACCCACAAAAGGTCTGCGTTCAAGAGTGGCTGGACGAACGGCTGCAAAATGCTCCAAAATGGTAAAGGGTAATTTCAACGTCTGATTTAACCAGCTTACTGCATTTTCCCGGAATTTTTGAGAAGGCAATTCATCGCTGAATTCCCATTCATAGGAGGATCCCAGCCAGAAGATATTTTCGCCGTAAGGAACCAGACTCATCCCCTTTTTATAAACCTGACTGAGAGGCAGGTCGCTTATTTCAACGAGCAGCGCTTCTCCTTTATTTAATGCAAATGGTAATTTATCAAAATATATATTTTGAGCAGAAGATTTACCGTCACAGAATATAATATAACTGGCATGAATACCTGAATAATCAAACCCTTTATTTGTTTCCTTTAATCTTGAAAGCTCGAACACAACTTCTATCAGGGAATTGTTTTTTATCAGAAGGGACCTCCAGGAATTCAACAATTTATCTACATTGACCAGGTAACACGGAAGGATTTCGCCCCATCCGAGATCATAGTTAAACCATGCTGAATATTTTTCACGATCCTCGCCAGTAAATAAATAAGCCGGATCTTCGGCAAAACGTTTTTGGAATGCCTGCAGCATTTGCACACTGGGGAAGAAATCAATTATACTTGTTTCATCAATAAAAATTTCACCCAAATAATTTCCCAGCTCATGATATGCATTTTTCGCAAAAGGCATTAGTTCATCAATCATCCAGGTCGTTACGATTCTTCGTCCAGTGACTGGGTTAATGAGTCCCGCGGCACGCCGGGAAGCACTATCGGGATTTATGTGATCGATCGTTTTAAAAGTGATGCCCGACTTTTGCAACCAATATCCAAGCCATGTTCCCGCCAGTCCTTGTCCAACAATCAGCACATCCACTTTTTCCATAGTATTAATAATGCAAGACCTATAGCTTAAAGCCTAAAGCTTAAATCTTTTGAAAGAAAAAGTCCTCACCGATTTTCAGGAGGACTTTTAATCAATTTATAATTTATCTTAATGTTTCTAAATTGCCACGCTATGCAAACACATTAAACATTGAGCTTTAGGCTTTGGGCTTTAGGCTTTTCAACACTTTCGCCATGGTAGCTCCAATATCCGCCGGACTTTGTACCACTTCAATGCCACATTCGGTCATGATTTTCATTTTTGCCGCGGCTGTATCATCAGCACCTCCGATGATCGCGCCTGCATGACCCATTCTGCGACCCGGAGGAGCGGTTTGTCCTGCTATGAAACCCACAACAGGTTTTCGGCTGTTGGCTTTGATCCAGCGTGCCGCTTCAGCTTCCATACTACCACCAATTTCACCAATCATAACGATACCTTCTGTGTCTGGATCATTCATCAGCAGTTCCACCGCTTCTTTTGTCGTGGTTCCGATGATAGGATCCCCGCCAATTCCTATAGCTGTAGAAATACCGAGACCTGCTTTCACTACCTGGTCAGCAGCTTCATAAGTAAGCGTCCCTGACTTGGAAACGATTCCAATCTTCCCTTTTTTGAAAACAAAGCCGGGCATGATGCCCACCTTGGATTCTTCGGGTGTAATCACACCAGGACAATTAGGGCCGATTAATCGGCTACTGGTGCCCGTTAAATAATGTTTTGCTTTTACCATATCCTGAACCGGAATACCTTCAGTAATACAAACCACCAGTGCGATGCCTGCTTCTGCTGATTCCATGATGGCGTCCGCTGCGAAAGCCGGAGGTACAAAAATGATAGATACATTGGCGCCGGTTGCCTTTACCGCATCGGCAACCGTATTGAAAACAGGGCGGTCAAGATGCGTGCTTCCTCCCTTACCGGGAGTAACCCCACCCACCACCCGGGTGCCATATTCTATCATTTGGGAAGCATGAAAACTTCCTTCTGTTCCGGTGAAACCCTGCACAATGATCTTTGAATTTTTATTGACTAGTACTGCCATTTTTCTTTTTTAGGTGGTTATCTTGATCAAAATTAGTTATTTCAACAATTCATCCATATTTCGGTTATTATCGATTTTACCTTTCATTTCCAGTTGCCGCATATCTTTGGCATCCTGAAGGAATTCAGATGCGAATATGAAATCGTTTAATTTTTTATTCTTACTGAAAATGATTTCCTTATTAGTACCCTCCCACTCTTTCAGACCTTCATACATATAAATGATATGGTCCCCGGTTTCCATCACACTGTTCATGTCATGGGTATTCACAACTGTTGTAATATTATATTCAATCGTAATCTCTTTGATCAGTTTGTCTATTAAGATTGAAGTCTGTGGATCCAGCCCGGAATTCGGTTCATCGCAGAAAAGATATCTCGGGTTTAAAACTATCGCCCTGGCGATACCCACCCTTTTTTTCATACCTCCGGAAATTTCCGCCGGGAACTTATTATTCACATCCTTAAGATTCACACGTTCCAAAACCTCATTTACACGGCTCAGCTTTTTAGAAAAATTATCGATGGTAAACATGTCCAGCGGGAACATTATATTTTGTTCGACAGTCATGCTGTCAAAAAGCGCAGAACCCTGGAACAACATTCCAATTTGCTGACGGAGTATTTTCCGGTCCTCCTGATTCATGGTGGTAAAGTCTTTACCACTATAGGAAATATCGCCGGAATCCGGTTCAAATAATCCAACCAGGCATTTCATCAATACTGTTTTGCCGCTTCCGCTGGAACCGATAATAAGATTACATTTTCCCGTTTCAAAAACGGCGCTCACTCCGCTGATGACCGCCTTTCCGTCGAAACCTTTTTTTAAATCTTTTACCTCGATCATATCTGTCGCTTATAATAGGATGGATGAAAGTACATAGTCCATCAAAAGAATCAATACACAACTTACCACAACGGATTTCGTGCTTGCCCTTCCGATTTCAAGTGCGCCTCCGTTTACGTAATAACCGTAAAAGGAGGATATACTGGCAATGATGAAAGCAAAACAGTAGGATTTTACCAGGGCAAATAAGACGTTAAAAGGTTTGAAATATTGAAACAATCCCTTATCAAATTGCGAAGTGGAAACAATACCTGTAGCCACGGCGGCCAGCTTACCTCCCAGAATACCAAGTACGGCTGAAATGATAACCAGCAAGGGAATGGTGATCATGGCAGCCAGAATTTTTGGAAGAATCAGGTAAGTTTTGGTATTGATTCCCATAATTTCCAATGCGTCAATTTGTTCACTCACCCGCATATTTCCGAGCTCTCCGGCTATCTTACTTCCGACCACACCGGCCAGCACAATGCATACAAGAGTAGGCGAAAATTCAAGAATTACCGTATCCCGCACGATCTGTGCAATGGTAGATAAAGGTATCAGAGGACTGACCAGCTGATAAGCTGTTTGAAGTGCGGAAACAGCACCCATAAAAACAGAAATGATGACAACGATTCCAAGGGAACGAATACCGATTTCGACGCATTGATGCATTAATTCCTTCCAGTACATTTTCAGGTTTTCCGGTTTGGAAAACATATCCTTCAGCATCAGTATAAATCGCCCGAGTTCGGTAAAAATATTCATGTTAATTCCTGAAAGTACTATTTATTTCTTGGTTCTTTTCCACCACGGCGACCTGCTCATTGCTTCTTCCGGTGTTACTTTACATTTGGTTTGCGCGTCAATTACTGCCACCAGCGCCATATTATAAATATTCCTGACAGTACTGCCAAGTTGAAGAACGTGTACTGGTTTTTTCATGCCCAGTAATATCGGACCAATCGCATCGGCAGCTCCTAATTCTTTCAAAATATTATAGGCAATATTTCCGGCTGCCAGATTAGGAAAGATCAGGGTATTTACTTCCTGGTCGACAAGGCTGCTAAAAGGATAATTCTCGCGAAGAATTTCATTGTTCAGTGCGATGCTTGCCTGCATTTCTCCATCCACAATAAGATCGGGTTCTTTTTGCTTTACGATTTCAGTTGCCTTTGCCACCAGACGGGCTTCAGGTGAATTGCTTGTGCCGAAGTTTGAATAGCTCAGCATGGCTACGCGAGGAACGAGGTTAAAATGTCTCACTTCTTTTGCAGCCAGCAAAGTGATATCAGCCAGTTCTTCGGCTGTCGGATTGAAATTGACAGTAGTATCGGCCAGAAAGAGTGGTCCCTTTTTCGTGAGCATCAGATACATTCCCGCAATTTTTTTCACGCCGTCTTCCGTACCGATAATTTCTATAGCCGGACGGATGGTATCGGGATAGTTCTTGGTGAGGCCGGAGATCATGGCATCCGCTTCACCTGTTTCAACCATCATGCAGCCGAAATAATTTCGGTCGATCATGATCTTATTGGATTCATGTTTATTAAATCCTCTTCGTTGTCTTTTTTGAAAAAATAATTCAGAATATCTTTTGCGGCGTTCATCGTGTTCCTCATTCCTCGGGTCAACAATGGGAAATTCCTCAATATCAATTTTGTTTTCGGATGCGATCGATCGGATCCTCTCCTTATTTCCAAGCAGGATGGGATAAGCGACGCCTTCATCAAAAAGGATCTGGGCAACTTTTAATATTTTAATATTATCCGCTTCAGCAAATACAATTCGCCTCGGATCGCTTCTCGCCTTACTGCTCAATACACGCATCAACTGGTTATCCAGACCCAGCCGTTTATTCAGATCAATGGCATAGGTTTCCCAGTTTTCAATTTTTATTTGCGCAACGTTACTATCCATGGCAGCTTTCGCAACGGCAGGTGCAACGGTGGAAAGAAGTCTGGGATCCAGCGGTTTTGGGATAATATATCGCGGACCGAAACTGATATTCTTTTCATTGTATGCCATGTTGACGATGTCAGGAACCGGTGTTTTTGCCAGATCCGCAAGTGCGTGAACGGCAGCCAGTTTCATTTCTTCATTAATCTGCGTTGCGCGAACGTCGAGTGCTCCGCGGAATATAAATGGGAAGCCCAGAACATTATTTACCTGGTTTGGAAAATCACTCCGACCCGTTGCCATGATCAAGTCTTCCCGCACCGCCGTTGCTGCTTCGTATGAAATTTCAGGATCGGGATTAGCCATGGCAAAAACGATCGGCCTCTTTGCCATGCTTTTGACCATTTCCGGCGTGACAGTGTTACCGACACTCAGACCGACAAAAACGTCCGCATCCACCATCGCTTTCGACAAGGTGATATCTGATTTGTCTATTGCGAATAGAGAACGGTCTTCTTCCAGGTCAGTCCTTCCCTTATGCAATACGCCTTCTTTGTCAAAGACTATAAAATTTTCGGGTTTTGCACCCAGTGCCACATATAGTTTGCTGCATGCCATGGCAGCGGCCCCGGCGCCATTGACGACAAATTTCACTTTGTCTATTTTCTTTTTTTGCAAACCGAGGGCATTGATGAGCGCGGCGCTGCTAATAATTGCTGTTCCATGCTGATCGTCATGCATCACCGGAATTTTCAATGACGCGCGCAGTTGTCTTTCAATATAAAAACATTCGGGCGCCTTGATATCCTCCAGGTTAATCCCCCCAAAAGTCGGCTCCAGCGATTTTACAATCTGTACAAATTTCTCCGGATCTGCTTCATTGATTTCAATATCAAAAACGTCAATATCCGCAAATACTTTAAACAACACAGCCTTTCCTTCCATGACTGGTTTTGATGCTTCAGGTCCGATATTTCCCAGGCCCAGTACAGCGGTGCCGTTTGTAATGACGGCGACCAGGTTGCCTTTGGCTGTATACTTATAAACTTCTTCCTTATTTAAACTGATCTCCTTGCAGGGCTCTGCAACACCGGGTGAATAGGCGAGCGAGAGATCTCTTTGTGTTTTTGCTTCCTTTGTTGGAACCACTTCTATTTTACCAGGCTTGCCTTTCGAATGATAGTCGAGTGCCTCTTCCCTTCTAAGTTGCTTTTTCTGCATAAAAGATTATTGGGGCAGGTTATTCGTATCGTAAATGCTTGCACCGAACCAGGCCATCATACCCATTCCTTTTTCAATGGCGGATTCGTCAATATCAAAAGTAGGAGTATGCACACTGGAAGTTATTCCCTTTAATTCGTTCATCACTCCAATCCTGTAAAAACAACCCGGAATTTCCTGTGTATAAAATCCAAAATCTTCAGATCCCATTCGAATTTCTGTCTCCTGAATGTTTTCCCTGCCGATATATTCTTCCGCCCTTTTAAGAGCAATCGGAAATAATTTTTCATCATTATTTACAACCGGATAGCCGACATCTACAAGCACATCAATTTCGGCGCCCATTGCCTGGCCAATTCCATTACATATCCGATGAATCAGCTTATGTGCCTGAAACCGCCAGGACTCATCCATGGAACGGAAAGTGCCCATCAGTTTTACTTCTGAAGGAATCACATTGGTTGTAAATCCTCCCTGAAATGAACTTATAGTAAGTACTGAAGGTGAGAACGGATTTTTATTTCTGCTGATCACCTGTTGAAGAGCAACCACAATATGAGACGCTACAAGAACCGTGTCTACAGTGAGATTCGGAGTTGCAGCATGTCCGCCCTTTCCTTTTACAGTAATATAGATTTCATCAGCACTTGCCATAGAGGGTCCGCCGCGGAAACTGAATTTCCCTGTTTCCAGTCCGGGATGAACGTGTAGTCCGAATATAGCCTGAGGTTTTGGATTGTGAAGAATCCCTTCTTTAATGAGCAGGCTGGCGCCACCCGGATTTTTTTCTTCTCCAGGCTGAAAAATAAGTTTAACTGTTCCCTCCCATTCTGATTTTAACTCCTGTAATATTTTTGATGCACCTAATAAAATGCTGGTATGTGCGTCGTGGCCACATGCATGCATGACGCCGTCGTTTTGCGATTTATAGGGAACCTTATTCTCTTCTCTGATTGGGAGTGCATCCATATCAGCCCGAAGAGCAATAATTCGCTTGTCCGGGTTTTTCCCTTTGATCATTCCAACCACCCCCGTAGTTGCCTTAATTTCAAAAGGAATATCCAGGACTTTCAACTTTTCCTGCACAAAGGCCGAAGTCTGGAATTCTTTATAACTCAATTCAGGATGTGCGTGGAGATGCCGGCGGATATCGATAGTTTCCGGAGCATATTGCTTTGCCAGTTGACGGATTTTTTCTTTAAGCATATTCAAAAATTAGTCGGGCTTAACTTCGATAATATCAGGAACCAGGTACACACCCGACGGAAAACTTTGTATCAGTTTTTGCAAATAAGGATCCGCTTCCTCCGGTGTTTTGAAATTGCCTACTTTCAATTTATAATTTGGCGGCTGATAAATAAGATAAGGTTTTAATTCCGGATATAACCGGTAGATTTTTGTCTTTATGGTAAATACTTCGTTCCTGTCGTTGGAGCTGGCGACCTGGATTCTGAAACCAGGTATGTTCCGGCGGCTTTCCCTCGTCGTCACTTCATTTATCTGGATCTGTTTTTTTATTAAGGAATCAACTCTCGGATCCCTGTAAATCAGGGAGTCCTGCGCATAGGCAACACTGTTATAAAGGAAAATAACGATCAGGATACTTTTCATATCAGGAATTCTTTTGGCAGGCTATTTTTTCTTCTTCCAGGACCTGCAGGCTAGAACTGCAGCCCAATCGGTCTGCACCGGCTTCTATAAGTTCCACTGCAAATGCATAGTGACGTATGCCGCCTGAAGCTTTAATCTTCACCTGGGCCGGAAGCTCCTTCCTCATTAACTGTACATCTGAAACGGAAGCTCCCCTTTCAGCATAACCGGTAGAAGTTTTCATATAATCTATGCCCATCCTGCCATATAATTCACAGCACCGGAAGAGTTCATCTCTTGTCAATATTCCCGTTTCGACAATCACTTTTATGATCCTTCCATTATCATGTATAATGGGTACCAGTTGTTTCATTTCCTTTTCAAGGTAAGACCAGTCAGCGTTCTTCACTGCCATTAAATTAATTACAACATCCAGTTCATCTGCTCCGTCTCTGACTGCCTCCTGTATTTCGGATATTTTTGAACCCAGGGAAGAATATCCCATAGGGAAACCAATTACGGTCGCTGTTTTTACCGGGCTGTTGTGCAATGTATTTATGGCATGTTTCACAACGAAAGGCGGAATACAAACCGCAACAAATCTGTTTTCAACAGCTTCCCTGCACAATTTGCTGATATCAGCCGAACTGCTTGCAGCTTTCAGCAGTGTATGATCTATATAAGACGCAATCGAATCTTTCATGGTTCCTAATCAGGGACGAATTTAGCCCTTTTAAGCCTAAAGCTTAACGCCTAACGCTTAACGCAGATATTTTTGCTTTGCAAATTATTGCAAACATTTTTTATTCGTTGTCAACAATCAATTGAAAAGTTCCAAGGATTTGATTTTTAGCGTTAGGCCTTAAGCTTTGAGCGTTAGGAGTTAAGCGTTAGGCTTTGAGCTTTAAACCTTTTCTCCGCAGGTAGCGAAACAAAACGATTGCACCAAATAGGAAAAGTCCAAATACCAGCAGATCTACACGCACCATGGATGCTCTTTTCTCTTCGTTTAGGCGGAGCCGTTTTTCAGAATCTCTGATGTAATTAGTAAGGCCCGGAAAATGACTATTCGATTCATGCACCTTCTTAAACTCTGCCAGGGCATCTCTATAATGTCCGCGATCATATAAAACAACAGCATCTCCGAAGAGCATGGAAGTTTCTCCGGGAATCGCTGAAACCCCCGCACTGTCTAGGTATTCTTGCAGAATGGAAACGGGAATTGCAAAATTCAGACCTGCTGCAAAGCCGCCACTATTTTCGAGACTGCCGAATGTGGTAAGGCCTACTACTTCCCCCTTTTCATCACAAACCGGGCCGCCACTGCTGCCTCTGTTAATATTGGCGTCCATCTGGATCAATGGCCAGCCGCCTACAGAATTCTTCAGGGCACTTACAATGCCAGTAGTAAGTGTAGGTTCAATGGCCGATTCTGTGGAAACATAATTATTATTTGTAACAGGACCCGGGAACCCATAAACAAACAATTGTTCCCCAACTTTGGGAAGCTCATCCTGGGCTATAGTAAGCGTAGGCAATGTACTATCGCCATCCATCTTGAGAATAGCAATATCCTTACCAGGCATCGGCTGACCCTTGATAATTACCTGGGCGGATTTTTTAATGGAGCCAGTTCTTCCACTATCTGTATCAACGCTGTATTCAATAAATATTTCTTTCTTCAGGTCATAAAGCGCCATAGAAAATAAACGCGCATATACGGAAGCGTAAGTATTGTATAAAATTGATTTTTGCTGTTCGGAAAACCGGGTTGCCCAGGCATTTTCCAGTGCGGATATGTTTGCATCTGTGATCTGCTGAAAGGCGGAAAGAAGAAACTGTCGCCTGATAAACGCATTATCCCGGTCAATCAGGTGACAATTAGTGGCAACATATCCGTCGGATGTTACCAGGAAGCCTGTTCCACTCGAGGTGATTTCCTCAGGCTCTTTAATATAATCCATGGAAGCCTTGAAAAAAAGATTGGGGTGGCTATTGATTTCCTTTAATACTATATCGAGTTTTTCTTCTGCAGAATAAATGACTCCACTGCTGTCAACCTTATGAATAGAATCCACCAGGTGGTTAAAATGCCGCGAATCAAGCTGCATTTTATTAATATATACATCTGCTGAAAAGACAGTACGAACCATAACTACGCCTGGTCGGTTTACCCCGTAATTCTGTACAGCGGAAAGTTGTTGAGCGCAGGAAATTTTTGGTCCTGCAATCGTTAACAGTATGCCGGCAATAAATGCCCCGAAATGTAGAGTCTGTGTTTTCATAGTAAGGTCTTCCCCTTATATAAAACCTTAAAAAGGCTAACTTGTTGTTGTTTAAAGGTAAACTTTTTCTATGTCATCTATTTCCGGGCCCCTGGCGGAACGTCTTCGTCCTGAATCACTTGACCAGCTTTTAGGTCAAAAACACCTTACGGGAAAGGGCAGTATCCTGCGTGCTGCCCTGGAAAATGGCAAAATCCCTTCAATAATCCTATGGGGTGCGCCCGGAACGGGTAAAACCACTATCGCAAATATTATTGCAAATACCCTTCATTCCCCTTTCTATACATTGAGCGCTATTTCATCAGGGGTTAAAGAAGTAAGAGAAGTCATTGAAGAAGGCCGCCAGAAGAAAAATACCATTCTTTTTATTGATGAAATACACCGGTTTAATAAAGGTCAGCAGGATGCCCTGTTAGGCGCGGTTGAAAAGGGGACCATAACTCTGATAGGGGCCACGACCGAAAACCCATCGTTTGAAGTCAACAGCGCCCTTCTTAGCCGTTGCCAGGTGTATGTTTTAAAACCATTGGGCAGGGAGGAGCTTAACGAATTGTTAAGATCTGCCCTTAAAAAAGATGTTCTTCTAAAGAAACGCAATATTGAACTGAAGGAAACCGAGGCACTTATAAATATATCGGGTGGCGATGCACGAAAGTTGCTCAATCTTTTGGAATTGGTAACAGATGCGCAACCTGATCCGCTTGTAATTACAGATGAGATGGTGATGGAAACGGCGCAGCAAAGAATTGCTTTATATGATAAGAAAGGTGAACAGCACTATGACATCATATCTGCCTTTATCAAGTCGATGCGCGGTAGTGATCCGAATGCGGCTGTTTATTGGCTGGCCCGTATGATTGAAGGAGGAGAAGATGTACAATTTATTGCAAGGCGAATGTTGATCCTTGCCAGTGAAGATATTGGAAATGCGAATCCAAATGCCCTTCTTCTCGCCAATGCCACATTTGATGCCGTTAGTAAAATCGGTTACCCTGAATCCCGGATAATTCTCAGTCAGTGCGCTATTTACCTGGCAAGTTCAGCAAAAAGCAATGCTTCTTATATGGCTATCAGCGAGGCTCAGGATGCGGTGAAAAAAACCGGCGATCAGCCCGTGCCTTTACATATCAGAAATGCACCTACGCGTTTGATGAAAAATATGGACTATGCTAAAGGGTACGAGTATAGTCACTCGTACGAAAACAATTTCTCGGCTCAGGAGTACCTGCCTGAAGAGATTAAAGGAAGTACATTTTATGAACCAGGAAAAAATCCGAGGGAAGAAGAGATCAGAAAGCATTTGAAGTTTCTTTGGAAGGAAAAGTACAAATACTAAATACAAGTGCGGGAGTTTGGTAGTGTGGTAGTGTGGTAGTTAAAAAACACTATTTTGAAAGTGAAATCTACTTTTTGGTTCTATTGGATAAAATAAGATTAGCCTTCTCAAAAAATCTAATTTTATCAACATGCAGGAAGGGCCGATAGTAAAAAAATCCCTGGCATTTTCAATTGAGATTATCCGATATTGCCGGGATCTTGTAAGAAAGGAAGAATACGACATCGCCAGGCAGCTTAAAAGATCCGGGACATCAATCGGTGCAAATGTTTTTGAGGCTCAGCACGCTGAAAGCAAATTGGATTTCATTCACAAGATGAAACTGGCTTCAAAAGAAGGGAGTGAAACTCTGTATTGGCTATCTTTATGCGACCATATACCTGAATTTGAAGTTCCACAAAAAATGCTAAGTGATATAAAAGAAATTTTAGCCATACTTTCAGCTATAATTATCACAACCAAGAAAAACTTAAAATAGAAATCATACTCCCACACTACCACACTACCTCCACACTACCACACTCTTATAGTATGCAATGGATCCTGAAACAATTCGACAACCTGACTCCCAAAGACCTTTATAAGATATTGCAATTACGCAATGAAGTTTTTATCGTAGAACAAAACTGTCCATACCAGGATTGTGACAACAAGGATATTTATGCATGGCATCTTATGGGTATGCAGGAAGAAAGATTACTGGCATATTCAAGGTTGCTCGCTCCCGGAATCTCCTATAGTGAATCTTCGATTGGCCGTATAGTAAGTTCCCCTTCTGTTCGTAAAACAGGCATGGGGAAAAAACTCATGCATGAAAGTATCGACCAGGTCAGAAATCTTTTTCGGACGGAAATCATTCGCATTGGTGCTCAACTCTATCTCCAAAAATTTTATGAATCATTCGGTTTCATTAAAGATGGTGACATCTATCTCGAAGATAATATTCCACACATATTGATGTTGAAAGAACCAAAATGAAACAACATTCCAGTAATTGGAATTAGTCTCAATAATATAGTTTATCCTGTTTACACCATATAAAGAATATTTCCCGTTCTTGTATGGTACGTAGTTTTTATTTATATAAGAATAAAAATCCAAACCGACGAAAACTAAATCGATATTCCATGAAAACAGGTTTACACTCCACCTGGAAGTGTTTGTGTTCGCTGGCCATCGGGCTGGTATTTTATAACTCTTCCTTTAGTCAACTTTCTGCCGGTAATTATTTCGAAGCAGGTATTACAGTAGGTCCCATGGTATTCCTGGGTGACCTCGGTGGTCACTATGGCGTAGGAACCGGCTTCCTGAAGGATTATAATATGAATGCAACCAAACTTGCTTATGGATTTTACGTCGCTGCTCATCCATCAGAATTACTTGGTATCCGCCTCTCCGCAAACTTTGGAAGTGTTGAAGGAGATGATAATTTTATTACAAACAAAGGTGGTGAAGAAGTAGCCAGGCTGAACCGAAACCTGGATTTCAAATCTTCCATAACCGAAGCCAACCTGATGTTTGAACTATACCCAACAGTTTTATTTGAGGACCAGCCTACAGATCAACCCGGAAGGTTAAGACCCTATGGTGTACTTGGTATTGGTGTTTTTCATTTTAATCCGATGGGTCAATACGTAGATCCAAATACTTCACAAACAACATGGATTTATCTGCAACCTTTACATACAGAAGGTGAAGGATTTGTAGCCGGCAGACCAAACTACAATCTTACACAGATTAATATTCCGATGGGTGTTGGTATGAAGTATTATATCAATGAAACTATAAATCTCAGTCTTGAATTACTATATAGAAAAACTTTCACAGATTACCTCGACGACGTGAGTACAACTTTTGTGGATCCCGCTGTACTCGCGGCCAATTTGCCAAGCGGTACCGCCCAGATAGCTATTGCGATGGCGAATAAAAGTCCCTTACAAGGTATTCCTGGAAGCAATTATAATCCTGGTGATAAAAGAGGAGACCCGACACAAACGGATGCTTATTTCACACTTGGCCTGAAGCTGGGGATTCGTTTGGGAAGTGACCATTCTTATGATAATTCGACAAGATGCCCGGCGCTGAGGTATTAAATATTTTTTGTTGATCCGTACCCTTTTTTTACCCTATGATGAAAACTAAACGCGAAAATATTTTCGGAAAATCGAGGAAAGCCATTTTACCAATAGCATTATTAACAACAAGCCTCGTATCCTTCGCCGAAGGTTCATTGCCCGTGCCAAACGTCGTAATGATTACAAGAAATCTGAATAATAAAAAGCATAAAGTGCGGCTTTTTACTGCTTCGGATAATAAAACTCTTTTGTTCACTGTGAATGGTGTGGAAGGAAAACAATATACATTATTTGTCTTTGACCTCGATGGTAAACTGGTCATGCAATCCGTAATTCGAAACCGTGAAACCGGCATCCTCCCTGAAATCAGTGCAGGTAATTATCTATATGAAGTGCTGGTGGATGACACGAATGTTGAAAATGGCCAGCTAAAAATCAAATAACCCTTAACGCAACCCAATAAGCAGCAGGAGAATTGGTAAAATCTATTATCCGAAGGTTTAGTAAAACCTGATCCGTTCCCTATTTTTTTGTACCCAAACGGTTTTATTAATTAACTCCTGCTCCCCTTATTGGATATACATATTTTGGTCCACCCAATATCCTCAGCAGCCGGCGATGAGTAATTGCCGGCTGTTTCATTTGGTTGACGGTTGACGGTTGACGGTTGGCGGTTTTTAAAATTTTCCAGTTCCCACATTATCATTTTCAAATTCAATTTCCCCATTCTCTCATTTCCACAACTCTATATTCGCCACATTAATTCTCCAGTTCTCGTTTCAAATATTTCGCAGTAAAACTTCTCTTCACCTTTGTCAATTCTTCAGGAGTGCCTTCAAATAATATTTCTCCCCCTCCATCACCTCCTTCAGGACCCAGGTCAATCAGGTGATCCGCCACTTTGATCACATCCATATTGTGTTCAATTACTAGCACGGTATTACCCCTGTCAACCAGTTTATTCAATACATCAAGAAGGTGGCTGATATCTTCAAAATGAAGACCGGTTGTTGGTTCATCCAGTATATAAAAAGTTTTACCCGTTTCGCGTTTCGATAATTCTGTTCCGAGTTTTACACGCTGCGCTTCCCCGCCACTGAGTGTCACTGCCGACTGCCCCAGCGTGATATAACCCAGTCCCACCTCCTGCAATACTTTTATTTTACGATACAGGTAAGGTACATTCAAAAAAAACTCCACCGCTTCATCCACCGTCATGTCCAGTACATCGCTGATCGATTTCCCTTTGTATCTGATTTCGAGCGTTTCACGGTTATACCTTTTACCATTACATTTTTCACAGTGTACATAAACATCCGGAAGAAAATTCATTTCTATTACGCGCATACCGCCTCCTTCGCATACTTCACAACGTCCACTTTTTACATTAAATGAAAACCTTCCCGCAGTGTATCCGCGGATCTTCGCCTCTGGTATGGAAGCAAACAATGTCCGTATATCGGTAAAAAAACCACAATAGGTTGCCGGATTACTTCGCGGAGTGCGGCCAATGGGTGACTGGTCAATTTCTATAACCTTATCAATATTTTCCAGGCCTTTAATATTTTTATATTCTAAAGCGGGTCCTCTTGATCCATATGCGTGATGACTCAAAATCGGATAAAGCGTTTCATTGATCAGTGTAGATTTTCCACTGCCGCTAACTCCGGTAACAACAATTAATTTACCCAGAGGAAAACGAGCATCAACATTTTTTAAATTATTTCCTTTCGCCCCTTTAATATCCAGGAATTTCCCATTCCCTTTTCTTCTTTCTGCCGGAAGTGCAATTTTTCTGCGTCCGTTGAGATAATCAGCAGTAATTGTATTCAATTTTAACATGCTGGCAGGCTTACCCTGTGCTACTACCCGCCCTCCGTGAAATCCCGCCTTTGGTCCAATATCGACGAGATAATCAGCTGCCATCATGATTTCCTTGTCGTGCTCAACAACGATGATGCTGTTACCAATATCCCTTAGATTTTTCAATGCGAGAATCAGTCGTTGATTATCGCGTTGATGCAAACCAATACTGGGTTCATCCAGAATATATGTGATGCCCTGTAGCTGTGATCCGATTTGTGTAGCCAGACGGATGCGTTGAGATTCGCCACCACTCAGCGTTCTTGTAGGTCGGTTCAATGTGAGATAAGTGAGGCCCACATCCATCAGGAATTGAAGTCGTTCACGGATTTCTTTCAAAACATCTTTAGCGATTATATTCTGTTTGTTATCGAGCCTTTTTTCAATGTCCCTGAACCACAAGACAAGCCTGTCCAGATTTAAACTACTGAGCTCAGCAATATTCTTTTTATCGATCCGAAACCACAGGCTTTCTTTTTTGAGCCTCGTTCCGCTGCATGAATCACAGGTCTTGAGTTCCATATATTTCTCTACCCACTCATGCAGTGAATCATTGCTTGAGCCAATAAACCATCTTTTTAACATGGGAACCAACCCTTCATATTCCGAATTCGAAGACGCCGTTTCGTTTTCGTCAATATTCAAAACTTCTTCCTCCGCCCCATCGGCAGTACCATACAGAATCATATTGAGGCCCCTGGCGGGCATGTCTTCAATGGGTGTATCGAGACTAAATTTATTTTTCTTCGCGAGTTTCTGAACCTGTGTAAATGTATAGGCTTCACGTTCTCCGCCAATGGGAAGTATTCCTCCCTCATTCACCGATTTGCTTTTGTCCGGCATGATCGCATCCAGACTGATTCGATAAACCGACCCGAGCCCTTTGCACACCGGGCAGGCTCCATAAGGAGTGTTAAATGAAAAACTATTGGGTGAAGGTTCTTCGTAGCTGATGCCCGTTTCATCACACATCAGCTGTTTACTGTATTGTACAATTTGATTACTGTCGTTGATTAGTAAAAACATCAATCCCTTACCCATTTGAAGGGCGGTCTGAATACTCTGGCTCACCCGCGTTTTCATATCGCTTGTCACAGCAAGGCGGTCAATCACGACTTCAATATCATGAATTTTATATCTGTCAACCTGCATCCTGGGAACCAGGTCTTTTACTTCGCCATCCACACGCACTTTCACAAATCCTTTTTTGCGGATATCTTCAAAGAGTTCACGATAATGCCCTTTTCTACCACGCACCAGCGGGGCAAGGACTGATATTTTTTTGTTGCTGAATTTCTGAAAAATATTGGCTACAATTTCTTCTTCACTGAATTTTACCATGCGCTTCCCGGTATTGTAAGAATAGGCTTCTCCAATACGCGCATACAGTAGCCGGAGAAAATCATACACTTCTGTAACGGTTCCCACGGTACTACGCGGATTGCGGTTCGTGGTTTTTTGTTCTATGGAAATCACCGGGCTCAGTCCCGTAATCTTATCTACATCGGGGCGCTCCATATCGCCGATAAACTGCCTTGCGTACGCACCGAAACTTTCCATATAACGCCGCTGTCCTTCAGCATAAATCGTGTCAAATGCAAGGGATGATTTTCCGCTTCCGCTAATACCGGTAATCACAACCATCTGATTTTTTGGAATGGAGATATCGATATTCTTGAGATTGTGTTCCCGGGCTCCGAAAACTTCAATTGTTTCCTCCGCAATTACAGAAGGAAGGCCATTCTTTTCAATTATATCAATCATTTCTTCCCCGGTTTCGGGAGACGGACTATGCTTTTCAATCATAATAATTCGGAATCGCTAAAGGTAATAACAAAACAGGAGGTCGCTTGTTCCCCCATAACAGGACGCGGGCAGAAAATAATTTTTTGAAATTTAACGGACCGGATTATCTTTGGGCCTGTTCTTTTACAGCTTATCAAGAAAGGCTGAGGGTAATGGCCCTGCGAAGCCTTGACAACCTGTCCCGCTGCAAGCGGGTCAAGGTGCCAACTCCATCCCGCCAGCGGCGGGACAGATAAGTCAGATACTGCTTCGTAATACTCACCATATTAAAAGCTCTTCTGACCTTTGGAAGAGCTTTTGCATTTTTAAGGCATCGACCTGACAATCAAAAACTCCCGGGTAATTTCTTGTAAGCATATTTATTCACTCTAAAAAAGCCCAAAGGGCAGGAGGATTATTTTATGCAGGAAACAACAGCATTTATTCACAGCATTCCGGTGGACCCACTTACCGGAGCAATTTCGGTTCCGATTTATCAGACCTCAACTTTTGTGCAGGAAGCGCCCGGCATTCATAAAGGGTATGATTATGCGCGAAGTAACAATCCCACACGCGCCGTTCTTGAAAACATGATTGCAGGACTTGAAAAAGGTGCCCGCGGGCTCGCATTTGCAAGTGGCCTGGCTGCCATTGACGCCGTTCTTAAATTGTTAAAATCCGGTGACGAAATCATTGCAGTGGATGATATTTATGGAGGTGCCTTCCGACTATTCGAACAGGTTTACAAAAAGTTCGGAATCCGTATTACCTATGTCGACGCATCCAATCCAGAAAACATTTTCAATGCACTAAATAAAAATACCCGGCTGATCTGGTTGGAAACACCCAGCAATCCCACCCTTAAAATAGCAGATATCAAAGTTATTGCGGCTATTTCCAAGGCTGCCGGTTGCCTTTTATGTGTAGACAATACATTCGCTTCACCAGCATTGCAAAAACCGATTTTATCGGGGGCCGATATCGTTGTGCATTCCGCCACCAAGTGGCTCGGCGGCCATAGCGATCTGATAGCGGGACTGGTAGTAACAGCCTCTGAAGAGCTGGGAGAACAAATCAGGTTTTATCAAAATGCTGCAGGTGCCATCCTCGGTCCATTTGATTCCTGGCTGGTAATAAGGGGCATGGAAACGCTCAGTCTGCGTATGCGGCAGCATTGCAGCAGTGCACAACAGATTGCCGAATTCCTGCTGGATCAGCCCGGGGTGGATCAGGTATTTTATCCTGGCCTACCCTCTCATGCCAATCATGCCGTAGCAAAAAGGCAATCCCGCGGTTTTGGAGGAATCGTATCTTTTACTTTGAAGGAAGACAACCTGGCGGAAGCACGGCGATTGGTATGTTCGACTAAATTATTCAAACTTGCCGAGAGCCTGGGCGGTATCAAAAGCCTGATCAGCCATTCGGCTGAAATGACACATAAAACTATTCCCGCTGCAATCCGCAGGGCAGCGGGGGTGAGTGACAGCCTTATCAGGTTATCTGTTGGATTGGAAGATGCGGAAGATTTAATCATGGATCTTCGCAACAGTTTTGACCGCTTAGCTGTTAGGACAAACAAATATCCTCATCGTTTAGAAAATTGTTGAATTTCATATGGACGCACATAAGCAACTCAGGATCGGATTATTTGGATTTGGCGTGGTAGGGGAAGGACTATATCGCATTCTTCAACAAACCCCTTCTCTCAAGGCTACCATTAAAAAAGTATGTATCAAGCATCCTGGTAAGAAAAGAAATGCACCCGAGGATCTGTTCACGACAGACAAATACGAACTGCTCAATGATCCGGAAATTAATGTGATCGTGGAGGTGATCAACGAAACAGAGCCCGCTTTTGCGATCGTTTCAACGGCGCTGAGAAATGGGAAGGACGTTGTGAGTGCAAGTAAAAAAATGCTGGCCGAGCATCTTCCCCAATTGCTCGAACTTCAAAAAGAAACAGGTCTTTCTGTTTTGTATGAAGCGGCGGCCTGCGCATCCATACCTGTGATCCGCAACCTGGAAGAATATTATGACAACGATCTGTTGCATTCGATGCGCGCCATTATAAATGGCTCCACGAATTTTATTCTTACAAAAATGTTTGAAGAAAAACTTGATTTCAAACAGGCCCTGCTTCTCGCGCAGCAGCTGGGATTTGCGGAAAGTGATCCATCACTGGATGTCGAGGGGGTCGACGCGGTAAATAAATGGACACTCCTGCTGGCCCATGCATATGGGATCATTTCAGATCCAAAAAAAATTGTGTTCAACGGGATACAGAATATTCAGTCTGGCGATGCTATCGTTGCGGCAGAAAAACATTATGAAATCAAGCTCGTTGGTCAGGCTAAAAAATTATTAAATGGCAAAGTGGCTGCATTTGTATTACCCCAGTTTGTAAAATCAGACGACCACCTGAGTTTTGTAAAAAATGAATACAATGGAGTAGTTATAGAAAGTGGATTCGCCGACAAACAGTTTTTCTATGGAAAAGGTGCAGGCAGTTTCCCAACGGCCTCGGCTGTACTGAGCGATTTATCTGCCCTTCGCTATCAGTACAGATATGAATACAAAAAGCTCTATCATCACGCGCCCCTGGAACTTACCGGTGAATTTTATGTCAAAGCCTATATAAGCTTTGACGAATGGACTTATATTCCGAAAGAACGATTTGAATGGATCGAAGAATGGCACGCCGAAAGTGACCGAAAATACCTTATCGGCGTTCTTGCTTTTAATGAATTGCAAAATTCAAACTGGTGGCGCGAAAACAAGACTTCACTTATTTTGACACCAGAGCCGATCATTGAAGATGTGGAAATCCGTAGACTCAAAAAGAAGAGTTTGGAACTGGCGGGAATATCCTAACGCTTAACGCTTAAAGCTTAAGGCCAGTGAATAAATGTATTAATAAAGTAGTTAAAAAAAGCGTTAAGCTTTATGCGTTAAGCGTAATAACATTCCTATCCTGAAAATAAGCGAGCCTGTATGATTAATTCCATTCTGACTGTTCTTTTGCAAATCAATAAAACCGTAGTTGCCACCGCCTTCTGCGAATGCAGATATAGTTTTGAACTTATATAGCAGACCAAGATTTCCTTCAATTCCAAAGTTTCCTTTGTGTAATTGATTTTTAATATTTCCCGTGCTGTCGAACTGTACAGTCACGTTCCCTACCTGTTGTGTTTCATTTTTATCGAAATATACTTTACTTGTACCCGCGGCAGAAGCATTGGCTTCCATGAGCAAGCCACCGAAAGGTCCACCATCTATATACAATTTCCAATGGTCAGAATTCCCAAGATAGATATTGTACTTTAATAAAATAGGAAGCACGAGGTACTGAAGCCTTACCGTACTCGTAAAATTGGCATATAAATATTGCGCGTCTGAGCCGGGAGGAAAATATTGGATCAACTCAGGGGATGCCGGTATGGTTTGCAAACCGGATTTCTGTCCGCCCTGTGTTGACCACTCCAAAGATGTTTCCAGCGAAAATTTTTCAGAAAGCCTGTAGTCAGAAACTATTGCAAAATCCGGACCCGAGATAGTTTTATATCCTTTGCTTACATCTGATCCACCAGATGAAGTAAGGTTTGGTAAACTCAGTCCGCCCTTTATTCCAATCTGAAAGTTTTGCGTAAAGGCATTTTCAAGGGGAAAAAACAAAAAATAGAAAGGCAGGGTTAATTTGAATATCAAGTGAATGTTCTCCTTTTGATAAAATTTCAGGTTAAATTAAAGATAATACCTTTCATTGAAGGAACTTCACAGGAAATAAATCCCGGGTCATCGGTCATCAGTCATCAGTCATCAGTCAACTAATATGTACGATTCCATCTTCATCCACAAACAATTTATTTTCCGCCTGCATAAAATCAATCACTTTACGCAGGTGTTCGGCATGGATATACGCAAACTGATCAAATAATGCAGGAGCCGTAAGGGACTGAGTACGGGTTCCCTCGCGAAGTTTCTCGTAGATAATTCTGAAATCTGCAGGGCTCAGTTTCTCCTTTTCCTTTTTCACACAATTATCACAGATCCCACAATTTTCAGTATCGCACTCTCCAAAATATTCAGCAATTGCCAAACTGCGGCACTTATCCGTTTGAACGTAGGACAAAATTCCTTTTATCCTTTTTACAAATTGCTCTTTTCTGAACAAATATTCCTTTTCGTCAATCCTTATGTCTCCCGATTTTCTGCGTGGCTGACTATAATAGATTTGGGGCGTCTCCTTTTGTGGATTGTAGTGAACAATTTGAAATTTATGCAAATCATAAAGTCCTTTTGTGACTTCCTGCAATGACCATTTCAGAAGCGAGGCCAGTGTCTTTTCATGAATCGCTACCGGCTGATCATATATACCAGTATAGGATCTTAAAAGGACTTTAATCAACGGATCCAGCAAAGGATTTTCATTTTCAAATTGAGTGAGTGAATCCCGGTTGCATATAAAATAAAGTGTCGCCGGAGTAAATACCGGGTCATTTAAAACTATAAACCCTTCCTGCTGTAGCAGGCTGAGTGCAGCCTGTGCTGGTTTAGGCTGAAATGAAAATTTTTTAAGGAAATCATTCAAATCGAAATCATAGCTCACCTGTTCGGTACCTAATGGCACCTGGAGGTAGTTAGCCATTCCCCTGTATATTTTTCGAATATAATCCAGCGATGGGTATTGCATTTTATCAAGGACAGAAAGATCTTCCAGCATCCCTTCATTATACAATAAGACTGCATAGGATTTTTCCCCGTCTCTTCCGGCACGTCCTGCTTCCTGGTAATAATTCTCCAGGTTATCCGGCACTTCTGCATGAATTACAAGGCGAACATTGGGTTTATCGATACCCATCCCAAATGCATTGGTACAAACGATAACGCGCATTTCATTTTTCATCCATTTCTCCTGTTTGTCATTGCGGTCTTCCTGACCCAGACCGGCATGATAATAATCCGCGCTGATCCCATGCATATTAAGAAGATCACTGATTTCTTTCGTCCGCCTCCGGTTACGGCAGTAAATGATTGCAGAACCCTCCAGTCTGCGAAGGATGTCAAGCATTTTATTTAAAACAGAATTCGTTTTATATGCACTGAAAGAAAGATTCGGACGTGAAAATGACTGAGTGAAAATTCTCGCGTTATTCATTTTCAGTTTAACACAGATATCTTCGCGTATGGCAGGCGTTGCAGATGCTGTTAATGCCAACAATGGTACTCCGGGCAGGTGATCACGGATGTCCGCAATTCGTAGATAAGACGGTCTGAAATCGTAGCCCCATTGAGAAACACAATGCGCTTCATCCACCGCAATCAGGCTGACAGGCAAGGATCCAAGGTACTCTTTAAAGAGATCAGTTTCCAGTCGCTCCGGAGACAGGTACAGGAATCGGCAGTTGCCGACAGACGAAAGTCTGAATGTTGATATCACATCTTTCCGGCTCATTCCTGAAAATATTGCGAAAGCAGTAATTCCTTTTTTCCGCAGGTTTTGCACCTGGTCCTTCATCAGGGCAATCAGCGGGCTGATTACCAGGCAGAGTCCTTCGTTCACCAGGGTTGGCACCTGGAAACAAACGGATTTTCCGCCTCCAGTCGGTAGAAGCGCCAGCGTATCATGACCGGCTAATACCGATGCCACGATCTCTTCCTGTTGGGGACGAAAAAAATCATAGTTCCAGTATTCCTTTAAAACTTCAGATGCCGATCGGTTCATATGAATGAATAGTACCCAATTTACAGCAGCTTTTTAACAAACAAACGGGAAGAATTGGCGAGTAATATCACATCACTAAACGCCATGGCGGCGGCAGCGACTCCCGGAGTAAGTAAACCTGCAGCTGCGACAGGAATTGCCAGTATATTGTAGATAAATGCCCAGAACAGGTTTTGTTTTATGGTAAGAAATGTATGTGTCCCGAGCTGCATAGCAAGTGACAATTTCTTCAGGCCGCTGTTCATTAAAACCACATCCGCTGTTTGCATGGCAATCTGTGATGCATCACTCATCGAAATTCCGATACCTGCCTTCGCCAATGCCGGTGCATCGTTAATGCCGTCTCCCACCATAGCTGTCGGTGAAATAGCGGATAGCCTTTCTATTTGTTGTAATTTTTGCAGCGGTGTTTGCTCAGCAATTACTTCGTCCATTCCCAGGTCCTCTGCGATTTCCGAGCATTTCTGTTTTCTGTCTCCGCTAAGCAGAATGGTTTTTATATTTCTTTTTTTGAAATAGGTAATTACTTCAAATGCTTCGGGTCTTATTTCATCCTGCATATTTACCCAACCTGCTATCCTTTCATTCTTCGTCAGATAAATTGTATGATTTTCAATACCAGCAGTAGTATTTCCAATAAATGTAGAAGATCCGGCTTTGTACCGATCTCCCTGTTTGCTGGTTGCTATCATGCCCTCTCCTTTAATCTCTTCTATTTTTTCCCAGCGGATTTCAGGTTGAACTTTCCATTCACGGGTAAGTGAACGGGCAATGGGATGATTGGAATATTTTTCCATGGAAAAGAGGATATTCCGAAAAACTTCTTCTGTCATAACCGGATCCAGAATTTCATATTCTTTTATGCTGAATGCACCGGTGGTTAACGTGCCGGTTTTATCAAATACAACCTGCTTAATTTTCTTAAATAATTCCAGGCTATCTGCCTTCCTGAATAATATCCCATTTTTTGCAGCTCTCCCAAGTCCAACTGCAATTGCGGCAGGTGTTGCCAGACCCATGGCACAGGGGCAGGCGATTACAAGCACTGCGATACTACGCATTACAGACGATCCGAAATTGTGGAGTGTACTGTAGTTTAAAAAAAATGTCAGCAAAGCGATTCCAATAACAACTGGAACAAAAACTGCGCTTATCCGGTCGGCCAACAACTGGATCTTCGGTTTGTCCATTTGCGCCCTTTTCACCAGGTCGATCATATTGGATAAAACTGATTCACCTGCAGAAGCAGTTACCTGTGCTTTTAAACTTCCATCCAGCAAAACAGATCCTCCGATGATCCGGTCCTTTGATTTTTTACTTACGGGCAAACTTTCTCCTGTGATGATAGCTTCATCTACCTGTCCTTCTCCCCAAAGAATTTTCGCGTCCGCAGGTATCTGCTCCCCGCTGCGGATCAGCACAAGGTCACCGCTGCGTAACTGCAGACTATCCACCGGGAAAATAATTTCCTGGTGACTGTCATCGAAGGCAATCATGTTTGCAGTGACTTTTTGCGATTTGACCAGTTTCGTAAGTGCTTTCTGAGTAGTATGAAGGGACCGCTCTTCCAAGTAATTGCCGAAGAAAATCAACGTAATAATGGCGGCAGCAGTTTCATAAAAAAGATAGGACTCTCCCAGCCCCAGTAAAGTACCTGTCAGACTGTAAATAAAAGCCGCACCAGCCCCGAGAACGATCAGGACATTCATGTTAAGAGGCCCGCGAATGATACTGTTAACGGCACTTCTTCCAAAATAATACATACCTGTGATGAAAACAGGTAAACATAAAATCAATTGTACCCAGGCATTTTGGAGCCAGTGTAAAAATGAAGCATGCCCCAGCATATGCAACTGCAAAATCAGCGTGAAGGGCGTGCAAATCGCCAGATAACGAACAAATTTATTGATGTGTTTTCTGGCAGAACTTTCTTCTGCCACATGATAGCCGAGACCCTCGATACCCCTTTTCAATTCCTGTTCAGGAATACCAGCCTCATTTCGAAAATATGCTTCACCGGCTGTCAGACTGACTTTGACATCCCGCATTCCTTTTTTTTCCAGAAAACCATTGATTGTTTGCGCACATGCGCTGCAACTCATACCCTCAACCTTCCAATTAATTGTCTCCATGCTTGTTACTTCAAAATGCCAGGAACAAATTTACCAATTTAACCCCGACCGATATTCAAGATGTAAAACACCACGGGAGTTATCTTTGTTGAATGGAATGGATATTTAGCCTGTCTCAAATTGACGAAACAGCGAGTATTCTCTGGGAAAGCTTCCCCGGTAAAAAAATATATGCTTTTCAGGGTAACATGGGAGTAGGCAAAACAAGTTTTATAGCTGCATTGTGCAGGACAAGAAATGTCAAGGAAACAACAGGCAGTCCCACATTCTCTATCATAAACGAATACAGTTACAACGATGGAATAATTTACCACCTTGATCTTTACCGTCTAAAGGACGAGGAGGAAGCCATTAAGGCAGGTGTCGAGGATTGCTTGTATTCAGGAGAAATCTGCCTGGTGGAATGGCCAGACCGGGCACCTGGTATTTTTCCGGATGATACCCTGGGTATTTTCTTTGAAAGTCTGGATGAAAATACTCGGAAAATAACTGCCATCCCATATTGGAAAAAATTCAGGATAAAATTGTAATTTTCACTTCCACGATCTGTGGCCCAAGCGGGAGACAAATCACCTTATCATGTCCCAACACAGTAAACCGTTCATTAGCACTTCATTCAGTTATGAAACCCTGGAAGAGACCCTCGATGTAAAGCCGAAATCCAGTATGCTGTTGATTGGAGTCCCGAAGGAAACTGCTTTTCAGGAAAACCGGATCGGACTAACGCCGGAAGCTGTCAGCGTACTGGTAAGCAATGGTCATCAGGTATTGATCGAGCACAATGCCGGGGAAGCTGCGCACTATGGTGACAGGGATTACAGCGAAGCAGGCGCCCGCATCATATATGAAAAAGCTGAAGTATATAAATGTCCGACCCTGATTAAGTCGGCTCCCGTGGTGGAAGAAGATCTCCCCCTTCTGCAAATGAATCAGACCATCATTTCTCCCATCCATTTATCTGCACTGAAATCCGAATTACTGCAGAAAATGATGGAGAAGCGCATAACGGGAATTTCATTTGAAAATCTGAAAGACGAAAGCGGAAGTTATCCCATCGTCCGCAGTATGAGCGAAATTGCGGGAGGTGCTGTAATGCTTGTAGCTGCCCAGTATCTGAGCTCTGCAAACCATGGCAAAGGTGTACTCCTTGGAGGCATATCGGGTATACCACCTACGAAAGTCATCATTTTGGGCGCGGGTATCGTGGGAGAATATGCTGCGAGGGCGGCACTTGCTCTGGGCGCATCGGTGAAGGTATTTGACAACAGTGTTTCACGGCTGAAGAGACTTCAGAACAATATTGGATTTCGCATATACACTTCCGTAATAGAACCACGCATTTTGTCCAAACAACTGAAAAGTTGTGAAGTAGCTGTGGGTGCACTTTCTTCTCAGTCAGGCCGAACCCCCGTTGTAGTAACAGAAGAAATGGTAAGCAATATGCGAACAGGCAGTGTGATCATTGACGTCAGTATTGACCGCGGCGGATGTTTTGAGACCAGCGAAATTACCTCGCATGAACATCCGACATTTATAAAATATGGAGTGATCCATTATTGTGTTCCCAATATTCCTTCAGGATTTGCAAGAACTGCGTCGCAGGCTATCAGCAATGTGATTACACCGCTGCTGCTGGAAGCATCTGAAGAAGGCGGATTCGATAATCTTGTATGGCACAAAATACATCTTCGCAGTGGAATATATATGTTCAAGGGAGCATTGACGAACTTTCACTTAAGTCAGCGGTTTGATTTGAAATATACCGACCTGAATCTGCTTATCGCTTCTCAGCGATAAACAGATTAGTGTGGCGAATACAGAATTATAGAAATGTAAGAATTCAAAATTGAATGTGAAGATGATAATTTGGTAATAAGAACCAGATTTTCTGGTCATACTTTCAAATTATCATTTCCCCATTTAACTTACACGTTTTTAATGATCATTGTGAAGCAATGATCTACATTTTCATATTCGCCACATTAACTACCTCTTCAGAGTTCTCATATCAATTTCGGTCTTGCAAAAGGAATATTCCAGAGGATCATTCGAACTAACTATCACAAGTCTTTCAACGCAATACTCTCTGATCAGCTCGTGATACAATGAAATGCCGGTACTATCCAGGTTTGTTGTGGGTTCATCCAATAAAAGAACCGGTGTGCTGGAAAAAAAAGCCTGTGCAAGTTTGATCCTCTGTTTCATTCCAGAAGAATAATAGCGTATCTGTTTATCTGCTGCTTCTTTTAATCCCACCCGCTCCAGGATTTGAGGGATAGTTAGAGCGGGGAGTAATGGTTTAAAGGCCTGATGAAATCTGAAAAATTCTATGGCCGTCATCTCTTCGATGGTTTCGAGATAAGGCGCCGCGACAGATAAATATGCAAAGTATTGTTCTAACGGGGAATCGCTTCCGTTAAAATAAGAAACTGAGCCTTCGGTTGGCATTAATGCGCCTGCAATAAATTGAAGAAGGGTTGATTTTCCAGATCCGTTCGGGCCGGTTATTGCATATGCATTCGAGGAAAAGAAATTGTATTCGAAGTGCCGGAATATCCATTCCCGGTTGAAACGTTTGCCTGCATCAGACAGGGTAATCCTCATCGAGGTTGCTTTTACTGAAGCGTTTTATGATACCGCGACTGCTATCCCGTATAAAGGTTACAATTTCATCACGTTCATCAGTAGCCGAGAATTCCTCTTCCAGAAATTCCAGGGCCTGAGAAGTATTCAAGCCTTTGTTATAGATAATTCGATAAATATCCAGGATATGATTGATCTTATCAATACTGAATCCTCTTCTTTTCAAGCCAACGGAATTCACACCGCAATAACTCAATGGCATTCTTCCAGCTTTAATATAAGGTGGAATATCCTTTCCTACCAATGAACCACCCTGCAGAAAACTATGTCTGCCGATTCTTACAAACTGATGAATCGCACACATGCCCCCGAGAATCGCATAGTCTTCAATGATTACATGGCCGGCTACCTGCGTATTATTGCTCATCACGCAATAATCTCCCACTATACAATCATGCGCCAGATGACAATAAGCCTGAATGAGGCAGTTGCTTCCTATGGAAGTTTTTTCCCTATCCTTTGTTCCCCGGTTTACAGTAACAAATTCGCGTATGGTTGTATTATCACCTATAAAAACATTGGAATATTCTCCCTGAAATTTCAAATCCTGCGGGATGGCAGCGATTACAGCACCTGGAAAAATCCGACAGTTCTTGCCGATCCTGGCACCTTCCATTATCGTTACATTAGAACCTATCCAGGTACCCTCACCTACTTCTACGTCCTGGTGAATTACAGAGAAAGGGTCAATCTTGACGTTGGTTGCAACCCTGGCATTAGGATGTATATAAGTATGCGGATGAATCATTCTTTCATCGGTTGATGTTGAGGCTTGCTGACCACTTGGCGCTATTTCTTTGATGATTGCCGGCTGCTTCATAAAAAATGCTGAGCAAAACCCAGCCCTGCAAAAATAACCTTATTTGCCACAATTACGCTAATTTAACTTCGCTTTACCAGCTGTGCCATCAGATCTGCTTCAGTCACAATTTTATTGCCAACGAAAACCGTTCCGCGCATTTCCACGATTCCTCTGCGAATTGGATTCATCAACTCCAGTTTCATTACCATCGTATCGCCTGGTACAACCTTTGCCTTAAATTTACAATTGTCGATCTTCAGAAAGTACGTATCGTATTGACTTCCGCCTGCCATGGCATTAATTGCGAGAATGCCACCTGTCTGTGCCAGTGCTTCCACCTGTAATACACCTGGCATAATTGGATTGCCGGGAAAATGACCCACAAAAAATGGTTCGTTAAAAGTCACATTCTTTATCCCTACTATATAAGTGTCGGTCAATTCAATGATTTTATCTACCAGCAAAAAAGGATAACGATGGGGAAGTGTTTTTTCTATCTGCTGGCTGTTATATATCGGCTGTTGGTTTGGATCGTAGACAGGCGTATTCTTCAGATGTTTATTCTTGCGTATATACTGTTTGATTTTCCTTGCAAAATCTACATTGGTAGAATGCCCCGGCCGGTTGGCGATTACATGACCTTTAATGGGATATCCTATTAATGCCAGGTCACCGATTACATCCAGTAATTTATGACGGGCAGGTTCATTCGGAAAACGCAATTCTAGATTATTGAGATAGCCGCCGCTTTTTATTTCCATGTTGTCACGGCCGAAAGCCTTGGCAAGCCTTTGCATTTCATCGTCCGTCACTTTTTTGTCAACTATAACTATTGCATTATTGATATCGCCACCTTTAATGAGATTGTTTTCCAGCAGCATTTCGAGTTCATGTAAAAAACAAAACGTGCGGCAGGGTGCGATTTCCAATTTAAAATCCTTCATTGATTTAAGACCGGCATGCTGAGTACCGAGTACAGGGCTGTTGAAGTCAATAAGTGTAGTCACTTTATACTCCATGGACGGCATGGCCATCATCTCCACCCGTTTCTTTTCATCGTAATGCGTAATGTTGTTATCGATGCTATACCATGCTTTCGCGGCATCCTGCTCCTCAAGTCCAACTTCTTCAATAATCTCTACAAAGGGCTCAGAACTGCCATCGATAATAGGTATTTCGGGTCCATTCACTTCTATCAGGCAATTGTCAACCCCCATTCCCACCAGGGCAGCCAGAATATGCTCTACAGTGCTCACGCGCGCGCTATTATCCTCCAGAGTTGTGCCCCTGGATGTGTCAGTAACGAGGTCACAATCAGCCTTAATCAGTGGTCTCCCTGCCAGGTCAATACGCTGAAATTGAAATCCATAACCGGGATTTGCAGGCTTCAGGGTCATATCGACCATTATTCCTGTATGCAGGCCGGTTCCTGAGATATTTACAGCCTGCTTAAGCGTATGCTGTTTATCCGGGTTGAATTGTGGATCCATCTTTTGAATTATAACCGGCAAAGATACAATTTGAGGCTGACTTCCATCCCCGGGCCAACTGAGAGTATTAACAAAAAATTACCCCGCGATTCTCTATTCCCGGAAATGAATTAATTTTATTTGTATACAAACGAATTTATGGAAGGAAAAAAACCCAAGATCTTATTGTGCGAAGACGACGCCAATCTCGGAATGGTATTAAAAAACTACCTGGAATTAAACGATTTTGACGTGACACTGGAGCGGGATGGCAGACTGGGACTGGCTGCATTCCAGCGGGAGCATTTCGATTTATGTCTGCTTGACGTCATGATGCCGCATATGGATGGTTTTACACTGGCCGAAGAAATCCGCGACGTGAACCCCGATGTTCCACTTTTCTTTATCAGTGCTAAAACAATGAAAGAGGATATCATTCAGGGTTATAAACTGGGTGCTGATGATTATATTACCAAACCATTCGACAGTGAAGTATTGCTTTTAAAAATACGTGCAATCCTGAAAAGAAATGACGATTTAAATAAAGAAGCGGATAATAAGGAATACGACCTGGGCTCCTATCATTTCCATCCTAAACTGAGACAACTCGTACATAACGGTCAAACTCAAACGCTTTCCCCCAAGGAAAATGAATTGCTGAAGATGCTCGCCGAACACCTGAATGATTTATTACCACGGGAAGCCGCTCTTAAAAAAATCTGGGGAAGTGATACCTATTTCAACGGACGCAGTATGGACGTATATATCGCCAAACTCAGAAAATACCTGCGCGATGACGTGAATATTGAAATCGTCAATATTCATGGAAACGGTTTCAGACTGGTGGTACCGGTTAAAGCAACCATATAATCTCCAGCATGCATGCCGACGGTCATTGGGCAATTCACCAGTCAAAAATTCAAGTTCTGGGTTTTTGCTTCCATGATCATGTTATTATTTGTTCATTCTTATAACCTGAATGAGAGATATCTGCGTCCGTTTTCCATCGTTCGTGAACAACTGACTTTTGACAGCTTTCTACAGTATTTTTTATCTAATGGACTTTTTCGTTTTTTTATACCCATACTCTTCTCCGTTTCTGGTTATTTATACGCGACACAGGATGCCCGTCCTTATGCACAGAGAATAAGAAAACGATTTCACAGCATATTTATACCTTACCTGATTTGGAGTGCCGTCGGACTTGCACTCACATATGCAATTGAGCTTTCTTCTTATGGTCGGAGTCTGGTAGAAACGACTCATCTCATGGAATTAAGTAATAACCGGATTCTCCTGCACGACTATAAGTGGTATGAATTATTAGTGAGATGGATATTGTTCCCTGTTCCATATCAACTTTGGTTTTTACGCGTATTATTTATTTACAATCTGATTTACCCGGCATTGCGTTGGTGTGTACTTAAATACACCAATGTTTTTTTTATTGTTGTTATATTGTTCTGGTTGTCCGATATTTCATTTATACTTTTCGAAGGAGAAGGGCTGTTTTTCTTTTCACTGGGTATATGGCTCCAGAAAAGAGATTTCAATATTAAGGATCCCAACAAATGGCTTAAACCTTTGCCCTGGTCCGTCGTATTTCTATCGCTAACCTTTGGTAAAACAATTCTTGCTTTCGAAGGCTATCGTATGTTAGGAGATACTATATTTCCGTTGCTACTCATACTCTATAAATTAGTTGTATTCAGTGGTTTCATAGCAGCATGGTTCGGAACAGATAAATTGGTCAGATGGTGCATGGAGAAAAAATGGTTTGTCTGGCTTTCGGCATTTTCATTTATTATTTATACTCTTCATGCGCCCCTGGTCGCTTATGCGATAAATTTCATTTTCCCGTTGGTACAGCATCTGGATAACTACCGTTTACTTACATATTTATTTTTGCCAATGTGTCTTTTTATCTTTTGTGTGGGCACCGGTATATTAATCAGATATTTCTCCCCCAGGATCTACGTAATTTTAACAGGCGGAAGAGGATTTGGCTTCTCCTGAAATTGGAATTAAATAAATTATTTGACCGGATAGTTGTCCATAGTTTAAAGCTGAATATCTTCTTTTAAGATGCGTGGATAATGGTTGTAAAACAGTTAGTATATATTTTCGCTTTGATCCTGACCTTCCCTCCTGAGACGAATGCTCAGGCAGCATTTAAAATAGATGCAGGTTTGCAATGGTTTTATAAAAATTATCCGCAGGAGAAAGTTTACGTTCATACTGATAAAGACCAATATATAGCAGGCCAGTCTTTGTGGTTCAGCATCTATGCAATTTCATATGGCACGCCCAGCGATATCAGTAAAATTGTTTACATACAACTTATCAGTTCAAATGGAAATGTGGCGGCACAGGCGAAGCTCCAGATGGAAAAAGGCAAAGCGGCCGGTAGTTTAATATTGCCCGATAGTCTGAGATCCGATGTTTATGAACTTAGATGCTTCACTGCATGGATGCTGAACTTCGACGAACTTTTCATCTTTCACAAATCCATTATTATCCAAAACCCGGCACAACGAGCAAAACAAGTTATTACAAAAGTCACTAATGTCAATCACTACCACATAGACTTCTTACCCGAAGGCGGTGATCTGGTTGATGGCATTTTATGCAACACAGCATTTAAGGCTATTGATATGAACGGACTTCCGGTTGAAGTGACTGGTGAAGTCGTAGATGAACAAAAAAATCAGGTTGCAACTTTGGAAACTGTTCACGATGGCATGGGGATTTTTTCTTTTATTCCGCATATCCCTCATGAGTATTCTGGAAGAGTACGTTTTAACAATGGTCAAACCATAGATATGCCACTGCCGTCAATTAAACCTTTCGGTGTTGTATTAAAAGTTATAGAACAAAACGATTCAGAAGTCAACATCGCTATCTTTCATCGTGACGAATATGCCAACCAATACCAGGATCTCGTATTGGCTGTGCATGAGAGCAGCGGCAAGTTTGCTGTCTATCCTCTTCAGATAGAAAAAGGTAAAAATATCTTTTCCATCAATAAAAAGCAATTCTCAAACGGGATCCTGCGCCTGTCTTTATTTAGTGAAAATGAAGTTCCGCTTGCGGAACGGGTATTATTCCTGGATAAAAAAGACAGGTTGAATATAGGGTTGTCGAAAGACAGCTTGTCCTTCAAATCCAGATCTAATAACCAATTTACAATACAAATAAAAAATACTGATGGAGAAAATGATACCACAAATTTCTCTGTGGCCGTTACCGATGCCGACATTGTTCCGATGGACAGTTTAAGCGATAATATTTATTCATCCATATTGCTTAGCTCGGAATTAAATGGGTATATACACGATCCATCATATTATTTTCAAAAAACGGATGATAAAGTAAAACGAGCACTGGATCTTGTAATGCTTACAAATGGATGGCGTCATTTTAAATGGGAGGATGCACTGAATGAAAAAACAATTGATTTAAAATATACAGTTGAGAAGGAGCAGGATCTGGAGGGTGAAATTGAGGAATATAATATGAACCTCTTAAACAAGGAAAATTATAAATTAAAAATACTGATCCAAAATGAAGATTCCAGCAAATTTATAGGTTATGCGGAACCGGATAGCAATGGCAGATTTATATTAAGTGACTATCCGGTGAAGGGAAAATCAACCGTATTTTATGAATGGGTCAAGGTTGGAAAAGGAAAAGGAAAAATAAAGGATTTAAAAGTAAAGTTATTCAACAACTCCCAGGATAGTTTTCGAATCGCGCCATACCTTCCCCACACCTCAGAAAGTATAGTCAGTATTTTTAAGGACACAAATGAAATTAGCTACGTGCTGAGTCAACAGAAGGGTATGCTCAAACCCGTTACAGTGCGGGGACATGTACCTACAAAAACTGAACGTGTTATCTCAAAATACGTCAGCAATGAATTCATGGAAGGCAGGGCCAGCTCAATAGACTTTATCAATAATTTCTATCCCAATAATAACAGGATGTTTGAATTCCTCATGGGAAGATTCCCGGGACTCACTATCACAGGCACCGAAGATTTTCCGGTTTTCGAATATGAGGGAACGGCTACATTGCACAACTCTGCTTCTGATTCCGGTGGAAATTCCTACAGCTGTACCTTATTTTTATGTAAATGAAGTATTGACGAGTTGGGAAGACGTAAAAAATATCCCATTTAGTGATATCGCCCTGATTCAATTTTTACCACCACCAGTAGCCATGGCACCGTTTAACGGAGGTTTCAGAGGAGTGATAACCGTCTATTTAAAAAGAGGAGATGAAACTGAAGCAGTATCAGGCATCACTGAAAATTATAATCGCTATAGCTTCAATGGTTTTAATATAACGCGCGAATTTTACTCACCTGATTATAGTCATAAAAATTTTGACGCATCTGTCCAGGATATCAGATCAACATTATATTGGAATCCGAATCTCTACACAGACGCAGACGGAAGAGTGCATTTTCATTTCTATAATTCTGACAAGGCCAAAAGATTTCGTGTTGTGATTGAAGGGATGGACAAAAAGGGCAGACTAGGCAATTTTACTGCTATACTATCAGAATAAAAAATGCTCCCCTTCGGGAGCACTTCATTTATTTTGCGGAGAGGGCGGGATTACTTTCAGTGATCCCCTAAGTGGGGGCCTGCAGAATAATTGAAGTGCCGGCGCTGCGCGCCGCCGCATTTTTCCTTTTCCGTTTCGTCGAGCAAGCTCGCCTCACGTCAAAATAAAAAATGCTCCCCTTCGGGAGCACTTCATTTATTTTGCGGAGAGGGCGGGATTCGAACCCGCGATAGCGTTTCCACTATACACACTTTCCAGGCGTGCTCCTTCAACCACTCGGACACCTCTCCTTCCGTTTTTCAAAACAGGCGGCAAAAGTAAGGCATCAGCGCTTACCCCCCGAATCTTTTTAATCTTCGCCATATACCTTAACCCATAACCCATAACTCATACATCATATACCATTTGCTTTACGCTTTATGCCTTGAGCCTCATGCCTAACAAAAAATCTTTAAAGCATTCTCCGTGGTAATCCTGGCAACCTCCTCAAGGCTTATCTTTTTTATCTCAGCCATTTTTTCAGCAACATATACAATATAACTACTTTCATTTCGCTTACCCCGAAAGGGAACGGGCGGCAAATAAGGAGCATCAGTTTCCAGCACGATATTTTCCAGACCTATATTTTTAAGTACTTCAGGAAGCCTGCTGTTTTTATATGTAAGGGGTCCGCCGATGCCAAGATAAAAACCAAGATTCACAATTTCACTGGCCTCTTTTTCTCCGTCACCAAAACAATGAAATATTCCGCGCAATTTTCCATTTTGATGTTCACGAACAACGGAAATTGTCTGTTCAATGGAATCCCGCGAATGAATTACAATGGGCAAATTAAATTGAAGGGCCCACTCGATCTGCTGATGAAAAGCCATGTACTGTTCCTTTTCAAAACTTCGGTCCCAATAAAAATCAAGACCGATTTCACCAACAGCTGCAAACCTCCTGCCATTTAGATTTTGTACCACATGTATTAAAGCATCTTCAACGTCAGCCTTGACCGAACATGGATGCAGCCCCTGCATTGCGTAACAAATGTCCGGATAACGTTTTTCAAGGTCTAACAGGGCCTTCTCGCTCTCCAAATCAATCGCTGGTAAATAAAATCTTACTACCCCCGCTGTTTGGGCCCGTCCTATTATTTCATCAATATCTTCCTCAAAGGCAGGGACATATAAATGACAATGTGTATCAATCAGTTCCATATGAAAATTCTGTTGGGTCGCGACGCCGGACAAGGACTATTTTTTTGAAAAAAAGGGACTAAGGGTAAACACTTATATGTTTTTTGGCTTCCCGTTTCAGTTCATTTGGTTCGTTCTTCTGACAAGGTAAATATCTGTATTACCATGGTTATCTGCGAAATATGTTTGGTGAATCAAAAAAAGTTCTACCTTTAAATCAGTTTTCATAGGGTACGGATTAAAAACGGGCCAGGGTGTCTACCCCGGCCCAATTTTATTTTAAATGCTTTCGCCTTTCATATTTTCAACTCCTTCCTTCATTTTATTTTATAGTTTCGAACGAATAACCTTCACCGGAAAAATACGCAAGAACGATAGGTAAAGCCACCGTCAAAACCTTAAACGCTTTGGCGCTGTCATGAAAGACAACGATACTTCCCGAACGGGAATTTTGAATAACTCTTTCCGCAGCCAATTTCCCCGAAACCGACGGGTCAAAATCGCCGCTCAGCACATCCCACATCACAATCTTATAGTTCAGTTTTTGTTTCAGATTGCGTATTTGGAACCCGGTCGCGCGACCATAAGGTGGCCGGAATAAATCCGAGTCAATATGTTCACGCGCTTTTTCAATATTCTCCAGGTAAGCTTTACTTTCGGTCTTCCAGCCATTCAGGTGATTAAAAGTATGATTGCCTACACGGTGACCTTCCATAAGTATTCGCTTATATATGGCTGTTTCTTCTATCACGTTCTTACCAATACAGAAAAAACTCGCCCTGGCACCGTATTCCTTTAGTTGATCCAGTACAAAGGGAGTTGCTGTTGCATGCGGGCCGTCATCGAAACTGAGGTAGATTTTTTTTTCTCCTTTAACAGATGGATAATACCATAAACAGGTTGGGTAGAGTAATCGTAGCCAGAAAGGTGTTTTCGTAAAATAAAACATGGTGCAAGTTACTCAGAAGCTATTGATGTGAATAACCTGCCCGTGTTGCCGGAATATTTTTCCGTTGTCCTTTAGGAATGCTTCCTGGCTGATCTTATCTGTCAGGAGTTTATCCAGATATATTTTCTCCTCTTCCCTCGTGATCGTCACAGGTTTGCCTACATACATTGCCTGATCGCAATAACCTATCAGAAGTGGATCAAGCTGATTAAAAAAAAGATCTTTGGATGCGAAAATATCGGACCCAATCACCTTATCGCCGGTCATACATACAAACCCAACGACGGCACTGTCAGAATTTTTAAATTTTTGTTTGAAATAATTAAAATATTCATCGTTTAACTGTAACATTCTCTTGTCAGTTTTACGCGATAAATATGCTGAACTCTTGCTCGGGATATTACTTTCTCCCAATTGTTTAGCAATTTCCTGCCAGATCAGCACCTGGTTTTTATTTACATCGAGCACCTTTCGCAAAGCAGGATTTGCAAAGTTCTCATAGGCGAATTTTTTCTCTTTATCACTCCAACGAAGTTCTTCTACGCACATCACAGACACATACTGATCCCTTCCATTCGGTTCAAGTAAAGTATCACGTGTAATCATCCTGTCCTGTCTTCCCCCCGATATCAGCTCACCTGAAGAAATGTAAATTGTCTGGTCAGAATGATTATTTATTCGAAGGAAATGTACATTTTCTGTTGAGGCAGTTCCTCTTTCAGAAATAACAGCAATTCCCTGTTTAATCGCCTGACTCAAACTTATCGCTTTTGGAACATGATTTCCAAATCCATTTTTCGGACGAATAGGTATGATACGAAGATTCTTAAATTCAACTGCCGAATCATAATCGACATACACATTGTCATATGTAATTTCCTGCGCCTGCAGAAACCTGCAGAAAAACAGGCATGCGATGATTAGATAAAATTTCACAGGTGAATATACTATTTCAAACTGCATAGAACAACCGGCAGCGCATGCATTAACAAAATTATTCACTTTATCTTTGCTTCCCATGGAAAAAAAAGTCAGGGTTCGATTTGCGCCCAGTCCCACAGGAGGATTACACCTGGGTGGAGTGCGAACCGCGCTTTATAATTATCTCTTTGCAAAACATCATAGGGGTCATTTCATTTTGCGTATTGAGGATACAGATCAGAGTCGATTCGTTGCCGGAGCCGAAGAATATATTTACGAAAGCCTGAAATGGTGCGGCATGGAACCGGATGAGAGTCCTTTAAATGGAGGCCCCTATGGCCCCTATCGCCAAAGCGAAAGAAAAAAAATCTACCGTGACTATGCGGAAAAACTGGTTCAGGCAGGAAGAGCCTATTATGCATTCGATACGCCGGACGAATTGGAAACCATGCGTTCCGCATACAGAACTTCTGCCAACCCCGCCCCCCAATACGATCATCACACGCGTATGTATATGCGCAATTCGATTTCAATGGTTCCTTCAGAAACGAAAGAACTGCTGGAAGCCGGTACGCCTCATGTAATCCGGATCAGGATGCCTGATCATGAAATTCTGCAATTGAATGACCTGATCCGCGGACAGGTGGAATTTAATACATCTCTTGTTGATGATAAGGTATTACTGAAGGCAGACAATATGCCGACCTATCACCTGGCGGTGGTGGTGGACGATTTTCTTATGCAGATAACCCATGCATTCCGCGGCGAAGAATGGCTTCCCAGCGCTCCGGTACACCTGCTACTTTGGAGATATTTATTTGGTGAAGAAAATATGCCTGAATGGGCGCACTTCCCGTTGATTTTGAAACCAGACGGGAACGGCAAACTAAGTAAACGTGATTCAGACCGTCTGGGTATTCCCATATTTGCTATGGATTGGAAAGATGCTAATTCGGGTGATGTCATTTCGGGATTCCGTGAAAAAGGATTTCTGCCGGAAGCTTTTGTAAACATGCTGGCCGTATTGGGCTGGAATGACGGAACCGAACAGGAGCTCTATTCTGTAAATGAACTGATAGAAAAATTTTCTATCGAACGAGTCCATAAGGCGGGTGCAAAATTTAATTACGAAAAGGCAAAATGGTTTAATCAGGAATGGATCCGGAAAATATCTGTTGAAGAACTTAGTATGGCCGTCCGAAAAACATATGATCATTACAAACTGCACATACCGGATGAAATTTATCTGCGTTCGGTGATCCAGCTTATCCGTGACCGGTGTCATTTACTACCCGAATTTTATACGCAGGGTAAATTCTTTTTTGAGGCGCCCCGGCAATGGGATACCGAAGCCATCAGGCCAAAATGGACCGCTGCCAAATCCTCGTTTTTTAAATCCTGTATTGAAAAATTCAGAGATATTACTGAATGGAATGCTTACAACCTCGAAACAACCTTCAAGGAACTTGCAATAACGCAGCAAATAAAACCAGGAGAACTTCAGCTTCCATTTCGGATCATGCTTGTAGGTGAAAAATCCGGTCCTCCTGTATTCGATATTGCTGCATTGCTCGGGAAAATTGAATCAATCAAAAGAATCAGCAACCTGCTTGACCAAACAGGAAATTGGCTACACTTATGAAAAAACTGAACAGGTTTTTATATTTGCTGGCCTTACTCAAATTCATACTCCCTTTTTTTTTACAGAGCCCCATATATGAACCCCACCGCGATGAATTTCTTTACCTCGCGGAGGGAAACCATCCTGCATTTGGATTCATGGAAGTGCCACCCCTGCTTTCTGTTTTCGCCTGGATAACAGGATTGCTTGGTAACAGTATGTTCTGGATAAAATTTTGGCCCTCTTTATTTGGTGCACTAACTTTTATTCTGGTGGGTAAACTCATCATTTCACTTGGCGCTAAGACATTCGCCCTTATTCTTCTCTTCTTTTGTTTTTTCTTTACCGGATTTCTTCGGGTCCATTTTTTATTCCAGCCCAACTTTCTGGAAATATTTTTTTATACCGTTATTGCAACCGGACTGGTACAATGGGTCCGAACTTCGGAGAATAAATGGCTTTACATAACAGGTATCGGAGCGGGACTTGGACTGCTGAGTAAATATTCCGTCGCTTTTTACCTGATAAGCCTAGTGCCGGCACTACTACTCACCAAACAGAGAACCATTTTTTTAAACCGGCATTTCTATTTGGCTCTTGGTCTTGCATTCCTTATTTTCCTGCCGAATCTGATTTGGCAATTTAATTATCATTTGCCCGTATTTTATCATATGCATGAGCTGACTTCCACTCAACTGCAATATGTACAGCTTCCTTCTTTTCTACTTGATCAGCTCGTAATGTTTTTACCCTGTTGTTTTATCTGGGTAACGGGGCTTCTCTATTTATTTATGAATAAAGAAGGGAGGACATTTATTTTTTTAGGTCTGGCTTATATAGGGGTACTCGCTATCCTGCTTTGGTTTCATGGTAAAAGTTATTATACACTCGGCCTCTATCCTATTCTATTCGGATTTGGATCATTTGTTATTGAAAAATGGACTATGAGTTCTCGTTTCTTTCTTCGATTCATATTTTCAGCGATCATTATATACTTTGGAATTAGATTCACCTTTATTTGTCTGCCCCTTATGAGTCCTCCGAACCTGGCAGCTCATTATGAGAAAACGCATGCCGCCAAACTCGGTGTATTAAGATGGGAAGATCAGCAGGATCACGAGTTGCCCCAGGATTTCGCTGATATGCTCGGATGGGATGAAATGGCAGAAAAAGTCTCTTCAGCATTTCATTCACTTGACAGTTCCCAGCAGGCAAAAACAATTATTTTTTGTGATAACTACGGAATGGCCGGAGCCGTTACATACTACAGAAAAAAATATCATCTGCCGGCAGCATACAGTGACAATGCGAGTTTTTTGTATTGGATCTCCGATTCCATTAATTTTCAAAATATTGTCCTGGTAGAAAGCGACCCGGAAGAGATGCACCACGATTTCATAAAACAATTTTCGAATGCCAGAATAACTGACAGCGTTACAAATCCTTTTGCGCGGGAAAGAGGAACGGCCATTATGCTCCTTACAGGCGCAAGTGACCTCTTCCGCAAATTCTTTAATGAAAAACTGAAGGCTGACAGGTTAAAAACGCGGGGTTATTAATAGAGATTCCGAGAAAACAGTTATGTACATTTGAATCATGAATAAATCCCTTTCACGTCCGATCCGGGTATTGGTAGCTAAAGTAGGACTGGATGGCCATGACCGCGGAGCAAAGGTAATTGCTGCTGCACTCCGCGATGCAGGAATGGAAGTGATATATACGGGTCTGAGACAGACTCCTGAAATGGTGGTGAATGCTGCACTGCAGGAAGACGTGGATGCCATTGGTATCAGTATACTGAGTGGCGCACATATGACCGTATTTCCTAAAATAATCAAACTCATGAAAGAAAAAAACCTGGGTGATGTATTGTTGACAGGAGGCGGAATTATTCCGGAGGAAGACAGTATTCAATTATCTGAGATGGGAGTTGGAAAATTATTTGCACCCGGTGCAGCAACAACGGATATTTCTGAGTATATCAGGAATTGGGTGATTGCCAATCGGGTGAATTAAATTTCATATTATGTACGAAACGTTAACTACCGAACTGGCGGACAATATTTATACCATTACGATTAACCGACCCGAAAAATTAAATGCGCTCAATGCCACTGTGATTCGCGAACTCGGAGAGGCCGTACAGGAGGTTTATGACAATGATCTGATTCGGGCGGCGATTATCACAGGTTCAGGAACTAAAGCTTTTGCTGCAGGTGCTGATATACGAGGTTTTACAGGGCTTTCGAAAGAAGAAGGTATGGCATTGGCAAAAACAGGTCTTGATATTTTTTTTAAAATCGAAAATGCACCCAAACCCATTATAGCAGCAGTCAATGGATTCGCGTTGGGAGGCGGCTGTGAACTTGCCATGTGCTGCCATTTCAGGATCTGTAGTGAAACGGCACAATTCGGTCAACCCGAAATAAATCTTGGCCTGATTCCCGGTTATGGCGGAACACAGCGGTTGACCCGGTATATCGGAAGGGGTGCCGCATTGGAAGTTATGCTAACAGGAAACCCGATCAGTGCTCCGATGGCACTGGAGTGCGGACTTGTTAACCATATGACGAGTCAGGAAGAACTATTAAATAAAACCAGATCAATCCTTAATATTATTATCAGCAAAGCTCCTCTTGCTATCACCAGTTGCATCGCCGCAGTAAATGCAGCAGTGGGTAACACCGATGGTTATGCGCTTGAAACAAAATTATTCGGTGAATGTTTCGCGACGGAAGATATGAAAGAAGGCACTGCAGCTTTTCTGGAAAAGAGGAAACCGGTCTTTAGGGGGAGGTAAAACTTTATGGGTTATGGGAGATGAGATATGGGTGATGGGATATTGGCAATAAATCATAACTCATAACCCATATCTCATATCATTTTCATAAAAATATCCACAAAGAGGTAATTGACTTGCCCTCCCCATAAGTTTATCTTGTACAAGATAAAAAATTGCATGCTTGTCAAGACCTATGGGAGTGCCGTATATGGAGTAGATGCTATCACCATAACGGTTGAAGTGAATGTCATGAAGGGCAAGAATTACTTCATCGTAGGTCTGCCGGACAATGCCATTAAAGAAAGCCTTCAACGCATAGAAAGCGCACTTAAAACCAATGGCTTTTTAATGCCGAGGATCAAATTGCTTGTGAATCTTGCGCCGGCCAATATTCGCAAATCAGGTTCAGCATTCGATCTGCCCATCGCTATCGGTATTCTGGCAGGAAGCGGCCAGATAAAGAATCTGGACTTCCTTCAGCAGTTAATTATCATGGGAGAATTAAATCTGGATGGAAGTATTTTGCCTCTGAAAGGTGCCCTGCCTATTGCAATTCAGGCAAGAAAAGAAAAATTTAAGGGATTTATTGTACCCAGATCAAATAGTTGCGAAGCGGCGATCGTAAATAAGCTGGACGTATATCCGGTTTCCCATATCAGGGAAGTGGTTGATTTTTTGGACCGCCGAAAAAAGATTGAACCCATTGACCCAGATACAAGGCAGGATTTTTTTGTTAACCAGTACCAGTTTGATATTGATTTCAAAGATGTACGCGGACAACAAAATATTAAAAGGGCACTTGAGATAGCTGCAGCCGGAGGTCATAATGCAATCCTGATCGGACCACCAGGTTCAGGCAAAACCATGCTTGCAAAAAGACTTCCGACGATCCTTCCTCCATTGAATCTCCAGGAAGCGCTGGAGACAACCAAGATCCATAGTGTTGCAGGAAAGCTGCAGCCGGATGCTATGTTGATCGCAAGGCGTCCGTTTCGTTCTCCTCATCATACCATTTCTGATATGGCATTGGTAGGCGGAGGAGGCTTGCCTCAGCCTGGTGAAATTTCGCTGGCTCATAATGGCGTATTGTTTTTAGATGAGCTGCCTGAATTCAGAAGATCAGTTCTCGAAGTAATGCGCCAGCCGATGGAAGAAAGAAGAGTGAATATCAGTCGTGCCCGCATGAGTATAGATTTTCCTGCAAGTTTTATGTTGCTGGCAAGTATGAATCCGTGCCCATGTGGATTTTATAATCATCCCGACAGAGCCTGCAGCTGCCCACCCGGCGCCGTACAGAAATACCTTAACAGGATTTCAGGTCCATTACTCGACCGGATCGATCTGCATGTAGAAGTTACTCCTGTGGGATATAATGAATTGTCATCTGCAGATCCCGGCGAATCGTCATCTGTCATCCGGGATCGGGTAATTGCCGCCAGGGAAAAACAAAACAGGAGGTTCTCTGATCAAAATGGTATTTATGCAAACGCCCAGATGGATAGCAGCCTGTTGAAAAAAATCTGCCTCATAGAAAAAGCGGGATCGATGCTTCTTAAAACAGCAATGGAAAAATTAAATCTTTCTGCGAGGGCATATGACCGCATTCTGAAAGTATCAAGGACGATTGCTGACCTGGATGGGAAAGAACAGATCAAAACTGAACATCTGGCAGAAGCCATTCAGTACCGCAGCCTCGATAGAGAATCCTGGGCTGGATAGTTTCCCGGAGTTTAAAAATGCCGACAGCTATAATGATTAGGGGGAATTCTCAGCTGTCTTTAGACGTCACAGGTTTTACATAACTTGTAGTGATTTTCTGCCCAAAAAGGGAGCGGGGATCGCTATATTTTAGCTATGAAAATTCTACTTAATTATCTCAGACCCTATAAATGGCTGGTGACACTGACTCTTTTCCTGGCAGCCCTGAATATCGGGTTTTCTTTGCTGGATCCTATTATATTCGGCAAGATCGTAAACCTTTCGAACGAATATGTTCAGGCGAGAAAACAACATCATAATTTTTCGGCCGAAAACTTCTTTACCGTTTTTTCCTGGAAACATCCCGGTGTAATAAATCTGCTGCTCCTTTCGGTATGCGTCGCCATGATGAGCCGGATCGCCAAGAACTTCCAGGATTATTTTATGAATGTGGTGGTTCAGAAATTCGGTGCCAAAGTATTTACCGACGGACTTCAACACGCAATGAAGCTGCCTTACCAGGATTTTGAAGATCAGCGCAGCGGTGAAACATTGGGTGTACTGCAAAAAGTGAGAACGGATACCGAACGGTTTATCAATTATTTTATCAATGTACTCTTCGGCGTAATTATCGGAGTCATCTTTGTTTTTACGTATGCCGCCATCTGGATTCACTGGAGCATCCCGCTGGTTTACCTGGGTGGAATTCTTCTGTTAACATTCATCAGCAATCTGCTGAGTAAAAAAATAAAGATCATTCAGAAAAATATCGTTTCTCAAACAACTTCCCTGGCTGGTTCCACTACGGAATCACTGCGCAATATTGAACTGGTAAAAAGCCTTGGCCTTACGCAGGAAGAAGTAAACCGCCTCAATAAAAATACTTATAAGATCCTGGGACTTGAACTGACCAAAGTAAAACGCATAAGAAGTATAAGTTTTGTACAGGGAACCTTTGTCAATACCCTTCGCCAGGTTATCCTGTTTATTTTAATGTGGCTGATTTTCAAGGATAAGATGAATGCCGGTCAGTTGGTTACGATGCAGATTTTTTCATTTTTCGTATTCGGACCTTTACAGGATATTGGAAATATCGTACTCTCCTATCGTGAAGCGGAAGCCTCTCTCAACAATTTTGAGCAACTCATGAAAAAAGTTCCGGAACCCCAGGCGATCAGTCCCAAACACCTGGGCAAGATTGAGGAACTCAGTTTTCAGGATGTTGTGTTCAAGCATAAAACGGCCCAGCATTATGCGATTGATCAAATCAGTTTCGATGTGCGGGTTGGTGAAACCATTGCCTTTGTCGGTCCCTCGGGTTCTGGGAAGTCGACACTCATGAAACTACTCGTCGGTTTATACAGACCGCTGCGGGGAAAAATCTTATATAATAAACTGGATGAAAATTCCATCAATTTTGACGATCTCCGAAACCAGATTGGATTTGTAACCCAGGATACACAGCTTTTTTCAGGTACGATCCGGGAAAATCTGTTGTTTGTAAATCCAACTTCCACCGAAGCCGATTTACTGGATGTATTACAAAAAGCTTCCTGCATGAACCTGCTTGAGAGAGCGGAAAAAGGATTGGAAACTATGATTGGAGAAGGAGGATTGAAATTGTCCGGTGGAGAAAAGCAGCGATTATCTATCGCCAGGGCACTCCTCAGAAAACCGCGGGTTTTGATTTTTGATGAAGCTACTTCAGCGCTTGATTCACTTACAGAAGAAGAAATTACCAAGACTATAAGGCAGGTATCTTCCCAAAGAAACCAGATTACCATACTGATCGCGCACAGGTTATCCACCATCATGCATGCAGACAGAATCTATGTATTGGAAAAAGGTAAAGTAGTGGAAACCGGTACACATGGAAGTTTGAGAGATGAGAAAGGCCTCTATTACGCTATGTGGCGCCAGCAGATTGGTGAAAGAAAATTTAGTCAGGATATTTCCGAATCCGTCTTGAGTAAGGCAGGTTAAATCAAAATCCTTGATGGAAAAGTTGTCTGTTGTTATCATTACTTACAACGAAGAAAAAAATATCAGCCGCTGTATAGACTCTGTTAAAAACCTGGCAGATGAAATTTTGATCCTGGATTCTAATTCAACCGACCTTACAGTAACGATCGCGGAAAGAATGGGCGCCATCGTTAAACAGGAGACCTTCAAAGGATTTATTCAAATGAAAAACAGGGCCATCCAACTGGCTTCTCATGATTATATTTTAAGCCTGGATGCGGACGAAGCACTTGATCCAGTTCTGGCAGACTCTGTTCAAAAAGCCAAAGAAAACTTTACAGGCAAGGCTTACCGGATGAACCGGTGCACCAATTATTGCGGCAGGTTTATCAGGCACGGCGCGTGGTATCCTGACAGGAAGATTCGTCTCTTCGACAGAAGGATCGCGAAATGGGGAGGAACCAACCCTCATGATAAAATTGTTCTGGAGGAAAATATTCCTTTTATACATCTTCGGGGTGATATTCTTCATTATTCCTACTATACGATTGCAGAACATGTCGCGCAGAATAATAAATTCAGTACAATCGCAGCAGAATCACTTTTTGCCAATGGCAAAACGACGTCTTTATTTAAAATTGTTGTCAATCCTCTTTGGGCTTTTTTACAAAGCTATTTTATAAGGGCGGGGATGCTTGACGGTTTTTTCGGATTTGTTATTGCCATTCAGATTTCACATTTGACATTTCTGAAACATACCAAACTTTATATGCTCCGGAAATCAGGTAAATAGAAAGTACCTTTGCAGAAATCTTGTTTCATGTCTGACAAACCCGGGTTTTTGTGGAGTTTACTTAAGCAGAAATGCCCGCGATGCAGGAAGGGATCCATGTTCAGTAGCCCTAATCCCTGGAACCTGAAGTCTACCCTTAAAATGCCAACGCATTGCCCCGAGTGCGGACAGCTTTTCGAAATGGAAGTCGGATTCTGGTATGGTACGGCGTATATCAGTTATGCGGTTACTGTAATTTTTTGCGCACTCAGCTTCGTATCCTGGTTTTTAACTATTGGTTTCTCTTTAAAAGATAACCGGTTCTTCTGGTGGTTAGGTATTAATGGAGGTTTGCTTGTTATTTTGCAACCATGGTTCATGCGCCTTAGCCGGGCTATATATTTGTACTTCTTTGTTACTTATGACGAAAATTATAAGGATACTGCCCCTGTCACATTTGATTATAAATCGGAAGATTATTTTCTCCGGGAGGAGCCACCCGTGAAATAAACCAAAAAGCCACCCGATATTATCGAATGGCTTTTGAGATCTATGCTAGGGGGTTAGTAAGGGTGAATAACGTAAAATTATAAATATTATTATTCAAAAGATCAATCAGAGATCTTTTAATAGAAAAAAATCTTTAACCCGGATCCCTTTTTCTGTTTTTTGAAGGGTACAACACTCATTGAACGGATCATGTTCAAAAAATAATACATAGTCCCCCGCCAGCGCTTCTTCAAGAAAGGCCTTTTTTTCCATTAGTGAAGTCAGGGGAAACATATCGTAGGCCATCACATATGGAATGGGCAGATGGCCCGCAGAAGGTAATAGGTCAGCCATAAAAACGATCGTCCTTCCTTTATAAATTAATTGAGGAAGCATCATTGCCCTGGTATGACCATTTACAAAGCGGATCCTGAATCCATCATCAAATCGGGTAACAGCAAGTTCGCCATCTTTTTCCATCGCAGGGACTTGTATCATTTGAAGCCGGCCGTTATCCCGGATTGGCAAAATATTTTCTTTGAGAAAAGAAGCTTTTTCTCTTTCATTTGGTTCAGTTGCCCAGGACCAGTGTTCCTCATTGCTCCAGTAAGTCGCATTCGGAAAACCCGGAACTAACTGACCCCCCTTACGAATGATGGCGCCTCCGCAATGATCGAAGTGAAGATGCGTTAGAAAAACATCTGTAATATCTTCCCTGTCGAATCCACATGCTTTTAACGAGTCATCAAGATCTTGGTCCCCATAAAGATAATAGTGACTGAAAAACTTCTCATCCTGTTTGGTACCGATGCCGGTATCTACCAGAATAAGTCTATTGCCATCTTCTATAAGCAGGCACCGGATAGCCCAGGAACATAAATTATTTGCATCAGCGGGATTTGATTTATTCCAGATGGTTTTCGGCACCACTCCAAACATCGCACCTCCGTCGAGTTTGAAAAAACCGGTATGGATGGTGTGTAATTGCATAAATTTTTAAAGTAGGTGGTGGATGGATTATGGTGGATGGATTTAATAGTAAACTTTCAAAACAATCCATTTACCATTTACCATCTACCATAAACATTCTAATCTTAAACGTCAACCGTCAACGGCCAACGCTTGCAGCTTCTGCGCTTTGAATAGCCATCCAAACCCTATAACAAAAAACACGATCAGGCTCAGGACTGAATTCTTCATACTTCCTGTTATTTCTTCTATTAAACCAAAGCTGAACATGCCAATAACGATTGCAAGCTTTTCTGTGAAGTCGTAATAACTGAAATAAGAGGCTGTATCCCGGGTTTCCGGCATCAGTTTGGAATAAGTTGAACGGCTGAGTGACTGGATTCCTCCCATTACCAGACCAACTGCAATTGCCAGTCCATAAAATCCAAACTCGGGATTTCCGCCCTGCTCTTTATAGTAAGCTGTATAATATGCAGCAAGGCAAATTAATATCCAGAACATGATGATTCCTATCAGCACGCGCAGGTTACCGAATTTTTCAGACAACCTGCTCATCCATATGGCGCCGGGAATCGCTACAAGTTGAATAACAACTATCGTAATGATGAGATTGGTACTGGGCAGTTGTAGCAATTTGCTACCGAACAGAGTGGCAGCAAGCATAACTGTCTGCACACCCATACTGTAAAAAAAATAACCCCGGAGAAAATTTTTCAATACTGGTAGTTTCCTGATAGACTGATAAACTTTTTTCATTTCAGAAAAACTTTCCGAAATAATACCTGCGCCTATTTTACCTGCGTTCCGGGTTTCCGGCAGTGCAGCAAATGTGATTTGCGCAAACGAAGCCCACCATATTCCAACCAGTAAAAAAGTTATACGCGGAGCGAGGAAAGGATCGCCCGGCAATAATACTACCAGTGCAAACCCGATAAGTTGTAATATGACACTGCCAATATATCCGTAAGTAAACCCCTTAGCGCTTACCCTGTCCTGATCTTCAGGGGCAGCAATTTCCGGAAGGAAAGCGTTGTAAAATACCAGACTTCCCACAAATCCCATGGAAGCCATCATAAAACAAAGTATGCCCAGCCATAGATTCGTGCCATTGAAAAAATAAAGGAGTGCACATCCGGCTGAACCCACATAACAGAAAAATTTCATAAAGGCTTTCTTATTCCCCCTTGTGTCCGCAATGGAAGTAAGAACAGGATATAACAGGGCTATGAACAGATATGCCACCGCGAGCGAATAATCATATAATGATGAGTTAACAAATTTCCTTCCCAGAAACGGTATGATATCACTTCCAAATTGTTTCTTAGTAACTGCAGTAAAATAAATAGGGAAAAACGTAGTGGTGATAACAAGATTATAAACAGAATTGGCCCAGTCATACATAGCCCATCCGCGAATTACTTTTTTGGAGGCTGTTTGCATAGCTGTCTGATTTTAATGAGGAATAACTCCCTTCCAGATCAGGAAAATAATAACTGCTCCCGCAATAATCCTGTAATATCCGAATAATCTGAATCCATGGCGCTGCAAATATGTAATGAAAAAGCGCACTGCCAGGAGTGCGACAAGGAATGCCACTATGCTGCCGATAATCAGTTGCGTCATATTGTCCTTTACAAAAACCTCAGGATTTACCTTGTGTACATCATAAACACTTTTTACTGATGCGGCCAGCATGGTGGGCACGGCTAGGAAAAAAGAAAATTCTGCCGCTGTCTTGCGATCTAATTTCTGCTGAAGTCCACCAATAATAGTGGCAGCACTTCTGCTGAGTCCTGGAAACAGAACAGACAGCACCTGGTAACAACCAATTATAAATGCATTTGAAATCGTTACCCCTTCCTGTGTATGAATCCTGGGCTTGGTAAATAGTTTATCGATAAAAAGCAAAATGATACCTCCCACAATCATAACGACTGCCATGAAAATAATATTTCCAAGCATGGCATCAATGTGTTTTTTCAGTAGCACACCTGCAATGATTGCAGGTATCAGTGCAATAATCAGTTTGAAATAAAACCCGAGTTTCTTAAAATCAAAAAACTGTTTGTAATAGAGCACGACTACTGCGAGTATCGCGGCAAGCTGGATCACTATTTCATACAGGTCCGAAAATGCTGATTGCTGCACCCCTATCAGGGGATTAGCAAACTTCATGTGAGCCGTAGAAGAAATGGGAAGAAATTCAGTAATGCCTTCAATAACAGCAATGATGATAGCTTGTATCAGGCTCATTGGGGATTCTGAGCTTTGGATTTTTTAAAGATCCCAACAATCTCCAGTGCCAGACCGGCAAGAATTAATATTGGCGCAACAGTTATCCGCCTGAAACTATATACTTCGGATACATTGAACACATTAGGGTCCTGGCTCTTACCTCCTATCATTAAAAGAAGGCCTAGTACAACAAGACCTAGTCCGATAGCCATCCAACGGTAATTTTCCTTTCCAAATAAAGTTTTATAATTCCCTGGTGCAACTGTTTTTACTTGTTTTGCCATAATATAAATAAGCTCGCAATGTACTAAAATCAATACAATTCGTCCAACTTCATCTTAAGATATTTCAATACACTCCGATGAGTGCTGAAAAAAGAAATACAAATTCCTAACAAAATGATAACAATAAATAACACGATTAAAAGAGGATAATCGCGCAGGGCTTTCAGGTAGGGTAACTGGTTTTCCGCAAAAATTATGACTGCTATTAAACCGCCAACGGCCAATAAACCACTGATAAGGCCATTGATAAATGCCCTAAGATCCATCGGGCGCGATATAAACCAACGTGTAGCACCCACCATCTGCATGGTTTTTATAAGAAACCTGTTGCTAAACATGGCAAGGCGAATAGTATTGTCTATCAGAAAAATGACCAGTATCGAAATGATCACGATCACTGAAAGTAAAATGATACTGATTTTATTGATGATATTGTTCAGATTAGTCACCAATGATTGTGGGTATTGCACATCACTGACCGCAATATTCTGAAGCAGGTCGTTTTTTATTTTAGAGAGGGAATCAATGGATGCATATTCTTTGTTGATCCGAAAATCAATACTGGCAGGCAATGGATTGCGGTCGAGCAGCGCACCCCAGTCCTTATTACCGTCCTGCAAGTACTTCTGTTTGGCCAGGTCTTTGGTTACGTATTCGTAATCTTTCACATAGGGCTGGATTGCTATATAATTAACGAGGGACGCACTGTCTTTGGGTGATACATTTTCACGGACATACACATTCATGGCAATATTTTCTTTGAAATACTGACCAAGTTTATTTGCATTAATGATGATCCATCCTAAAATGCCCAATAAGAAAAGCACCAGGGAAACACCCACGATGGCCATAATATAAGAGGGCGTAGAACGCTTGGCTGATCCTTTCCTTGTTTGTGCCATAGTTGAACAATCCTGTTTAATCAGTTAACGGGTAGTGGCAAAAATAAAAGATTTACCCGCATGATGCGTATTTTTGTTGGTTCATATGGAGTATTCATTCAACGCCATCGAAAAAAAATGGCAGGAAAGGTGGAAGGCGGATCAGGTATATAAGGTATATAACGACAGCAAAAAACCGAAGTGTTATGTGCTGGACATGTTTCCTTATCCGAGCGGCGCGGGACTTCACGTGGGCCATCCTCTGGGCTATATAGCCAGTGATATTTTTGCCCGGTATAAAAGGCTCAAAGGCTTTAACGTATTGCATCCGATGGGATATGATGCATTCGGATTACCGGCCGAACAATATGCCATTGATCATGGTATACATCCCTCCGTTAGTACAAAACAAAACATCATAAATTTCAGGGATCAGCTTGACCGGATCGGATTTTCCTTCGACTGGAGCAGGCAGATTAATACGGCAGAACCCTCGTATTACAAATGGACACAGTGGATTTTTTTGCAGTTATTTAACAGCTGGTACGATCGCAGTGCCAATCAGGCCAGGCCCATTTCCGAACTGGTAGCGACTTTTGAAAAACAAGGGACGGGGTCGTTGACAGAATTCAGGACCATTCCATCTTTTACTTCTTCGGAATGGAAATCTTATTCAGATAAAAAGCAGCAGGACATTCTCATGGAATTTCGTCTGGCATATTGTGGCTTTGGAGAGGTGAATTGGTGTGAAGCATTGGGAACTGTACTGGCAAATGATGAAGTCATCAATGGGTTCAGTGAACGTGGTGGCCATCCGGTTGTTAAAAAAAAATTACGGCAGTGGTATCTGCGCATCACCGAATATGCCGATCGCTTACTAGATGGACTTGAGAAGGTTGATTTCAGTGAGGCGATGAAGGAGATGCAGTCTAACTGGATTGGAAAAAGTTTTGGTGCGGAAATGGATTTTGCGCTTGAAAAAGATGCGTCGAAAAAATTACGCGTATATACTACCCGGCCTGATACCATTTTTGGTGTCGATTTTATGGTAGTGGCTCCCGAACACGAATTGATTGCAGATCTCACCGCACCTGAAGATAAACAACGCGTGGATGCTTATATCGCTTATGTGAAGAGTCGCAGCGAACGTGAACGCATGTCAGAAAAGAAGATCTCTGGGTGTTTTACCGGATCCTATGTGCTCCATCCTTTCAACAGTCGAAAAATACCAGTATGGATTTCTGAATACGTGCTCGCAGGATATGGTACGGGTGCGATAATGGCAGTGCCTTGTGGCGATGAACGTGATTTTAAATTTGCACAACATTTCAATATTGCTGTAACCAATATTATCGGTTCATATTTTAATGGTAAGGAAGCCAACCCAACCAAGGACGCCCTGTTAGAAAACAGTGACTTTCTCAATGGCATTCCGATGCGCGATGCAATTTCGCTGGTGATTGAAAAAATGGAATCCATGGGTATCGGAAACCGTCGTATCAACTACAAAATGCGGGATGCTGCGTTTAGCCGTCAGCGTTATTGGGGGGAGCCATTTCCAATTGTTTGGAAAAATGGAATTGCTTACGCGCTGGACGAAAAAGATCTGCCCCTGGAGCTGCCCGAAGTAGATTCTTACAAGGCTGGTCCGGATGGTGAAGGACCCCTCGCCAATCTGCCTCAATGGACATCCAGACACCTTGAAACCAATACCATGCCCGGTTATGCGGGCAGCAGCTGGTATTTTCTTCGCTATATGGACCCTGAGAATACAGAAACTTTCTGCAGCCGTGCTGCATCGGATTATTGGGGACAGGTAGATCTCTATATCGGAGGTACCGAACACGCGGTAGGTCATTTGCTCTACAGCCGCATGTGGACCAAATTCCTGTTTGATATAAATCTTATAGGTTTCGATGAACCTTATAAAAAACTGGTAAACCAGGGAATGATTCAGGGGAGCAGCAGGTTTGTTTACCGGATCGAAATTAACGGAAACAATGAAATGGAAGCTCTTGCCAGGCAGAAACCAGTTTTTATTTCAGCCGGATTAAAAAACAATAATTTTTCTTCCTTACAAAACTCCATAAATAATGTTTTGATTGAAAAATGGGGTACGGGTGCCGAAAATGTGGAAATCACTTCCATCTCAAGTCTGCACGTAGATGTTAATCTGGTAGACGGAATGGAACTTGATATCCCTTCATTCAGGTCCTGGAGGCCTGAATATTCCGATTCAGGTTTTATACTTGAGAACGGAAAATATTTTTGCGGTTCTGAGATTGAGAAAATGTCGAAGTCAAAATTCAACACAGTAAATCCTAATGAACTAGTTGAAAAATATGGTGCCGACACGTTCCGCATGTATGAAATGTTCCTGGGACCGGTGGAGCAGAGTAAACCCTGGGATACAAAGGGAATTGAAGGTGTTCATCGCTTTCTGCGAAAATTATGGAGACTGTTTTTTGATGAAACAAAGGGACGCGCGTGGACCGCAGATAAAGCTACCACCGATGAATGGAAAATAATTCACCGGTCCATAAAAAAACTGGATGAGGACACGGACCGCTTTTCCTTCAATACTGCTGTGAGTGCGCTTATGATTACTGTAAATGAACTCGGTGAATTAAAATGCCATAAAAAAGAAGTATTGGAAAAATTACTAATTCTTATGTCTCCCTATGCTCCACATATTTCCGAAGAATTATGGCAAGAAATCGGAAATGAATATACGATCCTGGATGCACCCTATCCTAAATACGACGAAAAATTACTGATTGAGTCCGAAAAATTATATCCTGTGGCTATTAACGGAAAAACACGAACAGAGTTAAATATTAGTCTGGACGCAAATCAACAAGAGGTAGAAGAAATGGTACTTGCAGATGAAACAGTCAGGAAATGGTTGAATGGTGTTACACCAAAGAAAATTATCTATGTCAGGAATAAGATGATTAATCTTGTCGTTTAAAAGCCTAAAGCAAGTGTGAGAGTGTGAGAGCGTTGGTAGTTCCATTTCCATACACCATTAACCATACACCATTAACCTTTCGTCAACCAACACTTCATCATATGAAAAAAGACAGTCCAGGAGTATTCATCCCACCGCCACTTTTTTATGCAGGTTTTTTTTTACTATCCATGATACTGCAGGGATACTTTACCATCAGAGTTGCTTTTTTCTTTCATAAACAACCTGCTATTTTTATCGGAACCATGTTATACTTCGTTGGAGTATTCTTCATATTTCCTGCTATGTTTGAATTTATAAAAACAAAAAATACAATCATTACAGTGAAACCGGCGACCTCGCTGCAGACAACCGGCATTTACTCTTATACGCGAAATCCCATGTATGTTGGACTGATGCTCATTTATCTCGGCCTGTCGATGCAATTTGGGAACTGGTGGACACTGATCCTGCTTCCATTCCTGGTTGTTTTTATTACACATTTTGTAATTCGTCCGGAGGAAAGGTATTTGACAAGAGCCTTTGGCGATGAGTATACTAATTACAAAAAACGGGTAAGACGCTGGATTTGATCTCGAGAAAGAATATCAAAAAAATTGGGGTTTTCTTATAGAACTATTCTAAGACTGATATGAGGCTTGATATAAAGCTTATATAAAGCTTGAATAAAAATCGCAAAAAACAGTCACCCAAAAACACCATTCTCAATAAAATTGATTTTATTACTGTTATTAATCGTTCCGCGTTAAGCGTCGAGCGTTAGGCCTTTAAGGTTTCACCAATCGCACCAACGCGCTACTCCCCATATCACTTTCCAGATGTGCCTCATATTCCTTATTCTCCACAACCGCTACCATCAATGAAGTATTTGGTGGAATAGTTCCGAGATTTTCAGCAACCATTACGAGTTCATTATCCTGTTGCAGATCATTCACGGCAAGTTTCATAATATAAGCCTGTTCTGCAAGCAATATATGTTCCTTTAATAAATGGCCGTTCAGAAAAACAGCAATAGAATCTCCGTCAATCTCTGCATTATCATAGAAGCGAAGTTCAATGGAATCACCTTTTAGTGGAATAATATGTTGTAAATTCCTGGACCTTTTCGCATATCTCTCTTCGTTAGTTTCTTTAGAAGGAGGAATCACAACAGGAGCGGTCAGTTCCGTATTTGCCTGTACTGGTTTTTCGTTCATACCAGAAACCGGTAAAGGTGTGCTGATTGTTTGTGTTCTTTCCGGGGCTCTTTTATCTGACTGTGGACGCTCTACCATGACGGTACCAGAACTTACGATCGGTTCAGATGGTGATGGTTTAGACAAATCAATTCCGGCAGAACCAGGTTCGGGATTGAAAGCGACCTGTTCAATACTATCAACGATCTCAGGATGATTTACACCGTAGGCATAATTTTCAATCAGAAAGTCCCATTCATCGGGAAAAACGGGTGATGAATTTCCTTTCAACAGATGCAATTCTTTTTTATCCTTTAATACATCATCTTTTGGTGAAGATTTACCATCCAGTTTCATGACACCCTCTCCCGGACAATTGAAATCTGCAACTGCAAGCAACGGCTGAGGGCCCGTTCCAATGAAACGCCGCGTCCCATTTTCTTCAATTAAAACATCATCCCACCAGATAACGTCATTTTCTTTATCATCAAAATATCCTTTTACTGAATAGCGACGGTAGCTGGATTTTGAATCGTAATAATAGGATGTTCCTATAAGACTGTCTCCTTTACGCACCAGCTTTAGTTCCACTTTGGAATTTCCCAGTTTTCCCCTCCAGACACCAGTAATAGGCTGGGCTTTGGACTGCATTGAAATGGCGATCAGAATGAAAACGCCGCCAAGGAGTTTTATGAAAAAAGAATAGCTTTTCATAAAAGGTCAACGCTGGGGAGATTCTTATATTTTGTAGATTTTGTTAATTTATCGATGACGGCTTGACAGATGACCGAAGGAATTAATAATTCCCAAATTATCATTCCCTCATTTCATTTATACATTCACTCATTTTATACATTACCAGATTCGCCACATTAAGTTAGATATACCTCTAGCAATCCATCAGGGAGAGTGAGCAATAGGACCCGGGTTTTATGATCTATCTTTTGAAGTGTTTGCTCGTTAATGGGAATCAATACTTCTTTGTTATCTATTTCAAGGCGGCAGAGCACCTGGTGTGGTTGCTCTATTACTTCGAGAACGGGTCCAAGATCTTTCCCCTGATCCATTATGCTGTATCCAACCCAAACAATGGGATTGTTTTTCGCAATGTGTGCCCGCATCTCTTCCTCCTTAATCCACACTTCGCGCCGGAGGAATTTTGCAGCAGTTTCCTTACTGTCAATTCCTTCAAGCTTTATATACAAATCATCTTCACTCTTTTTTCTGGCAGTTACGACGAAGTAGGGCAACAACTCCTCTTTTTTTTGTTCAAGAAAAATCACCTTGATTTTTGCAACTGCAATTTTTTTTCCCAGGTGATGCTGGACAATCATCTCTCCCTTCAGGCCAAAGACTGAAACAATTTTGCCAATATTTCTATAACTGCTTTCCATCTTTGAATAAAATAAAAAGGCTAACCATCCGCCAGATTGTGGAGGGTTAGCCTAGAGAAATATATTTTACATCGTTATCCCTGAGTTTCGTTTTCCTGCTTTCTTTCCACCCTTCTTGTAGGAGCGGGACCGCGTCTTCCCCCAGGTCTTGCTTTACGATGATCTTCCTGACGTTTTTTTACATGTAATTCATGTTCGCTGTGCCATTTGGAAAACTTTTCCATGGCAGCTGCTTCATCAAAAAGACCGAGTTTAACGCCCCGTAAGAGGTGTTTCAGGTATAGTACGCCTTTATAGCTCAGAATGCGACGAACCGTATCCGTTGGCTGTGCTCCCTTATGCAGCCAGTCGAGCGCCTTCTGGCGGTCTAGTTGAACTGAGGCAGGAACAGTTAAAGGATTGTAAGTACCGATTTTCTGGATGAATTTACCGTCTCTTGGGGCCCTGATGTCGGCTACGACGATGAAATAAAATGGTCTCTTCTTAGACCCATGTCTTTGGAGTCTGATTTTTACAGGCATCTTAAATAAAAATTTAAATGCGTTATTTAATAAGGTTTAAATACAGATCACAAGAAGCAATCCGTTGATGCAAATGTAATACATGAAAGATAAAATGCCGAATGAATTATGCTATTTTTTGATGAAGGGTAAATTTAACGTTTCCCGAAGCCCATACCGCCCATAGGCATTTTATTCATAGATTTCATCATCTGTTTCATCTGCTCAAACTGCTTCATAAAAGCGTTTACTTCCTGTATTTCTTTACCGCTTCCCTTAGCTATACGTTTTCTCCTGCTTTGGTCTATCGAATCCGGATTGGCACGTTCATAAGGCGTCATGGAACCAATCATGGCCTCTATTCCTTTGAAGGAGTCGTTACTGATATCAATGTCTTTGATCGACTTGCCGACGCCAGGAATCATTCCCAGGAGGTCTTTGATATTACCCATCTTGCGTATCTGATCCAGTTGTTGTTTGAAATCTTCAAAATCGAACTGGTTTTTTCTGATTTTTTTCTCCAGTTTCTTTGCCTGTTCTTCATCAAACTGCGACTGGGCCTTTTCAACCAGGGAGGTAATATCGCCCATCCCGAGGATACGCTGAGCCATACGGTCGGGGTAAAAGACATCGAGGGTATCCATTTTCTCCCCGCTGCTTACAAATTTAATGGGTTTGTTTACCGTATACTTGATGGACAACGCTGCTCCGCCACGGGTATCACCATCCAGTTTGGTGAGGACAACCCCCGTAAAATCCAGTTTTTCGTTAAAGGCTTTTGCTGTGTTCACGGCATCCTGACCCGTCATGGAATCCACCACAAAAAGGATCTCCTGCGGATTTACTGCTTTTTTAATATTGGCCACTTCAGTCATCATGGCTTCATCGATTGCCAATCGGCCCGCCGTATCGACAATAATCACGTTTTTATTTCGGCTTTTTGCTTCAGCAATGGCCTGGCTGGCAATGCCAACTGGGTCCAGGCTCCCCTCCACAGTAAACACATCAACCCCGATCTGTGATCCCAGGATACTCAGTTGTTCAATGGCTGCAGGCCGGTATACGTCTGCTGCCACGAGCATTGGGGAAAAACCTTTTTGTGTTTTGAGATAATTGGCCAGTTTACCACTGAAGGTGGTTTTACCGCTACCCTGCAGGCCCGCAACCAAAATAACAGCAGGATTGCCTTTTGCATTAAATGAACTCTCATTGCCACCCATCAGCTGGGTGAGTTCGTCCTGCACTATTTTCACCATTAACTGACCTGGGCTAACGGCATTCAGCACTTTCTGACCCATTGCCTTTGTACGAATCGTATCGGTAAATTCCTTGGCAATTTTAAAATTTACATCGGCATCAATCAGTGCACGCCGAATGTCTTTAACGGTGGCTGCCACATTAAGCTCGGTAATTCTGCCCTGACCCTTGAGCTGCTTAAATGCTGAATCCAGTTTCTCACTCAGATTTTCAAACATAATATCTCCTGCCGATTTATAGTGAAATGAAAAAACGTGAATAAACATTTGTTGTATCCACGTTTTTCAGAAAGGCAAAGGTAAGTAAGAAAATGAAGTGTAATATTATTTCGATCGCTATAGTTTAGTGATTAAATACCCAGGTAATTTCTGAGCGATTTGGCGCCTGAATTACTTCTGAGTTTGGTAATAGCCTTGTCCTTGATCTGACGCACGCGTTCACGGGTAAGGCTGAATCGGTCGCCAATGTCTTCCAGGCTCATGGGATGATCTACCCCGATGCCAAAGAAAAAGCAAATAACCTCCTTCTGACGTTCGGTAAGTGATTTCAGTGACCTGTCTATATCCAGTTTAAGGGATTCGTTGTGCTCTATATTCGTTTCGGCCCTGTCTGCATTCAGATTTTCCATTACGTCAATAAGGGTGTTATCCTCACCTTCGGATAAAGGTGTGTCAACGCTGATATGTCTGCCCCCGATACCGAGGGTAGATGATACTTCTTCAATATCCAGTTCCAGGAGCTCGGCAAGTTCTTCTGCAGAAGGCTCTCTTTCAAACTGCTGTTCGAGCATGGAATAAGCTTTCGCAATCCTGTTGGTTAATCCTACCTTATTTAACGGGAGACGAACAATGCGTGACTGTTCTGCAAGTGCCTGAAGGATACTTTGGCGAATCCACCAAACCGCGTAAGAAATAAATTTGAAACCACGGGTTTCATCGAAACGCTGAGCTGCCTTAATCAGGCCCAGATTACCCTCATTGATAAGGTCAGGCAGGGTTAAACCCTGGTTCTGATATTGTTTAGCAACTGAAACAACGAATCGAAGATTGGCTTTAGTTAGCTTGTCAAGGGCCTTTTGATCACCCTGCTTTATACGGACGGCAAGTTTTACCTCTTCTTCCGGTGTGATCAATTCAACTTTTCCGATCTCCTGCAGGTATTTTTCCAAGCTCTGAGACTCACGATTTGTAATACTCTTCGTGATCTTGAGTTGACGCATACTCATGGGCAGGTAATTTTAAAGGGTTTTAGGTTTAAAAGGTTCTTCTGAATTTCAGATAAATGGATATTATTAAAAACGTATAAATGAATCTTTTCTTATCATGTCGTTAAGAAGATTCCATTTACCTCAGTCAATATAAGGATTCAGGTTCAAAATACCAAATGATAATAGGTCTAAAGGGCTGATTTTCAAGTATTTCCCATTTTGGGCAAGGATGATTTCTTCATTATCAATACTTTCCGGAGAATTAAAAAAAATTTCAGTTCATCAAATATTTATCTATAATTGCAGCCCACGATCAATAGCACAAATAGATGAGCAAGAAACAGCAGTTTACGTTAGAATATTCGTTAAAGTGCCCTCCTTCCATTTTATACGAGTTTTTGAGTACCCCGGCCGGACTTCAGGAATGGTTTGCAGATAAGGTAGATGAACGCGATAATATATTTAGCTTTTCATGGAATGGTTCGACCACCAAGGCCGAAGTTTTGGAAAGTGAGTTGGATAAATTTGTTCGTTTTCACTGGTCCGACTCCCCCATAGAAGAGTTCTTTGAATTCCGGATTGAGAAGTCAGACATTACCAATCAGACAATTCTTTTAATAAAAGATTTTGCAGATAAAAAGGATATTAAGGACCAGACCCAGCTTTGGAGCTACCAGGTAAAGGATTTATTTCACAGGCTGGGGAATTGAATGCGATGACTGTTGGCGGTTGGCGGTTGGCGATTGACGGTTGGCGGTTGGCGGTCAATGAAAAATGAATTCTCACACGCTCACACTCTCACACTCTCACACTTTCACACTTGTTTTGGTCTTTAAGCTTTAGGCTTTAAGCCTATAAGGCTTAATTTTGCGGCGTGATAAAAAAATTAGATAAACTAATTATCGGTGCATTCATAGGTCCGTTTATAGCCACATTTTTTATTACACTCTTTGTACTTGTTCTTCAGTTCTTTTGGCTTTATATTGATGACATAGTGGGCAAGGGCCTTGATTTGTTTACCATCGGCAGATTTATTTTATATGTCTGCGCAACACTTGTACCGCTGGCATTGCCGTTGGCAGTTTTGCTTTCTTCCATAATGACTTTTGGCAACCTGGGTGAAACTTTTGAACTGGTAGCCATAAAATCAGCAGGCATTCCTCTTCTCCGTTTCATGCGCCCTCTTTTCATCACATCCCTGTTCATCTGCGGGATCGCTTTTATGTTTAATAATTATATCATTCCTGTAGCGCAGTTAAAAATGCAGACACTCAAATTTGATATCATCGTTTCCAAGCCTGCATTCGATATTAAAGAGGGCGTATTTTATGATAAAATAGATGGTTATATAATTAAATTCGGGAAAAAAGAAAAAGATGGTTCTACTATTCATGATATTTTAATTTATCAGCATAACTACAATCTGCTACAGGATAATGCTATAGTTGCCCAGAGTGGGAAAATGGCGATTTCCAAGGATAAGAAATTCCTGGAATTCAATCTGAAGAACGGATGGAACTACCAGGAAAAAGGACAACGCAATTCGATAAATACCCAGCTTATCCGCATGGGTTTCAAAGAATATAAAAAAGTATTCGACCTGAGTTCATTCAAATTAAATAAAACAGACGATAGTACTTTTAAGAACAACTACCAGATGCTGAATATGCGGCAACTCGCGACTACCATTGATTCTCTGGAAAAAACCACAGCCTCCTATCAGAAACAATCCGGAAATATGCTGAAACCTAATATCCCGATTTTAAAATACCTGGATAGCCCATGGAAAGCCCAGCCGTCGGTCGCAAAAATTGATTCCATTAGACAGGTCATACCTGATTCCGTACTTCATACTGTGTTGATGAGATCATATACCGTCATGAGTAATATCAAGGCGAGTACGGATATGTCTGCTATTAACTATGACAACGATCGAAAGAACCTGCGCATGCACCTGATGAAATGGCACGAAAAAATCACCATGTCCATTGCGTGTCTTGTGCTCTTTCTGATCGGTGCGCCACTGGGCTCCATCATTCGGAAAGGCGGCATTGGTCTTCCACTGATTTTTGCAGTTATCTTTTTCGTGATATTTTTTCTACTGAATAATTTCGGGAGCAAACTCGTAAAGGAAGATATAATGCAGCCAATCTCAGGTATGTGGATGGCCACATTTGTACTCCTGCCCATCGGAATTTTTCTCACTTATAAAGCCATGAATGACTCTCAGCTTTTCAATAGGGAGTTTTATAACCGGCTATTAAGAAAGATCCGCAAACCGAGTAAAGAAAAAAGCAAGGATTAAGAACAGTGTAAAAATAAAACATCCGGTACCCCAATTCGTGCTGATTCCTTTTACATTTGCAGACAAATTATTTCGTGGATAAAAGCAAAGAGACCCTTCGCATTCAATCCTGGATCCTTTTCGTAGCCGTGCTTTTATTTTCCATAAAAATAATTGCCTGGTGGCTTACCCGTTCAGTGGCCATACTTACGGACGCACTTGAAAGTATCGTAAATGTGATTGCAGGTTTGGTTGGACTATATAGTTTGTCAATTGCCTATAAGCCGCGCGACTCCAATCATCCCTATGGGCACGGCAAGGCAGAATTTCTTTCTGCAGCTATCGAAGGCACACTGATTATGCTGGCCGGACTTTTTATTATATATGAAGCGATCACCCAGCTCATTCATCCCAGGAAATTACAACAACTCAATTATGGTATTTTACTAATTGGTATTTCGGCAATTATAAATTTTATAGTGGGCTTGTATGCCGTAAAAAAAGGAAGGACAAATAATTCAGAAGCCTTGGAGGCCAGCGGTCATCATTTGCAGTCCGACACTTATTCCACGCTTGCAATCATGCTCGGGCTGGTCCTGATTTATCTTACACATATACCTCAGCTGGACAGTATTGTGGCGATCATCATGTCGCTCGTAATTATGTTCATTGGTTATCGGATTGCCCGAAAGTCAGTCGCGGGTATCATGGATGAAGCTGATGAAAAAATATTGGGAAAAGTAATTGATCTTTTAAATAACAGCCGTCTCCCGAACTGGATTGATATCCATAATCTGCGTGTTATAAAATTCGGTAATGTGCTGCATGTGGACTGCCATATGACGGTGCCTTGGTTTCTGAATGTTCGGGAAGCCCACGATGAAATAGACAGGCTCCGCAAACTCATTCAATCGGAATTTGGATCTGTTATGGAATTTTTTGTTCATTCAGATGGTTGTATCCCAAATTGCTGTCCTGTATGTCTCAAAAACGATTGCAAAGTGCGTGAACATCCTTTCGTTAAGAAAATCGAATGGGAAATGCAGAATGCCATTCCAAACAAAAAGCATGATATAGATACTCCTTTTTAGCTAATTTCACGACCGCGGATGGGGAGCGGTTGACCGATGACCGATGACCGATGACCGATGGCAATTAATAATTGATAATTAATATAATAATTAATAATTCACATGGAGTCCTGGAAGAAATATCAGGAAGAAAATAAAAACCGGTTTCTGGACGAGCTACTCGGGTTGCTTAGGATTCCGTCTGTCAGCGCTGATAGCAATCATAAACCTGATATGCTTGCGTGTGCAGAGGCTGTAAAAAAATCCCTTCTGCAATCGGGAGCTGAGAAAGCTGAGATTTATGAAACCGCCGGGCATCCGGTTGTTTATGCTGAAAAAATGGTGGATCCTGCAAAACCAACGATCCTCGTTTATGGGCACTATGACGTTCAGCCAGCCGATCCTCTGAATCTCTGGAATACCCCACCTTTTGAACCTACTATAAAAAATGGGATGATCTATGCCCGAGGGTCGGCAGATGATAAAGGACAGTTTTTTATGCACGTGAAAGCCATGGAAATTCTAAACCATACCGGCTCTCTCTACTGTAATATTAAATTTATCATCGAAGGGGAAGAAGAAATCGGATCACCAAGTCTCGGTGCATTCGTGGCTTCTCATAAGGATCTTTTGAAAGCAGATGTAATCCTGATCAGCGATACATCAATGATCAGTCTCGAAACTCCTTCCATAGAAATCGGAGTACGAGGACTGGCCTATATCCAGGTTGAAGTAACAGGACCCAATCGGGATCTTCACAGCGGTGTTTACGGAGGTGCTGTTGCGAACCCTGTAACGATGCTGGCGAGAATGATTGCAAGTTGTCACGATGAGAACAACCATATTACCATTCCTGGTTTTTACGACGATGTGCTGGAATCCTCAGCTGAAGACAGAAAAAAAATGGCGGCTGCACCTTTCAATGAAAAGGAATATATGAAGGACCTGGGTGTTGAGGCGCTATGGGGTGAAAAAGGATTCAGTACAAACGAACGCACAGGTATCCGTCCAACCCTTGAACTTAATGGAATCTGGGGAGGATACCAGGGTGAAGGCTCCAAAACTATACTTCCTTCCAAAGCATCGGCAAAAATATCATCGAGACTTGTTCCCAACCAGATTTCAGGTAAAATCGCCAGACTGCTACTGGATTATTTCAAAAAAATAGCCCCGCCCGGTGTAAGTGTAAATTGCTTTGAATTGCATGGGGGCGAACCTTATATGACTCCATTGGATTCACTTGCATACATAGCTGCTGAAAAAGCCATCGAATCCAGTTTCGGTAAGAAACCTGTACCACAGCGTGGCGGCGGAAGTATTCCTATTTGTTCTTTACTGGAAAAGGAGTTGGGAATAAAAATTGTTTTCATGGGCTTCGGCCTTGACAGTGACAACCTGCATTCGCCCAATGAAAAATTTGACATTGCCAATTTTTATAAGGGAATTGAAACGATACCTTATTTTCATCAATATTTCGCTGAGCTAAGCCAGAAGAAAGTATGAGAGTATGGGAGTAGGGGAGTATGAGGCAAAATTAAACGCCGTCAACATTAAACCTTCAACCGTCAACCGTCACCGCCAACCGCCAACCGCCAACAAATATATGGGAGAGACAGAAAAACTACGAATAGATAAATATCTATGGGCCATAAGGCTATTTAAAACCAGGAGCCTTTCATCTGAGGCATGTGAAAAGGGAAAGGTGAAGAATGAATCCGGACAGGTTAAGCCGTCCAAACATGTGCATATCGGAGACGAATATGAGGTGAAAACGGAGGCCAGGAGATGGCGCGTTAAAGTAACAGGATTGCTGGATCACCGGCTCGCTTATTCAGAAGCCATAAAATACTATCTTGATATAACGCCTGCTGAAGAGGTAGAACGCATTCAGTTCCAGGCCGCCACCTTCCATACCGGTAAAAGATTAAGCAAAGTGGGAAGGCCTACAAAAAAGCAAAGACGTGACCTGGATGGAATAAGTAATTCAGGGTCCGAACTGCCATGAAGGCAGGCACTTTACAGGCTTTTTCCAGATTAGAAGCTGGTTTCTTCTACATTTCTACCAGATTTCTTCTATATTCCTTCGAGAATTCCTCGGGAATCTGCGAAGAACTCCAGTAGAACTCTCGAAGAACTCTCGAAGAACTCTCGAACAAACCCAGAATGAATATAGAATGAATGTAAAAGGAATATAAAAGAAGTGACAAATTGTCTCGATCTTTTTTCACCTGTGTACCATGACTCAAGCTCTGAGAAAGGAAGCGAAAAAAGCTAATTTTGCACCTTTCATAACTGCTAACTTAGTCCATCAAATTTTCAAATTGCGAATTGACATCATCAGTGTATTGCCGGAATTACTGGAAAGTTCCTTCGCCCATTCCATTTTAAAAAGGGCGAAGGAGAAAAAACTGCTTGAAATTTATATCCACCCATTGAGAAAATGGGCGGTAAATGAATACGGGCAGGTAGATGATTATCAGTATGGAGGTGGTGCAGGAATGGTAATGATGTGCGAACCCCTGGCCAATGCCATAGAATCGCTTAAAAAAGAAAAGGACTATGACGAAATTATTTTCATGAGCCCGGATGGCGAGCTGCTTACCCAACCAATAGCCAATTCGCTTTCCCTGTTTGAAAATTTAATGATCATTTCCGGTCATTATAAAGGAATTGATGAACGCATACGAGAACATTTTATAACCCGTGAAATTTCCATAGGAGACTATGTCCTGAGTGGAGGGGAATTACCAGCTGCTGTTTTAACGGATGCCATTGGGCGTCTTTTGCCTGGTGTGTTAAATGATGAGACTTCAGCTCTTTTTGATTCCTTTCAGGACAACCTGCTTGCCCCCCCGGTTTACACAAGACCGGCAGAATTTCGTGGATGGAAGGTTCCTGAAATACTTTTGAGCGGGGATCCCGTTAAAATTGCAGAATGGCGGCATGAAGCGGCACTGCGCAAAACATCTGAGAAAAGACCCGGCCTTTTGGATGCTTAACGCCTAACGCGTAAAGCTCAACGCGTAATGCAGGGTGACTAAAGTTTTAAAATTATTTTAAAAAGGATATTTATTCCGATTCTATGGTCATCAAAGGAAAACTGATTGATATCCCTGCAAGGAGAATTTTTCCTGCTGAACTCACCATCGCGGATAAAAAGATATTTTCAATTCAGGAATTACCGGCAGATTCAATAATACCCGAAGTATTTATTTGCCCTGGATTTATTGACGCCCACGTACATATTGAGAGTTCCATGCTGCTGCCTTCTGAATTTGCCAGGCTTGCAGTAGTTCATGGAACGATAGCAACCGTGAGCGACCCCCATGAAATCGCTAATGTGCTGGGTATTGCAGGCGTTGAATTCATGATTGAAAACGGGCAGAAAACACCTTTCTATTTTTACTTCGGGGCTCCCAGCTGCGTGCCCGCTACTGAATTTGAAACGGCAGGTGCCGCATTGGGTGCTGCTGAAACGGACCAGCTTTTATCTAGACCCGAAGTCAGATATTTAAGCGAGATGATGAATTTTCCTGGCGTCTTGCAAGGAGATCCGGAGGTGATGAAGAAGATATCGCTGGCAAAAAAATATGATAAACCAATAGACGGTCACGCGCCCGGATTGAGTGGTGACGCGTTGCGAAATTATGTTCTTGCCGGTATTAGCACAGATCATGAATGTTTCACAGCAGACGAAGCTCTGGAGAAGCTGGGACTTGGTATGAAGATCCTGATAAGAGAAGGCAGTGCAGCCAGAAATTTTGAAGCTCTAGCAGATCTGCTTTCGGATCATTGGGAGAATATGATGTTCTGCAGTGATGACAAACATCCCGATAGTCTCGTAAGTGGGCATATCAACCAACTTTGTGCCAGGGCTATCGCCAAAAAAATCGATCCGTTCAAAGTACTTACTGCGGCCTGCATCAACCCGATAAAGCATTACAAACTTGAAGTCGGACTTCTCAGGCCCAACGATCCGGCAGATTTTATCCTGCTGAGAGATCTGGATAATTTTCAGGTGATTCAAACTTATATCAGGGGCCAGCTGGTGGCTGAAAACGGGAAAACAAAACTGGATTCTGTCAAAATTTCAACCGAACCTAATCAATTCGAATGTGATCTCACCAAACCTTCGGACTTTATATTTCCTGCAAACCCTCTGAGTGATACTTATTATCCTTATCCGGTTATTGAAGCTTTTGACGGCCAGCTTATTACCGGGAAATATAAAACTGAAATGAAAGCAGTGAATGGTAATTGGAGTGCGGATCCGGGAATTGATATATTAAAAATCGTTGTGCTGAACCGTTATAAGAAAGCTCCAATCTCAAAGGCTTTTATAAAAAACTTTGGATTGAAAAGGGGCGCGCTGGCATCTTCGGTTGCACATGACAGTCATAATATAGTGGCTGTAGGTACCAACGATGACGAAATTAGCCGTGCGGTCAATGCAGTCATCGAAAAAAAAGGTGGTATCAGTATCTCTGACGACAAGATCGTAAAAAATCTTCCCCTCACGGTGGCGGGACTGATGAGCACGGAGGATGGATATCGGGTGGCTGAAGCTTACACAACATTGGATGCATATGCAAAAAAAGTGGGGTCGAAGTTGCAGGCTCCGTTTATGACACTTTCCTTTATGGCACTTCTGGTGATCCCCCATCTCAAACTCAGCGACCTGGGATTATTTGATGGTGATCAGTTTCAGTTATTTTAATCCTGGCATTCTTACCGGGAAAATACCTGTCTTCACCGGTTTTCTAAGCACAATGACCTATATATGCTTGAATAAGAGGTTATGCTGGGTTAGTTTTACCTTAACTTAAAAACAATGGAAAATTCGGGAAACGATACAAGAGAAAATATGGCTGACAATATAAAGAAAGACATACACGACAGGATCGGACGAAGGCATGGTGGTCGGGTTTGGGTTCCACTTGGACTGGTTGTAGTAGGTGGTCTGCTACTTCTGCGTCAAATGGGCATTGGTTTACCTGACTGGCTATTCAGCTGGCAAATATTACTAATCGTTATTGGCATTTTCATGGGTTTGGCTCATGCTTTCCGTGGACCCGGATGGCTGATCCTGATTATGGTTGGAACATTCTTTTTTATGGACCAGGTGATTCCGGGACTCGATATTCATCGTTTTATTTGGCCAGCAATTATCATAGTGGTCGGTCTTGTTATGCTGATCCGGCCGAAAAAGCCATACTGGATGGATAACGACTGGCATGACAGATGGCACCGGAGAGATTGGGAAAAGTGGCAGAGAAGACGTTATAAAAGGGGGTATCCCGGTGCAATGCATATGCCACCAAATCCAGGCGTTGATGCCAATGCGAATTTAGGTTCAACCAGTAATACAGGAGCAGGTTCCCGGAATTTTTCCTCCGAAGATTATATTGATGCAACAACAGTTTTGGGAGGAATAAACAAGAATATCATTTCCAAAAACTTTAAAGGAGGCGATATCACCATATTTATGGGTGGAGCCGAAATAAATCTGAGCCAGGCTGATATTCAGGGAACGGCTTCCATTGACATTACGCAGATTATGGGCGGGACTAAACTGATTGTTCCTTCCAATTGGGAAGTAAGAAGTCAACTTACTTCTGTTTTCGGCAATATAGAAGACAAGAGACAGAATATAGGAATTACGGATCCACAGAAAGTACTCATTTTAGATGGTACCTCCATTTTTGGGGGTATTGAAATAAGAAACTATTAAACACTATCCGATCATTTTTAAATCAAAACTATGAACTGGTATCTTACTAAAATTGTCTACAGGATAATCTGCGGTCAGGGAAATCATACGGCCCAGTTTGACGAACAACTCAGGTTAATCCAGGCAGACAGTGCACAAGAGGCATTTGAAAAATCTGCTGAGTTGGGAGCCAAAGAGGAAGACAAATTCTTCAATGAGGATCAGAAGCTGGTGCAGTGGAAATTTATTAATGTAGCAGAACTATACAAACTGAGTGGTTTGCTCGACGGAGCTGAGCTGTATTCCCGTATCCAGGAAACCGATAATGCAGATTTGTATATCGAGCTTACCAACAGAAAAGCAGCTCATATTCTGCACAATAGCAAACATCAATTTCTGGAAATTATTTAACTGAAATATTTGGCCAGGTCCCCACTTAGCGTCAGCAAATTTCGCAACAGCTTTCTTGGATGGTGGATTGTGTGGGCAATCCTGCATGCACTGCTGATCAGGAGCTACGGCTATTCGTTGAATGATGCTATCCTCGATAGTTTTGTAACCAATGCTTTGTTATTTGGAGCCTGCTGGATCATCAGCAATATTTTGAGATACTATCTTCCTTATAAAGACCGCTATCTGTATGTGCTTATTATCTGTCTTATCTTCGGTTTTGTTGTCAACGCGCTTAGCAAACTAATTCTGAATCTGATACTAATTGATCCCTCAAATGCAGATTATACAATACTTCTTTCCAACGCATACTGGCTCCGGTTAGGTGTATCTTTTCTTCTGATAGGATGCATGGCTGTAATTTGTGTTCTCTGGTATACACAGGAAGAAGAACAGGAAAACCGTCAGCGGAAAAATGACGCAGAAAAACTTAGCAAAGAAGCAGAATTATTCAAACTGCGTCAGCAATTACAGCCACATTTTTTATTCAACAGCCTTAATTCCATAAGTGCACTTATCGGCAACGATCCTACTCAGGCAAGAAAAATGATTCACCAGCTTTCAGATTTTCTTCGTACTACGCTTAGAAAAGAAGAAGAATTATGGATAAAAATGCAGGAAGAACTTGAATCTTTGGAACTATATCTGGAAATTGAAAAAGTGCGATTCGGGCACCGGTTATCTGCTACCATTTTTAAGGATGAAAAAAGTCTTCAGATGCTGGTACCCCCCATGCTTTTGCAACCCGTGGTGGAAAATGCGATAAAATTTGGTTTATACGATACCACTGACGCGGTTACCATTAATATTTCTGTATTTGCTGAGAAAGAATCTTTGAAAGTAGTTGTGCAGAATCCTTTCGATCCTGAAACAGCCAGCCCCCGTCACGGAACAGGATTCGGATTAAATTCTATTAAACGAAGACTTTATTTATTATTTGCAAGAACGGATCTCGTGGAAACTTCGGCAAAAGATCATGTATTTACGACGACCATAAATATACCAAGGCATGAAAACTATTATCATTGATGATGAACCGCTCGCAAGATCCATTATCAGGGAATACCTGCGAAATCATCCCGATCTTACATTGATCGCAGAATGTAATGACGGATTTGAAGGTGTTAAAGCTATTCAGCAATTACAACCCGACCTGATTTTTCTGGATGTACAGATGCCAAAAATAAATGGCTTCGAAATGCTGGAACTGATTGAAGAACCGCCGGCCGTAATTTTTACAACAGCTTTTGATGAGTTTGCCATTAAGGCTTTTGAGAGTCATGCAATTGATTACCTGCTCAAACCCTTTAGCCAGGATCGTTTCGATAAAGCCATATCTAAATGGAAACAAACAGAAGGATCCCCGTCTCCTAAAGAACAGCTGGCCCCTTTACTTGACACTGTTTCGAGTAGTCCGGGCGAGCAGCACCGGGTAGTCGTAAGACTTTCAGGAAAAATCCGCATCATCCCGATTGAAGAGATTTATTATCTCGAGGCAGCTGATGATTACGTTAAAGTTCACACAAGGGAAGGCGCTTTCCTTAAAAATAAAACCATGGGCCATTTTGAAAAAGTCCTGAATAATAATCAATTCGTCAGAACTCATCGTTCATTCATGTTGAATATTACAGAAATAACGCGCATTGAACCTTATGAAAAAGATGGTCACCTTGCCATTTTGAAGTCTGGTGCCCGGGTGCCAGTTAGCAAGTCAGGATATGTCAAATTGAAATCAGTGCTGGGGATTTGATTGGTTATGAGATATGGGTTATGGGTTATGGGCTATGAGATATGAGATATGAGATATTGTTTGCGGAATAAATGAGCGACTTTGCAGTCAGTGACTAATAATCCAAAACTCATAACCCATATCCCATAACCCATATCCCATAAACCCCCAACCCCTGAATAACCCCTAAACCGACCAAACCGCGCCATTGATACTGTCTTTCGACGCGCCGGTTACTGAGTGAAGAACATTGATATCTTCCCGCCAGCGCAATACTCCCATCAGCGCCATTACGAGTGCCTCCTTAAAGTCAATTAATCTTTCGTCAGGAATTACGGATTCAATTCCCATGGGTGAAATTTCTTCCCTGAGTTTTTCGGTAAGAAAAAGATTATGTGCTCCCCCTCCGGTGATCAGTAGCCTCCGTTTTTCATTGCCCGGGATTTCTTTCTTCAATTGCAGCAATGATTTAGAAATCTGAACCACGATGTGCAGCACATAAGTGCGCAGTGCATCCTGTATTGAAATACCTGCATTCTTTACCATTGGATAAATTTCATCCAGACCAAATTCATTTGAAAGAGATTTTGGATGATTTAATTTATAATATGGGAAATCATTCAGCCTTTTAAGGAGATTTTCATCCACCCTGCCTGCAGCAGCCAGGTTTCCATTTTCATCATATCCTTTTTCAGCATCGACAGAAAGCAAATTAAGAACACGGTTTGCCGGACATACATCAAAACCAATAAACGATTCACTATTTGCAGAAAGGTTGGCTATACCCCCTATGTTAAGGAAGAAATCGAATTCGGGAAATAGTAACTTTTCCCCTATTGGAACTATTGGCGCACCCTGACCGCCCAGTGCAATGTCTACACTTCGCAAGTCAGTAATGGTTCGGATGCCGGTAGCAGCCACAATGGCCGCCCCGTCTCCGAGCTGGGCAGTCATTTTCCGGGTCGGTATATGGAAGGCTGTATGTCCATGGGATGCAATCAGCTGAACACGGTAAGCAAGGTTTTTTTCTTCGAGAAAATGATTTATACAATTACCGATATAGTGACCATAAGCCGCATGGAGAAGCATATAATCCCTTGCCGACAGCTTGAACGTATCCGAAAGATTTTTTCTCCATTCTGTTGTATAGGGCAGGCAGGCAGTCTCCAATATTTCAAACTGCCATTTACCGGCCGTCTCTTCAAAATGGACAAAGGCAATGTCTAGACCGTCGAGTGAACTTCCACTCATCAATCCAATCACATTATACTGCATAGGAAATGATTTTCTGGTTCAATCTTTTAATTTTAGTTTTAACGCCGACGGAATTCCGAATATCGGATATTTAATTTTTATCTATGGTGATAAATCTAAGTCAGCACTATTCGATTCTCTGCGATTGGATTGCCGAAATTCGGGATCAATCTGTGCAGACGGACCGAATGCGCTTTCGGCGAAACCTGGAAAGGATTGGTGAAGTAGCCGGCTACGAAATCAGCCGTCAGTTGGCTTATGAAGAATTGGAAATTCAGACACCTTTGGGTATTTCCAACTCAAAAATGCTCAAAAGTCAGCCTGTGCTTGCTACTATTCTAAGGGCAGGGCTTCCTTTGCACCAGGGACTCCTGAACGTCTTTGATAAAGCAGACAATGCCTTTATATCCGCTTACAGGAAGCACGTCAGGGATGGATCTTTCGAAATCAATATGAGCTATGTTACAAGTCCTGAGCTTGAAAACCGCGTATTAATCATTTCCGATCCTATGCTGGCGACAGGCTCTTCGATGGTCAAGACCATCCAACAATTGCGAACTGAAGGCAACCCCGCTGAGATTCATATCGTTACAGCTATTGCCTGTACAGTCGGAATAGAGTATTTGCGGCGCGCCCTCCCGACCTGCAAAATCTGGTGCGGTGCTATTGATGACGAGTTGACTGCGAAAGGATATATAGTGCCTGGACTGGGAGATGCCGGAGACCTGTCTTTTGGAAATAAAACCCAGCTCTAAATCAAGTAAGGGCGCTTCCTTGTGTCAGGAATTTTGTTTATTTTCAACGCTCGTCCAGGGATTTAATTTCTATGAATCCATTTTCCTAATCCGGAACAACCACCAGCTAACTGCTGTAAATAATGTCCGGTCGATTTAGACATACGAACCGGCCGTAATCAAAGGATGGTGCTTATGAGAAGAATTATTTACGTGCTGATTTGTGTTTGTTGCCTGACCCCTGGAATTTCCAAGGCACAGGATCCCGAATTTTCCCAATTCTTCGCATCTCCGCTTACACTGAATCCGGCGCTCACAGGAAAATTCAATGGTGCCCTTCGGGTAGCAGGGAATTACCGTAACCAATGGCCCCAGATTAATAATGCTTATATAACTTCCACCATTTCTGTGGATGGAAATATCATGGCAAACAAGATCACCAATGGTGATGCATGGGGACTTGGATTGATGACGATGACCGACAAAACTGCCGATGGCATTTTGACGAGTAATTATGTCGCCGTTTCAACTTCTTATCAGAAAGCGCTTGATGAAAATGGATGGAACCAGATTGGTATCGGGTTTCAGGGGTCTTATGCTACTAAAAGACTCGACGGAACAAGGCTGAATTTCGAGGACCAGCTGGACCAGCAGGGCGGCTGGACTTTGCCCAGTTCCGAACTGGTCAGTGGTCACGAGGTCAATCTCAGTTACTTCGACCTCAATCTGGGTATTTTGTATAACGGATCTAGTGATGGAAATAATAACTATTATTTTGGCGCATCTGCTTATCACATTCTGCAACCTACCGAATCCTTTTCCGGAAACAATTTATATACTTTGCATCCGCGGTTAACATTGCATGGCGGTTATTCATTCCCGTTATCCAGTTCGAATAACACCAATTTTATTCATTTTAGCGGTTTATACAGCAGACAGGCAAATGCGGTGGATGCTATGCTGGGGGGCGCCTGGTCATACAATTTAAATAATGAAGAAGCTTCCAGTCCCATTAACCTCTATTTAGGTCTATGGACCCGATTTAGTAATCTGACAGATGCGATTATTCCTTATGTTGGTCTGGATGTCGGGTCATTCACTATAGGCATGACTTACGATGTGAATGTTTCTTCATTGAAGTCTGCTTCAGAAAGTCAGGGTGGATTTGAAATTTCTCTCATCTACGTCAAGAAGCCCGCTGAAGAGCGAAAAACAATTCCTTGTCCGAAGTTCTAAGATTTTTTTGCACTCACATAAGGGTTTCCCCTTACAATGAACCTATAAAGCAGATTTGCATCTTTGCCCGCACCGTCCACACCTATTCTTTTGGTAATTACAATTTCATTTTTTTTGTACCGCAGTCCATCATCAGCAATAAAAATTTCTTCGGAAAATACGTTTCCACCGGAATGATTTTTGTTCATCCCCATTGCGCGGGACAAATTTCCAGGGCCTTTTGTAAGCGTATAATCAGCAGTCAGTTTGCCTGACCGGTTCAACATTTCATCGACTCCTTCCATCGGTTCGAGTGCGCGGATCAATACACCGTGAGGGATATCTTTTTTATTGGTAATCACATTAAACAGATGATGCATGCCATAACAAATATAAACATAGACGGTACCCGGATCACCGTACAGGTGTTCAGAGCGGGCTGTTCGTTTACCACCATATGCATGACTGGCTCTGTCGTCAATCCCTGCATACGCTTCAGTTTCAACAATTCGTCCCGAGCTGCGAATGCCATTTAACTGTGTTACCAGAATTTTCCCTAAAAGATCACTTGCGATCTGCAGAACATTTTTACGACTATAAAAGGACCGATCCAGTTTTTTCAGACTCCCCGTCATATACAAATAGTTACATGTAAATTAGTGCTATATTGAACGTTGTTAAAAAATTGCTTTGCTAAAAGAAATTGTCATTGCTATCCAGGCCTACAGAAAGGCGCATGTATTCATTGAAAAACACCGTTTGTGGAAATGGATCCTGATTCCGGGGCTGGCATATATGATTCTGTTTACCATTGGCCTTTACGTTTTCTGGATCTCTGCAGATACGGCCGTTTCACAACTCAGCAGGATTACAGGCGTGGATTTGTGGATTCATCACCAGCCCAATGCCATGTGGAGTTTTATCCTGATCATGGTGGGTATCATGGTAAGGATCATCATGATGTTCTTTTATTTTTCATTATTTAAATATTTATTTCTCATTCTGGGCAGTCCCGTTTTTGCCTATCTGAGTGAAAAAACAGAATCAATCATTGAAGGAAAGGAATTTGTATTTAATTCTTCCGTTTTTTTTCATGACATGAGGCGTGGAATTAAACTCGCTTTCCGGAATTGTTTCTGGCAGACCATTTATACCATCTTTATCCTGCTCTTATCTTTAATTCCGTTGGTGGGATCTATTTCTCCTGTAATATCCGGCCTGGTTGAATGTTATTTTTATGGATTCTCGATGCTTGATTACAGTTGTGAAAGGCATCATTTATCGCCGTCAGAGAGTATCCAGTTCATCGGCCAGCGTCGGGGGCTGGCCATTGGTAATGGCCTGGTATTTTACCTGATGCATTTTATACCCTTTGTCGGCTGGGTTCTGGCACCTTCCTATGCATTGATTGCGGCTACCATCAGTCTATATCATCAGAATATCGATTCATGAAAACCCTGTCTACCGTATATCTGATTCCTGCTTTTCTTGATGAAGAAGGCATGGATGCCATACCAGCCTATATATTAAACGCGGTAAAAAGATCCGAAGTTTTTTTTGTAGAGAATGAACGCAGTGCCAGACGTTTTCTTAAAAGGCTCTGGAGTGAAATGGAAATCGACGCATACCAATGGGTTGTCATTCACAAAGCAGAAGATTCCGTAAAACAGGAATTCCTCCTTCAAATAAAACTGGGTAAAACGATCGCCATACTGAGTGAAGCGGGTTGTCCGGGTATTGCAGACCCTGGTCAAATTCTGGTTTCTGCTGCGCAGAACGTTGGGGCATTAGTTAAACCACTGGTAGGTCCGAGTTCGATTTTGCTTGCCCTGATGGCCAGTGGTATGAATGGTCAGCAATTTCAATTTCATGGTTACCTTCCGATTGAAGCTGTTGAGAGAAACAAAAAGATCCGGGAATTGGAATCTTTTTCCAGAAAGGACGGCTCGTCGCAGATCTTTATCGAAACACCGTACAGAAATTCATCCCTTCTGGAGAGTCTGTTAAAAAACTGCAGTAGCGGCACGCGTTTATGCATTGCCGTTAATTTGACCGGGAAATCCGAATCAGTGCAAACTAAATCCATTGAAGATTGGAGGAAAATGCTTCCCGATATAAATAAAAAACCGGCGATATTTATTTTGCAAGCCTGAGGAAAGTGTGAGAGTGTGAGAGTGTGAGAAAGTTAGAACCTTTTTGTTCTCACACTCTCACACTCTCACACTCTCACACCCTCACACTTGTTCTAAGGTGCATACGGTGCCGAAAGCCCTTTCGAATCCTTCATGGTGAGAATGCTGTCCACAATAAATACCGACGTGCCGCGCCAGGGGAGGGCTCCCATATATTCTTTATAATGTAATTCAAAATCCTTCCCGCTGTTTGCCATGAGCTTGGCAGCCACCGATTCATCCATTACAGAAAAACGGAATTCATTTGACTGAACTGAGCCCGGTGTTCCTCCCTGAAATCCGGCCTGAATTAATTTTCCCTCGTAGGTCTTAAAAACATATCCTTTTTTGGTAAAGTTATTTAACTGGCCAGCTTTCACTCCTTCTCCGAATACCCAGTAAAAGTGCCAGAAAAACCAAACAACTCCGACAACTATTACGACAAGTAATAGACGGGTTAGAAATTTTTTCATGTTTGTAAATTTTACAATCCGTATTTATCGACCAGGTAAATAATGGCTGCCATATTGATGGCGCCCAGTTCGAGTTCTCTTTTATTTACGTTTTCAAATATATCATTGCCTGCATGATGATAATCGAAATAACGCTGCGAATCTGGAATCAGTTCCGCCGCAAGTGCACCCGTGGAATCATTCAGCGGATCGACGTCAGCCCCTGCACCGTTCATCAGAAAAGAAGTTACTCCATAAGGCGCGAACAAAGACAGGTTGGATCGAATAGGTGCCACCTGCGACTCATTTCCTTTGAAACTGAATTCCCTGGGAGTAAATCCGCCAGCATCGCTTTCCAGTGCAAATATATGTTTCTCGCCTTTTTGTTTTGCCTCCGAACTATAAGTCATAGCTCCTCTGCCGCCGTTTTCTTCATCTGTAAATAAAACAACCCTTATCGTATGTTTCGGTTTGTAGCCAATTGCTTTAAGTGAGCGCAATACTTCGATAGAGTGAACACATCCGGCACCATCATCCTGCGCCCCTTCTGCAGGATCCCAGGAATCCAGGTGACCTCCCACAACAATATACTGATCAGGAAATTCAGATCCCTTCCATTCACCTATTACATTGTATCCGACTGTATCGGGTAAAGCGTGTGCATTTGTAGAAATATAAAGTTGCAAATCTTTTGCGGCAGTTGCCTCTGCTGCCAGTTTATCTGCGTCCTGCAGTCCTACAGCCAGGGCAGGAATTTTCGGAAATGAATCATTATAAATCATTGCTCCGGTATGAGGGAAATTGTCGGTTGAACTGCTCATGGACCGGATAAGAACTCCAAGGGCACCGTATTTAGCGGCTCTGCTAGCACCAAATACACGGTAAGGGACTGCTTCTTCATAGGCTTTGAAAGTCCATACAAAATCCACATTGAAAGGATGATTATAAAAAACAATCTTTCCCTTAATTTCATTTTTTCTTCTTTCCAATTCATCAAAATCATGAATGAGAATCATCGGCGCAGTGATACCGCCTGCTTTTGTCGACACAGAATTCCCGAGCGCAATAACTGACAGATTTTGTCGGTTTTTTCCGGAGAGCACGGCGGCCTGGTCCCTGCCGCCTCTTACCCAATGCGGAATCATCGCTTTTTCTAAATAAACGCGATCAGCGCCGGCCCTGTTTAATGCTTCCTGTCCCCATTTCTCAGCAGTATATGTTTGAGGAGATCCTGACAGGCGCGGGCCGATGCTCTTGGTCAATGTGTGCAGATTACTATAAGCAGTCCCATGCTGGAATATTTCGTCTGCAATTCTTCTAATAAAAACTGAATCAGACTGGGCCTTTACAAAACCAGTAAATAAAAAAGACAATAATCCAAACAAAAACCAGCGCATAACTGTTTATTTACGCTAAGATAAGTATAAGGCATATCTTATGAAGCTCTTGAAAATCTGTTTAACTTTAATCACTAAAATCAGTACATGCGGATAGGAATTGTTTGTTATCCAACCTTCGGAGGAAGTGGTGTTCTGGCCACAGAACTTGGAAAGGCACTTGCCGACAAAGGACACCAGGTTCATTTTATTACTTACCAGCAGCCCGTCCGCCTTACGGAATATAATTCAAATATTTTCTATCATGAAGTGCGTGTGACAACCTATCCGCTTTTCGATTATGCTCCCTATGAAACAGCACTTTCCAGTACAATGGTCGATGTAATTATAAATCACCAGCTGGATTTACTACACGTACATTATGCTATCCCACACGCATCTGCAGCGTATATGGCTAAAAAAATAGTGGCCACCCAGGGTATTATCATACCTGTGATTACTACTTTACATGGTACCGATATTACACTGGTGGGCAGAGATAAGACCCTTGCGCCTGTGGTCGCTTTTTCTATCAATGAAAGTGATGCGATTACGGCGGTTTCAGAAAATCTGCGTGATGAAACCTATGAAATATTTGATATCAAGAAAGAGATTGAAGTAATCCCGAATTTTGTGGACCTCAACCGCTTTCACAGAAAAGCAATTGATCCCTTCCGCAAAGTGATAGCTCCGAACAATGAGCGGATTGTTGTACATGCTTCTAATTTCCGTAAGATCAAAAGAGTGTTGGATGTTGTAAAAATATTTGCTGCTGTGAACAAACAGATCCCTTCCAAATTATTATTTGTAGGAGATGGTCCGGATCGTCATGATGCAGAAAATTTGTGCAGGGAATTAGGCATTTGCGACGATATCCGTTTTATCGGTAAACAGGAACAAATAGAGGAGATCCTTGCCGTGTCGGATCTTTTTATTCTCCCTTCAGAATATGAAAGTTTTGGATTGGCCGCCCTGGAAGCCATGGCTGCAGGTGTACCTCTTATTTCATCGGATGCAGGTGGATTACCGGAAATTAATATCAATGGGAAAACGGGTTATATGAGCCCGGTCGGTGATGTAGTTTCGATGAGTAGAAATGCCATTAAAATTCTTGAAAATGAGGATACATTAAAAACTTTCAAGAACAACGCGGCTGAGCAGGCGAAGAATTTCGACATTCACCGCATTGTACCGATCTATGAAAATTTATATGATCGTTTTCTGATGCAACCCCTTCATGTAAAAAAATTATCTCCGGAAAAAATCTGAAACCGTGGTGCTTGATTAACGCCTTAGCCATTTTTCAGGATCGAAGAGACGATCTTTTTCGTCTGAAATGACAAATTCGAGTTGGCCAATTTCTGCCAGCTTGCCAATAACCTGGCCCATTTTAACAGATTCTCCTTTTGTTACTGAGACAGTGGAAAGATTACTATAAGTAGTAAAATACTTACCATGACGAATCATCACCGCTGTCACATCTCCGACATTGAAAACATTTTGAACCTGCCCGTCAAATACGGCCGTTATTGTAGAATTAGCTGCCGCCTCTATGGTAATGCCCTGATTGTTGTGAACGATTCCTTTAATGTATTCATGGGGGCCGTAACGCATGGCAATCGTGCCCGAAGAGATGGGCCAGGGTAAATGACCTTTATCTTTTTCAAAATTTCCTGACAAAGCAATATCTGCTGATGTTTTGAAGACTGTTTCTGCAGATGGCTTTGCAACTGGCCTGACAGCTGATGATGTGGATCCCGTTACAGTTGTACTTACCGGGCTTTTCAAAGGATCCGTTTTTGCCGGAGTAGAACCTGCTATATTGTTTGCTGCGTCGGCGGCCGCTTTCTTTTTCGCTTCACGTATGGCATCTTCACGGGCGCGACGAATAGCAGCCATGATCGCATTCCCTAGCTTCTGGTCCTGCTTTTGTTTCGCATTCATTTCCTTTTTCAATTCGTGCTCCTGGCTCTGAAGTTGCTCTACCACCTGGTCTTTTTCCTTTTTTTCAACTTCCAGTACCTGCCTCTCCTTATTCTGTTTTACAAGTGCTTCATCTTTTTCGATGCGCTTCGTTTTGAGTCCGTCAATCTTACTTTGCAGGAGGGCCTGTGTTTTCAGAATATTTTCCGCTCTTTGTTCGCGGTAGGTTCTGTATGATTTCAGATATTCCACCCTTTTAATGGCATCGTTAAAATTGCTGGCGGCAAAAATAAAATTCAGGTAATCGTAGTTGGTCCTGTTTTCGTAAGCGTAAATAACGCTTTCTGCATATTGTTTGCGAAGGGTATCCCGTTCATTTTTAAGTTTCAGGATTTCTGACCAGGAATTATTTATATCCGACTGAATAAAATTCAACTGCTGGTTTATGTTCGAAATAGCGGCTTCCCGGAGTCGCAGTCTTTTTTGTAAAAGAGCAAGTTGTCCAAGGGTTTGCCTGCGATTTTTATGTGTAATATCCAGGGAATGCTTAACATCCTCGATTTCTTTTTGAATCGACGCCCTTTCTTTCTCGAGATCACTGCGACTCTGGGCCGGGGTCTGGGCCAGACTGGTTTTTACCAAACAAAAAATAATAAATAACAGGAATACCGGTTTGCGCATTGCGTTTGACGTTCGGGATGAAGTTACTGTATAACGATTAGTTGCGTTTATAATTTTTGGGAATGGAAAACGGAAAGTTTAAATTCTCGTTAAAAGAATATTTTGTAAAATTCATTTCCACATCCAGCCTGGCTTTTTCCGCAACAGCAATTTTACGATAGGCCGAGAAAAGCACCGTGTCCGTTCTTTCATACAGACCATAAGTGATATCGCAGTTGCGGGCACGCATCAGATCCACATCATCCAGCTTACTGTGTTTTAATGTAAGATCATCCGGATTCAGCGTCAGATAATTTCTGAAAACGGGACCAATACTAAGAACAGATATACCCTGAATATCTTTCCGGTAGTATAGAATATTGCTGTCCAGATAAATTGGGTTTCCCAGAATTATGGACTGTAACACATTAAAATCAAAAGGGAGATGGGTGATATCTTTGAGGTAACTGACGGATCTTAACTGGTAGAATTTATCCAATTTATTTAAAACTTTAACACTATCGGGTGTAATTACGGCCCGGAAGGCCTCGATTCCCAGAAGTGTTGCATTGATGGAAATCCAGATTATTTTATCCTTCTGCAGGCGTATGAACGCATTAAATTCATAATCCTTTCCATCGCTTCCTTCATAATGGACTTTTAGTTTCGCTGAAAAAGTATTACAGTTGATGGTGTTGGATGTGATATGACTGTATAATTTCTGGATATATCTTAGGGAATCTGCATGCAAATCTTCGGCGGTTGCCGTATCTTTTATTGTCTGAACCGTTTGAACCGTATCTTTCTTACTTATGGCGGTCGTAATTTTTTTCGCTGATCGGCATCCGGATCCCACGAATCCAATGCAGACGGCAATAAACAATACAAAGCCTCCTTTCAATAAAAAATCCCTGTCAAAAATTTTCATATTCTAAGCATTACCGGTATGTCCGAATCCTCCGTCGTTTCTGATCGTTTCGTTCAATTCTGTTACCGGATGCCAATCCACTTTTTCAACCCTGCTTACAACCATTTGCGCAATCCTGTCGCCCGGTTGAATCATCTGTTCAGAATCAGAAAGATTGATGAGAATAACTTTCAATTCTCCCCTATAATCCGCATCTACTGTCCCGGGAGAATTCAGACAGGTAATCCCTTGTTTCAGTGCCAGTCCGCTTCGCGGTCTTACCTGAGCTTCGTACCCGGTTGGCAGTTCGATGAAAATACCGGTCGGTATTAATTTCCTTTCCATGGGCTGAAGGGACACCGCCTTCGGGATATCTGCTTTCAGATCCATGCCGGCGGCATCAGGTGTTGCGTACGCGGGTAATGAATGCCTTGACTGATTAACGATTTTTATCGGAATGGACATGGGCGCAAAGGTAATTATTCCAGTTTCCTCAACAATACCACTGCCTGGGCCATTATGCCTTCTTCGTTTCCAATAAAGCCAAGTTTTTCCGTTGTGGTGGCTTTTATAGAAATATCATTTATACTAATTCCCAGGATGGCTGCTATGACAGCACACATTTCCGGAGCAAATGACATGATTTTTGGTTTCTCCAAACAAACAACTGTGTCGAGATTGACGATGTGGTATCCCTTTTGACTGATAAGCTGAAAAGTTTTATTCAGGAGAATCTTGCTATCAATGCCTTTAAAACTACTTTCTGAGTCTGGGAAATGGGTGCCTATATCACCAAGACTCAGGGCGCCAAGCAATGCATCACAAATGGCATGCAGAAGTACATCGGCGTCGCTATGACCCAATGCACCTTTGCTGTGAGGAATTTCGATTCCTCCCAGCCACAATTTTTTACCTTTAACGAGTTGGTGAAAATCTGTTCCTAATCCAATGCGATAAGACATAAATGACAAATTTGGAAAATTGCGAATTTGAAGATCGAATATATTTTTTCAATCTATCAATTTTTCAAACTTGTTACTGATCCCCTCCGCTGGTCCCAACAGGCGGCCCATCCAGGTCGAATACCAAACCGAAGCGAATTGTGTTGGAAAGTGGATTTCTCGTAATACCGGAACCTGAAGGAATCAGATAGGAGAAATTAAGACCAAGCATATTATATTTCAAGCCGATTCCCATAGTGAAATATTGTCTTCCGCCCTGATCCTGACTTTCATAAAAATAACCCAGGCGAAAAGAAAATTGATCCATATATGTGTATTCTGCGCCAATGGAGGCATTTACCGTGTTCCACTGGCCATCAAAGGACTTAAACCAGCTGCTAACCACACTTTGGCTGTAATATTCCTGCAGAGCTTCCGTACTTACGGTATCTACTCCACTGGCGGGCACCGGGGGAGCTGGTACCAGGAGCTTGTTCAGGTCAAGACCGAAACTGATTTTGTTTTGTTCGTCAAATACCTTGGTATAATTACCTCCGAGACCCATATTTGCAGGAATAAATTCCTTTTGAGTAGCATCGTTTGTGTATCCTATTTTGGAACCAAGATTTGATAATACGAATCCGAATGTCCAGCCTTCCTGATTGGCTTTAACGTTTTTATATGTAAGTGAAACGTCGGCTGCGAAAGCTTCACCTGCTTTATAAGCAGAAATACTGCCTGATGCAGCCGCTGCGCCGAGAGTCAGATTAGAATTAATATAGCGCAAGGCCAATCCTATTGCGAGTTTATCGGAAAGTTTACGTGAATAACCCAGATCAAAAGCAAATTCCCGAGGTCTTCCTTCTCCCCAGTTGTTCCCGTTATAGTCGGAGAACTGAATACTGCCCAGACTAAAATACCTTAGGTCAGCTGTAATGGCTTCATTGTCATTAATTTTATGATATCCGGAAGCTGCCAGAAGGTAAACATCATTTAAACCCAGGTCCTGTAGCCAGGGAGTATAGGTGAGTCCGATACCGGTCTTATATTCTGAAAAAGGTGTTTTGGAAAGATTATAGAATCCCGCGTTTGCATCAGGAGAAGTTGCGATGCCCTCTTCGCCCATTCCACCAGCACGCGCGTCGGGCGAGATCCTTAAGAAGGGTACTGCTGTAGTCACCACATTAATCGGGTTCGTTTGCGCATTTACTAAACAAAAAGAGAACAGGCCGCACAGAATAGCAGTTAGACGGTAAAACAGTCGTTTCATGTAATTTAATTTAGCTTTAAAAGGAACTGACTGTAAAATGATGCCATAGCTGCGAAAAATCACAATTTCAGGCTCATTCTAGCAATTAGAGGGTAGAAATTTTCAATAGCTAATCATGTGGTTTTTAGTGAGTTCCAATTTTGGTCGTCATTCAGAGGCTGCCTTTCGATGCAGTCAATTCATATCCGGACTGTTCTTCCGGTAATCCAACGTAATCACAACCAGAATATTGCGCAAGTTAAAGGTTTCAAGGAATCAGCAAAGCTAAGCAAAAAGACGGCCAACCTTTCATAAGGGTTTAACATTCCCAAAACTGGATTTTTCCCGGTAAACAAACTATTTTCGTGCTCTCTGCGTATTATAAGTTCAGAGGACAATTTTTACAATATTTGTTTAAAAACCACGTTTCTACACTTAACATATCACGGCTAAATTCGTTTTCTATGAATTTCAAAAATCTCCTTATTCTTGCTTCCTGTGCCGCAGCAATGGCTTCGTGTAAACCTAAAGTGCAATCTTCTGCTGTCACCGGCTGGAATTATAATGATAAAAACATGGGCGGATACCAGGTATCCAAAGAAAAGGAACAACGTACCGGACCCGGACTTGTTTTTATTCAGGGGGGTACTTTCACCATGGGTGCCACTGAAGAAGACGTAATGAGCGACTGGAATAATATTCCACGCAGGGTAACTGTAAACTCCTTTTATATCGACAGAACCGAAGTCGCCAATGTTCATTACCGGGAGTACCTATACTGGATAAATAATGTTTTTGAAGGTGACGAGTATCAGACCGTGCGTAACAATGCACTTCCTGATACATTGGTTTGGAGAAGTGAACTCGCTTATAATGAACCACTGGTTGAATACTATTTCCGCCACCCGTCTTATAATTATTATCCTGTTGTCGGTGTAAGCTGGAGACAGGCTAAAGATTTTTGTTTGTGGAGAACTGATCGTGTGAATGAAAAAGCGCTGGTTGATCGCGGATATATCAATAAGAATTCCCTGAAAAATATACAGGGGCTTGGTCAGGAAAATTTTAATACCAAATCCTATCTGGTAGGTGAATATCAGGCTACACCTGGTCCTGCTGCCAAATCTAAAAAGAACGAATTAAAAAATCCAAATGGTACGCCACGCACCCAGGTAACATTTGAAGATGGCATTCTGCTTCCTTCTTATCGTTTGCCGACTGAAGCAGAATGGGAATATGCGGCCCTTGGATATATTAATCAGAATCCTTCCCCAAGTAATAAAGACAGCAAGAGAGGTGAAGAACTGGTAGCAAACAAACAGGTTTATTCCTGGAGCCAGAATGTAAATGGCTTGCGTGATTCACGTCGTGGCACATGGCAGGGAACCTTCCTCGCGAATTTCAAAAGAGGAGCAGGTGATAATATGGGTGTTGCCGGAGGATTGAATGATAACGCGGTCTACACTGCAGATGTAACTTCTTTTTATCCGAATGGTTTCGGCTTGTATAATATGTCAGGTAACGTGAGTGAGTGGGTTGAGGATGTATATCGCCCCCTTTCTTCTCAGGACGTTAACGATGCTGCTCCATTCCGTGGTAACAAATTTGAAACGATGGATCTGAACAAAGAAGGCAAACCTGAAAGAGACAGCTTAGGCAGAATTAAATACAGAGATGTAACAGATAGAGAAAGCGAAAACAGAAGAAATTATCAGAAGGGTAATGTTATTAACTACCTGGATGGTGACTCGCTGATCTCTGGGATTGCTTATGGATATGGTAAAACAACGCTGATCAGCGATAAATCAAGAGTTATTAAAGGTGGAAGCTGGGATGATCGTGCTTATTGGCTCGGACCAGGTACACGTCGCTTCATGGAAGAAGATCAGGCAAGCTCTACGGTCGGTTTCCGTTGTGCAATGGACCGTGTTGGTAGTGCAGCAGGTAACGGACGACAAACCGGTATCAGCTATAAACAAAGAAAACAAAACGCCCGTAAACAATAACCTTCTTTAGTTTATAATATTTTTAAAAGCCATCCCGCCGTCTGCGGGATGGCTTTTTTGTTTATTAGATTTGCTTCTTGAGGCTTAAAGCCTAAGACTTAGAACTAATTTGAAAATGTTTGTAATGAATAATGTGGCCAAAAATGGACAATAAAAATTCCGAGGAGAAATTTAGTTCTCCTGTTTCAATCGAGAAATTATATCAGCTTTATTTAAAATATCCCGCTATAAGTACGGATACGCGTAAGATTCAAAAAGGCGATCTTTTTTTCGCTCTGAAAGGAGATAATTTCAATGGAAATCTTTTCGCCGACCAGGCGATTGCTAACGGTGCGGCTTATGCGATTATTGACGAAGCACCCGTAGTATTAAATGATCGTTTAATCCTGGTTGATAATTCCCTGGCGACTTTGCAGGCGCTCGCAGCTCATCACCGAAATCAATTTTCAATACCTTTTATTGGCATCACGGGAAGCAACGGAAAAACAACCACCAAGGAACTTATTCATGCCGTATTATCTCAAAAATATAAAACATATACTACCGAAGGTAACCTGAACAATCACATCGGCATTCCGCTCACATTACTAAAGATAAAAAATGATGCAGAAATCGCCATCGTGGAAATGGGCGCTAACCATCTGGGCGAAATTGCAGGTTACTGCGTGTATACGAGGCCAACCCACGGATTGATTACTAATATTGGTAAGGCCCATTTAGAGGGATTTGGAAGCATTGAAGGCGTAAAAAAAGGAAAGGGGGAATTATATGATTATCTCCGTTCGCACGATGGTATCGCCTTCGTTATGTGGGACTATGATTATTTGCGAAAGATGAGCAACGGCATAAAAAATATCATTTCGTATGGGACCGAAAATGCCGATGCGACGGGAATAACAGAATCGTCGACGCCTTATTTGCGCATCAAAATGACAAAAGGCAATATGTTTGGGTCAATACAAACACAACTATCAGGAGATTATAATCTTCCCAATGTGCTGGCGGCTGTGAGTTTGGGCAATCATTTTAAGGTAGATCCGGCAGACATTAAAAAGGGAATTGAGAATTACGCACCCTCCAACAGTCGTTCACAATTAATCAAAACAGGCAGCAATACCATACTGCTGGACGCATATAATGCCAATCCGTCGAGTATGAGTCTTGCCATTGAAAACTTCACTCATTTCCCTGTCGCTGATAAAATATTACTACTGGGCGGTATGGCGGAACTTGGAACAGATAGTATAGCAGAGCATGAATTGATCCTTCAACAGATCAGTTTAAACAAATGGAAGGACGTGTTTCTCGTTGGCGGTGATTTTTTGAAAATCAAACATCAATACAGGAGTTTTTCGAATTCGGAAGAAGTGGCAGAGTGGTTGTCGGCCAGGAAATTTGAGAATACGGCTTTCCTGGTAAAAGGATCACGGAGTATGCAAATGGAAAAAGCAATAAAATCCATAACACAGTCATAAATAATTATGATTGATGCGATTCTGCCATATTACTGCTAAGAGCTTCTTATTTTACGGGGTGCCATTTTACGACCATGTGTTTAATGGGTTTGATCGTTTGAATGTATGCGTAAATATTTCCAAGGTCCTTATCAGACATATTTCCATACATTGTCCAGGGCATGATCGTCTGCAATCCACCAGCCTGAACCACCCTGTGCGCATTGGCACTGTCCCTGTACATCGCAAAATGTTGAATGAACATCTCACGTGTCCACAGTCCAATTCCCGTTTCCTTATCTGGTGTGATATTAGCTGAAGTAACCATTCCTCCCGGCACCGGAAATACTCGCCCACCACCTATGGCAACGGATTCTATGAAACTGCCTTTCTCAAAAGGTGTGTGGCAATCGTGACAGGCAGCCACATTAAATAAATACCTGCCACTTGCTATGCTGTCTCCTGATTGAGGAGCATTTTGCGGATCTGCTTTTGTCGGAACCGTATTTAAAATTATATTCATTGGAAAATCTGACCTGGATTCAGGAACACTATTTTGAATCGGGTTCAACGACCTCAGAAACACTATTACTGATCTTACATCCTCCGGATCAGCCTGTCTGTATGAATGATAGGGCATAACCGGAAATATGGGTTTACCATTCCTGCGAACTCCGGTTGTGATAGCCCGGTATATTTCTCCATCGGTCCAGCTGCCAATACCAGTGGGAGTTATATTCGCAGAAAAATAAACCCCGGGAAAACCCATCGTTTGATCAAATTGTTCTCCGCCTTCGCCCATGGTTGTATATTCCATTGGCATCGAAAATTGTACCGGATCGCGTTTACTGTGACAGTCCATGCAAATCATTACACTTTTCGCCAGGTAGGCGCCACGCTTTATACGTTCAGGTGTTTTCTCAACTGTCATTTGCGGAGCAGGACCGACATTTGGCAAAGCGATTTTAATGTAGGCGACAACTATTGCGATTAGCGCTAAAATACCGAGCGCGACAATGCCAAACACTTTCAGGAGTTTTTTCATGTAAGAAGGGTTATGGTGAAATCGAAATTTTATTATCGCATACTGATCAGCGAGCTCAAAGGAGTGCGTCTGTTTTGAAAATCCATCATATCAACCTTGACGCTGCCAACACTGATCGGGCTTTCAACGCGGACGGGAATATGGTTTGCATCATCACTTATCCACACGGTCATTTTTTCACCACCCTGAAACAGAGTCCCTTTAATCAACAAAGGTTTGATTTTAATGGCGTGGAATTTACCGTACCTGGTTTTTATAATTTCTTTTCCGACATAACGAATATAGAGGTCATAAACCTGGTCGTCGAGAAACATGGAAAAAGGAATTTTATCGCCCGGCTGCATTTTATCATAATTAATATTGCGGGCATAATACATGGTACTTAGTACGTCCTGAATACAATCGGGTGTTTTAAAAACTCCGTTGTTAGTAATTGCCGTATGTGCAGTTTTATTAAAACTGATATTTTCATATTTTTTAAAACTGCCTTCACTTACATTCCGAATGAATTTCAAAGGCTGCAGGTTGGAAGTGTCAATAAAGCTTTCGTATTTATCCCTTACTTTGAAAAAACCATCCATAAAGGGATAATTCTTACCGGCACCTGTTACGTGATAGACAGGTTTGCCATTCAGGTCTTCCAGAAGAACTGAAAACGTGGCTTCTCCTGCCGCAACATATATACCGGCCAACGTATAGTAAACCCTGAAAGTGATACTTTCATTTGCCTGGAATGCATGGTTAGTAACGCCGCCGCAGAAATCGTCACCCGCTTTTAAAGGGAGGGAAAGGGTAATCAATAAAACACATATTATTCCGCTGATCGATTTCATCTGCTCCTGAATAGTTTTATCCTTAAAATTAATAAACTCCCAACCAACGCAGGGATTATTAAATTGATGAACCAGATACCCAGCGATACCGCAAGGATGCCCGCGCTATTAGATGTGAACACCTGAAAAATCTGAATTCCCGCGGCCCAACGAAATCCGAGGTCTGTTAAAAATGTTAACGTTGGAACTACAGCCATCAAAACAAACATAACACTAACACCCGTAAATACCTGCATTCCCGTTAATGACATACCAAAAAGAGAAAATAATAGAAAATATTGTAAAATGAAAACCAGGTACCTTATCGTTGAAATAAGCAGTATGGTTGCCAGAATGGTGAAACTAAAATTTTGAGGAATGGAGAAGTTTTTTTTTGCTTTCTTAAGCCATTTGTTTACAACCCTTACCAGTGGATCAAATCTGAAATAGACCAATGCCAGTCCCATGGCAGCACCTGCGGTTATTATCATTGACGATCTGAAAAATGCGTAAGACAACCATTCCGCCTCGAAATGGAATGGTAAAAATGAAAACAACCATATACCCAGGGTACCGGCAGCCAACGTTACTAACATTTGAGACATACTGCACAGGATGGTAGGAGTGATGGAAAGTATTCTATTTCCGGGATCAACAAATAACATTCTGCCAAGGTACTCGCCTACCCTGTTTGGTGTAAATGATGCGATGCAGGTTCCTACAAGTACCGCTTTAAATGCACGTGTAAAATTGATAGCCTGAACCGGCCTCAAGGTAATCTGCCATTTAATTGCTTCAAGTGCCCAGTTTACGCACATTAAAGCAATCATTAAATATAACTTCCATTGTTGTTTACCAATAGCTGCCCTCAGTACCTGATGCAGAGAATCTTTCCAGTGAGGCTGTTTCTGCAGTTGTCCCGCAACTGTATAAAAAAGAAACAACATAATGAGTGGCCCAACCACATAGTTGACTATTAATTTGATATTTTTGTTTTGCGCCACAATCAAAAATAGCGTTCCCTCTGCAAAAGAACTCTAAAATAATCCTGGGTATTGATCCCGGCACCCTGATGATGGGTTGGGGATTGATATGTATAGAAGGTCAACAGACGAAATTCATAGAAATGGATGTGCTGCATGTACCTGTACGTTTAGACACATATCAACGCCTCGAATTGATTTATTTTACAGTTCAGCAAATTATTTTAAAATTCAAGCCTGACGATTTTGCCATTGAAGCTCCTTTTTTTGGAAAGAATGTACAGAGTATGCTCAAACTTGGCCGGGCACAGGGTGTAGCCATCGCAGCTGCCATGCAATCAGGCATCCCTGTTACTGAATATGCACCGAGGAAAATAAAACAGTCCATTACGGGGAATGGAAATTCCGGAAAAGAACAGGTTTGGAAAATGCTTCAGCAAATTTTAGATCTCCGGATGAAAATAGACCGCTTCGATGCATCTGATGCACTTGCTGTTGCGCTTTGTCATCACTATCAATTCCATTCTCCCGTTAGTACACGGAAAAAACTAAACGGTTGGAGCGAGTTTGTAACTAAGAATCCCGGGAGAGTGATCTGAACTATAAACTTTTATCCATGACAATATTCACAAGGATCATAAAAGGTGAAATTCCCGCATACCGGATTGCCGAGGATGATTTTTTTTTGGCCTTTCTCGATATCAATCCACTGCGCAGAGGACATACCCTTGTGATACCTAAAACAGAAACTGATCAGTTTTTTGATCTTGATGAAATTTATCTTTCAAGGATTCTATTATTTGCGAAACCAGTCGCAAAAGCTATTGAAAAATCTTTCCCTTGCAACCGTTGTGGAATAACTGTGATCGGGCTTGAAGTGCCGCACGCACACATGCATTTAATTCCGATTGATCATTTAAATGACATGGATTTTAAGAAGCCAAAAAAGAAGTTAAGCCCTGAAGAATTCAGGAATGATCAGGAAAAAATTATCGCTCATTTGGGAACATAAACATTCGTGCACGAAGATCACATTACTGAGAATTCAAAAATTGATTATGAACTTATTCATTCATAATTTTTCAAATCATACAGTAATGCTTTCAACCTTAAATTGAAGTCTTCCTGCTGGTACAATAACATCTGCGACTTCACCAACCTGTTTACCCAACAATCCTTTTCCAATAGGAGAAGATACGGATATTTTACCCAGCTTTAGATCAGCTTCTTTTTCAGAAACCAGGTGATATGTCGATTGCTTTTTATTTGATAGATTCGTGACCGTTACTTTAGTAAGAATAGATACTTTACTGGTATCAATATTCCCTTCTTCGAGAATCCGTACGTTAGCCAGGTCAGCTTCCAGGCGCTGAATCTTTGCTTCCAGAATACCCTGTGATTCTTTAGCAGCATCATACTCGGCGTTTTCCTTTAAATCTCCTTTTTCGCGCGCTTCGGCAATGGCCCTTGATGCAGCAGGACGGTCAATACTCTTCATTTTTTGCAGCTCACCCCTCAGTTTCTCGAGTGCCTCCTTTGTCAGATATGTGATTCCACTCATAAATCCTCCTTATTGTTTATTATAAAAAGAAAAAAAATACAACGCCCTCGGGAGGCGTTGCATTTTTGCAAAGATAAGGAATCCCATTGCAAAAGATATTTTTCAGGGTTTTTTTGAGGGCTCTATAAGCCTGTAAACCACCCTGCCTCCAAACCATGATTCTGGTCAGGAGTTAACACCGTACGTTAACCAGATCACAATCCCAGTTTGTCCAGTACTACTTTTGCCATCAGATAAAAGGCTTCCCTGCTGTAACCGGCAATGTGAGGGGTCAGCAATACATTATTGAATGCAAGTAAGTGATCAAGCTGAAGTCGTTCTGCTGGGTTGTAACTCTCAAGTTTTTCATTTTCAAGCACATCCAAGGCGGCCCCTGCAATTGCACCGTTTTCGAGCGCCCTTATCAGGGCCGCTGTATCCTGCGTCTTTCCCCGGCTGGTATTGATGAAAAAAGGCTTGTTTTTCAGGGATGCAAAAAAGGGATCCCCAGCCATATGATAAGTTTCATCAGTCAGGGGCACATGCATACTAATGACATCAGCATACCTTCCCAACTGGTCCATATTGGCTTCCCTTATGTACCCCGATCCGAAGTTGAATTTGTACTTGTCATAGGCGAGCACAGTAACGTTGAAGGGTGCTAGCAATCGCCCAAAAGCCGATCCTGTATTTCCATAGCCGATAATTCCCACGGTTTTTCCTGTTAATTCAATACCCCTGTTTGGATCCCGAATCCATTTTCCTTCTTTTATTTCCATTGAAGATCTTGGGATATTATTCATGAGAGACAGTAATAAACCGAGCGCATGTTCGGCGACAGCATTGCGATTTCCTTCGGGACTGCTCACGCAACGGATACCTCTTTGATTAGCATAATCAACATCTAACAGTTCCATACCGCTCCCCAGACGGCCAATCCATTTCAAAGAAGCTGCTCTCTCCAGGATATTTCTGTCAATTTTCAAACGTGTCGTTATGATCAGGCCAGTTACGTCACGAATTTGCTCTTTTAATTCCTCATAGCTCAGTTCAGGAACATAGAATACCTCAAATCCATTTTTCTGCAGTCTATCAATCATATACTCATGCACTTTCGACGTAATTAATACTTTTTGCATGGATACTTTTTTATAGTTAAGATTTAACTTTTTATTTCATCCTCCAGGTAAGTTCAGCAAATTGTGAAATTGTCAATTGCTCAGCCCTTTTATCAAATAAAGAATCTTTCAAAACTTCTTCGGCAAACAATGATTTCACTGCATTTCTCAATGTTTTTCTTCGTTGATTAAATGCTGTTTTCACAAGCAAAAAAAACATTTTTTCTGTTCGTACCGGAGCTGGTTCTTTCTTCGGAGTTAAGCGGATCACAGCACTTTTTACTTTTGGAGGTGGGTTAAATGCCTGCTCGCTTACTTCAAATAAATATTCCACTCTGAAAAAAGTTTGTAACAAAACACTGGTGACGCCGTAAATTCTATTTCCTTCGGAAGCAGCAATACGTTGAGCCACTTCTTTCTGAAACATTCCAATCACACGCTCCACGTCTTCTCTCCAGTCAAAGACCTTGAATAGTATCTCAGTGGAAATATTATAGGGAAAATTTCCAATAATTGTAAAAGGACCTTCAAAAGGCTTTTCCATCTGGAGAAAGTCCAATTCAATAATCCGGTTTTCCAATAAAGGGTATTTTTTTTTTAGATACGATACCTTTTCCCCGTCTATTTCCACTGCCTTGAAATCAATACCTTCCTTGTTAAAAAGACTCTTTGTCAGGGCCCCGGCACCAGGTCCGATTTCCAACAATTGTCTGAAGGGATATTGATTCAGAGAATCTATAATTCGCTGGCAAACCAACTCATCTTTTAGAAAATGCTGACCAAGCGATTTTTTTAGATTGAGTGGCCGGGACAAGTATGTCATATGGCAAAAATAAACCTTCCTTCAGGCTATTAATCGTATTTTTATCCATCGAAAAATAATACATGAGTACCCCACAGCAAAGACCTGTCATTGGCATTTCCATCGGCGACCTGAATGGAATCGGAACCGAACTGGCCATAAAAACATTTTCGGATAACCGACTCCTGGAAATCTGCACACCTATACTTTTTGCCTCTAATAAACTGATAAATTTTTATCGTAAATCTATACCCGATTCAACGCTTAATTATCAGCATATTAAAGATCTTTCCCGGCCTTTTCACAAACAGGTAAATCTTTTCAATTGCTGGGAAGAAGAAGTTGCCATCAACCCCGGGCAGCTAACAGATACTGGCGGAACATACGCAGTTAAATCATTGATAGCGGCGGCGGAAGCATTGAAGGACAGAAAAATTGACGGACTGATCACAGCTCCTATTCATAAAAAGAACATTCAATCTGAGGGATTTTCATATTCAGGGCATACACCTTTTCTTCGACAGTTTTTTGGCTCGAAAGACGTTCTTATGCTCATGAGTTCTGAGAACATGCGTGTAGGTCTTGTGACCGAACATGTACCCGTAAGCGAGATTGTTAAATTTATTACCAGAGAAGCCATTCTTTCCAAATTGAATATCCTTAAAGAGTCACTTATACGTGATTTTGGAATCGATAAACCACGTATTGCTGTACTTGGACTTAACCCACATGCCGGCGATGAGGGTCTTATCGGCCGTGAAGAGGAAGACATCATTAAGCCAGCCATTAAAGATGCCAAACACAATATGCTGGTTTTTGGCCCTTACAGTGCGGATGCCTTTTTCGCCCGAAATCAGCAACAGAAATTTGATGCAGTTTTGGCCATGTATCATGATCAGGGGCTGATACCCTTCAAATCGCTTGCTTTTGGTGAAGGTTTTAATTATACTGCGGGATTGCCTGTTATCAGGACTTCTCCGGATCACGGTACAGCCTTTGATATTGCCGGGAAGAACAAAGCTGATAATGGCTCATTCCTTTCGGCCCTTTACGGATGCCTGGATATAGTCGAAAAAAGGAGGGAATTCAATGAAAATCATAAAAACCCACTCAAAAAAATGGGATCAGTAGTACTCGCAGGCGCTGAGGATGAGAAAATTGAGGAAAGCTGAGGAAAGTATGGGAGTATGGGAGTGTGGCGTTGAAATTTGGTAAATTAATTTTAGAAGATCCAGGTCTCCAACTATTCCGCCCTTAAATTTATACCCACACTCCCATACTCCCATACTATTTTCTCTCTCCTCTTGCATATTCCAAAACCAAAAACTATCTTTGAAACAATCCCCTTTAATCAGCACCTGATAGTTATTTTCTGACTATCTGCGAAAGCTCTCCAATAGCTATGTGAACAAATACATTTCCGATCCCTTTTCTTTTGAATGACCTGTTGTTTTTCCCTTTAAGCTGAGCATCATCAAATTGTTCACTTACAGAAATTTAAAAAATGAAAAGGATCATCACGTTCATTCTTTGCCTCCTGATGGTAATGCCTGTAGCCCTGTTTGCGAATCCGCGTTATGCTGTCAGGAACACAAATACAGACACCAGTTCTTATAATACAGGTAATTCAAAAAGCCTTATTCTTCGCGGAAGTCTTTCCACTTTTAATGCAGCTTACGGAAAGAATTATTTTGAGCTTAACTGGAATACTATTGCGGGAGATTTCGATCACTTTGAGATTGAACGCAGTCTCGACGGCCAGACATATGAAACAATCGGTACCATATGCAATAAAGATGTGGTTTCCGCAGAAGGCCTTTATGCATTCCGTGATCATTTTCATTCGTCCGTCGCCAGAAATAATGACTTTTATTACCGATTAAAGGAATTCGAAAACAATGGAAATATTATTTATTCCAAAGTGCTTATCGCACGAATGTTTAATACCAAAAGCCTCGCATCTCTCAGTGTAACACCTGATCCACTGGCGAATGATATTCTGGTAAATGTGCAACTCAATGAAAATTCTTATGTAATGATGAAAGTAAGTGATGATCACGGTAACCTTATACTGAGAGAAGGTCAGAAGGCCGATAATGGACTTAGCACATTTACGCTGGAAGGAACCCATGGATTGCATCCAGGACCTTATACTCTTGAAATCACAGTGAACAGCAAGGAAAGAATGATCATGAAGCTTTTAAAAGGCTAGAAATACCAAGGATATATCCGGTAGCCGAATTACCGGAAATGCGAAGCCCTCCCGTAACACAACGCGGAGGGCTTACTTCATAATGTAGTTAATGTGGAAATTAAGATTATGAGGGAGTGGGGGGATGGGATGTTTAATGATAACGTGGGAATTTAATAATTCCCTTTTTCATTTTCCATAATTATAAATTTGCCGCATTACGAAGTCAGGACTTTAAACTCAGGTAGGATTGCAAACTTTTTACATATTGATCAAAGGCTTTTGAGCCTGATGCAGTGATTCTGCAAATAGTGTGCGGATAATTATCTTTAAAATCTTTAATCACTTCAATATACCCCGCATCCCGTAATTTGTTTATTTGTACACTCAGATTTCCTGCTGTAGCCTTCGTCCTGTCTTTTAATAACGAAAAATCAGATTCTTTTTCCCGCAACAGTAAAGAAATGATCGCGAGACGCAATTGCGAATGCAGCATTGGATCCAAATCTCTGAATTGATTCATTCCGTTTTTTTTTATTGACATTTGACAAGTTGGGCTTCGGTTGCATCTAATCCCCAGTTTGGCCAGAAAGGTTTTGGTTTGTCCTTTTTGAATAAAACTACAGCCTTTTCAAATAAAGGTTTTGCCTTGTCTTTTCCTCCGCCAAATGCCGGAGGTGTGTTGAATAAACTTTGTCCCTGCAAATAGTAGATGCGCGGATTATCCGGGTTCAGCCTGATAGCAATCTGTAGGTCTTTGGAAGCTTGTGTGCCATAAGTTTGCCACCGCGTTTGCGGATCAACCATCATCTGTTGGGTGGCGGACATATTTCTCAGAACATAAATTTCCGAATTCGTATCCAATGCCTCTGCCTTGTCGCAAAGTGTATTAATGCGTGTTCCATTTGCATCTTTATCAATATTCGGATCGGTCCATCCGGGAATAGACAAAGAAAGACCTGCATAATAGTAAGGCAACCACTGGGTCTTTTCGGCATCGCCAATTCGTTCGAAAGTATTGGCTACCGCCTGAAACTGACTTGTTGTTTTAGCAGAATCGAAAAGGGAAAGGTTTTTTTTCATAGCGGCTTCATATTTGTCGCTTTGGGCTGCAACAACCAGACTCCCCATTATAAAGAAAGATAAAAAGATGGATTTCATATTATATTTATTAAGTGAGAAATTATAGATTATTGTTGATAGCATCCTGTGTTCTGTCAACACCCCAGCTTAAAAAGCATCCGATGAAATAAAAGCGGTTAGCCGGCGGCGTTATAGGCTGTTTAAATTGTCCGTTAAATGAATAGTGATAACCGTAAATCGCATTATATCCGAGTACATTGCTCATACTGGCAAACAAAACGATAAATGTTTTTGGTTTCACTTTGCCCAGACTGGGAATATATTCACAACTGAAATTGAGGCTTTGATAATCTTTTGTGCGCCCTTCATCGGCAATATAATATTTACCTTCGCTATTTATCATGAAATTGTAGTAGGGCCGTCCGGTCGCAAAAGTATAAGTGACATTGAAGCCTGCTTTCCAGTCCGTAATAAATCTTTTCATAACGAGGGAAGCAGTATTGGTTGCAACAAAATCCGGCGTAATCTTGCTGGGATAATTCATAAACTGCCTTTTGGTATCTATGTAAGAGTAACTGATCCAGTAATCAAAGTCCTTGAAAGTTTTTTTGTCACGCCAGAAAAAATCGATTCCATCGGCATATCCGCTGCCATTATTATTGTATCCGAAGTAATTATAACTTAAAGGCACTGTCTCGACCAGGCTATTATATAATTTATAGTAAGCTTCAATTCTGAAAATCTGGTCTTTATTCATTTTCTGAAAATTCAAAATATAATGAGTAGCCTGGGTAAACTTCAGGTCTGCCGTATAAAAAAGCTGCTGGTTATCCGGCTTTTCATAAAAAATTCCATAAGCAGCAGAAATCTGAGCGTCTTTCCCGGTTTTATAAGCCAGCGAAACCCTGGGTCCAATATCTGATTGTTTCAATAAACTGGAATACTCGTACCTGACTCCCAATTGGGCTGCCAGTTCGTTTGTCAGATAAATGCTAGTTTCTACAAAACCTGAAACAAGCTGATCATGTAAAACCTTCAGGGTATCATTATAAGTTAGTGGATTAAAATTATACCAGTATTCGGCTCCGAACCGGAAAGAGCTCAACCCCGATAATTTTTTTTCAAATACAGCTTTCCCCGTTGTGAGATTTTGCTTGTTCGCCAGCATGAAATTTTTAGATTGCATGAAAGCAGTATCGGGATAAAAATGCGGTTGGTTATCCTGCCCCTGTACCTGCTGCTGTATATTATCCAGGTTTGTGCTGTAACTCGTCATCAATGTCATTCTCCAGCCTTTGCTCAAAGGCTGGCGCCAGCTGAGATTGTTATACCAGTTATGGTTGGCCAGGTCGAATGCGTTCTTAAGGTAGGGGCTGTCTACATCCGGTGTCCTTAAACCCAGATCGTTATAGGCAAAAGTTGTGTAGTATTTTATCATCCCTCCGTTTTTAGTTTTGATGCGGAAATTTGCATCAGCATTGTGAAATGCAGGAAGCCTGAAATAATCGGGTTTTTGACTGACCAGTCCAAAGTAAATAGCCGCATTTACATAGCTGTAACTCATGCCCCAGGAATATTTTTTATTATTGGAAAGTTGTTGGGTGCCTACACCGGCAACAATTGGTGATATAGATGCATCAATCTCAGATTTTTCTGGCAAATCAACCGATTCCAGCAATAACACTGAAGAAAGCGCCTGGCCATAAAGAGCCGAATATCCACCAGTACTAAAAACGGTCCCTTTGAATAGAAATGGCGAAAACCTGCCCCTGGTGGCAATGTCAGGGACACTCGTGTAATATGGATTATTTACAAGACTGCCGTCGATAAATTGTTTAGTTTCCTGTCCTGTACCCCCCCGCACAAAAAGACCCTCCTGCTCGCCCACCTGTTGGGTTCCCGGCAAAGTTTTCAGAGCTGCTGTAATATCAGCATTAGAGCCTGCTGTTGTAGCGATATCCAAAGAGCTCATAACTGCTCCCCGTTTTGAATCACCTGCTGCAAAAGAGCCAGCCGAAATTGTAACGGCTTTTAGTTCATTCGGTTCCTCTTTTATCTGAAGATCCAGTTGAATTGATTTTCCCGCTACCTGAATAGTTACTTCAATGGATCGATATCCTACCGAACTTATTTTTAGAGTCTGCAGTCCGGTATCAGAGCTGGTAAATGAATATTTGCCCAGAGAATCCGATGTAGCTCCATCGAAACTGTTTTTGACGGAAATACTTGCTCCGGGAACAGGATGACCCTTCGTGTCCTTAATTATGCCGGAAATCTGTGTTTGTGAAAAAGCGCCTGTGTAAAAAAGAAGCGCAAATAAAACCGGAACCAGTTTTTTTTTGATTACAGAGACGATGGATATATAGAATCCGGTTGATAACATTGGTAAAAAGTGGCATTAACGCTAGTCACAATACAAATATAAATTAGTTTATAACATAAACCAAATAAATTTAATAAAGGCCAGGCTTAGACAAGCCCGGCCGTTGTTGATCGTACCCTTTAAAACTAAAACTTCAAATATGTTCTATTGTGTATTATTCTTTTCATTTGTCTGGCAGCCATTGTTTGATGCAACCATATTTACATCCGATTTTTTTATTATTGGTACATCATAGGCTAATGACCTGAATAAAAGACCGTACATCCTGTTTGCTGAAACAGTACCTGCAGATCCGGTCACAGCCCCAAGTCGTACAATCATGGAGCTGGAACCTTTACAAAAATTATTTACCATTGCATCCTCTGCAATGACCGAAATTCCGGGATAATTCTTTGTAGGTCCGTCGAATCTTTTACCCTTTAAAAAAGGGTCGGATTCTGAACCCTGGACGGTGGAAGCAAAAATGGCGGTTTCATGAACCAGGGAAAATGATTGCATTTTATAATATGACTGAAATTCATGTAGTTGATTTCCATCACCATCAATATCCAATCCTGAAACAAAGAACTGATTAACCGACATAACTCTGTTATGATCGGTATGTCTTACAAACGAAATCTTAAATTCCATCCACCAGGTTTTGTGTGCCGGCGCATTTCCGTCACCATATTTAACCCTCGGCTGCCATGCATTGTCCCATCCTGTGCCGCTCGCACTATCCTGCTCGGGCCCCTGAATATCGATAACCGACAAAGTAACTACGGCACTGCTTCTGCCCAGAATGGTTACAAGTGCATCCACTCCCCAACCGACGTTTTCAAAAATATATACAGCTCCATCCAGACCATCCCCCGCACATCCCCTCCCCGTTTTAAGAACAGGATTTTTAAAAGAGAGCTCAGGTATCAGCGATTGTGCCTGAGTGGAAGCTGCTATAAAAATTATAAAAAGAACTGAAGTTATTTTCTGTAACAGGTAAGGTTTCACACAATCAAAAACTAATGGGCTCAACTGCTTCATAACTTATTTTAATCCGGACTTTTCCGAAACCCATAGTGATTGGAAAGGGCGAATTCTTCTGAAGGATTGGAAACCCTTAATTAAAATGTGTAAAAATGAGACCCGCTAATAGCAGGAAGGAAAATTGGAAGGAAGTTAATCTGGAGATTGGTACGGCCTGACTGCAAGACAAAGATTGCAAGCGTTTTCCAATAATGCAAGTGTTTATAGAAATAATTATCAATTGTCAATGATTAATTGTTAACGATTGGCTGCCTCTGAGAATTCGTAAATAGAGCATCCACTGGCAACGCCATTGACCATTAATCAATTGACAATTACTATTTGTATTGTGGAATCAGTTCATTGGCCAGTTGTACAGTCCTCCGGATCGATTCGTCAGAAAGAAGTCCCTTCTTGAACTCTGCCAGCACATCGGGCAGTTTGTTGTCCATTTCCATGAGGAAATGTTCTTCAAATGCTTTTACCTTCTTCACGGCGACCTGTCGGAGCAGTCCCTGGGTTCCAAGATAAATAATAGCTACCTGTTTCTCTACGGCGACTGGCGCATATTGAGGCTGTTTAAGGATTTCAACATTTCGTGCACCCTTGTCCAGGACGAGTTTGGTACTGGCATCCAGGTCCCCACCAAACTTGGAAAAGGCTTCCATTTCCCTGTACAGTGCCTGGTCCAACTTCAGGGTCCCGGCCACTTTTTTCATGGATTTTATCTGCGCATTTCCTCCTACACGACTGACTGAAATTCCCACATTTATCGCAGGCCTGATACCTGCGTTAAACAGGTTTCCTTCAAGAAAAATCTGGCCGTCAGTAATGGAAATCACATTTGTTGGAATATAAGCAGATACGTCTCCGGCCTGGGTTTCAATAATGGGCAGTGCGGTCAGAGACCCACCACCTTTCACTTTGCCTTTAAGCGATTCCGGCAGGTCGTTCATCGCTTTCGCTACTTTGTCATCTGAAATTATCTTGGCAGCTCGCTCGAGTAATCGGCTATGGAGATAAAATACATCTCCCGGATAAGCTTCACGTCCTGGAGGACGGCGAAGGAGCAGGGAGACTTCCCGATAAGCGACGGCCTGTTTAGAAAGGTCATCGTATATAATCAGGGCAGCGCGACCGGTATCACGGAAATATTCTCCGATAGCAGCTCCTGCAAACGGAGCATAGAACTGTAAAGGAGCCGGGTCTGAAGCTGAAGCCGCAACAATAACAGTGTAAGCCATTGCACCGCTTTCATTCAGGGTTTGCATAATGCCGGCAACTGTAGAAGCTTTCTGTCCGATGGCAACGTAAATACAATAAACCGGTTTGCCGGCTTTGTAAAATTCCATCTGGTTGATTATAGTATCGATTGCTATCGCTGTTTTGCCCGTCTGTCGGTCACCAATAATAAGCTCGCGTTGTCCCCTGCCTATCGGAATCATAGCATCTATGGCTTTGATACCGGTTTGCAAAGGTTCCTTCACCGGTTCACGGAAAATAACTCCTGGTGCCTTACGTTCAATAGGCATTTCATGGGCTTCACCGGTCAGAGGTCCCTTACCATCAATGGTTTCTCCAAGGGTATTCACCACCCTGCCTAACATACTCTCATAAACTTTAATTGAGGCGATTTTCCCGGTGCGACGCACTTTTGCACCTTCTTTGATCTCTCCGGAATCACCCATCAGCACTATGCCGACATTGTCTTCTTCCAGGTTCAATGCGATTGCACGGATACCATTTTCGAATTCCACCAGTTCGCCGCTACCCACATTATTTAGTCCGAATACGCGGGCAATGCCATCACCAACCTGAAGAACTGTTCCTACTTCTTCCATCTCTGTTGTCAAATCAAAGATGCTGATCTGTTGGCGGATGATCGTTGAAATTTCGTCTGGTTTTATATCTGCCATAATTTATTTTTAAATTGATCTTCTTATTGATTAGCGGAACCTGTAAATATATTCGTTTGTTAAAAACCGGTTTTTGACTTTAGTCAGATCATAGGCTACACTGGCATCTATCCTTTTCCCGTTACCTTCCAAAATGAATCCGCCAATGATATTTTCATCTACCAGGCATATCAGTTCCACTTCCTTCAAATTTCCTTCCCTCTTAACTTTGTCGATAAATACTTTTTTCACGTCATCACCAACCGCAACGGCAGTAGTTAAGGTAATCGTCATGATCCCTTTATATTCCTTGTACTGTTCTATAAATGCATCTGCGATTTCCGGAAGATAGCTTTCACGACCTTTTTTGATCAGCAGATCGTTAAATTTTTGCGTGATCTCACTGGTTTGCCCGGAGCGGATTGCCTGAATTACTTTCAATTTTTTCTCGCTGTTAATAACCGGATTTTTCAGAAAGTCAATCAGCACCTTACTGCCCTTCATAATACCTTTTAAATACAGATTATCAAGGTATACCTGTTCCAGTTGACCACGTTCAATGGAAAGGTCAATCAGGGATTTTGCATATCTGGTAGCAAGTCGGGGGTTTGGCATTCTTAATTCAATTTGACCTCTTCAGCCAGCTGTTTTATGTATTTCTCCTGTTCCGGAAGGTTATCCAACTTGCGGCGCAGGATTTTCTCAGAAATTTCTACGACGATTATACCAATTTCATTTTTCACTTCAATAAGGGCAGCCATTCTTCTCTGTTCAATCATAGCCTGTGCATCTGCCAAAATCTTGTCGGCAGCAGCTTTTGCCTGCTCCTTCGCTTCACTGATGATTTTATCTTTAGTATCACGGGCTTCCTTCAACATCAGAGCTCTTTCCTCGCGTGCCTTAGCTAGTAGCGCCTCATTTTCGCTTTTCAATTGAGCCATTTCTGCTCTTACCCGTTCAGCAGTTGCCAGTGAATCAGTAATACCCGTCTCTCTTTCTTTCAGACCTTTGGCGATGGCCGGCCATGCAAATTTACCAAGTATAAAAAGCACGATCAGAAATGCCAGCAGGGTCCATATCAGTAATCCGAATTCAGGGAGAAGTAATTTCATAACCTATATATATTTTGAAAACTTCTAAAATTCTTATTCAATCGTTTTGTAAAAACTGCATCCTCCGCCCTTTGCTTCGGATGCAGTTCCTGTTCTGCAATGATTTATAACACCATTGCCAGAAAGCCTACAATGATCGCGAACAAAGCAGCACCTTCTACCAGCGCAGCAGTCAAAATCATGTTGGCCCTGATGTCGTTAGATACTTCCGGCTGGCGGGCAATCGCTTCCACGGCACCCTTACCAATCTGGCCAATCCCAATACCTGCGCCTATAGCAGCAAGTCCGGCACCCACCGCACCACCTGCATTTGCAAGAGGCGAGCTGAGAAGAATAGTCAATAAATCCATAATCTTGGCTTTATATTAAGTGAAAAAAAACTTTATACCAGCATGGAATCCTCATGCTTCTCATTGTGCTGATGTTGTTTGCCTTCAATAGCCTGACCTATAAATACCGCTGTCAGCATCGCAAAAATGAATGCCTGTATAAAAGCAACCAATACTTCTATAAAATATATAAATATGGTGAACGCAATGGAAAAAGGCGCAGTTCCCCATCCTGCGAATTTATTCATGTTTCCAAAAATAAATATCAGTGAAATCAAACAGATGATGATGATATGACCTGCTACCATGTTTGCAAATAGACGTATGATCAGGGCAAATGGCTTGATAAAAACACTGATAAACTCCACCGGAACCAAAATAAATTTTACGCCAAGTGGCACATCGGGCGGATTGAAAATATGACCCCAGTAATGTTTGTCAGAACTAAAAAGGATTACCACAAATGAAATCATTCCAAGTATTGCGGTAAAAGCAATATTACCGGTGACATTTGCAGAACCTGGTATCAATCCTATAATATTATTAATCAGTATGAAGAAGAAAATGGTTAGCAGGAAAGGAAGATACTTTTCATAGCTGCTCCCCAGATTCGGTTTTGCTACTTCATCCCGAACAAATGTGATAACAGGTTCCAGCAGACTCTGAGATCCCCTGGGTGCCGAAACAACACCCTGTCCATTTTTATATTTTTTTGCAATAACCAGCATCACCCAGGTGAATAAAGCCAGCCCGATAAGCATTTGCACGACATTGCGCGTTAATGAAATATCATAGACCCTTATCGAGGGATCGATATGGCCATTATCATCCGTTGCAACAATATCCTGCGAGTAATATTTTTTTGTATCCAGTTTCAGTTCTGCAATTTTTTCATCGGTGAGCATCAAATAATTCCGGTAATTCTGCTCACCATGATGAAAATTGGAAGACATAAATACGTCCAATCCTCTCTGCTTTGAATAAAGAATAACAGGAAGGGGAATGGAAACCGCATGTTTTTCGCCCTTGTCATTCACAATATCAATTAAATGAAAATCATGATTGTTCAGTACGTGTCCGAATATTATTTCCCTGGCATCGAAGCCTTTTTTCACCTCTTTATGAGCACCCCCTTCCTGGGCAGACACGTCATTGAAAAAGGATATCAAAAAAACGCTGAAACCCGCTACCAATAAAGATTTGAACCTTCTAAAGTCCATGCGGTATCTGATTTTGCCGCAAAGATAAGGGTCGGGGGGTAATTATCAAGAGCTTTTTACGCTTAAAGCTTAACGCCAAAAGCCTAACGCCTTTTTAATAAAACTAACTTTTTAAAAAAATAAAAGAGCAGAAAGTGGAATGGAAATGCGCTTTAATTTGCGAAGCTAAACAAGCGTTAAGCGTTAAGCGTTAAGCGTTAAGCGTTAAGCGTAGCTTAAGCTTTGATATTCATCGTTTTTTCAAATTGCATCTGATGAAGTTTAAAATAAAACCCTTCTTTCTCCATCAACTGATCATGGGTTCCCATTTCTTTAATCTCACCCTTGTCCAGCACAAGTATTTTACTTGCTTTACGGATTGTAGACAATCTGTGCGCGATGACAATCGAAGTACGGTTCGCGATCAGCTTGCCAATAGCGTTCTGTATGAGCATTTCCGATTCTGTGTCTACAGATGAAGTGGCTTCATCTAATATTAAAATGGATGGATCAAATAATAATGCCCGGATAAATGAAAGAAGCTGACGCTGACCCATGGAAAGTGTATTTCCGCGTTCCATGACGTCATAATCGTAACCTCCAGGCAGCCGTAGAATAAAATCATGCATGCCTATAAGCCTGGCAGCATTGACTACGCGGTCAAAAGAGATTTCCCCGTTGCGCATCGTGATATTATCAAGTATGGATCCCGAAAATAAAAACACGTCCTGTAAAACGACACCAATATTTGCCCTCAAAACATTCAGTTTATAGGATTCTATGTTCCGCCCGTCAATCAGGATATGTCCCTTTTGAATGGGATATAAACGATTTAGTATGCTGATTATGGAAGTCTTCCCACTCCCCGTATGTCCTACTATCGCCAATGTCTCTCCCGGTTCAATCAGGAATGAAATATCCTTCAAAACATACCGTTCATCTGTATACGCAAAATAGACATGTTCAAAAGATATTTTTCCCATGAGTTTTCCCGGCGCATACATACCCTCGTCCGCCATGATATCTTTATTATCAAGCACCCTGAAAACGCGTTCACTGGCTACCATTCCCATTTGCAGGGTATTGAATTTATCCGCGATCAGGCGCAGTGGTCTGAATAATAAATTAAGATATAAAAAGAATGCAATGATTTCCCCGGTCAGCTGTGCCGCCTGCGTTCCCGGAAGATGCAATACAAGGCTCGCTCCCCACCATACAAGTAATCCGGTAGAAAAAGCAAGTACAATTTCCACGATGGGAAAAAATACAGAATAGGCGAATATTGCCCTGATATTCGCATTTCTGTGTTCCCTGTTAATTTTTCTAAAACTATTATATTCTCTTTCTTCCGAAGCAAATGCCTGCACAATCTGCATTCCTGTTATATGTTCCTGGACAAAAGCATTCAGGGCTGCAACGGCATTGCGCACACGTATAAATGATTTATTAACAGACTCCTTAAAAAAATAAGTGGCCAGAATAAGAATAGGAAAAGGAATCAGACAGATCAGCGTGAGTTGCCAGTTCGTATATAACATGAAAAGCAAAATAGAAACTATGGATAACAGATCTGAAACTATGGGAATCAATCCTTCTGAAAAAATATCATTGATGGCTTCGATGTCATTGATGGTACGAGTTGTGAGAGTTCCGATAGGTGTTTTATCGTATTGTGAAAGATTCAATGATAATACCTTTTCGTATACTGCAATCCGCAGATCCTTTACTACTGTTTGGCCCAGCCATGCTGTAATAAATGAAAAATAAAACCGAAGAATTGTTTCTACAAGCAGTATCCCAATCTGAAGTAACGTAACATAAATAATCATTTGTATCATGCGATCCCTGATAGAAAGATCTGCATTGAGTCCGCCGCGGATATAAGTATTCACCGTAAACTGAATAAGAAAAGGACGGAGCGGGGAAATAACAGCCAGCAATATCGATAGTGTAATCGATCCGTAAAACCATTTCTTATAGGGAGCAGTATATTGCAGCACCCTGCGTAGCTGACTGAAATCGAATATCTTTTTCCTGGATAAGGATGAAGGCATTGAAGTAAAAATTAAAATTAGTCTTCCTCACCCATAGCATTGCGATATGCCTTTATGAAAATGACACCGAGATTTTTATAAGGAGGTATATAATCATCAAAACGATCGCGTGCGATGGGATCTTTCCGGAATTTTTCAGTTAATGTTTTCCAGATCGGCAGCCAGTCGATATTGTTGCCATCCAAAAGATCGCTGTTGATGGCTTGCAGAATCGGTTCATTCACTGATTTCGTCCCCACTTGTTTGGAAGAAATGATATGTGCATCCGGACTAATGCTGAGTACTTCACTTAAATTATTGTAACCACCACAGGAACCCAGTATAACAATCTTTGCCGAAGGCTGAAGTTGTTTGAGAGTATAACGAACATGGTAACTATGACCACGATGAATGTATATGGTGGGCTCGAGTTTGTTGTCAAATAAATAATCATCCAGATGGTGTTGCGCCTTGTCATCCGGATCATCCTCTCCGTATAAAGGACGATTGGCAAATATCCATACCGGCTTCCCTTTTATGGATTGTATCCAGATCCATTCCTTTGTTGGATTCATAGTCACTTTCCATTCAGGCTTGTTCAGGAATAATTTCAGAAAATCCTGGTATGAATTCTGTCCATCCTTGTCTTCGTCCCCATAGAAAAAAACCTGTTGTATAACCCTGCCACTATCATCTTTCAGTGAATCATAATTTACTGTGTATACGGGTGGAATTCCCAGTTTTGATGAAAGATCAAATGCCTGAGTTGTATCGGCGGATTCAAAAAGGGACTCCATTAGGTGATAAATTACCGTACCACGCTTGTCGCTGTTGAGCAGATTCCTTTTATAATTCCATTTCACTTCATTTAAAACAAATGCAGCCAGCGGCGGGTTTTTATCGAATATGCTGCTATAAGAATCTGCGACATCGACTGCGTCTTCTTCGTTGGCTCTTTCCAGCCCTATGATAAAAGCTTTCATAATTGTTGCCGCATTATCCTTATCCATCGTTGCCAGGAAATAATCCAGTTTATTGTACGCGGCTGCCAACTTTATGAATTTCCTGAAATAGTCGCCATGCATCTGTATAATCAGGCTATCTCCGCGTGGAACAGACATCCGTTGAAAAATTCGTTCGTACACACCAAGATAACTGGAAGTATATATTTCGTCCTCACTTAATACGATCAGATAATAAAGTTCTGCCGGGTTCAGGGGATCAAGTATTTTAAACCGTATCGAAGCCGGTTTATCGTGAAGAGCGTTGATCTCACGCACAAATACATCTTTTCCTTTATTCTGCAGCATAGTTGTCAGTGCTTCCATTTCCAAAGCTGTGTCCAGAAGTGGCGGTAGCATACGGGCTGCATAGTCCATTCTCGTTTGCACCAGAAGTTTGTAATAAGCGAGATTATTATCTTTTACTTTGTTGATATCCGATATGGTAATCCGATGGTTGATCAGGTTGTCAAGGAATGGCAGATAAAGCTGACCACTTTTACTGGAGGCGATTTTTCCTACCATACTGATCAGAGAGTCGTTGCTGTTACGTATTCGGTTGGCAAGGACAGTATTACCTGAAGCATAGTCGTATAGCTTTCGGATATTCTTTTTCCCCCCGAAAACAATCAGGCTGTCAGTGAAAGGAAGGCCGGGATTTGCACTGAGGATTGTAAAAATTTCGTTGGGATGCAGTTCGCAATATTTTCGAATCAGAAAAATGCGCGATTCCTTTACTCCCGGGTTTTCAACAGGCAATAAAAAGCATTCCACCAGAATACTTCCTATTCCATAACTGTTTTCTTCTATAACAGGTGCAATACTTTCGTTAAGCCTGTCTATTTCCATGGCCCTTACAAAGGCATCGAAAAGTGCGGGAGCCATGGAAGGTGGAAAATCTTTTTTCCTGAAATGGTTGTTATACCCCCGGATCATTGTTTCCAGGGAACGAAGATTTTTTATCTTCATCTGCCCGCTAAGTGTAGAATCCGTCTCGATTTTCTCTTGCAGGAGGTCCACCTGCCTGATCATGACGTCTGCAATCCCGAGATTGACATTTTCGTCCCTGGAAGCCTGAATGATATCGTCCGCCTTTCCGTCGAGACCCAAAAGTCTTTTTTGCTCTTTGTCAATATTGTCATGCCACAGTTTACGCTCCTGTTGAATCTTAAAACCGGGATTTGCCGTTTGCGCGCAGAGGGGCAAAGACAACACCAGGGCATACGGAAAGAGGAGAAAACGGATAATTATCTTCATATTTAAGCAGGTCCAGCCCAATATATCAAAAATACAGCCATTTACGTGATGTACAAGGCTGTTGATGGTTTAAGGTGAATGGTATTGGATGACTATAAAACATGAACCATGCGCCATGAACTAGGCATTAGGCCTTCGTCTTTATGCCTTCAACCTGAAATTCAGTATTAAAAAATTGTAAACTCAGCGCATTTCCGCCTCCCTACGATAGTTTTCGGTTAGTTTTGCGTAAATTTTTTGTTAATGGATGCCAAAGGCAAGAAAATTCTAATCGCAGATGATGAGCCGGACATCCTTGAAGTTCTTCAATATAACCTTGTCCGGGAAGGTTATGAGGTAACCACTGCCAAAGATGGTGAAGATGCGCTGATAAAGGCAAAATCAACGCAGCCAGACCTCATCATCCTGGATATTATGATGCCAAAGAAAAGCGGGGTCGAGGTATGCGAGATCCTGCGAACCCAGCCGGTTTTTCACGACACCCTCATCCTCATGCTTACCGCATTAAACGATGAGGGTTTTCAAATTAAAGGGCTGGAAAGTGGTGCAGATGACTATGTAAATAAGCCGGTCAGTCCTAAAATAATTGTAAGCCGGGTAGGCGCGCTCCTGCGCCGATCTAATAAAGAATCAGCTGAGAAAGTGCTCAAAAGGGGAAATCTCAATATAGACCCTACAAAATTTGAAGTGCAGGTCGATGATAGACAGGTTACGCTGGCGAAAAAAGAATTCGAGCTGCTCTATCTGTTGGCTTCCCGCCCGGGAAGAGTATTTTTGCGCAATGAAATCCTAAACCAGGTTTGGGGTAATGATGTTATTGTTGGAGATCGCACCATTGATGTGCATATCCGCAAGATCCGGCAGAAACTCGGATTGGACTGCATTACTACCGTTAAAGGGGTGGGATATAAGTTTGTGAATTAAATGCTCAACACCCAGAATCTTACTCCAAAGCAATTATCCGCTTTCACAGCCGCGGTGCTCGCATCTTCAGTAGCTATCGGTGTCTATTTACTCACAGCCAGCTGGATTAACGGACTGGGGTCGCTCCTGATGGTATTTGCCGGGGCATACCTTCTCATCCAGATGACTCTCGAAAAGTTCATTAACCGAAAAATCAAACTGATATATAAATTTATTCACCAGACAAAAGCTACCAGAAAAGAAGAAGTTTATTTTAAATATATACTACCTAAAAAAAGTATCGATGAAGTGCGCGAAGACGTAGAAAGATGGGGAAACAAGCAAATGGAAGAAATCGAGTTGCTGCGTAAAAATGAAGCATTCAGAAAAGAATTCCTGCAGAATCTTTCCCACGAATTAAAAACACCCATTTTTGCCATTCAGGGTTATGTGGATACTCTTCTGAATGGTGCCATGGATGACCTGAATGTGAGAAAACGTTTTCTCGAAAATACCGAACGAAATGTAGAGAGACTTGTTAACCTGATGAACGACCTCGACGAAATCTCGAAGCTGGAACGGGGAGAATTGTTATTGCTCAAAGAAAATTTTGTGATCCAGGACCTGATCCGTGAAGTTTTCGAATCCCTTTCGATAAACATGCAGGATAAAAACATGCGGACAGGAATCAAGAAAGGCTGCGAATATCCCAGTATTGTTTTTGCTGACAAAGAAAAAATAAGGATGGTTTTACTTAACCTGGTAGAAAATGCTTCTAAGTATGGAAAGCAATTTGGCAATATACTTGCCAGTGTCTATTCTACGGACGGCAAGCACGTCCTCGTCGAAATTACCGACGATGGTATTGGAATAGAAGAAGAACATCTGCAAAGGATATTTGAAAGATTTTATCGCACAGATTCCGCCAGGAGTCGTGATAAAGGTGGAACGGGACTCGGTCTTGCAATTTGCAAACATATAATTGAAGCGCACGGACAACCCATCCATGTACGCAGCACTCCGGATGTGGGGACGAGCATTGGCTTTACGCTGGAATCCAGAAAGGATTAGTAGGCGTTGCAATATCAAATTGTCCTTCCCATATATGGATCAGTATAACCCTGCTCACCTGTTTCGACCCTGCCTGCATACCTTCTCGAGTAAATATCATCTCCGTCAATTTTTATCGTAAAATCATACCAACTATAATTTTTTGACAGAACTAACGGTACTATCATATTTCCGATATTTTTATCGGCCGGAGCCAAATTTTTTCTCTGTTCAGGGCTTTTATAAACGTTATCTGTTATTATTACACTTAAAGGCGTACTGGTTTTATTGAGTAAGAAGATTTCAATATTTCCGGTAAGCTTCAATTTGTTGATCACATTTACCTGGTACTCGCAAAAAATATCAATCAACGGATCATGAACGGAGCCTTTGAATTCGCGAAAAAAACCATTGGGTCCGTAAATTCCTAAATGATATTCGCCATTTTCGAACTCTTGCAGCGGCCAGAGTGACAATACATGATCCGAGGACTTAACGGTAAATGCCCAGGTGCGGACATTCTTGTAGACCTGTGAACCATTTTCCATTTGCAAATACCGGCCCGGAGCATATACATTGAATGGTGATCCAAGAGCTTTGTCCCCAAAAGTTTTTCCACTGGCTTCAAACCTCACTTCCAATCCATTTTTGTCTTCGTTTAATTTCCCTTCCGCATACAATTGGTAAAAGAGTCCATTAGATGGTCTTATGCCTGACTCCTGTTTAGGCATATAAGGTGATGCGTATGGATCTTTCCGAAACTCGCTGATCTCTTCGGTACTCAATGATTTAAAACCCGAAGGTAATTTTTTAAATTTTGCGTTATAGACAGATTCCACGAAGGGTCTCTTCTTTACAAGTTCAAGAGATCCAGGTTGCATCTCATCTGAAGGTTTGAAAACAGAAGTCAAGTCTCCGGAAATCGTGCGCCTCCAGTCACTAATATTTGAAGAGTGAATGGGTTTCCCCAATTTATTACTGAGGAATTTTTCCAAAAATTGCAGGGTAGATGTATGGTCAAAAACTTCTGAATTTACGAATCCACCGCGGCTCCACGGAGATGCGACAATCATGGGAACCCTGAAGCCCAGCCCTATTGAACTTTCCCGGTCATAGGGTATTGGAAATCCCTTTCTTTCTTTTTCCTGTTGCAGTGTCACGAATTCGACGCGCGTATCAAGTCCTCCAGAAACCTTGCCCGTTTCACTCTTACCGGAATGTGGTGCAGTAAAAGGAGGAATATGATCAAAATATCCATCATTTTCATCATAAGTCAGGATGAAAATCGTCTTCTTCCATACTTCAGGATTTTGCGTAAGTATATCCATCAGTTCTGAAATATACCATGCACCATACCAGGCAGATGAAGGATGGTCTGATAAATTTTCCGGTGCAGCAATCCATGAAACAGTCGGAAGATTTCCTGTTTTTACATCTTCTCTAAACTGGTGAAACAGATCACCCCTGGGTAATTTTAAATTCCTCGGGGTGCTATTATCTTCATATGATATTTCCTCCAGCGAATGATAGTATGGGTCGTTAACATTCGTAATAAATGCTTTCTGGTGAAGACTTTTATCCGTGGAAGACAGTTTATCGAATTTTTTCTGATTGTATTCTTTAATTTCTTTGCCCGCTTCATCAAGTGATTTTTTCTTTTTAGCCAATTCCTTCTGCATCTTGGTTTTTGAAGGATCAGAAGATTGCAGATTTTCTATTTTTTTCTGCAATGAATCTATTTCACCTGGTAGAGAATCTATAAGATTTCGAACCTGAATGAGATGCTTTCCATGAAGACGTATATTATATTGCGAAAAGAATTCGAGCGGGTTATCCTGAAAATTAGATAACCAGGGATCCTCTTCATCCTTGAATCCAACATCAATGCTCACTTCATTCTGATAAAACTTCCATGCAATCTGGTTTTCTTCCAGGATCTCAGGAAACGTTTTCCAATGAAGAGATTCATAATCCATGTCCTCATTCCAGACATGTGCCATGGAATCTTCATGTTGCTCTGCACGAATGGTACCTGTCCAGAAATAAAGCCTGTTAGGATTAGTACCTGTCAGAGAAGAACAAAAATTCTGATCGCAAACAGTGAATCCATCCGCTAACGCATAGTAAAACGGAATGTCCTCTCTGTCATAATATCCCAGCGTCAAAGGCATATCTGCGTATTCTTTAATGCTGTTTCTTTTTTCATTTAACCACTTGTCATATCGTCCATCATTACGTGCATTTACCTGATTTTTCCAGGAATGTGGCAATGAACTCATCCAGGTTGCCTTCGTATCTTTTATATCAAGACGAAAAGGTGCAAAAGTTTGTCCTGCTTCGTTTGATTGTAGCCAGACAGGATTGCCATTTGGAAGATTTATAGCGCGGGGGTCGTTGAAACCGCGCACACCCTGTAAAGTGCCAAAACAGTGATCAAATGATCGGTTTTCCTGCATTAGAATTACAACATGCTCTGCATCCATCCAGGTACTGCCCGGCCTTGGATCGATGGCAAGCGCCTTCTGTATAGAAGCAGGTATCAGTGCGCTCATTCCTGTCATACCTGATAGCAATGCTGCCTTCTTAATAAATTCTCTCCGTGTGTCCATCGTCGTGAATTAGTGCCAGATAAAACAATTTACAGAGTTGTCAAATGTAATCCAGTCATTTATATGCAATCGCATAACCGCATGAACTAATCATTAAATTTATTCAAAATGTCCTGGATTTATCGATTTATTGATAGTTTAGAATATGTCAAAAAAATCAGCCATAGTTATTGGGGCCGGTATTGTCGGACTCGCTACTGCACGTGCGTTAGCAATGAAAGGTTACACAGTAAAAATGTATGAACGGAATCTTAAAGCATCGGGGGCTTCAGTAAGGAATTTTGGCATGATCTGGCCGATTGGCCAACCTGCCGGAAAACAATATGAAAGAGCTATAAGAAGCAGGGACTGCTGGAAAGAAATTGGAAACGCCTCTAATATTTGGTATGATCCCGCTGGCAGTCTGCATGTAGCTTATCATAACGATGAATGGCAGGTTCTTCAGGAACTATACGAAATATTTACAAAAGAAGGAAGAGATGTCGATATTTTAAACAAAGACGAATTGTTGAAAAAATCAGCTATTGCCAATGAGAAAAATTGTCTGGGGGGATTGTACAGCAATGAAGAAATTATCGTCGATCCACGTGAAGCGATTTACCTGTTGCCCGTTTATTTCCAGGAAAAATTTGGTATTCATTGCACCTGGGGCAAAACTGTAACGGCGGTGCGGAACGGACAAGTTACTATCGGGCCCGAAATCGTTCATGCTGACCAGGTATTTATTTGTAGCGGATCTGATTTTGAAACACTTTACCCAGATGATTATGCTAAATTCCCCCTGACAAAATGTAAACTGCAAATGATGAGACTGATCGAAGAGGGTTCGCCCCGAATTGGTCCGGCTTTATGCGGAGGACTTTCCCTGATTCACTACGCCAGTTTCAAAGCTGCCTTATCTCTAAACAAATTGAGGAAACGTTATGAAGATGAAATGGCTGGTTTTCTCGACTTTGGCATTCACGTGATGGTGTCACAAAATGAATCCGGCCAACTAACAGTTGGTGATTCACATGAATACGGATTAGCGCCAGATCCGTTTGACAGAAAACAAATTAATGATCTGATCCTGGAATACCTTCAGGAATTTACTTCTTTAAAACAGCCCCAACTGATTGAATCCTGGAATGGTGTATATGGAAAACTTACCAATGGTCAAACCGATTTGTTCTATTCGCCGGAACCCGAGGTATATATAATAAATGCCGTAGGTGGAGCGGGGATGACATTGTCCTTCGGGCTTACTGAAGAACTGATAAACTCATTATAAAATTTCTTAATTCCTGGTGAAACGCTAGACATACACTGCAGGATTTATATTGATAAATTCCTGTTTTTTATATTTCGATGAAAAATAAACTAATGAAAGCACCGCTCCTGCAATACCGAGTGTAGAAAGCGCTACGGCACCATGTGAATAAAATGATGTCCACTGCAATTTTATTTTCAGAACTTCTTTGGTAATCAGCACTCCAACACTGCCCAGGTATCCAAAAGAATCAGCAACATAAATAAGAAATCCAACATTGCCAGGGAATCTGAAGCTGGCAATTAGTCTTTCAAAGAAAATGCAGTTAAATGGTATATATACTGTGTACAATCCAAGGCCTGTAAGCGTAAGCCACCAAAAAGCATTTATTGATCCCTGCAAAAAAAGAATACTTGTCAACCCGGTAATTATAAAACCGGATATAATAATGTAATGTGTATAAATCAAAGCTTTAATATTATTCTTCACGAGAATCATACTGCCCATCAAAAGAAGGAGGATCAGCGTTACAGGTGCCTCAGTTTGAGTAAATATTGCCGGTTGCATTCCATATCCATTTTCTTTTAGCATATCGGCCATGAAATTATCACGAATATCGCGGAAGACAGTTGCAAAAACATAAATGCAAACGGATGCAATAAGTCCGGGAAGAAACATTTTTACAAATTCCTTTCTGCGCTCGGCAGGCATGGGTTGACGAACACTTCGTTCCTGTATATCAACCATTGAAGGAGGTGGTATTTTTTCCAACAGGAAGACGGCTATAAGTAATGGTAGTGCAAAGACAAGACCTGTAAGAAAAGGTACCCAGTATTCGCTTGTTCCGAATTGCTGCATTATAAATCCGGCAACTGTTTTAACAAAACCGGATGAAAAAATAAAACTGACAGAAAGTGCTGCGCCAATAAAATCAGTCGCCCTTCTTCCTTCAACATAAGAAAAAATAATACCCCAGATCATACCCAATGGAAACCCATTAATAAACATAAAGAAGATATTCCAGGGAGCCGGAACGAGCGCAAATAAAAGAAGTCCCGCCCAGGAAATTCCTACAAGCAATAAAATTATTTTGCCCCTTCCAATTTTTTTCAATTCGGATATAAAACGAATGCCATAAAATTTACTACTTGCATAACCGATCACCTGGCTGACAACCAGCCAAACTTTATAACTGATGCCCGCATATTGCATTCCCTCGAAACTGCAAACAGTAAATCCTTTCCGGAAACCGTATACCATAGTATAAGTCAGAAAGCTAATGATCGCAGCTGAAATGGCAATTTTCTTATCATTTCGAACTTTTGCCGTTGCGGGAATAGTCAATGTAATAATTTAAGATTTGATTTCTGTTATTTCAATTTGAATTCCTGCTTCAATATCTCTAATCAGTTTGCTCCTCCAAATGTTTTAATATGAGTTCCTTAAAAATATCCAGCGAAGGCATCGGCTGATTTTCCAATTTTGCAGCTTCATCCCAGCGACGCATCTGAATTATTTCCCTAAACAGAGGGTCTTCTTCCAGTAAATCTGCTTCTTCATCAGACATTGGTCCTCCCTGGAATTCCAGGGTATGTTGGCTTGCCTCTGAAAGTTTGTCGTAATAACCCGGTTCCCTTAAAGTAAGATATCTTTTTGCAGCTACATGTGAAGCGACAAGTCTAGTAATACGAAAGGAGAATCCATGATTCTCCAGAAAAGACGCTCCAATAGCTTCATGGTCTTTTATACCATAACTACTCATTGCATTTTCGTCTGTTGCTTTTTCTGCGATATGGCCGATATCGTGGAGAAATGCTGCCAGCACTACTTCATCTTCAAATCCTTCCGCTCTTGCCAGTTGCGCCGACTGAACCATATGCTCCAGTTGGGATACTTTTTCTCCTGAATATTCTTCGCCACCGTAAATCGAATACAAATGAATAATTTCATATGATATCCGCTCAGCATCCAGTCTTTTCATAAATGATCAGTAAAAAATTGACTTATTCGGTTCTGCAGTTTCTTGTTTCGGGGCCTATCGCTGCAATCCATATTTGACCGGCACCCGAAATATCTTCACTATGATCCGTCCACTGTTCCCTTTATTTTATCTCCTCTGCCATGATCACAAGTTATGATCAATGTTGTTTTTTCCCTGTATTCAGGCATAGACTGAACTATATTCCAAAGATCACCAATCATTGCATCTTCTGCATGAGCAAATTTGAGATACTGGCCATATAATCCTACACGGTCAAAATCGTCTGTTTCATCAGAGTGAAAGGATATTCAAAACAGTCAATTTTAAAAATTAGAAGGATGCTTAAAGTGCGGTGAAACTATCCTTATCAGGTGAAGAGAATGTTAATTGATATTTATGAAAAGGTTAATAGTCCTGAAATGGCATACGTATACAGCCAAATACGATGAATTATGTAATCGTCAATCCCTAATGAACAATAGCTAAAGAAAAACTATATTCTAATCTCATATTTGATTCATTGACAATATTTAATTAACCATTGGGTAATGATTTGGTAATAATTGATTCGGATCTTTGAAAAACCTCCACAATGGAAAGACGTCGTTTAGATGTAGTGGTATTATCCGATATTCACCTTGGAACTTACGGATGCAGGGCAAAGGAATTACTCAACTACCTACGCAGCATTCAACCCGATATGCTGATATTAAACGGAGACATTATTGATGGCTGGCAATTCAGCAAACGATTTTTCCCTTCTCTGCATATTCAGGTGATCCGTGAACTAATGCAATTCATTACAAATGGTTGCAGGATGGTTTATATAACCGGCAACCACGACGAGATGATGCGCAAATATACAGACCTGCATATGGGCCAATTCACACTTACTGATAAACTCGTACTCGAGATCGATCAAAAAATGACCTGGATCTTTCACGGGGATGTATTCGATAATACCACTCAGGGCAGTGCAAGAATGATTGCAAAGCTTGGAAGTAATGGTTATGGTTTACTTATTTTGTTCAACAGGCTGGTAAATGCCCTTCTTGGCTTCATCGGTAAAGAAAAAATTTCCATTTCCAAAAAAATAATGGAGGGTGTTAATAAGGCCGTCGCAAAAGTCAACGACCTGGAGCAAATAGCTTCCGCCCTGGCCATCAAAAAAAATTACGACTTCGTTATCTGTGGACATATCCATCAGCCCGCACTACGAACCATTGAAAATGCTGATGGAAAAGTCGTATATATGAATTCCGGCGATTGGGTTGAACATATGACCGCGCTGGAATATGAAAATAAAAACTGGCGATTATTTGAATATCAGGCAAAAGACTTTCCGGTTTCACATCAAAAAGAAGCCAAACAAACCCTCAATGTCGTCACCGACGATTTTATTGTGCATTTGTCAAGGCTGAACGCTTAAGGCCGAACGCCCAACGCTTAACGATTAAGGCTGTTCCAAATTTCGAAGCGGTACAATTCCATACTTTCAAAGTATTTGTAGTCTTCAACTATGCATTACCAAATTATGATGATCAATAATTTTGCTCTGATCTTCTGGTTTTAGTCAAATATAAACATCTGGTTATTAATGCTATATATCCAATGTTAATAAATTATTACTAAATCGGATATAGAAGACCCCGTCACTAATAGATCTAATTTTGCCCAAATTTTTATCATGGCGCTGAATAATATTATGAAGATCTTCATGCCGAAGGACAGGATCTTCTATTCACTTTTTGAAGAAGTCGCAGCAGGTGTGACCAGGATGGGTCGTCTTTTAAAAAATGTTGTCAGCGAACCTGATATTGACAAGAGGGCCGCGCTGGTTTCACAGGTGGAAGAACAGGAACATGTAAACGACGATCTCACTCACAAAGTGTTTACAGAACTTGGTCGAAATTTTATTACGCCATTCGACAGGGAGGATATTCATTATCTCGCCAGTGCACTGGATGACATTTGTGATTATATCTATTCCACTGCCAAAAAGATTAATTTTTACAAAGTAAATCCCAACGACACCGGCATACAAAAGCTGGCTGATCTGATTGTGGAGGGAACCACACAGATTGGGCTTGCCATTAGTGAATTACGCAATATGCGGGATATGCGAAAGATTACAGATGCACTGGTAAAAATAAATAGTATCGAAAATCAGGCTGACGATGTTTTTGATATGAGCATAGACCGGTTATTCAATACTGAACCCGACGCCAAAGAGGTAATTAAGAAAAGAGAAATTTACCAGGTGATGGAAACTGTTACGGACAAATGCGAAGACGCGGCGAATGTAATCGAAACCATCATTATTAAATACGCTTAAAGTCTAAGGCATAAGGCCTGACACAAAACTTTTTGATGATAATACTTTGAAAGAAGTAATGCATTTCCAAATCTCCAAATTCCCAATTTCTGATGGCTTTCCTGGTAATCATTATTATCCTTGCCCTGATTTTCGATTATATCAATGGATTCCATGATGCGGCCAATTCTATCGCAACCATTGTATCCACAAAAGTCCTCACTCCCTTTCAGGCTGTACTCTGGGCCGCGTTATTCAACTTTGCCGCATTTTTTATTTCTAAATACCTGATCGGAGAGTTCAAAATTGGAAATACTATCGCCAATTCCGTTAACAAGGATTTTATAACACTGGAAGTAATTTTTTCAGGACTGATAGGAGCCATCGCCTGGAATCTGCTCACGTGGTGGTTTGGAATTCCATCCAGTTCATCACATACCCTGCTGGGTGGATTTATGGGAGCTGCCATTGCACATGCCGGAACCCTCAGCCGGCATGGAGTTGCTGTAATCAACTACGCAAAAGTAATTCCCACCTTTCTTTTTATATTTCTGGCTCCGGTTATCGGGATGATTATAGGTTTTATCATCACAATCACCATTGTAAATATTTGTCGCCGCGCCAATCCATATCGGGCCGACAAATGGTTTCGCAAACTGCAACTTGTGTCTTCCGCTTTATTTAGTCTGGGGCATGGTGGAAACGATGCGCAAAAAGTAATGGGCATTATTGGCGCCGCAGTCATTTTTTATCAGCATCAACTGGGTCATACGATCAGTTTCAAGCAATTCGTAAATCATAATATGTGGGTTCCGTTGGCCAGTTTTACCTGTATTGCACTTGGAACTTTGAGTGGAGGATGGAAAATTGTAAAGACCATGGGAACCAGGATTACGAAAGTTACCCCATTGGAAGGAGTGAGTGCAGAAACTGCCGGTGCGATTACTTTATTTATAAGTGAAAAACTAGGTATACCGGTTAGTACTACTCATACGATCGCCGGATCTATAATGGGTGTTGGAGCCACCAAAAGATTATCAGCAGTACGTTGGGGTGTTACTATCAACCTTCTATGGGCCTGGATACTAACCATCCCTGTTAGTGCAATCTTTTCTGCCATTGTTTATGGAATACTTATGCTTTTTAAAGCCTTAAGTTAAAAGCTTAAATGGCTAAAACTATTAATTATTGAAAGCCAATGCCAGGTGCCAATAGTCTATTTATCACCGGTATGGTAACTTTCGCTTCGGGTTTTAGGCTTTAGGCTTTAGGCTTTAAGCTTAAATATGTACTTTGCGCCCGTTAAAAAAACCGGTCCATGAAAGGAATAATTCTGGCAGGGGGTTCTGGCACGAGACTGCATCCAATTACATTTGCCATTAGTAAGCAAATCATGCCTGTCTATGATAAGCCTATGATTTACTATCCATTATCAACTTTGATGTTGGCATGTATACGAGAAATTCTGATTATATCCACTCCGCACGACCTTCCCCTTTTCATCAAACTGTTCGGCGACGGTTCGCAATTTGGTTTGAAGATCACATACGCTGAACAGGCGATCCCAAACGGACTAGCCCAGGCTTTCGTTATCGGCGCCGATTTCATAGGAAAAGATAACGTGGCACTTGTGCTGGGTGATAATATATTTTATGGATCCGGACTTGGTGAACAGCTTTCTGCCAACAAGAATCCCGAAGGCGGGATTGTGTATGCGTATCACGTAAGTGATCCACAACGATATGGAGTCGTCGAATTCGATGAGCACAATAATGTGGTTTCTATCGAAGAAAAGCCCGAAAAGCCGAAGAGCAATTATGCGGTTCCCGGACTATATTTTTATAATAACGATGTGGTTTCCATTGCAAAAAATCTGAAGCCCAGCGCCAGGGGAGAATACGAGATTACTGATGTTAACAAAGAATACCTGAAGAGAGGCAAACTGAAGGTTTCAATCATGGACAGAGGAACTGCGTGGCTGGATACCGGAACATTCGATTCGTTGATGCAGGCAACACAATTTGTTCAGGTCATTGAACAAAGGCAGGGTATCAAGATCGCGTGCATCGAAGAAATTGCATATCGTAAAAAATTTATTACGCAGGAACAGTTAAGAATTATTGCTAAACCCCTGCTCAAAAGCGGATATGGTCAATACCTATTGGAAATGATAGACCAGGCACAATGATTAAATATTTATGAAAAAAATTCTCGTAACAGGAGGCTGTGGTTATATAGGGTCTCATACACTAGTCGACCTGGTTGAAAATGGATTCGATGTGATTTGCGTTGATAATAATTCCAGATCACATTCCCGTATACTCGAGGGCGTGCAAAAAATTACCGGGAAAAAAATAAAGAATTACAAAGTGGATCTCTGCAATCTGGACGACAGCTTTGCAATCTTTCATGAAAATCCGGATATAGCCGGTATCATACATTTCGCCGCTTATAAATCTGTGAGTGAATCAGTGGAAAATCCTCTGATGTATTTTGAAAACAATCTGATGTCTCTAATTAATCTGCTAAAATGCGTGCAGGAATTTAATATACCCAATTTCGTTTTCTCTTCTTCCTGCACTGTTTACGGAAATACGACCGAAATACCTGTCACAGAGACAACTCCACCGCGTCCCGCCGAATCGCCATATGGATATACCAAACAAATGGGGGAGCAGATCATCAACGAATTTTCAAAATCCTCTGATTCAAAAAGCATCCTGCTCAGATATTTCAATCCCGTGGGTGCACATCCCTCGATCCTGATAGGCGAATTGCCGATTGGCAGGCCAGCTAATCTGGTACCTGCCATCACACAGACTGCTATCGGTAAGATTCCGCAAATGGAAGTTTATGGTGATGATTATCCAACCCGTGACGGCTCCTGTATCCGTGATTTTATACATGTTTCAGATATTGCCCACGCGCACACGCTGGCTCTTCAGTATATGCTCAAAGGAAATAATATAAAAAAATGTGGCGTATATAATCTGGGCAGTGGAAATGGGGTTTCAGTTTTGGAGGCCATTCATGCCTTCGAAAGAATCAGCGGAGTCAAATTAAATTACATCATTGGCGCGCGCCGGCCGGGAGATGTGGTCGCGATTTATGCAAACAACGACCTGGCCCGGAAAGAGCTTGGATGGATACCGAGATATTCGCTCGATGATATGTTATCGACAGCGTGGAAATGGGAACAAAAAATTAAAATGGATGAGTCTTTTTATAATAGTAAATTCTCAGAACTGAACTAGCATATCAACGAATTCAACCAAGATAAGATGATCACTGTAACAGGACAGAAAGATACCAGAAGTGGATTTGGAGACGGAATCGTAGAAGTTGCAAGGAGAAACCCGGAGATCGTGGCACTTACAGCCGATCTGACTGGTTCACTGAAACTAAATCAATTCATAAAAGAATTTCCTCACCGATTCATCCAGTGTGGAATTGCAGAAGCCAATATGATCGGTATTACAGCAGGAATGACCATTGGAGGTAAAATACCTTTTACTACGACTTTTGCCAATTTTTCAACAGGACGGGTCTATGATCAGATCCGCCAGTCTGTCGCATACTCTGGGAAAAATGTAAAGATTTGCGCTTCACATGCCGGTCTTACGCTGGGCGAAGATGGCGCAACACACCAAATTCTGGAAGACATTGGAATGATGAAAATGTTGCCAGGCATGACCGTAATAGTGCCCTGTGATTATGCGCAAACAAAAGCTGCTACTATCGCCATAGCCGAGCTCAAGGGTCCTGTTTATTTGAGATTTGGAAGACCCGTCTGGCCCATTTTTACTTCAGAAATGGAATTCAAGATCGGGAAGGCCCAGCAGCTTACAGAAGGAAAAGATGTATCTATATTTGCCTGCGGACACCTGGTTTGGATAGCGCTGGAAGCTGAAAAAGTTCTCAGGGAAAAAGGGATTTCTGCGGAAGTCATAAATATTCATACGATCAAACCACTGGACACAGAGGCAATTTTAAAGTCCATTCAAAAAACAGGTTGTGCCGTCACAGCTGAAGAACATAATATTATTGGAGGACTGGGAGATAGTGTTGCGCATACTGCGTCAAAAACAATTCCTGTACCTGTTGAATTTGTGGGTACAAATGATACTTTTGGTGAAAGCGGAACGCCTTCCCAGTTGCTGGAAAAATATGGACTGGATTCGGCACATATTGCAGCAGCTGCCGAGAAAGTGATCGCACGGAAAAATAAATAATACAATATCCAGTTAAGAGTAAAATCCAAATCCCGCATGGCGGAACAGACAACGGATACGGAACTTCTGGCACTATTTCGCGAACCTGCTACAAAGGAAAAAGCGTTCACTGAGATCGTAAAAAAATACCAGGAAAGGCTATACTGGCATATTCGCCGGATGCTGGTTGACCATGAGGATTCCAACGATGTGTTGCAGAATGTGTTTATCCGCGTGTGGAATGCACTTTCCGGTTTCAGGGAAGATGCTCAGCTATATACATGGTTATATCGTATAGCCACCAATGAATGCCTCACTTTTATTGAACAGCAGAAAAAGAGGGCCTCCGTTTCATTGAATGAACTGGAATCAGGGCTGAGCAATAAAATTAGGGCTGACAAAGATTTCGACGCTCAAAAACTGGAATGGAAACTGCAACTGGCAATTCAGCAACTACCTGAAAAACAAAGAGTTGTGTTTATGCTTAGGTATTATGATGAAATGCCGTATGATGAAATGAGCAAGGTTCTGGATACCTCGGCGGGGGCGTTGAAGGCATCCTATCACCATGCAGCCAAAAAAATAGAAGAATTTATCCTAAATCATTAAACTTTAATCATCATAACAGGTCTTATTGACGCGATGGAAACCTCCAGAGAAATATTAACAGAATTACAGGAAATCGCTCCCAATTTAGGAAAGGGGGCTATTTCCCGGATTCCATATGCCGTACCCAATGGATTCTTTGAAGGATTTGCGGAAAGTCTGATGAACCGTATCCGAATGGGGGAAACAGGACTTTCGGAGTCAGATGGCGGGCAGCAGAATGCTGAAGTTTCGCCACTTATTGAAATAGCAGAAATCTCTCCCCTGCTTACAGGTTTGAAAAAGAAAAATACTTACCAGGTGCCTGTCGGATATTTCGAAGGCCTGAATTTAGAAACATCTATATCTGAGCAGAAGACTTCAGAGAAAAAAGCAAGAAAGGCGCCAGTTATCACTTTGAAATTTGTTAAATATGCTGTTGCCGCCTGTATCGTTGCGTTGCTGGGCACTGCTGTATTTAATCTTACTTATCATAAAATTTCGGATCCAATCAAGGACCTTTCCACTGTTAGTGATCAGGACATGGCCAATTATCTTGATTCAGACGATATCCATTGGACACCTGGCGTTTCTACTTCTTCAGCATCTGTAGATTTTAGTGAAAATGATGTTCACGATTTGCTGAGCACAGTAACGGATGATGAACTTGAACAATATTCTGCTACTTTGTCGGAAGATAAGCATAACGTAAATTGATCCCCTAATGAAGAGATTTTTACTTTTAACCTGTTTTGCGTTGACTATATTAATAGGTGTGGCGCAAAATGGCAGCCGTATTGAAGCGCTGAAGATTGCCTACATCACGAAGCGGCTCGATCTGAGTCCGAATGAAGCCCAGAAATTCTGGCCGATCTACAACCAATATGCTGAGGAGTTAAAAAGGACCAGGCAGGATGCAATCCGGAGCAATAAAAGTGAGATTGAATTAGATGAATCATTGCTTGAAGTTCGCAAAAAATACAGTGTTATGTTTGAGCAGGCCATATCACCGCAAAAAATAGATGTCTTTTTCAAGTCTGAAAAAGAATTTGGCCATTTTGTACAGGAAGAAATAAAAAACAGACAGCTTAAAAAGCAGATGCGGATGCAGAATAATCCTTAAGCTCAAAGTCTAAGGCTTGAGGCCAAAACTTATAGGTGGTCGTTGGTTGGATTTTTCCCATAGACCATCCACCATAAACAGTTACTTTAATCACTCAACCGCAGTTACCAAAAATAATAACAGGTTAATTCATTAATTCCATTTCTTATGGTCAGCGGGGCAGATTATATTGCAGCGGAGATAAAATTGCTTCATGAGAAAAATATTTTTTCTTCCTCTATTTATTTTCAGTGGTTTTGTTAATGCACAGGACAGCACCCAGCATATCGTACCCGGTAAATTAAACGAGCCGGATCAGCAGAAGAAACCTTATGTTATTCTGATATCTGCGGATGGCTTTCGATACGATCTGGCAGATAAATTCCAGGCGAAAAACCTGATTCGTCTCAGATCCTCCGGCGTCGAGGCGGAATATATGCAGTCTGTATTTCCTTCTCTGACTTTTCCAAATCACTATAGCATTGCAACCGGTGATTATCCTGTGCACGACGGAATTGTAGACAATACTTTTTTCGATCCCGCGCGCAACCAGGTTTATGCAATGGGAAACAGAAAGGAAGTGGAAGACAGTTCCTGGTATGATGCCACTCCGATCTGGGTACTTGCCGAAAAACAAAAAATGATCACGGCCAGTTTCTACTGGGTAGGTGCGGAAGCAGCCATTCAGGGAATACGCCCTACTTATTACTATAAATTCAATAATCTGATCCCCATGCATGACAGGATCGAAGATGTTCGTAACTGGCTTCTCTTACCCGAAGAAAAAAGACCGCATCTGATTACATTCTATATACCAGACGTGGATCATGAAGAACATATGCACGGCGTAGATTCAAAACAAACAGAAACAGCAGTTCACTATGTAGATGAATCAGTCGCGCAGCTTGTTCGAACAGTCGATTCTATGAATCTGCCTGTGAACTATATATTCGTTTCAGATCATGGTATGACAGATTTGGATACCGTGCAAACACTATCAATTCCAAAAACAATTGACACGAGCCGATTCGTGATATTGAACTCCCTTGCCCTGGTGCATATGTATGCAAAGGATCCGGCGGACATATTGCCTGCGTATAAGGAATTGAAATTTGCGGCGAAGGACTATGATGTTTATCTCGCGACCGATCTGCCCGAACGCTGGCATTATAGTAAGAAAGAGGATCGCTACAACCGGATTGGAGATATTATACTAGTAGCCCAGCCACCAAAAGTCTTTAAACTGGGACCGAGAACTGTACCCACCGCCACCCATGGATTTGATCCTTCACTTTCGGTAATGCACGCGACTTTCTATGCATGGGGGCCTTCATTCAAGTCAAATTATAAAATAAAAGGATTCGAAAATATCAATATCTACCCGTTGATAGCAAATATTCTTCAGTTGAAAATCACAGATCCAATAGACGGAAACATAAAAGTTTTGAAACCCATATTGAAATAAGACGAAAGAGTAAGGACTCTAAGATCAAAGAGCGAAGAAGTATAATGACTGATGGAGCCAATTATCTAACAAAATGAGCCAATTGATTTCCAATCGTTGCTTTGAATATTCTATCTAAATAACATTCATAATACCGGATGCTTTATTACGGGGGAGGCGTTTAATTCCTATTTCAAATAAAGTAAAATTCAGTAAGCAAGAATTTGAAATAATTTTTCTATCTTGGGCTTGCTCTTTTACAGTGGGGTTATGATACTCTTTTTGGAATAGTTTTCAGGTAATAATCCAGGTTTTAGGTAAGCTCCATAAAAAAACTCCCGGAAACCGATCGGGTCAAAGTGCCATCTTTATCTGTGGGGGTGCAGATTTTTTACCTCGCAATTTTGAAAGCCGTCTTACGCAGTCTTACGTAATCTTACGTCTTTTAACGTATATAATATAGCTGATCATTTGTTGGGAATCGGGAACTAGATCTTTAACATAGGGTCAGGGAACACCTTTCCATATTGGATTCTTTAAATCGTGGTAGAACATAAAGGTCCATCCTTCTTTTTTGTCCCCTTTCCCACCATTGCTGTCGAAGTTCCATACACTTTCTGCCATCATAATCATACTTGGCAACAAATCTGTTTTTCATTTGATTCAATTGTGGCGCCACATCGCCTCCAAAAAAAACATGCTGGCCATCTTCTTCAATATGAAAAACCTGGTGGAATGGGCAATGTCCGCCGGTTAATTCATACCGGATATACCCGTCTATCAGTCCATTACCTTCCAACTTTACAAGATTTGAAAAATGTCCCAGAAAAGAAAAAGGCTCTGTTTCATAACTCGGAAATCCTTTTTCAAATGCATATTCAATTTCGCGTTGTTGAACATAATAAATTGCCTGTGGAAATGATGCGACCCTGGTCCCATCAGGAAGCTTCCTGCTCATTCCTCCAACATGATCTTTATGCAGGTGACTCATCAGGACCTTTGCAACAGAATTCGGATCGACACCTGCTTTGCGAATAAGCTGATGGATTTTCATTTCACCATTTACTTCAAATCCCAATCCTGTGTCCATCAACAGAACATCCTTCTTAGTAAGCAAAAGAAAGGGTTGAATCTCAACGAGGAGGCTGCCAGCGGATCGTTTTTGCAGATCATCTGCATCTGCATCAAATGGAACAAATTCTTTGGATTTATCAACAGTAAACGCGCCTTCTGACAGGGGAATTATCTGCATGAAGCAAATATAGTATAAGAGTTAAAGTTAAGAGTATTGAGTTCAACTTTTACACTCTTACACTCTATCTCAGAACCATCTGCCTGTCGGCATCGAGTCTCGCGAGAATAAAAAGCATGACACTAAAAGTAAGTAGTGAAGTGCCTCCATAACTAACGAAAGGAAGCGGTATACCGATGACTGGGGCAAGGCCGATCGTCATGCAAACATTAATTGCTATGTGAAAAAAGAATACTGAAGCAACGCCATAGGCATAGGCCCTGCTGAATACACTTCGCTGTCGTTCTGCAATGGTGACAATGCGCATCAGTAAAACGACATAGATACTCAGGAAGACAATGCTGCCCACAAAGCCAAATCCTTCCCCAATGGTACAGAAGATGAAATCCGTTCTCTGCTCCGGCACAAAATCGTAGCGGGTCTGGGTTCCCTTTAATAATCCCTTGCCAATAAAACCACCATTGCTAATGGCAATCTTACTTTGTTTCACATTATAATCATGATCTCCATTATCCTTCTTTTTACCGATCGATTTTTCCTCTATTTCTTTTTCTGCCGCCGCATTTTTTGGAATATAGTCTTTACCAATAGCTTCATAAATTCGCTTTACCTGGTAAGCCTGGAATACGTGATCAAAAACGAATGGAACTACAAAACGCTGAATACCCACGCATACGAACCAGATACTTGCAATCCCAAACAATATGGCACGCTGTCTTTTTATTTGTCTTCGCAAAATATACACTGCTAGTAAAGCAATGCCCGTCAGAATAAGAGCAAGCATATTCGGTTCCATCAGCAATGTAGCTACCACTAGCACGGCGAATGAAAATCCAATAATCAGAACAAGTGCCGGAAGTCCTTCCCGAAACATTACCAGGAAGAATGAAAAATAAACCAGAGCCAGTCCGAGCTCTTTCTGCATGATGCTTAACGCTGCAGGAATAAGTGCGATCACTGCTGCAATAATCTGCGACCGCGGCCTCGCGAAATCAGTTTCAACACGGGAGAGGTATTTCGCCAGTGCCAGGCTGACAAAAATCTTGCAAATATCTGCAGGCTGAATCTGGATGGAAGATCCAAGTCGAATAATTGATGAAGTTCCTTTAACATTGGAATGAAAAGGAAAGACCAGGAGCATGAGCAGTATGCCGCAAACATAGGAGAGATTTGCAGTTGCGGTGAAAAACTTACTGTCAGTAAGCAGAATAACGATTCCAAAAATGCCACTGATGATAAAAAAAAGCGACTGGCGGCTGTAATCTGTTTTCAGAGAAATAAATCCCTGCAATACATTATCTCCATCCCGGTAAGTCGCAGAAAAAATACTGATAATCCCGATAAGTGACAGTATAAACCAGAGCCAGATCAGATATCTGTCTGCACCTTTTGCAAGAGATGTATTGCTTTGGTTCATTGCGTTTGACTTGAATTACTGTCTTTCTGAACAACCGGTTCTTTTGGTATTAACGCGGCAGAATCATTTGTTTTATTTAAAATTATTTTTTTAGATTTTCCTGACGAGTACGTTTTTCTGTTCGAAATGGAATCTGATTTCCTGGTCCTGGAACTGTCAGCCGCAGGGTTTACAACCTGAACTCTGGGTCCGAATGGAATTACAACATGTGATGAAGGCCTGTTCAGCGTGTCAAGCATTTGCCTGCGGAAAGATGGATCCTGGTATTGTTTCCAACGTGTGCTGTCACCGTTTTGTTTAGCCCAGACCACAGCACGTACTGAATCAGTTATGAATTGCAGGCGTACGAGATATCCAGGCATCAGGTTAGTATTCGCAATTTCTGTTGCCAGTTTTACACGCAAAGCTGTTAAAGTATCGCGCAGGTATTTTTCAACCATTAAACTTCCAATACGGCCTGCCCAGGTGGCGCCAAAGCCCGCATTCTGTATAACGACTGCAACTGCAATCTGCGGGTTCTCTCTTGGTGCAAAACATACAAACATAGAATTGTTATTCAGTTTTGTCCTTTTACCCTCCAGGGTTAAATAGTTTTCCGCGGTTCCTGTCTTCGCACACATATTGATTCCATCAATTCTGGCGATGCGGGCCGTGCCAACTTCGGTCACATCCTGCATACCGCTTATAACCGTTTCATAATCCGCATCTGAAATATGGGTCAGCACTTCATGTTTCACAGAATATCTATCAAGTATGCTGTCTTCCGCAGCATGTCCTTCTACATTTTGAACGAAATGAGGAATATAGAAATATCCTTTATTAGCCACGATACACATTGCATTGGCCATTTGCACAGGAGTCACGAGCATCTTATCCTGACCAATGCCGAGAGTAGTCATTGTACATGAATTCCAGGAACCGTGATATTCTTTATCATATGATGCTGTATCCGGAATGTTGCCGCCGTCTTCGCTTGGAAGATCGACTCCGATCCGGTGGCCCAGTCCGAATTTATTCATATAAGATTTCCAGGTTTCCAGGCCATCCCTCACATTCCCCATTTTTCGATTATCAACAGTCAGCCGGAATGTATTACAGAAAAATGAGTTGCAGGAATGAGCGATTGCAAGCCTCAAATTAGCTGCATGGCCGGCCCAGTTTTCGAGACATTTTACCGGATGGCTGCATGCCAGATAAACTCCAAGGCAGGGATAACCACTGGCCTGGGTAATGACTCCTTCATCAAGACCTACCAGGGCTCCGAGTGGCTTGTAAGTGGAACCTGGAGGATACAATCCCTTAATGGCGCGATTGAGCAGGGGTGCTCTTACATCCAGCGCAAGTTGACCATAATTTTTTTGTTTATCCGAACCTGTGAGCGAGTTAGGATCATAATCAGGACTGGAAGCCATCGCCAGAACGCCTCCTGTTTTGGGTTCAATGGCAACAATAGATCCTATCTTATTGGAGAGTAATTTTTCTGCCAGCTGCTGCAATTCAATATCCAGATATGTGTGCAGATTTCTTCCTGCAATGGCCGGTGTATCCAGTCCGCGATCCTCGTAATGACCAACGAGACGGTTTTTATTGTCTTTGATCCAGTACTCAATTCCACGCTGACCCATGAGCTGCTTTTCATAAAATTGTTCCAGTCCGCTCCTTCCCACATAGTCACCAAGCTGATAATAATAATTTGAACGTCGCAGAATATTTGAATCCACTTCACCCACGTAGCCCATAATATGGGCAGCTGCATCGAAAGGATAAACCCTTACCGGCCGTTCCTGTAAATTGAATCCGGGGAAGCGCCATATATTTTCTTCCAGTCTTGCATAAAGATCCGGTTCAAGCAGATCATCAAAGATGGAAGGACGAAAGGTTCCGTTTTTTATTTTTGCATCGAGTATACGCGAACGGAATTCCTCGTTATCAATTTCCATTAAGCGGCAGAAGTAAGCCGTATCGATATTTTTAACCTGCGATGGTGTAACCATCAGGTCGTACATAATAGTATTGTTGAGAATCGCGCGCTGATGATGGTCGTAAATAATTCCTCTGGTAGGGTAAACTCTTTTTGGGAAGAGAGCGTTCTCCTGTGCCATTTTTTTGTACTTGTCAGAAAACACCTGCAGGTTGAAGAGTTGCACAAAAATTACCAGGAACATCCCGCAAAAGATGAGGCGAATAATATTACTGCGCGATTGATTAAAGACAGGCATCTCCGGATATTGGCTTTAAATTAAACCGTATTTGTTCTGAACTTTTCTTTTCTGTAAAACAAAAGTTCCGTCAGAAGTATCAGCAACATACTAATTCCAGTTGTGGCTATTACTTTCCCTATAAAATACAAAAAAGATCCGAAACTCATCCATTCCAGAAAAACAAGATATCCGTGATGAAATAAGGTAAGAACGAATACATAAGTAAAATAAGGCGCCCACCCCATGCTTGTAATGGAAGGAGACAAATAGTTCTTATCGGCCCCTTCCTGGGATATCAGCATATTTACGACAAATGGCCTCAGATAAGCAATCAAAACACATGCGGCGGCGTGCAACCCGGGTGTATGCATGAAATAATCCAGGCAAAGGCCGAAAACAAAAGCCAGGCTCATCAGGGCTGAACGTGACATACTGAAAGGAAGCCAGAGAATGTACAGATAATACAGATAAGGTGTGATGAACCTGTGCAGCGGTGGCATCTTGAAAAGAATAAATACCTGAACAAATATGAACAGGATAAAACGAAAGACATTTTTCAGCAGCTCGCTCATTGGAACTTTTTTCTTGTGGAATCTTCCAGGTGATTTTGTTCAGCTATCTGAGCATTTTCGATTACATACACATATTCTATACTATAAAAATTAGTCGAAGGCTTTACTCTCAGGGAATAAAAGTTACTACTCTTATCATCCACAATTTCGTCTATTGTCCCTACCATCAGGTTGGCACCGGAAAACATCGACGAAGCAGGGCTTGTTACAACCGAATCTCCTTCTTTCACCTTTGCGCTTTTGGGAATATCCTTAAGTGTTACATAATTCGGACTCACCCCATCCCATTCCAAAGTGCCTCGTTCCCCGCCGTTTTTTAATTTAACGACTACCCTGAATTGCCGGTTTAGTAAAGTCCAGACGGTCGCATAATTATCACTTACGTTCAATACCTGTCCTACAATTCCCTGTGGACCCGTTACTCCCATGTTCGGCCGGACGCCCTGCAGCGCTCCACGATGAATGGTTATAAAATTCACCTGGGAATTGATTGTGCTGCCCACCACTTTGGCGCCCATCCATGTATATTTTCTTAGTCCTTTTACTGAATCGGTTTCCGCTGAATCTGACACGATTCTGCCGGGCCCTCCGGCTCCTTCATAATTTTCTTTCAGCATCTGATTGAGCCTGAGATTTTCTGCAGCCAGCTGTTCATTGATTTGTTTAAGACGAAAATAGGATTCCACTTTACTAAAACGCAGGTTGATGCTGCCTGTAAATTCGCCAGCCACATTCATAAATGCCGCTTCGTGATATTTGTTATACCTAAAAAGAAAACTAAGGGAGATTATCTGCAACAGCAAAAAGAAAAGAAAATTGGAATACTTTCTGATGAAGAGAAAAACATTACGCACGGGTAGGTTGTATTTTTAAATTGCATTACAAAGTAAAAAGGAAAAAGTAAAAAAGGAAAAAAGACAAGAGTTCAATTGCATAGATGGAACCATATTAAAGAGCTCTGCTATTTTTTATTTTTTACTTTTTACTTTCTTCCTATCGCATAACAAACGGATACCTGTCGTAATTCTTTAAAGAAATCCCCGTTCCCCTGACCACACTCTTTAACGGATCGTCGGCAATATGAACCGGAAGTTTAATTTTCTGACTTAATCTTTTATCCAGGCCCCTGAGCAGGGCACCCCCGCCGGTCAGGTATAAACCACGACGATAAATATCGCCTGCAAGTTCGGGAGGAGTGGTTTCCAAAGCTTTTAAAATGGCCTCTTCAATTTTGAATATGCTTTTATCCAGTGCTTCAGCTATTTCCTGATAGCTTACCAGAATTTGTTTGGGGATACCTGTAACCAGGTCACGTCCATTCACCGGAATATCATCCGGTGGATTATCGAGATCTTTTAAAGCGGCGCCAATCTGTATTTTAATCTGCTCTGCGGTGCGTTCACCAATCAGTAAACTGTGGTAGCGACGCAGGGCCTCCATGATATCTGCCGTGAACTCATCTCCGGCAATACGGATAGACTGGTCACAAACAATGCCGGCGAGAGCGATCACTGTTATACCGGTGGTTCCGCCGCCGATATCTATGATCATGTTTCCCACAGGTTCTTCCACATCTATTCCAATTCCAAGGGCAGCTGCCATCGGTTCGTGGATAAGGTAAACTTCTTTGGCGCCAGCCTGTTCTGCGCTGTCACGGACCGCTCTTTTTTCCACTTCTGTAATACTCGATGGGATACAAATCATCATTCGCCAGCTGGGAGGGAATAGCGGCTTTTTGGGATAGATCATCTTTATCATTTCCCTAATCATAAGTTCGGCTGCATTAAAATCAGCGATTACACCGTCTTTCAGGGGACGTACCGTACGAATGCTTTCGTGCGTTTTTTCATGCATCATGAGCGCACGTTTCCCGACAGCCAATACTGTTTTAGGATTGTTCCGGTCAAGTGCAACTATACTCGGTTCGTTAACTACGATCTCGTCATTATGTATGATCAGGGTGTTAGCGGTCCCCAGATCCATAGCAATCTCTTGCGTAAGGAAATTGAATAATCCCATTTTAAAAGGTCAGATTTATATTCTGTTACGATGGTGCAAAATTGACGGAAATAATCGGAATTAACAAAGTGAACATTAATCGCCGGTATCCTGCACTGAACGTTATTTTCAGCAGGATATTTCTTAAAATCATCAGTTTATTCTGAGGCGAATCCCAAACGTCTTTCCATCTTACGATCCAGGTGTGGCAATTTTTTTCTCTCTATTAGAAAACTCGTCAATTGTGCGATTTCACGAAAGATAGAATGTTTTTCAACAGTACCCTGTAAATAACTACGGCCTGAACTGCCGCCCGTCCCGATCCGGGTTCCAATAGTACGCTGAACCATATGCATATGCCGGTATCTCCAGGTACTCAGTTGCTCGTCCATTTCCAGTAGTGCAACCAGCAACCGGTATGGAAGCTGTAATATCGGGTAACCTGGATATATCATAATAAAGAGACCGGCCCTGCAGGCGGCAGGACTCAGTGCGCGATTTCCTGGATCTTTTGACTCGTGTTCCTCGGAAAATACGGTGTCAAATAAAGCAGCATTGTCTCTTTCGCCTTCGGTAAGACTTTCAAGGTAAAGATTTCTATATACGTCCCAAAAATCATTTTCTTTCAGAAATGGCATTCGTTCCAGCCATTCATTCACAGATTCCAACAGGGTTTTTTTCGATTCTGTGTTATGGATCTTGCTTATCTCGCTTTCTTCTAACTGCGACAGGTAATGATTCTTTTCGTGCCTTTGTTCGTATTTTAAACCAAGCCTGGCTTCCAACATTTTAAACTGTACGCTTTGAAAACCCGAGGCTGGACGAAGCATATCCCGAAAATCCAGGAAATCCATGGGAGACATAGTCTCCATAACTTCTATCTGCTGAACCAATAGTTTTAATATGGTATTGCAACGATTGAGGCGATGAACGATGGTTTGCAATTCGGGTGAGTCGTCATTCAGGGCCGGCTTTTCCAGGATATCATTTACTGAATCCACTTCATACAGTAATTGTTTGAACCAAAGTTCATAGGTCTGGTGAATTATAATAAACAGCATTTCGTCGTGCGCATGCGCCTGATGTAAATCACTCTTCAGATCCTGTATATCCAATAATTTATCGAGTTTCAGATAGTTGGCGTAGTGCAATTCTTTCATTTAGCTTATGGTGGATGGTCAATGGTAAATGGCAGGATAAATGTAAAGAATCTGAAAACGAAAACGCAACTACCATAAACCATCCACCATTAACCATAGTCATTCAAAGAAACTCATACCCGATATCGCGCCTGAAATATATACCGTCGAAATCTATTTGTGTCAAAACGTTCATCGATTTGCGGATCGCGTCCTGCAAAGATCCGGCATAAGAAGTTACACAAAGCACCCTGCCACCGTTTGTGACAACTTCGTCATTTACCAATAAAGTGCCAGAATGAAAAATCAGACTTTCTTCATGTTTGATATCGAGTCCTGAAATTGGAAAACCTTTTTCGTAGCTGCCGGGATATCCACGGCTGACCGCAACCATTGTAGCTGCAACGCGATTATCAATTTCTATCGTTTTTTCATGAAGTTTTTTTTCTGCAACGGCTTTTAAAAGGTCTACCAGGTCATTTTTCAAACGGGGAATTATCACTTCTGTTTCGGGATCACCCAGCCTGCAGTTATATTCAATGACCAGGGGTTCTTCATTTACTTTAATCAGACCAATAAAAATGAACCCCCTGTAATCTATGGCATCTGCTTTCAGACCCTGAATGGTAGGATCAACGATTCTTTCTTTGACCTTCAACATGAATTCATTGTCTGCAAATGGAACCGGGCTCACGGCACCCATTCCTCCTGTGTTAGGACCCTTATCTCCTTCACCAATTTTTTTGTAATCCTTTGCTTCGGGCAAAAGCACATAGTTGTCACCGTCAGTGAGCACAAAAAATGACAATTCGATACCATCCAGAAATTCTTCTACGACTATTCTCCGGCCCGCTTCACCGAATTTATCCTGTTGCAGCATAAGTTCAAATTCAGCCATGGCTTCAATATGACTGTTGCAAATAATGACACCTTTTCCGGCGGCTAAACCATCAGCCTTTAAAACCACAGGCAGACTATGTGTTTTTACGTATTCTAAACCCTCCGAAAAATGATCTGCATCAAATTCTTTGTAACCGGCTGTAGGGATTCCGTGCTTCTGCATGAATTGCTTGGAGAAAGCTTTACTCCCTTCCAGTCTGGCAGCTGAAGCAGAGGGCCCGATAACAGGAATGTGTGAAATCGTCTCATCCGCAATGAAAAAATCGACAATACCCTTTACCAGAGGCTCCTCCGGACCCACGACCACCATGTGGATATCGTTATCAATGCAGGCCTTCCTGACAGCAGGAAAGTCTGTGGGATCAAGTGGTAAATTCGTACCAAATGCTGATGTGCCTGCATTTCCCGGACCAATAAACAGATTCTTACAATCCCTGCTTTGCGAAAATTTCCATGCGAGTGCGTGTTCCCTTCCTCCGCCACCTAATAATAAAATGTTCATATGGTAGTTCGATTATACCCGAAATTCACGATTCAACGTCACAAATGAAAAATAATTTTATAAACGGGGAAATCATCACTGATTTTTGATGATTAAATTAATCTTACATTAGTCGATTCAAATACTTTTCATTTATTAAGAAATTAAAAAACCATGAATACAGCCCTTCCCAAACAAGGACATCCCCGGGGTTTATATGTGCTATTCTTTACAGAGATGTGGGAAAGATTTGGTTATTATTTGATGGTTGGTATTCTTTTTCTTTTTTTACACGATACAGTAAGTAATGGGGGCCGTGGTTTTGATACAAGTCTGGCTGCGGATATTACAGGAAGTTATATCGCCCTGGTTTATCTCACACCTTTTATAGGTGGTCTTATAGCGGACCGGTTCATCGGTTACCGCATATCGATTTTTTTTGGTGGATCATTAATGGCACTCGGATATTTTTTGATGTCCGTGCCTCATAGCGGGAATCTGTTATTTGCGGCCCTTGGATGCGTTATTATTGGAAATGGTTTTTTTAAACCGAATATCAGTACTCTGCTGGGAAACATTTACAATAAAGAGGAGCTCAAACCAAAAAAAGATATTGCTTATAACATTTTTTACATGGGTATTAATATCGGCGCCTTTATCTGCAACTTTGTGGCAGCTTATCTACGGATAAAGTATACCTGGGGATATGCTTTTGCTGCGGCAGGGTTCGGTATGGTACTATGTTTGCTCATCTTCGCGTCAGGCCAGAAATACATTAAACATGCAGATGTTATTAAACCAGTTCAGAAAGAAGATATGCCGTTTTCAAAGATCGTGTTTTATGTCTTTGTTCCCGCAATCCTGGCTGGCATCATCGGATGGTTTGCACCCGGAAGTAACAATCTTTTTGGTTCCCATTCCAACGACGCTTTTATTTTTGCATGTGTCCCCATAATTATTTTTTATGCCAGCGTCTGGTACCGATGTAAGGGTTTCGATCGTAAAAGAATTGCTACCCTCTTCACACTTTTTGGTGTCTCCATAATTTTCTGGAATATCTATAATCAGAATGCTACTTCTTTAACCATATGGGCTGACAGCTATACCAAACGCAATGCTCCCCAAATTTTGGAAAAACCACTGTCCAGTTTTGGATTCCTGAATACAGTAAATACGAATCTGAAAGATGTACCGGTCCTTGACGAGCATTTCCATGCTAAAGTAGATGCGGGTGGCAAAGTGATTACCCATCAGGGAACAGACCCTTATCTGCAAAATATTCCAAAAGATGAATGGCCCGCAAAAGGAGAGGATTTAAAATTGATTTCAACGGAGATTTACCAATCCATTAATCCATTTTGGATCATCGTACTAACGCCGGTCATAGTTGGTTTGTTCGGTTTTATGAAGTCGCGAGGGAAGGAACTCTCTACACCTTCGAAATTCGCCTGGGGTACGATTATCGCGGGATTGTCATCGCTGCTCATGGTCATTGCAGCGCTATCCACGAATATTTACGAACACAAAGTTTCTTCTGCATGGATCTTTTTCAGCTACGGAGTTTTCACGATCAGTGAGCTGTTTGTAAGTCCGGTTGGATTATCGCTTGTTTCCAAAGTTGCTCCAAGAAGATTTACTGCCCTGATGATGGGCGGATGGTTTATTACTACTTCTCTTGGTGGAAAAATTGCAGGTATAATGACCGGATTCTGGGACCATTTCGACAGTAAGGCGCTTTTCTTCGGAATCAGTGCGGCTGCAGCTCTGATTGCAGGCTTGCTGCTCTTTCCGTTAACTAATAAACTGAATAAAGTGGTTGTGGAAGCAACTGCGTCCAGTGATTAGTTCATCTTAAACGGCACTATCATCTCGAACATGGGGATGTTCACTTCAAAACTGGTTTTTGAATGGAGGTTTTCCATATGATAGCTACCATACATTTTGCCCATTTCTGTACGGAGATTGCAACCGCTCACATATTGATATTTTTCGCCAGGTTGTAAAATGGGCTGAACCCCCACTACTCCTTCGCCTTCCACCTCACGATGACTACCGTTACTGTCGAATATATGCCATTGACGGCGATGAAGCTTGACAGGGAAATTATTGTGATTCCAGATCGTGATCCGGTAGGCAAACATATGTTCCCCGGCTACCGGATTACTGTAATCCGGCTGGTAAAAAGTCTCAACATCAATCTCAACCCCTTCTGAAATTTTATTCGCCATGGAGTTAGTTTGCATAAAAATACGGAAAAAGCTTAAAGCGTAAAGCTTAAGGCCTAAAACTCCTATGTTTAACAAATTTGATAAAACAACGTTTTCAATGATTTGTCAATCCTTAAAAACCGGAATTGCATCACAGCAACACTTCATGAAAAGTTTTAGGCTTTAAGCTTTAGGCTTTAGGCTTTAAAATGTAAATTCGCCAACCACAATTATTAAACTTATTATGAAAATAGCCGTAGCAAAAGGTGATGGCATCGGACCCGAAATCATGGATGCAGTTTTACATATTTTCGACGCCAACAAAGTCCCGCTTGAATATGAAATTGTAGACATGGGAAAATGGGTCTTTGACAAGGGCTTTTCAAACGGTATGACGCCAGAATCCCAGCATGTGATTGAAGAGTTGGGCATCCTTTTTAAAGGCCCAATGGAAACGCCCAAGGGTAAAGGTGTTAAAAGCATAAACGTTACTGCAAGGAAAACCTGGAATACCTACGCCAATAAACGTGTATTTATTTCTCTTCACGGCGTAGAAACTGTTTTCTCGAAAGCAGGGATACCGATTGACATAACGATAGTCCGTGAAAATATTGAAGATACTTATGGAGGCATTGAACACATGCCTACTCATGATGTGGCTCTCAGTCGTCGGTTTATAACCCGTCCGGGTAGTCTCCAGGTAATCCGATACGCATTTGAAATGGCAAAAAAAAATGGTGCACGGAGGATTACCTGCGGACATAAGGCTAATATCATGAAGCTTACAGACGGACTTTTCCTTGAATGTTTCCAGGAAGTTGCAAAAGAATATCCGGAATTAAAATCTGATGATATTATTGTAGATGACCTGGCGATGAAACTGGTGATTCGACCGCAGGAATTTGACGTCGTTGTGCTCACGAACCTTCAGGGGGATATCATTTCCGATCTCTGCGCCGGTCTTGTTGGAGGACTTGGCTTTGCACCATCGGCTAATATTGGCGACCATATTGCCATATTTGAAGCAGTTCATGGAACGGCACCAGATATTGCAGGAAAGAATATTGCAAATCCGACGGCACTACTGTTAAGTGGCATCGCCATGTTACGTCACCTCGGTTTTATGCAAAATGCTGCTGTCATCGAAAATGCGCTGCTTTATACACTCGAGAAGGGCATTCATACAGGTGATTTCGGTGATAAAAATATTCCAGGAAAAAACACTACAGAATTTGCCCAGGCCATTATAAATAATTTTGGGAAGATTCCGGAACATGGTGCCAAACCTGTGGTACCCAACATGCATATTACCCCTACTGTTTTTAAAATGGATCAAAACCAGATGATGGTTTCAGTTGATTCAAGTGAACAGAAGGAATACATCATCGGCGTGGACATGTTTATAGAAAGTTCCGAGCAACCGGAATTTATCGCCAAAAAATGTCAGCGACATGGAGGAGTTAAATTCAACCTGCTCAATATCAGCAATCGGGGAACCCAGGTATGGCCTACCGGTTCCGTATATACGAATCTGGTTAACCTGTACAATGCACGTTTTGAAAGTATCGACGGATCACCATTAAACCAGCAGGATATTATTGGTTTATATGTGAGCCTGAGTGGGGATTTCAAGATCAGTTCCCTCGAACTCCTGAATATGATGGATGGGAAAAAGGCATATAGTCTGGCTCAGGGACAGTAACACAGGTATGGGAGTGTGAAAATTAAATTACAAGTTGATAACAGAACTCATAATTCATAACTCATAATTTATAAGGGTCTTTTGCTTCGTGCATTAAGCCTTATGCTTCTTTCTACAAATCAGACTTTTCAATATTAAGTTTAGGGTTCTCAAGATGACGGGTGTTGTCACGAATATTTTTCTTTTCGAAATTCCTTTTAAGCGCCTCTGTCAGATCAGTACCAGTCTGGTTAGCTATACAAAGGATAACCCAAAGCACATCGGCCAGTTCATCCGAAAGCTTTTTATCTTTGTCAACTTCACGAAAAGATTGATCCCCATATATCCGGCTCATCAGTCGCGCAACCTCCCCCACTTCTTCTGCAAGAATAGCCATATTTGTGAGTTCGTTGAAATATCTCACACCTACTGTGCGGATCCATTCATCAACCTTTTGTTGCGCTTCCCGAATCGAGATTTCATCAGTTACCATACTCTGGAAATAAATTAAAAAGGAAATCTTATTATAGTATGTGGTTGAAATAATTAAATTACTAAGCAGATTAATATTCAGGATTTAAGTTTTAAATCTAAATATAAAAATCACCCTCGAGATAAGTATGTGCATGTCCACTCATCAAAACCCGGTCCCCTGCTAGTTCGCAGTCAAGGTAGCCTCTTCTGGCAGATAACTGAATTGCAGATAATTTATTTTTTCCGGTTTGCGTTGCCCAATATGAAACCATTACAACATGTGCTGAACCTGTTACCGGATCTTCGTTTATTCCCGACTGTGGAAAGAAACACCGGGATACAAAATCCACTTTATCACCTTTAGCAGTAACTATCAGGCCCCGGGATGAAAGTTTGCTAATCAGAGCCAGGTCAGGTTTCAATGATTCTATATCTTTCTGACTCTCCAAAACAACCATATAGTCAAACCTGGAATTAAAAACCGCTATGGGTTTAATTCCAAGTGCTTTATCGATTAATTCAACGTCGGGTATTCTAACAGGTTCATCCACTGGAAAATCCAGCGTAATCTTATCCAGGTTTCGTGTTACCAGAAGAGGCCCGCTTTTAGAATGAAATATAAGGTGATCCCGGCTATAACCAAGGTGTTCAAAAAATACATGGGCTGAGGCCAGGGTCGCGTGACCGCAAAGGCTTACCTCCACAACAGGCGTGAACCATCGAATGGAATAATCTTCTCCCAGGGGAATGATGAAGGCTGTTTCAGCAAGATTATTCTGAGCTGCGATCTGTTGCATTAATGTATCAGACAACCATTCATTCAGAGGAACAACAGCAGCCGGATTGCCTCCAAACTTCTCAGCAGAAAATGCATTCGCTATATAAATTTTGAGTTTCATAAATCCTTCAGCTTGGTATCCACTAAAATAGTTACAGGACCATCATTCAGAATCTCAACCTGCATATCGGAACCAAATTCACCGGTAAAGATTTCCTTACCCATGTCTCTTCCTAACTGAGTGATCATGGCCTCATACAACGGAACAGCGATCTCCGGTTTCGAAGCCCTGATGTAAGAAGGACGGTTTCCTTTTTTTGTAGCTGCTAAGAGAGTAAATTGGCTGACAAGCAGGATATCACCACCGGTTTCCAATATCGACAGGTTCATTACACCTGATTCATCATTGAATATCCGCAAACCCGTGAGCTTATTGCTCAGCCATTTAATATCTTCCGGTCCGTCCGCGTCTTCAATTCCCAGCAGGATCATTAATCCGACACCTATCTCAGCGTGAGCTGAACCATTTATCATTACACTGGCTCGTTTTACCCTTTGAACAACTGCCCGCATCAGTTTCAAATTAATCAAATTACATTTACGAAATGAAGATAGATGTTTCCCGGGAAATCAGTTTTCGTACCGCACGCAGTGGTGGAAAGGGCGGCCAAAACGTAAACAAGGTTGAGACCATGGTAATTGGATATTTCCATATCAGAAACTCCCCTCAGTTCGACGACTCACAAAAAGAGTTGCTTTCACAAAAACTCGCATCAAAAATCAACAATGAAGGATTTCTTCAAGTCAAATCTCAAACGCATCGTTCACAGCTGGATAATAAACAGGAGGTCATTGAAAAAACGGAACATCTTTTAGAGAGAGCCCTGATAAGGCCAAAACCCAGGAAGGCAACGAAGCCCAGCTTCGCTTCGAAAGAGAAGAAAAAAGAGTTAAAACAAAAAAGAGCACAGATCAAGGATTTCAGGAAAAAAATTAACCGCATTGATTAAAAGAATTCGTTTTGACAAACAAACAAATTATTTGAAACACTCTCAGGCAATTAAGTGCATGATGTTTTTTGTGCTGCTACCCCTTTTTATATCCTCCTTCCGGAAACCAGTGATGGATGCTACCCTTTTCATACACTTCAAAGCATTTGTTCACGGAGATCCACTTCAACTAAATAAAAAATATAAAAACCCTTTTGGAGAAATATATGAGATCAGCCGCTTTCGTTTCTACGTGGGTAAAATCGCACCAGTATATACTGATTCAGGATTAAAACAGAACCATTTTTCTCCTTATCATCTCATAGATTTTTCTGATTCTTCCAGTACGCTGATTGAATTTCCCGCAACAACAGGAACATGTAATGGGATTCAGTTTGTACTGGGCATTGATTCAGCCGATCAGAATCAGGGGGCACAGACCGGGTCTCTGGACCCTGTTAAAGGAATGTTCTGGACCTGGAACAGCGGCTATCTGAGTTTCAAAATGGAAGGCTTCTCGGCATTTTCAAATCAGCCGACACATATAATCGCCTATCATATTGGAGGATACCGGTTTCCATACAGTACCGTATGGAAAATAAAAATGAATACCACGAACGACGAAATTTTCAGGATAACGAATGAATACAAAATAATCGTTGATGTGCCGGTAGAACTCGATTATTTTTTTGATGGGGCAACTCAGTTACGCATAAAAGAAACCTCTTCCTGTACTACACCAGGCGAACTGGCAAGAAAAATTTCAGAAAATTTCATTGGAAGTTTTACAGGTCTTACACTCACGTCTAATCCATGAAATCCTTTGCGGCCATATTCCTGATTGGATTTCTTTGTTTAATGTGGATTAATACGCCTTTCCCATTCAGGATTCCCAGTGGATTTCCGCCCCCTGTTTACCGGTTCGTCAATAATCCACGTACCAAAGAAGGCTTCGAACTTGGCAGAAAATTATTTTATGACGGAAGACTTTCAAAGGATGGAAATTTTCCCTGCTCTTCATGTCACCAGCAATTCGCCGCATTCGCCACTTATGAACACCGCCTGAGTCATGGTTTTAATAATCAGTTCAGTTTTCGGAATGCGCCCGGGTTGTTCAATCTGGCCTGGGAAAAAGAATTGCACTGGGATGGAGGAATCAACAACATAGAAGTGCAACCGCTGGCACCTATTCTTGATCCACACGAAATGGCAGAAGACCTGAACCATGTAATCTACAAATTGAAAAAAGATAAGCTGTACCCAACTTTATTTGAAAGGGCTTATGGTTCGCCTTTGATCAATTCGCAAAGAATACTGAAGGCATTGGCTCAGTTCACTGCTTCCCTGGTTTCAGGAGATTCTAAATATGATCAGGTAAAAAAAGGGGAGGCTCATTTTAATATGTATGAGCAAACGGGTTATGAAATTTTCAGGCAGAAATGCAGTCATTGTCACCAGGAACCACTGTTTACTGATTTTAGTTACCGAAATACAGGAATGGAACTGGACAGCACGCTGAAGGACTATGGACGCATGCGTATTACCGGCAGAAAAGAAGATTCCCTGAAGTTCAGGGTGCCGAGCCTTAGAAATGTTTTCCTGACATTTCCTTACGGACATGACGGCAGATTTTCAACCATCAGCGAATTGCTGGAACATTATAACTCCGGAGTCAAACAGAGTCCTACGCTTGACACCTCCTTAAAAAAAGGGATTCCCATCTCGGAAAATGAACGATTTTACCTGATCAGTTTTCTCGGCACACTTACGGATAGCAGTTTTATCAAGAATCCTGCCTATGGCGAACCGAGATAGTGTAAGAGTATAGGAGTATACTACTTGTAGTAGGGAATCAAATCATCCCTGAATGATTTTTCTGCATTCTCCCAATTCTGCACTACTTCCTGTCGGCGATTATTAAGAGTCTGGTTCAATTGATTAAAACTATTTGCGCTGGCATTAATATCCTTTACCGCTTTGTTATATTGATCTACATCTTCTTTTGTCTTACTGTCTCCCTTTGCATCCAGACTTTTTTTTATCTTATCGAAGTTTTCCTGTTTCAAATAAAAGTCAGTTAGTTTAGGGATATCATTTTTCGCCATTGAATTATAAAATTGCAAGGCTTCGCGGCAGCCGACAGCCAGTGATGGATTACCCTGAAAGGTTCGCAGACTGTCCGACTGCAGGAACTGCAGACCCTGATTTGCAAATCCAATCAGCGAATTTCTTGCCTGTTCCGCATCATTAAGTTTATGAGCATTCAAAGCATTGAAAAGCTGGCCATCTTCCCAATTGCATTTAAAAAATATGATATAGAGTTTGTCTGAGTAGCTATTCACCTTACCGGCTGTTCCCATTTTTTCCGACAGATCACTTTTTGAATTAACAAGATTTACACTATATTTTTTTGCAAATTCTTTCTCCGCCTTAGCCATGTTGTCATTCGCCTCCTGTAGTTTTTCACCGGTCTTTTCTTCAAGTAACAGATAAACCTGCATCTGATCCACCGATTGTTCGGCGATTTCTTCCATGTTCACAATTTTAGAATAATCCTCATTAAAAATCCGGTAACAGAATTGTATATAGTCGATACTTGCCTGCCGCAAAGAATTATCCCCCTTGTATTTCGGAAGGTCGGTGGTCTTGTACTTCGCATTGTTGATACTTTCCAGCGCCTGAGTTCGGAGTTTTTCAATTTTTCGGGCCCTCCGGCTGTGGGCAGATGCGCTTATATAAGCCATGTACTTTTGATTCATTTCAACCTGGGCATTAGACATTGCGGTCATATAATCTCCCGCGTTCTCTATCATTTGCGCATGTACTCGGGAAGAAAAGTAAAAAGTAAAAAGTAAAAAGTAAAAATAACGGCGCATAAAATTGTTTAAGTTTATACCAGGATGCAGACTTTATTCATTTTTATTTCGAGGTCATACGATATGCTAATTCATATCCCATGAGAATTCCTGTGTCACGCATTAATTCGTGCGTCAGCATTTTATTTGTCCTTCTCAGATCTTCGTCGGCCTCCATTCTGATTTTCTCATATTGGTTCCATTCAATTTCATAGGGTCGCTTTGAATTGCCAATTGATTTTTCCCCTTCACTCAGATCCGTAAATATCTGTCTTCTCGATTCCAGCATTTTATTGAAAACCAGGATCTGGTCACCCGGAACCTGTCCTCGAATTAAAACTTCCAGATACTTATTAAACGCAATAAAGAATTGGCTGGTATCCATAAATGATTTTGAAAAAGATTTTAAAGGATCCAGTGAAATAGGAGGATAAGGCTGGTAATATTTATTTGGGTCAATACTGATGTTCGGAAGGGCAAATGGAAGTGTTTTCTCCCTTTCTGACTGTGTCTCACTAAAATCGGGCAAAAAAATGTCAGGAATTACGCCCGTTTGTTGCGCACTCGTTCCATTGACCCGAAATAAGCGGTCAACAGTAACTTTAATAAAATTGTCAGCTGTTTTCATTCTTTCCAAATGCTGTTCGTCGAAAATAGTGTCCAGCGGCAACACGACCTGAGCCGTTGCTTTTCCAAAGCTAGGCGTACCAACAATCAGGGCCCGGTGGTAGTCCTGCAGGCTTCCGGCCAGCATCTCTGACGCGGAGGCGGTAAATCCATTAATTAACAGGATCAGGGGACCGTCGTACACCGAGCCTCTGTTCACGTCTTTCATGGTATAAATCTTTCCTTCTTTATCCCTGGTCATTCCTACAGGACCCACATCTATAAAAATTCCTGTAAGTGCGATGGCCTCCAGCATTGACCCACCTCCGTTATACCGGAGATCCAGGATAAGTCCTTCAATATTTTCCTTCTTGAGTTTGATAATTTCCTTGGCTACGTCATCTGCACATCCATTACTTCCACCTTCATCTCCGTTCCAGTCAGTATAAAAAGCAGGCAGGGAAATGAAACCTACCCGATGTGCGCCTGTAAGAATTAAGCTGCGCACTTTACTATTGTCATCATCCAGATCGGATTTCTCCCTCTGCAGAGTAACTTTCCTCACCGTTCCATCTGATTTCTTGAGGGTCAGTGTGAGACTTTTTCCATGATCACCCGAAATAAACGCATTTACTTCCTCTGTAGAACCGTCTGATACATCCACTTCTTCGTTCCCTTCCCATTGTAAAGCCATTATCTGATCGCCTTCATGTATCAAACCGCTTTTATATGCCGGACTGCCAGGTTTCAAATGGGTTATTTCAGTTGCGTCTTTCCCTTCCCCCAGACTAAAACCAAATTGCAATTGCTTATCGCCAAGTTCACCCTGGAATTCATCTTTTTTCCCCGGAGAAAAAAATTCGGTATGTGGATCATAACAGGATGCCACTGATTCGCACCAGGCATTATTTACAAATCCGGCCAGTCCGCCATTTGTTTGACGGATACGTTGTATATCCCTTTTAAAAGCATGGCAAACTTTCTTCCGGGCCACAGGTTCAAGACTGTCAATTTTAATATTATCTTTTGTCGAATCTTCATCATATACATCTATAAGGGTCTCAAGGATATTCCGTTTTACCAGTTTATATATCTTGATTTTTCGCTGGGTTTCGTTGGGCGAAAAACTGGTATCCTCCGCTACTGTATACAATTCAAAAAGGCCAAGGTTGAATCGCGATTTGGACAATGCATCTAGTATAGAATCAGACTGATTTACTTTTCTTGTATACAAAGCAATAAGTTGATTCAGGAAATCTTCTCTCCTGTTGAGTAACTGGTCGTCCAGGCTATATTTATAGGCGCCCAGCGTCCGGATATCTTCATCATTGAAATAAATTTTATCTGCATCGAGCGCACGGATTATCTGGCTAAAAAGATCAGCCGAAAAAGATTTGTCTACCGGTCTGGGCTGAACGTGGTATATTTCTGCCATCCTGGTGATCGTAAAAGCAACGTCGGCGGTGGAGCGGGTTATCTGGGCAGGAGATGCATGAAATAAGACCAGAAGCAGGATCAACATGGATGGAAATGCGCACTTCATACATTAAGTAAAGAATAAAACGGCAATATATAAAATGAATCAGCGTTCTGGTTGAAAGTCAGTACTCTACGTTATTTTTGCGTCTAAATTTTCTTTTTGTCCAGCATTAAAAAATTAGCCTCTCAGACCGTTTGGTACGGAGCAAGTTCCATCTTTGCCCGCTTCCTTTACTACCTTCTTACGCCATACCTGACCGGAAAATTCGCAGGCACGGTAGAATATGGAAGGATGAGTCTTGTCTTTGCTCTGATACCTTTTTTATTCACCCTGATTGTCTTTGCTTTTGAAACTGCTTATTTCCGCTTCATGCAGCGGAAAGAATATAAAATGGATGTTTACGATACCCTGAGTACCTCCCTGCTTATTTCCACACTGGCAATTATAGGGTTGACGATATTTTTCAGAGAACGTATAGCATCATTTATTGGGTTGCCTGGTCATCCGGAATATATAACACTTTGTGCTGCCATCATCGGTTTCGATGCACTAAGTGCTTTACCTTTTGCGAAACTCAGGCACGAAAACAGGCCGAAAAAATTTGCTTTCATCCGTATTACCGGTATACTTATAAATATACTCGTTGTCTACTTTTTTCTGACCATTTGCCCGGGTATCATTAAAAGGAACCCGAATAGCGTTTTACGCCTTATTTATAATACACGACTGGGAGTGGCTTATGTTCTGATCGCCAATGTGGCAGCTTCCTTATTTCAATTACTGGCTTTATCAAAAGAGTGGACCAGCGTAAAGTTTCATTTAAATAAACAGCTTTGGAAAGAAGTCATGATCTATGCGCTGCCCCTTACTATTGCGGGATTCGCGGGTATGATCAATGAAACCTTCGATCGTGTAATGCTTCAGAGATGGTCTCCTTTGAAGGGAGACGCGGCCACTTTTGAAGTAGGTGTTTACAGTGCCTGCTATAAACTTTCAATCCTTATCACGCTTTTTGTTCAGGCTTTCCGTATGGGTGCAGAACCTTTTTTCTTCAAACAATCATCCGAAGAAAACGCGCCCAGGATATATGCGAGAGTCATGAAATTTTTTGTGATAACCATTTGCGGTATGTTTTTGTTTGTTTCGCTGTATCTCGACATCTGGAAATATTTTATTAGAGATGAAAAGATGTGGGCCGGTCTAAAAGTTGTCCCGATCCTGCTGCTGGCAAATATGTTCCTGGGTATTTATATCAATCTTTCCATATGGTATCGTTTGTCACATAAAACCACCGCTGGTGCATATATTACACTGATAGGCGCGGGCATTACCATCGCCGTGAATTATCTGTTTATACCCTACTATAGTTATTTGGCATGTGCATGGGCCACTTTCCTCTGTTATGGAACCATGATGGTAATTTCATTTATCTGGGGACAGAAAGTTTATCCTGTGCCTTATGCCTGGAAGAAATTGTTGGCTTATATAGTGATAGTGGTTATTCTATATTTTATCCATCATGGTATTATCAGCATCTGGCCAAACAAGGCTTTGAACTATACCGTCGCCAGCTTTTTCCTTTTGTTATTCGGTTTATTTATCTACAGGATTGAAAGAAGGGAGTTCGACAATTTGTTTAAATTCCGAAAGACGTCTATGTGAGAAATGCGGTTTCCCGATCAAACAATATTGTAATTAATCAAATCGTTTTCAAGCAGTTAATACATTAGTAACATTTTAAAAACGCTTTCATTATTTTTAAGTTCTTAGTTTAAAATCATTTTAATTAAAATGGATTCAAATCAATTTATCGCGGTGATCGGGTTGGGATATGTAGGACTACCTCTAGCCGTGGAATTTGGGAAAAAATATGCTGTGATAGGATTCGATATTAACAAAAAACGTATCGAAGATCTCAGAAACGCGCACGATCATACATTGGAAATTGAAGACAATGATCTGAAAAAAGTATTGTGTTCGAAACCCGGATCGAAAGGGCTTTATTGTTCGAGTAATATATCTGACATTGCCTCCTGCACATATTTTATTGTTACAGTACCCACACCTACTGATAAACATAATCACCCGGATCTCACACCATTATACAAGGCGAGTGAGCTGGTTGGTAAAGTATTGAAAAAGGATGATGTGGTTATTTATGAATCTACTGTTTATCCGGGTGTTACCGAAGAAGAATGTGCTCCCATTCTGGAAAAAATGAGTAGCCTTGTTTTTAATAAGGATTTCTTTTGTGGTTATTCTCCGGAAAGAATTAATCCGGGTGATAAGCTTCATACAGTGTCAAGGATTTTAAAAATCACTTCGGGTTCGACGCCTGCCACAGCCAAAAAAGTAGATGATCTGTATCTGTCCATAATTGAAGCCGGAACCCATCCTGCCCCCTCTATAAGAGTAGCAGAGGCTGCAAAAGTGATTGAGAATTCGCAGCGTGATATCAATATTGCATTTGTAAATGAACTGGCCAAAATCTTTAACCTCTTAGGCATTGATACAAATGCTGTACTGGAGGCAGCAGGAACAAAATGGAATTTTCTAAAATTTAAACCCGGTCTTGTCGGCGGTCATTGCATTGGTGTTGACCCATTTTACCTGGCACAAAAAGCCCAGCAGGTTGGCTATCATCCGGAAATTATACTTGCCGGACGGAGATTAAATGACAGTATGGGTGCTTATGTTGCAAGTGAAACTATAAAACTGATGGTAAAAAAAGAAATACCGATAAAAAATGCAGGTATCCTGATATTGGGTTTTACGTTTAAGGAAAACTGCACTGATGTACGAAACACACGTGTGATTGATATAGTAAAAGAATTAAAAAGTTACCAGGCTAAGATTAGCATATGTGATCCATGGGCGGAGCCGGAAGTCGTCAAACACGAATATGGAATTGATACTTTCAAAGAACTTTCAGTAAATCATGGAAAATATGACGCAGTTATATTAGCAGTTGCGCACGAAGTATTCGAAAAATTGAATATTCTTGCTTTAGTAAATAAAAAATCCGTGATATATGACGTAAAGGGTGTGCTTAGTCCTGATATCATTGATGCCCGATTATAAAATGTACGAGATTCCATATCATAGGAAAAATATCAGCAGACATTCTTTTTTAATAACGGGTGGGGCAGGTTTTATTGGTTCCAATCTGGCGGAGTATCTTATAAAATATAAAGCAGGAAAAATCAGGGTTCTTGATAACCTGAGCACGGGTCATATGCGCAATATCAAGCCTTATTTATCCGACCCTTCATTTGAATTTATTAAAGGAGATATTCGGGATTTAGAAACATGTGTGTCTGCCTGTAACGGAATAGATTTTGTTCTTCATCAGGCTGCACTGGGTTCAGTGCCCAGATCAATAGTCGATCCTATCACAACCAATGGAGTCAACATATCCGGTTTCATAAATATGCTGGTGGCGGTAAAAGATACCGGGGTTAAACGAATGGTCTATGCTGCGTCATCATCTACCTATGGTGATAGTAAATCGCTCCCTAAGATTGAGGACCAAATAGGGAATCCCCTTTCTCCATACGCAGTAACTAAATATGTAAACGAATTGTATGCGAATGTTTTTGTCCATACATACAATATGGAATTGATCGGGCTCAGATATTTCAATGTGTTTGGACCCAGACAGGACCCCAATGGAGCATATGCAGCAGTAATACCAAAATTTGTAGATCTGTTGCTAAAACACGAATCGCCTGTAATCAATGGCGCAGGAAATCATACGAGAGATTTCACTTTTATTGAAAATGTAGTCCAGGCAAATATACTGTCCGTTTTTGCTGATAATCCTATTGCGTTAAATACGGTTTACAATGTTGCCTGCGGTGACCAGATATCCCTGAACCATTTGTTTCAATTGATCAAAATAATTCTTTCTGTAACTGACCCGTCTATCGAAGAGATAGAAGCTACCCATGGACCAAACCGTGAGGGAGACATTCTACATTCTCTGGCGTCAATTGAAAAAGCAAAAAGCAATTTGGGATATTCTCCTAAATATAATTTTGAAGAAGGATTGCGTATTGCAATTGATTGGTATAAAAGAAATATTGATCCAGAAAAATAGGTGAAAGTAATTAAATACTAATAAAAGGATTGTTTTCCTTCTCATACCCGATGGTTGTCGGTTCTCCGTGACCGGGGTAAACGATCACGTCGTCCGGCAGGACAAAGAGTTTCTTTGTAATGCTGTCCAGCAAGGTTTCAGAATTTCCGCCAGGAATATCTGTGCGCCCTATTCCCAGCCTGAACAAAACATCTCCACCGATAATGAATCCCTGACTGCGGTTATAGAACACTATATGTCCGACTGAATGCCCCGGTGTAAACAAAACTTCCAGTTTGTCTTCACCCATCATGATTTCATCGCCTTCTTTCAGAAATAAAATATTACCGGAATAATTTTCAAAAGGCATGCTCCAACGAATACCCGATTCTGGCGCAAAGTTAAAAGTCCAAAGTTCTTTCTCCCCCATTTGTAATTCCAGATCATAGTGTTCAGCGGCCCATTTATTCCCAAATACATGATCGAGATGGCAATGGGTATTTAACAATAAATTGGGATGCAATCCGCTCTTTTTCAGCCAGGCGGACAAGCTCTGTTTTTCTTCGGGAAAATAACATCCCGGATCTATGATCGCACAGGCATCTTTTCCATTGTAAACAACGTATGTATTTTCCTGGATAGGGTTGAATATGAATCGTTTCACCGTTAGCATATACGCTTTATTATTACAAAATCTATTTCACCGGTTTTAGGGATTGTCTTAACTTGAACCGGTTATTCTTTATAATTCCAAATAAGGTATGCAAGTTCCGCATAAGTTGAAGTTGAAAGGACTTTTTTTAATCACGACCACCCTCTTTTTCCTTCAGTTTCAGGCCAAGGCCCAGGTAAATACGGTAGAATTCGGCAAGAACCGGCTTCAGTTCAAGCACATGAAGTGGAAGTATTACCAAACCCAGAATTTTGATACCTATTTCAATCAAAACGGTGACCCCCTGGCCAAGTATGTGGCCCAGGTAGCAGAAAAAGAATTAACCGGCATCGAGCAACAGGTGGAATATGGCATGCAACGAAGGGCCAATATTGTAATGTACAATAGTTACAATGAAATGGAACAATCCAATATTGGATTGGAGACCGACTGGCAATCCACCGGAGGTACCACCAAACTCGTGAACAATAAAATGATCGTTTACTATACCGACGATCACAATAAAATGCGCATCCAGATACGACAGGGTATTACGCGTGTTCTTGTCGAAAATATTCTATTTGGTGATGACCTGGGTGAAGTTGCAGCAAACCAGACTCTACTTGATCTTCCCCAGTGGCTTACTGACGGATATATCGATTATATAGCCGAGAACTGGAATACTGAGCTGGACGACCAGTTGAAATCAGCCATTCTTTCCGGTCGCTACACTAATTTTTATAATCTCGCTTTTGAAAAACCTGAACTCGCAGGTCATGCTTTCTGGTATTACTTCGCCAATAAATATAAAAAAGAAAATGTCACTTATTTTCTATACCTGTCACGCGTTTACCGAAACACCAATACAGCAGCTCAGAGGATCTGTAAAAAGAAATTTAAAGACGTACTACAGGATTTCATGACTGAAGAGGAAGACCTTTATGAAAAAGATATCCGCGGCAGAAGAAACTTTCCCAAAGGTACTATCTCTGTCGTGGAAGAAGTAGACGACAACAAAGACTTTTTCCATTTCTCACCCAATCCTGCAGCCCGGAGTCAGACCTATGCAGTGGTTGAATTCAAACGCGGACAATACAAAGTGGTGCTGCATGAAAATTTTGTAAACCGGAAGGTCCTTTTGACAAACGGAGTTCGAAGTAATGATAAGCAACTACAACCACATTATCCATTGATTGCCTGGGATCCAAGGGGAACACGCCTGGCCGTTATATATTACCATGAAGGAAAGATCCGGCTTTTTGTATATGACATGGTTTCAAAATACAAAAGAATTGTTACTGACCTGGATATGTTCGATCAGATACAGGACATGAAATATATGCTTGATAACAATACGCTTCTTTTAAGCGCTGTTAAGAACGGACAATCGGACATTTTTGAATATAACCTGACAACATCAAAAATTGACCAGATTACAAATGACGTATATGATGATCTGGATGCATCTTTTGTAACTTTTCCCGGAAAAACGGGTATAATTTATTCTTCCAACCGGCCTTCGGGTAATGCAGTTACGGGGGATACCGTACTTCCTTCCAATAACCGATATAATGTTTTCCTGGTTGACAATTGGAATAAAAGTGAATTCAAACAGATTTCCCAATTAACACATCTCAAATACGGAAATGCGCGTTATCCTACGCAATACAACAATTTTCATTTTACTTTTATTTCAGATGAAAACGGTATCTCCAACCGTTACGCAGGTTTTTTTACAACCCGAAGAGAAGGGATCGACACTGTTTACCGCATCGGAGATGAAATATTACACAACCCGGACCCGGCGGAACTGGATTCAGTTCTTCGGGCCAATAAAGAAACTGAGCCGGATTCCATTTATACTTTTTCTATTACCCGGGATTCTGCCTATACATTCGCACTCACCAACTACCAGAGTGGATTAACTGAAACCAAAATTGCTGGTGAAACCGGACAGGTAAGTGAAGTGCGTCAGGAGGGGGATCTAAAATTTCTTTACAAACTTAAAGTGGATGAGTCCGCACTCAAAAAAAGAAACATAAATCCCAAATTAACCGAATACCGGAAGGAAACAATTACAGCCGCTCAGATTGCCAGCGGCCAGGCTTTACAATATCAACAAAAGAAAAAAGCAGATACCGCAAAAGTTCAGACAGGATATTTTCGAAAGTGAATTTGATAAGGAGAAACTGGATACCATATTAAATCAGAAATTAATTCTTCAACAACCAAAACCACAACCGGCAGACGAGATTCTGAAGGATGCGAAACTTTATGACTATTCCCTGAAATTTTTTGCTCAAAATTTCACAGCTGGTTTTAACAACGATGTACTGGCTACACAGTATCAGCCGTTTACCGGAGCATTGCCTATTATGCTGGGTGGTAATGAACCCTTTAATGCCATGTTCAAAGCGGCTGTTTTTGATTTATTTGAAGACATCCGATTTACCGGAGCCCTCAGGTTGCCTTTGTTTGGAGGAAGCTCATCCACTGCGGTGTCCGCTGGTACGGGAGGCATAGGTATTGCAACATTTAATCCTACTAGTGGTTCATTTTTCGATGGGGGCGGCCAATGGTACGCACGCGTGGATTATCTGAAATTACGAACTGATTTTTCCTTGATTTATTACCGTGAGACTGATATAGGAACTTATCCGTTATTCGATACCGCCGGTGCAAATTCCTCTCACAGTTATGACTATGTGAATTCAAAGCTATATACAAATCTCTTCCAGGCCGTAATAAGATATCCTTTTGATAAAATAAGAAGTCTCCGCTATAGTGTGGGCGTTCGCACGGATAAAATAGGAGTCTATCCAAACGGCGAAAGTGCATACAATCCGAGTTATCCATTTGACACTCTTGCTTTAAAATCAGGATATGTAAATAAGCAGGTATTTTTAGTAAACCATCTCGAATATGTATTTGATAATACGATTGTGAAGACGATGAATATCATGAATGGCCTGCGCTATAAATTCTATGTAGATTTCAATTACCAGATCAATACGCCACAAATAGGCGAAGGCAGAAAGATGTTCAATTTCGGATTTGATGCAAGAAACTACTATCCGATTTACAGGAATTTTATCTGGGCCGTACGAGCGGCCGGGCGACTTCTCCTGGGGGAATCAAAAGATAATTTATTATTTGGGCGGCCAGGACGGATGGATGTTTCCCAAGGCGAGCCAATTTCCTATCCCTGATTATACTCAGAATTATACTTATCAGTCCCTTGCAGTTAACCTGAGGGGTTATAATCAAAACGTAGCCAACGGAAATAATGCAATCACTATCAACAGTGAACTACGACTTCCTGTATTTACCACGCTTGATGAACAAACCCATCAACAATGCTTTTGTCCGGAATTTCCAGTTGATTCAATTCTTCGATTTTGGAACCGCCTGGGCAGGTCCTCTGAAAAATATTGAACGGCCTCAATCAAATTATGTGAACGGTGACCCAGCCGTACCAGTCGTAGTTACTATCAAAGCGGGAGGGATTGGTCCTTTTGCAGGCGGCTATGGGTTCGGCGCCAGAAGTACATTGCTGGGTTATTTTCTTCGTCTTGATGTAGGCTGGCAAATGAATTCATTCTTTGGAAATTCACCAACCTGGCAATTTGCCATGGGAGTTGATTTTTAGTTATTTTAATTTCATTTTCCATTATTACATTTTTACAATTCCACTTTCACTATATTACGATAATCAGATCTTGTACCCTTCCTTTAGCAGATACACTCGAACCTTCACTGTCTGATCCCCCTGAATGAGGATTTGTCCGTCTTTTACAGATCCGCCCGTACCGCAATATTGCTTCAGTTTTTTTCCCAGGATTTCCAGGTCTTCTGATTTCCCGATAAATCCAACAATTGCTGTTACAGTTTTGCCGCCACGTGTGACGGGTATCCAGGACGATGCGCAGACGCTGTTTGCCGGGCACCAGGGTTCCAGGATGATTCCGATCCGGAATTCTGAAATGCAAAATTCGGATCCGTACTGAAAACAAATCCATTTTTATCAGGCGTGTTTTTCTTGGCCACTGATTTAATGGTTATTTATCAATTGATAATTGTCAGCGATTCTTAGATTCAATTCAGAATCTTTGCTTAAATACTCCCACACTCTCACACTCTCACACTCTCACACTCCCATACTCCCATACTTTCCTAGATTGCTTTCAGACTCAAATCAATACTCCTGGCCTGATGAATCAGTGCTCCGACACTTATATAGTCCACACCTGTAGCCGCATATTCCCGGATATTTTCCAGGTTAATGCCACCGCTGGCTTCCGTTTCAATCTTTTTCTGTATTAGTTGCAATGCCTCTGCAAGTTGGGAAGGATTAAAATTATCCAGCATGATCCTGTCGGCTTTTCCTGATAACAACACTTCGCGAACATCTTCCAGAGATCTGGCTTCGATTTCTATCCTGAGCGACGGTTTATAACTTCCTGCATATGCGAAAGCCTTATCCAATGCTTTATCGATACCTCCACAATAATCAATATGATTGTCTTTCAACATTATCATGTCAAATAAACCAAACCTGTGATTCACGCCACCCCCTATACGCACGGCTTCTTTTTCCAGCAGTCTGAAACCCGGCGTCGTTTTCCTTGTATCCAGAATTTTGGATGAATAACCCCTGATCGCTTCCACATATTGTCGTGTAAGGGTAGCGATACCACTCATTCTCTGCATACAATTCAATACTATCCGCTCACATGCCAGATATGGTATGTACAGACGCTTCAACTGGTAAATGCTTTATCTCCGGCTTTTACCGCTTCTCCGTCTTTTTTATGAAAAATAAAAATAGCAGATGGTTCTCTGGAATGGAATATTTTTTCTGCGATCTCTACACCCGCGAGTATTCCACTCTGTTTAATTTTCAGGACGGCCTTCGCCCGCGCATCTGGTGGAATAACGGCCAGACTTGAATGATCTCCATCACCCAGGTCCTCGGCCATTGCTGCCTGCACCAGTGAGTGCAAGCGCTCATCGAAACGACTTACGGGTTTACTCATTGTTGGGCAAAGTAAAAATTAAAAAAGTAAATATTAAAAAGTAAAAATGGGAGGTTCTTAAAAACAGTGAGAAACGATAGAAAGAAATTTGAAAAGAAAAAAGAAGGAATATGCTGATGACACTTATTCTACAGCCTGAAAACGGATTTCCTGAAGGAAATGTTTGTCGCCCTTATGTTTGAAAAATAAAGTAGTTCTGAAATTTCCCGAACGCGTTTGTAAAAGCCCTGCACAGAAAAAAGTCCCACCGCTCTCCCCCTGCTGTGTAATCTTAAAATTCTGTACAACATTGGTATTGAAAAAATCCCCGATCACCATTTCTGCCTGGCTCTTGCTATAAGTATCACTTTTATCAGGCAGACTGATATCAACCTGGGCGTCGAAAAAGGAAGATAGCTGGTTTACATTGCCAGAACGGATCGCGGAGGCTACCGCGTCCATATTGTCAAAGCTCCTGTAAGAAACAAGGATGAGGGCCATTCCAGCCAGAACCCATCCCTAAAAGCCTGTTCATAGGATCTGTTTTCATCCTGATGAGAGCTAAAAATATGCCAAACTAAATGGGGCCCTCCAAATTGGCTTAAAACAGCCCATATACGCTAACTTTGAGCCTATTACATCAATCGTTTTACAGGAAAATGGCTAAAAAATCGGCGATACTCATCATCATGGACGGCTGGGGACTGGGAAAGGTAGAATCTGCAGACGCCGTCCGGCATGCGAAAACTCCATTTGTCAGCTCCCTTTATTCAAAGTATCCAAATAGCACACTGGTAACCTGTGGCGAAGCTGTGGGCCTGCCGGAAGGCCAGATGGGAAACTCAGAAGTGGGTCACCTCAATATCGGAGCCGGTCGCATCGTATATCAGGAACTCCAGAGAATAAATGTTGGTATACGTGATGGATCGTTTGCTAAAAATCCTATGTTGCTGAGGGCCCTTCAGCTGGCAAAAAGCCAGAACAAAAAAATACATCTGCTCGGGCTTGTGAGCGATGGCGGAGTCCATTCTCATATTAATCACCTGAAAAAAATTGTTGATTGTTGCAAATCCGAATCTCTTTCCTCTGTATTTATACACGCGTTTACCGATGGCCGAGATACAGATCCTAAAAGCGGTTACGGTTTTATTAAAAATCTCCAGGAGTATCTTGACTTAACGGAAACCGGTAAAATTGCAACCGTTTCCGGCAGATATTATGCGATGGACAGGGACAAAAGATGGGAACGTATAAAACTTGCTTATGATGCCCTCGTAAAAGGCAATGGCGGCCAGGGCAAGAGCGCATTGCAAATCATCGAAGAAAATTATGCAGCCGGCATTACGGATGAATTCATAAAACCCAGTGTAGTACTGGATTCCAGCGGAAATCCACTCGCCAGAATTTCGGATGGTGACGTAGTAATCTGTTTTAATTTCAGAACGGACAGATGCCGGGAAATAACGGAAGTGCTGACGCAGAAAGATTTCCCCGAACAGGGAATGAAAAAACTTTCACTGGATTATACCACGATGACTGAATACGATCATCATTTCAAAAACGTTCATGTCATGTTTGAAAATGATGATTTAAAGATGACCATGGGGGAAGTTGTTGCGAAAAATATGCTCACCCAAATCCGAATTGCTGAAACGGAAAAATACCCGCATGTGACTTTCTTTTTCAGCGGAGGGCGTGAAAATGAATTTGAAGGAGAGAAACGCATCATGATACCATCTCCTAAAGTAGCTACCTATGATCTTCAACCTGAAATGAGTGCGGTTGGAATTACGGACGCCATCATTCCGGAGATCAATCACAAGACAGCAAATTTCATCTGCCTGAATTATGCGAATGCCGATATGGTGGGTCACACCGGAGATTTCCAGGCAGCTGTAAAGGCAGTAGAAACTGTTGACCATTGTGTGGAACGAGTGGCTATTGCGGCCCTTGCAAATGATTATGTGGTTTTCATTACTGCAGATCACGGAAACGCCGATTATATGATCAACCCGGACGGATCTCCAAATACCGCCCATTCACTTAACCTGGTACCCTATTTTATTCTTGATAATCAATGGCATGGGACGGTTCATCCTGGCAAACTCGCCGATATCGCTCCGACCCTGCTAAAACTGATGGGATATGAAGTTCCCCAGGAAATGACCGGGAATGTTTTATTCGACTAAAAAGGAACGTAAACTTTATTTCGTGCAGCTTTAGCACACGAAAATTGTCTAATTTACAGGGCAACGAGGTTTAATATGACCGAAGAAGCCATCTTACAAGGCTGTTTGAAAAATCATGCTGCTGCCCAAAAGGAGTTGTACAACCGGTACAGTCCTAAAATGCTCGCAGTATGTTACAGGTTTGCACATAACCGGGAAGACGCCGAGGATATGCTTCAGGAAGGTTTTATTAAAGTTTTTCTTCAAATGCATACATTTCAAAGTAAAGGTGCTTTCGAAGGCTGGATCCGCCGGATCATTGTTCATACATGTATCAATCATCTGAAAAAAAATAAACGCTTCAACGAAAGTGTGGATATCATACAGGCGAATTCGATACAGATCAGGGAAGAGAATATTCCTTCCATCGTTCAGGCAAAACAAATTGTGGACTGCATACGCATACTGCCAGTGGGCTACCGAACTGTATTAAACCTGTATGCAATTGAAGGATATTCACACAAGGAGATTTCTGAAATGCTTGACATTGAAGAAAGCACCAGCAGATCCCAATATACCCGTGCAAGACAAATGCTGGAAGAGATCTTAATTAAGAGAAATCTTATACCGGCCGCGAGAGAAAAAACAGATCGCTTAACCGCAATACATTGAACGAGCAGAGGCCCGACCAAAACTTCCGAAAATGAAGGAGCGAATTTTATATGACGAGGAATTTGAAAAACAACTGAAGGAGAAGGCTGATCAGTTCAAAATGTATCCTTCAGATAAAGTGTGGAATGAGGTTTACAGTTCTATACATACCGGTCGCAGAAAATTTGTTGCCGGAATGACCTTACTTATCGGTGGTATTCTTATCCTGGCTGGTACACAACTCATATCCCCATCCAGAACAAATGCTTCTAAAAACCTTGTATCAAAAATTGGTATATCTGCGAAAGCTACTACAGCAGACAATCTTCACAGTTTAACTCCCAATAGTTTTGCCATGCCACCGGCAGATAATTCCGATGATCGTTCCGCTTCGGATGTCGGCCTGAATTCCGGGTTACCGTTCGATTTGCACTCAGGCATCATCTTCCATTCATGAATCAGGTACTAATGAAAAGCTCAAAGCGCAAACGGAAGAAATTCAGATAAACAACCGCATAAAGCCTGTTCAACAAACTGACATGAAGGTTTCGGCGAAAACAGCTTCGCCAATTGCTTTGACAGATTTAAACCAAACCCCGAATTCCATTCCGGTAAAACAGATGAACAATCCGGTTTCTGCAGAACTTATGCCCGATAAATCAGCAACCCCGTTAACTTTTAGTCATAATGACAAACTCAGTTGGCAAATATATTTTGCTCCAACATACAATACACATTATTTAAAAGGACTGAATTACCAGACCATCGCACAGTCTATTCAAAATGCTCCTATCATGGTGGTTCACATTGCGAATGTGAATGGATTTGTAGATAACACACCAGTGATGGGTTATGATGTTGGTGGAAATTTGTTATATCGTATTTCAAAAAATATTTCATTAAAAGCTGGTCTGGATTTTAGTTTTAACCGATACTACATCAAGGCATATAATTCTAATCCTACTCAGGCTTCTACGACACTGAATTCTTATCTTGGATATATGGCAGATTCGCTGAATAATTCGAATTCAGGAATTACCACCGATAAAAACCCACAACATTTTCAGAACCAGTATTATCAGCTTTCTCTGCCTGTGGGAGTAGAAATGAATGTAGCCGGGAATGGAAAATTACAATTGCACGTGGGTGCCACATTACAGCCAAGCTACCTGTTAAATACAGATGCTTATGTGCTTTCGAATGATTACAGCAGTTACACCAAGGATCCGTCTGCTTTCAGGAGATGGAACCTGATTGCAGGCACTGAAGTATATCTTTCTTACGCGGTGGGCAAGATTCGTTGGGAAATAGGGCCCCAGGTGAGATATCAGATTTTCTCTACTTATAAAAATAGTTATCCTCTGCAGGAAAATATGCTGAACTACGGAATTCGTATAGGCATTTCAAAATCAATCAGGTAGTTTTCCCAGCTTACAGTAAATTTATCGGATGAAGAGTATATTCATTCCGGCCATATCAGTTTTACTGTTTTGTGCATGCCATTCCAAACAACCCGATATTACAGCTGGTCATACAAGCCAAAAAGATACTTCAGTAAAAAATTATCTGCCGGTTGCTGATTTTCTGCGAACAGAAATCTCAGCGGTGGATTCTCTTCCGCTCCGACTCATGAGATACCGGATGGAAAATGGCAAAACAGATTCTGGAATAATAACAACTCCTGTCTTCGACAAGATAGCCAGGGAATTCCTGATGGCTGACCTGGACAGCAGCTATTTTGAAAAAAACTTCGAAGAGAATTCTTTTGTGGACCGGTCCACCAACCTTGTTAGTTTCACCTATTCAACAAAAGATACCGGATATGGGTTAAAGAGAGTAGATGTACTGCTTTCACCGGGTATCGGTTCTGAAAAACTTAATTCCATTTATATGGAAGCTATTTCAGGGAACAAAGACAGTTCTGTTATAAGTAAAATGTCATGGAAGGCCGGAAGGAATTTAAGGATTCTTCACATTCAAAAGCCCAAAAACGGCCAGGAGAAGACAGATCAGACCATTGTAGTCTGGGACAGCAGAGAATAATATATGGATCAGGAAGCTTTTCAACAATTAATTCAAACGATTCCACTCGAGCCGGGCATCTATAAATACTTTGATTCCCGAAAGGAATTATTGTATGTGGGAAAGGCAAAAAACCTGCGTAAAAGAGTAAGCTCTTACTTTAATAAAACAGTATCAAACTACAAAACATTTGAGCTGGTTAAACGAATTGCCACCATAGAATTTACGCTGGTGAATTCTGAGCAGGATGCATTTTTACTTGAAAATTCTCTGATCAAACAATACCAGCCGCGATTCAATATTAATCTGAAGGATGATAAATCTTATCCATTCATTGTTGTAAAAAAAGAACATTTTCCAAGGGTATTTCTCACCAGAAGAAAAATAGATGACGGATCTGAATATCTTGGGCCGTTCACTTCGGTTGCGAAAGTGCGTGAGCTTACAGACTTTGTAAAATCGAATATACAATTACGGACCTGCAAACTAAACCTCACGCCTGCGAATATTGCGAAAAGAAAATTCAAGGTCTGCCTGGAATATTACCTCGGCAATTGTAAGGGCCCCTGTGAAGGGTTGCAAACAGAAGAGGATTATTCGGATGGATTGCGCAAAGTCAGGAATATCCTGAAGGGAAATCTTGGCCCTGTAATCAGCGGTTTCCGTCAGGAAATGAAAGAAGCTGCGGTGAATATGGAATTTGAAAAAGCTGAAATCATCCGGAAAAAAATTGAACACCTGGAAAATTACCAGTCCAGTTCGGTCATTGTGAGTAAACACATAGTTCAGGTTGATGTGTTCTCCATGTTTCGTGACGAAGGAATCGCTTTTATTAATTATCTGATGGTTGAAAACGGAACCATTGTACAAACGCACAATACGGAAGCAAAGTCTTTGCTTGAAGAAAGTGATGAAGAGATCATGGTATTTTCCATCGCCATGTTGCGGGACCGTTTCAACAGCAAAGCTCCTGAAATCATATTGCCTTTCCCGGTTGAATTTCCTCAGGACGGAACAATCATCACGGTTCCGAAAGGCGGTGATAAAAAGAAACTACTGGAACTTTCCAAGAAAAATGTCAATTATTACCGTGAAGAGGCAGAACGGAAAAAAATGCTCCATCTTCAAAAGAAAACTCCTGAAGAAAGAATAGCTGTTTTAACCCAACTTCAAACCGATCTTCATTTATCTGAACTTCCGACTCATATCGAGTGTTTCGACAATTCAAATTTCCACGGCAGTTATCCGGTCTCTGCGATGGTTTGCTTTCGGGACGGTGTAGAAAGCAAAAAGGACTACCGGCATTTTAACGTAAAAACAGTGGAAGGAATCAACGATTTTGCAACAATGAAAGAGGTCGTTTACAGGCGATATAAACGGCTGATAGAAGAGAACCAGTCTCTGCCGCAGCTGGTGATTATTGACGGTGGAAAAGGTCAGTTAAGTGCCGCCCTGGAAAGTATTGAGGAACTGGGATTGAGAGGCAAATTGACACTCGTAGGACTTGCCAAAAATGAAGAGGAAATTTTTTTTTCCGGTGACCACGAGCCCCTCAGGCTGCCTTATGATAGTGTGAGTTTAAAGCTAATCCGGAAAATCCGTGATGAAGTACATCGTTTTGGAATTAGTTTTCACAGGAATAAAAGAAGTCGTGGCACTTTTAAAAATGAATTGGAAAATATAAAAGGTATTGGAAAACATACTGCAGATTTGTTATTAAAAACATTTCATTCTGTAAAGAAAATAAAAGCATCCACAGATGAAGAACTCATTGATCTGATAGGCGCATCGAAAACAAAATTGCTAAGGGACCATTTCTTACAACAGGAGAATGAAATGCAGGCGGGGCAGGGTCTTAATTAGTTGATTCTGATCAAAAAAAAGGGGCCAGAATAGAAATTCAGCCCCGTTTTTAAAATCCAATATCCTATGAAAAACCGTTGTAAAAATAATAAAACAATTCTATTAAACAAGAACCCTTATAGGTATTTTGAAAATAATTATCAACAGTTTAGCTATCAAAATGTTATGAGTTATCGTAAAAATACGCTCGTTCCCGTTATGGGAAATGCTTAAGGCTTAACGCGTAATGCGAAACGCGGAACACTTAAAGCCTAACGCTTAAAGCCAAAAACTAAAATTATAAAAATGAAAAAGCCATCAACTTTTAAGTCTGATGGCTTTTCAATTTTATAACATCCCGCGTTAGGCGTTGAGCTTTACGCGTTAAGCTTAGTAGGACCAAAGATCCTGTTCGTAGTTGAAGATTTTTTCTTTGATATCATCGCCTTCCAGGAGTCCTAATATAGGATCCTTGATATATTGTGCTATAAAATTATCACCAGGATTGTCGATAGTAGATTTAACGATCCTGCTTGAAAACATACGGCTTTCAAATAACTCTTCCCAGCTCATACGTGCTCCAAAATTCTTACCATTATAAGCTTCGTATTTAGCTAAGAATGGTCTCAGATCCGGATAGTATACCCAGAAAATTGGTAGTACGGCCCTGAAAGATCCATCTGCATTATAAATTGTTTTTTCAGGCGCGATACCCAGGATACGCACATACATTCTGGAAGATTCTTTATCAAATACCCACTCTTCCTTGATTTCATATCTTTCAACCTGATCAGGATTGAATTCCTGAACTATCGTTGTATCCTTAGTGATTCCTTTTGAACCATCAGGGTCAACAGTCATATCGGGAATCTGTATTGTTTGCGGTTTCCCCACCATACTTTCAGCGATCTGGCGGAAAGTCATTGGTGTTGTGAAACGGTCGTCCATCGCGGCGTCAAATGCCGTCACATCGCCACTATGAATGAGGTTCAGCAGGATGCTGATGAAACGCTGGTTACCATTATCTTCAGAAGCTTTATAAACAAAAGGAAGATTCATTTTTTCATGAACGTCTACCTCGCGCCATACACGCTGACGGTAAACGGCATCGTCTTCCCTGATATGCTCATAAGCAAGCGGGGTACGATCTTTCACCAGGTTCAGTTCAATTGAAGCGTCATTACGAAGCGATTTACGTGGCGTATCCAGTTTGATATCCGCAACAAATTCCTGTACAGGCTTTGCTGTGGTATCTTTTGGAGGCACAACGGCTACAGCACTATTCTTGCTGGTATTCGTTTTCTTTTTCGTCGTAGACCGCTTGGTCTTCTTCCTGTTAACAGGAGCCTGTGCCTGGACGGTACTAACCGCCAAAGCAATCACTGCTGCGAGGAATGACAATCTGATGAATCGGGTCTTCATGATCTAAAAATTTATCGTATCAATTACTAAAACAGGTCCGCCACTAATCGTGGCGGATCATAAATTATTTCAAACTAAATACCATCGGTGCGATTTGTCGTTCTTTACCATCTGGTCCAACCACACGAATTTCATCGAAGAAAATATGTGTTCCTGGTGTTGATCTGCTTACGATACCTGCAGCATTTCCAGACCACCTGTTACCATTGTTGGTGGCTTCAGTATATCCTGATATCCCACCACCTTCTGCACCAAGTTTATAACTTACTACTTTGAAAGGTGCTTCGAAATCAGAATCTTCAAGACGTGCAATCAAACCACCAATTGCTTTAAATTCTGCAGATGAAATTCCACCACCTTTTTTAGACCCGATGAAACCGGCCGGTAAAGGCAGATTCTTAACACGGATTTCAAATGGGAATTGTTTACCATTTGCAGTTACGATAATCTTGGACATACCAGGTACTGCAGCTTTAGCTATATAATGGTCACCACTTACTTTTGAAATGGAAGAACCCGGACTTTCAAAACTTACGTGGACTTTTTCTGCACCTACAGTACCGCCAGAAATGGTCATTGGGTTGTCAACACCGATATACACTACGTTCATTTTTTCCAGGAAGATAGAAGCTCCTGAAGGCATACCCACTGTATACTTGACTATCTTAGGAATCACAGCTGTTGTTCCATCGGGTTTTGTGTAGGCAATATTTACAGTCAGCGTATGTTCACCGGTTCCTTCAACTTTTGTTTTATAGTCGGCAACACCATCAGCGTTTAAAGTCTGACGTGCACCATTGATAGTGATATCTGGTTTCGCAGCAGCGCTGAATGCACCGATACCAGATGTAACTTCCAGTTCATCACCGGGCATCAGGTAAGTGGCGTTTGTACCAGCAAAAGCTTCAAACTGGTTATAAACTACTTTCACAGAACCTATTTGTTTGTAGCAATAATCAACCATCTGGCTTTCAGAATTCTTTACATCGTTCTGGAATTTACTCAGGATGGTGATCGCCGCAATGGTGGGCGTCATGTGAAAATAATTGGTCACCCAGTCTTTCACAATGTCTGCTGAAGGAGCTGCACCTGTTTGTGATACAGGAACAGCAAGATCCAAAGGAAGTTGTTTTTCAAAATCAGCCTGCGCTTTTGCAACTTCTTTCTGCAGGATTGGATTCTTTGCGATATCGGGAGCATTCGGATTCAATACTGCAATCATCTGCCTCTTGTATTCTGCAAGAGAATCATATAAGATCTTCCCTTTGCCGTCCTTATCAAAAACACGAGTTGCCGCGTCCAGGTTGGCATCGTTAAATTTTTCTTTACCGTCTTTATCTATCTCAAACTGTGACTCAAGTTTAAGCAGGTGTTTCATTCCGTCGATGGTATTATACATCGCTAAAGAAATACTCTGTAGCTGCTTTGCTTTTGGAGCCCAGATTTGAGCGTTCTCTTTTGTTTGCGGATCGTTCAGTGCTTTATCAAAGGCACTATAGGTAAGATTATTCTTATCAGTAACCACATCATTTGATGTTGTTATACTGTGGTTTACTGTTTTGAAGGCATTCAGAATCTCAGCCGATACATTCAGTGCCAGCAATGCTGTCAGCACCAAATACATCATGTTGATCATCTTCTGCCTGGGCTCTTTAGGTAAGGACATGAGCGGGAGAATTTAATGTGTTAACAAAGGTTTTTCAGGTTATTAGTCCCGATAATTAAATATTGGATTACTGTCTACCTTGCATTGCGCTCAGCATATTACCATATACATGGTTCAGGTTACCAAGGTTCTTTGCAAGTAAAGCAACTTGTTCCTGAGTTTTCTTCGCATCAGCAACACTACCGTTCATGGCTTCAGATGCCTGGGCCAGGTTAGAGTAGAAGCTGTTCATCGCCTTCAAATGGTTATTACTATCCTGCAGTTCCAGTTCATAAAGTGCATTCAGTGATCCGAGATTCTTGGTCAATACCTGAACCTGGCCATGAAACTGCTTAGTACTTTCTGCTGCATTATTGAAATGACCTAAAGTAGCGGTTGCGCCATGATAAGCATTCTTCATAGAGTCTAATGCTACAACTGCTTCTTTTGTTTTATTTGTATAATCAGTAGTCGCAGCAAGCGCGCCTGATACGTCACTGATTTTTTCTACAGTAGAACCGAATTTTTTGAAACCATCACTTAAACGTGCAAGGTTTGTCGGTGTGATGTCAGCTTCCTGCATCAGTTTATCCATCTGTTGCAATGCAGGATTACCTGAACCGGCACCAGCCAGTTTTGGAAGTGCTTCCGCCAGGGCATGCATTTCACCACCTGGAGGCGGTAAGAAAGCGTATACTAAGAATATTAATGCTTCTGTAAGAAGTCCTGCTGTAAGGAAGAAATCTGCCAACCGTTGGTGGGTGATTTTCTGCCAGGCACCAAAGATTACAACGGCTGCACCGACGCAGACGATGATGTTTACAAGCTTTTCGGTAGATTTTGAAACTCCGGCTGACATAATTTTAAATTTTAGTTTTTAATAGGTGTTGTAAGGGCCTCGGAAAAAATATTCCGGATGACTTTGTCGAATCAAAACGTTGTTTGTTTTAAAAAATTTTATTTCTATTGATATTTATCAATTATCTCCTCGCAATAGATGCCGGTAAGTCGATCACACAACGGAAACCAATATATGATTTCGCTGTATCCTGGTACTCATACGTTCTCGTACTCGTTTGCAGGAAGTAACCTACGTCTTTCCAGCTTCCACCACGAATTACTTTACGTTTCATACGCGGAGGATCTGAATCCTTTGCATTGTAACGAATGTCGGGGTTCATGTCATGCTGGAAGTTATAAGCACCTTCATAATAGACCGATGATGTCCACTCAGCCACATTACCTGCCATGCAATACAGACCGAAATCGTTTGGCCAGTAAGCGTCGGCGCGTGCAGTGTAGAATGCACCGTCTTCAGGATAGTTACCACGACCTGGTTTAAAGTTAGCCAGCAAACATCCTTTCTTATTTCTCAGGTAGTAGTTACCCCATGGAAACATAGATTGTGAACGTCCGCCGCGGGCAGCATATTCCCACTCAGCTTCCGTTGGTAAACGGAAAGGACTTTCGTTTGCTCTGTTTGTTTTATCGAGGAATGAATTCAGATATTGTGTTCTCCATTCGCAGAATGCAGTCGCCTGATTCCAGTTAACACCAACTACAGGATAATTTCCGAACGCAGGGTGCGAAAAATATCTTTTAGTCATCGGTTCATTATAAGAATAAGAGAAATCACGAACCCATACCAGGGTATCCGGATAGATTGGGATATCTTTCTTTATAATAAACTCAGAGCGGGCTTTGCCTTCGTTGATCTTTTGTGCAGCACGTTTTAAATCGAAAGTTTCAGAGTGATAGATCATTTTACGGGGATCCAGTTCTTTTTTACCGAAGATCCGGTTTTCAGGAGTCAGGATCAGCTGATCAATCTTTTCAGTAGTGGCTTTATCACCCCATTTTATTGTCTGTGCTTTTTTCCAGTCGATCGTGAATTTGCCATCCACTTCTTTTCCATATTGCATCAGGGTAGCTGCGATTGAGTCACGCACCCACGTTACAAACTGGCGGTATTCGTTGTTGGTTATTTCAGTCGCATCCATCCAGAATCCCTGTATGGACACCTGCTTATTACGGGCTGTATAGGCGTAATTGACGTCTTCATCACTTGGCCCCATGTGAAAGGTTCCTGGTGGTATATAGACCATGCCTGGAGGCTTACTTAGGTTATACCTGCTGGCAGGGGCAACACCGTGCAATTGACCGTCGTCTGGAAGTCCTTTGCCGGATTTGCCGGATTTACAACCTGTTACGGCGAGGGCCGCGGCAACGGTAATCAGAATGGACAGGTTTTTCATTTTCATTTTTATTAAAGGGTATTGGACAAAAATAATCTTTTGGAAATACTTCCTATGAATATCTTCCATCGCAAGTATAAAATTTATTTTTTACAAGTCAAAGTTTTGCCAATAGTTTAATTAACGGCGGAAAGGTCCGCCTTATTGTAATTTCAGCCCGTTTTGACGGGTTTTTTAAGAGTTTTTTATGAGGCCGTTAAGCTCAGCGACTTCTTTTACAGGCTGTTGGCAGGAATAATCCCTGCAAAGAAAAAACTGTGACTGTCCCATAATGGGTTTATTTCTCAAAAGCGGAAGGTTAAAATAGGTGACGGAGGTCAGCTGAAAAACACAATTTGGTACTCCCAGTCTCAAAAATTCAAGGTGCTTTTCTTCTGAATAAGTACCGGCTAAAACGACTTCATATAGTGGATACGTTAAGCCATTTAGCAGAGTTGCCCACACTCCAAAAGATCCAGGATAACGTAAAATCAGATCTTTTAAACCGGCTGTATTTTCTGATGCTCTTTGCTTCCATTCCTTCACATCAAATACCGTCCCGAGATATAACAAATTTGAAGCCATTACAGAATTTCCCGAAGCAGTCGCACCATCATATACCTCTCTTTTTCTTACGATCACATCATCCTGCTCTTTATTTGTATAATAAAAATATCCGGTTTCTTCCTCGCTGAAATTCTCTATAACCCAATCCGACAGCTCTTTTGCGCGATTAAGGTAAGAAACTTCACCCGTCACTTCCTGGAGCTGTATATATGCTTCTATTAAAAAAGCATAATCGTCAAGAAAGGCTGGAACAGTTGCCCTCCCCTCACTCCCATACTCCCATACTCCCATACTTTCTTTGAAGCTGTGATAAAAATAGTATTTGCCGGTGCCTTTCATCTTTTTCTCCAGAAAAGCCATCGAACTGACGGCCAGGTCCCTGTATTTTTTTTCCCCAAATGCTGAAAAGGCCTTACAACAGGCAGTGATCATAAGGGCATTCCAGCCGGACAGAATTTTATTGTCCAGTGAAGGACGGATCCGTTTATTTCTCACTTCGAATAATTTATTTTTCCATTCCTGTTCCCAGGTTTCAGAAACAGGAGCCTGGGGATTTTTTACTCGTAAGATATTTTTGCCTTCCCAATTGCCCTTTTCTGTAACATCATAATAAGAGCAGAACGCCTCTGATTGATCACCCAGCAGTTCTGATATTTCTTTTTTTTCCCATATGTAAAATTTACCTTCCTCACCTTCAGAGTCCGCATCCAGAGCCGAATAAAATCCTCCCGATTCTGACATAAGCTCCCGCTTAACGAACTCTATCGTCTCATTAACAGCCTTCCTAAAATGTACTTTCCCCGTTGCCTGAAATGCTTCACTCATCGTTATAATTAAAAGTGCGTTATCGTATAGCATTTTTTCGAAATGAGGTGCAAGCCATTGGGAATCTGTAGAATACCGGGCAAAACCACCTCCAAGCTGGTCATATATTCCACCAAAAATCATTTTATTGAGTGAAAGACAGGCATGATCCAATGCCACCTGGGATCCGGTATAATAATAATATTGTAGAAGAAATCGTATCGAAAAGGTTTGGGGAAACTTAGGAGCCAGACCAAAACCGCCGTCCACCCGGTCGGCTGTTTTCATCAATTGACTAAAAATCGTATCTATATCCTCTTTTATAAAAACCTGAGTTCCATCCTGCAGACCTGTTCCAAAGCCTGAAATAGCGATATGGTTTGTCAGATTGCTGGCCTGTTCTTCAATTTCACTCCGTTTTTCCTTAAAGGCCATTGAAATACTTTCCAAAACTGATTTCCATGAAGGCCGGTTATGCAAACTAACTGGGGGATAATAAGTACCTCCGTAAAATGGCTTTCCCTCGGGAGTTAAAAATACATTCAGTGGCCAACCCCCGTTACCTGCAATCGCCTGTACTGCGTCCATATAAATATGATCCAGATCCGGCCTCTCTTCACGATCAATTTTAATGTTTATAAAATTCCTGTTCATGATCGCAGCCGTCTCCGGATCTTCAAAGCTTTCTCTTTCCATAACATGGCACCAGTGACAAGCAGAATATCCTATGCTTACGAGCATAGGCTTATCTTGATCCCTTGCTTTTTTGATAGCTTCTTCTCCCCAGGGATACCAGTCTACGGGATTGTGGGCGTGTTGGAGAAGATAAGGTGAGGATTCGTTTGCTAATCTGTTTTTAAACAATTTAATAATTATGAAATAGTGAAAAATAGATCTTGTTATAGTTTCCTTACTATCTGCCTTTTATTTAATTCGTTTAATGTCTGTTGATAATTCGTATGTCCTTCGGTCCTATCCCAACGATATACGATCGATATACGATCGATATACGATCGATATACGAACAGAACAGGAATCAGTACCATTCATAATATAGCCCTGATAAGACAGATTCAGACCCCGAATAAGATTTTCTATACTACAAATAAGATAATTCCGGAAAATCAAAAAGCCCCGGGAAATCCCAAGGCCTCTAATAACGTATTTTTTTAAGAAAGGTTCTCACAACGTCACACTCTCACACTCTCACACTTGTATTATAGTCTCTTCCTGGCAGCAAGGTATTTCTCTAAAGCCGACACCATGGAAGGTGCAGCCGGTTCGGGTGCTTTAATTTCCAAAACCAGACCGGCATCTTCAGCTGCCTTGCTGGTATTTGTTCCAAATGCTCCGATCAGTGTTCCATTTTGTTTGAAATGTGGAAAGTTGTCGAATAAACTTTTAACTCCGCTGGGAGTAAAAAAACAAATAATATCAAATGCATCTGGGCTGAAAGATTCGCGGATATCATTGCTGATTGTCCTATACATATACGGGGTGGCGAATTCGCAATGATTGCTCTTGAGCCAGTTTATGATCTCATTGTCCTGCTGATATTCAGACGTCGGATAAAGAAACTTTTCATTTTCTTTATGCTTATTCACTACATCCAGCATGCTTTTATTGGTGCCATCCGCACCATAAAATACTTTGCGCTTCCTGTAAAGAATGAATTTTTGAAGATACAGCGCCACGGCCTCCGTGATACAGAAGTATTTCGTGTCCTGCGAAATATTAATCTTCATTTCCTCTGCCGTACGGAAAAAATGGTCAATTGCATGACGGCTGGTAAAAATAACTGCAGAATAACCCCCGATCTCAACTTTCTGGCGCCTGAAATCTTTTGAGGGAATAGCTTCGAGCCTTATAAAAGGCAAAAAAGCCATCTCCACTTCGTGACGCCGGGCTAGCTCAAAATAGGGTGACTTATCAGATTCCGGCCGGGGTTGGGTGATTAAAATCTTTTTAACTGCAATTTCTGACATCTCGGCTATATCCTTTTTATCCCTGTTTTTAATCAATGTATTATAATATTAGAAAAATGCGTTCGCAAAATTAATAAGCTTTTTCCAAATAAGTGATTAACACTTTGTAAATCAATAGCAGAGGAGCTATTTCGAATGCGCAAAGGTATAGAATAAAGTGTAAACCACTGATTTTTATTTCTTTGTGCAAAGCAGCATAGGCTGCGATAAATCGATATATGTAAAACAGGCCTACCATGATGATTGAAAGGGTTATCCCAACTTCCGTTAATAATGGCCCCGAGAATGTTATCAATACTAAAAAAGGAAGTAAAAAAGTGCCTATGATTTTATTGGTCATAAATACTACAAACAGATAAATATCTACTGCCCGGTTCAGATTAAAGATCCATCCAACGATTTTAAGTATCAGAAATTTTAGCAGGTACAGAACGATAAGAATTACAGCGCAGTACTGAAAATGAGCCCAAAAATGGTCCGATGGGCCGGATTGATAGAAACGAATTAAAAAGGCTCCATACAAACCTCCTGAAAAAACGAAGAGGATATTCAATAACAGAGATGGAAAAGGAGACTGTAAGACTTGTTCCCGGAGTTGTTGCTGACGCATAGACGCCCTGAAAAATAAAGTCAGAATGTTTGCGAGATATTTGGCAAAAAATAATTTGATGATGGCAAAATAAAATAACATCCCAACCATAAAGTAAAACATCCCATCAAAAGATTCTGGTTCATATAATTCAGAGCGAATATGGATCGGTTTGCCAAGAAAATTAAAAAATCGCTGCGCCTGCAAAAGGCTCATGCAGCCAACTGGTAAATTGCTGAAATCCATTGGCTTTCTTTCGCTGAAACGGATCGAATCGGTGTGGTAAACTATGATACTGTCAACAACCAATTTTACCTGTTTCCTGACAACAGGCTTTTTTACTGCGGTATCGACCTTTACCTGTCTTAACGGAACAGTATCTGCCTGCCGGTTTGAATCGGCGGTGGACTGCGCCCTCACCAGGCTTATCTGTAATAGAATAAAGAAGAAAAACGCAGCTAGTTTTGCCAAGGGATCGATGTTGACGTTCCCGAATAAGCTTCAGCTCAAACGGGCAAAGCGGTTAACGTTTGCAAAGATTTGTGATTCAACGCATATCTATTAAAAAAAGTTTACATACCCGATATGAATTTTAGCCTGTCTGAATTCAAACGGGTTGTCCCCCTGTTTTCCAATTGCATATGACATATTGAAAATCCCGGCCTTAGTTTCAAATGCTAGTCCAAGACCGACCCCCAGATAAAGACTATTCATGGCATATCCCGGCACATCATTTTTTGCCCAGCCGCCGTCGATAAAACTAAATAGAAAAGAATTCATGCCAATCAAATAACGATATTCGAGGCTCGTTACCGTGTATTCAGACGCCAGAATACTTTCTTCATCAAAACCTCTTAACAACCTGTAACCCCCTATCTGATATAATTCGTTTCGATATATTTTCGGACTCTGGTACCAGGCTGCATTAAGTGCGAAACGAATCGTAGAAGCATGACTAAGCTGAAAATAATGCGCACCTGCAAAATTCAGCCGAAACTGGTAAGTAGAGGTTTTTACAGTATCGTAAAGTGAATTGAAATCAAATGAGGGATCATTGTCATCTGTAAGTTTTGTTATCTCCGCGTTCTTTTTCAATCTTTTTGTACCTGCAGATCCGATAAAATAAATTTCGTTGCCCCTGATTGCGTTATACCTGTAATTGGTATTATTGAAGTCGAATGAGGCACCAAGACTCAATGAACTTACATCCGCAGTTTCAGGTAACTGCCTGGTTGCAATGATTTGGGCTGTATCGATGGTTAAAACTGTGCATCCTGTAGATTCAATAAAAACAGTTCCTTTCTTATTCGTCGATGCACTGAACTGTACGCCTAGCATCCCGTCTGTGTTTATATAAGAGGAGTCTTTTTTGTATAAAGAAAAAGCCAGGTTCATTCCATATGGAGAATGAAAAATATATGGATCCTGGAAATTTACATTGAGACGGGGTGACTGCTGCTGCAATTGCTGCCAGTCAAGTCCAAGACTTTCTCCATTCCCAAATGGATTCCTTAACACTACAGTGGCCTCCCCCGTAACCAACAGTTTTCCACTTTGAAGCTGATCATTGTTTGGCAACAATCCAACCAGCACATCTATCTGGCTGCTCTTTTTTGGTTTTAGATATAAATTTAATATCGAGCCTGTGCCCAGCATGTTGACACTCCACGGTCGTTCTTCCTGGATAAATGGCAGTTCCAATATGCGCCGGCTAATCATCAATAATTTGTCTTTCCTGTAAATACTTCCTTCGGGAATTCCGAGGTATCTTTCCATGAATTCAACAGAGATTTTTGCCGTACCGATTATCCTGATACTGTCAATTTTATATAAGGGCCCTTTTTCAATATTAAGTACAGCGCTGATCGCACCCTGATCTATAGAAACACTGTCCAGAGAAATTTTTGCAAAAGGATATCCATTATTTTCAAGGTAATTGAGCAGGTCCAGTTCTTCTGTCTGAAAATGATCAGGTATTGCGGGCTTCCCCAAAAGTTTTTTAGAGCTCCATCCCGCAGCTTCCAGTAGATCAACATCAGTCTTCCTGATCCTGATTTCCGACCAGGTGAAACGTTCTCCGATATAAAGACGCAGGAAAGCCGAGGCTGAATCAAAATGAATGCTGTCTATCGAAGCTGAGGTAAATCCTTTGGTTCTCAGAATATCAGTTAGTTTATAAACATAGTCGGTGCATCCTGCCCTGTCCTTAAATGAATCTGGAATCCCCAATGAAGGTGCCCTTATTATCGAATCTGGTGAATTGAGTTTTACGTGCAGTGCATATTGGGCACTGGCTGGTCGAACCGATGCAAGGAACAAAAGGAGGATAAATCCATATAATCTTAATTTTACCATTCGCTCAGACACATTCGTAATTTCATAAAATTAGCCAATCCTATGGCAGGCATCTATATTCATGTTCCATTTTGTAAAAAGGCCTGCCACTATTGCAATTTTCATTTCTCTACTAACCTTGCGTTGCAAAACGATTTTACAGTCGCTTTATTGAAAGAGATTGAATTGAGAATACCATATATAGGAATGGAAACTGTCGAGACCATTTATTTTGGCGGAGGCACTCCTTCCCTGTTACCCATTTCAGCCATCCGGCAAATCCTTGAATCTGTTTATAAAAATTTCTCCATTGGCAGGGATCCAGAAGTCACTCTGGAATCCAATCCGGATGATATGGACCTTCAACAGCTGAAGGAATGGAAGAAAGCCGGAATCAACCGGCTCAGCATAGGTGTACAATCTTTTTTTACAGATGACCTTATGCGGATGAACCGGGTACATGATTCCCGGCAGGCCATTTTGGCCATTGAACAAGCGACGGAGGCTGGTTTTGACAATTTCAGTCTGGACCTGATCTATGGTCTGCCTGAATTAACAGACTTAAAATGGAAAGAAAACCTGCAGAGGGCTATTTCGTTGAATCCCGTACATATCTCCTGTTATGCATTAACCGTTGAACCTAAAACGGCACTCTATAAAATGATACAACAAAAAAAGATCAGCGATGTGCAGCCCGAAGTACATGCTGCCCAATTCCTCACGGGCATTCAGGTTCTGGAGGCCGCTGGTTTTGAACACTATGAAATTTCAAGTTTTGCCAAGCCAGGGAAAAGAAGCCGCCATAACAGTGCTTACTGGCAATCAAAAAAATATCTGGGTCTGGGTCCTGCAGCCCATTCGTTTGACGGTTCAGGCCGTCAATGGAATATTTCAAACAATGCTCTTTACATAAATTCCCTGATGGCCGGTCAGTTGAATATGGAATCTGAGATTCTCTTACCCAGAGATCTTCTAAACGAATATATTATGACTTCCCTGCGTACGATGGATGGACTGGATCTGCAAAAAGTTTCAGATCAGTTCGGTAATGAAAAAAGCATTTCATTGGAAAATAGCGTTAAGAAATACATCCAGTCCAAAGAAATAGAACGAAAAAAGGAGAAGCTGGTACTCACTAATAGTGGGAAACTCTTCGCAGATGGTATCGCAGCTTCTCTATTTTTCGATTAAATCCAGATTTGTGGAGTTTGAAGCTAGACGTTGAGCGTTAGGCATTTGGCGTTAAGCGTTTGGCGTAGATCGCTTGGCGTGCAGCGTTTCATTTTTGCGATGGTCAAGAAACCGTTCTTTAAGGTATTTCAACAGCTGTGCTGCTGAAAGAATTGCTACCATTACTAAGATGGCCGTAAATCCAAAACCCTGATAAGAAAGCGGTGTCATATACTATTAATCGTTAAAAAATCAGACCAGTAAACTTTCTATTTGTTTAAAGGCTTCCCGAACATTAACATTTTCCCAAAGGATCTTATAAATCGTATCTGCAATTGGCATGTCTGCCTTTAGTTGTTTATTCGTCTTGTAAAGGCATTGGCTCCCATTATAACCTTCTGCAACCATATTCAGTTCCAGTTTTGCCGCATTGACAGAATATCCTTTCCCAATCATATTCCCAAATGTCCGGTTCCTGCTAAATAGTGAATAACAGGTCACCAACAGGTCTCCCAGATATACCGAAGCAGCATAATTGGACGTCTTTTTCTCATGTACGGATGTAACTGAATCATGGATGCCGACTTCCATATGACGGATACCAGCCTTGTGTAAAAACCCAGCCATTTCATCAGCGCAGTTTGCTATGAGCACACTGAGAAAATTATCCCCATATTCGAGTCCATGGGCAATCCCGGCCCCTAGTGCATAGATATTCTTCAAAACTGCTGCATACTGGACACCATAAATATCATTGTTCGTTATCGTGTTCAGGTAGTCCGTTGCAAAATAGGACGCCAGTTTCAGGGTGGAAGTTTCAGTAAGACCAGAAAAAGTCAGATAAGATAATTTTTCAGCTGCTATTTCTTCAGCATGACAGGGGCCCATAACCGTAAAATAACCTCCTGACTTAAATTGAAAATGTTGGTCCAGATAATCATTAAGCAATAAATTTTTACCCGGGAGAATTCCTTTTACAGCAGAAAGAATTTGTTTGCCCTCAAATACTTCTATGGGTAATGATTCAAAAACCTGTTCTATGTAAGCGGATGGGACTGCTATGATAAGACAACTGGAATCACGAATTAGTTTTTCGAGATCGTTGGTCAGGTTAAGCCGACTTATGTCAAAATAAACAGAACTGAGGTATTGAGGATTATGGCCCTTTTTCCTGATATGGTCGATAACTCCGGGATTCCTTATCCACCAATTTAGAGATTGTTGATTGTCGGTCAGGATTTTGACAAGAGCAGTACCCCAGCTTCCGCTTCCAATGATTCCAAATCGCATTGAATCCTGCATTTCGTTGAATAAAACCCTGATCCCTGATCATTTCTTCGTTTCAAACAATTTGTCTTTGTCTACGACGGTGACCTTTGAACCGTTGTTCAATATTTTGCTTACAGTACCATATGGACCGGTAACGACCTGATCACCCAGTTTGATACCGCTTGTAATTTCAATATTATTTACATCCTGAATATCTGTTTTTACACTTATACGCTTGACCGTATTATCAGTCTGTAACAGGAAAACTACTTCATCCAAATCACCTGTTGGCGATACCTCTTTGACATCCCCGTTATTGTCTTCAACCGGCTTTTTATCTTTTGATGCGGCCTGACTACCGGCAATTTTTTCCCTGGTTGTTACAGCATTGATGGGCACAGATAATACATCCGTATGAGTCTTGGTTTGAATATCTGCACTGGCTGTCATACCCGGACGAAATACAAGACCCTTAGGTCTTTTATTATCTGTCAGATCTTTATAAGTAGCAGGATTCAGTCGTATATGAACTTTATAATTTGTTACGTCATTCGTTGTGCTGGTGGAGGCAGAGGCAGTGGATACAATGCTGCTCGCAATCTGCGTAACAATACCTTTGAATTTACGTCCGCTATAAGCATCTACCTCAATTACTGCGGAGTCTCCAAGATGCACTTTCGTGATATCATTTTCACCTACATCAACAACCGCTTCAATTTTACTCATGTCCGCTACACGCATAATTTCGGTGCCTGCTGCAAACTGATTTCCTGCCACACGTTCACCTTTTTTTACGCTTAATAATGAAACCACACCGTTTAATGGTGAAGTAATAGTAGTCTTGTCAACATTTGCTGCCTGGATGGCCAGATTAGCTTTCGCACTCGAAACAGCGGCTTCATTACTTGTAACATTCTGAAGCGCTGCATTGTAATTTGCCTGCGCAGTTCTCAAACTTGTAGTAGCAGTTTCAAATTCTGAAAGTGAAATTACTTTTTGGGAAAGAAGTGTTTTCTGGCGGTCATACTGTGCCTGCGCCGCATCCATGGTTGCTTTTAAACCTGGTAGTTGGGCTTTAACATTATCTTCCATGGCATTCTGCTGATTAACCTGTGCAACTGCCTGGTTTAGCTGATTTGTATAGATATCGGCAAATATTTTTGCAAGCAACTGGCCCTTTTTTACACTATCCCCTTCTTCTACATTCAACTCCACAATTTGACCGGAAATATCCGAACTTAATTTAACTTCTGTTTCGGGATAAATTTTTCCACTGGCTGTTACCGTTTCAATAATTGTGTGTTTGCCTGCTTTTTCCACAGACACTTTAATTCCTTCTTCCTTACCAATAATCCCATTCTTCTTTAAAATAATAAAAATGAGTATAATGACCAAAAGACTTACTATGATCCAAATCAGCTTCTTATTCATACAAAGGTTGTTGTAAAGGTGTTTTTATAATTTAATGCCGAGCCCTTTATAATATTCCAGCACTTTCATGCGGAATACGTAATCATATTGGGAAATGAGTACGTTTATCCGGGCTGTGAATAAATTGTTTTGATTCGTTAAATAGTCAATGGTGTTCAGCATTCCGATGTTATATCTTTTAGTAGAAAGGTCGAAAGATCTCTCTGCAACGACTACAGCTTTTTTATTTGCCTCAAATTTTTCCAAAGAAGCTACTGCATTATAATAGGCCTGATAAATGTTCTGCTTCAGACTGAGCAGGTCATTTTCTTTTGTAAGCTTGGCAGTTTCAACATTTAACTGCGCTTTTTTATAATTTATCCTGGAACTGTTTCCGTTAAAAATAGGAATACTCAATGTGAGTCCAAACTGCTGACCAAAGTTATTACTCAGCTGATCTCCGTATCCCTGAAACGCTTTATAAATTGGCTGGCTGCTGTAAATAGGGTTTACGCTCGGAAAGTATATTGGATATTGTTCGATGGGGACCGGTGTGGAATTCAAAGCATAGGAACCAGGCAGTAATGCAGAAGTCGTCTGATAATCCACGTGACGAAGGTCATTAAAAAAGTTATCTATCAATGCGCCATAAAAATTGAGGGTCGGATATAATTTCCCCCGGCTGTAATCCACATATTTCTCTGAAGAAGTAATGCGCAGGTCATTCATTTTCTGTTGGGGAAAAGCTCCAATCGCAATTGCATAAACAACATCTGGCTGAAGCTGTGAAATAGGTTCAACAGGGATGGTTTCCACAGGCGGTGTATCCAGGTCAAATGGTGCCGCTGCATCCAGGTTTAATATGGCTTTCAGTTGGAGGTTATCAATATCGTATGTCTCCTGCGCGCTAATAACGGAAGACGTATCTGTGGCGAACTGGACTTCCAGTTCGGCCGCATTCAGTTCAGGCACTGATCCCGCATCGACAAGCCTGCGGGTATTTTCGAGTTGCTGTGAAGTTAACTGGAGCTTCGTATTGGCGAGTGTGACCTGTTCCTTCGCCAAAAGGGCTGCAAGATAAGCGGCTGCGACATTTAACGTAACGTCATTTTTGACCTTATCAATATTTACAACCTGTGCCTTATAACTATAATCACTCGATTCTGTTGCCCGCCGCAGGGCAAACCAGTTGAAAAGTGTAATACCTACATTCAGGTTGTAATATTGCGAAAGCCCCTCAACATTTGAATAAACATTGGTCGTTTGATTAATCGAACGACCGAAATTAAACCCCAGGCCGGTTGCCCCGCTGGCTGAACCATATTGGGTATATTTTGCCTGGTCAAAAGATAGTTTGGAAGTTCGGGAATCTATATCCGCCTGCTTTATGGAAATATTATTGGCCAGTGCATAATTTACGCAACGGGGCAAATCCCATTTGTCTTGGGCGGCGATGTTTAAAACAGAAAATAGGGTGGATAAGAATAAGGTTAGTATCTTGGTCGTTCTCATGAAACAAATTTATAGAGGGTCTTCCCCCGCCCTCTTTGATTAGGGAAGGTTTGTCAGAAGTATTGCAAAATAAAGAAACCATTCCCATTCCCAATCAAAAAAAAGCCTAAAGAGACGTTAGAATGATGAACGGAAAGCCTGGTCCAAATCTTCGATCAGGTACTGTGCGGATTCCAAACCGACGTATAACCTCAGCATCCTGTGTTCCTTATTCTTTGCATCAAAATCGGTCTCTTCCAGACTTGCACAGCGGGGCAAAATTAAGGATTCGTGGCCACCCCAGCTAACGGCCATCATTGTATGTTTGAGGTTTTCACAAAAACTAACTATTTCCTTTCTTGTTCCTGCTTTTACAAAAAAACTGATGAGTCCGCAGGCGCCATTCATCTGTTTTCTGGCAATTTGGTATTGTGGGAATGATTCGTCGAGCGGAAATAACACAGATTCTACCAGCGGATGAATTTTTAAATATTTTAATACCTCGTTTGTGGTGGCAGTAATCTGGCCCAGGCGTGCGCCGAGTGTTCGTAATCCTCTGATAAGCAGCCACGCATTAAAGGGCTGAATACCGCTTCCGACTGCCATAAATTCACAGTCGAAGATTTTTTTCATCAACTGTCGGCTGCCAGTCAGAATGCCGCCCAGGGTATCACTATGGCCGCCTATATATTTTGTGGCGGTTTGCATACACATATCAATCCCCATCGGGATTGGTTTCTGGTATATTGGAGTACAATAAGAATTATCAATTAGTGTAATCAGACCATTCCTTTTTGCGAATTCAACCACTTTGTTGATATCCTGAACAGCGAAGTTCCAGGAGTTGGGACTTTCCAGATAGATAAAACGGCTGTTGGCCTTTAGTACATCTTCAAATTGTTCGATATCGGTTCCGTCTATATAAGTCGTTTCTACACCAAACCTGGAAAAAATAAGATCAAACATTCGCTTAACCCAACTATATGGATTTTTCACGGAAATAATATGGTCTCCCTTATTAACATTTGCCAGAACAGCTGCAAATATCGCCGCTGCGCCACTATTAAAAACCAGGCAATCCTCAGCTTCGTCAAGGGCAGCCAGTTTCTTCCTTAGTATGTCGACTGTAGGATTCAAACCCCGGCTGTACAGATAACCTGAATATTCGTCTGCAAATAATTTTTTCAGATCATCAACCTTATTAACGCGGAAGTTACTGGTCTGTATGATGGGGGGTGCAACAGCATTGTAGTAGTTAGAACGATCTTCACCCAATTCATTTACGATATAGGAAAGGTCCGTTTCGGAAGTCATGATTAGATTTATATAATTTGAAAATAGTCAATCCCCGCGTAACGGATTATTTTTGGTCATTTTTATTTATTCCACCATTCTGAATAATCAGGGTTTTCATTCAATAATCTTTCATGCGTTCCGGAGACAGCCGGTTTTCCCTGTTTTAAAAAAATTATGGAATCACAGTATTTGATGGTTGATAGCCGATGGGCAATTATAATGATCGTTTTTTTCTTATTATGAAACCATGTTAGAGTTTCCTGCACTTTTTCTTCACTTTCCGGATCAAGTCCTGAAGTAGCTTCATCCAAAATCAAAATAGCAGGATTTCTGTAAAGGGCCCTGGCAATACCCAGGCGCTGTTTCTGACCACCCGAAAGATTCGACCCTTGCTCTCTGACTATTGTCTGATATCTGGCAGGAAGACTGTTGATAAATTCATGTAACCCCAACCGGTTGCAAATATCAAAGATCCTTTCAAGATCAGGTTCATGCTCATCCAAAACGATATTTGATATGATAGTGCCCTGGAAAAGATCGGTATTCTGTGGCACTGCAACAATCTGCTGTCTCAAAACTGTGGTGGAAATATATTGAAGGCTTGTATTCCCAATTATTATATCTCCTCCGTTCAGGGGATAGAATTTTTGAATGAGCGAAAGCAATGTCGATTTCCCGCAACCGCTTTCGCCAATAATGGCGGTCATTTTATGTCGAATGATTTGAAATTGTAAACCGCAAAATACTGGAGTTCCTGGGTTATAACTGAAATGAATATCATTAAAAACCAGGTCCCCTTCCGGAAAATTATCCAGTACAAGTTTTCCCCCCGTTTCTTTTTCAGTTTCCAGATCAATGATCTCAAAAAGACGGTCGGCTGCGATCAGAGCATCCTGCATAGGTTTGTTTGATCCGATCAAAGCCTGAACAGGTGCGGTAAAAAATACGGACAGGGTATAAAATGAAAGTAGTTCGCCGGGCGACAGAACCTGATTTATTACAAGATAGCTGCCCCGCCATAAAATTAAAATAGTCAGCAGGCCATTAATCCATTCCGAAATATTGGAGAGGACGAGTCCATTACGGCTGCTGGAAAAAATAGCCCGCATCAGGATTACAAACCTGCTTTCGGTTTTCAAATTAAAGTAGACTTCCGAACCGAAACGGCGAATCGTTGCTGCGCCCTGAACTGTTTCGAATAACTGGCTTTCCAAAGCTGCACCTGTCTCCATCATTCTCCTTTGCCATTTCGAATTCACTTTGTTGTTGATCATGTATATCAGGATATAAACGGGTATCGATGATAACATTATCAATGCAAGTTTCCAACTATAGATAAACATGGCCACCGTACTAAAAATCAAGGTGAGTCCATTCACGATAACATTTAGGGCCACATCATTGATAAATATCCGGATACGCAGAGCATCATTTACGCGACTGATAATTTCACCGATACGCATGCTGTCGAAAAACCGCTGAGGCAGTTCCAGCAGATGTTTGTAATAGCCAAGGATTAAAAAACTATCGATCTGTTGTCCCGTTCGTAATGCCAGCAGGGATTTGAAATAACCTGTAACTATCTGAAAACAAAGAAGAAGAATCATAACCAGGCTTAACATATTCATCAAATGAATATTTGAATCCGGTATTACAAAATCAATGATTTTCTGGACGTAAATCGAAGTAGACAAACCAAGTACAGTATAAACCGAAGCACCCACAAGCGCCTGAAATAAGATGTACTTATGAGGCTTAATCAATTGACAAAACCTCATCAATACGGATTTTTTTTCGATGCCTCTTTGAAAATGACCTGATGGAATCAACAATAAAACTATGCCACTCCAGCTTTTCTCAAATTTTTCGAGAGGCTGGAAAACTAGTTTCCCAACTGCAGGATCCATATATCGGACGCGTTTCGTTCCGATTTGGTAAACGACTACAAAATGCTGCAATCCATTTTCCAAAACCAGGTGAAATATTGATGGAACAGGAATCCCTTTTATATCTATACCAGTTGTTTTTGCCGCTCTCGCCTGAAAATGCAATCGTTCAGCTGCTTCCATTAACCCATACAAACTGGTCCCCTCTTTGCTCGTCCCTGCATATTGCCGTATCCTGCTTACAGGAATTTGTAGACCAAAATATGCCGCTACGGATGCAAGGCACGCAGCCCCACAATCCATCAAGTCCCGTTGTTTGACCCGGATGGCTTTCTTCATCAGGTCATGAATTTTTTTGAATTGTCGTAGGTGCAGTATCCTGCCATTCTTCGACTCCACCATATAGCAATTGCCAGAGGGACCTATTGCAGGTAATGATCCTCGCATGAAACGTCATTCCATTTTTTAATTCGCAGCTGAACTGTTTGGAGAGCTTTAGAATTTTGTTTTTAATCAGACACTTCACCCTGAAAGCCGGCTTTTTTTCTACCAGAATAAAATCATCGTCTATAGAATATACACTGCCCGTCACAAGACCGAAATAGTGATAATCAAAGAGATCAATCTGTAGACTGACTATCTGACCCTTTTGAAGCAGTCCAATGCTTTTGGAGGGAACGTAACATTCTCCCATTAAAACCGATGTCGTTGAGTTAATTCGCTCCTGCTCATTCAAATGCTGAATGACGCCGGTGGCCGTTACAGATAAATCAACATGAATCAGAAAAAGAGAGATAAAACCAGAAATAAATAATAGAATTACCAACCAGTATATCGTAAACCCTGTCCGTCGGATATCAGGTATCCAAAATAAAGTGGACTCTTTTAATTCTGTAATTTCTGAAATCATATAAAAGTTATGGAAAAGAGACTTCAATAGAAGTCTCTTGATTTAATAAAGAAGAATTATCCCATGACAGTTGTTGTCAGTTTCTGACCCGGGGACTGATTCGAACCAGTGCTGGCAAATAAATTTGTTGTCCATCCAATTCCATATCCAATCCAATACCAAATTGATTCTCCCGCATTGATAGACACAGAAGCTTCCATTGGCAATTCCTGCAATCCAGGCATCAATTCGCCATTCCATTTCGTTTTCATTTTGATTAATTTTAATTGAGTATATGAAGACAGGCATTGACCGCCGGTAGTCCCGGACATTCAAATATTATCTGCATCATATGATCATGTTATGATTCCTACTCTTTGCAACATGCATGGGTTTCGGAAATCCCATCGGAAGCAAAATAGGATGATGATGATCGGAAAAAAATACCCTTTTGGTGTAATTTTTTAAACCTCTACGGGAAGTCTAAAGCCTAACGTTTTAAGCCCTTTGTAAGAAAATATACCAGCGTAAAAAATCCCATTACAGCCAACGCTGTGAGAGCGGTGGCCGGACTGTTCACAAAAATGCTGATAGCAACAAAGGCATATGCAGCAATAAATATTACAGGCAGTAGTGGATACAATTTCATCTTGTAAAATTCTTTTCCCTCGGGGTGAACCTGTTTTTTTCTCAACTTAAAAATAGTTCCCGCTGAAGCAGCCATACCGAAACAATCGAGAAAAATGGTAAAGCTCAGGATTTTATCAAAAGCCTTCATCCAAAATACAATCAGTATACATGCAGCGGCAAATGCAGTTAAGGAACTTGTCAGCACACCGGTTGATATATTTCGTTTTGCAAAAATTTTTGGAATGACACCGTCCTCAGCCATTGCACACATTACCCTCGGATTACTCATCAGCAATACATTAACATAGGCAAGCACAGATAGAAAAAGTAATATCGAAAGAATTTTTCCGGCAGCATCACCGAACACATGCGCAGCCATTACACTCGCTATTCCTTTTGTATTCCGAAGACCTTCCAGTCCAATCACACGGACATATGCAAAATTGATACTCATATACAGAACAATAATAATGGAGATACCCATAAAAATTGCCCTGGGAATATTCCTGCCGGGCAAAGCAACATCTGCTCCAAAATTGATAGTCTGCTGGTAACCGCCATAGGTGAAAGAGACAGCTATCAATCCTGCACCAAATCCCTTCAGATACGCCATCCACCCGGGAAATACGTCGGCCGGTATTATGGAAACCTTCCCGGGTATTGTGAAAAACAAAGGTGTCACCAATAATACGATCAGGGAGATCTTGATAATCGTAAGTACATTCTGCGCGCGGGCACTCATTTTAAGTCCCAGGAGATTCACACCATAAAAAATAGCAATAGAAAAAATTGCAATCGCAATTTCTCTAACCTGCGATGAATCCTGGTCAGCGATACCTGGAAAAAGGATTCCGGAAATATATTCAGCTCCGATCAGGGCTACACCGCCCAGGGAAGCCGCATTCGAAATAAGAATGATACAGTTTATAGCAAAGGCAATGGAAGGATGATACCCATAAGAAAATATCCTGTAATACCCTCCTGTTACAGGAAGGCGTGATCCGATTTCGGCATAAGTAAGTGCCCCGCAAAGTGCAATCAATCCACCTGCGATCCAGGTAAAAAAAAATAAAAAGTTGTCCGGAACCTGCCGTGCCACATTTACAGGAGTACGGAATATTCCCATTCCTATCACCAGGCTCACTACAATCATTGTACAATCAAATACTCCTAGTTTTTCATTTTTAACCATAGATCCAATTAATCAAACGCCGTTCTGATGAACAAACTTTAAAGAAGTCAAGATAATGAAATATTCTTTTCTACTTTTGGCTTGCATTAACCCCATTGAATGAAATACTGCATATGTGGAATGTTATTGATGATTTCAGGAATTGTCAGAGCGCAGGTTGAGAAAAAAGCCCCGGATACGGTAGACAGAAAATTACTTCAGGAAGTAGTTGTCCAGGCTTATGAACAGAACCGCCAGCTGTCTGATGTTGCAGTGGCAGTAGGTGTAGTTACGACCGCGGAATGGAACCGTTATAATAAAATGAGTATCGTTCCTGCCATGAACAGTGTTCCTGGCGTGCGTATGGAAGAAAGATCACCAGGCAGCTACAGACTGAGCTTCAGAGGCAGTACACTACGCTCACCATTTGGAGTCAGAAATGTAAAAGTATATATTGACGGCATCCCATTTACTGACCCCGGAGGTAATACTTACCTGACCCAGCTCGCTCCTTTTGATATGTATTCGTTGGAACTCATTAAGGGACCTGCGGGCAGTCTTTATGGTGCTGCAACCGGAGGAGCCCTGCTTATAAAATCCAGGCCAGACATTTGGCAGCCTGGCTTTACAGCTGAATATAGTTATGGCACATTTAATAGCAATAATATAAATGCACAGGTAAGATTAGGTAATGAAAATGGTGGAAATATCATAAATCTTTCGCATCAGACATCCGATGGTTACCGCGATCATACAAACCTGCGAAGGGATATCGTAACCTGGGAATCCATGTTGAAAAACAATGATCGTCAGACCCTCAGCACTTATGCTTTTTATGGCAGTCTATATTATCAGACGCCAGGAGCCCTGACTCTTTCACAGTATAATGCGGATCCCAAACAATCCCGTCTGGCTGCGGGCTCTAGTCCCTCAGCCGATCAGGCGCAGGCAGCTGTTTATCAGAAAACTTTTTTAGCCGCCATTACAAATACATATCGTATCACCGATAAATTTCAGAATACGACAAATTTCTACGGCGCTTATACTAATTATCTTAATCCCACTTTCAGAAATTATGAATTTCGGAATGAGCCACATTTTGGCGGAAGAACAGTTTTTAATTATTTCACTGATTTATTCCATCTGAGTTTTGGTGGCGAAGGACAGAAGGGATTTTTTCAGACACAGGATTATGGCAATACGAATGGAGCGCCTGACACCCTGCAAACGAATGACAATATCAATACATGGACCTATACCCTGTTTGCCCAGGCAGATCTTTTTTTTGAAAAAGGATGGCAGGTTTCTGCAGGGATCAGTTATAATAATGCATTCATTGGCATAGACCGTATATCTGTTCCCGGCTTTGTTCCAAGAAATAAACTATTTGGCAATGAACTGGCGCCAAGGTTAGCTTTGTCAAAGAAAATTACACCAGATTTACTATTATACGCCAGTGTATCAAAAGGATTTTCACCGCCGGCAGTCGCTGAAGTACTTCCTTCCACAACCAGCATCAATACAGACCTGCAACCTGAAAATGGAATCAGTTATGAAACAGGTGTTAAAACCAGTTTCTTTAATAAGCGACTATACCTGGAGGTAATTGCATTTTATTTTGAATTGGAGAATGCCATCGTAGATCGTAAAGACTCCAGCAACAATGACTATTATGTAAATGCGGGTTCAACAACTCAAAAAGGAATTGAATCGCAGTTTTCTTACCAGATATTGCCTTTAGCCACCGGATTCATTAACAGCGCACGAATATGGGCAGCTTATACACTGGACAATTTTACTTATGACGATTTCATAAAAGCTACTATTAATTACAATGGCAAACATTTCCCTGGTGTTGCCAATAATACGTTTACAGGCGGTGTGGATATCAACAGCCGTCCGGGCATTTTTCTTCACCTTACTTATTATTACAGCGATAAAATGCCCCTGAATGATGCGAATACGGCTTATGCTGCCGCATATCAGCTGGTAGGTGGAAGGATTGGTTATTCAACCATGGTAAAAAAAATGAACTTAACAGTTTTTACAGGAGTTAATAATGCATTCAATGCAAGATATAGTCTGGGCAATGATATCAATGCGGCCGGAGGCCTGTATTATAATGCTGCTCCAACCGCTAATTATTTCATCGGCCTGAATATTAACTTCAATAAACCCAATGTGAAATAATTTTATTCGGGTTATTCAAACTCTCCTTTACATTTGCACATCTGGTCCCCGATATGCCAAAAGCATAAGGGGTTAAAAGGGAAGTCCGGTGAAATACCGGCGCTATCCCCGTAGCTGTGAGTTTCATCCCGCTTTTTGCGGGGCTATTTACACTGCAGCCACTGTCCCGCTTTAGGTGGGATGGGAAGGCAGTAAACAGGAAACAAGCCAGAAGACCTGCCAGGTAGATTTTTTATCACTGAGCTTTCGGGTGAAAGGCCGGAGATGCGGGCCCTGTTTACAGGTCTTACATTTCTACTTATTTCATTATTTCGAAAGCTTATTCTTCTTAACAAACCAATTAAAACGAAGAATGAGCATGAAAAAGTTTCTATTCTCCTTATTGATTCTTACCAGCGCAGTGCATTCTAACGCACAAAATGATTCATTAAAAATCAAAGGGATGGACCCCGTTGTAGTGACCGCATCTAAAACAGACATCAAACAATCGCAAACGGGCAAAATCGTTACTGTCCTTGATGCGGAGACCATCAAACAAAATGCAGGGCGCACTCTTCCGGAATTGCTGAACATGCAGACAAGCTTCATGATGGTAGGAAGTAATAACACCATGGGGACAAACGTGGAGACTTATTTTCGCGGAGCCCCTTCCGGAAATCTTTTGATTGTAATTGACGGTGTGCCCGTCTCCGATCCTTCACAGATCAGCAACACTTTTGACCTCAATAGTATTCCGCTCGAACAGGTTGAGCGGATTGAAATTCTAAAAGGCGGACAATCGACTATCTGGGGTAGTGATGCGGTTGCAGGTGTTGTTCAGATTTTTTTAAAGGAGGCCACTGCTAAGCCTTTGTCCGTGCATGGCAATTTCAGTTATGGAACATACAATACCTTGCGCACTGGTCTTGATGTGGATGGAACCCTGAACAAATTTTCATACCGGCTTCAATACAATTATCAGAATAGTAAAGGGTTCTCCTCCGCATATGACAGCACAGGCAATAAGGGATTTGACAACGATGGTTTCTCGCAAAATAACCTCGAAGCAGAATTGAAATATTCGTTTTCAAAATATTTATACTTAAAATTTCTGGGCACATCAAGCGACTATCATTTCGCACTTGATGAAGCCGCATATACAGATGACAAGGATTATACGGGAGGTAATAAAAATAAGCTGGGCATTTTGAGTTTAAATTATCATCGTGGTCAATTGAGCTGGAATACATTATTCAGTTATCAAAAGGCTAACAGGAATTTCACAGATGACAGTCTGGATATTTCAAATCCATATGCGTATTATTCCAATGGTGGTTACAGTGCTGAAAATTTTACTTCAGAATCTTATCTGAATTACAGTTTCGAAAAGAATATGCAACTCGTTGGCGGACTCCAGTATATCCATCAGAATACAGATCAGAACTATATCAGTCTGAGCAGTTATGGTCCTTATACTGAATCACTCAGCGGCGATAGCGCGCACATCAATCAATTTGCGGCTTATGCTTCTTACCTGATAACAAATTTGTCGGGTTTTGATTTTGAAGCGGGCATCCGGTTCAATCACCATTCTATTTATGGGAGTAATTTTACTTATACCATCAACCCTTCTTACCATATCAGCAATTATCTGAAAGTTTTTGCGAATATATCATCTGCGTATAAAATCCCTTCGTTATACCAATTGTATAGTGAATATGGAAACAAATCATTGAAACCTGAGAGCAGCACTACTTATGAACTGGGTGCACAAGCTGATACCAGGAATGGGTCGATGTTCAGGATAGCAGGTTTTATCAGGAACAGTAAGGACCTGATTATTTTCTATACAGATTCTGTAACATTTGCTTCGGAGTATATTAACCAGGATACTCAACATGATTTCGGATTTGAGCTGGAAGCGAATATCCGGTTATGCAAATCACTTTATTGGATAAATAATTTAAGTTATGTGGATGGGCAGGGCACTGAAGCCGGAGTCAAGACATATAATTTATATCGTCGTCCGAAATTTATAATAAATACCCGTTTAAACTGGCAACCGATCCCGCAGCTCATATTGGCGCCCGCTTTCAGGTTTGTGGGAACCCGCCAGCCCGGCCCTTATGATGTTGGGCCAAATCCAATGCCTTCTTACTATAATCTTGATTTTTTTAGTTCATACCAGTTAAAAAAGATCAGACTATTTGCAAATTTCCAAAACATTACGAACCAGCAATATTTTGATATTTACGGTTATAATAGCAAGCGATTTAACATGATGGCCGGCGTTGATCTAAGTTTCTAATATGATTCGAATATCTTTGAAGCGGAAACCGGGCCTAAATAAAATCATACCATGCAAACAGCGTTTAACCAGTTGCTGACGGTGACTTTTACACTGTTTGCTGTTATCGATATTGTCGGTTCAATTCCTCTGCTTTTGTCGTTAAAAAAAAAGATGGGGGGTATAAAAGAAATGAAGGCTACTCTCATATCTGGTGGCCTTATGATTCTGTTCTTATATCTTGGAGAGCCATTTCTTCATGTACTCGGGGTAGAGACACATTCTTTTGCAGTCGCAGGATCCATTGTTATATTCATTCTCGGTCTGGAAATGGTATTAGGGATTGAATTTTTCAAAAGTGAAAAAGGAGCATCCTCTTCAGTGGTGGTCCCGATTGCATTTCCTTTAATTGCCGGATCGGGAACACTTACCACGATTATTTCATTAAAAGCGAATTATGAAGAGAGTATGCTATTGATCGCAATTCTCATTAACCTGGTGATCGTATTTATAGTATTAAAATCGCTAAATCTAATTGAACGGATTTTAGGACCGGGGGGCATGGTTGCAATACGTAAATTTTTTGGCGTAATATTGCTGGCTATTGCAGTAAAAATATTCAGCAGCAATGTACCCGGACTGATTAAATAGGCCTCGTCGTACAATGGATAGTATAAGAGTTTCCGAAGCTCCAGATCCAGGTTCGATTCCTGGCGAGGCCACTTCCACAAAATTTATTCCCGCAGGATGTCTGTCATTATTGAAACAGAACGATTAGCCTTACGTCATTGGAAAAAAGAAGACACACCGTCTTTCATTGAAATGTGCGCAGACCGTAGGGTAATGGAATTTTTGTCTGAACCGCTTTCGCCGGAAGAAACGCGTGTGACTGTTAAACGAATCATGGATCATTTCAAAAAGCACGGATTTGGTTTATATGCTGTGGAACAGAAAGAAACGAAAACTTTCATCGGCTTTACGGGTTTCATGATTCCCAACTTCGAACATTTTTTTACTCCCTGCGTGGAAATTGGATGGCGGATAAAAAGCGGCGAATGGAAAAAGGGATATGCCACTGAAGCAGCAAAAGCCTGTCTTGATTATGGATTTTCAGAACTGTCTTTGAAGAAGATATTTTCTTTTACTTCCGTCCGCAATCTGGCTTCGCAACGTGTAATGCAAAAAATCGGCTTACTGAATAAAGGAAGATTTTATCACCCTATGCTCCCTCGAAATCATTATTTGTGCGAACACCAGCTTTATTGCATTGAGAAAGATGAATATTGTTAATATTCTTAGTTTTTCGATTTATGAATGAAAAATGGGTTCACGGTATACCATGCAATGACCGGGAAAAAAACCATGGGTACTGCGAGACCGGGAAATAACTCGGGGAGTCGAATATTTAATGGAAGTGTAATAGAAATCGGAACCATTACAGCAGTAAATGAGATGATAGAAAATAAAAAATTGAAAACGATTTCCCCTTTCCCCTTTAGCCATTTAATCAGGCCATAATTTATCAGAACGGCCGCCATACAAATAAGCAAATTAAGTCCTATTATTCTTTGCAGATCCAGCACATTCGAAAAATCTGTTTCGGTTGCAAAAAAATAAATTCGCTTATAAATTATGGCGGCCGTAGCAGAAAGTATACAGGCAATTACACCATGAAAAAAAATCCTTTTAAACATGCCGGTTTATTTTGTAACTGGCACGGAAATATCCACTTTGAATGAACTGGCACCATGATTGGGTTCCGCTGTATTTATATTATAATCCAGGCGGTTTATGGTGAAAGATCCCTTAAATGTATTATCCTGAAATGTAAAAGGAATGACTACTTCTTTTTGAACACCATGCATTGTCAACATACCTTTCGTTTCATAACCATCAGACGTTTTTGTTATAGCCGATGACGTATACTGGATGGTGGGGTACTTTTCGGCGTCAAACCATTTTTCACTTTTAGCATGTGTATTCTTCATGCCGTTGCCTGTATTTATGCTGGCTACATCTATAGTAGCATCGAATTTTGAATTGGCAAGATCATTGGGATCAAAATTAACAGTGCCCTTCATTCCCCCAAATTGACCTGAGGGATCCCCTCCATCAAACTTAACAAAAGAGGTATCCGATATTTTCCAGTCCTGCGTTTTCAGTGCTGTAAATGCAGATCCAATAATAAGCACCGTGGTAATGAAAGGATAAATGACTTTTTTCATAATTTTTGTTTTGCTTTAAAATTTTTACTGGATCTAAAAATATCACACTATAAGTTTCCCTTAAACAAAATTGAGGCGAAAAAGGTAAATGTTGAGACGAAAAGGGCATTTAAGCATATAATGCATTGTTTTATAGAAAAATGTGATTTTCATTTGATTTTGAAAAGAGTTCGGATTAACACAATTAAATAATTCATTCGAAATTGCAATAAAAAGACAGCAAACATATCACGATATTTAAATCAGATATATGAAACTTGCATTAATCGGAGCGAACGGTAAGATCGGTTCCAGAATTTTAGAAGAAGCACTTAACCGGGGACATTTAGTTAGGGGAATTGCCCGAAATCCGGATTTAGCTATCAGGAAAAAGGGGCTAAACTGGGTCAAAGCCGATGCTTTGAACCCTGATGCCCTAACTAATGCTATAAAAGGTTGTGATGCTCTTGTCAGTGCTTTTGGCATTGACTGGCACAGACCCGAGACCTATCATTTGTTTAATGATATGGCCAGATCAATCATTCAGGCTTCCAAAAAAGCCGGTGTAAACCGCATTGTCAACGTTGGTGGAGCAGGAAGTCTGGAAGTGGCCCCGGGCATTCAGCTGGTTGACACTCCGTCTTTTCCGGAAAATTGGCGTGAAGGCGCTAATGAACAGAGAAAATCACTCGAAATCTTTCGCGAGGAAAAGGAACTGGACTGGACATTTTTCAGCCCCTCAGTCATCATCGAACCCGGTCCCCGCACAGGCAAGTTTCGGATTGGAAAAGATAACCCCGTATTTGACGAAAAAGGAAACAGCATCATAAGTTACGATGACTATGCTGTTGCATTAATTGATGAATTGGAAAAACCAAGATTCATTAGACAGCGGTTCACGATAGGTTACTAGTAATTTAGTTTTCAAACAAAGTTTAGTAAATAAAGAAAAGATTGCTGAAAAGGCTATAATCGATAAAACCGTTGGTATTAGGAACTGGTAAATTTATTGCTGGTAGCTACACTTATTTTTTTACCCAGATTTTTAACAATCATTTTAGATTCTAAGTTTATTTTCCAGTTGTGGCCGCCTTTTCAATAAAATGGGGTTCCTTACGTTGTTATAACTGGTTAATACTTTTATCTTGTAAGGCCAATATTAACCTATGAAGCAAATTCTTCTCATATCATTATTTCTGCATACCAGCTATGTGTGCGTGCCTGAAACAGCTCATTATCCTACTGTAGATCTCATAAATGTGCGCTTAGCCCCCTGGCCTATCAACCTGCAAAGAGTTATATACTACACAGACACATGTTATGCTCTCCAATTCAGGGATCAGGGCGTCATGACTTCGGTTACAATGAAAACCATGGAAATTTATAACCTGGATCAATTAAAATATTTAGAATTGGGACTTACGACCCTAACGAAAGGCTCAAATGGGGATGTTGCGGAATTCAAGGATTATTCAATAAAAAAAGTAGGGACTAAGAAAGAAAATTCATGGTATATATTGAGTTATGACGGAGCCGTAACGAATTTTCAGCAAACGGAAGCCAATAGAATGATAAAAATCATCAATAATTTAGTTAACGGTCAAAATTAATTCTTCATTAAAACATCCAAATCGCTCGTATGAAAAAGTTCTTATTGCTAATTCTTTTGTCACCATTAGTTATGAAAGCGCAGTTTAAAATTGTAAATTCTGCGACCATCAATATCATTGATGTAAGGCAGGGTACCTGGCCAATCAGTCTGCAAAGAATTACGAAGCCTGATGACACCTGTTATGTACTTCAATTTCGTACACAGGAATTCAACAATTCTGTCATAATAAAGACGCTGAAATTCCGCGATCTGGGTCAGCTAAAATATTTTCAACAAGGTCTGGCAGCTTTAAAAGCTGGCAATAATGGCGACGTGGCTGAGTTTAAAGACTATACAATCAAACGTGTTGATGTGTATAAAGAAGGCACTTCGTATATACTTACCTGTGATGGCGGCCTAACAAATTTTCAACAGCCTGAAGCAGACAGAATGATTGCAGCAATAAATAAGCAATAAGTAATTTTTTAGTGTGGCAGCCGGTTGCGAATGAGTCCGTATACAAAAGTTCCTGCCAGCGCACCGGCTATCACCACCAGCATGACCGTATAGCCGTAACCTAACAATACAAAAATAGGACCTGGACAGGCCCCTGTTAAAGCCCAGCCTACGCCAAAGACAGCTCCTCCGATCAGATATTTTTTCCAGCGGTTGTCTTTCTTAGGAAATTGAATAAGCTGTCCATTCAGGTCTTTAAGTTGGAATTTTTTTATAGCCGCAACAAGAATAATCCCGGATATAACTGCTGTACCAATTATTCCATACATGAATATTGATTGAAACCTGAACATTTCCTGAATCCTGTACCAGGAAACAGCTTCCGATTTTATCATGATGATGCCGAAGAGTATACCCGTAACTATATATTTAATTGCTTTCACGATTGTTTATTTAAAAAAAATTGGAAACAGGAAGAACGTCGTAAATAGTCCGCCAATAAAAAATCCGATTACAGCTATAAGTGAGGGTAGCTGGAGAGCAGACAGCCCTGTAATAGCATGTCCCGAAGTACAACCTCCGGCATAACGGGTTCCGAACCCTATCAAAAACCCACCTCCAAGAAACAACAACATTCCCCTGACAGATAATAAGTAACTCCAGTTAAAAATGGTTCCGGGTTCCAGATTTCCGTCGAATGGAATATTTAGTTTTTTCAGGTCTGTAATGGTAGAGACAGAAAGAGAAATTGGTTGTGGTGAATGTAAAAAACGAACGGCCAAATAACCGCCGATGATGGAACCAGCGAGGAACCACAAATTCCAACGTTGCTCTTTCCAATTGAAATTGAAGTAATCTGAATGTTTTCCCAGACCAAACATGGAACACATATTAGACAGGTTGGCAGAAAAGCCGAATGTCTTTCCCGAAAAAATAAGAATTGCCATTACCATCGCAATTGAAGGCCCTGAAACAAACCAGGGCCAGGGTTGACTAAAAAATCTAATCATATTTTTTATAAAAGACAGTTTACAAATTGCAATTTACTTATGTCGTTTGGCATTGGGCTTTAGGCTTTAGGCTTAATTAGTTTACGTTTTAAAAGATTCCTGGTTTCCTGAAGCGACTCGAGATCGGGAAATGCATCCTTTGGAACCAGGAAAAACGATCTGCTCGTAAAATATAAATGAAAAAAAAATGGTGATTCCAGGAAGCTGCTGAATTCCTTCCATGCCCAGGCATGAGATCCCAGCTCAGTTTGTAAAATAACCTCATGATCATTAATATTCATGCTGAACTGGTCCTGGAAAGTCTGTGATCTTTTATATACACTCAATGGAAGTAGCGTCCAGAAGGTAAGGAGCAAAATAAACCAGAGAAAAGAAAATAACAGGAAAGATATAGGCTGGATTTTGTGAAAATAAAATAGTATAGCGCTGAGGATGGTAAAAATGTTCACTATGATCAACAAAAATTTTATTTCCGGTCTCGAGATAAAGTGATGTCTCAAAGCGCTCATCACCTGCCTTTTATCATATTCAAAATAAATTACCATCCTGGTCCATTATTTGTTTTTGGAGTTACTCCAGGTATATAAATTTTCCCCATCGATACGATTAAACTGAATTTTCTGTACCAGTTCATTTTTTCTGATGACATCTTTGAGCAATTGCTGAACTCCACTAATATCACGGGTATAAAAAAAGAAAATCAACCAAGGCTTCTTCATGTCAGCACATTGGGTTCACAATGTACAAAGAAGTGCAATGATTGATAAAAAATGAAAGTCTGAAGTTTCTACTTCATATACTTACAGCTGTTATAATGGTGTGTAGCAGCGTCGTAAGGCGTTACATAACGGCTGCAGGAATACAGCAGAGTTAAGAGTAGTGCAAGGGCCAGGATCTTTTTCATGGTTTTCATTTGAGGTTAACAATTAACGGTTTCAGGGTGGATAAAATTGCTATTATCATATTCAATTTCCCTGCCAATCTGAGGGAATCTTTCCCGGAATGGGAACCTGGTGAATGGATTATGGTTAATGGTGTATGGTAGATAGGAAAATCCATAAACCATATACCATTAACTATTAACCATAATCCATATATAATAAAGAACCCCGCATAGAAATGCGAGGTTCGTGGTTAAGTAAAACCGTCCAAAGTATTTTTCGTGAACTAGCTACAACCCATGCTGTTTCCACAGTTCAAACATTTATAACAGGTTCCGCTGCGTATTGTAATATGTCCACAGGTATTACAGGCCGGTGCATCGCTTTGCATGCTCTTGGCAGCTGCGTTCACGGCATCAAGACCTGACTCTACTTTCATGTTTTTGACGGGCGTTTTCACCTGCGCAGGATTCATCATTGAAACAGTTGGTTTTGTCACAACTCGTACTTCACTTAATTCTGGTGTTTTTTTTTCCTGCTCAGTTACGGGCTGATCCCATTCTGCCATACCTGTATTCATCACTTCCGGTTTATCCAGCACGTGCACCAGATCCGTTCTTCCCAGATATTCATATGCCATAGAGCGGAATATAAAGTCCACTATTGAAGTTGTGCTCTTAATATTCGGATGATCTACCATACCGGAAGGTTCAAATCGTGTGAACACAAACTTTTCAACAAATTCTTCCAGTGGCACACCGTATTGAAGTCCAATTGAAATAGCGATCGCGAAACAATTCAGCATACTGCGCATCGTAGCGCCTTCCTTGGCCATGTCTATAAAAATTTCACCCAGGGAACCGTCAGAATATTCCCCTGTACGCAGAAAAATTACCTGTCCATTGATCTTGGCTTTTTGTGTGAAGCCTCTTCTTTTGGGAGGAAGTGTTCTTCGTTCGACGATAGTAGCCAGTTCCCTTTTCAATTTCGTATCCGGAGAGGCCTGAACTCTTTTCTGCACTTCCAGTAATAATTCCTGCACCGTCAGTTTACTCATATCCACAATATGAGGTTCCATTGCCGCCATAGGTTCATTTGGTATGGTCGCCTTTACTTCCTCAATTGTTTCTGTTTTTTTCTTTTTATCTGACTTGTTACTTAGTGGTTGTGAAAGTTTAGAACCATCGCGATAAAGTGCACAAGCTTTCAGGGCCAGTTTCCAGCTTAGCAGGTAAGCATCCGCGATTTCATCTATGCTGGCTTCATTTGGGAGATTGATGGTTTTCGAAATCGCACCACTAATGAATGGCTGTGCGGCACTCATCATTCTGATATGGCCATGGGCGTGAATAAAACGTTCGCCTATTTTACCACATTTATTTGCACAGTCGAATACGGGCAGGTGTTCTTTCTTCAGGTAAGGAGCCCCTTCGACAGTCATTGTTCCGCAGATATAGTCATTTGCTTCTGCGATTTCATTATCGCTAAACCCAAGCGCTTCCAGAAGGTTCCATTCGAAATTATAATATTGTTCAGCATGGAAACCAAGACGCTGTAAGCATTCTTCTCCCAGATTATAAACGTTGAATACAAAACCTATTTCAAAGGCTGATGCAACTGCATTGTCTAATTTCTTAATTTCTTCCGCGAAGAATCCTTTTTCACTGAGAGTTTGATGATTGATATGTGGAGCGCCGGCAAATGTGCCCGCACCTACAGCGTATTTTACGATGGAATCAATTTCCCTTTCTGCATAACCCATATTCCTAAGGGCTGCCGGAACAGATTGATTAATAATTTTAAAATATCCTCCGCCTGAAAGTTTTTTGAATTTGACAAGTGCAAAATCGGGTTCAACACCGGTTGTGTCGCAATCCATCACCAGACCGATTGTTCCGGTTGGCGCAATTACAGTAGCCTGTGCATTCCTGTATCCATATTTTTCACCTAGCTGAACGGCGTCGTCCCAGGCTTTAGTGGCAGATTTCAAAAGGTAATCCGGACAGTATTTTGCCTTGATACCCTGCGGCTTAATCTCCAGCTTTTCATATTCATCTGCATCGTAAGCAGCAAGCCGGTGATTGCGCATGACTCTAAGCATGGATTCCCGGTTTTCTTCAAATTTTGGGAAAGCCCCCATTACAGCTGCGATTTCCGCACTCGTCTTATAAGAAATACCAGTCATGATTGCGCTGATCGCTCCGGCAATTCCTCTTGCTTCTTCACTATCATAGGCAATGCCCATAACCATAAGCGTGGAACCGAGGTTCGCATATCCGAGACCAAGGGTACGGTAATCATAAGATAATTGAGCGACCTCTTTGGATGGGAATTGGGCCATCAAAACAGAAATTTCAAGTACGGTTGTCCATAACCGACAGGTGTACTCAAATCCTTCAACATCGATGATATTCGTGGTTTCATCATAGAACCTGCGCAGATTTACCGAAGCCAGATTACAGGCCGTGTTGTCAAGAAACATATATTCGGAGCAGGGGTTGGAAGCCCGGATACGGCCACCATTAGGGCATGTATGCCACTCATTGATAGTGGTGTCGTATTGGGTACCCGGGTCAGCACAACGCCATGCAGCGTACGAAATCTGGTTCCAAACTTCCTTGGCAGGAATCTTTTTCATGACCCTTCCGTCACTTCTTGCTTTCAATTCCCAGTCCTCATCGTTTTCCAGCTTTTCAAAAAATGAATTGGGGATCCTGACTGAATTATTTGAATTCTGTCCACTGACAGTTTTATAAGCTTCTCCTTCGTAATCACTTGCATAGCCGGCTGAAATCAACGCAGCTACTTTCTTTTCTTCCTCCTGTTTCCAGTTAATAAAGTCCAGAATTTCAGGATGATCCAGGTCTAGACAAACCATTTTGGCTGCCCGGCGTGTTGTACCTCCTGATTTTATGGCGCCCGCAGCGCGGTCACCAATTTTAAGAAAACTCATAAGCCCACTGGAAGTTCCACCGCCGCTTAGTTTTTCACCTTCGCCCCGTATATTGGAAAAATTCGTTCCTACTCCGGAACCATATTTGAATATCCGGGCTTCACGAACCCACAGATCCATTATACCGCCATCATTTACGAGATCATCTTCGACGCTCAAAATGAAGCAGGCGTGGGGCTGAGGACGTTCATAGGCAGAAGTGGATTTCTTCAGAATCCCATCTGACTGGTCAACATAGTAATGTCCCTGCGGCTTACCGGTAATACCATAACTTTCATACAATCCGGTATTGAACCATTGCGGGCTGTTGGGAACACAGGCCTGATTCAATATGGAATAAACGAGTTCTTCGTAAAAAACATTCGCATCCCCATTCGGTAGCAAAATAACCATATCGTACACCCCATACTTTCCAGCAATTAGCCATTCTATGGGCTACCTGTTTAACCGAAGTTTCACGGCCCATACTACCATCGGAAAGAGGTACTCCGGCTTTTCGGAAATATTTCTGGGCCAGAATATCCGTGGCTATCTGACTCCATCCTCTGGGCACTTCTACATTGGTCATCTCAAATACAATCTCTCCTGATGGATTTCGGATAACGGAACTACGGTAATCATATTCAAACTGTTCAAAGACAGGAATATCGTCGCGTGTATAACGCCTACTAAATTGCAAACCATTTACAGATTGCGTATGAGTGGCCATATAATGGAGTTACTTTATGTGGTTAGGAAATCGTTAGCCTATTAACAAATTGTTAAGCAGGAATCGAAAGTATTTTTTCATTTTCAATTTTCCTTCAGTTCATTTTCCACACTTGTGGAAAAAAATGGTTGATAAATCATGTATCGCAGTCCTGTATTCATTGATTTGATTTATGCACAATATTTTCAGGATTGTTCACAATATAAATTTTGGTAAAACCCAAATAATCGTTTACCTGCTCCTCAGTTACAACGTTTCGGAAAGCGGGAAAGTTTTCGCACATTTGTAAGGTAATCAGCCACATGAAGGACGAAGTTTATTCTGCTTTACTGCTTAAGAAAAGAATGCGACGTAAGTCCTTCGCCCTGCTCATTGATCCCGATAAAGTGGATCTCGCAGGAATAGGAGTCCTTATAGAACTAGCCCTGGAAGCCCGGGTTGACTATTTGCTTGTAGGCGGGAGTCTGGTTGTTTCTGATCAGCTGGACCAGGTAGTCCGTCAGATCAGAACTCTTTGTAAAATTCCCATTATCCTTTTTCCGGGAACCCCGTCTCAGGTATCCCCAATAGCAGATGCCCTTCTTTATTTGTCATTGATTTCGGGAAGAAATCCTGAGTTACTCATTGGCCAACATGTGATTTCCGCTCCGGCCATTAGAAAAAGCGGATTAGAAATCATTTCTACAGGCTACATGCTCATAGACGGAGGGGCCCCTACAACCGTTTCCTATATCAGCAATGCCCTGCCAATTCCTGCAGATAAAAATGAAATTGCTCTTTGCACTGCTATGGCGGGCGAAATGCTCGGTATGAAACTAATCTATATGGATGCAGGCAGCGGGGCAAGACGACCTATATCGGCCGAGATGATCGAACGGGTTTCACAGAATATAGAGGTACCACTGATAGTTGGCGGAGGAATTCAGGACCCCGAGAAAGTTTATCTCAATGCAAAAGCTGGAGCGGACATGATTGTGGTCGGAAATGCAATTGAAAAAGATCCCAATTTGCTGGTGGAAATGGCGGGTGCGCTTCATTCAGTGTCTGTACCATAAAGTAAGGCTTCCACTTTGTTAAGATTCAGGCATTTCCGTCAAAAAATATCTGAAAATTTCTGGAAAAGCCGTTACTTTGTACCGTTAACAACTATAGTCATCCCATTTTTTCTAAAAATGAAAAAAAACTCACCCATATCAGTCCTCACCGGAATGGTATTGCACGCCTTCAATAAGCGTGGGTTTTTTGTAGCGCCACTATGCGTTATTTTTTCTGTTCGTCCCATTCCCTTTTGGGTACGACGTTGATATCTACCATCCATAGTATTCCATCAGGATCTATGCCCGTAATCAGACGGACAGTAAATTCGATGACTCCGTCATTGTCATTCATTTATCTCACGTATTCAATCAATGGAACAGGAACAAAAGTTCAAGATACAAATCGCAGATCCCTCTCATCAGGACTTTGCACAGATCATTTGTGATGAAATGGAATCCTCCGCCAAAGCCCGCGGAACCGGAATTGCAAAAAGAAGCCCCGATTACATCAAGGAAAAAATGCGCGAGGGTAAAGCAGTGATCGCCTTCACATTAGATGACATCTGGGCCGGCTTCTGTTATATAGAAACCTGGAGTCATGGCGAATATGTTGCAAATTCCGGGCTCATCGTGGCACCTGCTTTTCGTAAGAGCGGGCTCGCAAAAAATATAAAGAAAAAGATTTTTGATCTCAGCCAGAAATTATATCCCGGAGCAAAACTTTTCGGACTTACTACCGGACTCGCAGTTATGAAAATAAATTCCGACCTGGGATACGAGCCCGTCACATATTCAGAGCTTACACAGGACGAAGCTTTTTGGGCCGGTTGCAAAAGTTGTGTGAATTATGAAATTCTCATGAGTAAGGAAAGAAAAAATTGCATGTGCACAGCTATGCTTTATGATCCCAAAGATCAAAAACCTAATGAAACTGCGCAGGATTTCGTGAAACACAGTAAACTCTACGAGCGTTTCATGAAAATCAAACAATGGAATCTGCTAAAAAACCTTCTGCGCAAAGAAAAAGTAGATATGATTCTATCTGATCTTGGCCTTATCCGGACAATTAAACTAAAAAAAGAGAAGCTGGCTAAATAAAATTTTGGATCATTTGATGGATAAAAAAAATAAAAAAGTTGTATTAGCATATAGTGGTGGCCTGGACACAACTTATTGCGCTATTTATCTCAAGAAGATAAAAGGGCTGGAAGTGCATGCCCTTACGGTCAATACAGGTGGGTTTAGTATTGATGAATTAAAAAGCATTGAAAAAAGGGCGAAGGAGCTGGGAGTAGCATCTTTTAAATCAGTGGATGTTACGGAAGAATACTACCAGTCCTGTATCCGTTTCCTGATATTTGGAAATGTGTTGAAAAATGCAACTTATCCTCTCAGTGTGAGTGCTGAGAGAATGGTTCAGGCTATTGCAGTAGCGAAATATGTGGAAGAAACAGGAGCCGGTTATGTTGCCCATGGAAGTACTGGCGCCGGAAATGACCAGGTTCGGTTTGATATGGTTTTTACAGGAATGGTTCCTGATGCAACGATTCTTACACCGATACGTGATTTAAAACTAAGCCGGGAAGAAGAAATTAAGTTTCTCAAAGAGCATGGCGTGGAAATGAATTTTGAAAAAGCAAAATACAGTATCAACAAAGGTCTTTGGGGTACTTCTGTCGGAGGCAGGGAAACACTAAACTCAAAAGACTATTTACCCGAAAATGCCTGGCCAACGCCATTGACCGAGCATGGGACAAAAAAAATCAGTCTCTGGTTTGAAAAAGGAGAACTGAAATCAGTCAATGAAAAAATTTACGATCATCCTGTTCGGGCAATTCAATCTTTGCAGTCTGTTGCCCAGCCATTTGCGATCGGTAGGGATATTCATGTAGGTGATACAATTATAGGAATCAAGGGTCGGGTTGGATTTGAAGCCGCAGCTCCCCTTATCATTATAAAAGCGCATCACCTCCTTGAAAAACACACACTAACAAAGTGGCAATTATACTGGAAAGACCAGCTTAGCGCCTGGTATGGGAACTGGCTGCACGAAGGACAAATGCTGGATCCGACCATGCGTAACATCGAAAAATTTCTTGAGGATTCGCAATCTACCGTTTCAGGTAGGGTATTTGTTACTCTTGAACCTTATCGCTTCACAATAACAGGTATTGAAAGTGCACATGACCTTATGAGCAGTCGGTTCGGAGCCTATGGAGAAATGAATAGCGGATGGACGGGGGACGATGTTAAAGGATTTGCAAAAATCTTTGGCAATCAAACTGCCATTTTCCATAAAATCAACGAGTCTGGCAATAATACAAAATGAAAAAAATCAGGGTTGGCATAACAGGTGGCGCTGGTTATACCGGTGGGGAACTGATCCGTATCCTGCTGCATCATCCATATGCTGAACTCATTTTTGTACAAAGTAAAAGCTACGCAGGGCAGACAATATCTGATGTTCATCCTGATTTGGTTGGCGAAATAAATCTGAAATTTTCTGTGAATATTTCGCCGGATATTGATGTCCTGTTCCTTTGCGTAGGTCATGGCGAAGCCAGGAAATTCCTGTTAGAAAATGAAGTAAATCCGGAAATCCGTCTCATTGATTTATCGCAGGATTTCAGACTCGAATCTGACAATCGTTTATGTGACACTGGAAATTCTTTTGTCTATGGCCTGCCGGAAATAAACAGGAGGGAAATAATGGGTGCCCAAAATATTGCCAATCCGGGATGTTTTGCAACCGCCATTGAACTGGGCCTTGTGCCTTTGGCTCAACAGGGATGGCTAACCGAAGTTTATTGTACAGGCATCACCGGTTCCACCGGCGCAGGACAAAGTTTAAGCCCCACTTCCCATTTTTCGTGGCGGGCGAATAACATACAGGCTTATAAAACGCTTACTCACCAACATCTTGCTGAAGTAAATCAGGCGCTGAATCACCTTCAAATAGGATTTGGCAGCAACAATCTGCATTTCGTGCCCTGGAGAGGCGATTTTACGCGTGGCATTTTTGTTAGTTCACAGTTGAAAATCAAACAGGATCTCTCTGAATTAATCGAATTGTATAAAAATTATTATAAGGACCATCCATTTACTGTGGTGAGTGAAAATCCTATTTTTTTAAAACAGGTTGTCAATACTAATAAGTGTATCATTCAACTTGAAAAACAAGATAATCTAATAGTCGTTCATTCGGCAATTGATAATCTGCTGAAAGGCGCCAGCGGTCAGGCTGTTCAAAATATGAATTTAATGTTTGGTCTGGATGAAACGGATGGATTAAAATTTAAAGCAAACTATTTTTAGGCTTAAGGCATAAAGCTTAAAGCAAAGTCTGGATATTGATAATTGAACAATTAAATAATTTGAGAAAATAACTATTAATCATTAAAAAAGCCTTGTGCCTTACGCCTTGCGCTTTAAGCTTAAAGAAAATTATGAAACTCTTCGATGTCTACCCTATAAATGAAATTACGATTACCCGTGCAAAAGGCTCCTATTTATGGGACGATTCAGGTCAGCAATACCTCGATATGTATGGCGGTCACGCTGTAATATCCATCGGACATACACACCCGCATTTTGTATCCAGAATTACCCAACAGCTTAACCAGGTAGCATTTTATTCTAACTCGATAAGAATTCCTTTACAGCAGGAGCTTGCAGATAAATTGGGCAAAGTTTCAGGAAAAGAAGATTACCAGCTTTTTCTTTGCAATTCAGGTGCGGAAGCGAATGAAAATGCAATGAAGCTCGCGTCATTCTTTAACGGAAGGAAAAAAATTATTTCATTCAGTAAGTCTTTTCATGGAAGAACATCTCTGGCGGTTGCAGTAACCGACAATCCTGCAATCATCGCTCCGGCAAATCAAACTGAAAATGCAGTCATTCTTCCTTTTAATGATGAAATTGCATTGGAAAAATATTTCGAAGTGTATGGCAACGAAGTTGCCGCTGTTATTACAGAAGGTATTCAGGGAGTGGGGGGAATTAATATCGCCGATGATAGTTTTCTTCAAAAAATAAGATCTCTGTGCTCTAAACATAACGCCATTTTTATTGCAGACAGTGTTCAATGTGGATATGGAAGAACCGGAACCTTTTTTTCCCATGATCAGGCGGGCGTACAGGCGGACATTTATAGTATGGCCAAGGGCATGGGTAATGGATTCCCTGTTGCTGGTATCCTGATTACGCCATTCCTGAAACCCAAACACGGAATGCTGGGAACTACTTTTGGTGGCAATCATCTTGCCTGTGCTGCTGCGTTGGCAGTTTTGGAGGTAATAGAAGAAGAGAAGCTGATGGATAATGCAAAATCAACGGGAGAATTCCTGATCAGTCGATTGAAAAAAATAGACGGTCTGAAAAATATCAGGGGCAAGGGATTAATGATAGGTCTTGAACCGGATATAAATCTTAAGGACCTTCGAAAAAATCTTTTATATAATCAACAGGTATTCACTGGTGAATCAAAACCCAATACGATCCGACTTTTACCTTCTCTGGCATTGAGAAAAAAAGAAGCCGAAGAATTCCTTGAGTCACTTGAGGTAGAAATACAAAATATGGTCTCATTATCCAACCTGGTCAATCAGTCATGAAAAATTTCATCTCCATAGAAGATGTAACGAATATGGATCATCTGATCGCTAAAGCGCTTCAGTACAAAAAAAATCCATTTGAAGACAAATTACTTGGTCAGGGAAAAAAAATTGGTCTCCTCTTTCTGAATCCAAGTCTGCGTACCCGATTCAGTACCCAGGTTGCGGCACTTAATCTCGGTTTGGAGCCACTGGTTTTTAATGTGGATAAAGAAGGCTGGGCATTGGAATTTGAAGAAGATGCAATTATGAGTGGCAGAAGCGTGGAGCATATCAAGGATGCAGCTCCGGTTCTGGGGAAATATTTTGATATCCTTTGCATTCGCACTTTCCCTTCATTAAAAAACCGCGAAGATGATTATAGTGAATTATATATTTCACAGTTTGTGAAATATGCCGGCATCCCTGTGGTGAGCCTTGAAAGCGCCACACTACATCCTTTGCAAAGCCTGACGGATATTCTTACAATTACAGAATGCTTGCAAAACTCGCCGGAAATCAGGAAACCCAAAATTGTTTTGAGCTGGGCACCGCATGTTAAACCTCTCCCACAATGTGTTGCCAATAGTTTTGCGCAATGGATCAATGCCTGGGGTAAAGCGGAATTTGTCATTACGCATCCTGAAGACTATGATCTGGATCAGCGATTTACGAAAGGCGCGCGCATATTACATAATCAGGACGCTGCACTGAAAGATGCAGATTTTGTATATGTAAAAAACTGGAGCACTTACCAGGATTATGGTAAAATGTATACAAATGATCCTGAGTGGATGCTTACCAATGAACAATTACAATTAACGAATAACGCCAGGGTTATGCACTGTCTGCCCGTTCGGCGCAATGTGGAGTTAAGTGATGAAGTATTGGATGGCCCGCACAGTATTGTAACTCAGCAGGCTGGAAACCGGGTTTGGGCCGCACAATCTGTGCTCAGCGAAATTCTCAAATCCTGATTATGGAAAATCTTTATGTAATTAAGATCGGCGGAAATATCATTGATGATGATGCACTGCTTTCGGTATTTCTTAAAAAATTTGCCGCCATTAAATCAAAAAAAATCCTGGTTCATGGCGGTGGAAAACTTGCGACAAGACTGGCTGAGAAACTGGGCATACCACAGCAGTTGATTGATGGCAGACGAATTACGGACGGAGAAACACTGAAGATAGTGACGATGGTTTACGCCGGATATATTAACAAACATATCGTTGCTGAATTACAATCACTAAACTGCAATTCGTTGGGTATTTCCGGGGCCGACGGGAATAGTATTCGGGCGCATAAGAGAGTAAATACAGCTATCGACTTTGGATTTGCCGGAGATATTGATCAGATAAATACCGGCTGGTTCAGACTTCTGTTGGATAATGACATTTGTATAGTTGTTTCATCTATCACTCATGATGGAAATAATCAGCTGCTGAATACGAATGCTGATACAATCGCGCAGGAAATTGCGAAATCCATGAGTACTATTTTTGGTGTAAGCCTGGTATATAGTTTTGAAAAACGGGGTGTTCTTAAAGATGTGGACGACGAAAATTCGGTGATTGCTGAATTGGATCGGGTTAATTACAGAGAGTTGAAAGAAACGAATAAAATATTCTCTGGCATGATCCCTAAACTGGACAATGCCTACAGGGCCATTGATGCAGGAGTCAGTAAGGTAATTATTGGAAAGGGGGAAGAACTGGATCTGCTCATAGCCGGGAAAACCGGTACAACCATCAGTCATGAATAAATCTGCCATAGAACCATTACAAACAGAAGCCATTGATTTATTAAAGGAACTCATCTCAACACCTTCCTTTTCCAAAGAAGAAAATGACACTGCGGATTTGATTTGTGCTTTTTTTGAACGTCATGAAATACCCTTTTCCCGCGTGGGAAACAATGTTTATGCAAGGAATGAGAACTATCAAAGTTCACGCAAGAGTATTTTATTGAATTCTCATCACGACACGGTCCGTCCCAACAAGCACTATAGTATGGACCCTTTTACACCTGTCATAAAAGATGGCAAGTTGTACGGCCTCGGTAGTAACGACGCCGGAGGCTGCCTGGTAAGTCTCGCAGCCGTATTCCTATACTATTATTACCATCCCGATCCAAAACATAATATTGTTTTCGCTGCCAGCGCCGAAGAGGAGATCAGCGGAGTCAATGGAATAGAACTGGTGCTACCCTACCTTGGACAAATTGATTTTGGTATTGTAGGTGAACCCACTAAATTAGAAATGGCTGTCGCTGAAAGAGGACTGATGGTAATTGATTGTGCAGCTTCTGGTCGTCCCGGACATGCTGCCAGAAATGAAGGCGAAAATGCGTTGTATAAAGCTTTGGAAGATATTGAATGGATACGTAACTATCGTTTTGATAAAAAAAGCGATCTGCTTGGTGAAACGCGCATGAGCGTAACAATTATAGAAACTGAGAACAAACAACACAATGTTGTTCCTGCGCAGTGTAAGTATGTGATAGACGTTCGTGTAAATGAATTATATAGTTTTGAGGAAATCCTGGAAGGGTTAAAAGAAAACCTCAGGAGTAGTTTTAAACCACGGACTACGCGAATGAAATCGACTTCTATCCCTTTAGATCATCCGCTTGTAAAATCAGGAATAAGAATGGGAAAAAATTATTATGGTTCACCTACAACATCTGATAAAGCACTGATGCCATTCCCGGCTTTAAAAATGGGTCCGGGGGATTCAGCCAGAAGTCACACGGCAGACGAGTATATTTATATAGATGAAATTAAAGAAGGTATTACCACCTACATTAAACTTCTTGACGAATTTATATAAAGCCTGAAAAATGAAACTCTGGGAGAAAAAAGGATCAGATATTAATACACAGATAGAAAAATTTACAGTTGGCCGGGATCCGGAATTTGATATGGTGCTGGCAATATACGATGTGCAGGGTTCTATGGCGCATGCAAAAATGCTGCAATCGGTAAATATATTAACTGCAGATGAAGCGTTTTCCATTCAGAAAGAACTGGAAAATATTGAATCAGATATAAAACACGGACTTTTCCAAATAGAACCCGGTGTAGAAGATATTCATTCCCAGATCGAATTAAATCTTACTAGAAAAATCGGTGAAGCTGGAAAAAAAATCCATACCGGCAGGAGCCGCAACGACCAGGTTGCCGTAGATATTAAATTATTTCTACGAGCTGAAATTCTGGAATTAAAATCGGAAGTCAAAGAACTATTTGACCTGATGATTTCTCTCAGTCATCAATACCAGGATGATTTGTTGCCGGGGTATACGCATTTACAAATTGCGATGCCTTCCTCTTTTGGCCTGTGGTTTGGTGCTTATGCTGAAAGTTTGACGGACGATCTTGAAATGTTGGCGGCGGCCTTTCAGGTAGTAAATAAAAACCCACTTGGAAGCGGTGCTGGTTATGGTTCCTCTATTCCATTGAACAGGAAAATGACGACTGAACTTCTCGGCTTCAATGACATGCATTACAACGTAGTATATGCTCAAATGAGCCGGGGCAAAACGGAAAAACTGGTTTCCTTTGGATTTTCCGCAATTGCTGCAACTCTTTCCCGTCTGGCAATGGATTGTTGTCTGTATATGAATCAGAATTTCGGATTTATTTCTTTCCCCGACGAGCTCACTACCGGAAGCAGCATCATGCCGCATAAAAAAAATCCTGATGTATTTGAACTCATCCGTGCCAGGTGTAACCGTATTCAATCTATCCCCAATGAACTCAGCTTATTGATGAATAACCTTCCTTCAGGATATCACCGGGATATGCAGCTCACTAAGGAAATTTTATTTCCGGCCATCGAAGATCTAAAATCATGTATCAGCATGACAATTCTTATGCTATCTCAAATCCGGATAAAAAAAGACATCTTGCTGGAGGAGAAATATAAATTCATCTTTAGTGTAGAAGCAGTAAATGACCTGGTAAACCAGGGCATTCCTTTCAGGGAAGCATATAAAACCATTGGCAACCAGATCCAATCGGGAAATTTTTCTTTTGATCAATCAAAACCATTGAAACACAGCCATGAAGGTAGCCTGGGAAATTTAAATCATGCTGAAATCAGGGTCTGCATGGAAAAAGTATTGAAAAAATTCATGTAAAACGAAAACCTGATACAACAGGCAATATGAGGGATAACTTAATTTTATAAAAAATAAGTTATGTTCCGCTATATATTTCAATGGCTACTGGCGCCGTTTCTAATGCTCATTTGCATATGCAGCTCCGCACAATCCGGCAATGATCAGAAAAAAAAAGACGCATACGCTCAACTAAAAAACCAGATCGATTCCAGGCATTTTCAATTCCACGCTCTTTCCGCAACACCCATAAAAGGAAGGACTATTCAGCTTACCAGTGAATACACATTAAAATTGAAAAATGATAGTCTTTTTGTTGACCTTCCATATTACGGCAGATCCTATACAGCAGACTATGGATCATCGGATGTCTCCGTAAGATTTAACTCCAGTCAGTTCGGTTATAGCGCAGATAGTACGAAAAAAGGTGGATGGGAAATTACCATAGTTCCAAAAAATGAATCCAGCGCCAACAAAATAACTATGTCCATATCTTCCAGCAGTTATTGCTTTATGAATGTCAGTTGTAACACCCGCCAGTCGATTACTTATTATGGAACCATTGAAGCATTAAAAGACCGATAATCAATCCATCTTTACTCTCTGAGGCGTGTCTTGCCCTGCAATAATTGTTCTGGCACTAATTCCGATTGCCCGAATAATTTCAGTCATATTTTTCAGGTCAAGTGTTTCAATCCCATCCCCCTGAGTATGATAATATTTTTCGGAATCCATTTTCGATGTTGATATTGTATGTGCAGGAACTCCTCTTTTGGCCAGAGACGCATTGTCGGACCGAAGAAATAATCCCTGCTCAGGATATGGATCCGGATAAAATCTGAATGGGCTGTTAACCAGATTTCTTTGAAGTGTCGGGCCCATATCTGATTTCTCAAATCCGGTTATGTAAGCGGAATTTTTCCCCCATTTACTTTCTGTACCAATCATTTCAATATTGAACATTGCCATCACTTTGTCCGGGTTCAGGTTTTTTGAAAAATAAGCAGACCCGAATTCGCCAATCTCTTCAGCAGTAAAAGCGACAAAAATAAGTGTACGTGCATTGTTATGAAGTCCGCGGAAGTATTTAGCAAGTATTATGACGGCGGTTGTTCCCGAAGCGTCGTCATTCGCTCCATTATAAATAGAATCTCCTTTCGAATCCGGTTTGCCAATTCCCAAGTGATCATAATGGGCGGAAAAAATCACATATTCTTCAGGTTTTGATTTACCCGGAATAATTCCAATCAGGTTTGTAAGACTCTGTTTCTTTAATTTCTGAGTAATCTGAATATTAAATTGTTGTGGATCGGTACCCGTTAGAATGAAAATCCGATTCCCCCTTCTTTCAAACTGATGCATCTGAAATCTTGCAAGTCTTGCGAAATTCTTTGCAAATGAAGTATCCACGAATACTAGTACATTTTGTTCCGTATCAAGATATTTATAAACATTTGACCGAAAATCGGATCCTTTTTTTACAAATACTTTCTGATAGTGATCGGCAGGAGTAATAGTTAGCGAAGAGGAAGAAGATGAAAATACCAAAATATCTTTGCCATCAACAGGATATCCATCCAGTACCGCGGAAACTTCATTGGATTCAGGTTTTATCATCGTAAAGGATTGATTAAATCCATCATTCGACCCAGGCAGGGGTTTTAAACCTGCCTCCTTAAATTCCTTTCTTATAAAATCAGCCGCTTTATCTATTCCATTTGTAAATACCTGTCGTCCTTGCATATCATCTGCTGCAAGGATTTTTTCTATACTGCCGACTTCTTTTTCACTAACGCTTGAGGGTGCCTGGGAATTGGCGTGTAAACTAATAACCAGGAGTCCGGAAATGAACAAGAATCGCATATCAGTTTTTAACGGTTTATAAACTCATCATTTCTTTGAACTTGACCGTTTGTCTGCGACTGACTTCTATTTTCTCTCCACCCTTGAGTTCAAGCAGGAGTCCCCCATTGAAATATGGTTCTATTTTTTCTATGAGCCTTAGGTTTACTATGTGTTTTCTGTTCGCACGGAAAAATACTTTTTCATCCAGACGTTCTTCCAGCGCATTTAAAGATTTCAGGATGAGTGGTTTGTTGGATCCGAAATAAATCTTCGCATAATTTCCAACGCTTTCAAAAAGCCGGATTTCTGATAATTTCACGAACCAGCATCGTTCTCCATCTTTTACAAAAACCTGATCGTTTTCATGAAGCAAACTTCTGTTCACAGCAATTTCATCATCAGAAGCTGATTCCCGGTCACGGCTTTCTTCCAGATGAAGTTTATGCAGAGCATCTGCGAGTCTGCGCGGTTCTACCGGTTTCAATAAATAATCCAGTGCGTTCACCTCGAATGCTTTCAGGGCATAATCGTCATATGCTGTTGTAAAAATCACATCCGGTGCCTTGTCCAATTCGGCCAACATATCAAAACCTGTTTTTCCTGGCATTTGGATATCAAGAAAAATCAAGTCTGGATTAAGGCTGTCAATTTTCTCTATACCCTCATTCGCATTAGCTGCTTCGGCGATGATTTCAATTTCTGGAAATTCCTGCAACAATTTTTTTAATTCGTTGCGGGCAAGCCTTTCGTCATCAATAATTACTGCTCTTATCATATGCATGATTTATGTCAATGGAATATGTAACTCTGCTTCTACCATATTACCCTTGATTTCCCGGATGTTAAAATTCGCTTCTTCCCCGAATAATAGTTGAAGTCGATTACGAGTACTCTCAAGACCAAAACCGTCCTCATTTCCCGATTTGCTTAAATGACCTGTATTACGGATCACCAGTTGATGATAGCGCTCCTTCATTTTGGATATAATAGTAACGGTGCCGCCGCTCACTTGTTTGCTGATGCCGTGTTTAATGGCATTTTCAACCAGGGTCTGCAGCATCATCGGTGGAATAGGTTGTGTCAAAGTATTGTCAGCAATTTCATACTGAACATTCAAACGGTCTTCAAACCGAATATGTTCCAGGGCAAGATAATCCTTCACAATATTCAATTCTTTTTCTAAAACAACCGTTTCCTGCTTTTCAGTTTGCATGCTGCTTCTTAAAATATTGCTAAGTTCAGTAATGGCCGTCCTGGCCCTGAGTGGATTTTCATCTATCAGGGCCCTGATGCTGTTGAGTGCATTGAAAATAAAATGCGGGTTGATATGACTCTTAATTGTTTTAAGTTCCAATTCTTTTACCAGGGCTTCGAGCTTAAGTGTATCGAGTTCCTGATTCCGGGTTTTCTGAATATAATGGAAGAAGTAATAAATCAAGGTCCAGGGTATTATATACAATCCGTTTTCTAATGTTACCAGCAGAAATCTTGTGCTGAATTCCAAGCCTTCTGTTGCTTGTAGAAGGATCAATCCAGCTAATCACAGAAATTCGGATAATCGTATCCAGCAGACAGACAATTAATATACCCACTGCCAGCCTGGGTAGAGCTTTCTCGACCGGCAAAGTCAGCCAGCCCATGCGATGAATATAAAGTCTGAATAAATGAGTAATAAAAATGCCCGCCAGTATTTTTATGGCCACGCCAATTAGAAAATGTTCATCAACCCTCAGGCCGGAAAGTAAATTTATTAAAATCAAAATCGGAGCAAGAACCCCCCAACCTCCAAATTGGAGCCACCAATAGTATTTACTAGTCTTTTGCATGTCTTGATTGGGGCAAATCTAGCCGATATATCATCCCATTTCATCTTTTTAAGTATTAGTGGGTAATTACGACCTTTTGGCGGTCACCAGCCTCCGGGAAGGGAGTTCTGCATGGTCCTGCATCCATATCGATGGAAAATCTTATTTTTACCTGTTTAAATGAACCAGATGGACCCAGTGCCTGGACCCCTTTTAAAAACCATTGATTCTCCTGAAGATCTCAAGAAACTAAGCAGGGAACAGCTGCAACAGCTCACTGATGAATTACGTCAGTATATAATAGATGTTGTAAGCATCCACGGAGGTCATTTTGCAGCCAGCCTTGGAGTTGCCGAACTCACTGTTGCCCTGCACTATATATTTAATACTCCTTATGATCAGCTTGTTTGGGATGTTGGCCATCAGGCTTACGGACATAAAATTCTGACAGGCCGGCGTGATAATTTTTATTCAAATAGAAAGTATAAAGGAATAAGTGGCTTTCCCAACAGGAATGAAAGTATCTATGATACGTTTGGTGTAGGTCATTCTTCCACTTCCATCAGCGCGGCTCTTGGAATATCCATGGCCGCAAAATATAAAGGAGAACTCGACAGAAAAGTCGTTGCGGTAATTGGAGATGGAGCGTTGACTGCAGGACTGGCATTTGAAGGTATGAATCATGCTGGTGTTGCGGATTCAGATCTGCTGATTATTTTGAATGATAATTGCATGAGCATCGACCCCAATGTCGGTGCTTTAAAGGAATATCTCACAGATATTACCACTTCTCAAACCTATAATAAGTTTAAGGACGATATCTGGAAGGCCCTTGGTAAACTACCCGTCGGTGGCCATTTCAGCAGGGAGATTGCCAGTAAAATTGAACATAGTATCAAGAGCTTTGTGAATAAAAGCAGCAATCTGTTTGAAGCATTGAAATTGCGTTATTTTGGCCCCATTGATGGACATAACCTGAACAAACTCGTCGATACACTCCAGGATTTGAAAAATATTCCGGGTCCAAAACTTCTTCATATAATAACCGTAAAGGGCAAAGGTTATTCATTGGCTGAGCATGATCAAACCAAATGGCATGCACCTGGTTTATTCGATAAAATTACAGGTGAAATTTACAAAAAGAAGTTCGACACCATTCAGCCTCCCAAATATCAGGACGTTTTTGGTAATTCAATAATAGAGCTCGCGGAGAATAACCCTAATATTTTTGCCATAACTCCGGCCATGCCTAGCGGCAGTTCATTGAAGTTCATGATGGAAAAAATGCCTGACCGCGCATTTGACGTAGGTATTTGCGAACAACATGCTGTAACCTTAAGTGCTGGTATGGCAACCCAGGGCTTGCGTGTGTTCTGTAATATCTACTCTACTTTCATGCAAAGGGCATATGATCAGGTAATACACGATGTGGCTATTCAGGATCTGCCTGTAGTTTTTTGTCTGGATCGGGCAGGATTGGTAGGCGAGGATGGTCCGACTCACCACGGTGCTTACGATATTGCATATATGCGTTGTATTCCGAATATGATCGTAACAGCACCTATGAATGAATCTGAATTACGCAACCTCATGTACACCGCTCAGCTGGATAAAAATCAACATCCATTTGTAATACGCTATCCCCGTGGAGAAGGCGTGATGCCAGAGTGGAAAACACCTTTTAAGGAAATAGAAATTGGTAAAGGACGCAAATTAAAAGACGGTAAAGATCTTGCAATTTTAACCTTTGGCCATCCCGGGAATTTTGCTGTTGTAGCCATCCGTCAGCTTCGAGCTGAAGACATTGATCCTGCACATTTTGATATGCGGTTTGCAAAACCACTTGATGAAGAATTACTACATGAAGTGTTTGCTAAATTCAATAAAATCATCACCGTGGAAGATGGAACTGTAGTCGGGGGTTTCGGAAGCGCCATACTTGAATTTATGGCGACTCATCATTATTCCGCACAGGTCGAACTGCTGGGAATTCCAGACCGGATATTGGAACACGGCACTCCAAAACAACTTCAACATGAAGCTGGTTTCGATGCGGAAGCCATCGCAAATTCTGCCCGAAGAATGCTCAGGGAAAGGCTTAAAATAACAGCCGGCAGTTAACGATCAATCCGCCAGGCGGGTTTCTGTAATTTAAGAGAGCATGGGAACTTCAATCGCCAAAATCTCAGCATTTTTTGAAGCCTTTATTTCGACTTTATCCGTTCCGGACAATCCGACCGCATCTCTTTTTTTGAGATCCTGGTTTCCAATTTTTACTTCCCCTTCAATTACGAAAATATAAATACCGGACCCCTTGAATCTGGTTTCATAAGAAACAGTTTGTCCTTCATCCAACTGACTAAGAGAAAACCTCGCATCCTGGTTAATGTTCAATGCCTGGTCGGTCTTGTCAGGGCTCACTACAACCTGCCATTTATTTTTCCGGTCTTTTATGTCAAAGGTTTTTTGCCCATAAACCGGTTTAATATTTTTCATTTTTGGGAAAACCCAAATCTGCAAAAGTTTTGCATCGTTGGTTGAAGAAGCATTGTATTCTGAATGTCGAATGCCAGTACCGGCACTCATGATCTGAACGTCTCCTTTACTGATGAGCCCCTCGTTTCCGGTACTATCTTTATGTGCCAGTTTACCTTCCAAAGGAATCGTTACGATTTCCATATTATCGTGTGGATGTGTTCCGAATCCACCACCTCCGGCAATACTGTCATCATTTACAACCCGTAAAGCACCAAAATGTACTTTTTTGGGGTCGTGGTACTGACCAAAACTGAAAGAATGGTAGCTGTCAAGCCAACCCAGGTTAACATGTCCCCTTTCGTTTGCAGGGTATAATAGCGTATTCATGGCTTTTTAAGTTTGATGTTTAAACACCAAATAAGATGCCATCTTTTGTTTCTGCCATTTATTCACTTAGCTATGCATTCAACATTAAGTGTTCCTCATTATGTTCCAGTATAAAATTATTTCGACCCTCTCCGATGAGAATATTCATGTAACCCAGTTGAACCAGTTCCAGAATCGAAAGGAATAGAAATATTGCGTGGATTCTGTTTTCGCAGACTTCGATGATTTTTTCAAATGGAACCGTTTTATCCTGACTGACCAGGTCGATCAGATACTGCCTGCTTTCTTCAATTGAATAGGTATATTGAACCACAGTATGCCTGGGCTGATTGTTACGATCCTGAAGGCGCATTAATACCTTTTCAAAGGTCTTCATCAGTTTAAATAAACTGATGGACTGGATCTCTGTTCCTTCTCCGGCTTCTTCTCCAATTTGCAATAATTCACGATGGAGATTTCCACGTCGGATCAATTTCATTCGATCTTCTTCCATTTCTGCTAAACGTGCTGCAGCCTCCTTGAATCTCTTGTATTCCAAAACTTTGTTTACCAGTTCCTGGCGAGGATCTATTTCATTGCCCTGCTCATCCAATTCTTTTCTGGGCAACAACATTTTGGCTTTGATGCGCATGAGCGTAGATACGAACAGGATAAATTCACTCGACAACTCAATATTCAGCGTTTCTTCTTTATGTATAAAATCCAAAAAATCCCTGATCAGTTTATGAATCGGTATATTGTAAATATCGAGTTCATCCCTTTCTATAAAAAACAGAAGCAGGTCAAAGGGGCCTTCAAACTGAGATAATCTGATTTGATATGAAGATGAATTAAGCATGCGCCGGCTTTAGATACAAGAATAGTAAATAATGGTTAATAGTTAGAGGTTAATTGTTAACGGATGTTTGTATCTGTATGTCGGTAATCAGCTACTAAAACCGAAGATTAATTTTGAAGTTTTAATGACAACCCGATGCCCAGCAATTCCTGTAGCTGAGCCGCAGGTCCACCGGGACTTCCGTCAGCTTTAACGGTCTTGACATCATTATCATAGATCAGGTTAAACGCCGCAGTCATGGTAATAATACCTGTTACTTTAACCGAGAGTAAATTGGTCCAGTTCACGTCCACATTCTGTGGATCATGTTCATAATTTGAAAAAAGATCAAGACGGCTGCTGAATATCACATTGTCATTAATCTTATGTGTATAGCTGGTTGTAGAAAAAGCGCCAAATTCCCGTTTTACCGATTTGCCCGAATCCACACCAAATGCCCCCTTTGCGGAAAGTGAATCATTCTTTACAAAAGTCCATCGCAACGTAGCGGGTGAGATAAAAAAGGAGAACTGATCATTTGGTTTATAGTTTAGTCCAGGAGAAACGATGAGATAGGCGGGTGCCAGAAAATCCGAAGTCAATATCGGTGCCCCTTGCGTCGGGTAAGAGTACCCCGGCGCAAACTGAGATCGAAAATTGATGAGACCGCTGACATACCAGTTTTTACCTATGTCATAACCGTACTTTGAAAGGACATCTATTTTGTCATCCGATTTTCTGGATCCCAAGCTGGTAGTATTAAGGAATCCATACGCAAGATCCATTGTATTATCCCAGGAGTGTTTCCCCATTTTGTAGAACGCATAACCGCTGAAAAAACTGGTTAGACCAAGTGTATTTTTGTCTCCTCCGGCCGCCCAATTATCCTGTGCACTCTGGGTCAGAGTAAATCGCAGAACACCACCCAGTTTCCAAACCTTGGGTATCGTATCATTGGGATCCTTTTTGATATTTTTGCTTGCTTCATCACGCATCTCCTGAACAGATTTGTCCTGTGCTGTTGCCACAAAAATGTATAGTATAGACAATATACTCAATACAGTCTTTTTCATATAAATGATATTCCTGAATTAAAAATGCAAAATCTGACCTGGTTATGATTTTTTCAATTCATCTCTGATCTCCATCAACAGCTTATCTGTGCTGGATACTTCCTTTGCCGGTGGGACTTTTTTCTTTTCAATGCTCTTCATACCTTTTACGATGAGGAAAAGTATAAATGCTATGATAATAAATTTAATAATGGCAGATATAAAAAGCCCATATTTAACTGAGCCATATTGAAGTTTGTCTAAATCCTGTGCATTAGCCGCCTTTAAGGCAGGCGTCAGTAAAAGGGGTGTTATAACATTATCTACAAGTGATGAAACAATGGCTCCAAAAGCAGCGCCAATGATTACTGCAACGGCAAGATCAACGACATTACCGCGTAATGCAAAATCCCTGAACTCTTTTAAGATTCCCATACATATGATTTTTATTGTTAAGAATTAAATGTCTCGTTAAATCAATGGGATTTAAACGGACATGATTTCTTTTTCTTTGGAAGAAAGATGTTTTTCTACCAGAGAAATATGTTGGTCTGTAATATCCTGGATTTGTTTTTCTGCGTCTTTTGTGAGGTCATCACTGAGGCCATCCTTCTGTAACTTCTTTATTTGTTCGATTGCTTCTCTGCGAATATTTCGAATGGAAACACGGGTTTGTTCTCCCTCTGCATACGCACGCTTTACAAATTCTTTTCTTCTTTCTTCTGTAAGCGGTGGCATAAAAAGGCGTATAGTATTTCCGTCATTTTGTGGTGTGACTCCAAGGTTGGCATTTATAATAGCTCGTTCTATGGGCTGCAGCATATTTTTCTCCCATGGTTGAATGGTCAGTGTCCTGGCATCCATAACAGAAACATTTGCCATTTGATTGATCACGGTAGGAACTCCGTAATAGTCCACATTCACTCCGTCGAGCATTTGAGGATTTGCCTTTCCTGCGCGAATCCTGGTCAGTTCATTTTCAAGGTGATTGATTGCTTTGATCATGGAATCAGTTGCGACTTCCACAATAAAGTCTAATTCATCAGACATAGACAATTATTCGAATTTTGTTGAATTGATGCCTGGTTAGTTTTTTTGTTCAAGCATACTTTCGCGGATAAAGGTAACCAATTTTGATTCCTTTACCTTTTCGTTTTTATCATTTCCATCAGTGGCCCATGATATAGCATGACGAGGTCTGGAATAGTATGCTATCGCTATGAAGGTGAAGAAAAGTGCTATGACTGATAAAATTAAAATAGTGCAGCCCAGCGATCTTGCCATATATACAAATACAACCATGCTGGCGTTCACTGCTACGAGTAAAAGGGTGATAGTACGATGCGATAATCCACGATCCAGCAACAGATGGTGTATATGATTTCTATCCGGACTAAATGGCGACCGGCGTTTAAAAATTCGTATTGCAAATACACGAAGTGTGTCGAGTAGTGGGATCATGAGTATGGTAAATCCAATGGCCGGCGATGAAATAATCGGATTCACTGATTCAGGTCCATCTCCCGGATCTATGAATTTTAATACTAAAATTGCATTCACCACTCCAATGAGAAGTGAACCGGTGTCGCCCATAAATATTTTAGCAGGTTGAAAATTAAATATCAAAAATGCCAGCAGGGTGCCACAAAGAGAAAACGCAAGTACATAATATGGTTCCATCCCAGCCGACATAAAATAAATTCCAAAAAGCGCGGCGGACATTAACCCCAGACTTCCCGCTAATCCGTCAACACCGTCGATCAGATTGAATGAATTAATAATAACAATGACAGAAAAATAAGAGATCAGCAGACTGAACATTTCAGGTAATTCATGTATCCCAAAAAAACCATGCATACTGCGGATCTGAATCCTGCCGTAATATATGATCAGGAATGCGGCCAGTACCTGTCCAATGAATTTTTTAATGGGGGATAAAACAAGTATATCATCTTTCAACCCCAAAAAGAAAATAACCATACTCGCAGCAATAAAATATTGGAATTCTGAGGCGTCTTTAAAATTAATCGTGAGCAGACAGCCAAAAACAAAACCAGCAAAAATACCTATACCTCCCAATGGAGTAATCGCCACCTGATGAATTTTACGTGCATCCGGCATATCAAAAAGCTTTTTCATCTCGGCTACATTAATAATAACCGGAATTGCCAGAAAAGTAATGGTAAATGAAATAGACAGACAAAGTAATACGTCAAACATGTACCTCGGTTTACATTAAATAATTTCAATCATTGCTAATATCAAGCCTTAACTCTTTCGCGTACGTTCAGGATAGAGTGTTGAGATTCAAGATGTTCTGACCAGCAATGTTATAATGTCACTGAGCGCATGAACAAGCAAGTTAGAACAAAAGTTTAATATGTTCCCGGACAACGGTAAATAAATTCCTTTAGCTTTGCGCACTTCAAAATAAATGAAATCATATGCCTGATTTAAAGGCTATTGCTTCGCAAATACGACGCGATATTCTCAGAATGGTACACAGCGCTACGAGTGGACATCCTGGAGGTTCTCTCGGTTGTACGGATTTTTTTACGGCACTTTATTTTGAAATCATGGATCATAATCCGAAGTTTTCAATGGACGGTAAAAATGAAGACATTTTCTTCTTAAGTAACGGCCATATTTCACCAGTTTTTTATTCAACCCTCGCCCGGTCAGGTTATTTTGATTTGAAAGAACTTGCCACATTCAGAAAACTGAATTCCCGTTTACAAGGGCATCCTGCTACTCATGAACACCTGCCCGGCATTCGAATCGCGAGTGGTTCGCTGGGTCAGGGCATGAGCGCTGCCATTGGTGTGGCCCTTACTAAAAAACTCAATAAAGATTCTAATATTGTATTCTCTCTCCATGGGGACGGGGAGTTGAACGAGGGCCAGAACTGGGAGGCTCTTCTATTCGCGACGCACCATAATGTAGATAATCTTATTTCGACTGTTGACTGGAATCATCAACAAATTGATGGTACAACAGACTCGGTGATGAATCTCGGGAATATCCGGCAGAAATTTGATGCATTTGGCTGGAAGACGCTGGAAACCAATGGCAATAATATGGTCGAGCTGGTTTCCACCCTGAAAGAGGCCAAATCCCTGACCGGTAAGTCACAGCCAATAGCCATTCTTATGCATACTATTATGGGTAAGGGCGTCGATTTCATGGAAAATGATCATGCATGGCACGGAGTGGCTCCCAGTGATGATCAACTGAAAAAGGCACTGGAACAGAATCCGGAAACTTTAGGAGACTACTGAGAAGTATAAGAGTATAGGAGTATAAGAGTATAAGAGTGAATCTTACTTCCACACTCCTATACTCTTATACTCCTATACTCTTATACTTTCCTCCCTAGGTTTTTAGCTCAAATGCCTGCAACGCCGCTTTTCTCGCCGGTAGCCAGGATGCTATCAATACAACTACCAGGATGGTACCACCTACCAGCAGGAAATCTCCTGGGATCAGTTTTACGGGATAATAGTCTATAAGAAAATTACCTTCAAGGGGTACCAGTTTAAAATTCACCTGTAACCAACAGAGGAAAATTGCCAGAAGGAAGCCAAAACCTCCTCCTAAAATACCCAGCAGAATCCCTTCGTTTAGAAAAATCTGTTGTATAAACAGGTTATTCGCTCCCATGGCTTTTAAAACCTGGATGTCTTTCCTTTTCTCAAGTACCAGCATCGTCAAAGCACCTACAATATTGAAAGCCGCAACAATCAGGATAAGCGTCAGGATAATGTAGATTACCCATTTTTCCATTTTCATTGTGCTAAACAGGGTCTGGTTTTGCTCATCCAGCGTTCTTATAAGGAAACCAGGACCAAACAGGGCTGTTAATTTTGATTTTAACTCCTTCGTGACAGCATCGTTCCTTGTAGCAACTTCAATGGCACCATATTGGTTTGAATCCAGACCCAGCATCCTCTGCATAAATCCGAGATTAGTAATCACGTAATGGTTATCAAAATCCTCCTGAATTCTGAAGGTACCTGAGGAAACTATGGATTCTGACCGTACCGATGACTCTGGATCCGCTTCGTTAATACCTCCGTTTCGAAAAAGATATACCGTCATGGGCGTAATGGAGCGATCCGACTCGATATCTAATGCATATTCGATCCCGGATCCGAGAATGGCCTGTGGCTGGTCTGCCGTACCTATCTGATAATCTCCTTTAAAAATATTTTTAGAAAGGCCATTGATTTTCTTATAATTTTCATCAACCCCTTTCAGCATTACAGGCTGCAGGCTATTGTATCGCAACAGGGCCTGGTCTTCTATCGTTAATGAATAACCGATTACTCCATCAATCTGTTTCAATTTAACCAGTTTTGCATAGGGAACGGGGAAAAATTTTCCTGAAACAGGAGATATTTTTATATCAGTATAAAAAGAAGAATACAGCGATCTTACTAATTGTTCGAGGCCGTTGAAAACACTTAGCACAACTATAAGAGAAGCTGTTCCAAGAATGATTGCGCTTACACTAACCCACGAAATGATGTTAATGGCATTCGTTGATTTTTTTGCTTTAAAATAACGCCAGGCAAAAAGGAACTTCAATGCAGTTTAATTAAATCAGGATCCGTTTCCAGTATTGGGTTTACTTTCATGTATTTCGCGAAAAAGATTTTCCATCTTATCAACATAATCCAGTGAATCATCAATATAAAATGAGAGTTGGGGCATACTCCTCAACTGATTTCGAATCGAGCTTACCAGGTCACGTTTTATTTCCCACGCCCTGTCCTCAATCAGTTTCAACGCCTCTTTTGGCTTTGGTACCTGATAAAAGCTGAGGTAGATGCGGGCTTCGAACAGATCGGGTGTAATTCTAACTGATGAAATGGAAACCATACCGCCCTGTATCATGCTCAGACCGAGTTTTTGAAATATTTTGTTAAGCTCTTCCAACAGTAGAGCACTAACCTGTTTCTGTCGTTTACCTTCTTTCATATCATTGCCGATTTCAATGTAAATTTACGGGTTTACGCACCATCCAGAAATAATGAAGAGATTTTCGACGATTTTAAAGTATCTGAAAGATCAGAAAAGATATGTGGCGTTATATTTCCTGGTCAACCTTCTTTCGATTTTATTTTCCCTTGTTTCCCTTACAATGCTGGTTCCTTTCCTGCAGCTGTTATTCGGTCAGGAGAAAATGGTGAAACAAATGCCTCACCTGACATTTTCAGCTTCCAGTGTATTGGAATATATTAAATATATACTCGGAATTCTTATTCGGGAACATGGCCCCGTTTATGCTCTCGGTGCCATTTGTGTTATCATTATTTTATCCATTTTTTTTAAGAATTTCTTTCTTTATCTCTCATATAGAATTTTAGGTCCAATGCGCAACCGCGTCCTCACCCGTTTGAGGGCAGATCTTTTCGCAAAAATCCTGGATCTTCCACTAGGCTTTTTTACTGAACAGCGGAAAGGAGATTTGATCAGTCGTATGAGTAATGATATCAATGATATCGAATGGAGTGTAATCAGCACCCTTGAAGGAATATTCAGGGAACCGCTTACTATTCTGGTTATATTGGCTACCCTGGTATTTCTTAGTCCGCCTCTATCTATTTTTCTTTTTATTCTTCTCCCACTTACTGGTTTCATTATCGGCCGCGTGAGTCGCTCATTGAGAAAACAATCCAACATCGCCCAGGAACAGTTGGGTACACTGATGTCCATACTGGACGAAACACTGGGCGGATTGCGCGTAATAAAAGCTTTCAATGCGGAGGGTCTGCTAAAATCCAAATTCTTTCAGACAAATAATTATCTGAACCATGTGAGGAATAAAATAATTTTTCGAAGGGATATGGCCTCACCTATGTCTGAGTTGTTGGGAGTGATTGTATTGTGTTGTATTCTTTTTTTTGGTGGACAAATGATACTTGGTCATAAATTCGCCTTGCAAGCTGAGGGCTTTATTGCCTATATCGCCATCTTTACACAAATCATCAATCCGGCAAAGTCATTGTCTACAGCATTTTATAATGCGCAAAGAGGAACAGCGGCTATCAAACGGATCGAAGAAATATTACAGGCAGATAATGTTATCCTGGAACCCGCAAATCCGGTTCCCATACATTCATTTAATGATTCGATTGAATTCAGGAATGTTGGTTTTGCGTATAATGATCTGGAAATTCTGCATCATATAGATCTTAAAATAAATAAAGGTAAAACGATTGCACTCGTGGGATCATCGGGAGCAGGAAAATCTACCCTGGCTGATCTTATCCCGCGTTTTCATGATGTATCAAGCGGCGAATTACAGGTTGATGGAATAAATATTAAAAATTATTCACTTCATGCTTTGCGAAACCTGATGAGCATTGTAACACAGGAACCAGTATTGTTCAATGATACAATTGCCTCCAATATTGCTTTAGGAACACCGGATGCTTCATTGTATGAAATTGAACAGGCCGCCCGTGTTGCCAATGCTCATCAATTTATAAGTCAGAAAGAAGACGGCTACCAGACAAATATCGGTGACCGCGGATCCAAGCTCAGTGGTGGTGAGAGACAGAGAATCACTATTGCCCGCGCAGTATTAAAAAATCCACCGATTCTTATTTTGGATGAAGCAACTTCTTCCCTTGACACGGAAAGTGAGCGCCTTGTACAGGATGCTATCAACAACATGATGCAAAACAGAACCTGTGTTGTAATAGCCCACCGCCTGAGTACTATCCGACATGCAGATGAAATCATTGTGCTGCAAAAAGGATCCATCGTTGAAAGAGGGACACATGAAGAGTTGGTGTCCCAAAATGGTTTCTACAAGAAGCTGGTCGATATGCAGGAAATCAAATAACGCTTAAAGCCTAACGCGTAAAGCTTAACGCCGAAAGCAAGATATGAGTTATGGATTATGGGTTATGGGCTAAATCAATAAACCATAAACCATCCACCATCTACTAATATTTCCTGATAAGTATTACTCCAACAATAAGTAAAATGGATCCTATAATTTTCCCCGGTGAAATTTCCCTCACGGCAACTCCCAGCCATCCAAACTGATCAAACAAGATCGCTGTGAACATTTGACCGGCGAGAACAAGACTAAACGATAAAACAACACCTAGTCTGGGAAGAAGGATTACGATCCCTGCTACAAAAAAAGTTCCCAGTAAACCTCCGGTCCAAATCCACCAGGGTGATTGTGTAGAAACAAATCGGAATTGAAACTGGCCCGTAATGATTAAATATATCATCAGTGCAATGGTGCCAACAGCAAAAGACACAAACGCCGCCATGACCGGGTTCCCTGCGGTTTTTGCAAGTCGTGAATTAATAGCAGCTTGTATCGGAAGTACAGCACCTAACGCCAGCGCCATCGCAATAAAAATCAGGCGGGATTGCATGACAGGTTTTAAAAATTGTAACTCTTTACCAAACCGTATATCGTGAATCGTAAATAGATAAACGATATTAGAGGTACCATAAATAAAAAGCTTCAAGCTTCTAGCTTTTGGCCTTCAGCTTAAAAAACTATTTGTTCATTGTTTGTTTGGCTTCAATGCTAAGGGTTGCATGTGGAACGGCTTTCAACCTCGCTTTATCAATTAACTTTCCGGTAACCCTGCAGATTCCATAAGTTTTATTTTCGATTCGCATCATTGCTTTTTCAAGATGATCGATAAAAGTTATTTGACGACTCGCCATCTGGCTGAGCTGTTCACGCTCCATACTCATACTTCCATCTTCCATTGTCATGTAACGATTATCCGTTTCATCTCCCCCCATTTCATCTCGTCTGGTAATCAGACCCTGGAGGTAAGCCAACTCTTTCTTTGCCGCATCTAATTTTTTGGTAATCAGATCCCTGAATTCTAATAATTCTGCATCACTATATCTCATGGTGGGTCCAGTTTGATCCTGCTGGTGAATATCCAATACGGATTTTGTAAATTCCGGCTCGTATTTCCGAACCGTTTTTGTTTTGATTTCCGGCATTACCACTTTAACTGCCTTAACAGGTGGTGCAACCGGTTTTTTAATTTCAGGTTTCACAGTAACCGGACTAGTGTTCTTAACCTGTTGTTTGAATACCGGTTTTTTATCTTCGGCTTTACTTCCGGCTTTAGCATTTATCTGCTGTACTGGCTTTGGCGCAACCAGGGGTTGCGCTGCCGGTGCCGGATGGACTGACTTAACAGGGTGTACGGATGAAACGGGCTTTTTTGTTGAAGTGCTAACAGCAACCGGTTTTTTAGCTGCCGGAACAGGATGAGTTGTCTTTTTTGCTGGTATAGCTGATTTTGAATGGGACGATTTACTTGCTGACGCTACGGGTTTCTTTACCACTTGTATGTGTTTTTTGGGACTGTCCTTTTTTACATGTTTTGCCGGTACCGGTTTTTTAGCCACAACCTTCTTAACTGCTGGTTTAGCAGTCTTTTTGGGTTGTACTTTTTTAACGACTTTCACCGGTTTTTTCTTGATTGCCATATGGTTAGGCTTTTTTTGTGACAAACACTTTTAAAGGGACGTCATTAACTTCAATTAAGGTGCCATTAGTTAATTCGGCAACCAAATCGAGTTTGTCTGCCAAAATTTCCGCGCAAATATAGTAATTAAATTCTCTTATTGTCGTCTCTAATGTCTGGGCACCGCCAATTTGTACATTTATTCGGTCTGTGAGCTCAAATTCCTGATCTTTCCTAATTTTCTGTATCCTGTTTACCAGCTCGCGCGCATTTCCCTCCCTTTCCAATTCTGGCGTTATAGTTACATCCAGGGCAACCGTTAGGGGCCCTTTTGTGGCTACCATCCAACCCGGGATGTCCTCGCTGTTTATTTCCACTTCTTCAAGAGCTATTTCTATGGGTTCACCATCTATCGGAATCTGGATTTTTGTATCCTTTTCCAGCCTGGCAATATCCTGCTGGGTGAATTTTGTCAATGCAGCACTTACGGCCTTCATTTTCGCTCCAAGTTTCTTACCAAGCAAGATAAAATTCGGCCTAATCCTCTTATGAATGAACTCATTGTCGGGCTCCAGGTATTCAATTTCCTTAATATTCACCTCGGAACGGATAAGATCTCCTACTCTTTCTAACTGTAATTTCATGCCTGGGTTTATAATAGGTATCAGGGCTTTCTTAAGGGGTTGTCTTACTTTAATATTGATCTTTTTTCGAATTGACAATATAAGTGAAGAGGTATTCTGGGCTAATTTCATTCTTTCTTCGAGATCCGAATCAATAAACGCTGAATTCGCCCTGGGAAATGATGTAAAATGAACTGATTTAAATTCAGACCTGCCGGTAACATCGTTCAGATTTTGAAAAAGCCAGTCAGCAAAAAAAGGTGATACTGGTGCAATCAGCTTACTCAGGGTTTCAAGGCATTCGTATAAAGTCTGATAGGCGCTTCTTTTGTCCTGCTCATATTCACCTTTCCAGAATCGACGACGGCTAAGTCTTACATACCAGTTACTGAGCTCTTCATCTACAAAATCCTCGATAAGTCTGCCCGCTACTGTCGGCTCGTAGTCGTCAAGGCTTACATTCACTTTTTTCACAAGGCTATTCAGAGCAGATATAATCCATTTATCAATTTCGGGCCGATCGGACATCGGGATGTATTCTTCTTTGAAAGCAAATCCGTCTACATTTGCATAGAGCGCAAAAAACTGGTATGTATTATACAGTGTTCCGAAAAACTTCCGCTGCACTTCCCTAATACCTTCGGTATCAAATTTCATACTATCCCAGGGAGATGCATTCGTAATAAGATACCAGCGGGTGGCATCAGCCCCGAATTGGTCTATGGTTTTAAACGGATCAACTACATTACCGACCCTTTTACTCATTTTATTTCCATTCTTGTCAAGAACAAGTCCGTTGGAAACGACCGTTTTATAAGCTACGCTGTCAAATAACATAACAGCAATCGCATGAAGCGTATAAAACCAGCCACGGGTTTGATCAACCCCCTCTGCGATAAAATCTGCAGGAAAGTTATTATTGAACTGATCTTTGTTTTCAAAAGGATAATGCCATTGAGCGTAGGGCATGGCACCCGAATCAAACCACACATCAACCAGATCGGGCACCCGACTCATTTTTTTACCCTGACTACTGACAAGGAAAATCTTATCAACCATTGGTTTGTGCAGGTCAAGTGCCCCGGCATCAATTCCCGAATTTATTTTGTCACCAAGTATATTATTTGCTCTTTCTATTTCCTCTATGAGTTCATGGATTGAACCTATACATTTCTCTTCTTCACCATCCTCCGTTCTCCAGAGTGGAAGGGGTGTACCCCAAAACCGGCTGCGACTGAGATTCCAGTCTACCATGTTCTCCAGCCAGTTTCCAAATCTTCCCTCACCAGTCGATGCAGGTTTCCATTGAATGGTTTTATTAAGTTCAACCATTCGTTCCTTGACTGCTGTCGTTCTGATAAACCACGCATCCAATGGATAATATAATATTGGCTTGTCTGTTCTCCAGCAATGTGGATAGGTATGTTCGTACTTTTCAATTTTGAAAGCACGGTTTTCCTTTTTCAGTTTAACACATATATCAACGTTGACGTCCACCCATTGAGGGTCGTCCTTATAGTTTTTTACATACCTTCCACTGAATTCATCTACTCCTTCAATAAATTTCCCCTGCTTATCTACCAGTATCAGGATACCCAAATTATTTTTCTTTCCCACCCTGAAATCGTCGGCACCAAAAGCCGGGGCTGTATGAACAATTCCCGTTCCGTCTTCAGTGGTAACAAAGTCTCCTGTAACTATTCTGAAGGGGTCAGCATCGGGAGTAATATTTTTTATATTGTCCAGACTCCCCGCTTCGCTTTCTATCAATTGTTCATACCTGCAGTTTTCCATTTTTGAACCGGGAAAAGAAGATATAATTTTCCAGGGTAGAATTTTGGAAGCTTGCAGGTAGGCCTCAAAATCCACGTTTTCGTCTTCCGGTTTAAAATACTTCCCCAGTAATGATTTGGCGAGTACTAAAAATACGGATAGATGTGTATAAGGATTGAAAGTTTGAACCAGCACATATTCAATTCCTGGCCCTACCGTAAGTCCCAGGTTTGATGGAAGGGTCCAGGGAGTAGTTGTCCAGGCCAGAAAAAAGATTTCGGGATGTTCTATACCCATCAATTTTTCAAAGAGAAAGGCTGATTCATCATTTTTTACGGCCTTAAACATGGCAACACAGGTTGTGTCTTTTACTTCCTTATATGTACCCGGCTGATTGAGCTCATGGGAACTCAATCCAGTGCCGGCAGCCGGGGAGTAAGGCTGAATACTGATACTTTCAAATAACAGATCCTTTTTATAGAATTCCTTAAGTATCCACCAAAGCGTTTCAATATATTGATTATCAAATGTTATATAGGGATGTTCAAGGTCGACCCAGTAGCCCATCCTCTCTGTGAGTTCGTCCCATTTATCCTTATACCTTAAGACTGCCTCCCTGCATTTCTCATTATATTCTTCTACAGAAATTTTTTTCCCAATGTCCTCCTTAGTGATGCCCAATTCCTTTTCGACTCCCAGTTCAACCGGAAGGCCGTGGGTGTCCCATCCTCCCTTCCTTTCCACCTGATAACCCTGCATCGTCTTATATCTGCAAACCAGATCCTTGAGAGTCCTGCTGATAACATGGTGAATGCCGGGAAGCCCATTTGCACTGGGAGGACCCTCATAAAAAACAAAAGGTTTTTTACCTTGCCTCAAATCAATGCTTTTTTGAAATGCCTGGGTGATCTTCCACTGATCCAGAACCGCGCGGCCTATTTCCGGCAGACTGAGCTTTTCATATTCCTTATATTGCCCGGGCATAGAGATGCATTAATTATGAATAGGTTAGGAAGATAATTTGGAAGAAATAAAAATTTAACAATTCAAAATGGCTGCAAAGTTAACGAATTTCAAGGTTTTTATACCTGTATAAAACCCCGATTACAAATCGTTTGTGTACGTTAGCTTAAAGTATAGTTACGCAGAAGTTGAGCAGAATCAAGCGATTAAGTGTAATCAATTATCCACAATAAAACCATTTGGCATAATTTATGTTTGAAAAAAGGGAGTCCGATCCTTGATAAAATCATTGAGATTGTATCTATAAAAGACATTCTCTGGTTCTGAAAAATTTTTTTTCTACGGTTTAGGGTTTAGGGGTTAAAAAGGGGGGTATTCCTACTCCCCTTCCTTTTTACGCTAGGCGTTTTTTGTAATAATCCGCACCTACCCGTTTTTAATTCCTTTTATCGTCATTGCAAAAACCAATGCTAGTATTGAAGTTTTTTACCAATTCCTGAATCACCAAACGAAGCCAGTCACTGAAAGACCACCTTTTTGCCCCTTTTATAAAAAAACCTCCTTTTTGGGAGGTTTTTTTATAAATACATTTAAATGTGATTCTACATGGGAAATGTAGACAATGAAAAATGTGAAAGTTAAATGGGGAAATTATAATCTGATAATATGGACGATCACTTTTTATCCCTGATCCTCTTATAAATGCTAATGGCCAGCATTAAAACTATGCCAAGAGAAATTATTCCGGCCAGACCAAATACCCAACTCATAGATTGTTTTACACTTGCAAGAAATACGATTGCAAATAATAAAAGTGTTGCCATCTCATTCCAGATGCGCAGCTTCTGTGAGCTAAAACGGAAAATACCTTTTTGTTGTTCCCTATATAAAATGTGCAGAGAAAAATGATACATATAGAGAATAATGACAAACACCAATTTTACTGCCAGCCAGTGTGGTGTACTACCTATTAAAATCCAAATCCAAGGCCCGAAAATCAGCGTAAGAATTGCAGAAGGCCAAGTGATACCCAGCCATAAACGACGGGTCATTATTTGAAACTGGCTTACGAGTATTTCACGCTCAGGTCCTGATTTTTCAGAAGCTTCGGTTGAATAAATAAAGAGTCTGACAACATAAAATAAACCGCTGAACCAGGTAACTATAAATATTATATGAAGTGCCTTTATATATAAATACACGTAGGAGGTTTTAATCGTGAATAAGGTCAACCAGTGTTTTCACCCATAGTGGATGGGTGTTTAAACAGGGTATCATCTCATATTCCTTTCCTCCGGATGCCAGAAAACTATCCCTTCCACGGATTTCTATCTCTTCCAAAGTTTCCAGACAGTCGCTTACAAAAGACGGACAAATAACCAACAATTTCTTAATTCCTTCTGCAGGCATTTCCTGGAATCTGAAATCTGTATAAGGTTTTAACCAGGGATCTTTGAGAAGGCGTGACTGAAAAGAAAAACTAAACTTTTTTGGTGGCAGACCAAGCTCTTCAGTAACTTTCTTCATCGTTTGCAAACATTGATGACGATAACACGTGGCATGAGCCACCGATTCCTCTGAACAACAATTTGATGATTGAAGACAATGTTTATGAGTAGGGTCCGATATTTTTAAATGCCGTTCCGGGATTCCATGAAAACTAAAGAGCAGATGGTCAAATTCATTTTGAATATATGGTCGAATGCTTTCAGACATCGCATGAATATAGCCGGGATCCTGATAAAACGGAGCCACGAATTTTAATTTGAATCGATATTTTTCTTTCCGGTGAATTTCCCTGGCATGTTCCACAGCCGTTTCATAAGAAGACATGGCATAATGTGGATACAGAGGAATGGCTATAACTTGTTCCAGATCCGGAATCTTTTTCAACAAAATTTCATATGCTGTCTTCATTCCCGGGTTTCCATAGCGCATAGCAACAGTAACCGGCTCTGGCAATTGCTCCTGCAATTTTGCACTTAGTTCTTTCGTAATCATGATCAGCGGCGACCCGTTTTTCGTCCAGATCGTCCGATAAGCTTTAGCAGATTCGGGAGCCCTTTTTGGAACAATAACGGTACTGACCAGCACATTGCGTACAAACCAGGAGTCGATCACTCTTCTGTCGGTTAAAAATTCATCCAGATATTTTCTCACATCCGGGACCTCCGTTGAATCCGGAGATCCCAGGTTCATTAAAATAATGCCTCTTTTCAAATTTGCCATTTGCAAATGTAATGAAGAATGACACTGCGGAACTGCACATATAGATGACCCATATCATGTATTAATATGATGAAACTCATTAACATAAATGACATTATTATGACATTGAAACATGGCAATGGAAGGCTCAGGAAGTAATTTTGACGTACTATTATAAGGATGACAAGAAACGCCATTACTGAATTTTCAAATTTTTTCGTCGCTGGGATCAATTATAAAAAAACTGATACCGAAATCAGGGGCTCATTCGCCATAGGACCGGAACAATATCATAGTATTCTAAAGCTTGCACCAAATTATGAAGTGCGGGATCTTTTTGTTCTATCGACCTGTAACCGTTCAGAAATTTATGGCATCGCTGAAAATCCGGAAGACCTGGTAAATCTCTTTTGTTCTCAAACACAGGGTTCAGCGGAACTTTTTAATGAATTGTCTTACCGGAAGAACGGGCTACAGGCACTCAATCATTTATTTGATGTCGGCGCAGGACTTGATTCGCAAATTCTGGGTGATTATGAAATTGTTGGACAACTCCGGCAGGCGATGAAATTCGCCAAGGAAAAGGGCTTTATTCATACTTTACTTGAAAGAACACTCAACCAGGTTCTGCAATCATCAAAGGAAATTAAGAATAATACGAAGCTGAGCGACGGGACAGTCTCGGTCGCTTTTGCAGCAGTACAATATATACGTGAAAATAATTTTTCCCTGAGTGAAAAACGGATCCTCCTGTTAGGCACTGGTAAAATCGGAACCATTACCTGTAAAAATCTTGTTGATTATCTCGGCAATAGTCAGATCACCCTGATGAATCGCACGCCGGAAAAAGCAGAGACTTTGGCTTCCACTTTTAATTTAAGAACAGCGTCCATAAAAGACCTTCCCGAAGAAATAAATAAAGCAGATATCATTCTCGTAGCTACCAATGCGGCTGAACCGGTCATTCACTTTACTGACTTGAAAAATATACCTGGGAAAAAATTAATTATTGATCTTTCCATTCCATGCAATGTAGAAAAAACGGTAGCACTTTTGCCAGACGTCACATTGATAGATGTTGACGGACTTTCAAAACTAAAAGATGAAACCCTGCTTCGCCGTGCAGAAGAAATACCTAAAGCCAGGAAAATTATTGAAAATCATCTTCGGGAAATTATGGAGTGGCATGAAATGAGAAAACATGTTCCCGTTCTAAAGCTTGTAAAAATAAAACTTCAGGAAATTCACGATTCGCCATTATTTGAGCAACCAATTTCTGAGAAGCCATCTATTTTCAAGAGAGATCAGAAAATTCAGCGTGTACTCAACGGCATGGCTTCAAAAATGCGTCGTGAAAATCAACGCGGCTGTCATTATATCGAGGCAATCAATGAGTTTATCGCGGGTTGATAAACGAAATCAACATGCTTAAAAAATTAAGGATCGGCACACGCGAAAGTCAGCTTGCTATATGGCAGGCCAGTCACGTAAGTGCATTGCTCAAAAAATATGGCGTTGAATCAGAACTGGTCCGGATAAAGAGTGAAGGCGATCTGGATCTGACCACTCCGTTATATGCCATGGGCGTTCAGGGAATTTTTACGCGAAGCCTGGATCTGGCTTTATTAAATAATCAAATAGACCTAGCGGTTCATTCCATGAAGGATGTGCCGGTACAACTATCTGCCGGATTAACCGAAGCTGCTGTTTTGGAAAGAGACAACCCGTTTGATTTATTTGTACCACATCCCTCTAACGAAAACATTTACCTGGAGAATCATGAAGCGGCACTCGTTGCATCGAGTAGTCTTAGAAGAAAGGCCCAGTGGGTTCATCGTTTCCCTGGAGATCGAATCGAGCCCATCCGTGGTAATGTAAATACCCGATTAAAAAAGCTGGAGGCGAGTAATTGGTGGGGAGCCATTTTTGCGGCGGCGGGTCTGCAACGCCTGGGATTGCGTCGTGCAAATGCAACAGAATTGGACTGGATGATTCCGGCACCCGCACAAGGCGCTGTCCTGGTAGTATGCAGGGAGGCTGATGAGGAAGTATACGCAAAATGCCGTCGGATAAATCATGATTCAACTGCTTTTTGTGTAAAGATCGAACGGGATTTTTTATCTGCACTACTCGGCGGATGCTCAACACCTATTGGCGCTCTCGCAGAAACAACGGGGGAAGAAATATTTTTCCGGGGTAATATTCTTGATCCAGCAGGCGAGAAAATGTTTTCAATAGAAAAAAGAATTTCCACTGAACTGTCTGCCAGTCTTGGAACAGCTGCCGCTCATGAGTTGATCAGCAAGGGCGCACATGAAATTCTGGATCAGAAACAACATGTCTGAACGCCGGTATAACATATTATCCACCACCTCGCTTCCTTTTGAACGCATAAAAGAAATTCCTGATTCAATAAATGTAAGTGTCGTGCCTTTTATTAAAATAATTCCACGGTCCAGCGTGGAATTGGTACCAATCATTGCTGAATTTGGATCCGGGAAACATAATGTCGTTTTTACCAGTGTTCATGCTGTAAAATTTGTAAGCGAATGTTTGAAATTTAAGCCTGCGTGGAAAATATATTGTCTCAGGCATGAAACACGAATTGCTGTAGAAAATTTTTTTGGACATGAATTGATCGTCAGATTTGCAGACAATGCGTCTTCTTTGGCTCAATACCTGATTGAAGACGGCATAAAAGATGCCTTGTTTTTTTGCGGCGATCAGCGATTGAATGTTCTTCCCGACAGTTTAATAGAAAGTGGTATCAGGCTCACAGAATTAATTGTATATAGTACCCGGTTAACACCCGTACAATTGAAAGAACAGCCAGATGCGATATTATTTTTTAGTCCGACTGCTGTTCGGAGTTTTTTTTCTATGAATAACCTTGCTCCGGAAACCAGGGTATTCGCCATGGGCAAAACCACCGCATTGGCATTATCTGACTTTACATCCAATTCCATTTTTGTTTCGCCCAGGACTGACAAAGCTTTTGTTTTTAATATGGCAGTTGAATATGCCGCATCACATCCTACTACAAAAATATGATCAAGAACGACTTATTAATAAAAGCTCTTCGTGGAGAATCTACCGAACGAACACCTGTATGGATGATGCGACAGGCAGGACGATACCTTCCTGATTATCGCAAGCTGCGTGATAAATATGATTTTTTCACCAGGGTACAAACACCTGAGCTGGCAACAGAAATCACTTTACAGCCCGTCGACCAAATTGGAGTCGATGCTGCCATTCTTTTTTCTGACATACTGGTAGTGCTCCAGGCAATGGGAATGGAAGTGCAGCTCATCGAGAATAAAGGACCCGTTCTTCCCGATCCGATAAGAACAGAAGCTGATCTTTCCCGTATTTTTATTCCCGATGTTGAAGAGTCACTTAAATATGTGTTTGATGCTATCAGCCTCACAAAAAAAGAACTGAACGACAGGGTTCCATTGATCGGATTCGCGGGTGCACCCTGGACCCTTCTTTGTTATATGGTGGAGGGCAGGGGATCCAAAACTTTTGATTTAGTAAAATCATTTTGCTACACCCAACCACTGCTCGCGCACCAGTTGTTGCAAATGTTAACTACCACTACAATCGCGTACCTGAAACAGCAGGTAAAGTCAGGTGCAGATGTTATTCAGCTTTTTGATTCCTGGGGTGGGTTGTTAAGTCCGGATGATTTTGAAATTTTCTCTTTGCGTTATATGCGACAGATTATACAGGCATTGAAAAATGAAGTGCCGACCATATTGTTTGCGAAGGGGGCCTGGGGTTCCGTGCCTGAAATGGTAAATACGGGCACAACAGGCATCGGGCTGGACTGGGGCATTCGTCCTGAAGCAGCCAGGAGATTGGCAGGGAGCGGCATTACACTACAGGGAAATCTGGATCCGGCCCGTTTGATGAGTCCGATTTCCGAAATAAAAAAAGAAGTGACAAAGATGTTGAATGGTTTTGGACCCGGCAGGTATATCGCCAATCTGGGACATGGTATACTTCCGCATATTCCGGTTGACCACGCAAAAGCATTCGTCGAAACAGTGAAAAATCACAAATATCGAAAACAGGAAAAACAGGTACTGTCATCCCTTTGAGCATGAATGATATTAGTACATATAAAACAAAGCCAGCCAGTATCCGGGAAAATTGGATTCAGTTTATTCATTCATTGCAGGATAAAATCTGTAAAAGTCTGGAAGAAATAGATGGTAAATCAGGATTTAAGGAAGACCGCTGGGAGAGAGCAGAAAAAGGAGGCGGTGGCAAAACGAGGATTCTGGAAAATGGTGCAGTCTTCGAAAAAGGAGGCGTCAATTCATCAGTTGTTTTCGGAAACGTCACTGATGCAATGAGAACGCAACTCAAAATTGAGGGCTCCAAATGGTTCGCCAGCGGTTTGTCGCTTGTCATTCATCCGCTGAATCCTTACGTGCCCACCATACATGCCAACTGGCGGTATTTTGAATTGTATAATGAATCAGATGAAATAATTGACATATGGTTTGGCGGCGGAACAGATCTCACTCCCTATTATTTGTTTGAAGAAGACGCCGTTCATTTTCATCTTACGTTAAAACAAATGATGGATCCATTTGGAATTGATTTGTATCCTCGTTATAAAAAGGAATGTGATCATTATTTCTCCAACCATCATCGCGGCGATGAAATGCGTGGTATCGGCGGAATATTTTATGATTATATGCGTCCTGAAAATAAAGGGGATGCTGAAAGGTTATTTGCATTCCAGGAGGCAAATGGTGCAGCATTTTTGCAGGCTTATCTTCCCATCGTAGAAAAGCGCAGGAGCCTTCCTTTTGGTGAAAATGAAATCAGGTGGCAGGAAATTCGTCGTGGACGTTATGTGGAATTCAATCTGATACATGATCGCGGTACTCTGTTTGGATTAAAGACAAATGGAAGAACGGAAAGTATTTTAATGAGTCTTCCGCCCAGGGCCCGTTGGATTTATAACTACCAGCCTGAACCTGGAAGCAGGGAAGATGAACTTTTACAAGTATGCTTACACCCCAAAGAATGGGTCGAGAACTGATCAATAATGTCGCAAATGTGGAATTGTAATGAATGTGATAAAGTAAAAATGAAATTTTTAATTAAATTTTAAATTTCATTCCCTCATTTTACATTATTTACAATTCCACATTTTCCACATTGTGAATGAATGCAATTAATAATTAATTAAGTTGAAAATGATATTAAAGAACCGCTCCAGAATACTACGCTCCAATCCATCCATCAGAACTATGGTTGCGGAGACTCATTTAAGCGCCTCAGATTTTATTGTGCCCTTATTTATTGATGAAGGAAAACAGGTACATCAGGAAATTTCATCCATGCCAGGATATTTTCGGAATAGTTTGGATATAACTGTCCGGGAAGTAAAAGAATTGTATGCCATGGGTTTAAAATCTGTGTTGCTCTTTATTAAATGTAAAGATGATCTGAAAGACAATACGGGGAAAGAAGCCTGGAACCGCGATGGCCTGATGCAGAGAAGCATTCATGCGATCAAAGAAGCCGTTCCTGAAATACTTTTAATGACCGATGTGGCACTTGATCCCTATTCTTCTTATGGCCATGATGGTATTGTAAAAGATGGCGAGATTGTCAATGATGAAACGGTAGAGGCGTTGGCAAATATGAGTCTTAGCCATGCAGAAGCAGGGGCCGACTTTGTGGCTCCCAGTGATATGATGGATGGCCGGATTGGTGCGATCAGGAACGCATTTGAGAAAAACGGGTACAGTAAAACAGGCATCATGGCCTATAGTGCAAAATACGCTTCCTGCTTTTACGGTCCCTTCCGCGATGCGTTGGATTCAGCGCCTGGTTTTGGCGATAAGAAAACTTACCAGATGGATTATGCCAACAGAACGGAAGCAATAAAAGAAGCCCTGCAGGATGTGGATGAAGGTGCTGATATCGTAATGGTCAAACCCGCACTCGCCTATCTGGATATCATTCGTGAGGTAAAAAATGCGGTGCGCGTCCCCGTTAGTGCATATAATATCAGTGGAGAGTACGCCATGATAAAGGCAGCTGCAAAAATGGGCTGGCTTGATGAAAATAAAGCAATCCTTGAAACGCTGACCGCTATTAAAAGAGCAGGCGCTGATCTGATCGCCACTTATTTTGCAAAAGATGCCGTTCGGTTGTTGGAAAGCTGAGGAAAGTGTGAGAGTGTGGGAGTGTGAGAATGTGAGAGTAGAAGATTGAGAACGTGAATAAAATTTTTAATTAATAAGCTTTAAGCCTTAGGCTTTGAGCTTTAGGCTTAGCAGATGGAAATAAATAAAAGCAAAGAGCTATTTCAGCGGGCGCAGCAATCGATTCCAGGTGGCGTAAATTCTCCCGTACGTGCATTCCGCAGCGTGGGTGGAACACCCCTCTTTATCAGCAAGGCAAAAGGAAGTTATTTATATGATGCTGACGGAAACAAATACATCGATTATATCGCTTCCTGGGGTCCGATGATTCTAGGTCACGCGCATGAACAGGTAATAAAAGCTATTCAGGAACGGGCTACATATTCGACTTCTTTTGGCGCCCCAACTGAACTCGAAATTGAAATGGCGGAGTTAATTATTGAGATGGTACCCAACGTGGACCTGATCAGAATGGTCAACAGCGGTACAGAAGCCTGTATGAGTGCTGTCAGACTCGCAAGAGGATTTACCGGAAAAAATAAAATCCTGAAGTTTGAAGGGCATTATCATGGTCATGCAGATGCTTTTCTTGTTAAAGCCGGAAGTGGACTGGCCACTCTCCAAATACAAAACGTACCCGGAATTACAAACGGTGTTGCACAGGATACCTTAACAGCACCCTTCAACAACTTAACAGCAGTAGAAGAAATTATAAAAAAACATTCCGGGGACATAGCTGCCATCATCGTTGAACCCGTTGCCGGGAATATGGGATGTATCCTTCCTGAAAAAGGATTTCTGGAATTCATTCGAAAAATTTGTGACAAAGAAAATATTATTTTAATTTTTGATGAAGTGATGACAGGTTTCCGACTTGCCCCGGGTGGGGCGCAGGAAAAACTCGGTATCCGTGCCGACCTGGTTACTTATGGAAAAGTAATTGGCGGAGGTCTGCCCGTTGGTGCATTCGGCGGTCGCAAAGAAATCATGGAACATATAGCGCCATTGGGTAAAGTTTATCAGGCTGGTACTCTAAGCGGCAATCCGCTGGCGATGATTGCAGGGATCACCACTTTAAAAATATTAAAAGATAATCCTTCCATCTATAGTGAATTGGAAAAAAAGACGAACTATCTGCACAAGGGATTCCACGAAGTGTTCAGCAAAAAGAATATTCCTGTTACCATAAACAGCTTCGGTTCCATGATCAGCCTTCATTTCACCGAACATCCGGTGAAAGATTTTGAATCATCATCTGCCGCTGATATAAAAAGATTCAACCTGTTTTTTCATAGTATGCTGGAACAGGGAATTTATTTGCCACCCTCTGCTTTCGAGAGCTGGTTCCTGAATAATGCCCTCTCCTTCCGGGATCTGGATGAAACGATTGAAGCGGCCGCACAAGCCCAGGAGAGCCGGTAATTCGCATATTTCTTAATTCCTTGGTTCAACAGGTTTATTTCAGGGCAGCTTCTTTCTGATCTCTTAATTGATTTGGCGGGGCTCCCCGTACAAACTGATCAGAACCTGGCAAAAACGTCCGATGCCTGTAAAGCCACAACCGTAACAAAAATCAATATGTAAGTCTATAACGTAATATTGAACCCTGCTGTAAAGTCTAAGCCGTAAAACCTTCGAATACTGTAAAGTTTTTTCAGTACAAGACACAGTACAAGGCAAGAGGCATTACTTCTGGTTTGCTTATGGTTTGAGCCTATATTGGTTCCGGGTGGCTTCGAGGATTCTTCGCAAGTTCTTCGAGAATCCTTCGAGAGTTCTTCGAGAAATCAGCCAGTATTCCCCTAGTAATCTCGAAGGATTCTCGAAGAACTCTCGAAGCCACTCCGAATAAAGCCATGACAGTCATGCGTTTATGTAGGTTTTATTTAATAACGTACGGATATCGTATCGAAAACGGGCAGTTTTAAAAACAGGTGAATACATATGTTGCTGATCTTCAATGAGATACCAATCTGGCATTTTGTTCGTGGATTGTGTATGGAGTATCGTGGAGCGACATACGATTTACGATCCACGATAAACGATCTACGATCCACGATTAACCTTCAATCATGTTCAGAACTTATTTCAAAACCGCCTGGCGCTTTCTGCTTAAAAACAAAACTTTCAGTTTTATCAATGTGTTCGGATTAGCCGTTGGCACACTTTGTTGTCTTTATATACTTGTATATGTAAAAGACCAATACAGCTACGATAAACATCATGAAAGTGTAAGCCGGATTTATCGTGTTGATAGAAAATTAATTACAAATGATGGCATATATAGTCTTGCAAATACGGGTGGTTTTATTTGTCCGGCAATGAAACGCGATTTTCCTGAAGTAGAACAGTTCACCCGTGTAGTTCCATTTATCGGGATTGACAGGCATTTACTTCGTTACAAGGATCGTTCAGTTTATGAAACCGATCCTTATTATGTTGATTCCACTTTTTTTGAAGTGTTCTCTTATCATTTTGTTGAAGGCAATAAGAGCGCATTAATGAAACCATACACGGTCGTATTACTAAAACCTACGGCAGACAAATTATTTGGTCATATTGATCCGGTAGGAAAAACGATTACCATTGATAATACACAGGGAATAACGGATTATACAGTGACAGGTGTAGTAGATGAAAGCCTGGGAAAATCTCACCTGCACGCGAATCTGTTTGTAACTATGAATAGTGGTGGTAATGGAGAATCCACCATGCATAATGATTCATGGACCAGCAATAATTATATCTCATCCTATGTAAAGGTTCGGCCGAATACCAATATTGCTTTACTTGAAAATAAATTTCCTGCTTTTGTAAACAGATATGCAGGGAAGGAGTTGAAAGAAGCAGGTCTTGGAGTCAAAATGTATCTTCAAACTATATCCAGTATTCATACCACACCCGCAATGGAAAATCCTGGCATTGGAAAACCTATTAGTCCGATATTTCTGGCTATCCTGGCACTCATTGCAGCTTTGATACAGATCATTGCCTGCATCAATTTCATGAATCTTTCAACTGCACGTGCATCGAAACGGGCAAAGGAAGTGGGCGTTAGAAAAGTCATCGGAGCCGGCAAAAAAGATCTTATCAGGCAGTTTCTTGGTGAATCCTTTTTAATTTCTCTGGTATCTGTGATGATCGCAGTTCCGTTACTGATTATTGCACTGCCTTTTCTGAATGAAATTACGCAGGCAGACATCAATCTGAATTTTCTGAAAGATTTCAGAATCTGGGTTATGCTTATATCGCTGGTCCTGATCACAGGCCTGGTCGCAGGTAGTTATCCTGCATTTTATTTATCTGCTTTTCGTGTAGTTAAAGTAATTAAAGGAAACTTTACCAGCGAAATTTCGGCTGCAGGAATCCGTCGGTCACTCGTGGTTTTTCAATTTGTATTATCGATTATATTGATAACAGGAATTGTAATTATTTACAGTCAGTTGAAATATATTAAAAATAAGGATCTTGGATTTGATAAGGAACAACGACTGATTTTTACATTTAATACCGGAGAATCATTCAAATATATTCCTGCGTTCATGGATGATCTTCGCCAGGTTGCAGGTGTGAAAGAAGTCAGTAATGCCAGTAAGTTCCTGAGTAATCCTGCACTTTTTTCGAATGTTTTTACGCTACCTGGACAGCGTCAGGCAGATGCAAAACCGGCGAGCTTTATTGTCAGCGATGAATTTTTTGTCAGGGCCAATGGAATAAAACTGGTAAGTGGCCGGGATTTCAGATCAGATGATTCGGCTAAAATATTAGTCAATGAAACATTTATGCGCAATATGGGTTTGTCACCTCTCAAAGCACCCGGTACAAAACTTACCGACGCAAACTCCCGTGTATGGGAAATTGCAGGTGTTATGAAAGATTTTAACTTCGGATCGTTGCATAAAGAAGTTGAACCCTTTATGCTATGGATGAATCATAAACAGGATGGTCTTTGGGCTAACCTGACGGTACATACTGCAACCGGGAACTATAAAGAACTTCTGAGCAAAATAGAAACTGTTTGGCATAAAGATATTCCGGGAGTGCCTTTTGAATATACATTTCTGGACGAGCAGGTGCAGAAACAATATGAATCAGATATTTCAATGTCGCGTATCATCAATGCATTTACCATCATAGCAATCTGTATTTCCTGTCTGGGTTTATTCGGACTCGCAGCTTTCAGTGCAGAACAAAGAAATAAGGAAATCGGAATTCGAAAAGTACTGGGCGCCAGTGTTACCGGTATCGTAGAATTATTGTCGAAAGACTTTTTAAAACTTGTTCTGATTGCATTTCTGATTGCCACACCCATTGCATGGTGGGCAATGAATAAATGGCTCCAGGGTTTTGCGTATAAAGTCCCAATAAGCTGGTGGATGTTTGGTATTGCCGGACTGTCAACAATAGTAATTGCAATGCTTACAGTTAGTTCGCAAGCCATAAAAGCCGCTATAATGAACCCTGTAAAAAGTTTGAGGAGCGAATAATCATTGAAGCCTAAAGCCGAAAGCTTAAAGAATAATGCCTAAAACTTCTTTTTTAAAATTCAAGCAAACTATTCATGTAATTGTTTTAAGCTTTAAGCTTTTGTATTGGTTTTCGGCTTTAAGTTTTCGACTTTAGGCGTTAGGCGTTAAGCTTTGAACAGAAGTTCACAAGGCTTGAGACCCGTATGTTTTTTAAATGCAGTAGAGAAATGTGATATGGAGGAATATCCCAGCATCACCGATACATCCGTAACACTCAGACCTTTTTCGTATAGAAGGTAACGGGCATGTTCCATTCGCTGACCCTGGTAGAAATCAAAAATAGTGGTTCCGAAAAGTTCCTTGAAACCTTTTTTAAGATAACATTCATTGATGGCCACCTTTCTGCTAAGCTCGCGGATCGTCAGTGGTTCACCGATATGTTCCAGCAGGATTTCCCTGGCAAGGTTTATCTTTTCCCTGTCCGCTCCATTAGCAAGAAACTTACATTGAAAAGCTTCTACTTCCCTTTCGCCCAGCATACATTCGAGGCTGTAAAGAAGTAACATTTGAGTCTGGGCATTGATGAAAATATTTTCGAGACTTCCAGTATAGTTATGATTCAGCAAACCCTCCAGTAACAATCTCATCCGCCCGCAGAGTGATAATATTTTTGAAAAAGAAGATGGGTGTTTGAAATGGAGAACATTGTCTGACAGGCTTCCCTGCACCTGATGTGGTTTCACGAATTGCGAAAGATGTACTGGTGAAAACCTGAAACTCATCACATCCACTGTTTCCGTTCGGTCAGGACATACACGGGAGGTGTGGATATGGCAGGTACCACATTCCCTTTCTTTTTGTTTGCAATAAGCGTTACCTGCAATGCAAAATCTAAGCTCAAAGTAATTCTCCTGTGGTCTCTCTCGCTGGTAATGATACACCATCATACCGGTATCGTCCAGGCTCCACTGGGGGTTTTTCTCATACCGCCGGATCATATATTGTACCGACCCGGGAATCTGGCGCTCCTTTTCATCCAAAAGCTGCAATTGCTCCTGCATGAAGGGCTGTTTATAAGCAAGTGTGAGTATATCCAGGGGCTGGTGCATAAATATCAGGCAAATTTAGCCCTCAAATTTCATATTACCCGAAGTTCGTCAGCGTGGCCTTTTTCAGGCCCTAAAACTACCTGGATTTCCGGGTCAAAACACCCAAAAAAATTGTTTAAAAAAGAAGGGTTTTAACCCCTTTCTTACCTCTGATTTTTGTAAATTTGCAGACTCCGTTATTTAAATCTAATAATCGGTTTTTCAATTAAATATGAACGATAGTCAACAACAGGTTGCAGCTCCTGCAGTCAATGGTTACGGAGCAGACAGTATTCAGGTTCTGGAGGGGCTCGAAGCAGTAAGAAAAAGACCCGCGATGTATATCGGAGACGTAGGGGTAAAAGGATTACATCATCTGGTCTATGAGGTGGTGGATAATTCTATAGATGAAGCTCTTGCCGGATATGCCAGCAATATAATCGTGGATATTTTTACGGATAATTCTGTGAGTGTGGAAGATGATGGGCGCGGAATCCCGACAGGTTTGAATACCAAAGAGCAGAAAAGCGCTTTGGAACTGGTGATGACGATCCTCCATGCCGGAGGAAAATTCGACAAGAACACATATAAAGTTTCGGGCGGCCTTCACGGTGTGGGAGTTAGTTGCGTAAATGCTCTCAGCAGCGATCTTCATGTTACCGTTCAGCGCGAAGGAAAAATATTCGAACAGGCGTATAAAATTGGCATACCTCAGTATCCTGTGCGTGAGATCGGATTGAGTGACAAAACAGGCACCCGCGTACATTTTCATCCTGATTCAAGCATATTCATCACCCTGGTTTACAACCGTGATATTCTTGAAAGCCGCTTACGTGAACTATCTTTTTTGAATAAGGGAGTGAAAATTGTAATAAACGACCATCGCGATCTGGATGAAGCAGGAAAAATATATTCAAAAACATTTTACAGCACCGGCGGGATCACTGAATTTCTGGAGATGCTGGACAGCAATGCTGCAAGGACACCGTTAATTCCAAAACCTATCTATGTAAATGCCGTAGATTCAGCAACAAACGTAGCAGTTGAAGTTTCCTTAATCTATAATGATAGTTATAGCGAGCATATATATTCTTATGTCAATAACATCAATACTATTGAAGGCGGAACTCATGTCGCAGGATTCCGTCGCGCCTTAACAAGAGTGTTCAAAAGTTATGGCGACAAACAAAATCATTTTGAAAAAGCGAAAGTAGAGATTGAAGGCGATGATTATCGGGAAGGATTAAGTGCCATCATTTCTGTAAAAGTACCCGAGCCGCAATTTGAAGGTCAGACAAAAACAAAATTGGGTAATAACGAGGTCAGTGGTATAGTGGATACCACGGTATCTAAGGTTTTAGAGGCTTTTCTGGAAGAAAATCCACGAGAAGCAAAAAACATTATCCAGAAGGTTATACTGGCAGCCCAGGCCCGTGCTGCCGCACGTAAAGCGAGAGAACTGGTTCAACGCAAGAGTGTACTCAGTGGAGGCGGACTACCCGGTAAACTCGCCGATTGTTCTGAAAGAAATCCTGAACGATGCGAATTGTACCTCGTGGAAGGTGATTCCGCAGGAGGAACCGCGAAACAGGGTCGTGACCGAAGTTTTCAGGCAATCCTCCCTCTGAGGGGTAAGATCCTGAACGTTGAAAAGGCAATGGAGCACAGGATTTATGAAAATGAGGAAATCAGGAACATGTATACAGCACTGGGGGTAACTGTAGGTACTTCAGAAGATCCGAAGGCCTTAAATCTCGTAAAACTCAGATATCATAAAGTTATCATTATGACGGATGCTGATGTGGATGGTAGTCATATCGCCACGCTTATTCTCACATTCATATATCGATATATGGCGGCCCTCGTGGAACAGGGTCATATATACATAGCCCAGCCACCACTCTACCAGGTGAAAAAAGGGAAGGAAAGCGTATATGCGTGGAGCGAAGATCAGCGACGTTTGCAAATCGAAAAACTGGCAGGTGGCAAGGAGGATAGCGTAAGCGTACAGAGGTATAAGGGATTGGGAGAAATGAATGCCAGCCAGCTTTGGGAGACCACTATGAATCCGGGAACCCGGACTCTCAAACAGGTTACTATTGAAAGCGCAGCTGAGGCGGACCGCATCTTTAGTATGCTGATGGGTGACGAAGTAGCACCCCGCAGGGAGTTTATTGAATCCCATGCAAAATACGCCCGGTTGGACGTATAATTCAACAGAAACCCCGTTTAAGAATATTTATATACCTTTAGCCGCTTAGCCAGTTGGTGTATTCAGAACCTTTTAAAATTTAAGATATGTCCACCGTTGTACTTACAGCATATAATGTTAAGACGAAAGAGAAAAATGTTCCGATCATGGATGCGGTGATCAGCAAAACTGCCAAAGGCGCCTATATGGCCCAGGGACATGACGGCAAAGGAAATAAGCTCACAACATTACTTGGTGAGGAAAAAGCACTTGCAGCCATCAAAGCGGGCGTTGCAAAACAAAGCTGGTAAATAGTTATTAATTGTCAATGGTTAGTTATTAAAGCACTCATGCATCATCATGATGTATAGCTCATTAATAATTAACCATTGACAATTAACAATTATATAGTTTTTTCTAAATAAAATTCAGGTGTTCGTACTGACGTCCGAGGATTTTATAATCATCTGCCTGTAACCATTTGTTCAGCAGGGTAGCATAAACCCGTTTAAAATCGATTTGCTGAATCAGATCCCCCTCTGAAAGATTGGAGAGATCAGGCATTTCATTGATGACACCCTTAGTTTTCAGACCACCGCTGATCAGGAACATATTATTTGCGGTTCCATGATCTGTACCACCGCTGCCGTTTTCACTCACCCTTCTTCCAAATTCAGAAAAACTCATTATCAGTGTATCTTCGAAGCGGTGATTCGCCTTCAGGTCATCTGTAAAGGGTTTGATGGCGTCATTGAGGTCACTGAATAATTTTTCCTGCTTGGCCTGCTGACCTACATGGGTATCAAAACTTCCGAGAGAAACATAATAAACTCTCGTGTTAATGTCTGACGAGATTAATGAAGCGATCGTCTTCAGGTCTTTTCCAATCTCAGAATTAGGATAAACCGTTGTACTCGGCCTAAGTTTACTTTGCTGAAAAATATAATCGGCGCCGGATATAGTTTCTGACATTACCTTGTACAGATAGGACGTTGGATCTTCAGCATGTTCATTATTCCCAGGCTTAAGCAGGTCTTTGAAAAAAGGATCCTGACTGGTGTCAAATAAACGTTTCGGATCGTGCAGTGCGATACCCTTCATCTGGTTACCACTCAAAGCAAGGCTTAGCATATCATCCATTTCAAGCACCTGAGTAGGTTTTGAACATCCGGAACATTCTGCATCAAGATACCTGCCCAGCCATCCTGAACTCAGGTATTCATTGCTATTGCTGGCCGACTGCCAAATATCCATGCTTCGAAAATGTGACCGGTCAGGATTCGGATAACCTACGTTATTCAGAATGGCGAGTTCACCATTGTCATGTAGCGCTTTTAAATTAATAAGAGATGGATGTAAGCCGGCTTCACTATTCAAAAAAAGAGTTTTGTCTTTAGGAATTGCCAGAACCGGGCGCTCGCGATAATAAATATCGTTTCGAATTGGAATTACTGTATTGAGTCCGTCATTTCCTCCACTCAACTGAAGTACAACCAAAACTTTATTTCCACCTTCAAGTAAGGATGGTCCTTCAAATGCTTTCAAAAATTTTGGCAGCATAAGTGTACCCGTTGCCAGGGAACCCAGTTGCAGGAATTTTCTTCGATTGATCGGCATTTTTCTATTTTATTTTAACACAGTTGATATTCCGGTGTGCCCATGAGTCTGATGGTAATGGACTGGATCCGTTTATTACGATCAGATTCATCAATATATTTAGCTATTTCAGTTTCATTCATAGCGAATACTTTTTGCAAAAGCAAATCACGAATGGCACTATAGAGTTCGGGATCCGAAACATCATTGAAATTCCTTATATAGTCATCCCAAAGAATTTTTGTCTGGAATAATTGAACCCCGGGGTTAACGACTTTTTTAGGATTCTTAATAAAACTCTGGTCCCGCATACCCATCATCATATCATCATCATCCTTGGGTTTCGATAACAGGATATCGGATTGGGAAATGATTCTCGGAACCTGCATACGAAGCATAAGACTGGAACTGTCAATCCAGTGTTTGCCCCCCGGCCATCCGGCAACATTGGGAGGAGAAAATAAAACCTGGCCGAGCAATCGTTCCAAAATAAGCTGAACTGCCGGATTTTGCATTTCAAGTGGCAGCTGTCTGCGAATGCCAATAAGCCACACCACAGGCGATTTGATCTGTGTTCCGATATTTTTCTGGTCGTAGAACCAAGATGATTTAAAAATGTTTGTCATCAAATCGCGGATATCATACCCACTACTATAAAAATTTGCAGCCAATACACTTACTATTTCTTCATCCACTATTTCATTGACAAAAAATTTATAAATTTTCCGGGTAATAAAAACAGCTGTTTGCTTTTGTTCCAATAGAATACTTAAGATATCCTCTCCAGAAAGATTTCCTGTTTTGCCAAAGAAAGTTTTTATTCCATCATCATGTTGCCTGGGACGAAAAGTAAAATCTCCCTGCGGGTTTGTACCCCAGCCTGTAAATGCGCGAGCCGATTCTTTTATGTCAGTTTCAGTATAATTACCCCGGCCAATCGTAAAAAGTTCCATGAGCTCTCTTGCAAAATTCTCATTCGGATGTCCTTTTTTATTCTGGTTATTATTCAGAAACTGGATCATCGAAGCTGTTTTACTGACCTCGAAAAGCAGGTCCTTGAAATTTCCCAACGCATTTGCCCGAATTACATTGAGAAGGGCCTGGTCATAAATGATATTGACTGTTTTTGATGCAAAATGGCCATGCCAGAACAAGGACATTTTTTCCAGTAACTGAGCAGGGCTCTCTGTCATTTCCTGGAGCCAGCGAATATTCAGTTTTGAAATATCCTGGACTGACTGCCTCCTGATCATTTGTTTTTCATTTGGCTTGAGGTCGGCTCGTTTTCCAGGAACCATTTGTTGATTCTCCATTAACCATTTCTTTCAAATCCGGATCCACCAGGTCGAAAAATGCAGGCTTTTTTTCAGAGGCTTTCAGGATAGAGTGAAAAATTGCCTCGGGCTTTTTTCTGGAAAGCTGTTTAATCTGGTCTGCCGGAGGGCCAAACCCTGCCCGCCACCACAGATGCTGATTTTTTTGCTGATTATTATTCATTGACTACTGTAGGATCAAATCTTTAAGGAAAGGTTTAATGCCATTTCAAAGCTAAAGGCGAAACGCGTAAAGCGTAAAGCATGATGCTTTTGAATTGTTAATGAATAGTGGGAACTGCAGATTCCCGGTAAAGTCTTAAGCTGCAGATTTTATGTTTTAAGTCCAAAAAGCGTTAAGCGTTTGACGTATGCGTTTGGCCTTAAGCGTTAAGCGTTAGGCATTTTAAGGCTTTGGGCGCCAAAATAGGGATGCAAAACTTCAGGCAGTCTGATGAAGTCAGACTGCTGGTGATTTTCCAAAAGACAGGCTAAAATACGTGGAAGTGCCAGGGAGCTTCCATTCAGGGAGTGTGCCAATTGCATTTTGCCTATTTCGTCTTTGAACCGGATTTTCATCCTGTTAGTCTGAAAACTTTCAAAATTACTTACGGAACTAACCTCCAGCCATTTTTCCTGGGCGGCAGAGAATACTTCAAAATCGTAGGTTATTGCAGAGGTGAAGGACAGATCTCCGCCACACAGGCGTAAAATGCGATAGGGTAATTCAAGGGACAAAAGAAGCTTTTCGATGTGCTTCACCATTTCTTCAAGAGTCTCATAACTTTTATCGGGATGTACAATCTGGACTATCTCAACCTTATCAAACTGGTGAAGACGATTTAATCCCCGAACATCCTTTCCATAGCTGCCTGCTTCCCTTCTGAAACAGGGCGTGTATGCAGTCATTTTAAAAGGCAATTCCTTTTCAGATAAAATGGTATCACGCAAAATATTAGTAAGTGGAACTTCGGAAGTGGGTATGAGGTAAAGCTTGTCCTCAGGAACATAATACATTTGCCCCTCCTTATCCGGCAATTGACCAGTTCCATAGGCACTGGCTTCATTAACTACAAGAGGCGGTTGGTATTCTGTGAACCCAGCACTGGTATTATAATCCAGAAAATATTGGATCATAGCCCTTTGCAACTTAGCTCCCTTGTCTACGTATAGTGGGAATCCGCTCCCCGTGATCTTGTTCCCCAGTTCAAAATCGATCAGGTTATATTTCTTCGCAAGATCCCAGTGAGCGAGAGAATTCGCGGGCAATTTTGGTATACTTCCACCTTCTCTCACTACAACATTATCTGCCGGAGTTCTACCGGGAGGCACTTCGGGGGAAGGCAGGTTTGGCAGGGTAACAAGTACCTGATGTAACTGTTCTTCAATCTCTCTTACAGCATCAGGTAAAAAGCCAAGTTTAGATTTTATAGATGTGACTTCCAGTTTTTTTTCTTCGGCTTTTTCTTTTTCACCCTTCGAAATCAACTGGCCGATTTCCCTGGAAATGGAATTTAATCCGGCTTGTTCAGATTCCATTTCAAGTTGAAGTTTCCTTTTCTGTTCATCCAATTCCAATATTTTAGTTACAGCAACGGAAGCATCGAAATTTTTTACAAGAAGTCGTTCCTTTATGAATTCCGGGCGTTGACGGATCAGCGCTAACTGTAACATGATTGAAAATTTGCGCAAAGTTAACGGATGCAGGCATAGATTCCTTGGCGGGCTATCTTTGTGCTATGAATGTGAAAGACGATTTACAAACCAGATGGTGGGCTCTGGAAGAAAAACTAATGATCAGATTTGGAAAGAAACCTGATATGGAAGCCATTCTTTTCCTCATAGGTGTTCAGGAAATAGGTGATTTTCAAACAAAATTTTCAAAAGAACAGAAGCAGGACCTGATGCATGTGGCTGTTTGCAGTCTTCTTTCCCCAAGTGGTTACTATGAACTGGAGGGTGTTGACGAAGAGGGATGGCCACATTATCGCCAGTTAAAAGCCCTTCCCGTTATAAATATCATTGAACAGGAAAACTTCATGAAGGATCACATTTTGCTTTATTTTGAAAATCAGGAGCTGACCTAATAGTAAAGCGGGATCAGGAAATATTCAAATCCGTCTATATTTGCAGCTGCCAGTAACAGAACAATTAAAAAAAATCAAATGAGCTTTCCAAAAGATCTACGCTATACGAAAGAACATGAATGGGTGAAGCAGGATGAAGGCAATACATTTATAGTTGGTATTACAGACTATGCTCAACGTGAATTGGGGGATATCGTGTATGTTGAAGTGGAAACAATTGGAAAGACCATGGATGCCGGTGAAGTATTTGGAACTGTAGAAGCCGTAAAAACAGTTTCTGATCTTTTTTTACCAGTGCCTGGAACAATTTTAGAATTGAATCCAGACCTGGCAAACGCACCAGACCTGGTAAATACCGATCCTTATGGCAAGGGATGGATGATCAAACTAAGCGTAAAAAACCCCGAACTGGTATCTGAATTATTGGACGCTTCGGCATACGAAACCATGGTAGGATAATTCGGGCTGATACATTTTTATTAACCGCAAGTATTGGCATCAACGGAAACATATAGTGAACAGGACCTGATCATTGCCTTAAAAGCAAGAGACGATCAGGCTTTTTCATATTTGTATGATCATTATAGCGGCTCCCTCTATAGTATTATCCTGCAGATAGTAAAATCTCCGGAAGTTGCGGGGGATGTTCTACAGGAAGTTTTTATAAATATCTGGCGCAAAATAGAATCCTACGACCCTTTGAGAGGTCGTTTATTTACATGGATGTTAAATATAGGCCGAAATGCCTCTATCGACATGCTGAGGTCTAAGGGTTACGTAAAAAACCAGAAAAACCAGGAAATTACTGACAACGTATATGGGAGTGACCAGGTAACCCAAACCAATATTGACAATATCGGCCTGACAAAATTCCTGGGAAAACTTAAACCCGAACAGCGCGTTTTAATAGAACTTGCCTATTTGAAGGGTTATACGCACGAAGAAATCGCACAGATAGAAGATATTCCATTGGGAACAGTAAAGACACGTATCAGAAATGCACTATTGCAATTAAGAGCATATTTAAAATAAGTGAACCCACAGGAATACATATTAAGTGGAATAGTTGAAAGTTATGTGCTTGGAATAGCCTCCCCGGAGGACAGTGCAGAGTTCGAACGTATGTGCGATGCTCACAGTGAAGTACGTGCGGCACGAAATGCGTTTGAATTGCAGTTGGAACAATCACTATTACAGCAAAAACCGGAGCCACCACGCGGGTTGAAGTCCAGGATTTTTTCCGAAATAGGAATGGAAAAAGACGAACAATCTCACCGAATCATTTTAAGTAGACCGCCCCTGATTCCCCGGAAAGGTTTCGCCAGATATGTCGCAGCTGCCTCATTGGTTCTCCTCATTGGGAGCGTACTTCTAAATTTATATTTACTGAATGAATATAAAAAATCAATTGCCCAGTATAAAGAATTAGTTGCTACACAAACACAGATTACAGTCACCAATCAAATATTGCAAACGAAACTGGAAGCATACGAAAATGCACTCAGTCTGATGAGAAATCCACTGATGACGATAGTAAAAATGCCCGGCGTTCCTGCAAGCCCGTCGCCTTCCAGTATGGCAACCGTTTATTGGAATACCGAATCCAAAGAAGTATATCTGTTGGTAAATCAGTTACCAACACCCAATCCTGATAAACAATACCAGCTTTGGGCTATTGTGGACGGTCACCCCGTTGATGCAGGAGTTTTTGATATTGGTAATGACCTTTCAATTATAAAACTCAAAACCATACCCAAGGCAGAAGCATTTGCTATTACACTTGAGAAAAGAGGCGGGAGTACCACGCCTAACATGGAGGCGATGTATGTGATGGGCAAGGTTACTGGTTAGTTTCTAATCTACTGAAATATTTATATGCGTCACCGACTACACCAGTTTTTTTCCAGTCGTATTCCGTCTGTTCTGTGGACCATCGTAATTTTTGTATTACTGGCTCTACCTGGCAATATGTTACCAAATGAAAATCATCTCGAAATTCCGAACCTCGATAAATATGTGCACATTATCCTGTTTGGCAGTTTTGTTTTTTTGTGGTCCTTTTATTATGGGGCAAAACCGGGTGTAAAAAATTTCCCATACAAGCAATCTTTTTTTATTCTGATCATTGCATGCCTGTATGGCATTGCGATGGAGTTTGTCCAAAAATATTTTATTCCGAACAGGGACTATGACATTTATGATATTGCCGCAGATATCGTGGGAGCGTTCGCTGGATTTTTATTTGTTCGCCTGACATTCTCCTGGTTTAGAGACTGACTATACTTTATAAAAATGATAAGGGTTATATAATAAGTAAGCCCCTGTGGAAACAGGGGCCGTAACCAAAACTAACTGCTTATGAGAAAATTGACTGCTTTTGTGAAGTCAAATAGAAAAGACCATTTGTGTTTTATAAGGCAATTCGAGTGCCAATTCTTTTTCAAACTTCAATCCAATATCAAAAGAACTAATGTGAAGTTACAAGCCAAAGCGAACCCAACTTCTTCCCAAATTCTTAATAACAATTTTTTAAGATTAGCACCTCGATTCTAACTGTCTATTTGCTTGTTATTTGTAACTCTTTTAAACCTTTTACATCTACTCTTATATTAAACGGAAAAAATAGTAATAGGTTTAACCGATAATGTTAAGAATTTACTATTATGAATTTACTACTTTATTATGTTAGCTTCCAACTATTCATTTGACTTTCAATCACGATTGTAGAAAAATTGCAACATCTTAGACGGTTTTTGCAATTTTTTCAGCATTCTCGGCGAACTGCAGGGCATCAATAAATTCACTGATGTTCCCGTTCAGCACGTCGTTTAGGTTATATACCGTCAGACCTATCCGGTGATCTGTTACCCTTCCCTGTGGAAAATTATAGGTCCTGATTTTTGCACTCCTGTCGCCGGTACTTACAAGGCTTTTACGATGTCTGGATATTTCCTCTTCCTGTTTTCTCACCTGTTCTTCGTATAACCTTGTCCGGAGCATTTGCATCGCTTTTTCGCGATTTCCAAGTTGGGACCTTTCGGTTTGACATACCACTACAGTGCCCGTGGGAACATGTGTCAGCATTACCTTGGTTTCCACTTTATTGACGTTTTGACCACCAGCACCTCCACTTCGGGCAGTTTCCATTTTAACATCAGCCGGATTAAGCTCAAAATCCACTTCTTCTGCCTCCGGCATGACTGCAACAGTAGCCGCACTCGTATGTACACGGCCACTTTGTTCTGTATCAGGAACCCTTTGAACCCTGTGAACTCCACTTTCAAATTTCAGTGTACCGTATACGTCCTCCCCGGTTACTTCCAGCTGAACTTCTTTGTAACCACCAACTGTACCCTCACTTTCACTCAAAAGTGCTGTTCTGAACCCCTTTTTTTCACAGTATTTCATGTACATCCTCAAAAGATCTCCCGCAAACAGACTGGCTTCATCGCCTCCTGTTCCAGCACGGATTTCGATAATCGCATTTTTTTCATCCTGTGGTTCCTTGGGAATCAATAACTGTCTGATTTCCGTTTCAAGGGACGTCTTTTTCTCTTCAAGGGATGATGTTTCCATCTTGGCCAATTCTCTCAGTTCCTCATCGTCTCCATTTAATGCCTCCCGGTTAAAAGCCAGGTCATCAAGAATGTCGAGATACTGGTCATATGACTTTACGATTTTTTCAAGGCTTCGGTACTCCTTGCTGGTGGAACTAAATTTCCTGTTATCATTTACAATGGCCGGATTAGTGAGTGCAACGCCCAATTCATTGAATCTTGCCCGGATAGCATCCAGTTTATCAATCATAACCTGCGAAAAATTTATATTGCTGCAAAGTTAACTGATCCATGAGTTACCGGAAATTGAAAGCAGACTACTTATTTGATGGCTTTAAGATGCACAAGAACAAGGTGTTGATTTGCGCACAGGATGGCGTTATCGAGTCCATTATCAATGAGGAGCAGGCAGGTGAAGGGTTGGAAAAATTTTCGGGCATTTTGAGTCCCGGATTTATAAATTGTCACTGCCACCTGGAGCTTAGTCACTTGAAAGGTCAGATAGTTGAAAAACAGGGTTTAGTTGATTTTGTGTTATCTGTCGTAAGAAGTCGCAACCTGCCGGAGGAAATTAAGCTTGATGCCATGTGCTCTGCTGAGTCGGAAATGTTGAAGTCAGGGATAGTCGCTGTGGGAGATATCTGTAATTCAACGGATACCAGGATTCTGAAATCTGAAAAGACGGCTGGACTACTACAACTTTATAGAACTCCTGGGCTGGACACCGGGTCTGGCGCTTTCACGCTATGAAAATGCAAAAAAATCGGCTTCTCTTTTTATCGAATCTGGTGCCGATGAAAAGCATTTGTCGTTTAACCCCCATGCGCCATATTCAGTTTCCGAAGATCTTTGGGATCTGATGAAAAATGATTTTCTGCATAAGACCATTACCATTCACAATCAGGAATCAGCTGCAGAAAATGAGTACTTTATTTCCGGCAGCGGGGATCTGACCCGTATGTATTCTCTCATGAAAATGGATTCACGTCATTTTAAGGCGCCTGGGACACGAAGTCTGCCCTATTACCTGCCCAAATTAAAAACTGCGACACACATTTTGCTGGTACACAATACTTATACTAATGAGGCGGATTTAACAGAGGCACTTACCCAGCGCGAAAGTCTTTTTTTCTGTCTATGCCCAAATGCGAATCTATATATAGAAAACCGGGTGCCGGAAATACCTCTTTTCCTGAAACATAAAATAAAAATGGTTTTAGGGACCGACAGCCTTGCGAGTAATCACCAGCTCGATATTCTGGAAGAAATGAAAACCATCAAGAATATCTTCCCGTTGATATCCACATCAGAATTGCTCTTATGGGCAACTTCGAACGGAGCAAAGGTTTTATCTTTTGAAAAGAACCTGGGAGATTTTTCCAGGGGCAAAAAACCCGGAATGGTACTTATTGAAAACATAAGAGGGGAAGAGATTACTGAAGCAAGTACCAGCCGGAGAATATTGTAGTGTGGTAGTGTGGTAGTGTGGTAGTGTGGGAGTCAAGTTTAGAGTGCTTTTACTTTCACACTACCACACTACCACTCTCTTAACTTTCCTCCAGTATAGTTCGCAAAACGGGAAGCGTTTTGAGTGCGGTAAAACCAGCAATATGCATAGAATAAAAATCCTCATAAGCCATTAACAACATTCTTCTTTTCTCTTTATTCAGGGGTAAATCCGAGAGTTCCGCAGGCTGCATAATTTTCAAAATATGCGAACTTATTTCACTGAGCGGATTTTCGAGATAGTGAGGGTGCGAAGGCTTCACCTCGGAAAAATATCCCTCTTCGAGATCCAGAAAACTTCTTTTTTCAGAATAATTATCGTCAATCCTCAACCCAAAAAAACCGGCAAGATGTGATGCAAAAAAAAGTGGGAAATTGGCCTGTACCTGGGGCTCCGACTGATCAAGTCCCTTAAGTGCGTCTTCCACAAAATAATAAAGTTCCGGATTTGGCTCAGGTTGTTTCAAACATTTTTGTAAGAGTTCAATCATGAATAGTGCGACCGCGTGCGTAACCACATCCGAAAAAACATGCTGGTACAAATGGTTCCAGCCAAATTCTTTTAGCCGGTTCAGGTTTTTTGATTCCTGGTGATATATTACAAGATCAAGCATAGCTGCTGGCTGAAACAATCCTGCCTTTGAGCCGCCTTTTGCTGAATGGGTCCTCACTCCATTTACCAGGTAGGATTGCAGTCCAAACAGTTCAGTGAGAATAGTCACGATTACACTTGTTTCGCCATATTTGACGGTGCGTAATACAATCCCCTTTGTTTTGTGAACCATACCTGAAATGGATTCCTGCGAAATTCGGTTAAAATAAGTTTCTTTGCCGGGCGCCCATTCAGTTTTACCAAATATTACCTACATGTGGGGATCAATAGCAGCCTTTGTTTTGAAGTTCCGTTCTTCCTTACTTATTTTTTTAGCTTCCAGTTTTATTTATATGGCTTTCCAGGCCTCAAAAGTTGAATTAAGCTATGAATATACCCGCGCGATACCAACCGACAATGCGAAATACCTGGCTTATCAGAATTTTCTTAAAAAATTTGGCGACGACGGTAATCTGCTGGTGATCGGCGTCCAAACAGATCAGCTGTTTTCAAAAAATGTTTTTAACGACTATTTTCATGCTGAGTAAAAAACTGAAATCGGTTGAAGGGGTTGAGCAGGTTTTGAGTATTCCTGATGCGATTACCCTGCATAAAAATGTACTGACGGAAAAACTTAGAGCGAGTTCCGATATTTCCTGGTCCATATAATTCTCAGGCAGAACTGGATACTGCCCGAAAAATTTTTGACAATCTCTTGTTCTACCGTGGGATTTTATATAATCCTGAAACCCATACTTATCTGATGGCTATAAGTGTCAACAAACAAATCATGAATTCCGCTGGACGAACAGCTGTTGTGAACAACATTGTAAAGCTTGGAAATAATTTTGGAAATACGCATCAATTGCAGGTACATTTTAGTGGACTTCCTCTCATCCGCACTAATATGGCAACCAAAGTTGCCACCGAAATGAAATGGTTTTTATTGGGCTCCGTATTACTCTCCGCTTTGATCCTACTTATCTTTTTCCGGAGTTTAAGTAATATGTTATTGTCACTGTGAGTAGTCATAATTGGTGTCGTATTTAGTCTCGCGACCATGCATTTATTTGGTTACAAAATCACCCTTCTTAATGCACTTATTCCGCCGTTGATAGTAGTAATCGGCATACCAAATTGTATTTATTTTCTCAATAAGTACCATACATCTTTTCGAGAATATGGTGAAAAAAGAAAAGCATTAATCGAGATGATCAGCAAAATGGGTATCGTAACCCTTTTTTGCAATATTGCCGCTGCTATTGGGTTTGGGGTCTTTGCTCTTACAAAAAGTGCGATATTAAAAGAATTCGGTGTGGTAGCAGGAATTAATATTATGCTGCTTTTTATTATCTCCATAATACTCATCCCTGCAGCGCTTAGTTTCTTGCCTGATCCGAAAGTCAGACATATGAAATATCTGACAAATCGTTGGCTTACGAGGCTGCTCGATTTACTGGAGTCCTGGGCACTCCATTATAAAAAAGCAATTTTTATTTTTACTTCCTTTATACTTGTCGTGTCCATTGCAGGTATGACGCGTCTACGTTCTGAATCCTTTATTTTGGACGATCTTCCGAAAACTGACCCGGTGTACGCTGACCTGAAATTTTTTGAAGCCAATTTCAAAGGCGTGATGCCGCTTGAAATTCTGATTGATACAAAAAGAAAAAATGGTATGAGGGCAAATTTGCTGAGGAATTTTACAAAAATCGATCAGCTTTCTTCTTATATCGATTCCAGCGCTGTGATGGCCAGACGTCTTTCTATTGTAGAAGGATTTAAATTTCTCCGCCAGGCATATTATAATAATGACAGTACATATTATGGATTGCCAAATGAATTGAGAATTGCCTTTCCTTGCTCCATATTTAAATTTGAAACCAGACAGCAGCAAACCAAACGGCGTGATGAAACTGGTGAACAGTTTTGTCGACAGCAATAAGCAAATCCTCCGCATCAATGTAAATATGGCGGACGTTGGAAGTATACAACTTCCAAAAATATTGTCAGGGGTGCAGCGTCGGGCAGATGAATTATTTGATACAGCCCATTATCATATTGAATTTACTGGTACTACCGTCACTTTCCTGGAAGGCAGCGCTTTTATTATCAGCGGTTTGAAACAAAGCATTGTCTGGGCTTTTTTCCTGATCGCTGGTTGTATGCTTATATCTGTTTCGGAGTCTGCGTATTTTGGTCTGTTCATTACTTCCAAATGTCATTCCACTGGTGATTACAGCTGGCGTTATGGGCTGGGCCGGTGTGCCATTAAAGCCATCTACCGTATTGGTTTTTAGTATTGCCCTTGGCATTGCGATTGATATCACCATCCGTTTCCTGGTGAACTATAAACAAGACGGCAACCTGACCACCAGTACAATAAATACAGTCATCAAAACTATTCATTCTACAGGTATAAGCATTGTATATACATCACTTGTACTGACTGCGGGTTTTGTAATTTTTTGTTTCAGCGGATTTGGAGGAACACAGGCGCTCGGCTGGCTGACATCGCTTACACTGGTAATGGCGACACTTACAAATCTGATATTTTTACCAGCTTTACTAATTGTAATTAGTCCTAAGAAGAACAATGTGAAAAATGTGGAATTGTGAAAATGTAAAGAACGAGAGAATGAAACGATCAATTTAATATGAAATGCGGAAATACATTTCAATCTGTATTTTGAATTAAATTTTAAATTTCATTCTCTCATTTTTAAATCATTATAATTCCACAGTTACCACATTATGGAAGTAAGCTAGTTAAGAACCTGTTTTAGTTTTGAATCTAAGTCTTCCCCGCGCAGTTCCTGGGCAATTACTTTACCGGACGGATCAACCAGAACATTGAAAGGTATCCCCTGAAACCCGAAAGTTTCGACAGCCTGGCTATTCCAATATTTCAAATCACTCATTTGTGTCCATGAGAGATGATCCTGCGCAATAGCTTTTTTCCATGAATCTTTATCCTTATCCAGAGAAACTCCGAGAATGGTAAAATTCTTTTGTTTGAATTCGTTAAATACTTTTACAACATTCGGATTTTCCATTCTGCAGGGTCCGCACCAACTGGCCCAAAAATCAATTAGTACATATTTACCTCTGAAAGAACTGATTGAAACATCTTTGCCATTTACGTCCTGCATTACCAATTCAGGAACTGTTTTACCAACCCATGAATCGGCGGTTGGCTGTTCCGGCTGCTGTTGCTGGCTCGCTTTTTCCATTTCAGCTAAAAATGCATTTCCTGGAAAACGGGATTTTAAATTTTTCAAAGCACTATCCATTTCAGCAGGTGGCAGGCTTCTGGAAGCCCACCCAAGTGCAAGAACACCCAGCGTTGCATTGGGAGTGGTCTGAATGAAATGTTTAAAATAGTCATTCAATTGCGCAATGGCGTTATTTTTTTTAATGTTTACGGACACCAAAACACTATCGGGTGCATCTATTTTTTTTAGACTGTCAAGTTGATTAAACGCCTCTTGAATTTCATTGTTTTTACTGCCAACTTCAGCGAGAAGCTCCTGTAGTTGCTTACTCGCCATCGAACCGGAGACTGTATAAAAATCTGCTGTTTTTGAAAGATCCGCATCTACCTGAATCTCGTTTGCATCATTAATAAGCGGGATCGCCAAAGCATTTTCGCCGAATACGAGCTCAAATATTCCCTGTGTTTTACTTTTCCCCCGAAAGGTTAAATTTCCGCTTATACCGGATATTTTCTGTGAATCCACAATCACGGGAAGCTGCGATTTACCATACACGATTTCTTCCAGGAAAATCCAACCACCCGATTTTCCGGTATTCAATGGATTTATCAGTTTGTCGCTATTCTTGTAGGACAGTTTCACCTGAAACTGGCTGCTATCGGTATTTTTACAAGCAAAAAACAATAAGGAGGAAATCAGGCAGAGTATGAAGATCTTTTTCATTTCAATCATTATTGAAAGTTATTTTTCTAATTTTTTAATGAGCAGCTGATTGGTTAACTGCGGATCCGCTTTCCCTTTGGAAATTCGTTTTACTTCCCCAACAAATAATCCCAACAAACCTTTTTTACCTTTTTTATATTCCAGCACTTTATCTGGCATTTTTTCCATCGCCTGCTCTACCCATTCCAGAATCTGGGCTTCATCGCCTGTCTGTATCAGGTTCATGCTGATAGCAATTTGTAAAGGATCCATCACAGTTCCGGACGCAAGTTCCGGAAAAATTTTGGATGAAGCTGTAGAAAAATGCACCCTGCCTTCTTCTACAAGTGCGATCAGAGAAGCCATCTGGACAGGTTTCACGGGGAAATCGGACATAGACAGGCCATTTTCATTAAGATAAGATTTAACAGGCCCCAGCAGCCAGTTTGCTGCAGCTTTATAGGAAGGTGTCAAAAGAATGAGTGCATTAAAATATCCGGCTGTTTCCTTGTCATCTGTAATTACTTCTGCGTCATACCTGGTCAGACTATAGCTTTCCATATACTGTCGTTATAAGCTGTTCCGGCAGGGCTGGGATCGATTTTTTAATGCTACTCAGAAATTCTGAAGTTATTTGGAACGGAGGAAGATCAGGATCAGGAAAATATCGATAATCATTTGCCTCTTCTTTTGATCTCAGAGAAAAAGTAGTTCCATTCATAGCGTCAAAACTGCGTGTCTGCTGGACGATTATTTGACCATTGTAAGCCAGTTCCTGCATTCGCCTTACCTCAAATTCTATGGCGCGCTTCACATTTCGGATCGAGTTGAGATTTTTAATCTCCACCTTCGTGCCCAAAATTAAATCCTCTTTTTTTCGGATTGACACATTCGCATCGCAACGCAGGCTCCCTTCTTCCATATTCCCGTCGCATATATCCAGATAGCGGAGTATGCGTCTTAAATTTGTAAGAAAGGCAACCGCCTCATCTGCGCTGCTTATACAGGGTTCAGTCACAATTTCAATCAGCGGAACGCCAGCCCTGTTAAAATCCAGACTGGTTAAATGATCATCTTTATCATGCAGGCTTTTGCCTGCATCTTCTTCCAAATGAATTCGGTTTAATTGAATTTCTTTTTCAACAGCCCCCTGCGTGATCTTTACAAAGCCGCCTTTGCAAATCGGGGTAGTGTGTTGTGAAATCTGGTATCCCTTTGGCAGGTCGGGATAGAAATAATTTTTCCTGGCGAAATAATTCCAGGTTTGAATCTCAGAATGACAGGCCAGTCCCATTTTAACCGCCAGAAGCACAGCTTTTTTATTTAATACGGGAAGAGTTCCCGGATAACCAAGAGTAACCGGGCTGATATGTGTATTGGGTTCTGCTCCAAATTCTGTCTCATCAGCAGAGAACAATTTAGATTTTGTGAGTAATTGTGCGTGTACTTCCAGGCCGATTACCGTTTCGTATAATTCTACTTGCATAATAAAAATCCTTGCGGTGGGAACAAACAAAAGCGCAAAGAATGGCCAGCTTTTAGCCGGTTCTTTGCGCTTTGCGTGAACCAGTTGAATCCAGTGCACGAAGGTAAAAAATCACGGGAAGTTTTTATGAATTCATTTACCTCCCTATAATTCAGCTGTTTTTAATTTTCGTGGTATTCTGATCTCAATTTCCTGGGGAACACCGGCACGCTGAATTCTGACTTTTATGGTTGATTTTTTGCGGGCATCCTCAAATTGGTCCATAAGTTCATTGGTGCTATTGACCTCTGCACCATCAAACTGTAGTATTATATCGCCCTTTCTCAAACCCGCTTTCGCTGCCGCAGAACTGTCCTGCACTTCCAGAACATTTACTCCTTTTCCATCCTCTGCATCCTGGGCCTTGATGCCTAATTTCGGTTGCCTGTTTTCCCACCAATTCCCGTCCATGCGCATATTATTCATGTCAGGCATGGGAGGCATCTTGAATTTGTAATCATAATTGTAATTGAAATCATTTCCGGGTTGTTCAGACTTTTCAAGCGTTGCGACTGCAGACTGCGCTTTACCATCACGGGTAAAATAGATTTTAACTTTATCTCCCGGTTTAAAACCATGTACGATTTCGAAGAGGCTTTCCGGGCTTTCAATTTTAGATTCGTTCACTTTTGTTATAATATCACCCTTCTTAATCCCCGCTTTTTCTGCAGGACTTCCCTTGGTTACTTCCAGGACTGTTGCCCCACCTTTTTCCGCCTTGCGGGACGAAACGCCCAGAAAAGCTGAATTCATTCTTATTTCTATTGATTTTTGTATGGTTCTTTGCCTGTTAAGGTCTCTTTGAAGATTTCTTAACTGCATTTCCTGATCCATTTGATTTTCGCGGAATGGGGAACGGGAGTATGCTATCTCCGGCCACTCATTTTCATCCAATTTTCTCTTCTCGACGATTATATTCTGATCATCAAATTTTTCCAGCGGTTTTCCATTGATGAAAAAATCTCCATTTTTAATTTCCAATGTAAGTTTAGCGTCTTTGTCGCCTTTTTGTTTGATAACAATTTCTGTCTGACCTCCATCTTCAGTGATTACTGGATCTCGTACAATAGCAGGAGCCGGAGGAGGTGGCGCTACGGCAGTTTGTCCCATCGTAAGCTGACCAAAAACCAAACAAATAGCTCCAGTCGCTACAGCATGGTAAATGAGTTTTTTCATCTCTTTTTAATTTTTAATTATTTAACTACGTCAAGTTTCGTATTTCAAATATAGGAAAATTTTTGAAATACGAAAATATTCGGATAATTAGCTTCCCGCATGTTTAACAGAACTTTAAAGCCTAAAGGTTAAAGCCTAAAGCAAGTATGGGAGTGTGAGAGTATGGTGATATTTATTTCAAAACGCTTATCGGCTTTACCCGATGCAGATTAAAGCGGTTCATCGATTATAACAGAGCCTTTACATCATCTATCACAGATTCAAGTTTTGAGGAATCCTGTCCGCTGGAACTTGCCAACGTTTTTTGTCCGCCGCCGCCCCCTCCGACTTTAGCCAAAACAATTTCCTTATTAATTTTCGAAGCATCCAGATTCCTCTCTTTTGCCAAAAGGTCTCCCAGGCCGATGACTACAAAGGGTTTGGTAACATCCGAAATGGTGGCCAGAATGATCAGGAGGCTGGGTATTTCTTGTCGAAATTCTCTTGACAGTTTCCTTATTGTCTCAGGGGCAATTCCTTTATATATTTTTCCGATAAAATGATATTTACCAATGGAAATTATTTCCTTTAGTAGTTCATCTTTTAAAACATCTGCCTGTTTCATTTCCATCGACTCAATCCTTTTTCGCATATTACTCGACTCTGTTTGGAGGGATTGCAATGATTTTGGAAGGTCCTTTGGATTTTTTAGCTGTTCACGAACATTCGACAAAAGACTCAACTCATCATTAATATAATTTTCAGCGGGCAATCCGGCCAGCGCCTCTATCCTTCTCACTCCTGCTGCAATGGCTGATTCAGTTCTTATTTTGAAGAATCCCAATTCTCCGGTTGATTTCACATGGGTGCCTCCACATAGTTCGATGGAATAATCGGGATCAATCGTCACTACCCGTACCATTTCTCCATATTTCTCTCCGAAAAGCGCCATGGCGCCAGATTTCATTGCTTCTTCCCTCGGCATCTCTTTTATAATAACCGGAATATTTTCCCTTATTTTTTTATTCACCATTCCTTCGATTTCTATCAGTTCTTCACTTGTTAATTTTGCGAAATGCGAAAAATCAAATCTGAGGTGTTCAGCATCAACCAGTGAACCTTTTTGAACGACATGGGTGCCCAGGACTTTTCGGAGCGCCGCATGTAACAGATGAGTTGCAGTATGATGGACCGCTATATTTTTTCTTTTCTCTTCGTCCACATGTGCGATAACTACAGCCTGCTGATCGCCAGGCAATTTATCAGTAAAGTGAATTATGAGATCGTTCTCCTTTTTTGTATCCAGCACTTCTATATTTTCCCCCGCCACTGAAAGAATTCCTGTATCTCCAACCTGACCGCCGCTTTCAGCATAAAATGGTGTTTTCCCCAAAACAAGTTGAAATAAATCTTTCCCCTTGATTTTGGCTTTTCGCCATCGATTTATTTCTGTCTTCGTATTTAGCTCTGAATATCCTGAAAAAATAATTTTTCCGTTTTCATGTACTGTTATCCAGTCGCCGGTATCCAATTGACCGGCAGCTCTTGATCGATCTTTTTGTTTTTGTAATTCTTTCTCAAAATCTTTTTCATCGACCGACCACCCGATTTCTCTGGCCATAAGAGAGGTGAGATCTATAGGAAAACCATATGTATCATTTAATTTAAAAGCAAATGCACCGGAAATACGTTTTTCTCCATGAAAGTCTGACTCTGATTTATGTTCAGCACCATTTTCAATATATTCATTGAAAATTCGGATTCCTTTATCAAGAGTGCGTAAAAATGCCTCTTCTTCTTCATGAATCACTTTTTCAACAAATGATCGCTGCTCACTTAATTCAGGAAATACTTTTTGAAACTGGTCTGCAAGTCCGGGCACCAGTTGATATAACAATGGTTCTTTCTGACTGAGCCAGGAATAATAGTATCGAACCGCACGACGTAAAATTCTTCGAACAACATATCCTGCGCCTGTATTTGAAGGAAGCTGGCCATCTCCTATCGTGAAACAAATCGCACGAATATGATCCGCGATTACCCGGAAAGCAATATCTTTTTTCCCCGTTTCAGATCCTAAATAGGTCTCCCCTGTTATTTTGGCGACCGTTGCTATTGTACCGCTAAAAATATCAGTATCGTAGTTGCTATGTTTGTTTTGAAGAATACGAACCAGCCTTTCCAAACCCATACCAGTATCTACGTGCCTGGACGGAAGAGTTTCGAGTGCACCTGATTTTACACGGTTGTACTGGATGAATACATTATTCCATATTTCAATGACCTGGGGATGGTCCTTATTAATCAGTTCGACAGCATTCTGGTTTTTTCTTTCTTCATCAGAACGGCAATCTATATGAATTTCAGTGCAGGGTCCACAAGGGCCTGTCTCCCCCATTTCCCAAAAATTATCTTTCTTACCTCCGGTGATAATTCGCTCAGGTGCCACCCAATGCATCCATTCAGACCTGCTTTCTTCATCGGAAGGCAGCTGATCCGCAACATCACCTCCAAATACTGAAATATAAATCCGGTCCACTGGTATTGAGTAAACCTTCGATAATAATTCCCAACTCCAGCTTATAGCTTCCTTTTTGAAATAGTCTCCGAAACTCCAGTTCCCAAGCATTTCAAACATAGTATGATGGTAAGTATCCACCCCGACTTCTTCCAGGTCGTTGTGTTTACCACTCACTCTTAAACATTTCTGGGTATCCGCCACACGGGGATAAGGTGCCTTTTTATTCCCAAGAAAATAATCTTTGAATTGATTCATGCCGGCATTCGTAAACAAGAGAGTTGGATCATTCTTTGTCACAATCGGGGCGGAAGGAACAATAATATGAGCTTTGGATTTGAAAAAATCCAGGAATTTTTCCCGTATCTCAGCGCTTCCCATCATAATTTACCTACAATCTTTAAATCCAGAGTTTATAAAAGGATAATAATTAGTACACTTGCGTTATTAATCTGGCGCTGCAAAGGTACAGTGTCCACTTCGTAAACAGTGGTACGGTGCCAGGTGACTGCATGAAAAAGATCAAATATTATTATAATACCAATACCCTCCGGTACGAAAAACTGGAAACGCCTTTGCGCGTGACTTTGCTACGCATACTAGGTTTTTTATCTGCCTCTATAGTGACCGCTCTGATACTTGTTTCGCTTGCTTATCGCTACTTTCCGTCGGCCAATGAAAAAAGACTTATGCAAACAAACGAGGCTTTGAAGGATAATTATTTTGTGATGAATGAGCAGGTGAAAAAAATGCAGGAGCAAATAGCCGGACTGGAAAAAAGAGACAATGAAGTGTACCGGGCTATTTTTGAGGCAAATCCCATTCCTGACAGCGCCAGAGCAAAAAGTCTCGCCCAACAACAGGAATTCCAGCTGGTTCAGGGAATGGACCAGGAAAATCTGGCTGTTTCCATTGCGACTTCGCTGACTAGTCTGGGAGCCAGAATTCATGCACAGACCAAATCTTATGACGAAATCAACAACTTCATAAAAAATAAAGAACAACTTCTTGCATGTACTCCTGCCATTCAACCAGTAAGCAATAAGGATCTGAAAAGAATAGCTTCCGGATTTGGATACCGGGTCGATCCGGTTTATAAAACAACCAAGTTTCATGCAGGATTAGATTTCGCTGCCCCTATGGGTACCCCAATTTATGCCACAGCGAATGGAACAGTAGAAACGGCAGGCAATACGGGTAATGGCTATGGCAACCATGTTGTGATCCACAATGGATATGGATATGCCACGCTTTTTGGACATATGTTCAAAATCAAAGTACATCCCGGAGATAAGGTTAAAAGAGGTGAAATCATTGGCTGGGTTGGGAATACTGGCAAAAGTACAGGTCCTCACTGCCATTATGAAGTTCACCGAAATGGCGAACCTGTCGACCCTGTATTTTATTTCTATAATGACATCACACCGGAACAATATGACAGGCTGCTTAAACTAGCTTCTTCGAGCAATCAGAGTTTTGATTAAGTTTTTTTCGGAAAACTTTAGACTGTTTCGGAATAGTTTTTGTTATTTTTGACTAAGCATGACTACGTTCTCCCAGATCGCCATGAAATTTGTTGAAGAATCAACGCTGCCGCAAGATGGTCAACTGCGCACTGAAGATCAACCGTTGAACATAGGAGTCAGGATTAAAAAATTGAAATCTACAGAGAATCTGCAAATTCCCGAAATGGCGGAGGAAGCACCGGAGCAGATCAAACCAGGTCAATCAGGTGAAGAAGTACAGTCTGCAGAACCCATTTTGAAAATAAAATCGGGAAGAGGCAGGAAGTCCATCAGACAGGTATCAGAAGAAGCTGATCTCATTCAGATCCCAGAGGATGAAATATTGTTTCAGAAGCAGTATTACACAATGGGCGAAGTTGCGGAGATGTTTCGCGTAAACCAGTCGTTGCTTCGTTTTTGGGAGGCTGAATTTAGCGTACTTCAGCCGAAAAAAAATAAGAAAGGGGATCGTTATTTCCGGCCCGTCGATATAAAAAATCTCCACCTTATTTATCACCTTCTTCGCCAAAGAAAGTATACCATTGAAGGCGCTAAGGATTTTCTAAAGAATAATTCAAAGGCAGAAGAGAAATTCGAGACCATTAAAAAGCTGGAAGAAGTCAGGCAATTTCTTCTGGAGATGAAGGCGAACCTGAAGTAATTTTCACTGTCATGCCTGATCCGGTAACTACTATTTTCCGACTCTCCATCAGATTCAGGATTTCCAGATTCAGACTTTGTTTGATTTCATTGAAATCTGCTAAAGGTATGGGAGTTGTGAAATAATCAATGTTGATTTGAAATGACGTCCCTGATATATCGTTGAGAAAGACAGATGCGTCAATGATAAATGTTTTATCCAGCAACATTTTACGGCAATCTTTTACGAATGAATCAATAGTTCCGGCAGGTGTAGACGAATCAAACTGAAGCCTTACCTCAGCTTTCCTGTAAGTTCGCAGTGTAAGGTTATCTACTATGCTGTCAACCATTTGTTTATTTGGTACCGTTACATATGTTTTCAAATCCGTCCGGATCCTGGTACTACGCAGACCAATCTTTTCTACGGTTCCTGAGATATTATTCACTTTGACAACGTCTCCCGCCATAAAAGGCTTGTCGAAAAAAATGATAAAAGACGCAATCAGGTTTTCAATACTTTCTTTTGTAGACAACGCTAATGCGGCGCCTGCTATTCCGAGACCGGTCCATAACTTACTTACTTCAAAACCAAAAGCAAGTCCCAGAACCATCAATATTCCAACAATGCCGACGATCGCCTTGAGAAAATCCCTGAAAAAAACAACCAGTTGATGATCTTTGAGATCGCCGGCAAACCTGGCTTTTTCTTTCAGCAGCATGGAAACAAAATCAATGGTTCGTAAGATTAACCAGATAAATACTGTGATAAGTACAGTCTTGGCAAATCCATGAACGATAGATTTAAATGGAATTTCAAATATTTCAAAATCCAATACGCCGGGAAACTTAAGTTTATCAATAGAGGCAATGGAAACAAAAGCGATAAGGAATATCTCTATTGGCGCCAACATAAATTTCACAAACGCATTCTTGTCCAGTCCTTTATCAATGGCCTTTGCTCCGCGAAATAGTTGACCCGCAACAAACTTCGAAATAATCCTTTTTAACAGGAAACTTAACGAGATCGCGATAAAAATATAGAAGTATCTTTTTATCGGGTTGTCGAATACAAGCTGATTCCAAAATCCGTTCATAAATGATCAATTCTTGTACACGTGAATGCCATCCGTTTTTAGTACGTAAAGAAGGTCGGGCATGATAAGGATTTTAAGAGCTGGCAAAAAGTAAGGAGGAATTGGCTTTTTTTCCTCTTTCGACATGATCTTATCCTCGTATTTAAGAAACTCGCGACCATTCCACCCCAGTAATGTTTTATTAATAACTGAAAAATGACGCCAGTTTTTTAAGGGTATGAGTTTCTGAAATCCGCCATAGTGATCAAAAACAAAAGCACCTTTCTGCGGATCAAACAGGTAAACCAGGCCGCTTTGATCAGTGAGCAGAATAGGGTCTGGTACCGAATCTGTAAATTGACGAACATCGTTCGTCTGATTGATCAGGGTTCCATCGCTCGAAATTTTATTGAGCTGACCTGCGAGCTCGTCGTAAACCCAGATGTTGTTATCATATGCCAGTCCTATACATGTAACCTGATAAAAACCCAGTTGCCGTAAGTCGATACTATTGATATTATTCAAAAATCTGTCTAGCATTACGATCGTCCCGAATTCCTGATAAAAGAGCAGAATCTTAAGTGGATTGGTCACATCGATATATGCAATTTTCCCATACCTTCTGACATCATTAAAAACACTGAGCGAATCGCCTGCGGCGTTATATTTTTTTAGTTGATTGTCAGGGGTGAGTAAAAACAGATCGCCAAGGTTGTCAACCTGAAAGTCTACAAAAGCGCCTGCTATCAATCTGGATTCCCGGGGAATACTATCTACTTGCGCTTTTAAGTTACCTGACGATAAGCTGATGATGATATAGATTATAGCTCTTTTCACTGTTTTCTAATTATCTTGTAATCCAGCATGGGATCGAAACTCTTAAGCTCCAGGGTTTCGCCATCGAAACAGGCATAACTAAAATACCTGATCCAGTCTCCCAGATTAATGTATCTCGTCCCGTTCGGAAATGTATAATCAATAGGCAGATGGCGATGCCCGAAAATCATGTAATCAAAAGTTTCCGTTGCGAGTTTTCTTTTACAATATTGAATGAGCCATTCGCCCTCTTCACCAAGAAATTTTTCGTCTGTTTGTTGTGTCGCCGTGCGGCTTTTTCTGCTGAAATAATTGGCGATACCAACACCGAAGACAGGAGGCAGAACACCAAATAATCCCTGGCTGAATTTATTACGGAATAGTTTCTTAAGGAATTTGTATCCTCCGTCGCCAGGGCCTAATCCATCACCATGCCCAATTAGAAATTTCTTCCCATTTCGGATAAAAGTTTTAGGTTCATAATAAACTGGAATAGACAATTCCTTTTCAAAATAATTTTTCATCCACATATCGTGATTGCCAACAAAAAACTGGATAGGGATGCCAACGTCTGTCAAAGTTGCAAGTTTTCCAAGTATACGAACGTACCCTTTGGGCACTACAGTCTTATACTCAAACCAGAAATCAAACAAATCACCGACAATAAAAATCTCGGCTGCTTCATGCTGAATGGATTCAAGAAACCTGATAATATATTTTTCTCTCTGCAAACTGGCGAGGCGGTCGGGCGTACCGAGATGGAAGTCTGAAATGAAGAAAATCTTTTTGCCAGCTGCGATTTGCATGGGCAAATATAATTCACTGCACCTCTACAAGGAAAACATAAACATCTTTTGGACCGTGTACACCCACAACCAGGGTTTTTTCAATATCCGCGGTCCTGCTGGGGCCTGTTGCCAGCGTAATAAAGGAAGGGATTTTGTTTTTGTATTTTTCAGTCATGAGTTCAATTCCGTCCCTGATATCATAGACGAGCTGATTGGTAAATGCTATACAGATATGGACAGGAGCATATATACTTACCGTTCTTCCGCTATCCTGTGCTGAGCTCATTATTATGCTGCCTGTCCTTGCAATCAGCGCTTCGCAGCCTGTAATTGAGACATCCGCTTCAGGAAGATCTTCACTAATCAACAGACCCTTCAATTGCCCTTCTAATAGAGGTAGCAGTCCCTTTTCGCGGCAAAAGACCTGGGCCCACGCCTTTTGTGTTATCAATTGTTTTAGCTGCAGGATCATCTCTTCTGTATCAATGCAGTAAAGAAAGCGACCCTGAATCTTTCCAAAATTCTCAGCAAATTCAATTTCATTTTCCTGATATGGCGGCCTGTACACACTGGAATTCCCTTCACTTTGCGGAAATGGGACAGGCGTTGGGTTTACCAACGCCTGCCGGATTCTTTTGAGAATATTTTCTTTTGCCTGAGATATTTGCATAATCCTTTAGCTACAGTTCTCCTATGGGCGGAACGGGCACCGGTGGTGCAGGAATTCCATTTTCTGCAATCTTTATTCCCGGTACATCCGGGATGTCGTGGTCCGAAACATCCAGCGCTCTTTTTTCTTCGTAAGGTCTTTTTCCAATCAGTGTTTCCACGTCACTTTGGAAGAGCACTTCTTTTTCCAGCAATGCCTCAGCAAGCAGATTTAGCTGATGGGCTTTTTCGGTAAGTAGTTCTTTGGTAAATATGTAAGCTTTATCTATTAGTTTCCTTACTTCTTCATCTATTAATTTGGAAGTTTCTTCGGAATAGGGTTTAGTAAATTGATTTTCCTGTGCGGGATCATAAAAACTTACATTCCCGATTTTATCATTCATACCATAAACAGTAACCATCGAATAGGCAATCCGGGTCACCTGTTGCAGGTCGTTTTGTGCACCTGTAGAAATTTTTTTAAAATTGAGTGATTCACTGGCGCGACCACCAAGGGTCATGCAAATCTGGTCAAACAATTGATCGGTATTATACAAATACTGCTCTTTCGGCGTATACTGAGCATAACCCAAAGCCGCAACGCCACGAGGAACAATCGTTACTTTAAGCAGGGGATATGCATGTTCCAGGTACCAGCCGCAAATGGCATGACCCGCTTCATGATAAGCAATGATGCGTTTTTCTTCAGGAGATATAATTTTATTCTTTTTTTCAAGTCCGCCGATTACCCTGTCGACTGCATCCTGAAAGTCCTCCATTTCCACACTGTCTTTTCCTTTGCGGGCCGCAATAAGTGCGGCTTCATTGCAAACATTGGCGATATCGGCACCTGCGAACCCTGGCGTTTGTTCAGCAAGTTTATAAATATCAAGTTTGGAGGAAATTTTGATAGGTTTAAGATGCACTTTAAATATTGCTTCCCTTCCCTTCAGGTCCGGTTTATCAATTGAAATCTGCCTGTCAAATCTTCCCGGACGAAGCAGGGCTGTATCCAGAACATCTGGGCGGTTGGTAGCGGCCAGGATTATGATTCCGCTGTCTCCGCCGAAGCCGTCCATTTCTACCAGTAACTGGTTCAGAGTACTTTCTCTTTCATCGTTACTCATGATGGCATTCTTACCTCTGGCCCGGCCAATGGCATCAATTTCATCTATAAATATGATGCAGGGTGCTTTTTCCCTGGCCTGTTTAAAGAGGTCGCGAACACGACTCGCGCCGACTCCAACAAAGAGCTCAACGAAATCGGAGCCACTCATGGAGAAGAAAGGAACCTGTGCTTCTCCAGCCATGGCCTTCGCCAGCAGAGTCTTACCAGTACCCGGAGGCCCGACAAGTAGCGCGCCTTTAGGAATTTTCCCGCCAAGTGCCGTATATTTCTTAGGATTTTTCAGGAAATCGACGATTTCCATAACTTCCACTTTAGCTTCATCAAGTCCGGCTACATCGTTAAAAGTGATATTTACCCGTGTTCCCTTGTCGAATAGTGTAGCTTTTGATTTTCCAATATTGAAAATGCCGCCAGGGCCACCGCTTCCACCCTGACCGCCCATTTTTCTCATGAGCATTACCCAGATCAGGAGTATAATCAATATAGGTAGTGCAATCTGCAAAAGACCCGGGATCCAGTCGCCTTCCTGTACAGATGAAGTAGGAACTTCCAGTGTGGGATTTTTTGCGAAAAAGTCGTAAAGTCTTTTTTCGAATTCATCGATTTTAGTGACCTGGAATTCGAATTGGGGGCCGTCTGTTTTTATTATCTGGAAATTCTTACCCAGAAGATCCTTATAGTACGGTTTATCGAGGCTGTCCTTTTTAATGTATACTCTAACCAGGTTTTTATTAGTTACAAGTACAAGACGGGCAACATCACCTTTTTCAAGCATACTATTTCTAAATTCCATCTCAGAATCAATATGATGTGCATCTGCCGTAAAACCAGTACCTAACAGGTTATATCCAAGCAAAATGATCGCGATAATAGCCCAAATCCAATAAATATTGAATCTTGGACCTTTCTTAGGTGTATTCTCATCTCCGTTTCCACGCGGTCTGAATCGTGAAAATCCTGGCCTGTCGTTTGGTTTTATATTATTCTGTGGCATTTGATGGTCTTCCTCTTGTAATTAATGTTTGGGAAATAAAAAAGTTCAGAAAAACGGATTAAACATTACTAATGATTAGCCTTCGTGCTCTTCTAAAACGGCATCACTCCACATTTCTTCCAATTTATAGAAACGCCGGCTTTCGGGAAGCATTATGTGAACGACTACATTTATATAATCAATTATCACCCATTGCAGCACCTGTCTTCCTTCATGCATATAAGGCATTTCCTCGCATTTGTCCTTTAGCTCCGACTCTATGAAATCCGCTATAGCCCTAACCTGTGTAGTGCTTCCGGCTTCGCAAACAATAAAAAAATCTGCTACAGCTTCATGTATTTTTCGGAGATCAAGAGATATGATTTTTTCGCCTTTTTTTTCCTGTATTGCCTGGATAATGGCTCTTATGATTTTTGAGTTTTTTGATAACCGGACGGACTTGTTTGATTTCCGGTTAACCAACATTGACAATTGTTCCAATAATCAGATTATTTTAAATGATGAATTATAAAAGGCGGTGACACGGTAATCATAGTAATACTACATTCGCATTGCCCAAAAATAGTAATCTTTTGCCACATCCCGGTAAGGAGAAGAAGCACGGTGCAACATTTGACAATCAGTTGATTGAGCTGGAATCTGTTGATAGTACCAACAACTATGCCATGGCCCTGATACATGAAGGAATGGCTTCTGACGGACTTGCCATCCTTGCCCGCAACCAATGGGCCGGAAAAGGTCAGAGAGGAAAGGTTTGGTTGAGTGAACCAGGTCAAAACCTCATTTTGAGCCTTATCATTGAACCTGGTTCACTGATTTTATCCCAACAGTTCCTTTTTTCTGCCGCCGTTTCTCTGGGGGTTTTAGATTTATTTCAAGATTTTGAAAGTAATTACTGGCATATCAAATGGCCAAATGATATTTACTGGAATGACAGAAAGGCAGCCGGAATTCTGATTGAAAGTGTAATTCAGGGGAAAAACTGGCCATTTGCAATTGCGGGCATTGGAATGAATCTGAATCAGGAATCATTTCCAAAAGAAATTCCAAATGCTATTTCACTTAAACAAATCACAGGGTTAAATTATGACCCTGTCGCGGTTACCAAAAAACTGGTGCCTGCCATTCAAAATCGCATAATCCGACTGCGAAATGAACCATCAGATATTTTAAACGAATTCAATCAGATACTTTATAAAAGAAACGAATCAATTGTTATCAAAAAAGGTAATGAGTTAATATCGGCAAATCTGATAGGAGTAAAAGATACAGGCGAACTACTCACAGATATAGGATCATTTGCAGTCGGCGAAATTGAAATCATGTTTCGTCGTTAGCCTCTATCTGATAAAATGAAGCAATGCCGAAGCAGAATTCCCAGCTTCGTCTTCTGCGTAAATCCTCAGTTCATGCCTGCCTGGTTTACAGTGTTCATCGAAATGATAAATAAAAGCCTGTTCCTTGTCATTGGAGAACATCAACCATTTTCCATCGATCGTTGCACGAAAGTTTTTTATTTTCCTGTAATTATCCCGAATCAATACTACAATTCGACTACTTCTTTGCAGGTTAGCATTTTCAATAATACCAGGCACATAGATAACTGGTGGCACTGTATCTAATACAAGACGAAAATTTCCGAAGCTCCAGAAACTCGCAGTCGCCCAGTCCCCCATCCACTCGGGCTTCTTCACTTCAAAATCATCCCCATCTATCCATTGGAGCAGCACATTCCGTTTTAAGTTCGTCTGACCGGATAATTTAATCCTCACGGTCATTGAATCTGCCAGTGGTATTAGTGAACTCCCGAATTCATGAATGGAGGAAACCACATCCTCTCCCTTGCCTGGAATTTCGCGATATGCAAGATGAGCAGAGTCATACAGACATTTCTCACCTAAGTAAAATGCAGCATCGGCAGTTTCAAAACCATCCACCATACCCGGATAGAATATCTTGCCTGGTAAAATAGGATTTTCTTTCTCATCCGGTTGGTAACGAACCTTAAATACAAGATTCGTTTTGTTTCCATATGCATCTTTTAATTCAATTCTGATTTCATGCACTTTGCCATCTTCAAGATGGAGGCGTCCTCCGGATTTGGATTCACGATAAATTGAATTCAAATAACCAGGCATTTTAAAAAGCAACTGATAATAGGGACCACCGCGCTGGCGTGTTGGATAATCGATATGAGCATTGATACCCCTGGTATCGTTGTAGCTTATCCTGTCCATACGAAAACCTGAAACAGCCTCACCATCATCATAAATAATACCCTGAAATATTCCATTCGGATTTGCAGATCCTGATTGAGTGTCGAATCCTGAAATACCAAATCCCGGATTGGAGGTTCTAACTATTAAAAGCTGTTGGTTGATTGTGTATTTTCCTGAATTCCCTTTTACCGGTGTAAAAAAAGGGTCCTGATCATAAAAACCCCTGTTAAGATCGTAAACAGAAAGGCTTTTTATTACCGGTGAAGTATTGTCAGAAATCGGCAATCCAAAAAGCATAGGATTAAGATTCAAATCATCAGGATAAGAACGGATTTCAAAATGAAGATGAGGGCCTTGTGAGCCACCCATATTTCCGCTATATGCTATGAAGTCGCCCTTTTTAACTGTCAGCAATCCCCGGGGAATTTCCAGAGATACATCCCATCTTTCCAGTTCATATTGCTTTTGTTTTACATAAGAAGCCAGTGCAGGATAAAATGCGTTCAGGTGCGCATATAAGCTTACAAAGCCATTATTATGTCGGATATATATAGCCTGTCCAAATCCAAATGGTTCTACCTTGATCCTGCATATATATCCGTCCGCAGCAGCATAAACCGGAAGATTTTCGCGGTGTTCTGTCCGAATATCCAGACCCATATGGTAATGATTGAGTCTGATCTCTCCGAAATTTGCTGCCAGACTAATAGGGATATCGAGCGGATTCCTGAATTCATTAGTAGGATAGGAAGGCGGCTGGAAAAGTTGGGCAGAAACAAAACCACTATAGACAAGAAAAAACAAAGAAAGGGCGGATCTGCTCATTAAAATCCCAAATTTAGAAATACAAAGGTGGCTAATCCCAAATAAGGATTCGAAACAAAGATCACCCATCTTTACAATAATGTTAGTAAATGATTATGAATGATTTTAAAAAAAACTAAAAATTGGTACAGCTTTTGGCATATAGAAATTGTCTTTATATCGAGACCTTCCTTGAAAAAATGATAAGATGTTATTTAAGAATAAATTTTTGCTGCTTTTTGTCATTAGCATCGGTTCCGTAATCGGGATGGTGCGTGGTGAAGAGGCAAAACAAAAGTGGGTCTTCAAGATCAAATCAAAAAGTGATAATAAAAGACTTATTGCCGAAAAACGCCAGCAGGCAAAAAAGGGAGGCGTTTTGCTTGATGATATAGAAATGGCTTCGTATCACAAATAACTGATTTCCCTATTAAAATATATAATCCCGTTGGGCTTAAAGCTTAACGGGATTTTTTATTACACTTCCTTTTATATTATTTCTTCGGGAACCAGCACAACCTTACCTTTGCGGAATTTGTTTTGAAATGCCAAAAAATCACGACATCGGTTCAGTCCTCATTATCGGTTCAGGTCCAATTATTATCGGACAAGCATGTGAGTTTGATTATGCGGGATCCCAGGCCGCGAGAAGTTTGCGGGAAGAGGGTATTAAAGTGATCCTCATAAACAGCAATCCTGCGACCATCATGACTGATCCCATGATGGCTGATCGTGTGTATCTGCTACCACTTACCGTTGAGAGTATAGAACAAATCCTGGAGGAGAATCAGATCGACGCCATCCTGCCAACCATGGGTGGACAAACAGCCCTCAACCTTTGCAAGGAAGCTGCTGAATTAGGTGTCTGGGAAAAATATAACGTAAAACTGATCGGCGTGGATATCGAGGCCATCGATACAGCCGAAGACCGCGAAAAATTCCGTCAGCTGATGGTAAAGATAGGTATCGACGTGGCCCCTTCACGAGTGGCGAACTCGCTATTGGAAGGGAAGGAGTTTGCCCAGGACATTGGGTTCCCACTGGTAATTCGCCCTTCCTTTACACTTGGGGGCACAGGTGGAGGGTTTGTACTTAATAGAGATGAGCTTGATGCAGCGCTCGATAAGGGATTGAAAGCTTCACCCATGCATGAAGTTCTTGTTGAAAAGGCAGTTTTGGGATGGAAAGAATATGAGTTGGAACTTTTGAGGGACAAGAACGATAATGTTGTCATAATTTGTACGGTTGAGAATATGGATCCTATGGGAATTCATACAGGAGACTCCATAACAGTAGCTCCTGCTATGACCCTCAGTGACACCGCTTTCCAGGATATGCGCAATAAAGCCATCCTCATGATGCGCTCACTTGGCAATTTTGCGGGTGGATGTAATGTGCAGTTTGCACTCAATCCGGAAACTGAACATATCATTTCAGTTGAAATTAATCCGCGAGTTTCAAGGTCCTCTGCCCTGGCTTCTAAAGCCACAGGGTATCCAATAGCAAAAATTGCAGCTAAACTCGCCATCGGATATACACTTGATGAATTAAAAAATCAGATTACCCAAACCACTTCCGCATACTTTGAACCGGTGCAGGATTATGTAATCGTGAAAATGCCCCGATGGAATTTTGATAAGTTCAAAGGAGCCAACGATACCCTCGGACTTCAAATGAAAAGTGTTGGAGAAGTAATGGCTATTGGAAGAAGTTTTACCGAAGCCGTGCAAAAAGCTTGTCAGAGTCTTGAAAATAATGCGGTCGGCCTGGGCTATTATGGCAAGAGTCAGATGCATGCGGAGGAAATCTTACAATATATCAAGATTCCAAAATGGGACCGGATTTTCAGAATCAAAGATGCGCTTATGCTTGGGGTAAGTGTAAAAACGATATCTCAGGCTACGGGTATTGATCGTTGGTTCCTTTATGAAATTCAGAAAATATGCACGGCAGAAAAAGAAATCGGGAAATATAAGTTGGAAACTCTTCCAATCGAATTACTCAGAAACGCAAAAAAACTTGGGTTCAGTGATATACAGATTGCCACAATCATGCAGGACGGAAATGAGGATGCGGTATTTGAGAAACGAAAAGCCGCTGGCATCAGACGCATTTTTAAAATGGTTGATACATGCAGTGCAGAATTCGAGGCGAAGACACCCTATTTTTATTCCACTTTCGAAAATGACGGGGCCAATGAAAGTATCGTATCGAAGAAAAAGAAAATCATCATTCTTGGTTCCGGGCCCAACAGAATAGGCCAGGGGATTGAGTTTGATTACTGTTGCGTACACGGTCTGCTGGCTGTAAAAGAATGTGGTTTTGAGTCTATCATGGTAAACTGTAATCCGGAAACAGTTTCAACAGATTTTGACATGGCTGATAAACTCTATTTTGAACCTGTTTTCTGGGAGCATCTCCGTGATATCATCGAATATGAAAAACCTGACGGTGTAATTGTACAGCTTGGAGGGCAAACCGCACTTAAGCTAGCCGAGAAACTTCATAAAAAAGGTATTCCCATCATCGGCACATCATACGACAATATGGATATAGCGGAGGATCGGGGCCGTTTTAGTGACATGCTAAAAGAAATGGATATTCCATATCCCTCTTATGGCACAGCGACCACTGTTGATGAAGCGGTGGCAGTTGCTAAAATTGTGGGATTCCCAGTATTGGTAAGACCCAGTTATGTTCTTGGTGGCCAGCGAATGAGGATCGTTATCAACGATCAGGAACTTGAAAGTGCCGTTGTGAGCCTGCTTAAACACCTTCCCGACAATAAAATCCTTATCGACCACTTCCTGGATCGTTGCCAGGAAGCAGAAGTAGACGGCATCTGCGACGGAGACCAGTTTCATGTAATGGGACTAATGGAACATATCGAACCTGCAGGAATTCATAGTGGAGATTCCAATGCTGTATTGCCGCAATTTAATCTGACACCACTCGTCGTGGAAACCATGGAAGAATACGCCAGAAAGATTGCATTCCGTTTAAATATTAAGGGCCTTATTAATATTCAGTTTGCCATTAAGGACGGGAAAGTATATGTTATAGAGGCTAATCCGAGGGCGTCAAGAACAACACCATTTATTGCAAAAGCCTACCAGATACCTTATCTCAATATTGCTACTAAGGTCATGATGGGTCTGAATAAATTAAAAGATTTTACTTTCAACAAGAACCTCAAGGGGTACGCAATCAAGGAACCTGTTTTCAGTTTTGATAAATTTCCTGGTGTGAATAAAGAATTGGGCCCTGAAATGAAATCAACAGGTGAAGCGATCCGCTTTATTAAAGACCTGAGAGATCCTTATTTCAGGCAGCTTTACAAAGATCGGAGTATGTATCTGTCAAAGTAAGTGTGAGAGTGTGAGAGTGTGAGAATGTGAGAGTACAAATTAAAAGCCACACTCTCACATTCTCACACTCTCACACTTTCTTAAACTTCTACTAGTCCATTCCGAATGGCATACATAACAAGGCCAACGCGGGATTTCACTTTTAGTTTGTCGAAAAGAGAGTTGCGGTATTCGTCTACAGTACGTGGGCTTACAAACATTTTTGCAGCAATATCCTTGTATGTGATCTCCGAACAAATATACCTGAGGAAATCTTTTTCTCTTTGTGTAAGAGATGCCGGTTCTTCATTCCTGTCAACATCCTTATGCAGCCCACTTATTATTTTACCGGAAATTTCTTCAGAGAGATAGAAATTCTTTACCATTACGGAATCCAGGGCTTTTTTCAATTCTTCAGGATCAATATTCTTCATGATATAACCCCGCGCGCCCTGGCGAAGCATACGGATGATGGTTCGTTCATCACTGAACATGGAAAGGGCAAGTATCTTGATTTTAGGATAATTCTTATTCAGCCAACCGGCTGTTTCAAAGCCATCCATCTCTGGCATATTAACGTCAAGCAGAACCAGGTCGGGAACCAGGTGTTCCCCTATCTTCTTTTTGATTTCCCTGCCATTATCAGCTTCAAAAAGCACAGTATATTCTTCAAAAGAACTAATCAGCTTTGCCAACGCCTTCCTTAAAAGCTTGTGGTCGTCTGCGATGGCGACCTGAATATGTTTATTTGACGAAGACATAGACTCACTGGATTTAAGTTAATTCAATGGAACAGACACCGAAATGGTTGTCCCTTCTCCTGGAACACTTTGAATCGATAAATTCCCTCCTATCATTTTCGCCCTGTTTTGCATGCTCTTTAAACCCAGACCACTGGATCCGCTTCCTGATTCCTTCTTTTTCTGGACGTCAAAACCAATACCATCATCCTGAATATTCATGACAAAGTTATCACTGCCCGAATAAACTAGCGCAACCTTTACAGTACTGGCTTTTGAATGTTTGATGATGTTATTCATCATCTCCTGATACATTCTGAAAATGAAAATCGATTTTTGGTCAGGGAAATGAAATTCATCCCCCAATGTATCAAAATGGATTTTCAGAATCCCTGCCCGGCGGATCGAAGCCAGATCGAAATTAATAGCTTCTGAAAGACCAATATCAGTAATCCTGTCGGTATGGAGGCTTTTTGTCAAATCTGCCATATCCCGGATTACTTTATGGAGCATTTCTTTGGAATTCTGTACACCCTCATATGCTTCGTGGTCTTTTTCGATGGGCGCTATGGACATCCAGAGTTTAATTACCGAAAGGGTCTGTCCGATATTATCGTGCAGTTCCTGCGCGATGGTCTTCATGGTAGATTCCTGAATTTCCAGTTGGGAACGAAGCACCTCCTGTTCATATTCTTCCTTCAGGCGTATCAGTTCACGTTCCTGCCTTTGTTTCCTGCGTTGATAAAAAAAGATCATGGCTGAAATAAATCCTACCAGCAAGAACGCCAATAAGAAGCCCATTAACATTATAAAATAGATTTCCTTATTTTGATCCTGCATAAAAAGCCAATCGAATATAAAATTGAAATCAGAATATTAATTACATAGAATATTGCAACAATATTTCTATTAATTGAATCTGGCATAATAGTCATAAAACTTACAAATGAAAAAAAGGGAAATGTAAGCACAACATTGAAGAGAATCGCCGTTGTAATCCAGAAAGCAGGTAGTCTGGCAAGTGATTGGGTATCTGCTCTCTGAAAGATTTCAACAAAATAATATATACAAAATGATACTGTGAGCAGGCTTCCAAAAGTGAAATTAACAGGGTTAAACCCAACCTTTTTTTGAAAATATAGATTAATTAACGCAAATATTGGAAATAAGAATATCACATAAAAAATAACCTTTTTTATTTTAACATTTAATATTAATTCACGTAGTACAAAAAAATAAAAACAAAATTCTATAGTCCCCGCTATATTATAAACGCCCGAATTGTGCTTGGCATGTCTTTGAAGAGATGCTTCAACCAAACCAACAATAAACGATAAAACAAAATAAACCGGGAATAATTTAAGGTAGAAAGGCGCTGGATTTTGAATAAAAACTGTAAGGCTGATTAGAAACAATGTCAACTCAATAATATCAAAACCGGAAAAGTCCATAATCACCAAATATCGTTAAACTTAAGGTGCATAAAAAAACCTCCCTAGGGAGGTCAATTTTATTGTTGTTAAGTTCAAAATCAGACTATTTCCATCCCATTTTCTCCCTTGTCAACAATAGCGATTCCCAGATCACCCATTCCTCCTTCGGAAGGAGGATTACAAGATGGAGGGCAAATTAATGGCCCGCCAAGACCGCTGAGGACTTTCAATCGCCCATTATTTGAATAGTAGATGTCCTTATTGGCAATACCACCCATCTCAGTTAATTTGGACCTGGTACCTACCATTACCAATGTCTGCCGGCCTGCATACTCCGGTTTTGCGGAATAATCTTCTGGAAATGCCCCATAATAAAATTTAATTCCGTCCCCACCGTGGGATTTCGCGAGGGCCAGGAAATTTTCCATGTCTTCGATGCTGTACCATGCACTTAACGAATCTGGTTTACTGATACGATCTGAATTCGGCACCCATCTTTTTTGTTTATATTCTCTAATGAGGGTGTCAGCTTCTACGGTTTTGACATCTTTGCCAGCCTTTACTAATTTTTCTTGCAGCGTAATCATGAGCCTGAAGTTTTAAGGAATGAATTAATAGTGTTCATCCTAAAAGTATCAAGTAGTTCATTACGCAACTCTTACAAAGAAATGTAGTTCAATCTATTATAAGTTAATATTATTTGTAACATTAAGATTCTCAATCAGTACCGTGAGAATTCTCTGAAAAAAACCGTGATTTCACTGATGTAAATACAGTTAAAACAACAGAAAAGGACCCGCTAAATAAAGGGAAATAACTGTAAGACCTGGCATTTAAGAAAGTTGCTTCGCATAAAGAACAAACCTCTGATATGCGAAACAGGAGACCGGAAAGAAATAAAACCTGGATACGTGCACCATTCCTCAGGCTTTTGTTCCCGTTCATTGCCGGCATTCTGGTGGAAAATAAATTTCCTGTACAGGCTTCATTTCTGATTCCCGTTTTTTGCCTTTCCCTCGTTCTATTGATTATCTGCAACATCATTTTATTTTCATCATTTGTCGGATTAGAATGGGTAGCGGGGCTCGTTATTCAGGTGGCTTTCTTTTCAATGGCAAGAATCCTGATACATGTTCATCAGGATATACAAGTTGAACAATCATCCTGCTTTGTGAAAGGGCAATCAAACCTTTTACTGGTAAGGCTTTTAGAAGATCCTGTTCAAAAACAGAATTCATATAAATGCCTGGCTCTCGTAAAGTGGCTTATTAAAGGTCAGACTTGCTTTAATGAAAATGAGCGAATATTCTTATACTTCAGTAAAAAACCTGACGGCCGTCAATATTCCGGGGGTTCTTTGGTCATTATGAGAAAGGAATTGCGGCCGATCGAAAACTTTACATCAGCCTCTGATTTTGACTATCAACATTATTGTCACCTCCGACATATTTATGGCCAGGTTTTTTTAAAGGAAAATGAATATTCCCTGGCCTGTCCTGAAAAGGAAAAATCCCTTTTTTCATCATTGGATTCTTTACGCAAAAGTCTCCTTATAATAATAAAAAAATTCGTTCCTGGCAAATCTGAAAATAGTTTACTCGAAGCTTTGATGGTTGGATTTACTGACGACCTGGATCCCGGGCTCCTAAAATCATATGCTGATTCGGGTGTAATCCATATTATCGCTATCTCCGGATTACATCTTGCCCTGATCTATCATATCCTTCAACTTTTAATGTTTACTGCTGGAAGAAAAAAAAATATGAAATGGCTAAAATTTGTCATAATCATTGCAGGTCTATGGAGTTATAGCCTTCTATCAGGTGCATCCCCATCAGTCATACGTGCTGCGGGAATGTTCAGCCTTGTGCTTTTTGCACGAACTATTTTAAGGGAATCCTTCATATACAATACCCTGGCAGCATCAGCATTTTTATTGTTATGTTTTGATCCAAACTGGATTTGGGACACTGGTTTTCAGTTGAGTTATGCAGCTGTACTTGGGTTATGTCTGTTTTCGAAACCCATACGGCGGCTGATTCCGTTAAAAAATAAAATACTCGCTTCATTATGGGATGCGGCGTCAGTGAGTATAGCCGCCCAGGTTTTGACCACTCCAGTTTGCATATACTATTTCCACAGATTTCCGAGTTATTTCCTGTTTGCCAACCTTCTCGCAGTTCCTTTGTCAAGCGGGGTCCTGATAGGAGGAATTTTGTTATGTACATGTTCGTTTTTCCAACCTTTGGGTCAGTTCCTTGGATGGCTGTTGGGTTTAGTGATATATTTCCTGAATGAATTCATAATTTATATTTCGAATTTACCAGGAGCAGTTATTTCTCAGTTGACATTAACCCTGCCTCAACTTACACTGGTATATATTGTCATATTTTGTTTTTACCAGTTTCTGCATCTAAAACAAAAACTGTGGCTGATTGCAGGTCTCTTAAACATCTCATTATTTCAAATTATGCGGATGATTCATTAACCTGACTTTGCAGGGAAAACCGATTACTGTAAATTTGCGCTCCCTCATTGTTTTTGCCTGTTTAAAGTTTATCTATGATAAAAAAAATACAATCCGCACTTATATCTGTTTTCTATAAGGATGGTCTTGAACCCATTGTCAGGCAACTGAATAAACTGGGTGTGAGAATAATTTCGACTGGTGGGACAAAATCATTTATTGAAGGATTAGGTATATCCTGTACGGCAGCAGAAGAACTTACGAGCTACCCGTCAATACTGGGAGGCCGTGTCAAAACTCTACATCCTTCTATATTTGGTGGTATACTGGGCAGAAGGGAAGAAACGAAGGACATGGAGGAAATGAAACAATTCAAGATTCCCGAAATCGATCTGGTTATTGTAGATCTGTATCCTTTTCAGGAAACGGTAGCCAATACCAGGGAGGAAAAAGCAATCATCGAAAAGATTGATATAGGAGGGCCCTCGATGATTCGTGCAGCAGCAAAAAATTTCTCACATGTAGCTGTCATCGCAGATAAAAAAGATTATTCTCACCTTGAAAAGTTATTGACTGACCAACAGGGAGAACTGACCCTCGAACAAAGGAAAGAGCTTGCTGCAAAAGCTTTTGACGTGGTTGCCGGATACGATCTTGCCATTCATGAATATTTTAATCCTGGCAAACCTGTTGGAGGCTTCAGACCCATTAAACACCTGCGTTATGGGGAAAATCCACACCAGCAGGCTTATTTCGAAGGAGACTGGGAAAACATTTTTCAACAGTTGCATGGAAAGGAAATTTCATACAACAACCTTGTAGATATAGACGCAGCTATTCAACTCATAAATGAATTTGAAGAGAAGACTGTTTTTGCAATCATCAAACATACTAACGTTTGTGGTATAGCTGCACGGCATTCAACAAAAGACGCATGGGATCATGCATTGTCGGGAGACCCGGAGAGTGCATTCGGCGGTGTGTTAGTATGTAACAATGAAATTGATTCAGCCACCGCAGAAGCCATGCGCGAATTATTTTTTGAAGTTCTCATCGCACCATCATTTACAAATGATGCGTTGGAAATCTTAAAGTCAAAAAAGAACCGTATTCTGCTTCAATTGTCTAACCGTCCTGTGGAAGCATTGATAAAAAAATCTCTGCTCAATGGTGTTCTGGTGCAGGATGCAGATAAGGGAAATTATCTGAAATGGGAAGAATCTGGTGGAAGAGAAAGTACTGATAAAGAAAAAGGGGATTTAATCTTTGGTAATCTCGTATGTAAACACCTGAAATCAAATGCGATTGCACTGATAAAAGATAAACAGCTTATTGGAAAAGGCTGTGGCCAGACCAGCCGTATAGATTCCCTAAGGCAGGCCATAGAAAAAGCGCATCAGTTTAAGTTCAGCCTGAAAGGTGCTTCCCTGGCTTCTGATGCTTTCTTCCCGTTCGACGATTGTGTTCACATTGCAGCCGCAGAAGGAATTACAAGTTTTATTCAACCTGGCGGCTCCATTCGCGATAAGGATAGTATAGAATTTTGTAAACAGAATGGACTTGTCATGGTAATTACCGGAATGCGACATTTTAAGCACTAGACAAATACAATTCACATATCCCAGTAAATCTGATCTTTCAGAAACACCTCATACACTTCTTTCCAGCCTGAAAACATCGGATCTGAGCCAAAAAAATTATTGTGCCAGGCAGTGACCATTAGCCCGTTGATCTGTTTAATTTTCCGGTAATATTTCATCAGTTCAGTAAATGCTTCCTTCGGACTCGATTTACTTTGATAAAAAGAATTCGAATCCATAAAACAAAACGGAAATACCATAAGACTGGTCTTTTTTTCCGCCTTGAGATCATACCAATAAAAAGAGGAGGCAATAGATGCGCGAAATCCGTTAGACGAGCCGTATCCCATGGAAAAATCTTTCTCGATACCTACGTCGATCAGCCTGGTATAGGTTGTGGGAAGCGACATGCGGATATAATGCTGACGGCTATATTTAACAGGTGACTTTATTATATTTTCCAGCTCATCCACTTCTTCCATCAAAACGGCCTGCTCATCGCCGCTTTGCCATGATGGATGAATTCCCACTGTATAGCCGCTTGCATGATAAGCAATCAGAGACTGCAATGCCGGATTGTCGGGAGAAATATTCTTATCGACGCCCATTTGTTTTTTTGCCAGCAGAAAAAAATAATATGCCCGGGTCCTGCAATAAAGATGCAGCGAATCCAGCCATTCGTATGAATCAAATGGATCCTTTTTCTTATTAAATAATACATCCCAGCGATCCAGCAGATAGGCCCACTGACCTGTGATGACAGATCTGAAAAATCCGCCCAGATTGCGTTTCAGACCTTTATATTTATAAGAATATGCTATATCAATGTCGTATGTCGGAATAAATTTAAAATCCTTCATTCGAAAGATCAGGTCCGGAAATTTCTGACGGAGCGCGACTTTGAAATCTTCCAGCCAGTAATTTATCAAAGGGAAATCAAGAAAATTTTCTTTGAAAGCGAGGGAAGCTGTGTGTGGAAAGCGACCAAATTTATCGGGTTGAAAAGAAAGATATTCCTCATATCTGCTAACGAGAAAAAAAGAAGCCGCAAAAATATCGAAAGGGAAATCTCCCGAAGTTTGAAAAAAAGCGGGTCTACCTGAAATATCCGTCCTGTTAATTTGCTGTTCGCATATACCTGTTTCCCTAAGTAAACTATGATGCTCAATAAAAAATTCGTTTTCCGATAACCTGGCATCTGAATAATTAAGCTTTGCTCCCACATAAGTTTTGAATGCCTCTTTATCCAGGGTCAGTGTAAATGATTCGTTTAAGATTTCATCACTGATCAGGCCCAAAATATATTTCAGTCTCGGACTGCTATAATCACTGTAAAAAAGCATGTTCAGAGTTTATGCTTTTCAGTCCAACGCTGATTAAAACTCTTTTCAGGGAAATGCAGGTCGGCTCTTTGCCTGTTCCATCCACGGAATACCCGATTGATAAACCAGTTCTTTATTTTTGAGTTGCCCATATTCATCCATTTCCTATGCAGGCTTGCCTGCTTCCATCCTTTCCACGCCAATTTTTCCATCCAGCCGGCTGCTCCTTCCTGAACAGCTTCATGCCTGTTTTCTAAAAGTAATTCGTGCAGGTTTATTTTCACGGCGCATACTTCTGTGCAGTTACCGCATAACGAAGATGCATAACTCAGGTGTTTCCATTCTCCAATATTCTTAAGATGTGGTGTGATTACCGCCCCGATCGGGCCACTATACGTTGTTCCATAACTATGCCCTCCAATATTTTTATATACCGGACAGGCATTTAAACAGGCCCCACAACGGATACAATAAAGACTCTCTCTAAGCTTGGTATTTGCAAGCATATTGGAACGGCCGTTGTCAAGTAATATAACATACATTTCATCGGGTCCATCGTATTCTCCTGCTTGCCTGGGACCAGAAATGATGGAATTATAACTCGTCACGCGCTGACCTGTTCCAAACGTAGCCAGCAGTGGCCAGAACAGTGCAAGATCATTGAGCGACGGAATCACTTTTTCTATTCCTGTTATAACGATATGCGTTTTTGGATATGAGGAACATAACCTGGCATTGCCTTCATTTTCTGATATCGCAATACTTCCTGTGTCTGCAATTATAAAATTAGCACCGGTAATTCCTATTTCCGCTTCCAGATATTTCTGTCGCATATTCTGCCTCGCAATAAGCGTTAGTTCTGAAGGTGAAAGCCCCGGTGCCGTGTTTAATTTTTCATGAAATAACCTGGCAATATCTTCCTTGCTTTTATGCATGGCAGGTGTAACGATATGGTATGGTGGTTCGCCGTCCAGTTGCTGTATATATTCTCCAAGATCCGTTTCGAGGCTCTCGATATTATTTTCAGAAAGAAATACATTCAAATGAATTTCCTCGGTTACCATACTTTTACTTTTCACAATAGCCCTGCATTGCTTTGCTTTACAAATAGTCAGGATCTCCCTGAGGGCTTCAGCACTATCTTCGGCCCAAATCAGTTTACCTCCACGCTTTGTAAAAGCCTGCTCGAATCTTTCCAACTGCTGATCGAGTGTTTCCAGGGAACGCCATTTAATGTTTTTGGCTCTTTCGCGGGCCAGATTGATATTATCGTATTGCTGTTTGCCCTGAGGGACCACAGCATTGTATTTACCAATATTATAATTGATTTTATTCCGATGATCCAGATCAGCAGCCTTGGTGCCGCTCTTATCAAAAAAAGTTGATGCCTGATCCCTATTGGTCATACAATGAAGTTAATCAATAAAATAAGTTGCCGGCTTATTTACCGACAGTAACATTAAGAGATTTCATACTGTCGATACCTCCGCTTACACGACACCTGAAAATAATTCTCACCATATATTGCCGCCCTTCATCCTCGTCATCTTTATTCTTTTGATAGAATTTTTTATAGGTTGCGCGATATTCACCTATAATAATTTCCTTGTCGACATAGCCAGGTTCGTTCTGTAATTTCAAGGACTGCGTTGCTGGTTCTGACATAACGCTTCTCAAATAAACAGTATCATCCTTTGACAGCTTATATACTTCCTTGTTATGTGTGTTCGCATGAAGAGCACTGGTAAATCTGCCCTGAATTATCTTAATCCCCACTCCTACACCTACTTTGAAACCCAGACCACTGTTAAGCAGCAGGGTATCATCGTACTTAAAACAGAGGCAGCCCGCTGCAAAAAAACCATATCCTTTTATAGGCGGCATAACAAGTTGTCCATTCAGGTACAGATAAAAATCCGCAATATTGTATTGAAGCTCAGCCTTGCTCTTGCCCTTCAACACCTTTTTGGAAAACATCGCAAAGGATTGATCTGGTTTAACCTGGTATTTTTTCCATCCGATCCAATGGCGGCTAACGGAATCGGAATATACCGAGTCTGTGTATGCTGTTGCAATGGCTTTTAATGAATCCGCGGTGAAAAGAGAATCCTTGATAACAAATTTTATCGAATCTAATATTGCAGCTCTGGCTGAATCAACGATAAAATCATTGTCGATAACAGAATCAATTGGCAAAACACTAAGTTTTATTTTTCTTCTCGGTAATCTTATTACCCGTACCACATTGTTATAAAATAACTTCGCCACGAAATCTGTAGAATCATTAATAACGCCTTGATGTTTATTTGATTTCCCTCTATGGGGAATCGTAGCTACTGATGAATCCTGTGACATCGATCCGGTTTTTGAATCTGTTTGGGAAACAGATGGACTAAGGGCTGAACTATCATGAGAGCCCGGCAAATTATTGCCTGCAGAATCACTTATCATATGGACAGCAGAATCTTTTGCCACATGTCTGTGCTTTGAGGTTTTTTTTGGAGCAGGCAGATTATTATGTGTGGAATCCTGTGCGAGTGCAGACTGTGCGCAAAAAAAAAGAACTGGTAATAAGACTGTCAGGAATGGGATTTTCATAGAATAGGTCAGGCTTTATCATTTTTCATATGAATAGCTGCAGCCTCCAATGTAGAATAAAAATCCTTCCCGTATTTTCTGATCAGGGCATCTCTTAAAAATACATAGACAGGAACTTTTAATTGCCTGCCGAGTTTACATGCTGCTTTACACAGATCCTCTCTTGGTTCATAATTCACGTATTCCTGATCCCGTCTTTTACTCCTGGTAATTTTAACAGGAAATAAATGACAACTAATGGGTTTTCTCCAGGAAATTTTTTGATTGAGATAAGCCTGTTCAATTCCGCATTTTATGATCCCCAGTTGGTCCTTAAATCCATAAGCGCACATACGGCCGCCGATTGTAGGCGTCACCCATCCGAATTCCTGGTCATATCTGTAAAGTCCTTCCTTTTCCAACACTTTCAACCCTTCAGGGCTGATATATGGCTTTATATCTTCAATAAAATCTCTCAGGAATTCAAGTTCTTCATTCGAAAGAGGTGCACCTGAGTCTCCGTCTTCACAACAGCCGCCCTTACATTTATTCAGATCGCAGACGAATTGTTCTGAAATCACTTCATCACTAACGAGTATGTTATCAATTGCAATCAAATGTAGTGTTTGAAAATCAGGCTAAGATAGTATATCAGGAAGGATTCCTCATCAGTTTTTCCACTTCAATGTATTGATAAGATGATACATATCAATCTGGAGAAAAGCATTAACAATTCCTAAAGAATCAGAATTGGGTGTTGTGTCGAAGTAAAGGGCCCCACGCAGGAAATGTCGGGTTGAATCGCTTACGAAAAACTGTTTGGCCGTTGCAGCGTTTCCTCCTACATTAAAAAAAATACCATGTACTCCCAAAGGTGTGCTAATCAGGGAGTCTTCAATGGAGCTCGCCTTATAAGTATGTTTGTAAGTCATCTTATAAGCATCCTCCCGGAGTTTGTCATAATTACCGTTTACCACTTTATAGCTAATATATATTCTTGCATGGAACCTGGGAAAATCCACATTTATCCAGTAAGGATTTTCTGGTTTGTCCCCAAAGAAAGCCGTATCCCTGATGATATTTCCATATACAGGGTATTCAAAAGAGTAAGGAAAATCCGGACGATCAAAAGCCTGATAGGAATGTGGAGGAAAGTCGATCCGAAAATAACCACGGGGCTTCGGAGAATAAACACTGTTACAAGCTGATAAAGTAAATAGTAAAAAGAAAAAAGAAAAAAACTTAGTATTTATACAGTACAAGATTTGTGTTTTTATTGTTTGATTCTGACCTTCACTTTTTTAATCCGGCTACTATCAGCATCCAGAATACTAAATTCAAAATCGCCGCAAGGGATAATATCATTTACTTTCGGGATCTCACCTGCAAGTTCCAGGATAAGACCGGCAAGAGAATCAGAATCTCCCTTTACATTATCAAATGTATCAACCGGGAGGTTCAGGGTTTTACACATATCGTTAATCATTGTCCGGCCCTCAAATATATAAGATCCATCGTCCTGTTTTGCTGCTGATCCTTCATCTTCATCAAATTCATCCTTGATGTCCCCTATGACTTCTTCCATTATATCTTCCAGGGTAACGATGCCGCTGGTGCCGCCAAATTCATCGACCACAATAGCAAAATGAATACGGCTTGTCTGAAATTCCTGCAAGAGGTCTTTGATCATTTTATGTTCGTGCACAAAGTGGGGTGAACGAAGCTGGCTATGCCATTCAAATTCATCTGGCTCATTCAGGTAAGGCATCAGGTCCTTTGTGTGAATCATGCCAGTAATATCATCCAGACTTTTTTTGTAAACCGGCAAACGTGAATAGTGCAGTTCTTCAATTTTATGTTTTAACTGACCGAAATTCAGATGATCTTCTATGCCGCTCACATCGAGGCGGGTTTTCATGATCTGTTTGACGGTGATATTCCCGAACTTGATAATTCCTTTCAGAATATTTTTTTCTTCTTCGGTGGTATCGTTGTCAATGGCATGGTCGAGTTCCTCAAGACTGTTCGCTGCTGAACGCTGACTTCCAAAAAGCCGTTCCAGTTTTTCTGACTGATTCGCAAGCAGAATGCCAAGACGCCTGAATAAAAGGTGAATGACTTCGGTTACTCCGGATGTATAAAATGCAAACTGTAATGTATTTTGACTTGCCCATACTTTTGGCATCACTTCGCCAAAAAGAATGAGCACAAAACTCACCATTACTACTTTCATCATGAATTCAAAAAACCAGTAATCCTGTTTAAAAGAAATAACCTGATCGATCAAAAAATTTGAGAGTATGATGATTGCAATATTAAGCAGTATGTTGGCGATTAAGAGGGACGCAAGGAGTGCTTTTGGTTCCTCCAGCAAATTGACAATCCTTCTCCAGGAACTATCCTGTTTAGTTTTCAGGATATTTATTTCCTTGTCGCTCAGGGAAAAAAAAGCTATCCGTGAACCGGATACTATAAATGACATGACCAGAAAAAAAAGTATGAGTATAACCAGGATGGTTGTAGCCTGCACATTAATAAATAAGAGAAGGCCATAATTCCCCCGGCCCGATGACATGTTAAAAGGGTGATCCAAAATAGATGATTTCGTTAAAAATCCTTTATTCCTGCTTGAAAAGCTACCGTGCTTCTTTGTATAGGATTGTAAATTTAATAAATCTTGGCTATACCGCTTTTAAAATGGTAAATCAGGAGAAGGTTCATTTACAGTTGTGGTATCAGCACTGTTAAGACCTTCCAGTCCCTCATGGGGAGGAAGAGTGGAATGATTCCCTTCCATTTTTTTATCCAGCATGATGAGATTATCTCCTACCACTTCGGTAGCAAATTTTTTATTTCCATCCTTATCTTCCCAACTCCGGGTACGCAGCCTGCCTTCAATGTAAACGAGGCTTCCTTTGTGAAGGTATTTCTGTGCCAGTTCCGCCAGACCTCTCCATAAGACCACAGTATGCCATTCGGTTTGAGAAATCAGTTTCCCAGTCCGGTCTTTAAAAGTTTCTGTAGTAGCAAGTGAAAATTTTGCAACGCCGATATTTCCTTCCAGGTATTGTACATCCGGGTCTTTGCCCAAATTACCAATAAGCATGACTCTGTTAACGCCCCTCATGATCGCCAATTATGATGTTAATAATCCGCTCAAGGGCATCATTTCGGCCCTTGCAATTCTGCTACTATCATATCAAAAGCTTTACCACAGATCAGAGACCGGGTGAAATTTTAATGTACTCTGTTATAATTTTAGGAAATGGAAATTCGCCAAGTTCCTTTCTGGAAACAGCCTGATAACCGGCAAACTTAACGAGGGACTTATTTAAATGCACAAAATAACCTGTAATGGATTGATGAGTAAGTGTTTGGTTGTAGGCTAAGGAAATGTGCCGAATCCCTAAACCCTGATTCCCAAAATTGTGTTTATAAAAAGAGCTCTGCTGAATTTTATGCTGTGGCATTTTTTTCCCAGTTTCCCATAAAACAAATTCGTAGAGATTCTGCCAAATGTCTTTTTCGGTTCTCTCCCGAATCCATATTTTATCTTTTCCTGCATCTACTATAAAATAATACAACCATCTTTTCTTCCGTTGAATGGCCGTCTTTCTGAGTGGCAACTTATCAGTAATTCCATTTTGAAATGCATAACAGCTTTTTGACTGAACGCATCCGGAACACAGAGGATTTTGTGGTTTACAAATAGTTGCCCCAAAATCCATAATAGCCTGGTTGTAAACGCCAGGATTTTTTTCGTCTAAAAGACGGGTGGCTATCTCATTATATTTCTTCTTTCCCTGTATTGAACCAATCGGAATTCTTATTCCAAAATATCTTGATATTACTCTCTCAACATTTCCATCGACTACAGCATAGGGCAAGCCAAAAGCAAAAGAAGCAATCGCAGCCGCAGTATAGGGACCGATACCAGGAAGAGAAAGTATTTCCTGATAGGAAGACGGGAAACGGCCGTCATTTATTAAAGCAATTTTTTTAGCCGTGGCAATCAGGTTCCTGCACCTGCTATAATAACCCAAACCTTCCCAAAGTTTGAAAATTTCTTTTTCAGGGGCATTTGCAAGGTCCAGAATACCGGGAAAAATGGAAATAAATTTTGTGTAGTAAGCTGTTCCCTGCTCAACTCTGGTCTGCTGCAGAATTATCTCGCTGAGCCAAATTTTGTATGGATCAGATTCACCTTTCCATGGCATAACCCTCCTGTTCTCATTCCTGTTCCAGTTCAGTAATTTTTTTGTAAAATCTGTCTGCATAAAAATCCAAAATAAAGCTTGTCCGTTCATTAATTATATCATTGGTAATCAGTATTTTATAATTACTTGAAATGCAATGGATTAGAAATTAACTTAGAAATCAAAGTATTCAATTTTTTACAATTTGTTGCGGATTAATTATTTTGTTATATATTTAAAATCAGAAACTTATAAAACAATTCCGTCATGAGAAAGGCAGACCTCGTTAATCAAATTTCCGATAAAACAGGTATACCTAAGGTAGACGTACTAGTTACATTAGAAACCATGTTTAAAGAAGTAAAGGATACTCTTGCGAAAGGTGAAAATATTTACATACGTGGTTTTGGCAGTTTTATAACAAAAAAAAGAGCTGCCAAAATCGGACGTAATATCAAAAAAAATATTGCTGTCCACATACCTGAACATTTTATTCCGTCATTCAAACCAGCCAAAGAGTTTGTTGCAGAGGTCAAAAAACTTCAGTCGATTCAGGATAATCAGCCAAACCCTGATGAAGAGATGTAATTTTGCCGGATAAAAGCCCTACGTGAAGAAACAGCAAGCCATTGTAGCCGCATCCGGAATAATTATTCTTGTAATATTGTATTTTTTTGGAAATACAGTTCCCCCCTTAAAGAAATCTATCACTGCCACTTCAGAAAATGAAGGGCAATCGCTTGATATCAAGGTAATTCTCGATGCAAATAAGGCAAAACTCAGTCCTGCCCGTCTTGCATTTGTGAACAGACTGGAAAATGCGGTAGTTCGCGGAGACGTTAAAGATCAACAAATTGCGATTGACCACCAGCTCGCCAGTTTCTGGAGAGATTCCGTTGGAAACGGCTTTCTACCCTATTCTTATTATACTGCGGAGGCTGCAAAATTGGAAAATTCTGAAAAAAGTCTCACTTTTGCAGCCCAATTATTTTTGAACAACCTGCGGGGTCAGGATAATCCGGCGCTAAAAAGCTGGATGGCAAATGAAAGCCGGGACCTCTTTGTAAGGGCCGGGAAACTGAACCCTGACAATGATTCTACAAAAATCGGATTGGGAGCCACTTATATTTTTGGAAGTACTGGTGAAAAACCGGCGGATGTGATGAAGGGAATTCAAACAATTCTGGAAGTGACCCGCAGAGACTCCCTTAATATGTACGCCCAGCTCATGTTAGGATTGGGCGGCATCGAATCGGGACAATATGACAAGGCGATTCAACGGCTTTTAAAAGTTGTTCATTACGATCCGGGAAATCTGGAAGCCGTACTCAGTCTTGGTGAAGCGTATGAAAGGGCAGGCAACAATGCTTCGGCAAAGACCTGGTATACAGCAGCGAAAAAACTGACGAATAATCATGAATTGATCACAGCGATCGACGAAAGGTTAGGATCATTAAAATAAAAGCTCGCAGGAGCAAGACAGAAATTATTAGTTAACTAAAAAGGAATTATCGATGCCTTGTGGTAAAAAAAGGAAGCGACATAAAATTGCAACCCATAAAAGAAAGAAAAGATTGCGTAAGAATCGTCATAAGAAAAAGAACAAATAAACGCACTACGGCCGGATAGTCTTCCGGCCCTGTTCTGCTGAAAACATTTATATACTAACGCTTACCGCTTGCTTGCATCCGTGAGGCGGTTAACTAAATCCTCTTCAGCATTTCGATTCCTTCTTGTTTGTACCGCCAGGCAGTAAATGTTACTCTACATTGAACAAGGAACTGATCATTAATGCAGCCCCTCAGGGAGTTGAAATAGCCCTGCTGGAAGACAAAAAGCTGGTGGAATTGCACCATGAAAAAACTGATGCCAGTTTTGCAGTGGGAGATTTATACCTGGGAAAAGTAAAAAAGTTAATTCCTGGATTAAATGCTGCATTCGTCGACGTCGGATTCGAGAAAGACGCATTCCTTCATTATACAGATCTCAGTCCTTACGCGCGTTCTCTTTTAAAATTTACACAACAAAGTATTCAGGCGGCAAAAGACAGCGAATTTGATTTTGGATCTTTTCTGGTTGAACCGGAAATTATAAAAACCGGGAAAATCAATGAGGTTCTCAGTGGCAAGCCCAATATCCTCGTTCAGATTTTAAAAGAACCGATCGCAGCCAAAGGCCCTCGCCTGAGTTGCGAGATCTCACTGCCAGGACGTTTCGTGGTGATTACCCCATTCAATGATATTGTTGCAGTTTCACGAAAAATTCATTCATCAGACGAAAGAAAAAGACTTCAGAAAATTGTAGAAGCTATAAAACCAAAAAATTTTGGCGTGATAGTGCGAACTGCAGCTGAAGGAAAAAATACTGCGGAACTTCACGAGGACCTGACCGACCTGGTTGCTACCTGGAAGCTGATTCAGCATAATCTGATTGGTGCAGTTGCTCCGGCAAAAATTTTAAGTGAACAAACTAAGACGACGAGTATGTTACGGGATCTTCTGAATGAAGATTTTAATAAAATTGTAGTAAATGACCGTAATCTTTTCAACGACACCAAAACATATATTCAGCGAATTGCTGCAGATAAAATAGATATTGTTTCTTATTATAATAATGGTTCTCCGATTTTTGATCATTTCGGCATAACCAAACAAGTTAAAGCGGCCTTTGGCAAGACTGTTAATCTTCCGAGTGGTGCCTATCTGATCGTCGAGCATACAGAAGCACTGCACGTGATTGATGTAAACAGTGGTTATAAAAGTGTAAGTAATAATCAGGAACAAAACGCACTGGAAACAAATCTGGAAGCAGCAGAAGAAATAGCCCGGCAGTTAAGGCTCCGAGACCTGGGAGGCATCATTGTCGCCGATTTTATTGACATGAAGTTCCCGGATAACAAGCGCAAGCTGGTTGAAGCAATGGAGTCTTTTATGAGGACCGACAGGGCAAAACACGCAGTTCTGCCAATCTCCAAATTCGGCCTGATGCAAATCACCAGGCAGCGTATGAAGCCCGAAATAACTATTAATACGCAGGAAATCTGCCCTACCTGTAACGGTACAGGCAAAATCTCTTCGGCCCTGATACTGGAGGATGAAATTGAGAAAAATCTGAGCTATCTTCTGAATCATCAACATAAGGACCTGATCCTCATGGTACACCCCATTATGTATGCTTACCTCACCAAGGGTGGCTGGTTCTTCAGCAAAAAATGGAAATGGCGCAAAAAATATAAACGAGCCATTCGGGTTAAGGCTAATAATAGCTATCATATGACGGAGTTCCATTTCTTCGACAAACAGGAAGAAGAGATCAAATTATAACCCCTTTTTACCCTTTTTTTAAGTAAAAACACATTACTAATTACGCTAATATCATGTATTCTGCGTAAGTGTTTCCACCTATGCGAAAAGGGAGTATTCCTAAAGATTTCGAAGATTCATTTTCAGTACTTTATCCGAAAATCTCAAGAAAAAATACCGTGTTAAGTAATTATTATTCAATGTATTATGAACCAATTATCAAATAAATACAAGTTTCATTTTTATTATTAAAGTTATTCACAGGAAGAAAAATTTATTTTGTTATGTGACCTGATTTTGTAATTTAGTGGAAGAATTTAATGGGTTAGTAAGTAAAAGGTCGGCTCTAGTAGCTGGCCTTTTTACTTTTCTGCCATCAGAGCTATTATCTTTAATGATGAGTAAAATCAAAACCGCTTTCTTCTGCAATAATTGCGGTTATGAAAGTGCAAAATGGCTTGGTAAATGTCCCTCGTGCGAGCAATGGAATACTTTCACTGAAGAAGTTATCAATAAAGACGACAGACTGGGAGAATCCGGATGGAAAAATATCTCCGATAAAAAAGAAATCAAAACGATTTCAATTCATGAGGTTATCAGTGGTGAAGAAAAAAGAATTGTTACTCCTGATGCAGAACTTAACAGGGTATTGGGTGGAGGAATTGTTTCAGGAAGTTTAATTCTTGTTGCCGGAGAACCCGGGATCGGAAAAAGTACATTATTTCTCCAGATAGGGTTGATGTTAAAGAATATCGTTACACTTTATATCAGTGGCGAAGAAAGCGAACAGCAAATCCGAATGAGGGCTGACAGGTTAAAAGTAAAGAACCATCAACTCATTACTACCCACGACAATTTTTTTCTGCTGACCGAAACTTCTACTCAGGCCATATTTCAGGAAATAAAAAAATTAAAACCGCAGGTAGTTATTGTAGACTCTATTCAAACCTTGCAATCTTCTTATATTGATTCTACTCCGGGAACCATTTCTCAAATTCGTGAGTGCGCATCAGAATTTCAACGGTTCGCAAAAGAAACCGGTACACCAGTTTTTCTTATAGGACATATTACCAAAGATGGAAACATCGCAGGGCCAAAAATACTCGAGCATATGGTGGATACTGTATTGCAATTTGAAGGCGATCGTCATCACACTTATCGGATCCTTCGCACTCTAAAAAATCGATTTGGCAGTACATCAGAATTGGGAATTTATGAAATGACAGATGAAGGAATGCAGGAAGTAAGCAACCCAAGCGAAATCCTGATTACACAAAAAGAGGAATTTCTCAGTGGGAGTGCTATCGCTGCAAGTATAGAAGGGCAAAGGCCCCTGCTGATTGAGGTTCAGGCCCTCGTCACGGCTTCTGTATATGGAACACCACAAAGAACTGTTAGCGGTTTCGACCTGCGACGACTTCAGCTTCTTCTGGCAGTTCTGGAAAAAAGAGGGGGTTTTCACTTTGGAGTGAAAGATGTTTTTTTAAATATTGCAGGAGGCCTGAAAGTTGAAGATCCTTCCATTGATCTTGCCGTACTGTGTGCGTTGTTAAGTTCTTTAGAAGATGTTCCACTCGCGGCAGACACATGTTTTGCCGGAGAGGTGGGATTGAATGGCGAGATACGTGCAGTAAACAGAATCGGTCAGAGAATTGCCGAAGCGGAAAAATTAGGTTTCAGCAAAATCCTGGTTTCCAAATATAATCAGAAAGGATTAAAAAATCATTCTCATCAGATTGAAATAAAATTGATGGGAAAAGTTGAAGAAGTTTATAAATATTTATTTTAAGGTTCTGCGATTGGGCTACATATTCAGATGAAATCGCGGATTTCCATTTTTCATTCTCTTTTACATCTTTTTTTCCCAAACACCTGTTGTGGATGCGGAACAGATCTGCTTTCTGAGAATATTTTATTTTGTATTTATTGTCAGGCTTCAATGCCCGTAACATGCTTTGAATTTTTTCCTTTGAATCCAATTGAGAAAATATTTTGGGGCCGCGTAGAAGTAGAGGCAGCTTCGGCGCATTTATATTTTACTGCAGGATCCTCAGTTCAACGCAGTCTTCACCTCCTTAAATACAAAGGGAAAAAAGAAATCGGTAATTATTTCGGCAAGTGCATGAGTGCAGCATTGATTCAATCATGTCGGTTCTCTGAATGCGAAATGATTATTCCATTGCCATTGTATGCGGAAAGAGAAAAAAAAAGAGGTTATAATCAGGCAACCCAGATCGCAATAGGATTGTCTCTGCAATTAAAAATTCCTGTTGTGGAAGACGTGATCATACGGGTAAAAAAAACAGCAACTCAAACTCACAAAAGCAGAATTCAACGCTGGAAAAATATGGAATCAACTTTTGAAATAAGGGAGCCGTTAAGAATTATAGGGAAACATGTGCTGTTGGTAGACGATGTCGTCACAACGGGAGCCACGCTTGAAGCCTGTGCCCGTGTTTTGCAAAATGTTCCGGGAGTTAAGATAAGTATTGCATGTCTGGCGCACACTGTCTCGGCCTAAGTCTATGGTATATGGTAAATAGAATATGGTAGCTCATTTAAATAATAAAACCAATCCATAGACCATGCACCATATACCTTATACCAATTAAATGTCCTAAAACGTATTTTTGTCGGGATGTATAAAAACCTGTTTTCCTGCATCTTTACTGCTTTTGTGCTTGTTTCCTGCCAAAAACAGGCGAATATGAACGGAAGTGCTCTTCTTACTTTATCTGCAGATACATTGAGTTTTGACACCGTTTTTACCACAACAGGCTCTATTACTCAACAGGTTAAGCTGATTAACAATAATAACCGGAGTGTTGGGATTTCTTCCATCAGCCTGGCTGGCGGAACAGGTTCTCCGTTTGTTATTAATATAGACGGAACTCCCGGACCCAATGCTTCCAATCTCAATATACAGGCGAATGACAGCCTTTACATTTTTGTTACCGTGCTGATTCCATCGGGAGTGAAACCGACCCCCTTTTTGCTGCAGGACAGCATACGATTAAGTTACAATGGTGTCGAGCAATATATACAACTGAACGCCTGGGGTCAGAATGCCCATTTTCTAAAGAACTTTGTAATTCAGTCAAATACCAACTGGCCAAATGATTTGCCCTATGTGATATACGGTGGTCTTACTATCGATAGCAATGCAACCCTTACTATTCAGCCCGGTACTCATATATATATGCATGCAGACGCACCTATCTATATAGACGGCAGCCTCAAAGTGTTGGGAGATACCGCTGAAAATCAACGGGTATATTTTACAGGTGACAGGCTGGACCAGCCATATGTCAATTATCCGGGTTCGTGGCCAGGAATATATTTCAGGGATGCTAGCAGGGACAATGTGCTTAATTATACTGTTTTTCAGAATGGGTATCATAGCCTCGTCGCAGAAGGACCCAGCACTGACATGAATCCAAAGCTTTCATTAAATCAGTGTATAGTTAACAATTCTCTTGCAGAGGGCCTGCTGGGAATTGAATCCAGTATAACAGCTATCAATTGTCTAGTTAGCAATTGCGGACAGAATATTGTTATTAACCAGGGTGGCGTTTATCAGTTTGAGTATTGTACAGTAGCATCGTATTCCACTAACCTTCTTTCACATCAACAGCCGGTTCTCAGCATTTCCAATGCCAGTTCAGATGGCACCCTGACGGGAGATCTGAATGCCAGTTTTCTGGATTGTATTTTCTGGGGTGGTGAAAGTCAATCAGATGAAGCATTGATTTCAAAACAGGGAAATACTATTTTCAATGTTTTATTTGATCACGTAATTCTGAAGCAGCAAAATTATCCTGCAAATATTGACAGCAGTTCTTTATGGCTAAATACAGATCCTCAATTTATTGCTACGGGGTTTCCCGCAAGTACATTCGATTTTCACCTGCAGGCCAGTTCGCCTGGAGTGGATCATGGCTCTATCCTGGGTATTCTTATTGACCTTGATGGCAATCCTAGGCCGGTAAATCTTCCCGACCTAGGTTGTTATGAACGGCAGTGATTCCCGCACAATTCTTGCTAGCTTTGATAGTGGAACATTGATTCTAAAATAAAAATATATTTTATGTTAAGACTATTGCTCATTCCAATTTTATTTATGATAAATAGCAGTGTTAATGTGTACGACTTCAAAGTGCCGTCGCTTGATGGTGGAACGATTGATTTGTCTGCCTACAAAGGGAAAAAACTATTGATCGTAAACACAGCTTCAAAATGTGGATTTACACCGCAATATGCAGATCTGGAAAAACTGTACGAAAAATACAAAGACAAACTTACTATCGTCGGTTTTCCCGCCAATGATTTCGGTGCACAGGAACCTGGTACAAATTCAGAAATAAAAGAATTTTGTCAGAAAAATTATGGCGTAACATTCCCATTGGCTGCGAAATCTGATGTAGTCGGAGAGAATACATCCCCATTGTTTAAATACCTTACTGAAGAAGCAATAAAGCTTGGTACACCAGCTCCCGTCATCAAATGGAATTTTACAAAATTTCTGATTGATGAAAATGGAAAACTTATTGCTGTTTTTGATAGTAAGGTTACTCCGATGAGTGATCAGATTACGTCTCATCTTAATTAATACTGACCAGCCGGATGTTATTTAGTCAGGTTATTGGTCAGCAGGAAATCAAGGTAAAGCTTCGCAACCTCGTTGAGCACAACAGGTTGAGCCATGCGTTGCTCATCAATGCGCCTGAAGGTGCGGGTGGGTTGCCATTGGCATTGGCTTTTTCGCAATTCATCATGTGCGACCGGGTTTCAGAAGAAATTTCAAAATCTAATTTTCCGGTTGAAAGCTGTAATGTATGCCCCTCCTGTGTCAAAGCAGCTAAGATGATGCATCCCGATATCCATTATGTATATCCGGTGATTTCGCGCAAACCTGGCGATAAACCGGTGAGTGCAGATTTTATATCTGAGTGGCGTGAATTCATTTCCCAGTTTCCTTACGGAACTATTTTTGACTGGCTGCAGTTTATTGAAGCAGATAACAAACAGGGAAATATTTCAGCTCATGAATGTAATGAGATCAACCGCAAACTTAGCCTGAAGAGTTTCGAAAGCGGATATAAAATCCTGATCATGTGGATGCCGGAATATCTTGGCAATGAAGGAAATAAATTATTGAAGCTTATTGAAGAACCGCCACCAGATACCCTGTTCATACTGGTTACCGAAAATGAAACACTGATTCTTCCAACCATACTTTCAAGGGTTCAGATCATACGACTGCCGAAGCCATCCATTCAGGAAATTCAGGACGCGCTGGTAGAACGCGCCGGGGTAGCTCCTGAGCAGGCGAGACAACTTGCTGCTGTCAGTGAACAGAATTACCGTGAATCCCTGAGACAGCTTCAACACGGTCAGGATGACTGGCAGGGATTATTACGGGAATGGTTGAACGCAGTTTTGAAAACAGGTCCGATTGCGCAGGTAAAATGGGTTGAAGAAATCAGCAAATCAGGTCGCGAAAGACAGAAACAGTTTTTACAGTATTTCGGTCATCTGCTTGAACAGGCAATAAGACTTCGCATGTCTGAGGAAGCCATTAAAGATCTGCCTGATTCAGAGAAAGATTTTGCCCTGAGACTGAATAAAATCGCAGATCTGTCCATCCAACAGGCCATCGTGGAAGAACTCAATAAATCGATTTATTATATTGAACGCAACGCAAATGCTAAAATATTGTTTCATGCGCTGACGATCCGGCTTTATCATATCCTGGCTACTCGGGAAGAAGCTGTAGTGACCTAGGAACTTAGTATATTTGTCAACTTGCTTGTTAACTTATAAATAAATATGGGATGTTCTAATTGTGGCACTGCCGGCGGCAAGCCAGGTGGATGCCAGAGTCATGGAAGCTGTGGTACAGGAAGTTGCAACAGAATGAATGTGTATGACTGGCTCTCAAATCTACCGATTCACGACCCTGCTTCGGAATGCAGGGTGATGGAGATAAGTTTTAGTCAGGGTAGCCGTAAGGATTTTTATCGTAATACAACAACACAGATCTTCGAAAAAGGAGAAATAGTGAGCGTGGAGGGTGTTAGTGGTTTTGATGTTGGTACGGTAAGCTTAACGGGCGAGCTGGTCAGGATACAAATGAAGAAGAAAAGTGTGGATGAATTTCATCCAGACATGAAAAAGATACTTCGCCGCTCTTCAGACCGTGACCTGGATCTATTAAAACAAAACAAAGCCCGCGAAAAGGAAGCCGTGATTCGTTCGCGCGCCATTTCGCGTCAACTTAAGCTTGACATGAAAGTGTCGCAGGTGGAAATTCAGGCAGACGGCCGTAAAGCTACATTCTATTATATAGCAGACGACCGTGTTGATTTCCGGGAGCTCATTAAAATATTCGCTTCTGAATTCCGCGTAAAAGTTGAAATGCGCCAGATCGGCGCACGTCAGGAAGCAGGAAAAGTTGGAGGTATTGGCAGCTGCGGACGTGAACTTTGTTGCTCTACATGGCTCACAGATTTCAAATCAGTTAACACTACTGCTGCCCGCTATCAGAATCTTTCCATCAATCAGAGTAAACTGAGCGGTCAGTGCGGCCGTTTAAAATGCTGCCTGAATTACGAACTTGATACTTACCTGGATGCGCTGCAGCAATTTCCTGATAATGCAGATACACTGCAGGTAGCCAAGGGAACAGCCCTGCTGATTAAAAAAGACATTTTTAAAAACCTGATGTGGTATGTATTGCCTGACAGCAGCAAACAATACCCTCTTTTGATTGACAGAGTTAAACAGATAAAAAAACTCAATCAGCAGAATATAATCCCGGACGATCTGGGTGCTGTTGAAGTGAATGGTAAACCGAAGGAAGAACTGGTGAATGTTGATCTTACGGGACAATTCAGTTTGAAAACGCTGGATAGTGCTGACCGCAAAAAAAAGCAGAATCACCGGCCAGGACCTCCGCAACAACGCAGAAGCGATAACAAGCCTAATAACAGACCAAATAACAGGCCTGACAACAGACCTCCTCAGGGGCCGCCAAGAAAGAAATAATTTTTAATGAAAGGCTTTAAGAAGAAAATGTTCCTGCTTTCAGGTTTATTCCTGTTGGGCTGGCTTCTCCTCGCGCAAAGCTGTATGAGTTTCCGCAAATCAGACGCAGACGAAAAAAAAGAATTTGCAAAAGATCGGGTTGAATTACGCACCGCCACAATAAAAGTGGAAGGAAGACATCTGCATTATGCACTTACCGGCAGTGATTCACTTCCAACCATTTTTTTTATTCATGGATCTCCGGGAAGCTGGACCGCCTTCGCGGAATATATGAAGGACTCTCTATTACTGAAAAAATTCAGAATGGTTTCCATTGACCGTCCTGGCTTTGGTTTTAGCGACTATGGCCAGCCGCAACATCTGGATGTGCAATCGCTTTGGATCAGCCGGCTTTTTCACCTACTCGCTAACAATAAACCCATGTTCCTTGCCGGTCATTCTTTGGGCGGGCCATTGGTTATTAAACTGGCAGCGGATAATCCACAAATATTTTCCGGAATTGTAGTGATTTCAGGATCCATTGATCCGGCGGAAGAAAATCCGGAGAAATGGAGACCATGGCTTTTTAATACTCCATTAAATTATTTTGTTCCTGGCGCCATGCGTCCTTCCAATGAAGAATTGTGGTATTTAAAAACGGACCTGGTGTATCTCAAAAAAGATTTCTCCAAAATAACCTGTCCTGTCTACTTCATACATGGTGCAAAAGATACGTGGGTACCGCCCGGCAATGTAGATTATGGAAAAAAATTGCTCATTAACTCTCCAAAGGTGGAGGAAACCCTGATTCCCGGCGCGAACCACTTCATTCCCTGGACAAAGTTCACTGAAATCCGCTCTGTACTGTTAAAATTGTATTAAGTGTAGAAACCCATTCCGGGCTCTTTACAATACATTTTCTTTTTAGTAAATTGCAAGTCCTAAACAAATTAAACTATGGCTATTTTCAAATCTGGTAATCCTGCGTTAAATGTTTTCGAAAATACAGTTACACTGCCCGGTTCAGGTACAATGACTGAAAGGGGAACACTCAATAAGTTTTTCCTGTTGTTTTTACTCGTCATGGCGTCTTCTTCCCTTACATGGAAAGCATTTTATGATGGCGTAAACGTAATGCCTTATATGATGGGAGCTGCCCTGCTGGGCTTTATTACAGCGCTGATAGTAATTTTTAAAAAAGAATGGGCTGCCTACCTGACACCAGTATACGCTTTGTTCGAAGGTGTTTTCCTGGGAGGCATTTCTGCGGTATATAATAATGTATTTGCAAAATCGGCTCCGGGCATTGTAACCCAGGCTGTGTTGTTAACTTTCGGCGCCGTGATTGCAATGTATCTCTTATATCGTTTCAGGATTATTAAAGTGACTGAACAATTCAGATCTATCATTTTTATCGCCACTGCCGGCATCGCTATTTTTTATCTGCTTGCAATGGTATTGCGTATTTTTCATGTGGATATTGCTTTTATCCACGAAGGTTCCATGCTTGGAATTGGATTCTCTTTGTTTGTAGTGGCAATTGCTGCATTGAATCTCCTTCTGGATTTTGATATGATAGAGAAAGGAGTAGCTGCCGGTGCTCCGAAATATATGGAATGGTACGGCGCTTTTGGATTACTGGTAACGATCGTATGGCTTTATCTTGAAATCTTACGCCTGCTTTCAAAACTGGCAAATCGTAGATAATATAATTTCTAACGTTACCTGACCGTTTAGTAACTATTCGAATAACCTGAGTCTGCTGCGCGGGCTCGGGTTTTTCTATTACCGGATCGATATACTTTTTACTGAGACTTGCAACAACGACATCTTTTCCCAATCCTTCTTTTAACATCTTCAAAGCTTCGCCTGTCAGGGTGCGATAGAGAGAATATACTTTTTCTTCTTTAGGCAATAGCTTATACAGAGATGCAGCGATGGGAGAAGCTTCCTTCATCCTGTTGCAACTTTTTCGGAAGCCTATAAACGCAGGATCCTTCTCTATCCGTTTGCCAGTCAACGAAGTAGACTTGCGGATTATGTTGATGCCATGAGACATGTATCCACATATTCCGCCTGCATTACCAATAAAAACAGTATCGCCTTTTTTTACTGCCATACGGGAGCAACGTAAAAAACAGGTTTTTATTTCTTAACAGCTCAGCAGTTATTTTCCCGGTAACAAAAGTCTATAACAACAGGCTTATAAATAACTTATATACCTAACATAAAGCGCACTTTGATTCTCGGGAATCAACCGGCAGTATAATGAACTTAGTCCTGTTCAAAACCAGGATCCAATCCAATTTTCGCCTAACCCCTTGCCTGAAAGCTTTCTCCTTCTTTTGGAAATTTCCATCGAATGCCTGATCAGGGTAATAGGTATCAAAAGGAACAGGAATATTAAAGTTAATGGCGGTATACCCATCATGGATATCCATTTTCCACCGAAATACCTGCGCATAGGACGTTTCAGTCTCTCAGCAATCAGATACATGCTGGGAAGAATGAAGAGTGTCATAAAGAAAGCGAATGCAAGACCGAAGATAATGGTCCAGGATAATGGCTTCCAGAAAACAGCACTATCACCTCCGAAAAATATATGTGGATTCAGTTCAGCAAATAATTTTACAAAATCAATGTTGAATCCAATGGCCAGTGGAATCAGGGCCAGGATTGCTGCCAGTGCTGTAAGTAATACCGGTATGATCCTGGTTTTGCCCGCTTGGATCAGTGCTTCCCTGGTTTTCATTCCACGCTCACGAAGTACATCAGCAAATTCAATAACAAGAATTCCGTTCTTCACAACTATACCCGCGAGACCGACAATACCGAGTCCGGTCATAACTGCCGAAATTGTCATGCCTGTAAAAGCAAATCCCAGTAAAACTCCGATAATACTAAATATTATTTCAGTGAGAATAATTACGGGCTTGCTGATAGAATTAAACTGCAACACCAGGAAAAAAAGTATCAGCATCAATGCCCAGAGAAGGGCTGAACCCAGGAATGAAACTGTTTCCTGTTGTTGTTTTCCTTCCCCCGTCTGCGTAATAGTTACATCATCCGCCTTATTCTGGAAATTATCTATCGCATCTTTCAGCTCGGCATTTACTGCAGGCGGCGTGTACCCCGTAAGTACATTTGAGTTAAGCGTTATAACTCTTTTTAATGACTTACGTTTGATACTTCCATATGTACTGGTGAAATCGATTTTAACCAGGTTTGTTATGGGAATCGATTTAATAGCCCCTGTCGGTTCACGGAAAAAAATCTTCATATTAAGCAGGTCCGTCAAATTTTTGCGCTGAACTTCTGTATTGCGTAATTGTATTTTATATTCTTCTTTATTATCCTTGATTTTGGAAAGTTCCCTGCCGAACAAAGCCGTACGAATTTGCTGGCCAATCTGTGCTGTGCTAACGCCTTCAATCATGGCGCGCTGTCTGTCGATCGTGAGTGTTATTTCAGGATTTGTCAGATCCACATCCATTTTCAATTCTTCTACTCCCGGTATTTGAATAGAATCGAGATAATTTTTCAAAGCAGAAGCCGTGGTAGTGAGGTTTTCGAAATTATCACTGGCAATTTCGATATTAATCGGCGGATCAGTAGGCGGACCATTCTGCTCCTGATCAACTGAAATCTCTGCTCCCGGGATTCCTTTTAATGCTGCCCTGATTGAATCCAGAATTGGTGTGGTTGCTTTTCCATGACGTTTTTCAAATTCAACAAAAGAAACCTGCACACGTCCCAATTCAGGTCTTGTACTGCGATCCCCACTCTGAGGATCACCTGCCCCGATCGCCACATTTGAAATCACGCTTTCGACGAGAGGATTTAATTTTCCATCTTCCATTCCCAATACTTTATCTACCCTGGTCTCTAACTGATGTGTTACAGAATCGGTATAATCTACATTGGTTCCTACTGGCAGTTTGAGGTACACATATATAAAATTCGGGTCGCCCTTTGGAAAGAATACAACCGGCACTTTTCTGATACCAAGAAATACAAAGGAGAATACTAATAACAGGAAGGTGCTAAAAAGTAACCACACCGGTCTCCACCCTTTCAAAGCCCATCTTAAGCCTTTTTCATAATGACTCATGATCCAGGGAAGACTGCGATTCTGGAATGTATGTATCATGCCCGTAAACAGATAGGCATTCAGGAACATTAGTATACTGAAGAAGATCAGCAAATTCCCCGCGAAAGTAAAATGATACAAGTCGCAAAATATTCCAAGAACAAGGAATGTATAGAAAAGCGGATTTCTGAATACTCTTGATCTTCTTAAAGCATGCCCCTCTTCCTCATGGTTCATAAAGTCAACCGCAAAAATCGGGTTCATGATGAAAGCCACTATCAGGGATGCAGAAAGTGTAAAAATCAACATCACGGGCAGGTAGATCATAAACTTTCCAATCAGTCCCGGCCAGAATAATAAAGGGAAAAATGGTGCAAGAGTAGTTAATGTGCCGACCAGAACCGGTATAAAAATTTCACCTGCCGCTACTTTAGCTGCGATAATGGAAGTTACTTTTCCCTTCCCCTCAGTAAAAATCCGATGCGTATTTTCAATTACCACAATCGCATCGTCCACTATGATCCCCAGACCGAAGAGCAATGCAAAAAGTACAATAAAATTCAGCGTGACATGTCCACCTATGATGATATCAGCTGCGGGCAAAAACATAAAAGCTACAAACATGCTGAGAGGCACTGAAAGCGCTACGAAAAAGGCATTCGTGACACCCATAAAAAACATCAGAATCACCAGCACAAGTACAAATCCAATAACGATGGAATTTACGAGGTCGTTAAATGAAGTGCGGGTCGTTCTGCTTTGATCGCCGGTAACTACTATAGCCAGATCTTTGGGAAACTGTGTTTCCTTCATTTCGGCCACAATGCGTTTTACTTCGTCTGATGTTTCAATTAAATTCTCACCGCTGCGCTTGATAATATTCAGGGTCACGACGTTTTTGCCGTTCAGCCGGGAATAACTTTCACTTTGCTTAACTGTGTCGACGATAGTAGCAATGTCTTTAAGATAAATCGGAGCGGCAGAAGTATTTCGTATGACAATCTGTGCGATATCGGCAGCAGATTTAAATTGCCCCTTGAGCTGAAGGGTCCGTTTCATGGTGCCTACATCAAGTAAACCGCCGGAAATATCCATGTTTTCATTGGCCACAGCATTTGCTATGTCATTAAACGTGATGTTCGAACTCTGCATTTTGTAATTGTCCACGTTGATCTGAAACTCACGTTCTGGCGCACCCACTTCATCAACACGGTTGATCTGAGAAACTTCTTCCAATTTATCCTTCAGGTCGTCGGCAAATTTTTTAAGATGTTGCCCATCGTAATTACCGCTCACATTCACATACATTATTGGCACATCCGATATACTCACTTCCATCACGTTCGGTTGTACGGTCAGATCCGTCGGCAAATCTGGTTTTGATTTATCTACAGCGTCTTTTACCTTCTGAAGGGCCACATCCGTCTGAACATCCGTTTCGAATTCCACAATGATAGCAGAAAAATCCTGGACCGAAGTACTTGTCAGTTTATTGATCTTGGCTCCCGTTATTCCCTTGATTTGTTTTTCGATTGGACGGGTTACGAGATTTTCAATATCCTTTGGAGAATTCCCCACGTAGGTTGTCTGCACATATATTGTCGGTATTACAATATCGGGAAACTGTTCCTTGGGAGTTGTAACAAATTTGTTTACACCCAGGATGGTCACAAATATGAACAGGAGGTAAATAGAAGTTTTATTGTCGATAGCCCAGCTTGTGGGTTTAAACTCCTTAAATTTCTGTTTAAAATTTTCCAGTGCGCTCATAAAAATGAATTGGAATGGTTATAGATAACTCGCTGATTCATTGTACCTGTGTTGTTATAGGTTGTTGATCATACAGGCCCTGATATCCTTCTGTAATAATTTCATCACCTGCCTGGATGCCTTTCAAAACTTCGATTTTGTCACCATACATCATTCCTATGGTAATGGGCTTTTTACTCGCAACCAGACGATCACCATCTTTCACTGCCACCATTACATACTTTCCGTTTTCATCATTTTGGAGACTGTTCACAGGGATGGTGATAGCATTAGACGCAGCATAGTCCTGTATTTTAATCAGTGCTATCTGGTTCGGATAGAGATCCTTTTCGTAAGAAAGTTTGGATTCCACATAAAAACTCCTGTTTGTAGCGTCGATCGTTTTACCGGTTACGGAAATCTTTGTATCGATGGTTTTATTTTTGAGTTCCGGAATCACCACTTTTACATTGCTGCCTACGTTCACTTTCCCTAAATAATTTTCAGGTACCTGCGCGACGGCTTTAAGTTCATTAGTATTTACAATGCGGATCTGATTATTACCATTGAAAAACTCACCAAGACGCACGTTTACATTATCAGCAACACCGCTGATATCTGCGTACACATTAGTAAGCTCAATCTGTTTATTAATAAAATCAACCTGTCTTTGCATCTGGTCAACCTGATTTTTAGATGTGACTAATTCAACTTCAGAACCAATCTGTTGTGCCCAGAGATTTTTCCTCCTGTTATATAAATCCTGTGCAAAGGAGAGTTGTTGCTTAGCTGTCGCCAGCTGTTGAATTAACAAGGCATCGTCGAGTTTAAGTAATAATTGTCCCTTCTTCACCATATCACCCTGCTTAACATAAATATTTTTTACCTGTCCGCCACTACCATTTCTGGGTGTTACATAGGCAATATTCAATGCATCTATCCTACCCTGTAATTCAATGTAATGGGTGAAGTCAACTGGCGTTACGGGCTTGATAGCTACCAATTTTGTCTTCTCTTTTTTTACAGCGGAAGTATCTATATCAGCCAACTCCTTTTCTGTTTTCTGGATTTTTGTCACCAGTGCCACCTGCTGATCTTTCAAACTCTGCAGTTCTGCTTTTTTCTTTGCGACAGGATCGACCGTTTGTCCACATGACATGAACAATATGGTTCCGGTAAACAGGGTAGATAAAAGTATCTTATTCATAATCTGGTTTGTTTGGCGTTATTAAATTTTACCGATGGCTTTGAGGTAATCCACTTTGGCTACCACTGCATTATAAAGTGCGTTTATATAATTGGATTGTGCCTGGATCAGGTCAGTCTGGGCATTGGTCAGATCTGTTGATGATGCAAGACCCGACTCATATTTTTTCTTGGTCTGATCATATACAGATTCCGCCAGGCTGGTATTTTCCTTCTGGTTATCCATATTGCTGATGGCGTTAATAAAATTGTTTCTGGCGGTGCGGACTTCAACATCAATATTCTGCTTCAGATTTTCCAACTGATCACTGATAAGGTTTGATTGTACTCTTGCCTTTTTAAGATTAGCATCCTTTGAAAAACCACTGAATATGGGAACATTCAAAGTGAATCCGAAATAAGAGGTACTGTACCAGGTACTTGAATTGCTAAAAAGATCGAATGTATTGTTGAGCGCGTTCTTCGAATAAGAACCATTCAAACTGAGTGTAGGATAGTAAACGGCCTGGTATCTTTTTACATCAAACTCACTCAATTGTTTTGAAATCTGCAGGGTTTGAAAATCATATCTGTCTTCATACCGGTACTGCAGATCCATCGGAATACCACCTTTCAATTGTGCTTCATCGAAACTTGTAGTCAGCTGTACTGAATCAGCCGCTGGGAGGCCGATTAAAAACTTAAGTGTGAGGTAACCATTAACAATATTCGTTTCCGTATTTTCTCTGGAAGTTTGGAGATTCGCCAATTGCACAACGGCTTTGTTTACATCCAGTTTCTCTGCAAATCCGTTTTCATTCATCACTTTGGTATCATGCAGAAATTTCGCCGCCCGTGCAATATTCGCGTCAAGTAATTCAAGCTGGGTTTTACTTACGACAAGTGAATAGTAAGTTTTATAAACATTCACCGATAGGCTCTCAATGGTGAGGTCGATATTCTTTTTATAATAGTCCAATGCACTGCTTCTTGCTTTCAGGCCGACAAAAACTGCTCCGTCAAATAGTTTCTGAGTCAATTGTACGCCTGCTGTGAGGTTATATTTCTGATTCAGAGAGAATGCCTGACTGGTCGGCGGAAAATTTGGTCCGAATGAATTCGCTGCCAACACGATCACCGGAATCTGAAAATAATTTGTTGAAGTACCGGTAGCAGAAATGAGAGGCAGGGCGTCGGCAGTTAATTGTTTATTCGTTTGTTCCTGAACCTCCAGGTTGGCAATTGCTGTTTTCACCTGTATATTATTTTTCTTCGCCAGTTCCAATGCATCCTGGATGGTCAGATTATGGATGGATTGAGCTTCTGAAAAAGCCATCCCGAAGAAGGTCAGGATTATCGTCAGAGATAATCGGTTATGAAATCTTTTGTTCATTTGAGAAGGTTTTTTGTCTTTCATTCAAATATTTTTCAATCAGTTTTTTCCCATTTTGATTGCAGATGCTATGCAAAAAAAGAATGGCCAGTTCCTTGCAGGTCTGGTTCATCGGATATTTGTTTAGGGGAAAAGCCTCCTGATTAAAAGGCATAAATGCCGATTCTATCCGGTGCCTGGTTGTCAGATCGATATTCAGATCCGTGCGGTATAAATCCTCCCGCGCACCCCTTTCCAGATTCTCTTTAATAATTGTGTAGAGAAATTGGTGTTTATATTGTTTCAGCCGTTTGAATGCCACAGGATGATGCTTTTCCAGGTCGTAGACTAACTGAGGATTCATTGCTTTCAGCATTTCCTGAAAAGAGTCCAGTGCCAGGAAAATTTCATGAACCGCATTTTCTGCCGTCAGGCTGAAGCCCCTGCAACCCTCTTCGTTCCGGCTGGTTTCAGCACTCACAACAGCCTCAACCATGGCGTCTTTATCGGTAAAAAACTGATAGATCGTCTTCTTGCTGATGCCAAGCTGTGCCGCGATTTCATCCATGGTAATGGACCGGATCCCGTAACGCATGAACAGGTCGGTCGCTTTCTCAAGTATTCTGTCTTTATTTTCCATTTTATATCCTCCAGAGAAGTGCAAAACTACGGAAACTATTTATGTAACCAAAGTTTCCACCGATATTTTCGGTGATTTCGCCGATTTTTGGTTATAAACCACTGTTTATGAAATTGAAGACCCTATTCAGCAAACTGTTCAGGTATTTTTTGCAGGGGCTGATCATCCTGGCACCTATCACGATCACATTATGGACAGTACTTTCCTTATTTAACTGGGTGGACAGTATACTGCCTAATTTCATTCACAGCCTTTTTCCAAAGCTGGCCCTGGACGAAAGCGGGAACCCCAGGCATATCCCCGGAATTGGATTTATCCTTGTTATCGTCATTGTTCTGATAGTAGGTTATGTTTCTTCATCCTTTATAGTAAGCAAGCTGGTAGAACTTTTCGATAATATACTGGAGAAGACACCAGGCATTAAAATAATTTATAGTACTATCAAAGATTTTTTTGAAGCTTTTGCCGGCAACAAGCGCAAATTCGACCGGGCAGTTCTGGTTAGTATTGAATCAACGGATATCTGGCGGATTGGATTCATAACTCATGAAGAGCTGGCAGAATTCGGTTTGCAGGAATATATTTCAGTATATGTACCACAATCTTATGCTTTTGCGGGCCATTTGTTTTTTGTAAAAAAAGAAAGAGTCCGTCTGATCACCGATATCTCTTCGACAGAGGCAATGAAATTCGCCATCTCCGGCGGGGTCACGAATATTGATGAATGAGTATTCGTTGGCGGTTGGCCGTTGGCAGTTGGCCGTAAATATTAAAACACTATAAGTGGTATTGGTATATTAGAAACATAAATTTATTTTGGATGTTTTATTGAAGTCAGCCAACCGCCAACGACCAACAGCCAACGATTAGTAGATAACTCTCTTTTATGAAGGAGCTCTGCTACATCATCATCCTGATACTTTTATCGCACCGTTCCTACTGCTGGGGTTTTTACATGCATGAAAAAATAAATTACTATGCTGTTTTTCTTCTGCCGCCGCAGATGATGATTCTTTTCAAGCCTTCTATAAGTTTCCTTTCCGAACACGCGGTGGATCCGGATAAAAGAAGGTATATGGTAGCCAGCGAGGGTGCACATCATTTTCTGGATATTGACCATTATGGAGTTTACCCCTTCCCTGCTATTCCCAGAGATTATAAATCGGCCATTCAGAAATATTCGGCCGACAGTTTACAGCATTACGGAATCGTTCCTTGGTGGATCCAGATTATGATGAGTCGGCTCACAAAGGCTTTCCGTGAAAAAGACAAACAGGCCATCCTCAAAAATGCCGCTGAATTGGGTCACTATGTGGCCGATGCGCATGTTCCGCTGCATGTATGTTCCAATCACAATGGCCAGATGACACATCAGGAAGGCATACACGCATTCTGGGAATCCAGGATTCCTGAATTATTGGCGGAAACAGATTGGAATTTTTTTATTGGTAAGGCAGTTTATATCCCGGATCTTTCTTCATTTATCTGGGATAGGATCCTGGAGAGTGCGGCTGCTGCAGACACAGTGCTACGTTGTGAAAAAGAAATCAGCAGTCTTTTCAGACCCGATCAGAAATATGCATTTGAGGAGCGCAAGGGAAAAATCCTGAAACAATATTCTACCTCTTATGCAACTCTCTATGAAAGAAAATTAAATCATATGATTGAGCGCCGCATGCGCCAGTCAATTTTTGCTGTGGCATCCTGCTGGTATACAGCATGGGTGAATGCCGGGCAACCCGCACTTGATCATCTTGCAAACGACAGCCTTTCAATTTCTGAACAAAAGGAATATCAGAGATTAAATCTCGAATGGATGAATGGGAAGATTTTGGGGAGGGATTGTGATTGAGGTTTATGGCATATGGTGTATGGCAGATGGTTTATGGTTTATGGTTTATGAGAAAAACTATAAAATAGGATATCATTATGATAAGTTATAAAAAATTAGAAGTTTGGATTTTTTCTATGGAAACTGTGAAACAAATCTATTTATTAACGAAATCATACCCTCCTGAAGAAAGATTTGGTTTAATATCACAAACTAGACGAGCTGCCGTATCAATTCCAAGCAACTTTGCGGAAGGTCTTGGAAGAAACCATAAAAAAGACTCATTGCAATTTTTATATATTTCCAGGGGTTCGGCCTATGAATTGGAAACATTATTGAGTGTAGCACTTATGACTAATATTATCGATCAGGGTTCTTACAATAGTTTAAGTAAGATATTGGAATCAAATATTAAATTGATAACGGGATTTATTAATTATTTAAATCAAAAACCATCTACCATTCACCATCAACCATAAACCAAATAACGCCGACAGCCAACGAATTGTCGTAAATTGCGTCTCCAAGATAGAAATAGATGATACACAATTTCAACGCAGGGCCCAGTATTTTACCAAAAGAAGTTTTTGAAGAAGCTGCTAAGGGTATTTTGAATTTTAGAGATACAGGACTTTCCATTCTTGAAATCGGACACAGGACCGCGTTGTTTCAATCGGTGATGGATGAAACCGTACTGCTTGCAAAGGAACTTATGAAACTGGATGCAGACCATGATGTATTATTTCTTCATGGAGGCGCAACCACACAGTTTTTTCAGGTACCAATGAATCTTCTCAACGAAAATCAAACAGCTGCTTATCTCGATTGCGGAGTCTGGGGCTCTAAAGCCATCAAAGAAGCCCGATTGTTTGGCAATGTAGAAGTGGTTGCTTCATCAAAAGATAAAAATTATACCTATATCCCTAAAGAATTTAAAATCCCGCCAGACGCCGCTTACTTTCATTATACTACCAACAACACCATTGAAGGAACGGAAATGTTTTCCATCCCTGAAACGAATATCCCGCTGGTGGCCGACATGAGCAGTGATATCCTGAGTTATGAAACAGATTTTAACCGATTTGCGCTGATCTATGCAGGCGCCCAGAAAAATATTGGCGCAGCAGGTGTAAACATGGTTGTTATAAGAAAGGATATTCTGGGAAAAGTGAACCGCAAACTTCCCGGCATGATGGATTATCGCCAGCATATCGAGGCAGGATCCATGCTTAACACACCACCGGTTTTTGCCATTTATGTTTGTATGCTTACCCTTCGCTGGTTAAAAAAACAGGGTGGTGTTTCAGCAATTGAAAAAATTAACAAGGCAAAGGCCGATCTGCTTTACAAAACCCTGGATGCAAAGGAAGGATTTGAACCAACTGTATCAAAGGAAGACCGCAGCCGCATGAATGTGGTTTTCCTGATTAAAGACTCCCAATTGGAAAAAAAGTTCCTGGAAGCCTGCAAAGACCAAAATGTGATTGGTGTAAAAGGACACAGAAGCGTAGGCGGCTATAGGGTTTCGTTATATAATGCCCTACCTCTCGAAAGTGTAAAAGCCCTCACAAATCTCATCAATCAACTTTAATTTAATTAGATGGCAATAATTTCCGCATTCCGGGCACTCAGACCAGCAAAAGACCTGGCTCCCCGGGTCGCATCACTTCCTTATGATGTGCTGAACAGCGCCGAAGCCAGAATTGTTGCCGGGAATAATCCTTATTCATTTTTACATATTACCAAATCGGAGATTGATCTTCCGGAAGGAACCGATGTTCACAGTAATAAAGTATACAATAAGGCCGCAGACAATCTCTTCATCTTTCGGGACAATAAAATTCTGATTCTTGATGAGCAACCTGCATATTATATATATGAGCTGAGCATGGGTAAAAGAAAACAAACGGGTCTTGTTTGTATAAGTTCAATAGCGGATTATGAAAACAATATTATCAAGAAACATGAACTGACCCGTCCTGAAAAAGAACTGGACCGGATCAACCATATCCAGATAACGGGGGCACAAACGGGAAATGTGTTTCTCGCTTATAAAGCGAATGTTACCCTGAGTTTGTTAATCAATTTCTGGAAAAAGTCGCACGAACCTGTATATGATTTTATTGCTGACGATGGAATTGGCCACAGAGTCTGGATCGTACACGATCCACAAACCATCTCCGAAATCACCATGATTTTTCAAAAGCAGATTCCATTTACATATATCGCAGACGGTCATCATCGTGCAGCATCTGCCGCCAAGGTGAAAAAAGCACTCGGTGACAATGCTCCGGCTGAGGCGGAATATTTTTTAACCACGTTATTCCCTTCAGACGAGCTACACATCATGGATTATAACCGGGTGGTGAAAGATTTGAATGGGTTGAATACAAATAGTTTTCTTGAAACCCTCAACAAAAATTTCAAGGTAGAAAAAATGAGTGGCACTTATTCTCCTGACCGGCTGCATCATTTCGGTATGTACCTTGATGGAAACTGGTACCATTTGGAAGCCAGGGAAAATAGCTTCCCCAATGACCCAATCGGAGTTCTGGATGTTAGTATTCTGCAGGAAAATATTCTTTCACCAATCCTTAACATCCGGGATGTCAGAACTGATGACAGGATTGACTTTGTGGGAGGTATCCGGGGAATGGATGAACTGCAAAAAAGAGTGGATAGTGGCGCGATGAAACTGGCCTTCAGTCTTTACCCCGTAAGTATGGACCAGCTTTTTGCTATTGCCGACAGTGGTCAGATCATGCCCCCGAAAAGTACCTGGTTTGAACCTAAATTACGGGACGGCCTTTTGACTCATCTGATCAGATAAACGGTAAATTTGTTCTGAACAATTATCCGGGCCACAGGTCGTTTCCTAAAGGTGGCTTATATTCAATTCATGAAAAAATTTCTGTTTGCCATAAGCATATTTTTATCAGGTTTTACCTGTCTTGCCCAACATGCGGATTCTCTTCACAAGATTGCCAGGCAATTCATGCGCACAGGGGATTATCCCAATGCGATAATTGTTCTGAGTAATGCTTTAAAGACGGATCCGGAAAATCTGGAAATACAAAAAGATCTGGCGTTTACTTACTATCTCCAAAGAAATTATAGCGCTTCCGTTGAATCAGGAAGAAAACTGATTGCCCGCAATGATGCAGACGAACAATGTTATCAAATTCTGGGTATGGCATACAAAGCCATTGATGAGAGTAAACAGGCAGACAAAATGTACAAACAGGGAATAAAGAAATTTCCCAGCAGCGGAGAACTTTACAATGAATATGGTGAAATGCTTTGGGCGAACAAGGATGCAGAAGCCATTCGTTTTTGGGAGAAGGGAATTGAAGTCGATCCCAATTATTCCTCCAATTATTATAATGCCTGCAAGTTTTATTACTTTACTTATGACAAAGTCTGGAGTCTTATTTATGGTGAAATGTTTATTAACCTCGAAAGTTACAGCCGGCGTACACCCGAGATCAAACTGCTCCTGGCAGAGGGTTATAAAAAATTATTCACCGAAATCAAACTGCCCAAAAATCAGGTTAATAAAAACATTTTTGCGGCAGCCTATCTTTCTGTAATGACCGATCTTGCGCAGACCGTCAATCTGGGCGTTACACAGGAATCACTTAATATTTTAAGGAGTAAATTTATTTTAGAATGGTTTGAAAAATATGGAGATAAATATCCTTTCAGGCTTTTTGAATATCAACGGCAACTCCTGAAGGAAGGCATGTTTGACGCATATGACCAATGGGCATTTGGCGCTTCCATGACACTTGCTTCTTTTCAAAACTGGACTTCACAACACGCAGATGAGTACAACCGGTTTATTAATTTCCAGAAGGGTCGTGTTTTTAAGGTACCTGCGGGTCAGAATTATCGCAACCTGAATTCCAAATAATCAATATGAGTAAACCTGAACGACTCTTTGATTGCATTGCTTTCCAGACGGAGAAATTTCCTAAGCCTGATATGCTGGCAGCCAAAGAAAATGGTATTTGGAGAAAATACAGTACAAAAGAAATTTCAGAAACCGTTGACATATTGGCCTGTGGCCTATCTGCCATCGGTGTATCCGGGAATGATCTTACGGTTGAAGGACAGGACAAAATTGCTATCATATCAAACAACCGGCCGGAATGGCTGATTACAGATTTAGCTGTTCAAAAATTAGGAGCAGTACTCGTTCCGATATATCCTACTACGAGCAATCATGAGATAGAATTTATTTTCAGGGATGCTTCCGTGAAATATGTATTTGTAAGCAGCGCTGAATTATATGAAAAAATACAACAGGTACGTCCCAATATTCCTACTATTCAAAACGTCTATACTTTTGATCATATAAAGGGGGTTGATCACTGGTCATCTTTGCAGCAAAATATTTCAGACGCAAAAAAACAGGAACTGCAATTTATCAGCGAAACCATTCGACCCGAACATCTCGCCACAATAATATATACATCCGGAACAACGGGCACGCCAAAAGGTGTGATGCTGACCCATCGTAATATCCTGAGTAATGTCATGATGTCGAAAGAAAGTTTTCCTTTTGAGGACAGACCTGATTTCAGGGCGCTCAGTTTTTTGCCCCTGAACCACATCCTTGAAAGAATGGTTAGCTATATAAATATGTTTAGCGGCATCAGCATTTATTATGCAGAAAGTTTCGACACCATTGGCGCCAATCTTGTTGAAATAAAACCCCATCTCTTTGCCACGGTTCCAAGAATCCTGGAAAAGGTATTTGAGAAAATCATGGCCAAAGGCGCATCCCTGAAAGGTATTCAGAGAGTCCTTTTTTTCTGGGCCGTAGAGCTGGGGAAAAAATATGACAATAACCGGAGTCAGGGAATATGGTATTCAATTCAACTTTCACTTGCCAATAAAATTATATTCAATAAATGGCGCGAGGCACTCGGAAATAATATCAAATATGTTGTAGTCGGTGGAGCTGCATGTCAGATAAGGCTCCTGCGCATATTTACCGGCGCGGGTATTCCTATCTATGAGGGTTATGGCCCGACAGAGAATTCTCCCGTTATTGCGGTAAACCGCAGAGGCAAAGGTCTTTGCCGCTTTGGAACAGTCGGTCCCGTAATTAACGGTGTGGAATTACGTCTGGAAGCTGACGGAGAAATTTGTGTCAAAGGTCCAAGTGTCATGAAAGGATATTACAAGCGCCCTGATCTGACAGCTGAAACCGTTATTGACGGATGGTTACATACAGGGGACATAGGTGAGTTGGAGGATGGCAAATTTCTGCGCATCACAGATCGCAAAAAGGAATTATTTAAGACCAGTGGTGGAAAATATGTGGCCCCCGCAGCCATTGAGAATAAGCTAAAGGAATCCCGTTTTATAGAACAGATTATCGTAGTCGGATCTGAAATGAAGTTTGTCGGGGCGCTGATTGTCCCGGCATTTTCTCAACTCGCGGAATGGTGTGGGCAACAAGGTTATGATAAAAGTTCAAACCTTTCCATGATTCAAAATCCAGCTGTAATAAAATTTTACAGGGGAATCGTGGATGAATATAACCAGCAGTTCAACCATGTAGAACAGATAAAAAAATTTGAATTATTACCCGTGGATTGGAGTGTTGAAGGAGGTGAACTCACTCCAAAACTAAGTATCCGTAGAAAAATAATTCTCGATAAATACAAGTCCTACATAGACAAGATCTACAACTGACCTCCGTTTCTTTTCAATTCGAATTTATGAATGAAGAAAACAAAAGACTAAAAGATCCTGCCTGGAAGAACTGGGGGCCTTTCCTGAGTGACAGACAATGGGGAACCGTTCGCGAGGACTATAGCGAAGATGGTTCAGCCTGGGAATTCTCTACACATGAAGTAGCGCGCAGCAAAGCCTGGCGATGGGGAGAAGATGGTTTGGGCGGATTGAGCGATATTAATTTACAACTATGCCTCTCCGTTAGTTTATGGAACACACGGGATCCCATCCTCAAAGAACGGTATTTTGGGCTAAGCGGAAATGAAGGAAATCATGGAGAAGATGTAAAGGAATTATATTATTTCCTGGATGCAACGCCTACACATTCTTATCTGAAAATGCTGTATAAATACCCCCAGGGGGAATTCCCATACGATCAGATTATAATGGAAAATGGTCGCAGAGGCAAGTTGGATCCGGAATATGAAATCCAGGATACTGGCATCTTCAATGAAAATAAATATTTCGATGTTTTTATTGAATATGCAAAATATTCTCCGGAGGACATCTTGTGGAAGATCACTGTTATTAATCGGAGTACTGAAGCCGCGCCGTTGCACGTTCTGCCCAATGTTTGGTTTCGGAACACCTGGGAATGGGGTTATTCTTCCGACAAACCTTCCATGGAAAGGGAAACTGATAATAGCATCATCATTCAACACAAGACCCTTGGAAAACGATGGCTATATGCAGAAAACCCGGGGCAGTTACTTTTTTGCGAGAATGAAAGTAATAGTGGGAAGCTCTATTCGATATTACCCAATAAATCAGATGGCTATTTTAAAGATGGAATCAATGATCATATCATTCGTGGTGCAAATACGGTGAATCCATCACAAAACGGCACTAAAGCTGCTATACATTTCAATAAAACAATTGATCCGGGAAAATCAGAAACATTCCGGATACGCATGGGTCCGGATCCATTAGAAAAACCTTTCGAAGATTTTGAAAGAATATTTGAATCCCGTATCAGAGAAGCCGATACTTTTTATGCGGATATACAGACCCGTGTTCCCAACGATGAATTAAAAACTATTCAGCGACAGGCTTATGCAGGAATGATCTGGTGTAAACAGTATTATTATTATAATGTAAATAAATGGATCAATGGTGATCCGGGTTGCCCTCCTGCACCCGAACAAAGAAAAAAAGGAAGAAATCATAATTGGCGTCACCTAAACAGCTCCGATATTATTTCAATGCCCGACAGTTGGGAATATCCATGGTTTGCAGCATGGGATCTTGCGTTTCATTCCATCTGTTTTGCTGATATTGATCCTGAATTCGCCAAGAATCAGCTCACATTACTCAACCATGAATGGTATATGCATCCGAGCGGACAACTTCCGGCATACGAATGGGCCTTTTCAGATGTAAATCCTCCTGTACAGGCATGGGCTACATGGGCCGTTTATAAAATAGATAAAATTGCAAAAGGTGTCGGCGATTTCAAATTCCTTGAAACTATTTTTCTGAAACTTCTACTGAATTTCACCTGGTGGGTAAACAGAAAAGATGAACAGGGGAATAATATTTTTGAAGGCGGATTCCTGGGTATGGACAATATCGGGCTCTTTGACCGGAATTCACCTTTGCCGGATGGATCCATTCTTGAACAATCGGATTCTACCAGCTGGATGTGCATGTATTCCCTCAACATGATGCGCATTTCACTGGAGCTCTCTCTCACAAATGATGTCTATCAGGACATGGCGACTAAGTTCTTTGAACACTTTTTATATATAGCAGGCGCCATGTTTGCTGATGGCGATCAGGGAACCGGACTTTGGGATAATGAAGATGAATTTTATTATGATGCAATTCAAAAATCAAATGGGACTAATGATAAGTTGAAGATACGATCTATGGTTGGGCTGATTCCTTTGCTGGCTGTAGAGGTTCTGGACGATGAACTTCTTTTCAGTCAGAAAGAATTTACTGATCGTTTATACTGGTTTCTTAATAACCGGCCTGATCTGTCAAGTCTGGTTTCAAAATGGGGTGAAAAAGGGAAAGATGAAAAACATCTCCTTTCTCTATTGCGTGGTCATCGCATGAAAAGGATATTATACCGCATGCTGGATGAAAACGAATTTCTAAGCGATCATGGGTTACGGGCATTATCTAAATTTCACAAAGACAATCCTTTTATTCTACAAATAGACAACAACTGGTTTTCGATTCATTATACACCCGGCGAATCGGATACTGCACTTTTTGGTGGAAACTCAAACTGGAGGGGTCCGGTTTGGATGCCCTTGAATTTTATGCTTATAGAATCCCTGTTAAAATTCCACGAATATTACGGCGATGATTTCCGAATTGAATATCCAACCCATTCAGGCAACCTTTTTTCTCTGAAAGAAATTTCAGAAAAACTTGCAGACAGGTTAATTTCTTTGTTCACAAAAAATGCTGATGGAAATCGTCCCATTTACGGCGATCAGACCCTGTTCCAAAAAGATCCTTATTTCAAAGACTATACCTTGTTTTTTGAATATTTCCATGGCGACACAGGAAAGGGCCTGGGTGCGTCGCACCAGACAGGCTGGACTGGCCTTGTCGCGCGGCTGTTGATGTGCAGATAGCTGTTTTAATCAGTTATCTTTGCTGCCCGATTAAAAATGGAAAAAAGCAATTTCGTAGACCAGATTCGTGTATTCTGCAAAAGCGGCCATGGTGGAGCCGGAAGTAAACATTTTATGCGTACGAAATATAATGCTCTGGCAGGACCGGACGGAGGAGATGGTGGAAGAGGTGGTCATATTATTCTTCGCGGCAATAAGAACACCTGGACTCTTCTGCCACTACGTTATTATAAAAATGTTTTAGCAGAGAACGGTGAAGCCGGCAGCGGAAACAATTGCACGGGCCGGTTCGGAAAAGATATATATATAGATGTACCACTGGGCACAATTGCAAGAGATGAAATAAGCGGTTTGAAAGAAGCAGAGATTCTGGAAGATGGCCAGGAAATCATCTTGTTAAAAGGTGGCCGCGGTGGTCTTGGGAATGCCCGCTTCGCTACACCAACTAACCAGGCACCCGAACATTCCCAGCCCGGAGAGCCAGGCGTGGAAGGCTGGAAAGTGCTGGAATTAAAAGTACTCGCAGATGTTGGTCTCGTCGGTTTTCCGAATGCAGGTAAATCGACTTTGCTTTCAGTAATGACTGCCGCTACCCCGAAAATTGCAGACTACGCGTTTACAACCCTCGTGCCCCAGCTGGGTATGGTGGAATATCGAGACGGAAAGAGTTTCTGTATTGCTGATCTTCCAGGTATCATCGAAGGAGCGGCCGAAGGGAAAGGTCTTGGTCATCGTTTTTTGCGGCATATCGAAAGAAATGTTGCACTATTATTTATGATTCCTGCAGACAGCCCTGATCATCTCAGGGAATACACAATTCTCAGAAATGAACTGGAACAATATAACCCGGAACTTCTTGATAAGCGATTTGTAATTGCAATAAGTAAATCTGACTTACTGGATGAGGAATTGATGGCTGATATAAGGAAGGAACTTCCGCCGGATATCCCGAATATTTTTATTTCTTCCGTCACCCAGAAAGGGATTCAGGAACTAAAGGACCTGCTCTGGTCAATCATGAACGAAGATGATCACCAAAACCGAAAAATGTAAGTTTAGCGGAAATCCACGCCGGATCTAAGTGCAAAAAATTATTTTTGAAAAAAGAATTCATGAATTGTATTGCGATGATTCCTGCGAGGTATGCGTCAACCCGTTTTCCCGGTAAGCTGATGCAATTGCTGGGTAATAAAACTGTCATACGACATACCTATGATAATACTGTTAAAACCGGGCTTTTTGATAAAGTAATAGTCGTGACGGATAGTCAGATCATTTATGATGAAATAAAAAAGAATGGCGGCAATGTTTTGATGAGCAGCAGACCCCATGAAAGCGGAAGCGACCGTATTGCAGAAGCCATGGAAAACATCGATGCCGATCTCGTAATTAATGTTCAGGGAGACGAACCTTTTGTTCAAAAAGAACCCTTAAAAAAGTTGCTGGATATTTTTCATAATGATGATGCAGAGGAAATTCAGGTAGCATCCCTTATGCAGGTAATGAAAGATAAAAAAAATGTTGAAGACCCGAACTATGTGAAAGTTGTAGTGGACCAGGAGATGAATGCGCTTTTTTTTAGCCGGAGTGTAATTCCTCATCCCAGGGATCCTTCACTGAATGTTACTTATTATGAACATATTGGTGTTTATGCATTCAGAAAACAGGCTTTGATGAATTTTACAAAATGGCCTGTAACAACATTAGAAGCTTCGGAGAAAATTGAATGTCTTCGATATCTGGAGCATGGTATACCTTTAAAAATGGTGCTAACCGAATATATGGGAGTTGAAATTGATACACCAGAGGATTTGTTACTTGCAAAACAAAGGTTGCTTTGAATTTCATGAAAATTATTTAACGATCAATATATGAAAGAAATAATGTGGGGCATCGATCTTGGCGGCACCAAGGTTGAAGGCATCATTCTTCGGGGCGATAAGGATCCTGAGACCCTGGTCAGGACCCGTGTTGATACAGAAGCAGCCCAGGGCTATGACCATGTGATTGGCCAGATAGAAAAGCTGGTAAATAAGATGAAAACGGAATCAGGAATTACTCCCACCACGATCGGATTCGGAACTCCTGGAATCCTGGATCCCATTTCACAGAATTTAAAAAATTCAAATACAACCATTTTAAATCATAAGCCCTTAAAAAAAGATCTTGAAGAGCGTTTGCAATTACCCATTGTCCTCGCTAACGACGCAAACTGTTTCGCCCTTGCAGAAGCAACCTGGGGCGGTGTCAGAAAAACTTCTCCACGGGCAAGGATAGTATTTGGAATCATCATGGGGACTGGCGTTGGGGGCGGACTCGTAATAGATGGTAAAATTTGGGAAGGTCATCATGGAATTGCCGGAGAGTGGGGTCATAATTTTCTGGATGAATCAGGTGGACCCTGTTATTGTGGTAAAACGGGATGTGTTGAAAAAATAATATCAGGACCGTCGCTGCAGAAATTTTACGAATCCATAGCTGGCGCTAAGAAATCACTTAAGGAAATCGTAATGCAAAAAGATAAAGATCCATATGCTCGTCATACGCTCGACCGACTAAATCATTTTTTTGGAAAAGCAGTTTCGTCTATTACGAATATGCTTGATCCGGATATCATTGTTGTGGGAGGAGGTGTGGGAAATATTGATGAAATTTATACTGATGGCGTAAAAAGCCTGAAACATTTTATATTTAATAATTATTGCACGGTGCCTGTTATTCGCCCCGAATTAGGAGATAGTGCGGGTGTTTTTGGTGCTGCGGCATTAACCCAGAATCATTAATTCACAAAAAGCCTTTAGCCTTGCGCTTTAAGCTTTAAGCTTAACAATATGAAGTTCAGAAATTTCAAAATGGTCAGTTATGTGGTTTATGGAAGGGGAAGTTTCAACCAGTTAGATGAAATTTTAGCACCCAGAAGAAATGGTAATTCACCTATGATTTTTTTGGTGGATCATTATTTTGAGAATAAACAGCTGGTGAGTCGCATACCTCTTCATGCTGAAGACAAAATTATTTTCGCGGATGTAAATTTTGAACCAAAAACAAAACAGGTAGATGAACTGGCTAATAAGTTGAAGCAACAGTTTGGCAGCATTAGTGGTATCATTGGAATTGGTGGTGGATCCGTTATGGACCTGGCTAAAGGAGTGGCCCTTATGATGAATAACCCAGGTTCATCAGCAGATTATCAGGGCTGGGATCTTGTGAAGTACCCAGGTGTTTATAAAGCAGGAATACCTACTTTAAGTGGTACCGGCGCGGAAGTTTCTAGAACGACTGTATTGACCGGCCCTACCCGAAAATTGGGAATGAATTCAGATTTTACTCCATTTGATCAAATTGTACTCGATCCGGAACTCACGGCGAATGTTCCAGTGAATCAGCGTTTTTATACGGGGATGGACTGTTATATACATTGTATCGAAAGTCTTACCGGCACATTCTTAAATGAATTCAGTAAATCCTATGGCGAGAAAGCGCTTAATCTCTGCCAGGAAGTATTTCTTAGCGAAGGGGAATGGGGGGACGAACACGACGACAAACTTATGATGGCTTCTTATGCAGGTGGAATGAGTATCGCCTACTCTCAGGTTGGGATCGCTCATGCAGTAAGTTATGGTTTAGGTTATCTCCTGGGCACCCGCCACGGAATAGGAAACTGTATTGTTTTTGATAAACTTGAAGAATATTATCCTGACGGAGTACGTGAATTCAAACTGATGGTGAAAAAAAATAAAATTGAAATACCTCAGCACATCACCAGGGGCCTCACCGATGAGCAGTTCGATACTATGATCAATGTTTCACTGGGAATGAAACCTTTATGGGAAAATGCTTTAGGTGCTGATTGGGAAAAAATCATGACAAGGGAAAAACTGAGGTCATTGTTTGAACAGCTTTAAGCATTAGCTCTTTAATTTCGTACTCAATGCGTATAGCGTGTATTATCATGGCTCACAAAGGACCTCCGCAGATCGAGCGTTTCCTAAAAAAATTCAGCGGACTCCCCTTCGACTTCTATATACATGTTGATAAGAAAATTGATAAGTCTTCATTCGAATATCTGCTCCGTTTACCACAGGTTTATTTTATTACAAAAAGAATAAGGGTGCGCTGGGCTTCTTACAGTTATATTGTTGCTATCCTTAATTCTCTAAAACAAATATTCAGTACCCAGATACCTTATGATTTTATCAGCATTATGAGTGGTCAGGATTATCCCATCAAACCCGTAAAGGATTTTTATCATTTACTTGAAAGAAACCCAGGTGGGAATTTTATTAGTTATGTTGAAGATGAAGAATGGTGGTCCCATGCTATCACGAGAATAACCAAATATCATTTCACCAATTTCGGTTTTCGTGGAAGATACAGGTTACAGTTTTTCCTGAATGCTGTGCTCCCCCGCAGAAAATTTCCTCTGCCTTATAAACTTTTTGGAGGACCAAGAGCCATGTGTATGACTCTATCCAATGAATGCGCCAGGTACGTTCTTTCGTTTATAGAATCAAATAAAAAACTCCGGCGTTTTATCCGGTTTACATGGGGTCCTGATGAATTTATAGTACCCACACTGATCATGAATTCAAATTTCAGCCATAAGGTTATCAACAATAATTTTTACTACATCGACTGGTCAGGGGGAGGCTCCAATCCCAAAACACTTCGGGCGGAAGACTATTCTCTTCTTCTTTCTTCGGACAAATTTCTTGCGCGAAAATTTGATATGACAGAAGATTCAGTTATTCTTGATATGCTTGATAAAATAAGTTGACGGATTACGGTTGGCTGTTGGCCTTAAAGCAAAGCGTTAACCTATTTCGGCAAGGATTTAAAAACAGCCTCGTTGATTGTAACCGGATACTTCTTTTTAAGCTCTTCGATCCATTTATTTTCCAATTCATTCTGATAATCGTTAATAACCAATCCTCTGGCTTCCCCGAATGTCCTTGGCGATGAAGATGAATATTCACGGATTATATATGCAAATTGTACTGTACTATTTTTGTTGTTTGCAGATGCAGTGGAAATAAATTCGGTGAGCCTGCCTGGTCCAACAGGTTTATTACCGGGAATCTGCCTAAGTTCAAATCTTCCGGAATCTGCCTGGATCTGTCCACCCAAACTATCAACATCCTTTCTCCAATTATTTACATCTTTTTTAATAGCTTCAGCGAGTTTATTTGCTGAAGCCTGATTAGGGACATTAAAAATAATCGCTTCCGCCCCTGGCTTCCACCAGTATGATTCTTCATGTTTTTCAAAATACTTTTTCAAGCCGGACGAATCAGCGGTAGAGCGGTTCCAAATCTTTCGCTGCATGATTTCAAACAGGAGATTTCCTTCACGAAATTCATTAACCTGGGCTGCATAAGCCGGATTATATTTTTCAAGATGTTGTTTATAATAATCAAAAGCGGTGACCTGACGATAAACTCCCAATATTTCTGCGGGAGTTTTTCCGTTGGTTAAATTGGGAGATGATTTTAAACTTTTTCTGTATGCGATCCAGTCACCTACAGAATATTTTTTATCCGGGAACTGAAAAAGAACAGTTGCTTCATTTATGCCTGAATTCGAAGCGGGCTTTTTATTTTGCAATACACTATCAGTATAGTCCCACAGACGATTACCCGGCGGAATAAATTCCTTAAACTGAGTTTTTTTAAGAATGGTCTGCAGCATCTGACTTCTGGAAACAGCTATGCGTGGGTCCGTTTTTATCCTTTCTTTCAATTCATTCAGGTATTTCTGGTTGGCCACTGGAGGCACAGGAATCCGTTTGACTCTTTTGATAATATGATACCCGAATGCTGAAGCATAGGGCACGCTAATGTCTCCGTCTTTTTTTAAATCAAATGCTGTGTTCTCAAATCCTTTCTCATATTTACCGATTCCGAATTCAGGCAATGAACCTCCAAGCTGGTAAGACAAATTATCACCGCTAAATTTCCTTGCTAGCTCTGCAAAATCAGCGCCATGGCTAATAGCCTGGTATATAGAATCTGCTCTTTTTTGTGTTTCTGCTTTGGCCGCATCATTGGCCTGATAAGGGAAAGCTACGAGGATTTGTGCTGCGTGAATGCGACCAAGTGCAGGTCTCTCAGCCATTTTCTTTATGATCACATAACCACTTCCAATTCGGAAAGCAGGACTGAATTTACCATTGGCCGTGCGGTAAGCAACAGTTTCCATGGCATAAGGCAGATCGAAAACGGTTATGTAATCCAGATCACCTTTATTAGTTTTCGCGAAGGGGTCTTCTGAATATTGTGCCGCAGTTTCACCGAAGTCCTTACCATTTTTCAAATCACGGTAAGCTGCCTGAATTTTTTTCCAGGCTTTGGCCGTATCCGCAGGTGATGCATTTTTTGGTGAAGCAACGAACATATATGAAATGCGGAGATCATGCTGACTTCGTGTAAAGGCTTCTCTGGCCATTTGATTGAGACTGTTATCGTCGTTGGTAAACTGATCAACGATCTGGCTCTTGAAATTTTGTAATTCTGTGACCTGTCCGGGAAGTGTATCAAGTTTCATATCCAGGGCCGCCTGCACTTTCAATCTATACCTGATATAAAGTTCCAGGTAATCATGGTACGATTTGTCGGTTGCTTTGACCTGAATATTATTTTTACGGAATGCAGTAAGAAACTCCTTGCGGGAGATGGATTGATTTCCATAGTGAACGAGCGTTTGACCGAAGAAAGAACAGGAGAACAGAAGCAGGCAAAAGATCAGTACTACTTTTTTCATATTACTGAGTATTGACCTTTTTCAGTTTAAGGTTGATGACTTCATCCACCTGTTGATAGGTAAGTTTTTTTGCCACGATTCGCTTTTCCTTGTCCAGCAAATAGAGTACCGGGGTTTGGTAAACATCGTATAATTGCCTGTAATCCGGGCGGCCGGCAGCTGCGACGGTATCGTGCTGGGCCGTTGTCTGATAAACGTTAACCCAATCCTCCAAATTGTGAGCCCTGATAAAATTCCTCCAGTTCTCCTGACCGCCATCTACCATCACCGCATAAACCTGTAGCCCTTCGTATTTCCATTTAGCCTGATAGATGGAATCCACTTTCGGAATAATCTCTTTACAATGACTGCAGGTAGGATCCCAGAAGCAAACAAGTATAAAATTGGCTGGGATCTCATAAAGGGATCTTATGTTCCCGGAAGTATCCGTCATTTCCAGGTTTGGCGCCGGCTGACCAATAAGGTTTGCCATAATACTATATGCGCGGTCATCCACAAATTTCCTGTACTTCTCGGTAAAGAAGTCTGCCTGACCGGTATTGATATATTTTTCAAATAAGTGAATAAAAACTGCGTCCTGACCCATGAATTCAGGGTTCACATATTTCTGCGTAAAGTAAACCAGCAGAAATTTAAACATATCCTTGTTGGTACGGGAAAACAGCAGCATGTAATCTATTTCCCGATCGATTGAGTCGGCTTCGGGTGAAACAAGATCCTTGTAGTACCGTTCCAGCTTGGGCTCAAATATTGGTGTCCTGATCAGACGATCGTCAGTAAAAGAAATATTGTCCCAGTAATGCGCTTTATAATATCTGTAGGCAAACGTGCTGTCGGGTCTGCCATTTGGAAGTTTCGGTGTCGGTGGAACTACGGGCTCTTTCAGCGCCCGGAGTAATGTGGCTAATAGCGAATTGGGATCCTTATTTTCCATCTCATCCCTTTCAGTCTTTACTTCTTCATCGAGCTTTTTAATTTTCTCATGAATGAGGGCTGAATCATTTTTTGTTTTGGTCTGTGCAAGCTGAGTCTGGAGATTGGCGAGAGATTTCCCGTGACTGTTCATAAAAGCCGTATACTCCAGAAAGGAAATGTTTTCGGGCGAACCTGTAAAAGTAATACTCGCTGGCAGGTGCGCAGAATCAGCTGAAATGGAAAACTGTTGATGCTGATCGATTAATAATTCAAAAAGTATCTCTTTCTTAGGAGAAACAATAAAATAAATACCTCCGGCTAATTTGTCCTTGCCCTTAAATGTACCGCTGGAATTGCCGTCCAGGATAACAGAATCGGCCACAGCTTTCACTTTTCCGTAGTGATAACCCAGGTAAACCTTACTGTTTGTAAAAGGCTTTAATGTAAGGTGAATTTCGTATCCCTGGGAATAACTGAAACAGGAGATCATTAAAAAACTAGCGGCGAAAAAAGTCTTTTTAGATAAAAGGTTGAACATAGGAATGCTAAATTAGGATAATCCTACATTTGCCGCCGTGGGAAAAAAGAAAAATATAGTATTGGAGAACCTGCTGGTAACCGGGTACGCGGCTGAAGGCAAGTCCCTGGCGAAACACGAAGGCAAAGTCATATTCATGGAAAACGCTGTTCCTGGTGATATTGTTACTGTCCGGCTGATAAAAAATAAAAAAGACTGGGCCGAGGGCCATGTAATGAAGATTACAGGTTTTTCTGAGGAAAGGATTGTACCATTCTGTAAACATTTTGGCATTTGCGGAGGATGCCAGTGGCAGATGCTTCCATATGAAAAACAACTGGAATACAAACAGGACCAGGTTTTACAAAGTCTGAAACGCATTGGCAAGCTCGAATTTCCCGAAATAAGGCCCATCCTGGGTTCCGTCCGAATAACCGGATACAGGAACAAACTGGAATACACATTTTCCAATCGCCGTTATCTCCTAAAGGAAGAAATAGCTGATCCGGAAATTTCCACTTTGCAGAATGCAGCCGGGTTCCATGCGCGGGGAATTTTTGACAAAGTGGTTGATGTGGATACATGCTATCTTCAGGATGAACCGACTAACCTGATCAGAAAGGAAGTGAAATACTGGGCCATAGAAAACGGAATTTCTTTTTATGATATTCAACGCCACGAGGGCTTTCTTAGAAACGTCCAGGTCAGACTTTGCAGGACAGGAGAAACCATGGTGAATATTGTTTTCGGGTACCAGGATGAGGCAGTACAGAACGCGTTGTTCAAGCACTTACAAAATCAATTTCCTTCCATTACCACCCTGATTTATACCATCAATACAAAATGGAACGACAGTTTAAACGACCTTCAGCCTGTCACCTTCCATGGAAAGGGTTATGTAATCGAAAAACTGGAGAAATTTTCTTTCAAGATCGGACCAAAATCGTTCTTCCAGACAAATACGGCACAGGCTGAACGTTTATATCAGACGGTACGTGAATTTGCCGCTTTAAAAGGTTCTGAAACAATATACGATCTCTATTGCGGTACGGGAAGTATTGGCATTTTCCTGAGTGATATGGCCAAGAAAGTAATTGGGATCGAACTGATTCCCGAAGCTATCGAAGATGCAAAAGAAAATGCTTTGTTAAATCAGGTTCACCATGCAGCTTTTTTTAAGGGAGACGTAACTGAGATTTGCAACGATGCTTTTTTTGAAGCCAATGGCAGACCAGATTTGATCGTTTCTGATCCGCCGCGGGCGGGAATGTCTGATAAACTGGTTGCTAAACTCCTGGAAATATCTGCGGAAAAAATTGTTTATGTGAGTTGTAATCCGGCTACCCAGGCACGTGACCTGCATCTTTTATCAGAAAGATATCAAATTTCTGCCGTTCAGCCTGTAGATATGTTCCCCCATACACTTCATATTGAAAATGTAACTGCGCTTTTCCTAAAACATTAACTTGCAGCCAGTAATTTTTGTTGAAATATGACCGATTTCCGTCTGGGCCGTTCTCAGGTGATTCCGCCCGTAATTAAAAACCTGATCATTATTAATGTCATCGTTTTTTTACTTCAGCTCGCTTTTCAGAAGAGTGGCTCTGCATTCATGGAAAATTATTTTGCCCTGCATGACATCAGGTCATTTTATTTCAAACCTCATCAGATAGTCACATACATGTTCCTGCATGGAGGATTCATGCATCATATTCTGGAATATGCTCATTCTTTGGATGTTCGGTTCGATCCTTGAAAATTATTGGGGGCCCAAGCGCTTTCTGACATTTTACCTGGTCTGTGGCGTCGGAGCTGCCGCCTTGCATTTACTGGTACTTTATCATGAATTATCGCCAGCCTGGGCAGAACTGAACAGCCTACCCATTCATGAGCAATCTGTTTACAGATTTGACCCGGGAACTAATTTAAATACAGCTACTCTCGGTGCATCAGGTGCTATATTTGGCTGTATGGTGGCTTTCGGTCTGCTGTTTCCAAACAGCCTGATCTATATTTATGCCCTGATCCCGATAAAAGCAAAGTGGGCTGTTCTCGCCTATGTTATATATGAATTATTTTTGGGCGTTCAAAGTAATGCCGGCGATAATGTAGCGCACTGGGCACATTTAGGTGGTGGTTTGGTTGGACTCCTGCTGGTATTTTACTGGAGAAAGACAGATCGTCACAATTTCTATTGAACCAGGATTCTTTCCGTATGTTAACTAAAAAGGACGACGTCAACATTGATTCGCAGAAAGAAATTTGATATGAATGTAAAAGAAGACAATTACCGGAAGCGAATGTACCTTGGTCAGGATGGAAACGCGTTAGTTGAACTCCTGATACTGAATGCGGTTATTTTTGTTGTCCTCAAATTTGTATTTGTATTTTTCCTGCTCACCAATGCTTCCAATGAAAGCTTCCTGTCCCACGTTTACAACTGGTTTGTTTTATCTGCAAATCCGGAAAAGATTGCATGGCGGCCATGGACCCTGATTAGTTTCATGTTTACCGATCTGCAGTTGTTTCGTTTTATTTCCAATATGTTCTGGCTTTGGAGTTTTGGTTATATCCTTCAGGACCTGACCGGAAACCGGAAGTTGGTTCCCTTATATCTTTATGGAGGCATTTTTGGCGCAGTCATTTATGTCATGGCTCACTTACTGGTGCCGGGTCTGCGGGCTCAGATGGACAGCGACTATCTTTCTGCCGCCAATTGTTCTATCGCAGCTGTGGCCGTAGCGACAACCGTGGTATCACCAGACTACCGGATTTTTCCTATGATCAGCGGGGGCATACCGCTTTGGATATTAACGCTTATTTTCCTGCTTTTAAATTTTTCAGGTGTACGAAACGGAGACATGGCAACTTATCTGTCTTATGCAGGCGCAGCAGGTGTCGGATTCCTGTTCATAGATCAACTGCGCAGGGGACGTGACGGCAGCATTTGGATCAACCAGTTTTTCGATTGGTTCGCGAACCTCTTCAATCCTGATAAAAAGAAAAAACCAAAAAATAAAAAAGACGAATTCTTTTACAACGTCTCCGGCACACAGCCCTATAAAAAAATTCCAAATATTACGCAGAAAAGAATCGACGAAATACTCGACAAGATCAATCAGCAGGGATACCGCTTTCTTACAATGGAAGAAAAGGAGATCCTTAAGCGGGCTGCTGAAGAGGAGGATTTGTAACTTCAAAGATTCTTCCTAATGACATCAATGCGGAAATTTACCAAACGCTTTTTAATTCTGCTTAATATTATAGTCGGTGTCTTATTTCTACTTTCCTGTTGTAACGCATTCCTGCATCCTGACAGATGGTGGCTCATAGCTCTACTTGCATTTTTTTTCCCCCTGTTCCTCATACTACTACTAATCTTTTTGATTTTCTGGACTTTTATATCACCACGTTATTTAGTGATTTCAATGATATGCCTGTTGATCGGCTGGAAGAATATTCACGCATTTTTTGGGTTTAGTCTGTCAGGTCACGATTTTACACACAAGGATTCCGCCAGTATACGGATCATGACCTGGAATGTCAGGAGCTGGGATGAATTCACTACGAAAAAAATTGGAGCATCACACCACCGCCTTCCTATGCTGGAACTGGTACGAAAGCAGAATGCAGATATCCTCTGTTTCCAGGAATTTTACGAACCTGCTGATGTCTGCAAAATCAAATATCAGATTTATCCAGCAACAACTTCAGTTTCCTTATTTTTTCTTTTCGAAGGATTTTCACTAATCATACAAATAAGTATGAAACAGGCGTTATTATTTTTTCCAAATACCCTATCGTCGACAGTTCCCAGGCATACTTCAAATCTGATATCATCCAAAAAACTGAAAGCCTGATTGCAGCTGATATAAATGTGAATGGAAAAATTATCAGGGTATATACAACCCATCTTCAATCGGTACTATTTAAACAAAAAGATTTCAGGAATGTTGAAATTGTCCGCAATGCCGAGGACAGTATCTTACAGGCATCCCGCTCACTGGCTAAAAAACTGAAAGACGCGCTTGGATTACGTGGTTACCAGGCTGACACTGTCAGAAGGAAATTGGATGCCAGCCCCTACCCTCTTATAATTTGCGGCGACTTCAACGACGTTCCGAATTCCTATACATATTTTCATATCCGGGGAAACCTGCAGGACGCATTTATCGCAAAAAATTTCGGAATCGGAAGAACCTATATCCATATTTCACCCACACTGCGAATCGATTATATTTTCCCATCAAATGATTTTCTCATCGTACAAAGTATGAAACTCAAGTCTCCTTATTCCGATCATAGTGCAGTGCTCACCGATCTGCAAATACAAGACAGAAAGCTATAAATGTTTATATTTGGGCGAAGGCATGAGCAAGTTAAAAGTTTATAATTCTTATACCAGACAAAAGGAAGAATTTATTCCTATCACCGCCCAACCATGTAGGCATGTATGTATGCGGCCCCACTGTAAGCGGAGAAAGCCATCTCGGTCATGCACGGGGTTTTATAACTTTTGATGTCATATACCGTTACCTGCTTCACCTGGGATATAAAGTGCGTTATGTACGCAACATTACAGATGCCGGCCATTTTGAAGAAGAAGGCCGGGAGGCAGAAGACAAGATCTCTAAAAAAGCTGTAATCGAAAAACTCGAACCCATGGAGTTGGTACAGAAATATACCAATCTTTTTCATTGGGCCATGCGTCAGTTTAATAATCTGGATCCTACTATTGAACCCACGGCAACAGGTCATATCGTGGAGCAAATCAATATGATTCTTGAAATTATTAAAGCCGGATATGGTTATGTCGTAAATGGATCAGTGTATTTCGACGTAAAAAAATATGCTGAAAAATATCCTTATGGAAAACTCAGCGGCCGCAAGCTGGATGACCTGCTGGAAACCACCCGTGACCTGGAAAATCAGGAGGAGAAACGAAACCGCCAGGATTTTGCCCTTTGGAAATCAGCACCTGCCGGACATATTATGCGATGGACAAGTCCCTGGGGCGAAGGGTTTCCTGGGTGGCATATTGAATGCTCCGCAATGAGCACCAAATATCTGGGAACCCAGTTTGATATACATGGTGGCGGAATGGACCTGCTGTTTCCACATCATGAAAGTGAAATTGCGCAGAGTATGATTTGCAACCATCATCTAGCCGCCCGTTATTGGATTCATAATAATATGATCACCATCAACGGTAAAAAAATGGGAAAGAGTTACAATAATGTAATCCGCCTGACAGATATGTTTTCAGGAAACAGCCCCCTTCTTGCACAGGCCTATCATCCAATGACGATACGGTTTTTTATTTTGCAGACGCAATACCGTAGCACACTGGATTTTGGCAATGAAGCCCTTCAGGCGGCAGAAAAAGGTCTGAAGCGACTTTGGGATGCATACCGGGAACTCATGAAGTTGAAAACAGATCCTGCAAAAACTTTAAATGAACAAATCGAAAACCAATTCAATTCACTTTGCCGCGAGATGGATGATTTCATGAATGATGATTTTAATACAGCCAAAGTACTGGCAAACATGTTTCAACTTGTAAATCATATCAATTCCTTTCGCAGTGGAGACCTGGAAAAAACAACCCTTTCAGCTGAAACCCTGTCTTTTGTACAGACGCGGTTTAAAACCTATCTGGAGGATGTACTGGGACTTCAGGATGAATCTGAACCAGGCTCCGATAAAATCAATGGTATTATGGATCTGCTCATAGAAATCCGCAGCGAGGCAAAGGCTAAAAAAGATTATCAGACCTCAGATCGGATTCGCAATCAGTTACTGAAAGTCGGCATATCACTGAAGGATGAAAAAGATGGCCGCGTCAGCTTTAACATGGAATAAATTAACAGTTCCGCATACCAGAAAGACAATTTAAACGTATAGCAATCATAAGCCTAAATCTGAAAGCCAAGGCCTGAAACTTTTTATAAATTTATGTTGAGCGCGGATTATGATTAAATTTTTTAAGAGAACCAGGTTATATATTTTGTTGACCCTCCTGAGTTTGCTTTCTCTTTGGGCCTGCAATAAGAATACACCATCCGGAATTAATTCCCAGACTTCTTCACTCTCATATATACTAGCTGCAGGAACGAATACAACAATTTTCAATTCTGCCGTTGTGAAGGCAGGACTTGACTCCATATTCAGTGGCCCGTCAATATTTACACTGATGGTTCCCAACGATGCTGCCTGTACGCAATCAGGATACAGCCAGGCTGTAATAGATGGATTTACTGCAGATCAGGCCAGAAACTGGGTTTTATATCAGACTTATGCCGGAACTGCTCTAACTTTTAATTCCTTCATTGGTTTTACTGCAGAGAAACTAATCATGGCAAATGGAGATTCTGTATTTGTTTCAGGAGATTCAAACAGGACCTACGTTAACGGTTACCAGTTTCTTAATTCAGAAGCTACCGCCAGTAACGGGACGATGCTCGCCTTGCAAAATGTATTGGTTCCCCCTCAGCAAAATCTGGCACAGATCGTAGGGGGAGACACATCTTTAAGTTTTTTTAATCAGGCCATTCTACTGGCTACACCTGTTCCCGATACTCTTTCCAATCTTCTTGCGACAGGCGGTCCATTTACATTATTGGCTCCAAATAACAATGCCTTCAGAAATCTTGGATATAATTCGCCTACTGACTTGAACCTGGTAAGTCCGGATACCCTCCGCATGATCGTTTTGTCCGGACTTATTCCGCAACGATTATTTAGTAATGACATAGCGGATAGCAGTACCTATCGAACAGTTAACGACAGCACACTGATATTTTATACTATAGGAATCGAAGCATCCGTTCAGGTTATCGGGAGCGATACCACATCCAATATTATCTCCGCAAATCAAATGGCGATAAACGGGGTCCTATTTAAAATTGATGGATTGCTGGAACATTAAACGCATTAATTTGCGCTGATGTCACAGACATATTCACCTTATCTTTTACATCTCTCAAAGGATAAAAAATTTGCACGATTGTTAAAAGGTCAGAAAACCATGAGCCTTTCCAAGCGTCGTGATATCACCCTTTATTTATGTTATTCAATCCTCGGACAACAACTTTCTACAAAAGTTGCGGCCACAATACGTAAACGCTTTTTGAATTTATATCAGGGGAAACCCAGTCCGGAGCTGATTCTGGCTACTTCACATGAAACGCTCCGCTCCATTGGACTTTCCGGAGCAAAGGCGAACTACATGCATAATGTGGCACGATTCACTATGGAATCTGGCCTGGATCACAAAGTATTGGGTAAGATGAATAATGAAGAAGTCATTGAGTATCTGACCCGGATAAAAGGTGTCGGAAGGTGGACGGCTGAAATGCTGCTCATGTTTACACTTGGACGGGAAGATGTATTTGCTGCTGATGATTTGGGTATACAACAGGCAATGATCAAAGTTTATAGACTCAATAAGGCCGACAAAAAAAAATTGAGAGAAGAAATGTTGCAGATTTCGGCAAGATGGTCCCCCTACCGGACATATGCATGCCTGCATTTGTGGCACCATAAGGATACATCATAATACACCGGCTAAACAATATAAAAGCAACCTCTAATCCTGTTTTCCGTATTCAGGAAAAGGGGTTGCAAAGAAGCACCCATTAAAAGAAATAAATTATATTGCATCTTTACCCGTTCATTCATTCATATATTAAATAAATTAAGATGAAACAGTTCAGAAGTCTCCTTTGTGCAGCCACAATTATAGTAATTGGTTTGAGTAGTTGTAGTAAAGGAACTACAGGACCAGCCGGACCTCAGGGACCTGCAGGACCAGACAGTGTAGTTTATTCGAACTGGATCGCACTTCAGTTTACATATAATGCGAATGACAGTCTTTTTGAGGATACTCTTTCAGCGCCAACCATAACTGAGGGCATACTGGACAGTGGCATCATTTTAACCTATATACAGTTTCCTGATGCAAATAATGTTAGCCATATTCAACCTGTTTCTTCACTTAATTATATTATTTCAGAAGATTATTCAATTGGGCAGATAAATATAATTTCAACTCAGGACCTGACCAATTTACAATATCGATACGTTACCATACCGGGCTCTAAAGCAGCGGGAAACAGTGCAAACCGAAAGGTAAACGGTTATACAACCCAGCAACTGAAGGCCATGTCCTACGCCCAGGTGCAACAGGTGCTGGCCAATAAAAACTAACTACTTGTCATATCTGTTTAAGAAATCTACCAGGTAAAGATCGACGCGGGTAACAGTATCTGATAATGGTTTGCCAAAAAAATGGGTTTCATATTCGTTGCGGTATACACCCTTTGCCTGCGTTTTTGAAAGTTCTTCCTTATTAAACGAGGTGTATGTCATATACCCAACTGAAACGAGACCCAGGGTAGAATAAATTATTAACCATAGAATCAGGGCAAGTGAGATTATCCTATTTTTTGAAAATGAATGCTGACTAATAACAGCGGCGATCAGAGGTACAACCGGCACCCAGAATCGGGGGTCCTGAAAGGGCCAGTTAAACATAAGAAACATATAGAAAAAAAGATACGACTTCACGATAAACGGAATCCTGTTTTTCTTTATAAAACAGATATAAATAAATCCGGCTATTCCGAGAATTCCTAAAATTGTAAATAACAAGTCCCCAAGATTTGAAGGCATGTGGCTAATTACTTTGAATCTGGAAGTATTCAGGAAAATTTCTCCCCATTCCGAAAAATGCCATCCTATCACATTTGAAAATGGAAGGCCCTCGTTAAACTGTTTTGATAAGACCCCTGTGTAGTGATTCAAACCAAGTTGTCTGGAAAAATAAAGCACGAGACCAATACAGAGCAAGATAGCAACCAACAATGCCCATTTCCCCCTGATGATTTCGAGAAGTTGCTTTCTGAATTCCCAAATAAGGGAAACTATAAAAGCGGCGATCAATGTAATACCTACTGATCGTGTCAGAAATGCCAGACCAGCCAATAAAAAAGCTAACAGGAGATCCCGAATATTTTTATGTAAAATGAATTTATAAAATGTAAAGACGGCCGCTATAGAAAAAAATAAATATTGCATTTCAGATAATGGATGAGTCACAAATTTGATGACCGTCCAATTGAGCAGCACGAGGAAAAAAATGAAGTAAGGAGAGCGGACATGAGTAAATATTTTTTTTACAAAGAACAAGCCGCCCAGTAGATAGAGGCAATTGACAAACACAATACTAAAAGATTTCAGCAAACCTATTTTTGAAAGCAGCAACAGTAAAGCAGTATAACCGAAAGGAAGGTAGTCGTTTGGATCCGCACCGGGAGGGCATCTTAATTCAATGCAATCCTTAATAGCAAAATAGCGCAGCATATCATAGTGAAGTCTGAGCGGCGTAAAACAATTTAAAAAAAACAGAAAGCTCAAAAAATAAACAGCCCATTTCAGGAACCGTGCCTGTTTTTCGCCCGGGAGTAAATTTGCTGTGGTCGTTAACATGTGCTCCATTTATTTTTTGAGGCCAACAGAAATAACAGATATACCTGTAAACGGCGAAACAAACCAATCCATGATTTTGAACAAAGGAATCATACGATTATAAATATTCAATTTGAAAGAGGATATAGATTTCTCCCGCAAAATACTACCAGAAACCCACCATCCTAAAATAGCAGCAGCATTAAAATACCGGCAATCTGCAACAACCAGTCCTGCTGATTCCATTAATTCATTTAATGCGGATTTTGAATATCTTTTAATGTGTCCAAGCTCGTGGTCAATAGAATTGTATAACCACTGGCCTGCCGGAACAAGTATGACCAGTTTGCCGTTTTTTCTCAGAAGTGCTTTTGCATTTTGAATAGCGAGCAAATCGTCTGTAATATGTTCTATCACATTCAAAGCAATAACCGTATCAAATCTTTCTATCAGCTCAGAATATTTAGAATTAAAATCTTCCAAAGACAAATCCAGTTCATAAACGCCTTTAAGATGATTGTTATAACTGAATTTATTTCGTAACAGGCGGCAATATTCAGGACGAAGATCACTTAATGAAACATCTTTCAGGTCTTTTAATAAAAACGTTGAAATATTACCAATACCACTTCCGGTTTCGAGTGTATTCCCCTGCACATATCCAACAATTTTTTGGTAAAGCCAGCGATTGAATGCACCAGCTTCTGAAAAAGCTTCAAGTGTTTCGAAACCGGAGGGATCCGATTGCGTATGTCGTGACATCAGCGGAATAAATTGTACTTGAGAATGCAATAGATTGCGCGGAATCCATCTTTCCAACCTATTTTTTTCCCCTCCTGATAAGTTCGGCCATAATATGAAATCCCAACTTCGTAAATGCGGATTTCTGGTATACGCGCCAGCTTGGCCGTGATCTCTGGCTCAAACCCAAATCGTTTTTCTTTTAATTCAATATTTTGAATGATTTGGGTCTTACATAACTTATAGCAGGTCTCCATATCAGAAAGGTTAAGATTTGTTAGCATATTGCTTAGTCTCGTTAAAACCTTGTTGCCAATGGAATGCCAGTAAAACAGTATCCGATGAGGGTTTCCGCCCAGAAACCTGGAACCAAATACAACATCGGCGGAACCCCTTATGACAGGTTTAAGAAGTTCATTGAATTCCTCAGGATCATATTCCAGATCCGCATCCTGAATAACGAGGTATTCGCCTTTAGCTTTTTTGATTCCTGTATGGATTGCGGCGCCCTTGCCCTGATTTACCTCATGTTTATAATACTGTATATTCATTTCAGGATGAGTGGTCCTATAATTTAGTAACACTTCTTCCGTGCCATCAGTGGAACAATCATTTACCAGAATGACCTCTTTTTGTAAGTTATGAATCAAATTCACCGCGTAGATACGGTCCAGTATAAATTGAATTGTTTTTGCCTCGTTGTAAGCAGGAATAATAATGGAAAGCGTCTTAAATGAATCCATAATCTTGAAGGGTATAGTTAAACTTTCTGGAAGAGGATTTTAAGAATTGATCATTATTTTCCTGCGGATAATCGGCTAGCCCTATAATTTTCAATGAATTGAGTCACTAAAATAGCCCATCCTCCATTATAATACAAGCACCTGTTAAATAAAAATTTGGGACCTGTACCGGCAGGAGGATAGAACGGTTGTAGGTAAAGATGAGGATATTACGTTTAACGTGGATTTTTAAAGCTTAAGAACCGGTGCCTAAATCGTGAGGCTTACTGGTAAGAAAGATGCCCTTCAGAATATTTCCGAAGGGCATCTTTTTCAAGGAGTTCTTTGGATTATTATTTATTTGCTTCGTACTTTTTCTGAGCGTCCTGTGCTTTCTTGAAATCCAGCACTACACCATTTATGCAATATCTAAGACCGGTTGGTGGCGGTCCATCATCAAATACATGTCCAAGATGAGATTTGCATCTTCCACATTCCACCTCCGTTCTTTCCATGCCCAAAGAATTATCCTTCAGGTAAATAATACTGGTCTTGCTTATCGGCTCATAAAAGCTGGGCCAACCGCAGCCACTTTCAAATTTGGTATCACTTCGGAATAAAGGATTACCACAAACTGCACAATAGTAGATTCCTATATCCTTAGAATGTTCAAACTTGCTTGTAAAGGGTCTTTCGGTGCCTTTCTGCCTGGCTACATAAAAAACGTCTGCTGGAAGAATTTTCTGCCATTCTTCATCCGTCCTGTTTACCAGTGACGAATCTGGCTGAACCTGGTTTTTATCCATAGTGGTGTTTTTACTTTTATTTGATTGGGAATAGCATTGCTGAAATAAAAAAGCAAGCATTAATATTCCGGATGTTTTAATATATCTGTTCATTGCCTGGTTTATATAACAAATCTACGCAGTTGCGGTTCGTTCAGTTTGTCATTTCCTTGACATCTCCGGGAATTTGCATTTTATTACAAAGTTTGTATTTATCTCCCCGTTTTTGGCAGGTCAATTAGCCCATTTGTTAAAGGAATTACAAGAAGCGTACACTATATTTGTCAATACCTAAGGGTGGTTCACAATGATTAACCTGGTAGCAATGTTTAACCTGATTCTTTTTGGTCCGCCTGGAAGTGGGAAAGGAACCCAATCAGAGAAACTGATTGCCCTTTATGGGTTCAAGCACTTAAGCACAGGCGATATTCTCCGAAATGAGATCAGGAACGGGACTGCACTGGGTTTGGAGGCCAAGAATCTGATGGACCAGGGTGTGCTTGTTCCTGACGCTGTAGTAATCGGTATGATTCGGAAGGCACTTGAAGACAATCCCGGAGTAAATGGATTTCTTTTTGATGGATTTCCCCGCACGAATGCACAGGCTGAAGCCCTGGATGCCCTGCTCGCCGAAAAAAATATGTCAATAAATGTTGTGTTGGCCCTTCAGGTTTCAAAATCTGAGCTTATCAAAAGATTATTGAACCGCGGACTCACTTCCGGGCGCACGGATGATGTAAATGAGTCGGTTATCGGGTCAAGAATTGAAGAGTATGAACGGAAGACAGCAGCTGTTGCAGATCACTATAAAAAGTACAACAAAGTAGTTTATATCCCCGGCGAAGGATCAGTCAATGAAATCTTCGGTAAACTTATGGAAGAGATAGAAAGCAGGCAGTAAGGCAAGTATGGGAGTATGGGAGTATGGGAATGAAATCATTACCAAACGCTTTAAGTCTTTATTATTGATAATTGATCAGCAAATCGAATCATATAGTTTTCATACTCCCATACTCCCATACTCCCATACTTGCCTTACCCCATACTAGAATTTTAAGCATTGCTTAAAATTCCTCATCCCTCTTCTTAATTTGTTTTTCAACACGAACGGAAATACGGATACTGATTTCGTAAAGGATGATCAGCGGTGTAGCTACTATCGTCTGGCTCATCCAATCGGGTGATGGAGTAATTATTGCGGCAACAAATAATATGGCGACATATGCATATTTCCTGTATTCCCTAAGAAAATTTGGAGTAATCAGTCCGATATGAGTAAGCACATAACTAATGAGCGGCAACTGGAATGCGATTCCTGACCCAATCAGAATATCCAGCAGATTATCGAGATAGTCGTCCAGTGTTGGCCTTGTAATAAGCATCCCGCTTATGTCTAGTTTATAGTTGTTAAGGAAACTAAATGTAAATGGGGCGAGCAGAAAATATCCAAAAGCAATCCCCAACATGAAGAACAGGGTTACAAAAAATATCGAACCACGGGTACTTTTAATTTCCTTAGGAGAAAGGGCTGGTTTTACAAACCGCCAGAATTCCCAGAATATATAAGGAAAGGCAACAATAAAACCACAGACACACGCAATAGTTATGCTCGAGATAAACTGGGATCCAAATGCTGTTGTTTGCAGTTGAACTTTGGTAATAGGTAAACAGAGTGTGTCGCCAATGTGCAAAAAATGGCTCAGGTTACAAAGTCCCACAACAGACAGGAAATCCTGTTTAAGTGGTCCCATGATAATATTTTCAAATATCCAATTAATCTTTATAAAAGCGAATATGGCCAGCACCACGATCGCAAGAACGGAACGGACGATATGCCAGCGCAAAGCTTCAAGATGTTCGATAAATGACATTTCTGCCTGGTCCGGGTTCCTCTTAAAAAAGTTTAAAGCCATAATTCTCGGTATTGCCGTGTGTTCGGGAGTCGCAAAGGTAAATTGAATTGAACTTAATACCTAAGCTAAAAGCTTAAAGCCTAAAGCCTAAAACTTCTTTTTAGATTTCCACTTACCTTAAAAAGTTAGAATTAAATATTAAACAGGCCTTAAGCTTTGGGCTTTAGGCTTATTTCAGGAGTTTCATTTTTACCATCTCGATACGGGTATCGCTGACGCTGAGAATTTCAAATTCATAATCGTCAATTATGATATGCTCTTTTAAGCGGGGAATAGCTTCATGGCGGTTAATAATGAAGCCGGATAGAGTTTCTGACTCATTCTCAGGAAAATCCATTTCATATTTCTCATTGAGATAATCCAGTTCGAGTCTTCCCGCAAAAATAAATTCCTCGTTCGATAATTTCTTTTCCTCAAATTCTTCTGTATCGTACTCATCACGGATTTCACCAAAAATCTCTTCGAGCAGATCCTCCATAGTTACGATACCAGCGGTTCCTCCAAATTCATCTACAACCCAGGCGATACTTTTCCTGTCCCTGCTGAACTTACTGATCAGGTCAATCGCACTCATACTTTCCGGCACGGCGGGAATTGGCAATAGAATATCCCGGATGAATGCCGGCGCTTTGAACAAGTCCAACTGGTGAATATACCCCATTACATGATCGATATTGCCATCATAAACTACCAGCTTACTCAGCTTACTGTTCATGAATTTTTTTCGCGCATCATCAATATTCATGCGGATATCAACTCCTTCAATTTCTTTTCGGGGTATCAGGCACTCGCGTACTTTGACTTTAGGCAAAGAGAGCGCTGCTTCAAAGAGATCCGTATTTAATTCAGGCTGTGATTCATCCGTTTCTCCGGTCTGTTGGAAAAAATTACTAAGGTCTGCCTTCGCAAACAGATCTTTACGCTCATCGATACGCACATTGAAAACATACTTCAATATCCATTCTGAAATTCGTGTAAAAAAAACAGATACAGGGTAAAATAAGTTATAGAAGAAATTACTCACAGATGCGAAAAAATCAAGCAGACTATCGCTTTTTGCGCGAAAAAATGCTTTGGGTATCAGTTCCCCGAAAAAAAGTATAAATAGTGTCGACGTAAGGGTCTCAAACATCAGTCGAAAAATATCAACCCAGGCCTGAGGTACAACTGTTTTTCTGATAATAAATTCCCATAAAGGCGAGAGCGTCTCACCTACCAGCAAACCGAAAATGACCAGGAAAAGGTTAAATCCAATCAATAGTGCGCTGATAAACTTGCTGGGGGTATCCAGAAATCCCGAAAGCAGGATACTACGCTTAAGTCCCTGTTTCTTTCTTATTTCAATAGTTAACCGGTTCGCATTGGCAAACGCGATCTCTATGCCCGCAAAAAAGATGATCATCAGCCACGCTATAATGATCCAGATCAGGGTATTGGTATTGATCATGCAAATACGAATTTAGGTGGAAAGGCCGAATGCCGAAAGCTTAAAGGGTAAAACTTTGCGAGACGGAGTTATAGGTTATGAGATATGAGTTATGAGATATGGGTTATGGATCTTAGACGAACCGATTAATTGTCTTTAACCAAAAACTTATCTCCCTCATATCTCATAACTCATATCTCATAACCCATATCTTATTCCCCAAGCCTTTCCACAGGCAAAAGTCCCTGCCTCTTTAGAAAATCCGCAACCACAAGCCGCGCTTCCTCGCAGGCTATTTGCAGGCTGTCGTTTACGATGATATTGTTGAAGTGATGTCTGAACGAAATTTCGTAAGCAGCTTTATTAAGCCTGTCCTGCAAAGCTTCAGGAGATTCGGTGGCCCTGTATTCGAGCCGTCGCTTGAGTTCCTCTATTGAAGGAGGCTGGACAAAAATGGACAGGCTCTGGTTGGGATATTGTTCCTGCACGTGTATGGCGCCTTTTACGTCAATGTCCAGTATCGCAACCTTTTTAATGGCCCTGATTCTCTTCAGCTCAGACTTTAATGTGCCATAATACCGGCCTTCATAAACCATTTCCCATTCTACAAATTCCTGGTTTTGAATTTTATGCTGAAATTCTTCCAATGTCATAAAATAATAATCCACTCCATTTACTTCATCCAGACGCTGGGCTCTTGTAGCAGCCGACACTGAAAATGCCAGTTGAGGGAAATGCTCGAGAAGATACCTGGTAATGGAAGTTTTCCCGGCGCCGGAAGGAGCAGTAATAATGATCAGCATCAGTAATATTTATATTCTTTTAATCGAGGCCCCCAGGCGATTGAGTCGTTCGTCAATATACTGATAACCCCTGTCGATCTGATCGATATTCTGTATTACGCTTTTTCCTTCTGCACTCATAGCAGCGATCAGCAGGGATACGCCGGCGCGTATATCGGGACTGCTCATAGTAACCCCACGTAGTTTATGCATCCTGCCCAAACCGATCACTGCTGCCCGATGTGGGTCGCATAAAATGATCTGTGCGCCCATATCAAGTAATTTGTCAACAAAAAAAAGTCGGCTCTCAAACATTTTCTGATGAATGAGTACACTTCCTTTTGCCTGTGTGGCAACGACGAGCATCACACTGAGCAGGTCCGGCGTCAGCCCTGGCCATGGATGATCGTATATAGTAAGGACAGATCCGTCGAGATATGTTTGAATTTCATATAAGTCCTGTCCTGGCACATATATATCGTCGCCCTGAATTTCAAGGCGGATTCCTAACTGGCGAAATTTATCAGGAATCTGTCCGAGTTCCGTTACGTGAGCATCTTTTATCAAGATTTCGCTCTGGGTCATGGCAGCCATGCCGATAAAAGAACCAATCTCAATCATGTCTGGTAACATCCGGTGCTCTGTTCCCCCGAGTTCCAGCACACCTTCTATCACAAGCAGGTTACTGCCAATTCCGCTAATCCTGGCACCCATGCGATTTAACATCCTGCAGAGCTGTTGGATATAAGGTTCACAGGCTGCGTTGTATATAGTTGTTATACCGGTTGCGAGACTGGCAGCCATCACAATATTAGCCGTTCCGGTAATGGAGGGTTCTTCGAGCAAAACGTAAGTGCCTATGAGTTCCGGTGCTTCGAGACGGAAATAATCATCACCGGGATCATAGGAAAAACGTGCGCCCAGTTTTTCGAAACCTGTCATATGGGTATCCAGCCTTCTTCTGCCGATTTTGTCACCTCCGGGTTTTGGCACAAAAGCCTTCTTAAATCTCGCAAGCAGGGGACCGGCGAGCATCACAGATCCACGAAGCCTCCCACTTTTTCTTCGAAAGGTTTCACTGTCCAGATACTCGACATTAACATCATCTGCCTGAAAACTGCATGTATGACGCGAACTGCGTTCAGTTTTTACTCCCATTTCCTGCAATACCTCGATCAGCAGGTTGACATCAAGAATGTCGGGAATATTTGAAATGGTAATCTTGCCTTTTGATAATAGCACAGCGCTGATGACCTCGAGCGCTTCGTTCTTTGCCCCCTGCGGGACGATATCACCTTTCAACCGCTTACCACCGGTTACTTCAAAGGCATTCATTCAATATCTTTTCTTTTTGAATTTACCTCCGCGATCGTTATTCCGGTTATTGTTATTATTATTTCGCTGAAATTTCTGATTGCGCTTATTGCGATCATAACCATAGCCACCACTTCGTTCCCTGTTTTCATTTGGACGGAAACTGCGTACGAATGGTGTATTGGTAAATTCCAGCTGGCCGTTGGTAATGGCACTTAATTCTCCCTGTATCGCATCATCATGCACAGTTTCCTTATGCCAGTTATTGTAAGCCAGTTTCATGTAATAGGCAATAGCATTGGCAAACCCGTTTTTCTTTTCGGGATTTTCTTCCTGCAATGCTTTATCGATAATCAGTTCGAGATTCTTACCCAGATGAGCATGTTTCGGATATCTCTTCGGATAAGGAAGCGGATCAGATTTTACTTTCAGTGTTTCTGCAGTCGGAATCGGATAAGGAGAAGAAACATCCAGTTTGAAATCAGATATCAGAAAAAGATGATCCCATAATTTATGGCGGAAATCTTCCACATTTTTAAGATGGGGATTCAGAAATCCCATCAATTCAATCACAACAGCTGCGTTTCTTTCACGCACTTCAGGATCTTCAATGGTAAGCAGGTATTCTATCATCCGCTGGATATGGCGGCCGTATTCACGCATAATCAGGTGATTACGCGTAGTATTGTATTCCATTATGTAGTATTTATGCCTGACAAACCTACGGAAAAAAATCAGTTCACAATAACCTTAGTCAGGAACTGTCTGTTATTGGCCGGATTCACCGCCCTCAGGAAGTAAATTCCACTGGCCGGTTTCATCGAAAGATCCATATTAGTCATGGTACTTCCGGTTAGCTGAACCTGTTTTCTTTCAATAACCTGACCCGTGGTATTCAACAATTCCAGCATGAAATTGCCTGACTGCTGTTCGTCAAACTGTATAACGATATTTTGATTTACAGGATTCGGATAAATCTGTATTCCAGGACGCTGATCTGCCTGTTGCAGGTTCACCGCCTTCACTATCGAGTAGATGACGTTTCCTTCCGGATCGATGCGTTTGATGCGGAAATATATCTCTCCCACATCAGTCTGAGAAGTGTTGTATTGATACTGGAATTGTGCAACAGTACCCGTTGGAGCAGATCCAGCCGGAACGGTTCCTGCGGACTGCCAGTTTTCGTTGTCTTTACTGTATTCAATTTCATATACTATGCCATTTTGATCAATTGTGCCAAGCCATTGTAGTGATACCGTGCTGTTTTGTTTATATGCTGAAAAATTGCTGATCGCGGTACCCAGGGGAACGGTCGGACACCAGTAATAGGTCAGGTGCAGGATACCGCCAATAACGGTAGTAACTGAAGACTTATAATTAGATCCACCCTGGATCGTTATCATTCCACCATTTACGGCATAAGTAAAATTCACAGTCCCCACTCCAATATAAGCGGCATTACCACCTGCAGTAGCGAAACCGTCTGGATTGGTAATAATATTTTCCGGCCCATATGTGATAGAATCGCTTGGCATGACCCCGAAAGGATCCAGTGTGTCGATTCCATGGTTGCAGAATAAACATTGCTGATGGAAATGCCCGGCCCGGATATTTTATTCGTACAAGCGTTAACTGAAAAAGGAACGCTGTTCTCAGTCGGGTCCAGTATTACAATGCACCTGTAACCGAATTGCCGGTAATGGTATCGTGCAATGACACACATGCCAGATTTCCGATGGCAGGATTGAACTGCTGAAATCCAAAAACCAGTGTACTTGTCGTAGTTGGTGATATGGTTATTGTTTGATCGATGGCGGTGGCCGGAATTCCACCGGTACATAAACATTGTGCGTATAGGGATGACTGATAGAAAAATTGTAAGCATGCTAAAAGCATGAAACCCCTGAAGTAAAGATTTTTCATAGTACGGATTTTGATGACGGATGACGGAAAACGAACTACTGTAAATTTATCTAATATCAAACTCGAATCACAGCGCGTATAATACGTAAAGCCTGGCTTCGTAATTTCCGCATTCATTTCTCACCTGGAATATGAGGCGGACCAAATTGTTTTTACCATTAACTTCGCCTTTAACGCTTAATGCCTAAGGCTTAAAGCCCAAAGCTTAACGCTGAACGCTTTATTAGCAATGATTAAAAGCCTAAAGGTCAAAGCTTTATATAATTTAATTCTCTGAACTAAACCAGAATCTGAATATAAAATGACTGAATCTTCAATACAAATACAGGTTGGTCTGGATGAAAATAAGATGCCTGTGGAAATTAGCTGGAGTGCCTCCGATAATTCAGCCGAAAATACCCGGAAAGCCAAGGCCTTCCTGCTTTCCCTTTGGGATGGTGCGGATAAAACCGCCCTTCGAATCGACCTGTGGACCAAAGACATGATGGTGGATGAAATGGAAGATTTTTTCTATCAGACCCTGATGACCATGGCAGATACTTATCAAAGAGCCACCAGGCATGATGACCTGGCTGCTGAAATGAAGAACTTTGCCCGGAATATCTATCAGAAATCAAGGGCTAAGCAATTAAATGAAAATAAATTATAATTTTTATACTATGAGCCTTGAACAAAAAGTAATGACGGACCTTAAAACGGCCATGCTGGCTAAAGATGAAAAAGCACTTCGGTCCCTTCGTGCTATTAAAGCAGCTATACTTCTGGCAAAACTTCTGAAGGAGCAGGCGGAGATCTGAAAGAAGAAGATGAAGTGAAGCTTCTTCAAAAACTGCTTAAATCCAGAAAGGATTCATTGGAAATTTATAATGCCCAAAATCGCCAGGATCTTGCTGTTAAGGAGGAGGAAGAAATTGCTATTATTGAGAAAATTTCTTCCAGAACAAATGAGCCTCGAAGAATTAAAAACCATACTTCAGAAGATAATTGCAGAAACAGGTGCCAGTTCTCCCGCTGATATGGGGAAAGTAATGGGGGTGGCAACGAAACAGCTTGCAGGAAAAATTGATGGGAAAAGTATCAGCACGATGGTTAAAGAACTCCTGTCAAAATAACGTTTAACCTTCGACCTATAGGACTTTCAATGTAAATGAGCCTATTATTTTATATTATGAGCCCATTATAACATGTAAAACATTTCAGGGAGACTAAAATATCAATTTTCCTGATTTATCGGTCAATTTTATAAGGGCTTTTTAATAGCTCTTTAATCCACTTATATAAGCTTTAAAATAGCTTCATAATAGCTTCGCAGAATAAATCAAATATTTTGATTTGATGCGGGTTTCTCAATTCATCATAGGTAAGTCAATCCTGGTTGGGTACTTCGGTGAAAAATATATCGTCTGTGTAGCTTTTATAAAATCCGAGTCTTTAGCTTCAAAAATATTGGGAATAAATTTTTGAGGATTGCGGTCAATCATCGGGAACCAGCTGCTCTGTACCTGTATCATCATTCTATGACCTTTTTTAAACACATGGTTCACCTGGTGCAGGCCAATAAGAAATTCCTCGGGCTTTCCTGGAATCAGTGCCTCCGGTTTAGAAAAACTCTTCCTGAATTTGCCACGAAAAACTTCCATAGCTACCGGTAACTGATAACCGCTCATTTTGAAATTAACAGAATCCCAATCCGGATAAACATCAATCAATTTTACAATCCAGTCTGCATCAGTACCTGTCGTTGATGCAAATAAATGTGCATTGACTGCCCCGGTTACGACAAGATCTTCTTTTAAAGAATCAGAAGTAAAACTTATTACATCCGGTCTTGTATAAACAAATCGCTGATCCTCCACCTGCCAGGTTCTCCATCGGCTTCCTTTCCCATATGTTGCTTCTATCGGAAGGGTCCGGTAAGGAACCGGCTTTTGCGGATCACTGATATAAGAAACTGATCCATCACCTCAGCGGGTTTTGAAAAACCTGCTTTATAGCCCTGGGCCAGCATACAAAGACCTGATCGTTGCCTGAGGAGGGGGCCAGTTCTTATAGGTCTTCCATTCATTTGAACCTGTTTGAAAAATATAGGCTTCTTCAAAATTTCCATCCCCGATTCCTTTGAGATAATAATCGAACCATTTTTTCTGCAGCCTTCGAAATTCTTCTCCTGTCTGACTTCCCAAATGTAATCATGCCAATACTGTCTCCTTTACTTCTTCCCCACTGACCATGAAACCAGGGACCGAGCACGAGATGATTTTTATTTTCATCATCCATTTTTTCCATATAGTTATACATCAGTTGCGGACCATTCAAATCCTCCTGATCGTAGAACCCGCCTACATGGAGTTGCGGTATGGTTGTTTTTGTTACATAAGAAAGCGGCGAATTTTTTTGCCAGAAACTATCATAATCCGGATGCCTGACAAAATTGTTCCATGTAGGAATTCTATTGTGAAAATATTTTTCATTTACATTCTTCAGACTACCCAATTGCAGATACCAATTGTAAAGATCATATGCAGGAAAAGGAAATTTACTGTCTAGTTGTTTTATCACCCTCCACTTCGTAAGTATATTCAAGACCATAACTAAGGCGGAAAGCACCATTGTGATGAAAATCATCTCCCAAAAAAAGATCGCCCATGCAGGCCTGTTCGGATGAAGCTTTCAGCGCAGGATGCGGATCCACTGAACCTACAAGCGCCAGCCAGCCGGGATAAGAAATTCCTACGATACCTGCCTTACCATTATTGTTTTTAATATTGTGCAAAAGCCATTCAATAGTATCCCAGGTATCCGTACTCTCATCCACCGCGCCTTTTTTTGTTTGATGAATAAGAGGCTGGTGAATCTCCATATTACCCTGACTCTTATATTTCCCCCTTATATCCTGGAAAACAAAAATGTATCCTTCGGCGGCCATATTAAAAAACTGAATAATTTCTGGAAAGTGTTATTGTCTGGTTTCCGTTTGGAAAACGCTCATCCATCACCATATGGTGTTCGTACGATGAGGAAGGGATATGAAGCATTTTGATTTACAGGTGTCAGAACAACAGTATTCAATAAAATTCCGTCCCGCATCGGAATCATATAACTGGCTTTTTCATATTCCAGGGAATCGGTAACTGCGAAAATGCAAAAACATGAAATCCTGCCAGGGCAGTTAAAAGAAAAATTTTTTCATACAAATATTTATAATCAGATTATTCATAAATCCTGAGGCGGGCTCTGAGCGTTTCTGTTTCCTGCTGAAGTTCTTTTATTTTTTCCAGCAAATGTTTCAATGCATCAATCCCTGGAATATTGATATCCAGTTCGTAATACATCCGGCTGAATTTCTCCAGTTCAGTCAGTTCTTCTTTCAAAATAAATCGTTGGTTTTCTTTGTAACTTATAGAAATCAAACCGTATGATTCCAATGATTCCAAAGAAGGTCTGTTCCACATGATAATAGGAACAAAACGTTTCGACAGGTATGATTTCTTCTGACATACTATTCGTTTTATCTCATTTTCGAAAGTTCGGTAAAAAGTTCTTTTTCTCTTGGCAGTAAGATTCTGCGGAATTAAAATATTATAAGTAACAAACAAATCACCAATCATCCATCATGTTTATAAACCGGAAAGCCCTTGCCTTTCAATCTTGACTTAGCTCCATTCTGTGTTCCAGGTTTAACTTTGAGTTTGATTTTCCCGTCCAGGGTATCCACCATCACCTCTCCCCCCAACACAGCAGTATACAGATCCAGATTTAGTGTGACATACAAATCATTTCCTGCTCTTTTAAAAACAGGATCTGGTTCTATGCGGAAAGTGATATATAAATCTCCCGTTAGGGCCACCATTTGTGCCGGGTGCACCATGATTCTTCAACCGGATCACCTGTCCGTCCTCAACTCCTGCCGGAATAGTTATGCGGATATTTTTTTCATTGACGGTTAAAGTCTGGCTATGTGTTTTTGCCGCATCGCGCAGTGAAAGATGAAGTTCAGCCTGGTAATCCTGTCCCCTGAATTTTGTATTGCGCGATCCTGAGCCGCGTGCACCGGAACCAAACAACTGTTCAAAAAAATCTGAATATTGTCCTTCACCGAAATCTTCCCCACCTCCGAAATCCGAAAATGGATTTGCAGATTGCCTCGGTCTCCGTCTGGCCTGAATAGGCGCCTGACTGACGGGTCTTTTCAAACTCTTCGGCTTTTTCCCAGTTCTCTCCATATTGTTCTCCGTAACTGATCGTATTTTTTTCTTTTCTCCGGATCGCTGAGCACTTCATTGGCTTCGTTGATCTGCTGAAATTTTTTATGTGCTTCCTTATCGTTTGGATTGAGATCGGGATGTAATTTTCTTGCCAGTTTGCGGTAAGCTTTTTTGATATCCTCTTCGGAAGCTGTTTTGGATATTCCCAGAATTTTATAATAGTCAGTATATGCCATATGCGTCACTGGTTATACCAGTTCTTTCACAACATTCCAGATCACTTTTGGTTTACCCAGGGTATAATAATGCAATACAGGAACACCTGCTTTTTTTAATTCACGGCTCTGCTGTAATCAGCCATTCGGTTCCAATCTGTTCTACTTCTTCATCCGTCTTACATTTCGATACTGCATTGGAAAGATCCGCCGGAATATCCACATGAAAAACCTTTGGCAGCAAACTGAGTTGTTTTTTATTTGTGATCGGTTTCAGTCCGGGGATAATCGGAACATCAATTCCATTTTCCCTGCAGGTTTTCACAAATTCAAAAAATTTCTGATTATCAAAAAACATCTGTGTAGTAACATATTCAGCACCGGCATCCACTTTCGCTTTCAGAAACGTCAGATCCGTTGCCAGGTTGGGAGATTCAAAATGTTTTTCCGGGTAACCGGCCACTCCGATGCAGAAATTTGTTTTGCTTCCATTTTTAATATCTTCTTCCAGGTAAATCCCCTGATTCAGATTCACTACTTGTTTCAGTAAATCCAGTGCATATTGATTCCCGCCGGGTTCAGGAGTAAAAGCGGCTTCATTTTTTGGAGCATCACCACGTAATACAAGTACATTATCAACCCCCAGGAAATGAAGATCGATCAATGCATCTTCGGTTTCCCGTCTTCCCGAATCCTCCGCAGATCAAATGGGGAACTGCGTCTATCTGGTAATGATTCATGATAGCAGCGCAAATGCCAACCGTACCCGGCCTTTTTCTCACTTCCACTTTCTCGAAAGTGCCATCGCTCTTCTTTTTAAACATGGTTTCGCTGCGGTGATAAGTCACGTTTATAAATGCCGGGCTTAAACTCCATCAGGGGGTCCAGATGGTCGTATATCGAACTGATCGTTTTACCTTTTAAAGGTGGAAGAATTTCAAAGGAAACAGCGGTATCTTTTGACTAATCAATGTGATCAATAACCTTCATCAGTGGGTTCCAGAACGTTTATTTGTGGATTGCAAACTTAATTCAATAGCGACTATAACACAAGCACCTGTTAAACTATTTTAAAATGAATCGATTACACATTCTTCTGGTATTTTTGCTCAAATTTTACAGCAATTGAATCTGACTATTCATACAAAAGATCTGGTTAAAAGCTATCATAGTCGCACAGTGGTTGACCATGTTTCCGTGAATGTAAAACAGGGTGAAATTGTTGGATTACTCGGACCTAATGGTGCTGGCAAGACCACCACTTTTTATATGGTAGTAGGTTTATTAAACCTGATGAAGGTCAGGTATTTCTGGACGACAGGGATATTACCACGACTGCCCATGTATAAAAGTGCCCAGCTTGGTCTTGGGTATCTGCCGCAGGAAGCATCTGTTTTTCAGCAAACTCTCAGTGGAGGATAATATCAAAGCCATCCTGGAAATGACCAATCTGTCCAAAAAAGAGCAAAAGGAAAAACTCGAAGCACTTCTGGATGAATTCCGCCTTCACCATGTACGTAAAAACAACGGAGACTCACTGAGCGGGGGTGAAAGAAGACGTACAGAAATTGCACGTGCACTGGTCGTGGATCCAAAATTCATTTTATTGGATGAACCTTTTGCGGGGGTTGATCCCATTGCCGTAGAAGATATTCAGGCCGTAGTAGCCCGTCTGAAATATAAAAATATCGGTATCCTGATTACCGACCATAACGTAAATGAAACGCTTTCAATTTGCGACAGGGCATATTTGCTGATTGAAGGAAAAATCTTCAAACATGGAACAGCTGAAGAACTTGCTGATGATGAACATGTTCGCCGGCTTTACCTTGGCCGGAATTTCGAATTGAAACGAAAAGACTATCTTCACGAAGAAGCTTCCAAACCCGTTATTTGAGCATTTATTGACGGGATGAAGGAGCTGATTTCTATGATCTAAACCAAGGAATCTTGAAATTATTAAGTCCTGCCATATCGCGCCTGGCCAGGATGAGACGCTGGCAAATTGAACAATGGGTACTCGATCCCGTAGCCGTTCAACGCGAAGTATTACAGGACCTGGTTACATCTGCACAGTATACTGAATTTGGCCGCAAGTATGATTTCTCCAAATTATTTTCAATTAAAGAATTTAAGAAAGCCGTTCCGATTCACGAGTATGACGATCTGAAACCCTATATACAACGGATCATGCAGGGCGAAGAAAACCTGCTTTGGAACACGCCCATCAACTGGTTTGCAAAAAGCAGTGGTACTACCAGCGATAAAAGCAAATTTATTCCTGTAAGTGAGGAAAGCCTGCAGGATAATCATTACCTCGGGGCAAAGGATGTCCTTACTATGTACTATTATTTTCATCCTGATTCAGACCTGCTCACCGGCAAGGGTCTTGTTGTCGGTGGCAGTCATACGATCAGCCAGTTCAATGCAGATGTACAGTATGGCGACCTGAGTGCCGTTCTATTACAAAACTCCCCGTTCTGGGGCAACTGGATACGAACTCCGGAACTGCATATTGCGTTGCTGGATGAATGGGAAAATAAGATCAATCAGATGGCGGAAAATACCATCCGTGAAAATGTTACTTCCATTTCAGGTGTTCCAACATGGACCCTGGTTCTGTTAAAAAAGATACTGGAAAATACAGGCAGAAAAAATATTCTGGAAGTATGGCCCTCCCTGGAATTATATATTCATGGGGGGTTTCGTTTACACCTTACCGTGAGCAGTTTGCAAAAATCATCGGGGGTGATATCAACTATCTGGAAATGTATAATGCCAGCGAAGGCTTTTTTGCGGCGCAGGATTATCCGGGAGAAGATGGGATGCTACTTTTTACCAATCATGGCATTTTTATGGAATTCATGCCAGTGGAAGAATATGGGAAACCCGAACCGCAAACCATCGGATTGAAGGATGTGGAATTAGGTAAAAACTATGCACTGGTGATCAGCACCAATGGCGGACTCTGGCGTTACCTGGTGGGAGATACCATTCAGTTTACACGGCTCGGACCTTTCCGCGTTAAAGTCAGCGGCAGGCTCAAACATTTTATCAATGCATTTGGGGAAGAAATCATTGTAGATAATGCCGACAAAGCAATTGTTGCAGCTGCCAATAAATCCGGCGCAGTGGTCAATGATTATACGGCCGCCCCTGTATATTTTGGCGATCATTCCAATGGCGCTCATGAATGGCTGATTGAATTTGAGAAAGAGCCTGAGAGTATCAGCCCTGTTTTCGGAAGAACTTGACAAGGCACTGAAAGAATTAAACAGCGATTATGAAGCTAAGCGACATAAGAGATATTGCCCTCCGGCCGCCGATCGTAAAATCCGTTCCAAAGGGCCTCTTTACCAGCTGGCTTCGAAAAAAGGAAAACTGGGCGGACAACATAAGGTTCCCCGTCTTTCGAATGACAGGAGATTATGTGGATGAACTTTTAACTATGCTAAAACGAAGTGTGGAAGTGTGGTAGTGTGGTAGTGTGGTAGTTTAAAACTTTTAACTTCTACTACCACACTACGACACTTCCATACTAAGTAAACAGGCAGCAATTACCAGACTCACAAAAGAAGATGTATAAAATAGATAACCATAAGGCACATCAATGAATTGATAAAATACAAGCAGACTAAGTTTGAAACAGGCAAGGTTTATATTTTGAAACTTCCACTTTTTTTGAAGAAGACAAAAACACATAAATAAAAAAGGTACCCCAAAACTCATTGTCAGTAAACTGATATGCAGACTCGCCATCTGTTGAGGGCCGTAAAATTTTGCCAGTCCCAGGTTTAGCCAGTAAACTTCAGGAGTAAATTCCCAGACATGTTTTGCAAAAGCCACATAATTCCCTGGCAGGGAAATCATTTGCTCAAGTGTTTTCATTCCGAACGGAATCAGAAAAAAGAATAAGAAAACAAAGGATTCCTGTAAGCGAAAAAATTATCAGTTTTCGAAATTCTTTGCGGAAGATGTAAAATATCAGGCAGGGAAAAAGCCATCCAATCATGCTATATCGGCTTAACAAACAAAGGGAAGCAGTTATACCCATCAAAAAAGCGTTCCCCGAAATAATGGCTAAACATAATCATACAAAATAAAAAATAACGACGCCCTCTTCACTCATGCTGATCAGACTATGCACTTCATTTCTTGCAAAAATCCACCAGAACAATAAAGCAGTTATCGCAATCAGGCCATAACCAAAATATTTGTTCTTTTTAATCCGGATCATGACTATGAACAACTGATAAAACTGGCCAACACTAAACACAACTGTTACCCAACGCATATCCACTCTTAATGCAACAGCAAAAAGATAGGGCAACCACATTGCCGGCAAATAGATTGGGCGGGTTCCATTCCAGATTTCCGGAATTGGATCATATACATGCTTCCATTGACCATGCAGAAATCTTTCATTCATCACTTTCACCACTGGGAGCATATCTGCATAATCAGGATCCAGGGGAATCAGATCCAGCCAGTAACGGGATGTAATAAACGCGAGAAACAACATGAACACGAAAATTGGCAGCTTCAGAGAGATTTCCTGTTTCAACTCGTTAAACCGGGGTAGCCTTGCAGGCGGCAATTTCAGAATGGCGAAAATGAAACATAACCCCGCGATCAGATATAAAATAGAAACGATACTGGTCTGTTTTCCGATCAGAAGTCCATAACTGGCAAGAAATGTTTCTGCAGCCAGAGAAAATAATAATAAATTCTTTCTGTTAATCAGATTCATGGTTCACCGGAAAGGCTTAAATTAATATTTATATTTACCTGCAAACTTTTCAGTTTATATATTTGAGCCTATTTAATGCAATGAAATGAAGCTTTTAGAAGGCAAAATAGTAATTGTTACCGGCGCAGCACGTGGAATCGGTGAAGCCATTGCAATCAGGATGGCGGAGCAGGGCGCACATATTGCTTTTAGTTTTCTATCCAGTGAAGAAAAAGCAAGGATTCTTGAAAAAAAACTGCAATCATTTGGTGTCAAGGCAAAAGCATATAAGAGTAATGCCGCATCATATGAAGAAAGCGAAAAATTTGTCAATGAAGTTTTAGAGGAACACGGCACTGTAGATGTTTGCATAAATAATGCGGGTATATCCAAAGATAGTTTGTTGCTGCGGCTTAATCCCGCACAATGGGACGAAGTAATGGAAATCAATCTGAAAAGTGTTTTCAATATGACCAAACATGGTGATCCGTCCGATGATGAAAGCTAAAAAAGGATCCATCATCAATATGAGTTCCATCATAGGAATTCGCGGAAACGCAGGCCAGTCAAGCTATGCAGCTTCCAAAGCAGGCATTATTGGATTTACAAAATCAGTAGCACACGAATTGGGAAGCCGGAATATCCGTTGCAATGCAATAGCACCCGGATTTGTGGAAACTGATATGACGCATTACCTGAAAGACGAAGAGGGAGCCAAATCTTTCCTGGCTAAAATTCCACTCAACCGTTTTGGAAGTGCTGCAGAAATTTCAGATACCGCTTTATTCCTTGCATCTGACCTGAGCAGTTATATTACCGGACAGGTAATCAGTGTCTGCGGTGGGTTGAATATTTAACCCGCGTCCCTAATGGAACTGATTATTTAAGATTTTAACCAATAAAGTTTATGAGAAAACTTTTAAAGAATGCGGCGGCAGATATTCCTGCTTCTGTAGTCGTATTCCTGGTTGCATTGCCTTTATGCCTTGGTATTGCTCTGGGATCAGGCGCACCTTTATTTTCTGGCATTATCGCAGGCATGGTTGGCGGTATCGTCATCGGCTTACTCAGCGGCTCATCGCTAAGTATCAGTGGCCCGGCAGCAGGATTAACAGCAATTGTAGCCGTTGCAATAGGAAAAATGCCTGCTTACGAAGCGTTTCTTTTGTCGGTCGTAATCTCTGGATTGTTACAGGTTATACTGGGATATTTAAAAGCCGGTATTATCGGGGATTATATTCCAAACTCAGTGATCAGGGGTATGCTCGCGTCTATTGGATTGGTTTTGATCCTGAAACAGTTTCCACATCTGATAGGGTATGACAGCGATTGGGCAGGTGATGAAACTTTCATTCAGGTCGATGGTAACAATACTTTTTCGCAACTTATCAATTCGCTAAACAGCATTTCACCGATTGCATTAATTATTGGATTGCTTTCAGTCATTATTCTGATCGTGTGGGACAGACCCGCATTAAAAAAGAAAAAATTTTTTAAGAATACTCCGGGTCCGCTCGTGGTTGTTATTGCCGGCATTCTCATTAATGTCTTCTTCGCAACACCCGGCACTCGTTTTTCCTTAAGCACCAGTCAACTGGTAAATCTTCCGATCGCCAGTGATTTCGCATCTTTCACGGGCTTTTTTATGTTTCCTAAATGGGAATATCTAAATAATCTGGATGTTTGGACAACCGGATTGACGCTGGCGCTGGTCGCAAGTATTGAAACGCTGTTGGGTATTGAGGCAGTCGACAAACTGGACCCCTTAAAACGACGAACACCTGCCAACAGGGAATTAAAAGCCCAGGGAGTGGGAAATATCATATCAGGATTGTTAGGAGGTCTTCCACTTACTTCAGTAATTGTCAGGGGTTCAGCTAATGTGGAAGCAGGAGCAAAAAGTAAATTCTCTGCCATCATGCATGGTATTCTGATTCTCCTTAGTGTGTTATTCATTCCTGCATTATTGAATAAAATCCCACTCAGTGCTTTAGCTGCCATTCTGATCATTACAGGATATAAACTCGTGAAGCCTTCCATTTTCAAGGAAATATATAAGCGAGGATGGGATCAGTTTGTTCCATTTATTGTTACGCTTGCAGCGATCCTTTTTACTGATTTGCTGGTTGGCATTATAATAGGTACAATAGTGGCTTTGTTCTCACTGATCAGAAGCAATTTTAAATCTGCCATCATAGTTATACATGATGAAAACAAATATCTTGTAAGATTCCGAAAGGATATTTCATTCCTGAATAAGCCGATTTTAAAAGGAAAACTCGAAGGCATTCCGGCGGATTCTTATTTACTTATTGATTTGACCAAGGCAGATTTTATTGACAAGGATATAATAGACGTTATAAATGAGTTTCTGCAGCATGCTTATTTAAAAAATATAAAAGTGGAAATTAAGAAAAGCCTTTTTAAAGCAGAACATCACCTGGTATATGATCAGTCGACTATTGGTGAGTATGCAGGAACAAGTTCACATTAATGATAAAAAATATTTTATGAATTCCATAAATAAATTACTTCTTGAAAACAAAGCCTGGGCAGCCGAAAAAAAAGCCGATGATCCGGAATATTTTAAGGCCCTTGCAACTATTCAAACGCCGGAATTTTTATGGATCGGATGCAGTGACAGTCGTGTGCCTGCGAATGAAATTACGGGTACCCAGCCTGGAGAAATTTTTGTTCACCGGAATATCGCGAACATGGTTATCCATACGGATGTAAATCTGCTCAGTGTGCTGGAATATGCCGTGGCTCACCTCAAAGTAAAACATGTAATTGTTTGCGGTCACTATGGCTGCGGTGGTATTAAGGCTGCAATGACTAATCATGATTTCAAACAGGTTCTGAATATGTGGCTCAGAAATATCAAAGATGTTTACCGCCTTCACCGTGACGAACTGGAAGCTATTCCAAACCAGGAGAATAGAGAAGACAGGCTTACTGAACTCAATGTCCAGGAGCAGGTACTACATCTCGCAAAACATCCATTATACAGCGCGCATGGAAATACCGCCAGGGTCCCGATCTTCACGGGCTGGTTTATGGATTGAAAGACGGTCTGCTCAATACTATATTTACTATGACGGCGGAAAGTTCGCTTGATCAATTATATACTTATAATGATTTGGGAGCGGAATAGAACAAGTGTGAGAGTGTGAGAGTGTGAGAGTGTGAGAATACTCTCAAACCAACTCTCACACTCTCACACTCTCACACTTTCTTCAGGCTTTATTGAAAAGAGCTATCGCTCTTTGTGCATGTTCAGTGATCACAAGCTTTCCGCTTATTTGTGGCACGTTCAGAAAGAAGTTGGTCCCAATGTGCAGTTCCCTCCCATAGTATTTTTTTTATTTCTCTCACTGCCTGTGGATTTGAACGAATAAGATGACCGGCGAGTCTTTGTATAGACTCATCCAGTTCCTGTATGTTCATGTGAACTTCTGAATAGAGTCCACGGGTTTTAGCCCACTCAGCGGTTCGCCAAGATGCGGCATCTATCGTTAGTTGTGAAAAAGCGGAGAGTCCGATTTTACGTTCAAGCGCCGGACCTACCACGAAAGGACCAATTCCGATTTCCAGTTCACTGACTTTAATATCAGCCCCTGTCAGTGCAATCGCATAATCTGCTGCCGCCGCAATACCAACTCCGCCTCCCACACATTTACCATGTATCCTTGCAATAATAAACTTTGGGCATTTCCGCATACTGTTAATCACGTGAGCAAATCCATTGAAGAAATCCTCACCTTCCCTGCTGGTTTTTATTTGCAAGAGTTCATTAAAAGAAGCACCCGCACAAAAAGCCCGGTCTCCTCCGGATCGCAAAATGACCACCCTGATTTCATCATCAAGACCTGCACCATGTATTTGTCTTGCGAGATCTGTCAGAAGATTGTGCGGCATAGAATTACTTTGCGGATGAAAGAATTCAATAATCATTGATGATCCATGTCTTTCTGATCTTACATAACCCGGAATTTGTTCCTGCATATCTTATAATTTTTTTCTTACCATTGTCAATATGGTAGCTATCATTACCGACTCACCGGATTCATCAAATACATCTACATACCATTTTACTATACCTTTCGGAATATCATTCATCATCTTTTTGATCCTGGCTGGTTTTTTCTTTGCAGGTAAAACGAACCGCAATGGTAGATCCTGCATAAACCGGTTTCAGGAACCGGCATTCATCAATTCCATAATTCAGGAGGACGGGACCTTTGGCGGCATCCACAAATAATCCCGCTGCAGCACTTAATATAAAATACCCGTGTGCAACGCGTTTTTCAAACATGGTGTCCTCAAAAGATTCATTTTCCATATGCGCATAAAAATGATCACCACTGATTTCTGAGAACCGGCTGATATCGTCATCCGTTATTGTGCGATGCTGGGTATGCACACTGTCTCCGATTTGTAGTTCTTCAAAATATTTTTTGAATGGATGCTTTTCGTCAATCTTTTGTGCAGCATGTGCCTGGTAAATGGAAGTGATGGCTGTAATACTATCTGGTGAACCCTGGATTGCTGCTCTTTGCATATAATGTTTTACCCCGCGCATTCCACCCATTTCTTCGCCACCCCCTGCACGACCGGGACCACCATGAACAAGCATAGGCAGCGGAGACCCATGTCCGGTACTTTCTTTGGCATCCTGACGATTCAGGACCAATATTCTGCCATGATGAGTAGCTGCGTTTACCACATATTCTTTTGCAGTTTTGATCGGATGCCGTCACAATTGTGCTGCATAGCGAACCTTTCCCTTTTTTTGAGAGCTGGATAGCTTCTTCCATGTCTTTGTAAGACATCAAAGTACTGACTGGTCCGAATGCTTCAATATCGTGAGCGCCGCCCGTATAAGGATTTTCATTTTCCAAAAGAATAGGTCCCATGAATGCTCCTTTGAGGATGTCCGCATCCACTAGTTCCACGCTGTCGAGTGAACCATAAATAATCTTTGATGAAGCAAGTAATTTCTGTACCTGTGTTTTCACTTCCTTTCGCTGATCCTGCCCTGCGAGAGAGCCCATTTTTACTTTTTCATTCACCGGATTTCCGATCAGGGTTTGTGCAAGCTCCCTGGAAATGGATTTTCTCATTTCTTCCATTTTATTCTCAGGAACAAAAATCCGCCTGATGGCAGTGCATTTTTGTCCTGCTTTCACAGTCATTTCTTTTCGGACTTCTCTTACAAAAATTTCCCACTCGGGCATGCCGGGTTTCACATCTTCACCCAAAACAATGCAGTTCAGGGAGTCTGCCTCCATCGTGAAAGAAACATTTTCTTTTAGTATTGAAGGATTAGATTTCAGTCTCAGATCCAGTTGACGCTGATCCGGTAAATGTGACTATATCCTGCGCATTGAGAAGGTCCAGGAGATTTCCAGTGCTCCCGCAAATCAATTGCAGAGCACCTTCAGGAAGTATACCGGAAGCATGGATTTCCCTGACGACAGCCTCTGTTAAAAAACTGGTACAGGTAGCTGGTTTTACGATGGCCGGAACACCTGCCAGCAGGTTAACTGCAATTTTTTCAAGCATTCCCCAGACAGGAAAATTGTATGCATTTATATGAATGGCGACTCCTTCTTTTGGAACCAGGATATGCTGGGCCATGAAACTATGATTCCTGCTCAGATCCACCGGATCGCCATCCGTGCAAAAAGGCTGGTCGGAAAATTTTCTTCGAAGGGATGCGTAGGAAAAAAGATTCCCGATGCCACCTTCAATGATCAATCCATGAATCTGCGCGGGTAGCACCTGTTTGATAACTTATCTGATAAAATTTTTCGACGCTGGTCTTTTAAATGAAGTGCCAGTGCTTTTAACATCCTGCCGCGTTCATGAAAAGTCATTTTTCTCAAAGCAGGATTTCCCTGCTCCCTGGCATAATCCGAGTATTTCCTGAAAATCCAAACCCCTTGTGCCGGCCATGTAAATAGGAGTGCCCGTTACAGCATCTGATAGTATCTGCTGGTCACCTGTGCCCTCGATCCAATGACCTGCTACATAATTTCCGAGCTTTTGCATTTATTAATCTTAAAGCAAATATTAATTTAAAAGGTCATCGATCAACCATCATCCGTCATCGAAAATAGCAAACAGATAAACATTGAAAGCTACCACCCCAGTATCCATGCAAATATGAGTGGAACCACAATGGTTGCATCGCTTTCAACGATATATTTTGGAGTATGTATATCCAGTTTGCCCCATGTAATTTTTTCATTTGGTACTGCACCGGAATATGAACCATATGAAGTAGTTGAATCCGATATCTGGCAGAAATAACTCCAGAATGGCACATCATGCCATTCAAGATCCTGATACATCATCGGTACCACGCATATTGGGAAATCACCAGCGATTCCACCCCCAATCTGGAAAAATCCAATTCCCTTTCCCCCCGAATTTTTCCTGTACCAGTCAGATAACCAAACCATATATTCGATACCACTTTTCATGGTTCCTGCTTTCAGCTCCCCTTTCACAATATAAGATGCAAAAATATTACCCATCGTAGAATCTTCCCACCCACCAACTACTATCGGAAGATTTTTCTCTGCGGCTGCGATCATCCAGCTGTCTTTCACATCGATTTCATATCCATCCTGCATTACTTTGCTCAGTAAGAGTTTATACATGTATTCATGAGGGAAATATCGTTCGCCTTTTGCATCCGCATCCTTCCATAAATGCACGATATGTTTTTGAATCTTCCGGAATGCTTCTTCTTCCGGAATACAGGTATCGGTTACGCGATTTAGACCCTGTTCCAACAATTCCCATTCCTGCTGAGGTGTTAGATCCCTGTAGTTGGGCACCCTTTTGTAATGTGAATGAGCCACCAGGTTCATGATATCTTCTTCCAGGTTTGCCCCTGTACAGGAAATGATATGCACTTTATCCTGGCGAATCATCTCGGCAAGTGAAACTCCCAGTTCTGCCGTGCTCATAGCACCTGCCAGCGTGACCATCATTTTCCCTCCTTCAGCTAAGTGGGTTTCATAACCTTTGGCAGCATCTATAAGTGCTGCCGCATTAAAATGCCTGTAGTGATGTGCGATATAACTGGAGACTGGTCCTTTATTCATGATTATATTATGTGGAAAGCGAAATTAATTCTTTTAAGGCTCAAAGCCCAAAGCCTAAAGCCTAAAGCAAGATTTGATAATTTGTTGAATTTGAAATATATAATTTCAAATCTATCAGAACTTGCTAACCTTTACAAGCTTTAGGCTTTGAGTCCTAGGCTTTAAGCTTTAAAAATGTATTTTTATCGCGTGAACTACCTGGCGCATGCTTATCTCTCTTTTGGCGATCCTGATATCCTTGCGGGCAATATGATCAGTGATTTTATCAAGGGTAAAAAAAAATTTGACTACCCTGAACGGATACAAATGGGCATTACCCTTCACCGGAAAATAGATGAATATACGGATACCCATCCTGCGACGCGACAGGCGAAGCAATTTCTGAAAACATCAGCGGGTTTATATGCCGGAAGTTTTGTGGATATTATTTATGATCATTTCCTGGCCAATGATTCCTATGAATTCGAAGAAGGTGCGTTGGCCATTTTCACCCAAAATACTTATGTTCAGCTGGCATCTTACGAAGAATGGCTGCCAGAAAAATTTAAGAAATTCTTTTTTTATATGAGGGAACAAAACTGGCTGTTACATTACCAGTCCACTCAGGGAATATATAATAGCTTCCAGGGTCTTTGCCGACGGGCAAAATACATAGATGATCCGGAACCCGTTTTTAAGGCCTTTATTGATCACTATGAAGAGTTAAAAATGAGCTATGAATTTTTCTTTCCGCATGTAAAAACCTTTGCATTTAATGAACTACTCTACCTTCGCGCCAATTGATAACCTTTCAATATAATTTTGCCTCCCATGAATATTATGAAATCCTGTCTGTCTGCGATTGCTTTTTTATTTGTTACCTGTATCTGTGCTGCCCAGTCAACCCTGCCTCCGCTGGACAAATCTCCTATGGATATGTGTTATTATCCGGTAGATTATCCTGTTCTTAAAATTCAGCATAAATCAGATGCCCCTTTGATTGCTCGCGTTATTTACGGACGTCCACAAAAAAACAACCGGAGTATTTTCGGTGACCTGGTCCCCTACGACATGATATGGAGGATGGGCGCGAACGAAGCCACGGAAATTGAATTTTTCCGTGATGTAAAAATCGATGGAAAAAAACTAGCCAAAGGAAGGTATACGATGTATGCGATCCCTTCTACTGATAAATGGACCATTGTGCTGAACAGTGAAACGGATACCTGGGGTGCTTTTGGATACGATACAAAAAAAGATGCTCTTCGTACCGACGTTAAAGTGAATACAAGGCCCGATGTCATTGAAGTATTTACCGTTTGTTTTGAAGGAAATGAAAAAAATAAAACTAACCTGATGATTGGATGGGACAATAAAGAAGTACACTTACCTATCAGTTGGTAACTCCGTCTGTCAATTCGAAAATAATATTTATGAAATTTGCAACCCGCGCGATTCATGCAGGTATGGAACCCGATCCCAGCACAGGCGCGATCATTCCACCCATATACCAGACATCTACATTTGTACAGGCAGCTCCTGGCAACAATAAAGGATATGAATATGCCCGCTCGCAAAATCCTACAAGAAAAGCGCTGGAAATTGCTCTGGCGTCCATCGAAAATGCACGCTTCGCACTTTCTTTCAGCAGCGGCGTGGCAGCTTCTGACGCAGTAATCCGTCTCCTGCTTCCTGGAGATGAAGTAATAGCAGCCAATGATATGTATGGAGGCACCTTTCGTCTCTTTTCTAAAATTTTTGAAAAAACAGGTATCCATTTTCATTATGTGAATATGCAGAATCCGGAAAATATCCGTTCATTCATCAATGAAAAAACAAAACTTATCTGGACAGAAACGCCGACCAATCCGTTGATGAATATCGTCGACCTGGCTGCTGTTGCTTCCATCGCCAGAGAAAAAAAAATTCTTGCTTTGCGTCGACAATACTTTCGCATCCCCTTACCTCCAAAACCCGCTCGATCTGGGCGCCGATATCGTCATACATTCTGCAACAAAATATCTGGGAGGACATAGCGATGTGATTCATGGATGCTTAATGATGAATGATCCTGCACTTCGTGAACAATTATATTTCATTCAGAAATCCTGTGGCGCCGTTCCTGGCCCTCAGGACTGCTTCCTGGTATTAAGAGGAATAAAAACACTTGAACTGCGCATGCAAAGACATTGTGAAAACGGAGAAAAAATCGCCCGGTGGATGCGCAAAAATCCGAAAGTGGAAAAAGTCTACTGGTGTGGTTTTGAAGATCATCCTGGATTCGCCGTTGCCAGTAAACAGATGCGTGGATTTGGTGGCATGCTCAGTTTCGAATTAAAAAATAATTCCGCAGAAGAAACCAAAAGAGTATTGTCATCGACTCGTTTATTTTCCCTTGCTGAAAGTCTGGGTGGCGTGGAATCCCTGATCAGTCAGCCGGCGAGCTATGACACATGCATCTATTCCCAAAGAAGAAAGAATAAAAAACGGATTACGTGATTGCCTTATCCGACTTAGTGTTGGCATTGAGGATGCCGATGATCTGATAGAAGACCTGGATCAGGCGATTGGTTAAATAAATATGAAAGCATTCCCGAACAAAAAGGAACTGCGGGATTTTCTTGAAAAGAAAGTACTTGCAATACAACGATCCTTCTTTTATTGCAATGGATCCCATTTCAGTTCCTCATCGTTTCAGCAGAAAACAGGATATAGAAATCGCTGGACTTTTTGCATCTGTTTTTGCCTGGGGCAACCGGACCACCATCATTCAAAAATCAAATGAGTTGATGGGTGCAATGGATGAAGATCCATTTGATTTCATCAAAAATCATGATGCTTCGGATCTGAAACGCCTTCTGGAATTCAAACACCGCACATTCAACGGTACGGATCTTTTATATTTCATACATTTTTTACAATATCATTATCAGAAGTTCGGACTCGCTGGAAACGGCTTTTTTGCCTGATCCTGACGAGGTAAATAATATTTCGGAACATCATGAATACGTTAAAACTGCTTTATCTGTTTTTTACAACCGATTTTTTTCACTTGAAGATGCACCAGGCCGAACCCAGAAACACATCGCAACTCCTGAAAAAAATTCAGCCTGCAAGAGGCTCAATATGTACCTGCGCTGGATGGTTCGAAAAGATAACAAGGGGGTAGATTTTGGACTCTGGAAAAAAATATCAGCATCAGATCTGATTTGCCCGGTTGACCTCCATGTAGCCCGCGTTGCAAGGGGCTTTGGATTGATCAAGCAGAAAACAGACAGACTGGGAAACGGCAATGGAACTCACGCTGGCTTTAAGGGAAATGGACAAAAATGATCCGGTGAAATATGATTTTGCTTTATTCGGACTCGGAGTGATGGAAAAATATTAATACATCAGTTCCCGTACTTTTTCCTTGTCTTCCTTCTCCTTTTTGAGGTCGAACATAGTACCAAATACACGATCCCAGAATGTAGTACTCACACCAAATCCTTTGTGATCATCCTTGTAATGGTGAAGATGATGGTTTCTCCAGAGTGGTTTCATCCATTTAAATGGAGGGTTCCAGGCATGAATTGCGTAGTGCATACTTCCATAAAGGAGGTAGCCAAGTATGAATCCGGAGAAGAATGAGAATGCATATTCTTTCATGGCCAGGTACATGATTCCAAAAATGGTTGAGGCTATAATAATACTGGGTACCGGTGGCATAAAAAGGCGTTCCTTATCCCTTGGAAAATGATGGTGATTGCCATGCATTACATAAATGAACTTTTGAGCTGATTCACTTTCAGCTACCGCGTGAAAAGCAAAACGATGCATCAGGTATTCGAAGAAAGTCCAGAAAAATCCCCCGGCTGCAAAAGTGAATAATATACCGACATAACTGAAATCCAGCTGGAAATGACTGAGGTAGATAAAATAAATGATGACTGGCAGATAGATCCCCCAAATTACCAACGGATGGGTTTTAGTCAGCATTTCCATATAGCTGTTACGGAAAAGCTGTGCCTGTCCCTTATTGTGAATCTTTTCAAACTTCATTACCTGGGATTTATCAGGCAAAAATAGGTCAAAACACGTTAAAAACCAGCCTTTTTCCGTTGGCTGATGACCGTTGACTGTTGGCCGTTTCTCTTATATTTTTTATTGTCAAACGATGATCGATTTACGATAAACTATTCACGATTCACGATAAGTTTTAAGCTTTAGGCTTTAAGCCTTAGGCTTAACATGTACATTTGCGGGAATTTAGAAACCAGGCCCCATGTCTCTTAACTCTCTGTCTGAACAGGAACTCATTCGTCGGGAAAAGCTGAAATCTCTGAATGAAATGGGTATTGAAGCATATCCGGCTGCCGCATTTCCGGTAAATGCCCATGCTGCTTTTATAAAATCGAATTATACGGAAGAAAAAAAGGCTGATTTCGATTCCGTATGCCTTGCAGGCCGAATCATGGGTATCAGGGACATGGGAAAAGCGTCTTTCGCAGTGATTCAGGACAGTAGTGGCCGCATCCAATTATATATCAAAAGGGATGATATTGCGCCGGGAGATGACAAATCGAACTATGATAAATTATGGAAGCACCTGATTGATCTGGGCGATATTATAGGTGTGAAAGGATATGTATTCATAACTAAAACCGGCGAGATATCTGTACATGTCAAGGAATTGACGCTGTTATCAAAGGCCCTGCGGCCCATACCCGTGGTCAAAGAAAAAGAAGGAGAAACCTTTGATGCGGTTACTGACCCCGAGTTCCGCTATCGTCAGCGATATGCCGATCTAATCGTAAATCCGCAGGTGAAGGAGATCTTTATAAAAAGGACAAAAATGATCAACAGTATGCGTGATTTCCTGAATAGGAAAGGTGCACTGGAAGTTGATACACCTGTATTGCAAACTATACCTGGCGGGGCAGCAGCCAGGCCCTTCATCACCCACCATAATGCCCTTGATATACCCTTTTATTAAGGGTTGCCAATGAATTATATCTGAAAAGGCTGATCGTCGGGGGATTCGACTGGGTGTATGAATTCAGCAGAAATTTCAGGAATGAGGGCATGGACAGGACACATAATCCCGAATTTACAATACTTGAATTTTATGTTGCTTACAAGGATTATTTCTGGATGATGGAAACGACAGAGTCTCTGCTCGAAGAAGTCGCAACATCTGTAAACGGAACTACGATTGTAATGGCCGGTGACAAAGAATTGGATTTCAGGGCACCTTATAAAAGAATTAGTATTTACGATGCAATCAGGGAAGCCACGGGATCTGATGTATCAGTAATGAATGAAGAGGCACTTAGAGATTTATGTCGGCAACTTCATATTCCGGCTGATAATAGTATGGGTAAAGGAAAACTAATAGATGCCCTATTTGGCGCCACAAGTGAACACCGCTTTATACAGCCAACATTTATTATTGATTATCCGGTAGAAATGAGCCCTCTTACCAAAAAGCATCGATCTAAGAACGGACTGGTTGAAAGATTTGAGCTCATCATCAATGGAAAGGAAATCGCAAACGCTTACTCTGAATTGAATGATCCGCTGGATCAACGTGAGAGATTTGAAGACCAGGTCAGGCTCATGGAAAGAGGTGACGAAGAGGCCATGTTCATAGATAATGACTTCCTGAGAGCTCTGGAATACGGAATGCCTCCAACTGCCGGCATCGGGATTGGCATTGACAGGCTGACGATGTTACTTACAGGGCAGCCTTCTATTCAGGACGTGTTGCTGTTCCCCCAAATGAGACCCGAAGAAAGCTTAAAGACTAAAGCTTAAAGCAAAAAGCAGAAGGCTCAAGGCGTAAAGCTTAAGGGGGCTTAAAGCCTAAGATATGAGCCTAAAGCTTATCAGCAAAACCTAAGTAAAATTGCTTATATGTTATTATTAGTGTTATTTTCTGTAGTAAATCACCAATCAACATATTTTATAACTCTCTGCTATTCAACTAATAGCCTTACGCCTTAAGCTTTACGCTTTAAGCCCCTGACAGTAGTTTTACTAGTTTTCGCAGTATAAGCTGAGAATAGGAGATCGAGCGCTATCCCGCTTGATACGGTCTATGCGATTTGTATGTTTACATCGTCATAGTGATAGACGTCCGATTAAATGGTCATTATCCAATTCCTTCGAAAAGCTAACTATGAAACCGACCAAACCATTTAAAAGAGCCCGATCACAGACTGTTAAAATCCAAATTCCACGAGAAGACCAAATCCGATGAAGTGTTAAAATTTGTACCCTATTGATGACCAACTTGGTAACGGTTAGGTTAAGTACAAACACATTCGAGGCCCTGGAGTATTCCAGGGCTTTTTTAGTTCCTGGGCATTCCATTCTCAGGGAAGGCAAAGGGGCCAGTGATCTGAAAGATGGTATACCCGCTGAAATCCTGGGGTGCTTCCAGTCCGGTACCATACAAAATGGTTCCACCGGCCTTATGGATCTGAACAGGCTTGTCTGTATAAAATTTTTCTGCTTTCTGATCCCACCAGAGCTCCTTGCAGTAAAGTGTATCCCCTTTCAGGATATTCATGACCACGACGCTATCCCTCAGGTAAACCTTGCCGTCCTGTTCACGCCATTTCCCATAGTGTGCATCCATGACACTTTCGATAATAAGAGAATCATTGTAAAAATCCACGTGAAGTGTATTAGGGAATTCAACATAGGGTGAATCGATTTCATTCCTACGCATATATGGGGCAGTTAGTTTGGCCTTCACTTTGGCACTCTCACTCAGATAGGCAGTAATTTGTTTCCCTTCATCAACGCTGATCTGCTTCTGGCGAAAATTGGGAAGTGTCTGCATATTATTTTCACAGGCAGAAAAAAATCCGCATAAGAAAAACGATAACACAAAAATCTTATATATCCTGGGAGATTTCAAATTGATAAATTATATTCACTGATTACATAGAGTCCTTTAAAGATAAGATCCGGGTCCTCTGTAATCTTTTTCCTCAGAAATGGTTTGAAATAATTTGAATCTCCACCAGTCATTAAAACGTGGAGGTTTGCATATCGGTCCTCATACGCATCTATAACACCTTCAATTTCTTTTGCTATCCCAAATTGTACACCTGACTGTATATTAGTTTTAGTATCATATCCGGATAAAGGAAAATTCCAGTGCGGTTTTACCAAAGGCAGTTTAGCGGTATAGAATTCCAATGACTTGAATCGCATTTCAAGGCCCGGTGAAATACTGCCTCCTATGAATTGATGATACCTGTTAATATAATTATAGGTAATAGCAGATCCCAGACCAATGACCAGGTTATTCTTATCGGGGAAATAGTGTGCCGCTGCCACGACAAGAGCCAGTCTGTCCGCGCCTATCGTTTCTGGTTTGCCCACCGGTGTTGTTATTGGTACACGGGAACGATGATCCAGTTTTTGAAATTTTGTTTTGCTTTCCAACAATTCTTCCACTTCGGTCGGGTGATTGACAACTGAGGAAAGAATACTTCGATCGGGCTTGAATGTTATTAAGATATTTTTCAGATCTTCCAGCCCGTCATTGAGTAATACTCCATTATGCCGGATTTCCCCATCGGAAAAAACAGCCCACTTCAATCTGGTATTCCCAAAATCTAAACAAAGGGTAGTGGGCATGATGTACAATCTATTCAGTTGTTGATTGCTATCCTACTCAAATCTGAAGGAAGATAGATTTTTAAAATGACCATTCAGAATAATCCTTTCTTTCAATACTTCCATTTCTGCTACAACCGGCAATACTTTCCCCAAATGTCTCTTTAGATATTCCTGTCTTTGTTCTTCTCTGAATAGCCCCAGCAACTCATATTCTTCTTCAATAGATAATCCTGCGTGATGAGCCAGGTCATATGCGCTAAGCTCTTCATCTGGTTTATGAAAATCTTTACTGATATTCAGGATCCTGTGAAGTTCTCGTAACGCCTTCACCACTGCCTGCATCAGGTCTTTTCTGGGATACACTTCAGAATTTTCAGGATAGTTTACAATAGCGCCGCTGAAGAGTTTGTCCGGAATTTTTTTAATTATCTCAAGGATCCGAAAAACATCAGTGCCCTTCGTAACTATATCCATCTCCCCGTTTTCGTATTCTTTTACAATTTCCACGATGGTGACGAGAGTTCCGAATTCAGACACATGACCATTTATTATTGCAGGAACCCCAAATGGCTTATTACTACCAAAACATTCTTTAACCAATTCCTTATACCGGGGTTCAAAAATATGCAGGTTGAGGGTTTCTCCCGGATAAAGAACCACATTTAACGGAAATATAGGAATGAAATTTGTCATCGGTACAAAAAGAGCATGCAATTTAAATATATAATACTAATAATATCCGGACCTTAACCAACCATTTTTAATCATTACCCGTTCTCACTCTTGATGGAATCATATTTTTTATCTTTTCTTTGCGAATAGCAATTTTTCGTTTCGGATGATAACAGAATTAATAATATTATGAAAATATCCGGTTTTACTATTGTGCGGAATGCTGTATTATATGATTATCCCATTGTTGAGGCAATCACATCTATATTACCTGTAGTGGACGAGATGATTGTTTTGGTTGGCGACAGTGAGGATAATACGGAAGAATTAATTCGATCAATACAATCGGATAAACTCAAAATCCATCACTCCGTCTGGGATGAAAATCTTAAAAAAGGCGGAGTGGTACTGGCGGTCGAAACGGATAAAGCGTTTCAACTTATATCTCCCGATAGTGACTGGGCTTTTTATATTCAGGCGGATGAAATAATTCATGAAAAATATCATGACATTATTCACAAAACCTCCCTGCTGTATAATGATGACAAACGTGTGGAAGGTTTACTTTTCAATTATCTGCATTTTTACGGTACCTATGATTATGTGGCAGACAGTCGCAAATGGTATCACAAAGAAGTACGTATTATAAGGAATGATAAAAGTATTCACGCATACAGAGATGCACAGGGATTCAGGCGGGGATTAAAAAAAATTAACGTTAAACCGGTAGACGCTATGGTTTATCATTATGGTTGGGTAAAAAACCCGAGGAAAATGAAAGAGAAACTGAAAAAAATTCAGGAGCTATGGATAGATACAATCGACGATCCCACGAATATCGAAAGGAGGACCGGTGAATTATTCGACTTTAATAATTTCGATTCCCTGATGCATTTTAAAAGTGAACACCCAGCAGTAATGCAAAAACGAATTGAAGAAAAGAATTGGAATATCAACCTAGATATCTCGAAAAAAAAATTCTCTTTTAAAGAAAGACTTTTATATTGGATAGAAAAGAAAACAGGAAGAAGACTATTCGAATTCCGGAATTATAAAATTATCTGACTCCTTAAGGGCTCCGGTTTCACTTCAAAGGCCGTACAATGAAAGAAAGATTACTGCCTTTGTGCAGATAGCGGTTAAATAGTTTTGAAAAAATAGAATGTTTGGAAACCGGATCTTTGCGGCTATAACTGAAATAATCCAGCACTTCAAAACGATTATCCTTCAATAATCTGAGCATGCTATTCACATTCGGTTCATATAAGTGGTCGGGAACTCTTGTCGAATCATTCCAGGTAGAAGAAAATTGCTTTTTTAATCCTGTCTTGTAAAAGAAATGCTGAAGCCTGAAACTCATAGAAAATTTATTGGGAACATTTATTACCAGTACTCCACCGTCCTCAAGCATTGTTCCCGCTTTTTTTAGCCATTCAACCGGATTGGGAATGTGTTCAATAACGTGACTCATATGAATCAATGAAAATTTCTCTTCATAGATAAACTCATTGAACTGTTTGAGGTAAATGGTTACACCTACATTTTTCGAAGCGTAACTGGCCATTTCTGCAGAAACATCCAGTCCAACCGCTTTTCTGTAATAAGGTTTCGCCGCAAACAGGAAAGTACCCATTGCACTGCCGATATCCAACACATTGCTTCGAATGTTATCATACTTCAACAGATTTTCGACTTCTTCCTTAAACATGTTTACAGAAGAATGAAGTATCTGAGTATTATCCTCCAATTTTATATTTTCGCTGAACTGATAGTAAGAAGCATATGCAGAGTCGATAAATTCCTGATCATACTTTGGCCGGGGTGACTGAAAAACCAACGTACAATCGCGACACAAAACGTAAGTGAATTGCAATTCACTCCCAAATCTTTCGTAAATTGAATATTGTGTCGATCCGCAAAAAGGGCATGGAACTTTTTCCCAATTTTTAGGATCGTATCTGTTTTGTGATGGCATGACTAATTCAAAAATACGCCGCAGAATGCTGCGAAAAAATTATAATTGATCGTTTAAAACCGATCTATCGCATCCAACTATGCAGCTAAACTTTCTACCGGAAATACAGAAGGGTAATATTAAATCTTTGGCTCGATGTATTTCTTTAATAGAAAACCAGGCGCCAGGCTCAGATGAGTTATTGAAAAATTTACCATTTCTCCAATACTCCCGTCATAGGCATTCACAGGACCTCCGGGTGTTGGCAAAAGCACACTGGTAAACATACTTATTGCAGCGCTTTTAAAACAACAAAAAAAGACAGCGGTCCTGTGTGTAGATCCTTCTTCTCCTTTTCACCATGGAGCTTTTCTGGGCGACAGGGTAAGAATGAATCAATGGGCCGACAATCCTTCCGTATATATTCGATCACTATCATCAAGAGGTTCCCTGGGAGGACTTCATCCGCGAATTTTTGAAATAACTGATCTTCTTAAAGTAGCACCATATGATTATATAATTATAGAAACAGTAGGTATAGGACAAAGCGAACTGGAAATCGCCAGCATCGCTGACTTTACTGTCATGATTTTGATGGCCGGATTCGGCGACGAAATTCAGGCGCTGAAGTCCGGAGTATTGGAGGTTGCTGATCTTTTTGTAGTAAATAAAGCAGACAATCCCGGCACAAAACAATTTATTAAAAATTTGCAGTCGGCACTTCATCTGGGATCAAAACGAGTTGATATCATTGAAACCATTGCTACCGAAGGTATTGGTATTGACAGGCTTTTACAGGCGATTGAAAACCGTGAGAGATCCACAGAAAAAGAGAAGTATCTTATTCTTGCGGAAAAAGCATATCGCTTAATATTAGCTGATCAAATGAAGGAAATTAATAAGCGCGATCTCCTGGAAAAAATAAAGACAGAAATGCGATCCGAAAGTTTTAATATTTACAATTTTGCTTTCGAATATTTGTCTAAACGAAAATAAATTATTGGAAATTACGGTTCTGCCTCCACCATCGGTAGCCCAGTATTCCTCCAATTGCAAGAGGTGTGAAAGCAAGGTAAATAATCCCGGCATTAAATGCTTTTCCAGGTCTTTCACCCATTTGTTGAACCGTACGCGTACAAATCGAACATTGGGCCTGGCTTTTGAAGGAATCCAGGCAGAGGAAAATGACAACGGGAATAATCAAAAAACCAAGTTTTCTTTTCATAAACCCTGATTTAATGCAAAGCTACGCTTTGCAGGCTTAAAGCCGAAAGCTTAAAGCCTAAAACTTACCTGAAGATCTGAAGATTAAAATTAAACCCTGACAAAAATTAATAAAAAAAGCACCGACGGGTGCTATAAATATTATGTAACTTAATTTATCCAAATTTTTAGGCTTTAGGCTTTTAGCTTACTTCCTCCGTCTTCAGCATTTTCTGGTATTTCTTTCGAGTATCCTCATCCAAAATGGTTTTGCGAAGCCGGATATTTTTCGGAGTTACCTCGATACATTCGTCCTGTTGGATATATTCCATACATTCTTCAAGGGTCATCTGGATTTTTGGAATGATTCGAACAGAATCGTCACTGCCGCTGGCGCGCATATTTGTCAACTGCTTTCCTTCAGTTGCGTTTACAATCAGGTCTCCTGGTTTGATATGTTCCGCGATGATCTGACCTACATAAACTTCTTCTCCCGGATCTACAAAAAACGACCCGCGATCCTGCAATTTATCTATCGAATATCCAGTTGTGGCTGCCTGATTCTTCGCAATCAGCACTCCATTGCTTCTACCGGGAATCGGACCTTTCCATGGCTTATAGTCAAGAAACCGATGTGCCATAACCGCTTCTCCGGCGGTATTGGTAAGCATACTCGAACGCAGACCTATCAGTCCGCGGGAAGGAATTTCAAACTCGAGGTGTTGCATATCACCTTTGGTTTCCATGACATGCAATTCACCTTTACGCCTTGTAACCATATCGATCACTCTGCCACTATATTCATCCGGCACATCTACCACGAGTACTTCAAATGGCTCAGATTTCTTTCCATTGATTTCCTTTACAATCACCTGAGGCTGGCCCACAGTCATTTCATATCCTTCCCTTCTCATCGTTTCAATCAGGATCCCCAAATGAAGAATTCCGCGACCAAATACAAGAAAACTATCGGCACTACCGGTATCTTCTACGCGCAGGGCCAGGTTTTTTTCCGTCTCCTTCATGAGCCGGTCGCGCAAATGACGGGATGTTACATATTTTCCGTCTTTTCCGAAGAAAGGAGAATTGTTAATGGAAAACATCATGCTCATTGTAGGTTCATCCACACTGATTACAGGTAAGGCTTCCGGATTATCGAGATCACAAATCGTATCACCGATATTAAAATCATCCAATCCGACAACCGCACATATATCGCCGCAAAGCACTTCTGTTGCTTTCTTTTTACCCAGGGACTCAAAAACATAAAGTTCTTTGACCTTTGATTTTTTGATCGTTCCATCTGCCTGCATCAGTACAATATTCTGACCTTCTTTAATGGCGCCGCGGGCCACTTTACCTACTGCAATCCTTCCCAGAAATGAAGAATAATCCAGGGAAGTAATTTGCATTTGCAACGGGCCTTCATTTTTAACGGGAGCAGGAACATATTTAATAATACCATCCAACAAAGGAATAATATCGGTTCCCGGTGTTAGTGAGTCGTTGAACCAGCCATTTTTGCCTGAACCATAAAAAGTAGGGAAGTCGAGCTGGGCTTCAGTTGCATCGAGATTGAAAAACAATTCAAATATGGCTTCATGCACTTCTTCCGGACGGCAATTTGGTTTGTCCACTTTATTGATGATAACAATGGGACGAAGGTTCAGGTGTAATGCTTTCTGCAAAACGAAACGCGTCTGAGGCATGGGCCCTTCAAATGCGTCTACGAGTAATAGTACACCATCTGCCATTTTGAGTACCCTTTCTACCTCGCCACCGAAGTCGGCGTGACCCGGAGTATCGATGACATTTATTTTTACACCATTGTACACTACAGCAGCATTCTTACTGAAAATGGTGATACCTCTTTCTTTTTCAAGATCATTACTGTCCATGATCAGCTCACCTGTTTCCTGATTGTCACGGAAAACTTTCGTGGCGTGTAATATCTTATCAACCAGCGTGGTTTTTCCGTGGTCTACGTGTGCAATGATCGCGATGTTCCTGATCTCCATAATATTCTTGCTTTAAGCCGGCACGATGCCCTGTTTTTGGACGCGCAAAGGTATGCTATTTTATCCGTATAACGAAGTGATACGCTCTTGAGTATAGAAGGGGAGGAAGAATTTCAATCTGTCAGCCGTAGGATCCAATTTCAATATTTGATCAGACCCTGACGTAAATCTTCTTTTTATCCAGGAAAAAGCCGATCAGCCAGCAAAATAACATCCAGGATATGGCGAATAGCAATGAACCAAGATAGAGTCCAGCATGCCTGTAAATATGCTGATAAAGCCATGTAATACGCTCACGCCGGGTTCCGACCTGAATAATATATAAAATAGTAGCGCCGACTTCCGACAAAAGTATATAAAAAGTGGGTTTTTACCAAAAACGGTAAAAAAATTAGTCCATTTTGTTCTTCCAAGAAAATCCACTACGTAAATAATAGCAGCAAGAATCACGCAGTCGAGTCCAACGGTATAAACCACGAAAGAGCTGGTCCATAATTTTTTGTTAATAGGAAATGAGAGGTCCCAGAAATAGCCAATCACAATCAAAGCAAATCCAACAAGCAGGAGCTTGGCAAGACCTTCAAAACTTTTTCCCTTCTCCTGGATAAATTTCCCGACAATAAAACCAAATGTTACATTGACCACCGATGGCAGAGTAGATAACCAGCCTTCCGGATCAAACGCAACACCTTCTCCATGATACATATGATTGGGGCCCATCAGCCACATATCGATCTTATAACCCAGGTTACCCGTCATAGATAAGAGGATCGGGCGAATCGCCACCTATCATCATGAATGCCCAATACAACAGGAGAATCGAAATGGAAATGCTGATAACCGTTCCAGGCTTAAAATAATAAATTAGACAGTGACGCAATACAATAAGCCAGAGCAATTCTTTGCAGAACACCGAGTATTCGTGTATGGGAAAATGGGGCAAATATGATATGATTCGCTTTATCCATGGTAATGAAAGGAAACCAATACAATAAAAATCCGCATAGGAAAATAATCAGGGTTCGTTTGAATATTTTCCCCAGTACCTCGGACTGACTTAAAGTATTCCATTTTTTGGTGACAAAACTCATCGCATTTCCAACAGCGAAAAGAAATGAAGGAAATACGAGATCGGTTGGCGTGAATCCATTCCAGCTTGCATGTTCCAGCGGAGAATAAGTAAACCTGCTTCCAGATGTATTTACAATGATCATAAAACAGATCGTCATACCTCTGAATACATCCAGGGCCAGAAATCTTTGTTTTGGGGCAATCGTCATGGTTGAAATTTTAAGTATCTCTTGTGGGAGTCCAAGTTCGGAAACTAAAACCAATGGATAAAGAAAGAATGCGAATTCTTTTTTGAAATTCCTCTTTTAACTGAACTTGCGTGCATGCCCCGTAAAATTATTTACCTGATCAATCCCATTTCCGGTACCAAAAAAAAGGCACAGGTGAAGGATCTGATTATTCGTAAAACCCGGGCAGAAGGAATTGATTTTGAAATTCTTCCTTCAAAAGCAGACGGGAGTTATGATCATCTTCAGAAGCTTATCAAAAAAGATGCATATCACGGATGTGGTGATTTGCAGGGGGGATGGTACAGTCAATGCGGTTGTAGATGCTTTGCAGGGCATTCCGGTAAATATTGGAATTCTTCCCATGGGTTCCGGTAACAGCTCGCTCTGCGCAGCAAAAATTCCCAGGCAAACCAGCCGCGCCCTTGATTTAATTTTTAAAGGAAAAGCCTATCCGATCGATGCATTTTATGTAAATGAAAAATTCTCCTGTGTGCTCTGCGGAATCGGATTCGATGCCACAGGTAGCCCATGAATTTGCAAACAGAAAACACGGGGCCTTGCAGACCTATATTCGGATTTCAACCATGACAATTTTTTAATTCCAAACCCTATCCATTTGAAATCAAACTGAAAGACAGGATTCTTAAAACGGACGCTTATTTTATCAGTATCGCCAACAGTAATCAATTTGGAAATAATTTACGATCGCACCAAGAGCCAGTATGTCTGATGGTTTACTTGATATTGTGATCGTTAAAAAAATGAATAAGATCAGTCTTCCTTTTTCAGTACTGTTACAGGTTTCCGGCAATAACCGACCCGATAGAGAGGATGGAATATGTCGACAAAAAAAATATCATTTACATGCAGACAGATAAGATAAGTATCGAAAATCCCTCGAATGCACCAATCCATATCGATGGAGAACCAGACAGAAACCAGTTCAGAATTCAAAATCACGATATTATCAAAAATTGTTTTAAACTTATACAACCTTCTAAAGCCTAAAGCCTAAAGCTTAAAGTTTAAGTAGACTGTTCTTTAGTTTATGGATATTAAGCCATATCATTTTATAAAGTTCATTAACTTTTCAACATTTCCAGACTAGCTTTAAGCTTTAGGCTTCAGGCTTTAAGCTTATCTAAGGATTCATCAGTTCATTCACACTTTTAAATATCTGCTGGTTTAGTGAGCTGTTTACTGCATTGGCAATATCTATTTTTTCCTCACGGCTCAGGTGAAAATTAAGTGCTGCACCTTCATTGGCCAATTTAGGTTCATACTGAAAAGTCATTTTGTAAAAATCATTTCCCATATATCCTTCCATCACACTCAGCAGATCGTTCTGGTTATATTCCTGCATTTTATACCAGTTATACTGAAGTAATAAAAGTGGCTTTGTAATGATTTCCGTAATATCTGTCGATTCAAAAGGATATTCCCATCCTCCGGTTTTCCTGTCACGGATTTGAATAAGCAGTACACCTCTTGTATTTTTAAGAATCCAGTCTCGGAATACATCTACGAACCGAATGCCCACCTGTTCACCAAAATTATCCCGGAATCCTGCGTCCATCACATCGATTACGGGTTCCGAAGGCAACCAGACATTCGGCAATACATAAGGAAATGTTGCATTCATGCGCAGTGCCGTCAACATGCGGACATTCATTGGATCCTGTTTATAAAAAAAACTTCCGAAGTCCACTGCATCAGGATCGATGGTTTTGATACGGCTGCTGTCAAATACCGGCCGCATTAAAAAACTGATCGGCTGGGTGCTGATCAGCATCGTGCGGCTATCCCGCGTTATAACAGAACTGAATAACATCAGCGGAATCCGTGCTGCGGCTTCATCAGGTGCGAGATCCCGAAGCTGCCTGTCAAGTACCCCTCCTGTATTTTTATTCAGTTTTTGTTCAAATGCATATCCCCGGTCCTTGATATATTCGTAATTGCCCACATAAAATTTCTGTGCAGGTGAAAAAAGATCACGTGCCACAAAAGATGAAAAAAGTGGATTGAGCAGGTCGCCGGAAATGGCATCGGTATACTTTCTGATCATCCGGATTGATAGCTGAATCTTTATACTCTCTCATCCTCGAAAGTTCACGGAAATAAGCAGCACCGAACATTCCTCCTGAAGCTCCGGTAATCATAAATGTTTTATCCATCAGCCGGCCACCATTCAGTTTATCCAGTTTCTGAAGGATATTCATAGTAAATGCTGCACTTCGGCTTCCGCCCCCACTGGTATTGATAATTAGCAAAAGTGGTTTCTCTTCCTTTTGCTTTTTCTTCCAGTTTTCCAGAATTTGCAATCATCCGGGCTTTGTCCGCCGCCACTTTTATTGATGGAACACATATCCAGCAAATGTTCCCTGTCATATAGCCGGTCGCTCGGTCCGGTTGGTATAATTCAGTCCATAGGCTTTGTTGGTCGGATCAATCACTTCATATCGGTACAAAATATTCAGCACAATAAATAATAAGACCAGAAAAGGAATACTCCAGCTTTCCAGGAAATATGAAAATGCGCCGGAGACAGCAAGCAGGATGGAAAAAAACAAAAATATACTGGCTGCTGCGGGCAACTGAAAAGCAGGTTCATCCATAAAAAAACCTACAACGACTAAAAAAAGAAATGCAATGAAAATGGAAAGAATTGCAGCAAAATGATGCCGGCTGAAAATCCGTTCAATAAATTCCTTACTGTAATGGGAAACGTCCCGCACCTGTTTTATCGAAAATGGTCCGTTCATATACCAGTTCTACATGAATCAGCCGGCTATTGTTCAGCTGTATATCTTTTGATTTGAACTGCGATTTGAAAAGTTTCGGATTCGCAATCAGGGGTGTCATCTGTCGGTTGATAGTGCGGTCTGCTTCAAAAAAATATAAAAGGGAAAGTCCGATCACCAAAAAAAATCCGGTCAGAAATCCTGCGATGAGCCATGCAATTTCGCTGTTGGTCATCAGTTCCTTTGTACTGTCGAAATTCAATTGCCTTAAAAAAATAAAAAATGAGCAAGGATCCCTGGCAGTATAAAATTATTCGTGCAGTATTTCAGGAAGGGGCGGGTAGTGGTTGCCAGGAAACGAAAATGACGGCTGTAAAGAATAAAAGTGGTTACGTTCCAGCACATGATAAAAGCACCTGCAGCAGCACCAACGATCGCTCCACTCAGTGCATTTACATTGTCCAGGTATTCCGGTGCCAGGAATAAGGCATCGGCGCCGAAAGAATGCATGAAGCCTCCATGAATGGTGGAAAAAAGGATTACCCAAAAAAGCAGGAGCAACTGATATTTTTTCAGATAAAGTAATATCAGCTGAACAGGAAAAGAATAATAAACTGCTTTCAGGTATCGCATCATTCCGCCAGGATCTAAATGAAAGTTAAGTGAAAAATAAACCCGTCATCATTCCGTGGATACCATATCCTAACGGAAAGACCCGTTTAAAATTACTTCGTAACAGGCCTTAACACATAGATCGCATAAATCAGGCTGAAAAGCAACAACATGCCGTTCAACTGGTGTAACAATGCCAGCCAGTCGAATGCCACCCAATGGTTGGCCCTGATGCCCGGACTTGTAAGAAAGTCAGGATGCCCAGCAGGATCTGAAATAAAACCAGGACCAACGGCATAAGCAGACGCATTCGCTGACTACGGATAATACCGGATCTGAAAAAGCCGCAGGGTCCAGACACGATATGCCAGCAAGAATGAGATATGCCAGGTTTCGATGAATAAAATGAATCATTATCTTATTCCCAATGAAATTGAGCATGAATGGTGATTCCCGGAAGAGGCTGGCGGGAATCCAGTCTCCGTTAATACAGGGCCAGGTAGGAGCAACGGCCGCCGCTTTATTGCCTGCCATCAGTGCCCCATATAATAATTGGATAAAAACCAAAACCAGCAATACGATGGAAAAGCCCAGATTCTTCGGGCATTCCGGATGCGGGAAACAGGAAATAAAAGTTTAAGTGAAAACCAGAATGCATAAGAAATCAGACCGATCGCAAATATAAAATGCAGGGCCAGTTTTGTGGTTTCACATAAATCGCATCCCCGGTTAAACCACTGACCACCATGATCCATCCGATGACCGCCTGCAGCATACCCAGAAAAAACAAAATGAGCAGGGGCGTGATCATTTCGCTTTTCAATTTTCTCTTATAAAGAAGAAAACAAAACCAATTATAAATACAACTCCCACCAGTCTTGCCCATAGCCGGTGAAACCATTCCCAGAAAAAAATAAATTTGAAATCGGATAGAGTAAAATCTGCATTCAGCAGATGAAACTGGGGTGTTTGTTTATACTTATCGAATTCGGCTGTCCATTGCTCTGCATTGATGTGGTGGAATAACACCCGTTAATATATTCCATTCTGTAATGGAAAGTCCGGATCCGGTTAAGCGGGTAATACCTCCAAGCATAACCTGAATAAATAACATTCCTGTGCCTGCCAGCACCCAATATGCAACCATCCGGTTGACAGATTTTGTTTTCCAGATAACCATTCCCAAAAATAATTCATCCCACCCGCTAAGCAACTGTTTCTGTAGTATAAAAAAATCTATTTCACAATGGTGATAACTATTTGTAATAACAGCTGTCATCATCATTGTTTTATTTTTGATGAAAGAAATAAGTTGCTGAAAGCATATCATCATTCCCATTTACTCGAAGCAGGCTGTGATGAAGCCGGCCGGGGATCTTTTGCAGGACCCGTATTTGCCGCGGCTGTTGTTTTACCACCAGGATTTCTATCATCCCCTGCTCAATGATTCCAAACAGGTAGCCCCGGAAATAAGAATTGAACTCAGAACTTATATTGAAACAAATGCGTTGGATTATGCAGTTGAACAGGTGACAATGAAGAAATTGATGAAATCAATATACTGAAGGCTTCTTTCAAAGCCATGCACCTGGCTATAAAAAAATTAAAAACACAACCTGAATTTCTACTGATCGACGGACATATTTTTTATAAGTATAAAAAAATTCCGCATCTGTGTGTTATTAAAGGGGACGGCATTTATGCATCCATTGCTGCTGCGAGTATTCTTGCAAAAACTTACCGGGATGAATATATGCAGCATTTACACTATGAATTTCCTCACTATGGATGGTTTAACAATAAGGGCTATGGAACCGCCGAACACCGCAGAGGAATCGCATCTCATGGTTTATGTGTATATCACCGGAAAAGCTTTAATATTGTTCCGAACCAGTTATCGATATCTTTGAAAATAATCCAATCGAATAATCAATGATTCAATTTCCCGAGGACCTGGTTCTGGAAAATGAACGGGTATTGCTCAGGCCATTACAGGAAGATGATCTTGGAATTTCTTTTGCCTTTTGCATTACAGGAACCCGATATCTGGACTATTCTCGCTGGCAGTGCTGCCGGAGAAACAGGTATGTCAGCTTATATGGAATATGCAGTCGGGCAAAGCAGAATTAAAAAAGAATACCCTTTTATCATTTTCGACAAAGAAGTGAAATGCCTATGCAGGATGTACCCGGTTTTACGATATCCAGCTGCCTTTTTTAACAACTCAGCTTGGATATACCTGGTATGGAAAAAAATTCCAGCGAACCGGATTGAACCGTCATTGCAAACTGCTGATGTTGACTTATGCTTTTGAAAATGGGGAATGGAAAGAGTGGAATTCAGGCCGATTTGAGAAATAATAAATCCATTCAAGCGATGAAAAATATCGGATGTACAGTGGAAGGAATATTTAGGAGTAATATGCCTATTGGCACCGGATGGAAGAAAAGATTCCATTGTTCTTTCTATTCTTAAGGATGAATGGTTTGACTCGGTGAAAAAGAATCTTCAGGAAAAAATTCATTGAGGCATTCCAATGATCACACTCCCACACTCCCATACTCCCATACTTGTCTTAGGCTTCCTCCCATACACCCGCTCCTTTCCGTATAACTTCTGCTTCTCCTGATGTATAATCGATAATCGTTGATGGAATCATATTACCCAATCCACCATCTACCACGATATCCACCTGGTTTTTAAACTGCTCATAAATAATTTCAGGATCTGTATATTCTTCTACCAGTTCACCCGGCAAAGAAGTACTCAAAACCGGATGGCCCAGGTTGTGTACGATCGTTCGCGCAATCAGATTATCCGGAACACGCAGGCCAATACTGTTTTTCCTGCTCTTAAGAATTTTCGGAACCTCTTTACTGGCTGGGAGAATAAAAGTATAAGGACCGGGCAAATGATTTTTTAATACACGGTATAGAGGGGTGGAAATACTTTTCGTATAGATACTTAAATCACTCAGGTCATAACAAACAAAAGAAAGCTGGGCCTTGGCGAGGATCAATCTGTTTAATCCGGCATATCCTCTCAATCGCTTTATGTTGAAAAATATCACAACCCAGTCCATAAATTGTATCAGTAGGATAAATAATAATACCACCCGACAAAAGACATTCTCTAATTATTTGAATATACCTCTCCTGTGGATTATCGGGATGAACTTTTAGGAACATCCCACAATGTAACGAAAGCAGTTCCGCAACTAAAAACACCCTTTATCGTGTTTATATTAATTTTGTAAAAACTCCCGATATGCAGTTAAGGACGGTTGACCGTGTGGACGATATTTCTCCGGAGGATTTTAAAAAGAATTATTATGATCCACTAAGACCACTTGTTATTAAAGGCCTTGCAAAAAAATGGCCGGCTTATTCCAAATGGAACTGGGATTTTTTTAAGGCCGTGGTCGGCAATCAGGAAGTTGGGCATTTATAATAATGTTAAAAGTGATGCCCATACTCCTGTTAATACGGCCGATGGTTATATGAAATTTGGCGAATATATTGACATGATCCGCCATGGTCCCGTCTGAATGGCGGATTTTTCTTTTCAATTTATTTGAACATGCGCCGGCAATCATTCAGGATATTTAGCTGGCCAGAAAAATACAGTAAGGGATTTGTAAAAAAATTCCCGATGTTGTTTACCGGGGGACAAGGGTTCAGTTACGCATCTTCATTTCGATATGGATCTTTCACATATTTTTCATACCCAGTTCATGGGCAAAAAACGCATCCTCCTTTTTCCCCATGAAGAACAACATAAACTATACAGAAAACCCTGGGAGGTTTTAAGTATGGTCAACTTTGAAAAATATTACGATAGCGAGAAAAATAAACTTGATTATAAAAGCTTCCCGGCGTTGCGGCTGGCAAAAGGTTATGAACTGATCCTCGATCATGGAGAAACACTTTTTATGCCGGCAGGATACTGGCATCATATGGAATATATTGACAGTGGTTTTGCCGTGAGTCTGCAGGGCGCTTCAACCAGGAATCAGTGGAAAAATAAAAGGAGCCTGGAATCTTTTTGGCATGCGCCATCTCGATACGCTTATGAAAAAAACAGCACCTGGCTGGTGGTATAATTATAAAAAAGAGAAAACATTTATTGAAGCGAGGAGAGAATTGATTGTTAATGGTTAGTTGTTAATTGTAAATACACGGATTGCCACCAGGAATCGTCTTATCATCAATTATAATTCAATTTACCCATTCTCATAATTTCTTACATCTATCACTTACCACGATTGCCTTAAGCCGGAAGCCTTATGCTTTAAGCATTGATCGTCCATGTTTCCCGCCCGCTTAAAAGTTTATTGAGATTGCCTTTACCTTTTGTTTTTATTGCCTCTTCCACCTGCATATTGAGCATGTCTTCATAGCAGGCGCGCTGGTTTACGTAGAATACACCAAAGGGACGGGGGAAATGCGATTCTTGTCCCGGATCGTCAAACATACGTACAAGTGTTTGTGCCTTGTATAGATCCGTTTCATCATGAATCCATAAATCATCCGCAGAATATCCATTTCCAATTTCAACAACAACGGGCTTAAGGCCATCGAAGCGTATTCCTTTATTTTGCTGGGCACCAAAAATCAGTGGCTTACCCTGTTCTAAGAAAAGTGTTTCAGCCGGCCTGGAAGCTTTTTCAGTAAATATTTCAAATGCACCATCATTAAAAATGTTGCAGTTCTGGTAGATTTCAAGAAACGAAGAGCCGTGGTGCTGGTGGCTTCGCATCAGCATCTGCTGCAGATGTTTAGGATCCCTGTCCATACTTCTCGCAATAAAACTTGCATCAGCCCCCATGGCCAATGCCAGAGGATTGAAAGGATGATCGATACTTCCGAGAGGTGTAGACTTGGTTACTTTATCCTGCTCAGATGTAGGGGAATATTGCCCCTTGGTTAAACCATAGATCTGGTTATTGAACAGAAGAATATTCACATCAAAATTCCTGCGAAGTAAATGTATGGTATGATTTCCTCCAATACTAAGTGAATCTCCATCGCCCGTAACAATCCATACGCTAAGTTCCGGCCGCGTTGCTTTTAACCCTGAGGCAATCGCAGTTGCTCTTCCATGAATTGAATGCATTCCATATGTATTCATGTAATAAGGAAAACGGCTGCTGCAGCCGATGCCTGATATTATAACAATATTTTCACGGGGAATGCCGATCTGTGGCATTACTTTCTGCACCTGGGCAAGAATGGAATAATCGCCGCATCCGGGGCACCAGCGAACTTCCTGATCAGTTACGAAATCTTTGGCGGTGAGGGGTGCGGCTACAGGGGTCTCGGTTATCATTTCGAATCAAATTACTGCAAATTACAACTTATCGCTCGTTCGGTGGAACGGCTTTTGCCTTCTTTTAATATAAACAGTTAAAAAATGAAAAAATATCTTTTAGCGTTTAGCATCCTGTCATGCATATTCCTGGCAGGTTGTACGGCCGGCTATGTAGCGACCCGACCTGCCGATGTTGTTTATGTAAGGCCGGTATCCCCGGGGCCTGATTATGTATGGATTGGAGGCGAATGGGAATGGAGCGGAGGCAGTTACCGCTGGCATGAAGGGTCATGGCAACATCCGAGAGAAGGTCATAACTGGAAATCAGGACATTGGGAGAACGGTTCCAAGGGATACAGATGGCATAAAGGCGGCTGGGAAAAGTAGGCTTATAAAATCCTGTTAAAAAGAAAAGCCCCGCACTTGCGGGGCTTTCTATTAAAAGACGATTAATATCTGCTATTACTGTAGTTATTTCTTTTCTGGAAATTACCACCGCCACCGCCTCTGTTTCCGCCACCAGCTCCGCCGGTACGTTCTTCACGCGGTTTAGCTACTGACACGTTGATAGTCCTGCCATCAACTGAAGCACCATCCAATTCGGAGATTGCTTTCTTAGCAGCTTCGTCGTCTGCCATTTCAACAAATGCAAATCCACGTGATTTCTGAGTGAATTTGTCCAGAATTACTTTAGCAGATGAAACTTCACCGTACTCTGCAAAATACTCGTTTAAGTCTTCGTCAGTTACGTTGAAGCTTAAATTTGAAACATAAATGTTCATACTTAAATAAAAAATTAAATGATAAAAATACAAGCTGACTGAAAGCAGGAGTAAAGGCGACTAACTAACCGTACTGAAGATTGCGTAGCAGAATGTTTGTTCACTTACTAAATGCTGATCAACTTAAGACGGTGCAAATATACATCAAATAAATCAATTATCAACTTTGCCTTAAAGATTTAAACGCCACAATGCTGCTTGAAAGCATCAGAATACCTCCCAATATAAAAGGTGCCCCAGGAATTGAAGCAAGTGCCTGGGCAGAAGTGAAATAAGCAAATAGATTGGTCATTACAAGTGGCCCCAATAATAGACGTTAAACTCAACAAACTGGTGAGTGATCCTTGTAGTTCACCCTGAGAATTAGGAGGAACATTACCTGAAATAGTTGCCTGCAGAGCCGGAGCGGCAATACCTCCGAGACAATATGGAACCAGAAAAACAAACATCATCCAACTCTGACTAGCCATTGCGAACAAAAACATTCCGATCGAACATAAAAGTAAGCCGATGTAAATACTCCGATCATTACCAATTTTAGGAGTTATCACACGTATCAGCACTGCCTGCACAAATGAAACCAACACTCCCACGACAGCCAGAGAAATACCGATCGTTTTAGGCGTCCACTGAAAACGATATGCCGTAAAATAACTCCAGTTGCTTTGAATAGCATGGGAAGCCAGATAGTCCAGTGCTAACGCAAATATCAATCCCGCTACTAACGGATATTTTTTCAGGTTTTTTAGTGAACCCAGGGGATTGGCTCTTTTCCATTCAAACCTGCGTCGATTTTCTTTGTCTAGTGATTCCGGAAGAACGAAATATCCATATAGCCAGTTCAATAGTGTAAGAATGGCCGCCGCATAAAATGGTGCGCGTATACCCCAGACCGCGAGTAAACCACCGATGGCCGGACCGATTATAAATCCAAGCCCGAATGCGGCGCCGACTAACCCAAAATTTTTTGCCCTTGTTTCTTCATTACTGATATCTGCTATGTAGGCGGAAGCGGTCGTAAAACTGGCACCGGTAATTCCTGAAATGGTTCGGCCAAGGAACAACCATCCAAAACTCGGAGCGAATCCCAGAAAAATATAGTCAATTCCAAATCCGAATAAAGAAAAAAGGAGTACAGGCCTTCTGCCATATTCATCACTCAAATTTCCCAGTATAGGTGAGCAAATAAATTGCATGAATGCATATACAAATAATAACAGGCCACCGTCCCTGCTCGCTTCGTTTACTGGATATATGTTTCAAACCAGCGATCAATTGGGGCATAACAGGAATAATAAGTCCCCATCCGATTACGTCTACGAGTAAAGTGATAAAAATAAATCCAATGGCTGGTTGTTTTTTCATATTAATGCATTTGAAAATAGGTAAAAAAGGCACCCCATTTCGTGAATTTTTATTAGATTGGCATCAAAATCAGGTATATGATCTTTAGAAAAAAGTCAATAGTAATCATATTGGTTGGTCTTTTTATTGCATTTGGAATTGCTGCAACAGAACCAACCGCTGATCACAAATTCAAAAACCTGAAAATTCTACCTAAAGATATCAGTCCGGAAGACCTGGATAAGGTAATGGATAATTTTAAGAGTGCTCTGGGAGTTCACTGCACTTTTTGCCATGCGCCCTCAAAGGACACTGCCATCCATCATCCTGATTTTGCCAGCGATGAAAAACCCGAAAAAAATATCGCGAGGAAAATGATGAAGATGACCAAAAAGATCAATAGTAAATTTTTCAGCTACAATAAAAATGAACAGGGTCAGTTTGTTCCAACTGTTGAATGCATGACCTGTCACCATGGTAAGGAACATCCGGGTAGTTAATCCCGCCTAATTACATTCAGACATGCTTCTCCCCAGCAAAAAAATTACTGTCCTAAGCGGACTGACCGGATTTGTATTGTTGGGCATATTGGCGGCAAAACCATTTCAGCAAGAAAAACCCGTTTACAAAAACCTAAAGGTTTTGTCTAAAAATATCAGTGATGATGACATGGATTATGTGATGGAAACATTCAGTGTTAACCTGGGAACAAACTGCCTGTTCTGTCATCCCGGAAAACAAAACGGAACTGAATATAAATTTGATTATGTTACCGATGAATTACGAAATAAACGTATAGCGCGTGATATGCTTCGAATGACTATGAAACTGAATAAAAAGTATTTCAATATTAGGCTTACGGGACTGATGAATACAAGAGGAAGGGTATGGTGCAAAACATGTCACCAGGGCAACCCTGTTCCCATTTTACCACCTCTCAGATAATCATTCCCTGACTATTTTATACTGATAAATTTGAGAATCTGTTTTTATCTTAAGAATATAAACACCCTTTGGCAAAAGAGAAATATTCACTTTCATATCATCCTCCGTAGAATTTCCCATGACGAATTGTACAGCCCTCCCTTCTACATTGTAAATAACAATTTCCCTGATCAGCTCTGAACCCGGCACTGCAGTGAATACGGAACTTACTGGATTAGGATAAATCAAGGGGGCTATTCCTGTACCGAATAGAACTTTATCGACAGGTGAATAAGAAAAGCGGCCATCTGAATCTACCTGCTTCAACCGGTAGAAACTGATACCTTTAACAGGATTATTGTCGACGGCTGAGTAAGATTGTGTGATACTGCTGTTACCGGATGCTTTCACTTTGAGGATCGTTTCGAAATCTGTTGCATCTGTACTACGTTGTATTTCGAAATGATCATTGTTTTCTTCCATACCTGTCTGCCAGGCCAGAGTCACATATAGATTGCGCTCATTGGTTGCTGTAAAATTTAACAATTGAACTGGCAACAGTGTAGAGTTTTCAGTAACATTTGTAAATACTGCGGTAGATGTTGCAGTCGGGTTTGTACTGGATACTCCCATCCCCAGATAGACCGGCAGACTTCCAAATCCCAAATCAATAGAACTGCCAATTTGTGTCCAGGGTCCTGTTACACTGTTACCAAAAAAAGTAGAATAAGTAGTGCCTGTCTTAACTATTCTGAAATAATTTGCGTTAGTTGGATTCGCAGTAAAAAAACTAACCGCAAGTCCTCCGGGGGCAGACCGATATATCAGAGCGAGCTGATTATTTCCTGTTCTACCAGCAAAAATAAATCGCGATATATCCGTTAAGCTGTCACGAATCATTATCCCTGCCTGATTTGCTGCAGGTAATACATCCTGACTTGCAATGTTCGCGATATATTCTTCATCCACATATAAATTGGTATAGTTAAATTGAAACTGATCGCCATTTCCTCCAAGGCCGTTGCCGGCGCCGCTTATGGTAAAAGTTCCATCCCCCGGAGTAGGTTCGGAATAACAGGTCTTGCCTGCAACCTGTACATCACCCAGATCAGCATTGTACCATCTCGTAAGATTTAAGCAGGGCGAACTACAGGCTGATGTAGTAAACAATGTGACATTTGGCGTACTCAATTTTCCACTATCGCAAATCCGATTGAATATCGTACTCGTAACCGTTGTCGCAGGATAATCCAATAATATTAACACTCAGGGGATTTCCTGAGCCCGTAAGGTCTTGCACATTCCGGGTAACATAACTGGAAATAGTATTAGGCTTATATTTTACAATATAATTTGTTACCCCCGAAACGGGCGTCCAGCCCAGAGTCGCCGAGTTTTCAGTAACATTAGTCACAGTCATATTGGTGAGCGGAGGAGAAACGCAATTGTTAGCCACAGATCCAAAGACCTGAAATTCAGAAATGGATACACCAAAAGTTCCTGGTGCAGTAACGCTCATTCGCACATATCTTGCCGTAACATGTTCGTTGAATGTATTGATCGTTGGATCACCATTTGCAAAAACACTTCCGGTAACTGTATTGATAGTAGTCCATCCTGCCAGTGTATCATCTGTTATATCAATTGTAAATCCCTGAGCGTTGTCTCCACTACTATTCCATTGTATCGAAATTTTACAGATATCATAAAGGGAATCAAGGTCAACATACAGATATGTTCCTGTGTCCCCATCGATAGCCCAACGTGTATCAGTATTTCCGTCGAAAGCATTGCTTCCAACAAATCCATTTGCAATATCCGTATTTGCAGATGCGTGGGCAGTTTTATTCAATGCCACATTGTTAATACAGCGGTTGTTACTTCCCAGTAAACCATATACATTCAGTGTATTTGAAAAAGTAGGAACATACACTTTACCATTTGCAATAGTGGGCGGAGACATTTTTGCATAATTTCCCAATACATCGCTTGGATTACCATCGGAATTCCATAATTCCTGAGTAATATCATCCGCTTTTAATGCATGGATTGTACCTCCGCTTGTTCCTGTTAATTGTGTTACCCAAAGTATGCCGGTGGTAGGGTCAGTTCCATTCGAACTGACGGAAGAATAACCTCCTTGCATGATGGTGTTCACCGGTACCGAAGTATTTTGAATCGGTGTACCCAGGGTCTGTGAAGTTGTGTTCACAGGATATGCCATAAGATGCGTATTTTCTGAAAACTGATAAATATATTGCGAAGTTGCACCCCCAAAATATGTAAGAGAGGAATGACTCTGTGCGCCACTTACTGCTCCCAGATCATATGTGCCCAGAAAATTGGGTGACGACTCGTTATACTCTCCGCCGGGTGCGGGAGTATTTTGCGAGAGCAACATGATCACGCCGCTTTTATGTGCTGTCACCATCATGTTACTCCCTGGAATCAACACTACACCCGTTCCAAAATCAAGGTCACTGGTATTCCAGGCATTATAAGTCGAAGAAACAGGTTTATACCATGAAATATTTGTAAGTGTATGATTTATTAAATCCGGTGTTGATTTCACGACGCCGAGGGCAACATTTTGCGGATCGCTGGATATGCTGGCATTATTTCCGTTGCCAACTGCAAAATAAATATTGCCTGCAGCGTCCACGGCCGGACCCGCTCCACTCATCCATATACCACCTCGTTCATCATTCGGTGTTGTTACATAACGAATCAGTTGCTGGGAAAGATCGCTTGCCTTATATCCAAGGATCCAGCCATGATAATTGTCCATATCACAGTGACCGGAAAAAGGTATATATACAATGCCGTTGGACAAGGCGAGTCCTCCTCTCTGGTTTTGCCTGCGTGGATCAAAATAAATAATGTTGCCTGCATTACCCGGACCAGTTCCATTCACAAAAGTGGTAGAAGGATCTATTAAAACAGGGCTTCCGAATTTATCAACTCCTGTGCTCAGGTCCAGGGCATGTACCTGTTGATAAAATCCTGCAGAAGACCAGTCAGGATCATTCACATGGTCGGTGGTATTTTTAGGTGAATTGTCAACTGTCTGATCCCTGTAACGACTGACAAAATAAATGGTATTAGTTGACTTATCGATAACAGGAGTGCCAACTGTTCCGAAAGATCCTGTCTGGCCAAGATTGTTCCCGGAAGGTTGAAAGTCAGTATAAGTGAAATTGCAAAGATGAGCGTGTATGTCTCCAGCGTTCGGAGGGATCTCTCCTGTAGGAGTAAAATTAATCTGCCAGTAAGGATCCAAGGTTCCGTCATCTGCATCAAAAGCATACATTGTATTCTTTACAGTAACTACAATTAATAAGTTTCGTGTTACCGGGGCATGTGTTGTTGGATCAGTTAGCGTAACTCCCGAGACAATCAATGGTTGAGCATAAATCTGATCATCCACAGCATGCTTATACAGTATTCCAAAATTGGTCGGTGTTACATTTGATGTGTTCAGAACGGATTCATTAGGGTTCCATCCGGTGCGATTAAAATCATTATGTTGGGTAAGCACATCCGTTTGGGCGTGGCCGGTGGCGGCTTTGAATAACGACCAAATGATCAGAAAAAATTTCAGGTCAATCTTCTTCATTTTCAATTACTATATACACCAGTAAAATGCTCTAACCACAATGAAATGGAGACAGCAGCAATAATGGCATCAATCGATCATTTACGGCTGGAAGGAATTGTGATTTTATGGAAGGATAAAAGGGAATTCCGGATTTCTTAATAGGAATGGACCGGCTTAAAGAGAATACTTAAAATTAAAATGATCTCGCCGGATAACCAAGAGATTCGGGCAAATCTAATACCCAAACCCCCGCTATTGCCAGATTAAACGGGACAAGGCATTATATTTCAAAATGACTAATTTTACGCTCATTTTAACGTATGGAAAGCAATTTATTTGATTTTGGTATGATCGGCCTTGGTACGATGGGCAGGAATCTGCTACTCAATATGGCCGATCATGGTTTTAAAGCCATTGGATTTGATATGGACCAGGGAAAGGCCAGACTTCTCGAGGAATCAGCCACCCAGGGTACAGTCGTGAAGGGTGCAAAGAGTCTTGCCGAGATGATTCAGAATTTACAGCAACCACGTAAAATAATGATGCTCGTTCCTGCAGGGAAACCGGTTGATGACGTTATAAATTCCCTTCTTCCCCTGGTTTCACCGGGAGATATTATTATTGATGGCGGAAACTCCCATTATACTGATACTCTTCGCAGGGTAAATTTTGTCGCCGAAAAAGGATTTCATTTCATGGGTATCGGAATTTCAGGCGGAGAGCATGGCGCCCGGTTCGGCCCCAGTATCATGCCGGGAGGAGATACCCAGGCATATGAAAAGGTAAAGGAAATATTGGAAGCTGTTTCAGCGAAAGTGAACGGTAGTGCCTGCGTGGCCTATTTAGGCAAAGGGGCCGCCGGTCATTATGTCAAAATGGTTCATAACGGAATTGAATACGCCATTATGCAACTGATCAGCGAAACTTATCAGCTTCTTCATAAAGGAAAGGGCCTCTCAAATGACGAATTGCACAAAGTTTATAAAAGCTGGAACGATGGTGATTTGCAATCCTTTCTTGTTGAAATTACACGTGATATTTTTTTGCAACCCGATGATAAGTCGACCAACCGGCTCGTGGATATGATCCTTGATAAAGCGGGTGCCAAGGGTACGGGGAAATGGACATCGCAGGATTCCATGGACCTTGGTATTCCTGTACCGGTTATTGACATTGCCGTTTCCATGCGGGATCTTTCGGCAGCGAAGGAAGAACGCAAACAGGCGTCTGCTCTTTATAAATCAGGCACCCAGGAAATTGCTGTACCTGACGAAGTGTTTATAAGCCAACTTGCAGATGCTCTCTATTTTTCGATGATCATCTGCTATGCACAGGGATTGGCTCTTTTATTCAAAGCTTCATCCGATCTCAAAATGGACATCCCATTGCCGGAAGTGGTACGGATATGGCGCGGAGGCTGCATCATACGCTCGGCAATGCTGGATATATTTTATAAGGCATTTACAGAAAACCCAGAACTTCCAAACCTCTTACTCGATAAAGATGTAGCAGGGTTATTGCAGGCTAAAAAACACAATCTGGTGGCAGTTATTATCCACGCTACACAAACGGGTTTCCCGGTTTCTGCGCTGATGACTTCCCTTTGTTACCTGGAATCCTACCGCAGTGAGTTTCTGCCTACAAATCTTATTCAGGCACAAAGAGATTATTTCGGAGCACACACTTATCAAAGAGTAGATATGGCCGGTACGTTCCACACTGAGTGGGCTTCGTTTGACAATTAAAAACAAATATGGAAAATCATAAGAGACCTTCCGCTACCGTCCTTTTTATTTTTGGAGGAAGCGGAGACCTGAATTTCAGAAAACTTTCTCCTGCACTTTACAATCTCTTTATTGATAACTGGATGCCTGAAAAATTCAGCATCATTGGTATTGGAAGAACAGATTATTCAGATTCGGATTACAGGGGCCGCCTGCTGGATGGCATAAAACAATTCAGCAGAAGAAAAGATGTTGCAGATGGTCAATGGCAATCGTTCTCGAATCATGTTTCCTACCTGAAAATGGACGCGGAAAAAGACGAGAAATACAATGCCATATCTGAACTGGTTCAAAAAAAGGAAACGGAATTCGGGGAACATCCGAATATCATTTTCTATATGGCAGTTGCCCCCCAGCTTGTTCCGGATATCGCAAAAAAACTGGGAAAAGAAAATATATCAAATGATAAAGCCTACACCCGGATCGTAATTGAAAAACCTTTTGGTCATGACCTGGAAAGTGCACGTGAATTGAATAATCTGTTGATGAGTTTATTCGATGAAAAGCAGATCTATCGTATAGATCACTATCTCGGAAAGGAAACAGTTCAGAATATACTCGCTCTGAGATTCGCCAACGCCCTGTTCGAACCATTATGGAACCGCAATTATATTGACCATGTACAGATCACTGCAGCAGAAACGGTTGGGTCCGAAGGGAGGGGCGCTTATTTTGAAGGATCAGGAACTCTGCGGGACATGGTTCAGAATCACATCCTGCAGTTGGTGTGTATGATTGCAATGGAAGCTCCGGTTTCTTTTGATGCCGACGAAATCCGAAATAAAAAAGTGGATGTGCTAAACGCTATTCGAAGGATCCCCAAAGATGAAGTCGGTAAATATGCCGTGCGGGGACAATACGGAGCTGGATGGATGGAAGGTGAGAAAGTTCCTGCATATCGCGAAGAAAAAAATGTAGACCCCAAATCAACTGTGGATACATTCGCTGCCGTTAAATTCTATATCGATAACTGGCGCTGGCAGGATGTTCCGTTTTATATCCGCACCGGAAAAAGATTACACGAAAAAACCACAGTTATCAATATTCAGTTTCGTCCTGCGCCCAGTTATGCATTTCCCCCTGAAGCTGCAGAAACATGGCGGGCAAACAGGCTCACAATCAGCATTCAGCCCGAAATGGATATCCGTCTCCGTTTTCAATCCAAACGTCCCGGACAATTCATGACATTGAATCCGGTAGATATGATTTTCCGTTACACGGATGAATATGACGGCAATGAACCTGAAGCTTATGAGACCCTGTTACTCGATGTCATGGAAGGAAATGCCACAAACTTTATGCGGAAAGATCAGGTAGAAGCTGCCTGGAAAATAATTATGCCAATACAGGAAGCATGGCAAAACAGGCCCCCGATTAATTTCCCAAACTATTCGCCGGGATCCTGGGGACCGGAAGATGCCGAGGCTCTTATTGCGAGAGATGGCCATCAGTGGATTGTAATGTAGATGGCTGATGGTAGATGGTGGATGGATCTTACTGTCATGCTTTCACTCATCGCCATAAACCATCCACCATAAACCATAAACCAATTTTATGAACCTGGAAGTTTTTAAAGATATCGACGAATTGAGTCTGGCACTTGCCGAATGGATCACCAGCCTGATTGAAGAAACTCTCAGGCAAAAAAATAATTTTAGCTTTGTGCTCTCTGGTGGCAACACACCAAAAAAATTAAATTACCTGCTGGCTTCTTCCCCCTTTAAAGAAAGAATAGACTGGTCAAAAATACATATATTCTGGGGAGACGAACGTGCTGTACCTTTTGATGATGAGAGAAACAATGCACGCATGGCATTTGATACGTTATTGAATAAAGTGGAAATTCCCCGTGAGCAGATTCATATCATGGATACGAGCCTCTCTCCTGAAAATGCCGCCCGTCAATATGCGGAATCGCTCTATGAATTTTTCGGAACCGATGTTTTACCAACGCGGACCTTTGACCTGGTTTTGCTTGGTATGGGAGACGACGGCCATACACTTTCGCTTTTCCCCGGCAGCCCCGCGATACGTGAAGAAAAATTATGGGTAACCAGCTTTTTTCTGAAAGCACAGAATATGCATCGGATTACACTTACAAAAAATATTGTAAATCATTCCAACCATATCGTTTTTATGATCAGCGGCAGCGAAAAAGCAAACGCATTCTACCAGGTGCTGGAAGGCGAAAAAAAACCGGATCTGTATCCTTCACAACTTATTATTCCCACCCAGGGCGAATTGCATTTTTTTGCAGATAAAGCAGCAGCATCGAAGCTTAACGTGTAACGCTTAATGCGTAACGTATTAAGCGTTAAGACGCATCTACCGAATCATAAACTACTACGCGACTCCATAAATGTTTGCACTCATCCACAAAACGCAGGTGTATGGGATCTACCTGATAACTTTCCTGGTCAATGTCATTTTTAAAAATTAAAATCCAGGAAACAGAATACGATGAATCAATAACATCCCTGGATGTATTTGCCGGTTCACCTATATGAAATCGTAGTATCGTATTAACACTCGAAAGTTTTTTCAAGCCTTCAATCAATAATTTTTTATGAATAGAATTGTCAGGTTCTGCCAGCCAGAAATATACATGATGAATGAAAATGTTTTTGATTTCTTCAGCCATTATTCGATATTTTTTGTTCTGAAAGTTATTCTTTAATTGGAAACCGTTGGCTTGTTCGAATTTAATTCCCTCATAAGCTTTAGGCATTGGGTTTATAAAGGGTATTTACCCAATAAAATAAGCTTGTCGGCAATTCTTCTTTTTGCTTCCTTACTATTATAAGGACCTGCCTTGCTAAACCGCTTCAAACCCATCAAAAGCATTCTTTGTTCATCGCCTTCAGCGAAAGCGTTTATGGCATCCTTTCCGTGTTTATCAATTTTGTCGGCTGAATCATACAGGAATGTCCGAAGAATATCGATCTCAAACGCTAATTCATTTTCATTTTTGGAAGCACTGAGTTTCATAACACGAAGCAGCGCAGATTCTGCATGAAATGTAATCATAGCCATATCTGCAATATGCATGAGTACTTCCTGTTCAGATTCCAGTTTCATCATGAGTTTTTGAACAGCAGCTCCGGCAGTGAGCAAAATTGCTTTTTTAAACTGGCTTACGAGTTTTCTCTCTGAAGCAAACGGCGTATCATCAGCTGATCCGAAATCAGGAATGCTGACAAGTTCTTTGGCAACATTTTTTGCAGGTGTTAAAATATCCAGTCTTCCCTTCATTGCTCTCTTCAATACCATATCAACACTCAGGAGACGGTTGATCTCATTTGTCCCTTCAAAAATCCGGTTAATGCGACTGTCGCGGTAGGATCTTGAAACGGCATATTCGTCACTGAATCCATTTCCTCCATGGATCTGAACCGCCTCATCCACTACGTAGTCGAGCATTTCACTTCCAAATACTTTCAATAGTGCACATTCAATGGCGTATTCCTCTGCCGCACCTAAAACGGCTTCATTAAAAGGTTTCCCTTCAGTCAGCAATTCTTCCTCTCTGTTTTCGATCCATTTTGATACTCTGTATAGAGCAGATTCTGTAACCCAGATTTCAATGCCCATCTCTGCAATCTTGTTTTTAATAGCCCCAAAATTTGAAATCCTGGTTTTAAATTGTTCACGGGTATTTGCGTATTCAATGGCGATTCCTGCCACGCGCTTACCCGCACCCAGTGCAGCCGCACAAAGTTTCAAGCGACCGATATTCAGGATATTGAAAGCAATAATATGTCCCTTGCCCATCTCTCCCAACAGGTTTTCTACCGGCACTTTACAATCCTGAAAATAGAGTTGAACAGTTGAGGAACCCTTGATACCCATTTTATGCTCTTCCTGCCCCCTGGTGAATCCTTCAAAATTTCTTTCTACTATAAAAGCAGAGAATTTTTCGCCGTCTATTTTTGCAAAAACAATATATACATCTGCAAAACCGCCATTGGTTATCCAGCATTTCTGCCCATTGAGTAAATAATATTTACCGTCTTTCGAAAGTGTCGCTGTCGTTTTCGCGCCCAGTGCATCACTTCCGCTATTCGGCTCCGTCAATCCATAAGAGCCCTTCCATTCGCCACTGGCGAGATTCGGGATATATTTTGCTTTTTGTTCCTCTGTCCCAAAATATAAAATGGGCAGAGTTCCAATGCCTGTATGCGCAGCAAGTGCAACTGAAAAAGAAAATCCGCCTCCCAATCCTTCATTCACCAATGTAGCCGTGATAAAATCTTTTCCCAAACCTCCCAGGCTTTCCGGAATTGAAGTGCCCAGCAAACCCTGCTCACCTGCTTTTACAAGCAGAGAAGGCATTAAGACCCGCTTCAAGTTTATCAATCCTGTCAATGATGGGCAAAACTTCTGTATCAAGAAATGAAGCACACATATCTTTTACCATCTGCTGTTCCTCGGAGAAATTTTCCGGTATAAAGGAATCTGGAGCTTCAGATTCTCGTATCAGCCATTCTCCTCCCTTGATTTCCGTTTGTTTACTGGTCAATGTTTCCATTTGCTGAAATTTTATGATTGTTATTTCAAATTGTCATAAACTAATTGCAATACATCTTTGCAAATATCAATCTCTTCCGGTGCCACTCCTTCCAATGCTTCATTTAAAGTATGTTCTGCGAGCAACATGGATTGTTCCTGCAGTTTCAGACCAGTCTTTGTCAGACATATACGATTAATCCTCCTGTCATGCTCCGAAGCCACTCTTTTTACCAGCTGTAATTTCTCGAGATTATCCACAAGTCGGGTAATGCTGGGTTTGTCACGAAAAGTTGCGTTGCAAAGTTCCTGTTGACTTTGTCCGTCCTGTTTCCATAAATGGTAAAGGACGCTCCATTGTTCAATCGTGATTCGGAGACTTGCGCTATTAAACTTTTTTTGCAGCCGGCGGGCAATGGCAATGGATGCTTTCCCCGTTACGAAGCTATAAAGTTCACCTTTCTTAAATTGGTTGTTTGGCATATAGTTAGTTAAACAACTATATAAAAATAACTATTTAAGCGGAAACATCAAATTTTGGAAGCTTTTTAATTCCTATTAAGGATGAACATCATCAGCGTATATTTCCGTTTGAATGGGCTTAAAGTGATTCATCCACTCATTATTTTTACGGGTACTTTCCTGCTGGCCTATGCCCTGTTGATATTCTATTATCACCGCATCTGGGACCAAATTCCAGTTTCCGAGGATTCTTTAGATTCTACCCAGCCAGCCAGAAATGTCAGGGTCTCAGTTATCATCCCGGCGAGGAATGAATTCCCGGGCATCGGGAATTGTCTGGATTCACTTTTCAACCAGTCTTACCCAAAAGAATTTACCGAAGTAATTGTTGTGGACGATCATTCAACAGATGGAACTGCTGCTATTGTAATTGAGCACAAACTGAATTGCAAACTTCTAAAACTTTCCGATTACAGTACTGATAAGCTGAATTCATATAAAAAGAAAGCAATAGAAACGGGAATTGCACATTCTTCAGGTGAATTGATCATCTGCACCGATGCTGACTGTACCATGGGCCCGCACTGGATTAAAACACTCGTGTCTGCTTACAATAAAGAAAATCTTCAGTTTATCGCAGCACCCGTGAAAATAGCTACAAATCGATCATGGCTTTCCGTTTTTCAGGCCCTCGACTTCATTTCATTACAGGGAATAACGGGAGCTGCTGTTTATAAAAACCTGTATCCCATGTGCAATGGTGCCAACCTTGCATATACAAGGTTTGCCTTTCTGGCTGTGAATGGTTTTACAGGAATAGATCATATCGCTTCCGGTGACGATATGCTACTGATGAAAAAAATACAGGCAGCTTTTCCCGGGAAATCAGGATATATAAAAGACCAGCGCGCAATCGTAAGCACTGAATCCTCTGAAAATATAAAAGCATTTTTCAACCAGCGCATCAGATGGGCAAGTAAAATTTCACACTACAAACATGGGGCAACTTTTATAACCCTGGGGCTCGTGTTCCTGGTGAATGCCAGCTTAATCCTGCTTTTTATTGATTGTTTCATATATGGACACTGGCGCTGGCTTCTTATCCTCATAGCATTTAAAACAATTTCAGAATATTTTTTTGTATCGAAAGTCGCTCATTTTTTTCAGCAACAATCACTGATGAAATATTTTCCTTTCTGTCAACCCTTTCATATTGTCTATACCGTGATTGCTGGCAGTTTTGGTAGTTTTGGCAAATACGAATGGAAAAATCGAAAAGTGAAATAACAGATTGAATAAAAATGACTCCATACAGGCTGATACCTGGCGCCGGCTTAAAAAAAACCGCGGAGCTATTTTCGGGATGATCGTGATTGCTCTTGCTACGCTAATGGCTGTTTTTGCCTACCTGCTCGCACCCGACTACAGTCCATATGCCAATAGGATGGTTCTGGAAATCGGTGGACAAAAACCTGGTTATCATCAAAGTTTTTTACTGATAAAAAAACAACAGATGGTACCACACACTTCATTTACAAAACGTCTCATATCGGGTGAGGATGATCGTTATGATTTTACCCCCATTACATCCTGGGTGCAGCAGGGTGACAGTTTAATAGTTCAAAAATATATTGATGAAGGTATTAGTGAAAAAGAGGCTTTTTATCATACACCTTTGGATAACAACCTCCTGATCCGGGACAAGATCTTCTGGCTGGGTACCGACAGGTACGGACGTGATATCCTTAGCAGGCTCATAATAGGCGTTAGAGTAAGTCTCGCCGTGGGGTTGATAACTCTTGTCCTGTCGCTTAGCATTGGCATTTTCCTGGGTGCCATTGCAGGATACTATGGTGGAAAAACAGATCAGTTAGTCATGTGGTTTCTAAATGTGATCTGGAGTATACCGACTTTATTACTGGTCTTTGCCCTCACCCTGCTTCTCGGTAAAGGTTTCTGGCAGGTTTTTATTGCAATTGGTTTAACCATGTGGGTAAATGTGGCGCGCATTGTTCGTGGCCAGGTACTTGCAGTAAAAGAATTGGAATATGTTGAAGCCGCCACGGCACTGGGCTTTAGAGATAGCCGGATCATTCTAAGACATATTCTCCCGAATATCCTGGGACCGGTATTGGTTGTAGCCGCGTCTAATTTCGCTTCAGCCATTGTGATCGAAGCCGGACTGAGCTTTTTAGGCATCGGTGTTCAGCCTCCACAACCCAGCTGGGGGCTCATGATTAAAGAAAATTATAATTTCATCATTACACATAATCCGATGCTTGCCCTGGCTCCCGGAATAGCTATTATGTTGTTGGTACTTGCTTTTAATCTATTAGGAAATGGATTGAGAGATGCGTTGAATGTGAAAGTTTGAGCGGGTGTTTTCTGACCCGGCAATCCTTCTTCGGCTTTTATAAAAGGCAATGAAAGTTTAAGGAGAACGTTTTATAATTGCAGAATCCAGAAATATCTTCAAGAAGACTCTACGTTCCTACGATCTGCCCCATCTTACATAATCTTACGTCTTTTTACGTCTTTTGACGTCTGTACTTCGTCCGTTTCCTTGTTGAATTTAAGGTTCTTTATAGACCGGTACATTCCGGTTAAAGCTTTCATCCAGCGATATAAATGTTTCGGTTCTTTCAATTCCTTTTATTTTCTGTAACTCATCATGCAAAACGAAACGAAGCTGGTTAATATCCTTACAAACGATTTCAGCAAACATGCTGTAATTACCTGTAGTATAATTTAATCGAACGATCTCTGGAATTTTGCGAAGATCCTTTGCAACTGAATCATACAATGAACTTTTCTCAAGATAAATTCCGATAAAGGCAATCACATCGAACCCCAGGTGTTTGAGATTTACATTGAGTTTGGTTCCTCTGACGATACCGAACTCCTGAAGCTTTTTGATACGGACGTGAATTGTACCACCGGAAACAAATAATTTTTTACCAAGATCTGCGTACGAAATCTCTGCATTTTCCATCATCTCATGAATTATTTGCAGATCCAGCTTATCTAAGTTAAATTTACCGCTCATTTTGAATCATTGTTTTAATAATATTTAATAAATATAGTTATTATTTAAATATTATCAAATATTTCAAAATAAATGTTAGTATCCATGCAACAGATTGGCATATTTGCCTTAATATTGCATAGTCAACGGCTGAAAAGCCTCGACAATACTGTGGAGTGATGAAATTTGGCAGACATGCCCTCTTGTCTCGGGGGTGGGGATCACAGGATAAACATCGCATAATGCCGGTCTCGCTGCAAAGCGTGGCCGACTGGGGTTGACCACCACTAACATTGTGCCTTGGCTAACTGCCTCGTGGAGGTTCGAATCCTCCCTCTACAGCTTTCCGCATTTTATAACCCTTACAATGTAAGGGTTTTTTGTTTTCAGACAGATCAACGGCAGGAAGGGGTAAATCGACTATCTGAACCATTTTCAAAATATTTACGTATTAAACTTGTTTAAACTTTCATTTGAATTTTCTAAAACGCTGCAAATTTTAGTTTGAACTAAGCAGGGCCGGTAATACAATAGTCTTCCATGTATTTATATGATTTCATTTACTATTCCCGGACAGTTTCTGGCGTATAAATCAAACGCAAACCAGTTAAACAGAATCCTGTCCCGAACGATGAATACAGGATTAAAATAAGTATCTTTTAAAGGCAAACAACGCAATGAAAAAAAGTCTGTCGTTAATATGGATGCTTTGGTTAATGGTTCATGCTTATAGTCAGGATACCTGTACTCAGATGCCTACAAGACAAATCAATGCTATTATTAACCCAACTTTCGAAAATGATACGGTGCCCTGCACATCAGGGTATAACCTGGTGCCGGGTTGGACCAGTCCGACAAATGAAGTACCGCTGGCATTCCTGAATTCCTGCACAAATTTTATCATTCCGGATAGCGCCATCCTGAATGAATTTCAGGCAATTCCCAATACTTGCTTATATCCGTTTGTTCCCCAACCCATACCCAGCGGGAATGGTGTTGCAGCCGTAAGTGATTTTGGATTTGGGGGTCTTTATTATGTTTACCCATTTCACAAATCATATCTGGCTACCTGCTCGAAAACCATTTTACATAAAGATTCCTTATACAGGTTAAATTTTAATGTGGGATTTGGAAAGCAGAGAGATACGGCTATTAAAATGCCCAATGGAATTTTTCTTGGACCACAATTATCTTTACCTGGGGAAAAATTTAGTTTGTTCGGTGAATCTGACTGTGGAATTTTAAATTCCACTTCACCAATCATTGGTTGTCCCACACGCGTTGGATGGACTTTATTGGGATCAGTAAGGGTTAATGGTGGACCTGGTACCTGGGTCAATACTTCTATTACGTTTAATCCGGGTCAGGACATTCAGGCCCTTGTTTTAGGCCCGAGTTGTGACACAGTCTATGCCGGTTCAGACTCGGTTGTTTACCAGGGAAGAACATTTTTTGAAATTAACTATTCCTATTTCCTGAATAACATACAACTATATGTATCCAGCGTTCCACAGCCGGTGTTGAGTATCTCGTCAGGTACCCCTTGTACGGGTTCATTCAACCTTCAAATGCAACCCGCGAGTTTTTATGCCGGATCTTCGATTCAGTGGTTTAGAAACGACACTTTAATTTCCTCCGGACAGGCTTCAACTCTTAACGTTACCTCCGGGTCGGAAAGCTATGGAACTGGTTGGTACTTCTGTAAAGTGCAAAACGATAGTGTTTGCCTAAACACAGATTCTGTATTTCTGCATTGGATTCCTGTTCCTTCAGTCTCCCTGCTTGGCGTTGCGGACACGACGGCATGCAACGGAGGAAACATCGTTTTAAAACCAGGAGCCGATTCTTCTTTTCAATACCTATGGCAAGACGGTTCAACACAGCCTTATTATGTCGTGACTCATTCCGGTAATTACTCCGTAAAAGTTTCGAATGCCTGCGGTAGTGTGCAAATTAAAAAAACAGTGAATTATGAGAAATGCAATTATAACTTGTCTGTACCCAATGCATTTACGCCCAACGGAGATGGGCACAATGATGTTTTTAAAGTACTATACAATTATCCTCCGGTTCAATTCTCCTTATCCATTTATGATCGACATGGAATGAAAATATTTTCGAGTTCCGATCCATCTCATGGATGGGACGGTACGTTCAGAGGGCTTGCTCAACCCCTGGACGCCTATACATGGACCATACATTATTCAGATCAAAGCGGAGTCAGTCAATCCCTTAAGGGCACAGTGATGTTGATCAGATAAATATTTTATAGTTTCTATTTACCGATCGCGTAATTCATGAAATCGCCCCATGAGCCAAATTTTACCCACCCGTATTTTAGTTAATATTCATTAGTACAATGTTATTTGGCACGGATTTCGTCGTTGCTCATTCATTGAATATCGTGAAAATGAAAAATGAATATAGTGTTAAAGAAAAATTAATTCTCATCTTACTCGTGGCAGGTATTTGTTGTTTTGGAGTGCTCCTACCCGATTCTCTTTCTAATCATAATAAAATAGTACATTTTTCCGCACACTTCGGAATGAGCTTCTTACTGGGACTCAGTTTTTATATGATTTGCACAATCAAAATGCGTTTTTCAAAAATACTCACTTACATGGTGTTGATTTCAGCAACACTTTTTGTTGGCATCATTTATAAATATTGGGAAATTGCGACCCAGGGAATGATCGGAAATTATTCCTTTCAGACAATTTTAGATTCTACAGGTGTGCCTACTTCCATGTCTCAAAATCTATCAGGATTACTCGGCGCAGTCTTACTAATAGAAGGACTGGTAGACAAAAACCTGGCTATTACTGCACTCAAACCGCATAAATCTCCGTCAGCTAATCATTTCTCCGCAACATCTGTGAACTAATTATGCTTTAGCCTTATTTTTGCCGGGGCATGGGTAATAAGAAACTACTACGATTCGAGGCGATACATAGCTTTAAAAATGTGCTTCAATATCCGGAAGGAATGCCCGGACAATGGAAGTATTTTTTTAAAAATGAAAATCCGATAACGCTGGAACTCGCCTGCGGGAAGGGAGAATATACCGTTGGTTTAGCCGCTCTTCATCCCGAAAGAAATTTTATTGGCGTAGATCTGAAAGGTAACCGGATCTATTCTGGCGCAATTGAATCTCTGAAAAATAATTTTGATAATGCGGCATTTTTACGCACACAGATTGATAAGATAGATAACTACTTTCTTCCTGATGAAGTCAGTGAAATTTGGATTACTTTTCCCGATCCCCATCTGCGAACTTCCAGGGCAAAAAAAAGATTGACACACCCACGCTTTCTACGGCTTTATCAATCCATACTTAAACCAGGCGGACACATTCATCTGAAAACGGATTCTCCTGCTTTATTTCATTTCACCAAATTGATTGCAGATCTCTATAATCTGGACATTCTCGATGTTTCAGAGGATATTCATAAACGCGAGGCAAATCCACCTGAGATAAATATTAAAACGCATTATGAGAAACTGGATATTGCAGAGAGTAAAAAGGTCTTTTATTTTTGTTTTACTTTGCCGGACGAACAAATTCCAATCCAGGATTTGAAACTAAAGGAACTGTTGAAGGAAATCGAAAATGCAGAATCGCTTTAACATGACAGTAAAGAAAACCAAACAGAACACCCGCGAAAAATCAGCGTCAAATCTTAGAAAAGTCAATCCATCAGGCAAAAGAGAAGATTCTTTTTTTGAGTTGGTATACGAAGTTGCGCGACAAATACCATACGGGCGTGTAACATCTTACGGTGCAATTGCAGCCTGCCTCGGCACAAAGCTTTCTGCACGTATGGTGGGATGGGCAATGAATGGTGCAGACAAAATAAATCCAACTGTACCTGCACACCGTGTAGTAAACAGGGTTGGATTGCTTTCGGGTAAACATCATTTCAAACCACCGGGCAAAATGGAAAAACTCCTAAAAAAGGAGGGCATCCTCGTAAAGGATGATGTGATTCTTAATTTCAAAGAAAAATTCTGGGATCCCGGGGCTGAATTTTTATAATTTCTTCTACACTCGATGACGGTTGACCGATGACCGTCTTCCACACTACCACACCACCACACTACCACACTCTCATACTTTCCTAGCCGTAATATGGACTTATCATTATATAAACAACAACACCAGTTACTGCAACATAAAACCACATGGGCCATGTAAAACGTGCCAGTTTCTTATGCGCTTTGAATTTCCCCTGGAAAGCACGCTGCATAGTAAATAATACAAATGGTACAATAATACCGGATAAAATAATATGACTGCTCAATATAAAATAATAAACATACCGAAGATTTCCAGCCTTCAATTTTTCATCCACACTTAGTATGCCATCGTGATTCAGGTCTCCATACTTTACTGATGGATTGGAACTGTGATATATCACATAAGAAATTAAGAAAACCGAGCTCAGCACCACAGCAGTCAGGTTTGCTCTTTTATGCGCTTCTATCCTTCCATTTTTAATGAAATATAAACTAGCCAGTAATATTATGGCTGTCGTTGAATTGAGAATCGCGTGAAAAAGAGGAAGATTACTTGTATTGAATCCGAGATTGACTTTTGTTTTTAATCCAAGAATAAGAAAAGCAACAGCCATCGGAATGGCAATCGAAATAGTAATAATGGGTAATGTATAGCTCTTTTCTTTCACCGCTAAGCATTTGAGTTTAAGTGTTGAGGCTTCCTGGATAAATAAATTACCAGTCCCGCTGTAGCCACCAGCATAAATATAATGATCGGTAAGATTGGTTTTATTTCATTCAATGGAGATACATAATTTTTATCTTTCTCCAGCATTATAAAAACCATATCATTTGCCATCTTGTTCATCTCAACACTATCCAGCCCGTTATAATATCCTCTCACTACATGCTGTTTATCAAGTAAAACAAGTTTTTGTGTATGAATGAAATTTGAGTCAACGCCTTCTCCGTCAGCCAGACCCAGTTTCAATTCATTCATCGAAAAATCATAAATCTGTTTCTTGGGGCCGGTTAGCATCCACCAGACATCCGGATTGATTCCGAATTTATTACCGTATGCTTTTAATACTGAAACAGAATCCCGTTCGGGGTCCACGCTGAAGGAAAGAAATTGTATAAAGGCTGGATTCAGTTGTTTGAACTGATCCTTTGTTGATAATGCATCCTGGAGTTTTCTGATGTTCGCAGTAAGTTTAGGACAAATGGAAGGGCATCTTGTGAAGAAAAAATCAGCGACGATCACTTTACCCGGCAGGTCGGCCAGGGAAACAGTTCTTCCAAGTTGATTTTGAAATTTAAAATCCTCTACAGAATGCCAGACCGTGTCGTCGGTTGTTTTCCCATCCCTGATTACAGAAATGACGCTGTCATAATAATATCTACCCGGCATACCAATTGTGTGATCGCTGGCCCTTTTTACAATTAAGTAGCTAATTACGGGTACCATGATCGCCAACAAAACAGCAGTCAGTGCCTTCTTACTCACATCATTTCTTTTAGATAAAAAAACCATCACCGAAGCAATGGTTAATTAATATTATTGTTTCACCCGCCACACTCCCACACTCCCATACTCCCATACTCCCATACTTGTTTATCTATTCCACCCCCTGTTTCTTCCCTTCCTCCTTATGTTCTACTGGTTTTGCTTTCGTTTTGCTTTGTTCATTCTGATATTTATCATATTGCATACGAAGGTCGTGGTAGGAACTACCATCCCACATAAATGCAATGAGGAACCAAATAAAGAGACAAGCTGGAATGGCGATCGTCATGATGAGGTTTCTTATCTCGTGGCCCAGATGCATAAATTCTGCAACAATAAAAAATGCCTTTGCCAGCGTCATAATCACAAAGACACCGTTCAGAATATGTTTAGGAAAAAAATGCGTTTCATAATAAATGATCGCAATGATAAGTTCAAACACAGTGATGCAAAGCAGAATCCAGAAAGTTCTCCAGATCGCCTTCGTGTCAAATGAACTTTTATCTTTTCCAAAATCCGCCGATGTTGGGCTTCCAGAACTCATATGCTCATTCATTTAATATTATAACAGATAAAAACATGTAAATACAAAAACCCATACAAGGTCCACAAAATGCCAGTAAAGTCCGGCTTTTTCTATCATCAGGTAATGACCTGTTCTTTGAAAATCCCCACGCCAGGTCTTGATCAGCATGATAGTGTTAATGATTACCCCCGAAAATACATGGAACCCATGAAAGCCTGTTATCGTAAAAAAGAAGTTCGTAAAATTGGTTGTGGACTGGGTGCCGTCAATATTCATAAATGGATTCCTTCCCCACCATGCGCCTTCAGAATGCAAATGCGTCCATTCCCAGGCCTGGCAGCCAAGGAATGCAAGTCCGCCAAGAATGGTTAAGAACATCCATTTCATAACGGCTTTACGATCCTGCGCCTGCCCTGCACCAACGGCCATTACCATGGTAACTGAGCTCATGATCAGGATAAATGTCATAAGACTCACAAATGCCAGGGGCACAGACATTTCCCCGATGATCGGAAAACTCCGAAACACTTCATTGGGGTTGGGCCATGAACTTGAGGAAAAGCGAATGGTTCCATAAGAAATCAGGAACGCGCCGAAGGTAAAAGCATCGCTCATGAGGAAGTACCACATCATGAGTTTACCATATTCCACATTGAAGGGGCTCCTGCCGCCGCTCCACCATTTTTGACCTACGGGAACTGTATGTGCCATGAGATTGTTTTGAACAGGTTCACAAATTTATCTAACTATAACCATACTTTATTGCACCATTAAAAAGAAAATAAACAGGTAAATCCATAGCAGATCTACAAAATGCCAGTATGTGGAAACCACATCCACCGGCACTGTATTATAACTCCGTATTCTCGTATTTCTTGCCTTCAGATAAATCACGAAAAGCGCGATGACCCCGCCAAATACATGCAGGGCATGTAAACCCGCGATAATATATAAAAACTGACCTGCTCCTGAACCATGAAACGTAATGCCGCTTTCCCACAAATGACGGAACCCAAGCCACTGTAATAACATAAAGCCCAGGCCCAGAAAGGCAGTGGCCAGTACCAGCTTCCTGTATCTGATCATGCGTCTTTCCCTGAAGGACCTGCCCGCAAAATAAATTGTAATACCGCTGATCAAAATAATGCACGTGGAATAATAAAATGCAATCGGTGTGCTATATGATGTCCATCCTGGCTGTTCTCTTTTTACAATATAAGCACTCGTCAGGCCTGCAAACATCATGATGATACTGCCAATGCCTACCCACAAAATGAATTTATGAGGATGTATTTTATTATTTTGATCAGCCACGCGTTTTAATTCCAGACTCTGAGTCATTTTAAATATTTCAAATTGCCACTTTATCAATGAGCAAAGCAAGCAGTACCACCGGCAGATAAATATAACTGCTGAACATCACTCTTCTCGCCGCCTGAATAGTCATTTGTTTATACAATCGCACACATTGCCCAATCATAAAAATATTTGCTATCAGCACGATCGCCAGACTTATTCCCCCACTCATACCAATAAAATATGGCATAAAGCCAACCGGCAGGAGAAGAAGCGAGTAAATAACTGCCTGCAGTGCGGAATATTTTGTCTGCCCGTCACCCGAAGGCAATAACTTAAATCCTGCTGCGCTATAATCCTTATGTGCAATCCACGCAATAGCCCAGAAATGCGGGAACTGCCAAAAGAACTGCAATGCAAAAAGTATCCAGCCTCCTGCACTCAAACTGTCATTTCCAGCTGCCCATCCGATCAGGCAGGGCATGGCACCCGGAATCGCACCGGCCAATACTGCTACCGAACTTACTTTTTTTAGCGGCGTATATATAAATGCATAAAAAAATAAACTGATAACTGACAAAAGCGCTGTCAGAAAATTAAAATGCCAGAGTAACATCGTGCCTGCCAATCCACAAATAATTGCAAATGACATGGCTTCAGCTATTGACATCCTGCCAGATGCGACTGGTCGGCCCGCAGTACGCTTCATCATTGCGTCTGTCTGCTTTTCCATAGCCTGGTTTATTGCATTCGCACTACCGGTTACCAGCATTCCTCCTACGAACAAAAGCATGATGGCCCTCCAGTCGTAAAACTTAACTTTCGGTGCCAGTAAATAACTAATGACCGCTGAAAAAACAACCATAAAACTGAGGTTAAACTTAACCAGCAGCATATAGTCTTTCAACTTGTCCGCAATCTTAAAAGAACCGGATTGTTTTATTGTTTCGGGCGACTTCAATATAAAGGGTTTACGCCCCGAACTAATGGTGCTGTTCATCGGCTCCAAGTGGTTCAGTTTGCAGGATAAATTCCTTTCCATCTTTACCATAGTCATAGGCCCAGCGGTGGACCTCAGGAATTTCTCCTGGCCAGTTACCATGACCCGGGCGAATCGGCGTTGTCCATTCCAAAGTATTTGCCTGCCAGGGGTTTTTAGTTATTACTTTTCTTCCTTTGAAAATGGAATAGAAAAAATTAAATACAAACATCAACTGCACAGCAAAAACCACCATGGAAACAGTCGATATAAATCTGTTAAGACCTCCGAACTGATTGAAAGAAGACCATCCGGAATAATCCATATATCGCCTGGGCAACCCAGCCAGTCCCTCGTAATGCATCGGCCAGAAAATCAGATAGGCCCCTGCAAAAGTGACCCAGAAATGAATATAGGCCATGGTGTTATTCATGTACCGTCCATACATTTTTGGGAACCAGTGATAAACACCGCAGAACATTCCCAGGAAAGCAGATACGCCCATTACAATATGAAAATGTGCAACAATAAACATCGTATCATGTAAATGTATATCCAGCGTTGAATTACCAAGAAAGACACCCGTTAATCCACCTGAGATGAACATGCTCACAAATCCGATGGCAAATAACATAGCTGGAGTAAACCGTATATTCCCCCGCCACAATGTAGTGAGCCAGTTAAATACCTTAATAGCTGAAGGTACAGCGATCAACAAGGTCAGTAATACGAATACCGATCCGAGAAATGGATTCAGTCCGGTAACAAACATATGATGCGCCCAAACCAGGAATGCCAGAATCGTAATCGCCATGAGAGATCCTACCATGGCCATATATCCAAAAATCGGTTTTCGGGAATTGATAGCCATCACTTCAGAAACCAGACCCATGGCTGGAAGAATAATGATATAGACTTCCGGGTGGCCCAGGAACCAAAATAGATGCTGGTATAATATGGGACTTCCTCCTTCGTTCGGAAGCGCTTTTTGTGTGGAAGAAACAAAAATATCTGAAAGATAAAAACTGGTACCTACGTGCCGGTCAAATAGTAGTAAGATTAATCCGGAAAGAAGAACCGGGAAAGAAAGAACGCCTAATATGGCAGTAAACAAAATCGCCCAGATGGTCAGGGGCAGCCTTGTCATGCTCATACCCTTTGTTCGCATGTTGAGGATCGTCGTTATATAATTCAAGCCACCAAGCAAAGATGAAATAACAAACAACGACATGGCGGTAATCCAATAGTCCATACCAGCCTGCGAACCTAGGTTTGCATCTCCCAATGCACTTAAAGGCGGATACACCGTCCATCCACCACTTGCCGGACCTGTTTCAATAAATAGTGAAGTGAGCATGACAACACTTGCCATCCAGAAAAACCAGTAAGAAAGCATATTCAGAAACGGAGAAGCCATATCGCGCGCCCCGATCTGGAGTGGTATCAGAAAGTTTGCAAATGTTCCGCTGAGACCACCTGTTAATACAAAGAACACAAGCACCGTTCCATGCATGGTTATTAGCGCATAATATGCTTCGGGTTGAATTTTTCCACCCTTGGCCCATTTACCAAGCACATCTTCCAGCCAGGGAAAGGTTGAATCCGGATAACCCAGTTGAAGTCTGAATAATACTGACATCAATCCACCAAGTATGGCCCATATCATTCCCGTTATCAGAAATTGTTTACAGATCATTTTATGATCCTGACTGAAAACATATTTTGTGATAAAAGTTTCCTTATGATGATGGACTTCATGACCCGCATCGTGCGTGTCGTGAGAAACGATCACCTCACCAGTCCCATGTATCGTCGAATCGGTACTCATCAGTAAAAATTTAATTCTTTTATTTAAATTCTTTTAACACTTAAAGCTCAACGCCTAACGTTTAATTAGCCGCAACCAGCTTCGCAGGCATATTCACAGCAGTTGTTTTAACTGAATCAGCTGTCGGTGGTGCAGGCATTTTATCCTTCATCACCTGGGCATAATTGGGAATCTGTTTCGCGCGCCACAGTATAAATTCTTCCGGTGTTACTACCTGTACGATTCCTTTCATGGAAAAATGACTTTTCCCACACATCTGATCACAGGAAATCTCATATTCAAAATCCGGATTGCCGGTCATTTTCTTCATCTCCTGGGTGGTGTACTTCGGTGTAAACCACATGGTCGTCGGTGTTCCCGGAACCGCATCCATTTTCATTCTGAATGCTACCATGCCTACATCGTGAATCACGTCGCGGGAATTAATTATCAGCTTTACCGGCTGGTTTACCACGAGATACATGGTATTGGTAACAACGATATCATCATGCGTTTTTGGATCATCCCATAATAAGCCTAGCGAATTGTTCTCCGCATCGCTGATATTTTTATAATATTTATTCCCGAAAACATTGTCCTTACCCGGATATCGGAAGATCCAGTTGAATTGCTTCCCGGTAACTTCTACTTCCATTGCATTTTTTGGCGCTTCTCCTGTAATCTGAAACCAGTACATCAGACCGAAGCCAACCAGCACGGTCAGCGCAATGGCGGGAACTACAGTCCAGATAACCTCCAGCTTATTGTTATGCGGGAAATAATATCCTTTTCTTTTTTCAGAATACTGATACTTGAAAGCAAACCAGAACAAAAGGATTTGTGTAATGAAAAAGACGACGCCGGTAATAGCGATCGTGATGTAAAGCATCGAATCAATTTTCTCACCATGGTCCGATGCAGCTTTCCCCAGAATTTTTCCTTTGAATAATTCGTTGCACCAATAAACACCAATAAGACCCAGGACCAGAAAAACGATCATTAGAAATCCGTTAATCCGGTTATTCTGTTCATTATTTTTCTTTTCGCCTTTCAGGATTCCGACATACTCACTGGCCTTCGCAATCTGGAACGTGATTACAAAACCCATCAATAAAATCGCAAACAGAAAAAAAGTGGACATATCAACTATGTATGATGAATAATACTTTCCTTAAAAAACGGATGATTTTTTGCATATAAAGGAAAACGTGACAACACGTTTCCTGTCTGGTAAATGATCAGTCCCACGAATCCCGCAGCAATACCAATATCAAAGAGGTTCAAGGACACATGATCCGGAAACAGACTTGCAAAAACCATCTGGTAAAAATCCAGCCAGTGACCAAACAGCAAAGCTACAGACATAATTGTTAATACTGCATAGTTACGTTTGGAACTTCTGCGCATATAAATTAACAAAGGTGCCAGAAAATTAATAGTAAGATTCAGATAGAAAATACCTGTGTACGCTCCTTCAAAGCGGGGCCTGAAATAAGTGGTTTCCTCCGGAATATTTGCGTACCAGATCAGCATGAACTGTGAGAACCAGAGATAAGTCCAGAAGATTGAAAAAGCAAACTGAAATAAGCCCAGGTCATGCAGATGTTCCCTGTTCACATATTCGAGATATCCTTTGTTTTTCAGATAAATAACAAAAAGCGTAATAAGCGCAACGCCGGCAACAAATGTGCTTGCAAATGTATACCAGCTGTACATGGTACTAAACCAATGCGCGTTGATACTCATCAGCCATAACCAGGGTATGGTAGAAGCGACTGTCAGGGCGAACCATACAATAAACAAACCTGCCCAAACCGTGTTTTTATAAATATACTTTTTGCCTTCTTCGATAGTCGGAATATGGTTGTCCATTTCACGACTGATTTTACGCATTTTATATCCGATTACTGCCCAGAGGCCAATCGTCAGGGTAGTCCAGATTGTAAAAAAAGTCGGATTCAGGAATCCTTTTTTACCATTCAGGATAGGATCTTTTGCAACTACTGATTTATCAACCCATTCATAAATAACACTTTTGTGGCCCAGCACCAGGCACATCAGGATCACAAATGTTATTGCACCAATTACAGGTACGCACGCTGAAATTGCTTCAGTTACACGACGAAAGGTTAATGCAAACCCTCCCATGCCTAAAGTAACAGCGCAAAAAAAGAACATGGCTGCATTCACAACGAGTAAAAAATAAACGCTGTTTTGTAAAAGAGTAGCCCAAAAGCGGGTCTGGTGCGCTTCGTCACCATTGCCATATACAAAGTATCCTATGATCAAGGCAAGAACCCCTGCGGCCATCAAACCCAATGACCACATCCTGAAACCAGAAGGAATTTCAAAACGTTCTTTAATCGAAGACATTCGTTATAATTTTAAACTGCTCTGCTCATTTTTTATTTCCTGTTGAATCAGATGCCGACGGTTTCGACGCTGACTGTTTCGATTTGATATATGCGATCACCATCCACCTCTGCCTCGTATCCAGCTGGGAAGCATAGCTCCCCATTTTATTTTTTCCATAAGTAACTGAATAATACATCTGTCCTTCAGGCATTGATTCATACTTCACATCTCCTACCAGCGTTGCCGGTTTAGCAGGGAAAGGGCCATCACCACCTCTGTACAGTGGTCCATTCCCATCCAGCTTAGTCCCGTGACAAATTCCACAATTCACAAGATACAGGCGCTGCGCTTCGACCATCGTAGCTTCGTCCAATCCTGTCAAAGGACTTTTGACCTGTTTAGAAGCAACATAATTTGTAGTATCACCGGCAACAGAGTCCATCGGAATATCAAAAGGGAATAGTGCACCGCGCTTCATGGTTCCTGGAACAGGAGTATTACTAAAATGAATCCCCTTTTTTAATAAAATTTCTTTTTCTTCAGGTGTCATTGCATAAGTTTCATAAGCCCGGCTATATGTCATATCGGGCATATATATTCTTCCCGTATCCCGCTGAACATTACTGCCACAGGATGCCAGCAATATCCATGACAAACAAAAAGGAATCAATTTTTTTTGGATCAGCATTTCAACATTCATTTCGTTATGCCAGAATAGTTTTTGTGTTATCTACTGAGGGGATGTTCTTGCTATAAGATCCAAGCCACCATCCGGTTTCTGCATTTTGTATATGTACATCCGACGCACCTGTCGATTTTAAAAATGCCTGCAAATCCGCCTCATTGGTTTTTGATGTGCATTCAATCACCATTACAAATAAATCATCCGTAGCGCGAAGACTGAAATGATGCTTCCTGACAAATGGAGCCATCTGGCAGAGATAGCAAAACGTAAGTACCATGCCTACAGCTGAAAATAATACCGTAAGTTCAAAAGTAATCGGGATCCAGGCAGGTAAAGCAAAATGTGGTTTACCACCAAAGTTCAGCGGCCAATCGTAAATAAGCGCGTAACTGATTCCGCTCAATGCTGTGGTTGTTCCGGTAATTCCGTAAAGGAATCCGGCAGTGTGGATACTGGTATCTCTTAAACCCATCGCATGGTCTAAACCATGAATGGGCATAGGAGTATATACATCATGCAGCTTATATCCGGCCATTCGAACTTTCTTCACGGCAGGAAACAAAACTGCTTCATCATCAAAACTTCCAACAACAAATCTCTTAATAGCCATATAATCGCTTTAGAAGATATTTAATGAGCATGTTCATATTCATGGGCAAATTCTTCGTTTGTCTCTTTTTCTTCAGGACCCATCTTCGCTTTATAATTATCGCCGGCTTTCTTCAGAATATGCTTGATTTCTGACAAAGCAATGACCGGGAAGAATTTCGAAAACAGGAAATAACAAGTGAAAAACAATCCAAAAGTTCCAAGATAAAACCCGATCTCATAAACCGTGGGAGTATAATATGTACTCCAGCCACTGGGAAGATATTCGCGGTATATGGATGTAACGATGATTACAAATCGCTCAAACCACATCCCGATATTCACAATCACCGACATAAAGAATGTAACTGTCAGATTTCTACGGAGTTTGCGGAACCAGAATATCTGCGGGGAAAGGACGTTACAGCCCATCATAATATAATAAGCCCAGCCATAAGGTGATAATAAATTCACACGGTTTTGCAGGAATGCAAAACTTTCATAGGGACTTCCGCTATACCATGCAACAAAAAGTTCTGTCAGGTAGGCAATTCCTACAATGGAGCCCGTGAGTACTATGATTTTATTCATCACATCGATATGTTCGATCGTGATATACTCCTCCAGCTTAAGAACTTTTCGCGTTACAATCAATAAAGATTGTACCATGGCGAATCCGGAAAACACCGCACCAGCCACGAAATAAGGTGGGAAGATAGTAGTATGCCAGCCCGGGACTACTGATGTGGCAAAGTCGAAAGACACAATAGTATGAACAGAAAGTACCAATGGTGTGGCAAGCCCGGCAAGTACCAGGGATAAGGCTTCATGTCTTTGCCAGTGTTTTGTTGAACCACTCCATCCAAAAGAAGCTGCGCCATAAAAAAACTTTCTCCATTTTAGCTTGGCTCTGTCCCGAACGGCTGCGAGATCCGGCAACAATCCGCAGTACCAGAATAATAAGGAAACAGTAAAATAAGTGGATACAGCAAATACGTCCCAAAGTAGTGGCGAATTAAAATTCGGCCACAGCGCACCACGGGTGTTTGGATAAGGAAGACAAAAGAATGCAACCCACACACGACCCATATGCCATATCGGAAATTGTCCGGCGCACATTACTGCAAAAATGGTCATCGCTTCAGCGGCACGGTTTACACCTGTTCTCCATTGTTGTCTGAATAATAAGAGGATTGCGGATATCAGCGTACCAGCGTGCCCGATACCAATCCACCAAACGAAGTTGGTGATATCCCAGGCCCAGCCTACCGTTTTATTCAGGTTCCATTGTCCCACTCCATAAATCACCTCCCTTGTAACAGAAAAAATCCCAAAACAAAGCAGAAGTACAGAGATGAGGAATCCTGTCCACCAGAGTTTAGACGGACGGTTCTCGATAGGCCGTATAATATCTACCGATATCTGGTGATAGGATTTATCTCCTACTACCAGTGGTGGCCTAACCTGTGATTCGTATTTTAATGAAGCCATACTGGGTTATAACTTTTTTAATTATACTTTCTCCTTCGCATCAGATTCCTGGTTACGAACCTTGGCGAGATAACTGATATTAGGCAATACATGCAATTCTTCCAGCACATGATATAATCGCTGTTCATTTTCCTGTCTTGATTTGACGATCGAACTCTTGCTGTTATTAGCATTACCAAATACGATCGCTTCAGTCGGACAGGCCTGCTGGCAGGCAGTTTTCACGTCATCGTCGGTCAATACCCTATTCTCTTTTTTTGCTTTCAGTTTTCCATCCTGCAAACGCTGAACACAGAAACTGCATTTCTCCATCACTCCCCTGGAACGAACTACAACATCAGGATTCAGGACCATGCGTGTCAGGTCATCATTCATCATCAATACCGCATCGTTCAGTTTACCTACGCCGTTCTGATCCTGGTTATTCGGGAAACTGTCTGCTCCTGTATAATCTGCCCAGTTAAATCGTCTCACTTTAAAAGGACAGTTATTCGCACAATATCTTGTACCTATACAACGGTTATAAGCCATCTGGTTCAGACCTTCTGTGCTATGATTTGTAGCTGCAACCGGACAAACATTTTCACAGGGTGCATTATCGCAATGCTGACAGAGCATTGGCTGGAAAACAGTTTCAATGCTGTTTGGATCTGAAAGGTTTCCCGTAAAATATCGGTCAATGCGCAACCAGTGCATGTCATGGTACCGAAGCACTTCATTCCTACCCACCATGGGAACATTGTTTTCGGCATGACATGCAATCACGCATGCACCACATCCAACGCAGGAATTCAGATCGATCGACATGCCCCAGTGAATACCTGGTTTATCATAGTATGGATAAAGCGTACCCTCTTTGGTATAATCATCCAGGCCACCGAATTTGGAAAGTTCTTTTTTCCTGTCATCCAGTATTTCATCAGGTTCTTTGATAAAATCACTCAGTGTCTTTTCCTTGATGACAGAGGTACGGCCTTCATAAGATCCATGGATCTGTATCTGAGCTACTTTATATTTATCAGCAGTTTTATTAAAACTTACATCCGATACAAACCATTCATTCGTCGCGCCGTTATTTACGAGCCACTGAAATACATTTTTTCCGGCATCTACCGCAGCACGTCCGATAAAAGAGCCCGTATTTTTTGGGTCTGCACTCTGTCTGCCATAACCTACCGGTACGGCAAAAACACCCTCAGGCATTCCCGGCACCGCCATTACAGGAATCGATAATTCCATTCCGTTTGCCCTGATCAGGACAACCTCGCGGTCCGGGTGGGATTCGAATCTGTCAGATTGATTATGATCGCTTAAATCAACGCCATATTGTTCTTTAATAAAATTGGGTGAAACCATTGCGAAATTATCCCAGGTTGCTCTGGTAATCGGATCTGGTAACTCCAGCAGCCAGGGATTATTTGCCTGCGCACCCGTTCCCATACTCACCTGCTGATACAAAACAAGTTCAGAAGTTCCTCCTTTTTTCATTGAAGAAATCGCAGCAATGGCTGCAGAAACATTCCCGTTTGTGTAAGGAGCTGTGGAACTGCCAATCGGGGCAGTTGCGGAAATATGATCAACAACGCCATCCTGCAATGCTTTCTCATATCCCGGATGACCCCCCAATTTGGAAGTCCAGTATTGTTTGAAATAATTATCGTAAGAGATTTTACTACCGGACCAGGCAAGCAGTGAGTCTTCGAAGGGCCTCGTCCTGAAAAGCGGAGCAATCACTGGTTGCATCATGGAAATACTTCCGGTCCTGGATTCTGCATCACCCCATCGTTCGAGAAAATGTGGGGAGGGTAGAATGTATTTACACAATTCTGTGGTTTCATCGAGACGCCCTGAAAATGAAACTGTGGTTTTGACTTTTGCCAAACCTGTAACGAAATTTTTTGAAAGTGGATTGTCGTATACAGGATTTACATCATAAATTAGTAAAGTCGCAATCTTCCCCTGATTCATATCAGATACCAGTGTAGTAAATTCGCCATCAATGCCCTGGCGCGTAAGATTAGCCGCATCCCATGTGATCGTAGCACCATTTGCTCCGATGGCTTCATTTATTGCATTAACAATAGTCTGTACCTGAACATTATTTGAACCGGAGATCACAAGGGCCTTACCTTTATTTGCAAGAAGGTCTTTGGCTGCTTTATTAATACCAGCTCTCAGGTTTTCAGGGAGAGAAGATGCTGATACATTACCACCGAGCGCAGCAAGCAGGGCAACAGCAACAGCGGCAGATTCAGAAGGTTTATGTGTAAATCGTCCATCAGCATTAGCCCCGGTCATGCTAAGGAACGACTCGAACTGATAATGTTTGTTCATGGCAGGAGCCTTCTCGTCAATCTTCCTTCCTTTCGAATATTGTCTTGCGAATTCTATCGGAGATAACCAGGTGCCAAGAAAATCAGCACCCAGGCTTACGATCACTTTAGCATTGTCGAAATGATAGGATGGAATGGCTCGCCTTCCATAGGATGCTTCATTAGCAAGCAGCATACCACTGAAAGAATCTGCATCATATTGAACATGACGGCTCCCCTGATATTTTGACAGGGCATCAGCGATTACCTGTTTTGTCGTAACAGAAGTTATGGTTGGTGTTAGCAGGACAGTAATTCCATTTTGTGCAGCCATTGAATCCAACACCAGCTTGTCAAAAGCTTCAAAACTGGTAACTTCCTGTGGAACGCCCTGCACCATTTGTACAGGATAACGAAGGCGCGCGGTGTCATACAGATCCAGGATTGAAGCCTGAACCCGTGCGGAAGTTCCACCTTTCGTAACGTCGGATAATTCGTTTCCTTCCAGTTTCACAGGCCGGCCGTCCCTCACTTTGGCAACAATCGGTACCGCATCGCCGCCAGAAACAAATGTAGTCGCATAATGATCAGCCACCCCGGGAACCATGTTCTCCGGTTTATTGAGATAAGGGATAATATGTCTTACAGGCATTTCGCAGCTGGCTGCGAGAGTGGCCGCAGCTGTACTGAAACCAAGGAATTTAAGAAAGTCGCGGCGTGGATGTTTTGAATCCATCATGCCCTTTCCATCGTCGGACGAAACAGTAAGATCTTCCCTGAATTCATTCTCCTGATCTTTCAGATAAGATTCAGTCAGGTTCAGTTCCCCAAAACTTTTCCAGTACTTTTTTTCGCTCATTGAAATACAAATTTGAAAACTAAATATTTTAGAGTATGATTCAGTTCCACACTCCCATACTCCCATACTCCCATACTTTCTAGTAGTGACATTTCTGACACTCAGTGCCTCCAATGTTTTCAACCGTTACACTGTCCATTTTACCGGTTGCAAGGTTATGATTGAATTTCTCGTAAATACTATAGAATTTATTTCCGTTGTTCCCTGACGAATCCGGGAAATTTACTTTCGTTGTACGATGGCAGTTAATACACCAGCCCATGCTGAGTTCAGCAAACTGTTTCACCTCATTCATTTCAGTGATGCTGCCATGACAGGTCTGACATTGCACTTTTCCCGCACGGATATGTTGTGAGTGATTGAAGTAAACATGGTCAGGCAGGTTGTGGATCTTCACCCATTCGATCTGCTTGCCTGGTTCTGTGTATTTGCCAGATTTAGGATCGTATCCTGTATAAGAATATAGCTTTTGAATTTCTCCATTGGCGTCAACTTCCTTACCATCGGCGCGATAAAGTGGTTCGCCCTTATAATCATTAATGGCAGCATGGCAGTTCATACAAACATTAAGGGAAGGAACTCCAGCCATTTTGGAATCCCAGGCACCTCCATGACAATACAAACAACTGATCTGGTTAGTACCGGGATGAACTTTATGCGAGAAGAAAATGGGTTGCTCAGGCTGGTAATTCTGTTGTCTGCCCAGACCAATAGCAGCCTGCACGACATAGTATCCGCCAACAACAAAAAGCACCAGCACGAGGAACGTGATATATACTTTATTGCGGTAAAATGGAATAGGTTCATGGGAAGGAACTCCGGATTTGTCGTCAGAAAGTTTTTTTAGGTTGCTGTTCACCTGGAGGAGCACCAGCATTATTACTGCAAGTATCAGAGTAAGAATACCATACAACAAACTATTATCAGATTCCTCAACCTGGCTGGAAGGACCCACGTTAGGATTCTTACCTGTTCCAGGTTCCGGGTATGTTTCAATATATTTCAGGATCGCGTCGATCTCCCCATCCGTAAGCGACGGAAATGTATTCATGGGCGTTTTGCCGAATTGAATATAGAGATCATTAAAATATTTATTCCCTGTAGCGAGTACAGCAGCGTTATTGCGAATCCAGGCGTGTAGTAATTTCTGATCAGGTACCCTGGCAGTCACTCCTTTTAGGGCAGGACCGGTTACCTGCTTGATCGGATTGTGGCAGGAAGCACAATCGCTTTGAAATAAGGCCTTTCCGTCTTGAGCCATCGAAAAATTTCCGAAAAAAACAAAGGATACAGTGAGGAGAAAAATGAAGGATATCCGGAAAGCACTTAGTCTGTAATGATGCATATATACATTCAGTGTATAAATGTGAAAAATCATCTCGGTTGGCTGCAAAAGTAAGCCATGAAATTAACAATATACCAACCTGCTTGAAATTTTTTTTCTCTTATCTGGCCTGCATTTCAGCTGATTATGTATTTTTTTTAAAAATGAATGTCATCGCTTCGTCACACGATTTCAGCGTAATTTCTTTGGGTAAAACAGGCTGGTTTCAAACCATTTTTTTACCACATCTTTACAGCCCTTTTCATCCAGCCGTTTTTTAATTTTTTATGAAAGAAGAATCGTCATCCATCCGAATTGCCATCTTCGCTTCGGGGAAAGGAACTAATGCGCAGGAGATCATCCGGTATTTTCATGAAACGTCTCATTTGATCCGCGGCCTGAAAGTTGAAATTTCACTGATCCTTTGCAACAAACCTGGAGCGGGTGTAATAGATATTGCAACGCAGTCGGGGATACCAGTACTTCTTATTGAGAAGGAAAAGTTTTTTCGTGGTTCCCATTACCTCGAGGAATTCAGGAAGAGGGATATTTCGTTTATAGTCCTGGCAGGGTTTTTATGGAAAATTCCTTCAGAAATAATCCATGAATTCCCTGATAGAATTCTGAATATCCATCCTGCACTACTGCCGGACTATGGAGGAAAGGGCATGTACGGTTCAGCAGTTCATGAAGCCGTTGTCGCTGCACATGAGAAGGAAAGTGGCATCAGTATTCATTATGTGGATGATATTTATGATCACGGCAGGATTTTTTTCCAGGCGCGCTTCCCGCTCGCACCTGATGAAACGGCAGATTCCCTGGCTAAAAAAATTCATATCCTGGAATACAGGCATTATCCGGAACAAATTGCCAGATGGCTGGAATCTTTTGTAAATAACAATTAACAATTAATCCATAATTGTTTGTTTCCTAAATCCTATTTTGCCGTCTCAAAGCTTAAAGCCTAAAGCCTAAAGCCTAAAGCCTAAAGCCTAAAGCTGAAAAGCTGAAAGCTGAAAGCTGAAAGCTCGACGCATAACCCATAACTCATAGCCCATAATCCATAATGCTTAAAACAAAAGCTCAATCCAAAAATCCGAAAACCTTAAACCATTTTCCTACGAAGCACGACGCATAAAACCCAAATCTTAAAACACTGACATGTTTTCCATATTCGTTCGGTTAGATTATTTCTATTAAACACATCTTTTGGTCCGTTTTTACGCATATTTAAGAAAGACGATTTTCTTCACAATGCTTGCGTTCTGCTCGGTAAAGTCAGTTGCCCAGCAGGTTACCATACATGGAACTGTTTTTAATATGTACAAAACCCGGCCGCTCGATGGGGTGTCGGTACTTTGCAGCTGTGGTTCGGGAACGACTACTGATTCCAACGGCAATTATGTGATCCGTGTTGATCTGTCTGATTCTTTACGATTCTCTTATCTGGGCCGCGCCACCCAGATGTTTCCGGTTCTTATGATGAATTCCACTACTGGTTTTGATATCGCACTTCACGTAAAACCAACGGAACTGAGTGAAGTACGCGTAGCCCCCAGGAATTACCATATGGACTCTCTTCAGAACCGGAAAGACTACGAGAAAATATTCAATTACAAAAAACCGGGACTTGAACTTACTGATGGCTCAGTTGGCGGAGGTGTTGGATTTGATCTGGATGAAATCATAAATATGTTCCGTTTTAAGCGAAACCGTCGATTACTCGCGTTCCAGGAAAGACTCGTTGCTGACGAACAGGACAAATTCATTGATCATCGCTTCACGCGTTATATCGTAAAACAAATCACTCACCTGGACGGGGATGCGGAGGATTCCTTCATGCGCCGCTACCGTCCTTCATACCAGTTTACCCAGCTTGCCACCGATTATGAATATGCTGAATACATAAAACTCGCTTATATAGACTATCAAAAGTATTTGGGTCATCATTATTTGCCTGGAAAGAAAGAAGAAGATTCTATTCCTGCGGCACCGTTTTAAGCTTAAAGCGCAACGCTTAACGCAGAACGCTCAATGACCGTTTTGTTTTTAATAGATAATATCTCGATGCCAAAACAAAATTTATCAAACAATCAGATCTTCTCAGCATTTTGCTTTAAGCCTTAAGCGTTCAGCGTTAGGCGTTCAGCGTTAGGCGTTATAAAAGCTTTAAATTGTAGATGAATGCAATTACTCCGTCATATTCCATTTCTAAAAGCAGTATTCTTACATAGTATCTCCGCATTCGGTGGCCCACAGGGTCATCTGGGTATGATGATGAAAACTTTTGTAAACCGCCGGCACGATATTACGGCCGAAGAGTTGATTGACTACAATGCATTCTGCCAGTTGCTTCCTGGCGCTTCTTCTACACAGACCCTTATTCTCATTGGATATAAGCGGGGAGCCATTCCACTGGCGGTGATTACACTCATTATCTGGATCATGCCTGCATGTGTACTCATGGGGGTCTTCTCGTTTTTCATTGAATATATAAATAATAAAAACGGAAGTCTGCAGCTTTTCAGATTTGTAGAACCAATGACCGTTGGATTTATTGCGTTTGCCGCCTGGAAGGCATTTCGAATTTCTGTCCACAATACGATTACACATATTATAATGGTGGTTTCCGCAATTTCTACTTTCCTTCTTTTTAAAACACCCTGGATTTTTCCCATCGTGATTGTGCTAGGGGGACTGATCACCAATATCAGCAGCAAACGTATTCCTCAAACAGAAGTGATTACACAGAAAATTAAATGGGCTAATATCTGGCTCTTCGCTTTTATTTTTATTCTCGCGGGCGTCTCCAGTGAACTGGCAAGGAAAAATAACTGGCCCAACAGAAGACCTATTAATCTGTTTGAAAATACATATCGCTTTGGCAGCCTGGTTTTTGGCGGCGGACAGGTGCTCATCCCCTTCATGTATGAACAATTCGTTGCCCGACCAGAGTCGCAGAAACTCATGCAGAGAAATCCAAATATCGTTAAGATTAATAAAGATGATTTTTATACAGGTGCAGGATTTGTAAGGGCTATTCCCGGCCCGGTTTTCTCTGTTTCATCCTATATGGGCGGCATTGCGATGAAGGATATGGGGTTTTCTACCCAGGTCATGGGATGTATTATAGGTTCTGTTGCCATTTTTCTTCCAAGTGCCTTACTCGTACTTTTCTTTTTCCCAATCTGGTCGAATATGAAAAAATATGCGACTGTTTACCGCGCCCTGGAAGGAATTAACGCGGTCGTGGTGGGTATTATGGTGGCCAGTAGTCTGTATATGATGAAGGATTTCACACTTGGATCAACACTGATGATCTGGCTTAACATCAGCGTCACGATTTTAACTTTTATCCTATTGCTGTACAGCAAGTTGCCTTCTCCGGTTATTGTGATGATCTGTTTACTGCTGGGATGGATCATTTAAGCGATGATCGTTGACGGATGACCGATGACCGTAATAATTTCCATTCCCATACTCCCATACTCCCATACCCCCATACTTTAATAATCTCCTTTCCGCAAATCGTAAGTGAATCCCACAATGAACCTCTAAATTTGCTTCCTCTTTTACATATTGAATAAACGTCAAATACATATTGGACTCGTTGGTAATCCGAATAGTGGGAAAAGTTCACTTTTTAATGCCCTCACCGGACTTCACCAGAAAGTCGGAAATTTCCCCGGTGTTACCATCGATAAAAAAACCGGTTCCAGTGATCTCGGCGGTGGCTATAAGTCTCAGATTGTTGACCTTCCCGGAACTTATAGTTTATATCCTAAACGCTCAGACGAATGGGTGACTTACAGAGTTTTGCTTCATCAGGATGATGACGTCAAAGTGGATATGGTGATTCTGCTCGTCGATGCGAGTAACCTGCGTAGAAACCTGCTTTTTTGCTCCCAGATCATCGATCTGAAAATTCCGGTGGTCATCGCATTGACGATGATGGACCTGGCAGCAAAAAAAGGAATTGAAATTGACGTTCCCGGCCTCGAAAGGGAACTCGGGGTTCCCGTCGTGCCCGTTAATCCACGCAAGAATAAGGGCATGATACAATTGAAAAGGATTCTTGCACAGCGTGCTCAATCACTTTACATGGCGCCGGTACGTGACTTTATTCCCAATAGGGCCCTCGCGGAAGATGCTGTTTCACAAATGCGACAGGTATTACCTGAAATAAGCGATTACAAAGCGTTGCACTATCTTATCAACCACGAATCTTTCGGCTTCAGCAAGGATCTGCATCACCGCATTGAAAGTATCGAAGAAGTAAATCAGTTTAATCACACCCGTGTCCAGGCCGAAGAAATATTACAACGATATAACCGCATCCGTCAGGTGATGCAGCAGACAATTTCAGAACCCGACCCTCTCCAAAAAACATTATTCACTGAAAGACTGGACAATATCCTCCTGCATCGTGTGTGGGGTTATGTTATCCTGCTTACAGTTCTCTTTTTTCTTTTTCAAAGTGTGTTTTGGCTGGCCCGCTTTCCAATGGACGGGCTTGACTGGTCCCTCACAAAAATGACTAGTTGGGTGTCGGCTCAACTACCTGACGGATGGTTTCGCGATCTGATGGTAAACGGCCTGCTTGCAGGGCTCAGTGGCATCCTGGTTTTTATACCGCAAATCATGATCCTCTTCGGACTCATAACCGTGCTGGAAGATACAGGCTATATGGCCCGTATCAGTTTTCTAACGGACAAGCTCATGCGTAAAGTAGGATTGAATGGCAAATCTGTCATGCCGATGATCAGTGGTTTCGCATGTGCCGTTCCCGCTATTATGAGCAGCAGAAATATCGAAAACAAAAAAGAAAGGCTGCTCACCATCTTAGTAACGCCGCTGATGAGCTGCAGTGCCAGGCTGCCCGTTTATACCATGCTTATTGCACTTACCGTACCTAATAAAGATGTCTGGGGATTTTTTAATATGCAGGGTCTTGTAATGATGGGATTATACCTGATGGGCGTAGTCGCCGCACTGATTGTTTCCTATGTAGCAAAGAGATTTATTCATTCAAAAGAAAAAAGCTTTTTTATACTTGAGCTGCCTACCTACCGGGCACCACGATGGAATAATGTAGCCATCACCATGGTAAGCAAGGCAAAAATATTTGTCCGTGATGCGGGTAAGGTCATCATCGTAATCAGTATGATACTGTGGGGACTGAGCAGTTATGGTCCAAAAGGTCGCATGCTTACTGTCAATGAAAAATATGCCAATGCTCCCGCTTCAGAAATGAAAGCCAAAAATGCGGAGCATCTGGAAAATTCATTTGCCGGTATTTTAGGAAGAGGAATCGAACCTGTTATAAAACCACTTGGATATGATTGGAAGATTGGTATTGCGCTGATCACTTCCTTTGCCGCCAGAGAAGTTTTTATCGGCACAATGGCAACACTATATAGCGTAGAGGGCGGCAAGAATGCGAATCCCCAGACACTTCGTGAACGAATGGCTTCCGCAAAAAGAGAAGATGGAACCAAAGTATATACACTGGCAACCGCTGTCTCCTTGATGATTTTTTATGCTTTCGCTATGCAATGCATGAGTACTCTCGCAGTCGTAAAACGAGAAACGCGCGGATGGAAATGGCCCATCATCCAATTGGTTTACATGACTGGTCTTGCTTATGTGGCGAGTTTGATTGCGTATCAGCTTTTAAATAAACTAATTCATAAAGTTAAAAGGATAAAACGCCAGGCTTCAAGCTTACGCAAAAAGTAATCCATTCCCATACTCCCATACTCCCATACTTGCCTTAAGCTTTACGCATCTTCGCTTCATTCTGATCGCAGACTAGTTACAGGATTCGCCATCGCAGCCCGGATTGTCTGCACGCTTAAAGTGATCAGCGCAATTACAATCATCCCGAGTCCGCTTACAACAAATACCCACCAGCTTATCTCTGTTTTGAATGCGAAATCATCCAGCCATTTATGCAATGCCCACCAGGCCAGTGGTGTTGCAACCACAAAGGCAATCGCAACCAGCTTAATAAAATCCTTTGATAAAATGGAAACAATCTGAGTTACAGAAGCGCCCAGCACTTTACGCACACCAATTTCTTTTACCCTGTGGTTAGTGGTATAAATGACTAGTCCCAACAATCCAAGGCAGCTAATGAAGACTGTCAGTCCGGTTGCCCACTTCAAAAGACTGGAAATATTTTGCTGCTCTCCATATGCTTTGGCAATATCCTCATCAAAAAATGTGTAGTCAAAATTTTCCTGAGGATATGTTTTAATAAATGCAGTTTTTACTTTCGCAATTACTTCTTTCCAATTGTTCTCTTTATTAATTTCCGCATTCCCGTTATCATTATAACCTTTAGTTTGTTCTGGTTTTAAAGAAACGAACATCTCATGACTATTACCAATATTCTGGCAAAAAACGAGCGGGGCAATTTTGTAACCCAAAGGATGTGCATGAAAATCTTTCATTACGCCTACAACAGGGACTGTCTTATCGTCGAACTTAACCATTTTACCAATCACATCCTGTGGATTTTGAAAACCCAAAAAATGCAAACAGTTTTCGTTTATCAGGATTTCCTTTGTAGTGTCTGAAGGTTGCAAATATCTCCCCGCAAGTAGTTGAATTTGAAAAAGCTTTAAATAATTTGTATCACCGGCTTTTAACTCTATCACCGTTTGAATATCTTTTTTCCCATTTTGGTATTTTAATATGGTAGTCCACCATCCCCATGATGAAGGCACATCATTTCCCAAACTACTGAGATTAATTCCAGGAATTTTCTGTAGTTCATTCAGCAAAAAATATCTCTTTGAAACAGACGTATCAGCGTAAGGCGTATTAAAACTAATAATTGCCTCCTTGCTGAACCCCAAATCTTTGTCCAACATAAACCGGATTTGTTTTCCAACCAGAAATGTTCCCATAACAAAGGCCTGGGCAATAATAAACTGCGCCACAGTGAGCGTTTGTCTTATCCACGCACCCCTTGTCCTGGCTGTGCCCTGAGACGCCTGGTTTTTAAGAACCTGTATAGGCTTCGCAGAGGAAAGAACAGCAGCGGGATAAAATCCGGCTAACAAACTGACGATTATTACAAGTAATACCAAAAACAGAATAAGAAAAGGATCATTTAAAGAAAACTGAAGTCCTTCAGGTATAAAATCTGAAAATAATTTTAGTAAAACAGGCGTAAGCGAGAATGATAATAACGAAGCAAATAATGTGATGATAAATGTTTCGCTCAGGAATTGCAGTATCAGTTGGTATTTCAGGCTTCCCATTGTTTTACGAATACCAATTTCTTTGGCCCTCTGCGAAGCCTGCGCCGTACTCAGGTTGATAAAATTAATACTGCCAAGTGCCAGGAGGAAAACGGCCACTAATATCAGACTTATTAATGTGGTCTTGTTTGCAAGTGGTATTCCGAAGTCACCGTATTGGTTATTAAAATGAATATCATCCAGCGGTTGCAAATGATAATTCCATGTATAATTATTTTTCTTAGCATCAGCACCCAAATTATCTTCAAATATTTTATTTAATCCTGCTTGCACATGTTCGGTTTTTAAGCCGCTGCTGAGAACAACATATAACTGCTGATCGCTGGTTGTCGATCCCCACTGATCCCAATTAAATTTAGCCCTGATACCGTAATTGTTAAGAATCGTAGGCAGAGAAATAAATTCTTCGAAATTAAAATCAGTATGTCCCTGTTGTTTAAGGTCTGCTACGACACCAGAAACAAACGTAGTAATCGAATCATCGTACACTATTTTTCTTCCAATTATTTCCGGGAAAGATAATGATGGAAAATAAAGTTTGGCTCTCGTTTCGCTGATTACCACTTTACCAACTCCCTGCATTGCTGTGAAAGGGGAACCGGCAAGCCATTTGTAAGGCATCATTTTAAAATAACTCTCCTCTGCAAAAATCACATGTTCCTGCGCTTTGAACACCGTTGGCTTACCCTCATGTAAGGCCGGCACTTCTAGTTTGTTGTCATCATAATATCTGAAAGCCACTACTTGATCCAGCCCGCTGATGTCTTTTTTAACCGCCTCTGCAAGCGGAGCAGGCACACCCCGTGTATAACCAGGACTACCACCCTGAAAAGTATAATTGCTTACTACTCTGTAAATCCTGTTTCCGTTTTTTTCAAACCGGTCAAAACTATAGTCGAATTTAACAATCAGAAAAATGACCAATGCAGCGCTAAGCCCGATAGAAAGACCTAAAACATTAATGATGGTAAATATTTTGTTCCGGCTGAAATTTTTAAGCGCAACCTTCAGATAGTTTTTAAACATACTATATTAATTATCAATTATTGATTATTTATTATTAGTTTCTAAAACCAATCCTTTCATACTCCCATACTCCCATACTCTACCTCTGCCCTATGCCTTGCGCTTTACGCCTTAAGCTTATTCTGAGCGTAAACTTGTAACCGGATTCGCCACCGCCACTTTAACAGCCTGGAAACTGATCGTTATGAATGCAATAAACACTGTAACGATTCCCGTAGCAGCAAACACCCACCACGAAATATTAATTCTGTAAGCATAATCCAGCAGCCATTTATTCATGAAATACCAGGCCAAGGGTGAAGCAATCAGTAGCGCAATCAGCACGAGTACTATAAAATCCTTTGATAACAAACGAACAATAACTGTTACGGATGCACCAAGTACTTTTCGGATACCAATTTCCTTGGTTCTATTTACTGCAGCCAAAGCAGCTAAACCAAATAAACCCAGACAGGCAAGAAAAACAGAAATGCCGCCAGCCCATCCTACAATGCTGCTCCATTTTTCTTCAGATTTATAAAACCGGTCCAGATCCTCATCAAGAAAACTGTATTTGAAAGGAAAGTCTGGTGCAAATTTTTTCCAGGTTGATTCCAATAACGCAATGGCATCTACAGGATCTCCTGCCTGAAAGCGAACAAATATTTTACTAGGTGCAAAATCCCCGGGCATGGTAAATAACTGTGGCCTAACCAAACGATTCAAAGCTTCAAAATTGAAATCTTTAATTACACCGATTACAGTTTTTACCTGATCCCCTCTTGCATTAAATTGTTTCCCAATAGCATCTTCCGGGGTCGTGCCCAATATATTTCTTGCAAGTGTTTCATTAATGATAACTGAACTCGTGGAATCACTCGCGATGGACAAATTAAAATTCCTGCCTGCGATCAACCGCATTCCCATTATTTTAAGGTAATACTGATCAACAGGATATTCAATTGAACCAAATTCTTTATCACCATATTTGTAGCCGCCACCCATCTGGCCCTGCCCTTCCCCCAATCCTATTTGAGAACCGGCTATTCCGATAATCTGCCTGTGCGATTGCAGTAACTGCCTGAACAATGGATAAATTTTTTTTGTATCCATGCCTCCTGCATCGATGACGAGAACATTTTCTTTTGTCAGTCCAATATTTTTAGTTCGAAGGTAATGCAGCTGTCCGAAAATGATCAGGGTTGAAATGATCAGTCCGATTGAAAGAACAAACTGAAAAGTCACCAGTGATTTCGTAAAATAATTAGAGCCGCCTAATTTGATCTTGCTCTTTAACACATCAACCGGCCTGAATCCTGAAAGTATCAACGCAGGATAACTTCCTGCTACAATTCCAACAAGGAAAATTAACGCCGCCAGAATCCAGATCAGTTGAGGAAACTGGCTTAATGAAAAACTCAACTCTCTTCCACACATCTTATTGAAGAAGGGTAACAAAACATTTGCCAACAACAATCCGATCGCTCCTGAAAAAATACTCAGTAACATCGACTCGGTAAGAAACTGATAAATCAGTTTTTTCCTTCCACCTCCAATAACTTTTCTGACTCCAACTTCTTTTGCCCTGCCGGCAGAACGCCCGATAGCAAGTGTAGTGAAATTGATACAGGCAATAAGCAATATACCTGCAGATATGCCGATGAGTATCCAAAGATTTTTTGGATTGGTCGTAGTACCGGGCGCGCCAGAATCTACATTAACACTTGTATGCATATCCTGCAGAGGCTGCAATTTGAAACTGAATGGATAAGGAGCCTTACCATCCCATCTGCCCGATTTTCTCATGAATGCTTCTTCATCAGAATAATATTGATGTCTGAACTCAGCCATTTGTTTTTGATCATTCATTAACCGGCTTCCTTTGCTAAGTTGAACATAAGTTTCAATTCCAATTGTCATATGCCAGTTATTGGCACTTGCCTTACCATCTTCTGTAGCGAGTACATAATCGAAATTTCCGAGCAGTTCAAATTGAATGGATGAAGTCTTCGGGATGTTCTCCACAACACCTCCCACTTTGAATCCTTCAAATTGATCCTGCTGATCACTCATTTTGATATCTATCCTTCTCCCGACAATATTTGTTGTGCCAAACAATTGCATTGCTTTTTCACGCGTCAGAACAATACTATGCGGATCTTTTAGCGCATCACTGGCGTTGCCTTCAATCAATTTGAATGAAAATACAGTAAGCATTTGCGGATCGGCAAAAGATACCGGCTGGCGGGTGACTTTATTATCCACCTTCACAAAATGTTCTCCCCAGCCTCCCTGGAAACGAACAAAATTCTCAACTCCTGGCAGATCCTGTTTCATAGCCGGACCGACGGGCGTGTAAGAGGAAGCATCACCTCCGGGCTCATGGTCCTTATCTCCTGCATTCCAATCAATAACCCGATATATATCCTTTCCATTTTTATGAAATTGATCGTAGCTGAATTCGTTCACAGCGTACAACAAAAAAAGACTAAAACAGGCAATGCCGACTGATAGTCCGAATACATTAATAAAAGCCAGAATTTTTTGCTTTGAAAGATTACGTAAAGCAATTTTGATATAGTGCAGGATCATGGCGGATGGTTTTTATTTTCCCTGAAAATAGTCTTCAAAAGAAAGTTCTTTAAACTACCTAATTACATGCCGGAAAAGAATTGAAATGATTTACAATAAGATAGAGATACATAATTTAAACCTGTATCATAACCGGACAGTTTCTGTATCAAAACCAAACTGGTTAACCCCGTTTTCTACTATTATTTTCATTGATAATCATATGATTCATTCCGGCATGTGATTAGCGCAGTAATTGCGTGGCCTAAAGCCTAACGCTTAAAGCCTAAAGTTAATGCGAGTGTGGTAATGTGGTAGTATAGCCTTTAAAAATTAATAATTAATAATCAATAATTGATAATTAAAATTAACATGTTTAAGAACTACTGCACCATCATCTTCAGAAATCTCTGGAAAAACAAATTATATACCATTGTCAATATTGTTAGTCTGGCAGTAGGAATAGCTTCCATAGTCTGGGGTATTCAGACTTACCGCTTCTCTTTTAGTTACAATAACTTCAACAAAAACCAGGAAAATATCTTTCGTGTTCTGACAAAAGTCGAAGGCAATGATAATCTGAAAGGCTATTGTCCCGAATACCTGGCCAGGATGGCAAAAAATGATTTTACCTGTAGTTAAGGATGCAGTGAGATGGGATAGTCGTGGTTTAAATGTGAAGGCAGATGGGAATGATCCCTATGAAGCTCAGGCGCATTTTACAGATCCCCAATTTTTTGAATTTTTCAATTTCCCACTTCTCCGTGGAACCAATGAGATAAGCAATCGATCCACTGTACTAATTACACAAACTGCGGCAAAAAAATATTTCGGAGATTCCGATCCTATCGGTAAAACACTTACATTTTATTCCGACGATTCTTTTAAGATGCCACTCAAGGTAACAGGCATATTAAAGGACCCGCCGATCAATTCTTCTTTTCAGTTTGAACTGATTACAAATAACGACAATCAGTTAAAAGCTGATGGTTCCCGTATTAAAAATGATGACTGGGAATGGTTTTCAGACGCTGTATTTGTAAGAATTATCAAATCCCGCAGATGCACCCAGAGCTCGCCCGTGATTTTGCAAAATATGTTCCATTGCAGCATTCGGCAAGGCAGGATATACAGCTTAAGTCATTTGTGCTGGATCCCTTTTCGAATGTGCTCAATGAATTGGATATTGATAATAACGCCCTATACAGACGCCCGGGCGATTCTGCAACTTTTGGTCCGCTGGTATTGGCAATTCTGATCCTTCTTTCTGCCTGTCTGAATTTTGCAAATACATCTGTAGCGCAAAGCAGCAACCGCCTCAAGGAAATGGGTGTGCGAAAAGTAATGGGTAGCTCTTTACGTCAGATTGTTTTACAACAATTGATGGAATGCGCATTTATAGTCTTGCTTGCGGTCATGTTATCCATCGTAATTAACAACTTCTGGATTCCCACTTTCAACAGCATGTTTGATAATTTAAAGGTGGAAGCCAATTACCTGACTGATTACACTTTGCTTATAATACTCGGAGTCATACTTGTATTAGTTACTCTGCTTGCCGGCGCTTATCCCGCTTTTTATATCAGCAGGTTCAATGCGACAAATATTTTCAGGGGATCGATCAAATTCGGCGGAAGTAATCTTTTCTCACGTCTGTTACTTGGGATTGCAGGTTGCTATTTCATTCATTACTGTAATAGCTGGCGTTGCTTTCTCACGCAATTCCACCTTTCAAAGCACTTATGATTACGGTTATCAAAAAGCAAATGTAATAGGGGTGGATTTGCAAAATGAATCCGCGTATATCCCTGCCCGTGATGCATTCAGCAAAATTCCCGGTATTGATAAATTAGCCGGCACTGTCAATAATATTGGCTTCTCGTATTCCAGGCTTCCACTTCAGGCAAATGGAATAAAAAATGAAAGCATTTACATTCAAACCGGCGAAAACTATATTGACCTGATGAGATTAAAATTGGTTGCGGGAAGAAATTTCAATCCAAACGGCGAAGGGGATTTTGGGAAATCGATCATTGTGAATGAGAAACTTGCCTTTCAATTTGGATGGAAGCCTGAAGAAGCAATCGGCAGGCAAATAAGAAGTAATGATACAACTGTATTCGAAGTCGTTGGAGTACTGAAGGATTTTATGCAAAATTCGCTCTTTGATCCCGTACTGCCCGTAGCCATGACTCTTGCAAAGCCGGCTAAATATTCACAGATAATCATAAGGGCAAAACCAGGTTCACTTACCAGTGTATTTGCCGAAACCAAAGATGCCTGGACAAAACTCTTTCCTTTTAAACCTTTCAGGGCATATTATCAGGATCAAATAGCTGCCCAGGCTTCCAATGTAAATGAAAGTGTCGCCACCATATTTCGCTGGTTCGCACTTATCTCGGTTCTCATGGCAGCCACCAGCATGTTTGCGCTGGTTTCCCTGAATGTGCTGAAAAAATCAAAGGAAATTGCCATCAGGAAAGTAGTGGGCGCTGAAGACAGACATATTTTTCAGCTCGTGATGAAAGGTTATATCTGGATTCTTCTTTTATCGGCTGTAGTTGGCTGTTATGGTGGCTACGCGCTTTCAAAACTTGCTGATGGATCTGATATTCCGGATAAATGCCGGTGTAAGTTCATCCTCTCTTACTATTTCATTTGTCGGTGTGTTGTTGATCTGCGGAGCAACTATCGGCGCAAGGGTCTGGCTTGTTCTCCGCACAAAAGCAACAGATGCGTTGAAGGCAAACTAATTTGGATATGGGATATGAACTATGAGACTATGAGATATAAACTATAAGATATAAATTCATGACCCACAAACCTGTCTTATAACCTATATCTCATATCTCATATCCAATAACCCATATCTCATAACCCATAACCGTCACGATCATCCTTCCACAACAAAAGCTGTCTGATAAAAATTATTCACCGCCCCGACCGGCCTCATCTTCACATAAAAAGATTCAGTGAATATTTTAAAAGCGAGGAACTCGTGATTGGCCACATTGAATTCATCAAAGAAAATAATATCTCCTTTTTTCAGATAAGGATATAACTGGGAGAGCACAAAAATGGTGGAAGAAAAAAGATCGGCATCCAGGTGTATGATTTTGGGTTTTGATCTGAAGAAGGATTTTATTCGATTCGATGAAAGGATGAAGACTTTCCTGGAAAATGCCGCGGATGAATTCTGCGCGTCCGTCATTTACTTCTTTTTGGTCGAAGGCCATGGCTCCTTTTTTAAACCCGCCCCATTCCTCCGGCAACCCTTCAAAAGTGTCAAAACCGCGGAAAGCAGAATTCGGGATGGGTGTTTTTCTTCATCCACCAGAAAAATGAACTCCCGGAAGCCACGCCGAATTCCAGGTAAAGCAGATCTTTTTTATCCAGTCCATATTTATCCGAAACTGCTTCAAACAGCTTGAATCGCTTGGGATAATCCCGTTTCCAGGAATAAAAGTCGTTGATTAACAGATCTGTATCGATTTGCCTCGCTGATCCAGGATCTGAGCATATTGAAATTCCGGAGGAAGAAAAACAAGCGGTTGAAAACAGAGAAAATACGTAAAATACCGCTCCATAATAGAAAGTCCTTGAAGAATTTGACGATTTTAAGCTTCATTCAGGCCAAAAATAAGCGAATCCTGAAACGCTTAACGCCTAAGGCTTAACGCTTCTAAGAATTAGCTTATAAAAATTGAAAATAATGAATTTCTATCAAGACCCTAATAGACGCTATACGGATAATGGAGTCATTTCATTAAAAAAAAGCGTTAAGCGTTACGCATTAAGCTTTAAGCTTTAACGTTGGAACTATGCTGATTTTGAAAGCTTTAGGAAAGAATAGTTTGGAAATAAAGAGATTTAATATAGCTTTGCACCAGCCGAAAAAAAATAAGGTCGGCTGTAGAAACAGCTGACCTCTAACGATTGCTTGCCATATGAAAAAAGGTAGTATTCTAACTTGTTGGAACACTGCAGTTTAACTTCTCAGACCTCTAACGATTCTTGTCACTAACGATTGCCTGCTGTATTCTTTTTTCTCTCTTAGTATCACAAAATTAAGGGGGTACTGAGTATCATTTCAAACCATCTTATTCTTGTTTTAATCATGTCAAAACTGCTTATCTTTTCGTGGAAGTGTTGCCTGGACGCAGTTTCAGCAAAATTTATCAATGATGGCCAACCGTTCAACAGATATATTATTTCAACTCATACATTCACTCGAAAAGTCGGAAAAACGGCATTTCAAGCTCTATATCAAGCGAAGTTCGGGTAATGAAGACCTGAAAATCGTTCAACTCTTTGATGCGCTCGATAAAATGCAGGATTATGATGAAAAAATCCTCCTGAAAAAACTTCCTTTTACCAAATCCCAGCTTTCGAATTTAAAAACGCATCTGTACAAGCAATTGCTTGCGAGTCTCCGTTTGCTCAAAACAACAGAAAATACCGACCTGCAACTGAGTGAGCACATGGACAATGCCCGTCTTTTATATAATAAAGGGCTGAAACACCAGAGTCTGAAGATTCTGGAAAGAGCAAAGGAAATTGCGAAAGCAAATAACAAACTGAATTTCCTCGCGCAGCTGATTTCTCTCGAAAAAAAAATCGAAACGCTGCACATTACGCGATCTACACTCGAAAAAACAGAACAACTCACGATGGAAGCCCGTGAAATCAGTGATCATATCGACCGTGTTACCAGGCTTTCCAATCTTGCACTGCTGCTATATCGCTGGTATGTGCAAAATGGTCATGCACGCAATGAAGCAGATGTAAAAAAACTAAGGGAATTTTTCAAACAGAATACACTTCCCGACACATCCAATCTCGATGATTTTTATGAAAAGTTATATCTCTATCAGAGTTACAGCTGGTTTGCATTTATCCGCCAGGATTTCATCATGTATTATCGCTACGGACAGAAATGGATCGACCTGTTTGAGATGGAACCCCTGATGATTTCGGTTGAAACAGGTCACTATGTAAAAGGCATGCATAATTTGCTGAATGCTCTTTTCGATCTGCGTCATTTCAGTAAGTTCGAGGTGATCCTGAAAAAATTCGAAGATTATTATAATTCTCCGCTGGGTCAGCATCACGATAATTTCCGCATCCATACCTGGGTTTATATTACACCTGGCGAAAATTAACTGGCACCTGATGACCGGCACATTCAAAGAAGGACTGACTCCTGGTTCCGGAAATATCGGAGAAACTAGAGGAATATGCAAGCTATATCGATCATCACCGGATCCTGGTATTCAACTATAAAATCGCCACGCTATATTTTGGCAGTGGAGACTATAATACATCGATCGACTACCTGCATCTGATCATCAACGATCATGTGGATCTGCGTTATGATCTCCAATGTTATGCGCGACTTGTTCATTTGCTCGCACATTATGAACTCGGCAATTATGAACTCATGGAATCGCTGACCAAATCCGTTTACCGTTTCATGGCGAAAATGAAAAATCTTACGGTAGTGGAAGAAGAGATGTTTAAATTTCTCCGGAAGAGTTTTCAGATTTCACGAAGGGATATCAAACCTGAACTTGAAAAATTACTCAGCAAGATCAAACACCTGGAATATAATCATATCGAAACACGCTCCTTTGCATATCTCGATATCATCTCCTGGCTTGAAAGCAAACTTCAGGATAAAACCATGAGCGAAATCATTTATGCAAAATACCTTCTTCGGAAAGACCGGAAGGTCAAGGCTGAAAGCGCGCTTATTGGATTATAACTTGAGATATGGAATATGAGATATGGGTTATGAGATATGGGTTATGAGATATGGGTTATGGATTGTATTTACCTCAACTCATATCTCATATCTTATATCCCATAATCCTGTAAAAAGCCGCACACTCTATGTATCGAATCCGTACATCCCCTCAGCCCAACCCATTCACAACACACTCTTAAATAAGCTTTTACAAGGCGGCATTTTTATTGGGTTATGGGATATGAGATATGAGATATGAGTTGAGGTAAATATCAATCCATAACCCATATCTCATAACCCATAACCCATAATTCATAATTAATAAAATGCTCAAAAACTATCTCAAAACAGCATTTAGAAACTTAGTAAAGAATAAGTTTTATACTTCATAAATATTGTCGGCCTTGCAGTAGGCATCTGCAACCTGCTTACTGATTCTTTTATATGTATCGGATGAATTGAGCTTTGACAGATACAACACCAAGGCGCAAAGGATTTACCGGGTAAATAATGAAATAAAATTTGGAGATAATCATGTAGATCTTGCAGTTGCTCCCTCTCTAATGGGTACTACCATGGTTAAAGAAATACCCGAAGTTGAACAATATACACGTTTACAATGGCACGGAAGTTTGCTGATTAAAAAAGGAAATGAGAATCTCCGCGAAGATCGCGTTGCTTACGGGGATTCAACATTGTTTGACGTTTTCACATTACCGATGATTTCAGGTGACCCTAAGACTGCATTAAGGGAACCACATTCCCTTGTGATATCTGAAAAGATTGCTAAAAAATACTTCAACGTCCTGGACGTGGTCGGCAAAGAGATGATAATAAACGATTCTCTGAATTATAAAATCACGGGAGTCATCAGGAATATACCTTCTCAATCGCATTTCAATTTTGACATTTTTGTTGCAACATCCGAGAACCCCTACAGCAGGGACGACAACTGGTTAAGTGAAAACTGGCAGACTTACATCCTGGTTAAGAAAAATGCCAACATCACTAAACTCAATACTGAGATAAATGCGATGATGGACAAGTACGTCGGACCAGAATTGCAGGGCATTACAAATATGTCACTGGATCAATTTAAGAAGACTGGTGGTTATGTACGGGCAAGTCTTACTCCATTAACTTCTATTCATTTGCATTCAAATAAAACCGCTGAACTGGACGGTAATGGCAACATTCAATTTGTATATATTTTTTCGGCCATTGCCTTGTTTATCTTGCTGATCGCCTGTGTAAATTTCATGAACCTCTCTACTGCAAGATCCTTTAACCGCGCCAAGGAAGTAGGAGTCAGAAAGGTATTGGGATCCCTCAGGAAAAATTTGATACAGCAGTTTCTGGCGGAGTCTATCCTTATAAGTTTCATCGCATTAGTATTTGCAGTACTGATCGCCTGGTCGCTGCTGCCTTATTTTAACCAGCTTTCCGGTAAAACTATCAGGGTCGATACCATTTTTCAACCGGGGATGATATTTTCTCTCGTGGTCCTCATGTTGATTGTCGGATTACTGGCTGGAAGTTATCCCGCATTTTTTCTTTCCTCCTTTCAGCCAATTGCAGTACTGAAGGGCAAGCTGGCGACAGGATTTAAGAAATCCTGGTTAAGGAACGGATTGGTCATAGGACAGTTTGTTATTACCATTGTCCTGATCATCGGCACCATGGTCGTTTTCAACCAGCTAAATTATATTCGCGCAACGGATGTCGGATATAATCGAAACCAGGTCCTGGTGATCAATGGAACCAATGTTTTGGGTGACCAGGCTATCACATTTAAAAATGAATTGCTGGGAATTACCGGAATTCAGAATGCGACAATAACCGGTTTTCTGCCGACTAACTATGACCGCTCCAACGACGCATTTTTTACTTCGCCTGCTCTTGACCCCAAAAGCGCCATCTCAATGCAGATATGGAGCGTGGATGAAAATTACATCCCCACACTGGGAATGAAAATGCTGGAAGGAAGAAACTTTTCACCGCAATTCCTAACCGATTCAATGGGTATTGTTATCAACGAAGCAGCAGCTAAATTTCTAAATACAACAGAAACGCTGAACAAGAAACTATATAGTATCTCCGATTTTAAATCTAAAAAAACGAATGAATTCCATATTATAGGTATCGTAAAGAATTTCAATTTCAAATCGCTGCACGATTTGATTACTCCCCTCGCCCTGCGTTTCGGAAAGAGCAATGACAATATTTCCGTACGTGTCGACGCTTCCAATATTCCTTCTGTTATTTCGGCAATCAAAACAAAATGGAAAACGCTGGCTGCCGGTCAGCCCTTCGATTACGGATTTATGGAAGAACAGTTCAATAGTATATACAATACCGAACAGCAGGTGGGTCGGATATCAATCACTTTTGCAGTGCTTGCCATTGTAATAGCCTGCCTAGGGTTATTCGGACTGGTTACTTATGCGGCGGAACAAAGAACAAAAGAAATCGGTATAAGAAAAGTACTTGGAGCCAACGTTCCGGTCATTGTAGGCATGATCATAAAGGACTTTTTGAAACTGGTTATCATTGCGTCCATGTTTGCCTTTCCGATTGCATGGTGGGGAATGAATAAGTGGCTCATGAATTTTGCTTATCGCATCCATATTGAAGTGGTGGATATTTATTATTGCTGCGTTGATTGCAGTGGCTGTAACACTGATAACCATCAGTTACCAGGCGATCAAAGCAGCTATTTCGAATCCGGTGAATAGTCTGAGATCAGAATGATTATGAGTTATTCATGGGTTATGAGATATAGGTTATGAGTTATGGGATATGAATTATGGGTTTTCTTGAATATCTCATAACTCATATCCCATAACCCATAACCAACACGAATAACCCATATCTCATATCCCATAACAAAATAAAGAGTATGATAAAAAATTATATCGTCGTCGCCTTCCGGAATTTCACCCGTAATAAAATATTCTCCCTGATCAATGTGCTGGGACTATCCATTGGCATCAGCAGTGCCCTGGTAATATTCCTGATCGTTCATTACGATCTGACATTTGATAAGTTTGAAAAAGACAGTAACCGCATTTATCGTGTGGTTACTATCATGACTTTTTCCGGAACTCCGATGCATTTTTCAGGTGTTGCTTCGCCGATGGCCGAAACGGTAAAAAAAGAAGTACCCGGCGTTGAGGAAACTGTGGGATTTCATCAATTCAATGGAAATGCGAAAGTAACCATCAGGAAAAAAGACGGAGAAAAACCTTTTCAGATCAATCATCAGGAAGATATCATTTTTGCGGACCAGTCTTATTTCAAATTGATACCTTATCAATGGCTGGTCGGTTCGCCTGAAATTTCACTGACTGAACCTTTCAAAGTGGTTCTTACAGAAGCAAGAGCGAAAGTCTATTTCCCTTCCATTCCCTATTCCGAAATGATCGGGAAGCAAATCGTGTATGACGATTCTGTCGTTACTACCGTTTCCGGTATTGTAAAAAATCAAACGGCCAATACGGATTTTATTTTCAAAGAATTTATTTCACAATCCACCATACCATCCAGCGGACTGAAGAAAAATTATACCTGGGGCGAATGGTCTTATGTTAACAGCGGCAGTCAGCTTTTTCTAAAATTAAAACCAAATGCATCGGTAAATCAACATTGAAAGCCAACTCGGGTCAATTCTGAAAAAGAATGATAAGGGATCCAATGGATTTAACACAACTACAGTCTACAAACTGCAGCCTTTCAGTGATCTTCATTTTAACAGCGATTATGGTGCTTATAGTGATCGTATCGCGAACAAACCTACCATGTACGGACTTTTAGCAGTCGCCGGTTTTCTACTTACATTGGGTTGCATCAATTTTATAAATCTCACTACGGCACAGGCTTCCCAGCGCGCCAGGGAAATCGGTATCCGCAAAACAATGGGCAGTTCCATCAGGCAACTGATGATTCAATTTCTTACGGAGACCTTCTTCATTACTCTTATTTCCATGCTCATCTCCATTTTGATCGCACCGCTCCTGTTGAAAGTCTTTGCAGATTTCATTCCAAAAGATCTGCATTTTGATGTATGGCAACAACCTACGCTACTTTGGTTTTTACTTCTGTTGACTTTAATCGTAACCATCCTGGCCGGATTTTATCCCGCACTGGTGCTTTCCAGATTTAAGCCCGTGCTGGTTCTCAAAAACCAGGCTCATTCCGGTTCTTCACAAAGCAGAAAAGCCTGGCTCAGAAAAGGACTCACCATATCCCAGTTTCTAATTGCCCAGTTTTTCTGCATGGCAACTATCATTACAGTAAAGCAAATAAATTATCTGCTGAATAAGGACATGGGATTTAAAAAAGATGCCATTATTACAGTTAATACACCATACTTCTGGGATAAGCCTGACCATCGCCGTTTCCTTCTTGCTGAAGAGATCAAACATATGTCTGGCATCGAAATGGTAAGCATTGGAAATGATGCTCCATCAGCCAGTGGATGGTCGGCCCGCAATATGAAATTCATAGAAGGGAAAAAAGAAATTCAAACAGATGTAAGACAAAAATCCGGCGACACTAACTATCTCAGGCTTTATCATATTAATATTCTCGCGGGAAGAAATGTCGAGGCCAGCGATACAACTAAGGAATACCTGGTGAATGAAACCTATCTGCATATTTTAGGATTTCATAAACCGGCCGATATACTAAACAAACAGGTAAATGGAATGCCTGTTGTTGGTGTGATCGGCGGATTTCAACCAGGAATCTTTGCACGCCTACTATAAAACCCCTGGCATATTCTTCGGAAATGCGCAATAGCTTTACTTTACATATCGCTCTTAAACCGCAACAATCCACCGGTTCCTGGAAAACAAGCATCGCTAACAATAGAAAAAGCATTTAAGAACTATTTCCCTGAAGAGGATTTTGACTATGCATTCGTGGATGAAAGCATCGCTAAATTCTACAAGAGCGAGCAGGATATATCCCATCTTTTACAATGGTCAACGGGGCTCGCTATTTTTATCAGCTGCATGGGTCTGCTCGGATTGGTGATGTATACCACCAATCTCAGGATCAAAGAAATCGGAATCAGAAAAGTGCTTGGTGCTTCTGTAAGCCATATCGTTTCCATTTTATCAAAAGATTTTCTTCGTTTGGTTCTTATTGCTTCCCTGATTGCGATTCCGCTTTCCTGGTGGGCAATGAACAAATGGATGGAGAACTTTGCTTACAAGACACCGATGAGCTGGTGGGTATTTGCTTTGAGCACTTTGTTAATGATGGTGGTCGCGCTGATCACCCTGAGTATTCAGACGATCAGGGCAGCGTCTGCAAACCCTGTTGAAAGCCTTAAAACTGAATAACTTTTGGTTATGGAATAATGTGGATATGAACTATGAGCTATGAACATATGAGTTAAATAATTTCATTCATGACCCATATCTCATATCTCATAGTTCATATCTCTGCGAAAAATAAATCTATGCTTAAAAACTATTTAAAGACTTCTTTCCGCTTTTTAGCGAAGAATAAAACCTACAGTTTCATCAACATCTTCGGATTAGCACTGGGAACGCTTTGCTGTGTGTACCTGATATTGTATGTAACAGATCAGTATAGTTACGACAAACATCAGCCCGATGCAAAGAATATATATCGGATCACAACCAAAACTGATCTTTCGGGCGACAAACATTATGGAGGCGCTTCATCTCCACCCATCGCGCCGGCCATGAAAAGAGATTTTGGTGAAGTGCTGCAGTACACCCGGGTAGTATCGACGCTGGGCGTGAGCAAAAGTCTTCTGACTTACAAGGAAAAATCGTTTTACGAAAATGATGCGCTGTATGTAGACTCCACTTTTTTCCAGCTATTTAATTACCATTTCATTTATGGTCATCCGTCCATTGCATTGAATGCTCCTTACACGATCGTTCTTCAAAGATCCGTCGCAGATAAACTTTTCGGTTCCGAAAATCCGGTCGGCAAAACCATTACAATCGAAAATAATTATGGAAAAGATAATTTCAAAGTAATGGGCGTCGTCGATCAGAGCCTTGGGAAAACACAGATAAAGGGAAATATGTTTCTCTCCATGAATAGTGGAGGCATGGGGTCTTACACCTATAGTAACACAACGTGGGCGGGGAATAATTATGCTTACTCTTATGTGGAATTGCGGCCGGACGCAAATGTTTCAGCGCTTGAAAAAAAACTTCCTGTTTTTCTTAATAAATACGGTGGAGACCAGTTGCGCGCGGGGGGTATGAAAAAAGAACTGCAACTTCAACCGCTACTGGACGTTCAAACAACAGGAGGCCTGGACCATAATATGATTCCGGCAGTCAGTACCTCGTTCCTGTATATTATGATATTGATCGCCGTACTCATCCAGGTGATCGCCTGTATCAATTTTATGAATCTCTCAACAGCCCGCGCTTCTAAAAGAGCAAAAGAAGTGGGCGTACGTAAAGTAATCGGAGCAGGTAAAGGCTCACTCATCAGGCAATTTCTGGCCGAATCATTGTTTCTCTCTTTTATTGGAATTCTGATCGCTCTTCCATTGTTAATTATTGCACTACCCTATTTAAATCAAATCACCCATGCTGATATTCATCTCAGTTTGTTCAGGGACTACAGGCTCTGGATATTTCTGGTGATGCTTGTACTGGTTACCGGATTACTGGCTGGCAGCTATCCTGCTTTTTATCTTTCCGCATTCCAGGCCATCAAAGTGATCAAAGGAAATTTTTCTAACCAGGTTTCCGCAGCAGGTATCCGTCGTTCACTGGTGGTTTTTCAGTTTGTTCTTTCAATCGTTCTGATCACCAGTATTATCATTATTTACAGTCAGCTCAATTATATAAAAAACAAAGACCTGGGATTCGATAAAAAACAAAAACTGATATTTAATTTCTATACAGACGCGACGCAAAAGAAAATGGCTTCACTCAGCAATGACTTTAAAGAGCTGGCCGAAGTGCAGAACATCGGATTGTCTAATTTCTACCTGGGACAATTTGTAGAGCATGATCATGGCGTTTTTCCACCCGGCGGCAATATGAAGACGGCCATTGACGCACAAAACATAGCGACGGACGACCATTTCCTCAAAGCAAATGGCATTCAACTCATTTCGGGACGTGATTTCCGCTTGGGCGATTCAGCACGGGTGTTGATCAACGAAACACTTTGTCGCAGGCTTGGTCTGAAACCTGAGACAGCTCCAGGAACAAAAATCTATAATGAAGACAATGAAGGTAAACCAGACCCAATAATTACAATGGAGATCGTCGGTGTAATGAAGGATTTCAATTACAGTTCTCTTCACAAGGAAATAATGCCTCTTGAGTTAGATTACAAAGCAGGCACGGACTGGTTTGATAAAATGACCGTTGCCGTGAACAGCGATAATTACAAATCAGTGCTGGCAAAATTGGAATCTGCATGGCATAAAAATCTGCCGGGTGTTCCTTTTGAATTTCAGTTTCTGGATGAAGTGGTACAAAGCCAGTATGAATCCGAAGTAACACTTGGAAATATTATCAATTCATTTACCCTGATGGCTATTTTAATTTCATCACTGGGTTTATTCGGACTTGCATCATTCAGCGCGGAACAAAGAAGTAAAGAAATCGGCATCCGCAAAGTGCTGGGGGCAAGTGTGCCAGGAATCGTTCAGCTTTTGTCGAAGGACTTTTTGAAGCTGGTATTAATGTCCTTCGTCATCGCAACACCCATTGCATGGTGGGCGATGAATAAATGGCTGCAGGGATTCAATTACCGTGTTCCAATTGCCTGGTGGATGTTCGCCATGGCAGGTCTCATCGCGATTCTCATCGCTATGATAACCGTGAGCTTCCAGGCAATTAAAGCAGCAGTTGCGAATCCCACTAAAAGTTTAAAAACTGAATGAGATGATTGTGGTTATGAGATATGGGTTATGAGATATGAGATATAACTGTTTAATAATTCATATCTCATAGCTCATAGCTTATACCCCCAGAATAACCCATAGATTATTTCTCTCTCACTATTTTCAAAGCATATTCCATTTGTCCGTCTTTTTTTTCAACAAAATCAGTAATGGTTATATAAGATGGATAATCAGGTAATATTCCCTTCATATCATTACTGAGTTTTTTAACCGCCATTGTGTATTTAATCATCGGAACCCTCACGGTAATACCTGTATTTGGTAAACCCACCATTGCCTCATCGCCTGAAGTATTTCCATAATATCCGCCGCCACATTCTTCTCCAATAAATTTACCTCTGTCATTGGTTTTGACAATAGAAGTGAATTCTGCAACACCTGAAAAACTGCGACCATTCATCAGAATATATACTTTCCCACCAAAGCTATTTTCTTTAGGTTGCTGAATACCTAAATTAGGATGGTCATACTCTGGAAATTTCCCTGAGACCGTTTCCTGAGATGCGTAATACATGAATGGTTTTTGTGTCAGGTAGGCATACAACATTTCACCATTACCATCATTGCCGCCCTGGTTACTACGAACATCTATCAGGAGTTTTTTAATTTGTTTTTTTCTAATATCAGTAAAAGATGAATCTAAAAAATGACTGAAATTCTCTCCTGTCTGTTCTAAAAAGCCATCAAAGAATGATTTCAATGTAAACACTGCTATGTTATCGGGTGTATAACTTAATTGAAGATATTTCACAGGCCTTGGAAAAGGATTCGTACAAAAAATATTTTTAATAAGATCAGCCTCCAGCGTCGCCGTTTTTATTTCTCCTGTTTTTGTTTTACATCGAATATCATAACTGCTGCTTGTGCCGTATATAATATTGAATAATAGTTGAAAATCTTCCGGCATTTCCCAGTTTTTACGGGATTGAATACCTGCGTCTGAGCATATATAATTAAACAGGTGAAGTATTATTTCATCCATCGGATGATTATTGATGGACAGGATTTCTGATTCTGCCAGGTTAGTGTTTTGTTTACAACAGAATATAAAAGCCCTGTTATGTATAAACAATACCATGGCAGGGAAAACTTTTATATTTTTCAAATAATCATTTTGAACTTCTTTTGGCAATCTGCAATTGGTATGGCCGTCTTCAATATTCGCCAATACAAATCTTGTCAGCACATAAAAATCATAGACAGTCATGCTATCTGCAATGCTCGTATAACAACTGTCAAACATCTTGTCCAATGCAGCCTTGGTTTTGTAAGTATACAAGCCGGCATGTACCTTTTGTAAAGTATCTCTCATCAGCATAAAATCCTGCCTTAATTTGGCTTGCGGTATTTTTCTGAAAGATTCATTGACGGGTTGGCTAAAAACTGATATAGAAGTAATGCAAATGAAGCAATAGAATAATATCATTCTCCGGAAACGTGCCATTAAGAAAAGATTTTAGTATTTAATTAGGCTTACACTTTGATGAGACAACCTATTGGCCAAATTGTTCCATGAATAATCTCAGTGTATCCATTAACCATTAACCATTAACAATTAATCCCGCACGTGCGGGAACAATTATTCCGTACAGCCCTGTTTCGAAAACGTACAGTTTATTTATAATATTTAAATACTAATATCCTGATTAATATGTAGTTAACAGGATGGCACTTCATTTGACATTTTCGACTATCGGTCCCGCACGTGCGGGATCAACCGCCAACGGTCATCCGTCATCCGTCATCCGTCATCCAAAATAAAAAGTATGCTTAAAAATTATATCGTCGTCGCCTGGAGAAACCTGCTCAGGAACAGGACTTCTTCCTTTATCAATATCAACGGACTCGCTAGTCGGGATGGCCGTTGCCATGCTGATTGGGCTGTGGATCTGGGATGAATTGTCGTACAATAAAAATTTTGAAAACTACGACCGTATCGCACAGGTAATGCAGAGACGGACCGACAACGGAGTAGTTTCTGCATTCGTGGGAATGCCTCGGCCATTGGGAGAGGAACTGAGAAATAATTACGGCAGCAATTTCAAATATGTCGTCATGGCTTCCTGGCCAACGAGTACCATTGTAACTTCAGGTAATAAGAATTTGAGTGAGAGAGGGACATTTATGGAATCTGATGCGCCCAATATGCTTTCCCTGAATATGATCATAGGTACGCGTAACGATTTAAAAGATCCGCGTTCCGTTTTTATTTCGGAATCTGTTGCAAAATCATTTTTTGGAGATGAAGATCCTCTGAATAAAATTATTAAGATTCGCAATAAGCTGGATGTCAAAGTCACCGGCGTTTATAAAGACTTCCCTTACAATTCCGAATTCTACAATACTAATTTTATAGGAACATGGGATCTGTATGTCACTTCTGAAACATGGATCGGAAAAGCAATTGATCAGTGGGACAATAATTCTTTCCTCATTTATGCCCAGATAAATGGCAACACTGATTTCAATCATGTTGACAGAAATATCATCAGCTCTAAATTCAAGCGTGAGGCACCAGAAGATAAAAAATATAAAGCAGAAGTTTTTCTTCATCCGATGGCTGACTGGCATTTGAGGTCGCATTGGGAAAACGGAATAAAAACAGGAGGACTGATTGAATATGTTCGCCTGTTCAGTATCATCGGCATTTTCGTTTTACTGCTCGCCTGCATCAATTTCATGAACCTGAGTACGGCACGTTCTGAAAAACGCGCAAAGGAAGTTGGTGTGCGCAAAGCCATCGGTTCCCTTCGCAAACAATTGATCAGTCAGTTTTTTGTTGAATCCCTTCTTGTTGTGGCATTCGCATTCGGACTCTCTCTTTTACTTAGTGAACTTTTTCTACCCTGGTTCAACCAGATGGCAGATAAAAAAATGCAAATCCCATGGACATCTCCTTTATTCTGGATCGCATGTATTGCTTTTTCCATTTTCACTGCCATCATCTCCGGAAGTTACCCTGCGGTATATTTATCCTCTTTCCAGCCCATAAAAGTATTGAAAGGATCTTTTAAAGCAGGACGGCTCGCTGCTCTCCCAAGAAAAGTTTTAGTGGTATTACAGTTTACCATCTCTCTTGCACTGATCATAGGAACCATCATAGTTTATAATCAGATCCAGTATACAAAGAACCGCCCCATTGGATACGACCGGAATGGTGTAATGATGATCCAAATGAAGACCCCCGATTTCTATGGAAAATATGATTTACTAAAGAATGAGTTGAAAAATTCAGGTGGAGTAGTGGAATTCGCGGAATCCTCCAGTCCACTAACTGATGTCTATAATTCCAGCGATGGTTTCAGTTGGGAAGGCAAAGACCCGAGTTCTTCGAGTGAATTTGAGACTATCTCGGTATCACAGGATTTCGGCAGAACAGTCGGCTGGCATTTCATTGACGGGAGAGATTTCTCTAAAGATTTCAAGACGGATTCATCAGGCATTATCTTAAATGAAACCGCTGCAAAATTTATGAGAATGAAAGATCCGATAGGGAAAACAATTAAATGGGCCAACGATGCAGGCACGAGCTATTATAAAGTAATCGGGGTTATCAAAGATATGATCATGGAATCTCCTTATGACCCAGTCAGACGGGCTATTTATACGATGGATCAGAATAATGTGAACTGGATCGAATTAAAATTAAACCCAAATAAAAGTGCAGCTGAGTCCATCGCCAAAGTGGAAGCTGTATTTAAGAAATATATTCCATCTGCACCATTCGAATATAAATTCGCTGATACAGAATTTGCCGCAAAATTTGCAGCTGAAACAAGAATAGGTCAGTTGTCTACATTCTTTGCTGCACTTGCGATCTTTATCAGTTGTCTTGGATTATTCGGACTCGCATCCTTTGTTGCAGAACAACGCACCAAAGAAATTGGCGTGCGCAAAGTATTGGGCGCATCCGTATTTAATCTATGGAGAATGTTGTCAAAGGATTTTGTAATCCTGGTTATCATCTCACTGGCCATCGTAATACCCACCGCATACTATTTCATGCATCACTGGCTGCTGAATTATAACTACCGCACCGAAATCTCCTGGTGGGTTTTCGCAGCATCCGGTTTCGGCGCCATTGTCATAACACTTCTAACGGTAAGTTATCAGAGTATTAAAGCAGCGATCACTAACCCCACGAAAAGCTTGCGTGCGGAATGAAAGATGGTTATGAATTATGGGTTATAAGAGATGAGATACGAATGTGCAATAACCCATATCCCATATCTCATAACCCTTCTCATCGCTCATAACCCAAAAAGCCTCCCGTTTTTGGAAATTAACCAACACATAACAGCGGGTTAACAGGTCCGGAGGCGTTTCAAAATAATATGCTTTCCATCACGCCGTTTATGGGGGGTGTAATTCATTATCCTAAATTAAAAACCAACCAATGAATCCAAAAAATCAATGGCGCACTGCCATTTGCACGATTGCTCTTTTCGGCCTCGTGATGTCCTGCAGTAAGGATAATAAAAGCATTACTTCCAATGCAACAACTGTTCAAACTCAGGCTGACGATGAAGCCATGGTCTCCAGCGAATCGGATATAATGGCGAACGATGCCAATGCATCATTGGCCAGCCAGGCATCCATCAATGGTGAATCGTCCAACATGCCTCGTTCAGGTCAGACTGTAGTAAACAGCGTTAACGAAACTCAAACACTTGGGGAAGCAAACACAACACTTATCTGCGATGCAGCTGTAGTTATCGACACTACTATCAATCCAAGAACAATTACCATTACTTATAATGGTACAAATTGCTGGGATAATCGCACCCGCACTGGTTCAGTCGTCATTTCGATTGCAGCCGGCGTACACTGGATGGATCAGGGCGCAGTAGCAACCATCGCAGTTCAGAATTTGACTATCACACGTATAAGCGATGGCAAAACAATTATCATCAACGGTACGCGCACGATGACAAATGTTAGTGGCGGAAGTATGACAGATCTCGCTAATCTTGGCAGCATCACGCACACTATCAGCGACAACCTCTCCATCACGTTTGCAGATAACCTGGTCCGTACATGGCAGACTTCCAAACAACGTGTGTTCTCCTATAGTAATGGTATCGTAATGACAACCACTGGTACGCATACCGACGGTGTCAATACCAATGTTGCAGAATGGGGAACCAACCGTTACGGCACAGCGTTCGAATCACTGATTACCGTTCCCAAAGTATTTCGTCAGGATTGTGATTTCAGACTTGTAAGCGGTCAAAATGAGATTCTCCGCTCCGACAGTCTGAATTCAGTTATCACTTACGGACTGGATGCTACCGGGTTACCTACTAGTTGCCCCGGCTCTGGTAATTATTACCTGGAAGTGACCTGGACTTTTCCGAACGGAAAATCAACCACTCCGATAATATTACCTTATTGAGTTATGGGTTATGGGTTATGGGTTATGGGTTATGAATTATGAATAGCTCATATCTCATAACCCATATCTCATATCCCATATCTTATAACCCATATCTCATATCTCATATCTCATATCTCACATCCCTTTAAGCCTTTCTACCGCAAGTTCTATAGTTGTGCTTTTCTTCGCGAAGCAAAATCTCAATACTTTATCGTCCTTCCCTGATTGGTAAAATGCGGATACAGGTATCGCAGCAACGCCGCACCGGGCGACAAGATTTTTTGCGAATACTGCATCGGGTTCATCGGAAATCTCACTATAAGAATATATCTGAAAATAACTGCCGTAAGTGGGCAACGCCCGGAAACGCGTAGCTGACATGAGTTCCTGGAAAAAATCTTTTTTCTCCTGCATAAAATCCGGCAGAGAGAGATAATGTTCAGGTTCTTTTAAAAAAGCAGAAAGTGCTACCTGCGTCGGCGTGAAACAGCTGAATGCATTAAACTGATGCAACTTTCGGAATTCCTTTGTCAGGGGTTCGGGAGCCACACAGTACCCGAGTTTCCATCCGGTGCAATGGAAAACTTTTCCCAATGAAAAACAAACAAAACTTCTTTCCATAAGATCCGGGTACCTGAGAATGGAATGATGTGTTTTCCCATCAAGGATGATATGTTCATATACTTCATCTGAAACGATAAAAATATTGGTATCATGGACCAGTTTGCGCAGCTCTTCGATATCATCTGATGAAAGTACAGCGCCTGTTGGATTATGCGGTGAATTTAAAACAATCGCCTTTGTTTTATTCGTCTTAGCTCCGCGCGCTTTCTCCCAGTCGATTCTGTAAGAAGGATATTCAAGCGGAACTGTTACAGGAACGGCCCCATTCATCAGGATGTTTGGAATGTAACTATCATAGGCGGGTTCAAACACGATCACTTCATCTCCCGGTTGCAGGACCGTACTAAGTGCTGTGTAAATAGCGTAAGTACCACCAGGTGTGATGGTGATTTCTGAATGCGGATTTACCGAATATTTATATAGCGATTCGATTTTCGCAGCGAGAGTTTCAAGCAGTGGCGGGTGACCCGGCATCGGCGCATACTGATTGAAGCCATCCTGCATTGCTTTCGCCACAAGTTCCACCAGCTCCGGATCCATCGGGAAATCAGGAAACCCCTGTCCCAGGTTGATGGCGCCTGTTTTAGTCGCCAGCCCGCTCATTACGGTAAAGATCGTGGTGCCGACTTTTGGGAGCTTGCTGTTGAAGTTCATGTCTTTCTAGTTATGGGCTATGAGATATGGGTTATGGGTTATGAGATATGAATTATGAGATACGAATTATGAGTGCTTAATTTTTGATCTTAACAATTCATAACCCATATCTCATAACCCATATCCCCTATAAGTATTCATCCCCAATCTCCCTCCTAACCTCTGCCACATAATCTTTTATCTCCTGCTCCTTCTCTCTTTTGCATACGAGTAAGACATCATGTGTGTCGACGACAATAAAATCTTCGAGACCCTGGAGGACTATAAGTTTTTTATTTCCGGAGTGCACAATACATTTCGTGGCATCTATCACCATCACATTCTTACCTGCGATAGCATTGGCAAGCTCGTCTTTCTCGAGATTTTCATACGCACTGTTCCAGGTTCCAAGATCACTCCATCCAAAAGAAGAGGGGATCACGTAAACATTATTTGCTTTCTCCATGATACCGAAGTCGATGGAGATCGTCGTGCACAGAGGATAAATATGTTCGAGGGCTTTTTTCTCCGCAGGTGTGTTGAATGCGTCTTTCTCCGCCACAAACACATCATACATTTCAGGAAGATAAGTCTCGAAGGCTTTAATGATATTCTTCACCTGCCAGACGAATATCCCGGCGTTCCAAAGGAAATCACCACTGGCAAGAAATGTCTTCGCGAGTTCGAGATTCGGCTTTTCTGTAAATGTTTTTACTTTATAAACATTGTCTGTCACCGTCTGCAACTCTCTTTGTATATATCCGTAACCTGTATTCGGCTGCAGAGGTTTGATGCCGAGTGTGATCAGCGCATTATGTTTGTTTACAAAACTCAGGGCCTCGAGACAAACTTTCTTGAATGCAATCCTGTCCAGCACCATATGATCCGCGGGAGCGACGATCAGCAGTGCCTTGGGATCCTTCTGCATTAATTTGAAAGAAATATAGGCGATGCAGGGCGCCGTATTTTTGCGTGAAGGCTCGCCGAGAATATTTTCCTTTCGTATCTGGGGCAATTGTTTTTCAACAATATGCATGTATTCGATGGAAGTGACAATGTAAATATTTTCGGGAGGAATAAAATCCGTCAGTCGCTGAAAGGTAGCCTGAACCAGGGTTTGACCTGTATTTAAAATGTCCAAAAATTGCTTGGGATAATTCTGTCTGCTCATTGGCCAGAAACGACTTCCGATTCCTCCTGCCATGATAACAGCGTACTGATGCTCGTTCATAAATGCTTTTTAAAATTCCCTTTGTGTTCGTTGGCGGTTGACCGTTGACGGTTGACCGATGACCGTCCCCACTTCCATACTCCCATACTCCCATACTTTCTTCAGATAATCCCTTCCTTCACCAAATCATGTATATGTATAAATCCTGCATATTTATTTCCATCCATCACAGCCAACTGGCTGATATCTTTCGTTCTTAAAATTTCCAAAGCTTCTACTGCCAGAGCATCCTTTTGAATTGTGGTTGGTGTTGAGCTCATAATATCACGTGCATGCACATTCGAAGTATCTGGGTTTTTCTCCAGCATTCTTCTCAGATCTCCATCAGTGATGATACCCTGCAATTCCTGCGCCTTGTTTACAACGGCCGTCGCTCCCAGTCTCTTGGACGTCATTTCCATGATCACTTCCCTGAGCGAAGCTCCGGAACCTACCTGGGGTTTTGCATTGTGAATATAAATATCACTCACGCGGAGGTATAGTTTTTTCCCCAGCGTTCCACCTGGATGGAAGCGTGCAAAATCTTTCGTGCCAAATCCTTTTAATTCCATCAGTGTGATTGCAAGCGCATCACCCATCACGAGTTGCGCCGTGGTGCTGCTGGTAGGTGCGAGGTTATGCAGACAGGCTTCTTCCGAAACCGTTGTATTTAAAAATATATCTGCTTTTTTTGCCAGGAGGGAATCTTTATTCCCGACCATTCCGATAAGCTTGTTTTTATCGCGGGCGAGTAAGGGAAGCAGGGCCTTGATCTCCGGGCTTTCACCACTCTTGCTGATGATCATCAGAATATCTTCTTCACTCACCATGCCGAGGTCACCATGAATGGCGTCGGCAGCATGCATGAAAGCAGCGGGTGTACCCGTGGAATTCAGCGTGGCTACGATTTTCTGGGCGATGATGGCGCTCTTGCCGACACCACTGACCACCAGTCTCCCTTTACATGTGGCAATGAGTTCCACTGCGCTGGTAAACGACTCGTTAATATAGGCTTCCAGCGCTGAGATGGCTGCAGCCTCTTTCTGTATGATGTTCAGGCCGGAAGCCCGTATTTTTCCTTTCGTCATTGATGGGTGCAAAATTATGGCTTTCTGGAGGCCCGGAATACCCGCAATCGGGAATTTTTAACAAATTCGGGCATAAGCGACCCCTTATATTTTGTAACTTCGCCAACCCCGGAAAATACCTCCCGGTCTCAAACGCTTGCTTCCCATTCGGCATATTTTGATTAACTTAAGACTTTACACTGTGTGAAGGAAAATAAACGAGCATGTCAACAACCACTAAGAAAAAAACCATATCAAAACGCACTACTTTATTTGACGAAAGCGAAGGTCCCGGTATCGTAGATCCTGCATTACTCACCCACCTCCAGGAACATTTTGGATTCGACGGGTTCAAACAGAACCAGGGTGCTATCATCAATTCTGTATTGAGCGGCAAAGACACATTCGTGATTATGCCCACGGGCGGTGGCAAATCTTTATGCTACCAGTTACCCGCCATGATGAGTGAGGGTGTCGCCATAATCGTGAGCCCGCTGATCGCTCTCATGAAGAACCAGGTCGACCTGGTGCGCGGTTACAGTGAGAAGGATAATGTGGCGCATTTCCTGAATTCCACTCTTTCTAAAAAACAAATCAAGGAAGTTCATAAGGACCTGCTTGGCGGTCATACCAAGATGCTCTATGTGGCACCTGAAACCCTCACCAAACAGGAGAACCTTGTCTTCTTCAACGATCTCAAGATATCTTTCTTCGCGGTTGACGAGGCCCACTGTATCTCTGAATGGGGACATGATTTCCGTCCGGAATATCGCCGTCTCCGCGAGATCATGGATATGGTGAATCCTCACGTTCCCGTGATCGCTCTAACGGCCACGGCTACCCCAAAAGTGCAGAGCGATATCATCAAGAACCTCGCCCTGCGCGATCCTGAAATTTTTATCTCTTCTTTCAACCGCCCGAATCTCTACTACGAAATTCAGCCAAAGGTGAAGAAGGATCAGACGATCAGAAGTATAGTAAAATTCATACTCGGACATAAGGGTAAGAGTGGCATTATCTATACACTGAACCGCAAAACGACTGAGGAACTGAGCGACATGCTGGTGGCTAATGGAATTAAATCCGTCGCTTACCACGCAGGATTGGATTCAAAGCTGCGCGCGGAAAGGCAGGACCTTTTTATGAATGAAGATGTGCAGGTAATCGTAGCTACTATCGCATTTGGGATGGGTATTGACAAACCCGATATCAGATATGTAATTCATTATAATATTCCCAAATCGATCGAAAATTATTACCAGGAAACCGGTCGCGCTGGCCGCGACGGACTCGAAGGTGTATGTGTATTATATTATTCTCATAAGGATGTGGCGAAGCTGGAACATTTTATGAAAGACAAACCTCTTTCTGAAAGGGAAGTGGGCGCACAGCTTATCAATGAAACCGTTGGGTATGCTGAGACCGGTGTATGCAGAAGAAAAGTGCTGATGAGTTATTTCGGTGAAGAATATGATGCAGAGAACTGTGGAGAATGCGATAACTGCCGTCATCCGAAAGAGAGAGTGGAAGCCAAGGACAATGTAGTGAAGGCGCTCAAAGTAATCAAAGCATTGGATGAAAGATTTGCATCCGACTATACGGTAAATGTGATCGTTGGTAAACTCACGCCGCAGCTGATGATGTTCCGTCATGAAGGACTCGCTGAATTCGCGATCGGCAATGATGAAACAGAATATTACTGGAACACAGTTTTGCGCCAGATGTTGCTGGGCGACCTGCTAGTAAAAGACATTGAAGAATACGGCGTACTGAAGATCACGAAGAAGGGACAGGAATTTTTGAAGAAGCCAAGATCCTTCCCGATCGTTCTCAACAATGCGTTTGAAGAGGCGAATGCTGAAGACGACGAAGAACCGGCTGAAGCAGCCCCTGCAACAGCAGCCAGTGATGAGAAGTTATTTGCGATATTGATGGATTTGAGACAGAAGGAATCGAAGAAGAAAGGACTTCCTCCCTTCGTACTCTTCCTGGAAAATTCCATACAGGATATGTCGACCATGTATCCGACAACGCTGGAGGAACTTGAAAAATGTCAGGGTGTTTCAAAAGGTAAAGCCATTCGCTATGGCAAACCTTTTATAGAGCTGATCGGGAAATATGTGGAAGAAAATGATATCGAAAGGCCCGACGATTTCCAGATGAAGACGGTCGCCAATAAAAGCCTGAATAAAGTTTATATCATCCAGCAGATGGATAAAAAAATTCCTCTGGAAACGATTGCCAAGAATAAAGACATGCGCCTCGACGCACTGCTCGAGAATATGGAAACAATCGCTGCCAGCGGAACAAAACTTCACCTGGATTATGTGATCGACGAAATGCTCGACGAATCCGAACAGGACGAGATCCTCGATTATTTCAAGGGCTGCGAAACATCTTCCCTGCAGCTCGCGCAGCAGGAACTCTCCGACGGCAATTACAGCTGGGAACAGCTGAAGCTGATGCGAATCAAATTTCTAAACACCTATGGAATGTGATGTTCCATTTTTATAAAAAATCCGCTGAAAACCATACCATTCAGCGGATTTTCAATTTATTATAGGTGGGTTTTCCTTTGGGTGAATTCATAAAATCCCTTACTTTTGCGATCCGCCGAAACGTAGTGAAGCGGATCGGGCGCCGGAGTAAAACGAAGGCGGCCATAATATTGAAAGGTATAGTTCACAAATAATTGCACCGCCAGCGCTTAGGCTCCGGCGGTCAAGGGGTGCGGTAGCTCAGTTGGTAGAGCAAAGGACTGAAAATCCTTGTGTCGGCGGTTCAATCCCGCCCCACACCACAAAATAAAAAGATAAAGCCATGTAAATTAATATTTTGCATGGCTTTTTTTGTTTATAGGGGACAGCATTAATATTCCACAAATTTTTGGCTACCCAGGAAGCGGTTGGAAATAGTAATGTCACGGTTTATGTATGCAGGAAATTAAAACCGATTCAAAAACATTCCGGCAAAAGATTCTGAAACAGCAAATTCTATTTAAACTGGCTTTTAAGCTTCAGAAACGTTTTTTCGTAATAATTATAGGAAATGTAGCTGACAGCAAAAAGCAGGAATACATTGATGGGAAAACTGTACCAGGGAATTTTCGAATACGTCATTTCACTTTTTGTCATTGTGAATAACTGCTGCCAGATGTAAATGCTGTAGGAAAGAATACCGATTTTCGTCAAGTATTTATTATTCAGGATACGAAAAATAAAATCGTTTGCATATTCCAGATTGCTGACAATCACGATAGCAATTAAAAATGGACTGATATGACTCAGCCATTCCATACCCTGGGTATTGTGAATGAACATCGTCACGACAATCAATATTAAATTCAACGGTATTTTATATTTTCGGATAAGAGCCATCGGAATCATATTCTTAAAATACAGGAGTGCAAAAAAAGAGCCTGTCAGGATTCCGTCGAATTGCAGCAAATAATAAATAAACTGATAAAACCAGGAATGCGCAAGATAACTATTGTGGCGGCATGAGAAAACGACAATCGGGATTACGATTAACATTACCGGCAAAAGCCAGCAGTAAAAACGAAGATTTTTCTTTAGTATCGATGGAAAGATCAGATAGAATTGTTCTTCAATAGAGAGCGACCAGTAATGATGCGTATACCAGTTTACCTGAAAGAATTCGAAATTCATAATATACAGGGCGGCGCCGGTAAATGCCAGCATCGGAATCTGAAGATTCAGGAAGTAATTTAAGATACCAACAACAATAAGATATAAATAAGCAACCGGGAAGATTCTGAGAAACCGACGGATGTAAAAGTTCTTTAGGGATATCGTTCCGTTCTTTAGTTTTTCCTTGAGCAAAAGCGATGTAATCAGAAATCCGCTGATCACAAAAAAAACATATACGCCAAGACTTCCGTTAAAGAAAAATTGCAACAGGCGGGAATCAATTCGGGCACAGATATGCCCGATCACAACCAATAGAATGGATACCCCCCGAAACCCATCCAGTGAAAATAGATGGGAAGACTTTAGCAAATCGGGGATTTCCGTAATATCTTTTGAATAGTTCTCGTAAAGTCTTTTTAGCATTTTTTAAGGGTTGACCGAATGGAGTGTGATTAAATATATTACAAATATTTCGTCAATACAAACAGGTATAACGGTCATTGCCATATGATTATATTGAAAAAATAAATGTTGTTCCCGAGGACATCGGAAGAGTGTTGCTGAACCTCATCAACAATGCTTTTTATACAGTCAATGAGAAGCGAAAGATGAAAGACGCAGGTTACGAGGCCGCTATAAAAATTGCTACTATCCGATCTGACAATCAGCTGTCTATCACGGTTGGTGACAACGGCAATGGCATTCCTAAAAACATAGTCGACAAGATCTTTCAGCCTTTCTTTACGACCAAACCGACTGGCAGTGGAACTGGCCTGGGTTTGAGTTTAGCATATGATATTATCAAAGCACATGGCGGTGACATCAAGGTCGCAACAAATGAAGGGGAAGGCAGTGAGTTTATGATTAGTCTACCGGTGTTTTAAGGGCGCCGGGCAACGTTGGAAGGAATGTTATAGTAATTAAAAATTGCATCTTACCTTGGGTTTCATATTGAAAGGTTACATTAATTAAAAACCCTGTTTCCAGGGAAGAGGAGATAATATGGCAAATAATATTTATGATGCGATTGTGGTGGGATCGGGCATCAGTGGTGGATGGGCCGCTAAAGAGCTAACTGAAAAAGGTTTGAAAACCATCATGCTGGAACGCGGAATGGACATCAAACACATCAAAGATTACACCGAAGCATCGAAGGAAGCCTGGGATTATCCGCACCGGGGTGAGCGTACCCAGCAGATGATAAAAAATTATCCTGTACTGAAAAGGGATTACCCGCTGAATGAAAGAAATCTTTCCTGGTGGGCGAACGATCAGGATTCCCCCTACACAGAAATAAAACGGTTTGACTGGTTTCGGGGTTATCATGTGGGGGGCCGTTCCTTACTATGGGGCAGACAAACATACCGCTGGAGTGATTTGTATTTTGAAGAAAATGCAAAGGATGGTATCGCCATCGACTGGCCGGTAAGGTATAAGGATATTGAATCCTGGTATACCTATGTTGAAAAAATTGCCGGCGTAAGTGGTTCCGTAGAGAATTTACAGGAATTGCCCGATAGTCATTTTCTTCCCGCTATGGAAATGAATTGCGTGGAGAAAGATTTTTCAGCCCGTTTCAAAGATCACTATAAATCATCGAGAAAAATGATCATCGGCCGTTGCGGTCATGCCACGGTTCCCTGGACGGAAGACAATGTATGTATCGCGATAAATGCTGGTATGGATGTCCATTCGGTGGCTATTTCAGCACACAATCGGTTACACTTCCTGCGGCAATGAAAACCGGGAACCTTACCCTTCGCCCCTGGAGCATTGTTACCAAAATTTTATATGATAAGGATAAGAAAAGAGCTACCGGTGTGGAAGTGCTGGATGCACAAACAAATCAAACTTATACTTACTATGCAAAAATCATTTTCCTGAATGCATCCACTTTCAACAGCGCCTGGATATTGATGAACTCTGCAACGGATATCTGGCCCGATGGACTGGGAAGTAGCAGCGGAGAGCTGGGTCATAATGTGATGGACCATCACCTGGACGTTTCTGCAGGTGGTATCGTTGAAGGGTATGAGGATAAATATTATTTTGGCCGCAGAGCCAATGGAATTTATATTCCGCGCTACAGGAATTTCTTTGGCGACAAACGCGATTATCTGCGTGGTTTTGGTTACCAGGGTGGAGGCGGTCGCTTAGGCTGGGATCAAAATGCCGGATCGGAATATTCGATTGGTACGGATTTAAAAGAAAAACTCAGCGAACCGGGACCATGGACTTTTGGAATAGGTGGCTTCGGTGAAACACTTCCCTATCATGAAAATAAAGTGACGCTGGATAAAACGAGAAAAGATAAATGGGGACTGAATGTGCTGGCCTTTGATGCGGAAATAAAAGAGAACGAAAAGAAAATGCGTAAAGATATGCTCAATGATGCCATCGAAATGATGGAGGCATTGGGAGTAAAACATATTCAGTCGTCTAATGATAATCCATACCTGGGTCGTGGCATTCATGAAATGGGGACAGCACGTATGGGCAAGGATCCCAAAACCAGTGTGCTGAATAAATGGAACCAGGTCTGGGATGCGCCGAATGTTTTTGTAACCGACGGATCTTTTATGACTTCTGCCGCCTGTCAAAATCCTTCACTTTCTTATATGGCTTTTACCGCAAGAGCTGCTGACCATGCCGTGAGTGAACTAAAGAAGAACAACTTATAAAAGAATCCCCGCATGCAACGTTACCCTCTGTTTTTTTGTTATGTTAGAAACACGCTATGAAACGTCCCATAGGAAAGCTGTCTTTCCTCGCTGTTCTTCTGTATTTGACCGCTTGTACGAAGTCTGATGTATCATCAAATTCAAATAAACCGGCCGGCTTAGCTGGCGAGTGGAATCTGGTGAACGATTCCGCCTTTGAGGGCGCAGGATCGTCAAATTACCTGGTAGTTTATTCAGGGGGGCCGGCGACTACTTCAATTTCAGCACCAACGGTTACGTATACACTAAAGAAAGTACTTTGCTGAATACTCTTACTTATAGGATGATTTCAGACACCAGCATTATTATCAGCAACTTTGGCTTAATTCTTAATGGCGTACCCGATACCAGCATCATTACAGCCCTTACAGCCAATAATGGTTTGGGTCTTACGGTCCAAACCATTGTCATCGAGTCTCCTTTTTTTCTTACACCCGGCGGCGAGTTTTGGAGAAAAGTCACCCTCAGCCGTTAGACAGCGAAGGAGTTCAAAAAAAATATAAAGCCACGTAAGTTAAATACTTGCGTGGCTTTTTTATTTACAGGAGTACATTTCACGGAACAGCATTAGTATTCCACAATATTTGATCAATTAGCTTTTCAGAATGAGTGTAACTGAATAAGTGCCGACTGACTAAAACAATTCCCCGAGCTCATTCAGACCGCAGCCGGAGCTTACTCTGATCGGAGGCTTGTTACCGGATTTGCTATTGCCGCTTTAATGGATTGGAAACTGATGGTAATTAAAGTAATCAGCACCACTGAAAACCCTGAAACAACAAACACCCATGGTGATAATATTTATCCGGTAAGCAAAGCTCTGCAACCAGTTATTCATTAACCACCATGATGCAGGAAATGCAATGCATAATGCAATTAAAATCAGCATCAAAAAGTCTTTTGAAAGCATCGCAACAACATTGCTTACAGAAGCCCCAATCACTTTTCTTATACCAATTTCCTTTTGTCTTTTTTGCGCAGTGAATGCAGCCAAACCAAATAAACCAAGACAGGAGATAATTACGGCAATGCCTGCAAAATATTTTGATAATACAGCAACCCGTTGTTCAGACGCATAAAGTTTATTATAATCATCATCTAAAAAAGAATAATTAAACTCAAGGCCATTATTGAATTTAGTAAATATGGTTTTTATACCGGCAATAGTTTTTTCTTCGTTTCCTGCTTTTATTCTGATCAAAGTATTATCTGCATTTGGATTATATTCTAAAAAAGCCGGACTGATTTTATCATACAATGATTTAAAATGATAATCCTTTACAACACCAACAATTTGTTTCTTTTTCCCCCACAATGAAACTATTTTGCCAATTGGATTTTTTAATCCCATTGCCCTGACCGCTGTTTCATTAAAAATTACACTGGAACTGTCGGCGAATGCTTTTGAAAAAGCCCTTCCTTCAGCCATAGGCAAATTCATCGTCTCAAAAAAATCATCACCCACATCATTGCCATAATATTCTATTCCAAGATTCGGATCTTTACCTTCCCAATTTATTCCACCGCCGCTGTGTGATGCCTGTCCAAAGAGGTCCCCACTTTCAGCAGTTGCACCCACTACTCCTGGCAATTTTTTTATTTCTGTAAGAAAAGGAGCAGTGGTTTTCTTTAAGTTTCCATCATTCGAAAAACGAATCACATTCTCTTTATTATAACCCAGATTGGTTGTTTGAATTAATTTCATTTCCTGGTAAACCACCAGCACGGAAACAATCAGCACAACAGAAATTGCAAATTGGAAAACAACCAGCCCTTTACGTATCCGGCTTTCACCGGATGAAGTGATCAATTTGCCTTTTAAAATGGATACAGGTTTGAAATGAGACAAGTAAAAAGCAGGATAACTGCCTGCAATCAATCCTGTAATGAGCGTGATCAAGACAACTGAGATAACAAAGCTGGCAGTAAACTTCAGCGTAAGATATTTGCCTGTAATGTCCCTGAATGCCGGCAAAAATAAATCGACCAGCAACAAAGCAATCATTAATGCGGCCAATGCCATGAATATGGATTCTCCCAGGTATTGCAGTATTAAAGAACCCTTGCTGGCACCCACCACTTTTTTTATTCCCACTTCTTTCATTCGTCTGGATGCTTTCGCCGTAGACAAATTCATGAAATTGATACAGGCAATAACCAGAATAAAAAGGGCAATGATGGAAAACAGTTTTACGTATTCAATTCTCCCTCCGCTTATTTTTCCATTTACATAGTTGCCGTGCAAATACCTGTCGGAATATTTTTGAATGAAAATGTCCCCTTCCCATTGAAGCAAATATTTATCTCCGGGATAAAACTGTTTTATTTTTTCTTTTGTAAAATCCTTTATCTTTTTATTGAATGCATCTGCATCTGTTCCTTTTTTTAAAAGAAGAAATGTATTTTGATTATTACTTCCCCAATTAGCAAGATCTTCTGATTCTTTTGACTGATACATTTTATAATTGAAAAACAAATCAAATTGATCCGTACCATTGGGCGGCGGAGATTGAAATACGCCAGACACGGTATAAGAACCTGTAAACGCTCCTTTGTCCCACGTAATCGTTTTACCTATGATATTTTGTGTTGTGTTGAATAACTTCAAAGCCATTTTATCAGACAACAAGACGCCATATTTGTTCAATGCAAAACCATTTGCACTGCCATCCATGATTGTATAAGAAAATACCCTGAAATAATTCTGATCAACATATTCGGCGCCTGCTTTAAAACTTTTATTGCTGGCTGAAAGAATTCCTGTTTGCTCTGACGGGCAACTGTGGCATATTCCACTTCGGGCAATTCTTTTTGCATGTACTGCCCTAACAAACCCGGAGTGGAATGATATGTATCGATACCACCATCAGCCATGGGCGCCGTTTTTAGTATCTGATATAACCGGCTGTCATTTGCATTAAATTTATCTACGCTCAATTCGTCATTCACCCATAAAAAAATCAATAATACGCATGCTAAACCAGTTGATAAACCTAATAGGTTAAGCAGACTAAACTGTTTATCTTTTATAAGATTCCTCCAGGCAGTTTTTACGTAATTACGAAACATGGTAATGAGCTATGGGTTATGGGCTATGAGATATGGGTTATGAGATATGGGTTATGGGTTGATATTGCTTCAACTTTCACAAACAATAACTCATATCCCATATCTCATATCCCATAACCCATATCTCATAACTAATGAAGTGCCAGCTTCGTGATGGTTTGATTTCCAAAACTATCTAAAAAGCACAACTTGAGAAATTGTCCGGATACGATACAGATTCTGTTCGGAGATAATGCAATGCTCAGGCTGTTTCCAGGATGTTGGTGTATAATTTTATAACTTTATTCAGCAGAAAATCATCGACAAATTTCTTCGGCACAGCGCCTTATAAAATAAATTCGCGTGCTAGCCGGCAGCTAAAACAGTATTTAAGTGGATGTATATCTAATTAGTGGATTAGGAGCCGACCGGACTGTATTTAGAAATTTAACATTCAGCGAAGGAGTAAAGATTCATTATCTCGATTGGATTATTCCAAATGCAAAAGAATCATTACAGGCGTATGCTCTCCGACTGGCAGAGGGTATCGATACTTCCAGAACATTTTGCATCATAGGCTTATCTTTTGGTGGAATGCTTGCGACAGAAATTGCGAGTGTATTTAAGCCGCAGAGGACAATCTTAATTTCAAGTATTTCGTCGAAGTACGGACTGCCCTGGTATTATCGCATCGTGAGCAAAATTAGAATTAACAAATTGATTCCAGCTATAAAACCAAATGGCGTCCCCAGGTTTATATCTTCTTTTTTTGGTGTTGAAACAAAGGATGAAGGTTTATTTTTTAATCAATTAATGAAGCGCACAGATCCACATTTTTCGAAATGGGCCATTGATTCTATTCTTACATGGGATCGAATTGAAAGTCCACCTGGCATTGTCAGAATTCATGGGGGTAAAGACAGGGTATTACCAATCAGAGATGCAAAGGTTGATTATATGATCCCCGATGGCAGTCATTTTATGATATTCAACAGGGCGGAAAGTATTTCAGAAATCCTGACAGAAGTGGGTGTCAGATAGTAAAATATTTAAAACCAATTTACATGATAACTAAAATTAATTTCTTCTCGCGAATAATCACCTCACCAGCACTACCGTACCCTTGGCGAGTACGGCGCCTTTTTCATTCGAACCCCTGATGATATAGACATACACGCCGGCGTCCACGGGCATGCCATTGATGGTGCCATTCCAGCCTTCGCTGATATTGTGGGTTGTAAACACCCTTTGTCCCCAGCGATCAAACACAGAAAATTCATCCAGCTGCATCGACACGCCCGGTGGGATGCGGAAGACGTCGTTCTTACCGTCGAAATTCGGACTGAAGGCATTGGGCATGAGCAGGAGCCGCCCGACTTTCACCAACACCGTCGCACTGTCTTCGCATCCCTTATTGCTGATGGCGATGAGTTGGAAACTGGTATTGTCAGTGAGATGCACCGTTGTGGGTGTCATCGTAAAGGGATCTTCGAGCTGATCGGCCGGAAGCCAGTGATAGGAATCCAGCAGGCCCGTGATGTCTGCACGGAGATGAACCTGCTGTCCGATGTTGATGAGTGTATCCTTTGGCTGGATTGAAATAACAGGCAGCGGTTCGATCACCGCAATAAAAATATTGGTAGAAACCGGTATCAGTGAGCAGGCACCTGAGCCGGGTGTCACAGAGCAAAATACCTGGTCGCCGTCCGCCAGTGTATTGATGTCAAGTGCAGATCCGGAATTGCTGACCGGTGTGTTATTGATCATCCATTGATATGATGGCGCTGTACCCGCATTCAGTGCGATAGCATCAAGATGGATCGGCGCACCGGCGCAGACATCATTCACGGATGGCGCAATACTGGCAGTGGGTGAAGCCTGCGATATAACGGTCACAGATATGCTATTTGAGCTGGCCGTATTGGAAAGGGTACACGCAAAATCCGGATCCGTCGTAATCGTGCAACTCACGACATCGCCGGTGGTGAAAAATGAATTGGTATAGTTTTTTGCATTGGAACCTACGTTCAAACCGTTCACCTTCCATTGGTAGGATGGAAAAGCGCCTGCGTTGGCAGTGCTGGCAGTGAAAGTTGCAGAGACCCCGCTGCAATAGATGGTAGTGTTGGAAGAAATATTCACAGTAGGTATTGCCTCGTTATAAAGTTTCACTGTTATCGGATTAGAGACCGCGTTACCAGGTCCGGCGCAGGCATACGATGGATCGGGTGTGAGTGTACATTGCACGATATCACCGTTAACCAGTGTTGAGCTGGAAAAAACCGGATTGCTGGTTCCCACATTGCCGCCATTCACCTGCCATTGATAAACAGGAACCGTGCCCCCATTCACAGGACTCGCCGTGAAGGTGATTGCCGATCCGCTGCAGACCGTATCCGGGGCCGCCTGAATGCTGACCGATGGTATTGCATTCGTGCCCATGGAGATCTGAATGGAATTGGAAACAACAGCGCCGTTGGGAATGCAACTGGCCTGGTCAGTAAGAACACATGTAACGATATCGCCGGGGTTGAGTGTACTGCTGATAAAATAGTCAGTCAACACGCCGGTCGGAATTTTATTCACGCACCACATATATGCAGGCGCAGCGCCAGCATTCATTACCGTGGATTTAAATGTCACTTTTGCGCAGCCGCAGATGATGGTATTGTCTGCCGAAATGGTGATGGCCGGATTCGCAGAATTTTTTATACTCACGGTAACCTGATCACTGGCCAGACCCGAAATGGTTTCGCAGGGCATGCCGCCCTCCGTGATGGCACACTTAATAATATCGCCATTCCCAAGACCCGACGATGTGAATGATGAACTGTTACCGCCAACGGGCACGCCATTTTTCGTCCATTGAAAAGTTGGATTCAGTCCTGCCCATTGAGTTGTTGCCACAATCGTTGCTGTGGCACCCGGGCAAATCATGGCTGATGCGGGATCGATTTTCAAAACGGGATTGGGCGGAGAGGCCATCGGCGCGGATAATTTCACCAGCCAGAAATCTCCGCAGGATCCCATATTGGTAGGAACGTGGTATCCGGTGATATTTTTAGAACAGGTCTGCCCAAGCATGATATATGTTCCGTCGGAAAGTTCCCGGATGCAATGTGGTTCGTCATAATAATTCCCGCCCAGCTGTTTCTGCCATTGTAAAATACCAGTCGCGGAAACCTTGATGATCCAGCCGTCGGTTATTCCCGCGTTGCAGGTCAGATCACCATCGCTTGATTCTGCCGTACCGGCGACCAGGAAACCCCCATCCTGGGTTGACTGAATATGGTATGCTGTCTCGTTGGCATTTCCACCAAAACATTTTTGCCATTGCAAAGTGCCGGCACTATTCAGCTTCACGACCCAATAGTCGAGATCATTGGGTCCGTATGCAGCGTGGTTACCGGAAACATCACCATCGTTTGAACCGGCTGTAGCGCCAATCACATAACCACCATCATTGCTGAGTGCAACGGACCAGGCCAGATCAACTCCGGTTCCACCGAGTGACCGCTGCCATTGGATGTTGCCGGTATTATTTAATTTGACAACCCAGGCATCTCTTTGTCCGTGAGCGCCGGTTACGTCGCCATCGCTGGATTCTGAATATCCAACCACGATGCAACCACCGTCGGCCGTGGCCTGCACGTCATAAGCTTCATCGGATCCCGAGCCGCCTAAGCTTTTCTGCCATTGCAAATTACCGGATGCATCCACTTTAATCACCCAATAATCGCGGATACCATGATTCACGGTGACGTCGCCATCATTGGACTCCACTTCTCCCGCCAATATATAACCGCCGTCGGGGGCGACTACCATCGACCAGCAATAATCATTTATGCTGCCACCGTATAATTTCTGCCAGACCTTATCTCCCTGAGCATTCAATTTTACCAGCAGATAATCCGCTCCACCATGATTTCCCTGAAAGTCACAATTGACCGAAGAAGAAGTACCCGCCAGAATATATCCGCCGTCGGCGGTCTGATGTATCCATGCACCTGTTTCAAAATAAGGTCCGCCGATACATTTCTGCCACTGGATATTTCCCGCGTTATCTGTCTTTACTACCCAGATATCACCCACGGAAAGATTGCCATGATATCCGATCACATCAGCATTATCCTGTCCTTCGGTGTAGCCGGCCATAATGAATCCACCGTCAGTGGTTGGTTCTACAGACCAGCCATAGTCGCCATTGTTTCCGCCCAGGCATTTCTGCCAGATCAGGGCCGGCGTTTGGGCCGACAGGTTGTTTAGTAAAAAAATAAAAATGAAAACTATCAGGACAGATCGTCGGGTCATTTGAAGGGTTGTCTTCAGCGTTCTGTTCCGTCGAAAAGAAATAGGTGTTACCGTTAGAACAGCTGATTTAAGAAGAACGCAAAATAAAAACAATTAATATACAAATAAGTGTTTATAATTTTTGCTTGATCTTAATCAATGAAAAGATAAAAACTTGCTACTACAGGTACAAGGCTACAAACCGCCTGTTTTCCATATGACCTAAGAAATTTTAGGTCACTATCTATTAATGCTTGCCATAAGTAAAATACCATTTTATATTAGGCGGAAAAGCAGGATCGGTCATTGTCGCCATATGACCGTTGGCATCGTAGGTAAAACTGAGAGAATTAGATGTATCAGTTGTATTTACCACCGCACCGCTGGCATCTTTATAAACTGTTGTATTGGTTATCTTTTCTGGAATATTTTTATATTTTGGATTGATTGGCCAGCCATAAAACAGATTACACTCCATAAGTACCGCTGGATTAGTCATTAACAGATTATTTGGATAAGCGTTGTTGTACTCGTAAGTAATGGCTTACTCTTATTTTCTTCAACCGTTTGATTATTCGAGGACCATGTAGACGTTCGTCCAACAACATTGCCATTTAAAACAGTGTAATCTTTTATCTGAATTCGGGAGCTATTGGTAGTATCTGGTTTGCCTACAACGATATTTATGTTAATCTGTTTTGAAGAAAGAGTTTCCCTTTTAATTAAGCCTGCGGCATCATATTCATAGTTTGTGGTGTCATAAATATATTGCCAAAAGGGACTGGTACCTGAAGAACCGTCATCTTCATCAAAATGATAATGAATTCTTTTCAACGCTTTGTTGTCGTTGCCCATTGTAAACCAAACAGTATCGGCAGTATGCAATCCCGGAAATGGGGCAGGCGGGATAGTTAAAATCATCACTGCTTCATTTCCATTGTAGGTTATTTTATCTGACGCATAATTATCGCCCTCAAAAGTAGGTGTTGCAAAGAAACTGGTAATTCTCCCGGAAGTATCGTATTCAAAACCTGTATGATTTACAAAGCTGCTATCATCTGACCGCTCTTCAATAGAAGCTAAATAATATGTTCCGCCCTGTAACTGGTGTGCTGTCGGTCTTGTTGAGTACAACCGGCGGAGTAACATTTTGTTTTTGGCAGGCCGAAAACATGATGCAAATAAATGCAGGAATTATTAACAGGAATGGATTTTTCATAAACCAATTGATATTGCTTGAATCTATAACGTGTTAACATAAAAAATATTTTTTTTCACTTAGTAGACTCAATAGAAATGAAATTAAATTGACCTGGGTCAATAATTTTTTGCCGATGAAGTTACAATCGAAATATCGGTTATATGGCCCCGTTACATATTCATAAAACAAACCAACGATGAAATGCAAACAATAACAGGGTTACCGCCACGATAATACTTTCTGTCGTACAATATCGATATCGAAGTCATTCCTAATTGTAGGCAACTTGCCTAATCTCTACAACGGTCATATTCAAATGATTATAGGGGTTTTTACTTAGCTCGTCGGGTATTTCATTTGGAAGTTATTTTTATTATCTTGTATCCAGACCCTTTCCCCCCGATAACCAATGAAATCTATACCTGGTTTCCTGTTCTCTTTATTGTTCATGGCAAAGCTGTCCGCTCAAAACCCTGACAGCTTATACAACAACAATTCATTCCTTCCCAAAATGGATGTGCTCACGGGAATCTATCCTCATAGTGTGGTGGCTGCAGATTTTAACGGTGATGGTAAACCGGATCTTTTTGTATCAAGGGGAAGCTCCAATCAGGTGACTGTGCTCACCAATACCAGCAGCTATGGATCGATCAGTTTTGCATCTCCACTTTATTTTCCCGCTATGCCGCCGGATATGCAGGGTTCAGCCGTCGGAGATCTCGACGGAGACGGAAAACCCGACGTTGTAGTCACCAATGGTGTTGGCGACAGTTCGGTTTCAGTATACCAGCAATTCCAGTTCCGGATCTGTCATTTCGTTTGATGGCCCATTGCTTTATCTTACCAAATATGGTCCTTATAGTGTAGCCATCGGAGATCTCGACGGTGACGGAAAACCTGACCTGGCGATTGCCAATAACGGTACCGGTTATATAACACTTTATAAAAATACAAGCACTCCTGGTGCCATTTCATTCAACAACATGACAAACCTTGTTGTCCCTGGCAATCCTTACGGAATTGCAATAGGTGATATGGATAAGGATGGCAAGGCTGAACTCATTGTATCCACGGAAGGAAGCAACAGTTCCCTGTATGTAATTAAAAATAATTCCACACCCGGCAATTTTTCTTTCGGATCACCGGTGTCCTATGCAACCCTGGCAGGTGCATTTACGCTGGCCATCGGAGACCTTGATGGTGACGGCAACCCGGATATCGCTGCAACGGGAGGAAATCCAAGTGGAGTACTCGTTCTAAGAAATACCAGCACATTGGGGAATCTTTCGTTTGATCAGCCAAAGAGTTTTGCAGCAGGAAACTATACAGTAGACGTTTCAATCCGTGATATGGATGGGGATTCAAAACCGGAACTGATAGCAGTTAACCGCTTTGGAAATTCTGTTTCTGTATTGAAGAACAAGAGTACGATCGGCAATATCGACTTTGAAACCCATGTGGATTATCCGGTTGGAGATGCGCCGCTGATTGCAGCCACTGCAGATCTCGATGGGGATGGCCGTCCCGATATCATCACTGCGAATTCTTCCGACGATAAAATTTCTATTCTGAGAAATATGATCGGGGATACGCTGGCACCAATCATTGATACTTTTTATTCCGATACTGCAATCCGCGGAACGAAGCTGACGATACTGGGTAAACATTTTACAGGCGCAACCGCAGTTCAGTTTGGCGGAATCAGCGCAGCTTCATTTGTGGTCGACTCAGCAACCGGCATCTCTGCTATTGTAGGCCGTGGCGCCAGTGGAAATCTTACCGTTGCTACAAATTATGGTACCGCAACGGATACGGGATTTATTTTTAAAGGCCCTTTGATTTATCAATTCAACCCGAACCACGGCAGTGCCGGTGATACAATTCAAATTAGCGGGACAAATTTTACAGCTGTTACATCCGTTTCTTTTGGTACCGTTACAGCAGCTGCGTTTTCAATACAATCAGATTCTGTAATTGCAGCTGTGTTGGGACCGGGAGCCAGCGGCGATGTATCCGTTATTTCTTCTAACGGTAATGACACCCTGCATGGGTTCGCCTATGGTGGCATACCAGGTACACTTTCTTTTTTTCCGGTTTCAGATACCGTCGGCGCAACGATCACGATTAACGGAAATAATTTCAGTTCGACCCCGTCTGATAATATCGTTTATTTTGGACCGGTGAGGGCCGTGGTGAACTCAGCTTCTCCCACCAGTCTGCAGGTAACTGTCCCGGCCGGAGCAGTATATGATCTCATCACTGTCACTACGAATTATCTTACCGCTTACAGTTCTCTGCCATTCAGTGTAAAATTTTCAGGCGGAGACAGCCTGATATCAGCAAATACTTTCTCACCCGCCGGTGATTTCAATACAGGTAATTATCCGGTAGCCGTGGCCGTTAGTGACCTGAATCAGGATGGCAAGCCCGATCTGATTACCGTCAATGCCCTTTCTAATAATATTTCCATTTTGCAAAACAATAGTAGTGGTGGAAATTTTTCATTTGCCCCTCACACCGATTGGAACGCGGGCAAAGACCCCACTAATATTGCTGTTGGAGATTTGAATGGAGATGGGAAACCTGATATCGTAGTCGCCAATTTTGATAGTGGGGACTCGAGTACAATTTCCGTTTTCAGAAATACCAGCCAGAATGGAATCATTTCTTTCGATGCAGCCATCAATATTCAAACCGGTAATGGGACCCTTGATGTTGCTATCGCCGACATAAACGGGGATGGCAGGCCCGATATAATCTTAACCAGTGGCAATGCAGGAACATTCTCCATTTTGCAAAACACTTCTATTGGTTCGGGTACACTCAGTTTTGCCCCGAGACTTGATTATTTTTCCTTTAATCATCCTGATCATGTGATTGTCGCCGACATGGATAATGATGGAAAGCCGGATATTATCATCAGCGAATTTTCAAATTCCGAAGTTAACGTGTATAGAAATATAAGTTCCGGTGGAGTGATATCGCTTGCCCCTCCTGTTCCTTATCAGGTCGGGCAGAATCCAGGAATCGCTACGTACCGGTGATCTCGACGGGGATGGGAAACTGGATCTGGCCGTGGAGAATTATAACACATCTTCGATTTCTTTTTACAAAAACATAAGTTATCCTGGTTCCATCAACCTGGTTAACCGGGTAGACAGTCCCTCGACCGCCACTTCGATATATTTCGCCGATCTCAATGGAGATGGGAAGCCGGATATTTCTACAGGTAATGGCCAGACTGGCAACGTATCTGTTATGCAGAATAATAGTGGAGGTGGTCAGATATCCTTATCACCGGCTATCAATTTTAAAACGGGCAATTTTGACACATTCGGAAATGTCGGTGATTTAAATGGGGACGGAAGACCCGATTTGATTGCCGTCAATGTTTTATTGAATACGGTTACTATATTAAGAAATAATATCGGTTCACCTTTGATCAGTTCGATATCCGATACGCTGGGTTTAAAAGGAAAGACCATAGTGATTACAGGTAAACGTTTTACTGGTACGACATCTGTTGATTTTGGTGGTGTTCCCGCCACTTCATTCCAGATAGTTTCGGACAATGAAATTGACGCAGTAGTAGCCGGCGGTGCATCGGGAGACGTAACCGTCAATTCTGCCTCAGGTACCGGAGCGATTTCGGGATTCCGATTTATCCCTGAGATTGTTTTTGAAGGATCCACAAGTATTTGTAATAACAGTTCCTTCATTACTGAATTCTACTGCCGATTCCAATAATCAATGGTACAAGGACAGTGTTATGATTTCAGGAGCAACGGACAATTCATTGCATCCGTTAACCAGTGGTTTATATTCCGTAAAGACCACATCCAATGGAATAACCACTTCGTCTGATTCAGGCATTTTAATCAATATAATCTCTGTGCCTGTTCCATCCATTTCAAAAAATGCAGACAATGCACTGGTTTCAAGTTTGGACTCCGGTAACCAATGGTATCTCAATGGCGTGGCGATATCGGGTGCGACCGATAATACATTTGCACCGGTTCAGAATGGTTTGTACAATGTAACCCATTCAGAAAATGGATGCACCAGTGATATGTCATCCGGCTATACTGTAAATATGACGGATGAAATCGATCTGGGTAATGGTCAGCATGCCAGGCTTTATCCCAACCCGGTTACAACAGATCTGACGTTAAAGTGGAAAATAAATTCAGGCTCACTCAATATTTCTATCACCGACATTCAGGGGCAACCTGTACTAACGGCGACGGATCTTACAGAACAGGGTACCACCATCAATTTGTCGGCACTACCAACGGGATACTATCTTGTAAAAATGTATAGCGCTGAATCGGGAATTAATAAGACGGTTAAAATCCTGAAAGTAAACTAAGCAGTGCGTTAATATTCTGACTGCATAAAATCACTCAGATTATAAACGGCGGCATCTCATACCAAACTACATTTATTGATCTGGAATCAATATAATCAATTCAAAACGTATAGTATTTATTTTTGGGATCAGGACAGCAAAGAGTTAAATGTTGAAAAACACTAATCCTCCTGACGCTATATTGGCATCATTTTATATATTATTGATCAGGTTTATTTGGGATTAGAAGATTTGCATTATTCTATTTCATTTAAAATCGACCAATAATAGTATTAGACGCTTATAACCAATAATTTTAACATAGCATATCAGCAATATTTAAAAACCATTTTCGTGAATAAATCTTTGAACCTCCTTTATTTCTTCATGGTGGTTTTTTCGACAAGTTTTGCACAAAAACGATTTATTGATATTTCAGGTACCCTTTCCGGCAGCTATGATGGCAAAATCTATATGTTTTACGAAAATGATTTTAAAAATAGGGATAGCATAAGTTCAACCATAACGAACGGTAAATTTCATTTTAAAGAGTTATCAAAACTTCCCGTATTGATTAGATTACATATGGGTCAAACCTCATATATTGGTGACGTTTACATTGATGATACCATTACTATTATTTCTTGTACTGACTCTTTACTAATTAAAAACGATGGCCGTGACACTTTAAATAAATTTATTATCCAAGGAGTAAGTGGCTCAACTCTTCAAAATCTAATATTTGATTTCAATAGTAACCTAATAGACGAAAAAGAAGAAAACTATCGCGATATCTACTTCAAGGATCTATATCATTTTATTTCACGATATCCAAGTTCAATTGTTAGTCCATATTTAGTCTCAGGAAGTTCATTTTTGAACTATTTGCAATTGGACACATTGAAAAATATTATTGACCCAACTCTTGTTGGAACGTATGAGTACAAAATGATGTTGTCATTAATAAATCATGTAGAAAAGACAAGTAAAATGTTAGATTCGTCTTTTCATGATGTAACCTTAAAAAATACGGGGATGCATGATGTTGACACAAAGGAATTTAGAAATAAATGTACACTTATTGTGTTTTGGGCTTCGTGGTGTGTCCCTTGTAGAAATGAGCATCCGGTACTGAATGATATCTATTCGGTTTACAAGCATAAAGGGTTAACAATTCTTGGAATTTCTTTGGATAAAAATGCCGCCGAGTGGAAAAAAGCAATAAAACATGATAAGCTAAAATGGCCTCAGTTAATTGATCAAAATTCCATAGATGGAGAAATTTCAAAAACTTATGATATATCGGTTATTCCTTACAATATTTTAATAGATTCAAAAGGAATAATAATTGCAAAAAATTTGACAATTGGAGAAATTTACTCTTCCATTACAAAAATGTTACAATAGTTTTCCTACTGCGTGATTAATTTTGCCTTTATGAAAACGAGAAAAGTTTTAATGGCAATTTTATTTTTTAATATGTCTCTTTTATATGGACAGAAAAATGTACGTAGTGAGCCAAAAGTTAAAAACGGCGAATTTTACTTTTATGCTAAAAACTCCACAGATAAATTCTTTATTGTCCGGAAGGATTCTTCCCAGGAAGAAATTAATCTTAATGAGAATGACACTTCATTTTGGAGAATTAGTTGGCAAAATGATTCATCCTTTTATGTCAAATTTTTGCGATGCACTAAAAAAATATCGGACGAGGAGCTTCCTTTTTATAAAGCTCACGTGATTGTAATTAGAATTAAGAATATTTCGTCCCTATACTATACTTTTTCAGGTGCCCTGGATTCCTTTGGATATTTAGGTAATACTTATGACACAACCTGGTTTAAACCAAAAATTACTGGAAATTAAAATGAAGTACCATCTAAATTTTTTTATTTTATATAGCTGCGAATATTATCCACCCCAGCAGCAATTGACGAATTTTTCGCCAGACCTTTACTTTACTGCTTAACAACGTTAGCCAATGAAAGTCGGAAAATTGTTCTTCATAACCTTCCTTATCGTTAGGGGACTCACCGCTCAATCCCAGATCTATGAATTGTCAGGAACGGTAACAGATTCCATGACCGGCAAACCCATTGCCGCTGTCAGTGTTTTTCTGAACGCTACGTCCATAGGTACTGCTACTCATGACGATGGCAGTTTCATCCTCGCCGGAATACCAGCTGGCGGCTATCAGCTCATCATCTCGGCCATAGGCTACACGACTTTCCAGACATTGATCAACACGAGCTATCTTCCATCCAACCTCAATGTAACTCTTCATAGCCGGGCATCCGAGCTGGCGGCTGTCACCGTCATACCCGATATTCAGAATGGCTGGAATAAGTGGGGTGGAACATTCTGGGATTATTTTATCGGCACAACGGATAACGCATCTTCCTGTACGATAGAAAACAAAGATGTACTGCGATTCCATTATAATCGAAAAAGCAAGCGCCTTGTCGTCAATGCCGTCGAACCCCTGAACATCGTCAACAAAGCACTTGGCTATACGATCGAATACCGTTTTGGAGAATTCAGCTATGACTTTTCCGACCCTCTGGTAAAGTTCAATGGCTTTCTTTTTTTCAGGAAAATGACACCTACATATGAGGGCCAACAGAAAGTATGGGAAAGCGCGAGACAGCATGTGTATTTTGGCTCCCTGATACACTTCATGCGAAGCTTATACCAGGACCGGCTTCACGAGGAAGGTTTTCTTATTTTACATCAGGTGAAAAAAATAAATACAGAGAAAGAGCGGGTAAAAGCGGTCTACAATCCGTCGATTGCCAGTGCAGGCGGTTTCTCCTCCGATAGCATCCTTTACTACCGGAAAATACTTCACGAGCCCGATTATTTTATTCGTACACTGAATAACTATGACACTCTCCTGACCATTAATGACGATGGGACCCGGTCGTTTTATTTTACCGGCGTCTTTACGGTCGCCCATGTTCAGCTTGGAATCCCTCATCCCTCGTCCAGTATGGAACTGACCTCTCCCCTGCCGCTGCATATCGAAGAAAATGGAAGTTATTCCCCGCAGCAGATCCTGTTATTGAAGGGGGTCTGGGCAAAGACCGAGACGGTCGCTAATTTCCTTCCCAGCGATTACACGCCACCGGCAAAAAAATAAGCTCTCATGTTCTTTCAAATAGCCGCCTGTTGACTCAGACTCAAGTGTAAGCAAAAAATAGAATAGCTATTGAATTTCTTCAACCTTTAGAGCGTAAGCTGTTTGAGATAAGTCGCACTCGGCGCCATGGTATCGAAATTCATTTCAACGTAAAAGTATTTGACGCCGCCGGTTTTAGCGGCTGCAAAAAATTCTTTCCAGTCGATGATTCCCTGACCGATGGGCACCTGCTTTTTTTCCGCAGTCCAGTCGGATAAATGAGATGAAATAAATCGTCCAGGATATTTATTGAAATAGGTGGAGGCTTTATATCCGAGAGTAATCACCTGGGTCTGGAATTGCATTTTAACGAGGTCCGGATTAAACCGTTTCATCAGCGCATCATAGATCAGCTGGTTGTCCAGTGTGGCAAATTCCATTTGATGATTATGACAGCCCGTAATCATTCCGGCTTTTTTTATTTTTTCTGCAGCTGCATTCAGTTTGTCGGCCGCTTTGAGCCAGTCATCCAGCACAGCAGTCTTCGGCAGGTCGAAGCTTGAACAGACCATCACAGATAATCCTATTTGTTTAGACCATTCAATGCGTTCATCCAGATGATCAGTGAGTTCATCAAAACCAAAATGACAACTGGGACAGCTGAGACCGTTATCATTGATGATCTTCTTTATGTCTGCCGGTTTTATTTTTGTCAGCGGACCAAATCCAGAATCGACATAACCTTCCGGAGAACACATTTCAATAAGCTGGTAACCTTCAGATGACATCATTTTCAATGTGCCCGGAAAATCTTTCGCGATCATATCGCGAACGATCCAGCTTTGAAAACCGAAGGGCTGTTCAATCACGAGACCCATATTTCTGAGGAAGGCGGGAAAAGAAAGACCGGATAAAGCCACTGAGGCAGTCAGTCCCATTCCACTTTTACTGATGAATGATCTTCTGCTAAAATTTTTCATGATTTATTTTTAAAGATTAAATAGAATCCAGATCCCAGCCCTTGCGATATGTACGGCTCAGCCATGCATTGGCCTCCGGATAGTTTGTGATCTTCACGCTGGCGCTGTCATATTTGAGCATTCGTCTGGTTCTTAAAGAAAGTGCGTATAAATTGACGGCCTCTGTGATGTATTCTGCTTCACTGAAATTTCCCGGATATTGTTTGCCAGATTTACAGGCTTCAGCAAAAAGATTGAGCGCAGCCTGGGCCCTTTCTTCACGGGTTCTTTTATCCGGTACGGCAGCAGCGGGCTGCATTTTATTGCCGGAGATGATTTGCGGATTCTGAATATTGAAGCCGGCGAGAATTTTCCCTTTATCACCGACAAACATCATTCCTTCTTCGGGAAGTTCTTTATTTTCTTCCAGCAGCTCCATGGGTATTGGCGGCCGCATGCCGCCATCATACCAGCAAAGATCTACCGCTTGCCTTGAGCCATTGGCCGGATATTTAAACCTGACCGAACTGGCCATGGGGAAGGAAAAATTATTTTCTATTTCATAAGGCACCGGATCGTGCATGGCGCAGATATGACTCAGATTGGGTTCGATGATTGTTGGACTCGTCAGCTGCAGGGCCTTAAATACGACCCACAAACTATAGTGCCCCATATCCGCCATCGAACCGCCGCCGAAATCATACCAGCCACGAAAAACCATATTGGTGTATTGCGGAGAATAGGGTCGGTCGGCTTCGGGACCGAGCCAGAGATCCCAGTTCAGACTTGCAGGAACCGGCGCAGGTTCCGGCAGCTGTGCGTATTGTGGCCAGACAGGCCGGTTCGACCAGTTATGTATTTCCACCAGGTTTCCGATGGCACCGGCATTGATCCAGGTCATGACGTCGGTCATGGATCCATTATGATCCCAGGGAATCAGATGCGTAATCACCTTACTGTCCCGCGCCATTTGAACAAGTTTCTTTCCTTCGAGCAGGCGGTTGGAAATTGGTTTTTGCACCATAACATGTTTTCCTCTTTTTATCGCCGCCATGGAAAACAAACCGTGCAAATGATCGGGTGTAATAATTTTTACAGCGTCCAGGTTTTTTTCTTTATCCAGGAGTTCGCGATAGTCTGCATACATGGTGCAGCCTTTATAGCCCAGTTCGGGATGAACATTCGCATAGAAATTGTCGACGATGGATTTTCCGTTTTCCCTTCCACCCGGAATGGTATTGTCGCCACCGGGCTGCCAGTCCGGCTTACGAATGGCTTTCCGGATTTCATCATTCAATCCGTCGATATCCCAGTCCTTATAACCAACCGCCTCTTTATTCGGATCACAAACTGCCACGATACGGATCTGCGGATTGGCCAGCATCGGAAGGAGTTCGCGAATGCCCTGGGTGCCGATGCCCACATAGGCCAGCGTGATCACATCACTCGGGGCCGTATAATTTTTTCCACCCAGCACATGGCGCGGAACGATCGTAAATCCAACGGCCGATGCCGCCATGATCTCCACGAATTTTCTGCGATCAAGAGAATTTTTTGGGGTTTCAGGATCTGTTGAAGCTGGCTTTGTGCTTTCCTCAGCCGGAAGACTGTTGTGATTGGTGGGTTCCATATAGCATATTTAGTTGTTGCTCTCTAAATATACTTCATTTCGGGAAGATGGAATCGGGGGTGCCTCAGTTTTAATGTTGATGAAGCCTCATCAACATTAAAATTAATTATAAACCGCATAAATGATCTGAGAGGGCCGATATAATTTGTCTTTCGTTGGTTTCGAAATCTGTCGCTTTGTTATTGAAAACTCCAGGCACATGCCCGTTACTACCAGACTACCCTTCGGCATGGGAAGATTCTGAATAATATTTTCAGCAGCAACTCTGTTGATATCCATCGAATAAGAAATTTCATTCTGAGCAGTGCCTATTTCTTTTTTATTTTCTATGTCGATAACTACTGATGCTATTTTGCAAACGACCGTGGTAGTTCTCGGGGGAGCTTTAAAGGAAGATTTTGGAATGAATGAAGGAATAACAATTTGCAGCTGTCCGGAAACAGGATTGGTAATTTTAAATTTTGCATTCCACCGGGAAGATAAAACAGGACTTCCAGTTGAAAAGATGAAGCCTTCCAGACGTGGTTGAGTTGTGGAAGATGCAGGCTCACATCTGGCGAACTGCAACCATACAAATATTTCCCTGACCAGTCCCGTTTGCATTTTGTTATCCGCGGTATCAAAAATCACAGACTCAAGATTCTCCCGAATTATTTTTCCAATGGTTGAAGCCATTCCAAATTCGGAGGCCTTGGCTTTCGTGCCTTTTGTTTGTTTATATTTTCTGGGAGCAGATCTGGTATAGAATTTGTCGCCTAATTTGTAATGGATCACATTTCCGATCCTGCCGATATACCCCGCTTGTGTTCCCATCTATTTAACTTTTATTGAAACTAAAAATTGACACTCCCTTGTTCGGGAATCGTTCAATATTTTTTTACCATTAGTCCGGGGTAAGTCCAACCTATGCCGGACTTACCCCGGACTTAGCAAAACTAAATACAAAACGAATATGGAAGGAACCCTTCGGTAATTTATTTTTTGGGCATGTAAATGTAGGAAGGTCTGCTTTTCCGAAAAGGAAATGAGATGTTTGATGAGACGCCAACCCTTCTTTTATAGCAGATTTGGGACCAAATATTATAATTCTCTCCGAATTTTCCAACTTAAAATGCTTCAGTTTTTTAGGGAGGCCGCTGTGGACAGTAATAATTATAATTGTATTACCTTTCTTAAATACCACCTACTCATCCAACCCGGAATGCATTGGCGAGAAGTGCAGCCAGGACTGGCTTTTAACATTGCGAAAGGCATCTGATAAATCCACCAGGGAGGAACGTTGCCAATTTGCTGGACTTTTTTAACGGACATTCATAACGAAAAATAAAGACGCTTCCTAATCTTTAAAATTTGAAAGGACATTTCCCAAAAATGACATGGTCGACCGCGCGTTGCTGTTTACGATGGTTCTGCAACTCCCTGATGAGGTTATGGATAAAGAAATTCTGCTTGCCGAACTTTGGCCCTCCGGTTGAATGGTAATATCCCAGCCCCCTTTTTTTGTGGTATCCGCCTTATAGGTGAATTTGTGCGTATGAAAATTTATTCCCGCATCTTCACTTGATGCTCCATAGTGACCAGCGGATGAATTTGCCGTTCCAAAAAAAGGTAATGCCACAGTAAGACTATCTCCGCCCAAAAATACAAAATAAGCACCGGTTAACTGGGCCGTTTTGCCTCTGGAACTGGTAGCTGATGTGGCTAAAAAATGAAATTGTTTGGAATCGATCCCATGTTTAAGTTTCTGATAACTGGATTGCTTTTCCTGGTCGGAATTCGATTGTGCCGAACTGTGCAAAAAAAAGACAGTTAAAAATGGAAGAAGCAGCTTGTGGATTTTCATATAGAAAGTTTCATTAAAATTAATGATTCCGGATATTATGTTTTCAATTTTTGTTAATCTCCGCCTTCGATTCCCTGCTATCGCTGTTTCCCCCCAGGTTATTATTTCGATACATAAAACAAGAGCAATAATATCAATAACCCTTAAACCTACCACTATGAAACATTTGAACTCTATATGCATCTCCATCAGCTGCATATTAATCATGTCACTTCCATCATGCAAAAAAGATTCAGTCGCTGCCAGCACGCCTCCTTGCGCCACATGCGACACGCTGACTTTAACCACTTTGTTGATGGAAGACAGTAGCTGGGTCAGACAAGACAACGGCAATTACACCAGCGATATCACCTGGATAATAGAACGATCAGGAGCATCCGTCAGCCAGGTTTATGCTATCGATATCACAAGTGGAAACTTTGCCCAGTCGGTTTTCCCCATAGTTTCCGCTGGTTACATGGATGGCGCCATTTATGGGTCGGTTGATCTTACCAAAGATCACGCTGACTGTACGCTTACTTTCGCACCTTCCAATGAAGAACATGAAGGTGAAATTCGTCCTAACGCTTCACTGCCATTTAAATCTGTTGAAATCGAATTATTTTTCGTGAAAAGGAAAAAATAAGATTTGGTTCTTAACAAATGCCGCTGTAAGAAGTGCCGGCGCATGTACAATCGATGTGTCGGTAAACTGTAGGCACTAAGAATAATTAGAGCTGTCTGGCAATAAATGTAATGGCATCGGGCTGAACTTCATCCAACAAGATAATTATGGTCTTATTGAAATGAGAAATTGTACCTGAGATTGATTGGTGTATTGTTATAAGTAAAAGTAAATTGAATAAAATATTGCCCGGCCGTTAGTGGTGTCTCGGGCGGGGAACTATAATATAATTCTCCGGTTTGGTATTTTTTTGTAGTATCCGATATCCAGGGTATTGCGTACACGTATGCTGAATCTCCAGGTATCACTAACCAATGAAAAATAAAATATCCTAAAATGGTATACAATGGCTTGCCAATAAATATTGCGGAATCACCATACTTTTCTGAACTGTTTGTATAAACCCCAAGGAGATTTGGATTACTTTCAATCAGCAGACATCTGCAAAGAGTATCCTGTTGCGAAGCAGAATTAGTAATTGTAAGAGTTGGTATAAAATTTTCCCCGACAGAAAAATGCGATTCCGTGTTTCCCAGCGTGTCGGTTGTTTTCAGTTCAAAACTTATGGTTCCGACATTTTGCAAAGCAGGACTGGCAGCTGAATCGGAAGAAGATGATGATTTTTTACATGCCTGTAAGACAAAAGAGATGGCCGCCAAAATTAAAGCAGATTTAAGAAAATAGACATTCATAATCGAAAAGTTTAAATGTCAGGATACACATCATTCAGAGTACGCGCCTATATACAATACCATTGATATCCACTGCATAGGCTGTATGCATATCAGGAAAACATAATAAACTGGCCGTCAACTCGCTTTCTTTTTGCCAGTCATTTCCCCCGTCTTTAGTATGAAAAATTCCATTGTTGGAACAAAATCCCTCTGTTTCGTTTATGAAATGCAAATTATAATAGCCACTCCCGCTATCATCAATTGGATTTTGAATTATGATTTGCCAGGTATTACCGCCGTCGGTGGTTTTAATCAACCTGGAACCTGTCTTCACATTGGCAATATTACCCGAAGCAGTTAACATGGATACATAGCCGGTATTGTCGTTTATAAAACTTACCGAAACAATATCATCAAATGGATAATTCAACAGGTTCCAGGTATTGCCACCATCGATCGTTTTACCCATTATTCCGGAAGCGGAACCATCGAATGCTGATCCTTCTGCAAAATATCCGATAAGCGGACTGGTAAACGGAAGCAAATAAAAGTTTATCTGCGGGCTGTAAAAAGTTGTCCATGTTAATCCCGAATCTGTCGTTCGGCTAATCCCCTGACCCGTGGAAGAAATTCCATTCACCGGATCAAAAAAAACCATATTGGTAGTGCCATTTTTATTCACTGTATCTACTCTACGCCAGGATGCTCCGCCATCTGTTGACCTGAGCAAATTATTGCCTCCGGTAAACAGGATGTTTGGCTGAAATGGCGATACATAAATAGATTGTAGCACTCCATTACTCGTATCAGTCAGGAACTGGTGATTACTGTAGGCGATGGTTTTCCAACTATGTCCTCCGTCATAAGTAGAGATAAGAATATTATATATGGAATCATCAGAATATTTTGCACCCAAGATATAGCCCGTGTCTGCGCTTGTGAATTTCATGTCCAGCGGCTCACCAAAAGCCGGTGCATTTAACTTTTGCCATGGATCGACAGTGGAATTTGGCGACGATACGTATTTATTGCACGCAACAGTGATGACCAGGAAAAAAATAATCCCGTAACAATTTTTCACGAATACACATGCTAAAAGACGCGATAAGTTTGATGCTTTGGCCGGCATATTCTGATTTCTTTTAGTATAAGTGTTAAAAAGCGTGAAATCCTCGCGAAAGAAGCGCAAAACACCATTGACCTCAAATAGTTCTTTTTGGTTGCGTTAGTTTGTTTATTTGTTGCCTGAATTTTACTGTAGGCGGGTGATCTGTACTTTCACTGATCTGCGATTTTCTCAGTGCCTGCTTCCTTATCGAAAACGGACTTGATTTCATCAAATTCGTACGAATAGAGATCTGCGCCAAATGAAATGGTCTTTCCCTCATAATCAAATGCTAATTGGTTGTCACCGCCAAGCTGACTGATCATTTTTTCCTGGGTTTCAAATCCAAGATAGTCCATTGACTGACCTGCCAGCGGATGAGGTGCAACAGTTCCTTTTTCAATAAAGCGGAAATTAGAAATCTCTTTTATATTATAGGAAACAGCCCTGGATTTGAACAAACTTTTTTCCATCCACCTGACTTCATGGTCACCGATTTGCAATTTTTCAAAAAGGACTGCTTTGTTAAAAAATCGAAAGGAAGCAATATAAAAAGCAATGGCAAAAACAGTTGCGATCACTGTGGCACCGGTATTGTTACTGGTTGTAAAAAAACCAAGAAATATAAAATAATGGCCGCCGAAAAAGAAAAAAAGAGCATAGATTAAATTGAGCATTTTAAGACGACTGTCAAATGCCTGGCTCAGTGTGATTATTATTTCCCTGCCATCTTTTTGAATTTGCATGTTTGTTATTTGGGTTATCAGAGAGCACGTATTCCGACTTTAAGATAATATATTTAATCTTAAAATTTAAGCCTTGTGAGCCCTGATTTTCGTATTTACCATTTGCCTGCAGTCATTAAAAAAGACAATGAGAATCTGGTAAAATGCCTGTGTTCTGAATAATGCTGTTCGTATGGTAGGAATAAAACAATTTTATATAAATTGGGCTTTTTGCATTTACGCAAATCTGTCCGGTATAAAATCCGCGACTATCTTTATTTTGCAATTTTTGAAAATCCGTTCTACACTACTCAATTTTCAATTAGGAAGTATTTTGCTGTTAGTTTTATCAGGTATTGACCAGAAACCGATGAAACAATTCCTGACCAAATTGATTTGGATGGTGCTGCTGATCCGGTGCACCAGCAAGAATAATCTCGTGGTCCAACACTGCGATACCTGTTCGCAACATACAGATACCAGTAAATCAAAAACGGATACAGCAAAAACTGCGTTGGATACGATTCCGGTTTCTATTGCCATATATGGCGACAGTAGCTTCTTTAAAAATTATCATCAGCCGTTCCTGTCTCACTCACCGTGGCGATTAAGAATAAGGTAGGGAATTTCATCAAAGGAGTCCCTGTTGTATTTTCCGCCGGCTAACATCGGATCGTTGAATTCATGATACCACGAACACGAATATGTATGGCACGGCAAATGCCATTTGGACACTGAACCCACAGGCGGAGACGAATCAGCAGGTGATCGCAAAAGCGATTTACAAAAACACCAGTCTCTCGGTTAGTTTTCACGCGCTGCTGACTCACGACACCCTCTATAATTACATCGGGTCCCTCACGATGGATTCATCCAATATGCCGGTGGTGACTTTATCGGTTTCACCGACACGACCAACGCGCCCGATCCGTTTACGATTGTCTCCGATTCGATGGCTTTGTCGAATGGAATACCCTACCCATTCGAATTGGATGGTATGATGATACCGATAATGGTACCTGGGAACAGGAATTGGATCCGCCTTGAAAAAACCAATAAATTTCTATCCTCAAATCATGTTAATTATAGTCAGTGGATTTCTAATTATTGAAGCAACCAACCCATAAACCTTCACCAACCCTGAACCCTGCACCGTTACGATGTACTGGCAACTACGAGGCGGGGGAAACTCTTATGATGCTTATCTGCTGGAAACCGTTTCCTCACCGACCAGGGGAACATTTATCAATGGCCGCACGGGAAAGATTGTAATCACTTCCACCCAAACGATCATTCACTGAGGTCCGCAAAGCGCAGGTGTCCATGCATGTTATTGGCCGTCCTTTTATTTTGAATGAATTTGAACGGAGCGGCGAATAATTTTTTTTCTCATCAACCGTTTAATAAAATATTTTGAACAGCAAGATAAAAAATAGTTTTGACACAATACGGAGCCGGTTAATGGCGATATCTAATATTTTAATAACCCTGACCTATACGTTCCCAAATCAACCAACACATGAAAAGCAGATTTTTCATTCTTCTAAGTATTACCCTGTATTCTCTTCAAGTCAATGCCCAGTTTTCTCTAAAAGCACAAAGCGATCTCTTCGACGAGCCTCAGGCCGGATCGGCTAAACTCATCCTTCTGTCCGATGGCTCCACTGCCTTATTTATATTGGAGAATGGAATGTCGTTGCGACTCTACGACGCCAGCCACCGGCCGAAAGTAAACAACGACAATATTTTGCCTTCTACCGGAAAAAAGAAAAGGCTGGCTTTTCATACAGCCTTTGAAAACGGTGGCACACTCATCTTGATTTGTTCTTCTTATGAAGACGGCAACATCAATTTAGTAAGATATGTGATCAATGAAAAAACGGGTCGTCCCGGCCCTGAGGAAAAAATCTTCACGATGACGGAACCTAAACGCAATATTTTTACGGGTACAGATAATGACCTTTATCCCAATTTCTTTGTGCGCAAAGACCCCGCCAGCGATCATTATGCGATCGTTGTTCTGATCAATGGCGCCGATGACCCATCCAAAAGAATGGAGATCTATTATTTCAATGCCAAAAACCAGGTAATCGCCCAGGGATTTAGTTCGAAAGGACAGGAAAATTATGAAAAGTTGCAGATGATCGACTTCTCCGTGCTGGGAGATCAAAAAGTGAGCGCATTGGTATATGCGTATAACAAGAAAAAACATGGCAATCGGGAGGGAGACCTTATACTCATGAATCTCGATTCCGGTACACATACAGTGGATAATCATGAGCTCGGATTCAACACTGAACTCTATATAAAATCCGGCCTGGCACGATTCAATCCGCTCACGCGAAGAATTGTTTTACTAGCAAATTGTGGCAAACCCAAAATGGATGGTTACGTAGCGGTGATGTGCATGGTGAATCCTTTCGAAAATGGTATTGAAAATGCTTTTTCGGTTTTCCCGGAAAGGGCAGATAATTAAAGCCAGGCTTTGTACGAAAAACACAATCATTTTACCGGACTGCCGCAGGATTTTTCCTTCGATCATGAAGGAAACATATGGATCGTGTTTCAGGAAGTGGTAATCACCCAGACCAGCCGCCAGGTATATAGCGATATGAAGGATATTGCCGTCATGGGTCTTAGTCCCAACGGAAAGGAGATTGCAGGTTATTTTCATCCGGTCGATCATGTGATATTTGAAACGTCTGTCCCGGATTTTTATCATGCCGTGAAAATTCAGGGTGCCCAGTCGTTGTTTATGGGCAACCAGTTCAAGTCATTTAGTTATATCCATGGTCCGTCCAAAAGTTATCTCGTGACGAACGATGTAGTTTTGCGTAAAAAAGGAAGACAAATGAAAGGTGAAGCGCATTCTTTCCGTAGGTGATTGCGATGTTATTACTATTCATTATCCGGGCGATGATCCACTCCTGAAAGGTCAGCTTGTATTCGAAAAAGAAGAACGCTCGCGGGACCATAACCTCGGACTTTTTTCCTTATCTGATTATGATGCGGAAAGGAATCTCTATGCAACCCTTAAACTGGAAAAAGAAGGACGTTCCAAACAGGTAAGGCTGATATGGATGGAGCCTATATAAATCCTTGAGTCAGAGTCAGCTTAAAGCAAAAATGCCATACAGCCAGTCAACTTTATGCTTACCAGATAACAAACCTATTTTTTGATGAATTTGGTTACCAGGAATTTCATGTTCGCTATATTCACCTGTATCGTATACATGCCGGAAGCCAGACTGCTCACGTTCAGCGATTTTTCATAGAGGTCCGCCGACTTTTCTGCTTCATCGGCCATTACCATCCTGCCATTCATATCATAGACCACCATACGGATAGTTCCAGTCACCGAACTGTTGATCCGGCTGTTGAGAATATCCTGTGCGGGATTTGGAAATACGATGAACTGTTCCGGAGCCACGGAATTTTTATCCACTGAAATTTTTACCGTTGCCGTTGAACTCGCTCCCAAATTATCAGTAACTGTTAACTGGAACTCATAGATTCCTTCCTGCAGGTTGCTGAGATCCACCTCCGGGCTGTTCATAGATGAAGCTGCGGCAGCGTTTGGTCCACTGATTTCCTGCCATTGATAGGAAGTGATGTTTCCATCGGGGTCATAAGAGTTCGAAGCATTCAACACAAAGCTGCTGACAGGCAGGTAAATCGTAGTATCTGATCCTGCCATCGCAACCGGCGGCACGATAATTTTATTTACAGCCGGATTTACCGTCACAGTAACCTGATCGGAATTGGTGGCTCCGCTATTATCGGTAACCGTGAGCTGAAAAGTATATGTACCTGGAGTTAAACCGGAAATGCCTGCGATTACTTTATTGCTATTGCTTATAATCACAGAGCCCTGACCGGAAGTCAGTACCCAGGAAAATGAAACGATGGTTCCGTCGGGGTCAAAAGATGCCGATCCATTCAGAATGACTGAACTGGCAGGCGCCGTGATGGTTTGGGCAGGTCCTGCATTTGCAACGGGCGCTATATTTGGCGGAGGCTGGCTCGGTGCAGGGTTCACAATGATCGTATCCAATGCGGAAGTGGATGCGTTGCTATTGTCTGTTACTGTCAGTTTATAAATATAAGTTCCGGGAGTCAGCCCGCTTACCAGGGTAGTGGCAGACGAAGGAGTTGCCAATGTTCCACCTGTTCCGGATTGTAACACCCATGCATAACCGCTGATGATACCATCGGGGTCATAAGAATTGCTTCCGTCCAGAGTTACACTGGTCACAGGCATCGTGATGGTTTGCGCGGCGCCGGTCAATGCCACGGGGGGCAAATTGGGAGGGGATGGAATAATCGTTCCTCCATGTTGTACCGCACCAATATCATATGCACCAATTCTTGGATTATGGTAGTAATCATCCTGTACCAGGTTTAGCGTGAGTCCCTTTCCCAATACCGGGCTGTTGGCAAAAGGAACACAGGTAACGGGATCTATTACGCTGTCCGGTGTAGCGAAATACATATTATTGGATGAATCTGACTGCCACGAACCATTGGATTGATTTGCGGTTATGGGTGGTTTATTATTTGTTTGCAGGTTGAAGCCCAGGTTGTTCCTTACCTGGCAGACCCAGGGCGATGGATAATCTCCTACGACGGCAATGGACGACCAGTACCCGATATGATCTTCTTTATTTCCTACGGTATTATTAAATATAAAACAGTTGGCTCCGGTCACGTATTGTATAAATTGAGTCTGGTCAATCTTGGTATCCAATGAACCGTATTGTGTAGTGTTCAAATCAATATTATTGTAGTAATAAGTATTTCCGGGAACTTTTAGTCCGATATCCCAGATCCGCGCTATATATCCACGCCCCCCTGTTCTGTAAATATTATGAAGGCTTCCGTTGCCATATATCATGAAGATGCCTACATCGCCGCCCTGGGTTATGACCCCTTTATACGTTTCTTTCCAGTCATGTACGTCAATCCTGAATATTACGCCGCCCACTTCTAAGCCGTTTCCCAGCGTACTATCAACTTTTATCCGGCTTAAAACGATACTGTCCATATAACAGCCCTGGTCTTTGGCATCTCCGTATGATCCCTGCAGGACTTTACCCGAACTGAAAAGGGTGAGGCTGTCGAATGTGCACATATATAACTTTAGTGAGGATGTATCTCCGTTATATATATTAATATCACTGCCATCATTTGTAATGCCTGTACAATACATGAAAGAAATATTTTTTTCCGTACACCGCCTTGAATTACCATCCCACCGGATGGATGCGCCGTTCACATTTCTGAACTGAAATCCGGAGAACACACATCCCACCAGAGTATTCAATGTAACCTGTCCGTTGAAAACGACAGCGCTGCCATTATTGGTAATCGTTACCCAATTCAGATTGTTGAAGGAAGCACCTGAATATTGTCCCGCCGTGATGGCGAGTGAATCTCCCGGATTCAGGCCGGTCATATCAGCGACGGTTATGAACCCGGAGCCTCCACCGATGACAACTGTTTTTGCCTGTATAGAATTGATGCTGAACAGCAGGGAAAAAAAGAATAGTAAGCAGTTACGGGGAGACAGAACTCTCCCTGAGCGAAGTACAAAGCCTTCCATAGTATTGGATATTTGGGTCTATCAACGGGTCGGAAAAAAATAATGACTCTTAAGAAGATCAAATTTCCTGCCAAAAGCCGCCTCAGGAGCTAGTAATTCTACCCTCCTTTAAGGTAATTTATGAAGGAATAATGCTGATTATAATTGTTATGAATTGATCGATATCAAGTGTCCTAAATCGCTTTACCGATCGTGATATAATTGAACAGCCAATCCTTAATAACCATATTCCACCCCTGCTCACATCTTTCATAACACTCTTTTCCGGGAACCAGTCCTTCATGGGTAAAATGAAGGGTCGTCTTATCATCTTCAGTCGTTATATCAAAAATCATTCTTGAGTTTGTCCACTCATTCTTATCTTTTTCTAACCAATTCAGTTTGCTGTCGGTAACGAGCCACACCATTCTACTGTCGGGAATAACTTCAATCAATTTCTGTTTTGAGTAATGGCGGTCACCGTGGGCAATAACAAATTCATCGTTCAGTTTTGCGCTGTTTCCTTCAAAATCTTTGCTCCACCATTTTGAGACTTCTTTGATGTGATTGAAAACATCTCCCGGAGAGTTTGCAACCTTAATGGCTGCAGTATAATTTTTATTTTGCATTTTATTTTAATTTTGATCCTGCAGGTTACTTATTTGATTTATTATTCAAAATTGTTTCCAGTTTTTTGAGTTTGCCCGTCCAGAATTTGTCAAAGTAGTCAATGAACCCCTGCAACTCGTTAAAGCCGTCTTGTTTTAAAGTGCAATGACGTTCCCTGCCAATATCTTTAATAGAAATGAATCCTGCATTGTACATTATTTTTATATGTTTCGAAACGGCTGGCCGGCTCATGTCGAAATTTTCAGCCAGCGCATTTATCGTCAGACTGTTTTTTGAAAGCAGTTGCATCATTTGTCTCCGGCTTGGGTCTGCAATTACCTGGAAGGCATCAAGTGTTTGTGCTGTCAACATTTTTCGTATTTAAGAGTTTTGCAAATTCCTTTAAGCAAATGTTCCAACCATTTTCGTGTGGAAGAATATCTTCCATTGCTGTGAAACCATTGTGCACTAACTGCAATTCCGTTCCGTCTCCTTTCGGAACAAGTGTCCACACAATTATAGAATTAAAAGGCTTATTGTCTTTAGCGGAATTTTTCTGCCAGGAATAGGAAAGCTTTGTATATGGCTTTGCTTCCAGCACTTCACAATAAGAATCATTCCCGTATGGACTGATGAAACGGAATTTATACCCTTCGATTGGCTTAAAATCCGATTTCCCCAGCCATTCTACTAAAAGATCCGGATCGGTTAAATATTCCCAAACTTCCTGCGGCGACTGGCTAAACCGACATATGTGTTTAATTTCTTTTTGCATATTATGTAACTTTAAAGTTACCCAAATATATAAGTAACTTTTGAGTTACCCAAATTTTCTTTGATTTCCAGGAATGGAAAGAAAGTTTTGTTCCCCCAAAGTTATTTGGTAATTTACTCATCCATTTTTGCTTCTCTACCCTTAGAAATCAATTACTTAAAGTACCCCCTGAAGTTTTATTTATTCATCAAAACAAAAAACAATGAAACTATTGTCGGTTTTACCTGCCTTTTCAATTGCTGTATTATTAATCTCATGTAATAGCGAGCCAGCAAAGGAAGAAACCAAATCAGCCGACACCACTGCAGCTGCTGCCGCTCCTGTGGCTGAAGTAAAGCCAGCATTTGTACCATTCAAAGTTGTCATTCTTCAACAAAAGGTGAAAAATTTTGTGAAATCAGAGGCCGAATATTTTAACCGCGATTCATTGCGTAATACATATGGAATTTCGCATTATGTGATCGGTCGGGATTTAAGAGATTCCAACAATGTGTTTGTCGTCGACAAGATACAAGACGAGGAAAAAGCAAAATCCTTTTATGCACTTCCAGGAGCCAAAGCTCTTATGAAGAAGGCGGGTGTTAGCGCTCCTCCTGCATTTACCTATGCTGAATTCGTACGCGTCAATGATTCTCCCTTACAGTTCACCGATGGCCTGGCGGTTTCCCATCACGTAAAAAATTATGATGCCTGGTTAAAGGAATATGATTCGGAAGGGGCCGCTGGAAAAACTGCCCAGGGATTAATAGAACGCGGAATAGCCCGCAATCTCTATGATTCCAACATGGTTTCTGTTTTATTCGAAGTAAGCGACATGACAAAAGCGAAAGCATCAATGGCTTCACCTGAATTGAAAAAGAAAATGACAGATGCCGGAGTGGACAGTCCGCCTACTGTCCGCTGGTTCAAGCTGATAAAATAATCAAGTCATAGAGTATTTATTACAGGCGACGATAGCATTTCAGATGCTAACTAAAAATACCACATAAACTGTATTTTTGAATATGCGAAGGTGCCTGTGCGCTTAAATAACAGGGCATGCAAAAAATAATCTCTCTTACTCTGGCCGTTTTCATTTCGACAATTTCATTTGGGCAGAAACTGGAGAGGGTATATTTTGACCCAAATGACAGTACTGCAAATATGTACATTGCAGTTATACCTGAAGGCATACCCATCAAAGCTTTTATGTTCCTACTGGATGGATTTGGCGCTTCACCTCAAGACGTTTTAGTGCAAACAACACTTCCTGAATACGCGGCCAAACAGGGGATTTTAACCATTTTACCAATATTAAAAACAGGGGCTTTATATTTTGGCGTTGATAGAGCATCTCAGGAATCATTAAATAATCAAATCGCGTCCGTAATTGCAAAATATCACCTGCAGGGAAGGGATTTTTATATCGGTGGTTTTTCAATTGGTGGAAGTTGTGCAGTCAGGTATGCTGAATTGGCTGTAAAAAATAATTATAAGACAAAACCTAAGGCATTATTCGCTGTTGACCCGCCACTTGATTGGGAACGCTTTTACAATTCGGCTAAGCGACTTATTCGGATTTCTGATCCCTCGAAAGTAAATGGAGAAGTTACTTATATGGTCGGAAGAATTGAAAAGGAGATGATTGGCACCCCCCAAACCTCCCTGGAAAATTATTACAACATTTCTCCTTATTCATTTTCCGATACAACGCAAAGAGCAGTTAAGACATTAATTAAAACTCCAGTAATGTTTATAACAGAACCGGATATTCAGTGGTGGTTAGGCCAAAGAGGTTATGATTTATCTGATATGAATGTTTCAGATCAGTCAGCAATGATTAACGAATTGCAAAAATTAGGTAATAACAAAGCCGTTTTGGTAACGACAATAGATAAAGGTTACAGAAAGCCTGGGAATAACAGGCACCCTCATTCCTGGAGCATCGCCGATCCGCCCCAGGTGATAAATTGGCTATTATCTCAAAACTGAAACAACATAACCGGCGAAAATATTTACCCGTTAAACAGACCAACTGTGAAAGCAAACTGGCGATCAGCAATTTCTTATTTGGGAGGAACTGAGGAAAAAGAACGTGTGCTATTCGAAAAAATGGGTAAGCAGGTTCAACAGAAAATAAAAGATACCGCTAAAAAATACAATAGTGATCCCCGAAGACCACAACACGCTAAAATGCTTGCGGGTATTAAAAACGGAACCATTCGGATTTTACCTGATTTAGCCGAGGACCTGCGGGTTGGTTTTTTAAAAAGCGGTATGACATATCCAGCCATAATACGGTTTTCCAACGCCGCAGCTTTCTTTACTTCCGACGACTCGCAGGATCTTAGAGGAGTGGCCATTGAAATTTTACCTTTTGAAGGGAACGTACAGGATTTTCTAATGACCAATGCAGAATGCCACCACGCAAGAAATGCAGCAGAGGCAATGGCAACATCGATGGCACTCTCTAAAGAAGGTTTTTTAAATAAAATGATCGGTGCCACTAACCTCGCAATACGCGTTGGCGCCAAAGAAAGTTTTCGTATTATAAAAACCCTTAGCAAACAAACCAAAATAGCAGTAGAAAGCATCGCAACGGAAACATTTTGGAGTCGCGCACCATTAAGAATCGGTGAAGTAGTTTTAAAGTACCGGCTCTACCCGGTAATCCAAAAAATCGAACCGGTAAAATCAAATGCAAATTTAGCAGAGGAATTTAAATCACGTCTTAAAACGGATGATGTAAAATTCTCATTTCAGATTCAACGTTACATAAACGAAACGTTGACACCGCTTGAGGATGCAACAAAGGGCTGGAATTCACCATTTGAATTGATAGCAGAACTTCTGATTCCCAGGCAGGACCTGATAAATGATGAAGCCTTTTTCAAAACCTTACATTTCAATCCCTGGAAAGTAAATTCCAATGAATTTGAACCTGTTGGAAATATGAATCGGGCCCGCAAAATAGTTTATGCTTCTTCAGAATATGCCCAAAGAACATAATTTTATACCCTGTCGAAGAAAACTTCGAAAGGCTGGAGGATGAATTGAGGCGAATGACGACTAACAACAAGCATAATTAAATGTTCCGTGAACATAATTGAATAAATGAGTTCTTATGCAATTGAATTCTTATTTAACAGATACGTTTACTTATAATGATCAGATCAATAAAAAATTGCTGGGCAAGATCAAGCTTCTCAGCGATGGCACCGAAGCGATAAAATTATTCAGCCACCTGATTAATTGCCAGTATAAATGGATGGCCAGAATTCTGCAGGATCCCAATGCAGTCAAAATGAGCTGGTGGGAACCGGTTTATGATTTTGACAAACTGGAGACCGAATGGACGAAAAGTTTAAATCCCTGGCTGGCGTATATTAACTCAAAAACGGAAAAAGAATTGTCAACTGAAGTTGAGTTCATTGGTTTTGATAATTCAAAATGGGCCGCTTCTCCCAAGGATATTGCATTACAATTAAATTATCATTCAATTCATCATAGAGCCCAGATACAAACTATCCTGCGCAGGCAGGGAATTGAACCCGACTTCGTCGATTATATAGGCACCAGGTACAGGAAATTAAGTTAAACAAAAATAAGGTCTGCCCGACTTTAAAAAAGCGACATCATTTTGTAACTTACAATTAAAGATCTCTTTATGATCTACCATATTCTGAATGGAGGCTCACTCGCAGAAAGCTTTCCATCAGCAAATCTTGATGGAGAAATAATTGTCGACCATGAAGCCCTTATTGAAGGGGATCTGCAGGGAACCGAACTGGCGGAATTCTGGAAAACAAGGGCCGCTTATATAGGAATACCCACTGCTGAATATTACGACAAAGTAGTAACCGAATTTGATAAAATATTAAATGCTCCCGACAATTCTGAGCTTAATCTGTGGTTTGAATTTGATTTGTTTTGCCAGGTTAACATGTGGTTTGTTCTTTCTCTTATAGCTGACCTGCCTATAAGAAAAACTGTGTACGCTGTATATTCTTCTTTTCTTCCCAGGGATGACAAGAACTTTTGGAATGCTTTCGGACCAGCGACGTCTGACCAGCTGATACAATCATTCAATGATCGGATATTCTTAACTGAAATGGATATTCAATTCGGAAAAAAACTTTGGAAAGCATATAAGAATGCCAACCTTAGAGAATTAAAATCTCTTTCAAAGAATCAATCTCCCAGTTTTCCCTATTTACAGGAAGTCGTGGACGCACATATTGACCGTTTTCCGAAAGAAGGGGAAAAGGGCAGACCTGAAAAAGTTTTGGAAGAAATAATGCATGGTCATCCTGCCGATTTTCACATAGTGTTCAGGGAATTCTGGAAGAGGGAAAGTATTTACGGGTTTGGAGATGTTCAGCTTAAACATCTCTATGATAAAGTGCTGGCTTCATAACACAACTTTCCCCCGAGAGCAATTCTACGATATTATTTGTTGTTCTGAGCTGAAATCAAAAAATCCAGCGCGGCCCATTCAGGAAGCTTCACTGATTTGATATTTACATCCAACACCAGTATTTTCTTGTCTCTCGAATTATATACCGGCCATTCAGGAAGTCCGCTGCCATTGGGATTTCCGTTGCTGGCAAAGTTTACCCAATATGACGAAATCATTTTTGCAAGTAAATGATCGACTGCTTCCCAGGGCCTGTTTACAAATTTTAAATTGTCATATGCATATGGGACTTCACCCGTGTGAAATGCACCATATTTTGCATACTGACCATATCCGGGTACTTTACGGGCAAAACGATAGACGAACACTTTCGAACCCTGATCACTTTGAAGGTTTGCCCAGGTATAGTTTTGAGTACCCATTATAACGTCGCTGGCAATTCTATATTGAGAGAGCGCTGCAATCGAATCATTATCTGCAGGGTAAAATTTTAAAGCACTTCCGGCCCTTACGCCATATTTTTCATTAATATCCTTTTTATAAAGCTCCGCTGATTTTACAGAACCAAATAAAAGTCCTTCATTATCATTCCAACCGGTAAGCAGAGGCACTTTGTTTTCCTTACCCTGAGCATATATATCCGAGACACTTGCCGGCAAAACATATCCGTCAACAATTGGTCTGGCAGGAACTTTTGCTTTTTTAAATAAATCATCTGCAGAAATATTTCTCAGCTCTCCAAGAGAAGTAGCATTCAAAGATTTTGCAACTGCAATCCCCGCCTGTTCAGCCATCTGCAGACTTGTAGATACACTTGAAAAACTTGCTCCGCTCTCCCCGATTGCCTTTTGAAATAACCCCTTCCCAAGTGGTGAAGCGACTAAATCGTTCACTGAAAAAGATCCTGCTGATTGTCCCGCAATAGTTACATTCCCGGCATCACCACCGAATGCTGCAATATTTTTTTGTACCCATTGTAGCGCAGCTATCTGGTCCATCAACCCGTAGTTACCAGAAGCGTTTCTTCCGGATTCTTTTGTTAATTCAGGATAAGAAAAAAAACCAAATATGCCCACACGATAATTAATACTCACAAATACAATTCCTTTTTTTGCCATGGCTTCTCCATCATAAATCGGCACTCCCGCACCACCGCTGATAAATCCGCCACCATAAATCCATACGATCACCGGCCGCTTTTCATTGGAGGATTGTGCTCCCGACCAGACATTCAGGTACAGGCAATCTTCACTGATCGGTGCTTTTGGAATCAAAAATTCTTCGGACCACATACTGAATGGAACCGGTGGACCCTGCATGGGGCTTGGGCCAAATGCATCGCATTTTCTTATTCCACTCCAGGATTGAACCCTTTGCGGCTCTTTCCACCGGAAGTCACCAACTGGTGGAGCAGCAAATGGTATTCCTTTAAAAATATGGACATCACCAGTACCATTGGTTGTTCCTGAAATAAGTCCTGCATCGGTTTTTATTATATCCAGACTGTTATTCTGAACTTTGACAGAAGAAAAACCAGTCGCAGCTAAAAAAATAATACAAAGTAGTCGAATTGACATAGATGGTTTATTGAATGTAATGGAATTTCATTTTTCAAATATACTGGTAAATTGATCCAACTGTCATTTCATTCATCTTCGTTCTCCAGGTTCCTTACGATAATCAAACGCTTTTCTCTTTATGATTTTGTTTCAAGGTAACAGGCTGTTTTAATAGCTTTGCTGGACGCACAATCTACCTGAAAAACAACCACAACATGAGTCACCCAAAAAGGGCCGCCGAAAACGGGCCCAAAGAAACCGCCCGATTGGAGGCATTCAGTGATGGTGTTTTTGCCTTTGCAATCACGCTTTTGGTTTTAGAACTTATCACAATGCTTCACGAGCAGGCCGGTGAAAATCTGATTAAATTCTGTCTCCATCATTGGGAACCCTTTCTTGCTTTTTTTATTGGCTTCCTGACTATTCTCGTATGCTGGATAAATCATCATCATGTATTTGAATATATAAAAAAGACCGACACCAACCTTTTCTGGTTAAATGGCTTTGTGTTACTAATAATAACCTTCACGCCGTTTCCCACCGCCATTCTTGCTGAATATTTAAGAACAGAAGGCCGCACTGCAATGGCTGTTTATGGCTTCAACTATTTTATGATTTCCATTGCATCCTATTTTCTCTGCGCATATCCTTACAGGAAACAATTAGTATACGAAGACGACAGGGAGTTTTTTAATTGTGTCAAACAAACCTATGCTTATAGCATCATTTATACATTGTTTGCATTTTTAATCTGTTTCATTTCAATCCCTGTAGCGATTGTTCTCTACGCGATCTTATTTTATGTATTCGCGTTCCCAAAAGAATTCGCAACAAAACTGCTAAATAGAAGACACAGAAGAAACAGAAAATCTGCCAAATAAAAACAAACTATTAAGAAAGTGGTTCCGGCTTTGGCGGATCTGAAGGTCTTGATTTATCGTTCGGAAGCGGAATAAATTCTTTATTGTCTGTAGGAGGCAGGATGATGCGGCCCTGCTTCCAGTCTTCTTTGGCCTGCTCAATGCGTTCTTTGCGGGATGAAACAAAATTCCACCAAATGAATCGTTCGCCCAATGGCTCACCACCCAGCAGCATCAGGGTCGAGTCTTCCATTGCAAGTATGCGCGGGTCAATACTTTTACTGAACACCAGCATTTGTCCTTCGTGATATTTATTTCCCGATACTTCCACGCTTCCTTTGGCAATATAAATTCCCCGCTCAGTATGTTCAATAGGAAGACCAAAACTGATTCCCCGTTTTAATAACACATGCAGATAAAACAGTGGCGAATTTGTTTTCACTTCATTTATTAGTCCATAAGCATCGCCTGCGATGAGCCGCATCCAGATACCCGTGTCGGTGAATACCGGAAGTTTATCCGGAGTGTAATTATTAAATGAGGGAGCCGATTCCTCATCCTTTTCAGGAAGTGCCACCCAGGTTTGTATCATCTCGAGATTTCCTCCCTTCAAAGCGGAAGGGTCTTCAAATCTTTCAGAATGGGCGATCCCCTTCCCGGCCGTCATCCAGTTTACTTCACCCGGTCGGATAATCTGCTCCACACCCAGGCTGTCACGGTGCGTGACCTGACCTCCGAAAAGATAACTGACTGTCGAGAGACCAATATGCGGATGCGGCAATACATCGAGTGAAGAAGGTTTCGCAGGCAGATCAGTAATCGGACCCGCATGATCCATGAAAATAAACGGACCCACCATTCTGCGCAGCCGGAAAGGAAGAATACGCTTCACTTTCATGGATTCACTGATCGCAGCATTGCGGGCTTCAATAACGAGTTCGAGCATTTGGAAATGAATTGGTCCTTAATACGCTAACGAATTTAATGATTACCGGGGAATGAAAATTCATGACTGGCTGTAGCGCTGAGTTGTTCATAATTGAATAGTTATTGTAACGAAAACGTTCATTCCCCTCACATATACCTTAAATAAACTATTGATTGCAAATGATTTAGAACTCTGGCATTTTCTTAGTACAGAAAAGTAGTGTAATCTGCCTCATACTCAAAGTAATCCTCAGTATGCTTAAAAACTATTTCAAAGTCGCATGGCGAAACCTGAAAAAAACCAGATTGTACAGCTTCGTTAATATCATCGGACTTACAATCGGTATTACAAGTTGCATCCTGATCAGTCTGTACATCGAAAGTGAATTGAGCTATGACAGGTTCCATAAAAATGCTGATAAGATTGTCCGCATTACCATGGAATACAGTAATGGGGGTACAATAGGAAAATATGCTCAAACCGGCACTAAGGTGGGACCGCAATTGAAACGAACTTTTCCCTCAGGTTGCTTCCTTTGCGCGCACATTTAAATATCCCAGGGTGATCGCCTACAGGGATAAAGTATTTAACGAAAAAGATTTTTTGTATGCCGATTCTTCTTTCTTCAATATTTTCTCTTTTAAATTAATCAGGGGAAATCCTTCGGCTGCCCTGAACGCACCTCATCAACTGGTGATTACCGAAACCATGGCCAGGAAATATTTTGGTAATGAAGATCCCATCGGTAAAACATTGCTGATTTCCAACAGCGATAATTTTGTAATAACCGGTGTTGCCCAGGATCCCCCTGCAAACTCTCAATTACATTTCGATTTTGTTGCGTCATTTACCAGCCTTGACGAATCTAAAACAGAAGACTGGTGGACCGCCAATGATATCACTTATCTTTTGTTAAACCAGGCGAATCAGATTCCACAGCTGGAGCGGCAGGTTTCATCTTACATGATGACCACGCAGGTACGCAAGGAAGCACATGTGGAAGGTGGATGACTATCTCACATATCACCTGGAGCCATTGGGAAAAGTACATCTTTATTCTTCACTCGATGGCTTCGAGCCAAACGGAAATATCACTTATATCTATATACTGGGAGCTATTGCTATACTAATACTTTTCATAGCCTGTGTTAACTATACTAATCTCGCAACTGTACAATCTGCAGGCAGGAGTAGCGAAATCGGCATTCGCAAAGTATTAGGTGCCGGTCCATTGGAGTTATTCCTGCAGCATTTGGGTGAATCGGTATTACTCACTTTTATTGCTTTGTTGTTAGCCCTATTGACCAGTATAAAACTTTTACCATTATTCAATCATCTTACTGACAAATCACTGACGGCATCTGTTCTGTTTTATCCATTATCCTTGCTATCATTATTTATACTGGGCATGATCGTTAGTTTACTGGCCGGTTTCTACCCCGCATTGGTGTTGTCCAACGCGAAATTATCCGGCATTTTAAAATCCGGATTCAGTCTTTCTGCTTCAGGCGGCGGACTGAGAAAATCGCTTATTGTCATGCAATTCGTGATTTCTATATTTCTTATCATTTCCACCATTATTATCCTGCAGCAGCTCTCTTTTATTCAACATAAAAAACTGGGATTCGATAAAGACCATATTGTCGTATTACCGGTGGATTACCAGATGCGTCGCAACTATGACGAAATAAAAAAAGCTATCAGCCTTAACCCGCATATCATTTCAGTTGCGAGGAGCGAACCAGAATCCCACTTCTGTTCAATGGGGAGACGGTATCCACGTCGATAAGGGTACTGAACAAAAAAACTTTCCGGTTAATTGCATTCCTGCTGACCTGGATTTTGTAAAGACCCTGGGTATGCAGATTATCGCGGGAACGGATTTCAGCGCGGCAGACATGCACCTGATGGATACCACAGATAACTATAAGCACTACCGGTATACTTTTATATTAAATGAATCGGCAGTAAGGGCAATCGGCTGGAAACCGCAGGAAGCCATAGGCAGAACCATTGAAAAAGGTTCTCCGGGAACTGTCAAAGCTGTAGTTGAGGATTTTCATTTTTCTTCATTGCATCAACCAATCGGGCCGCTGATTATCTTTCTTGATACGCAATATACAAACCAGTTATTTGTAAAAATTTCGGGAAATGATGTTACCGGCACTTTGAGTTATTTAGAGAAAGTTTGGAAAGAACGGGTACCCCATCGTCCATTTGAATATCATTTTCTGGATGATGATTTTAATGCGCTGTATAAAGTGGAAAGCCGGACAAGCCAGTTATTCAGCTTCTTTTCAACCACTGCAATTCTTTTGGCCTGCCTGGGTTTGTTTGCCTTAACTGCTTTCACGACCGTTCAGCGAACAAAGAAATCAGCGTAAGAAAAGTGCTGGGGGCATCCATTTTCAGTGTTGTCGGGCTATTGTCCGTTGATTTCCTGAAATTGGTTGTCATTGCATCCATCATAGCATTCCCTTTAGCATGGTGGGCGATGCATAAATGGTTGCAGGATTTTGCGTATAGAATTAATATAAATTGGCTGGTATTTGTCTCCGCCGGATTGTCAACCTTACTCATTGCACTGATCACTGTAAGTTTACAGGCTGTCAAAGCAGCCATGGCAAATCCGGTAACCAGCCTTCGTTCAGAATGAACTTCGGCTGGCGAAGTGAGTTTGAGATCGGAATGAGGTTGGCGGTTGGCGGTTGAATTGAAGACTATACTTTTAATATTCCTTAATTAAAACTTCTGTTGGAATATTTAGTGAGCTATTTAGTTTCCTTATCATATCAAGAGACAATTTTCTCTTTTTGCTCATAATTTCACTTACCCTGCTTTTAAATCCGATTACTTTGACCAAATCAGTTTGATTATATCCCAGCTGTTCCATTCTGAATTTAATTGCTTCTATGGGATCCGGGAAGTCAATTGGATAAAGTGCCGATTCGTATTTTTCTATCAACATACCCAAAATTTCGAGTTCATCCCCTTCCGGAGTGCCATGTTTTGAATCAAATATCTTTTCAAGTCTCGCCATGGCAAGATGATAGTCTTTCTTCGTTTTGATAGGCTTAATTTTCATCTTCTAAATTTTATTTACATCGATCTTATCATATTGAGAGTGGGTACCAATGAACCTTATCCATACCATTCCGTAGTTATAATTTATCCTGATAATCAATCTGTAATGATTCCCTTTTATATTGAAAACTATGCGGTTGTTCATAAGTATGCTCGCTGTAGGGTATTGCTTTTTAATAATCCTTGGCGTTGTCCATTTTGACTTCTCTGCTTCACGATACCATGATTTCAATTGTTGTTCACAGTCGGGATGCATGGACCAAAAATCTCTCAGGCATTTCTTAGCAATAACTCTCAAAGCGGTCCGATTATTATGTAAAAGTATACAAAAGTTACCAAAATGGGAACTTTTAATTTAAACGATTTAGCCGACAATTCAAGGAAAACACAATTCATTAAATATCTGAATTATTACATGAATGAGGTTGATATAAAAACCCATTCTTTCAGGGTGTAATATCCACGACATATAGCTTTACTTTGCAGTCATATATACATGAATAAATTTCTACTAATTATTTTCTTGGCGGTTGTTACGATGCTGACAATACCCCTCACCGGTAAAAGTCAAAAATCGAGAGAGTTCGCAATCGTCTGCCTGGCAACCGGCTATCCAGACAGCACATTGTTTTACCTCGACAATATTTCCAATGAAGCATTTGTGCATATGGACTCAGCTTATACGATGGCCGGAGTTTTTCTATTTAATGGTTCGCTAAATATTAAAGTACTTCCATGTCGCCATAAGAACCAGTGATTTCAGTGATATCAGATATCTATGGCTTGAAAACTATCCCATATCGGTAAAAGGCGAAAAAGGGAAGTTCAGGGAAGCAGTAGTTGACGGATCGAAAACACAGAGGGAACAGGACTTCTTGGATTCAGCCATTCGTGTTACAAATGATGATAAAGGCCAGAGCATTTTATTTATTCGCAGACATCCTTCGTCTATAATAAGCGCCTCAGTATTGGATATCTATAGTTCTTCATGGGGAAAAGATACTTCGACCATTTTATTCAATTCCTTATCAAAAGAAATAAAAAATACTTCTTACGGCAGGAGTGTATTAGAATTCATAAAGCTTAATAAAAATCTAAAGCCAGGTGACAGGTATGTCGATTTTTCTCAACCAAATATTAATGGGAAAAATATAAAGCTTTCCGATTATTCTGGTAAAGTAGTTCTGCTCGAATTCTGGGGTTCATGGTGTGTCCCTTGTAGAAAAGGGAATCCTGAATTGGTGAAAATTTATGGTGAATTTAAAGACAAAGGATTTGAAATATTGGGTGTTGCCGCTGAGATGGTAAAGAAAGAATGGATTGAAGCTGTTCAACAAGACGGTCTTCCATGGCAAAACGTAACCGACTTTCGTTACGATAAAAATAAAGCGGCACTTATTTATGGCGTTTCATATTATCCAACTAATTTTCTAATTGATAAGACCGGAACTATTACCGCAAGAGATTTAACTGGAGATAAATTAAGAGAGAAATTAAAGGAGTTGCTCAAATGAATGCAATCAAAAAATCCACGTCCGATCTTATTGAATCCGCCTGAAGTAATCGGAAGTAAATTCCGGAGTTAGTGGATACGACGTTAAATCGAGTGTGTCTCCCGGCGAACTTGTAATACTAATTTGAAACAAAGTTAACTGGCCAATTTTAGCAGTGGTGTTACCTGCCATGGCCCGGAGCTGGTTCCGATAAACTGCCACTGGCCATAAAATGAAGAATATGAAGAAGTTTGACGAGTCTTACTGCAGGAGAACAGGCACGCACCGGAAACCAGGCAGCAAAAACGTAGTACACTATTCATAAAGTGTAAAAGACAGTATTTGATCTGACACTACGGCTTGTGAAGAATATAATTCATCTTACACCTACGTTATTCGATTTCAGAACGAGTCATGTTGATCTAAATAAGGACATATATAGTATCAGAAACGGACAATCATTGGCCGAGGTTAGTTATAAGTTTTAGATTAACAACTATTTATAAACTTGGCATTTTCTTGGTGTCACTTGGAAACAAACATGCCAGTATGTTTAACAACTATTTTAAAATCGCTTGGCGCAACCTGGTCAGGCACAAAGGATATTCAGCCATCAATATTTCGGGTCTGGCGATAGGGATGACCGTGGCCATGCTGATCGGCCTATGGATCTGGGATGAGCTGACCTTTGACCAGTATGATCCGAATTACAAGCGGGTAGCGCGGGTCATGCAGAACCAGACCTCCAATGGGGAAATTGAGACCGAACCTGCGATACCTATCCTGTTGGGTGCGGAACTGCGGAAGAACTATGGCAGTGATTTCAAGCATGTCGTGCTGTCATCCTGGTCGCAGGATCATGTGTTCTCGGTCGGGGAGAAAAGCCTTTTCTCGACGGGACCCTTTGTCGAGCCAGATGGTCCGGAAGTGCTGGGTTTGACGATGATCGAGGGAGACAAGAAAGCCTTGAAGGACCCGACGGCTATCCTGTTGTCGCAGTCGCTCGCGAAAAAACTTTTTGGCGATGTGGATGCGATCGGCAAAACGATCCGGATGGATGACACCGCTAATTTTGCCGTGAGAGGTGTCTATGAAGACCTTCCGGAGAATTCGAAATTGTGGCAGGACTGGGCGGAATTCATGGGCCCTTGGGATTATTATTTCAATCATCTTGTCCCCACCAGGAACCGGAGCAGTTGGGGCAGTAATTCCTATCAATTGTACGTGCAATTGGCTGATCATGCCGACCTGAATGCTGTGTCGTTAAAAATAAAGGATGTCAAGAAAAAGAACATGGACCCGAATGATCCCCACAAGGCCGCGCTGTTCCTGCAGGCAATGGCCGACTGGCATCTGTATTCAGATTTTAAAAATGGTGTATCGGTTGGCGGAGGGATAGATGATGTCCGGCTCTTTGGTATCATCGGCGGATTTGTACTGCTGTTGGCCTGTATCAATTTTATGAACCTCAGCACGGCGCGTAGCGAGAAGCGGGCAAAGGAGGTCGGAATCCGGAAGACGGTCGGTTCCGGGCGGGGCCAACTCATAAGCCAGTTTTTTTTTGAATCGATACTTATTTCCGCGCTGGCTTTTGCGGTCTCGCTCCTGCTGGCCACTCTGCTTCTCAACTTTTTCAATGAGGTGGCGGGTAAGGACATTTCTATTCCGTGGAGCAGCCCCTTTTTTTGGGGGTTGGGAGTATTGTTCACTTTGTTTACAGGTGTTATAGCAGGGAGCTATCCAGCTATTTACCTTTCGGCGTTCCGGCCGGTGAAGGTGCTAAAAGGCATTTACCAGGCGGGACGGTTTGCAGCTGTTCCGCGGAAGGTGCTTGTCGTGTTGCAATTCTCCGTTTCAGTGATCCTCATCATCGGCACGGTGGTCGTGTTCCGGCAGATCCAGTTCGCCAAAGACAGACCCGTGGGATACACAAGCAGGGGGCTGCTGAACATATTCATGCCGACAAATGACATCCATGATCACTTCAATGCTGTACAGGACGATATGCTAAAATCCGGCGTCGTGACGGCAGTAGCGGAAGCTACGGGTCCAATCACAGGCAATAACAGCAATACCGGCAATTTGAGTTGGAAGGGGATGGACCCGAATCGTTCAGTGTCGTTCGCTGATATCGGGGTGATGGCGAACTATGGGAAGACGGTGGGTTGGCAGGTTGTAGAAGGACGGGATTTCTCGGGCCAGATGCATTCGGATTCCGATGCTGTTATCATGAATGAGGCGGCAATTCGCTTTATGGGTCTTACCAATCCCGTGGGACAGACCATACAATTGCAAGGCAAAGACAAGCTAATCATCGGAGTAATAAAAGATGTGGTCGTAAGTTCCCCCTATGAACCTGTGAAGCAGTCAGTTTATTATTTGACGGACGCTAAGACGTTTTTAAATATCAGGATCAACCCGTTGGTTAGTGTTCATGACGCAATGGACAAGATACAGCGTATCTGTAAGGTCTACGCGCCATCGATTCCTTTTGTCTTCAATTTTGCCGATCAGTGGTATGCGAGCAAATTCGGAGCGGAGGAACGAATAGGAAAGCTGGCGGGGTTTTTTGCGATCCTGGCCGTTTTCATCAGTTGTCTGGGGTTGTTTGGGATGGCGGCGTATATGGCGGAGCAACGGGTGAAGGAGATCGGTGTAAGAAAGGTATTAGGTGCTTCGGTGTTCACTCTCTGGGGTTTGCTGAGCAAGGATTTCGTGGAACTTGTGGCGCTATCGTTGTTGCTGGCTTTTCCCCTGGCGGGCTATTTTATGCACAACTGGCTGCAGCATTATACATACCGGACTAGCATTGACTGGTGGATCTTTGTGGCGGCCGGCCTTGGGGCTTTGCTGATCACGCTAGGGGCCGTGAGCTATCAATCATTAAAGGCAGCCCTTTTGAACCCGGTAAAATGCCTTCGAGCAGAGTAATATAAATCTATCTACAAAGTTGATAATTGAAAGATAAAATCCTGACCCGTTTTTATTAGTTGTCAGATCAAGCGGTATCTATTACACATAAAGCCTTTTGGCTTATGACAATAAATTCTCAATGATGGTTGTATGATTCAAAAAGTCATTCACCAGATCGTTAAATATTTCCGGCGATTCCATATTACTCATATGACCAGCCCCGGCTATTTCGATTAAAGAAGAATGTGCTATCTGGCTATTCAAAAAAGTCGCGAGCGCCTTGAAATCCGGAATGTCGAGCTGGCCAACCAATATCAGGGCCGGTCACGGTTAATTTGTGTAACTGCTCAATTGCCGGCGGTGTTAGATTTACTATGGGATTCTTATTTATCCAGTGCCATCCTGAATAAGACAAGACCATTTCTGTCAGCTTCTGCTTTACTTCTTCATTTCTTCCTGTTGGTTCGAAAATTGGATGATCAAGCCACATCCTGTTCGCGGCTGCTATTCCCAGTTCCTTTCCAGCAGTATAAATATAAGTCAGATTGAAGTCCTTTAATATGAATCCGTCAATCGCACCATCAACAAAAATGATTGCCCTGATTTTTTCAGGATATACCAGTGCGAAATTGGCGACAACCCTTGCACCCATGGAGAGGCCGATGAGAGTGACCGGCTCACTAATATCCAAAAAATTTAAGAGGGTATTCAGATCTTGGTGATTAGAATAGGCCTGATCTGTAGGTACAGACGAATTTCCAAATCCGCGCACATCATATGCAATGCAGGTATATTTTTTAGAAAAATAGTCTATCTGTCTTTCCCACATCCTAAGATCCAGACAAAACCCATGTATGAAAATAAGCGGGGGACCGCTGCCTTCTTTCAGAAAAAAAAGTCTTCCCTCATTTACGGGACAATAATTTCCCTTGACACCCGAATACGGCAAACCAGTTTTTATTTCAATTTACTAAATATCTTTAACCATTTACGCAGATACTCAACCTGGCAATTGAATAACAAACTCCGCGCCTTCTCCTTCCTTCGATTGAACTTGAATTTGACCGCCGTGTGATTTTATGATATCATAGCTAAGTGATAAGCCCAACCCTGTTCCTTTGCCGGCGGGTTTTGTGGTGAAGAAGGGCTGGAAGATCTTGTCAGCTACTTTTTGGGGAATTCCATCACCGTTGTCTTTGACAATGATTTCAACCTTACCATTCAGCTTTCTTGTGCTGACTGAAACGATTGGCACAAAGGATTCGGGTTCATGCATTTTTTTCTCAGACACTGTATAAAAAGCGTTGTTGAATAAGTTTAACAATACACGGCCGATATCCTGCGGAAGAATATTTATTTTCCCAATAGTCGGATCATAATTTGTTTTCATTGTCGCATTGAATTCCCTGTTCTGTGCCTTTAGTCCATGATAAGCCAGGCGAAAATATTCATCTGCCAGGGCATTGATATCCGTTGGCTCTTTTATATTTGAGCCCGGCCTGGAATGTTGGAGCATTCCTTTTACAATGGCGTCTGCACGTTTTCCATGCTGATTGATCTTAACCTGGTTATTCCTCAGGCTGGTCAGCAATTCTTTTGCTTCCTGTGGTTTTCCTGCATTGATGGCTGATTCTGCTTCGTCAATTAACTCAGTATTCACTTCTGAAAAATTGTTAACGAAGTTCAGTGGATTTTGTATCTCATGGGCAATCCCCGCAGTGAGTTCACCCAGTGAAGCCATTTTTTCTGATTGGATAAGTTGCGCCTGCGTAAGTTTTAATTCTGTATAGGCTTTTTCAATTTCTCTCGATTGGGCCAGTTCCTTTTCTCTTGTTCTTTCACGTTCCTTTTCTATCAGTTTTTTTCGCAGCATGCGATCTGTAAAAAATACTCCTGCTATTAAACATAACGCATAAAACAAATAAACCCACCAGCTAGTCCACCAGGGTGGGGTTATAACTACAGCGACCTGCTTTTCGACAGATCTTCCATCGGCACCGTATGCTTTCACTTTAAAAAAGTATTTTCCTGGCGGGAGATTGAAGTAATATGCTTCCCGGTTTTCATTAGACAAGCGCCAGTTATTATCATAATTCTGCATCATATACATCACCCGGGTATCTTCATGTTTGCTGATAAAATCTACAAATGAATATTGGAAGGAAAAACTATTCTGATCATGTGACAACCGGATTTCCTTTGTCTGTTCCAATGGAGCTGTAAGGATTCCGTTAGGGGATGGCTCAACCAATATGTTGTTAAGTAAAAAACCAGTAATATTTGCAGTTATTCGTGCAGTATCCTGCTGTAGCTGTTTGCTGTTAAATGTGAAATAGCCCGACGAATCTCCGAATAATACATCCCCGTTTTTACGGGAGTATCCAAAGTTTGAAATCTGCTGGATTTAATCCCTGATTTTTACCAAACATTACTGCTTCATTTCTTTCTTTGTTCAACCTCAATATTCCTCTTGCTGTACTCAGCCAGAGAACCTGCTGATGATCTTCTTCTATCCAAAAGACACCCCAATTTGACTTTAATATTCCGGACTGATCATTAAACAGTAAAAAAATATCATCATTTCTATCATATTTGAAAAGACCTGTTGCTGTGGCCACCCAAATATCACCCTCACTGTCTATCTTAATGCAAAAAACACTTTGCCTTCTCAGGTATTTTTTGAAATGACCGGTCTGACTATCCAACCTGCTTAGTCCGCGCAAAGTGCCCACCCACAGTTTTTCATTATTATCTGTGGCTAATGAATAAACAATATTATCGTCTATGCTATTTGAATCTGCCGGATTGTGCTCATATTTTGTAATGGACCCTGTTTTCAAATCCATCTTTTTCAGTCCCATGCCATCTGTACCAATCCACAAATGACTGTATTTGTCTTTCAAGGTTATTTCTATTCCATCTGCTAACGGTTCGCTGTTATTTCCATTTTCAGGGCGATATTCATCAATCTTATTTGTCGAATGATCGAAATGATACAGACCATGGAGGGTTGAAAGCCAGAACCGGTCATTGTCATATTTTTCTATGTATATAATCACGTTTTTAGAAGAAGTTGAATCTTTATCAATCAGGAACTTTTGTACAGCCCCTTTGGTGTCCCGTCTCAGCAATCCACTGGGAGTAGCCAACCATAAAGATTCTGCACTATCTTCTTCAAACGCGAATACATTAGAACCAATATTTGTGTAGGGAACAGCAAATCGGTATGGATTTATTTTGTATAGGGCGCCCCCCCAAGTCGTGACCCAGGTCAGGCCGTCATTTGATCTATAAGCAGTCCAGAAATCATTTTCGGAAAGCTTTTCTTTACTGTTCTTTCCCAAACCATAAAAGGATGATGTTTTAGTATCCGGATCATAAACATTTAATCCGCCGTGATAAGTACCGATCAATAAGTGGCCCCTGATATCTTCCGTGATAAAAGTAATGTGGTCTTCTGCACCGATAAACACGCCCTGTACGGGCGGCCGGCTTAACCCTTCGGGATGGGCAGAGTTATAGGGAAACCTTTCGAAACTGCCTGCTTTTCGATCCATCTTATGCAGCCCATTTCCGGAAGTTCCCACCCATAAATTGCCATGACTATCTTCAAAAATGGCGCCTATACGGTTATCAGTCAGACTATACCGATCATTTTCTTTGTGAAGGTACCTGGTAAACTTCCCGGTTATTTTGTCCATTTTATTCAGGCCGCCCTCTTTCCTACCGTTCGAAATATCCCACGGGTCGCCGGTACCAACCCAAAGCGTTCCCTGTTTATCTTCATAGATGGGTCTTATCTGATCGCTACTCAAAGAAGCCGGATCATTCTCTTTATGGTGGTATTGATCGAACCGGTTGTTTAAAGCATCAAACCTGTTTAATCCGATTTGGGTGCCGATCCAGATTGTTCCCTCACGGTCCTGCATGATCGTGGTTACGGAATCGCTGGAAAGGCTGTGGATATCATCTTCCCTGTGTTCATAATGGGTGAAAATACCTGTTGACGGGTCGAGACGTTCAATGCCCGATGAATTGTGATAATGTCCGATCCAGATATAACCTTGCCTATCAGCCATTACACATTCAATCGCATCCGAACTAAGTCCGCTGGGTTTTGTAGGCTGATAATGATAAACAGTATATTGAAACCCGTCATATTTATACAGTCCGGATCCGGTTCCAAACCAAAGAAATCCGCTGTTATCCTGTGTGATTGAATAAACTGTACCACTAATTTCATCCGCTGGCCTTGAAACTGAATCTAATTGAATATCCTGCGGTGAAACGCATAGCGGCAAAAACAAAAAAGCGGAGATCCCCGCTACAATATATTGCAGTAGATGCTTCATGCCGGTTGTTCGTCAGGGTGAATGATTGGAAGTTACCGATTTTATTCATCAGTAACAGACCATGTAGTGTAAATATTAACGGTTTAGCTGTTAGCATAGCAGCCTGCCTGGATATTTATGAAATTAAGGGAGGAGAGGCATATTTGTAAAAGTTCCCTGAGATGAAAAAGTTACGCTATCCAAACTGTATCCATTCGCTACTGTTCCACTCATGCTGAAGTTCCCGGTGATATAGTCTCCTGTCCTTGGAGTATTCAACTCAGATGTAAAAGTTACTGAAACTATCGCATGACCAAAATAGGCAGTATCATTAACATTAATCGAAACTGATGTGTCATAATAGTTGCTTGCGCTATTAAGTGCTCGAACGGCAAAAACAAGAATAGACCGATCGGGTAGGAACTGTCCAACGGCAGAGTCATATAAATCAACTTCGTAAAATACCTCTTTTATTATGAATCTCACATGCAAACGTAGATCCAGCCTGGCCAGAATAATCCCACAAAATGGGCGGCGCAAACCCAACACTAATATCTACTTGAGAGGAATGCGCGGTGTTATAAACCTGATTTCGGAAATTAGTTTTCAGCGTATAACTAACCTTTGGATATATATCCGGAGGGGGCTTGGGGGAATTATCCTTTTTACTACATGCATAAAATATAATGCATATTAATATTGCGTGTAAAATATTTTTCATTGTATTATTTTTTATAGATGAATTATTCAACAATTGTTCAAAGAAAACTTTGATATATCAAATCTAATTTGGTAAGCAACTGAAAAGAAATTGAAATTTAGTTCGATCAATTATAATTAATCGAAAACCATAAAATTTGAATCAGTCTATATCGGGATTGGTTGTGAATAATAATTATCTGTAAAGAATATCACCGCTAAGTGATAAATGTCAAAGTCATTTAGCGGTTTAGTATTAAATACTAAAAAGAAAGTAATGGGAAGTGCCCCCTTTCCGCAAGCAGGCGGATCTTAGTTATATTCCTGTATTGAAGAAGATCTATTTCAGAGCCCTTATGTAAAACCCCTTGTCATAAGAATGATCAATTTTACTGAACCCTGCTAAACTTAGTGCATCGACAACTTGTTCTATTGAATATTTATTAAATACACCGTCGGGTGCTTTCTTTTTCATCAGGCTTTCCGCCTTCATCATATACATATAAATACGCCTTTATCGTTTAACAAAGAGTATATATCTACTGTTTTGATAACGTTGTTATATTAATATTGAAAAGTCCAATAATCGGTGACTTGTCCGGATATTTTGTATGTTCCAAAACCCTGCACGACTCTCCCTAAAGAATCGGTCACCCAGTTATAATTTCTGGTAAACTGATTATTGCCAGCCAAGTTCATGGTCCATTGACTCATCAGGTAGGGAGAAATAAAATCGCCGATATTATTGAATCGAAGCGCTGCACCCAGTCTGTTGGCAAGTGTGCTTTCGTACAAGGGATTTTTGCTTGCTGAATATAAATAGCTGTCGCTCCGATAAAAACCAGTATCAAGTGGCACTACATTATATTGTATCGTGTTGCCGAGGTTGCCGTTAGCCAACATAAAAGTATCCAGGCCAACCATCGAATTAATATCCGGACCACTGGGATTCTGGTATAGATACTGCACGATGATATTTGAGTTCGCATAGATAAAATTGGTAGTATACAATTTCGGAGTCGGATTGGAAATATCTGTCTTGCTGCTTGTGGAATCTTTCACAATCCGGCTTTGACCATCATAATACAATAAATGGTGTTCCGTTGCACCCTGAGCAGGGTTAACACTTCCCATCACCCAAGTGATGTCATACGACGCCGGTGGCGTGGTTGCACTACTCGATGGATAAGTAATCAATGAAGTATCCAGAAAAGCCTGTCCACCTATAGTATCATATGTGTAGGTATGCACCGCACCCAGCGCCTGGTTTTGATCGTAAGTAAAATTCCTGACCGATTTTGTAATAAAGGGTGCCGTCTGATAGTCCGTGACAGACACCAGCAGACTGCCGTTTGAATTGTTTGTATTGCCGGACTTTGAACAGGAAAAAAATAAAACAAGTGAAAGCATTAGCAGGTATACGTATTTCATGGAGTTCAGTTTAAGATTGTTATGATGCCTCCCAAAATACACTTTTGCGCCCGGAATTTATAGTCCCCGCATATTCCCCTCATTATCAATGTTCAATCAAACCTTGCTCACTCTGCCCCCAAGCTTCTTCGCCAACCCTGCTTTCTCCCGTGAACTGTGGAATTCGGCGCGATAAATCATTCTGAACGAAGGCTGGTCACCGGATTCGCGATAGCCGCCCTGATTGCCTGGTAACTGACGGTTAAAAGTGTAATGGCTATCGCCCCAATGCCAACTGCCGCAAAAATCCACCAGGAAATATCACTTCGGTATGTGTAATTCTGCAGCCAGTTATGCATAAAATAAAATGAAACGGGTGTAGCGATCAGTAATGAAATGGCAACCAGCAACACAAATTCCCGTGATATTAAATACCAGAGATTAAACACTGAAGCTCCCAATACTTTGCGCAAACCAATTTCCTTAGTGCGCTGCTCAGCCACAAATGATGCCAGTCCAAATATGCCCAGACAGGAAATAAAAATGGCCAGTATCGCAAATGCAGAAGCGAGGTTGCCAACACGTTCCTGCTCACTGAATTTCTTAGCATATTCTTCGTCAGCAATTTTATAGTCGAACGGGGCTGAAGGAGCATATTTTTTGCAGACAGCTGCGATGGTGTTAAGTGCATTCCTAAATCCGGCCGTAGGGTTGACCTTAATATTTATAGTTCCCCCAAGCTGCGGATCAATATAATAAATAGCCTGTTTCACGGGTTCGTATGGCGATCCCACAATGATGTTTTTTACAACTCCAACCACAGTATACTTTTTATCCCAGTTAACAATTTCTCCAATGGGGTTTTTAAGACCCATATATTTAGCGGCTGCTTCATTTAGAATCAAACCAGATGAATCTGTCAGACGGTTTCTTGAAAAATCTCTTCCTTGTATTATTTGCCAGTCTACAGTTTTCCCGAATTCAGGCGTTACTCCAACCACCGCAAACATATCATTCATCTCAGGGGTTTTCCCGGTCCAGGTAAAACCACTGGTTTGTCTGCCCAGGCTGGTTATCGGGTTTAATGATGCACTGACTTCCTTAATAAGGCCAGACTTCAGAAGATCGTCCCTCACTGCATCAAAATGACTATACAAATCCCCCGTGTGAATTCTAAGCAAAACCAACCTATCACGATCATAGCCAACGGGACGATTCTTTGTGTATTGAATTTGACGGAAAACAATGACTGTCCCGACTATCAGAATAACTGAAACGGTAAATTGCAGGACCACCAGTACTTTTCGGGGAATAGTTGCAAAGCGTCCAACTTTAAACGTTCCTTTCAAAACTTTAACGGGCTGGAATGATGAAAGAAAAACTGCCGGATAACTACCAGCCATTAATCCTGTTACTATACTGAAGCCTGCGCCGATTATCCAAAAAGCAGGATTTCCCCACATAATGGTCATTTTCTTATCAGCTATCTGGTTGAAGAAAGGAAGGATAAGCTGTAATAAGAACAAAGCAAGAATAAATGCGAAAAGGGCAACTAATAATGATTCACAAAAAAATTTATAGATCAACTGACCACGCAATGAACCAAGGGCCTTTAGAATTCCCACTTCTTTTGCGCGTCGTTCATACCGGGCTGTACTAAGATTCATGAAATTAACGCAGGCCAGCAGCAATACAAAAAACGCTATAATGGCGAACATCCAGATATATTGAATTCTTCCACCTGTGTTTACGCCATTTGTAAAATCTGAATGCAAATACCAGCGACTCATAGGTTGCAGGAAAATTTCCGGTTTTAAAGTATTAGCCTCCTCTTTGTTTAAATTGTCGAGCTTAGCATTTTTTATTTCTTTCGAGATTTTAAGCATATCCTGGTTATCAGCAATCTCAACAAACAATTGGTATCCATTTTGACCCCAGTCTGTTCTTGCATTCTTAATTTCCTCGTCAGAGGCAACATACATATCCCATGGAGCAATAAATAAAACATCGCGGAATGAAGAATTATAAGGAAGATCTTCATAAACACCGGCAACTTTTGCATTCAATTTATTGTCAACAGTAATAGTCTTGCTTATTGGCTCGCCGTTACCAAAAAATGATTTAGATAAAGATTCTGATATCAAAATAGAAGAAGGATCTTCCAGGCCATTTATTGAACCTTTAATCATATGAAGAGTCAGCATGGAAGGTGCTTCCGGCTCCATAAAATTGCCAGTTTTTAAGAAATTATTCCCGTTGAAAGATAAAAGGTGGGAATTCGTCCAGGAGGATAAAACTACATTTTTAAAATCTCTCCCATATTTAGTACGGAGCTCAGTAGCCAATGGAATGGCGATCGCTTTATCAGTATGCACATCGCCGCTGAAATTCTGGTTTTGCATTACCTGAGCTATGCGATCGTAGTGTTGATGATATTTGTTGAATGATAACTCATCTGCGATCCAAATACCAATAATCATAGAAACCGCTATCCCAACAGCCAGGCCGCCAATATTAATGAAGGATGAAGCTCTGTTTTTAAACAGATTTCTCCAGGCGATCTTAAAATAGTTCTTGAGCATACACTATGTAATTATTAATTATCTATTATTAATTATTAATGTTCTTTTTTAAGAACGCAATTGAAAGACCATTACATTATTAATTTATGTGCCTGTTTGCTTATCTGATAAGACCGCGCAATCTTAAAATAGTTCCCAATCATATCGGGAATATTCAATAAAAATCTTATTCCGTTCTTAAATTTTTTACCGGATTCGCAAGCGCCGCCTTGACCGTCTGGAAGCCAATGGTGAGTGATGCGATCAGCAATGCCATTACTCCGGCAACGATAAATACCCACCAGCTAATAACGATCCTGTATTCATAACTCTGCAGCCATTTATGCATGATCCACCAGGCAACAGGAAAAGCTACCAGGCAGGATACGATAACCAATTGCAGAAAATCTTTTGATAATAAACTGGTAAGGCTGGTTACACTTGCACCCAGGACTTTTCGGATGCCGATTTCTTTTACCCTGCGTTCTGCAGTGAATGCGGCGAGACCAAATAAACCAAGACAGGAAATAATGATGGCCAGTGATGCAAATATTCCTGAAACTTTACTGGTCAGTTGCTCGTTAAAATACATCTCGTTAAACTGGTCGTCAACAAATTTATATTCCAAAGGATAGGCCGGATTGTCCTTCTTCATTATCTCTTCTATTTTTGCCAATGCCACTGAAGGATCACTCTTTGGTTTTGTCCGAACATACACCAGGTTCGCATTGGAACCTTCAGGCATTCCACAAAAAAATATTACAGGTCCCGGGCTTCCATAGATATTACCATATATATAATCCTCTACAACACCGACGACAGTGTAATTTTTATAAGAAGCGTTTTTATCCCCACGCATCGACTGTACGATTTTACCGACAGCACTTCCCTTACCCAGGATTTTTTCCAGAGAACGCGTTACAATAATATTCGAATTTTCAACTCCGGCATTAGCTCTAAAATCCCTACCCTCCGAAATATGCATACCGGAAGTGGAAATAAATTCAGGGCTCACATTTCTGAATGCAATCTCTATATCAGAATTTTCAGCCTTGCCCTCCCACCTGAATCTGTTGTCAGTATTACCATCATAAATCGTTGCATGGTCTGAGAGCGCAGCATTCTCCACGATGCCGGAATGCAACAGATCCTGTTTTATGGTAGTAAATTTCCCCGCGACATTCTGTTGCATATTCAGCTCAATGAGATTGTCCTTATTAAATCCAAGATTCCTGTGCTTCACAAGTTGAATTTGCATGTAGACAATCATCGTGCTGATGATAAAAACCAATGATACACTGAACTGCAGTACTACCAATCCCTTTCTTATAAACGCAGTGTTGCCTGTCTTCAGTTTCATTCCTTTCAAAACGAGGGCGGGATTAAATGACGATAGGTAAAGTGAAGGGTAGCTGCCGGCAACCAAACCACAAATGACATTAATGATGAGCAGCACAGTTAAATGAAGAGGCTTGTCCAGGGCCAGTGAAAGTTGTTTCTGCATGAGAACATTAAATGCCGGTAAGGCGAGGGACATGATAACTATTGACAAAACAGTTGCAAGTGTTGACATCAGCAAAGCTTCACCAATGAACTGACTGATCAGCTTTTTCTTTCCGGCACCCAATACTTTCCGTACGCCCACTTCCTTTGCACGTTTCTGACTATTGGCAGTCGCCAGATTCATGAAGTTGATGCATGCAATAAGAAGAATGATCCATGCTATCGCCGAAAGTATTCGGACTTCCTTTATTTGACCGCCGCCGGTCTGTTTTCCATTTTCAAATTCACTATACAATCGCCAGTCAGACATAGGAAACAGAAAAGCCTGGTTTGCCTGGTCGGTCTGCTTGTCGTGAATATAATTCTGCAATTGTTTGTTGATCGCAACGTGATTCGCATTAGCATCCAACTCGACATATGTGAAAGGCCCATAACTTCCCCAGCTGGATTCGTCGTTGCCTCCTCTCGTACGATCCGCCAGGAGTGTTATTTCATAGGGTGCCAGCCATTCAAATTGCAAACTGGAATTTGCGGGTAGATCTTTCAACACTCCGGTAATTATATATGGCTGTTTGTTATCAACGAGCAGTTTTCTTCCAAGTACATTTTTATCTTCTCCAAAAAATTTCTTTGCTGTGCTTTCGGTAATGACTAACGAGTATAACTGAGTAAAAGCGTTTCGTGCATTGCCCTGCAGAAAAGTCAAACTGAACATGCTGAACAGGGAAGAATCAGCATATTTGCCTGATGAGTATAAAGATTTATTATCAAAACTGAAAAGAAGCCTCAAATCTTCATCGGATATCCGGGCAGTATTGGCAATTCCGTGGATGTCGGTCTTCAACGAAGCCGCCATCGGCCGCGGCGTCGACCCCATAGTATATGTGTTGCCGCCAAATTTTGCATTCACCCGCACAGCATAAAGTCTGTCTTTTTTCACATTCACATTATCAAAAGTCAATTCATCTTCTGCCCATAAAAAAATAAGACCGGCGCAGGCAATACCAATGGCCAGACCAGCAATGTTAAGAAAGCTGTAGGTTTTGTTTTTCCAGAGATTGCGGAAGGCTGTCTTGAAATAGTTCTTTAACATAAATTAAAAAGTAAAAAATAAAAAGTAAAAATGATCACCCGCCAACCGCTTCGCCCGCCGAAGCCAGGCCCAGGCGGGTCAACGGCCAACGGTCAACGGTCAGTCTCATTCCGATCTCAGGCTGTTTACCGGATTAGCAATCGCCGCCCTGATAGCCTGCGCACTTATAGTACATATCGCAATGATTAATGCAAGCATCATCGCCAATGCAAATACCCACCACTCTATGTTAATCCTGTAAACAAAATCCTGCAGCCATTTATGCATGGCCCACCAGGCAATAGGGAACGCTATAATCGCCGCTATAAAAACCAGTTTTATGAATTCTTTTGAAAAGAGAGTCACTACACTTTGAACGGAAGCTCCCAGCACTTTGCGTACTCCAATTTCTTTTTTTCTCCTGTCTGCTGTGTAGACTGACAATCCGAATAAACCCAGACAGGCTACAAAAATCGATAACGAAGTAAAAATCCCAAACACAGTACCCATACGCATTTCGCTGCTATACATGGCTTCGAATTTTTTATCCAGGAAGGAATATTCAAAAGGAACAGAGGGTGCAAAATTTTTCCACCTGCTTTCGAACCCTGACAATAAGGTTTTAGTTCTTTGCGGATCCACACTAACTACCAGATAAGATGTTCCGATAAAATAAGTTTTAGAAGAAGAATGAAAAAGTGCGAACGGGCTCATGCTGTTTCGGATAGATTCTACATCAAAATCTTTCATCACGCCGATCACTTTAAACCGTTGGTCGTTATTACCCGGGTAAATGATGTACTGGCCCAGCGGATGCTTCCATCCGAATTGTTCTACCGCCGTTTCATTCAGAATGACTGAAGTAGAATCATTAAATTCTTTGGAGAAATTTCTGCCCTGCAATATTTGTATGTGTAATGCAGGAACGAATTCGTCATCCACCATAAACGAACTGAGTGAGATCTCTTTTGCCAGTTTCTCCTCCGTAGTTGAAGAACCCGGGACATATGAATCTTCAAAAGACCTCATGGTTGGTAAACTGGAAGATATACTTATATGATTGACTCCGGGAATGGCCGACAGTTCCTGCCTCAGTGTTTCTTCATCTGTTGCGGGCATTTTTGCTCCGTTCGGAATGATGATCACATTTTCTTTCTTCAGGCCCAGGTCCTTGGTCTGACTTGCTCTCAGCTGCTGAAATAATATAATTGTGCAAATAATCAGCCCGATGGATATGGTGAACTGGAAAACGACCAGACCATTTCGTATAAGCAGGTTGGTAAAACTTTTTTTGAAAAGACCTCCTTTTAGTACGGATACTGGGCTTGAAGGAAGTTAGATAGAATGCGGGATAGCTTCCAGCCAGCAGACCAGTGAAGATAGTCAGCAATAAAATAAAAATCCAGATGCCCGAATGAAAGAAGCTTTCAAATTGAAGCGATTTGCCCGAAACCGCATTGAATTGAGGAAGACAGACTGCCACGAGGATCAATGCAAAAACAGAAGAAATAAAACTATATACCAGTGCTTCTATCAGAAACTGCACGACCAATTGCTTTTTTTCCGAACCGAGCACTTTGCGTACGCCTACCTCTTTTGCCCTGGTCACAGATTGCGCGGTGGAGAGATTCATGAAGTTCACGCATGCCAGTATGATAATGAGCAAAGCGATCGCTGAAAAAATGTAGACATATTTGATATCTCCAAGTGTATACAAAAACTGTGAACCAATATTTGCGGAATAGAGGTGCACGTCGGTCATTGGTTGTAAATTAAAATCCCATTTCCCTCCTTTTTTGATGAACTCGTCAAAAGGCTGACCAATCCGTTTGAATGCACTGGCTGCCTGAACTCTCACCATGGCCGGGAATTTGCTGACCAAACGTTTTATGCTTTCAGGATCGTTGGGTACATTTTTATTCAACCTGATATACGTGTTCACCTGCAGCCACACCCAGCTCCAGCTGAAATGTTTTACGGGCGGGCAGGCTGCAATGGGTATCAGCAAATCGAATTGGATGGTTGACTGGGTAGGAATATCTTTCAACACTGCGGTAACTTCGAAGGGTTGTCTATATTCATCGAGCACCAGGTATTTCCCCACAGGATCTTCATTACCAAAATATTTTGCAGCAGTTGTTTCAGTCAGTACGACCGAATAAGGTTTTTGCAGACAGGTGGAAGCATCTCCTTTTTTGAATGCATAATCGAAGACTTCAAGGAAATTGCTGTCTACCGCAAGAAATCTTTTTTCTGTGAAATGATTTTGGGTTTTACTTTTCGCATCGTTACTGATCACTTCATTGCCCATTACATAAAATCGTGTATAGGCAGCAATTTCAGGAAACGTCTTCTGTAATGCCGGACCAACAGCTGGCGGTGTATTGGAAATCACACCTCCCTGACCATCCATCATGATATCCATGTCAACCTGGTAGATCCGGTCAGCATCTCTGAAGAACCGGTCATACTGGTGTTCGTCGCGGACATATAAACTGATCAGAATCACAGATGCCAGGCCAATAGCGAGGCCGGCTATATTGACGATGCTGTTCGTCTTATTCCGCAGAATGGTGCGCAGTGCAATGACGATGCTGTTTTTGAACATAATGTAGAATTCGTTGTGAGAAATATTCTATGTCCTCAAACCCTCTTCGCCAGCTGAAGCTCCGCTTTCTCCCGCCTTGCGGGATTCAGCGGACGAAGTCATTCCGAGCGAAGGCTGGTCACAGGATTCGCAATCGCCGCTTTCACTGACTGAAAACCAATTGTCAGCAATGCGATGAAAATAATAGCTGCACCTGATATGCCAAAGACCCACCATTCAATGTTTATCCTGTATGCATAATCCTCCAGCCATTTATTCATAGTCCACCATGCAAGAGGAGTTGCTATTAATAGTGCCACAAATACAAGTCTGACAAAATCTTTTGATATTAAAACAATAATTGTTGAAACCGAAGCGCCCAATACTTTGCGAATGCCGATTTCTTTGGTTCGATTTACGACGGCGAGCGCGGCAAGACCGAGTAACCCAAGGCATGCTAATAAAATTGCAATACCGCCAGCCCAGCCGATGATATTGCTCAGTCTTGCTTCTGATTTAGTAAAGCGGTCGAGGTCTTCATCCAGAAAATTATATTTCAGCGGATAGTCCGGAGCAATTTTTTTCCATGCTGATTGTATCAATGCCAGAGTCTTCGAAGGGTCACCAGGTCTTATCCGAATGAAAAAATGCCAGGGATTGCTCCCTGATGAAGCGAACTGATGAAATATCAATGGCTGCACACCATGAGTAAGATCCTGATAATTAAAATCGCGGACAATGCCGATCACCACAGGGTTTTTGACACCGAAGTTTACATATCCTTCCAATGGCCGGCCAATACTATTTTCAAGTGACCAACCCAGTTGGTTCATCGTCGATTCATTTATAATAACATTGTTCACCGTGTCTGAAGCAATTGCAGGATCAAAATTTCTACCTGCAAGAACCTGCATGCCCAGCGTAGGTATGAAATCAGGATCAATATAGGTTTGAAAAATATTTACTGACTTTCCCTTGTAATCAAATCCTGTTATACTTGATCCTTCTCTTTCCCCTAAACCATTGTCTGTGCCCGCGGTCCGCACAATCTGGGGATGTCCGGACAATTCGTGCTTTAGAATTGGAAAGATTTGTTTAGTGTTTGCCACTCCCAATGCTTTAATTTGTATAACATTCTCTTTTTCAAATCCGGGGTTCCGCGATCGCATATATTGTAACTGCTGCATGATGATGACTGCAGAAATAATAAGTGCAGCGGAAACTATAAACTGAAAACTGACCAATGTCTTTGTAAAAAAATTGGCACCTCCCAGTTTTATTTTAGCCTTCAATACTTCCACAGCTTTAAAGCCTGATAATATCAAAGCAGGGTAGCATCCTGAGAGCAAGCCCACAATCAGTACTGTCCCTGCAATGAGGCCGGTCAATTGAGGGAATTGTATAAAAGAGAAACTCAACTCTCTTCCGGACAACTGATTGAAATAAGGTAAAAGCAGGTTTGCAATCACCAGGCCAATCAGTGTTGAAAGAAAAGCAAGTAGTAACGATTCCGTTAAAAACTGAAGCATCAAAGCTTTTTTGCTCCCGCCAATAACTTTGCGAACGCCCACTTCTTTTGCACGGCTCGCCGAGCGGCCTATGGAAAGTGTTGTGAAATTGATACAGGCAATTAATAAAACCCCGGCTGCGATACTCAATAATATCCATATCGATTTTGGATCAACAGGCAAAGTCCTGATACCGACCAGCGTCGGATTAGTGTGTATTTCCGGAATTGGTTCCAGATCATACCCGCCTATTGAATTCGAACCTTTGGGAAGATGCTTATGCCTGAATTCAACAAGCAACTTATTGTTGTTCGCCAATGTACTGCCGGGTTTTAGCTGAACAAGGGTCATAAATGAATTCATGCCCCATGAATCTGCGTCCATTTTTCCTTCCATAGTATTTGCAAAACAATCAAAATTGATCAGCATGCTAAACCGGAATGAAGAATTGGACGGAGGATCCTCAGTGACGGCTTTGACTACGAATGTTTCAAACACATTCTCAATCTTTACCTGGAAGGATTCGCCAATCGCATTTGTTTTACCAAACAATCTTTTAGCAGTCTCTTCGGTTAATGCCATACTGTGCAAATCGCTGATAGCTGCATCCGCATTACCATATTTAAATTTGAAAGAAAAAACTTTGAAGAATGATGGATCGGCATAGGCGATATTTTCACGTCCTCTTTCATTATTTATTTTTATGAACGTTTCGTAAGGCTGAATATATCGAACATAATTTTCTACTCCAGGTAAATCATTTTTCATTGCGGGCCCCAGGGGCATTGGGGTAAAGATGAACCCGCCAATAGCTTTTGGATTTGGTTTCCCATTTCCATCCAGAACCAGGTAAGTGTTAGCTGCATTCTTATGGAAGCCATCAAAACTAAATTCATTGATGGCATACAACATGAATAAACTGAAACACGCAATTCCAACTGACAATCCGAATATGTTAATGAACGCCAGTTTTTTTTGTTTTGTCAGGTTACGCAGGGCAATTTTGAAATAATTTTTGAACATAAACTTCAAAGTAAAAACTAAAAATTAAAAACAAATGAAAGGTAAACCTCCAACCGCCCTATTGGTTAGGAAAAAACCTTCGAAAACAATGCCTGAATTTAATGAATTGATATTCAGGCTTGAATTTCGGTTCTTCGGACGATGCTGTCCGTTTTCGATACATCAAGTGCACGATGTTGCTGACTTGCATACATACCATTTAATATCAGCCGAGAACAGAAGTAGTGTATTGTGACAAGCTGGTAAGACATAATGACTAACTTCAAGTAAAGTTTCTAACTCATGATAATACTATGCGCGCTGTTTACTTATTGACATTTTTACTTTCTAACCTATTAACTTACTCCCAGGAAAATAGTATTGATAATATCCGCCATGTTGTTGAACAAATAAACAAGGATTCGGGATATTCGAAAAAGGTATTAAACAATGAAGAGTTTTTAGAATATTCAACTGATGGCGGCGGAGAGCTAACCGGCTATTTCAAAAATGGGCAATTAGTAAAGATCAGAGAATGGATTGGGCTATCGAGTTGTATTAATATCACGGAGTATTACCTGCAGTCGGGAAAATTGATTTTTACCTATACAGAAGGAAGTGAATTTCCTTATAATGACAGCCTGGAATCTTTTGCCTATAAAAAAACTGTCCGTACGATGGAATGCAGGTTTTATTACGAGAATAGTAAGATGATAAGGAATATTTTTAAGGGCGAATCCCGTTGCAGTGGGAAACCAGAAAAGGAATGGTCAAAAAACAATCTCGAAGAATGTACCAGGTATCAAAAATTACTGAAGAATAAATAGCAAAAAAGGGACGTATAGATATACATCCCCTCTAACGACTGCTTACTCTAACTAACTGCTCATGAGAGGCCACAGACGGATTCGAACCGACGTGAAGGGTTTTGCAGACCCGCGCCTGACCACTCGGCCATATGACCATTTACTCCCTCAATGCAAACATACATAAAATAATCAATTATCCTACTATTTTTGTAGACTGATAGTATTTAATATTTAACGCCCAAATTGACCCGGCAACAACCTACATATATATCGCCATACCCTGCAATCAGGCATGCAAAATTTGACGAGCTTTATAAAGTGATAAATTAGTCATCGCATAATCTTTCAGCGCGCAGCAATTAGCCGCGACTACAATCAAACTTCAAACAATGGAAGCCCAAAAAATTGTAGAGTTCATCAGCAAAGGACGTACGGACTTTATTTTTCAATTACTCAAACTTCCAAACTGGAAGGAGATACTTAACGAAGGACAGGTAAAACCTTTGCAGTGGCTTGTCTATTACGATGACACCACTGCTTTGAAAGCTGTGCTGGAAGCAGGCGGTAATCTTAATTCTGTAAATATTGACCAGGAATTAGGGCATGCAGCTTTCTTCGGGCATTGGAAAGTCTGCGACTTCCTGGTTAATCATGGAGCCGATGTAAATGCCCAAGTAGATAAAACCAATGAGACGCCATTGCATAGCGCCCTTGCTAAAGCGGGAAGACCTTATTATTTCTATACCGTCAAACTTCTCGTAGAAAAAGGCGCAAATATAAATGCTAAAACAATCCCCGGAATGGAGACTAGTGCCTTTATGCGTGACGTAAGAACAAAAGGTGAAACTCCTTTACATAGAGCAGCTGCTTATGCTGATGAAAGAACTATTTCTTTCTTAATTGAAAATGGGGCAGATAAAGAATCCAGGGATGCAAATGGAGATTCGCCATTAAGCTGGGCGAGCGAACATTTACGTCCCGGAACAATTTTGTCTCTGTTAGCTTATGGAAATTATCGAATTGGTGAATCTCATAAGATTAAAAATATCAGTGACCATGGACAGGGTTGGGGAAATGGCATGGACTGGAAATTATTTGGTGAATATTTACCGGAATGGTAAGATTGATAAAATATCCAATAATGAAAAAGATACTTAAAAGAATTATTAAAGTTATGTTTTTGGCGATTTTAACAGCCATCCTGACAATTACTGCTATTGTATTGTTCCCGCAACATTTATTTGCTTATAAATTAGAGTACAAATGTTTTACCGTGTACTCGAATGAAAAAATAGGGAATGACATTGAAATCGTTTTGGACAACGCAATGAATCTTGTTAAGAAATCGGAGATCAATGATTTGGATTACAAGTATAACATCATACTTTGTTATCATTCACTTTATAACAAATTGGATGATAAATTATTTGGTGAAGGACCTGCGGCAAGGTCGAGATTAAATGATTTAATCATTAAAGTCAACATTGACTCAAAGAATAATTTAGCTTTCCCAACTTTTCATAAAGCATGCGAAGTTAATTTGACCGAGTTGCTTGCTCATGAAATGACCCACTGCCTTCAGACTAACAAGTATGGAATAACTAAATTTAATCCTTTCAAACATCCGGAATTTTGGAAGCTCGAAGGTTATCCGGAATATATTTCAAGACAGAAACAGTATTCAATCATGAGACTATAGTTTGAAAAATGATATAGACCGTTATGTTGCCCTTAAAAGCAAAACAAATGGTATATGGATTTTAGAAGAAGAAGGAGGATGCGAAGTTCCTGATTACTACTACAGAGGCATGTTGATGATACAGTATTTAATGAACATCCGGCATTTTTCTTACAACAAAATACTCAATGACGCTGCTTCAGAAAACACCGTTTATCAGGAGATGATTAAATGGAACGACAGCACAAAAAAAAGTAAAAATGATTAGTGTTTTTGCAAAGCGCAATTCGCGGACAAGGCCATATGGACATCTCCGTTAGTTTTTATAAGGAAAGTTTCTGGACGCATTTTTCATCAGGGCTTTAGTTAAACTTTCACTATTACTACCTATCCCTCCGTTTTCTGTGAAATCATATTTCCAAAGCAAATCGCTTTTTGAACTGTGAATCGACAGTGTTGCAGTAGTCTTATTGGTCGAACCACTAACGCCAACCAGAAATGCCATGGCAATCGCTCCGCCCTCAGACATCGGTTTGGACAAAGCGGCTTTCCCCGAAACAGTTGCATCAACGCCGAGTAGTTTGCATAAATCTCCTTTGTCCTGCAATAAAAGACTATCGTATGAAATATTCGCCTTTTTCAATAATGCATTGGTTTTATCAACATCCTGAAAAGTAACGGTATATTGATTTGATCTTTGAAGAAGCCAGGTATAAGCATCGTTCTGCATTTCGTAGCCGGTTTTCTGTTCCGATTCTCGAAGGGTTTCAATGGATATATTCTTAGGCAAATGCTTACTATCAATTGAAACAAAAAAAGGAAGAATGGCGATTGTTTTAATATTTCTTCGTGAGCTTTCAAAATTCTCTGCTTTATATATTGTCGGACCACACGAAGAAAGAAAATAAATCGCACAGACAATTACGCATAAAAATCCAGGCTTTTTCATCGTTTTAAGGGGGTTTTATTTATTCAGATCATCAGGTACATTCGGAAATATAAAAGCATATTGACTAAGGTTTCTACTTAGTGAGTACGCGGTAGTAAAATTCACTATACAAACGATAATAATATCCATTTATTTACCGGAGGCCAATATGTTGTCCCAGATCAATAAACAACGACGCACCTCCACCATTTCAGAAAATGTATCTTTGTAAAACAATATAAAATGGTCCCGTCGGAAATTCATCAATGGTATAAGCCGGGCCGGCGCTACAAATTCACTCGGCCCGCTATTGTCTGGTATTTAAACTGTTGAACCGGATGAGTTACCAGGTCTATGTTATAGAACTTTCAAAGCGGGTCTTCACAGAAAATACAAAATTCAGAAATGCTAATCCACAATTTAATGGAGTGCTTGAATGTCTTTATGTAGGTATGACCAGCAAAACTCCGGCAGAACGATTTCAACAACATAAAACCGGATATATAAACAAGAAAGGTCACAAGCTGTCTGCCAATATTGTTCAGAAATACGGAATCTACTTACGCCCAAGCCTATACGAACATATCAACAGGAAGCCGATGACAAGGGAACAGGCTTTGTTAATGGAAGAAAAACTTGCACTCGATTTAAGAAGGCAGGGCTATGCGGTCTGGTTCAATTGAAAATATCGGGTAATCATTCCCCCAGGCAGAATCCACCGTTTTTTTTGTTACTTTATCCTTTTAAAATACCCGACAAAAATTGGACGAATTATACAAAAGAATCAAAGGAAGTTTTGACAGGCAGGGACTAATGAAAACCCTGAACGCTTCATTAGACAAAGTACAGAGTGGACTTGTTCAAATTTCAAGTGAGTTTAATGAAGGATTATCACAGCAGCATAATTTTTTTCATGCAGGCGTAGTGACGAGCATAGTCGATAGTGCCTGCGGATATGCTGCACTGACACTTATGCCAGTTGACAAAGAAGTATTATCTGTAGAGTTTAAAATAAATTTTCTAAAACCCGCGAGTACAAAAAAAATAATTGCTATTGGAAAAGTTATCCAATCAGGAAAAACTTTAACCGTATGTGAAGGAAATGTTTATGATGAAACAGGAGAAAAACTAATTGCAAGAATGACAGCCACGATGATCACAATCGATAATAAATGACTTTTAATCTCAGGCCGGTCTTGTATTCACACCGAAATCACGCTCTATTCCACCATACCATTCCTCATCACTTATGGAACCCCGGTCAATCCAGGCTTCATCGGTCATCGATGCCCTGCTCTCGAGGAATGGTTGGGCATCGGGACCTACAGGATGCCTGAGTATCCAGGTTCCACTCTCAGCGATTTCCAAAATCTTGTCCGCAACCAGGGTTGCTGAAGTAGGCGTTTTCAATGATGCGACAAATAATGCTCCAAAGCGGTTTACGTGAGGATAAATAGAATTGCCGCCCTCACCAATATCCCTTGCCATATCTGTATTGATGATTCCCGGTTCGACGATTGCCACCCGGATATTAAAAGGTTTCACCTCCATGGCGAGTGCTTCGCTGATCGCTTCCAATGCAAATTTACTTGCTGCATAAGCACCCAGCGGCGAAGTCGAGACCTTACCCGAAACAGAAGTAATATTAATTATACAACCTTTACGCTGTTTGCGCATGATCGGGCAGCACTCCTTTAATGCACCTGAAGGGCACCAAAAAAATTCGTTTCCATCACAGATTTAAAATCCGTCATTGCCAATTCTTCAATGGAACCATGCCGTTCAATGCCGGCATTATTTACAAGAACATCAACAGCGCCGTTCTCCTGTAGAATAGAATCGATTGCGTATTTAACGGACGCATCTGAATCCACGTCCATGGCGGTGAGGGTGATGTTCAAAGATTCTTCTTTCAATTTATTCTTTAGGACTTCGGCCTTTTCGGGATTGCGCATTGTGGCGAAAACTTTATAACTGGCTCTTGCAAATGCCAGAGTGGCGTCAAGGCCAATGCCCCTGTTGGCTCCGGTGATGATGACTGATTTCATACGTTCACATTTATAATTCAATCTACAATAATCCTGATTCCTTCAATAAGAATCACTTAACGATATGAGTAATCATTGTTCTTTATTTCCTGCCCGCGCTATAGATTCTTTGAAAGTGGCGATTGGCTTTTCATTATATCCATCCACGATCATCGATGCCTGATACCAGATATAAACGGGCACGGGTAATTTGCCATAGTTGTTGTTCAGGTATTCTTTCTTATCCTGACCTTCCGGAACTGGATTGGGCATAAATTTCATGTAATTCTCATGTCGCTGTCTGCTAAAATTACTATATGCAGTATCAGCTTCCCTCCAATAAGCGATATCAATACGGTCCGCTGCCATTTCACTCGTAATATGAATCAGTCACCTGTTGCTGGCAGGCACGCCACCAGTGGCCGAGTTAACGTGAATGAAAACCCAGCGGTGGACGCTGGACTCAAAATAATTCTCACCTGAATATCCATATCTTTTCCCGGCCCTGATGAATAGTTCTTTGTTCACTCTCCGGCAGCGTTTTCCAGTCACTGGTATGAAGCGTTATTGGTTGAATCGTTGTAATTCCCGAAAGAAGGTGGGTTATCCACATCTCCTTTATGATGATTTCGAGGCGGTATTTCAATCTGGGATGGTATCCCATGGCTTCAATTCTTCCAATGAAATCATTTCGCAAGGCAATCAGCTTATTCTTCGTGGTTACTGAATCAGTGTTAGTCTGGGCGTTAAGATTTGTTGATACAATTACTAATAAAAACCATAGTAAAGAGAATTTATTGCAGGCAACATATTTCATGGTAAAAGGTTTTTTTACCAAGGTAATCGTTATTATATAAATTATGAATTTGTATATGGGATATGAGATATGGGATATGAGTTGCTTTAAACCCATTACCCAAATCTCATAATTCATATCTCATATCTCATATCCTATATTAAAGCGTTCGGCATAACCAGAATTATTTCTCATTCAGTGTTATATTTACTCATTCAGAACGAATGACATGATCAATTTTCCTGAGATTAAAATCAAAAACTTCCAGAGCCACTTCGTCCTTGTTGGCAAAATTGCCATAAATACTACCCTTGGTCAGGCCGGTTGCCGAAGTCATATCAGACAAAGAAGTACCCTCAAAGCCCTTCTTGTTAAAGATGTGCGCCGTTTTTTCTATAATATAGGCCCGGGTTTCTTCAGCTTTAGACATGTTCTTCAATCTAAACACAAAAATATACCAATCGGTATATTTTTCCAAATATATTTTTAAGTGCCCTCAACGCACGGAAAATGATACTATTATAGCAGAACCAGCCAATCAGCGTTAACAATTAACAACTAACAACTATTCCGATCGCAAACTTCTTGTCGGATTCGCCGTTGCTGCACGAATCGCCTGGAAGCTCACGGTAATCAGTGTAATGATAATGGACAATGCAATCACCATTACAAAAACGCCGGCACCGATATTGATTTTGTATTTATAATCTTTAAGCCATTCGTTCATAAAATACCAGGCCACTGGTACAGCAATGACGCAGGAAATCAATACCAGTTTTACAAAATCTTTCGAAAGCAATTGCCAGAGACTGAGCACGCTGGCGCCCAATACTTTTCTCACACCAATCTCCTTGACGCGTTGCTCTGCCGTGAAAGAAGCCAGTCCAAAAAGTCCCAGGCAGGAAATAAAAATCGCGATCACAGCGATGATGGCAGCCAGGCTGCCCACGAGTTCTTCGTAATTAAATTTCTTCGCATATTCTGTATCGGCAAAACGATATACAAAAGGGAAGGCCGGATTGTACCTGTCAAAAATGGGTTGAATCCTTTTGATGGCTGCCGATGCTGACATATTTGGATTCATCCTGACGTTCACGAACCCTACCCAGTCTTTATTGAAAATAATGGTGAGGGGTGAAATCGGACGGAAGGGCGACTCCATCTGGATATCGGGTATCACGCCGATCACAGTCATTTTTCTATCATTCCATTTCAATAGCTCTCCAACCGGATTTTTAAGTCCCATCCGTTTCACCGCAGCCTCGTTCAGAATGACTGAATTGGAATCGGCATAATCCCGGGAGAAATCCCTGCCGGCAATTAATTTAATCCCGATGGTTTTCGTATAGTCGTATGTCGGTAGCGATGGTAGAGAAGATAACAGTTTTTTCAACCGGCTGGCTGCCCTTCCATTCCCATCCGTTGTTGTTGCTATAAATATCGGAGGGCGGGGAATTGCTTTGACATACGGAAACAACAGCCCCTGAGCTCAGCAGATCTGCGCGCAGCGCTTCGTAATTTTTACTGATATCGTCCGACCAGTCCACAGAAATCAATCCCTTGTTATCAAAACCAATCGGCCGGTTTTTACCATACTGAATTTCCTGGTAAATGATCGTAGTACCAATCATCAATATAACGGAACTGGCGAATTGTATAACCACGAGTATTTTCCGGGGTAATGCATCCGATCTGCCAATATTCAAATTTCCTTTCAGTGTGTTGACGGGATTAAAGGATGAAAGATAAAATGCCGGGTAACTGCCCGCCAATAATCCGGTGAGCAGGGTAAATACGATCATAATGATCCAGAACAGCGGACTGCCGAGTTGAAGACTCATTTCCTTTTCGGTCAGCCTGTTAAAATAAGGCAGCGCCAGGGCTACAATCCCCAGGGCGAAGAGGAAGGCCAGAAAGGAAATAAAAAGAGACTCACTGAGAAACTGGCGGATCAATTGTCCGCGGTCTGAACCGACCGCTTTACGAACACCTACTTCTTTAGCTCTTTTTTCTGATCGGGCCGTACTCAGGTTCATGAAATTAATACAGGCAATGATCAATACGACAAGTCCCAAAATGCCAAACATTCTCACATATTTGATAAAGCCACCGGTATTTACAGCATTTTCAAAATCGCCATACAGGCGCCATTTGGACATGGGGTGAATGAACACTTCGGGTTTGACACTTTTAAGTCGTATTCTCATCCGTAAAATGTGAGATCACCACATTTTTAATTTTTGCATCCACATTTTTTTCCGTGGCATGATCATTCAGCTGAACAAAAACCTGCCAGGAATTATTTCCCCAGTTGGTTTTATGATATTGTTTGACCCAGGTATAAATTGCCTCCTGCAATTGAAAGGGTATCAGGTAATCAAATTGGAGAGAACTGTTCTTGGGCAGTTTGGTTACTACCGCAGTGACTTTCAGGTCGACCGTATTGTCCAGCCTGACTATTTTATTCAGGGGATTTTCATTTGGGAAAAGTGCTTTTGCAGTTTCTTCGGTCAGTACAATGGAACGCGGATCGTGCAGGGGATTTTTGTCGCCACTCAGGATGTTCAGGGAAAACATGTTCACCGCATCTTCACCAATATAATGCCCGTACTTGCTGATCTTTTTATCTCCGTATACCAGGGAATGATTCTGTCCCCAGTCGCACATGGCCACGCCCTTCATATCCGGATACTTCGCCTTCAGTTCTTCACCCAGGGGATATGGAAGGGCAGTCTGTGTACCTCTTTTCCCGTCGAAGGTCTGGTGCATCATCACCTGGTAAATCGAATCGTAGTTTTTAAACAGCCTGTTGGCGGAAAGCTCGTCAGAAATCCACAAACCGATAATCATCGCCACGGCCATGCCTGCCGCAAGGCCCAGAATATTGATGAAGGAATAGGTCTTGCTTTTCAGCAGGTTTCTCCAGGCGATTTTCAAATTGTTCTTGAACATGATATCAATTGTTAATTGTTAATTGTCAATTGTTAATTGTTAATTCTATATGTATCAAGAAAGTGCCAATATTATAAAATATTGGCAGTCAATAGGGTAAGATAAAATATCCTTGGGAAACGTCCGAATCTGGCCAGTTCATGTCCGGATTTCCATTGAATCATAAGACGCAGGTTATTTTTTAATGTTGCATCTGATTTCTGAATTATTACATCTGACAAGGGAATCCTCAAAACAACCTCGTTATCCTAACCTCTGGAAAAATATGGTGTTATTGATTCGCTTTCAACAGTTTGAATTTGTCTTTCTTTAGGTTTTCGTTAGAAGGATCTAACGCTGATTCTTTTTCATAACATGCTATCGCCTGAACCTTATCGCCGGCTTTTAAGTAGCCATCACCCAGCCCATCATAAACATTCGCTGAATTTGGATAATCTTCCACGTTAAGTTTGAAAACTTTTATCGCATCATCCGTATGATTCGATCTCATAAGAAAATAACCATAGCTGTTTATTATCAATTCGCCATAATCATACCTGTCATCAGCATTCTTTTGCAAAACCCTGTACAATGCAATCGCAGAATCCATTCCAACAGTTTTCGATCTTACATGCAGGAAATAACTTCCGCTAATTTTTGGCAAGTCGTAGGGTTTGTCATCCAGTATATTGAGAATTGCAGTGCGGATTTCGTAAGCAGGGATGTGTCTGAGGTTGCTTAGTTCAATAATAGTTGTCTTTTCACCGGGCCGACGCTCTATATATGATATATAACCGCTGAAAGCTCCGTCGTGGTGAAAGTCTCCGCCTTTATTATACATGGAGATCCACCACCCGTATCCATAACTCATCACACCAAATGTATTGTCATTACGATCCAGCGAAGGATTCTTCATGACGATGGAAGATGGAGTAAACGCCTCCGCAAGCGTTTGCGGTTTTACCAGTTTGCAATGATAGAGTTCCTGATCCCATTTATAGAGGTCATTGACTGTTGAAATGATAGAAACATTACCACCCATATATGAATCATAACTGTCAACTGTCCCGTACATAGTATATCCTATTGCCCGTGTTTTATCAGGATGACTTATTTCATTTACAGAGGTTTGGTTCATGCCCAATGGCTTAAAGATATTCGCGGTCATAAATTCGTTGAGGCTCTCTCCCGAAATTTTCTCAATGATCATTCCCAGAAGCGAATAGCCGGCATTGCAATATTCAAATTTCTCACCGGGAGTGAAATGGAGAGACTCCTGTTTCATCAGAATATTAAAAACATCTTTCTCCGTCATATCGGGATAGTCATCGAAGAGGGCCAGCCCGGACACATGATAAATTAAATGACGGATAGTCACAGGCTCCATGCATGCCGGTAGTTCAGGAAAAAAAACCCTGATGTGTTCATCATATTCCAGCTTACCCTTGTCCCTGAGAATCATGATTCCCATAGCCGTAAACTGTTTTGAAACAGAGCCGATATATTCTTTTGTATCAGGCGTGAATAGTATTCCGTTTGCCTGTCTGCCATCCCGAAGGCTCTTTTATAAATCGGTTTTCCGTGATCAGCGACTAATATGGAACCAGTGAACTGTCCGCGACTATAAAGTGCAATCATTAAAGAATCTATCTTTCTTTCCTTCTCACTTTCTTCGCCCGCAACATCCATTTTCTTACCAGGTCTTGCAGAAACTAAACATACACCTGCAATTATGATAATGATATAAATAACAGTTCTTTTCATTTCATGATTTTACACGTAATCATAAGTAACCCCGACTATTATGCCAGTTTTTTAAGCCGCTGATTGTGAATGCACGGCAGTCATTGATACTATGGATTGATTGTTCGTTTTTGGTACAATGATTGTTTGGTTTGGTACAATGGCTTTCACCTCATGTGGAATTTTTATCCGAGAAGCTTCAGGTTAACTCTCTCGGGGTTTGAGAGAACTTAGTAGAAAAGCTTCCCATTTACTTGACTTCAACAGCTGTTGATTCTTTGGAACCAATAGTTGGTGGATTGGTAACCATTTCAACAATTTCGCTTTTATTTTTATTCATCAAGGAAAGTGTCATTGCTTTCTGTGAACTGTCTGATTGGTTTTCATAAATCTGCTTCAATAGTGAATCCCCCTTTTTTTGTTGACCTAACATGATTTGATTTATAGCTTTGTTTATCACGAGCATGTCGTAAGCTCTATTTTTAACATTCATTGTATCCAGGACCTTCGTACATATTGCCAATGACTTCTGGAAATAATTACGCGAAGAAACTGTATCACCAATTTTTTCACAAAAAATACCGCCCATTAGATAAAAGTCGTTCGCATTCGGCCTAAGTCTTATTATATTATTAACAGCTATTATGGCCTCATTATAATGCTTTAGCTGATTAAGAAACATTAGCTTATCATAATATCCCAAAAAATAATTGCTATCAATGCCAGTAGCACTGTCCAGAAATTTAATTGCTTTGCTGGTGCTGTCATTATTGTGATAAACATAAAGATCCATTGCCAGGTAATTCAACTTGACGGCAGCAGGGTCAATCTTAGCCTTATTGGATTTTTGATCACAGGCTGAAAGAGAAAATAATGTAACAATTAGTAAAACCTCATTTTTACTCATATATGTTTTTTCATTTATTTCTCACTCATCTGCTGAACCAGCGCCCTCATTTGTTTATCGGCATTCTTCTCATCATACTGTTCTTTTGCATAAACTTCGCTTATCGGCTTCTGAAAATGAAATGCCCGTCTTGTTGATATTGTAAGGCCCCGCTACTGCCAGAAAGTGCTGATCATCATCTTTCAGATACAAATCGTAGAAGAAAAACCGGCTCATCTTACCCTGCCATTTCATTTCTTTTACACGGAGGAATGTGACATCCGTTTCCTGATCATCAAATTTCCCAGCAGCTTCATGGGTCAGACTTGCTGCAAAGAATGACTGGGTCAGGTATTTTGGAGGAAATAAAGCGGTCTTTTTATAATCTTTCAGATTCCGGTAGAGATCCAACCGGGTATCTTCGTCAGCTGCCAGATCCTGTATAACAGACGGACTAACCGACTGTCCATTTTTCAACAGGTTCAAAACAATATTTTGCTTGTGATATTCATTACCCGTTACACCCAGCCATTTTTTCAGCATAGCATTGCAGGAATCCGTCTTCATTCGCTGCAATAAATAGATCACGGAATAATCTGAAACCGTATAATAGAGTGTATCCGCAAGTGTTTTTCTGAAACGCAGATCTGCGAATTGCAGGATCGCATGTTGCCAGGGACGAAAAATTGTCATGGATATCAGACTGTCCTCAAGCAGGGCCTCAGCCAAATCGAAAATCGCCGGTGCTATCACAGAGTCTTCAAGCAGGGGCAGCACCGTCGGAAATAAACTGACGGCGACCTGCAGACTATCCTGCCATTTTTTTGTGATCCAATTTGGAATTGCATACTTCGGTGGTGATGCAACAAGCAATTTACCCAGGCTGTCATAATTGGAATGAGTATGCCATGCACTCATTATATCCAATAGGGCATTTTTTTCTTCATCATCGGTAGCCCCGACATAATGCTTCCTGGCAAAATCGACAGAAGAAGAATCATTCAGCTCAACAATCTTTTCGGCAATTTCTCCATTCGTGGAATTTGTGAGGACACTGTCTTCAGGATAATTAATCAAAACGGCTTGCTGCAGTAAAGGAATTTCAGTCTTATCAAAACTAGCCTTGGGAAGGGCCCTGTTTGCTTTCCTTGAAATCAGCCGTATCTGCGGAACGAAGATCCTTCAACAAGAATGTTGTTTTGGAATCAAAGATGTGGGTCTCTTCTGCTGGCCTATTGAAATGGAATTGATCAAAAAAGCGATTCACGTTTTCATCACCGATGGATTCAGGTTCCTGAACCGTGACCATCCGGTAGACCATATTGCCCCGAAGCCACATGTGCATGCGAATAATATTAATACTGCTTTTGGGTCTGTATAAATATTCATATTGGTAAAGTCCGTCCTTCCTGAATATTTTTTCCGACAAAAGCGTATCCGAAACAGTGACGAATTTATTTCTCTCATATCCCCAAAGCTCTGATTCATTTTTCTTCCACAAATAATTATCCAGGGTATCTATACGCATAATATAAATATGAACCCGGTTGGAGTCAAAGCATACCCAGTGCGGGAATTGCATGGCTTCGATACTGTCCTTTCCATCCGAATAAATAAAACCAGCCGGTGCCCATGTCGTAAAAAGAGAATCCGGTGCGCTTGCTTTGGTCCAATGACTGGTGGGATAATTTATCGGACGAAAAGAAGCCATCGTTTTATCCATCTTCTCATTCCATTTACCAGGTGCATACACGACCATTATGGTATAATACCTGTTCCCTCTTAATATGATTTTTGTCCTGGCCAACATGGTATTATTCATCATGGAACCATTCATTTCCAAAATGCGCCGGTTATTTTCAGAATAGATAGTATCCAGTGTAATGTTGGTATATTTTTTCTCGAGGTTATTTTTAACGACATGAATGGCGGAGCTGTCATTTTGAAACGCATATCCTTTATTACATTCATCGAATCCACAAAAATAATAAGTGCCTGTCTGAGGGTCGGCGGAGATCATCAGGACTGCCTTCAGCGTTTTATCGGTAGAAGGTAAATTATCTATCTGATTTGGTTTTGAAGGCAATAAAAGTTCATAGGCATGTACTGAATCGGTATAAGTGTATTCGTTATTCTTCTGAAAAGGATCGACAAGAATCGGTTTATAAGAGCTGAAAAACTGATTGATAGCCTGCAAGCTGCTTTCTTTATCAGAAGTGGAAAACCCGACGACGAAATATATAGTATTCTCACTATTCAGGAAATATAACTTCTTATACCCGCCCGCATTTTTCTGAATGTAAGAGCTACCATGAATGCCGTTTATTTCAAGGGATTTCTCCAATTTATAATCTGACCCACCGAATATCTGTTTCACCATGGCATTTTTTGAACTATCGATGCCCTTACTGGCATAAGGTACCGGGAAGCTGCATGTCATATATAAAGTGCCATTGAAAATATTATAATACATTTTCATGGAAAGGAAACCATATAAACGGATATTACCCGGTGTACCCGGCATCATCACTTTGTAGCGCCCGTCCGGATCATTCACTTCCACCCAGGGCCTGACAACATCATGAACAGGATAGTCATCCGGTTTTATTTTTTTTGAACTGAATACCGGATCAACACTAAATCCTCTTGACCTTAACAAATGTATCAAGCCTTCTTCCCCTGGCAGATGGGCCGCGCCAACAGCGAACACCATAGAACGGGTATGAGCAAGGCTATCCATCCGGAATGCCATTTTATGATTTCTCCTGATTAAAAGTTTATCCTTATAATTACTATCCATCCCATTTATTAATAACTGGAACCCTTCCAGATCGCTATTCAGATAGATCGTAGTCATCTTTTCCATCTCAGCAGATTCACCTGTTTCATCACCGAAAGCAAGTTGCTTAATATCGGATTCGTCGACCATGGAATTGATGAGTCCGGTCTGATCAGAAAAATCTTCTATGCCACCAATCCACTTTCCCTGTCTGTCGGCCAGACCTGTCAGGTAAGCATCCAGAAAGGTCTGCATCTTCTTTCCATTCAGGTCATCGTCGATCCATTTGTTCTTTTCCCTCAAAATATCCATCGTCGTTATTTCATCCGCAGGTTTATTTAACTTCTTAGAGAGTGCAGGTCCAAACTTGTCAAATACTTTCTTTGAAACCAGCTTTTTTACGAGTACCGCATTCGAGATTTCCTCCTGAACCATCTCTGTAATCATTGGGCGTGATTTGATTCAGATCAATTTCATTTGCGAAACCCTCGCTGTTGCTGATGGCATTCAGCAGAGAATCTCCAAGTATAAATAAACGGGGGTCCTGCACATGCATGGTACCATACATATAAGAAGGTTTGCTCAGACCGTTTCCGCTGATTCTCCATAGAAGCGTCTTAGGCAGTTGCTGTGAATAGGATAAGATTGTAAGGAATAATAAAGGGCAGATAGAAATCAGGGATTTTCTCATTAGTGAGTATTTGGCCGTTCTTATAAAAATATTCTATTTATTAAACGAAAAATCCCCGGGGAAAGTACGTCATTATCAGTGCCATATTCAATGCGAAGAATTAAATCAGCGAATAGTTTTGTTCAACAGTTTTCCGATGGCCACGAACAACAATGAAAGCAACAAAAATGCACCAATCAATCCTATGTCGTTTCGAACCACCTTAAAATATCCCAGAGCACTTACATCAATAAATGGATAAGGATAAAATCCCGAGCGTGCTCCCCGGATTGTGACGCACAGTATATAAACGATGGGATAGATCGTCCAGGGCAAAATACTTTTCCATTGCAATCCTTCTTTGGGAACAAATATCAACCAATACAAAATGGACAGGAGTGGAATAAAAGTATGGAGTAATTCATCAACCATTAACTGTAATCCTTCAGGATTCCATAAATGTCTCAACAGTAAGTTGTATGCGATCCAGACAAATGTGATGTAAGCTGTAACCGCCGTTAATACGCGGGGTCGTGCAAAGAATTCTCCCTGTTTAGATTTCGGTTTCAACAAAAGCCATGTAAAACATAAAGCAACAAGAATATTGGTAAGGATGGTAAAATAACTAAAAAACCGAATCGTCACTTCTCGTAATGGCATCGATCTGTCAACAACATTGAGATATAACTGGGATACAACTGAAAACCATGCGACGATGGCGGTTATGGCTAAATATATTTGCTTTGCTTTTGTTGATTGTTTTTCCATTTATTTTCGCCTCGTGTATAATTAAATATACTAATGCTTATTACAACATTTAAAAGTACGCAATCTTCGAAAAAGTACAATTGACTTCAATTTCCTGGCGTTAGCCTCCATACCGTTCCGCAACGCCGGTTTCATCCCGAATCCCGAATAATCAGCCACGAATTGCTATAAGTGTTTTTGGAAAAAAATACTAAAACCCTCTCATTTTTTTGCAAAAACTGCAAGTAATGGCAAAGATCTTACGGCTTTTTGCAAACGCCAGACCAGATAATAAACCGTGCTCCTAAAATAATTGACTTCTACAATCCTGAAAGTTATAATCGCAGTATCCAATTAGGGATCGGCTCCCCGCGAATATAGCTTTGGTTTTAATTATGAAACAATTCATTACCTATATAGTTTTCACGATAATATTCCTGCAAAATCTGAAATCGCAGGATAGTTTAACATCACAGGATAATGATAAACATAGCTTCTATAAGGCAAGAATCAATCTGTTCCAGGATCAAACCATCAAAGGATATTTAATAGCTATAAAGGATTCATCAGTGTTTGTTTCAGAAAAAAATATGACCGCTAAGAAAAGGAATTTAGGGCCTGACCCTTTTCATAAGTCAATCTTTACTGGTGACACATCTTTGGATAAAAATAATTATATAATAAACAGATATAACTACAAATTAATTGAAAGCATAAAAATTACTAATCAAAAAACAAAAACCTGGACGATCGTCACAGGAGCCGTAGTAGGAATTGTTGCAGGAGCGATAATAGGAAGCAGTAATGGAAGTGATCAGGGATTTCTGGGACTATCCTCCGGAGCGAAAGGATTTTTTGTTGGAATTATTGGTGGAGGAGTCGGGGCTTTGACTGGTCTGGCCGTAGCCGGCGCGTTTGAAAAAAAATACCTGATCAACGGTGAATGGAAAAGCCTGGAGGAAATGAAAGCGAGCTTGAAATATTGATTGAGCTCTCCGTGAATATCTGTCCCGGTGAAGTAGAATGTACGAAAGATCCTTAAAGAAGTTTCCAGATGACGGGAATCCATTTTTGCAAATGAAAAATAAATTCTTCTTTTTTTATTTCATCATCATCGGTCTCGCGTTTTTGAAAACCGAGGCAAGGGCCCAACCATATATTGACCTGGCCAGTTTGCGTTATGTCAGCAGCCCGGCCAAGGCTCCGGAGAATAAAGGGCAAACAGCATCACCGCTCAACTATTTCAATTTATCGTTCACGGCACCCATTCAATTCAACAATAAAAAGGATGCCCTTATCCTGAGTCCTTTTTTTGAGAGATGGCAAACTTCTATGGATTCTGTTCATGTCTTTCACAATTTCCATTATGGACTGGTCCTGCCGGTCTCGTTACTGATGCCCATCGGCCATTCCAACTGGAACCTCCTTGCTATGGCTATTGTCCGTCTGAATTATGCAGTCATCAACCAATATGGGGAATTGCAATTCGGTGGCGCCGCGATAGTCAGCTATAAAAAAAATGCAGCGCTGACCTATAAAATGGGAGTTTATTTTAACAGGGATTTTTTTGGTTTGTTTGTTATCCCACTCCTTGGAATAGACTGGCAGATTAATGACAGGGAAACACTTTTTGGTGTACTACCAGCTTCATTGACCTATGAATATAAATTAAGCAGCCATTTTTATACTGGAGCCGTATTCCGCACATTCACCAATTCATACCACGATTCCGGTAACAACTATATGCGCATTGATGAAAACCAGCTCGGCCTGTTTTATGATACCTACCTGGGCAAAAAGACTTTATTGAACCTGGAATTTGGTCATTCTTTATTGCGTAAAATAAGGACCGGCTCTCGTCATGAAATAGACTATCTATAGAACGATCAGAATAATTTCTATTTTAAATTCATGATTGCCTACCGGTTCAGGTTAAGATAACATTATAGGGTAAACTATGTCCAGACGTCGGTTTACGAATTCGGTCTTTTAGTTCCTTCAGTTGTTCAAATATCTGCTGATTATCTATGATCAGTTTTCTTAATGCAACAAAAGCCCTGACGATGGCAATATTCATTTTCCTTGCTTTGGGGCTTTTAAGCACACTCGCCAGCACGGTAACCCCATGTTCAGTAAACGCGTCCGGACAGAGAATGTATCAAAACCGGTCAATATAAAAACAGCTCTTCTCTTATAGTATTGATTTATAAGAATATAATTTTATGGAATATTATTGGTACATGCATCGCATATAAACCAAAATGACTTTCGCCATGCTTTATAACTATTTCAAAATCGCCTGGAAGAATATTCTTAAAGTCCAAAGGACTCAGTGTAATAAACATTTTTGGATTGGCCATCGGCATCAGCGCCAGTCTGGCCATCTGGTTTATCCTTCAGCACGAATTGAGTTACGATACATTTCATCCCGACAGAAACCGGATCTACCGGCTGGTTTCTGATTTTGGTGGAACGGGGGATCACCGTTATAGCCCTGCTGTCCCCATGCCCACTGCGGCAGAGGCGAAAGGGAAGCTAACGGGCATCGAGACCATCACCTGTTTTCATAATTATAATGCTACGGTTACCATTCCCGTTCCTGGCTTCTGAACCCAAACATTTTCCCAAAGTGACCGACGCAGAAAATAACAACGAGCTGATATTCGCGGCACCCGAATATTTTAAAATATTCAACTATCAGTGGCTTGTGGGCAATCCTGTTGCTGCATTAACAGAACCTTACCGGGTGGTGCTTTCTACCAGGGAGGCGCTTAAATATTTTGGCAGCTCAGACTGGGAGAAACTCATCGGCAGACAAGTGATTTACGATGATACCATTAAAACAACCGTTGCAGGTATTGTAAAGGAACTGGAAGGCAACACCGATTTTACTTTTACCGATTTCATTTCTTATAGCACCATCGATGCAGGTTACCTGAGAGGAGTAATGCAGTCATTTAACTGGACCTCGTGGGATTCGCACGTACAGACATTTGTAAAACTGGAAAAGGGAAAATCTACGGCTCCCCTTGAGAAAGAACTGACCTCCCTTGTAGGTCGTCATTTTCCGTGGGATCCCGGTACCTACAGGGTTTATCTCCAGCCACTGTCTGATCTGCATTATAGTCAGATATACGGTATGGATTATGGAAAGCAGGCCAATCTTTCTACCTTATATGGTCTTCTCGGAATCGCAGCTATTATTCTCATCATCGCGGCCATCAATTTTGTGAATCTCTCCCTGGCTCAGTCGCTACAGAGAGTTAAAGAAATTGGTATCCGGAAAATACTGGGCAGCAGCAGGGCCGGCCTGGTGTTTCAATTTCTGACGGAAACATTCCTGATGAGTTTACTGGCATTGATCGTTTCATTGCTTATTATGAAACCCCTTCTTGCTGCCTTTCCTTCTTTCGTTCCCAGGGGAGTGTTACCGGATATACTGAACCCGAAAACGATCTTGTTTATCATTTCACTTCTTGCGATTACAACAGTTCTATCAGGGCTTTATCCCGGCCTGGTACTTTCTGCTTTCCAGCCTGCTGATGCACTGAAAAGTAAAACCGGTATCAAAGGTGGGTTCAGTGATCATTTCCGCAGGGGACTGATTGTTTTTCAATTTACCGTCTCCCTGATATTTATTATTGCCAGCATTTTTATTGGCAACCAGATCCATTATATGCTCAGAAAAGACCTGGGATTTAAACAGGACGCAATAGTAACGCTCGATACGAATGGCTGGGATTCTGTCGGCAAAAAAAAATTATTTGCAGAAAGAGTCAGGAATTTAACTGGGGTAGAACAAGTGAGTCTGGATGATATGCCTCCGGCTGTGCATGGCATCGGCACAGTGCCCTGTATCTATCGAGGGGGCAACTGAAATAAATATTGGTGTGACCCTGAGGCATGTGGATGAACACTATATTCCACTGTATCAGATCAAAATGATAGCAGGCAGGAATTTCTTTGCAGGAGATACCGCCCATGCAGTGATCATAAACGAGACCTGTGCCAAAATGCTGGGCTTTCAGAATCCTGAAAAAGCAGTCGGCAAGTTCCTTTCGAGCGGAGGCCCGAACCTGAGGGGAGGCCCGGACCTGGGCAGACACCAATATTCCGTTCCCGTGATTGGCGTGGTAGCTGATTTCAACCTACAACCACTCAATCGAAAAATTTCACCCCTGGTTATTTATTCGATACCTGCAAATGAGGATTCCTACAGTATCAAATTAAAAACACAGGGAAAAGATGTCGGCCATTTCACGGATGCGATGGACAATATTGAAAAGGTTTGGAAAGAAATATTTCCCGGTCAGCCATTCATTTATCATTTTTATGACGAAGCCATTGCAGACTTCTACAGCAAAGAACAAAAAACTTCGCAGCTCGTGTACCTGGCCATGGCCATTGGTGTTTTCATCTCCTGTATCGGTCTGTTTGCACTGGCTGCACTTACGGCAGAAAATCGGAGAAAAGAAATCGGCATCAGAAAAGTACTAGGTGCCAATGTGCGTACGATTGTTACGATGCTGTCAAAAGATTTTATGAAGCCGGTACTGATTGCAATTCTTATCGCTTCGCCGATAGCAGGATATCTGATGAACAAATGGCTGCAGGATTATGCATACAGGATACATGACAGCTGGTGGATATTTGTTCTGGCCGGCGCGGTTGCTTTGTTCATTGCCATGATCACAGTGAGTTCACGGGCCATCAAAGTAGCGATGGCAAACCCTGTTGCCAGCCTGAGGTCGGAATAAACTTCGGCTGGCGAGGCCAGTTTAAAATCAGAATGAAAGCGGCACTAAAAGTAAGCTAAGATCACAAAAACCCACCACCGAGGTGGTGGGCCTTCTTTAAAACAGCCTATTTACAAACGCATCCGGGCACAGGGCAATCTGCCGTTTTCGGGCAGTCCTTCTTGGAACAGTTTGCAGGGCATGTTGTTTTATGATGTTCCTTCCTGGCTGTTTTTACTCCACCCGCAAAAGCAGTCGTGGAAAGCAATGACATTGCCAGAAGTGAAAAAAATAGATTTTTCATCTTACTAATTTAAAAATTGAAATAATAAATTTTGTCGGAATAAAATTATACCTGTGGCGGATGCCAGCATTCGGATTGGATGGATGAAAGGCGATTGTCGTTGAATAAATAAGTTTTTTGTTTGTTCTGGAGAAAGTTTCCAAAAACGATTCTATTGTTTGACAAAAAATAAAAATTGCCATATGCACATGCGATGAAAGGATTGCATGATTTATTCCGGCAATCGGTCTCCTTCTTTGGCTCCTTATCCTTTTTTGAACATGACTCCTTTTTACAGCAAGTGTCGTTTGTTTTGATTGTTGCATAGCCAATAAAGGCTGCACTGTTAAAAAACTAACAAGCATAAGATATAATAGGGCTACTGCTTTCACGATAAATACAAAAATACGAAATATGTTCGAGAGTTAAATCTCTACGTTATTCCCAAAATTAAATTCCTTTTCTCAGGCTTTCAGCATAGTCGTTTGGAAGAGGACTGTCTTCAACCGCTTTGAGCCGCTTTTTCAATGTCATAATCAAACCGAATCAATTCAGACTTTATAGAATCCGCATTTAAAACGCTGCTATGATCATTGATAGTTAAAATAACATATCCTCCCTGCGGATTTCCATCTTTGGGTTTACCTACGGAACCAATATTTATCGCATGTCTGAAATGTTCTTTTCCATCGGTATCACTTAACATACGGTGATATGGCTTATGTGTATGCCCAAAACACATGATATCCGCATCAGCCTGCTCCATTATCCTGTGCAAACTCTTTTCGTCCCTGTCTTCAAATAAATACTCATTGATTCTTCGAGGGCTCCCATGCACTAACAATAAATTGAGTTTGTCCTGATTGAATTGAAATTCAAGCCTGATATGAGCTGGTAAGGTTCGCAGGTAACTTCTTTCTTCCTCCCTTACAATTTGATTAGTATAAGAAATGGAAACAGCCCCATTGGCCTTTTCCAAATCAGTCTTATAAGCACAGCCGCAATCATTGCTCGTTCTGCCAATACCAAAATCATAATTACCTGCAATAGTTGGAATATTTCGTTTTCTGATTTCGTTAATCACTTCGTTTGGCCAGATATTGTATCCTACCAGATCACCCAGACAATATAATTGATCCACTCTTCGGGTGTCCAGATCTTTAAAAAATGCTTCCAGCGCGGGAAGATTGGCGTGTATATCACTGAATAATGCAATCTTTATTTAATTTGTTATGAAATAATCAAGTTATTCATATGCTTCATAAAAACCATATTCAGGTCGTGGGTTCCTTTTTTACAGTATAGTTCTCTTTCAGGATTGCAAATACAAAAGATCCCACCAGCGCACCCAGAATCGGACCGAGGATATAAACCCATAAAGACTGATAATGTCCGCCAATTATGGCAGGACTGAGAGAACGTGCCGGATTCATGGAAGCTCCGCAAATCGGTCCTGCAAAAAGTGCCTCAAGGCCTACCGTGCCTCCGATGGCCAGAGCCGGCCCAATTAAAGAATGATCCTTCTTTTGTGTGCTTGTTAAAATAACCATCATCAATAAAAAACGTAAGAATGAATTCTAAAACATACGATTGAAGATCAGAGCCACTGGGAATAGTTGCTCCCAATAATTCATTTGTGGGAAAAAGATAATGCAGAATACAACTGGCCAACAGCGCCCCTCCTATTTGGGCAAAAATGTAAGGTGCAATATGTTGCCATTTAAATCGTCTGGATACAGCAAAGTGCGATGGTGACAGCAGGATTTATATGCGCACCTGAGATATGACCGAATGAAAGGATCATTGCCATAACGATCAAACCGAAAATAATTGCAATTCCAAGGTGCGTTATTGCACCTCCCGATTCCTGATTTATTACAATCGCACCAGTGCCACAAAAGACCAAACCAAATGTTCCCAAAAATTCTCCAGTCAGCCTTTTGAGCATAACATTAATTTGAGCAGCATCCAGGTTCGCAACAAGTTTCCTTTGCCTTTTCTGCGTATACGGTAACACTGAAAATGCCTGTACCGGAAGCTTTAAACTGTTCAATTTCTGTTTGAGATAAATAGTTACTTAAAATATCATCAGGAATAGTAATGACTTTTTCTTTTTGAATGGTAATATTTTTAAACCCATTGATTTCTATCAGTTCCAGATATGCCTGTTTCTGTATCGCTCCCGCAACACATCCCGCATACATTTCAGCCGCCTCACGGAATTTGTACAGGTAATGCTCCGACCAAAACAATATCAGAAATACTAAAATGGCCGCCTGGTTTCAAAACCCTGTTGATTTCTTTAAATACCCCATCTTTGTTTGGTACGAGGTTCAATACGCAATTACTCACAATCACATCTGCAATATTCGAAGTAACGGGCATTTTTTCAATATCTCCCTTCCTGAACTCAACATTGTGAAACCCAAGTTTCTCAGCATTGGTTCTTGCCTTATCTATCATGGCATCTGTAAAATCAATGCCAATCACTTTACCGGTCTCCCCGGTTTCAGCCCTGGCAATAAAACAATCGTTTCCTGCACCTGATCCCAGATCAATGACCACATCTCCTTTCTTAATTCTGTGCAAACTGTGTCGGCAGTCCACATCCAAGACCAAGATCAGCATCCGGATTATAGCCTTTCAGGTTTGTATAATCATCCGTCATTATATTATATACTTCCGTGGTACAACAACCCGAACCACAGCAGGATGCTTCATTGCTTTCCTTATCCTGCAGTGCAATTTCACTATATTTCTGGCGCACCATTTCCTTGATTTGTTCCTGTGTTTCCATGATTTATATTATTTTAAAAGTGAATAGTCAGGTTTGTCTAAATCCAATAACTGGCAACACTGGATTCCCTTATGAAATCCTGAATGGCAACTTCTATTTCATCTCTCACCTCACGGGTTTGTTGTAAAATTTCTTCTTCAGTTCCTTTGAAAGCGGACGGATCTTCAAATGACCAGGCAATTCTTTTAACCTTTCCCGGAAATATGGGACATTGTTCAGCGCTGGCCTCATCACAGACCGTGACCACTGCGTTATATAAGGCTCCCTTTCGGAAAAGATCAAATACTCCCTGCGTTCCTTTTTTACTTAGATCGATGCCCACTTCCTGCATAACCTTTACAACATTTGGATTCAACTTGCCCGGTTCCAGTCCGGCACTTTCAGCCTTATATTTTCCCTCTCCGTATTTATTCAGAAAGGCTTCCGCCATTTGGCTTCGTGCTGAGTTGTGAATACACACAAATAAGACTTTGTGATAAGAATCTGACATAATAGTAGATTGATCGTTTTAATGCAATATGGCTATATAATAAAACAAAAAAATAGCTAACAACATTTGTCCTTTCCATCGTAACTCACAAAAAACGAATCCAATGTCGTCTTAAGCTGTTTCCAGACCTTGGGATCAATGCAATAACAAACACTGGTTCCTTCAATAGTTCCCTGAATTATACCCGCATTTTTTAACTCCTTCAGATGTTGGGAAATGGTTGGCTGAGCCAGACCCAGTTCCTCTACCAGGTCACCACAAATGCAGGTATCCGCTTTAATAATATGCTGGAGTAATGGCTATCCGTGCCGGATGGGCCAATGCTTTCAACATGGTCGCCAGCTTATTCTGCTTCTCAGTAAATATCTCTGTTTTTGTAAGTCCCATAATCTATATAACGCAATATTACGATTAATAGGTTGTAAATCCAAAATATAATAAATGGGGTAACCGGAGCAACAAATTTTTACTGCGCAACCAACTTGTAAACTTTCCCGCTGGTTCCCTGTGGTCCAAGCTGGCCTGAAGTCATTATATAAAGTTCGCCACTCTGGTCCTCTCCGAAACTTTTAAGAAATTGTCCGAGATCTGTTGGATATCCATTCAATGTAAGCGGAGTAAAGCTCCACATGCCAGTAGTAGTCGGTGTCGCTATAAATAATTTGCCGGTGGCATTACCATCCGCTGAGAGCATGCCATAAATATATTTTCCCTGGAAAGCAGGCAATGCACCACCGCGATACATGAATCCTCCGATGATAGCAATTCCCAAACCACCTCCTACAGGATTTGCAGTATTCACCATTTCAATAACAGGATCAATGAGTGGATTGCCGGCAGAGTCCACCGAAGGACAGGAAGGTCTTACAACCAGATCGTTATCCGTATCGAAACAATGTGTGCCCTCCTTTACATTCCATCCATAGTTACCGCCTTTTGTTACCACATCCACTTCTTCATAGAGTGATTGTCCTTCGTCTCCAAGTAATAATTGATGTGATCCGCCTCTGTCAAAAGAAAACCGGAAAGGGTTTCTGAATCCAAATGCATAGATCTCCGGTCTGGCTGCTGTACCGACATATGGATTATCAGCAGGAATATTATACGGGCTTCCATTCACATCAATCCTTAACACATTACCCATCAGGTTCGCATAAATATCCTGCCCGTTACCACCGGCATTCACCGAATACCAATCAGGAACATGTCCGTTGCCTACGTCATCCGCATTTCCGCCATCCCCGATGGATATATAAAGGAATCCATCCGGACCAAAAGCCAGTGTGCCTCCATTATGATTTAAATAGGGATGATCGTCTTCGAGAAGTACTCTTTCAGAACTCATGTCCGCCTGATTTGGATCCGCTGCTGATACTTTAAATTCAGATATCCTTGTAAGATTATTCCAGGTCGAACCCGGAGGACCAGGTACTGGTGTACCGGCCCGTGGAGGAGCTGTATAAAAAAGATAAAATTTACCATTCGATTTAAAATCAGGAGAGAATGCCAAACCAAGCAATCCTCTTTCATCATAAGAAGGATTATTGTGACCATCTTGCCGGATACATCAATAAACGGTGTGGTTAATTTTTTCCCATCGGCTCCGATGATCCAGATCTGTCCCAATTCATCTACAACAAATAATCTATGTGAGCTGTCAGGTGGCTCTGCGATGGCTACAGGAGAAATTAAATTATCAACAACGAGTTGCAAGCCCGGCGTTTTCGCGGGCGGTGGTGTCATGTTGGTATTTTTGCTGCAACCTGCAATGATGAATAATGGAATGACAATAAATATCATCCATCTGAATGTGGTAAAAGATTTCATTCTGATAAATTAAGTGGTTTCTTAAATTTAAACTGCAACAGAACAGCTACGCGTTTAGGAGAAAGGGGTGGAAAACTTATAAATTAGAACGGAGTAATAATATAAGCCGGTTGCGTATTAAAAGGTTTGTTCCCTGCACTTTATTAATGTCTGAAGATATGTGCAAGGACTACAAAGATAATCAAGAGAACAAAGAATATTCTGATTTTCATTTTTTAATTACGACCTCCGGCCTGTGTATTTAATGACTCTTAGACAGCGCCGGTGTTTCTTTGGTTGCTTTTACCTTTGAAAATCTTCCTGCCTGTAATAACAATTGCAGAAACTCCTTGCGGTATCCTTCCTTGTCCTCTCCTAAAGCTTTTTTGGCCAGTATATATGCCTGATCGAACGACGCATCCTGTTTGAATGACGAGTTCCTGAGCAGCATGCCGAATTCTGCCACTGCTGAAACAAACTGAAAGTTGTTAGACGTGATGCTTCTTGAACTGATCCGCAAGAATCGTATGAACGATCAACATGCTGGTATCTCCATCCGGTTTCTTATATCGGAATTTTATCGTCATCAGTTCATTGGTCGTATTTTTTAAATACCCTTTCTCCTGTTTCTGATATTTCAACGGGTCTACCTTTTGTGAAAATTCATCCTTAACCCCAACAGGGATCACTTCATATATAGCCGTAACTGTATGTCCGCTCCCGAGTTCACCCGCATCCTTATTGTCATTATTAAAATCTTCCTTGTTCAACATCCTGTTTTCATAACCAATCAACCGGTAAGACTGCACTTTATAAGGATTAAATTCGATTTGAAGTTTTACATCTTTTGCGATGGTGAATAAAGTTCCTCCAAATTCATTGACGAGTACTTTTTTTGCTTCCATTTCATTGTCTATATAGGCGTGATTGCCATTTCCCTTGTCGGCCAGCTTTTCCATCTTAGCATCTTTATAATTTCCCATACCATATCCCAATACAGTCAGGAATACGCCTGTTTTCTTTTCCTTATCGATAATTTCGAAGAGCTCTGAATCACTACTCGGTCCAACGTTAAAATCTCCGTCCGTGCAAAGAATGATGCGATTATTTCCATTCTTTATAAAATTCTGACTGGCCACTTTATAAGCAAGCTGAATTCCGGCACCGCCTGCAGTAGACCCACCAGCTTCCAGTCCGTCGATGGCGTTTTTAATTTTTGTTTTTTCGGATCCTGGTGTAGATGGAAGTACGAGTCCGGCATTACCGGCATATACTACCAGTGAAACGCGATCCTGTTCCCTTAACTGATCAACCAGCATTTTAAGAGATTTTTGAACCAGCGGTAATTTTTCCGGTTCAAACATGGAGCCTGATACATCAATTAAAAATACCAGGTTGGAAGCAGGCAGATTCTCAGTAGGTATTCTTCTACCCTGCAGACCGATCATGACCAACTGATGTGACGGACTCCAGGCACAGGCACTGACTTCAGTATTGATAGAAAACGGATCATCGTTCACAGGTTGCGGGTAATCATAATGAAAGTAATTGATGAGCTCTTCGATCCTCACCGCACCAGCCGGCGGCAGCTCGCCATTATTCAGGAACCTTCGCACATTGCTATAAGAACCCGCATCAACGTCGATGGAAAATGTCGACAGCGGATTTTCTTTAGCAGTTAAAAAAGGATTCTCTGTGATGGCATCATATTCTTCCGTATTGAAAACGGTACTGTCCGAATATTGGGTCTTGTTGGTATTACCTGAATACGTGCGGGTCTCATTTTCCTTATAAAATTCGCTGAGGCGATTTATCGTAGTCGCCGGAAACAGTCGCAGCACTCCCTGTAATGTCTTTTTTCCGGGAAATCCCGTATCCCATCACCACGACTTCATTCAGATTTTGAACCGAGGCTTTGAGTACAATATTTAATGGCTGCTCATTTGCATTTAATTAAAGCTCCTGTTGCTCATAACCGACCAACTGAATAATCAGCACTACCCGTTGGCCGGAGACCATGATAGAAAAACTTCCATCCATTTCCGCTGAGAACGGCATGATGGGTTTGCTTTTCCATAATCGTCGCCCCCAAAACGGGCGCTCCGTTCTGATCTTTAATAAAACCTGAAATCTTAAACTGTTGGGAAGGGCTGAATGCCATCAGGAATATCATCATGGCAAAGCAGGCCAGAAATAGGTGTCGCATGGTGTGTATTTTACTTCCAGATGCAATCTTTTTTGCAATTACACAACCACCATTAAAATAATTTGGAATACTCAATCATGTTAATGACCCATATCTCATATCCCATATCTCATAACTTTTATCTGCCTGCTTCCAAGCTTCAGCATGAAAAAAGCGAAAATAGATGCCATGAGAAAGGCGATGGCCAGCGGAGTCAATGATGGCTTTTCAAACAGGCTCATAAATATTGAGATCAGTGAACCCAAACCTATCTGAATGGCGCCCATCAGTGAAGATGCCGTTCCCGCATTTTTATCGAATGGCGCCAGTGTCAGCGCAGAAGTATTTGGATTGGCGATACCCACGCAGCCCAGTAACAGGAAAAGAAAAATCATGATGACCGGCAGACTCAGCCAACCCATTTGGGAAAAAATAAAAAACATTATTGCCACTACCAAGTAACAAATCAGAATAAAACGAAGGATCTGGTGACTATTAAATCGTTTAAGCAAAAGATTATTCAGCTGACTCGAACCAATAAAGCCGATGGATAGAATTGCGAATATCCAACCAAAAGTTTTCGGAGACACACCGAAAACGCTCATAAATACAACTGGTGCGCCCGCCACATAAGCGAATAGTCCTGTAAACACCAGACTTCCAGTTAAACAATAAGTATAAAACTGAGGAGTCGTGAAAACAGAAAGAAAACTTTTCGTTATTGGTATCGGTTTTAACGATCGTTCGTGATCTGGCGCGTTACCTGCAGGGAGCCAGAAAATACAGGAGACAAAAATCAATACACAAATCATCGTCAAAACAAGAAATACCGCATGCCATCCAAATGAACTCGTGATATATCCTCCAGCCGTTGGAGCGATCATCGGCGATGCACCAAGTACCAGGATAAGTAAAGCGAATACTTTAGCGTTGTCTTCGACAGGAAACAAATCTCTGACCAATGTAACTGATGCGACTGTTGCCGCACAACTGCCCAGCGCCTGAATCACACGCAAACCAATCAGACCACCGATCGATTGAACAAATACACAACCAATGGAAGCAATTATGTATACAGAAAGCCCGATGTAAAGTGGTTTTTTTCTTCCGAAGCGATCCAGCAGCGGACCATATAATAATTGTCCGAGCGAAATACCAATAAAAAAGCTACTCAGTGAAAGCGAAACTTTTGCCGCCGAAGTAGAAAGGTCTTTAGCAATAGCAGGAAATCCCGGCAAGTACATATCGATCGAAAAAGGACCCAGTGCGGTCAGTCCGCCGAGAATTAATATCAGCGAAATATATCTTGATCTTGTCATAGTCGATTCCGATTATTATTTCACTTCCTCCACATCCGGCATCTTCCAAATTTTATCGAAGAATGCTTTTTCAGGACCATAAAAACGTGTGAGCAATTCAAACTCACGCTTCGGATCGGTAGGCACCCAATTGGGTTCTTTACCTGCAGGCGCTTTCGAATAGACGTGAAATTAAAATTAGTCCAGAAAAATCATTTCCTCTTTACTCAACTCTATTTCTTTTGATTTTATATTTTCTTCAAAATGTTTAAGCGAAGAAGTGCCGGGGATCGGCAATATCCAGGGAGAACGATGCAGCAACCAGGCAAGATTTATCTGAGCTTCTGTAGCATTGTATTTTTTTGCGATGGTAGAAATGCGATCATCCTTTTTTGGCAGGGATTGAACCAGTGAAAAATAAGGTACGAAAGGAATGCCGTTTTTCTCGCAAGTATCCAATACTTCGCCGCCTCGGCTTTCACCTCCGTAAGGAGGTTTGAAAGAAATCCGCTGACCATGACCATACATATTTTCTACCGTGGCAATCTGACCCATTGACATCGCCGCATTCAACTCATGGGGGTTCACATTGCTCACGCCGAGATGTAATAACTTTCCTTCTTTCTGCAATTGAAACATCGCATCCATCGATTCTTTGAAGGGAACATCGTTGCTGCCCAGCACCCTGAAATGAACCAGTTTGATCTGTTCCAGTTTGAGTGTAGAAAGATTCCTCTCGATACTGATCCGTAATTGTTCGGGACGGTTAAACGGAATCCAGCTCTTATCCGGCTTTCTCGTACAGCCGACCTTGGTACAAATGACCAGGTTCGAAGGATAAGGATACAAGGCCTCCGCGATAAGCCGGTTCGTAATATCATCGCCATAATAATCAGCCGTATCTATGAATTGAATGCCGCTGGTAATGCATGACTTCAATATTTGCAGGGCCTCCCTGCGATTCTTCGGTTCTCCCCAGATGCCTTCACCCGTGAGTCGCATGGTGCCATAACCAAAACGATTTACTGTCAACGGACTTTTGCTGTTACCTGCTATCGTAATTTCTTTTGTGATCATCGTAATGAATTTGTGAGGCAGTCTTTATAACATGCCGGATAAATAAAAGTTCGATGATTCAATTCGGAAAACGGGATCCCTGCAGGGCCAAAGCTTCCATACCTGAGCGGTTTTCAGGCAACACTTAATTCACCGGTATACCAAACCAGGTGACTTTTGTAAACATGCCTTTTCGTCCTGATTTTCCCTTGGAGAAATATTTAGCGAGCCAGACTTCCTGCTCTTCCAGTTGTTGGGAAAAATCGTTCATTTGTTTTTGCAATGAACCCATCGTACCCGTGATATTGGGACCAGGATCTTTAATCCTGCTGAGCTGCATTTTTGCGAGACTGTACGGATTGGAGGCTGAATCCAGCATGGCCTGTATTCCTGCATCCGGCCTCATCGGTGTAAACTGTTTATTTCTGTACCGGATGAAATCATTGAAATTACTGACGGCATCATTGAGGTATGCGACCGCCGTATTATACTGATCAATTTTCGTTTGTTCAATCATCTGCCGGATGTATAACAACCGGTTGAACACCTGCGCATTTTTTGCACCGTTATTATCTGTCCGTGTATAAGAAGCCTGATCCCTTTCAGTTTCATTTTGTTTTTCGTATACAGACGATGGAATCCGGGAAATTGAAAAATGCCCTGGTTGCGTCTTCTTTGACAGTCCCATTATTAAAATCTATAAAACTAACCGGATGATAAAGCAATTGCCAGAGAGGATCAAAGGGCATATGTGCCTGAATGAAATTTGAAGGGTTCGCTTTATAATAGGCGTTATTTATTTTAGGGACGAATGCTCCGTTACTGACATAACCCGAGGCCCAGGTCGGATCAAAGAGATACCAGGAAGTATCAATCTTTGCAACAGACCAGGCATGTGAAACGTCCTGAAGCTGGTTGTTCTATTTTACATATCCTTCCACCACAAATGCGCGGATGCCTGCTTTTTGACAAATATCTGTGAACAGGGCAGCGTAGTTTTCACAAATACCCTGTCTTGTTTGCAGGGGTTTGGCAATTTTGTCTTCCTTTTTTTCATAATAATTGATCGCATACATATTGGGCACATCGTACCGGATATTGGCGGCGACCCATATGAAAGCCGCACGAACTCTATCCTCGTTCGAGTGAAAATTCGCGTTGATATTAGCAGCAATCGCCTCCGTGGATCTGGTCAGGGAATCAGGAATCAGCAATGCCTTCTTATCGATATCTGCATATGGATTCGGCGGATCGGGTACCGTCTGCAACTGTGGTTGAGTCTTAGCGGCTGTGGGCTTTGAGTGTTTGACTTGTGCCTGAAGGGTTGTAAGCAGGAAACAATGACAAATAAAAAACGCAAGCACAATTTTCCCCATCAGGGGCTTCTCAAAAGAATTTATCATGATGGCAACTAAAGGTTATTAAATAAATATAATAACTCCTTTTTTCAATTATGTAGTATCGGGCATTTTATTTTTGTCTAAGGGTATTTACTTAGTTAACTTTTTCTTAGATCTTTCTTTTGTACGTTCAAATAAAAATTTGAAAATATTCTTACTCCTCGGGCTGGTAGTTTTCTTTTTTTACGGTTGCGATTGTTTTTGCTCCAACAACACAATAAACCCCGCATTTATCGGATTCTCCAAATCCCAGATTGATACAGTTATTTTAAGGAGATTTACACCGAACCAGAACTACACGAACCTGATCGATTCTGTCGTCATTGTATATTTATCACCAGACACGAATTGCTGCGACCATTTTCGATATTCAATGCAGGGTGATACAACTCTTATTTTTAGTAACAATGATAGCATTGCGCCGATTCGGGCGGGATATGACTGGCAGATTTATGTTCCTGGCACCGGATCTACAATTAATATTTCAGATATAGAGAATGGCACACAGGTCAATTGCAAATTCTGCCAACCCAATATCGTCTCCTTTGTTCAAAATGGTGTACAGATCAACTCTCCCGTCAACTTTAACAATTTTGGCAGTGACGACGGATACCGTGCCTATATCCGGCCCTAAAGAACTTTCACCATGATGTTTTTGAAATGCACTTCACTTTTCGGATCGTGCCCCTGCAAGGCAAAAGTGCCGGAAGAGAGAAAATGATTTGTTTGTCCGGGTGCGGGTTTATAATCCGCTGGTTCGGTGTAATCAACTACCGTTTTGTCGTTGAGTTTTACGATGACATGTTTCCCTTCCACCTTTATATATTCCGTGAACCATTCCATGTCTTTCACATATACTTCTTTTATATTGACGACATCGTACAGGCTGCCGGTTCGTTTCCAGTCGGTATGCGAATTGTTTACCTGCACTTCAAATCCTGTGCTGGGCCAGCTGCTTTCCTGGTATTGCGTATGAAAATAAATACCTGAATTCGAGCCGGGATAAGTCATGACGTCCACTTTCAGTTCGAAATTTTTAAAGGAATGATTTTGATAATCGCCCACGTAAAACAAATGAGCCGTGGGACCATGCACGACGATCTGTCCGTCTTTTACAGAAAACGTAGCTGCGTTTTCTCCTACTTTCCATCCATTCAGCGAATGGCCGTCGAACAGGGATACCCATTCCGGTGCAACTGGTTTAATGTGCCGGAACGCAGTGAGTGAGATTATGATTGCTGACAACAGGATCCATTTTTTCATTGTCGAATGTTTTATTTTGTAAGCTAAGACATTTATCCCGCTAACCGCCAACCGCTAACCGTCAACCGCCAACCGTCATCCGTCAACCTTCCGATTCAGGTACATTTGAAATGTCTTCAGACTACCACTGGCACAAGCACCGGCACTGCCACTTGTGCGGTCCTGTGAACAAGATGCCCCTTAACCCAATGTTCAAGTTTAAAGTTGACTGGTTCCAGCAATGCGGCCAAACTTACAAGAAATAACATTTCCCATATCGGGTTTTCATTTGTCAATCGACTAACATAGGGATATATCAGATCCGTAATGAATTCGAAAAACAGAAGCAAACTTAAAATACCAAGAAATTCAACTACCCGGGGCCTGACTTTTGTCCTGCTGAGAAGAAGGACTCCTATAAAGAAAATGGGAATGAAAACAGCGATGGCTGTAAGTTGGAGGTTGCGTTCCGCATCTTCTTCTGCCTTCCTCTTTATGTTCTGCAGCTTTGGCCATCTCTTCATTCTTTTCGGATTCATACAGCATCTTTGCCTGCAGTGATTTTTTAGAAGCCTCCTCATTTACAAGGCTGTCGCGATAAACAATATATTTTTTATAGTTCCGATAAGCCTGCTTGTGGTTCCCGGTTATGCTGTCTAATTGGGACAGCCCCAGATAACTATCCATGAAGGCATTGTTGTATCCGCGTATTTGCAGGCAGTTGCAAAGCCTTTTTAAAACATGATCTTGCAGCTGAATAGTTTTTCAATCTGGTAAAAGTGAAACCTAATTCATTGTTCATTAACGCAACGGAACCTTCATCTTTTATTCCTTCATAATATTTTTTCGCTTCCTCTAAAGATGTAACAGCTTCATTGAAATTCTTTCTCGCTTCATATTTATCTCCGGATGCATCCGCCCTTTCACCCAGCTTTCGATAATTCTGACCAAGAGAATAAAGGGTCATAGGAATACCCCATGGCGCCGTGGCCCTCAGTTCACTAAATATTTTAAGGGAAGCAGAATCATATTTTAAAGCCTCTGAAAAATTACCCATTTCAGTATTCAGCATACCGAGAACAGTCATGGATTGCGCCATATCTGCCCGGATGTTTAATTCCGTCCTCAATTTCAATCCGGTCTGAAGGTTTTTGAGGGCATCAGAATCATCATGGAGGTTCATATAATTCAATCCGATCATATGGAATGCATTTGCCATTTGTTCCTTATCGCCTATTTCTTCAAAAAGCTTTAATGCTTTATATGACATTTGTCGAAGCATCGCCATAGGAATTCAATTGTCCATAACAATATCCTATCTGCAGATAGATTTCCGCAATCTTATTCCTGTCGTTCAGTTCAATATAAAAGTTCAGTGACTTATTATAGTTGCTGAGGGCATCTGTATATAAACCCTGATCATAATAATTATATCCGATCCATAATAAGGTTTTTGCAATATCCTTTTTATTATTTATTCCCATAAACATGTTTAAAGCGGAATCAAAATATTTATTCGCATCGGCATATTGATTCTGACTATAATTTATCTGACCCAATTTAAAATATCCGATTCCCTTACCTTCCTTAAATGCAATTTTATTGGAAAGTGATAATCCATCCAGGGCATATTTCAACGCCTTTGTATAATCCCTTTCATTATATCGAAACTCCTCGCATAAGACATAAAGGGTATTCACTTTACCGGTATCGTTATTCTGCTTTTGTAAAACCTTGAAGAGCGAGTCAATTGATTTGTTCTGCGTATAACCTGTGAATGCACTTAGCAAATACACAAAAAATAAAAAAGATTTACCCAAATTACTTTTCATTTTAAGTAAAATTTATTGGTATTTATCCGATTCCTGCCACAGAAAGATCCTTCAGGCCCAGAGCAAATTGTCGGGTAGCAGGCAGCAGTGACCGAAGATCCTCTCTCATACTCATTGTATCGTTCTGCCATTCCAGCTTTATTCTTTTTAAGGTATCCTGATCGGGAGATTGTATTATGGCATGTTTCTTTTCCAATGAGCTGACGAAGGAACCGGTGTCGTGGAGCGATCCTATTTTAGATTCGACGGATTTCATGAAGGCTCTGTGCGCTTTCAAAAATGCCCGAACCGGTTCTGTTCTCTTTTTGCAGACAGGCGAAACATATAAAATTGATTTAAGTAATTTTCTCAGATGATGGAGGGACCGGATATCAGACATGATATCCTGTTCCAACAAATCCAATATGGAAGAAGCTCGGGCTGCCAAAAACTGTTTCCATGAATGAGATGATAATTTAACGCCCGGATGTTTTACAAAATCTCTTAATTTGAATGACGGATATGAATTTCGTTTTTTACGCAGTCTCTTACTGGTTTTCTTTTCGGATGATTTGAGGTTTTCTAAAAACAGTGTTGGTCTGGAGAGTCTGTTATGTTTTGTGATCGAGTCTATGGTCCCTATCTGCAATTCGGAGTTTCGTAGTTTGCCTGCTTCGTGAAAAAGATTAATAAGGCGATCTGGAATTTCCGACCGCGCACCAGCATTCTTTTGAATTCTCATGAGTTCTACAAAGGCTTCGAGATGTTTTACTTCGAGCCTTAACTGATGAATGCCTTTCAGCCCTGGTTTCTTTTTGGATTTGAGAAACGCGTTGATATTTACCAGTCGTTTTTTAATTTTATTCTTCATTCTCATTATAGGCATAAAGATGGTTAAGGTACAATTTTTATGCCTTTAGATGAACAGCCAGATTCCTATCGCTGTACTGGTAGAAAATCCGGCTGTTGATGATGAGATGCGGGGAACTCATTGCAAATAAGCCGAATAATCTGCGGGGTACTGGACTGAAAAATTCTGTTGAATAGCTCCACGCTGCTCAGGCCATTGCATGATAAACAGGATATTCATATGCAAAGCAGATCTCGCCTGCTTTATCTCATAGTCAGCTACCTGATCGTTGTAATAAGCTTCTTCCATAAAAACCGGTTTGTTTCCATCGCCAGCTGCCTGAAGCTCACTTTGAAGAAATTGCAGGCCGCCGAACTCATCGCCGTAAATGTCAAAACCATATATATCCGGACGTTTACCAACCTTATCATATAATGCAATGGCATTCGCAAAGTCACGCGACGGAGATACAGCGAATGAAAATCCTATCGTATTGTGAGACCCATAAGTCTTTACATAATCCCCCCACATTCGTTGAAAATATTCTTCTGTCTGTCCCACTGTCAGACCCGCAAGTTCACCATCCAGATCATAAAGCACTTTTATCGGTTTGCCTTCCAGGGTTTTTTTTATGGTGGCTTTTGTACTGGAAACAAAACTCCAGTTCTTGAGATATAAGTCTTCCTGCCAGGTCGTCCATCCTCTTGGGTCCGAATCTCCCTGGGTGTCAAACCTGAACATGATCTGATTGAAACCCTGGTTAACAATATCGTTGAGCAGGTTGATGAGATTTTGTTCATGTTGTGGAATCAGTTTTCCCATGGTGGCACTCACTACATGGCCATATAAAGGACTGTCCACGAGGTTGAAGTCTCTGCTGAAATCTGAATACCAGAGATCAAGCGCAATTTTTCTTTGTCCGTTGTTGTACATAGCGGCCAGTTGTTTCTTCACGGTATCAGGCGCCAGGTGGTATGTCCCGATTACAGGTCGCAAATTATAGGGAATAACCCAGTCGGAGTCGGTGGGGTATTCAAGATAATTGCCAACAGAATACATGGGATAATTCGATCCGCCGATCTCCCATGCAGTATCGCCGTGTACCGTGGTATTCACATCTGTGTCCTGAACAGGTGGCGGCGTTGAAGAACCGGACATTGATTTTTTGCAGGAGAGGGTTGCCATCAAAGCGGCGGCCAATACCAGTAATGCAGCAATCAGGTTAATAATTCTAAGAGAGCCCTGGTCATATTCTTTCATATTATTCAGATTAGAAATGATATCCAAAAAACCGTTACTAAATTAATCTCATCATCTTCGGATTTCTAATTGATTCCTCAGAAACCCGGATTCAACTTTTGCAGGAAATGCTGTTATATATTTCTGCTATCCATCATTTAGGACTTTTCAATAATTATTTTTTTACCGCCTGCAATTACTACTAAATATTATTCTTTCAGGAGTTGAGTTTCTTCATACTACACGATCTTCATTCTCATTTCGCGCGGTAGTTATAAAGCAGCACCCCCTCCCACTATCCAATTCATTTTTTGTAAATTCGGGAACAAACCTTCACTATGAGAAAAATCTTCCTGCTCCTTGTTTCATGGACCTGCATGAGCGCTGCCAGAAGTCAGTCAGATAACCACGACAGCCTGCGCAATCTCCTTTCAAAAAGCAAGTCCGATACGAATGCCCTCAATCTCCTGAGTGAACTGGCCCTTGGTTATGAATTTTCCCATCCGGATTCTACATATTATTTTGGCAGGCAGGAGTATTTAATGGCAAGGCGGTTGGGGAGTAAACCTGACGAAGCCTACGCTTTAATAAATATGAGCATTGGATTACGGAAGATGGGCAATTATCCTAAAGCGCTGGAATTTGCACTTCAGAGTCTGAAGATCGCGGAACAAATGAATTCGCCAGACTACATTTCGATCGCGACAACTGAAATCTGTTCAATATATTATTTCCAGAAAGACGGAAAGAATTGTATCACATATGCATTGAGGGTCATAGACATGGATAGAGGCAAAACAGACTTTAAAATCCAGTTAGACCTGTATGAGCAAATAGCAGGAGCCTATGAATTGATGCATATGTATGATTCCAGTCTTTTTTACCAACTAAAATGTTACCAGGTGGCCTTAATAACCCATGACGAACAGTCAATAGTATTCTGTTATGAGAACCTCGCAGATGGATATCACCTACTTCATCAGGACAGCATTGCACTGATCTATTACCAGTTGGCTTTCCCCTATTTTTTGTCGCATAATATAAACGAAGGCACTTGTGAAGCCGCATTGTTCCTTGCACAGTTATTTGAAAGAAAAAACAAACTCGATTCTGTAATATGGTACGGACAGCTATCACTTCGTACAGCTCAATCTTCGATGCTGACTTCCAGACAATCGGACGCCAGTGATTATCTTGCAGCATTTTATAAAAGAAGGCATCAGCCTGATAGTGCGCTGAAATACCTGGAGCTCAGCGTAGCGCTGAAAGACAGTTTGTTCAACAAGGAAAAAGTGCAGGAGATGCAGAACCTCACTTTCGATGAGAACACCAGGCAACAGGAACTGCAGGATGAAAAGAAAAAAGAACATGAAGCATCTGTGAGGAATCTTCAGTTAATTGCCATCGGGATATTCATTCCTGTATTCTTTCTGTTCGTGCTCTTCCTCGCCAGGATCAAGGTAAGGGCAAGAGTAGTTGAATTTCTTGGTATTTTAAGTTTGCTTCTGTTTTTTGAATTCATTACGGATTTAATTTATCCCTATGTAAGTCAGCTGACAAATGAAAACCCGATATGGGAAATGCTGTTTCTCGTTATTTTAGCGGGAATGCTTGAACCCCTCAACTTTAGACTTGAACATTGGGTGAAGGGACATCTTGTACATAAAAATGTTCCTGTGCCAATTCCTGTTTTGGTAGAAAACCCACCTGTTGATGATGAGTTAGAGGAAAACCAATCGCTGTTGGTGTGAGTGGGCGGCATGACGATACAGGCGGAAATGGAAACGGACAACCACCGTATCAAAAGCGGTCAGTCTGATTAACCACTTGGACCTTATCTATTTGATTCCTAATCAGATAGCATTATGGCATTATTTTGATAAGCATTAGACTTAGGTTGGCGATTGATAGTTGACCGTTGGCCGTTTTTTACTTTTTACTTTTTACTTTTTACTTTTTAAAATGATAAAAAATTATTTTAAAATAGCGTTGCGCAATCTTATAAAAAATAAAGGATATAGTGCTATTAATATTGGAGGACTGACAGTTGGCATGGCCGTGGCATTACTTATTGGGCTGTGGGTTTATGACGAAGTGAGTTATAACCATTCTTTTGATAACTATCAGCATATTGCCCAGGTAACCAGGCTTTATACACAGCCGCTGACTCAACAAACCAATAATACGGCTTATCTGCCGCAGCCGATGGCTAACGTTTTGCGAAACAAATACGGGCACTTATTTAAGCATGTCGTAAAAACGCAGTCAGAACGGGACTTTGATCTAAAAATTGGCAATAATACGTTTACAAAAAAAGGTGAGTTTATTGAAAATGGTGTGATTGATATGTTCTCCCTAAAAATGCTAAGGGGCAGTAAGGAAAGCATGAACGACCGGCAAAGCATTATTATTTCCGAATCCACTGCCAAAGCCCTTTTTGGTAACGACAACCCGATCAATCAACAAATAAAATTAAATAACTATTATAATACCAAAGTAACGGGTGTATATGAAGACCCTGCCCAAAATTCTATTTTGGGAGATATTCAATTTTTTGCAAATTATGATAACCTGATTGCCAACAATCCGGATATCAGAGCCCATGAAGATGACTGGGGACAAACTTCTCACTTCATTTACATCCAAACCGCCGATCATGTCAGTCTGGATCAGGCAGATGCAGCGATTCGCAAACTTTATTTCAAGGACGCTCCGCCGGATTTTATTGAAGGATCTAAGAAATTAAATCAGATTCTCTGGCTTTATCCAATGGAAAAATGGTATTTGTATTCTGAATTCAAAAATGGTTATCCTTCAGGTGGTCGTATAACTTATGTATGGCTTTTTGCTGTGACAGGCATTTTTGTTTTGTTACTGGCCTGCATCAATTTTATGAATCTGAGCACGGCAAGGTCTGAAAAAAGAAGCAGGGAAGTGGGCGTCAGAAAAGTGATGGGATCGACCAGAAGTTCATTGATTTTTCAATTTCTGAGCGAATCTTTCCTGGCGGTCTTCTTAGCCTTCATGATCGCTCTTCTCTTAGCCTTTATTTCCATTCCGGTTTTTAATGAGATCACCGAAAAAGGAATTAAACTGCCTGTTTCCAATTTATATTTTTGGTTTTTGAGTGCCCTGTTTTTATTTATCACAGCTTTATTGGCTGGTATGTACCCGGCATTTTACCTCTCGTCTTTCCAACCGATCAAAGTATTAAAAGGCTCGTTTCGCCTGGGAAAATTCGCATCTTATCCGCGGAAAATTTTAGTAGTCATGCAGTTTACGGTCTCGGTCGTTTTAATCATCGGTACAGTGGTTGTTTACCAGCAAATTAAATACGCAGAAAACCGTCCGGTCGGCTACAATAAAGAAAGCCTGCTGTGGTTTAAATTGTTCGACCCTAATTTCCGTGATAAAAAATCGGCCATTAAAGACGCTTTATTATCAAGTGGAATCGTTAGTGATGTCGGTTTTTCATCCAGCCCGATTACTACCATCTGGGATAATTATGGCGACTTCAACTGGAGAGGAAAAAATCCGGAATCCGAATCATCCTTTTCAGTAACATGGGTAAATGAAGACTTTGGCAAAACCGTTCATTGGAAGATATTACAAGGCAGGGATTACTCAAAAGATTTTGGTACCGATTCGGCGGCCGTCATTATTAATGAAACGGCAGCGAAATACCTTGGTTTTAAAAACCCGGTTGGTGAATTTATCGCCGACGGGGGTGGAATAAAACGGCAGATCATCGGAGTAGTGGATGATATCGTAGCTGAATCGCCCTATGAGCCTGTAAGAATGGGGTTCTACTGGTTGCAAAAAGACCTGAATCACTTAGGACAAATGAATGTAAAAGTGAATCCGAATATTAGTATGAACGCTGTCCTGCCCAAGATAGAAGCTATATTTAAAAAAATAGCTCCGGCTGCTCCTTTTCAATACAAATTTGCGGATGAAGAATATGCCCTAAAATTTTCTGCCGAACAAAAAATAAGTAAGCTTGCTACCATTTTTGCAATACTCGCCATTTTGATTAGTTGTCTGGGCATATTCGGTTTAGCCAGTTTTGTTGCCGAGCAACGAACCAAAGAGATTGGTATCCGAAAAGTTTTGGGAGCATCTGTTTCAAACCTCTGGAAATTATTATCCAAAGACTTCGTGGTATTAGTCGTCATATCCTGCTTCGTTGCTGCACCTGTCGCTTATTATTTTATGCACAACTGGTTGCTGGGATATCAATACAGAACTGAGTTGTCCTGGTGGATTTTTGCGGCTTCGGGCATCGGTGCTCTGTTAATTACAATACTGACAGTGAGCTTTCAGGCAATCAAAGCAGCGATAGCAAATCCTGTCGAATCACTCCGAACTGAGTGAGGAGTGATGAGATCCCGCTCCTGGCGGGATATAGTCTTCGTTCAGAATGAACTTAGGCCGTCTCAAGTCTTTCTTCTTAGTTCAATAAATGATAAACTAAAATCATCAAAGCGTCTCGTATCCGGACCGCCAATTGTATCGAAAGCGAACAACCCCTGGTTATGATCTGGTTTTAGCTGTTGCTTTTCAAATGATTAAACGGATGGCACCAAATTTGGCCATGAATGCCGATAATCAAAACGAACCTCATGTACTGGAGCTTCTTCCGAATTGCTATCGTCCAGGCTTTTCGTTACAAAGAACAGACGATTATCAAAATCCTTGGACTGGCTGTTGGCATCGCCATCTGTCTTTTCATCTTTTTAATTGTCCGGTTCGAATCCAGCTTTGATGATTTCCACCCTAACCGGAATCATATTTATCGCGTAGTATCAGTATTCAAGACACCGGAAGGTATCGACTATGAGACCGGTGTCCCTTTTCCCACAGCGCCGACCTTGCGCCATGATTATCCACAGCTAAAACAAGTAGCTTCTATTTTGAGTTTGGGCGGGGACGGGCAAATCACCATTACTTCAACGAACAAAATGTTTCGTGAAAAAACAGGTGTTCTTTATGCGGATCCACAGTTCTTTGAAATGTTTGGGTTCAAATGGTTATCGGGCGACAAAGTAACGGCGCTTAATGAACCAAATACCGTCATACTCACACAAAGCATAGCAGACAAATATTTCGGCAGTTGGACTTCAGCGATCGGTAAATCACTGAAACTGGACAATGCATTGCTTTTGAAAGTGACGGGTGTTCTGGAGGATATACCTGCCAATACGGACTTCCCTCTAAAGGTTGTCCTTTCTTATGCTACGCTGAACAATACAGGTATAAAGGGAAGGCTCGACAATTGGGTATCTGTATTTGCGCAACACTACTGTTTTGTAACCTTGCCGGATCAACTTTCTGAAACCAAATTCAATAAGGATCTAACGGACATGGTTAACCGCTACAAACCTGCAGAAAATCGTAATGAGGGTATGATGCTTTTGCCGCTGAAGGATATGCATTTCGATACCCGCTTCAATACCTTCAACAATCATCCTTTCAGCAGATCCCTGATCAACGCACTCAGCCTGATCGGATTATTTGTCCTTTTTATTGCCTGTATGAACTTCGTGAATTTATCCACGGCGCAGGCAGTAAACCGCTCCGTAGAGGTCGGAGTGAGAAAGGTCATGGGTGGCACCCGTTCTCAATTGCTGTTACAGTTCATGGCCGAGACAGTCTTATTTGTGGTGGTTGCGACACTCGTTGCTTGTGTTCTTTGCAGGTTAACTGTTCCGGTCTTTGAGAGAATGTTGGGAATAAATCTGAGCAATTCCTTTACAGTGGATCCTGCATTGATCGGTTTGCTTCTGGCCGTTGTAGCAGGAACCAGTTTCCTTGGTGGTTTCTATCCCGCACTGGTACTCTCTGGTTTCGATCCCGTAATGGCATTTAAGAATCGGGCAGCTCCAAGAGCCGGCGGTTCCAATCTCTTGCGACGAATACTCGTGGTGATTCAGTTCACCATTTCCCAGGCCCTGATCATTTGCGTACTGATTGTAGTGGGCCAGGTGGATTATTTCAAATCGGCGCCCATGGGCTTCAACAAAAACACCGTACTCATTACGCATATGCCTGACAATAAGAAGATGGACTACCTGCGCCAGAGCCTCCTGCGTCAGACGGGTGTCGAAAATGTGAGCTTCAGTTTCGCCAGTCCCAACGATGTCTCCAGTGACTGGAATACCGATATCAGTTATAACGGCAAAAAAATTCATGATTTTGGGGTCAACCTTAAATGGGCAGATTCAGTTTATCCTCATCTCTACGGTATGAAATTGGTGGCGGGACGTTTTATTGGAGGGGGTGACGATGTCATTGTGAACGAGGCTTTTTTAAGAAAGCTGGGCATCCGGCGGCCAGAGGACGCACTGGGTGCGAGTTTGGGAGTTGTCGGTGTCAATGATTCAGATGGCTACATTACGGGTGTAGTCAAAGACTTTAATATCGCCTCCCTTCATGATACGATCAGACCAGTTCTGATACAGGAGTGGAAAGAAGTCTACTCCACGGTTAACATTAAATTGTCGGCTTCTATGCTAAGTCAGGCTCTTCCGGCCATTGAAAAACTGTGGAAGTCAACATTCCCTGATAATGTTTATGAATATCAGTTTTTGGACGAAACGATTGCCCAATATTATGAACAGGAAACCCGACTAGCGGTACTGTATAAACTTTTCGCAGGGCTGGCCATATTTATTTCCTGTCTGGGACTTTATAGTTTAGTTTCTTTCATGGCCACCTCCCGTACTAAAGAAGTAGGCATACGCAAAACATTGGGCGCATCGGTGCTCAATATCGTCAATATGTTCTCGCGGGAATTCATGTTCCTCGTTTTTCTCGCTTTCCTGATTGCTGCTCCCATTGCAGGATATTTCATGTTTCATTGGTTGCAGAATTATGCGTTCCATTTTCAACCAGGTCCGATGATATTCATCGAAGCCAGTGGTCTTTCTGCGCTGATTGCCTGTATATCCGTCGGCTATCGGGCGCTAAAGGCTGCGACGGCGAATCCGGTGAATAGTCTTCGTGCTGAATAGCATGATGGTGTTTTGTTGGCCGTTGACCGTTGACCGTATTGTCCATACGAACAAATATGCAATTCTTTTTTTAGCTAAAATTCAGAGTCTGATCAGAGACTCTGAAAAATATTTCTCATCCCTGATTTAATAATCTACGCAGTTCCTGATTTAATGCAGTAAAAATATAGATACAGTCAGGTTGTAATGTCGATTTGTTGCAGGATTGTTGCTGAGTTATTGCTGAGTTGTTGCTGAATTGTTCTAGAGTTCTTTTAGAATTCTTTTAGAAACCTTTTAGAACTCTTTTAGGACCTGGCCGGAATCTTAGAAGAATACATAACGAATTCACAGGAAAATCAGAGTCTATATAAACTACATCTGGTCTGCAACTGCAACAGAAGAAGAAAATTAATCGGTCTTGTAAACAATACAGCGAATTGAATCTCAATTTCTTATATCCAAGCGCCCCATTTGGCCCAAATTTATTTAGCAGAGCCTCTGCTCAGACTCTGATAAATCATTTTTCGATGACCCCATATTTGCATTAGACAGCGGAATATTTAGGGCAAACCGCGGAAGATACAATTTAATCCGGATTCTATTTCACAGTATGGTCACAACTGGGAAAGATTTATTTCGGGATCAAAAATGCACAAAAAGGAGTATTTGCCGGTATTGGTTCCAATATAGTTCTGCCTTAGTTCGCAGATTTTAGCGGAGTTCTTCGAGAGTTCTTCGGGAATTCCTGCGGAAAACTAGCCAAATCCTCGAAGAACTCTCGAAGGATTGCAGAAGCAATATAGAAGCACTATCGGCCAAACCTGGATTTCGGCTGGCTGGAAATCGTGCTGAAAATGCAGAAACAGAAAAAAATATTTTTCACAGGCTGGGATACGCACTGGGAAATGACCCTTAAAGAATGGCCCATATTTGCGAATAATGCGTCGGCCTGAAAAAAATCTTTCACAAGTTGGTACCAACTTGTGAAAAGAGGCCTAAAGAACCGGCCATATTTGTAACGAAAGCGTCGACCTGGAAAATAAGGGTCGATGTAAAATTTAAATAACATTAAAAACTAAAAACATGAAAGCTTTAAAAAACAACATGATGACAAACAAAGAAAAAACCCGTAGACCAAAAGTAATCGGAACATTGGTTACGAAAGAGCACAGACATTCCGAAAAGATGACAGCAACGAAAAGTCCTGATGCAAAACCATTTTCACGATGGCTCGGATTCAGTATTGAATTTCAGCATGAAGACACTCACTGATGATCAAATTCATGAGTCCCCTGCGAAATTTCATGGACCAGATACATGTTGTCAGCGCGAAAAAAATTCTCAAAGAAAATGTACGAAACGCATTTAGAAGCGATCATTCCCGGTTCAGGATCGATTACAGGAAGCTAATTTTCAGTAAAGGAAATCTACCCGTTGCACTGAGAATGTCCGTTTCATCTCCAGAGTTTGGTAAACTTATATTCAGGTGGACGGACAACAGTGGCATTCACAGAGCCCTTCCAACGGACCGTCTTTTCGTTGCCATATTTAACCGGGAATCCAAAACCTGGATTTTTAATGCAGATGCCACAAAAGATCGGCATGGATTATTCAGTATTCATATCAAGTATCAATTAGAAACCACTGCAGGTTATATTGGTTTTGTTTCGGCCGACGGCAAAAGGATTTCGACAGTTTGTTTTTGGGAGAAGGTGAATGTTATTTAAGAAAATGTGCTACTATGCGTAATATAAAACACATTTAATAGTGCAAAAATTGGGCTTTTATGGGTATTTTCACCCTTTCAGATACCTATTTGCTAAATAATTTCGTATATTTGTTGTATGATCATAAGCCATGGCAACAAAGGAGGAAGTGGAAGCTTTTCTGGCGGAATTCCATCAGAAAATGAAAATTTGGGAAATAAGAATAAGGGATGATAGGGGTAAGAATACGCAAGCGTTATTTGATTTGGAATTAAGTCCTGTCTCAAAGGATCAAAATAATCGAAGCTCTTACAACGGATGATTACTCAGAAGGTCCAAATACAGATATATTGAATGCCAGCGTACCGTTGTGGGTATTTGGAAGGGTTGTCAAAAAAGCGCGAGATCTATATTAAAATTTCGGTGGGACAATCAGGAAGTGGGGTAATCTGCATCTCCTTCCACCCATCCGAACGCCCGATGAAATTTCCTTTAAAAGGAAAATAAAATATGAAAGTAAAAAAAGCCAGAAGGAAAAGTTACCCTGAATAAAAAGCTCCAGTCTTTTGAATTCAGAAAGGAATCATTTCCGATTATGTACCATACCTGGGTAGATCTTGAGACAAAAGAAGAATTTACCACGACTGAACTTGACGAGCTCAATCAGGCTCAGGTGCATAATCAGTATAGAAGCAAACACAGCATTCCATTTGTAGAGGAAATCATGAAAATTCGCGAACAGTATGGATTGAGTGCATCCAAAATGAGCGAGGTATTGGGTTTGTCGGCCAATGTATATGGAAACTACGAAAATGGAGAAATGCCAGGCCCTGCGACTGGTAAACTTATTCAACTGGCGAAGAACCCAGTTGAATTCAATAAGCTTATCGAGTTGAGCAAAAATGAATTTGAGGAACGCGAGGTCGTCAAAATTAAATTGGCGGTTGAAAAATTCACTAAGGAGGATGTTCTTGATTCCTTAATTGAAGAAAGATTATTTGGTACAAAAACTCCGGGCAACTATAACGGCTATCGCGTTCCTTCGATGGAAAAAATCGGCATCATGGCAAAATATTTTGCATTAAAACTCGAGCCTTATAAAACAAAAATGAACAAGCTTTTTTTCTATGCGGATTTCTATCATTACGGAAAAACGGGTTACAGTATAAGCGGAATGAGCTATAGAGCTATTACTCACGGTCCTGTGCCCTTGAATTATGGAGGGATTTATGACCGGTTGGCTGATGAAGGATATGTTGAAGTTGCGGAATTCGAATTTGAAGAATATAGTGGGGAGAAACTGGTCAATCATGACGGAGAACCAGATATGGAAATATTTAACGAAAGCGAACGCCAGGCGATTGTGAAAGTGGAAGAAAGACTTGGCCGTTTAAAGACAAATGATATTATTAAAGTAAGTCATGATGAGCTGGCCTGGCAAAATAATATTGACGATCATGGACGTATTAGTTATGATTACGGATTTATGCTGCAGCATGTGGATTTTTAAAAAATAATATTAAATCCAATTTTTAAGAAGTCCCCTTTACATTTTCTCCAAAATCTTGTTTGTTCTTTCCATGTTAAATTTTGAAGCATCCCATACTCCGCTCTTTCGGATGCCCGCCCATGCCCTTAAGGATTTGAACTCTACATGGGCAGGATTATTTATTGCAAGCTTAAAGTCCCTGAATCCGTGAGGGCCGCCACAATCCTCCGGTGGACAAGCTCCGCCACCATCAGTACATGTGACTCTTTTCGCCGGTTCATCAACAATATTTTCAAGCGTGATGATATGTTCCCAGCTATCGCCAAAATCGTATGTGTAAATTATTTTATCCCCTATATTGACAAAATATTGACTTAGTTTAAAGAGTGTACTATTTCTATATTCGGTTTCCGGCATAAATTCAGGATGCGTAATGACCGGATCCGATCCAATCCCTTCAGGTGAGAATTCATATAAGTGTGAGTTGGTCCAGCCAAAAGAAGCCTGTATAATATTATGGAAATGATGAAAACTGAAGTTGTCCGGGACAAGAAGAGTTCGCCAGACCTCAGGAGATTCAATATCACGGATATGAATTTTAAATTGAAAGGTCATCACCCCTGTTTTCGAATAAAATTATCATTTCTTTTTTATAATCCTTCAGACTGATCATCCTTCAGACAGCCAGGGCCAGACCAATATTTCTCAGCTTTTGAAAGAACGCGGGAGTAGGCGCTACCACTCTGTCGATCAAAGTCATAGAATCGTTTTAATGATTAAAAAAACGGGTTCGTCCATCCTGAAAGCTTTATCTGTTAGTACTACCAGATCCTGCAAAGCTTCGCGGGACTTCAGACCTTTTGCTTCGGCCTCTCCTGTCAGCATGGAGACCGGAGCAATACAACCGCGCAATTCCAGCAGCGCATCGTTGGCCGGATGAATGAGTATATCTTTTCTGCCAGGCACACCCATCACGGCGAAATGCTGACCGAAATGAGCGTTGTATCTCTTCATGATCCGGTATCTTCCCTCGGGTATGCACGAAACCTGTGCGTGGTTATCTTTCCAGGGAAGTTCAATACTATGCGTAATGAGCCTGCGCTGATCAAAGATCTGTCCGGTTGTTCCGAGCGGAAAATACTTTCTTATAAGCTCCAGTTCCATGTTGAAAGTTTTTAAAAATGATTACAATGTCGCGTCGAGCGAAGTGTTGTTACCCGGCAAATCCGTTGCAACCGCCGTGATCTTTGATCCGGCAATTGCTGCATTTGCTACGGTAGCTTTATACAACCAGTCGATCGTGTTTGCCTGCACTACCGCAGCTCCCTGTTCCAGCAGGTCGCCCGCGGCATTGTGAATGGAAACACTCACGCCTGTTACCTTGAAATCATCCGTTGCCCGAACGGTTATTGAATCTCCCACAGCACCATGATAAGCGCTGGTGTCGATCTTCGTGATTTCCGGCGCATTAAAAGCATCGGCGACTGCTACATTAAAAGCACTCTGACCAGGTAAGGCCGCGGCCAGATAATTTGCTTTTGTAACAGCGTCGAGAATTGCTTTTGTTGCATACTCGATGCTCGACTTAAACTTCGTACGCACGGCAATTGACTTCTCCGAATTGGAGGCGGGTGTTGCCCTGCGCAGATTGGCGACGATCGTTTTTCCGGCTCTCTGACGGAACGTTAGCATTCTGCCTATTGTTCCCGAGATACCCTTGGTGACGATATTGTTTTTTGCTTCTGCCATTTTTCTTTAATTGACATGTTGTTTTAATGATGATCCTTTTCTCCGTTTTTCCGCCTACTCTTTAACAGCCTTTGGAATGGCTTTAGAATAGCTTTGGAATCCCTTCATAAAAAATCACCCGGTTAATAATTAAATAGGCAGGGGGCCCCCGCAACCTAACTAGTATCAGTAAACGATATACCTGCCTGGGGATTAAAACTTTTTATTGAAAAAAATATTTTGCGCAGTTCTCATGTTGCTCTCTATCGTTACTATGTTGCTCTCTCATGCACATTTTTCAAAAAAAATTTGAATTTATTTTTAGCAGGCTGCTAAATTTCTTTTTGTGATGACCACATATTTGTGCTGGAATCATTTATGTCCACTATGAAAGAAAGAAGTCCGCCCTGTGAAAACGAGCGCAAAGCTTAAGGCGTAAAGCTTAAGGCAAGCAGCAATCCGAAAGCCCCTCCTGATCCTATCGAGCCGGGGCAGGAGTGGGCTATTTTAAAAAACAAAACCCAATCATATGAAAACAGAAAATCTGAAAACACAAAACGAAACCGAAAAGAAAATCATCGATCCGGAAATTGATTTCTGGATGGACAAAAGAGAAGTGCTGGAAAAACTGCATATCAGCAGTCGCACATTGCAGACCTGGCGAAGCAAGGGACAGATCCCCTATAAGAAGATCGGAAGAAAAATATATTACTGGTATTCCGATCTCATAGAACTATTGAAAACCAAACCAGTAAGCAAACTATAACCCATTTATTAATTATCCATAAAAAACAACAAAATGAAAACCAATCAAAAAAACCAAAACAACCATTCTGAAATGTCCCTCGAAAAGAAAAACTCCAGGGCGAAGCAGCTCTAAACCGCGAAGAACGCGATTTGAATTCCAGATGAAGACCATTCTGATGACGAGATTCATGAATCCACTACGGGAATTCATGAAGTTTTTGAATATTACCGACACGGGTAAGATCCTCAAACAGAATATCCGTCAAGCTTTCAAGGCAGGGTATCCCATTCTACGGATTGATTACAGTAAGCTGATTTTAAGTTTAGGAAATCTTCCCGCCGCTCCGGGGATCTCAGTATCATCTCCCATTACCGGGAAACTGGTATTCAGCTGGACAGATAACAGTGGTATCGGCAAGGCGCTGGCCACTGACCAGGCCTTTGTTGCTGTATATAATCGTGAATCCCAACGCTGGATTTATAAACTAAACGCAGCCTGCAGATCACTTGGTCATTGTCGGATAGACATTAAGCCCATCAAAGGGAAAAGAGTACAGACCTATATTGGGTTTATTTCTTCGGATGGTAAACGGATTTCGAACAGTCTGTTTACGGGGGAGGTGAATGTACTTTAATTAAGTTCTGAGTTCGATAATCAATGGGCTGCTGAAGGGTGGCCCTTTAAACGATTATTCTACATTTTTTGAATTAACCTCACCTGCAAAAATGAATGATGATTTCAAAATAAAGCAAAGAAATTGTATCGACGATTCTACCCGATTTGGTAGTCAAATTTAAATAGATACCATTTTAATTTTGGCATTTGCATAATCACATAACATTTGGTACAATGCGACTTTGGGATATCGCTTATTTAGAATTTGCAAAATTTCATCTTTATCATTTGGGGGGATTCTAGGACCCAAAATAACTTCTTTAACAACTTCAGGTGGAAATATGTGCTTTTTTCTATCAGCATTTTCAAGGATTCGCACAAACCGAAATTCGCTTTCAAATTCCCATTTCTTGCTTTTTTGGAAGTTCATTTCTGATTGCTTTTTAAGCGATTCGTTTAAGATCCCTGATACTGAAATATTATCCGTGTAAGTGACAAATTGTGCTTCAGAAAAAATATTCTCGCAAAGTGATATGGGATCGAATCCCACAGCAAAACCACGTTGGCCGCCACCATAATAACCCCAAATTTGATCATCTAATGGTTTTGTCGTTAAAGAAAGAACACCTATTTTGCTGTTATAGTTTGGATCATTAATTAATCCGATATAATTATTCAAAAAATATTCCTGAGGGTTTTCCCGAATTCTATCTAGTTCCTTCTCAGCATAAACCTCTGCATCCCTTCCAGGATTTATTCCTCTGGCGGCAGGTGCGGTTTGAATCATTTTGGTTAAAAACTCAGGCTTGTCAATTACGGATACATCAAATTGTAGAGGTCTATGTATATCAAACGGATCATTCAATTCATCAGGTTTTGTAAAATACATTTCACCTTTAGTAAGAAATTCTGGATGAAATCTCTCTCGCCAGTTTCTCATTTTATAGAGCGCACTAACTTTTTTTCTTGCGAACAAATCTTGATAATAGGAACGAACTTCTTCAAAGTCGTTCATAACAAAAAAACCAGGTTCAATTTCAGATACCATAGAAATTTAAATAGAATTCTTGCAATCTAGATCTTAAACCAATTAATTACTTAATTAAACATCTAATTAAATCCCTCATATAAATGAAAGATAAATATCTGCCGAAAACCTCTCTTTCATTTACTTTTGATCTTCTAAATAAAATGTATGCGCAATCTTTACCAAATTCTCATATTCCTCCGGCGTTAATCTATAATTATTGTTTGCAGTTACTCCCCTCCTAGTTTCATAGGAATAGAAATATTTCTTGCATATTTTTCAAATAGATTCTGATGGGTAATCTTAAACCATTCCATGAAATCATTGTATTCCTTCTGAAGAGAATTTTCCATATTATTTAAATTTTCCGGTAATAACCTGATGTAACCCATCTAACTTAGACAACAATTCGTCAAAAGTTACAATCTCTACATGTTTTTGGTTGAAGCGCATCAATTCAAAACATTTAGATTGGTGATCATTCAGTTTACTTTTTAATTCAATGACCAAAATGGATTTTGGATCATATACATTATATTGATTTCCAAAATTCCTCAACAACATATCTTTTTGATCTAGACACTGATTTATAGCTCCTTAAAGTTCCTCAGAAGCAGAAAATACATCAGGTCCTCTATAGGCAACATTTTTTAAAATAACCTTTTGATGTGTTTTAATTTCCAAAATGGCAAAATTGTCTGCCAAATTATTTTGCATTAAAAAATCAACTATTCTGCCTTCTTTATTTTCCAGAGTTTTCCCGCCAACATATGCCTTGTCCTTCTTCAGAATTACCTGATAGGGGAATAAATGAGTCAACATCCAAGAATATTTTCCAAAAAAAGTCTGCCACTCTTCTTCATTGTCTCGTTTGACTAATAAAAGTGCCTTAAATTTATTAATTACATCCTCCAAATAAACAATATCTAGCCTTTCCCTAGTTCTTATAAAATGTGAAGTGGTAATTATTTTGCCAGCGGGTAATTTGTCTATGAGTTTCGCTATCGAATTGGCATCATCCTTTGTTATTGTTTCAAAGGAATCAAATTTGGAAAGAAACGCTCCCAATTCTCCAGCACTTAATTTTCGATCTATTTTTTTGAATTTTTTACTTGTCTCTGCAAGTAGATGAATAATGAGACCTTTTCGATCCCGATCAGATGCTGCAGATTCTTTGCTTACCTTTTTTAGTAGTGGCTCAAATGTGTTCCATCCTATCGAAATTTTTTGAGGTGTAAATTTATTATTTCCAGAAAACGCGAAAGAGGCTTTGTATAATGTTTTAAATTTGGGATAAATTAAACCAAAGACATTTTTTATTCTTTTAGTCTTAAAACCATAACCAGGTGTTAATTTGAAATCTTTTGGAAGCTTGTTGAATTCATTCCATCCCTTTAATTCTATTTCGCGAATTCTCTTTCTTTTAATTTCGCCCTTATTCTTATTGAAAGAATATGGATATACGATAAATTTAGCCTCTTTTTTGAAATCAATTCGAGCTTTATGAATTGGTTTTGATTCCGCATCATAAAAATAGTAGACTGTTTTGTTAGCGTCCGTTGAATGAATATTTTCTTGATTTGGTAAAATCATTCTTCTTGACATAGTTCCAAGTTTAAGTTATTATTCCATCCCTCTCGCTTTCAAATTCAATATTAAATGTAAAAAATAAGGAATGGATTATCTTAATTCATTTAGTCCTAAAAAGTTTCTGGTTGGCATCAATGAAATTCAATTAATAATCGTATTACTAATATATTTAGTACCTTTAATCGTTCTTTTGGCCAAATTGATATTATATGTCTGATGTTCATACCAAAGAAACGCGCAGTTTCAATATGAGTATGATCAAATCAGGAAATACCAAACCTGAAATGATTGTAAGACGGTTTTTGCATGGCAAAGGATTGAGATACAGATTGCATAACAGAAATTTACCTGGGAAACCAGATTTAGTACTCGCAAAATATCAGACAGTAATTTTTGTCAATGGGTGTTTTTGGCATGGACATGCCAATTGCCGCTATTTTGTGTTACCTAAAACACGCAAAGAGTGGTGGGCTGACAAGTTGAATGGAAACATTAAAAATGATTTGAAGAATTACAGTCTTTTACGAAAAGACAAATGGCAGGTTATAAATATCTGGGAATGTGATTTAAAGAAAGAGAAAATTGACAAAAGGCTGAGTAACTTGTTAAAACAAATATTAAAAAAATAAAATCAATCTATTTACATTGCATAAACCATCTTGAATTGATTGACAGACTAAGGGTTTTTATTTAGATGATCGATCAAGAAGAAACAGCAGAAACAATTTAGAGATACAAAAGATGAACTATATCGATCTGTTTGCTGGAGCAGGAGGCCTTTCTGAAGGCTTCATGAGAGCGGGGTTTACACCTATTGCCCATGTTGAAATGGATGCGCCAGCTTGCCTGACTCTAAAAACTAGAATCGCTTATTACTATTTAAAATCCATTAACAGATATGATATTTATGTATCCTATCTAAAAGGAAAAATTACACGGAACGAATTATACAGTAAAGTTCCAACTTCACTTCTTGATCGTGTTATCAATCTTCCCATAGGCACAGAAAAAAATGCAACCATTCATTCGCAAATATCAAGACAATTGGATGGTCAAAAAGTAGATCTAATCATTGGCGGACCTCCATGTCAGGCTTATTCCATTGTTGGTCGATCCCGGGACACAAATAATATGAAAGGTGACCCACGAAATTACCTTTATGTTCAGTATGCGAAATATCTTGAAAGATATCAGCCACGTCTTTTTGTCTTTGAGAATGTTCTTGGATTAAAATCCGCTGGTGGCGGGATCTATTTGAATAACATGGAGAAGCTTTTTTCTAAAAAAGGCTATGACATGAAACTCTTCACTGTTGAAGCCAATAATTTTGGAGTTCTTCAGAATAGAAGGAGAGTGCTAATCATCGGATGGAAAAAAGATCGGCCTGTTCAAATCTCAGATCTGGAGTCGATCAGGTCAGTGTCTGGTTTGAAAGTAAAAAGCATTTTTACTGATCTGCCAAAACTCAAAGCTGGAGAAGGGTTGGATAAAAACGGATCTTATAGAACGAAATCAAACAACTACCTAGACAACTTCTCAATTCGAAACGGCATAGATGTTCTTACGCAACATTTTACAAGAAGTCACTCAGATCAGGACAAAAAAATTTATCGAATTGCTGTCAACAAATGGAACTTGGCGAAGGAAAGGCTCAACTATAATGACCTTCCGGAAGATCTAAAAACACATACAAACCGACATTCTTTTACTGACCGGTTTAAGGTAGTCGCTGCGAATACTCCATATTCGCAGACTATCGTGGCACATATTGCAAAAGATGGCCATTATTATATACACCCAGATATTGAACAAAACCGCTCAATCTCCGTGCGTGAAGCAGCGCGATTACAATCATTCCCCGACGATTTTTATTTTGAAAGTGCAAAGGAAAAGTCAAATAGGACATCTGCATTTAAGCAAATAGGCAATGCAGTACCCCCGCTGATGGCTGAGAAAATTGCAAATGTTATAAAAGAAATTTTTCTTCATAAATAGTGCGAGGCAGATTGTGTGTGTTAATGTTTTTTAGTTAAATGGAAAACAATCATAAGCTTGCCTTGTATGTCGCATATTATCTTTCAAAATTTAATGTTGCGGCTTATAACTCGTTAGGGTACAATACTATGGACGAGGCACATAAGGGTATTGGTAAAATACTAAATACAAATCCTCATACTGTGAAAAATATGAGGGACCAATTTGATCCGCTACATGGACACAGAGTTGGCTGGTATCAGGCTCCATTGTCACCGTCTAGAATTAGTGTGCTGGAAGCATTACAGGATTTGTCAGAATTGGAAATCCGGTCTATTGTCTTTGATATTCTGAATAAATCTACTGTATCAGACCCTGAAAATTTGTCGAAACTGATTTCTGTGATCGATCAGGAAGAAGCCAGGAAAGGCCTGAGAGATTTTGTACCCCGATCGCCAACCGGTAAGAGGGCAGAAGAATTCTTCATAGAAATCCTTAATGGCAATAATTTTTACATAGGAGGCGCATTATACGATCATAGAGATTTAGGAGTTGGTTATGATTTTAAAATACTTGAAAACGATACCGAGTATTTTATAGAAATAAAAGGAATTTCCGAATCGAATGGAGGAATTCTTCTGACAAGTAAGGAATGGGAGGTTGCTAAGGAAAAAGGCGAAAAATATCTAATCTTAATAATATCAGATCTAAATACTAACCCAACTATCAAAATTATCAGAAATCTTGGAGCAAATCTTAAACCTAAGAAATACATTGTGAGAACTATTCAAGTTAATTATATGGTGAGTCAGGCTGGAATTGAAAACGCAATATCGAATGGATGATTATTCAAAATATAAAACTGCAAATGCCGAGCCCTTGGCTTCATCTATGGTGGAGACTTTTAGAGCGATAGGGTATAATATACAAACTGCGGTAGCGGATATAGTAGACAACTCAATTTCTGCGGGCGCCACAAATATCTGGATAGATTTTCAGTGGAAGGGCCGCGCTTCTTGGATTTCGTTTCGAGATGACGGATGCGGTATGGACAACGATGAATTGATTCAGGCATTGCGTCCAGGAAGCAAAATCCAAATGAGAATCGGCCGAGTAAAGATCTGGGACGATTTGGTCTCGGATTAAAAACAGCTTCTTTTTCTCAGTGCAGAATGCTTTCTGTGATTTCCAAAAAACGTAATCATGATGTAGCATTTTGGACTTGGGATCTTGACTTTGTGAACTTTACAGGAAAATGGGATTTGATAAATTTAGTCCCTGATAATGTTCTCAATAAGATGGACAATATAATTTCAGGAACAATTGTCATTTGGAACCAGATGGATAGATTGGTTAAGGATCTTGAAGAGTCAGATAAGTCGTCCTTTAGTAAATTTCTCCAAATAATGGAACAAGTGAAAAAACATTTAGAAATGGTGTTTCATAGGTTCATCGAAAATAAAAGAGTCAAGATTTATTTACAGGATCGGGAAATTGAACCCTGGGACCCATTTATGATATCAGATCCTGCAACACAAAAATTACCTGAAGATCCTCTCCAAAATGGTAAGGTTAAGATCAGGGGGTTTGTGCTGCCGCATAAATCCAAATTGACAAATGAAGAATTCAGAAAAGCTGAAGGATCAGCTGGCTGGAATGAACATCAGGGATTTTACATTTATCGAAACGAGCGTCTGCTATTTCCTGGTGATTGGCTTGGAATGTTTCGAAAGGAGGAGCACTATAAACTTGCGAGAATAATGATTGATTTGCCAAACAATCTGGATTCTGAATGGCAAATAGATATTAAAAAATCTGTAGCGAGACCACCTCTGGTACTAAGGGACCAATTAAAAGCTTATGCGACTAAGGTCAGATTACAAGCTGTAGAAGTTTATAGACACAAAGGAAAAATATTACAACGCAAATATTCTGCGGTTCAATTTCAGCCGATTTGGCTGGAAAAAGTAAGACATGGAAAAAGGTTTTATGAAATAAATCGTGAACATCCCCTTCTGCAAATTTTAACGATTTCTATTAACGATAAAGGGAATTCATTAAATCAGATGCTTCGTCTTATTGAAGAAACCGTCCCGGTTCCATTGATAACAATCAGAGAGAGTGAGCAGCCCGAAATGCAAAGTGATCCATTTGAAGCCGTCGATCACAGTCTGATCATAAATATGATGCGGATACTATTTCAATCATTGGTTCAGCAAAATAAAACCGAAAATGAAGCACGATCAATTATTCTAAATATGGAACCTTTCGATAAGTATCCTCAATATATAGAACAGATTTAAAATACAATTTCTCAAAATGATAGATCAGGCCAGACAAATTTGTATCACATTGTTGCAGGGTATAAAAAACCCAACGGTAACAGACATTAATTCTGCTATAGAAAATGTCACAAAGATATTTCCATCTGTATCTGCGGAAAAAGAAAATCTTTTTAAATTTCTAGAAGCTCAATTCTCTGTTTTTTCGGATAATTATCAAATTCTTACCGATCCAGATACATATGTACCATGGATAAAGAATAAAAAAGCAGAAATCAGAGGGGAATTTTGGAAACGGTATGAAATGTATCTGCAAAGAAAACTTGAGCCATCAACACTTAATAAACTTGATAATCTTACAGATGATATACTTGACAGATTAATTGATCCGAGTACAGTAGGGCCATGGGATAAAAGGGGTATGGTAGTTGGCCAGGTACAATCAGGTAAAACGGGTAACTATATCGGTTTAATTAATAAGGCAGCGGATGCCGGTTTCAAAATAATAGTCGTTTTGACGGGAATGCACGATAGCTTGCGAAGTCAGACGCAAATAAGAATTGATGAAGGTTTTTTGGGATTTAATACGCAGACAGCGATGAATTTTTCAAACGCAGGTAATAGAATTGGAGTTGGCAATTACAACAAAAATCTTCCTGCACATTCTCTTACAACGAGTCACCTTAATGGTGATTTCAAAATGCCAACGGCGCAGGGATCCGGTGTGAGTATAAGAGGTTCAGATCCGATTGTGATTGTAACCAAAAAAAATGGATCGATCTTGAAAAACCTGATTTCATGGCTAGCAGTCAGAGGAGATAAAAAACCGGATGGCAAAATTACGATTTCCGACCTACCTCTCTTGGTTATCGATGATGAAGCCGACAACGCGTCAATTAATGTAAATCCAAAAAAGGTGTCCACTATAAATGGATGCATCAGGGCGCTACTGTCTTTGTTCGAACAAAGTGCCTATGTTGGATATACAGCCACTCCCTTTGCAAATATTTTTATTCCAATGTTAAAGGACAAAGATATTAAAGGAGTTGATATAAATATTAAGGACTATGAATTCACTCTCGGACAGGATTTATTTCCGCAGGATTTTATAATAAATATTCCGCCCCATCTAATTATATCGGACCCACTAAAGTGTTTGGACTTCCGGCCGAGTCATCATCTGAGACTGACGCAGAACCATTGCCTATAGTTATTCCGATAAATGATTTTCAGGTAATACCGGACAAACACAAGCGAACTGACGCACTTCCGGAATCCCTTCCTGAAAGTCTTACATATGCTTTAAAGTGTTTTATCCTTAGTTGTCAGCCCGAAGAGCGAGGAAGCAAATAGAAGTTCACAATTCAATGCTTATTCACGTAACGCGGTATACCAACTGGCAAGATAGAATTTCCTCTCTCGTAGATACGGAATTAAAATTTTACCAACGCCAGATTGAGTTTAGTCAGGAGGAATTAAGGGAAAGCTTGAAAGAATCTGGAAGGAGGAATTGAAACGAAAACAAAACAAATCATCAAGGAATCTGATATTTACCATGATCCTGAAATAACACCCGTTTTGTGGACAGAAATTAAAACAGAAATCTATAAAGCCTCATCAAAAATAGAAGTTCGTGCTGTTCATGGTGATAAGAATATTTCGGAACTCAGTTATCATAATATTTCGCCCCTCGATTATTTTCTATCTCAGCAACAGGGTAATTATCTTTATGTGGTTGCAGTGGGTGGAGATAAACTTTCGCGAGGTCTTACGTTAGAAGGGCTAACTGATAAGTTATTATGTGCGCGCTTCAAAAATGTATGATACTCTCATGCAGATGGGTCGTT
>CAVSRV010000010.1:0-201772 GCA_963730425.1 uncultured Bacteroidota bacterium | reverse complement strand
TCACAAATAAAGGGACAAGGATAAAATATCCCAACATCGCTTTGTCAAAATAATGCACGTGTTTCACCCGGCTCTGAGAGATTTGTCCGTTGAGATTTATTCAATATTAGCTTGATAAATCTTATTTCTCCTGTATAGGCTTCATTTATAATCGTCCGTTATCAGTCCGTAAAATCAATGAAACCCGCCATGGTGGCGGGTTTGCGTGAACCGGATTGGATTCGAACCAATGACCTGCTGCTTAGAAGGCAGCTGCTCTATCCAACTGAGCTACCGGTCCGATTTGCGCAAAAATAATGTTTTTAAGCTTAAAGCCTAAAGCCCAAAGCTTAAAGCCTACCGCCTTTGCTAAAGCTTTGGCGGTCAAAGAAAGCGTAAGGCATTTGTAAAGTAAGCTATTGCTTCTTCAATGCATACATATCCGGCAGATAAGCAAAGTCGCCATAATTGCGGGTGAAATAAACACTGTCACCCATCATGCTGAATGCAAAATTGCCGCTGAAAATAAACGTCCAGTCGAAATCAGCGGGGAATGCGCAGAGATTCTGAATCGCAATGGAATCTCCGAAAACCCTGTAGGTTCCATTGCAGATGGCGGGATAAAAAGTTTTGTCGCTGGTCCCGCTGAAACTGTCTTCTTAAAATACTAATCTGAATATTAGAAGGTGCGGCATGTATCTCCGCTTCTGTGAAAAGTTCCGACATAAGTGCCCGATAGCGGGTAAGGATTCTCATTGTTTTTATTACAGGAAGAAATCCACCATATCAGCATCACGAAATCCAAGGATTTTTCTCATTTCAGACTCTGTTTCTTCCTTTGACAGACTAAGGAGATCAAAGGTTGCTTTTACATGCGCTGCTGCGCTTTTGGCACTTGTAATTTAGCGCTCTCTGGTGTACCTTTGCACTTTCAAATTTTTAATGCATGATCCGCGCGAATAATGTGACCCTTCTTTTTGGTAAACGTGTTCTGTTTGATGAGGTAAATATCTCCTTCACCAAGGGAAATTGCTATGGCGTGATCGGTGCAAACGGCGCGGGTAAATCCACCTTTCTCAAAATACTGGCCGGCGAAATTGAACCTACCAAGGGTAATATTGAAATTTCACCCGGACTTCGCATGGCCGTGCTCAAACAAAACCACCGTGAGTTTGATGAACAGACCGTTCTGAATACCGTGCTCATGGGTTATAAAAAACTCTGGGACACAATGCAGGAGAAGGACGCCATCTATATGAAGGAGGATTTTACGGAAGAAGACGGGATAAAAGCCGGTCACCTGGAAGCTGAATTTGGTGAAATGGGTGGTTATACGGCTGAAAGCGATGCGGCTTCCCTGCTTAGTGATCTGGGCGTAAAGGAATCCATGCATGCACAATTACTGAAAGAACTTTCCGGCGCCATGAAAGTGCGCGTGCTCCTGGCACAGGCGATTTTCGGCAATCCTGATATCCTTTTACTGGATGAACCGACCAACGACCTCGACGTGGAAACCATCAGCTGGCTGGAGAATTTCCTGGCCGATTATGAAAATATCGTGATCGTCGTTTCGCATGACCGTCACTTCCTCGATGCGGTTTGTACCCATGTGGCCGATGTGGATCGTGCAAAAATCAAAGCATATACCGGAAACTATACTTTCTGGTATGAATCCTCCCAGCTCATCGCCCGCCAGATGAGTGACAAGAACAAGAAAACCGAAGATAAACGTGCGGCCCTTCTGGAATTTATCGCCCGTTTCTCCGCCAACGCTTCTAAATCGAAACAGGCTACTTCCCGGAAAAAGGCCCTGGAAAAACTTACTATCGAAGAGATAGAACCTTCCAACCGGCGTTACCCGGGCATTATTTTCAAACAACAAAGGGAAGTAGGGAACCAGATCCTCAACGTTAATAAACTGGCCAAAACAGCCGACGACGGTACACGGCTTTTCGCAGATATTACTTTCAGTCTGAATAAGGGAGACAGAGTTGCCCTGGTCAGTAAGAACCCACTGGCGCTCACCGACTTTTATGAAATCGTTACCGGTAATTTAAAGGCCGATAAGGGTAGTTTTGAATGGGGAACCACGGTTACATTCGCCTATCTGCCCAACGATAATCATAAGTTTTTCCATGATAAGAACCTCAACCTGATGGACTGGCTGCGCCAGTATGTTCCGCCTCATGTCACCGATGTGGATGAGCCTTTTCTCCGTGGTTTCCTGGGAAAAATGCTGTTCAGCGGGGATGAAGTAATGAAGAAGGTAGGGGTTCTAAGTGGCGGAGAGAAAGTACGTTGTATGATCAGCCGCATGATGCTCCAGGATCCCAATATGGTTTTGCTGGATGAACCTACCAATCACCTCGACCTGGAATCCATCCAGGCATTTAATGAAAGCATGATGAATTTTAAAGGGGTTGTACTGATGACTTCTCATGACCATACCTTCCTGCAAACTGTCGCCAACCGGGTCATTGAGATCACACCTTCAGGAGCGATTGACCGCCTCTGCAGTTTCGATGAATACCTGGCTGATGAACGTGTAAAACAACTTAGGGAGACGATGTACTCGCATCTCACAATTGGTAAATGCGTAAATTGGTTATGGGTTATTGATTGCAGTCAATCATAGAGCAGCTCTATTTCTTTTTGTTGTGATCAAACAATTTTTCACTCATAACCGGCAACCAGTTTCGGAAATAGTCTTGTACATCGCCAGCAGTACCTTCGGCGACCATTTCTGCCATATGCTTATAGACCCATATCCACATGAATTGCCTGGCACACAATAAATGACCCGTTTACGCATTTTAAGAAAAACCCTGTTGATTGACCAAATGGCTGCTTATAGGATTGATTTTCTGTGGGTTGGTGAATAGAAGTAAAAGCCCAGCAGCCAGGCCTGAAACCACCGGCACCAACCAAAATCACTTCCAACCTTCACAGAAGATATTTACCCGTCACAAATTTTCCCCTGAAACTCGATTCCCTGAGTATGGTCCCGGGCAGCCTGGTCATTTCAGGAATTCCTGACAGTCTCTATCATGTCGATTATGTCCATTCCACTTTAACCTGGGTTCGTAAACCCAACCTCGATAGTGTGTATGTTCAATACCGTCTTTTTCCCTTATCAGTATAACGGTGTGGTGCAGCGACTGGATTATTCCAAAGTGATGGACAAATTCATCATCCAGCCTTCTGTCTATAACAAAGACAATAAATACAACTCAGGATAATTTTTTCAATTTTGGCAATATCACCTACAACGGAAGTTTTGGAAGAGCCATTTCTTTTGGTAATGCACAGGATGCCGTGGTTACTTCCAACCTGAATCTGCAGATCAGCGGATGGCTCGCAGATTCGATTGAGATTGCAGCAGCGATCACCGATAATAATATTCCCATCCAGCCCGATGGTACGACGGCCACAGCTCAGTGATTTTGACCAGATCTATATTCAGTTCAAAAAAAAGAACTGGTTACTGCGTATGGGAGATATTGATCTTCGCCAGACTGATAATTATTTTCTTTCTTTTTATAAAAGACTGCGCGGTGGAACATTTGAAACCACAGCTAAACTTTCGGATCAGGGATGGAATAAAACTATATTCAGCGGTGCCGTGGCCAAGGGAACATTCAACAAAAATATTATTCAGGGAGTAGAAGGAAACCAGGGCCCATACCGGTTGCAGGGCTCCAATAATGAACTTTATTTTATAGTGCTGGCCGGAACAGAAAAAGTTTATCATCGATGGTGCGTTGCTGCAAAGAGGAGAGGACCAGGATTATACTATCAACTACAATACGGCGGAAGTAACTTTTACTCCCAAGCACATGATCACGAAAGACAGCCGCATACAGGTAGAGTTTGAATATTCGAATCAATATTATCTCAACGCGAATTTGTATCTGGCAGACGAAGCACAGATAAATAAAAATCTCAAACTTCGATTTGCTGTTTTCAGCAACAGCGATGCGCGAAATTCTCCCATCAGTCAGACCCTGGATGCAGGCAGACTCAAATTCCTGAATCAGCTGGGTGACAGTATTCAGAATGCATATTATCCTGTTGAACCGCTTGACACGGGCCAGAATGTGGGATCCAATTTTATACCGGAAAATCGATACCATGTATAAAGCTGCCAACGGTTTGGTGACACACGATTCAATTTTTGTTGTTTCCAACTAATCGCTGAATACCAGCTTTACAATCTGGCTTTTTCCAGTGTGGGACAGGGTCTCGGAAACTATATTCTGAATACACAGGGACTGAATGGAAATGTTTATACCATGGGTGGCACCTGTGAATGGAATGAAACAGGGACAATTTGAAGCAGCAGAATTTCTTGTAACACCCAAGACCCAGCAGGTTATTACGGGTGGTATTGATTTAAGGTTGTCGAAAGAATCTTTTGTAACTGCCGACTTCGCAAGAAGCCGCTATGATGTCAATACGCTTTCCACTTTGGATAAAGGAAATGATGCATGGAAGTGCTACGAAATTTACTCTGCAAAATCTGCACCTTATAAAAAGCGTATTGCCGAAATGGGTGATCAGTTCTTATTTGTCGTACGAATACAATGATATCCGCTTCGCGCCATTGGAACCCATTCGTCCGGTGGAATTTCTTCGCGACTGGGGTCTACCACTTGCAATCGCCTAAGGCCAATGAAACATTTTACAAGGCAGCTTTCAAATTAACGGATACGCTGAAAAATGAAATTCATTATGAATTGTCGGGCTATAACAGGAACCAGGATTTTTCAGGCATCCGCAATGTGCTGGGACATTCCTGAGTGTGAATGGATGGCATTTCAATGATCAGGTAAGTGTTACGATCGACCGTGGATCCATCAACAACGGATATTTATTTCTTCCAACGCATCGATGTTTCAAGAACGCTTAAAAAATTGGGCAACTATACGACGGGAGTAAATTTTTCCATTGAACAAAATGTGCAGCGCAGTAAAACCACAGATTCTGTTTCAACGGACAGCTATTCGTTCAGCATTTTTCAGGTATACCTGAAATCACCGGATAAAACACCAAACAAATGGGGAATGAGTTATTTCTACAGGCAGGATGCTTATCCCTATGGAAAAAACCTGGAGCTTGCCAACCGCAGTCAGAATGTGAATGTGTTTACCGAGCTCACAAAAAATAAAAATGAGCAGGTCAGGATTAATGCGACGTACAGGAGTCTGCAGGTTGTTAATGCAAACGTGAGTACACAGCAGGCTGATAAAAGTCTGCTTACCCGCATTGAATATTCCATGCATGAGTGGAAGAGCATGGTTGTCGGAAATGTTTTGTATGAAGTGGGATCGGGTCAGGAACAAAAACAAAATTATACCTATGTTGCCGTGCCTGCTGGAACGGGACAATATACCTGGATCGATCTGAATGGAGATGGTATTCAGCAGCTGAATGAATTTGTGATTGCGCAGTTTGCTGATCAGGCAACATATATCAGGGTATTCACGCCGACTAATGTTTATGTAAAGGCAAACTATAATACTTTCAACTATAGTTTTACGCTGAATCCGCGAATGCTTTATGGAAACAAGGCAGTCGGATTTAAAAAGTTTTTATCGAATGTGATTTTGCAGACTTCCCTGCAATTGAATCAGAAGGAACTGGCCACAGGTTTTATTCAGCTCAATCCATTTAAATCACCACTGGACGATACTTCCCTGATCAGCCGGTCAGCACGGTCTTCGTCAATTCATTTTCATATAATAAACTGGATCCCCATTGGGGATTTCGATATCAGCAATAACCGGAATGTTTCCAAGTCCCTGCTTACATACGGATACCAGACACAATCTCTGATCGCATGGAACCTGCGTGTGCGCTGGAATATCAGCAAAGCATTTTTGCTCAATACCATTGTTAAAAGCGGAACAAATTATCTGATATGCGAGTAATATTGATTTTGATAACAGCAATTATAATATTTACGCATATTCCATAGCGCCTGACCTGAGTTATACGCAAAATGCCAATCTGCGGATAGGCATTGGCTATATGTATAATCCTCAAAAAAATGATCCTAAATATGGAGGTGAATGTTCTTATTCGAGTTCATACGATTTCTCTGTGAAATACAATATTGTGCAAAGCACATCGCTGCAGGCAAAGTTTACACTGAATGATATTCACTTATAATGGTACTACGAATACAACGGTGAGTTATATCCTGCTCGATGGGCTGCTGCCCGGGAAAAATTATATCTGGGGACTTGATCTTACACGAAAGCTTGGAAGTTTTCTCGAACTCAATATTACTTATGAAGGCAGGAAACCAGGGAGAGGGGACTGTGATTCATACGGGACGAGCGTCACTTAGGGCGATACTTTAATGGGTTATGAGTTATGAGATATGGGTTATGAGTTATCCATTTGCCACAACCCATATCTCATATCTCATATGCCTATATCTCATATCCCATATCCCCTATCTCATAACCCATAACCCATTTTTGTCTAGCTTAGTAGTACCAACAAATATACCATGCCAGATAAAGACAAAAATGAATACGACGCTATCGTAATCGGTTCCGGCATCAGTGGTGGCTGGGCGGCAAAGGAACTCTGTGATCTCGGATTCAAGACCCTGGTGCTTGAAAGAGGAAGAAATATAGAGCACATAAAAGATTATCCAACCGCTACCATGAACCCCTGGGATTTTCCGCACCGGGGCTCCAATACAGAAGAAATAATAAAAGCAGAATCCCGTCATTAGTAAATGTTATGCATTCACAGAAGACACACATCATTTTTTCATAAAAGACGCAGAGCATCCTTATGTGCAGGAAAAACCATTCGACTGGATCAGGGGATATCAGGTCGGTGGGAAATCCATTATGTGGGGAAGGGCATGTCAGCGCTGGAGTGAATTTGATTTTACATCTCCACAGCGTTATGGTTATGCGATCGACTGGCCGATCCGCTATGCTGATATTGCACCCTGGTATGGACATGTGGAAAGGTTTGCCGGCATCTGCGGAAGTAAGGATGGGCTGGAATCCATGCCAGATGGTGATTACCTTCCGCCGTTTGAAATGAGTTGTGTTGAATCTGCTATTCAGCAAAAGATAAAAGAAAATTATCCGGATCGATTCATGGTGCATAGTCGCTGGGCACATCTGACCAAACCAAACCAGATTCATCTTGACCAGGGGCGTGGACAATGTCAGGCGAGGGATCTTTGTACACGAGGTTGTCCTTATGGCGGATATTTCAGTTCAGTGTCCTCCACATTACCCTGGGCGAAAAAGACAGGCAATCTCACTATCCGTCCGTTTTCTGTAGTTCATTCCATTGTATATGATGAAAAAAAAGGGAAAGCAAGCGGCGTTCGTGTGATTGATGCAAATACAAAAGAGTCAACAGAATATTTTGCAAAAGTGATTTTTGTCAATGCGGCCTGTCTGAATACCAATTTGATTTTACTCAATTCAACTTCCAAGCGTTTTCCCAATGGATTGGGAAATGATAATGGTCTGCTGGGAAAATTCATGGCCTTTCATAATTATCGTGCGAGTGCCTCAGGAGAATATCCGGGATTTGAAGACAGGTATATTTTCGGAAGAAATCCTACGAATCCGATCATTGCAAATTACAGGAACCTGCGTAAAAGAGATGCGGATTATTTAGGGGGTTATCTCACATTTGTCTGGTCACACCGCAGTGCATCTGCATTTAGTCGAATGCCGGATGGTATCGGTTCAGAATTCAAAAATGATTTAACGGAACCGGGCCCTGGTATGCGGGGATGTATATGCAGGGTGAAACCATTCCCAGGGAATCCAATCATGTCAAATTAAGCAGCGATTTAAAAGATCCCTGGGGCATACCCCAATTAATTACTTCGATAGATTATGATGACAATGCAGATAAGATGGTGATCGATTTTATGAAGCAAAGTTCGGAGATGCTTGAAAAAGCGGGTTGTAAAAATATTCATTCGCACGATACGAAACAGGCGCCTGGACTGGATATACATGAGATGGGCGGCTGCCGCATGGGCCATGATCCGAAAGATTCTCTGCTCAATAAATGGAACCAGCTGCATCATTGTAAAAATGTTTTTGTGACTGATGGAGCCTGCATGACGAGTACGGGAACTCAGAGTCCGTCCATTTTATATATGGCATTTGCCGCCCGGGCGGCACATTATGCAGCAGATGAACTAAAAACGGGGAATCTTTAATTGGTGGATAGTGGATGGTAGATGGTGGATGGTAGATGGTGGATGGTGGATGAAAAATCCATAAACCATCTACCATAAACTATACACCAAATTAAAATCTCACCCGCAATCCCCCCTGCACCGGCAGTGCCCAGAGGCTATAAGCGACCAGGTCGCTTTTGTTGTTGAAATATTGTCCGTTGAAAGAGGCGGATACTCCGATATGACAGGAGAAATAATAAGCGATTGCGAATTTTAATCCGGCTGTAAAATCTCCTTTCACATTCGGACTCGTGGTCAGCGTGGTACCATTGTCCACAATCTTTCCATTCATTGGAAGTGAATATCCGAATCTTGGGGAAATACTCAATTGCCATCCAACGGGCTTACCGAAGTTAAATTTTCCGAATAATTGAATGGGTATAATTGGCTTCCCCAGGTAAATAGTATTATAAGTTCCTGCCACATGCCCGGGATAATTGATATCATCCTGGTAAGAAAGAACAATATAAGCACCTGATAAACCCAGTTGAAACCAGGATGCCAGGAAACGCGAGATTTCAAAAGTTGCGGCTAATTGTCCACCGTTTGTTTGTGTATGCTGAACGGGGTCATTGAGTCTCGGAATACTGTTCCATGAATTACCCGCTTCAATGGATATTTCCCATTTATTCTCACAAACCGGTTCATATTTCGGTTCCTTTTTATCATAAACCGTATCGGCCATCACGTATCTCACAGGATGTACACTGTCTGTTTCTAAAGTGCTGTCGCCCGTAAGTGGTATCCTCATTGTTACAATGCTGTCCCTGCAAATATTATATACTTTATACCTGCTGGTGGAATCCAGTTTTGCGGGAATGATGAGGCGGTCCTTGAAATGAATCAGTGTATCCTTATAACGGATAAGCTCAACCGCAGTATCGTATTTGCGGCCCTTGATGCTGGATGATGTAAGATGGGCCCGGTAAAAATTCATCCTTAGCTGAACAGGTCTTGACGATGGAATCTTTTTCCGTGGGGACGGCTGTTATAGAGGATTTAACGGTTATTGTTTTGCAACAATTTCCATTGTTGACGCCGACACCTACTCCGACACCACCACCAGGAGTTCACTACCAAGTCTCCATTTGGATACCAGGCATTACCGCAGGTAAACAGAATAAATAAAAAACATCCATCTTTATTGATAAGTTTCCAGGCTTCAATTCCTTCGGGTGCTTCTCCGGCAGGATTCAGGATTACGTAATCATAGCTCAATATGCCATTATCCTTGTTATAAAATCCCAGGTTACCTACTGTACCAGGCGTTATATAAACCTTTTTCACGTTTTTAGTATTGAGATCCTTATAGCCGTTCCAGAATCCTGAATTACGGAGCAGGAGATCAAATGCCGGGAAAGTGCGGTTATATTTTTTCCGCTGATTGGTATCCTGTATGGATTTTATAAAAAGTTCCGGGGATGTGATGCCATTCTTTCTTTGAAGAAAAGGAAACTGGGGATGACGACCCAGGGGATCCGTAAATAATTTGGGTTCATTGTGCTTGTCGAACAGATAAAGCCTGGAATGATGGTAACAGGGTTTCTGTCCATAGGCTGCACCACAAATGATTACCAAAAAGACGATAATTAATGCACGCATCAACAGGTTTTTTAGAAATAGGATAAGTAGTTGGGGGGACGGAATACAATTAACGTAAAAATTCAGGATTTCTTACATTTCCATGTCGTTTATAAACTTCGGCTGCAACTTTTAAGCATGGCAGCCAATGATAGTTTTACATCCTGTTCTGTTGTAACCCATGAACTAACACTAATGCGCATGGCTGTTTTTCCCTGCCAGGTTGTACCTCCGCACCAACATGTGCCTTCTTCCTGTATTTTTTTTATCACTTCAAGAGTTGTCTCTTTATCTCCAAAACTTACCAATACCTGGTTAAGTATTACCTCGTTCAAAACATCATATCCTGCAGCTTTTAATCCTTCAGCGAATTGCCGCGCACTGGCGCAATTCCGGTCAATTAAATCTGCCAATCCTTTTTTACCAAGCGATTTTAAAGCTGCCCATACAGGAATGCCGCGTGCTTCCCTCGACATTTCCGGTACGAATTGAAATGATTCCCTGTTACTGGTTTCAGGCAAATAAGCAGCTGTGGCAGAAAGGGCGCTTAACAGCGCTTCACGCTTTTTTACAAAAAGGAGTCCGCAATCATAAGGAACATTCAGCCATTTGTGTGCATCGGTCGCCAGTGAATCTGCGAACTCAATTCCCTTAACCAGATGTTTAGTTTTAGCAGATGCTGCGGCCCATAATCCAAATGCGCCATCTATATGAATCCAGACATCTTCCTTTTTATTCCTGCATATCTTCTTCTATAGGATCAAAAGACCCCGTATTTACATTTCCTGCCTGCAAACAGAGTATGACAGGACCTTTTGTTTCAGGAATTTTTTCCGGAATGATTCTTCCCTGTCCGTCTGCAGGAACACGTATGATCCTTTCTCTTCCGAATCCAACCAGGTTTAAGGCTTTCAGCATGCTCACATGTACTTCATCTCCTGTTATCACAGTTATTTCAGGCGCATGAAATAATCCCTGTGCCTCTGCATCCCAACCGGCTTTTTTGAGAAGTTCGTGACGTGCGACAACAATGAAGTAAAATTCGCCATAGTTGCCCCGGTGGCAAAACCCACAGCTGTGTGTTTTGTCAAACCAAGGATATCTATCATCCATGCGCTGCTTATTTCTTCCAGCACCGCCGCTACAGGTGACCCTAAATATAAACCGGCATTCTGATCCCATATGGTCGCCAGAAGTTTAGCCATCATAGCTGCGGGTACTGAACCACCAAATACGAATCCGAAATATCTTCCACCAGTAGATTTAACTGTTGCCGGAGATCCTTTGGAATCCAGCAAATTCAATACTTCTTCTGCTGAAACGGGATCTTCCTGGAGCGGTTCATTTAATTGCTGCAGCTGCGCTATAGAATCTGTAGATGGAAAGACAGGATTCATGCCTGACCCTGATAAATAATTTTCTGCGAGGGACGTGAACTGGTTTATAATATTCATGAGTCTTAATTTAAAGTAAAATCAGGTTCATATAGAGGTAAAAATCAAAAGTCAAAATCTAAAATTATTTATAAAGCCGGCATGGAAGCAATAAAAAAACCGTCCCGCATATAGCGGGACGGTCTCTATATATAAAAACCTTAACCCCTAACTGAATAGTCCACCTTTTTTCAATTCTTTAGTGTCTTCACCGATCTTAAATCCATTGTGGTAGATTTCAATCTTGTAAGAACCTGGTACGAATGCACCGGATTGTTTCCATGCAAACTGTACAGATTTGGTCTTACCAGCTTCGATATCAACCGGAACTTTGGCAGTGAAAATTTTATCTCCTTCATCACGGCTTGCAAATGTTCCGGAACCCAGTGCAGGAACTGAAATTGGTTTGCCATCCGGACCGGTAATACAAACATAAACATCAGTCTGGCCAGTCTGGGCGATACGATTGTTTACGTCGAAGGAAATAATCAGCTTGTCAACTCTTTTTGCAGTTGTTGTAACTTTTTCCTGTCCGTTCTTTTTGTCCTTAACAGGAGTTACGGAAATATTAGATGCATTGAGGGTTGAAGCGATATCTACTTTCTTTTCCAGGTCTTCTTTCTGTGTAGTAGTAGTAGAAAGATCTGAAGTCAGTTTTTCCTTATCAGCAGTCAACTGTGTTTTATCAGCAGTCAGCTGTTGATTGGAAGCCGTCAGCGTTGCAACCTGTGTCTGAAGATCAGTGATCTTAGTATTCAGGTCAGCGATCAGCGCTTTAGCTTTATTTAATTCAGCAACTGTAGCATTTTTCTTTCCGAGGATGCTTCTGATTTCTGCTTTCTTCTTAGCAGATATCAGAGTTTGCACCTGAAAGCTGTGTCTGCAGACGGTTGTTGGTACCTGTTAATGAATCAAGGCGAACAAGGGCGTCATCAAAATTCTTCTGTAATGCACCTTTTTCGTCTGTTACTTTAGCGATTTGTGTTTGCTGGCTCTGCTGAACCTGTTCCTGTTTGTTATTGTTCCATAGTAAATAACCCCAGGTTCCAAGGAATCCTGCAGCAAGTAATCCGATAACCAGATTCTTAAAATCTTTTTTCGGAGGCTGACTTTGTGGAGACGCAGATGGATAATTCGTAGTGCTCATGGTTTGTACTTTTTATTTTAAAGATTTGTTTTTATGGGAAACGGTTTAGAAGGGTTTCCAGTCTGCATTTAGTCTAAAACCGTGCCAATTTTGTGTTTATGCACCCCATGTGCAGAATAAAATACCTCATAACTGGTTGATGGTTAATGGTATATGGTTATGGATGTGGGTTTGGTTACTTTCCACCGTACACCATCCACCATTTACCATCAACCAAAACAAAATATATTGCAATCAAATATAGAATTTGTCTGCCGAACAAATTATCCGCGACTGGAAAAGAAAAGTTTTCAAGCCTGTTTACTGGCTGGAAGGAGAGGAAGAGTACTTTATAAATGAGGTCATGGATTTCGCAGAACAAAAGTTGTTGCCGGAGGAAGAAAAGGCGTTTAATCTTTCCATATTTTATGGAAAGGATGCGGACTGGGCGGCGGTTATCAATGCCTGTCGCCGTTATCCCATGTTCGCCGAAAGGCAGGTTGTATTATTAAAGGAGGCGCAGCAGATGAGAGATATTGCCAAACTGGAACCTTATATACAACATCCACTGGATTCCACTGTTTTCGTGGTTTCTTACAAGGATAAAAAAGTAGACGGTCGCAGTAAGCTTGCAAAGCTTCTCAAGGACAAGGGCGAATTGCTTTCAACAAAAAAAATGTACGATAACCAGTTGCCGGAATGGGTAACGGAACTATTGCTGATCAAAGGGACTTACCATTAATGAAAAAGCGCTGAGTATTCTGATTGATCATATCGGCAATGACCTGATCCGTCTTAAAAGTGAGATAGAAAAAATTCAGATCAATTTGAATACGAGGAAAGACGATTCACGAAGATGATATTGAAAATTTTGTTGGCATCAGCAAAGAATACAATGTATTTGAATTGCAATCGGCGCTGGTCAGGAAGGATTTGTCAAATGCCCTTCGGATCATTCAATATTTTGAAAGCAATCCGAAAGCGGCACCCATTCAGCAGGTATTGCCCGCGCTCTATAGTTTCTTCAGTAAAGTGTATATGATATTCGGGATTGCCGGCTCCTGATGAGAAAACGACCGCCGCGTGCTTGGGGTTTCACCTTTTTTTGTAAAAGACTATATGCAGGCCGCAAAAAATTATGGATTTAACGGAACCGAAAATGCATTGCTTTTCTTGCATCAGTATAATTTGAAGAGTGTGGGAGTGGGGAGCTGTTAATATGGAAGATGGGGCAGTTGTTGAAGGAGCTGGTCACTAAAGTAGTATGGGAGTATGGGAGTATGGGAGTATGGGAGAACAAAAGTTAAGGACACTCCAATTTATTCTATTGCAACTATTTTGCCTTATACTCCCATACTCTCATACTTTGAGAGTGGTTATTCTGTTCGCAAACTATCAACCGGATTGGCAACAGCTGCTTTAACTGCCTGGAAGCTTACGGTTGCCAATGCGATTAATACAACTAAAAGACCTGCGGCGGCGAACATCCAGATATTCAGAGAGATTCGGTAAGGATAATTTTCCAGCCATGTTTGCATGGCCCACCAGGCGGCAGGTGATGCAATGAGTGCGGAAAGTATTATCAGTTTTAAAAAGTCGTTCGAGAGTTTTATTACGATGGCCTGAACGGAAGATCCCAGCACTTTGCGAATGCCGATTTCTTTTTTACGACGTTCTGCCGAAAGGGTCGCCAGTCCGAAGAGACCTATGCAGGAAATAAAAATAGTGAGAACTGCTCCAAAACTGATGATCTGTTTCCATTTTGCCACACTGTAATATTGTTCTGCATTTTCTTCATCTTTAAATGAATACTTATATACTTTGAAAGGAAATAATTTCTTAAATGTTTTTTCGATATAATTTATAGACTCAGCTGTATTGCCTGGCTTCAGCCTTATAAAAATATCCCTGTAGGAAAATTGGGGATTCATTATGAAAAGCTGGGATGGGATTTTTTCTGCAAGGGACAGGAAGTGATAATCTTTAACTACACCGACAACTGTATACTTTTTATTTCTGTACCAGAAATCAACCATTTTCCCGAGTGGTTCCTTCCATCCGGCTTCTTTCACAAATGTTTCATTGACCAGCACAGAATTGGCACTGTCTGATTTAATCTCTTTTGAAAAATTTCTTCCTTTGACAACTGGTATTTCAAAAAGTGAAAGATAGTTTTCATCTATATTCTTAATATCAAATCCTATTTCATGATCACCATTTATATGCGCCATGGTTCCTATTCGTCCGCCCTGATCGGCAGATACATTTATAATGGAGGGGTTTTTTAATAATTCAGTTTCTAAAACTTCCAGATTTGTCTTGTCGATGTATTCAGCATTCAGTGACAACCACATTTTTATCGTTGTAACCGAGATCGTAATGGATTAGATAGTTGAACTGCGAATAAATGGTGATGGTGGCAATGATCAGAACGAGAGCCAACGTGAACTGAAGTACAACGAGCCCTTTTGACAAATAATTTTTTCCTCCGAATTGGCGGATACCATATAATGACTGAACAGGATCAAAACCTGATAAAACAATTGCCGGGTAAAAACCGGCGAGCAGACCTGTTACCAGGAAAATCATTGCAAAGCCGGCAATTAATTTTATATCCAGCAAATAGGAAAAGGAAAGTGCTTTGTTGGAAAGTTCATTAAAAATTGGAAGTGTCAGCTGGACCAATAATATCGCAAAAACAAAGGCCAGGAAACTTAAAATAAAAGATTCACTTAGAAACTGGATGATGAGCTGACGACGCTGTCCGCCGACAACTTTCCTGATCCCGATTTCTTTAGCTCTTTTAAGTGAGCGTGCAACAGTCAGGTTTACGAAATTTATACAGGCTATCACTAAAATAAACAGGGCGATGCCGATCAGTATATAGGAATAGATGGGGTTACTTGAATCTTTCAATCCGTTGTCCGCCTGAAAATCCGTACTCAAATGCATTTCCAGCAGGGGCTGCAGCCCATAACGGACCTTATCTTTAAAGCCATATTTTTCAGCGGCTCTTTATCTGACCAGCAGCATCTTGATTATACGTTTTTGCAATCTTTTCTTCCACTGTTTTTTTATCTGCTCCCGGGTTTTAGCGTTATAAAACTGTTGAGATAAAAATTCAACCAGCCGTTATCTTCCCGCATACTCCTGTCAGAATAAATGGGTACCAGCATTTTTATTTTTATGGAAGAATTCTGTGGTGATCTGCGGGTGACTGCTGAGACGACGAATGTCCGGAAGGTGTCATTTAATTTCAGGTCGAGTGTGCGGCCAACGGCATTTTTATTACCAAAATATTTTTCAGCTTCGTCTTCAGAAAGAACAAGCGAATGGATATTTTTTAATGCGGTTTTTGCATCTCCCTGTATCAGAGGGAAGGAAAAAATGGAAAAGAAATTATCATCCACACATAATGCTTCCTGGTTGAATACATCGTTCCCATTTTTCACTGTGTATTCAGCATCCTTTATTCTGACATAATCTTCTATTTCCGGAATTTGTCTTTTGAAGTCGGGTCCGGGCATCATACCGGTGCTGGAATATTTATCTGTTTTACCCTGGGGATTGGTAACGTTGGCAACGATCCGGTATATATTTTCCTTATTTTTTGAAATCTGTCGTAGCTGAGTTCATCTTTCGAATATAAAAAAATAAGCAGGCAACATGCGAGGCCGAGACTCAGACCTGCAATATTGATAAAGGAGTATACTTTGTTGCGGAGAAGGTTCCTGATGGCGGTTTTAAAATAATTTCTAAACATTCGTCTGTTATTTTATGGTGCAGGTGTTTTCATGCGCTTTGTGACTAAGAAAATGCCAGAATGATAACAGCCTGATAACCATCATCAGTGAAGAGTGTCCTGTCGGAAATGAACGGTTTTGTTACACCCTGTGTTCACTTTCATACTACCGTACTTGCGTTTCTTTTGTCGTCGGCCAGTTGCGTTTTCAGCGCATCAAGGCTGCTGAATTTTTCTTCACCGCGCAGAAATTTCTTTACGAAGACTTTTAATTGTGTGCCGTAGATCAAACGATCGAAATTGAAAATATTTACTTCAATCATTCTTTTCGAATCGCCAATAGTGGGGCGGAAACCAATATTCATCATACCGGTATAAATCTTCCCGGGTTCATCCGATATTTCAACATCCACAGCATAAACTCCGTCGCCGGGTATGAGTTTGGATTTTTCAATCAGGTTCAAGGTTTGCAGTCGGATAACCGATGGTTCTGCCAAGTTTATTTCCTTCCATAATTAATCCGCTGAAAAAATAAGTATATCCCAACAGTTGGTTAGCAATATTCATATCGCCATGACCGATCGCCTCCCGTATGCGTGTGGAACTCACGGAAATTGAATCCAGCACATGGGCGGGAATTTCCAAGCAATCGGTATTGATAAGTAGTTGTGTGCAGTTTAAGTAATTCATAATTGCCCGATCGTCCTTTTCCAAAATGATGATCATAACCAATAATCATCGTATGGGGCCTGAAATACCGGATTAAAAACTGACTGATATATTCTTCTGCGGAAAGCTGGGCGAATTTTTCTGTAAAAGGAACAATTACCAGGTGGTCAATTCCTTTGTCTGACAGCAATTCAATTTTTTCATCAAGTGTATTAATGAGCCGGATGCCTGAAGCCGCATTAATGATGGTACGCGGATGTGGATCGAAGGTTATGATAACGGTTTCCCCGTCCACTTCGAGGGCGCATTTCTTCATTTGGGTGATCACCTGCTGGTGACCCGTATGTACTCCATCAAAAGTTCCAATGGTGAGTACGGCATTACGAAAAAGGGGTAAGTGATCAATGTTCCTGTAAACAAGCATAAGTAAAATCTGCAGCGAAATTATAAAAACGCGACATATGAATTAATATTTCTGTTTTTCGTTTACCGGCTGTAGTGATTCTATTAGCTTTGCGCCTGAATAAAACCATGGTCTATATGTCTCTTTACTCCCGACGTGGTGTTTCGGCTCAGAAAGAAGAAGTGCATCAGGCTACAGCCGGTCTGGATAAGGGCCTTTATCCTTTTGCGTTTTGTAAGGTATACGAGGATTTTTTGGGAAAGGATGCAGGCAAAGTGAATATCATGCACGCTGATGGAGCAGGCACCAAGAGCATTCTGGCTTATTTGTACTGGAAAGAAACAGGGAGATTTAACAGTTTGGAAAGATATTGCCAGAGATGCAGTTGCCATGAATCTGGACGATCTTTTATGTGTCGGTATATATGACAATCTTTTATTCTCTTCCACCATCGACCGCAATAAATCGAGAATACCCGGAGAAGTGCTGCAGGCAATCATTGAGGGCACACAGGAATTTTTTGATGAACTGGCAGGATATGGCGTCAATATCCATTTCCTGGGGGGCGAGACTGCAGATGTCGGTGACCTTGTACGGACCATTGCCGTGAATGGCACGATGACGGCCCGCTGGCCAAGATCAGGCATTATCACCAATGAAAAGATATCCGCAGGAGATGTCATAATAGGAATTTCCAGCAGTGGAAAATCTTCTTATGAAAAAAAATATAACAGCGGGATAGGAAGCAACGGACTCACCAGCGCCAGGCATGATGTGCTCGAATCCGGCTATGGCCATTATTATCCCGAAACGGTAGAACCGAGCGCTGGATAAAGATGTGATATATACCGGCAATTATAAAATGACCGACCTGGTAAAAATTGAATCAGGCGAAGAAATGGCGGTGGGCAAATTGTTATTGAGTCCGACTCGTACTTATGCGCCTGTGGTAAAAGCCATTCTCGAGACTCATTTTGAGCAGGTGAATGGCATGATTCACAGCAGCGGCGGCGGACAAACAAAATGTTTGAAATATCTGCCCGGCCCCATGCGCGTGGTTAAGGATAATCTTTTTAAGCCACCTGTTATTTTCGACCTTATCATGAATTCTTCGGGTGCGGATGACCGTGAGATGTACCAGGTTTTTAATATGGGTCAGCGACTTGAAATTTACACGTCTGATTCAGTAGCAGATTCCATCATTCAAATTATCAGAGGGTTCGGGATGGATGCGCAGATTATTGGCAGGGTGGAAGAATCAGTTAAAAAAGAGCTTCTTATAGATACGGGAAAGAATCAGATAGGGTTCTGATTTTGGTTATGGGTTATGGGTTATGGGTTATGGTGGATCGTATATCGTTTTTCGTGGAAGGATATACTATATACGATTCACGACATACGACCCAACGCTATTACCGGATCTCCGAGTACCTGCTTTTTACAAACCTGTACAATTTTTTTTCGTCTCCCGTTTCTGGTTTTGCCTTTACGAGGTATTTTGCGTAATAAGTTTTTGCTTTCCTGTAATTCTTCAGATGCTCGTCATACATGCGACCGATATTGTACAACATGAATGGATTTCCAAAAAGGTAATAAGCAGTATCGTAGTTGGAAATGGCTTTCTGATAATATTTCATGGTTTCATTGTTCCGGGCAAGATCATAATAATATAGTTCTGCGGTTTTAGAAACAGCGTAGCTGAGACATTTTTCCAGCAGTTCATTACTTCGCGGGAGGTTGTTAAGCTTTGACCATGACATGGATTCATAATAATAAGTCGATTCCACCGCAATAAAATTCGAATCCATTAACTCGCATAAGTGAATACAGTCCTCATATTTTTTCAAACTGTAAAATGCAAAGACCAATTTGGACAATATGGGGAACTGCAATTCACCCATCCTGATTAATTTTTCACCAGGAGCAATCATTCCTTCGTAATTCTTTGAATCATACGAAGACTGAATAAGCAATTTCAGGAAATTGATATTGTAAGGATCCTTCGCTAGTCCGGCTCCCAAAACACTATCGGCTTTCAGATAATTGCTGTCGTTTATTAATATATCCCCATAAGCCAGTATATTCTTACTGTCTGCAGGCGCTAAGTAGTAAGCGTGTTCAAAATAAAAACGGGCGGAATCTTCCTCCCGGTTTTTCTTGTAGATCCAGGCCAATATTCTGAAGTAGGAAGACCTGGACGGGTTAATATGAATTAACCGGTATACAAATGTTTTAGCCAGATCATAGTCTCGGTTGCTTATGTCGATATTGGCCAGGTATTGATTGGCAGAAATATTATTTGAATCATTGTCAAATATTTTCTGGAAATATATTTTAGCTTCTTCCCTGTTATCATTCATATAGAAGGCGTAGCCAAGGGAATTCAGGGTTTGAAGATTGGCTGAATCTTTTATATAAAAAGGTTTGAGATAATCTATGGCATCCTCGTATTGCTGGTTTTGGAAGAAATCGCTTATTTTTTCTTTATCCGGAACCTGTGCATTGGATGCGATTGTTATGAATACTATGATGAAAGTGATAAAACCGGGCTTCTTCATATAGTCTTGTGGTGGGGTTAATGGAGCCTGACGCTTACTGCTGTTCTAATTTGTAATTGATGGGTTGCCGTTTGTAAGAATCTACTACTTTGCCATTTTGTTTTGCGGGAATCCACTTGCCACTGGCTTTGATAACATCGATCGAGCTTCCTTTTAATACTTCCGGACCGCTGACAACACGGATATTCGTTACATCTCCATTTTTTTTCACAATGAATTCCATCATAACCTGTCCCTGTATTTCTTTTTCTACGGCTGCATCCGGGATACTTCAGATTCTTCTGTAGATAATCTTCCCACGCGCGATATCCTCCGGGATATTCGGCTTCCACTTCTACTTTTGTAAATACAGCCTCGCTCGAATTCATAGTACCGGATGCGTTACTATTTGCTGTTTTTGCAGAATCCATTGAGTGTAACATTTCATCGGTGATGACCATGTATAACTTTTTCCCGTCTTTTGTAGTTATGGTTATCAGTCTTGCATTTCTATCAACATTCATTGATGCAATCTTTCTCATTTCGATTTCTTTAAAAGAGGTTAAGGTATCAGAAGTGGGTATTGAATCTTCTGAAATAACTACCGGAGGAGCATACCTGGTTGTTTCCACGGAATATTTGCGAATTCCTTCCAGGATATCGCGCGCAATTTTTTCCTGGTTCTTTTCATCCTGCAGATATTTCAGATCTGAAGGATTGTCCATATAACCACATTCAATTAAAAGGGCCGGAACCGTAGCGTTTCTCAGAATATAGATATTTCTGCCATTACCCTGCATTTGTTTTAATTCGGACTCTATTGGATAATCGGATTTGATAACTTCTGTCATGGCAGATCCAAATTTCAGGGAGCTTTCGTGTACCTCGCTTGAATTCTCGGGAATATAAATTTGGAATCCGGATTTGGAAGTCTGTGATTTTCCTTTCTCACCGTTTTCAGTTGCGTTGGTATGAATGGAGATAAACAGGTCGGCATTTTTATTTTTTGGCAGTGCAGCGATATATTCCAATGATTCCCGTAACTCGTTACCGCCTGGTGTTATATCTGACTCTCTGGACATGATCACATCCACATTATATTGACCAGCCAGGGACTGAATTTTTTTAGCGATGGTCAGGTTGATATTTTTTTCAAGAACTCCATTGTATTGTGTACCGATGAAACTGCCGCCATGGCCCGCATCGATTACGACCCGAACAGGTTTTGCGGACGTTGAATGAAGAAGGTTGTTTTGCATCTTAAATGAAAACAGACCTATTAAAATGGCGATCAGGGGCAGGATCATGAAACGGCCCACGAGACCCATTTTCTGTTTTTTGGATTTTGTCATCATAGTGATTCTTCTTTTGATTTGGTTTTTAAAAAATGGATGTGTGAGCGGCATGGCCGGACCGGAAACTTTAATAATAACAGGCTTGCATATGCGTAAGCATCCGCCTTAGCGGTTACCCAGGCATCGGCAGTATATTCGTGAATTGCTTTCAATTCCTGGTGGATCAGGTAGAGGAAGGGATTGAACCAGGCAGTGACTATGAGTATTTCCAATGAAAGGATATCAATCGAGTGATTATTTTTTACATGAAATATCTCGTGTTCGAGAATTTGCTGGCCTGCCTCGCCTTCTAATTCCAATTCCTTTCCCCAGAAAATAGATTTAAAGAAAGAGAATGGGGTTCCTTTTTCAGAAACGAAGTAAATCGTTGCTTCGGGCAGGGTCAGGAAAGGTTTTCCTTTTCGCAACCGGTAAATAAAACGTACGGATTTATAAAGGCGGATAAGCAGGATTACACTTACGAGCAGGGACAAAATAATCAACAAAAATTCCAGGGACAGTCCTTTGCCACTTTTTTGACTTGCATAAATGGTAACAGCTTCTTCGAGTGATCCCTGTCCGACCCCCAGTAAAAGAATTGGTGATCCGGTGGTACCATCGGTTCCAGAAAGAGGGTAAACTTAAGTGAAGGGCCGGAAGTAAAAAGCTGAGGACGGGAATGGATAACAGGAAATAGCGGTTGAACCCATGAAAAATCCGGTTCCTGAGGAAGAGCCAATAATATCCAAACAGCAATCCGGATACCAGGATGGTCTTGATTAAATAGATGAGGATATTCATGATTTGCTGTTTTTTACTGATTGTATCTGTTGCAACAGGGTTTCCAGTTCAGCTTCGGACAATTTATGGTCATTTATGAACTGGGAAACCAGTCGTGCGGGGGAGCCGTCAAAATATCCCTTAATCAGTTGGTTGACAGATTTTTTACCATATTCTGACTGTGATATTAAAGGCTTGTAGAGGTTGTTCCGGCCGTGCACGCTATATTCCACGAACCCTTTTTCCACCAGGATCTTCAGGATGGTAGCTGTGGTATTGGAATGCGGTTTTGGTTCAGGAGTCGACTCAATTATTTCTTTTAAAAACCCCTTCCCGAGTTTCCAGAGAACCTGCATCACCTGCTCTTCGGACTTCGTTAAAACTTTTAACATGATTATTAAATATTGGGTTGATTGAGATTGGTTATGAGATATGGGTTATGAGATATGAGTTATGAGATATGAGTTATGAATAAGAAATCAAACAAACCCATAATTCATAGTTCATAACCCATAACTAAATACATAGTTATTCAACAAATATATAACTAAAAAGTTCGTTTTGCCAAATATTATGTTTTTTAATTGCAGAAAGGTTATGAAGTTCCGCGATTGCGTGTTACTTTCGTGCCAATACAGTGCGGAACACATTTAATCCTACCCTTATCAACTATTCCGCGATTTGCATTGTTATATCGTTGATTTGTATCCGACAAAGACATTTGTCCACAATTATTATTATCCATTATGAGGCAACTTAAAATTGCTACCCAGATTACCAATCGCGATTCGCAGGCGGTAGAAAAGTATTTACAGGAAATTTCAAAGATCTCCATGATCACGCCGGAAGAAGAAACCATTCTCGCTCAGCGGATTAAGATGGGAGATCAGAAGGCATTGGACAAATTAGCCCAGTCGAACCTGCGTTTTGTAGTTTCTGTGGCCAAGCAATACCAGCACCAGGGCCTTTCCCTGAGTGACCTGATCAATGAGGGTAACCTTGGGCTGATCAAAGCTGCCCAGCGTTTTGATGAAACCAAGGGGTTCAAATTCATTTCATATGCAGTTTGGTGGATCCGCCAGTCCATTCTGCAGGCATTAGCCGAACAAGGTCGTCTTGTTCGTCTTCCCCAGAATAAAATCGGAACTTATAATAAGGCTAACAAAGCTTATATGGCCTTCGAACAGGAACACGAACGTGAACCCAGTACGGAAGAACTCGCCGAGTTGCTGGAAATGAGTGAAACTGAAATAAACAATATTTTTCAGAGCAATACGCGTCACAGTTCGCTGGATGCTCCGGTTCATGAAGCGGAAGATGTGGCTATGGGTGATTTACTTGAAGGTGGTGATGATACTGATGATGATGTGATGAAAGATTCGCTGCGTGCAGAAATACGGCGCGTTTTAAAATCACTCAGTCCACGGGAGGCTGAAATTGTAAATGCCTATTTTGGACTTGATGGAGAAAACGGAGTTACGATCGAACAGATCGGTCAGAAATACGATCTCACAAAAGAAAGAATCCGTCAGATCAAGGAAAGGGCTATCAAGCGCCTCCAGAAAGCGAGATACAGTAGTGCGTTGAAAGCATATCTGGGATAATTATTGATTACATAAATATTAATTATGGCCGTCCCGCTTCATGCGGGATGGCTTTTTTCATTGCTTCCAATGCTGACTCTGAATGGGTCCCATTACATTTTTTCCTTTTTAGTTTTTACTTTTTAACGGGTCATCTGCGCGACCTTCTTTATCAACATTTACGATTAAATTTGCAACTCCTTGGTGAATGGTGGATAGATTGATGCGTGGATGGCTATTATATTTCCATATACCATTTACCACCCACCATCCGCATAATAAATAGTATGGAAAACAAATCAACTGAGCGGGTTCATTGTTTGATTATCGGATCGGGGCCTGCAGGTTATTCTGCGGCGATCTATACTGCACGCGCCAATCTGAAGCCGTTGTTGTACCAGGGTATACAGCCAGGCGGTCAGCTAACGATAACTACTGAAGTCGAGAACTACCCGGGTTATCCGAATGGAGTGCAGGGCCCTGAAATGATGGTGGACTTTGAAAAGCAGGCTTCCAGGATGGGAACAGATATCAGGTATGGCCTTGCCACAAAGGTGGATTTCTCAAAGCAACCATTCAAGGTCTGGATCGACGAAGAAAAACTGATTGAAGCAGATTCTGTTATCATTGCTACCGGTGCGACCGCCAAATGGCTGGGTCTTCCGAGTGAAGAAAAACTTAACGGATATGGTGTGAGCGCCTGTGCGGTATGTGATGGATTTTTTTTCAAGGGAAAAGAAGTTGCGATCGTGGGTGCCGGTGATACAGCAGCGGAAGAAGCGTTGTATTTATCTAAGCTTTGTACAAATGTTCATATGTTTATTCGCAGGGACCAGATGCGTGCGTCACAGATCATGCAGCAACGAATTCGTGAAGCATCCAACATTAAAATATATTGGAATACCGTAGTGGATGAAATATTAGGCGACCATAAAGTGGAGGGAGTCCGGATAAAAAATACGGTTAGTGAAAAAAATGAAACCATTTCTGTCAACGGATTTTTTGTAGCGATCGGGCATGAGCCTAATTCCGCCATATTCAGGGAATGGCTCACTATGGATGAAACGGGATATATTAAAACTGTTCCGGGTACGGCCAGAACAAATATTGAAGGCGTTTTTGCAGCTGGCGACGTGCAGGACAGGGTTTACAGACAGGCAGTTACTGCCGCAGGAAGCGGGTGCATGGCAGCCCTGGATGCAGAACGATGGCTTTCTCTTCAACCGAAATAAGAATTTTGGAAATAAAGAATCTGAATACCGCCAGAGACAGTTTTTTATTTTAATGTTTCGCCTGGCGGGATCAATTTTATTTATGATTACCATTGAACTCCAGCACCTGATATTTTACGAGCACCATGGAATTTATGAAGAGGAGAGAAGGGTCATGAATTCCTTCGAAGTAAATCTCAGTGTATCTTATCCTGATTCTAACTACGTATTCGAAAAGATCTCAGATACTATCAGCTATGTTAATTTATATAAGATTGTGCAGGAAAAAATGAAGGAACCTGTATTTCTTTTGGAAAAAATCTGCCAGGGTATTATCTTAAACATCAAACATCAATATCCGGCCGTATCCGAGATCAGCATCAGCGTTTTTAAATTACAGGCGCCCATCGAACAATTTGTCGGTAAGGTAGGAGTAACGATGCACCGTTCATTTAAGGATTAATTATGCTTCGACTGCTTACCTTATTTTTTTTAGGATTTCCATGCCTGTTATTTTCTCAGGATGTCAACCAGCTACTGAAAGAAGCGCAGCAGCAGGAACTATCATTACATGAAAATGAGGCCTTTCTTAAATATGCCGAAATATTAAAGTACGAACCTGCCAACCTGCTGGCGCTTTGGAAATGCAGTGAACTCTGTTCCAGGATTGGTGCGAGGCAATCGGACAAAGAAAAAATGCGTCCCTATTTTAATGCAGCCAAAAATTATGCAGCGGCAGCCCTGCGTGTAAATCAAAATTCTTCAGAAGCAAATTGTGCCATGGCATTTGCTCTGGGCAGGATATCCAGAGTATCTACCACAAAAGAGCGTGTAATCCTGGCGAAAGATGTAAAACATTATGCTGAAAATGCCATACGTCTGGATCCATCCAATTTCAGGGCTTATCATATTCTTGGCAGATGGAATTATGATGTCAGTGATCTCAGCATGGCAGAGAGATCGTTTGCCAGGATATTTTATGGAAAATTACCGGAAGCGACCCTGGAAGATGCTATAGCTGATTTTGAAAAAAGCCGTACTCTATATCCCGGATTTATTTTAAACTATTATGAGCTGGCGCGTTCTTATCATCGAATGGGACAGGATAAAAAAGCAATTGCTTTTCTAAGGGCTCTTTTAATCATGCCGGATTTGATCTATGATGATATCAGAATAAAAGTAATTGCCCGTCAACTGCTTAACGAATGGCAATAATCCGCCCTGCCAGTCGCCAAATTGTAGTATTATTGCGATCCATTTTATGAACATTAGACCAGACTTTGATATACACAACGAGGATCCTCATGCCGAGGATCCGGCACAGTGCCGTCTGCTTATCGAGGTTGGGGCCTGCTCCCTTATTTTTGTTTTACTGAATGTACGCGGCATGCGGCCCGTTGTTATCCGTGTTTTTCAATGGCCCCAGTTAAAAACAAATGAACCTGAAAACATCCTTCGAGGTATCCTGGAAACCGATCCTGTTTTAAGCAGGTTCGAGGCCAGTGAAACATTTCTTGTTTACAATTTCCCTGAGAGTAACCTGATTCCAGAAAAGTTTTTTGGATCTGACATGACCAGACCGGTTACTGATCTCATTTACGGGGATCTCAGCAGTGATCTCGTACTGGATGAAAAAATTCCATGGTTCGAGTTTCACAATGTTTACCGTGTTCCTGCCAGGATTCATTTTCTGATGAAGGAGAAATTTCCAAATGGCCGCTTCTGGCATTTTTATAGTCTTCAGCTTAAGTGTTATAAAATGTTTACGGCAAAAGAAGAGGCTGCTTTTTTGAAGGCTTTCTTCTACCAGGATAAAATGCTGCTAATGATCTGTAAAAGCGGGCAGCTTCAGCTTATCCAGCATTTTGCATATTTGGATTCCAAAGATGTCTTGTACAACCTGTTGAACTGTTGCCACCAATTGAATATGAAAAGAGAGGAACTGGTACTGGAAGTTTCCGGAATGATAGAAAAGAAATCAGCCCTGTATGAAGACCTCGAACTTTATTTCCTGAATATCCGCTTCGACAGTATGGAGGACAGTATAAAAGTGACGGATGAGCTTATGCAATTTCCGAATCATTTTTTCTCTTCCCTTTTGAAAATGACTATATGCGTATAATCGGGGGTGAATGGGGTGGCAGAAAAATTCATCCACCTTCAAAAATGCCGTTCACCCGGCCTACTACTGACATAGCCAAAGAAGGACTGTTTAATATTCTTCAATCAAACCGGGATATGGAGGGATTGAAAACGCTCGATCTTTTTGGAGGAACCGGCAGCATCAGTTTTGAGCTGGCATCACGTGGTGCAAATGATCTGACCATTGTGGAAAAAGACAGCCAGATGCTTGCCTTCATACGCAAAACAGCAGAATCCCTGGGATTAACCCGATTGAAAATAATTCCAGCAGATGTATTCCGTTTTTTAAAAAACAATAAAGAACAATACGATTTTATTTTTGCGGGCCCTCCATATGCACTGGAGACCATTGACCAGATTCCGGAATTTATAATCGGGGGAAATTTACTAAAAGAAAAAGGCTGGTTCGTTCTGGAACATACGCCACGCAACAGGTATAAGGACTTTCCATTTTTTGTTTCGGAAAGAAATTATGGAACCACTCTATTTTCCATCTTCATCAATAAACCCGGATGAGGCCCTTCTTTATCAGCGGCATCGGAACGGGAATCGGAAAAACGATTGTTGCAGCCGTTCTTACTGAAGCTCTGCGGGCGGATTATTGGAAGCCCGTTCAGGCGGGATTTGACATGGGAACGGATAGCATCCTGATCAGTTCCTTGATCAGCAATTCAGAGACTGTGATTCACCCAGAAACATATAAGCTGCAAATGGCGGCATCACCGAATATCGCAGCAGCAAGAGAAAACCGGCGGATTGATATTGACAGGATTGTGGAAGATTTCAATCTGTTGAAAAATAAACGTCCGCTGATTGTTGAAGGTGCCGGCGGACTGATGGTTCCTTTAAATGAAAAGGAATTTGTTATAGATCTGATAACAGCGTTAGACGCCATATTGATCCTCGTCAGCCGCAACTACCTTGGAAGTATCAACCATTCGCTGATGTCTGCAGAGGTTTGCAGGTCGCACGGAATCAATGTTGCGGGTTGGGTTTTCAATGACAATTATCTTGACTATGAAAATGAAATTACTGCCTGGTCCGGCTATCCCAGGCTGTTTTCTCTTCCTATTATGGATTCCATCTCCAGGGAGGGTATCGGTAAGACTGCCGGGCGCATTGATTTGAGTTATCTTTATTCCCTGTTATGATCAATCTCAATTATCCATTATTAAAGCCAGTCAGGATGCTGTTGCTTCCTTTTTCCCTGGTATATGGATTGGTCATTTATATCCGGAACTGGATGTTCGACAGGAATATTTTAAGATCAGCAACTTTCAATCTGCCACTGATATGTATTGGCAATCTGGCTGTGGGTGGCACAGGTAAATCGCCAATGGTTGAATTCCTGATTGCCAAGCTTAAAAATAAATTCAGTGTGGCCATCCTCAGTCGTGGTTATAAGAGAAAGACCACAGGCTACGCGCTCGCCACAGAACAGAGTACTGCTCTTGAGATTGGTGATGAACCCATGCAATTCTATATCAAATTTCCTGATGTAACGGTAGCTGTTGGTGAAGAACGGGTAGTAGCGATTCCCCAGCTATTGCATGACAAGCCCGATACACGGGTTATTATACTTGACGATGCTTTTCAGCATCGTTCAGTGAAAGCGGGATTCAATATTTTACTGACGGATTATAACAATCTATTTACGCGGGACTGGTTCCTGCCAACGGGTGATCTCAGAGATCAGAAAAAAAGTTCCAGGAGAGCAAATATTATTGTGGTTACTAAATGTCCGCCGGATCTTTCACTCGCGGAAAAAAATTATCTTATCAGGGAAATCAAACCAGGTAAAAAGCAACAGATTTTTTTTACAGCAATTTCTTACGGAAAGCCCTACCAGATTATTACACATGAACCCTGGACTGAGGAGAAGACAGCTGAAATTTTACTTGTTACCGGCATTGCCAATCCGGGTACATTGAAAAAACATCTGGAAGAAAAGTTCAATGGTTATGACGAGCTTGCTTTCAGTGACCATCATATTTTTACTATTGATGACCTGAAATATATACTCAAAAAATTCGATCAGATTCAGTTGCCCGGCAAGATGCTGCTTACCACTGAGAAAGATGCAGTGAGGCTTCAGAAATTCTCACAACAGCTGCGTGAGTTACCATTTTTTGTAATGCCCATTCAGCCGGTCTTCCTATTCAATGAGGAAAATCAGTTTACACACTTAATTAATACATTCATTCAGGAATTTCCTGATCAAGCCTGACGCATTATGGGTCATAAACATATAGATAAGAAAAAGAAAAAGGTAAGTATCCAGCTTCACAAAGGAGTACTCGAAGTCACGCGTTCAGGCATGGGATTCGTGATTGCCAAAGGTTTGGATCGTGATATTCTGGTTCGCCCGAATGATTTCAATACTGCCATGCATGGAGATTCCGTGCTCGTGAAAATTACCCAGTCAAAGCGTGATAACAGCAGGGTGCAGGGAATCGTGGAATCTGTGACGGAAAGAAAGCAAACCGACTTTCCCGGCCATATACAAATGGGTGAAGGATTCGCTTTCTTCATCGCAGAAACTGCCAGGCCGATGACGGATGTATATATTCCTTTAAACAAACTTGCCGCTGCAAAAGATAATGACAGGGTAATTGTACGGATTACAGACTGGGGAAAAAATAAGAAACCACAGGGCGAAGTACTACAGGTTTTGGATGATGCGGATGAGAATGACCGCGTGATGAAAGAGATCCTGCTTGAAAACGGATTTGCGATTGTATTTCCTGAAAAAGTGATGGAAGCAGCTGTTCGTCTCCCGGAAACAATTCCCCCGCATGACCTGGAAAGACGAAAGGATTTCAGGAAAGTGCTGACCTTTACGATTGATCCGGCCGACGCAAGAGATTTTGATGATGCCATATCATTCCGGAAACTGAAGGATGAGATGTATGAGATAGGGATCCATATTGCTGATGTAAGTCACTATGTAAAACCCGGATCTGAGCTGGATGAGGAAGCATATGAAAGAGGCACATCAGTTTATTTGCCTGATCGGGTGAATCCGATGCTGCCCGAAAAAATATCCAATGAACTTTGTTCGCTCAGACCGCATGAGGATAAACTTTGTTTTTCGGCTGTTTTTCATATCACCCACAAAGGTATTGTTAAAGAATACTGGCTGGGGAGAACCGTCATCCATTCGGATCATCGCTTTGCATATGAAGAAGTGCAAGAAATTATTGAAAAGAATGAAGGAGAATGGGCAGAGGAAATCGGCATATTAAATGAAATTGCACAGCGATCCAGAAAACAAAGAATAAAAAAAGGAGCCATCAATTTTTCGTCGGTGGAAGTCCGCTTCAGGCTGGATGAAAAAGGAAAGCCCGTCGGTATCGTGGTGAAAGAAAGTAAGGAATCCCATCAGCTCATTGAAGAATTCATGTTGCTGGCCAACCGGACCGTGGCCAGCCATGTTGCAAAAATTAAAATCAACAAGAAACCTATTCCATTTCCTTATAGGATACACGATACCCCCGATAAAGAAAAGCTTGCCCCGTTTGTAGAATTTGCAAAAAAATACGGGCACCATTTTGATACAAAATCGGCGGAGGGAATCTCTGCATCTTTCAACCTGATGTTGCAGGATGTGAAAGGCAAACCCGAACAGCACGTGCTGGAACAACTGGGCATCAGAACCATGGCTAAGGCTGTTTATACCACAGAAAATATTGGTCACTACGGATTGGGATTTGGCAACTATTGCCATTTTACTTCTCCCATCCGTCGTTATCCCGATGTGCTCGCGCACCGCATACTACAGGAGGTACTCGATGAAGAAATCAAGGTTCATAAAAAACTGGAGGAGCAATGTAAGCACTGCAGTGAAAGGGAGCGGGCTGCGATGGATAGTGAGCGCACTGCAAACAAATATAAACAGGTGGAGTATATGAGAGATTTTGTAGGCGATATTTTTGAGGGAGTCATCAGTGGCGTTGCTGCTTTCGGATTCTGGGTTGAGACACTTGAACAAAAATGTGAGGGTCTCGTAAGTCTTAACAGCCTGATGGAATATGACGATTTCCGACTGATAGAGGGAGAATATGCGCTGGTCGGAAAACGCAGTGGCAGGCGTTTCAGGATGGGTGACAAGGTAACCATCAAGGTCATTTCGGCAAATCTTGCAAAACGTCAGCTGGATTATGAGTGGGTTCTTGAAAGTGTGAGAGTGTGAGAGTGTGAGAGGGAAGTGTAAGAATATATGAGTATGGGAATATAAGAGTATATGAGAATTTGGTAGTTTACGACCCATTAATAATTAATATTTAATAATTAATAATTGACTTTGCGTTTTCAGCAGCTATCAAAGGAATTTAACTCCTTCTTCAATAAAAAACATTTTCCGGACTGGCCGGAAACCCTTTATGGCGCTGCATCCTATATGATTGAAGAGGGAGGAAAGCGCATCCGTCCGGTACTCTGCCTGATGGGAAATGAATTATTCGGTACCGTTCATCCGGATACATGGCAAATTGCAGCTGCCCTGGAGCTCTTCCATAATTTCACGCTTATTCATGATGATATCATGGACAAAGCGCCGTTGCGCAGAGGCAAACCCACTGTTCATGCCAGGTATAATGAATCCACTGCATTGCTGGCTGGTGATGTTATGTTGTTACAGTCATATGAATACCTGAACAAAACAGATCCCGGGCATGTCAGGGAATTAATCAGCCTTCTTAATAAAACGGGTCGGGAGATTTGTGAAGGCCAGCAGCTGGATATGGATTTCGAAAACGCGGTATTTATAACGAAGGAACAATACCTGCACATGATTGAATTAAAAACGGCAGTTTTTCTTGCTGCGAGCTTGCAGATGGGCGCCATTATCGGAGGTGCAAACGAAGAGGATCAGAAAAATATTTATGCGTTTGGCAAAAACCTCGGACTTGCTTTTCAGGTCCAGGACGACTGGCTGGACAGTTTTGGGAATCCTTCAACTTTCGGAAAGCAAAGAGGCGGCGACATTCTTGCGAATAAAAAAACTTTTCTGCTGGTACATGCCTTTGAAAATGCAGGGAAAGAAGGGAGTCATAATATACAGCAATTGATGCAGGGGGATTTACCGGGTAAGATTGTCCGTATGATTGATATATTCCGATCTACCGGTGCTGATCAGGCGGCTGAGGAAGCTAAGAAAAAATATATGGAGAAAGCTGAGGCGCATTTGGAAAAGATAATGGTGCCGAATGAAAATAAGGCTGCACTTAGAGAACTGGCGCAATACCTGATGGAGAGAGAGATTTAAATTTTAGGTTATTGAACCAGGTATGAAACGCCCTCAAGAGCCAAAAACGTTTCGGGAAATATTTCTCTTGCTTCTTTTTCAAATTCATCCAGCTTATCATATTTCGAACTGAAATGCCCGATAAGCAGTTGTTTTACTCCGGCAAGTTTCGCAATTGACGCAGCCTGCACCGTGGTGCAATGGTACCTTTTGCCTGCGCGTTCTTCCAGGTCCTTCAGATAAGTAGCTTCGTGGTACAACAAATCCACTCCGTTTACCTTTAAGGCTAGATCGGGATTATAAATAGTATCTGCCGAATAGGCATAAGATTTTGGTTTTGGTGCCGGATCGGTTACAGAAATATTAGGGATGACTGAGCCCTGCTGATTTTCGTAGTCTTCGCCCCATTTCAGCCTGTCGAAAAAAGAAGACGGGATTCCGGAAATCCTGGCTTTTTCAGGATTCACGCGTCTGGGTGGCCGAATTTGTCGAAAAATAAAACCCCAACAGTCAATCCGGTGAAAAACCTTAAAGCAGCTTATTTCAAAGCGATTGTCTTTAACCAGCAGCCCCTCTTCACCAAGGGGATGGAAAATCAGGTTAAATGGAAGTTGTGTATCAGCTACTTTGAGCTGGAGATTGAAAATTTCGATCAATTGTGAGGGTCCGTAAAGATTCAAATCCTGATGCCGGCCAAGGAGCCCCATACTGGTTATAAGTCCAATAAGTCCGAAGTAATGGTCACCATGGAGGTGGGAGATGAAAATATGATTTATCCGGCTTCGACGGATCTTGTACTTATTCATCTGCGTTTGCGTCCCTTCCCCGCAATCGACCAGGAAAAGATGGTCATCGAGCGTAATCACCTGGGCTGTTGGGTGCCTGTCGAAAGCAGGTATAGCCGAATTATTTCCAAGTATTGTAACCGCGAGCACAGATGGGATTTAGGTATGATCTAACGGGCTGGGACCAAAGATTCCTGATATCAGACGAAAAATAATACAAAAAGTAATAGGAATTCAATTTGATCGTTACCTAATTATCCGAATCCTCTGAATTAATCCGAGAATTCCCTTTCTATTTCTTCCATAAAAATTATGTCAGAAGCCTCACTCTGTGTGGGGGCTATCTGTAATATTTCAAATTGTTCATTCTGGTCGAAATATTTTTTTACTGAGGGTTGCGGTTCACACAGAACGAAGGAAGCACGATTTACGAAAAAGAGATTTCTTAAATCAAGTATGGCTTCAGCAGCAGCAGAATCCATTTTTTGAATGTCTTTTAAATTCAGGACTATGTTTTTCACTTCCTGTCGCAGAATCGGTTCGCAGAGATCATGCAGCGCTGCTGTCATATTAGCAGCCAGAATGGGTTCAAGTACTGTAATGGCATGGAATTTCCCGTTGGTACTAATTTTGACTTTCATTTCAATCGGCATTGTTAACATACGTTAATAAACCAAGGAAAACAGTAATCAAAAATATTCGTTATTATTGTATTAAGCTCAATTAGTTAAAAATGGATAATAATTTTTCGGCGCAGGTAAAGGAGATTATTTCGTTCAGCAGGGAAGAAGCCTTAAGGTTAGGAAACGACTTTATTGGGACAGAACATTTGCTTTTGGGCCTGATCAGGGAAGGTGACAATACGGCTGTACGTATCCTGAAAAGTTTCAATGTTGACCTTTATGAACTCCGCAAGGAAGTAGAACTCGCAGTCAAGGATAAGACAGGCAAGAATATAGCAAATATCAACAGTCTTCCGTTAACAAAACAGGCTGAAAAAGTTATACGGGTTACCGTTCTTGAAGCAAAAGCTTTGAAGAGCCCTACCGTAGAAACTGAGCATCTGATGCTCTCTATTCTCAAAAACAAAGAAAACATCGCAACTCAAATCTTAAATCAATTCGACGTGGATTACGATTTATTCAGAAATGAACTGGGTGTCGTAAAAAGTAATGATACCCGAAGCGAATATGCTGAAGAGAACGATGATGATTTTGATGATGAAAAGAAATATGCACAGCAGAAAGCACGCCCTGCGGGCAATGCAAAAAGTAAAACACCTGTTCTGGATAATTTCGGCAGGGATATTACCCGGCTTGCAGAGATGAATTCGCTGGATCCGATCGTTGGCAGGGAAGAAGAAATCGAACGGGTTTCACAGATCTTGTCAAGGCGCAAAAAAAATAACCCGATCCTTATTGGCGAACCCGGAGTGGGAAAGACGGCGATCGTTGAAGGACTGGCGTTAAGGATCGTACAGCGCAAGGTTTCACGTGTGTTATTTGACAAACGCGTGATATCGTTAGACCTGGCAGCACTGGTTGCCGGCACTAAATATCGCGGACAGTTTGAAGAGCGCATGAAGGCGATCATGAATGAACTGGAAAAAAACAGGGACGTCATTTTATTCATCGATGAAATTCATACCATCGTAGGTGCGGGAGGCGCATCCGGATCACTGGATGCTTCCAATATTTTCAAACCTGCACTTGCCCGTGGCGAACTGCAATGCATAGGTGCATCTACTCTTGATGAATACAGGATGTATATAGAAAAGGATGGTGCGCTGGATCGTCGTTTCCAGAAGGTAATGATCGATCCTCCAAGTGTGGATGAAACCATCCAGATACTTGAAAATATTAAATCAAAATACGAGGATTATCACAACGTTACTTATTCAGATGATGCCATCCTGGCCTGCGTAAAATTGAGTGACCGGTATATGACGGACAGGCTGCTGCCGGATAAAGCCATTGATGTTTTAGATGAAGTGGGGGCAAGGGTCCATTTGAAAAATATCAACGTACCACAGAACATCGTAGAATTTGAAAAGAAAATTGAGGAAGTAAAGAATGAGAAGAATAAGGTTGTAAAGAGTCAGAAATTCGAAGAGGCAGCTTCTCTGCGCGACGCGGAAAAACGTTTACAGGAAGAGCTGGAAAAAGCCAAACTTGAATGGGAGGAAGAGAGCAAGCATCGTCGCTATCCGATTGATGAGGAAAATATTGCTGAAGTTGTGAGTATGATGACAGGTATTCCGGTGAAAAGAATGGTACAGGCAGAGAGTGAGAAGCTCAGGAATATGTCGGTCGATATGGAATCTATGGTGGTCGGACAGGCTGAAGCGATATTGAAAGTGGTGAAAGCCATTCAGAGAAATCGCGTTGGGCTGAAAGATCCGAGGAAGCCCATCGGCACGTTTATATTTCTTGGTCCTACGGGTGTTGGTAAAACTGAACTTGCCCGTGCACTTGCCCGGTATATGTTTGACTCCGAGGATTCACTTGTTCGAATTGACATGAGTGAGTACATGGAGAAGTTTACCGTGAGCCGTCTGATTGGAGCACCTCCGGGATATGTAGGTTATGAAGAAGGCGGACAGCTGACCGAAAAAGTCAGAAGAAAGCCTTACAGTGTAATATTACTGGACGAAATTGAAAAAGCACATCCGGATATTTACAATATTTTGTTGCAGGTTCTGGATGATGGTCAGCTGACAGATGGTTTGGGAAGAAAAATAGATTTTAAGAATACTCTTATCATCATGACTTCCAATATTGGAGCCAGACAGCTGAAGGATTTCGGAGATGGTGTTGGTTTTGCTACCTCGGCCAGAACGGCCAATGCAGACGAGAATAACAAACAGGTTATTGAAAAAGCTTTAAAACGGACTTTTAGTCCTGAATTCCTGAACCGGGTGGATGACATCGTAATTTTCAATTCACTTACCAGAGAAAACATTTTCAATATCATTGACATCCTCATGAAAGGTGTTATGAAAAGGCTCGTTCAACTCGGGTTCACACTAGAGCTGACAGCAGAGGCTAAAAGCTTCCTGGCAGAAAAGGGATATGATGTGCAGTTTGGAGCAAGACCCCTTCACAGGGCCATTCAGAAATACCTGGAGGACCCACTTGCGGAAGAGATTCTTAACATGAATATCAAGAATGGTGACGTGATGATCGCAGATTTGGATACAGTCCAATCAAAGATCAAATTTACCCTGAAGGAAAAAGAGAAAGAAGCTTCGGAAGTTTAAGCAGTCAATTATTTTTAATATATTATTTGCCACGGCGCACGGAAATTTCCGTGTTTCCGTGGCAAATCTTTTATTTGCAGTACGGTAATATCATGCCAGTAAAAAAAATCATAATAACAATCGATGGCTGGTCATCCTGCGGGAAGAGTACTCTTGCAAAGCAGTTGGCTTCCAAACTGAAGTATACTTATATAGACAGCGGCGCGATGTATCGGGCCATTACCTTATATTTTTTACGAAATCATGTGGACTGGACAGATTCAAAAGCTGTAGTGAGAGCGCTCAGGGAAATAAATATTGAATTTGTTCATAATGACGGAACGAAGACGAGTGAGATTCTGTTAAATGGAGAGAATGTGGAATACCTGATCCGCGAACTCGTGGTGGCAGAAAAAGTAAGTGAAGTTGCGGCCATCAGGGAAGTACGCGAATTCGCCGTTAAACGGCAACAATCGCTTGGGAATGAAAAAGCTATCGTAATGGATGGACGGGATATCGGAACCGTTGTTTTTCCCGAAGCAGAACTCAAGATATTTATGACAGCCGATAATGCGGTGCGTGTGGAAAGAAGGTTTCGCGAACTCTATGAAAAGAACCCTAATATTACAATTGAAGAAGTCAAGAACAACCTCGAAATGAGGGACTATATAGATTCTCATCGTGAAATCAGTCCGCTAAGGAAAGCACAGGATGCCATTGTCCTCGACAATTCAAATCTTTCAACACAGGAACAATTTCAACTTGCTCTAAAGTGGGCGATGGAAAGAATTAAAACGCCGAAGGCGTTTTAATTCTTTCCAAGTATGGGAGTATGGGAGTGTGGAAATGAACGTTAATTGAATTGCAACTGTTAAAAATTTAATTCATTAATATAAAACCGCCAACTGCCAACCGCCAACGGTCAACGATGAAAGATTATGATGCAATCGTCGTTGGCTCCGGTCCCAACGGATTGTCTGCTGCCATTACTTTGCAACGGGCAGGTCTTTCTGTTTTGATCATGGAAGCAAAGGACAAAATTGGTGGGGGCCTTCGTTCAGAAGAATTAACCCTGCCGGGATTCACTCATGATCTTTGTTCGGCAGTTCACCCGCTGGCTGTCAGCTCTCCTTTTTTTCAATCTCTGCCATTAGAAGATTTTGGATTGAAATTCCTTTATCCGGAAATTCCACTTGCACATCCTTTCGACGACGGCACTGCCACAACATTATTACCATCCCTTTCAGAGACAGCGATTGGCATGGGAGAAGACGCTGATAGTTATTTGAAACTAATGCAGCCCCTGATAAAATCATGGCCGGCATTACAGCCAGATGTTCTGGCACCACTGCATTTCCCCAAACACCCACTGGATATGGTGCAGTTTGGCTGGAAAGCTCTGTCCACTGCAAACCAGCTTGCAAAACGGTTTCGCACAGACAAAGCTAAAGGATTCTGGGGTGGACTTGCAGTTCATTCTCAGTTGCCGTTTAATTATCTGGCCAGTTCGGGTATTGGACTTGTATTGCTAACGGCCGGGCATATACGAGGATGGCCCATCGCCAAAGGAGGTTCGCAATCCATTGCAAATGCGCTGGCTTCTTATTTCAAAAGTCTGGGTGGAAAAATAGAAACGAATCAGACGGTTAAATCATTGGATCATTTACCTTCCTCGCAGGTAGTGCTGCTTGATGTAGGCCCGCGTCAATTTTTGGAAATTGCGGGTTACCGGTTGTCGTCCTTATATCGGTGGCAGCTAAGAAGATTTCGTTATGGAATGGGAGTTTTTAAAATTGACTGGGCCCTGGCAGATACCATCCCATTCAAATCTGAATATGCAAAAAAAGCAGGCACCATTCATATCGGTGGTAAATTCAATGAGATGGCTGCATCAGAGAAGGCTGCTTGGGAAGGAAGAGTTTCAGAGAAACCAGCTATTCTTCTCGCGCAGCAATCTATTGCAGATCCGGGCCGGGCTCCGAAGGGTCAGCATACCGGGTGGTCCTATTGTCATGTTCCTTCCGGTTCTACAAGGGATATGACTAATATTATTGAAAATCAGGTCGAAAGATTTGCGCCGGGATTTAAGGAAAGAATTTTAGCAAGACATACTATGAACACCGAGGCTATGGAGGAAGTAAATGCCAATTATATCGGAGGTGATATCGGAGGTGGCGCAAACAATCTCTCACAGTTATTTACCCGCCCGGCGCTTCGTTTTGCTCCTTACAGGAGTTCCATCAGAGGAATTTATCTGTGTTCAGCTTCCACGCCTCCTGGCGGCGGAGTGCATGGCATGTGTGGTTACCATGCAGCAAAACGGGCTATGCACGACATATTTCATTTTTAAGGGAGAAATTGACCTGACTATGAATTGACTTTGAAATGTGGATAAAATTTTCTCATTTTTTACAGATTATTAACATGGAAAAAAAGCGAGTTTTTAAAACGGTTAATACCGAAATCCAATCGTTCATTTTCGCAGGAATATAATTTTTCTAATATAAAGTGATTTGCAATAGCAAGTTATAAAGAATATGTTATATTATATTATTACTATATACATTCTTGCCTCATTTTCGATGCTTTACACTTTGATTATGTGAAATTTTGTGTAGAGATTTGCGTTGTTAAAATAAACAAATGGAAATATTTCTTATATCGGCGTTGATTTCTCTCATTAATTCAAAGCCTGAAATTAGTCCGGCTTTCATTGATCTGATAAAGCTTGTAGCTGGCGTTACTATCTGGATCGGCGGATTAGCATTTTTCATGTACCGAAGAGAAAAGAAACTCAAATTGGCGCTGGACAAATAATTAATACTTAGGCTGTCAAAACAATATTTAGTGTGTCCTGAAAAAAAGCATCCCTTTAAAACTGGATGCTTTTTTATTTAGAGAATATTTTTTCTTTGAGTGAATTCTAACACCAGAACATTCAGGTCCGATTTAACTATATAAAGGCTCTGCCTGAGGCACGCTGGTGATGACAATACTTTTTCCATATATAGATCGGAAATAAAAATAACTGACAATTACAGATCCGATAACTGCGGAGAGAATAGAAATTTTTGCAACATCCCTTATGGCAGAATCTGTAAAGGCAAGCATAGTTGTAAAAATCGACATGGTAAATCCTATACCTGCCAGGGTACCCATCCCAAATACCTGCTTCCAGTTCACGTTTGAAGGGAGGCTTGCGATATTAAAACCAACCATCATTCGGCATGCAAGAAAAATTCCAAGGGGTTTACCTATTACTAATCCGAAAAATATTCCCATTCCCACAGGAGAAGTCAGGGAATCTATAACATGCGAAGGAAGGAACACAGCAGTATTTGCTAAAGCAAATACCGGAAGAATAAAAAAGTTAACCCATTTATGAATCGCTTTCTCAATTATGGCAAGTGAATTTACAGGCATTGCAAATGCAAAAAGAACACCTGTAATACTTGCTTCCACTCCACTTTGAAGCATAGCATACCATAATCCAGCACCCAATAAAACCTGAATGATACCAAATTTCAATTTCATACGGTTACATAAAAGAAGTATACCGTAAATAATCCCGCAAATCAATAAAGCAAGCCAGTTTATATGACCTCCATAAAATAATGCAATTACCACAATGGCGCCCAGGTCATCAATAATTGCAATGGCAAGTAATAATATTTTAAGGCCAACGGGAAATCTTTTTCCCAAGTAGGGAAGCGGCTGCAACGGAAAAAGCAATATCTGTAGCCGTTGGTATTCCCCATCCATGTGAATATCCGGAATAAAAATTAAATCCGATAAAGATCAATGCCGGCATCATCATTCCGCCAAATGCAGCGCCAAAAGGCAATACCGCTTTTTTAAACTGGGAAAGTTCGCCGGACAAGAGTTCCCTTTTAATTTCAGTGGCTGCCAGAATAAAGAAAAAAGTCATTCCGAAATTATTGACCCAGTCAATCAATGAATTTGGAAGTCTTAATGATAGAAAATATGCCAGGTTTGAAATTTACCATTCCAGAGATCCGTTAAACCACCCGCAGGAAAATGAATTTGTAAGTAATAAAGAGAAGACTGTACAGCAAACTAATAATACTCCCGTTGTACGGCTGTCATTTAAAAGATCTCTGAGCGGAGTGAAAATGTGATGAAACGGTCTTGCTTTATTATCCGCCATATCTTATAAAAATTTATAATATATGTTTTTTTTGTTCATTAGTAAAGATATCATCTTTTTTAATTGAATGCATATAATTTGTGAAGTATTTACAATAAAATATACACATTTTATATAATTAATATATAAATGCCAAATAACCGTGTAATTAAATTAATATCATATGTATTACCAATTAAATAAAAAGCCCCTAAAATAAGGGGCTTTTTTGAATATCAATTTCAACTTTCCGATTTCTTTCGAGATCAGTCTACATAACCATGTACTCCCATTTCAGGTATATCCAATCCGGCAATTTCATCTTCAGCCGAAACACGGATGGGTGTAAGTTTATTTGAAATTTTAAACCAACACCACATTGCAGCATAAACAAAGATGAAACAGGTAGCTGTTCCTATTAATTGGGCTACGAGTTGACTTCCATCTCCATAGAACAATCCTTTCACTGTTCCTGGTACGCCGTTCCATCCATCACCATAGGACCCATCAGCTAAAAGGCCTAATGAAATTACACCCCAGGCACCATTAATTCCATGTACGGCAATAGCCCCTACCGGATCGTCAACTTTTAGTTTTCTGTCAATAAAATTAGTAACCATAGTACACGAGTACTCCTGCAACGGAGCCATACGATTACGGATCCGATCGAATTTACAAATGCACTGGGTGCAGTAATGGCAACCAGTCCTGCGAGCAGTCCATTGGCCATCATTCCCGGATCGAATTTACCCGTATTTGACGTATGCGATAATCATCGCAACGATAGCACCCATGGTGCCGGCCATCATCGTATTGACTGCAATGATGGAAATACGGAAGATCTGAACCTGCAAGCGTTGACCCGGGGTTAAATCCGAACCATCCGAAAGCAAGAATAAAAGTTCCCAGTAGGGCCATTGGGATATTATGACCCGGAATAGTGTTTACAGTTCCGTCTTTTCCATATTTCCCGATACGTGGGCCAAGTAACAACAGCGCCAGCCAGTGCAGCAACGCCACCTACCATATGTACAACGGAAGATCCTGCAAAGTCAACATGACCATGTCCTAAATGGAAATTAACTCCAAGTTGGGAAAGCCATCCGCCACCCCATACCCAGTTACCAAAAAGAGGATAAACGAACATTGAAATAAAGAGTCCGTATATAATGAAAGATTTAAATTTCCATCTTTCTGCCATAGCTCCGGTTGGGATAGTAGCAGTTGTATCCATGAATACCATCTGGAAGAGGAATAAAGCAAATACACCTACATCATAAACGCTTGCTGTTTAAGAAATATCCAACGGTGCCCCAGATTCCGAAGTCATGACCGAATAAATGAACGATATATTCATGAGGGATAACGCCCTGTCCGCCACCAAGGGTGGACGCACCCAAAGCCCCTCCAAACATTAATGGCAAATCCGCAAACCCAAAAACCAAACATACCAATACCATAGACCATGAAATTCATTGCCATGACATGGGCCGCATTTTTCTTTTGAGTGAAGCCTGTTTCAACCAAAGCGAAACCAGCCTGCATGAACATTACAAGGAAACCAGTAATCAGGGTCCACATGATGTTTATCCCGATCTTATTATGGCCATCTGCTGCACCAATTGTCTGGACCGTCGTTGCCAGTTTGCTTACGGTAGCACTAACGGCTTTAACAGTTGTATCCTTGGCATTGACAACGGTATCAAGGACTTTGACCGCCATTGTATCAATGTCGCTGAGTGTTCCGGTTTTTGCACCTGTAGGATCCTGGGCCAGTGCAGGTACCGCCGTGCAGAGACAAATTAAAATTGCAAGGCAGGCGAAAACCCTTTTTAAGGTTTTGGCATTTTTCATTTTTTGATAGAGCATAGTCTTGTTGATTGAAATTGAGTAAATGAATAGATCAGAATGCATATTAATGAGAAGAGGCTAGTTTAATTTGATTGTTCCATCACGATTATTAAAAGACATAGGTTGCTGCAAAAATTGCACTGAATGTGCTGTTAGTTGGTGTGTCATCATGTTTCAGGAAGGCTGAACTTTTTGAATCATCAAGCCTGAGTTCAGGCATGAAAGTCAGTTTTCCCAAATGAAATGCACCTGTCAATGTGAATTCCGTGAAACTTCCAGGTGTAACCACATTGTCTTTATCATCAAAATATTCGCTTCTTAAAGTCAGCCCGAACAGGGAACTGGGATCCCAGTTCAGATACAGTGCGGCTCCCCACCAATTAACATTTCCTGCAGTTGTATACTTGCGTGTCTGATCGGTAGCGTTAAATCCGATCCCGAATTTTGGAGAAATAGTTCCGTTTATAACCAGGTCAAACTGGTTCAGGGAAGAAGTATCGCTTGTTGTGCCTCCCTGATAATTCAGATAAAATTTCCAATTGGCGTTCGGGAGAACCGAGAATTGGGCAATGAACATTTTATTCTGGCTCATCGTAGTTGTATTGTCCGTAGGATTGGAAATACCTACCATGAATGCAGTTTTACTGCTCAATGTTACATCTGCCTTCAGACCCATATTATAAAAGGGGCCATAAGAGAACATATAACCCATTGAGTAGTTCCTGTTCGCTGCGGCATCTACCACTTCATAACCTATATGGGTTCCCCATTTACCGGCTGTCAGTTTAATTTTATCAGTTAAATTATAGTAAACAAAGGCCTGAACTACATTGGCGAGTGAAAAATAAGGAGTAGGCGGTGCTCCGATCGCACCTCCCTGGTAAGCCTCATTGTAGGAGAATTCCTGCGCCCTTCTTCCGAATCCAAGTTCAACTGTTACCCCGGCTTTTGACCAACTGTGGTCAGCACGGATCGTTGCCATACCCAGCTCAAATGAATTCTGCGAATTCGTAAAGCTGGTATAGTTGTTATTAAAACCGGGTGCATTGGCAAAATTGTATCTGTAATACAGATCCAAAGAGCCCGAAAATGTAGTTGCCGGGGAGGGCGGGACCGAATCTACCTTAACGGGCGGAGCTGCCACAGCCGTTTTAGTTGAATCCTGGGCCTTTACATACACAAATGATCCGATCGCGATAATAAGCAGTTTGATGTTTTTAACCATTGCTGTTTGTTTTAAATGTTTACTAAAAATCAGCAGTACCCTGACCAGGGATCCTACTTTAACATTTTTAATGGCTAAGCTGAATCGCAGACGAAATGGTTTTCAAATAATTGGATGGTACATTATACCCGATCAGCAAATAGGAAGGTTTATCCTGAACATTAAATAAATACGTAATACTTATTTATGAATGTGAAAGTATTATTAATTCTAATTCTAATTTGTTATTGAGATATATATATTTTAATGTAATATGATGTGAATATTAGAAGTTGTTCAATAATCAGATAGCTGTTATGTAGATTATTCAATAAAAAAGGGCCCTCAAATGGGGCCCTTATATAACGATAATACTTAATTTCTATCTCAAGAACAGGATTTCCCTGTATTTGGGAAGCAGCCATTCACTGTCATCAATAAGTACTTCCAGTTTATCGACGTGATATCTGATTTTATCAAAAAAGGTGTCCTTCACATCATCGCAATAGGCGATTGCTTTTGCTCTGGAATCAGTCAGTGCGTTTGCTTTTTTCCTCGCTTCGATCATTTTTCCAACCTGCTCACTAATGACTGAAATATGTTCAGAAATCTTTTCAAGGATTTGTTTCTGATTAGCAAAGGCGGTTTCTTTTAAACCGATATCCTTAAGTCCGATTATATTCTGTATTAGAGTATTCTGATATTTAAAAGCCGGTGGAAGAATATGACTTGTGCAAAGCTCACCCATTATCCTGGCTTCTATCTGAACTTTCTTTACATATTTTTCCAGTTCAATTTCATGTCGGGCCTCCAATTCAACATGATTCAGGACATTATTTGATTCAAATAGATGTTTTGCCTTATCAGTTAAAAGTGCGTCCAGGGCAAGTGGAGTGGTTTTGACATTCGGCAAGCCTCTTTTTTTTGCTTCCTTTTCCCACTCCTCACTATAATTATTTCCTTCGAAAAGTACTTTTTCGCTGCTCACGATATATTCGCGGATCACGTGCATGATGGCAATTTCTTTTTTCTCACCTTTTTCGATTAGCGCATCTACTTCCTTCTTGAAATTCTTCAGGGTCTCGGCCATAATGGTGTTGAGTGAAGTCATCGCATTGGCACAATTGGCTGAAGAACCTACTGCACGGAATTCAAATTTATTACCGGTAAAAGCAAAGGGAGAAGTCCGGTTGCGGTCAGTATTATCGAGCAGTAACTCAGGTATGCTGCGATGTAGATCCAGTTTGAGGATAGCTTCATCCTGTTCGTCGAATTTTGCTCCTACACGCTCTTTAATGTCTTCTAAAACCTTGGTCAGAAATCCCCCGATGAAATACGGATATAATCGCCGGGGGTGCTTCATTGGCCCCGAGCCGATGGTCGTTAGCTGCAGAGGCAATGGATGCCCGAAGAATATCTGCGTAATCATGTACAGCTTTAATAGTATTGACAAAAAACGTAAGAAACATCAGGTTAGTCTTTGGCGTTTTTCCGGGAGCGAGGAGGTTAACACCTGTATCCGTTGACATGCTCCAATTATTATGTTTACCGTTCCCGTTAATACCTGCAAAGGGTTTTTCGTGCAATAGTGCACGCAGTTTATGACGCCTTGCGACGCGGTCCATAATATCCATAAGGAGTGTATTATGATCCACGGCAACGCTTATTTCTTCGAAGATCGGAGCACATTCAAACTGGGAAGGTGCCACTTCATTATGTCTTGTTTTCAGAGGAATACCCAGCTTATATGACTCGGTTTCGAAATCACGCATGAAAGCATATATTCTTTCGGGTATGGAACCAAAATAATGATCCTCCAGCTGCTGACCCTTTGCCGGTGGATGACCGAAAACAGTTCTTCCACTCATGACAAGATCAGGCCGCGCATTGGCTAATGCCTCGTCGACTACGAAGTATTCCTGTTCCCAACCAAGGGTACCAATAACTTTAGTTACGTTCTTATCAAAATAATTACAAACGTCCACCGCGGCTTTATTCATTGCTTCCAATGATTTCAACAATGGCGCTTTGTAATCCAGTGTTTCACCTGTGTAAGAAACAAATATGGTAGGAATACATAATGTCTTACCCGGCTCTATCTCCATTATAAAAGGAGGAGAAGAAGGATCCCAGGCTGTATAACCACGTGCTTCAAAAGTAGCACGAAGACCTCCAGACGGAAAAGAAGAAGCGTCTGGTTCCTGTTGTATCAGGGCATCTCCTTCAAATTGTTCAATAGAGGTTCCATCTCCCTTGATTGCGAAAAAAGAATCATGCTTTTCTGCTGAAGAACCCGTCAATGGCTGAAACCAATGTGTATAATGTGTAACGCCCTTCAATTCAGCCCACTGCCTGAGTCCGGCAGCGATCTGATTTGCAACGGCACGATCAATTTTTTTACCGCCTTTTATAGAGCCTGTCAGACTCTTGAAAGCTTCGTCGCTCAGGAATTCTCTGGCAGTTCGGGTAGTAAATACGTTTTCCTGGAAAATAGAAGTGATTTTCTTGGATCCGTCAACGACTTCATCGATGGTTTTTGTTGACAGATCGTTAATTGCTTTTACTCTTAACGATTCCATTTAGAATAATTTTTATAAAAACGAATGTAAGCGATAATTCATAAGGACGGAAAAAAAAGAGCTTTTAGCTCGTTTTTTTAGAAAATTGTATAAAATTTATTGATTTTATCCGATTTTTTTGTCATTCATCTATTTAAAACTGCATTAAATTCTAACATTAAGGATAATTCTAATGTAATTTAAAAATCCAGCCACGGAGTTTCTGTTGTAACAAAGGATTGCCCGCATACAGGAAGAGTGCCATCAATAGAAATGATATGGAACGGTATCTTACGATGGCCCCCGGAAAGGGTACGACTAATCCAATTGCGATTAACTGGGTCATACCATAGAACAAAAACAACCAATATAGAGGATGGCTTATCTGTTCTCTTCGACGGGGACTTGCCAAGTAATAAAATAAACCGGCGATGAGGAAAAGCACATCGACCGAAGAAACAGATTGAAGCAGGCTTTTGCCTTCCCATGGATAAGGGCGCAGCGTACTGTTGGCGACGGCCTGGTGCAATATTTTGACGAAATTTAATGGCCCGGGTTTAAGGCTGTCGAGCGGATATTGGGTATTCCCCTTCAGCTGAAAAAAGTTTTGCTGGGCCTTTTGTACAGGACCTGAAAGCTGAAAAGACGGCGGGAGAAATAAACTTGAAAGGAAGAAAATGATTCCGACAATATAAATCCTGTTAAAATATACCGGCGAAGTCTTCTTTTTTCTCAGGCTGATATAATAGGCTGCAAAAGCCGGAAGAAAGATAATTAGAAACTGGTACCGGATTAAAAGGAGCCCTGCAAATCCCACCAGAATTCCCAGTGCCCTGCGGCCACCTGCTTTCCGCGCATATGCACGGCCGTTATAAATCATCAGGACCATAAACAAAAGCAGGAGCGCCTCCGCGCGGATTCCGCTACACCAGAAGATGACAGACGGAATAAAGAATACCAGAAGGAAATTCATACCTGTCCGGAGCGGAAATTCTTTGGAAAGTAATTTGAAAAGAAGCAGCGGGCCAGGAATAGTTAAAAATTCAAACCACAATACATCGACATAGTAATTCTTTCCGCTCAACAGGTTCAGAACGGCCAGGCCCTTTATGAGAAACCATCTTTCAAAATGATCTATATAGAATAAGAGTCCTTTCCAGCCATGATAGTCCGTAGCCTTCAAAGAATAGGAGGGCAGGAATTCCTGGATAAATTGCAGGGGATGCCTGATCAGTAAGCTGGTTTCAACTTTTGACTCATTGAAATAATTCCAGGTATCATCACCGCCGTAAAAATGCAGAAAAACCCATCCATAGAAACAGCCCATGGTCACTTTAAAAAAAAATACGGCTATTGAATGATAAATGGTAAAGGGGAAAATTTTCCTCCTTATTACAATATGCAGCAAAATTGTTCCGGAAAACAGGTAAAAGAAAAAAAGCAAGTAGATCAGCATATGAACTTTACCTGATTTTGATTCCCCAAATCTATAAATTTGAATTTAATAACCACGGATGATCATACGTCAACCCGAAAAACATAAGAAAAAGATAGCGCTTGTGGCCAACAGCACCTGGTCAGTGTTCAATTTCCGAATGGACCTTATCCGACATCTTCTGCTAAGTTTTGATGTGCTGATCATCGCACCCCGGGACGAATTTGCTGAAGAATTGAAAAAAGCCGGTTGTTCTTATCACGACATTCATTTTAACAACCGTTCAGAAAACCCAGTTCTGGATTATTCACTATATAAATCACTGAAAGAAGATTTATGAGGCTGAAAAGCCGGATTTCATCTTTCATTATGTGATCAAACCCAATATTTACGGATCGCTGGCTGCAGCCCGTTGCCGGATTCAGTCTGTAGCCTTAATTACCGGACTGGGGTATACGTTCGACCGAAATAACTGGTTGAACCGGCTCGTTTCCATATTATACCGCAAAGCCTTAAAAAAAGCCAGTGAAGTATGGTTTTTAAATCTGGAAGATGCGCAGGTTTTTCTTCATCGTAAGCTCACCAGTGAGGAGAAAATTAAAATTTTACCCGGTGAAGGTATCAATACGATTCATTTTTCCCCGCAAACTAATAAGCCTGTTGCAAGGAGCAAAGCTTTTCAGTTTTTGATGAGTACCCGCCTGCTTAAAACCAAGGGCGTGGGAGTATATGTGGCAGCTGCGAGGATACTTAAAAATAAACATCGGGACGTCCGTTTTGAACTGATTGGATTTTTTGAAAAAAATCATCCGGATTCGATTACAGAATCTGAGCTAAGGCAATGGGAAAAGAAGGGCATCATTCACTATGGAGGATTCGCGCGTGATGTAAGACCATTTCTGAGGCAGGCGGATTGTTTCGTTTTTCCTTCCGCCTATCACGAAGGAATTCCAAGATGCCTCCTGGAAGCTGCGGCCATGGAGATTCCCATTATTACATCACTGAATACAGGATGTAAAGAAGTGGTGAAGGAAGGAATTAATGGATTTTTGTGTAAAGCAAACAATGCTTCTGGTCTTGCCGCCAGGATGGAAGAAATGATGGGTCTGAGTTCTGTCCGCCGTTCAGAACTTGGAAAAAATGGACGTGAGCTGGTCAGTGCCAAATTCGGTATCGAGAAAATCTTGTTGGAATATGATAAAACTTTGTCACGCTTAACACTTAATGCTTAAGGCAAGTATGGGAGTATGGGAGTATGGGAGTATGGGAATTCATAACTCATAATCCATAACTTTCAATTCTTAACTGCATTCACATACTCCCATACTCCCATACTCCCATACTATCTTACCGCCTGTCTCAGGTAATCAAGGATACCTGATTCCTTAATTCTCTCTTCCCAGCCCCAGCTTTTAAGGTCCGGAAACTCAAAAGGAAATCCCGAAATCCGATCCCAGGTCAAATTGCTAAGATCTTTTTTCAGTAAAAAATAGTTGCCGCCATATCTTTCCCGGAATTCGGCCATCCAAAAATAATGACTACTGATAACAGGAATTCTCATCGCTACATATTCCAGGAATTTCGTGGAGGTTTGGGCATTGAACGGTTCTTCATCGGGAATAAAATTGAAAGCATACCGGGACTTTGACAGGTAGCCCGGAACTTCCTGCCATGGAACAGATGCTTGAAAAATAATATTTGAACAATGCTCAAAAGTTTTTGACAGTTTGTCCTCATCATTGCCAAGCATTAATATCGTTTTGTTTTTTAGCGCGCCTTTTTCAAATATCCTCAACATACTTTCCAATTTCCTTCCTGATGAAAGATTACCCGCATAAATAAAGTCATATTCCTTTGCTCCGGTATTTCTGAACTGCAAAAAAACATCGCTGATACCCATATCGCGGAAACCATATGGAACTTCATCGTGAATATTCATTTGTTGCCGCACATAATCATTTAAGTAAAGACGGAAATGGGGTCGGGGAATCAATCTGCTTTTTAAAAAATCTTTCAGCTTACGGTGCGGGGGAACCGAAGCTGACGCATATTCATGTATGATTAGTTTTTTTTTATGGAACGATTTTGGAAAAAACCCCATCATATACCAATAAACGTCCGCACCTGATTTTTCCTCTTCTTTATAATCAGCGACGCATGTGGCAATATTTTGATTTTGAAAAAAAGACTGATAGGCGGCCAGTTCGGGTAAAAAAGCGCGGTGATTGTGAATAAAAGCAATCTTCATAGGCGCTAAAATTATCAAATAGATTAACTCGCCCTTCGTAATTTTGCGTTTTCTCTGAAGAATATGGAAACAACTGTCAAAACCGCCGAACAATTAAGACTTACGGCAGACGAATTTGAATTGATTTGTCAGAAACTGGGACGTAAGCCAAATTTTACGGAGCTCTGTGCTTTCAGTGCAATGTGGAGTGAACATTGCAGCTATAAAAATTCGATACGCTGGCTCAAGACTCTTCCGCGCGATGGGGAAAAAATGCTTGTGAAAGCCGGTGAAGAAAACGCCGGACTGATGGATATCGGAGATGGGCTCGGTGTAGTTTTTAAAATTGAATCGCATAATCATCCTTCAGCAATTGAACCATTTCAGGGAGCTGCGACGGGTGTAGGTGGTATACACAGGGATATTTTTACAATGGGAGCACGTCCGATAGCTTCGCTGAATTCACTTCGTTTCGGAAAATTAAGTGATCCGCAAACCCAGAACTTGCTGGCAGGTGTAGTGCATGGTATTGGCCACTATGGAAATTGTTTTGGCGTACCAACTGTAGCCGGTGAAATTTATTTTGATGAATGTTACCATACCAATCCATTGGTAAATGCCATGAGTGTTGGCATTGTGAAAAAAGGCAAAACGATTTCCGCAACTGCAATGGGCAAAGGAAATCCTGTTTTTTTTGTTGGCAGTGCAACGGGTAAAGATGGAATTGGAGGTGCATCATTTGCATCAGCCAATATAACTAAAGAATCTGTTCAGGAATTACCGGCAGTACAGGTTGGTGATCCATTTCAGGAAAAGAAATTACTCGAAGCCTGTCTTGAAGTTATTGAAACAGGTGCAGTGGTAGGAATGCAGGACATGGGTGCCGCAGGAATTATTTGTTCAACGGCTGAAATGAGTGCGAAGGGTCAGGTGGGTATGCGGATTGACCTGGATAAGGTGCCAACCAGGCAGGGAGGTATGAAAGCCTGGGAATTATTGCTCAGCGAGAGTCAGGAACGCATGCTGATGGTGGTTGAAAAAGGCAGAGAAAAACAAGTATTAAATATTTTTGAAAAATGGGACCTTCCATGTTCAAATATTGGAGAAGTAACAGATGATAAATTACTAAGATTCTATTATCAGGGAAAATCCGAAGCAGTAATACCTGCTGAAGAACTGGTGCTGGGCGGAGGCGCTCCACAGTATACTCGGGAATTTAAGGAGCCTTCTTATTTCTCCAAAATAAAATCCTTTGATCCCGATTCCATACCTGTGGCCGAAAATCTTCGTGCCGTTGCGGATGAACTTATCCGACTTCCATCAATCGCATCAAAGCGATGGATAAGCGTTCAATACGATAGTACAGTGGGAGCTGCCAATACTTCGACCAATGAACCTTCCGACGCAGCCATCGTGAATGTCCTGGGAACTAACAGAGGTATCGCCATGACAACTGATTGTAATAGTCGCTATGTATTTGCGGATCCTTTTAAGGGTGCAATGATCGCTGTAGCCGAAGCAGCAAGAAACCTGATTTGTTCCGGCGCTACGCCTTTGGGTGTAACAAATTGTTTGAATTTCGGCAACCCCTATGATCCGGAAGTATATTTTCAGTTTGTTCAATCCGTAAAGGGAATGGGCGCAGCCTGTCTGAAATTTAATACACCTGTAACGGGAGGTAATGTAAGTTTTTATAATCAGCATCCGGAAGGAGCGGTATATCCCACGCCTACCATTGGGATGGTTGGATTTTTGGAAGATACCAGGGAGAAGATGACTTTGTTTTTTAAAAATCCGGGAGACCAGATTTTCCTGGTTGGCAGGTCAAGAGACGATTTCAATTCTTCTGCATACCTATATGCGTTAAACGGAGTTGAATTTAGTCCGGCCCCATATTTTGACCTGGATGAAGAATTTGAATTGCAGTCAAAACTCCTCAGTAGTATTCAGAATAGTCTCGTGGAATCGGCACATGATGTAGCTGAAGGGGGTTTATTTGTAACGTTGGCTGAGTGTGGATTTCACAGAGAGTTCGGATTTACCGTTTCCTCACTGAATAATTCCATTCGGCGTGACGCATATTGGTTTGGAGAATCGCAAAGCAGGGTAGTAGTAACAGTAAAAAATGAAAAACTGGCATCTTTCAAAAAAGCTATGGAGGGAATTCCGCTAGAAAAATTGGGTGAAGTAACAACATCGATGGTGCAGGTGGATGGTGAGAAATGGGGAAATATCCGTGAATGGAAATATGAATATGAAACTGCAATCGAAAAAGAAATGGAATCAATAGTTGAAGCATGACTCAAAATTCCTTCATCGTTGTTACCGGTGCGGCCGGGTTCATTGGCAGCTGTTTAGCCGGATTTCTAAATGAAAAAGGACACGAACAACTCATCCTGGTGGATGAATTCAGTCGCGTGGATAAAGTAGATAATCTCAAAGGGAAAAAATTTAAACACAAAGTTGAACGTGATGATTTTTTCCAGTGGCTGGAATTTAATAAACCAGATATCGGGTTTCTATTTCACCTGGGCGCGAGAACAGACACAACAGAATTTGACTATGCAGTTCATGAAAGACTGAATCTTGAATATTCCCAGCGTGTTTGGGATTATTGTATGATTAAACAAATCCCGCTGGTGTATGCTTCTTCGGCCGCTACATATGGATCGGGTGCTCTGGGATATAACGATGATCATCAGTTGCCATTCCGGCTGGAACCTATGAATGCTTATGGCATTTCGAAGAATGAATTTGACAAATGGGCAATCCTGCAGCGAAGTCATCCGCCATTTTGGGCAGGCTTGAAATTCTTCAATGTATATGGCCCTAATGAATATCATAAAGGCAGGATGGCCAGCGTTATCTGGCATGCATACAATCAGATCCGGCAAAGCGGAACCGTTAAACTTTTTAAATCCCACCGGCCCGACTTCAAAGACGGCCAGCAGCTTCGCGATTTTATTTATGTAAAAGATATTTTGAAAGTCTGTTTCTGGTTTATGGAAAATTATGAGAGTGTTCCGGAGAGCGGACTATTCAATCTGGGAACAGGGAAGGCCCGGACATTTGAAGACCTGGTGAGGGCAACATTCAATGGTACCGGAAACCCAGTAAAAATTCATTATATCGATATGCCTGAAGACATTCGGGATAAATATCAGTATTTTACAGAAGCCATCATGGCCAAATTGATATCTGCCGGTTATACAGAACCATTTTATTCCCTGGAGACCGGAGTAGAAGACTATGTTAAAAAATATCTTTTGTCAAATAATTATTATTAGAGAATGATCAGTAAAATCGGAATTATCGGAGGTGGAAACCTTGGAGTGGCCATTGCTGAAGGATTAATTCAAAGTGGATTTATCAATCCGGGTCATATACTGATCACGCGGCGCTCAGTTGACCAATTGCATGCATTGGAAAGAAAAGGTGTAATGGTTAGTGCGAATAATGAAGATGCGCTTAATTATGCCGGACTGATTATCCTTGCTGTTAAACCTTTTCAGGTAAATGAAGTGCTGATGAAATTGAAGGGCAGTTTTAAAAAAGGTAAACATATCCTGGTTTCAGTGGTCACGGGCGTAAGTATTCAGCAACTTTCCACGCAAATTCCTGAACAGATCCCTATTGTCCGCGCCATGCCCAATACTGCAATTGCTATTCGTGAAAGCATGACCTGCCTGGCCACAAAGGATGTGGATCCCGATCAATTCCAGGAAATACTGGAAATATTCAACCAGCTTGGCAATGCGGTTCGTATAGATGAAAAACTGATGGATGCCGCCACAGTTCTTGGGGCCTGTGGAACGGCTTTCGCGATGCGTTATATACGCGCAAATATTCAGGGGGGTATTGAAATCGGATTTGATGCTGCAACGGCAAGCCTGATAGCAGCGCAAACTGTGAAAGGAGCAGCCGAACTACTATTAAAAAAACAAACCCATCCTGAACAGGAAATTGACAAAGTGACCACGCCCAAGGGTTGTACTATCGCAGGGCTGAATGAAATGGAACACCAGGGATTCAGCTCATCATTAATTAAAGGATTAGTAGCCAGCTATCAGAAAATAGGGCAGGACTAAAAGGCAGATTGATAATCAGATAGTTATATTTTTGCTGCAATAATTTGGGGCCCTGAGCCTTGCAATCCTCGAAATATTGGAGGAAATTTACCGTTAGAGAAGACCCTTATAAACTTAGCAGTAAGATGTTAAGACCCTAACTATGAAAACCAGTCCCAGCCACTTCATTTTAGCCGCCGAAGTAATAATTATTATTTTATTTCATACCGTGAAGATCCGGCAGAATGAGAGACATTCTGCAGATATCGCTTTTACGCGTACTCCTAAAACAATAAATCTGCATAAACCCGAGATTGAAAACAAAACGGGTATCGAATATATGCTGGCTGAAATGATAAAGTAGTTATTCTGCAGGCTTCTTTACTCCATTTATCCACAATCTGCTTTTCTGCTTAAGAAGGTTCAAAAAAATTGCCGTAGTTTTGCATGACCTTCTGGTTACTGTTATACATCTGTAATACAACAGGTCATATCATTTTATTTTATTGAGCATTTTAGTTGTCTTAATTTGAACATTATGGCCAAATTTATTTTTGTTACCGGAGGCGTAACTTCTTCTTTAGGAAAGGGAATTATTGCAGCCTCCCTTGCGAAATTATTACAGGCAAGGGGTATCCGGGTAACGATTCAGAAATTTGACCCATATATAAATGTAGATCCGGGAACTCTTAATCCATATGAACATGGAGAATGCTTCGTAACAGAGGATGGTGCGGAGACAGATCTCGATCTTGGACATTATGAGCGGTACCTTAATATTTTTACATCTCAGGCAAACAATGTAACAACCGGCAGAATTTATCAAACCGTCATCAATAAAGAAAGAGAAGGCGCTTACCTGGGTAAAACAGTTCAGGTTGTTCCTCATATTACGGACGAAATAAAGAGAAGAATGCTGCTTCTCGGACAACGTAATGAGTACGATGTCATCATTACAGAACTCGGCGGCACTGTGGGGGATATTGAATCCCTGCCATTTATTGAGGCAGTGCGTCAGCTGCAATGGGAGCTGCCCGAAGAGGATGTTGTTGTGATTCACCTTACTCTTATCCCATATCTGAAAGCAGCCAAAGAATTAAAAACAAAACCAACCCAGCATAGTGTGCGAATGTTAAGTCAGGAAGGTGTTTCACCTGATATAATTGTTTGCCGTACGGAAGAACCTCTTATCTCCGGAAATCCGAAAAAAAATTGCTTTGTTCTGTAATGTGAAATTTGAAGCGGTGATCGAAGCTGCGGATGCATCCACGATCTATGAAGTACCGGTAACGATGATGAAGGAAAAACTGGATTTAATTTGTCTGAAGAAATTAAATATTACGAATTTTCCCGAGGCAGAACTCACGAAGTGGAAAGAGTTTCTGGATAAACTCCGCCATCCAAAATCTAAAGTAACCATAGGACTAATCGGGAAATATATTGAATTGCAGGATGCGTATAAATCCATCCTCGAATCATTTGTACATGCGGGTGCGATGAATGAATGTAAAGTACAAATCCTGAATGTGCATAGTGAGTCCATAACCATTGAAAATGTTGCAGAGAAACTGGGAAATCTAGACGGACTGCTGGTGGCTCCCGGTTTTGGTCATCGCGGCATTGAAGGGAAAATCACTGCAGTTAAATACGCCAGGGAAAATAAACTTCCTTTTTTTGGCATATGCCTGGGTATGCAAATGGCCGTTATTGAATTTGCACGTAATATTCTTGGATTAAGTAAGGCCCACTCCACCGAAATGCAGCCTGATACACCAATACCAGTGATCGATCTTATGGAAAACCAGAAAAAAATTACGGCTAAAGGCGGTACCATGCGACTTGGTGCATATCCCTGCGAAATCGTAGATGGAACTCTCGCGAAATCCATTTACGGAAGATCTCTCATATCGGAAAGACATCGTCACCGCTATGAATTCAATAATGAATATCTGCAACAGTTTGAAGAAGCGGGCATGACTGCCAGTGGAAAAAATCCTGAGAGCGGACTCGTAGAAATTATTGAATTACCCGGACACCCATTCTTCATTGGTGTTCAATATCATCCTGAACTTAAAAGTTCAGTTGAAAATCCACAACCGATTTTTGTACATTTTATTAAAGCTGCTAAAGAATTTGCAAGTAAAAAACTTTCACGTAATCCGGTTTTGGAAAGAGAAATGATTTAAAAGCTAAAGCTTAAAGCCTAAGACATGGAGTATCAGACCGTGAAGTCAATCTCCGATCATTACGGCCAACGTCAGCGCAAAAGCCCAAAGCAGAAATTCCGGAAATACCGCCCTCCAACTGCTGTTATCGTGTATACCCGTCGCGGACTCAATATATACCACTCCTCCTGGCGCCACAACATTTTTCTGTTTCAACAGACTGATGATATCTTTAGTGTCATGTATCACGTCTACTATTGTGTCTTTTAGCCGGATTGTTTTTTCTTCAAGTGCACCGGCATAGAACCAGTATTTTAAATCCGGTTTTTTTCTTGAGTTTTTTAGTTTGTAATACATAATAAGGTTTTTTTCATCCGAGTAACTGCTATCTTCTGAAGACTTGTCCCGCAACCAGAAAGAACCTGAGAATATTCCCACTTTATTGAATTTGTCGGGATGATTCCAGGCTATATCCAAAGCTGAAAGACCGCCCAGTGACCATCCTGCGATCACTACTGACTGAAACTTCCTTACGCCGGATTCTTTTTTGGCATAGGGAAATAATTCATTGTTTATAAAAGCATCGTAAAAGGTGGCCTTACTTCCAAGGCCCAGGTAGTCAGGTTTATCCGTGACACCAAATTCCTGAAATCGGTCGCCAGCTTCTACACCAATGACTACCAGGGGCAATATCTTCCCTGATTTATAAAGACTGTTCATTGTTTTTTTTACGTGCAACGCATTGATGTCCTGTCCATCATTCAGGATGAGCAGATTATACAGAGAACGGTCTGATGGTGGTGGAGTGTATAGTATACAGAGCTTCACGTTCCGCTGAAGATGCCTGGAGTAAAGATTGTCATCAGTTTGTTTGATTTGATTACAGGCACAAAAAATAAAAATTACCGCAATCCGAAAAAATACTTTTCATCAGGTGAAGTTAAATAGTAAAACATTAGTTTGGATAGTAGCCTATACGATCGTAAATTTGCCGTCCACATCGCGAAGTAGAGCAGCGGTAGCTCGTCGGGCTCATAACCCGAAGGTCGGAGGTTCGAACCCTCCCTTCGCAACGAAGATTCAAAAATAAAAAAGGCTCATCATTGAGCCTTTTTCTATTTACAGTATATGTTCTTCCTTTTTTAACTGGGAAGGTTTTTTTTGTTCATTCAAATTTCTTTAGATATTCAGAACGAAAAATATAGGATGTAATGATTTGGCCTTTTCAATTTATTTTCCTCCAAAAAGTCTTTTGAAAAATCCTTTTTTCTTTTTTTCCTGTGGAGGCGGGTAGTTGTTTACGGGATCAGCTTTTTTTTTACCTCCCGTGGCTTCGTCGAGCACGCGTTGTTCATCCGGAGAGAGTTTAGAATCTACAGGAACGTGCGGAGAACTGGTATCCAAATACTGATTCGCATTTCCATTTCCCTGATTGTCGCCTTCTGCACCGGGTGTAATTGTCTGATCGATGATATGGGAATAATCATACATCATATCCGCCTTCATATTTTCAGGCTGAACAAAACGTGCTTTGCGATTCAATCCAACATCTTTATCAGCAGCTGTTTTTGCATAGAAATATTCCCAGATTGGACGAGCTGCTCTTCCGCCTTCTCCCAGTCCGCCATCAAGCCTGATGAAATTATCGTCGCATCCAATCCATACACCCGCAAGTAATTGCGGTGTGAAACCTATGAACCAGGCATCCGTATTGTTTTGCGTAGTACCTGTTTTACCTCCCATTTCCGAAAGACCAAGGCGATCCCGCATGCCTGCCGCTGTTCCGATATCAACTGTACCCTGCATCATACGGCACATGGTATAAGCAGTATTCTGGCTGATTACTTCTTTTCTTTCTGTATCGAAACGGTCCAGTACGTTGCCGTTTTTATCTTCAATACGTAATATATAATATGGTTTGGTGCTAAAACCGCCAGACGGAAACATGGTGTATCCCCATAGCATTTCATAGAGTGAAATCTCAATGGCACCCAGACAAAGACTGGGATAAGCTTCCATTTTTGATTTTATATTGATGTTATGGAGAAAATCCACAAAACGTTTTGGCGTAACCGATTTCATAATGGAAGCAGAAGCACAGTTTAAAGAATAGGCAAGTGCAGTTGCCATTGTGACCTGAGGATCCATCTTACATTTTCCGCCAGCTGGTACAAGTCCGAAGCCATCAAAATATTGTGCCTCATTATCAACTATGGTCTGGGGTGTAAATCCTGCATCTTCTATTGCATCGGAATAAAGCAGGGGTTTTATAGATGATCCTACCTGTCTCTTGGTATTCAGATTTGCATGATCAAATTTATAAGTCTTGAAATCTATTCCGCCAATCCAGGCTTTCACCGCACCGCTCATTGGATCCATAGCCAGAAAAGCGGTCTGCATCATTTGGTGATTGTATTTGATGGAATCCAGGGGCGTCATTACTGTGTCCGTTTCGCGACGTGAATTCCATGCAAATACTTTCATCTGAATCGGCTGGTCGAATGATTTCCGTATCTCCGCAGCAGGAATACCGTCATCTTCCATATTTTGCCAGCGTTCAGTATGCCTGATCAGGGATTCCAGGATATTGGAGTGGTCTTTCCACACAAGTCCCCGTTCTATGGACGGTTGTGCATTCAGAACTTTTTGCAGGCCGGGAACCTGTTTGGCTACTGCTTCTTCAGCATATAACTGCATGCGGGGATTGATGGTTGTATAAATCCGCAGGCCATCTTCATAAAGATCATATGGCTCCCCGGTTGCAGGATTTTTATGGTCCTTACACCATTTTTTCAGTTCATCCCGGATCACATCTCTGAAGTATGGCGCCAATCCGTTATTTTCATCGAGTTTTCTATAATTGGAAAGATCGATGGGTTTCAATTTATAATTGCGTCCTTCTTCTTCCGTAATAAAATTACTTTCCACCATCCGGTTGATGACTACATTCCGGCGTTCGATGGCAGCTTTTGGGATTTTTTCTCGGATTATACAGTGAATTTCCGCTAAGCATTCCGATGAGCATGGCAGCTTCATCCACCGTTAGCTGATCTGGCTCTATTTGAAAAAAAGTGCGGCTGGCATTCCGAATGCCATATACATTATCGCCAAATGGAACTGCGTTCAGATATAATGCAATGATTTCTTCTTTTGTAAAATTTCTCTCCAAGCGGACGGCCGTAATCCATTCTTTCAATTTTTCAATTCCTCGCCGGGCCATATTATGTGAACCCTGTCCAACAAGCATATATTTGGCAAGCTGCTGAGTGATCGTGCTGCCGCCACCATCCCGGCCCAGTTTTACAACAGCCCGGAGTACACCCATCCCATCGATTCCTGAATGCTCATAAAATCTTTTGTCTTCGGTGGAAAGCAAGGCATTGATCGCATTCCTGGAAATATCATGATATTCCACATTGCTCCGGTTGCTTTTGTCCTTATAATATTTCCCCATCAGGGTTCCATCATCTGCATATACTTCAGATGCCAGCATGATAGAAGGATTTTCCAATTCTTTCAGAGAAGGAAGAGAGCCAAAAACGCCGAAGTATGATAAGTATTACCAGAAGTATAAAGACGCTAAGACCTGTAAAAAATATCTTCCAGAATATCGGGTTTGCCCTTCGCATATTTTTATTTTATTAAAGTATTTTCATTTTATTATCCCTTTGCCGTTTATCGTAGATGGTGTATCGTTTATCGATATACGATTTTCGATCTACGATCTACGGTTCATTTACCAAGTGGAAATTTATCGGGGGAATAAACGTTTAAAAATTTCTTATACAATAGAATGTCCTTATTTGCCTTGAGTATCCCGAGGTTCCTGTCATCGATAATGATAAAGTAGAATTTGTTTACAGGAAGCCAGGGTATAATTTCCCGGGGTGCCGCGTTGCCCGCTTTATCCAGATACGCCAATGCCTGCGCCGCATTATCAAATCCATGTATGATCATCATTTTAGTACTGTCACTGAGAGCAAGCTGGCTGGTCTCATAATTTTTCGCATAGAAATTTTCCCTGTTATACCGGTCAAAAGCATTTTTAGATTCTGTCACGTAAACCGGATCCACCTTGTTCATGACCAATACCACGGACTGCGAACTGTCTGGAGCCCAGGAAAACGGCGAGGCAAATAATGCCTGTTTTCTCAACTGAACCGAATCCGGCTTTTTGAGTGCAATCTGACCACTGTCTTTATTAAGGCCGGCCACTGCTGAGGGCTTGGTTGGCGGTTGGCGGTTGGCATTTGCCGGTTGACCATTCCCGTTAGCAACACGCGCAATACTGTCTTCAGGCATTCTGGTAACATGAAGTGTTCTCAGATAATTTTCTATTCGCTCCCTTTCATTTAGTACCCGGAGAATATTTTTGGCTTTTGCCGCTATGACGGACCCCTGGTAACTGCTGATAATTTTGTTTAAAGTGATTTTGCCTATACTGTCATAACGATAATGAATATAATATAGCGCTTCGACGTACAACAACTGCGGTGTCCAGTATTTTTCACCATACATGCTGTCCAGTTTCAATTTTTCCGCGGCTGCCTCGTCAAAATTTCCCTCAATCAAATTTTCATATACTTTTTCATATGCCCTTGTTGCCAGGGTCCGTACCGGAAGGTCCTCCGGACCTTTGGGTGGATTTTCAATCAGTGCGACATACCTGCCGGATGGAAATTTTTGTTTCATCGAGCGCCAATATTCTCGCTGCATTGGCTGAATCACTTAAATGGATATAACAGAAATACTGATTAAACAATGCTTCCTGATAGAACCTTGTGTCGGGAAATCGCGATTCGAGACTGTCATAAGTTGCTATGGCGCTTTGATAATCAGGAATATAGTCCTGCAAAGATTTTCCAAGCGTATACAAGGCATTTTCAACAGAATCTCTCGACTTCTTCAGTTTTTCAGGTGTGAGGGGTAATCCGTCCATCAGGGAACCGGAAGTTATTTTTGTAGCTGCAAGTGCCGCTGTCGGAATGGATTCAGCACTGTTCAACCTCAGATTGCTCGCTGGTGTAAGTCCTGTAATTTGTCTGTTAACCAGTGATTGGACGTCCCAGTTGTCGACATTTGGCCGGTTCCCCCATTTGGATTTAAAATCATTGTAACCTTTGGCTTTGACGGCCTGGTTATAGAAATACCATTCACCTGTTCCGCCTGTACTAAACATGTCGGTATTTGCATTATTCGAACTGAACCCGTAACCAGCGGATCCGCCGTTAAATTCGTCTTCCACAGAGATACCCTGCTGTTTTCGATAATCGCGCAGCATTTTTTTGATATACGCTTCTCTTTCTTCGGGCGTCATAGCTGCGATTCTCTGCAGGCTATCCTGTCTTTCAATGATAAGAATCTGGGGAACGATACGGCTAAGAGCCTGTTTTCTGTCCAATATTATTTTAAGGGAATCGGCAATATTCGGATTGCTGACATTGACACTGTCATAAGCATATTTTGCCTGCGGATATATTTTATCATTCATGAATATCCAGCCCAGCTTCATAAAAGCCCTGTCGCGGTTATAACCCAGTCCATTGGCATGAGCGATACACTTTTTATAGTCCATGCGGGCAGCTGCTTCATTATTTCTTTCGAGTTCTATTTCAGCTGCCACATAATAAATTACGTCGAGGTAAGGTTCATAAATCTCTTTCCTCTCCATTCGGCGAAGTGCATCAAGATTCTTCTGAATATAATCTTTATTGGCCCCCGTGCCTTTATTCTGCGCGTATGGCATTGAGACGGGCATAAACCTCAAGAGCCGGGTCAAGCGTATGTGATTCAGCCTTTTCAAACCAGATTTTTGACTCAGCCGGATTCCCGGAGCGCTCATATAACTGACCGATAAGAAATTCCCAGCGGGCTTCTTCACCCTGATCGGTAGTATTCTTCAAGGCTAGGCTAAGGTGGAAAGCAGCGCTGTCCCATTGTTTTATTTTATAATTCCAAAGGGCCTGCATTTCATGCAGAGAAGGCTGTAGCCGTGCCGGAAAATTCGGATCATGCCTGAGAATTTCAATAAGAACAGCTCCATGGTCTAATTTTTCCTGTTGAAAATAAGTCCGGATCTGCCATATAAATGATTCGTTGCGACTGGGAGGCTGACTGAAAGTTTTCTTCGCGATATTTCTCTTTTTCATTCGTCGAAATTGTAAAAGCATTACCCCCTTCTTCCTGATTGCTTCCTATCGGGATTGGATATCCGTCGGGGTCACGAGGAGCAAAGGCATAGTTCACAAACTGAAAAAGAATATGGGCTGAATCCAGATTGTTTTTATAAAAATATGCCCGGCCCATCAGCATCCATAAATTGTCTGCCCAGCTATTTCGCAAATCCCGAAGCAGGATAGCTGAATTAACTTTATCTAAAACGGAATCCAGATTTCGTTTATCCTTAGACGTGATATCCAGGGTATAATTGTAAAAGGGCAGCAGCTGGGTATAGTCTTCCCTAAATTGAGCTTTGGCACGGGCCAGCACTTCATTCAGCTTATTGTTGGCATTGAAATAAAAATTATATTGGGTAATGGTATTTTGAAGGAAGGCACGGGGAACATTCCACTTTGTTTCTGTAGTTTTCTCATAGCCCAGGGTGCGGTTTTCATATTTATCGGGCTTCTTCAGATCAAAATCTATCCCTTCCTGCCCGAATCCATTCAGGGAAAAGAAAAAACTAAAACAATATTACTGAGGTAACGATCCGTTTCACCCTTGGTCCTTTAGGATTGCCATGCAAACTAAATTGTTATTAACTGATAAACCCGGTTTTTATTTTAAAAATCAGCCAATTTAAGGCTGTTTTAACCTGCAAACCAATAACTTGTTATCTTTAGACCGCAATATCCGCATATGGCCAAATTCGATGCCAATTCCACGTTGAAAAGATTGCAAAACCGGTACAGGCTGGTGGTCATGAATGACGATACTTATGAAGAGGTCGTTACGTTCAAGCTTTCACGTCTCAGTGTATATGTTTTTCTCAGCACGGTTTTTGTGTTATTAACCGGTCTTACAGTGGCTTTAATCGTGTTTACTCCATTAAAGCTTTATATACCCGGATACGGAGATTTAAATAATACTACGGAGCTTCGTGAACTAAAAATACGAACTGATTCGTTAGAGCAGGAGATGAGGTACCGTGACCAGTATTTTCAAAGTTTAAGAAATGTGCTGGAAGGCAACAGTTCTGTGAAAATGGATACAACGGCGCTTAAAATTCCGAAAGCGGAAAAAATTGACGATTAAAATCTGATACCAATGTTCAATAACAAATCAAAATCTGAGACAACTGAATCTGTCGTACCAACTGGCAGTGCCAGTATTATCGGCAGCGGAACCTCACTTAAAGGTGATATTACCAGCAGTGGCGACCTTCGGATAGACGGCACCCTGGTAGGTAATATAATCTGTTCTTCCAAAGTCATCATCGGAGCAAACGGTGTTGTGGAAGGCGATATCAGTGGCCAGCAGGCGGATATTATGGGTAAGGTAAGCGGCACTATTAAAGTAAAAGAGCTCCTCCAGCTGAAAAGCAATTGCCAGGTAAATGGTAACCTTTACTCTGCCAAACTTCAAATTGAACCAGCTGCAAGTTTTAACGGACAATGTCATATGATTCAGGAACAACCTGCATCGTGTCTGTCTGGTAAATCCGGTTCATCGTCACATAAAGACGATTATCTGAAGAGTCCGACTTTAGCCATTTCTTAATTAAGACCCAAAGCCTAAAGCTTTGGATGGATGGAATGGGTTATGATTATGGGTTATGGGTTATGATGTTGATTTCATAAACCCATCTGAGACCATTGTATGCTATTTCTAACAGATTAAATTATCTCCAGTCTTACAAACATAATTTTCATTTTAATTACAAAATGTTCTAAGCTTTAGGCTTTCAGCCTTAGGCCTTAAAGGGCTAGTCGGCTTAAAAATGATTAAATTTGCGCCTATTTTAATTGAAATATGTATGCAAGACGAACCCGGATAAGGATTAATTTTCAAATCATCTACCTGTTTCCTGGTATCAAGCTCTGGTGTTATTCATTATTGAAATATATTACTTGGAGGAACAACTGTCAATTACAATGTTTTACTTTATGGAAACCTGTTTTATTTGTTGTGAGCTGGATTTCTGTCGAGAATGAGTACCAGGGCTGTGGTACATAAAAATGTACAGGTGTTTCTAAGGCTTGTTTACGGCTCTTTTTTAATGAAATTTTTTGTACTGGCCATAGCAGCATTTGTCTATATTTCCATCTTCAAAAAGCAGAGTTAATAAACCTGCTCTCTTTGGATGTTTTGGCTTTATATTATCTATACATTCATTGAAGTGCGTTCAGTTTTGAAACAGAGTAAAAAGCCAAATGCCTAAAAAGGAAGCGCCCCTCGAATACCTGGAAAATTATCTGCCTGCCGGTGCTTCCGGAAAACTGCTGGAATATCTGCACCGGTATAAAGTTCATCTTACTATTACCCGAAGCCGAAAAAGTATCCTGGGCGATTATCGGCATGCGACTGGAAGAGATCATCACCGGATCAGCGTAAATGGCAGCCTGAATAAATATGCATTCCTGATTACCCTGATTCATGAAATCGGTCACCTGATCACTTTTCAACAATATGGAAACGGGGTTAATTCACATGGGAAAGAATGGAAAATGGCTTACAGGGGTGTTCTGGAAGATTTTATTCGGCTGAAATTATTTCCTCCCGACCTTCATCAGTGCACTTCTGAAATCACTGCATGACCTGCCGGCAAGCAGTTGCTCAGATGTCAATCTGACCCGGGTTTTAAAAAATTATGATGCAAAAAATAAAACGGTGCTGGTTGAAGATTTGAGAGAAGGAGCTCATTTCAAAACTTCAGATGGAAAATTATATAAACGGGGCAGACAAATACGCAAAAGAATTGAATGCATGGAATTGCGATCAGGAAAACTTGTATTTGTTCAGTCCGGTATATGAAGTAGAACCGGTGATTAAATAGTCATGAACCGATAATTGCCATCAGACCATAAAGAACTATAACGGTTAACACAACAATTGCGAGGAAAGGTTTGTGTGCGGATTTCATTGGTGCGAATTTTACGTTTTCGTAGGATTGGATCTTAACGTTAAGATATCCCATTTATTTTTCAGTTGCAAGCTTTATGTAATCATTTTGTTCATTGCCGGTTCAGGCCGGCCCTTTAACTTTGAAATATGGCCGAACCCATCGTTGAACTCAGTAATGTGAATATCTACCAGTCAGGTACCCTGATTCTGGGAAATGTAAATATCGTAGTAAATAAAGCGGAATTTGTTTACCTGGTCGGTAAAACCGGAACCGGTAAATCCAGTCTCCTGAAAACCATGTATGGAGATCTCACATTAAACGAAGGAGAGGGGATAGTTGCCGGATTTAATCTGAGGGAAATGACATGGAAAAAAGTTCCTTATCTGCGCAGAAATCTGGGTGTCGTATTTCAGGATTTTCAATTGCTGACCGACAGAAACGTGATTGACAACCTGAAATTCGTATTGAAAGCCACCGGATGGAAAGATGAAAGACTAATGACAGAAAAGATCAATGATGTACTGGATAAGGTCGGACTTGAAATCAAAAGGCTTTAAAATGCCTTATGAAATGAGTGGCGGCGAACAGCAACGCGTGGACATTGCCCGGGCTCTTCTAAATTCCCCCAAACTTATCCTGGCAGATGAACCTACGGGTAATCTTGATCCGGAAACTTCTGACGAAATCATGCAACTTTTATTTCAGATTTCCAAGGAATATGGCACAACAGTAGTTATGGCTACCCATGACTATCGTGTGGTAAATAAATTTCCTGCACGAACCCTCCGGACAGAAAAGGGAAAAGTAATAGATAATGCTACCATATCTGTGCTATAAGCCGGCGTGGCAGTCTGATGATTGTTGTACTGATGCTGTAATTTTTCCCGCCGCCATTGCAGATCAAGAAAAGTAAATGGTCTTTCGTACAGGTTTTCAATGATCATCTTAAATTCATTTGCTCCTTCAGCCAGATGACAAACTTCCCTGAGACCGGTTCCTTCTACTGCCGCTGCATTTACTACACAATGTCTTCCGTTAAATAATGCATTCAGTAATTTCAATTTTATACCTGTGCAATTGAATGAAGGAACTCACATGTATCTGGGCTTTCGAAATAATATCCTTTAATTCCTGATCACTTGGATCTGAAACGAGACAGCAATTTTTAAATCTTGCAACTGCCCGGCGAAGTTTTGGTCCCGGATTTTTACCCGCAACGAGAAATGGAATCGGAAGATCATTGAATACATTTTCCAGCAGCCAGATCACTGCTTTTTCATTTTCATCAACAGATAAGATTTCCGTGATACAAACAATAACAACCTGTGCCCTGGGGCGACTCAATATGCTGAAAAGGCAGGAAAACCGGTATAACCGTGATATTTTTGGACTGATAAGAAACAGCTGCCATGTCGGCGTCGGCCTGTGAGACGGCCAGCAATGGCCAGCTGGAAGCGATTCGACTTTCATATTTTCTCAGAACGGCACTTTCACGCAGATAATAAAGTTTTTTAAACCAGGAAGTACTGCAATTTGCGAGTTGTTTATAATACACAGATTCCACATTGTGAAGACGGAGTAATATTTTCCTTTTTAAAAACCGGTTATCCTGCATAAGGTAAGAACAATGAACACCTTCCAGAAGTATAGGATATTCATCCTGTAGAAGTCTTTCCAATAATTCAGGATTGGACCGGGAACAAACGATATAAGGCAGTTGATGTGAAAATCCTTTATGGCCTGTTCGTTCGGGGATAATAATATACCTGCTCGCAAAAGTTTTCAATATGGGTTGTTCCTCTCTTCCGCTTGTAAAACAATGCAGATGGATTTTGATCCCTTCCTCGGTGAAGGGTTATTATTTTATAGTATAGGTCAAACACTCCTCCATAATCAGGAGGATATGGAACATCATGACAAACAATATGGAGTTTCCTTTCTTCCATCTAATAATTAACCGAATCCTTTTCTACTTGTTTAAAAATGTCCAAAACTATTTTGCTTTCATTTTCCCAATTCAGTTCTTCCCGTACCTGCAATGTATTGTGTTTCCATCGTTCAGCGTTTCCGGATCTCAAAGATCTCTTTTATTTTTTGGCCATATGTTCGGGATGATGATCTTCAATAAATCCACCCACATCGTAATGGCTGATGATCTCTTTCCTGTTCTACCAGTCTGCTGGCAAGTACGGGAACCCCTGCATGCAGATATTCAAATAATTTATTGGGAAGGCTGTATTTATGATTCAGAACTGAAGGTTTGTCAATGGAAAGTCCGAGTTGCGCCTTTCGGGTAAAATGACCAAGCACAGCAAAAGGAACTTTGGGGATAAGAGTAATTTTTTCTGAAAGCTTATTTTGATCAATAATTTTTTCAATGTTTCCGCATATACATCCCCACCGCCGATAATCAGGAGATGAAAATCGGCTGCATCCAGGAAAAGCATACTGTAAACAAGTTCTTCTGCCCCCCGGGATTCATTAATTCCGGCTCCCTGAAAAACAAGCAGATTTTTGTTATGCGGGTATTTTCCTGTCAATGGATGCATATCCATTCTTTTTCTGCCTGGGTCAGTATCGGGTTCAACATGGATTCTTTAAAGGAAGGTTACGTACTACAAAAAGCTTTTTATGATAGTTTTTCCGGTAAAGATTCCGTATTGATTCTGAAACAGTATACATGTATTTCAGATTTGAAAAAACCTGGATTTCTATAAATTTCCATATGGACCGCCGCAGGGGCTTTGCGATCAAGCCCTGCCATACCCAGAAAATATTCGTGGCTGTCATAAACCAATGGTTTTTTTCGGAGTCGGGCAATCAACATGGTAGCCGGCATAACATCCAGATCATTTCCAAGATAAATCCAGGCCTTTTCTCTGAAAAGTCTTAAAAACAGACCGGATATTGAATTCTGCGTAAAACAAGAATGCTTTTCCAAACCAGGTTTTTAATCTATATGTCTGATAATCACGCGGTTTTAAAGGAAGACTTCTTTTATTGTATGATCCTGTCAGCAATACTCGATATCCATTTTCATGAAGGGTCTGACATATTTTATGAACCCTGTAATCGGTAACCAGGTCAGAAATGACCGTAACTACAATCAGCTTTCGCTCAAGTGGATACAGGTAGGAAGTCATAAATTAATTGGCCTGTCTAAACCAGGGATTTTCAATGAAAACGCCATAATTCTCAAATAATTCTCTACCTTCGCGCCGAAATTAGCAGAATATTATCTGGATGCCTTAAAAAAATTGAGATGCCTTATTTGACAAAAGAAAAAACAGCGGAATTCTTCACAAAGTTCGGAACAAACGAAACAAATACCGGATCAATCGAAGCGCAGATCGCGTTACTGACTGAAAGAATCAACCGTATTTCCGATCACTTAAAAGAAAATAAAAAGGATTTCTCTACCAACCGTGGCCTCATGCGCCTTGTAGGAAAGAGAAAAAGGCTGTTGACTTACCTGAGCGACAATGACCTGCAAAACTACCGCCAGCTGATCGAAAAGATTGGTCTCAGAAAATAAACAAATTCCCGACGATTTTAAGTTGGGAATCGTTTTTTCAGAAACCTCATTATCGTCACTTAACCGTTCCAGGAACCCTCCTGCTTATTGTTCAGAACGATTTATTTCAAATGATTCACTATGTTATCACAGCCTTTAAGTGTAACCTTTACCACTGGTGAAGGATTGCCTATTACCATTGAAACCGGAAAGCTTGCCCGTCAGGCAGATGGAGCGGTTACAGTGCGCCAGGGAAATTGTATCATACTTGCAACCGTAGTTGCTAACAGAGAAGCGAAAGAAGGACAGGATTTTTTCCCTCTTTCTGTAGACTACCAGGAGAAATTTGCTTCCGCCGGTCGAATTCCAGGATCATTCTTCAAACGGGAATCCAGACTAAATGACTATGAAGTCCTGACCAGTCGTTTAATAGACCGCGCCCTGCGCCCATTGTTTCCTGAAGATTATTTCTGTGATGTACAGGTTCTGGTTACTCTGATTTCCAGTGACTCGGAAATTATGCCTGATGCGCTGGCGGGACTTGCCGCTTCAGCAGCCCTGGCTGTTTCTGACATACCCATTAAGGAAGTTATCAGTGAGGTAAGGATCGCCAAACTGAATGGAAAATATATTATCAATCCGACACGTACAGAACTGGAATCTTCATCACTCGAATTTCTGATCGCTGCTACAGATAAAAATCTGCTAATGGTTGAAGGAGAGGCAAGTGAATGCGGCGAGGATGAACTGATCGGCGCACTTCAGATTGCACATGATGCGATCCGCGTTCAGATCAAGGCACAATTGCAGCTTCGCGAGAAAGCCGGTATCAAAGAAAAAAGAGATTACAAGAAACCGGAAACAAACGAAGAATTGAATGCAAAAGTACAGTCTTTTACAAAGGACAGGATTTACCAGATTTCAAAAGCAGGCAGCTCAAAACATCAGAGAAGCGAGGCTTTTGACCAGCTGAAAAAAGAACTTATTGAAAGTCTCGGACCTGAAGTATCGGACACTGATAAAAAACTTGCAAAAAAATATTATGCTGATCTGCAGTGGGAGATTGTACGCAATATGATTGTGGATGAAAGAATAAGACTTGATGGTCGAAAACTTGATCAGGTAAGACCACTTGAAATGGAGACTGATCCGTTGCCGACACCACACGGATCCGCATTGTTTACCAGAGGTGAGACACAGTCATTGACGACTGTTACACTTGGTACGCCATTGGATGAACTCCTGGTAGAAAGCGCCGCAAAATCTGATTATACTAAATTCATACTTCATTACAATTTTCCTCCGTTTTCCACCGGTGAGGTTAAGATGATGCGTGCCCCGGCTCGTCGTGAAGTGGGTCATGGTAATCTGGCAATGCGTTCTTTGAAGAAAATGATGCCGGGCAAAGATTACCCTTATACGGTCCGCGTAGTGAGTGATGTTCTGGAATCCAATGGATCTTCTTCTATGGCTACTGTATGTGCCGGATCCCTGGCTCTGATGGATGCTGGTGTGCCATTTCCGAAACATGTGAGTGGAGTGGCTATGGGTCTTATAACCAGAAATTCGGATAATAAACATGCGGTGTTAACCGATATACTGGGTGATGAGGATCATCTGGGTGATATGGATTTTAAAGTAACGGGCACCCGTGATGGAATTTGTGGTGTGCAGATGGATATTAAGGTTGATGGTTTAAGTATGGATACCATGCGCGAGGCGCTCGAACAGGCCCGCAAAGGAAGGCTTCATATTCTGGATGCAATGTATGAGTGCATTCCTTCAGCCAGACCGGAAGTAAAACCGCATGCGCCGAGAATGGAGAAATTATTTATTGACAAAGAATTTATCGGCGCTGTCATCGGTCCCGGCGGTAAGATAATCCAGGAAATACAAAGAGAAACCGGCGCAACGATCAACCTGGAAGAAGTTGGAAACCAGGGTGAGGTCAGCATTTTCAGCCCCTCCAAAGAAGGTCTCGACAAAGCAGTTGCATGGATCAAGGGAATCGTTGCAGTTCCGGAAGTAGGCAGCGTTTATGAGGCCAAAGTAAAATCTGTTATGCCGTATGGTGCATTCGTAGAATTCCTGCCGGGCAAACAGGGTCTTCTGCATATCAGCGAAATCAGCTGGAAGAGACTTGAAACAATGGATGGTGTTTTGAATGAAAATGACGTAGTAAAAGTTAAACTGATTGGTGTGGACAATAAAACAGGGAAATTCAAACTCAGTCGAAAAGTACTCATGCCGAAGCCGGAAGGAAGACCACAGGAACAGGATAAAGCCTAAAGCCTAAATTAAGATTTTCGTGGCTGATAAGTTAGAGAATTATTTAAAGCATCCGTAAATAAATGGATGCTTTTTTAATAAAATGTTTTCGTGCATGAATAAATTCAATTATAAAAATTTCGAAATTGCTTTAAGCTTTTAGCTTTCAGCCTATGAACAGATATGTACATATCACTGTCGATACCATCGATGCCGATGAGTCAGATATTCTAGTTGCGCGTTTAAGCCAATCCGGCTTCGAAGGATTTGAAGAAGAATCAAATAAACTGCATGCATTTATTCCGGAATCGCTATATAATGTTACCAAGGTCGAAAAGATAATTGCTGAAATTAAATGCATAGCTGATCCTTACCACACTTTCTTCAAGACTGAATTTATAGAACCGCGGAATTGGAATGAAGAATGGGAGAAAGATTTTGAGCCGGTAATCGTCGAAAATTTTTGTGGCATCCGCGCTGAATTTCATGAACCACTTAAGCATCTTCCAATCGAGTTGGTAATAACTCCGAAAATGAGTTTTGGTACCGGTCATCATGCAACAACTTATATGATGGTTGCGGCTATGAAAGATGTTGATTTCCTTCAACAGTTCGGTTTTGGATTTAGGCACAGGCACGGGTGTATTGGCTATCCTGGCCTGTAAACTGGGGGCAGCTTCAGTTGTCGCTATTGACTCCGATGACTGGAGTATTGAGAATGCGATTGAAAATGTAACCCTGAATGGATGTAATGGTGTTCGTGTTGAAAAAAAAGAATCGCTTTCGGGTATGGGACGATTTGACTTCATTCTGGCTAATATAAATTTGCATTTCATACTGGAAAACATGGGCATTTTTCGACAACATTTGAACCAATCGGGCGTTTTTATCGGTAGTGGCGTACTTGAATCAGATGAAGATAAAATAAGGATAAAGGCCGCCACCGCCGGTTTTACAATGGAGATCTTGATGATTAAAGACAACTGGATGAGTTTCAAATTAAAAATTCAGTGATCTCAAATAGTACCTCCATGTTTAATTGGTTTTTTTTGTTAATTTTGAAATCCAAGCACTCCTGCCGTCCATGAAGGAAGTCCTATTTATTCTGTTTGCCTACCTGATAGGTTCTATTCCAACGGCAGTGTGGATAAGCCGCTATTTTTTCGGTGTAGATATCCGGGACTACGGTAGTGGTAATGCTGGAGCTACCAATACTTTCCGTGTTTTAGGTTCAAAATGGGGCTGTATCGTAATGTCCGTCGATGTACTGAAAGGATTCATTGCCACCAGTCTGTATATCGTACTGCCATTTTATATGCATAACGAATGGGATAGAACGAACCTGATGGTGGGGTTGGGGCTTGCCGCTGTTGTAGGCCATATATTTCCTCTTTGGGCTGATTTTAGGGGCGGTAAGGGCGTTGCCACCTTGTTTGGAATGATCCTGGCTATTCAGCCGATAGTGGCACTGTATTGCGTGGGCGTATTTCTGCTTTGCCTTTACCTTACCCGATTCGTTTCCCTTAGCTCCATACTAGCCAGTATCGCTTTTGCAGTACTGATTCTCTTTATTTTTAATGAACAGGAGCCTCTTTACAGGGCTTTCGCCATAGCGGTAGCCTTACTCGTTATCCTTACCCATCAGAAAAATATCAGCCGGCTGCTCAGAGGGAGCGAGAGCAAGATTCCCATTTTAAAGTACCGGGATAAGAAAAGACCCCGGAGATCTTGATCGCAGATCTAAAAAGATAGCTGTAAACCGCAGTCGTTCAATCTATTACCCTTTATTGTCCTGTAAGGAACGTGTAAATACCCTTTTTAACGGATAACCTCAGTAAAAGGATCATTTTCTTTTACTTACGGTTAAGTTTTTTGTACCTTTGCAGCCCCTGAAGGCGATTCCGCAAATTAAATTCATCAAGCATGTCATTAACTTTATTAGAAAAGTTAGAACTCAAAGAAGAAAAAAGTATTTTAATTCAGGGTCTTCCATCTTCGATAGAGAAGCAATTTGCTAAATTGGCGTTTGCAAAAAATGTTACTCCGCTTCTGAAGATCAGGAAAATCGACTTTGCCCTGGTATTTGCTGTCAATGAAACCCAGTTAAAGGGTATTATCCATGAAGTTTTACCGGCCCTCGGAAAGGGGGGTAAGTTCTGGGTTGCCTACCCAAAAACCAGTTCAAAAATTGCCACTACGTTAAACCGTGAATGCAGCTGGTCCTGCATTACAAATGCAGGTTTTGAAGGTATTAACGAAATCACACTGGACCATGTTTGGACGGCTACAAGATTTGAAAAAGTTGCGGTTGGTGTTTCCTTATCAAACCGCAAAGTAGAAGCATTGGTCGGCTGATATTATCGTTTATCGTTGATCGATATACATTAATCGATGCACGATGTACGGTTAAATCAGTACCATCAGATTTTCACGATTACAGTGCCTGATTTTCCCATCAGTTCCTTTTCCATTTGCTTCAAGTGGGACTGGGTTTGTATCAACAAGGTCTGTTCGTCCGCATTTGTGGATTTCTCCAGGTCCCGCTGGTTCATTTCCATCAGGCGCCGGATTTTTCTAAGTTTCATATATATCAGAGTCGATTCAACTTCTTCAATATACAATTCATTCCTGGTAGGAATTTTTCCTTCATAATGCCGGTTCCAGTTTTCACTGACTTCATATGGAAAGTCCATGATCGATACCACCAGCGCACCCAATTCCTGATCTTCATTATATAAAAAATTTCGGGCTGTTGGTTCGAGTTTCTGATTATACCAGGTTTTATAAAGCTGAAAAATCCGGACCAGATTTTTGTTGTCGAACATTTCTTCATCCTCAAATTCCGGTAACAAATAATCAGCCACCAATTTCTCATCTATTCCAGGGCTTGAGTCCGAATTCAAGAAGAGAGCGGATGATGGCACGTTCCTGTTGTTCGTCGCGATTTAGTAATTCATTCAGCTCCTCATCAATGAATATCTTTTCAGCGGGTACCTGTTTCCGGCAAGATTCGCCGGTCAGCTGTTTTATTTTCAAATTTGCCGACTCTTTCCCTGATAAATTTATTAACAAGAGTATTCAGGCCATTCTCATCGATCTTCAAAAGTTCGGATGACCGCCGGATATAATCCTGCTGACGGGTAAAATCCTCAGCTTTATTAATTCTTGAAATGGTTTCAGCAATCTGTGAAACAAGTTGAGCCTTTTTATTGCTGTCGCCTGAAGCGGCAGCCAGGGAAGTCTCCAGCTGGAATAATATAAAATCCTTTTTATTTGAATCAATAAAGTCCCTGAATGCCTGAGTGCCTATTTTATGCACATAGCTATCCGGATCTTCCTGACCCGGAATCAATACAAGTTTTACCTGCAGACCTTCTTCAAAAGCCAGATCCATCCCGCGTTGCGCTGCTTTGATTCCTGCCGCATCCCCATCATAAATTATCGTAAGGTTCGAAGTATATTTTTTGATCAGCCTCAATTGATCTGGCGTTAATGAGGTACCTCCGCTTGCAACCACATTTTCAATGCCTGCCTGATGCAACGCAATGACATCTGTATATCCTTCGACGAGTAGGCACTCATCAGCTTTATCGATGGCCTGTCTGGCAAAAAATGAGCCGTAAAGCAGTTTGCTTTTTATATAAATTTCATTTTCCGGAGTATTAATATACTTCGGTGATCGATCATTATTTCGGATTACCCGTGCGCCGAATCCCGCAATTTTCCCAACAGCACTATGAATTGGAAAAATAATCCTCCCACGGTAGTTGTCAGTCGGTTTCCCGTCACGGATAACAATGAGTCCGCTTTTTTGAAGAAGATCCCGGCTTATATTGACCTGCAATAGCCGCCAGAGAAAAATCATCCGGAGCTGATGGATTATAGCCCAACTGGAATTTTTCGATAATAGCAGCGTTGAATCCCCTTTCCTGCAGATAACTAAGGCCAATATTTTGGCCCTCTTCATCATTATGCAGACAGTTACTGAAAAATTTCTGGGCAAATGCATTCAGGATATAAAGACTGTCGGCCGCCTGTTGCTGGATTTTTATCTCAGGACTAAGCTCGGTTTCTTCCACATCCACATTATAGCGGGCGGCGAGCCATTTCAGCGCTTCCACATAGGAAAATTTCTCATGTTCCATGAGAAAGCTGATTGTATTACCACTGCGCCCACAACCAAAGCATTTATATATTTCCTTTGTAGGTGATACCGTAAAAGAGGGAGTCTTTTCATTGTGAAAAGGACATAGCCCAAGGTAATTTGCTCCTCTTTTTTTCAACCTCACAAATCCGCCAATTATTTCCGTAATATCTATGCGGCTGAGTATCTGCTGTATGGTCTGCGGAGAAATCAGAAAGAATGTTTGAGCCTCGAATTTAAGGTAAAAAAAAGCATCTTTACAGCCTTTAAAAAGGGTTCGATGGATTCCAGTCTGCTGGTGATTAATCAATTGTGTGTTAAATATAAACGGGAAAGAAATTCTTCGCAATATTTCTCTTGAAATTAATAAGGATGAACATTGGGTATATCTGCGGCGAAGCGGGACAGGCAAGACCGTATTAGCGCATTGCCTGGCGGGAAATCATGCATTTTCAGGGAAGTATTGATTTTCCGGAACAGGATGAAAGGTGAAATGCAAAATTATGTATTTGTTGTTGATCAGCAGCACAGTTTCAGGGATCTTCAGAACCAAACCAATTTTTATTATCAGCAACGGTATAATGCTTTTGATGCGGATGCAACGATTACTGTTGGTGAAGACCTTTCGTCTTTTAATGAATGTGGATACGGTCATTTATCCAAAGCAGATCTATTGGAAACCTTTCATTTGTCCTCCGCTGATTGATGAACCATTGATTCAATTGTCGAATGGAGAGAATAAAAGATTACAGATTTTAAAAGCTGTTCTTGGTTTTCATAAACTGATTATACTTGACGAACCATTTACGGGACTGGATCAGGACGGCCGTCGATTGTTGGATGATATTCTTTTCCTGCTCTCTGCATTCGGGCAGCAATTAATGCTACTGACAAGCAGGGACCATATTCCGGCATGTTTTAACAAATTGGTCAGCCTGCAAAACGGCAACTTTAGATTCTAAAAGCTTCCGAAGATTTCAGGATTAAAATCTGCAATTAGTAGATAAAAATATTTTGAAAGAATTTCCCACATGCCATTCAGTTTTCATATCCGGATTTTCAACACGCCGTGCGAATGAATAATGTTTCGTACGGTACGAGAAAAAGAATATTCTTGAAGGAATAAACTGGGAAGTGAAAAAAAAATCCTGCTGGGCTCTTACAGGAAGTAACGGAGCAGGAAAATCCACATTATTGAGTCTGATTACAGCCGACAACCCGCAGGCTTATGCAAATGAAATTTATTTGTTCGACAGGAAAAGAGGAACCGGTGAAAGTATTTGGGAAATAAAACAGAAAATAGGTTTTCTGTCACCGGAACTTCAACTTTATTTCGATCCATATGCCACAGTTTTTATGGCAGTTGCCTCCGGATTATTTGACACGATTGGTTTGTTCCGTCAACTGACTTCCCTTCAGGAAAAACTTGTTATGGAATGGTTGCAATTCTAAATTGTTCAGAGTATTCAAATCACTTGTTGACCAGTCTGCCTGCGGGAATACAGCGGCTTATCCTGCTCGCACGTGCGATGATCAAAACACCGCCTCTGCTGATTCTGGATGAGCCTTGTCAGGGCCTGGACGGGGCTCAAACGGCATTTACGCTGCATACAATAGACCGCTATTGTGCCCGGTTTGAAGCAAACCTGATTTTCGTAAGTCATTATATGCAGGATTTTCCCGGCTGTATAACCCAGTCCCTGAAGCTTGAAAAGGGCAAAGTCGCATAATTAGTTGATACTCAGTCTAAAAAGAGTTTAAAATAAATACCCTGCCGGGAACAGTTAAAAACGGGATGGTTAATTCCGAAAATCTGTAAATTTGTATTCCTGTAGCCCACTTACTACTCCCATAATTCTGCTGCAGTTTTTTACTTCCCATTAATTCTAACGTCCAGACTAAGATCATTTTTAAAACTGTGTAGTATGTATTCTTATGCCCTGTTAGAAAAAAATTGTTATTATCTTATCCAGGAAACGGAAGAATCACCTGTGAGTCTGATCAAGGTAAATCTGGAAACCGAACAATGTATGTATGTTTCCAGGTATGCAGATGAACAATTAAATGAATGGAAGAAAAAAGGAGATCCGATATTTGATATCCTGGAACTTGTCGGTGATGATAAAATTAAAGACTGGGAATCCATTTACAACGATAACCAGGGTTCTTACAATTATGAAGAGGACGAGGACTAATAACGTTCTTCCCTGTATTGGGTAACGGCAAATTTCCAAAGACCATAGGAGATTAGCCCGGTGGCCAGGCAAATGCTGCAATAGTTAATGAAGTTTATGTATGGAATAGTGATGCGGCTGAATTGCACATAGTTGAAGAAGTAAATGACAGTGAACAGACCATAATAAAAGATAAAACCCGCATTTACAAACACAAGCACATTTTCAGAAGAAGTATGTTGCATACTCCGCAGATACAGGGTGATACTCCAGATATTTAATGCCAGGCAGATCAGGCTCCCCAAACCAATAATAATAGTACTGGAAGTTTTATTGAACCCCATCTTATAATTTATGGCAGCTTCAAAGATGATAAAAGCAACGATCAGGAAAAGGAATATTTTTTTTCTGAAAATAAAGTAAAAGAACAGGAAGATTAAAGGCGCATCAATCAGATTATAGATGAATGTAATGGTATTCGAAGCGGAATTGTACCAATTCCAATGAAAGATTTCAGGTATATATGTGATGCCGTTAATGGTCCAAAAAAGCGCTACTACCAGGAACGGTTTGTCCGGTGAGAGACGCTTCCTCCAATACAGTATAATAGGGATAAAGCAAAGCGTGACTGCCAGGATCGAAAACATCAGGTTTAGCACCGGTAATAGACCAGTTTTCAAGGGTAAGAGTTTATAAATATAAAAGCGTTAAATCGGGTGTTTTATTATAGGTAAAAATACTTGGTTTTGTACTCAAATTACTGCAGAAAATTATCTGTATAAAGCCCCTTAAGAGCCAGTAAATTAATTAAATACAAATTGATTTATGCACATGCGTGAGAAATTTACGCACACTGTCAACAAATTGATTTGCCTATATTTGCGACCATCCATTATGGCAGAAAACAAACAAGATTTATTCGAATATACTGAAGAATCCATCCGCTCCCTCGACTGGAAAGAACATATCAGGTTAAGGCCCGGTATGTATATTGGAAAACTAGGTGACGGGAGTAGTGCGGACGATGGAATTTATGTAATGGTAAAAGAAGTGGTAGACAATTGTATTGATGAATACACTATGGGCTATGGAAAGCATATAGATGTTGTCATTGAAGAAAAAACGGTAATTATCAGGGATTTTGGAAGAGGCATACCACTCGGAAAAGTAGTGGACGTGGTAAGTAAGATAAATACAGGCGCCAAATATGACAGCAAGGCATTTCAAAAGGCGGTAGGACTAAATGGAGTGGGGTCCAAAGCTGTAAATGCTCTTAGTCAGTCTTTCGTGGTAGCAGCTTTTCGCGATGGACGTGAAAAACGGGCATCCTTCTCACGAGGAAACCTGGTGAAGGATTTTAAGGAAGTAAAAACTGACGAAGCAAACGGCACCCTCATCGAATTTGTACCGGATGAAAATATTTTCAAGAATTTTCATTTTATCAGTGAATACCTGGATAACCAGTTCTGGAATTATTGTTATCTGAATGCGGGATTGGTAATTAATTTTAACGGAAAGAAATATCTCTCTAAAAACGGGTTACTTGATCTCCTTAAGCGAAAGACGAATGAAGATGAACTCCGTTATCCAATCATCCATTTAAAAGGTGATGATATTGAAATTGCCATAACACATAACAGCGACTATGGTGAAGAAATTTTCAGTTTTGTAAATGGCCAATATACTACGCAGGGGGGCACTCATCAACAGGCATTCCGTGAAGCATTCGTAAAAGTTGTGCGTGATTTTTATAAAAAAGATTATGAAGCTGCTGACATCCGGCAAAGTATAACCGCTGCGGTTTCCGTCAGAGTGGTGGAACCGGTATTTGAATCACAAACCAAAACGAAGCTCGGCAGCCAGTTTATGCAGGAAGGTGGTGCAAGTATGAAAAACTTCATTCACGATTTCCTGACTCGTGAACTGGACAATTTTCTGCATAAAAACCCATCAGTCGCCGATTCATTAAAAAAACGCATAGAACAAAGTGAAAAAGAGAGAAAGGAGTTATCTGGTATTCGAAAACTGGCGAATGAAAGAGCAAAGAAGGCCAACCTCCATAATAAAAAACTAAGAGACTGTCGGGTTCACTATAATGAAGAAGTTTCGGGAAAAGACAAAAATCTTATACTTGAAAAACAAAAAGAGTCTACCATTTTCATAACAGAAGGAGATTCTGCCAGTGGTTCAATTACCAAAGTGCGCAATGTGGAAACGCAGGCTGTATTCAGTTTGCGGGGAAAGCCATTGAACTGTTTTGGTCTTACCAAGAAGGTGGTATATGAAAATGAAGAATTTAACCTGCTGCAACACGCTCTGAATGTGGAAGATGGTATTGAGGGCCTTAGATACAATAATATTGTGATAGCCACTGATGCCGATGTGGATGGTATGCATATCCGGTTGTTGCTTATGACTTTTTTTCTGCAATTTTTTCCTGACCTGGTAAAGAATAATCATGTGTACATCCTGGAAACACCTTTATTTCGTGTCCGTAATAAGCAGGAAACAATATATTGTTATGATGAATTGGAAAAACAGGCTGCCATGAAAAAACTTGGCAGCAAACCGGAAATTACCAGATTTAAGGGACTGGGAGAAATATCGCCACAGGAATTTGCACGATTCATTGGTCCGGATATGCGCGTTCAACCGGTCATGATTATGCCGGAAACGCATATACAACAATTACTCGAATATTTTATGGGCAAAAATACCCCGCAAAGACAGGATTTCATTATCGGAAATCTCCGGATGGAAATAGATCACGCAGAACTGGAAAATTAACCGTATAAAATGTTGTTTAATGTTTCATTTTGTTTTTGATTCCCGCGGAGCAGAACTGATCACGGCAGCCATGGATATGGATGATGCGCTGGATGGTGAAACCATTCTGATAAAAGATGATTACTCTGTCGGACCCATACAGGATTTATTTTCGGAAACCGGCCGCCTCCATCGTTATCATTGGTGGAATGCAATCAGACCGGAAGTTAAATCCACTGGAAAAGATGAAATTGAAGGTGAATCAGATTCCTCTAAACTTGGGAAAATTATCCAGCGAATGAATGAAGAGGAGTTTGATCAGATATGGATCTGGATGGCGCCGAATGTAAGGGATGTTTGCGGATATTACTGGTTGATATCACAGCTTGCTGTTTTTTCGGGTAGAATATACCTGCTTAGTTTAAATAACCTTCCCTTTATAGGAGAAAAGGGAAATGTTTTTTATCCTGTATCGCTTTCAGAAATTCCGGCTCGTGAATTCGTCAAAGCAAAAAAGCTCGCAAGACCGGTTAGTCCTGCCGAATTCGAGACAGATCCCGATGAATGGATCCGCCTGAGTTCAGAAAACAAAAACCTGCGTTTGCTTGAAGGAAGTAAAAAAATTATCCAGCAGGAAGATGATTATTACGATATGGCAATTCTTCATTCCCTCCAGCCTGTTTTTCAGAAAATATCGCGGACAGTTCATTTATTCCAAACTAAATCTCCGGAAAAAATAAATGACTCCTTTTTAACATGGCGTTTGAATGAACTGGTTGCCTGCGGGTTTGCTGAGCAACAGGGAGAAACAATCAGGCTCGCAGTGAAAGCAACAGACGAAGTCAGCAGTTAAATCTTAATTCTGATTTGTTGACTTCCTGACAAATATCAATTGACATTTGAAAAAGCCTTGAGCCTTGGGCTTTAAGCATTAAGCTTTTGTAGGTTTCATTCCAAGCATTTTCATCATGCGAAAATGGGATGCAATTGCCGAACCCATCGTCTTAAATTCGTTATAGCGCACCCGATGTTCTTCGCATACATTTCTTACAATGTGTGCGATTGCCGGATAGTGTACATGGCTTACTTTTGGAAAAAGATGATGTTCGATTTGGAAATTCAGTCCACCTACAAACCAGCTGATTATTTTATTCCGGGGTGCAAAATTGGCCGTGGTCCGAACCTGATGAATAGCCCATTCTTCTTCGATCTTTTGTGATTCGATACCAGGAGCATAAACAAATTCTGCATCTTCAACCACATGAGCCAACTGAAATACCAGGGCGAGAGTAAGTCCAAGGGTAATATGCATGCAGCTAAATCCGATCGCCCAGGCCTGCCAGCCTGCAAAATGAACAGGAATTGCAATATAAAATACCACGTACATTAACTTGCTGAGCCAGAATATGAGATGTTCGGAAAAATCCATTTTCTGCAGACTGGTATTATGTATTTTTTGTTTGAAATATTTTGTAAAATCCATCATGGATACCCAGGCAAAGGATGAAACAGCATATAATATCACTACATAAATATGTTGAAAACGATGCGCCTTCACCCATTTCTGCGACTCACATTGTCGCATCACAGGACTCTTGGCGATATCGTCATCAATTCCATCAATATTTGTATATGTATGATGGATGATATTATGTTTGAATTTCCAGATAAAAGCATTGCCCCCCAGCATATTCAGGCTTAGTCCCATCAAATTATTAACCCAGGACTTTCTGGAATAAGAACCATGACAGGCATCATGCATGATATTGAATCCAATGCTTGCTAACACGAAACCGAGCAGACCTGAAATCAGGATTCCAGGGATCAGTGACAAATGAACAAATAATAGTATCAGGTATAATCCTATGGCTGCCGGCACCAAAGCGAGTGCCTTAATGTATAATTTCCAGTTGCCTGTTTTCCTTATATGATTCGCTGAAAAGTATTTTTCCACCGAGGATTTCAGATCCTGGTAAAAGGAATTGTTCTTGTTATTGAAGGATACTTTATACATAGCAGAACCGTAAACTGATCGTGCAAAGGTAATATCGTTTTCATTTGGAAAAGAATCTAATCTGCATTCAAATTGTTAACTTGACTTATATTCAGATTTCATAATAAATCACGGATCATGAAAAATAAACGACCTGTCTGCCTGTTTTTGGTTTTTTTTGCTGTCGTTCATGTCTTTTCCCAGGATAAATACAATGGAACGGACGCAAATCTTGCCAATTTATTCCGATTGTCTGATGCAAAAAGCCGGTCAATAAGTCCGGAAAATTTCAATGGTGAAAAAGGGAAGGGAGGGATGGCTACTAATGGAACAGGTGAATCGGCAGCCCGGGAATTAGGGAAAGGTTGGAAGCTGAGTCCTTCAGTCGAAATAAAAGCACATACTACATACACTGTTGCTGAAATAGATGGTTCAGGTTCTATTCAACATATTTGGATGACGCCTACAGGAGTCTGGCGAAATTCGATCATCCGTTTTTATTGGGACGACGAGAAGACCCCGTCAGTAGAAGCTCCTGTGGGTGATTTTTTTGGAATGGGATGGGGACAATATTCGTCCCTCAGGTCTCTTGCTGTGTGCGTAAATCCTGGATCGGCATTTAATTGTTACTGGCCCATGCCTTTCAGGAAAAAATGCAGGATTACCATGGAAAATATCGATAACGATCCTATGACGCTTTATTATCAGATAGATTATATACTTACCGAAGTGCCTTCGGACGCAGCATATTTTCACGCTCAGTTCCGAAGAGTAAATCCGCTGCCTGAAAAATCAGTCGTCATTCTGCTTGATGGTGTGCAGGGACGCGGACAATATGTAGGTACTTATCTTGCCTGGGGTGTTCACAACAACGGATGGTGGGGCGAAGGAGAAATAAAATTTTATATGGACGGCGATACTGATTTTCCAACTATATGCGGAACCGGCACTGAAGATTATTTCTGCGGTTCATATGATTTTGATACGCACAAAAAAAATGCAAGCGGTGTGGACGAATCTAACTATACTGAATTTAATTCCCCTTATTCCGGCCTGGCCCAGGTGATTCGCGGAGACGGCCATTACAATGTGTCACAACGATTCGGATTGTACCGCTGGCATATAACCGATCCGATCCGTTTTGAAAAGAACCTGCGGGTAACAATTCAGGCTCTTGGCTGGCGTTCCGGAGGCAGGTATCTTCCGCTGCAGGATGATATCGCATCTACTGTTTTCTGGTATCAGACAGAACCGCACGGGGCCTTCCCGATTTTTCCAAACAAAGACATCCTGGAAGTGAATTGATCATTTTAAATGTAAAAAGTAAAAAGTGTTTTAAGGCAGATTCCAAATGGAGGAAAGGCTGCTAATTTTTATATCATTTAATGGTTTTCTGGTTATCTCCTGTTGCATGGAATTAAATGGCTGAGCAGGAAAAAATATTTCTGTCATGGTCGTCAGTCCCTGGTCGGCAAATAATTCAAGGGACGTATTATCAAGGATCATTATAATCTTTGAATCTTTGGACTGACCGATGCGTGGACCATAATGAATGCCTGCGAACCCGGGATTGAAATCTGAAATTCCCGCCTTAGACCTGTCTATATAAAAAGAATTTTTTTCTTCATCGTATCCCGCTTTCAGTGTTTGTCCCGACTGATTGCTAAAAATCAGAGAAAAAGAATGCAAATCAGAAATATTTAATTCAATGCGGGTCGGTCCTGATATAACAACTCCGTTTTCAATCGAATCGTGAGAATAGGTTTTTGTTCTTACAACCAGTTTTTCCAGTGCCGGAATCGGCACCATCGTCGTGTAATAACTCTCCCCGATTTTTTTCAAGCCCAATTCGCGCGGAAGAGTCATGGTACTTCTCCATTTTACTGTCGGAACCTGAGTGCCATAAAGCCAGTTACTCATCCATCCGAGAAAAATTTTTTCGTCGCCGGTATTGTTGTATGTAACGCCTGCATAATTATCGGGTCCAAAATCAGCCCATCGTGTAATAGTGTCTTTACAGGTAAAAACATGTCCGTCAAAATTACCTGTAAAATATTGAGTTCCGGACCCACCCTGGATTCCTCCTGGATTAATATTGACAATCAGCAACCAGATTTTATTTCCATCTAAGGTAAAGGGAATAAGATCAGGACATTCCCAAACGCCGCCATGGGCTCCAATTCCCGCTCCAAATTCGCTTTCCTTAGTCCATGTTTTTAGATTCGGGGAAGAATAAAACATAATTCGGTCGCCCGCAGCGAGCGTCATGATCCATTTTTTTTGTTCATCGTACCAGCTGACCTTGGGATCCCGGAAATCTTTAATCCTGGTGTCTTCAAAACGGGATTTCCTGAATATTTCATCCAGCTTTTTCCTGCATCCAGACTATAGGCTATGCTTTGGTTTTGAAAAAGATTTGAACCTGTTTTTTCTCCCACCGGATCATGCTGGGTATAAATCGCAATCATGGGAGTTTTTCCTTCTGTCTCCAAATCCGCTCGTATTGTATTTGTCGATAACAGCAGATCCTGAGAAGATATAACCAAGTTTGTCAGGATAAAACGCGATTGCCAACTGTTTCCAGTGCACCAGATCTCTGCTTACAGCATGTCCCCAATGCATAGGACCCCAAACGGTGCTATCAGGATAATACTGAAAAAATAAATGATAAGTCCCATCATAAATAAACGAGTCCGTTCGGGTCGTTCATCCAGTTTGCCTTAGGAGAGAAGTGAATCTGTGGTCTGTAAAGTTCATGGTATACTTCCTGTGCATCGAATACTCGAGTTTTACAAAAAAGAGAATCAGGTAAATTATCCTTCGGAGCATGGTATTGGTTTTGCTGAACAAGATAAACCATATCAAAAAGCGAAATACCAGTAAATTTATAATTAGTTAACTAATGTCGCCATGAAATTTCCGCTATCTGTTTTTATTATTTCAGGCACTTATCTGCAGTCTGATGGAATCCTGTCATTCCACACAGGAAAAGGACAAGGAAATTATTGTTAGCGAAAATGGAAGTAAAAAATATTTTGGAGTAATTGGTAACGATTCTGTGTACGCCTACACTATTAATAACAACAAAGGACTAAAGGCAGTCGTCACCAACTATGGGGCAACACTTCTTGAATTATGGACACCGGACAGATCCGGTATATTCAGGTGATGTGAGTTCTTGGCTTGATTCATTGTCGGGATATCTTCAAAAAGGAAATCCTTATTTTGGAGCGATTGTTGGGAGATATGCAAATCGGATTGGTCATGCTGCATTCACCATTGATGGGTAAACATATAAAATTACAGCCAATGAAAATGGAAATACCCTTACATGGCGGGTTAAAGGGATTTGACAAAGTAATTTGGACAGTAGATCAGGTAAATGATTCCAGCCTGGTATTATCATATACCAGTCATGATGGGGAAGAAGGATTTCCCGGAAATCTAAGTGTAAAAGTTGAATATGGAATTTCTTCAAAATATGGGAATGCATTATTTATTAACTATACTGCAATGACAGATAAGAAAACACCGGTGAATTTGACCAATCATGCATATTTCAATTTATCTGCCGGAAAAGATTCAACCATCCTGAATCAAGAACTTCAATCTATTCAGATAAATATACTCAAGTAAATAATTCGCTGATTCCCACGGGAGAACTTGCCGATGTACAAAATGGCCCGATGGATTTTCGAAAACATAAGAAAATTGGTAAGGATCTTGACCATTAAATGGTGGATATGATCATAATTTTGTAATTGAAAGAAAATCAGATTCTGGTATGACCAGGATGCCAGCTTATATGACCCGGGTACAGGAAGAATTATGAATATTCTTACCAACCCAGCCAGGTATTCAATTTTATACGGGCAATTTTCTGGATGGAACATTGACAGGAAGGAATGGAAAAAAAATTGTTAAACATGGCGCGATTATGTCTGGAAACACAACACTATCCTGACTCACCGAACCAGCCATCTTTTCCAAATACTATTTTGGAACCTGGTCAGACTTATAATGAATTGACGGTATATCAGTTTTCGACAAAACCATGAATTGAAGTTGATGCTGTTGATGCGGATGAAGGTTGATCTTTGATGGTTTACGATTATTGAATTTTTATCTTGCAATTTATTTCTAGGCCAAATGAAAAAATCTTTCCTTCTCATTTTCTGGATTTTGTTTACTTCAATTTGTTCAGGCTCAGTCGCTGCGACCGGTCTGGACGAAAGCGGCTGCAATTCAATGGTACGCACGAAGCAGGGCTGGTGGACGGGGTTGTGATTTCATTCCAAGTACGGCGGTGAACCAATTGGAAATGTGGCAGGCCGAAACATTTGATACTGCAACGATTTCCCGTGAACTGGGATTCGCCCAATCCATCGGCCTTAATTGTATGCGGGTATTTCTGCATCACCTTGCATGGCAACAGGATCCGGGAGGTTTCAAAAATCGCATGAACCAATACCTGGCAATTGCTCATGGAAAAAATATCAAAACCATTTTTGTTTTTTTCGACGACTGCTGGAATGAATCTTATCACGCAGGAACACAGCCATTACCCAAACCCGGTATACATAATTCGGGATGGCTAAGGGATCCGGGAAAATTACTATATGATGATTCCACTTTGATGCATGTTTTGGAAACTTATGTAAAAGATGTACTTGAAAACTTTTAAAAATGATACTCGTATTCTGCTTTGGGATTTATACAATGAACCGGGGAATTCCAATTACAGGAATAAAAGTATGGTTCTGCTGAGAAATGTATTTCAATGGTCAAGGGAAGTCAATCCGATCCAGCCTTGTCTGCCGGTGTCTGGAGCAATGACCTGACAGACCTGAATAACTATCAGCTTGCGAATCGGATGTGATCACTTATCACAATTATGAAGATGAGAAATCGCATTTAAAAGTAATTGACAGCCTGAGAAAATATGGCCGGCCTCTCATCTGCACTGAATATATGGCCCGACTTCGGAACAGTACTTTTTTCAATATTATGCCCATGTTGAAAAAAGAACATGTAGCTGCCATCAACTGGGGACTCGTCAGCGGAAAAACGAATACCAAATACGCATGGGATACACCCATTCCCGATGGATCAGAACCAAAGATTTGGTTTCATGATATTTTTCGCCCTGACGGCACACCTTATAGTCAGAAAGAAGTTGATTTTATTATGTCACTTACCGGAATTACAACTCCCAGCCAAAAGCAGCAAGCTGCTGCTCAGTAGATTTATAATCTCGGTGTATGATTCCGTGTATACCCAAGGTATCTGCCACCTGAACAAACATCGGACGGTCTTCCAGGTAAATTACTTTTTCGGGAGAAACCTGGGCTATATCAAGTGCTACTTTGAAGATATCTGCGTCGGGTTTTCGGAAATGGACGAAACAGGAACTGATAAAAAAATCTACAAATTCGCCGAGTTTGAAAGTTTTAATCCGGTAATTATTTAATTCTCTTCCTTCGTTGCTGACAACGGCAATTTTGATACCATATTTTTCCTTTGATTCCACGAATAAGGGCAAGCATTTCCGGAATTGGTTGAGACTGATCGAACATAAATTTTCTGAATTCTACTTCTGTAAAATTCCTTTCACTTGATAAAAAACCAGACGTTTCAAATATTCGCTTAGTGTAATTTTACCAGACTCATATGTATCAAATGTAAGATGATGCCTTTCTTCCGTTTCAAGAGGATCCAGGTTAAAATGGCTGATTGCTTTTTTCTTCCATTCCTGTCCCAGCCATTTGTTAGCAGTACACCACCGATATCCGTGAAAATGGTGGTATATCCGGATGTTATTTTGTTCATGCGATGTGAATGAGTTTTTCCAGGTAAACATCCTGAATTCCATTCAATAATTGAATTCCTTCTGAAAAAGGTCGTTGAAATGCTTTTCTTCCGGATATCATTCCGCTACCGCCCGCACGTTTATTAATTACGGCAGTGCGTATGGCTTCTTTCAAATCCTTTTCGCCTTCAGATGCTCCGCCGGAATTGATCAGGGGTATACGGCCGGCATAACCATTCAATACCTGGTATCGGCATAGATCGATCGGATGATCGGTTGAAAGTTCAGTATACATTCTTTCATCGAGTTTTCCATAATGACTGCTTCCGATATTCAACGCTTTATATCCGCCATTGAGTTCTGGTAATTTTTGTTTAACGATATCAGCCTGTATAGTCACACCGAGGTGATTTGCCTGTCCTGTAAGATCCGCTGAAACATGATAATCCTTGCCATCTTTTACAAATGCATTATTGCGCAGGTAACACCATAACACCGTAGCCATTCCCAAATTATGTGCTTCATCGAATGCCTTTGCCACTTCAGTGATCTGACGGTCGGATTCCGGTGAACCAAAATAAATAGTTGCGCCGACAGCAGCCGCACCCATATTCCAGGCATCCCTGACAGTGCCAAATAATATCTGGTCAAATTTATTCGGATAGGTGAGCAGTTCGTTGTGATTTATTTTAACGATGAAGGGTATGCGATGTGCATATTTACGGGCAACCATGGCCAGTACGCCAAAAGTGCTCGCCACCGCATTGCAACCTCCTTCAACTGCAAGCCGGACAATATTTTCCGGATCGAAATAAAGAGGATTTTTTGCGAAAGAAGCGCCCGCACTGTGTTCTACGCCCTGGTCCACGGGAAGTATGGACAAATATCCGGTACCCGCTAATCTGCCACCGTTAAATATCTGTTCTAAACTACGAAGGGTCTGTAGATTGCGGTTAGAAATAGAAAATATTTCGTCTATAAAATGAGGAGAAGGAAGATGGATATTTTCTTTTGGGACTTTTTTACATTCATGAGAAAACAGATCTTCATTTTCTTTTCCTAATAGCTCGGTGATTTGCTGGTAAGTCATATTAATTCACTCATCCTAAAATTAAGATTTACCAGCTAATAATCGATCAGGCCAGCCTTGGTCTTTTTATATACTTATTCAGATTTATTAGTAATACGCTAAGAAGGATTACGAAAAGGCCGGATATCTGCAAACTATTTACGTGTTCTGCATCCAGAAATACGCCTAATAAAACCGCCACCACAGGATTTACATAAGCATAAGTACTTACCTGCGCCGGCGATCGTACTTCCATCAGCCATACAAAACAACTATATGCCAGTATGGATCCAAAGATTATAAGGTAAGAAATAGAATACCATGCTTCTAATGGAACCGCTGCTAATTGGAAGGTTTTAAATTCTCCGGTAAATCCTGCTCCGATTAGAAAGTAAATTCCTGCAAAAAACATTTGCCAGCCGGTATTTACGGCAGCAGGAGCTTCTGTCTTTTTATATTTTGCATAAAGTGAACCCACCACCCAGGACATGGATCCTATGATAAGGGCAAATAATGCAACACGTTCATATGGATTGCGATCTGTTTTGTAAGTGGAAGAAATATTGGGAAGAAATAAAAGGAATATGCCTATCAAGCCAAGAAATAAGCCCGTAAGAATTGATTTACTGGAGAAATTTTCTTTCCAATGAGGCTTGTCATAGACTACATACCAGAGCGGAGCAGCAGAAATAATAATTGCAACCCAGGCACTTCCAACATATTGTTCAACGAAAATTACCATGCCGTTGCCAATAAACAGGATTAAGAACCCGCTGACTGCAGCCAGCTTTACAGATTCCCAATCCATCAGGTTTTCTTTTTTCCATACCGCCCAAATCATCATGATCAGACCAGCAATAACGAACCGGAATACCACCTAGTAAAAAAGGCGGAAATCCATGCAGGGCCTTACTGATAAAAAAATAGGTAGAACCCCAAACGATGTAAACTGGCAAAAAAGCCAGGATCACGGAAAAAGATCCGGGCATTTTGGATCCGGTATTATTCATCAGCTGCTTTTAACATTTTCAGAAAAATGACTATTCAAAGTTAAAAGGAAATTTATTAATTTTACTTTCGAAATCAATGTTTATTTGAATATTTGCTTTCGAAAATAATGCTTATTTAATTAAAATACTTTCTATATGGAATTGGATAAAACGAGCTGGTCGATCCTTGCCTGTCTGCAGGAAAATGCGAGAGCATCATTTGCCGATATCGGGAGGGAGGTAGGATTTTCAGCACCTGCAGTTGCAGAGCGGATGGTAAAACTGGAAGACGCTGGTATCATACAGGGATATCGAATTGAAGTGGATTACGAAAAAACCGGATACGCATTGAAAGCATTCATCACTTTTACAGCACATTCGGGAAAGTTTAATTCCTTTTTGAACTACATCGAAAAGCTGGATGAAGTATTGGAATGCCATCGGGTAACCGGTAATTATTGTATTTTCCTGAAAGATTGCTGTTAAGAATTCAGGTCATCTGCAACAATTACTGGCAAGTATGATGGAATATGGTGAAACTACCACTTCGGTAATTCTTTCCAGTCCGATAACACACAGGATTTTTACAAAACATGATACGAAAGACTAAAGGAAAAGGTCACGCTGCAAAATCCCGCCCGGTATAACCGAATATGCATTCAAGATCGTCATACTCCTTCTGCGCGCAATACGTCTTCATCAATGAAATGATTTCCCGTTGTGGATTTTGCATCCCTACTTAAAATATAAAAAGCAGCATCTGCCATGATTTCCGGTTTGCGGCTGACCTGAAAAAGCTTTTCTCCCCCTAGTAAATTTTTTACTGCTGCAGTTGCAATCAGGGTTGCAGGCCAGAGACTATTTGAAGCAATTCCATCTTTTTTAAATTCTTCTGCCCATGCACCGGCCAGCAGGCTCATATTATATTTTGCCAATGTGTAAGCAACATGTGGTTTAAACCATTTCATATCAAAATTCAGGGGTGGTGATAAAGTAAGTAAATGTGGATTCGATGAATTTCTTAAAAACGGATAAGCATATTTGGTTACCATAAATGTTCCCCGCACATTGATATCAAACATCAAATCAAATCGTTTGGGCTCTGTTTTTTCAGTATTGCTTAACGAAATAGCTGATGCGTTGTTGATAACAATATCCAGTCCTCCGAAATGAGCATATTGTTTTTTCCATGAGTTCCTGAATAAGTTTCTCATCCCTTATATCACAATAAACGGCAAGTGCTTTACCGCCGGCTGCCTCCACTTCTGCGGCAGCTGAATAAGATCGTTCCGCCCAGGCGATCGTCTTCAGAGATTGATTTAGCAGCAATCACAATATTTGCTCCTGCAGAACGCCAGTTTCAATGCGATTGCTTTTCCGATTCCCCTGCTAGCGCCCGTAATCAGAACTGTTTTATTTTTTAAATCCATAAATCTTAAGGATGATACTGCTGACTTATTAAAAGCATGGCATGAAGTATGTAAATATCTAACTAAAGATAATACCATGTCTGCCAACACTGATTCTTATTTTGTTTTTCACTCTGGATGGACCCGGAGATCCTTCTCCCAAACCCAGGCCGGAATGGCCACCTGTTGAACCTACACCAATACCACCCGAAACGGATCCGATTCCACACCGTCCTCCGGTTACAGGTCACTTTTTCTACACTAATTGTTTTAACCTGAATTAAGAGGCGCCTTTAAGTATTTATATTTGAAGCTTAAGGGCAATATGGAATATTTTCTCGGTATCGATATCGGAACAACTTCAGTAAAATCAATTGCGTTTTCCAGGAAATGGAAAACCATTAGTGCATACATTCGATTTCTTATCCTATCAATCATCCCTTTCCCGAATGGAGTGAGCAGGACCCGGAAGAAATTGCAGAAGCCGTTTTTAACACCGTAGAAAAGATTCTGAAGGATCTTTCCCCACATATTCCCAGTCTATGTTCTTTCAGTTCCGCCATGCATAGCCTGATTGCAATGGATAATGAAAGGACAAGCAATTTCTCCATCCATCATTTGGGCAGATAACCGGGCCAATAAAATTGCAGCACAGAATTCATGAAGGAAAATCAGGCACAGACTTTTTATGAACTTACCGGCTTGCCGGTTCACGCTATGTCACCATTTTGTAAACTGCAATGGCTCCGGGAAAACCAGGAACATATTTTCAACAAGCCCACAAATTCATTGGAATAAAAGAATATATTTTTTACAAATTATTCGGCGTTTATGCAGTGGATGTGTCTATTGCTGCTGCAACGGGACTGATGAATAGGGAAAACCTTCATTGGGATCCTTGGATATTGGAACAAACCGGAATTATCTTCGGACAAACTATCTGAAATTGTAGAAACAGAAAAAATATTTTCTTCACCCGCCATTATTTCCGTCCCTGAAAAAATATTCCTTTTGTTATTGGAGGAAGTGATGGAGCAATGGCCAATTTTGGATCTACGGATGAAGCCGGATCCCTTGTGATTACAGTAGGAACAAGCAGTGCTGCCAGGCTGATAGTAAACAAACGCTCAGATTGATTCTCAAATGCGGACTTTTTGTTATTATATCAATAAACATCAATGGCTGGTAGGCGGAGCAAGTAATAATGGTGGTATTGTTTTACAATGGCTGCAGGAAAATCTCATTCGGTCAAATGAAGATGTTACTGATTTTTTAAATCAGGCATTATGTAGAGCCGGGAGCCGGAGGATTATTTTTCCTTCCTTACCTGATGGGAGAACGGGCACCTATCTGGAATCCGGATGCCAAAGGTGTTATGTTCGGACTGCGAATCAATCAGGGACAGGCGGAAATGGTCAGGGCTTCGATGGAAGGTGTGATCTATTGCTTGTATGCTATCAGTCAGCCGATTTTTGAAAAAACGGAAATCCGGAACATATATGCGAGCGGTGGGTTTGCCCGTAACGAACTATGGTTACAAATCCTTTCTGACATATTCAATCTGCCGGTACTGGTTTGTGAAACTGTCGAAAACTCACCATGGGGAGCAGCAATATGCGGAATGAAAGCCCTGGGCATTCCCATTTCTGCAAAAGTGCCGGTCAGCAAAACGTATTTACCAAATGTGGCCGCTCATTCTATTTACGAGAAAGGTTTTCGGAAATTTCAACGATTATACGAATTGCTGAAAGAAGAATTTATTTGAAAGCGTCAGGGAATTTTTTTAAAATCGAGATCCTGAAAATCATAGCTGAAATCTGTCAGGGGAGAAACAGCTTTCATTTTCATGCCGTCGGCCCGACCGTTCTCATTTAAATGAAACATTACAAATGCATCGGCGTCCATACTCCGGTCCCGCCATTTTACTACAAAACTATTTCCTTTAAAGGGGAGCATTTCGCCGGTCAGTTTCGGTGAGCGTTTTGAATCGAACCAAATCTTCCCGTTTTTCATGGAGATTGTCACCTCGCCAAACCATGGGTCCTGATAGGCACCCGTGTAAATATTGAAATCAATTTTTGCAGTACCTGACTGTGCTTTATTGATTTCCTCCCATATGGGGTCTGTCACAGTTTTATTGTATGACAAACTTAAATTTCTGGATATAGTCAATTCACTTATCCAGTCTTTTCTTGGCAATCCCAGATAACCATCCTTGATTTCATTTGTAATAGAAATGAAAGCAGCACCTTCCTGTTGATTGGTAAGAACTATAATGCCGAGTTGCAATTCCGGAATCATAGTAATCTGTGTAACCATGCCTTCCAGGCCTCCTGTGTGACTGAGTTCCTTATAACCCTTGATGTCTTCAATAAAAAATCCCAACCCGTATGCTTTGAAATGCGTATTGTAGTAACCAGGATCACCGGCCTGTATGATAGTCTGGGGAGACCAGATTTCTTTTTGAATCCGCGAATTGTAAAGATTGGTAAGATTGGGGCCATATTTTCCCTGAGCTAATAACAGCTCCACCCATTTGCTGAGATCGGCAATACTTGAATTGATACCACCTGCAGAATGTCCTACTTTCATTGAACTGCGGGCTATTACCCTGACTTTTCCTTCTACCTCCGCATGTGCGTCGATCACGTCTGATTTATCTTTCAGTCTGTCAAATGAGCACGCACTATTATTCATTCCGATGGGTCGCATGATACGCGTTTCCACGTAATCATCCCAGGACATGCCGCTGGCTCTTTTCACAACTTCCCCTGCCACGATGTACATGTTATTATCATAGTCAAACTTTGTTCGAAAACCTGATACCTGTTTTAGAAACTGAAGATTGTAGAGAATGTCTTTCAATTCGAAATTGCTGGAATCGGGAAAGAACATCAGGTCACCTGCACCTAAACCAAGTCCGCTGCGATGAGTAAGCAGGTCGCGGATGGTAAATTCCTCCGTGACATAAGGACTGTAAAGCTTGAATTCCGGAATCCATTTACGCACTTTATCGTCCCAGGAAATTTTCCCCTCTTCCACCAGCATACCCAATGCAAACGCTGTAAATGCTTTACTGTTGGAAGCAATTCCAAAAAGGGTATTTTCATCTACCGGCAGACCTGATTTCAGGGAGCGAACGCCATATCCTCTCGAATGAATTACTTTGCCGTCCTTAATAACGGCTACAGCAATTCCAGGTACATTGAAAGCGATCCTTGCCTTTTCGGCCACACTGTCAATTGATGCGGAAGTCAGGGGTTGAGCAGTGACTCGAAAGGAATACAATGTGCAGACTATAAACAGAAATTTTTTCATGACAGTTAAATAATGTGTGATATTAAAGATAGGGTCAAAATCTAAATCCTGCATATTAACCCAGAAAGCAGTCCGGGAATGCGATACACTAAATTTCAGGGATAAATCAATCCGGCTCTTTATGATTTGTGAAAATTGACTTCGCAGATCGGGAAGGAGTTTCTTAATTTTGTTACCTGAACTTTTACACTTTGAAAAAAATTTACAAGCCTACAGAAACGGTAGCTACATTTTATCAACGATATATTAACAACGTACCGGATGATGGCAATCTTCTGATTCACCTGGAAGATATTTTTTCAGAAACTGAAGAAATGATCGGACCGCTTTCAGATGAAAAAATGCACTTTCGATATGCACCGGGCAAATGGACGATTAAGGACATGCTGGTTCATATGTCCGATTGCGAACGAATTTTCGTTTACCGGGCACTAAGATTTTCACGCGGCGACGAAACAGCTCTTCCGGGTTTCGATGAAAGTTCCTATGCTGAATATGCAGGAGCGAATGAAAGGGAGAAAGAAGATATTATGCGGGAGTATTCACTGGTAAGAGAATCCAGTATTGCTTTTGTAGAGTCCCTGTCAGATGAAGCGTTAAACAGAAAGGGCTCCGCCAATGGATATCCTGTATCTGTCCGATTGTTGGTAAATCTTATTTACGGGCACCACAAACACCATCTCAATATCCTGAGGGAAAGATATCTTTAACCATGGATAAAAAAAGACCTCCCAGGATTTCGATTGCAGTGGATATGGATGGAGTTTTGGCTGATACTGAAACCCATTTCATTCAATACTATGAAGCGGAGTCTGGCAACAAGGTAGACAGGAGCACACTTCTTGGCGTTCCTGAAAGTCTCGCATTTCCCGACAAAACAGCTGTTCGCAGATACGTGCATACGGCTGGTTTTTTCAGATCACTCCCGGTTATAAAAGGAAGTGTTTTTGCAATCAAAACCCTGGTGCAGGATTTTGACGTATTTATTGCTTCTGCAGCTATGGAGTTCCCTTTATCTCTTTACGAAAAAAAGCAATGGCTGGAGGAACATTTTCCATTTATATCCTGGAAAAATATAATATTCTGTGGAGATAAGAGTATTATCAAAACTGATTATATGATCGACGATCATTTAAAAAATCTCGATTATTTCACTGGAATTCCGCTGCTGTTTTCAGCTTCCCATAATGTGCATGTGACAAGTCATCACCGCCTGAATAACTGGGACGAGATACTTGTATATTTTTCATTGATAAAAAATAATGCGACTAAATGATAGGAGTGTGGAAGTGTGGAAGTGTGGAAGTGAAACACATCAACTGTCAACCGTCATCTGTAAACCGTCCTCGCTCTTCATAATATCAACACGACTGTTCCAACGATAATCAGCAACGCTCCCAATGCTGTTTTCCAGCTGAGCATTTCTCCCAGAAATATTACAGAAAGTATAATTGTCAGGGCAACGCTTAATTTATCTACAGGTGCCACCTGCGATACCTTTCCAAGCTGAAGGGCTTTAAAATAAAATATCCAGGACAATCCCGTTGCCAGTCCCGATATTGTCAGAAAAAAAAGATTATGTTTCGAGAGACTATGGATCGTTTTATGTTCACCCCGAAAAAATACTATTGCCCATGCAACCACCAAAATTATAACAGTACGAATTGCCGTTGCAAGGTTAGAATTTACATTGGTTACGCCAATTTTTGAAAATATCGCGGTGAGTGATGCAAATAGAGCGGACAGAAGTGCATATACCCACCACATATTTTTCTTTTTAAGAGTGAATGGCAAATGATCGTTGTACTATCAGTTCACCAGAAATTTTAAACAAACCGGATTCGGAATACTGAATTCCTTGCCCGTAGGATGTAATAGTCCAGTTGCCTGATCTATGGAAAAGAGGACAATATTATCCGAATCGCGATTGGCTACCAGCAGGAAATGGCTGGTTGGATCTATAACAAAATTGCGTGGGTGTTTTCCATTTACTGAAATGTATTGTTTGTTTACCAGCGTACCATCTTTTTCAATTGAAAACACAGCCAGACTATTTGAACTGCCACGGTTACTTGCGTACAAAAATTTTCCGTCCGCACGTATATGGATGTCAGCGCTTCCCGGATCACCACTAAAAGATTCAGGCGTAGTGCGGATTCTTTGAAAATGAGAGAGTTTTCCTGTTTTGTTATCGAAATGAAAACCATCTACGGTGCCGGTCAGCTCACCGACAATATAAACATCTGGTCTGGATGGATGGAATGCAATATGTCTGGGACCTGTGCCGGGTTTCAGTGATACAACGGAATCCATTCTGTCTGAAAGCGGAATATTCTGAGTCGGGTCAAAAGCATACACATGTTCCTGGTCGGTTCCCAGGTTCGCTGTCAGTAGAAATTTTTCATCGGGAGAAAAAATAGTAGAATGCACGTGAGACTTTTCCTGTCTTGCAGTATCGGGACCTTTTCCAAATTGCTGGATTACCTGTGAAGCAGGTGCAAGTGAGCCGTCGGAATTAACCGGGAATCCAACGAGACTGCCAGAGCAATAGTTTGCAACAAATACCCATTTGCTTGTTTTGTCTTCTGTAATATAGCAGGTACAGGTACCCTGGCTTGATTGTGAATTTAATTCTGCCAGTTGACCTGTAGACGGATCAAATGCATAGGCCATTACAGAGCCTCCCTTTTCTCCTTCGCTGGCGGCATATACATGTTTACCATCCGGAGATATACTGAGATAAGAGGGATTGGCCGCTTTCATGGTACTTATTTCAGTGCCATCTCCTGTTTTGGTGTCAAAGCGATATACATAAATACCCTTACTCTGTCCGTTAGTATAAGTACCAACAAAAAGATAGGGATTCTGGGAAAAACACGAAACTGAAAGGATGAAAAAGAATAAAAATAGATTCCAGCGCATGGAAAAAGTTTTAAAATTAGACTTCTGCAATTTACGTGAAACTGGATACGTTCCAACGCAATAAATGGATGGGGTAAAAGCGTTATGATGACTGAAATCCGATACACATGAAACTGCTCGCATGCTGTTTTTTTATTTTTATTATTTCATGTCAGTCATTACCTGACAATCGTATTTCGTCTGAATTTACCGGGGTTTCAAACGCTTCTTTTACAGAAGCCCTGACGGCACCCGAAAAATCAGAAGAATCAGCGGACCCGGCATTTTCACCGGCAGTTAAGTCAATACCGCGGGCCTCTGTAATACTAGGCAGGAAACAAGTGCCTATTCTTTGCTACCACCAGATAAGGGATTGGAAGCCTACGGATTCAAAAATCTCAAGAACATATATAGTGCCGCCTGCTGCATTTGCAGCACAGATGCGCATGCTGGCTGATAGCGGTTATCATACGATAACACCCGATCAGTTATATGCTTACCTGATTTCGGGTACCAGACTTCCGGCAAAACCAATTATTCTAAGTTTTGATGATACCGACCTGGATCAATTTACTGTAGGCTATCCTGAAATGAAGAAATATGGATTCAAAGGCTTGTTCTTTATTATGACCGTTTCCCTTGGAAAACCTCATTACATGAACAGGGATCAGGTCAGGGAACTTTCAGATGAAGGCAATACCATTGGTTCACATACCTGGGATCATCATAACGTGAAAAAATATGAAGGTAATGATTGGATCACCCAACTTGACAAACCTACTAAAACACTCGAACAAATTACAGGCAAGAACATCCGGTATTTCGCTTATCCATTCGGATTGTGGAATACGGCCGCTTTTCCAGAACTGAAAAAACGTGGATTCGTAGCAGCATTCCAGCTGAATGAAAAAGCTGATCCTTCTGATCCACTATATTGTATCAGGCGCATCATTGTTCCGGGTACCTGGAATGGAGCCACCCTCCATCAATGGATCGTGCGTGACTTCTAAGCAACTTCCAATCTTCTTATCTTGCCTATATGATCTCCTCTGAAAAGGCAACCATGTTCCGTAACCGGCTTGGGAAAGTATTCAGACATGTATCTAAAGCCGCAAAAAAACAGGGAGTTAGCTGTTATAGGATTTATGACCATGATCTTCCTGAATTTCCCCTGTGTATTGAAAAATATGAAGACTGGTTATATGTAGCTGAATATCGCCGTAATCATCATATGGAGGAATCTGAACACGTGTTGTGGCTTGAAGATTGTAAAATCATCATAGAAGAAATAACGGGCCTTCCTGCTGCCCGTATCGCTCTGAGAACGCGGCAAAGAAAAACAAACAGACAGGACCAGTATCAGAAACTGGATGACGGGCAACAATTTATTATCGTCAGGGAAAATGGGTTGAAATTTAAAATTAATCTGACCGACTACCTGGATACAGGACTTTTTCTTGACCATCGGATAACCAGGTCTATGATTCGCGATGGTTCCAATGGAAAAAATGTTCTAAATCTATTCTGCTATACCGGATCTTTTTCAGTTTATGCAGCGGCTGGTGGGGCAAGGGAAGTGGTTTCTGTGGATCTTTCCAAAACTTACCTGAAATGGGCGCTGGAAAACATGGAACTAAACGATATTTACGAACCTGCAAAACATATCTATCTTCATGAAGACGTAAAGCAATACCTGCAGAAACTTCCTGCCGGATATTTTGATCTTGTCATCATGGATCCACCTACATTCAGCAACAGTAAAAGAATGGAGGATTTTCTGGATATACAACGAGATCACCCTTTTCTGATTAACCAGGTTTTGGCCTCCATGAAGCCAGCTGGAATTCTTTATTTCAGTACTAATTTCAGCCGTTTTCAAATGCAGACGGAAAATTTATCCGAATGCACCGTTAAAGACGTCACACGTTTGACTACCCCATTCGACTTTCAGGGAAAGCTGAATCGATTTTGCTTCCGGATTACAAAATCATCATAAAGCCTGCGGCCTAAAGAATATCATTTATTTCCCTGCCCACATATAAAGGAGACCAGATTTTAAACTGCATTGATTCTGAAGCAATTTATTCAGATGGTCAATACGGAATTCCCAGCATTCCGAATACGTTTAACATCCTGTTAAACTGAATGTCCCCAAAGGGGGTAATCCATCAGTTGTTTTTGTATTTTTTTTGTTACTAATTTTATTAGGAAAATTTGTTTTTCAGATCAATCGGATACTAGTATTAATAGGATAAATAATTTAGTAAGAAAATATATTATACTATATTGATAAACAAATAGATATAGCCATTTAACTATTCTTAATATAGAATAAATTGCTAAACTAAACCTTATCACAATAGAGGAATAATCCTAAATTTGATTTTTTTTCGAATTCGAACATGATAATATCTGAATTGCAATATTTTCCACCGGTTACTTTCCTATCCACTTTGTATAAAGAAACATATGTTTATTTAGACATATATGAAACCTATCGTAAAATGAGTTTTCGCAACCGTTGTATCATCGCGGGAGCCCAGGGAATTATCTCATTATCAATACCTCTCCAGGAAGGCAGGAATCAGAATATTCCCATGAATGAAGTGTTGATTTCAAATCAGGAGGACTGGCAGAGCAGGCATTTTAAATCCATGCAGTCAGCATATAAACGTTCTCCTTTTTTTGAATTTTATGAACAGGAACTTTCCAACATATACAAAAAACGATTCAGTCATCTTGTTGAATGGAACCTCCATTGTTTGAGCTGGATAAAAGCGAAACTGGGGTGGTCCGCAGAAATCAGATTTACGGAAACAGCAATTCCGTTCCAGACTGAAGGTTATGACGACCGCCGAAATCTTCTACTTCCGAAAAATTATAGTCTGTGGAGTTCCGTAAAATATCGACAGGTATTTGAGGAAAGAACGGGATTTTTCCCAAATCTTTCAATATTGGATTTATTATTCAACACAGGTAATCAGGCGCCGGAGTTGTTACGAAAATCCAATATGGAACTATAAAAGTGTGAGAGTGTGAGAGTGTGAGAGTGTGAGATTGAAAGTGTGTCTTACGCCTCGGGCTTTACGCCTTATGCTTTGCATTTTAAGCCTGAATCTGAAGTTCTGTGGCAATAAGTTCAGCGATGTCCATCACTCTTACCTGATCCTCTTTTTCTTCATGCTTCACACCGTCCGTCAGCATAGTATTACAAAACGGACAGGCGGAGGCGACTAGTTCTGCCCCTGTATCAAGGGCTTCGTGCGTCCTTTCGAAATTAATCCTTGTGGTTCCCTTTTCTTCCTCCTTGAACATTTGTGCGCCACCGGCACCACAGCAAAGACCCTTGCTTTTACATCGCTTCATTTCAACCAGCTCGGCATCTAATGCCTCGAGCAGTTTTCTGGGAGCTTCGAAAATGCCATTGGCCCTTCCCAGGTAGCAGCTGTCATGATAAGTGATTCTCTTACCCTTATAGGTTCCTCCTTCTTTTAGTTTGATTCTTCCCTCATCAAGTAATTGCTGAAGAAAGACTGTATGATGGATAACTTCATAGTTGCCTCCCAGCTCGGGGTATTCATTTTTTAAGATATTAAAACAATGCGGACAGGCGGTTACAATTTTACGAATTTGGTAATTATTCAGAACCTGGATATTCTGATATGCCATCATCTGAAACATAAATTCATTTCCCGCTCTTCTCGCCGGGTCACCGGTACAAGATTCTTCCTTACCCAGAATAGCGAAGCGTATACCGATATGTGTTAGAATACTGGCGAATGCGCGCGTGATTTTTTGAGCCCTCTGATCATAACTACCCGAACAGCCAACCCAAAATAGAATTTCAGGGGATTCTCCACGGCTGTGAAGATCGGCCATGTTCGGTGCATTCATATAAGAAGATATTTATAGCTGTAAAACTAAAGCAAATTTGTCTCGCAGGAATAAGCGATGATTCGGTAATTTTAATGAATAATTCCCGATATGCCGGTTGAAGACAAAATGTTTTTGATACGTGATTACGATCTCTGGTGCCATCTCAGTGATGAAGATTATAAGGACCTTAAAATTGAACACCATTTTATTGAAGTCCCCAAAGGCGAATATGTTTATTTTGAAGCTTATAATCATAATAGAATTTATTTTGTAAAAGAAGGTTACATCCGAATCGGACATATAGATGCCGAAGGAAACGAAAAAGTAATGGAGATTATACAAAAAGGGGAATTATTCGGACAATTTACACTGGAGAAAAGCAATCTCCATGGCGAGTTTGCACAGGCCTATAAACAGGATGTAAGTCTTTGCGCTTTCTACATAGAGGACTTTGAAAAATTATTGAAGAAACGACCAGATCTCGCCCTTCGATACAGCAAACAGGTTGGTGCCAAACTTCGAACCATCGAAAACCGTTTGCTTAACCTCCTTAATAAGGATGTTAAAACCAGGCTTGCTCATTTTTTCTGGCAATTGGTAGAAAATAAATTGGGCGAAACGCTGCCAGAGGGTTTCTGCATTCCCAATTATCTCAAACATGAAGATATTGCCAACCTGATTGGATCGAGCCGGCAAACAGTAACTACCATGATCAACGAACTGGAAGCTGAAGGGATACTTTCTTACAACCGCCAGCAGATCTGTTTCCTGAACGTTAAAAACTTACAAAAAAGGATCTCTGTCAATTAACTGACAAATGACAGCGGAAAAGGAATATAGTTTTGATAAAAATAAAGGGATGAAAACATGGGTTTCCTTTCTATCACTGCTGATGGTAGTTCCGGGCTTTTCGCAATCTGATATTTACCGGACCACGCAATTTAATCTCGATGAAGGCGTAGCAATTGAAGGATATGATCCGGTAGCTTATTTCAATTTGAACAAAGCAGTGAAGGGCAGGAAAGATTTTTCTGTTACCTATTTAGGAATAAACTATCATTTTGTCTCAGCCAATAACAGGGATGTTTTCCAGTCTGATCCGGCAAAATATGAACCACAATATGGTGGATGGTGCGCTTATGCAATGGGAAAAGAAGGTTCCAAAGTGGAAGTGGATCCTGAGACATTTAAAATTATAAAAGGGAAGTTATTTTTATTCTATAACAGGTTTTTCAACAATACACTTAAATCCTGGAACATGGATGAATCTAATCTCCATACACAGGCAGACGCAAACTGGCAAAAACTGTTGAAACAATAAATATCAGTCAAATGAATATTCGTTCGATAACGATTTGGATACTTCGCCTGGTACCGGCGATCATACTCCTTCAGACACTGTATTTTAAATTCACGGCACATCCGGAATCCGTCAAGCTTTTTACCGAAATAGGGATGGAACCTTACGGTCGGATTGGTACCGGCATTCTGGAATTAATTGCTTCAATACTCATCCTGATACCACGTTTTACCGGCTATGGTGCGATTCTTGGACTTATCATGATGACAGGTGCCTTATATTTTCATCTTACTAAAATCGGTATCTACTTTAATGGTGACCCATTGCTTTTTATTTATGCAGTTATCACTTTTGTTTGCTGTGCCATATTGATTTTTGTTTATAAGGAACGATTGGAAAACCAACTGAAAAGGAAATGAATGTTATGGCCATTCCGTTTTTTAAAAAATATTTAAGCAGGAAGTCAGGCTTATCGTTTTGCTTTTTGCTTGTAATATATTCTTCATTCGGACAATTTCATCCGGTCGCGAAAGAATCCAGCGTGCAATTTACCATTCATAATTTTGGATTTAAGGTAACTGGAAGTCTGGATGCACCTCAGGGTGATATTCGTTTTAACCCGGACAGCCTGACAAATTCTTTTTTCAGGGTGACTATTAAATCTGAATCGATAAATACTGATAACAGTACCCGTGATGAACATTTGAAGGAGGAGGACTATTTTGACGTAAAGAAATATCCATTGATTTCTTTTGTATCCGGCAATATCCAAATAACAGGGAAAAACCAATTCGTGGTTTCGGGCAGGTTAACGGTAAAGAAGGAAACAAGAGATATTCAAATTCCGTTCACGGTTGATAAAAGCGGGAACGGCTTTTTGTTCTCTGGAAGTTTCAAAATGAACCGACGCGACTATGGAGTGGGTGGTAGCAGTACGATTTCAAATGAACTTACGGTTGACATTAAAGTTGTCGCCAGATAAATAAAAAATATTATTTTTAGATAACGCCTCTTATGGAACTTCAAAAAGCTGTGCATCAAGTCTTTCTTCAATTGTCTGATTCGCTGGATCAGCTGGATCAGGATCAGTATAGTTATTCCTGTAAAAATTTATCCGGTAATACCATAGGGCAACACGTTCGACACATAATCGAGATGTTTCTCTGTCTTGAAAAAGGATATCAAAGTGGCGAAGTGGACTATGAAAAAAGGGAAAGGAATATACTCATCGAGACGGATAAGAATTTTGCTACCTCCCTTATGACAGAAATCATCCGGCAGATTTCCAAGGATAATAAATCTTTAAATCTCCTTACTTACTATGATGATTTTTGTTCTGAACCGGAAAAAATCGGCTCCAATTATTTCAGGGAGATAGCATATAACCTTGAACATACTATCCATCATATGGCCCTGATCAGGATAGGACTGCGCGAACTTGGCGATTTTTCAGTGAATGATTCTTATGGTGTTGCTTCTTCCACAATCAAGTACCGGCATCAATGTGCACAGTAACATTTATACCTTCCGGAAATAATTATTTTTTTACATCCAGCCGGGACGAACGGGCAGATCGCGTCATGGCAACTCTTCCTGAACAACATGAAACAGGCGGACAAAAATTATTATATCCCCTGGACCCACAGGGAGGCGGAACCTGGATAGTGGTAAATGATCAGGGTAGTATGTCTGTACTTTTAAATGGTGCCGGCGAAGCACATCGGCCGGATCCACCTTACTTGAAAAGTCGTGGTGTTGTACTACTGGAAATAATTTCAAATACTACGCCGGTTAAATTTTTTGAATTATCTGATTTCAACAGGATCGAACCATTTACAATTATATTATTTAAGAATAAAATGCTTTATTCCTTTAAGTGGGACGGAAAAAATAAATGGACCGAATCATTGAATATTTTAAAGCCCCGGATATGGTCTTCTGTTACGTTGTACGATTCAGTGGTTATTTTACGAAGAGAAAAATGGTTCGCAGACTGGTATGCAGGAAATCCGTATCCCTCTGTGTCTGACATCATCCGTTTTCATAAAGAGGGCGGAGAAGGTAATCCTGTCAATGATCTGTTGATGAGAAGGGGAGAAGGGTTGTTTACCAACAGCATAAGCTGCATTCGCCATTCAAAGGATACAGCCGTGTTCCGTTATGTGGATTTCCGCAGGGGAATCACATCTGACAGTTTCCTGTCATTTCAAAAAATGATACAAGCAAAGGCATGAGCGGAATAGCCGGATGGAAAAATAAACCGTTCTGGATCCGGTTATTACATTGGGAATATTGGAGTTTCAGTGTGATATACGTTCCGATTTATCCAATATTTATAATTCTTTGCCTGCGTGCGCGTTCTTTATTCTTCTACGCGGCAGCCAATCCAAAAATAAAAAATGGCGGATTTCTTGGAGAATCAAAAAAAGAAACGTATGGCTTGGTGCCAAACGGGCTGCAACCCAAAACCATTTTTTTCCCTAAGGATTCGGACCCAGCTTGGGCATTGGACCAACTGCTGGATAAAGGTTTTCGATTTCCCATGATCGGAAAACCGGATATTGGAGCAAGGGGGAGGGGGATAAAAAAGCTGGATGATGCATCCTCTGTTATAGCATATGTTTCAGCTGTTCCTTTTGATTTTCATATTCAGGAATTTATTTTGTATGAAATGGAAGTTGGTATTTTTTATTACCGGATTCCAGGCATGGTCAGTGGGAATATTTCGGGGATCGTTCATAAAGAATTTCTGAAAGTTACAGGGGATGGTATTCAGCCTGTCCGCAGCCTCTTAAAAAATAATCCACGCGGCATATTACAATTACAGCAGCTTGAAATACAGGAGCCGAAAATGCTCAAACACATAATTCCGGCCGGCGAAATTTATACTGTATCTCCCTACGGAAATCACGCTCGCGGTGCATTATTTCTCGACGATAGTAAATCGGTCAATGAAGGGCTGGTAAAGATGGTAGATGAAATATGCCGGCAAATACCTGATTTTTATTTCGGCCGCCTTGATATACGATATGAGAGCAGGGAACTTTTGGAACAGGGGAAATCATTTTCAATCCTGGAAGTAAATGGAGCGGGCAGTGAACCTACGCATATCTATGATCCAACACACACTATTTTTTTTGCCTGGAAGGAAATTATAAGACATTGGAAGATACTGTTAAAAATCAGTCTAGCCAATCATCGTCGCGGCTATCGCTATCTTTCGTTTTCTGAAGGAGTTTACATGTTCAAAAAAGATAAGGCAGATTCCAAACTGCTCGCCGGCATGCAAAATAAAACCATATGATATAACAGGGATAACATGCAGGACATTTTCAGTATATTACTCGGATTGATAGTTAGTTTTCTCGGGCAACTTCCGCTCGGAATCCTGAGTATGACCGCTACCCAAATTGCCGTTCAGGAGAATTTCACAATCGCCTGGAAATATGCTGTCGGCGTTGCAATCATAGAAATGATTTACCTGCGGTTCGTGTTATCCGGTGTGCAATGGATCATCGGGACATCCATTGGTATTTGAAGTATTCAACTGGCTAACAGTAGTTTTTTTTCTTTCACTTGGTTTATTCAGTGTAGTCGTTGCTCAAAAACAGGAAAAAACGAAAAAGGCACTTCTCCTGAATAATCGAATGGACAGACTTTTACTCGGGACGAGTATGAGTGCACTCAATCCGGCACAGATTCCGTTCTGGATAATATGGACAGGATATTTTCTGAACATTGGCTGGCTAAAACCGGGATTTGTCTATTTTAATTATTTCACGCTGGGCTCGGGTATTGGAACCGTCGGCGGATTGGTCATGTATATTTATGGAGGGAACTGGCTTGTTACAAAAATGAAAGCAAGCAACCGGACGCTCAATAAAATGGTGGGTGTTATTTTTATAATTGCGGCAATCATTCAGACTTACCGTTTATACCTGTCCTAATCATTCTTCCATGCATCTCTCTCATCGGGACTGAATTTCCAGGGGGCGAAATTATTTTCAATATTACTGAACATCGCATTCCATTCGGGTGGCGCGTTCGAATCTTCCATAACGAGTGCCCGGCGCAGTTCAAGAATTATTTCCAGGGGACTGATACTTACGGGGCATTCTTCCACACAGGCATTACAACTCGTACAGGCCCTTAATTCTTCAATAGAAATATAATCCTTTAGTAATTTTTTCCCATCATCCTGAAATGACCCGTGCTTACGTACATTTAGTCCGACTTCTTCGAGCCTGTCGCGCGTATCCATCATGATCTTACGGGGCGAAAGTTTCTTGCCGGTAATATTCGCCGGACAAGCAGCAGTACAGCGACCACATTCCGTGCACGCGTATGCATCCAGTAGATTTCTCCAGCTCAGATCGATTACATCTTTAGCACCAAATTTTGCAGGGGCTGCTGTTTCTGCAGGTGCCAGTTCGGGCTGCATGGCATAGAGGACTTCCTGTTGTACGGATTTCATGTTACGCATTTCGCCTTCGGGCCACAGGCGTGCATAATAGGCATTGGGAAATGCCAGCAGGATATGGAGGTGTTTGGAATAGGGCAGGTAATTAAGAAAAGCAAGAATGCCCATTATATGAAGCCACCAGCAGGATCTTTCGAGTACAGTGAAGATGATAGTCAGATAACCCGTTTAGAATCGGGTGCAGCCATTGGGAAATCAGGAAATTCCCGGTTGGTGTAAATGCATAGTGACCATAGTTTCTCTGTTGCAGTAAAGTATCGGAGGCATTGAAGGTCAGGAATAGAATCATCAGGATTATTTCCGTGATCAGAATATAATTTGCATCTGATCTCGGCCATCCATCCAGGTCATGACTCACAAACCTTCGCAGTTTCAGAATATTTCTTCTGCTTAAAAAAATTACGCAGGCTATCAGTACGGCGAGAGCCAGTATTTCAAATGCATTGATCAGCCAGCAATAAAGTCCGCCCATTGGGATCACAAATAGTCTGTGCGTTGCTAAAACACCATCCAGAATTATTTCAAGCACTTCAAGATTAATGATAATGAATCCGGCATATATAAAAAAATGCAAGGATGGCAACCAATGGGTTCCTGAACATTTTTTTCTGTCCGAAGGCTAACAGAAGCAGATTTTTCCATCGTTTACCGGGATGATCTGAATAATCTTCATCTTTCCCGAGCAATATATTTTTCCGGATACGCAAAATATTCCGGCTGAACAACCAGATGGCTGCACCGGAAACTAAAATAAAAATGATTTGCTGAATCATTTGCATGAAAAAAATTTGCAACCTCAAGTTATATCAGATTTGCAGGATTTATGAATTTCTTTACCTTGGGGCATGGATAAGAATTATATACTGAGCCCGGAAGTCGCCGCCAAGAAATTGAAGCGGATGGCATTTGAAATTCTGGAGAATAACTACGATGAAACGGGATTTATACTCGCAGGTATTCGGGAGAGTGGAACAGCCATTGCACAAAGGATTCAGGAGTTATTAAAAGAAATTGCGGGAATAGATGCCGAATTGATAACGGTTAATCTGGATAAAAAAAATCCCAAAGAAGTTACTATCAGCCGGAGCCTGGATTTTCAGAACCGGGTCATCATATTAATCGACGATGTTTCCAATAGTGGCAAGACCCTGCTATACGCGATCAAACCATTCCTTGATTTAACCCCCAAAAAAATTCAAACACTGGTGCTGGTTGAAAGGAGACATAATGCCTTTCCGGTAAAACCCGACTATGTGGGTTTATCAGTTGCCACTACTTTACAGGAGCATATTTATGTAGAAGTGGAGATGGGCCGGGTAAAGGGAGCCTGGCTGGAATAAGACTTAAAATTGAACTGTTTTTTTCGCCCGAAACCTCCTGATTTCATTACCTTTGATGCCTTGCAAAAGCTTGGGTTTTTCAGGATCTTAAAATAATATGGAAGAGAATATCATACCGGAAGAAACACAGGATAATAACCGTATCGTCCCCATCAATATCGAAGAGCAAATGAAAATGGCCTACATAGATTATTCTATGTCGGTTATTGTAAGCAGGGCTCTGCCGGACGTCCGTGACGGCCTCAAACCCGTTCACCGCCGGATTCTTTATGGAATGAATGAATTAGGTAGTAACAGTAATAAACCATTTAAGAAATCTGCCCGTATTGTGGGTGAAGTAATGGGGAAGTATCATCCTCACGGAGATGCAGCTATTTACCATACCATGGTCAGGATGGCACAGGAGTGGAGCATTCGATATATGCTGGTAGATAAACAGGGAAATTTCGGTAGTCAGGATGGAGACGGACCTGCGGCCATGCGTTATACTGAAGCAAGATTGCATCGCCTTGCGGAAGCCATGCTTGAAGACATCGATAAAGAAACTGTCGACTTCCAGCCGAATTTTGATGAGTCCCTCAGCGAGCCAACTATTCTACCTTCCCGGTTTCCACAGCTTCTGATCAATGGTGCCAGCGGTATCGCCGTGGGTATGGCCACCAATATGCTTCCACACAATCTATCAGAGTCCATCGATGGCTGTGTGGCCTTTATCGACAAAAGGGATATTACTGTTGAAGAGATCATGCAGTATGTGAAGGCCCCGGATTTCCCAACCGGTGGTGTAATTTTTGGAATGGAAGGCGTAAAGGCCGCCATGCATACCGGCCGCGGACGTGTTGTACTTCGTGGGAAACTGCATGTGGATGCAAAAAATAATGGCCGTGAACAAATCATTATCACAGAAACTCCTTACCAGGTAAATATAGACGGACTGTGTGACCGTATCGCACAACTGACAAACGAAAAAGCCATTGAAGGCATTTCTGATGTCCGCAATGAGTCGAACGAAAAAGAAGGAATTCGCATTGTTATCGATCTCCGGCGGGACGCAGTAGCCAATGTCGTTATAAATCAGTTATACAAACACACTGAACTGCAGACTTCCTATGGCATCAACAATGTAGCGCTCGTAAAAGGAAGACCACGAACTCTGAATGTAAGAGAAATTATTTCGGAGTTTGTAGAGTTCCGTCATGAAGTGGTTATTCAGACGCGCCCAGTTTGAATTGCGTGAGGCGGAAAAAAGAGCCCATATACTTCAGGGTTATCTGATCGCTTTGGATCACCTGGATGAAGTTATTTCATTGATTCGTTCTTCATCTACACCGGATCTGGCAAAAGACAATTTGATCAATGCGGGATGGGGGCTTAGTGAAATTCAGGCAAAAGCCATACTGGAACTTCGTTTGCAGCGTCTTACAGGCATGGAGAGAGATAGAATCCGGAATGAATTTGATGAATTACAAAAGCAAATTGCCTATCTCACCGACCTGTTGGGTAATGAAGCAAAACGATTCGCACTTATACGAAAGGAACTCCTTGAAATCAAGGAAAAATTCGGCGACAAAAGAAGAACGGAAATTACTTACCTAGATGATGAAGTACAAATCAAAGACCTGATCAAGGAAGAAGACGTCGTGATTACCATATCACATAATGGTTATATAAAAAGAACTTCCGCCACTGAATATCGTCAGCAACGCAGAGGCGGAAGGGGATTAAGTGGCGGAAAAGCAAGGCTCGAAGATTATATCGAACATCTTTTTGTCGCAAGTTCGCACCATACCCTGCTTTTCTTTACCGAAAAAGGCAGGTGTTTCTGGCTGAATGTTTATCAGATACCGGAAGGGGACCGTGTAGGTAAGGGTCGTGCGGTTCAAAATCTGATCCAGATTCCTATGGATGATAAAATTAAAGCGATCATCGATGTAAAAGATTTGAAGGATAATGAATTCCTGAATAGTCATTATATCGTTCTTTGTACAAAAGGTGGTGTCATTAAAAAAACACAACTGGAAGATTTCAGCCGGCCAAGACTTAGCGGGGTAAATGCAATTACCATTCTGGAAAATGATCAGTTATTGACCGCGCGTTTAACTGATGGAAATTCTGAGATCATGATGGCGATTAAATCCGGGCGGGCCATACGTTTCCCGGAAGAAAATGTCAGGCCTACAGGAAGAGGTGCAATTGGTGTAAGCGGAATTGAAGTAGACGATAATTCGGACGAAGTGATTGGCATGATATGTGTCAATAAGGACGATAAATCCAGAACCGTGCTGGTTGTCAGCGAAAACGGTTATGGGAAAAGAACCCTGGTTGACGAATACCGTGTCACCAACCGGGGAGGTAAAGGAATCAAAACCATTCAGGTCACAGAAAAAACAGGCAAGCTTGTCGGTATACTGGATGTTACAGAAAAGGAGGACCTGATGATCACCTGTAAATCGGGCATTACTATCCGAATGCCTGTACACGGAATCAGTGAATTAGGGCGTGCCACGCAGGGAGTCAAGTTGATCCGTTTGGATGAAGGCGACGGGATTGCAGCCATAACCCAGCTTGACGAAGAACCGACAATCGCAGAACTAAAAAATGGAGAAGGCCCGGTTTTGGATATATTGCCACCTGAATCAACTCCAGAATAACACCATCAGAAAACTTCAAATAAAAAATCTCATGAAACGGATGCTCTTAAGCCTTTTAATGGTTTCTATTTGTTCCGGATTGTTTGCTCAATCTGTAGATAAAGCGAAAGAACTAATGAAGGCAAACAAACTGGTAGAAGCCAAAGATGAAATTGACAAGGTGCTACTGGTAGACAAGAATCAGAAAAATGCAGAGGCATGGTATGAAAAAGTAAAAATATACAATGCACTGGCTGCGAACGACCAATTAAAAACGCAATACCCGGATGCCTATTTTCAATCACTTACTGCACTGAAAAATTATACCCAGTATGATGATAAGAAGATGGCTTTACTAATTGTAGACGGTTACAAACCGATTAATGAGATATATCAGGGCCTTTTCCAGGCCGGTGCAAATGATTACAATGCGCAGAAATACAATGAAGCCCTGACGAATTTTAAAGGTGCCATTTCGGCCATCAGTTTTATGTATAAGCAGGGCTGGATAAAACAGTCAATGGATTCAACTGCCACGCTGTATGCAGGTATTTCAGCAGAAAAAGCAGACAAGCGCGATGAGGCTCTTATTTATTACAAAACGATTGCTGATTCAGGTATTACAAAAATTGGCGGAAACGATATGGCCGAGATCTATAAATGGCTGGCAGACTATTATACGCGCAAGGGTGATAAAGAAAACGCTGTTAAATATACCGCCATAGGTAAACTGCATTATCCCAATGATATTTTTTATGATGAACTTACGCTGGACGCATTAAGAAAAAGCGGAAACAAGGATTCTTTGTTTGCTGAATATGAAATAATTAATAAAGAACATCCCGACAGCGCCATATATTATTTCAATTACGGTCTGGAACTATACCAGTATGCCTCAGATACGAGTACGGGTAAACGCGTGGCAAATGCTGATGACCTCATAAAAAGAGCACAGGATAAGCTTTTAACAAGCTATAAATTAAATCCAAACTATCCACAGACTTCGCTTGTGCTTGGACAGATTTCTTATAACCAGGGTGTTGAATTTCAGGTTCTGGGCAAACCCAAGGGAAATACCAATGCAGATGAGTTAAAAAAGCGACAGGATTACAGAGCCATGAGTGTAAAAAAATTCGATGAAGCCATTCCATACCTGGAGAAAGTTGATCAGTTGCTGGGTACTCAGGGGAAATTGAAGAAATCCGATAAAGTTGCACTGAGGGATTCTTATGATATGCTGATCACCATTTATGAATCCAAAAAAGATAAGCCCAAAATCGATTCATGGACAGATAAATATAATAATGTAGATAAGGTCCATTAACATTGATGTATTGCAGAAAATCCATGCATCGTACACGTGCGTTGCATGGATTTTTTTATCTTAATGCGAAATGCATATTTGCATTTACAACAAATTGTTTTTGATTCATTGCATAAGCCGGCTCAATTCCGATACCTATCACATGGGTTACTGGTATAACATATCTCAGACCAGTTTGAAATTCGAAATAAGAAAGATTTACAATGCCTGGAGCAGCGACTAAATAAAGATGGTTCGTTACTTTGTATTGACCCTTGACATAAAAACTTAACAGGGTCTGGTACTGGGTGGTGTTTGTCTTTGCTGCTGAATTTGAATAGCCGGTCCATACCATACTTGTTCCAATAAAATAACTGAATTTTCTGGCATCTTTATTCCAGGTGCCCGCTTCCACTCCGAATCCCATTCCATGACCTGTTTGAAATGCCTGGTAAACAGTGAGTGACGGAAAGGATGGAATACAACAATGATTGCAATTCTGACTTTTCAATTCGCTGTACCGGAAACAGGAAACAATGACAATTACAAACAGCCGTGATTCTGTTTTTAGAAATTCGGGGAATACAAAAAAAAGATTTCTCCCGATGAATAGAAGTTTTCATACTGATCAATTTAAAAGAGGTCGTAAGGCTACGAACGGCGGTCTTTTGGAAGGAAAGGATCAGTTGTTTTACTATGCGGGATACGAAAAATCGGAGATCAAAGGATGGAAGGGAGAGTTAAATATACTCTGTGATTTCCAGTTTTAAAAGTAATTACCATTTTTTTTCTAAAACTTAGGTTTTGGGAAACTGTACTAAATTGGGAAATTGCCCGTTTAAATCGGTAGAAGCCTGCCGGATCTATTCAAAACTACTGACTTGACCACACCTGAACAGGACAAAACGTACACAAAATTCAAATTTAAGCCACAATTGTCGGGACTTCGCTTTTGTGCCGTATTGTTTGTAGTGGTTTACCATTTCTCTGTTTTTCTTATAGGCCTTAAGAACTGGCATTACGACCTGGGATCTTTTATCGTTTTCTTTCTTTGTTCTGAGCAGCTACCTGATCACCCGGATTTTGCTGGATGCAAAGCGTAAAGCAATCGGAAAAGGAATGCCCGTTTGGAAGGTAGCAATCGCTTTCCTGACCCGCAGAACCCTGCGCATATTTCCCGGCGTACTATCTTTATTTGCTTATTCTTTGGCTTTTCCCATTAGAGGGATACGATCTGCGACAGCACCCTGCATATTATTTCGGATATATCTATAATGTCTGGATATTCATGACCAATAGTTGGGGTCCCTATGCTGTTCATTTATGGACACTGGCAGTAGAAGAACAGTTTTATATTATTTGGCCCTGGATCATCCTGTTTATTCCTACTAAATACCTTTCCAAATATTTCTGATAATGGCAGTGTCCGCTGTCGCATTCAGAATTATCTTCCTGACGATTTCCCCAATGCAACCCGTATTTCCCTATGCTGGTGCTGATGCCCGCCTGTATTGATTCCTTTGCGGCGGGAGCATTACTGGCTTACTTACATTATACTGGCAAAGAAAATAATCAGATGGCTGAAATGGGCCTCTTTTATTGCAATACCTGTTTGGATTATTATTGATCCTGTACTAATCATCACCGGAGTTTTATCGGACTGGACAGGATATTTATTTCTCTTTTTGCCGTAACGATAATTGATATTGCGAATCGGGGTTATACCGGGATAGCGAAGATATTTTTAGAAAACCGACTTGTCCAGTATCTCTCCAAAATCAGTTATGGAATCTATTTATATCACCTGATCGCCACTTTATTTTTTTGGAAAATATTTGAAGTCGCACAACATGCTTTAATTGGAAGCGGATATGATTTGTCGGCTGCCGGCAAAATATTTGCCTCTCCTTATATCAGCTTCTGGATATATTTTATTCTTGCTATTGGCTGTGCAACATTTCCATGGTATTGTGTGGAACAGCCATTCAACAATCTGAAAAAATTATTTGATTATGTAATGCCCCGGAAGGCTAAAAGCTTAAAGCCTAAAGCTTAAAGCTTAAGAGCCTTATGGCCTTATGCTGACCTTGACGCCTTAAGCCTTACGCCTTACGCCTTACGCCTTACGCCTGAAGCTATCTGAAAAAATTAATGGGCCGGTATAACCATTTCTTATCACGCTTCATTTTATAACCAATCAGGATCTTAATATTTATTTTGAGCCAAATCGTAAAAGTAATACGACTAAAATGCATGACCATCGCGCGTTTTGATTGTTCCAGCGCGATATAAGGTTCGCCGTATACATGATAAATTTTGTCTGAAGTAAGAGCGAAATAATGGGCCAGTTGCCTTTTTGAATATCGTTTTGCCTGCGGCTCGTTCGCTGACCGGCAGAAATTCCTGAATGAGATCCAGTACTTTTAATACATCCGTCATACTTTGTCCTGAAAGAAAATAGCGGCTGGTGATATTGTTCTGATGTACCCTGTACAAAGCAAGTTTTCTGGGACTGTGTGCAACCGGATAATGAGCTGCAATACGAACCCACATTTCCCAGTCTTCACCATAATGAACAGCATAAAAACTTCCCAGTTTTTCATAAACTGATCTTTTAACAACCATTGCCGGTGGCTGTATCAAGCTGTGATGCGGGCAATTTGCGGATAGCCAGTTATTGAGCAGACCCGGCTCATTTAATAATTCCTGGTTATCGTATAAGTCGCAAATTTTTTTCATCTACATAATGTAAATCCTGTAAACGCCGCACCTGCTTCAGGGAATGCTTTAAACAGATTATTCAATTTCAGCATAAAATCCATTAGATACCTGATCGTCTCCATGTAATAAATGAATATAATTTCCAGTTGCACGGTTTATACAGGTTTCAAAATTGCGAAGGCTCCCTACATTTTCCGGCTGACGATAATATCTTACCCTGCCTTTTCCGATTTCCAAAACGATTGATTCAATATCTGCATCAGTACTAAAATCATCAACCACTTCAATTTGCATATGTTCTGGTCCCGGATCCTGCGCAAGTACAGAGCGGATATTGTCGATTAGATAATGGCTGCAATTATATGTTGGAATCATAACCGACCATATGGGTCTGTTGATATGATCAGTAACGGCTGATATTTCCGGAGGCTTCTGGGGTATTCGGTTTTTCATTCAATAAACTTTCGTTTCTGTTCATTCAGAAAGACGAATAATGGGTGTTTCGGCAGACTTTACGAAGTTAAAAAGAATAACAATAAAATCGTATGCTTCACAGTTCCTGTATAAGGTTTAAAGGGAAAGCCGGCCTTATAATTCCTGACCATTTTCCATAGATACTTCCAGAATCTTTATAATCTTCCACATCAAAAGACAGACAGGATTCATAATAAAAAAGCCGGATTGATGAATTCTTAACGAAAGCCAGTGAGATATAGTACAGTCCGTCATTTAAAAAATTTCCGGGAATGGCAGATTCGCCTTTTATCCTGCCGTTTTTGAAAGCATAATTTGGCGAAGCCAGTTCGAAAATTAATTCACCTGAATTTTTGAATACCTGCAATATTACCATCAGATCCACAGCGTCTTCAGCCTGATAAATAAATTCAAAGGAAATGCTTAAATCGGTCCTGATATCAATAACTTGAAATTGATTTAGGTATTTGGGAATCAGTTCGACACGGACGATGCGGATACTGTCGTTGCCAGGCAGAACTGCCTGCTGTGAAAAGTCATTACCCAGAAGCTGATCCCTGCTCAGTTTTGCATAGCCGGCGAGCACGGATTCAGTATCCCCTAACGCAACAATTTTCCCCTTATCCAAAACCAACGCCCTGTTGCAAACATTCCGTATGGTTTGGATATTATGACTTACAAAAAGAATTGTCTTTCCTTCTTCTTCGGAAATTGATTTAATTTTTGCCATACATTTTTGCTGAAATTCGGCATCCCCCACGGCAAGTACTTCATCAATGACCAGAATTTCCGGATCGAGATGTGCAGCTACTGAAAATGCAAGTCGTACGTACATTCCACTTGAATATCTTTTTACAGGAGTATCCAGGAACCTCGAGACACCCGAGAATTCGATGATCTCATCGAATTTCCTGTCAATCTCTTTTTTCTTCATGCCCATGATATTCCCATTCAGGTAGATATTTTCACGTCCTGTCAGTTCACCATGAAATCCTGTTCCTACTTCCAGCAGACTGGCAATTCTTCCATTTCCGGAAATCCTGCCGGTAGTGGGCAGAGTAATCCTGGATATGATTTTCAATAAGGTTGACTTTCCAGCGCCGTTTTTCCCTATCAGGCCAAGCACTTCCCCCTGCTGAACAAAAAAATTAATATCTCTTAAAGCCCAGATCTCCCGCCTGCTTTCGGGATCCGTTGGTTCAAGGGATTTTTTTAAATTACCAGCCCACCAGTGTTTCAGGTCCTCCTTCAGCGATCGCGAGCCAAGTACGCCCAGCCTGTAATATTTAGAGATATTTTCTGCCTCGATCAGTTTTTTTGCCATTTCTTAAATTACGTCCATGATTTGAATTTCCCTTTTGTTAAAAAGAACGATTCCCGTCGTCAATATGATGAAGGTTGTCAGAAAACTAAGCAACAAATAGGGAAGCGGTAGGGGATGCGGTTTGAAAAAAGAAGAACGAAATATTTCGATAACAGGTGTAAGCGGGTTGAGCCAGAATAAAAACTTAAATTTTACGGGAATCAACGATGCAGGATAAACTACCGGAGCCGCAAACATAAAAAGGCGCAGCATGAATTGAGTTATATTGTCAAGGTCACGATATTTTGCTGTAAGAACGCTTATGATGAGTCCACCACCCAATGCAAAACAGGCTGTAAGAAAGATCATTACCGGAACCAATAAAATCTGCCAGCTGAATTGAACCGGATTGCCTTTTAAAGCATATACAGTAACAGACAACCAGAAATAAAAGGAGTTGAATGGAAATGCGAAATGAGTGAAAAAGAATGGTGCTCAATGGAACTATGATTCTCGGGAAATACACTTTGTTGAAAATGTAGGCATTTATTTGAAATGTATTCATCGTGGCATTTACACAATCTGCAAAATATGACCAGATAATTGTTCCCGGAAGATAAAACAGAAAGGGTGGAATTCCGTCTGTCGAAATTTTTGCGACACGGCTAAAAATGATAAAATATACAAATGTCGAAAACAGAGGTTGAAGAAAAACCCATATGGGGCCCAGGATCGTTTGCTGATAACTGGCGATAATGTCCCTGCGCACAAATCGAAAGAGCAGATCCTTATAATGAAAAAGCTCCCGCAGATTAAGATGAAACCATGGCCGGTGAGCCGAAATTTCCCATTGCCATTCCGCTTTATTCTCCATGTAAGCGAAAATAATGGTTAATTATCAATTGTTAATTGTAAATGCGATTGCCGTTTGATACGGTACTACAATAAGAACAATTTCAAAGTGAAACGTCAGTCAAATTAACAATTAACCATTAATACTGGTATTTTCCAGACTGTTTATTTTGGCCAGAAGAGTTTCGGAATCGAATGGCTTGGCCAGAAAAAAATCAGCACCGGCATCGTAAGATTTTTTCTCTACATCCGGCAGGCCGGACATTATATAAACCGGTATATCTTTTAAATAGCTGTTTTTAATTTCACGACATGTATCCAGACCGTTTCCATGATCCAGTTTTATATCAAGCAGAATTAAATCGGGCTGCAAAAGACCGACGGTTTTCAAGATTTCGTCAGCATCTGACAGGGGGCAAATCTTACAATGGTAAGCCTGAAGTAAAAACCGCAGACCATGTAACAAATCCAGGTCGTCCTCAACAATCATAATCTTTAACATGATCGGATATTTCTATTTATTATATACTTATATGATGCCAAAAAGGTTTCTTTCCATACTTAAATAAAGTGGAATTATTTGTGTATTTAAGTCTACAAATCCCACAGTGCGGGCGTTTCCCAAAATTGGAATAATCCTCCTATTCATCCAGCAATTCATCCAGTTTTTCATCACTTATATCATCCCGGTCCTTCGATAATGGATTCTCCGTTTCTTCGAATGCATTGGATGATCCTAAATGCGTATTATCGGTTGTCTTATTATCTTTTTCTTTTGTTTTTTTGCTTTTCACTTTTAAATTTTCCTTAGGTTCCTTCATAAGCGTCAGGTTTCTGCGATCCGGTTTAAAACTATCTTTACAAATAGATCGTAAAGTACCATGAATAAAGGGATCATTTAGACCAGGCCATAAAACATGTACAATAATTGTTCCCGATAATTAGTGTAGAAAATTTATGCCATTAAAAGATACAATCCATATTGGAATTGCAGGTGCCGGAATCAGTGGTCTTGTTGCAGGTACGGAGTTACAGCGGGCCGGATACGAGGTTTCCATTTTTGAATCTGACGAGCGGGCAGGTGGCAGGATCCGGACGGTGGAAATGGCAGGCATATTGGTAGAGACCGGACCGGAATTTATTCATGGAAAACTGAAAGAGACGATGTCCCTGTTAAAAAGATATCAGATCAGTTACGAACCGATCGATGGAAAAATGTACAGGAAGCAAAACGGACATTTCATGGGGACTCATGAATTGGCAAAAGGCTGGGACCTGCTGTTGAATAAAATGAAAACACTGGATGACGACGAGCCGTTGCAGGAATTCCTGGAAAAGAATTTCCGGGAAAATCATTTTAAGGAGTTAAAGAAAATGGCGATACGTTTTGCTGAAGGTTATGACCTGGCTGATATTAAAACGGTCAGTACGAAGGCACTCCTGGAAGAATGGGAACTGGGTGAATCAGAACAATATCGTATTCCGGCGGGATATGGAACACTGATAGATTCGATGGTACTTGAATTTAAAAATCTGGGGGGCAGGTTATTTTTGGATCATGCTGTGAAAAACGTAGACTGGTCTTCACACAAAATTCAAATAACCATCCGTGAAAATAAAAAATTCGATGTAGATAAATTGATCATCAGCCTCCCATTGAGCCTCCTGAATAAAAATGCGCCTCCGACAGAAACAGTTGTTTTTAGTCCCTCAATTGCTGAAAAACAAAAAGCCTTCAGCGAAATAGGATTCGGTACGGTAATTAAAATTGTCACGATCTGGGACACACCATTCTGGAACAAACAGATTCCAAATGGCCGGATTATTTTTTCAGATGATTTTATTCCAACCTGGTGGACCCAGGATCCTTTGAATCTGCCCGTGCTCACGGGCTGGCTTGGTGGAACAAAGGCTATTCAATTTGCGGATGAACCGGATTCTTTTTTTCTGGAAAAGGCACTCGAAACATTGTCGTCCCTATTTTCAATTTCGATAGAAGAAACACGATCTAAACTCAAGGATTTCAGGATCTTCAACTGGAAAAATATTCCCTGGATCCGGGGTGCTTATAGTTATTCCATGGTCGGATCCGGAAAAGCTAAAGCTGTTTGTAGGGAGTCTCTGCAAAAGAGAATTTATTTTACCGGCGAAGCATTTTATGATGGCCCACTTCAGGGTACCGTCGAAGCAGCAGTTGTAAGTGGCCTGAAAACTGTCAAACTACTGCTCAGGGAAATAAAGGCCCTTTGAATGTGTAAAACTGTTCCACACATGTGGATAATATTTCCATGTGGATCTTCGGCAGACTAGTAAATTCACTGATTAAGCAACCCACCTATGCAATCAGTAGAAGCTTCACCCATGTCAGAGAGAGGATTTGTCAGCACTGTTCATATATTGAAGGACGGTGAAATGATCTACTCACTGCAGGATTTCCAGAAAATTGAAAGTCGTTTTTCCTGGGTTGATAAAAAGTTCCTGGTATCTAAAATTCTGGAATTGCAAAAGAAAACTGATGATCGCAGAAGGTCATTCCTGGTAATCTATGAAGACGGAAATCAGATTCGGGAGTATGTAAATATGGATCAGACTTTTCAGCCGCTTCCTTATTGCTGAATCTTTTCCCGTCAATCGTTGTCCGGGATTCATGATAATTATTTTATGAAAAAGAAATGGCTGGTGCCTGTCACGCTTACGACGCTCGTTTTTATTTCCTGTCATAACAATTCTGCATCTGCGACCAGGAAGGATGATTCGAGTGTAAATGCCGGTTCCAATTCACCGGATTCAGCTGCCAACAATGGAATCATTCCCCCATCTGCATCTCCGGCAAACGCGACGAATTCATCCCTCGCAGATACTGCTTACAAGTCAAAAGATTCTGCGAAAAAACATTAAGAAAGTATGGGAGTATGGGAGTATGGGAATGAATAGCTCATTGCCAAGTCCCGAACTAACAAATCCTATTTTTACTTTCTATAAAATCAAATAATTTAAGTGATTGAGTTCCGCAATCCCATACTCCCATACTCCCATACTTTCTTAAAGTCTTTTAAGCAATTCAAGACAAGCCCTGCTGTTATGATACGGCCCTTTCCACATGCCGACTTTATCCTGATTAATCATTTTATTGTTATTCATGTCAATGCCCCAGTTCCATTCTCCCAAACTGTCATCCAATATGTGACTTTGTATAAACCGCCAGCTGTTGATCAGCGCGTTGATGTATGAGGAATCACCTGTCAGTTGCCATGCGTTGCAAAATCCAATGAGTGCCTCGGCCTGCGGCCACCAGTGTTTTTCGAAGATGAACTCCTGCTTATTGTTGTTAAACTCATACCAGAGGCCGCCATCTTTATCCAAACCTTCCATAGCTGCGCCTGTGATTAATAATGCATTCTTTTTTGCGGTTTCAACAGAATCTTTGTCCCTGACTGATTCAGCACAGGCCAGTAACAACCATGCTGCTTCGATGTCATGACCATAAGATATAATCGAGGGATCCATCTGCCAATCATCATCAAAAAAAAGAACAAGGTGGTGGCTCTGCGGATGAATGATTTTTTCGTTGAAGATTTTCAGCAAGTCAATAATATTTTTTTTGAGTTTCGGGGATGGCCATACCTCGTATAAATTTGCATAAGCTTCCACCACATGCAGATGGGTGTTCATGGTTTTGGAAGCATTTTGATCTTTTTTACTCAGCCTTTTATCCTCGAGAAATTGCCAGTCACGAGCAAATGCATCGATGTATCCTCCATTGACAGGATCACGACTATATTTTTCTATTAGTTCATACCATTCGAGGGCCTGCTCAAGCGCAATTGGATCATTTGTGACGCGGTAATATTCACTCATGGAGTAAATTCCAAAAGCTTGTGCATAAATCTGCTTGTGGCCGTCCAGCATTTTGCCCCGGTTATCAACCGACCAAAAAAGGCCGCCATATTCAGGATCAGTAAAATATTCCCTAATATAATGATAGGCCCTGGTAGCCATTTCCAGGTGTCGGGGATTTTGAGTGTAAAGATAAACTGCAGAAAAACTCCATAGTATCCTGGTATTGAGAACCGATCCCTTGGGAGCATTTGTATCTGAATGGTTTTCCTGATCTATTTTCCCGACAAATCCTCCATGCAGTCTGTCCAACGTGTACTGTTCCCAAAAGTGTGTGATATTATTGAGTTCAGTTATTATTTCGGCAGGTAAGTCCTTCCACGCTTCTTCTGATATTGAAGATTTATTTTGTTCATCCATGAACCGGCCTTGGTTTTTTAGATTCCTTTTTTTCGTGTTTCTGGTTTTTATCAATGAGCAGGTTGACCTGCACCACCGACTGAACGGAAGTAAATCCATCAGCGGGAGTGTGAATAACATAGTCCAGTAGTTTTTCAATGGAACTAACGGCCACATGTATCCGGGTATCCGAAGATGCATAATAAATAAAAACTGTTCCGTCTTCGTCAACTATCCAGCCATTGGAGAAAACTACATTGGAGACATCGCCTGTTCTTTCTTCTCCTTCAGGTGCCAGAAGATATCCGCCGGGCTTATAAATTTGTCTGGAAGGATCTTTCAGATCTGTCATAAACAAATAAAGTACATATCTAAGACCAGCGGCGGTATTTCTAACACCATGTGCAAGGTGCAACCACCCGAGTGGAGTTTTAATCGGAGCGGGACCCTGTCCGTTTTTTAGCTCATAAACCGTGTGGTAGATTTTTTTGTCCATGATATACTCGTGACTAATAACCGCATTCTCCATATTATCAGCGAGTCCGAAGCCAATGCCGCCGCCTTTGCCCGCTTCAATAAAACTGTCCTGTGGTCTCGTGTAAAAAGCATACCTGCCCTGAACTAATTCGGGATGCAGGACAACATTTCTTTGCTGGGCCGAAGGAGTTACGAGATTTTTCAGTCTTTCCCAATTGACCATGTCTTTTGTTCTTGCAATTCCACATTGAGCGATGGCGGCTGACTGATCTCCCTCGGGTGCTGACGGATCGCGCATTTCAGTGCAAAACAATCCGTAGATCCAGCCGTCTTCATGCATGGTCAGCCGGATATCATAAAAATTTGTTTCCTGGTTATTCAGAGCCGGCATTGTAACCGGTCTTTTCCAGAATTTAAAATTATCTATTCCGTTATTACTTTCCGCAACAGCAAAAAATGATTTGCGGTCGATACCCTCAACCCTTGCCATCAGGAGGTATTTGTTCTTCCATTTAATGGCACCGGGATTCAGAACGGCATTGATACCGAAACGTTCCAGCAAAAAAGGATTGGTTTTTTCATTCAGATCGTACCTCCACCACAGGGGGACATGTTCGGATGTCAAAACGGGGCTTTTGAAGCGGTCGAAAATTCCGTTCTTATTCAGTTTTATTTTTTTATTTTTTCTTTCAATAATGTCCTGGTGTTGTTTCAATAATTCTTTCTGCCTTTCAGAGAATGTTTTTTTCATAAGTAAACTTTAATTTAATTCTCGAGCCTGGACCACCAGGTTTTTTTCAGGATGAAAATAATGACCGCTAATATGGCAATCGTCAGGAAAAGCGGAGCTTTCATCCAGAGAACGAGATACATCGGCAGGATCGTAAGACAGCATTGGGCGACAATACCGATCGCCACATTAAACATGTCAAGACCAAAACGACGGTTTGGCTGAAAACCAGGATTTTCTTTTTGAACCAACAGTTGAATGGGCTTCCAGAATCCCCAGGGACGTACCTGCATATAGAATTTTTTAAGGGTTTCTACATCGGTAGGTTTGGCAGTAAAAGTCCCGACAATGCATCCAAGAACAGAGATACCAAACAGAAGCGGCCAGTTATATAACGGCAATTGATCTATAAAAATATACGGAAAAATCAAAGCTGCGGCAATGCCCGTTGCCATACCCCAGAAGAAGCCGTTGGCATTGAACCGCCACCAATACCACTTGAACATATTAGCTGCGATGTACCCGCCATAAAGAGCGCCTACGATCCATTGCAGAACACTGTTTACATTCTTCACAAAAAATCCAAGCAGAATGCTGAGCAGAACGACGGCAATGCCCACTATATAATTTCTGCGAATAATCTGGTGATTGGTTGCTTTAGGGTTTACATATTTTATGTAAATATCATTTACAATATAGGCCTGTGCGGCATTGAGGGTTCCTGAAAACGTACTCATAAAAGCACCCAGTAACCCGGTAAAAAGCAGACCCATAATTCCTGCCGGAATAAACTGAACGATGGCAGATGGAAGAATTTTTTCGAAATCAGTAACAGGACCTTTATCGGTTATGGAAATGAGATTAAGCTGATTGTAATTGAGCAGAGCTAATACGGTAAGACCGATTATAAGTGAATATCTCAAAGGCAATAACACGATGGAAACAAAACCCGTCATTTTTGAAGCTTCCATCGGGGAGCGGGTGGAAAGGATTTTCTGCATATCGTAGTTTGGCGCAGGACCGGCAAGACTTGCAAAAATTCCTTTGAACAACATCATCATAAAAAAGAAACCGAACGGGCTAAATCCATCCTCGGCAATTTTTTTGTTGGCGTCTGCTATAATAGCCTTCCAGTCCAGACCAAGTTGTTTTCCGAAGAAAGGATTGTGCCATCCTGCAGGCACATTCAAAGGATGGCCCTGCAGATGTATGACTGCGATAACTCCCACAGCTATGCAGGCTACAGACAGGATAATATATTTTATCAGATCTCCGATTACAATGCTGTGCATACCGCCAATAACGGAATAAAAAGTGGCGAACAAAGTAAATATGATCCCGTAAACATGTGGAACATATTCCGCTGCAACATGGAACGGTACGTATGGCTGAACGGAACTCCAGGGTATGAATATTTCCATGAATTTGCCAAGACCTACAAAACCATAAGCGAGGAAACCAAAACATCCGAGAAGTGCGAAAACCACTACGCTTATATGTGAAGCATTTACTTTTCTGTCGGACCCGAATCTTGTTGCGAGCCATTCCGCTCCGGTCGTTGCATTCGATCTGCGCAACCATTTCGACAAATACATCATTAGGAAGACCTGATTGAAAACAGGCCATAGCCATGGAATCCAGATACTCTTCATGCCGTAAATGAAGCAAAGTGCCACCATCCACATGGTGCCGCTGATGTCAAACATATCTGATGCGTCGCTTAGTCCGAGGAGATACCATGGGAGGGATTTTCCACCCATCAGATAACTCTCCTTGTTCTGACGCGCCTTTTTCCTCAGCGCCCATCCGATCGTAACCATCGAGCCCAGGTATAAAAGGACAATGCTGATGTCAAGCCAGGTTAATTTCATCGTTGGCAGTGTTCTTTTAAATGTCGGAATACGCGGTTCGGTGCATCAGGATACTATCGATATGCGAAACGGAAATATTATTTCTATACTTCGGATCTACGGAAATAGTTTTCCACTCCTTGCTTGATGAAAAAGCTTTCCAGTGTTCCTCACGCGTTGCTGCATTTTCAAAGACAACCATATATACGAGGTTGGGCATACGACTTCCGCTTAAAACATTTGCATAAAAAACGGCCTGAAAGTCCAGACGCTTGAATAAATCGATTTCGCCCCCTTCATTGAACATTTCGACTTTTATGCGATGCAGTTCTTCCGTCGGACTTTCATAACTTCTTAACTCATACAATGCTTCAGGATTTGATTTTAAAGTAGTGGGAATGAGTCTTGGCTGATCAGGGAATGCTTCCAATATGGTAGATTCCATCCGGCTGTATGGCAGGCTGCTGGTGTCCGCATCGTCAAAAGCTTTTGCATAGCCCGGATAAGTAGGATCTGTTTCTATATTTAATTTCGTTCTGCTCCATATATCCAGAGAAATGTAGGGTACAATAACGATGATCTCTTTGACAATGGCTGTGTCGTTTGAGAGTGGTTTGAATACACCGACCTGTTTGATTCCCATGCGGTGTAAAACAGGCAGGTAGGCATTTTCAAGGTAATTGTCTGTCGCTTTCATCTGTTCAGCCGTCTTCATTTTGTAAACTCTTATTTCAAATATTTCTTTCTGGCCATATCCTGAAATAATAAATGTGTGGAGTAAAATGATTCCAAAGAACCTTACAATTATTTTTTTCATTTGTAAATATTTTTTGATTTAATGCCCGTTTCAAATAAAATGATTCCTGATTCGGACATTTTTTTGAAATCTGGCGCAGAATTAGAACCTGAGTAAGGTACATAGTACTCAGAATTTCCAGCCTGCTTTTTTCCTGCATTGCGCCAGGCCAATGCATAAACAATTTTGTGGGACGCGATGGTCGGGAAGAAGACTTTTGTCCACCAGGTACTATCCGGCAATCCATTGCATCCGAATTCTGTCAGGGCCGGAATTTTTTGGTGGGATAAAGCGACGCTGTCAATCATATCAAGCTCCCTGCTGAAGAAATGGGTAAAAACATTATTGTCATGAAGGGCACCACCCTGATAGATGTCAAAACCCATGATGTCTATAAAATCATCACCCGGGTATCTTTCAATGTATTCGGCCCCGCTGTAGAATTTATCGGTGTTAAAAGCATAGAGCAGGTTATGGATATTTTTTACATCCCTGAGATAATGTATCGTATAGCGCCAAAGCTGTTTCATCTCCTCCGGTGTGCATTGGTCCTTGCCCCACCAGAACCAGCCGCCATTGAGCTCATGAAAAAGGCGAAGGATAACGGGGATGCTCTCTCCGTTCTTCCCCTTCAGACCCGAAAGAAACTCTGCCACACGATCGAGCCAGATATTATAGAGTTCATTTTTTTCTCCTCCCGGTAAAATGGAAGCCACTGCTCCCGGTTTGTTATCCCATGCAGTTTTACCCGTAAGCGGATTGTTTAAATGCCAGCTGAGAGTAATAACACCTCCGCGGTCATAGGCTTCACGAATAAACAAACGTGTTTTTTCAAATGGAACACTGTCCAGGTTATATGGGAGTCCAAGTTCTATTCTCCCCAGGTCAAATCCATAAAGCGCCGGATACTGACCAGTAACATCCCGTATATCGCTACGGCCCTCCAAATATTTCCAGCCAACACCATAACAGGGATCATCCTGGTGGCCGAACAGAATATTTTTTCCGGTCAGGGAATACAGATTCAAATAAAGCGTTTTTGTTTCCTGCGTTGCGAAATTATCGCTGCATTCGTGACCCTGGTGCGTCACAAAGACTTTGGTTTGAACGACTTCAGGCTTGCCGCTGGATGATTGTCCGGATACCAGCTGAAATGGGTAATAAAGAAGCAGGAATATGCAGTGGAATTTATTGAGTTTCATATAGCAAGCGTGATTCTCCAAAGCTATTTTCACTATATGCTTTAATTAAATACTATATTACCTTTTACTAATATTATTTTATGCATCAAGCAGCGATTCTTTGCCATTTGACCTCTACCAATAAGTGGAATCATGAATGTAAACGGAAGGAAATTTATATACTGATTTATAATACTTTTTTTACTTTAGCTCCTCATCCCCGCTTAATCATAAGCCATGAAAAATAATTTATTAAGGGAGATTACGCCCTTAACTCAAAACGATTGTTTTACACTTTTTTCCCGGATAAAGTCAGGATTTGATTTCCCGCTTCATTATCATGAAGAGTTTGAACTAAATTTTATCAGGGGCGCGAAAGGCGCGAAAAGGGTAGTGGGAGATCATATGGAAATGATAGATGATCTTGAACTGGTCCTGGTCGGACCGAATCTCCAGCACGCCTGGTTCAATAACCAGTGCAGATCAAAAGAGATTCATGAAATCACCATCCAGTTTCACAGGGATTTGTTCGACGATAAACTGTTGCGTCGCAACCAGCTGAGTTTTATCAAAAACATGTTTGACAAATCTTCACGCGGAATACTTTTTCCAAAGGAAACCATACAGGCTCTGGCTCCCCGCATTTCGGAACTGAATCAGAAACATGGTTTTGATTCTGTATTGGAACTTATATCAATCCTGCATGATCTGTCCATTTCCAGAAACCTTCGGATTCTGTCTGATTCCGCATTTACGAATGAGCAGTTCACATATAACAGTCGCAGGATTGAGAAAACTTTCGATTATATGAACAGGAATTTCGACAGGACCATCACCCTCTCCGAGGTTTCGAAACTTGCTAATATGTCCGATGTTTCCTTCAGCAGATTTTTCCGGCAGAGGACCGGCAATACTTTCATAGACAGTTTAACCGAAATTCGTTTGGGGCATGCAACACGCATTCTGATTGATTCCACAAATTCCATTGCTGAAGTGGCATACCATTGTGGCTTCAACAATATTTCAAATTTCAACAGGATATTTAAAAAGAAAAAAGGTTGTACACCCAGGGAATTCCGCGAGAGCTTTTCAGGGACAAGGATTTTTATTTGATTTGAAACATCCATCTTTGCATTTCAAAAACTATCATCATGGGATATGCTTTCCGGGAAGACCGTTATGAAAAAATGCAATATCGTCATTGCGGAAAAAGTGGGCTGAAGCTGCCGGCAGTTTCACTCGGGCTGTGGCATAATTTCGGAGATATAGATAATCAGCAGACTGCGCGGGATATCCTGCGTCTTGCTTTTGATAAGGGTATCACTCATTTTGATCTGGCCAATAACTATGGTCCGCCGCCAGGATCAGCTGAAGAAAATTTTGGAAGAATCTTTAAACAGGATTTCAGGGATCACCGGGACGAGCTGATTATTTCCAGCAAAGCTGGATGGGGTATGTGGCCCGGACCCTATGGTGATCTGGGTTCCAGGAAGTACCTGATTGCCAGTCTGGATCAGAGCCTGAAAAGAATGGGACTTGAATACGTGGATATTTTTTATCATCACAGACCCGATCCCGGTACTCCGATCGAAGAATCCATGGGCGCCCTTGACCAGATCGTACGACAGGGAAAGGCCCTTTATGTCGGCATCTCAAGTTATCATCCCGAAGAAACAAAGAAGGCGGTAAAAATATTGAAAGATCTGGGTACACCCTGTCTGATACACCAGCCAAAATATTCCATGTTCGAGCGTTGGATTGAAGACGGGTTGTTGGAAACACTAACAGAAGAAGGAGTAGGCTGTATTTGTTTTAGTCCCGCTCGCACAGGGACTGCTATCAGATAAATATCTCAAAGGAATTCCCGAAGATTCGAGGGCACACAGTCACCGTGGCAATGGAGCGATTGAAGAATCTGCCATTACACCCGGGCGCATTGCAAAAGCGGTTAAACTAAATGAAATTGCAAAACGCGCGTGATCAGAATCTCGCACAGATGGCACTTGCATGGGTGCTGCGTCATAAGATTGTAACTTCTGTGCTGATCGGTGTAAGCAAGACAGGTCAGCTGACTGACTCCATAAAATGTCTGGAAAATCTAACTTTCACTTATGCGGAACTGAAAGAAATTGATGCGATACTATCTTAGGAAAGTATGGGGTTATTGGGTTATGAGATATGGGTTATGAGATATGAGATATGGGTTATCGTGGATAGTGGATAGAAATAATTATTGGTGGCAGAATTTGAACGTCCCTGTGTAATGAATATAAATAGTAAAAAAAAATTCATTCTTAAATTTATTGTTCTATACTTTTCTACCATCTACTCTACACCATTTACCATCAACCATAACCCATATCTCATATCTCATAACCCTTCCTAAAACGCTTCCCCGAGATTTACAAAAAACCCCTGCGACCCCTGGCGTCCCCACCCATAATCAATCGCAATATTGGTTCGGGAAAATTTGTTGAGTTTTACCCGTAGTCCTATACCCCCCGCGGGAGCGACACCGTCAAAATCCCAGGTATTTATTTTGGAAAAGCTTTCAAAATTTGCGAAAACAACCATACCGAAAAGTCCGTTTCTGGTAAGCTGTATTCTGTATTCAGTTTCAGCATCCAGCATATTATTACTCCTGAATCTCCCCTGAATATACCCCCTTCCTGTATTGAATGTTTTATCCCATGCAGTACTGGGTAGCATCAGATAAGGTGGTTTACCCGTTAATGAAAGCCAGTTGTAACTCCAGAGTGCAAGAATATTATTGGAACTCGCTGGGAACCGAAAATATCCTCTCCACTCAACTAAAAGAGAAGACCAGTTTTCATCGGATCCCATGAATTTAAATTTAGGGGCAAATAAAATATTGGAATAACTGCCCCTGTACGCATTGATCGGATTATCGCGCGTATCGCGAACCACATTCATCAGTATCCCGGAAGAAATGGAAGTACCGTTCAAACCATAATTTTCAAATTCTGTGCCGTTGCCCGAAGAGGGAACCACTTTTTCAATATCCCAGAAGTAATCCAAAGCATAGCCTCCTCCAATAAAAACATGCGGATCAATTTCAAACAGGGCAGACTGATGAAATTTAAAATATTGGTAATCGAGCTGGGTCTGGTCAGACGGACTGGTATTCATTCCGAGACCATAGGTATAGGAAGGGTATTTAAGATATCTGAAATCAGAAATCAAAATGGTTTTGTTATTATTGAAATACAAATTTGCCTGGAAGGGGAGAACGACCTGATTATACTGCGTGTAAGCAACGCTTGTAATAATAGTAGATGGAAGACTGGAGTCCTTTGGGTTCCGCTTATAAATTACGGCATTCGCGCTTACTACTACAGCAAACCCTGTCTGCAGTGTATACCCGACAGCGGGAAGCACACCCACCTGAATATGGTTCCTTATTATTGTGGTGTCTTTTAAAAGATCTTTGCGGAATACATGATTGATGATATCTGACAAATCCTGCAGACTGTCCGGTGGTACCTGGCTCCAGTCTGTCTGTGCGGAAAGACTAAAAGGAATAAAGAGGGAAAGGAAAATAATTCTTAATCTAAAGCACATAATACGATTACTATTGATCCGATCCATTTGCGGACCCTCACACTTTCGACTCAGGGATTACAAGACATCGGAAAAAAGCCAGGAAATCATTGTTTAAGTCGGAAAGATACCGGATTCAATTTAATAGCACATATTCCTTAACAAAATCAGGCTGGTATCAGCAATTCTATTTTCCAGGATAGTGTGCATAGAGAAAATCGAGGGCTTCTTTTCCGGGTAATATTTGCGAAGAGGGAGGATCATTGAAAATCATTGCCTGGGGATCATCTTTCGAAAATGATTTCCAGAGGGGCAAACCAGGTCCGTTTGGATTTCCGGTTTTCACAAACTGAACCCAGTAAGAAGACATCAGTTTTTCCAATTCTCTGTCTGCCGGTTGCCAGGCGCGCAGTATACTGTCAAGATTATGGAATGCATATCCGATTTCCGCTGTGTGATATGCACCGAAACGTTTTTTATCGCCTTCTGCCGGAGGCTTCCTTGTAAATAGATAAAGAAATGTTTTTGGCGAATGATTTTCATTTTGTTTCAGGGCCCATATATATTCCGCGACACCCATGGTTTTATCCACGCTTAAATTAATCTGGGAGGTAATGGATTCAGAATCTGTTCGCGATGGAAAATATCTTTTGAAAAGATTTGAATCAGCACCGAATTCTCCAGCCTGTTTTGCAAATATTTCGCGGCTGTTTATGGAGAGAAGAAACCCTTCATCCCCATTCCAGCCCGTAATAAATGGAACATGGGTCTGAAGGCCTTTTTTAAACACGTCAGCGACCGAAGCCGGCATAATATAGCCATCAACAACAGGCGAGAAAAAACCGCCTGCTTTTAGCGCTAATTCATCAGCAGGAATAGCTCTTAAAGAAGAAAGGTCAGCCGCATTTAATTTTTTAGCTATCCGTTCTCCCTCTTTTTCTGCTTCCTGCAGGCTTTTCATCTTAAGAAGTAGATTTTCTAATACGAGGGAGCCGCTTTCTCCAATAGCGCCCTGGAACAGCCCCCTGGCAGGAGGAGAAGCGAGCAGACAGTTTACGCTGGCGGATCCGGCAGACTGTCCGGCTATGGTGATATGATCAGGATCGCCCCCAAATGCCTGAATGTTATTTCTTACCCATTTCAGGGCGGCTATCTGGTCCATCAGGGCATAGTTGCCCGAACTATGATGCGGAGACTCGGCGGTCAGCAGGGGGTGGGAAAGAAATCCGAAGATGCCAAGGCGATAGTTAAATGAAACAAAAATGATCCCCTGCCTGGCCAGGGCTTCGCCCGAATAGCCGGAAGCAGCAGCACCGCCACTGAATAAAACCACCTCCATAAATCCATACCATCACGGGCCTCTTTTCGTTGGAGGACCTGGCGCCCGTCCACACATTCAGATATAAACAGTCCTCACTGATTGGCTGCCCGGGAACTACAAACTCAGGCCCAAGGAATAGAAACGGAGCAGGTTTGGGCTGCATGGGACTGGCCCCGAATTCCAGGCATTGTCTGACTCCTTTCCAGGCAAGCACCGGTTGTGGTGCTTTCCAACGGAGATCCCCAACCGGAGGCGTCGCAAACGGAATTCCTTTGTAAACAGTTATGCCTGTCTTTTCATTGAAGTATCCACTAACCAGGCCGGTCTCGGTCTGAATAGGATTTGCGTTGAGCTTTAAGCGTTCAGCGTTAAGCGTTGAGCGTTGAGCGTTAGGACCTTTGCCTTCAGCTTTAGGCTTTAAGCTTTGGGCTTCAGGCTTATTAATAATACCAAGCAAAACAAGCAGCAAAAGGCTTTTCTTCATAAATCCATATAAAAGTACTATCTTTGTATTTCTGTATGTTATTGCTTTTACTGCGTTTTCTTCTGCCTTCTATTTTCTGCAGAGTTTCCCCAGATCAGTATAACGTAAGGCAGGTAAAGTACCCTATTATCGGCGGTAGCCTTACCACATTTTTTATTTAATATTTTACAAATTGTTATTCTCAGAACTGGGACTCATTGAGCCCTTACAAAAAGCTGTAGCCCATGAAGGCTACACAACCCCCACACCCATTCAGGAACAAGCCATACCAGTCGTTTTAGCCGGAAGGGATATTTTGGGTTGTGCGCAGACAGGAACAGGTAAGACTGCTTCCTTCGTATTACCCTTGTTACAACGCATGCATGAACAGAAACAGGCATCAGGTGTGAGCGGACATCAATTGAAAGCATTGATTTTAACTCCGACGCGTGAACTTGCTACACAGATTCATGAATCTATAGAAACCTATGGAAGGTTTTTAAGACTCAAATCCGTGGTGATTTTTGGTGGCGTTTCACAATCCAGACAGGTATCGGATCTGCGTCGTGGTTGCGATTTTATCGTTGCTACTCCTGGCAGACTGATGGACCTGATGAATCAGAACTATATCGTTCTGAACGGCATTGAATATTTTGTACTGGATGAAGCAGATCGCATGCTGGACATGGGATTTGTTCATGAGGTAAAAAGAATCATTGCCAGGCTTCCCAGGAAAAGACAGACCCTGTTTTTCTCTGCCACCATGCCTCCGGCCATTCAATCTTTGGTTAAGGAAATATTAACCAATCCGGTTGCTATTACAGTAACGCCTGAATCCACCACTGCTGAACTGGTAGATCAGAAATTATATTATGTTCAGAAAAATGAAAAACGCGCGCTGTTGCATCATTTGCTGAAATCGACTCCCCGCGAGAGTGTATCTGGTCTTTACAAGAACCAAACATGGAGCGGATCGCGTTGCACGGGATTTGAATCATGCAGGATTTAATGCTACGGCAATCCATGGCGATAAAACACAGCAGGCACGTGAACGTTCGCTTCAGGGATTTAAAGACGGAAAAATGCAGATACTCGTTGCAACCGATATCGCAGCCCGCGGTATAGATATCGATGATCTTGCCCTGGTTGTAAATTTCGATCTACCGAATATTCCGGAATCCTATGTACACAGGATCGGGAGAACGGGCCGGGCAGGAGCATTCGGAAAAGCGATCTCATTCTGTGACTTTGAAGAAAAAATATATCTGAAAGATATTCAGAAATTCATCGGACAAACTGTTCCGGTTGAAAGTAATCATCCATACCACGTGGCATTGATGGAACCATTGAAAGCTGCCAGCGCAGCCGCAGTTTCTTCTACGGGCCGCAGCATGGGCGGAGGTAAACGCTATGGGAGAAAGTTTTCACAACGATAAGGAAATCGTGTCCGATTAAATATTATGTGATCATTCTTATAATAGAGGGTTAAATGTCAGATGGCATTTAACCCTTTTCTTTTACATTCTCGTTCGACCAATCGACCGCTGAAATAAGTCATTAAATTTTTTAACGAACCTCGTTTACTGCACTACCTTAGAAGTTTGAATTAAACCAAAATCTGAATTCTTTGTATATAATTAAAACGATCAGGGAATCAAAATTTGAAAAATGCCTTTAAAAGTAATCATTACCGGTGCAACCGGCATGGTGGGTGAAGGGGTTCTTCTTGAATGCCTGCGCTCTCCCGATGTGGAAAAAGTACTTGTCGTTTCCCGAAGGACATATGGAAGCACTCATCCGAAACTTTCTGAGCTTATTATTCCTGATTTTTTTGACCTGAGATCTGTCGAATCTTCACTAAGCGGATACGATGCCTGTTTCTTTTGTCTGGGTGTTTCTGCCGTCGGTATGAAAAAATCGAATTATGAAAGAATGACCTATGATCTGACCATGGGTTTTGCAAAAACCTTGGTAAACTGAACAATGATATGAGTTTTTGTTATGTCTCCGGAGCCAGAACCGATTCTACCGAAAAAGGAAAAATGCATTGGGCGCGTGTAAAAGGCAAAACAGAAAATGATTTACAAAAGCTGGGTTTTAAACAGGTTTACCTCTTTCGTCCCGGGATGCTCAAACCTACCGAAGGAGCAAAAAACGTACTTCCCGCTTATAAATGGTTTAAATGGATGATCCCGGTGTTTGAAACTCTTTCCCCTTCATCGGTCTCAAGCCTTGCGCAACTCGGACAAGCCATGATTCATGTGGTGATGAGAGGATACTCGCAAAATATTATAGAAGTGAGTGATATAAAAAAACTTAGCATCTGATATTTTTAATGTGGTAAATAAGTACCGCCAACCGTCAACCGCCAACCACCAACCTTCATCCCTTTTATTTTATCCCCTTCCTTATCGGTTTTATTATTAAAATTTTTCTTTATCAGTACAGCTATTAGTTTTGCGGGATGATTGAATTTGCGTCCCGGATAGCTGAAAAATTAAGGATCCGACAGGAACAGGTCGAATCAGTATTAGCACTGCTCGAAGAAGGAGCGACCATTCCATTCATTGCACGTTACCGCAAGGACAGAACCGGCGCACTGGATGAAGTTGTTATTCAGAAAATCCAGGATGAATCGAGAATACTCAAGGCATTTATAGAGAGAAAAGCTGCTATCGGGAAATCAATTACTGATCAGGGTAAAATGACGGATGGCCTGCAGCAGAAGTTAAATATCGCCCTCACTCTTGCTGAACTCGAAGACATATATCTTCCTTATAAACCGAAACGTAAAACAAAGGCGCAGTCTGCCCGTGAAAAAGGGCTTGAGCCATTTGCCCTGCTCATTTTGGAACAAAAACCATTGGACCTGGCAAAATCCGCAGAATTTTTTTTCAATGATGAAATTAAAATGATAGACGAAGCGCTCCAGGGTGCAAGGGATATTATCGCGGAAATGCTAAATGAAGATGAGATCCGTTCGTTCAAAAATGCGCAAACTTTTCGAAGGAACTGCACGGATGGAAAGCAAAGTCTTGTCAGGAAAGGAAACCGAAGCTGTAAAATTCAAGGACTATTTTGATTTCTCAGAAAAAATTTCGACGATACCTTCTCACAGAATTCTTGCAGTGTTGCGGGGATTTACAGAAGGATATCTGAGAATGGAAATCTCCCCTCCGGAAAATGATGCTTTGGAGTTGATGGAAAGTCAGTTCGTTAAAAGTTCTGGCGATTTGTCTGCTGAAATAAAAAAAGCCATCAAAGACTGCTGGCGCCGGTTGCTGCAACCAGGAATGGAAACCGAATTCAGAATGGCACTGAAAACGAAAGCCGACGAAGAAGCGATTGCCGTATTTGCTGAAAACCTCAAACAACTATTACTCAGCTCACCGCTTGGCAGCAAAAGAATACTCGCCATAGATCCCGGATACAGGACGGGTTGTAAAGTGGTCTCTCTGGATGAACAGGGAAACTTTCAGAAATCGGATCTGATTTTTATACATGAAGCCAGCAAAGCAGAAGAAGCTGAAAATAAAATTCGCGGACTCGTTGACCAATACCGTATTGAGGCCTATTGCCATTGGGGACGGAACAGCTGGTCGGGAGACTGAACAGTTCATTAAAAAATTAAATCTGGGATTACCTGTTTTCCTGGTGAATGAGGATGGCGCTTCAGTGTACTCCGCTTCAGCGACTGCACGGGAAGAATTTCCGGATCAGGATATTACCGTCAGGGGTTCTATCAGCATTGGAAGAAGGCTCATGGATCCGCTGGCTGAGCTGGTGAAAATTGATCCCAAGAGTATTGGTGTGGGTCAATACCAGCACGATGTAAATCAGGCACGGCTAAAAGAACGACTGGACCAAACAGTGATAAGTTGTGTAAATGCAGTGGGCGTTAATCTCAATACTGCCGGCAAGCAATTAATAAGTTATGTGAGTGGAATCGGGGAGGGGCTTGCGGATAATATAATCAAACACAGAAATGAAATCGGAAAATTTACCGACAGAAAACAACTACTGAAAGTGCCGCGTTTGGGAGAGAAAGCTTTTGAACAATGCGCAGGATTTTTAAGAATTCACCGGGGAAAAAATCCACTCGATGAAAGCGCGGTACATCCGGAAGCTTATGAAGTGGTGGAAAGAATTGCACTCGATGTCGGCATGGAAGTGAAATCTCTTAATCGGGAAAGACGAATTGATAAAAAAAATTGATGCTAAAAGATATGCCAGTGAAACCATTGGTGAACTAACGGTCAGGGATATCCTAAATGAATTGAGAAAACCCGGACTGGATCCAAGAACCGAACTTGAACCATTTGAATTCGCCAATATTTATAAAATAGAAGATGTAAAAGTCGGGATGATCGTACCGGGCATAGTAACGAATATTACAAGATTCGGTGCATTCATTGATATTGGAGTGAAGCAGGATGGCCTGGTCCACGTGAGTGAAATTGCAAACAAATTTATTACGGATCCGAATGAAATATTGAAGCTAAGTGACAAAGTGCAGGTAAAAGTAACCGAGGTTGACATCGCAAGAAAAAGGATAGCGTTGTCGATTAAGCAGGCACTTTTGAAGCCTAAGGCTGAAAGCTTAAAGCCTAAAACCATTTCTGAGCCGAAAGTTCAAGGCTCTGCCAGGCTTAAATCTCAAAGTCTAAAGCCTAAAGCTTTCAATGAGAAAAAAAGAGATGAAGCCAAATCAATGGAAGAAGCATTGCTTGCGCTGAAAAAGAAATTCAAAAGTTAAAAGCCCTGTGCCTTAAGCCTTACGCCTTGCGCTTTAAGCCTTACGCCTTGAGCTTTACACCTTAATGATTAATTTTACGAAACATTCAAGACGATTTTAATGCTGAGGAGCTATATCAATATTGCCATCCGTCACCTCTCCAGGCACAAGTTATTTTCCATCATTAATATTTCCTGCCTTGCAATTGGTATTACCTTTTCCCTGATCATTGGCGTATACATACTGAACCAGGAAAACGTGAATGCCCGGATTAAAAACATTAACAACCAATATTTAATTAAGAGCAGGTGGAAACAGGAAAATATGGGTCCCGATATTACCACGCTGGGTCCGTTGGCCAAAACGATGAAAGACGAATATCCCGGCCTGGTTGCAAATTATTACCGCTTTGATCCGGTAGCTAATATTGTATCGGCAGGTAATAAACATTTCAGGGAGGATATATCTGTCGGTGATACAACTTTTGTTTCCATGTATGGATTCGCTTTATTGTATGGCAATCAGAGGCAGCCTTTCATCAATAATCAATCGGCTGTAGTTACTGAGGATTTTGCTTTAAAATTTTTTGGCAAATCAAATGTGATCAATAAAGTAATTACTATACAAACTCCGAGTGATGGGAGCAAGCATGATTTTGTGATTTCTGCTGTGCTGAAAAAATTGCCATACAACAGCATTTCAAATTTTGCTATTTCAAAAACTGAATACCAGGTTTATCTTCCTATGGAGAACAACCAATATTTCCAGGGAGGAGATAAAGGTGATAACTGGGCCAATGTTTTTATGGTTGGCATGATTGAATTGCAAAAAGGTGTTTCGCCAAAAGATATTGAAAAACCTTTTGAACAGGTATTAGAAAAATACCAGCCTCCTTTTGTGAAAGGAAATCTTAAAGTAGAATTGGCAGGATTAAAAAATTATTATTTAGTACAAAATAATTATGCAGTTCAGAAAATGATCACTTCGCTTTCACTGATCGCTTCATTTATTTTATTACTGAGTATTATCAATTTTATAAACATTAATATCGGTACATCATCTTATCGCTTAAAAGAAATAGGGTTACGCAAGGTGTTTGGAAGTGAAAAACTTCAGCTCATAGTACAGTTCATGACAGAATCATGGATGCTTACTTTGATTGCCACCATTATTTCAATCCTGTTGTATCAATTGCTGATACCGGTTTTTAACCAACTCTTAAATTCGTCACTTGAGTCTTTCTGGGAGTTTGATTTTGTTAAAATATTATTCTTATTTCTGTTAGTGCTGTTAACAGGGTTTATTTCGGGCATTTATCCGGCATTTGTATTAAGCTCTTCTGGTATTATCAATTCTGTAAAAGGAAAAATTAATACTGCGAAAGGCGGATTGATGCTGAGAAAAACGCTGATTGTTATACAATTCACCTTGGCCATTATAGTTTTTATCAGTTCACTGAATGTTTCAAAACAGGTTGCCTTTTTTTTTAATAAGGACTTAGGATACAATAAAGACCAGGTGATGATTATTTCTTCGCTCCCGCGTAATTGGGATTCCGCTGGGAGTAATAAAAATGGAAAACTCAAAAGACGCAATTACTTCAGTTGCCTGAAATTAAATATGCATCTTTATCTTATGATATTCCCAATGGCAGCGGCGGCAATATAAACGTCTACACTCAGAATAGCGGCAATTTTATTAGCATGCTCTTTTTAGCTGCCGATAATGATTATGGTAAAGTATATAATATTCAGACCAGGGAAGGAAAATTTTTAAATGATCTCAACAATAATCTGAATCCTGGTGAGATTGTATTAAATGAAACGGCTGTAAAAGCCCTGGGTTGGAATACTGCTGTCGGGAAAACAATTCATTTAGGGGCAATAAATGGTCTGATGTTAACAGTGGTAGGTGTAGTTAAGGATTTTTATTTCGAATCTTTACAGCATCCAATAGATCCCCTCATCATTGCAAATTTAAATGAACCGTTTACCAGGTCTTACCGTTATTTTTCGCTTAAATTAAGCACTTCTGATATTAATAAGGCCATCAATGTATTACAGGAAAAATGGAAGACATTATTTCCCGATGCCGGATTTGAATATGCTTTCATGGATGAACAGTTTCAATCACTTTATAAGTCAGAACTGCAATTAAAAAAAGCCGCAAACATTGCAACGGTACTGAATCTTATTATTGTATTTCTTGGCATATATGGAGTTGTAGCTTTTTCACTTAGCAAACGAACAAAAGAAATTGCTGTGCGCAAAGTAATTGGCGCCGACGCCCGTAATATTATTTTTCTGTTTATTAGAGACTATGCCATGCTGATATTAATTGCCAATTTAATTGCATGGCCGATTGCGTATAGTATTGTCAATAAATGGCTGGATAATTATGCTTACAGAATCCGGCAAAGTATAATGATCTATTTAATTGTATGTGTATTTATTTTCATTATTGCGTTTATTTTAATAACAGCTCAGTGTTTTAAAACAGCTAATTCAAACCCTGTTGAAAGTCTGAGATCAGAATAAATAACTACAATTACAAATTAGCCTTAAGCCTTAAGCCTTATGCTTTATGCCTTAAGCTTTTTTTACGCCTTCTTTTGTTTTCCTCCTGAATCGGGCTTTAGTCTCCCTGCAGCTTTTAATTGTGTTTGCAAAAGCCATTCAATCTGACCATTGACACTACGGAATTCATCCGCGGCCCATTTCTCCAGGTTTTTATAAATGGTTTCATCGATACGTAAAACAAAAGCTTTCTTATCAGCCATGCGTCTGATTTTATTGATACAGGGTTCCGGTATTGAGCACGGGCGTAGCAGCTTTTTCACCGCACAGAACCACCATCAGGTTGCTGACCATCGCGGCTTTTTTCTCTTCATCCAGTTGCACAATACCTTTTTTGGATAACATCTGAAGTGCGAGTTCAACCATGCCCACGGCACCTTCCACAATTTTAAAACGGGCGGCAACTATAGCGGTTGCCTGCTGACGTTGCAGCATGGCACCAGCGATCTCGGCTGCATAGGCAAGGTGACTTATGCGCGCTTCCTTGATGATGATGCCGGCAGGTGCAAGACGATCACTCAATTCTTTTTCCAATAAAATATTCACCTGTTCACCACCATCTCTAAGTGTAATATCTGCGTGCTCATCTTCCATATGATCATAAGGACAGGTTGTTGCCAGGTGACGAACGGCAGCTTCACTTTGGATTTTCACATACTGATAATAATCCGCTACTTCAAAAGCAGCTTTATAAGTATCACTTACCTGCCATACGATCACAGCGGCAATCTCAATGGGATTTCCCATTTTATCGTTCACTTTCAATGGGCTCCCTTCCAGGTTTTGAGAACGCAGTGATACGGGATAAGATTTGTAAAACGGATTCACCCATAAAAGGCCGTTTGCCTTTACAGTGCCGACATATTTCCCAAAGAATACCAGTACCCTGGCCTGATTGGGATTTACGATCATGATTCCCTTAATAAAAAAAACAAAGGCTAACATGCACAATCCGCCGAACACGATGTTCTCCGTTGGTTCATTTCATGGATGCATTTACAAATCGATATGCGGCGACCGCCAATAGACCTAAACATAAAACAAGGATGGCAAATCCTGATTTGGGTTTATTGATCTTGTTCCATGATGAGTTATTAAAATGATATTAAAGTGATATCAAAGGTAAAACTAAATTTGACTATATCAAATTTAGTTTTGGTGTATGGTATATGGCATATAGTTAATGGTTTTCCCATCCACCATAAACCATACACCATTAACCATGATTATCTTCGTGGTCTCAAACCTCGACAAATGGATATTTCACTAAAAGGCAAATATGCCGTCATCTGCGGAAGCTCCCAGGGTATCGGTCTTGCTGCGGCAAAGGAACTGGCGCTAAATGGTGCCAACTGTATATTGATTGCAAGAAATCCTGAAGTGCTGGCAGGAGCTGTCAAACAATTGGCTACACAGGGAGACCAGGCGCATCGATGGATGGCGGCGGATTTTTCTGATACGGCAATGGTAGAGAAAACAATTAAATCGATAGTAGGGAAGCATACGATCGAAATTCTCATAAATAATACAGGCGGACCGAATGCTGCGCCGATCCTGGATGCCCCAACGGATTTATTTGAATTGACTTTCAGGCAACATGTGATTTGTAATCAGATCCTGGCCAGAACAGTTGTCCCGGGAATGAAAGAAGCCGGATATGGCAGGATCATCAATATTATTTCGACCTCGGTTAAAACACCTTTGGCCGGTCTGGGTGTGTCCAACACGATTCGACTCGCTGTTGCTGCCTGGGCCAAAACCCTGTCCAACGAAATTGGCCGGTACAATATAACGGTCAATAATATTCTACCCGGACTTACAGAAACGCAAAGACTGGATGAACTGGTGAAACATACTGCTGCTCTCTCAAAAAATGAAACTGAGGTCGTTGAAAAACAAATGAAGGAAAGTATTCCCATGAAGCGATTCGGGAAACCGGAAGAGATTGCGAATGTGATTGCATTTCTTGCATCGCCTGCTGCTTCCTATGTGAATGGAGCAAATATTGCGGTGGATGGTGGCCGCACACCCGCACTTTAATTTATTCGATGTCCAATTGATAAAGCCAGTAAGGAAGACCATAATGCTCATCTAACAGACGGATCTTTTTAAATCCCGATTTTTCATAAATATGCCGGGCCGCATACATGATTTCTGCAGAATGCAGCATGATGGTTTTCTCACCGGTTTCTTTGGCCCTGTCAATGCAAAGCGTCGTAAGTGATTGAGCGATTCCCCTCCCGTCTGCATCGGGATGAACACCCACCATGCGGATATAACTCGTATCCGCAGAATATATTTTTGTTGGATTTCCACTGGGAACAAGAAATGCCATTCCCAGCAACCGGGAATTTTCTTCGCATACAAATGAATAACAGGAGCTGACTAATACCGGAAATGTCTGATCTGAAGTTATGACCGACTCCATCTTTTCCCAGTTTACAGGAGTCAGATTATTTTTTAATCTTCCGTAAGACGCCAGGCCCAGATCCCGCAGGGCAGGAACATCCTTTGGTTCAGCCATCCGGTAAAGCATGATTAATATTCAAAATGATTTACTTCTGTGTCGTGAAGGATTTCGTTGATGAATGCGAGATGATTTTTTTGTGAGCCGCGTACTATCCATTCTCCGCTGATGGTATCCCTGGATTTGATTTCTCTTACTCCGAATAAATTTCAGGTGATGTGCGAGAAAGCATTTTTCATACCGCTCCATGGTTTCATTATTATTATCGACCATGATTTTATAATTCCTCATTTGATTAACCCGGTCGATCCATCTTTCCACAAGTCCAAAAACGAAAAGCATTAACAGAATCATTACGCATCCGATGGCGGATACCCATTCATAACCGGCTCCGATACCCATACCCAGGGCGGCTGTTACCCAGATCATAGCAGCAGTGGTGATCCCGTTTACTCCGATATCCCCTTTGAATATCACACCGGCTCCGACAAAACCAATGCCTGTGGCGATATTGGAAGCGATACGATCCGGATTACCTCCCGAACCGATCAATTCAGAAAAAATAGTAAACATCGCCGAGCCCAGGCAGATCAGCGTGAGTGTGCGGAAGCCCGCTGATTTACTGCGGTATTCTCTTTCTGCGCCAATCGCGCCGCCAATCACTATGGCTACCAGTAGTTTTTCGATGGTGTCGGGTGGTAATTGCATAGCCGTTAAACTTTTTGCGCTCCTAAGATAATTAAGTTTGGAAAGGAAAATTTGAATCTGTCCCAGTCGATTTGAGATCGCTTATTTGTCATTAAATAAGGTCAAATCCTTACATTTGCATCCCGTAATTCTAATCACCTGCCCGGATGGCGGAATTGGTAGACGCGTCAGACTCAAAATCTGGTATTGGCAACGATGTGCAGGTTCGATTCCTGTTCCGGGCACTTGAAGTTCAAACAGTTACTTAGGGTCGCAAATACTGCGGCCCTTTTACTCTTCAGAATTTGCCAGCAACGCCATTATAACGGAGACGGGTATCTCAAAACCGTTTTTTCCTGGGCCTTCGTTATCCGGAATAACAGTAAGGTTTTTTAAAAAAAGTATTTGTACAAGGTTTTCGAACTACCAGAAAAATCTCCTGTTAAAAATAAATTTTGCGAAGTCGATCGGTTGCACGTATATTTGCAACTGATCGGCTTCTTAATTAATTTTCATGAGACGCGACATTTTTCAAGCCATTGCTGACCCCACCCGGCGGGCGATCCTCGTCCTGATCGCCGTGCAGGCAATGACCCCGAACGCCATTGCGGAGCACTTCGACATCACCCGCCAGTCCATATCCAAACACCTGCGCATCCTGTACGAATGCAACCTCCTGGCCCAAAAGCAGGAGGGAAGGGAAATCTTTTATGAACTGAAAATAGATAAAATGAAAGAAATCGATATCTGGCTGGACCAGTTCCGGAAGATTACGGAAGAAAGTTTCCAGCGACTCGATGAAGTATTGTTCACCATAAAAAATAAGAAAAAATGAACCTGCTATTTGATTTCACCGTTGACAAAGCCACGGCAACCATACACATAACGCGGGAATTTGCCGCCGACCTTGATCTCGTATGGGATGCATTTACAAAAGCGGAAATACTGGATCAGTGGATGGGACCCAAACCCTGGCGGGTCCAGACAAAGGAAATGGATTTCCGTGAAGGCGGTCGTTGGTTATATACCATGATCGGCCCTGAGAATACCCCACCAATCCGCTATAGTCTGGCGGAGTTTGTCGAAATCCAACCCAAGTCCGGATTCACCACAAAGAATTCCTTTTCCGATGAAAATGGAAACCCCATCGATTCTGGCTTTACCTTCTCTATAACCAAGAATTCTTTCAAAGCCGGGGGCGATAAAACCACCGTTCAAATTGCCAAAAAAATGGCGAGCCTTGCCCAACTTGAAAAATTCATCGAATTGGGCTATGAAAAAGGCACTGCAGCGGGCATGAACAATCTGGATGAAGTTTTAAAGAGCCTGGTTATCAGCAAATGACAAAAATCTAAAAAGCAAATCTTTAGTTACACGAGCTGATGATGAAGATGTCAATCTAAGTCAACAGTTTCGTAAGTGACCACAATGGCGGGAATGATTGATTTTAGCCAAAGAATTATTTGCTTCGGGATGCATTCTATATTGATTTAATATTTAATTTTACTTAGTGCGGAGTTAGTGCGATAATTACCGCACTAACTCCGCACTAACTTAGAATAATATTAGAACGATTCCCGAAGCAGGGGAGAAGCTGTTTCATATTTGTAAAGAATAAATAATATGGGAACACAGATGGGAATGATCGGCCGTATTGGCAATGTTGTCCACTACAAGATGGGCGACAAATTCTACACACGGTCCCTCCCCAGAAAATATAAACAGACCAGGCGAACAAAAGCGAAATCTTCTGAATTCGGAATGGCATCAACCATTGCAATGCTCATTCGACAAAATCTGGGGGCTGTTATTTTTGAACCCACAGACCGTAAAATGCAAACCCGCCTGGTCGGTGAAATTTTTACATGGTTGCAAAACGCCAGGCATGAACCCGCTTCGGCTGAAACCCAGCCAACTTTGGACCAGTTTCAATTTTCTGCCGGAAGCCCAATTTTAGCAAACCGGTGGACCGCGAAATTTAAAGTCAGCAGTCCTACGCCCGGCCAGTTACAAATTTCGATTCCATCATTCATTCCAAAAACATCCTTCAAATCGCCTCCGGGCGCAGGCGCAGTAATTTGCAGAATAGCTTCTGTGGTTATCAAAGTAGAAAGTAAAGAGGAGATAGGGAACGCTCAAAATGAAATCATTTATAAATTGGACAGAAATAAAGTTGAAGCGCAAAATATAATTCAGGAATTGCCCATGCCGAAAGGGAGCCTGCTCGTAACAGGCATGTGCCTTGAGTATTTCGTAGACCGGTATAAGCGTACGGTTCCAACGAATGATAAATTATTCAAACCCTCTCAGATCATTTTCGCTGTTTGCAATTAAATCATTCACTTCAGAAATATAATAATAGATTTTCTCCAGTGCTAAAAAGAGCCGCTGCTTCGGATCTTGTAGTCAATAACTGAACGTAGTAACGATGCATTCCAGTCATGCCAGTAGTCAAAAGATCTGTGGTGTTTTGGATCAGCAAGATCATAAACCGAACAGGAATGAAAATATGATGCGAGCCCGATCCGGATCCAGGGAATAACCTGCTTTTCTTTTTTCAGGAGTACACCTTCTTTCATAAGGAATGCCCCGGCGAGCTCATATGTTAACCCGCCATTGAGTAACCTGACATAATGAATAGCCATATCATTAAAATAGGCCAGCTGAATTTGTTTGTGTATCTGGATGAAGAGCCTTTGAATTTTTTTATTGCCAATTTCAAAAAATGAATGCATACGGATTAAAATGATCTTCCCTTCACCATTTTTAATTTCAATGTTATAGGATTTACTTACAGGAATGAATCTGTACCGAAACCGGGTAACACCGAATCGAAATCCTTCGATATCCTCCTTGGTAAAACGGGTACTTGATAAAGGCCCTTCCAATTCAAGATAGAGAGGATCTACAGTCAATAGCCTGGTTGCACTCAGCGGTGTTCTTCTTACCTGAAATTCATGAACTGCTTCGGTCATAGGGTAATAATAAACGGTCTGTAGCCGCCATAAATTCGAATTGTAAAAATAACCTTTTCGGTGTTATCCGCCTTCCCCCGACATAGGCGGGATCTTGAGAACGAGGGTGGTAGGCGTTCGGCGTTAAGCGTCAAGCGTTCGGCGTTAAGCGTCAAGCGTTCTGCGTTAAGCGTTCGGCTTTAGGCGTTAGGCATTTTCCCCCAACCTCTAAAATGGCCCAAAAATCGATGATTTCAGCCTTTACGCCGAATAGGTTATGCGGAAGAAGAACTATGTAGCATCTTTGTATTGTTGAAGCGCACAACTGATCCGATCCTTTGAAAAACTAAAAAGTCCGAATCCTAAAATCAATCTGAAATCCTAAGAAAACCAAGAGAGTGAAAGTTTGATGTACACCAACAACATTATTGAACAGCTGCCGGGAGGTGGCTGTTCAATTTTTTATTCCATTTCAATCAGCCGCCCCAGTATTTTCTCCCTGATATTTCCTTCCATCGCTCCCATAATAAATTGCATTCCATCCTTGTTGTTCAGTTGATCAAACAGCATTTCATGTTCATCCGATTCTGCGAGCCAGTTGCCTAAAAGCGCAAGCTCATCTTCACTCAGCACATAACCTGCGTGATAATTAATAAAACATCTAATATAGGTTCCAGATCTTTCATAATAGTTAAAGTTTTCCGAGAATTATATCCATAGTCCTGGCATCTCGTGTACCATTAAAAAATTTGTCCAGCACCATTTGAAAAACAGGATTGGTCTCTTTCAATGATGCGAACAGGGTCATGGATGATTTTAGTTTCAAATCATCCGGACTACCAAATATTTTAGAGGCATCGTTGTCTGACTGGTTAAGGAGTGCCTGGCAAATATTTATCAACCTGATTCCCAGCAATGGATGTTTTAGAAACTCATCTGCCTCCTGAAGGTCTCTGATCGCATAATATTTTGAGGTTTCACTAAACCCCAGGCCCTGAATCTGAGGGAAAATATACCACATCCAATGACTCCTTTTTTTGCCTTTTTTAATTTCTTCCATGGCTATTGAATAGTTTTTATTTTGAGCACTGGTGAATCTTGAGATACTTGCTTCTTCATTCATACATTCAAATTATCAAGTCGGTCTCAATTCATATTTGTTTGGTTATCCGTTCACAAATCAACGCCGATTCTATTGCAAGATAGCAGATTCAGTTTTCTAACCTGAAAATGTTAAATGCATTAACTCTTGAGAATAAGTTGAAAATCATTTCCGGGCATATGTTGAATTTATTCTACAGGGATATGCAGCTTCAATAGAGATTTCAATTTCTGATTATTAATCATAAGTTGGCACAGTGATTGAAATATTTCTAATAAAAAAGAATAAACAATATGCGTATGACGAGAAATATAATTTTGCCACTGTTTGTTTATTTTAAATAACTGGTCTCTAACTTAAAATGTATAATTATGAAAACTAGAAAATATCTAATCGGAGCGATACTCATTATATTGACAGCGATCATTTTCATTTCCTGTTCTAAAAGTAACAGCAATAATAATCCGGGCGGAACAACTATTTCTATCACAAGTTCTGGTTTTTCACCCGCAACTTTAACTGTTGTAACTGGTTCGAGTGTAACATGGAAGAATAATGATACCGCATCACACAGTATTACTTCAGTTGATGGTAGTATCAGTAGCGGAACTATTGCAGCCGGTTCCTCTTATATTAAAACATTTTCTTCCGCAGGGACCTTTAATTACTTCGACGCAAACAAAGCCAGCATGACCGGAGTGTTGATAGTAACGGCTTCTATGGGTAGTGGCTATTGACGATAATTCATATTTACTGCTTCAAACCACGCTTCGGCGTGGTTTTTTATTTATTTTTTCAGAATATGGCATGGCCATCATGGCTGATTTCTTTTAGTAAATAATGCAATTCCGCAATCTGGTTTTTGCGTCTTTTGCAACCGCCGGCATCCACTTTTCCAATTCGCGCAATAATTCCCATTGTTTCTAAGGGATTGCCGTGCTGTTGGCAATTTTTATTTCCTGGAAATTATCAGGTTCGGGAATCAATTAGGAACAGGCTGGTTCCTAAGATAGTTTTGGTTCAAGCTAAGTATCGTTGGTATAGTTGCACCGGTAGTAATTGTAGTGGGCCTTGGGGCCGCTGCCGTAGCCGAGGCAGAATCCCATCCGTACAATCTAAATATTGATTTTTCGCTTTAAAGATTGAAAATTCCCAAAATCAAATGTTATGAAACAAATTTTCCATTTTTTCGGGCCCTTTGTCCTGATTATGTTTTTAACCTGTTGTATGGGTTGTTATTTCCAGCATTACTACAAGACCAATACTGTATATAAGGTCTCAGGACGGGTGTTGAATCAACTTAAGACCGCCAATAAATATTTTATCGTTCATACACCTGATAGTGCATTTTCCCTAAAAAATATGAGCATTTGTGGAGAAACATTATCAGGTGAAACAGTAGCTTTAAATCCTGAATATCTGAAATACCTCAATCCTTCAATGATCAAAGGCAACAGGTTCCCCGGGCTGGAAGAAGATATTGTCCTTTCAGAAGTTCATATTTATACCGACAGAACTTTCGTTGGAGGAACCGCTATAAGTTTTACCACTGATCAGATCAACAGGATGGACATATATGATTTGGACAAATCGTCCTCAGAAGGAATGAAATTAATTAGTTCTGTTGGACTTTCATTGGGGATCACCGTAATCGTAGGTGGCAGTTTTATAGCTGCGAAGGAATCCGGGTTGTCGTTTTAAATAAAAGAAGAACCCCCATATAAATGAGGGGTCTTAGGAGAATATGCTCAGTAAATCTTATTAATACAATTCTTCGAAAATTTATGAATGTATCGCTTTTTTCACCGCAGATATGGCATTATCAATATGTATATAAGCGCGATCCTGCAAGCCCTGTGCAAAACGATTGTCTTCATCCTGTCCCACATCCTGTCTTGCTTTTTTGAGATAATCTACTGCAACGTGTAAACGGCCATCGTGTTCATTACGTTCGTCAACAGCAGGATGATCTGCCAGATTTTTACCATCGTCAATAGACGCTTTTTTAATTTCATTTATGGCAGCATCAATCTGCCGGACTGCTTCCATTTCGTCATTGGTTTGTACCCAGTTGCCAGGACGATGTTCAATCATCCAGCGGGCGGCCCGCAGGTCTGATAATGCATGCAGATAATAAGGATGTTCTCCTCTTTCAACATTAACAGTGGGTTTGCAGGCGGTACTTGTTATAAACAAAAATGCAGCTCCAACAATAAAGGTTAAACGCATAAACATAGAGTTTTTGATTGGGTAAATGATTAAAAATTTTGATAATTACCTCTTACACTAACTGCTTAGTTGTTTAAAAATTGCGGAGACATGTTTGAATAACAACCTATTAACTGGTATACAGATGATTGCTTAACAACTTATTATCCGAATCTGGCACTATTCTTCCATTTTATGAGCACCGGCTGACTGATCAAAAAATAAAAAATTCAGGCCGCTTAATAAAAAATGATGAATATGAAAAAAATAATGATTCTAACGTTTGCCGCTTTAATGTTTTTTTCCATGATCACCCATGCACAGTTTGCAAAAGGGACTATGATGCTTGGGACAACCATCGGAAGCACAGGATATAGTTCTGCAAACAGCGATTATGGTTACGACGTCGGGACATTAAAATCTACCGGCACCAATACATTTACTTTTAGCATCGGGCCGCAGGTAGGAGTATTTTTATCGCCACACCTGGTACTTGGTGCGACTCCGGCATTCAATATCACAACTTCCCACGTCAATAGCACAACCACGAATACGAACAGTACGACCACCGGCAGTGCCACCAGCACAACCACAATGACAGTAAGTCTAGGCCCTTTTCTGCGTTATTATTTTGCCGGTCTTTCTGACAATAACTGGTTATATGGGCAAATAAACGGAGCCGTGGGATCTGGAAGCGGCACCAGCTCAGGTAATAGTTATACGACAAATTCTACCGGGAATACTGATGGAAAGGTTTCAAATATTTTTACCTGGAATACCGGGGCGAGTATCGGTCTTACTCATTTCTTTTATAAACATATCGGAATGGATATGGCACTTGGCTATAGTTATAGTCATGTCCATAACTACGATACCAATAATACGTATACAACAAATAAAACTTCAGGAACTGTAACTCCCAGTGCAAATAATTACACATTGAATACCGCGACAAATGGCGTTACTTTCGGACTTGGCTTTCACTGGTTCCTGAGAGGATAATGTCTGAAATCCGAATAACGGCAGTTCGGCTTATTTCGTTTTCATTTTTGACAGATACCTGATCATGGCAAGATGGGAAAATAAAACTACGGGAACGATGAAGGAAGGGAGCCAGCAATAAGGAAAATGGAGGACTGCAATATTGGGCTGATCAAAAGCCAGTCTTTGGAAAGGGGAGGGGATCGACAATACTGCGCGTCCCGCTATTAAAAGAAGAAGTACGAGGCATATAATATTCCAGCAGAGTAATAAATTCCTGCCAAACATTTTTTTCACAAAGCCGAAATAAAAAACAAGAGGAGCTGTCAATCCTGATAGAATATCATAATTGCCACCAGCGAACGTCATCAGCCTGGGAACCTGTTTTTCCAGGTACAACCAATAAAGTACAATTTCGACAGGAATCCTTATTGTATGTATTAAGATCAATGTTCCGGGATTCAGCCTATCAACAAATCTCCGCCCACCTGCTGTTGCAAAAAGGGCAATAATCAGCAAGAGGGGTGGAGTCACGAATAGCAAACCCCTCGGGGGAATTGAATCGGTAATCAGATAAAATCCTGATAAGGTTAAAAGAGCCTGCACAAGCAACCAGGAAGACATAATAATCAGCGCAATGGCTGAATAATTTGTTGCTCTGTGAAAGAGGTAAATGGTAAGTCCTGTGGTAATTATAAATATAATAAGGGTATATAATGGATGAGTAGCCATTCAGGGTTTATTTGGCGGAACTGATAATTTCGGATGAATACCCGCTTTTTCAAAAAGCAGCTTACCGTTGATCCTCTCTGCATAAAGGTATAAGAAAATGTTAATACGAAAACTTTCTTAGTTGAGCGGGTTTTTTTATGTTTCAGCTATACAAAACCGGTAGTTTAAATGTCCCTGTTATAGTTTAATTAAATTTTATTTTTCATGCAACACCGTTAATAACTAACTGCTTGACTTCAATCAAGTTTCAGATATATATTGGGTGAGTAAAAAATTATCCACCTCAAAAACGATTATGTATGAAAACAAAATTAGCGGGTCTCATTGGCCTGTTTGTGCTACTGGCACAAATGCAGGCAATAGCCAGTATTAGCCCTGCGACAGTTAGCGAAAAACTTATTAAAGCCTTCCAGACAGCATTCCCTATGGCTGAGAAAGTAGACTGGAATGAAAATGGCGACCATTATTTTGTTCATTTTAAGGAAAACAACGTGGTCTCTGAAATAGAGTATGACCATGAAGGAAATTTTATCGAATCAGAAAGATATTATAAGGATGTAAGTCTGCTACCTATCCACCTGGCCTGGGAACTCCATAAAAAGTTTCCTGACAAGACCATCTTTGGAATAACTGAAACAAATACTGAGACTGAAACCTGTTACTATGTTAAACTGGAGGATAGTAAGGGTTGGATAACCGTGAAGGGTTACTCAGACGGACTCTGCCAGGTGGTTGAAAAATTTAATAAACAGTCATAATCGGGAGTCATTTTAAAGACCAGACAGGTAAACAGCCACGGCTGTTTATCTTTTTTTGCGCTTATCCCATCTCTAAATTGTGAAGAGGCCGTCCAGTGAATCCTTTAGAAGAACCTTTCTCAGTTTTTTGCATAGCACTTTAAAATCGTCGGGCTTGGTCATAAACCATCTTGCTCCCAGCTGCCGGGTTTTGGAAATATCATTTAAATTCTTTGATGTAGTAAAAATTATGACCGGGATATCTTTATAGCTGGATTGATTTTTTAAATAAACCAGGCATTCGAAACCATTCATGATCGGCATATTCAAATCCATAAAAATAAGATCCGGCGGTGGCGGCAGTTCCAATTGTTTGAAAGCTTCATTGCAATTAGAAGTCACTTCGCACTGTAGGCCGGGCTGGACTACCTGAATCGCATCCCTGAAAAAAAGCTGGTCATCCGGATCGTCGTCAATTAACAAAATTCTTTCGGGAACTGTCATCACAATCAGAGATTAAGGTATGTTTAAATATCAGCCTTCAATTGAAGACGGAAAATACATAGAAAATATGGCACCCGACCCGACTTGTCCTATAGCTGAGATAAATCCTTTATGATTACGCATGATCTTTTTACAGATGGCCAGTCCAATACCTGTTCCCGGATATTCCTGCCTGTCGTGTAATCGCTGGAATAGTTCAAAAATCTGGTTTTCATACGATTGGTCGAAACCAATTCCGTTATCACGGACGCTGATTTTCCAATAAAACCTGGCCGCATCCACACCCTCGAACAAAAGTTCATTGCCTGACACTTCTTCTGCAATTACATGAATGGTTGAAAGTACACCCGTTCTGCTGTATTTGATAGCGTTCCCGATCAGATTTGTAAAAAGCTGATTTATTTGTATGGGAATACTCATTAACACGGGAAGTGGTTGGCTCCCGAGCTCAATTTTTTTTTGTTCCAATGTGTCTGCAAAGTCTCCTTTCACTTCCTCATAGACTTTATTGAAATTCGTGGATTCGAATGTGGCACGGACATTACTGGTTTGGGAATATGACAAAAAAGCGTCAATAAGATTTTGCATACGGGAAGCGGCCAGGATGATCCTGTTAAAATAGTCTCTTGATATTTCCGATAAAGTTCCCTGTTCCAGGTCTTCAATTCGTTTTGAAAATGCGATTATCTTTCGCATGGGTTCCTGCAAATCATGGCTGGCGATATAATTAAAGGAAGCCAGTTCTGCATTAGTTTGTTCGAGCTCACTGATTGTTTGTTTCAGAATTAGATTTGCGTAATTTAATGATTGGGTTCTCTCGATTACTTTCTCTTCTAATTCCTGGACGAAGTCTTTTTGTGCCTGGATATCTGTACTCGAGCCTATCCACATCTGTATATTTCCCTGGTCATCTTTTTGAGGAATGGCCCGGCTGAGCTGCCACCTGTATTCTCCCTTGTAATTCCTGAAACGATGTTCGATAACAAACTCATTTCCTGTTTCTATAGAAACTGACCATTTTTTAATATTGTTTTTGATATCCTCAGGATGAACAAATGTTACCCAACCCCTATTTTCAATTTCTTTAAACTTTAAACCCGAATAATCATACACTGCCTGATTGAAGTAATTCAGATTGCCTTTTTTATCGGCCGTCCAAATCTGCTGCGGCATGGCGTTAGCAAGCAACCGGAATTTTGCTTCGCTCTCTTTTATTTCTTCCAAAGCAATTTTTTGTTGAGTCGCATCCACTACAGTGCCGTACATTCTCAATATATTCCTGGCATCATCGCTAAAAATTTTACCGTACACATTGATCCAGTGTATGGACTTGTCGGGCCAGATAATTCGCGCTTCGTAGTCAAGTGAACCCGATGAAAACGAATGTTCGACTGCCCTGTCACGTATGGATTTATCATCCGGGTGAAACCGGTCAATCAGATCCTGATGAGATGTATTAGACGCATTGTGATAACCGAAAATCTCAACCAGCCGCTCAGAGCTGATAAAATGCTGATTTTGCAAATCCCAGTCAAAAGTTCCCATGCGTGCGGCTTCAATGGCAAGCCTGGACCTGTTTTCTGTCTCCTGTAATAAAATGCGGGCCTGAACCTGTTCAGAAACATCGTAACAGAATACGAGGATGCCGTCTGTTTTGCCGGAAGCATTTTTTAATATCTGGCAGATGATATTTATGTAAATCTGTTCTACGGTATTTCCCCGTTCAACCTGTAGTGGCATTTCCTTGCCGACAAAAGGTTCCCCGGTCTGATAAACCGAATCGAGGATCGCAAAATATCCCTGTCCGGTACCTTCTGGAATGGCCTCTCTTGCGGGTAAGTTAACGGGGTTGCGGCCACCGATTAAATCCTGGAACGGTTGGTTCACAAATTCAAACATGTGATCGGGACCCTTCAAAATGGCAAGCATGGCCGGGGCCTGCTGAAAAAAATTATGTATGATTTCCATTCCGCCTTCTGCCTGCAGACGCAGCCGGGTCTCGCTACGAAGTCTGAAATAAGTGCCCGTAACGAGGAGAATCGCAACAAAAGAAAAGACCAGCGAGAATAATGGTATTAAGAAAGCTGTCCTGTCCTTTTCCTGTACTTCCTGCAATAGCAATTCTTCCTGGCTATGCCGCATTTCAGCGAACAGGAGTTGAATTCTATTCATCATTGACTGACCTTCTGATACATAGTTTGATAAATCGGCAGTCGATTTTTCTGCCCTGACGCGTTCTTCCTGAAGATTATCGAGCCATTTCCGTAAAACGGAATTCAGCTGAATGATTTTCGCCTGCTGGTCGTTGTTGCCTTTTGTGAGTGAATCTAATTCATTTAAAAGCTGATAGGCGATTAAAGAATCCTTAAGCAGCTGATTATTGAAAGCTTCATTATGTGTATGAATGGATGTCTGCTCTTTTGATTCCGCCTCTCTAAGAAAATTAAGAGTTTGCCCCAGTTTAAACCTTATCAGGTTTGCATGTGCGATCAGGCTTGAAGTCTGATTTTGTTTTGTAATTCGCTTATAAGATATAATTGAAGCAAAAGCAAGGAAAAGGATTATTACTATAAATACCAAATCAGAAAACGCCCTTCTCTTTTTCATTATTCCCAGCCTCTTTATAAGTCAAATTTAGAATTAAATCCATTTGGGCTAATGATAAAGGAACTTTAAAAATGAATATCTTTCCAGATAAAACAGCTTTACATGATCCGTATTGGCTTGATCCGGGAGACGAAGATTCCGGCGGATAACCGGGTAGCACTTATTCCTTCACAATGCAAATGGCTGCAGAAAAATTTTCCCTCTCTCAAAATATTCGCCCAGCCTTCAGCCGACCGTTGTTATACCAACAAAGAATATGAAATGGCGGGAGTGGTGATGATGGAGGACTTGAGCGATTGTGATTATTTGTTTGGTATCAAAGAAGTTCAGGTGTCAAAGTTGATTCCGGGCAAAAAATACCTTTTGTTTTCACATACTAAAAAAATGCAGCCTTATAACCGTGAATTGTTTCGTTCAATCATTGACAAAAAAATAACGCTTATCGATTATGAATGTATGGAGCATGAGGACGGGCAGCGCATATTAGGCTTTGGTTTTTTTGCGGGGATTGTTGGGGCACATAACGGGATGATGGCCTATGGTAGCAGAATAAAAAAATTCGAACTTCCGAGGGTATATAAACAACCCAGTTTTCGCCAGCTAATCCATGGTTATTTCGGTATCAGACTTCCCAATATGAAAGTTGTTATTACAGGCTCAGGAAGGGTGGCACACGGATTACTGGAAGTAATGAACCTGCTGGGTATTATTGAGATTGAACCGGATGAATATCTTTCAAGGAATTTTTCGTATCCCGTTTTTACCCAGCTGAAGGGTGCTTTACTGTACAGGAATAAAAAAACCAAATCTTATCGCCGTGAGGAATTCCATAATGACCCTGGAAATTATGAATGTCTTTTTAGACCCTATGCTGAGAATTCTGATTTATTGCTGAATGGTATTTACTGGGAACCCCGCATGCCGAGATTATTTGAATGGGAAGATCTTTTGTCTCCGCGTTTCAGAATACAAACGATCGCGGATATCACAGATGATAAAGATGGTTCCGTGCCTTGTAATCTTGGTGATGGCAGTATGGAAAGCCCTGTCTACGGGGTTGATAAAAAAACGCACGAGAGAACATTACCATATATGGATGGTTCCGTTGATGTCATGGCTATAGGAAATCTCCCCAATGAACTTCCCCGTGATGCGTCGCGATATTTCGGCGAGCAGCTTATTAAATATGTATTGGAAGATCTTTTCAATGAAGGATCGCCAGTTATTGAAAGAGCAACGATTGTTCGCCAGGGCAATATAACGGAGGGGTATAGGTATTTGAAGGTATATGCTCTTTAGTATAGGAGTATAAGAGTATAAGAGTATAGGAGTGTAGGGGTGTGAATTTAACCGCAAACGGTCATGGGTCATCGGTCAACGGTCATCGATCAGCCGAATTTTCATTCGTAATAGTCTCTAAGCAGTTCAGCAAATTCCCTGCTGTATTTCCCTTCTGAATCTTTTATTGTCAATTCATCTGAAATGAAGGCTCCCGTTTTTTCTTGTCCATACAAAAATAATACGCGAAAGGGCTGATGTTTGGGAGTTTGTCGGATGGTCAATTTCTCCCGGAGAAAAAACCCATTTGAAGCGGCAAGCCTTTCAAAATAGGCTGCACGGTGATAGGGCAACAGAATACTAAAAAGACCAGTTTTGAGCAAGCAGGAACGGATCACTGTTATCAACTCATCAAGGGTCAATGATACTTCATGCCTGGCTTTATTTTTTTTCTGATCAGGCGAATGAAGATCGGATTCATAAAATGGCGGATTCGAAATAATGAAATCATATTTGTACGGAAAAGAAAAATGGCGCACATCTCCGTCAATAATCCTGATTCGGTTGGACCATGGACTCTCTAAAATGTTTTCTGTTGCCTGTATAAATGATCCAGGATCCGATTCTATCCCGTCAATAACGGCCTTTGATTTTTGAGCAAGCATGAGCGCAAGCAATCCGGTTCCTGTGCCAATATCCAAAATTTTCTCGGCTCGTTCTAACTTCCCCGATGTCCATGCGCCGAGGATGCAGGAATCTGTGCATACTTTCATTGCTGATTTGTCCTGGTGAATGGTAAACTTTTAAATCTGAAATATGAATTTGGCATAATCAGGATTTACCATGCTGCGCGCGCGGTCACTGTTGCGGAAAGAGGAGAGAATGTCCGGTCCAGGTATTTATGATATCCTGTTATGGCAATCATGGCTGCATTATCAGTACAATATTCCATTTTTGGAATAAATGTTTTCCATCCCAGAGACTGGCCGGTTTCCTCAAATGCTTTTCGCAAGCCCCTGTTAGCCGCAACACCGCCAGCCAGACAAACATCTTTTATGCCCGTTTGTGCGGCTGCTTTCTTTAATTTATTAAGTAGGATGGAAACGATCCGTCCCTGTATGGATGCGCAAATATCGGGCAGATTTTTCTCAATAAATTCGGGTGATTTCGCTTTTTCGTTTTGAATAAAATATAATATAGCGGTTTTAAGTCCGCTGAAACTAAAATTCAATCCTGGGATTTGTGGTTCCGGGAATTTAAATCGCAAAGGATCACCCTGTGATGCATATTGATCAATGAGTGGACCGCCAGGGTAGGGCAGACCGAGTATTTTGGCTGACTTGTCAAAAGCTTCCCCCGCTGCATCATCAGTTGTTTCCCCGATCACTTTCAACTGAGATGGAGATTCACAAACTACAATCTGCGTATGGCCCCCGCTTACGGTCAAACATAAAAAAGGGAATTGGGGTACGGAGTCTGGAAATTCCTTTTCACCAATCAGATTGGCAAGCACATGTGCCTGCATATGATGCACAGCAATCAATGGGATGTTCATTGAAAAGGCGAGTGATTTGGCAACCTGTGCGCCGACGAGCAGCGATCCTATAAGTCCGGGCGCCTGAGTAAATGCAACAGCGTTTATATCTGCCAGTGAGACTCCCGCTTTCATAATTGCCTGGTCAAGTACGGGAAGAATATTTTGCAAGTGTGCCCGGCTTGCGAGTTCGGGAACTACGCCTCCGTAATGGCTATGGATTTCCTGGCTTGCAATGATATTCGATAAAATGATGCCATCCCGGCATACGGATGCCGCAGTTTCGTCGCATGAAGACTCAATTCCTAAAATAGTAACAGCCAAATCTTATGATTGTAAATGCAAAGATACCCGGTGAAATTGGAATTAATTTGTCGAACGTATGGCTACTACAGGATCCAGCCGCGCCGCGATGACGGCTGGTATGATCCCGGCAACAATGCCTACAAAAAGGCAAATACCCACAGCCAGCCCGATGATATCCAGGGGCACAACTACTTTGAAGCTGAACATAGAAGAGAAAATGGCAGCGAGAATAAAAACAGCAATCAATCCGAATAATCCTCCGATGATACAGAGAAAAGAAGATTCCAGCAGGAACTCAGAAATGATCGTGCCTTTCTTGGCGCCCAGCGCTTTTTTTAATCCGATTTGCGAAGTTCGTTCGCGCACAGTAACAAACATGATATTGGCTACTCCAAACATGCCTACAATCAGTGAGAGTGCAGCGATAGCCCATCCGCCGATGTTGATATTGGAGAAAATACTGTCCATGAATTTGCTGAATGATTCAATATCATTTAATGAATAATTGTCTTCCTGGCCAGGAGATAATTTGCGGATAGATCGCATACCTCCTTCCAGCTCGTCTTTTAAAGCCGGAATGCTCACATCCTCTCTTCCTTCAACAATAATAACGGGGTTGGCATCTTCATCACGGATCATTTGTTTTAGAAACTTACTGGGCATGATAGCGCAATCATCGTACTGCCACATATTTAACAAACTCTGACCCTGTTTTTCAATTATGCCAACTACGATGGCCACTTTGCCACCATTCAACCGGACAGTTTTGCCAACAGCAAGTTCCGGATTGGAAAATATTTTTTCCGCAACATTGTAACCAATCACAATATTGTTTGCAGCCTGGTCGAAATCACTCTGTTGCAGATAACGGCCATATCCTATGTTAAAATGTTCGATTTTGGCAAAATCATCCGTTACTCCATAATAATTAATTCCATTCAGCAGATCACTCCCATATTCAAACACGGATTGAGTCTGCGTCATAAATGTGGCATTCTGAATAATAGGAACACGGTCTCTTAATTGTTTTAATTCTTCATACTTGGGAGTAGGTCTTTTATAATAGCGCCACCAGGGGTAAGGTCCGTCATTGGCATATTGCCATTTATCGATAAAAACCGTATTTGATCCAAGGCTTTTAATATCATTTTGTACGGCTGTTTTCATACTGCTGATCGTTGCAAGCACACTGATAATACAAAAAATTCCAAATGTGATGCCAAGCAACGATAAAAATGTGCGCAGTTTATTGGAACGGAATTCCTGCAGCGCCATTTTAAGGCTTGTAAAAATGATATTGAAGTAACGTGACAAATGCCTGATATTGATCCTAAATATCGCAAATAATCAGCTAATGAATATACCGTCCATCCTCATTCCGGCTGATTTCACAAATTTTAAAAAAATTTAACCCGCCATTGCCTGCTGAAGACTTTACCAGGCGCGGTTTTTTCCATACCCTCTTTATGCTCAAGCTGCTGATCACTGGTTACGCTGTCTGCAATACCACACCAGGGTTCAAGGCAGATAAAATCAGCATCCTTTGAGGACCAGATTCCGAGGAAGGGGAATTCTCCCATCTGAAACAAAATGCCGTGCCTGGTTTTCCCGGAGATCAAGGAAATATCGGATGAGGCAGGATATTTAAACACAAGGGCGTCCTGATAGAAAAGGGATTTTTTCAGATTCAGCCTGTTGGTATCTGCGAGAATAGGCACAGGCTGGGTTTGAATAAGTCCGTCTTTAGAAATGGGCCATCTTGAAAGATTTTCCGTCTCTTCAAATTTCAGATAGTAGTCATCGAAATTTGTGTCTGTAGTGAGTGGCAGTCGAAAAGCCGGATGGCCGCCGACAGAAAATATCAAAAGTCCCTTGCCTGTATTTGTAATCAGGTATTCGGTACTAAGTTCGTCCCCCAATATTTGATATTTTATGCGGAATTCAAAATCAAATGGATAATTTTTCTTCGTCTCAACATTGCTTCGTAAGAGAAGTGTAATCTCCTTCTGGTTTTGTTTTTCTACTTCAAATTCCATATCCCGCGCAAAACCATGACGCGAAAGCTGATATGATTTTCCCTGGTAGAAATAGGTATTGTTTTTCAGACTGCCTACAATGGGAAACAATACAGGTGATCGTTTTGACCAGAATGCCGGATTTCCATTCCAGAGATATTCAATACCGGTAACAGCATTCAGGATGCTTTGAAGCTCTGCCCCTTTTGATGCGATTTCAACTTTTAGAATTTCATTCTCCAGAATGAACATATGATTTTGATTGAAATAAGGAAGTTGGTTTCAACAAAGTTAATGTCTGCATGCTCCCGGCGAAAACTATTATATTGCGTCCTTATGAAAACCATTTCCTTTATTATATTCATTGCAGGTTTTTCCTTTTTGATTTCCTGCAGCAAACCCGAAGCGCCGGAATATCTTGGCTTTCGCGATTTTTCAGTATCGAATTTCAGTATGGATTCTGCTTTATTGTACGCGCAACTCGCTTTCTACAATCCAAATACTTTTGCGATGGAATTGAAGAGGGGGGATGTAAATGTTTTTCTCGACAATAAACTGGCGAATCATTATTTATTGGATTCAACGATCAATATTCCCAGGAAAGATACTTTTTATGTACCACTGAACCTGCACATTAGCCCCAAACTGCTCATCAGCAGCGCGCTCAGTATGTTGATGAATAATAATAAGATTCGTGTGAGGATGGAAGGAAATATTCGCGTAAAGCGAGGTGCTTTGGGTTTTACGGTCCCGATTAATTATGAAGTTCTGGAAACCATCAGGTAGTATAAGAGTATAGGAGTATGGTTCTTCACTCTTATACTCCTATACTCTTATACTTGTGTTATGTGTTAAGTGTAAGCAGGATGGCAGCAATCTTCTCCTCCGTATCTTTCCTCTTCTTTTTCTCCAGATCTACTACTTCAGGTTTTGCGTTTTGAACAAATCTATCGTTGGATAATTTTTTGTTCAGTGAATCAAGAAATTCCCGATAATAAATCAGTTCTTTTTCAAGATCTTCCTGTCTTTTGGAATCGTCCACCCGTTTTGGAGTTTCAAATCCCAGCTGATAGGAAAGGAATGGAATTATACTGATGCCGGGTTCGTTTGGAATAGGACTGGATAAGTATTCAATTTTACGGCAGTTAAGCTGCTTAAGTATGATTGCATTGAGACTTTCATTTTTACCAAATATTTCCACCGGAATAATTAAGCGCGCTATCGGCTCGCTGTTTTTCAACTGCTGCTGCTGACGGAATTCCCGTCCAACGGTAAGAAGCATGCGAAGTTTTTCCCCCGTTTCTAACAAAGTCGTGTCAAAAGTTTTTACGGGGGTAAATTGTTTTATGCAAAGATCATCCGGTTCAGCACGATCACGAAGCCGGTGATATATTTCTTCCGTAATAAAAGGCATGAAGGGATGTAACCATTGGATCAGTTCCTCAAAAAATGAAATTGTTTTTTCATAGAAAACAGGATTAAGCTGTTGTTCGTAGCCAGGCTTCACCCACTCGAGGTACCAGCTGCAGAAATCATCCCAGATCAATGAATATATGGTCTTTAATGCTTCGCTGATTTTGAAATCTTCCAGTAATCTGTTGATTTGTGTTTTTGCCTGGGTGAAACGATTTTCGAACCATTGTACAGCAAATGATCCGGGATCGGATTCGGATGTTTTCTCAGCATTTGAGTCCAGTTTTTCTCCCCATATTTTGACGAGTTTAAGTGCGTTCCAGATTTTATTATTAAAATTTCTTCCCTGTTCCAGACCGCCTTCTTCAAATAAAAGATCATTTCCTGCGGGAGTAGAGATCATGATTCCAAAGCGGACAGCATCAGCACCATATTTGTCGATTAATTGGAGAAGATCAGGAGAATTCCCCAGGCTCTTGCTCATTTTTCTTCCGAGTTTATCTCTTACCATTCCGGTAAAATAGACATCCGGAAAAGGGATCTCATTTTTGAATTCCAATCCTGCCATGATCATACGGGTCACCCAAAAAAATATGATGTCCTGACCCGTTACCAATACCGAAGCAGGATAATAAGTATTTGAAATCCGCGTTGCCCGGATCAGAGATTCCTTTAAAAACTTCTATGGGCCAAAGCCAGGAAGAGAACCAGGTGTCCAGAACATCTTCGTCCTGAACAAGTTCATCGTGAACTGCCAGTAGTCCGTATTGGTCCTGATAAGCCTCAAGAGCGAGGGATTCATTTTCTGCCACAACGTAATTTCCCTTCGAATCATACCACGCTGGGATCCGTTGTCCCCACCAGAGCTGGCGTGATATGCACCAGTCCTTAACATTTTCGAGCCAGTATTTATATGTGGCCAAAAATTTGTCGCCCGGATGAATCCTTATTTTCCCGGAAATAACAGCGTCGAGTGCCGGGATGGAAAGGGGTTTCATTTTTACAAACCACTGAGTTGAAATCCTGGGCTCAACGACGGCATGACTGCGTTGCGAAAATCCAAGCCTGGTGGAATAAGCCTCTTCTTTTAATATCAGGCCGGCTTCTTTTAGTTTTTCAACCACCTTTTTACGGGCCTCAAACCGGTCCATGCCCACGAATATTTCCGCTGCTGCCGACAGTGTACCATCTTCATTTAAAGTGTCAATAACCGGCAGTCCGTATTTTAAACCAATGTTATAGTCATTGATATCGTGTGCAGGCGTTATTTTCAGTGCACCTGTACCGAAATTCATATCGATATATTCGTCAGTAATCAGCGGAACCCGTCTGTTCACCAGCGGCACTATAATCTGTTTTCCAAAATACGGCTGGTATCTCGGATCATCCGGGTGAACACAAACGGCAGTATCTCCCATAATGGTCTCCGGTCTTTGGGTAGCGATAACTACAAATTCATTTGTATCAGCAACGGGATATTTGACAAAGTAGAGAATCCCTTGAATGTCCCTGTATTCAACTTCTTCATCGCTTAATGCAGTTTTTGCGGCAGGATCCCAGTGAATCATCCTGGCACCCCTGTAGATCATTTTTTCCCGGAATAATTTCACGAAAGTTTGGATGACCGCTTTGTAATAATGATCATCCATGGTAAATGTGACGCGGTTCCAGTCAACACTGCATCCGAGCTTTGCGATCTGGTCGTAAATTATATTGCCATATTTCTCCTTCCATTCAAAAGCATATTTGAGGAAAGATTCACGCGTAAGGCTGCTTTTTTCAATTCCCTGTTCTTTGAGCATGGCAACAACCCTGGCTTCTGTCGCGATGGATGCGTGATCGCTGCCGGGTACCCAACAGGCGTTGAATCCGCTCATACGCGCGCGGCGAATAAGAATATCCTGAACAGTTTCATTGAGCGTATGGCCCATATGCAGGACACCAGTTACATTCGGAGGAGGTATTACAACGGTATACGGAGTCCGGTCATCAGGAAAGCTGTTAAAATACTTTTTTGCGTTCCAATGAGTTGTCCATTTGGATTCAGTTCCAGCAGGTTCATAATGTTTGGTCAATTCCATCCGGTATATCCGTTTTAAGGACTGCAAAGTTAGTTAAACGCCAAGAAGGATGAAAAGGATCAGGGTCAAAAAAAAAGTCTCCACTTATCAGTAGAAACTTTAATTAATAAGATAAAATGAAATCAGCCCCATTATCTGCGTAATGGAGTCGTTGATATCAGTTTTAAGGGCTCTGTTACTATTAGGCGAACCAATATAAATAGGAGAGCAGCATTACCAGGGCTAAAAATCCAAAAGCAAATAAAGCTGTCTTTGCATTTTCCCCCAAATGAATCGAATGAAGCACTTTTTTCATAAATGAAAAATTTAATGTGAAACCATGATTAAAAACATTTGTTTCAAAGGGTCACGAATAAATCAACTATAGTCGGTTTATCGTATGATATGGGTAGGATGCCAAGGAGAATAAATACGGTTGGCGGCCGTACAGTATCAAATATAAACTGTTTTTTTGTGAGATGCTAGTGTTTTGGCAGAATTTTTTGGGTTTATAGCCAAAGAGTCAAGGGGTTATGGGATGTTATGGGTTATGGGATATGGGTTATGGGTTATGGTTGATGGTTGATAGTAAATGGTGGGAGTATCGGCGGTGGATCGGTAGCGAACGGCAGGGTACCCGAATAAAAAAACTCCGGTTTTGGCCGGAGTTGTCGTACTGGGTCTTTTAGGGTTTATGGAGTATGGTATAAGGTGTATGGTAGTTGGAATTTGGGTGAAATTTCAATAAAAATCCATCCACCATCAACCATCAACCATCGACCGTTTAAGCAAGTGTAAAGACGTAAGAAAAAAGCATGATGGCGCAAAAGTACAACACGGCGATAACGGCTGCCAGGGTTGCCTGTTCTCCAACATGTCCAATGTGAAGGTGTTTCATTTAATGGGTTTTTAGTTGTTATTATAAAGCACGGACGTACGCTTTCAAAGAGTACGGAAAAAACTATCTTAATTCACATAATTTCTGATAACTGAAGGGCGATTATTTCTAACTTTATTAGCAAAAGTTCTCACCGGTATCACCACTATGTACGCTATCGTAGATATAGAAACGACGGGTAGTTATGCAGCTAATAACGGCATCACTGAATTGGCTATTGTGCTGCATGATGGAAATAAGATCGTAGACAGGTATGAAACCCTGATCGATCCCCAATCTCCCATACCTCAGTATGTACAGGTTCTTACAGGTATCCATCCGGGTATGCTTGTTGGTGCTCCTATTTTTTCTGAAGTCGCCAGCCGGATATTCGAAATGCTCAGAGGCACTATTTTCGTAGCCCATCACGTGAATTTTGACTATTCATTTATCAGACACCACCTTGAAACCTGTGGTTTTGAACTGGATGTGCAAAGACTTTGTACCGTCCGCCTGAGCAGGAAGGTTTTCCCGGGACTACCAGGCTATAGTCTGGGTAAACTCTGCCGGGAATTGGAAATACCCATCCTGAACCGGCATAGGGCAGGCGGGGATGCTGATGCAACTGTCATTCTATTCGAGAAAATACTAAAAAATGATAGTCAGGGTGCTGTGCGACAGATGTTGCATGGTAAGAGCCGGGAGCAGTACCTTCCGCCTAACCTGCCCTCCGAACAAATAGCTTCCATTCCCTATACGCCCGGCGTTTATTACTTCCACGACCAGAAGGGAAAAGTAATCTATGTTGGCAAGGCCAAGATCCTGCGAAACCGGGTTTGCAGTCATTTTTCGAATAATAGTGTCAGCCTGCGCAAACAGGAATTCCTCAGGAATATTTATTCTGTGTCATGGCAGGATTGTGGGACCGAATTAATGGCCTTCCTGTTTGAATGTATCGAGATCCGTCGTCTATGGCCAGCTTATAATCGTAGTCTGAAAAGATTTGAACAAACTTATGGCCTTTACGTTTATGAGGACCAGTCGGGTTACCGGCGACTTACCATTGAAAAGAAAAAACAAAACCTTAAGGCTTATTATAGTTTCAACAGCCTTGCAGAAGGCTGGCAGTTACTACGAAAGCTTGTTGCTCAATTCGGACTTTGCCCTAAGTTATGTTTCTTACAAAAGGGAGAAGGTATATGTATAGGGTTAGTAGATAAAACATGCCGGGGTGCCTGTATACAAAAGGAAACCGCGGATGATTATAACCGGCTGCTCATGGAAGCATTGCAATCCCTGCAGGAAATGCTTCCTTCATTTATAATAAAGGACCGCGGCAGGGATTCTTCGGAAGAAAGCTGTGTGCTGATCGAAAACGGTAGATTTTATGGTATGGGATGGCTTGACAAGGAATCGCAGATTCAGGATCTGGAATCCCTGAAAGAAAGGCTTACGGCATATCCCGAAAATGATTATATGCGCGGACTGGTATATACCTATGCCGAAAAATGGCCAGAGAAGAAAACAAGTGTGAGAGTGTGAGAGTGTGAGGGTGTGAGAGTTAGTATAAGAGTATAAGAATGTGAGGGTTCGGCGTTTGGCGTTCAGCGTTAGGCGTTCAGCCTTAGACATTAGGCTTAGAAAGAGATTTCACCAATTTTAGAAAATGAATCCTGGGAATCATGCGCGCGCCCAGGGATTCAAGATGTGCGGTGTATACCTGGCAGTCAATCATTTCAACTCCTTCTGATTGCAATTCCTGAACATACCTGATAAATGCATATTTGCTTGCATTACTATATCTGCTGAACATACTTTCACCATAAAATATTTTTCCTAGTCGGACGCCATAGAAGTCCGCCTACCAGTTCATCATTTATCCTGACTTCGGCGCTGACCGCATAACCGGCAACATGCAGATCGTTGTAAGCATTGCGCATTTCTTCGGTAATCCAGGTACCATCCTGTCCACGACGGGTAATGGCTTTGCAATGACTTATCACAGCATTAAAATCGCGGTTGATGGAAAACTCGAATGGCTGCTTTTTCAGCAGCTGTTTCATGCTTGAACTTATTTTTATTTCCGATGGAAATAAAACAAACCTGGGATCGGGGCACCACCAAAGAATGTATTTGTTTTCATACCATGGAAAAATGCCATTGCGTATGCGAATAATAATCTTTCTCTTGAAAGGTCGCCTCCGATTGCAAGCAGGCCGTCTTCATCTGCCATTTCTACGGGTGGAAAACGAATCTCCTTGTCAAGTGCTATTAACGACATAGGGGATCAGGATTTTTAAAATGAAGAATTAAAAATCAGGAGTTTGAGAGCACTTCGATTGTTGCGCCAATACCGCGATCCGTTATGGCATCACAAAGAGGCTTTAATTCATCATAACTTCCCTGCTTCACTGCATATTTTCCCTGAGTATGGATGATCATCGCACACTGTTCCGCCTGTTCAGTAGAATGATGACAAACTTCAATCAGCGTTTGTATCACCCAGTCAAAACTATTCACCTCGTCATTCCATACCACCAGACTATATGGGGCTTCCACATCGGTAAGTAAATCGGTGTCAAAAGCCTGCTCCTCATTAGCCCTGGGTTTATTTAACTGCAGTTGCCATAGGTTAAAATTAAAACAATGATTCCTTTATGCAAAGCGTCGGGAGATAAGCTTTATTTAAAATGATTCACCTTATCCTCAAAAAATGTCCCTGATAATACCCAAAGTTGATTTTAAGAGGATAAATCAGGAATTCCGGGCTGGCCCGCACTTTGAATAGACTGATTATCTGATCATTAAAATTTAAACATATGAAAACTAATATTATTTTCTTCGTTCCTGTCTTGGCCTGGGTCTGTTTGCTGCCAGAATAATAATCGATAAAAATCAGGACACAGTAGACAGTGCAAAAGCAGTAAATAAGGAAGTAAAACCTGTCCAGGCTGATGCTTCTAATTTTGCTGTGGAAGCTGCCAATGGAGGCATGATGGAAGTAGAACTGGGTAAAATTGCTCAGGAAAATGCTTCCAGTCCGCGCGTGAAAGCTTTTGGAGCAATGATGGTAAAAGATCACACTGAAGCCGGCAATAATCTGAAGCAAATCGCAACCTCATTAAATATTGCTTTGCCGGATTCTGTCAGCAACGATTCAAGAAAAGAAATTGACAATATGAAAATGAAAAAAGGCAAAGAATTTGACAAAGCCTATGTAAGCATGATGCTGGATGATCATAAAAATGATATTGCGGAATTTCGTAAATGTGCCGACAATTGCTCTGATTCCACCATTAAATCCTTTGCCTGCCAATACGCTTCCTGTATTGATGAAACATCTGGATTCGATTCAGGCTATTGCAGGGAAAAAACCTTAGAAAGCTTAAAGCCTAAAGCTCAAAGCCTAAAAACTTAAACTTTTTAGATCTCCGCCTACGATATTAGAAGATAATATTAAAAATATAAATGAATCAGATTGTGTAAATGTGGGTTGTTCAACATTTTGGCTTCGTTAATAAGTTTTAGGCTTTGTGGCTTTAAGCTTTCGGCTTTATAAAAAGTTTTAGGCTTTAGGCTTTTAGCTTTAGGCTTACACTAAATTTGCCTTAAACCAAAGAGAAAATGGCACTAACCAGAAAACATCGCACATTTAAAGGCAAATAACGATACCGGGTTTGGAAACAACCCGGATGATTACGGTGGCCGGTTTGTAAATCGCGATGGTACGTTTAATGTTAAAAAAGAAGGTCTTCCATTTATTCAACGGTTCAGTGTCTTTCATACGATGCTGAATATGCCTATCTGGAAATTTTATGGAACTCTATTTATCTTTTATCTTTCTATCAATTTTGTTTTTGCCTGTATATATTTTTTAATTGGGCAGGCACAGTTTCAGGGTATGATTGGCGTTACTCCCTGGGAAACATTTAAAGAATCGTTTTTCTTCAGTACCGAAACATTTACAACGGTAGGCTACGGAAGAGTTAATCCCACAGGTGATGCAGCGAATTCTGTTGCAGCCATAGAATCCATGTTGGGATTGCTGTCCTTTGCCATCGCTACCGGTCTTTTATATGGTCGATTTTCAAAACCTAAAGCCTTCCTGCTTTTCAGCAAAAATGCACTGATAAGTCCTTATAAAGGTGGAACGGGATTGATGTTCAGATTTGTAACCTATAAGGATCATCATACCCTTACAAACCTGGATATCAAAGTAAATGCGGCGATTACTGGTTGATGAGAATGGTAAGAATGCTTATAGATTTTACGATCTGGACCTGGAAAGAAGTCATGTGGAATCCCTGCCGATGAACTGGACAGTTGTTCATCCTTTAAATTCTGAAAGTCCGCTGTTCGAATACAGCAGCGAGGATATGAAAACAGCAGACCTGGAAATTTATGTTTCGGTTCGTGGCTTCGATGACGTCTATTCAAATATTGTTCAGCAAAGGACTTCTTATACATTCAGTGAAATTTTATTTGAAGGAAATTTGTTCAGATGTACCGGGAAAGTGATGACGGTAAAACGACGATCGTGGAGTTAAATCTTCTTGATGAACATAAGGAAACCAAGAAAGTGTGAGAGTGTGAGAGTGTGAGAGTGTGAGAGTGTGGAGAGCGACGTATGGCGAGGATCCGTCCCGAATTAATAAATGTACAGGTGGATGAAAAAGTCAATCGGACTTCTTTTAGTATTTTCTCTTTTCTTTTCATTTGCCAAATGCCAGCAATACCAGGATGATCATGATACCAGTTATTATACAGACATATCGTTCCATGCTGACCGCCCGGGGTTATCTTTCAAGGAAATATAATGTACTTAGTTTTAATCCACCACCCCCTGCCACTCCTTTTCAATATCAGGGCAACCACGTCTTTAAATATCGGGATTGGAGCAACCTATCATGCATTTACAGTTAATATTGGCATTGGCATTAGTAAATTCAATCCGGACAATGAAAAAGGCAATACGAAATACCTTGACCTTCAGGGACATTTTTATGCAAGAAAATGGAATATCGATTTGCTCGGGAGAATTTTATAAAGGATATTATTTAACTCCGCAGGGCCTTGCGGCACCGGCAGGAAGGAATATTATATCAGGCCAGATGTTGGATTAAGTTTGATTGGATTTGCCTTCTACCGGGCATTGAATGATACAAAGTTTTCATACCAGGCAGGACTTTTACAAAATGAATGGCAACGAAAATCGGCAGGTTCCATTTTATTTGGAGGAGAAATTTATTATGGATCATTTATGGTGACAGCAGTCTTCTCCGGCAGTATTGATCCTAAAGCAAATGCACTGGCAATTAATAAATATCATTTTTTTAGTTTTGGACCCGGGTATTGGGTATGCATATACATTGGTATTTAAAGAACATTTTTTTATTCTGGGTTCTGCTACGATCAACCTGGCATTTCGATATTCAACAGAAATTTCAACGACCCTTAATACGAAAGCAGATCTTTTCGGTTTCAGACCAAATTATGATTTACATGCAGGTATCGGATATAATAGTGATGTCTGGAGCCTCAGTGTACTTTGGGTAGATACAGAACTTTTTATGAGAGGAGAAAGTACGGCGATTATCATTATACTGTTGCTGTTGGTAATTATCGGCTGATTTATGCCACGCGATTTCACCTGAGTCGTAAAACCAGTAAAATTCTGGCGCCGATACCGGCGATAATAGGACAGTAAGTAACAAACTAACTTATATAGGAGTAGAAGAGTATGGTAGTGTGAGAGTGTGGGAGTTAAATTGAGCACACTCGCACACTCCTACACTCTTCACTACTAGCCCCATTTTCAGCATAGCTGCTAACCGGCTCGCAGGTACAAATCAGGTTTCTGTCCCCATAAGTATTATTAACCCGGCCGATGGATGGCCAGAATTTATTCAATCTTGTATATGGCAATGGGAATGCTGCTTTTTCACGTCCATATGCGTGATTCCATTCATCGGCAGTAATAATAAATTGTGTATGGGGTGCATTTTTTAAGGGATTATCTATTCTTATCCATTTTACCATTCGGCAATATCCTGTATTTCCTTGTAGATGGCGATCATCGCATCGCAAAAACGATCCAGCTCTGCTTTGTCTTCGCTTTCAGTTGGTTCGATCATTATAGTTCCAGGCACCGGGAAACTAAGTGTGGGTGCGTGAAAGCCATAGTCCATCAGTCTTTTGGCAACATCTTCTGCTTCAATGCCGGCCTGTGTTTTGAATGGTCTCAGGTCCACGATAAATTCATGGGCGCAGGTATTATTGGGACCGGTATATAAAATGGGATAGTAAGATTCAAGCCGCGATTTCATATAATTCGCATTCAGTATTGCATAAGCTGTTGCCTGTCGGATGCCATTTGTACCCAGCATTTTTATATATGCATAACTGATAAGCAGTATACTTGCAGAACCATAACGGGCAGCACTAACCGCACCTGTTCCTGTTTTATCGGGATTTGTCCAGTGACCTGGCAGGTGATGGTTTAAGTTTTTCATTTACACAAATTGGGCCCATGCCTGGTCCGCCGCCACCATGGGGTATGGCAAATGTTTTATGCAGGTTCAGATGACATACATCGGCGCCGATAAATCCCGGGCTTGTCAATCCGACCTGTGCATTCATATTCGCGCCATCCATATAAACAAGTCCGCCATTTTCATGAATTATCCGGCAGATATCTTTTATGCCTTCTTCAAACACACCGTGGGTGGAGGGATAAGTAACCATCAGTCCTGCGAGTTCGTTTTTATATTGTTCTGCTTTTTCTTTTAGATCGCTGATATCGATATGACCGTCCTCATCACTTTTCACCACCACCACTTTCATACCCGCCATCACGGCACTGGCAGGATTGGTTCCATGGGCAGAAATCGGAATCAGCATTACCTGTCGGTGCTGCTGACCATGTGCAGCATGATAGGATCGGATTGCAAGCAGTCCGGCATATTCTCCCTGTGCACCGCTATTGGGCTGCAGGGAAGTTGCTGCAAAACCTGTGATGGTGCTTAACCAGGATTCCAGTTCCAGTATCATTTTCTGATAACCGATTCCATTGAAAGGAAGGTGCAAAGGGATGAATCTTGCTGAACTCAGGCCAGCTCACCGGAATCAGTTCACTCGCTGCATTCAGTTTCATGGTACAGGAACCAAGGGGAATCATGGAAGTATTCAGAGAAAGATCTTTGTTCTCCAGGCTCTTCAGATAACGCATCATTTCTGTTTCGCTATGATGAGAATTGAAAACCGGGTGGCTCATAAAGGCCGAATTTCGTCTAAGGGTGACCGGTATAATTTCTCCATGCTGGTCGTAATCAAATAGACATGGCAGACTACATCCTGTTCACTGTATATTGGCAAAAACGGAAAGTATGTCCAGAATATCCCGCTGGGTGGTGTTTTCGCCGATAGAAATGCACAGGCTTCCTTTCTCTTCATAAAAAAAATTGAGGTTGTTTCCTTCTGCGATGGACCGGATTTTTTCCGGTTGTTCCAATTCTACCCTGAATCGTGTCGAAGAAATATTCGTGTGTAATTTCAAATCCCAGCTCTTGCAGACCATTCCGATAATGCATGGGACAAGATATTGATGCGGGTGGCAATATCTTTTAAGACCCTGAGGACCGTGGATAAACAGCATACATGGCGGCCATATTGGCCAGCAATGCCTGAGCCGTACAGATATTTGAAGTTGCTTTTTCTCTTTTAATATGTTGTTCGCGGGTTTGAAGGGCCATTCTCAGCGCACGGTTTCCCTGGGAATCCACACTTACGCCGATGATTCTTCCAGGAATCGCTCTTTTAAAATCATCTCTGGCTGCAAAAAAGGCAGCATGCGGACCACCAAAGCCAATAGGAACGCCAAAACGCTGGGCAGACCCTATTGCAACATCAGCACCAAGTTCTCCGGGTGGTGTTAAGAAGTGTAAGCGCCAGCAGGTCAGTTGCCATCACTACATAACCACCAGCAGCCTGTACATTTCTGATGAAAGTTCTGTAATCTGGAATATTTCCTTCTGAATTTGGATACTGAACAATGGCGCCGAAAATAAGTTTCATCAATATGTGCCTTTGTAATCGCCATTACCAATTCAATTCCCAGAGGTTCGGCCCGGGTGGCGATTACATCGCGGGTTTGTTTGAATATACAGCTGTCAACAAAAAATTTCGGTACGCTAACATGCTGGTGGTCCCTGTTTTTCTGATTGAAAAACATGATCATTGCTTCAGCGGCGGCGGTTCCTTCATCGAGCAGGGATGCATTGGCAAAGGCAGACCTGTCAAATCACTTACCATGGTCTGGAAATTCAACAAACTTTCCAGTCGGCCCTGAGAAATTTCTGCCTGGTATGGTGTGTATTGGGTATACCATCCCGGATTTTCAAAAACGTTCCGGAGGATGACCGAAGGTGTTATCGTATCATAATATCCCTGGCCGATATAATTCTTGAAAACGAGGTTCCTGGAAGCGATTTCACGAATCAGCTCAAGATATTCAGCCTCGCTAACCGGTTCCGTTACATGGAGTGATTCTGGATTCCTGATGCTGGAGGGTATGGCTTTCTCGATCAGTTCATCCAGTGATTTTATCCCAATCGTGCTAAGCATCTGCCGGTTTCATTCTCATTGGAACCTATATGCCTGCGGGTAAACTCGTTTGCCTGTTTCTCAAATAAATTCATAGCGGGGATGTGTAGATCAAAAGATCCGCAAAGGTAATATGAAACGGTCACTTTATGAACTGTTCACTTTGGGGGGTTATGGGTTATGAGTTATGGGATATGAGATATGGGTTATGAATTATGAGTTATTTTATACGGAATTAAATTTTAATATAAACTAAAACATAAGTCATATCTCATACCCCATATCTTATATCTCATATCTCATATCCCATATCTCATATCCCATATCTCATATCCCATAACTCATAATCCATAATTCATCTTTAAATTGCACTATGGCCAGTAAGTCAAAGGTAACGTTGCAGAATTGGGAAAAAATTTCTTCGGGAACATCAAAAATTATATAAAAATTTCCTTGCGAAAGGCAGGTAAAAAAGAGGTGTTGAGAGAAATTCCGGAATTGCATGAAGCAGGCTTTTAAACAAATTGACTGTCTTCATTGCGCCCATTGCTGCAAAAGATATTCTCCAAGGTTTAAACAACCCGATATCAAGCGGATTTCTAAAGTTCTTCAGCTGAAGGAAAGTATTTTAATAGAAAAATATTTACGTATAGATGAGGATGGCGATTATGTGACCCATTCTGTTCCATGTCCCTTTCTGGGAGCTGATAACCGATGCTCTATTTACGAGGACAGGCCCTCCGACTGCAGAAGATTTCCGTATACTGATGAAGATGTAATTTTAAAAAGGCCACAGCTTACTCTGAAAAATAGTAGCTTTTGTCCAATTGTTGTTTCGGTGATGGAAGGACTGTTGGAAAAAATTAAATAATTCCCTCGATCTCTTCTTCATAGGCAGACTGCAATCCGCGTTCGATACCATCACCCTGCCATTCCGTTACTCCCGGTATGGCCGTTGCTTTCATAATTTCATCTTTTGTCTTTCCTGCTTTTATCTGGCTGTTTACAAAGGCAAGCAGGTTTTTCAAGTAATCCTGCATGGCTTTCAGATCCGACTTATTGCCTGTTACTTTTTCCGGATCGAAAGCGTGGCCGAACACAAAAAGCGTATCATTGTCAAATTCCTGTTGCATTTTATCAAGTACAACGATCCAGTTTTTTATCGAAGCGCCTGCACTACGGTCTATAAATGCCCAACGCCGGTTGAAAACGAGATCCCCGACATGGGCAATATTGGCGTGCGGGAAAAATATGATACTATCTCCATTGGTATGGGCAGGTCCATAATAAAAAGTCTTAATATTCTCCTTCATTTTTTTATATTCCCAGGTATCACCATAAGTAATATCCGGATAAAGCTGAACTGCTTCATTGTTTTGTTCTTTTGCAACTCTTTGCTGGTTCAGGAGTGAATTTGGTATGTGCGGCAACATGGGTTACAATTCCTTTGAATGAGATATTGCCCGCAGTATGATCCATATGATGATGTGTATTGATCAGGATCTCGAAAGGTTTACCCGGATCTTTTTGCAAGGCATCGATAAGATGTTTGGATTGTTCGGGAAACTCTGCGTCTACGACTGCAATATTTTTTTTTGAGATATAATAAGCAATAGTTCCACCTTTTTCTGTAAAAATACCTACATCATTGCGGAGCATTTTCATTTTATAAGGATTGTCCTGTAAAAACCGGTTAATCCAGTCCTTGCGTAAAAGAGGGATAGCGCCGAAAGACAAATCCGGCATTTTTTACGAATGATCTGCGGATCATAATGGGAAATTTTTTATTAAAGTTAGTTAAGTTCTAGTATTCCATTTTTCTCAACGAAGGTGCACGGAACCAGGTAAATACAACAACCATCAGAGTCATGCATCCGCCAAAAACCACAGATGGAACAACGCCCAGAAGCCGGGCCATGATGCCGCTTTCAAATTGACCCAGTTCATTGCTGGAATTGATAAACATGGAATTGACGCTCATTACGCGGCCGCGCATTTGGTCGGGTGTTTTCAGTTGCATAATAGTTCCACTGGTTACCACACTGATGCCATCCATGCATGCCACTCAGTAATAAGACACCAAAGGAAATCCAGAATAATTTTGAGAGACCGAATACAATAATACATACGCCGAAACCTGCAACAGCATAAAGAAGTTTTTTACCCTGCTTTCTTTTTATCGGGAATAAGGTCAGGATGATAACAATAACCACAGAACCCATGTCTGAAGCGCCATTCAAAAATCCAAATCCACGGGCTCCGACTTTCAGTATATCTCTTGCATATACGGGGATTAGATGCAACAGCGCCACCAAAAAGTACAGCAAACAAATCCAGTGAAACGGCAGCAAGCAATTCTTTAGTTTTGAAAACAAAGGACAAACCTTCTTTTACACTGTCCCAGGTTTTTTTCTCACCCCGCTCATTCAGAGACGGTTTTCGTTTCAATGCGGTCAGGATAATTAAGGAAATGAAAACGAGCAGGACGACCACGATCATCGTACCTGTATTTCCCAATCCGGCGATCAGGAATCCGCCTGTTGGCATGGCCGGCAATCGATGCAGAAAGAAAAGCACTGGTATTCCAGGTGATCGCATTTTGCAAAATATTCTTTGGAACAACCTGGGCGAGCATGACACTGAATACAGGCCCTGTAAAAGACCGTACGACACCCGTACCGAAAATTATAATGTAAATAAAAACGGCGATGATATGCGGATGCAGATTAGATGTGCCAATGGGAGTGGAAAGAGTCAATATCAGCAGGGCAGCTAAACCATACAGGCCAACACCGCGAAGTATAAGTTTTCGTTTTTCGCTCAGGTCGATAATATGACCTGCATATAACGCAAAGGAAACAGCAGGAATAAATTCAGACAAGTCCGACGATACCAATAGCGAGGGGTGCATTGGTCAGGTTATAAATCCACCAGCCTACAAGGGTACTCATCATCCTTAATCCCATAATAAAAATAAAGCGACCAATAACAAGGCTTCTGAATTCAGGATTCCGCATTGCGTCTAGGGGAGAGAAGCGGGGATGATCCGTTGTCATATTTTCCAAAGTTATTAAAACAGGTCAGGGTAATGTGAAATAATGCTGGCCAGGTTCATAGTCTTTTTCAAGGGCATCCAGTATAACATTGAAATGTTTTTCATTTCCCAGAAAGTCGGCATTGGCTGCATCTATAAATAAAGTGTTTTAATTCCATGCTGTTTGATATAGCTTGTATATGTCTCCTGGAGTTTAAAAAGATAATCATCGGGATATCGATTGTTCATAAGCACGGTTCCTTTTACGAATATTTTTCTGAAGTTGTGTGAACGGGTGTATGAAGGTAAATCAGCAGATCCGGCTGAATGAGCTGCTGGTATATGATATCGAAAAGTTTCTGGTAAAGATGAAATTCTTCATCAGGCAGATTTACTTTGGCGAAAAGCAGGCATTTGGAGAATATATAATCTGAAATCGTAACGCGTTGGAAAAGGTCCTTTGTATGAACAAGTTCCTTCAACTGTTTATAACGCTCGGCCATAAAGAAATAGCTCCAGCGGAAAAGCATATTGTTTTGGATTCTCATAGAATTTAGGCAGAAATGGATTTTCAGCAAAAGCCTCCAGGATCAGTCGGGAATTGAAATGACGGGCAAGCAAATGGGCAAGGGTAGTTTTCCCTGCACCGATATTTCCTTCCACTGCAATAAAATGATAATTCATGAACTGTAAATATCAGGAATCCCCTGCTGTTAAATACAGCTCAACCTATTTTTTTTACCCCCAATTCATCCTTACATTCCATCAGGAGCTGATGAATTGTTTTTCCAATTACCGGATGGATGAATCCCGGAGATATTTCATTCATAGGTTCAAGAACGAACCTGCGTTCGGCAATCCGCGGATGTGGAATAGTTAACCCTTGTTTTTCCAGAATGAATTCATCATAAAAAAGAATATCAATATCGATAGTCCGCGGGGCATTCTTAAAGGTTCTTTTTCTTCCTCCCTTTTCTTCAATATGATAAAATGGCCTGCAATAACTCATCCGGACTAAGTTTTGTCTCTATATGAATCACCTGGTTTAGAAAATCAGGCTGGTCAGTTTTTCCCCAGGGAGCGGTTTCATATAGAGAGGAAACTTGTAGAATCTGACCGCAAATAAGTTCTATATTTGTCCGTGCCTCTTGCATATGAAGGAATCTGTCGCCCTCGTTTCCACCTGTCAGCAAATAAGCTTTGTTCATGGATAAATCGTTTAATCCAGCTCAAATATCTTTAATTTTAAAATCATCAAAACAGAAAGCGCATGCGCAGCTTTTTTAAAATATTTTTAGCGAGCCTTCTTGCCCTGGTCGTTTTTCAGTCATCTGTCTTCTTTTTTACAATGGGTTTTATCAGTTGGTATCAGTGGCCTCGGCAATGCATCGCGTGAAGAAGACGGCATCCAATGCGGTTTTGGTGTTGATCTGGGCCAGACTTCTCGGAAAAAACCATTGTCGATCCATTGGCCGGATTAAGTGAAACCCGCTATAATACACCGGGTGTTTATGATGTGCTTCGTATGATCCGCTTATGCAAAAACTGATAGTTCCATAAAGGGCATCTATATTAAAGCAGGAGCAAATGTGAACGGTCTTGGCACTACGGAGGAAATCCGGAATGAACTTCTGAATTTTAAAAAATCCGGCAAATTTGTTATCGCTTTCGGAGATGTTATTCCCCTCAAAGCTTATTACGCAGCCAATGTAGCCGATAAGATTTACTGTAATCCGAAAGGTGGTGTTGAATGGAAAGGACTTACAAGCAGCATGGCCTATTTTAAAGGAAGCCTTGATAAACTGGAAATCCAACCTGAAATTTTTTATGCAGGGAAATTTAAGAGCGCTACGGAACCTCTGAGAGCAGATAAAATGTCGGACGCGAACCGCCTGCAAATAAATGAACTGCTCACAGATATTTTCAATCATATCCTGGATCAGACTGCGAGCACCCGTGGTCAGGATAGTGTTTATTAAGACGTTGTGTAGATGAGCAACTGGTTCAGACAGCTTCAGATGCAGTAACATATAAATTGGTTGATGATCTGAAATACAATGATGAAGTATTGCAGGAAATCGCCGGGAAAATAAAAGCATCATCCATTACCAGCATCAACTTTGTTCCCACTCGGAAAATATTATGAATCAGTCAAAACAAAATTAAAAGGATCGGGTTCAGACCGCATTGCGATCATATATGCAGAAGGAGATATTGTTGGCGGAAAAAACAGTCAGAAAGAAATCGGCCAGGATATTTATCAGTCAGATTATTCGTAAAGCGCGGCTGGATGATGATGTTAAAGCCATTGTACTGCGCATTAATTCCGGCGGAGGATCTGCTATGGTAAGTGAAAACCTTTGGAGGGAACTCACACTTGCCAAGGCGGATAAACCTGTAGTGATCAGTTTCGGAGATGTTTCAGCTTCAGGAGGATATTATTTGTCGTGCAATGCGGACAGCATTTTTGCTGACCCGATGACGATAACCGGATCTATTGGTGTGTTCAGTATGTTATTTAATACGGAAGACTTTTTTCAAAAATAAACTGGGAGTAACATTTGACGGAGTGCATACGGCGAAACAACCAGACGCTATAACGATGTACCAGCCCATGACGGAACTTCAGAAAAAATTTGTGCAGAATGATGTGGATTCCATCTACCATGATTTTACTTCACGGGTAGCGGAAGGAAGGAAAAGGGAGATCTCATATGTGGACAGTATCGGACAGGGTCAGGGTATGGAGCGGTGAAAAAGCGCTAAAACTTGGATTGATTGACCGGATTGGTGGTGTACAGGATGCCTTGGACTGTGCTGCGCGCATGGCAAAACTAAAATCTTACCGGCTGCACGAATATCCTGAACCGGAAAATTTCCTGGACCTCCTTTAAACAATTACAAGCAGACAGTTAAAATGAAAACCATTCGGGAAGATCTGGGAGAACAGGGAGCCAGGTGGTATCAAATGATGTCAGATTATCAATCCATGTCGGGAGTACCACAGGCCAGACTTCCATTTGAATTCAGTCTGCTTCCTTAGACCCTAACAAAAAATTATGAGTCAATCCTTATAGTCAGTTCCGGGCCATGCTGGCCATCACCAGGGCCAGTTTGAGGCTATGTTGAGAAGTCCTTCCGCAATCATTTTCAGTTTGGTTTTCCGCTCGTGTTTATCCTTGTATTTGGATTTATCGGAGGCGGCGGAACATCAGTTACTATAGCATTGAAAAATCCGGCTGACAGTTCAAACTATGTCATTCGCGCACTGCAGGCAGGTATCGTAAAAATTCAGAAAAAAGATGAAAAGGATAATCTTCTTTATTAAAAGACAGTGGATTCTTTATTAAACGAATTGACGAAAGGCAAAATTGCTGCGATTGTTTCTATTGATTCCATCTCGAATCACCTGCAGGATTTACCCAGTATAAAATTAAAACACAAACCTCCTCGGCTTCTGCTGATCAATATCCCATTTTGAAAATGGCCATTGCACAAACGATTATGATGATTGAGGACAGGAAAATTCCTGATCAGTTTAAAATAATAAGCCTTCAGGAACTTCCGGAAATTTCCGGCAGGCAGTATACGATGATCGATTTTATATTACCGGGAATGCTGGGATTTTCTCTGTTAAGTGCGGCAGTTTTTGGTGTCGCTTTTGTTTTTTTTAATCTCAGGCAAACCCTGGTATTGAAAAGGTTTTATGCCACTCCTATTAACCGGAAAAATATTGTATTCGGAGAAGCATTGAGCAGGGTAAGTTTTCAAATGATGACCTCTGTAGTGATCATACTTGCCGGATATTTTTTCTTTCATTTCACACTGGTTAACGGATTTGGCGACACTTCTTGAAATGATGGTACTTAGTTTTATTGGACTTGTTGTATTTATGGGATTTGGATTTATCATCAGCAGTGTGGCAAAAAATGAAAGTTCTATTCCGCCATTTGCCAATATTTTTACCCTTCCCCAATTTTTATTAGGAGGTACTTTTTTTCAAACGACGGCCTTTCCCAAATGGCTCCAGGGATTTTGTGAAATCCTGCCTTTGAAACAATTGAATGATGCCATGCGGAATGTCGCTTTCGAAGGCGCTTCCCTGATGGATTGCGGTAAACAGATAGGTATATTATTATTATGGGGTATTATTATTTATGCCGTCGCGATTAAGACTTTCAAATGGGAATAGAACCGATATAAATTTTTGTTTTGAAACTGATCATTGCGAGCCTGATAGTTTTTTCTCTTGTCATCCTTTTTTTATTCGCCCTGTTTCCTGCGGATTTATCAGTAAGCCGGGTGATTCAGATCAGGAGTTCAGCTGGAAACATCCAAAAAGAAATTGCTGATCTGCGTGAGTGGAATACCTGGAACGAAATGCTCCCGGCTCCGGCTGAAAAAGGTTCCAACCTTTCAGACAAAACGGATTCCGATTTTATCAGCAGGGGAGCTGTAACCATTGAAATCTTAAAAGCTACTCAGGACACCGTGATAACGCTATGGAAGAATGGCAAGAGAACATTTACAGGAAGCTATATTCTGACCAAAATGAACGGGGAGATTATTCTGGAATGGACACTGCATTTTCATTTGAACTGGTATCCCTGGGAAAAATTGGCCAGTATGTTTTACGACAAACAACTGGGTCCAGTCATGGAAAACTCGTTGTTGAAGCTGCGGAATGAATTGGAGAGGAGTTAATTGCGGGTTATGGGTTATACTGTATGGTTATGGGTTATGGGATATGAGTTATGGGTTGGTTTATATATTAAATTTAGTCCTTACACTATAACTCATAACCCATATCTCATAACCCATACTCCCATACTTGCTTTAAGCTTTAGGCTTTAAGCCTTAAGCCTTAAGCCATTGAGGTATGGATAAAATAAAATCATAAACCTTGCGGAGCTGTTCATTAGTGATACAATAAGGAGGCATAACATAAACAGTATTGCCCAGGGGACGCAGGTAAATTCCTGATGACAGAGCTTTCTTCATGATTTCTATCCCAACCTTGTTGGTATATTCATTCATTCCCACATTCAATTCAAAAGCCAGTATGGTTCCCATTATTCTGATATCCAGGAAATATATTGCCGGCGATTTCAGATATTTCATTTTTTACGAATTGTGCATGCTGATTTTGAATTTCCTTGATCCGGTTCAGGCATGATTTTTCCAAAAGAAGATCAAGGCTCGCGAGACCCGCAGTGCAGGCCAATGGATTGGCGGTAAATGAATGACCATGGAAGAATGTTTTTGTACGGTCATCACTCAAAAACGCATCGAATACAGTCTGACTGCATGCTGTGGCACCCAGCGCCATGAAGCCGCCTGTCAGGCCCTTACTAAGGCAAATTATATCCGCGGGATGATGGAGGGATTCGCAGGCAAACAAAGTACCCGTTCTACCAAAACCTGTCAGCACTTCGTCGGCGATACAAAGAATCTCCTGTGAGCGAACAAATTCCAGCAGACGGTCCATGTGTTTGGCTTCATACATTCTCATTCCTCCCGCAGCCTGGAGAAGGGGTTCATAAATGAATGCAGCGATATTTTCCTGATGAGACTGTACAAATGATTTTATGTCTTCAAGATTTCCTTCATCAGGGGTTTCTATATATTCCACGTCGAAAAGTAAATTCCTGAAAGCGTTTGTAAACAGACCGCGGCCGCTCACACTCATAGCGCCGAAAGTGTCACCATGATAGGCGTGTTCAAATGCGAGGATTTTATTTCGACCGGTCACACCCTTATTGATCCAAAACTGTATGGCCATTTTGAGTGCAACTTCCACTGCCGTGGAACCATTATCAGAATAAAAAATTTTTGCGGGTTTGCCGGGCAGTATACTGATTAATCTTTCTGCGAGCTGAACGGCAGGCTCGTGAGTGAAATTGGTGAAAATAACCTGTTCGAGCATCTGAGCCTGCAGGAATATCTTTTCGGCTATGTACGGATTTGCATGACCGTGAATGTTTACCCACCAGCTGCTGATAGCATCGATATAAGAGTTGCCGGCCTCGTCAAAAAGCAAGGCCCCATTTCCCTTTACGATAGGAATAGGAAGTTCAAGATTTTGGTGCTGGGTATATGGGTGCCAGATAACTTTTGCGTCCCGTTCGCTCAGGGATTCTTTCATGGGTCAAAGATAACTGGTGTTGGTGGATGGTATATAGTATATGGTGGACGGACAAATCGAACAATCTACTATATACCATAAACCATCAACCTTTTCTGATGAAATGCAAATTCCTCCTGATACCCTGATATTTTGCGCGTTTAAGAGAGGAAGAAGCAAATATATTTTTGAAACTTTCTTCAGTAAGTTCCTCCCAGTCTTTTTCATTGTAGTGAAGGATTTCGGGGATAGGTGAGAAATCTGATTCTTTGGTCGGCTGGGAAAAACGATTCCATGGACAGACATCCTGGCAAATATCACAACCAAACATCCAGTTACTGAATTTGTCTTTCATCTGCTCGGGAATGAGCAGATCTTTCAACTCGATTGTGAAATAGGAAATACACTTACTGCCATCTACGACTTTATCATTTTCGATGGCCTGAGTGGGACAGGCATCTATACAACGAGTGCATGTGCCACAATAGTCGGCCATTTCAGGAGAATCGTATGCAAGTTCAAGATCCACGATCAGTGTTGCAATGAAAAAAAATGATCCCTTCTTTTTATGGATAAGGTTCCCGTTTTTTCCTACCCACCCGAGTCCGCTGAGTACAGCCCAGGATCTTTCCAGTACCGGTGCGCTGTCCACAAATCCACGTCCGTGAAAATCACCGAATTTCTCCTTCATACCTGAAAGAATAAATTTGAGTTTGGGCCTGATGATATCATGATAGTCCTTTCCGTATGCGTATTTTGATATTTTTGGTATATTTTTTTCTTGATCTGTATCAGGAAAATAGTTGATCAGAAAGCAGATGACAGATTTAGCTCCGGGCAGAAGCTTATAAGGGTTTACCCTTAGGTCGAAGTGTTTCTCCATATAGTGCATATGGCCCTGTTTGCCCTGCTGTAGCCAGTTTTCAAGCTTCCTGGCATCATCATCCAGAGCCCTCGCTGCTGCGATTCCGCAATACTCAAAGCCCGCATTTGAAGCGAGCGACTTGATGAATTGAGATTTTTCGGAGTTGTTCATGAAACGTATTTGTACCTCATTTGATAATTTTTTATATTTTCATAACGTTAATGCTCTAAACCTAACCGATATGGACGTCCGGCTCAAGGCCTGTCTGACGAGCTTCTTCCTGTTCCTGCAAATTTACCTTTCTGCGCAGGAAAAAACAGAAAACTACATTAAAACAAGTATACCCGATTCTTTAATCAGTGGTGCTGATGCAGTGTGCAGGTTGTCTGAGAAGGAAGTCGAGATCATATCCCCTGGAAAGATTATTGTTAAGGAAAGAAATATTTATACCATACTTAAGGAGAATGCCGAAAAATTAACAACCTATTACGCTCACTACAGTCAGTTATCGAGTATTGAAGATATTGATGGAACGCTTTATAATGCTCAGGGAAAAGAAGTAAAGCATTTTAAAAAAAAGGAAATGGCGGATTTCCCGATGGAAGGCGAGGCTTTTGTAAGCGATGATAGGATAAAGTTTGCAGGATTTACCTATGGTTCATTTCCATTTTCAGTAGCGTTCGAAAAAAAAGAGGAAATGTCGGGAACATATTTTCTGCCGAACTGGACTCCGCCACGATCCGATAAAATTTCGGTACAGATCAGTCGATATATTTTAATTACACCTATTGACTATAAGGTGCGATTAAAAATGATCAATACAGACGTAAAACCAACGATTACACAAACAAAGGACAAAATTTCATATGTGTGGGAGATTCAAAATCTTCCTGTAATTCCTGATGAACCTTTTTCAGTTACGTCTGATTCATATGATCCGTCAATCCTTGTTGGACCAACAAATTTCGAATTAGAAGGATATAAGGGTAATATTTCAGATTGGCAGAGCTATGGGAAGTTTTATTACTCTTTATACAATGGGAGAGATGTTTTGCCAAATGAATTGAAGAAGCAGGTTCATTTACTGACAGATAATTCAAATGATCCATATAAAAAAATCGCCGTGCTATATGATTATTTGCAAAAAAACACACATTACGTTTTAATTAGTTTTGGTATTGGGGGACTGCAACCGTATGATGCGAGCTATGTAGCAAAAAACAAATACGGAGATTGCAAAGCCCTTTCAAATTTCATGGTTTCTTTGTTAAAGGAAGCAGGGATTAAGGGATTTCCTGTTGCTATTTGGGGAGGTGAAGAAGACAGAGAATTTGTGAAAGATTTTCCAAGTCACCAGTCAAATCATATTATATGTGCTGTACCAGTAGATAAAGATACTGTTTGGTTAGAATGTACTTCTCAATTCCTGCCAGCCGGGTATCTTGGTACTTTCACCGCTAATCGTTATGGCCTTTTAATAAATGAAAATGGTGGGACGCTTGTTCATACACCATCCTATTTTCTCAAAGATAATATACGTTCGAGCAAGATTATTGCAACAATGGATTCAGAGGGCAACCTCAGTATCAAAAATGAAACTATTTACAAGGGATTAAGTGCAGAAAGTGTTGAATCTCTTATTCACGAATATGCAAAAGATAAACAAATGGAATATTTAAGAAATTCCCTTAATCTTTCTACGTACGCAATTAACGCGTTCAATTATAAAGAGGAAAATTCAGGCAGGTTGCCAACGATCAATGAATATTTGGATATTTCAGTGTCGAATTATGCAACTATCACAGGCAAGAGAATTTTTATTAATCCCGATTTACTTCACCACTCAACAATAAGATTTTCTGACGATAAAGGAAGAAAACATGATTTTCAATTTAAAGTTGAAAACAGCGAAACAGATTCAGTCGAGATTTCTATACCCAGTGGATTTATAATTGAAGCAAGACCAAATGACATCTCGCTTCAATCTCCAATCGGTAAATTTCAGACACATATTATCGTTGATCACAATAAAATAATTTACTACCGAAAGTTTGATCATTATAGTGGCAGATTTCCGGCTTCTCTAAATGATGAAATAAAATCTTTTTATAATAGTATCTATGATGCGGACCGGACACAAATGGTTCTCGTAAAAACAATCAACTAGGAGTGAATTTACATTTAAATGAAAAATATTTTAACCTTCACGGTTTATCGGTTTTATTCAATTTTATTTTTATTGCTTATGTTTCACTTGATTTCGCCTGCACAAGACTCTCTGAATATAGATTTTGGGAAATTTTCAATAAGTGATTTCGAACATTCTTATTCTAAATTGGATTCAAGTTCTGGGGCAATTATTATAGCGGATATAGGAAAATCTTTTTTTTGGGAAGATAGAACAGTTACAAAACATATGTTTACCAGATTTATGCGTGTGAAAATTTTAAATGCAAATGGATTTCATATAGCAGACTATAGATTTGTTTTACCAAAATATGGAAATGGAAAGACTCCAGTTGATTCAATTTTTTCCTTGAAAGCTTCAACTTTTACCCTTGAAAATGGAATAGTAAAAGAGACCAAGCTCGATCGTGAGTCAATATATGACGAAAGTGTTGGAAAGTATATCGACATTAAGAAATTTGCCATGCCCGCTTTGAAAGTTGGCGCTATTTATGATATTGCTTTTACGATCCGAATTCCTATGAGAGTTCCTATAAGAAGTTGGGATTTTCAAAGCGATTATCCTTGTTTATGGAGTGAATACCAGGTGACAATTCCACCATATTTAAACTATGCAGTAAAGTATCAGGGTGATACGGCCTTTGATATAACAACTAGTAAATATGTTTCTCAAACATTTTCGGTTATAAATAAACGCAGGGACGGCCGAGAATTAAGGACTGGCGATGGTGTGCAGTTTCGATGGGTAAAAAAGGACGTAGCCTCAATAGGGAAGGAAGTGTATGTCAATTCAACGAAAAATTATATATCACATGTATCTTTTAAGCTTCTATCTGTTCAATACGGTAATATTTCAGAAAGAGTCGATGTAAAGAAATCATGGTCAGATATTAGTTCTGCTTTCTTGTCGAACAGTAATTTATCTAATGCGTTGGAATCTAACAATGATTGGATTGAAAAAGATATTAATAAATCAATTAAGAACTCTCCAAATTCGAGTGATCTAATTCGAGAAATTTATTTCTTTGTTCGCAATAATTTTGAATGTAATGATCACAGAGGTATTTATGCAAGAAGGAGTTTGTGGGATATTTATAAAAGCCGGTCAGGAAATGTTGCAGAAATTAATCTTGTACTTTACTTTATGTTGCGGCAGTACAATATAATTTCATATCCCGCTGTTCTTAGTACTAGTGAAAATGGATTGCCAGATTTCGAAAACCCAAATCTTGACGATTATAATTATTTAATTTGTGTTGCCCAAGATGGCGAAAAAGAAATTTTACTCGATGCGAGTTGGCCGAAAAACCCTTTTGGGCAGCTTTTGACTTTTTGTTACAATGGAGGGGGTGCACGGGTACTTAATGATGGGAATACTAGAATAATTCCTTTAACATCTGATTCCCTGATTGAAAAAAGTTTGACAAACGTTTTTATTTTGAATGACGATAGTGGAAAAGTTTCAGGCACTTTTTCTAAAGTTTATGGCACCGTAGAATCCTATGACATAAGGGGTCAAATTCAAAGGGCAACTAAAAAAGAATACTTTGCTAAACTTGCCAATAAGATCACGAATAATGTGGGGATTGAAAATGAGGACATTGATTCTCTCGAGAATTGTGAATATCCTATAGCCATTCACTGTGATTTGGGGTTCAAAGATTCGTTTAAATCAGATCTTGAATATTTTACGCCTATCATAGATTCATTGGTGGTAGCTAATCCATTTGTATCAGTCGATCGCCGGTTCCCAGTTCAAATGCCCTATAAACGCGATGATGTTTATTTACTTTCCATGGATATTCCCAAAGGGTATAAAGTGGAAGAATTTCCTGCGTCAGCGCGATTTAAGCTGAATGGTGACCAGGGATTGTTTGAATATGTTATTCAGAAAAATGAAGATAATATTCAAATGCAAGTTCATTTGAAGTTCAATAAAACTGAATTTTCTACAGATGAATATTCAGGCTTGCGCGAATTTTATAGTGATATTATAAAAAAGGAAAGGGAGCAAATAATTTTCAAAAAAATTAAATAAATACCATTCGTTTTGCGAATGATAAAAAAAGTAGTATTAAACAATTCTAATCAAGAAAACTATGAAAATCTGCAAATTTATTTTGTTCGCTTTTTTCGGATTTGCTTGTCTTCCAAAACTTACGGCTCAGGACAAACCAAACTACAAGTTTGGGAAAATCACTGCTGCAGATTTTAATCTAAGTGCGGAAAAATTTGATTCAGGTGCAAACGCCCTGATCATTTATGATGTTGGTAGTACGAGTTTTGAAGGAAACAACAAAGGAAACTTTTCACTTGTTTTCACTCATTTTATTCGTATTAAAATTGTCAACAAAAATGGATTTGATATCGGGAACCGGGAAATTTCACTTTATCATAATAACGTCGGTGAACGTGAAAAACTAATTTCATTAAAAGGGTCCACATTTAATATGGAAAATGGGGTGATATCAGAAACTAAGCTTGATGAAAAGTCGGTTTTTGATGAGAAATATAATAGTTACTATGACCATAAAAAATTTTCCATGCCGGCACTTAAAGAAGGTGCTATTTTTGATTTGGAGTATAGTATTAAATCACCTTTTGCGTTTCAATTAGATCCTTGGTCTTTTCAAGGGGAGTATCCTTGTTTATGGAATGAATATGTAATAACTATTCCTTCCCAGCTACATTATGTAATGAGGATGCAGGGCGACAATCATTTTGATATTGATTCAGGAAAATTGGTCGCAAAGACTTATACTATAATTGACGGTGGAGGAACATCGAGCGATGATTTTACGAGCGTTCCGGGAAACTCTCTTTATAGACGTTGGGTAAAAAAAAATGTTACATCAATACATGAGGAACCATTCACGACAAATATTGAAAACTATTTTTCAAGAGTCACCTTTCAATTGAAGTACGTTCAGTGGGATCAGGATTCTCCCATTCACGATCAAAATTCGACATGGAGCGCCAGCTCAAAATCATTGTTGGAGGGTGAGAATTTTGGTCAGGCATTGAATCATGATAACAACTGGATGTCGGATGATTTAAAAAATATCTTACAAGGCTCGAATTCAGAAGAAGACAAAACACATAAAATATTTAGTTATGTTCGAGATAATTTTAAGGTTTCCGATGAAACCGGATATGGCAAATATGGATTGTATGCTCGCAATTCCTTAAAAGATGTTTTCAAAAAAAAGGAAGGTAATGTGGCAGAAATAAACTTGTTGCTTACAGCCATGTTGAGAAAAGCCGGGATAAATTCTGATCCACTCATTTTGAGTACCAGAGATAATGGAATTGCGGACCCTAGCTATCCTTTGCTTTCTGAATATAATTATGTGATCTGTGTTGCGCACCCTAATGATAAATGGATAACACTAGATGCCAGTGAGCCATTTAACGGATACGGACAACTACCAGTCAGTTGTTATAATGGATGGGGACATATTATTAAAGAAGATTTGCCGCTACCTATGGAATTTTCAGCAGACTCAGTACGCGAAACTTCGACTACAAATGTCATTATCATCAATGATGAGAAAGGCAAACCTTCAGGCGGATATACAAGTACTTTAGGCAAAAGTGGGTCCTTTAATTCCAGAAAGGAAATTAAAAGTAGTTCCGAAAAGGCCTATGGCAATAAAGTACAAACAGATCTTGGATCGGATTTTACGGTAGAGAATTTTGGTGCAGATTCACTTAAGAAATATGATTTTCCGTTAACTATACATTACGATTTTAATTTAAAAAGCCTGTTATCCGGGGATATTCTATATTTTAATCCCATGCTGGGCGATGGATATAAGACGAATCCATTTAAATCAATGAACAGATTATATCCGGTAGAAATACCCTACAAAATTGACGAAACATATATGCTCACAATGGATATTCCAACAGGTTACCAGGTAGATGAAATGCCAAAATCTGTGAGAGTTGCTTACAATGAAAATGAGGGTATGTTTGAATACCTGATTCAAAAAGGACAGAGCAATTTACAAATGCGGGTGCATCTCAAACTTGATAAGGCATTTTTCCCTGTAGATGAGTATTCCAATCTTCGCGACTTTTTTGCTTATGTAGTCAAAAAGGAAAACGAACAGATTGTTTTCAAGAAGATCCATTGACCGTTTCAGGAATTCTCTTTTTCCGGTTGTACATGCAGACGATGAAAAAAGCGATGAATAGCGGGCGCCAGCATCACGCCTATATTGGTAATGAAAATCACACCGCTGAACAACGCATAAAAGGAAGAGAAATACTTGCCAATTGTCGTTTCGATATTCACAACCGGGCCCATTCCACTTAATATCATGCTGGCATTGTGTAAAGAATCCAGCCAGCCAATTCCGGCAGTAAAATGGTATCCCAGTACTCCGATCATTAAACAAACAAACATGATGACCAGCCCCAGCATGAAACTCTTCGCAAAACGTTTCCGGAAAACACTTAACGGTGCAAGCGGCTGATGCTTTGATTCCAGCATATTTGAAACTTTACATCGCAAAGTAACAGATTGTTACTCTTTTAAAACTGCCTGACGAATAATAATTATCGTTAATATTGCATCCTCATTACCAGTCTGTGAAATTTTTTTTGGATACGATCTGGGTTCTTCTTCGGTCAAAGCAGCACTGCTTGATGCAGATAGCGGAAAACCGCTTGCTTCTGCTTTTTCGCCTGCTTCTGAGATGAAGATCTTTTCTCCGCGGCATGGATTTGCCGAACAGGATCCGGAATACTGGTGGCAGGAGCTGATTCAGGCAACTAAACTTTTGCATCAGAAATACCCATTCGACAAAACCGAAATCGGTTCGATCGGAATTTCCTATCAAATGCACGGTTTGGTTTGTATCGATAAAAAAAACCTACCTGTGCGCCCGGCAATAATATGGTGTGACAGTCGTGCAGTTAACTATGGTGAGCAGGCTTTTGATGAAATAGGTCATGATTTTTGTCTTGAGCATTTTCTAAATTCCCCGGGAAATTTCACTGCTTCCAAATTGAAATGGGTGAAGGAAAATGAACCGGAAATTTATAAACAGACGGTTCGTATATTATTACCCGGAGACTTTATTGCACTCAAGATGACTGGGGAAGCCGTTACGACAGTGACCGGTTTATCAGAAGGAATTTTCTGGGACTATAAAGAAAACGGGATTGCCCATTCGCTCCTGGATTATTACGGATTGGATAAGTCTTTACTTGCACCATGTATCCCGGTATTCGGCGAACAGGGAAAACTACAGAGAACAGCGGCTGAGGCGCTGGGTATTTCAGAAGGTGTTTCAGTTTGTTATCGGGCGGGAGATCAGCCAAATAATGCTTTTTCACTGCAGGTAATGAATCCGGGGGAAATCGCTGCAACTGCCGGAACTTCAGGTGTTCTTTATGGTATAAGTTCAGACCCCGTTTATGATCCCAAATCACGGGTAAATCCTTTTATACATGTCAATCATCAAGCCGAACAGCCACGCTACGGAATACTCATGTGCCTGAACGGTACTGGCATTCTTAACAGCTGGCTCCGCAGGGAATTTTTTTACGGCGTATCATATGAATCCATGAATGAGGGCGCGGCTTCAATCCCGACCGGATCTGAAGGAATCATCTGCTATCCATTTGGGAATGGAGCAGAACGGATTTTGGAAAATAAAAATCCGGGAGGCCAGATCAGAGGGACTGGATTTTAACCGGCATAACAAGTATCATTTGGCCAGGGCGGCACAGGAAGGGATTGTATTTTCGCTTCTTTATGGTGCGGAAATTATGCAGGGAATGGGGCTTTCCATGAATCGAATCAGGGCGGGATATGCCAATATGTTTTTAAGCAGGTTGTTTTCACAAACATTTGCGGATTGCAGCGGATGCCCCGTTGAATTATATAATTCCGATGGTGCAGTGGGAGCCGCTCGGGCTGCAGGATACGGAATAAAATATTATACTCAATTCAGCGATTGTTATCGTGGAATGGAAAGGATCAGACTTGTGGAGCCGGATAAAAATAATTCAATGCTGATAAAAGAAATATATAATCAGTGGAAGGAAGGGCTGGGAGAAATTTTGAAAGCTTAAAGCATAAAGCCTAACGCTTAAAGCACTATAAAGATTAAATCAGAAAAATAAAAATGTATGAATATCATTAAAGGAGAAAAAGAATTTTTTCCGGGAATTGGAGAAATAAAATATGAAGGAAAGGATTCAGATAATCCACTTGCTTTTAAATGGTATGATGAAAATAAAATGATCTCCGGGAAAAAACTAAAAGATCATGTAAAATTTGCGGTGGCTTACTGGCATAGCTTCTGCAATACTGGTGGTGATCCTTTTGGCCCCGGTACCAAACGATTTCCATGGAATGAATCGGGGGATGCCGTGCAGGCCGCCAAGGATAAAATGGATGCGGCTTTTGAATTCATGAGCAAACTGGGTGTTCCGTACTATTGCTTTCACGATATCGATCTGGTGGATGAAGGAAACTCCGCCGCAGAATATGAAAAGAGATTGCAAACGATTGTAGATTATGCCAAAGAAAAACAGGCAGCAAGCGGTGTTAAACTACTTTGGGGAACTGCCAATGTATTTTCTAATCCGCGATATATGAATGGCGCTGCGACCAATCCGGATTTTGCAGACACTTGCTTATGCCGGCCTTCAAATTAAAAATGCCATCGATGCAACGATTGCACTGGGGGGAGAGAATTATGTTTTCTGGGGTGGGAGAGAGGGTTATATGTCTCTGCTGAATACAAATATGAAAAGGGAGATTGAACATCTGGGTCGTTTTCTCGGAAAGGCAAGAGATTATGCGCGGGGACAGGGATTTAAAGGAGTATTTTTTATTGAACCAAAACCCTGCGAGCCAACCAAACATCAATACGATTATGATTGTGCTACGGTGATTGGATTTTTAAAAGCATTCGGACTGGATAAGGATTTTAAAATAAATATTGAAGTGAACCATGCCACACTTGCGGGTCATACTTTCCAGCATGAACTGCAGGTTGCAGCAGACGCGGGTTTGCTCGGCAGTATGGATGCAAATCGCGGTGACTCACAAAACGGATGGGATACAGATCAGTTTCCCATGAACCTGAATGAACTCATCGAATCCATGCTGATTGTCCTGGAGGCCGGTGGCTTTGGTGGTGGCGGTGTAAATTTTGATGCTAAAACCAGGAGAAATTCAACTGATCCTGAAGACCTGTTCCTCGCACATATCGGAGGCATGGATACTTTTGCACGGGCACTTATTATTGCAGATCAGATCCTTACTCATTCACCCTATAAAAAATTCAGAAAAGAAAGATATGCTTCCTTCGATTCAGGAAAAGGAAACGAATTCGAAGAAGGAAAACTGGGTCTGGAAGACCTGCGAAATTTTGCTTTAGCAAACGGAGAACCCAAACAAATCAGCGGTAAACAGGAGTGGCTGGAGAATATTATTAATCAATACATTTAGGAAAGTATAGGAGTATGGGAGTATGGGAATGCTGATAATTATTTTGATGAACCGCCAAACGCTGCATCCATTTTTTGTCTGAATTCTGTATAGAGTTCTTTTTTAGGTTCGTCTGGTTTGAGAGGAACCAGGAGGCCTGCATAATTCAGGTTGCGGTCAACATAAGGATAAAAACCAGTCATATTTAAACTGGTTACGATGGTTCCATTTTCAATCCAGCAACCAAGTCCGTGTTTTTAAACCCGCTGCTTCCTTTGGCATATATTTTACCGGAAGTTTCGCAAACTGAATGGTTTCCATTTCTGCAACCGAGTTTTCACTCAGTACTTTTTTCCCTTCAAATGTTCCTTTGTTCAATATCATTGCGAGGAAATTTATAAAATCATTTGCCGTTGTAATTGCTCCGTCGGCCGCATTGCTTGTTACTCCATTATCATTGGTAAAACTTGTCCCGCGCATCTTACAGGGACGAAGAATTTTATCCTGAACTATCCGGTCGAAAGTTTTTTTTGTAACAACTTCAAGTACACGGGCTGCAATATCGGGACCTATCTGGCTGAAATAAATTTCCGTTCCGGGATTTGTTTCAATTTCTCTTTTGGATGCAAAAGAATTCACTTCGGTTTCAAGATCGGGATATTTTGATTTCTCCAGAAGTCTCAATGGACCGGGAGGATCCGCCTGAATACCAGTTGTAAAACTAAGACAGTTCCTGATCGTGATATATGTCTTCATGTACTTTGCGAAAATGGGAATATACTTGCTGACCTTATCATCCAGTGAAATCTTGCCATCATCAACATAAGCCATAATCGTGGCAGCGACCAGCCATTGACTTGCTATACCGGCAGGAACCTGGATCCTGCCGTTAAAATCTCCGATTTCCTTTTCAAGCTCTTTTTTGTAAACGATTTTACCATTTTTATAAGCGAGGGCTACAATATTATTTCCAAATAGTTTTTGATTTGTAGTAAGAAAGGCATCTGTTTCGGGTGAACTGGACGGTATGGTTTTGGATGATTGAGCTTTTGGGCCCAGCCAGATTAACAGGCAAAGGCATAGGCAGCTGAAGACCCGGCATGTTGAAATCGATTTATATGACAGATTTTCAGAGTATTGGAAATGGTTTACCTTTTGAATCATTTTATCGGATTTAAAATAATAAGCAATGAATTTAAACAACTTTACAATAAAAGCTTCTGAAGCCCTTCAACAGGCACAGCAGATGGCATTTAATGCCCATAACCCTACTATCGAAACGGAACATCTGATGAAGGCGTTGCTGGAACAGACAGATTCTCCGGTAGAATATCTTTTGAAGAAAAATAATGTAACCATTCCGGTGCTTGAAACCAAACTGGATGATCTGATTAAAAAATTACCCAAAGTTGACGGGGCTGATCCGGCACAATCTTTAAGCCGGGAAGCAAATAATGTTGTTTTAAGGGCAGGTGGTGTTTTGAAACAATTCGGAGATGAATTTGTCACACCTGAACATCTTGTACTTGCGCTGATTCAGGGAAATGACGGAACGGCAAAATTATTGAAGAATGCAGGTCTTACTGAAAAAGGACTGATCAGTGCTATCAAGGAATTAAGAAAAGGCGAAACGGTTTCTTCCAATACACAGGAAACACAATTTAATGCCTTAATAAATATGCGAGAAATCTGAATGAACTGGCGCGTCAGGGAAAACTTGATCCTGTGATTGGTCGTGATGAAGAAATTCGCAGAACCCTGCATATCCTTTCCAGAAGAAGCAAAAATAATCCTATCCTGGTGGGTGAACCGGGTGTTGGTAAAACGGCCATTGCAGAAGGTCTGGCACATCGGATTGTAAATGGAGATGTACCTGAAAATCTAAAATCTAAAATTATTTATGCTCTGGATATGGGCCAGCTTATTGCCGGTGCAAAATATAAAGGAGAATTTGAAGAAAGATTAAAGTCGTTGTAAAAGAAGTTGCCGGCAGTGATGGTGAAATTATTTTATTTATTGATGAAATACATACCCTTGTTGGTGCAGGTGGTGGAGAAGGAGCCATGGATGCTGCCAATATTTTTAAACCTGCACTGGCACAGGGAGAATTACGTGCTATCGGTGCAACTACTTTAAATGAATATCAGAAATTTTTTGAAAAGGATAAGGCACTGGAACGCCGTTTTCAGAAAGTAATGATCAACGAACCCAATGTGGAAGATGCGATCTCTATTTTGCGTGGTTTAAAAGACAGGTATGAAACCCATCATCATGTTCGCATTAAAGATGAAGCGATTATTGCTGCAGTGGAATTATCACACCGGTATATTACCGATCGTTTTCTGCCGGATAAAGCCATTGATCTGATTGATGAAAGTGCTGCCAAACTCAGGCTGGAAATGAATTCTATGCCTGAAGAACTGGATCAGTTGCAAAGACAAATCCGTCAACTGGAAATTGAACGGGAAGCCATCAAAAGAGAAAATGATGATGAAAAATTACGTCAGCTCAATATTGAAATTGGAAATCTGAGTGTGAACCGGGATACATTAATGTCGAAATGGAGACAGGAAAAGGAACTGGTTGAAAAAGTTCAAAATGCAAAAGCGATATTGAAGCTTAAAACTCGCTGCGGAAAAAGCAGAACGTGAAGGTGATTATGGAAAAGTTGCAGAAATCCGGTATGGAAAAATAAAGGAAGCCGAAAAGATAATTGATGAATATTCAATGCAATTAAGTAACAGCACTGAAAAACGTTTATTGAAAGAAGAAGTGGATGCGGAAGATATTGCGGAAGCAGTTGCTAAAGTCCACGGGCATTCCAGTATCCAGAATGCTGCAGAGTGAAAAGGAAAAATTATTGAATCTGGATGATGAATTACATAAAAGAGTAGTGGGACAGGATGAAGCCATAACGGCAGTTGCAGATGCTATTCGCAGAAGCCGTGCGGGATTGCAGGATCCAAAACGTCCGATTGGTTCATTCATTTTTCTGGGAACAACAGGTGTAGGTAAAACAGAATTGGCCAAAGCGCTTGCAGAATATCTTTTTGATGACGAAGGCATGATGACAAGAATTGACATGAGTGAATACCAGGAAAAACATACAGTAAGCCGTCTGATTGGTGCTCCTCCGGGTTATATTGGATATGATGAAGGCGGTCAGTTAACGGAAGCCGTTCGACGTAAACCATATAGTGTAGTGTTACTGGATGAAATTGAAAAAGCTCATCCGGATATATTTAATATTTTACTTCAGGTATTGGATGATGGAAGGCTGACTGATAATAAAGGAAGGGTGGTGAATTTTAAAAATACCATCATTATTATGACCAGTAATATCGGAAGCCAGATTATTCAGGCAAACTTTGAAAATGTAACTGAAAAAATAAAGAAGATGTTGTAGAAAAAACAAAGGTTGAAGTAATGGAATTACTTCGTCAAACTATCCGGCCTGAATTTCTGAACAGGGTGGATGAGGTTATCATGTTTCAGCCACTTCTTAAAAAGGAAATCAAGGGAATTATCAGGATTCAGCTTGATAACCTGTCTAAAATGCTCGAAAAAAACGGGGTAGATTTAAGATTTACCGAATATGCCATGGATTACCTGGCAGAGAACGGATATGATCCCCAATATGGCGCCCGCCCGCTAAAAAGGCTTATTCAGAAAGCAATTGTTAACCCATTGAGTAAAAAGATATTAGCGGAGATATTGATCATTCTCATCCGGTGCTTGTGGACGTATTTGACGGTATTGTTGTATTCCGGAATGAACAGGAGGAAAGGAAGAAATCGGGCATGGCATCTTAATAAGTTGTTAACTAATTTATTAACCTTTCCGATTACCGTAAAATATCTAAGATTTTTCAGTTAAAATACCTATTTTTAGCCGCCTCCTGCCAGTTAGTCTGGCTCGGAGGCTTTTTACTCAACTTTCCTGCAGGAAAACTGTTAATAAGCAAAGGATAAAATTTTAAAGGATTATATATTATGGCGTTTAAGAAAGAGATCATAGAAATTATTGAACCAAGAGATGTATTCGTTGGTCCGGATACTGCTCCGGTTACCCTGATGGAATTTGGGGAATATGAAAATGAAGACTGTGCTAAGGCACATGAAGTGGTTAAAAAGATCATGGAAGAATTCAAGGGGAAGGTCCGTTTTAATTTCAGGCATTTCCCGCTTACCAAGATTCATCAGCGAAGCCTGAAAGCTGGCGAAGCTTCTGTTGCTGCGGCCCAGGAAGGAAAGTTTTGGGAAATGCATAATATTCTGTTCCATAACCGGCATAATCTGGGTACAACCAGTTTGAAATTGCATTCACGGGAAGCAGGTATTTCCAATAAGAAATTCCTGGATCACCTGGTTAATGCAACTTATGGCTGGCAGGTTCAGGGAGACCTAAGGGAAGGTATACAGAAAGGTGTGACCACCGTACCGGCATTCTTCATTAACGGAGAAATGTTTAACGGCAAACCCACTTTCGACAACCTGAGTAAGGGTATTGAAGCAGCTTTGAAAAAGGCTAAGAAGAAGACGGATAAAGCTTGTAAAGCTAAAGTCTAAAGCTGAACCTAACGCCTAAAGCCTAAGATGTTGGAGATTTAAGTTAAAAATATTTTAAGCATTCGTTTAAATAACGGATGCTTTTTTATTTTAATCTCATTTAAAAATAAATTCAAATGAACTATTTTTCAAATTTTCAATGCGCTTTGGCTTTAGGCTTAAAGCTTTGGGCTTTAAGCCTGATTTGTCCTTTTCATAATAAATGTCTAAATTGGTTTATCCTAAGACCAATATCGAATGAAAAGCGCCGGTAAATCCAATTCTATAAACGGGAAACCCAGGATCTTAATATTGGCCGGAATTTTAAGGGCTGGAAAGATAAATTACCCAAAGATTCACTCAAACGAAAAAACTGGTCTTTTCATGACAGGATAGGGGCCCTCTCACAAAAATCACAACATTTCCTCGAAGAAATTAAATCTCTTGGATTTACCCGGACGATGGATAAACTGGACAAGGGGAAACTTAGTGTTTTTAATCAGCTCAATTTCTTTCAGTTTATCACAGGTACGATTGTCCCCCTGATCTGTTTTTTTGGAAATAATAAGTTCCCCATAGTGGCTTTTTTTGTTGCGAGCCTGCCTGCATGGGTCAACCTGTTAGTTTTGTATTTGAATTTTTATTACAGGTATCAAGCGGGCATGATCACTTATTTTATACTTTATCCGCTTGTAATCTGCATTGTATACATGAGTGGGATGAATCTTGGGGTTGAACTTTATTTTATACTTAATGGCATTCTGGCCGTTTTTTTTCTGCCTTATATCAGTCAGATGTTGTTTTCAGTCGGCTTCTCCATGGTGAGTTATTTTGTACTTGTGATCATTAATAAAGAATATAATTTTCAACTTCATTCATCTAATTTTTTCCTTTTTTTATTCAACCAGGTAACGGCCATCATATTTATATTTTACGCATTGTTCCTTATAAAAAATGAAAATAATTTATATCAGTTTGGAATACTTGCGACCAACAGGGATTTACAGGATAAGAATGAAAAAATTGAAAAACAGAAAGCAGAAATAGAACAGAAAGCAGCAGAATTAAGTGAATTGAATTCATTAAAAAATAAACTATTTTCGGTGATTTCGCATGATATGAAGACACCGATGTATGCATTACGCAATTTATTCAGAAGCATGCAGCAGCTGGATATGAGCGGCAGGGAAATAAAAGCCATTATCCCCGACGTTGTTAGCGACCTGAACTATACAACGGGTCTTATGGAAAACCTACTGCATTGGGTTAAAAGTCAGATGAATTCAGCCAGTATTTCGCCAGGAGAATTGAATATGGAAGAAATTGTCGATGAAGCCATTCACGTACATCAATTGCAGGCTTCAACCAAGAAGATTTCGATCAAACAAGAAATGGAAGAATCGTTTCTGTGTTTTTGCCGATAAGGATATGGTTACCCTGGTACTTAAGAAATCTTCTTTCAAACGCTATCAAATTCACGCCGGAAAAAGGCGCGATCATCATACGGATGAAGAAGGAATCTCCTTATTGCAGGGTATCCATCATTGACAATGGAATCGGCATGGATCATGAAGCGCTTACAAGAATACAGGAAAATAATTATTATAGTACAAATGGAACTGCAAAGGAAAACGGCACCGGACTGGGTCTCATGCTAAGCAAGGATTTTCTATCTGAAAGAATGGAGGAGCACTGTTAATTGAAAGCGAACCCGGCAAGGGTAGTGTTTTTTCTTTCACCATTCCTCTTGGGGAAAATGGATGCCGGAATAGGTTGACGGATGACTGGTATGCGTCAAGCGTTAAGTTTTTTGCCCGTAAATATTGCAATGGCCATTCAATATCTACATTTAATTCGTTTGCAGCCATTAAAGGGAAATTTGACATTGCGAAGTGATTCTCTAGCTATCAAAATCAAATCTGCTTTCCCGGATTTAATAATTTCATTTGCCTGCTGTGCATTTGTGATTAATCCCACAGCGCCGGTTAGGATGCCGGTTTCTTTCCTGATCTTTTCGGCAAATGGAACCTGGTAACCTGGTCCCAGTGGAATTCTCACATTTGGTACGAGGCCTCCGGAGGAGCAATCCATAAGATCAACGCCCAGGGGTTTTAGAATTTGACAGTATTACAGAAGAATCAGGATCCCATCCATTTTCTACATAATCCGAAGAAGATATGCGTACAAATAAAGGAAACTTTTCCGGCCAGACCGTCTCGAATATCCAACTGGTAATTTCTTTTAAAAAACGAATGCGGTTCTCAAAAGTTCCACCATATTCATCTTTACGCAGATTACTTAAAGGGGAAAGAAAACTATTGACAAGATATCCGTGGGCGCAATGAATTTCCAATACTTCAAATCCTGCATCCAAGGCCCGACTTGCAGCGGATTTAAAATCATCAATCGACCCTGATGTATATCAGCCTTTGACATGGATTCAGGGACAGGATCAGTTTCCCTAAAAGGAATTGCTGAAGGGGCCTGGGAAATCCATCCACCGGCCGATAATCGTAAATATTTTTCCGCCCTTCCATGGTGAATAGACACTTGCCTTTCTTCCGGCATGTGCGAGCTGAATTCCAGGAACAGAACCCTGTTTCTTTATGAATCCAGTTATTCTGTGAAAAACTTCAATTTGTTCATCTTTCCATAGACCCATATCATCCGGTGAAATGCGACCTCTTGGAGAAATGGCTGTGCTTCCCGAATCATCAGGGCGGCACCACCAACTGCCCGACTACCCAGATGAACCAAATGCCAGTCGTTCGCAAATCCATCTATCGATGAATACGGACACATGGGTGATATGGCAACCCGATTTTTAAAATGGATACTTCTTATTTCCAACGGATCAAATAACATTTTGAATATTATTTTTTTTTCAATTCAAGAAAAGCTTTTCCGAGACAATCTATCAAATCCGTAGATAACATAGCTTCTTCTGAAAAAAGGGAGGCCGCCAGATCTCCGGCAAACCCGTGCAGATATACACTAATGAAGCAGCGATAAGAGGTGGATATGATTGAGCAAGAAGTGCCGTAATGATTCCAGTCAATACATCGCCACTGCCTCCTTTTGCCATACCCGGATTGCCATTGACGTTAAAATAAATATTTCCATCCGGGTTGAAAATACCTGTAAAATGTCCTTTCAGCACAATGATAATCTTGTGTTGAATCGCCATTTTTCTGGCCTTCTCCGATCTTGTGACGTCACTCGCACTATTACCGAATAAACGATCAAATTCTTTTGGATGAGGTGTAATTATCGTATTTAGATTCAGGAGTGACTTGAGTTCTTCATGCTTACCAATGATGTTCAAAGCATCTGCATCCAGCACGAGTGGCTGGTGAAAGGCTTTTAAGAATTTTTTTATCATACCAACTGTCTCCTCTCCGGTGCCAATTCCCGGTCCGAGACCAGCCGACTGAAATATTTCTGAATGTGCCGGATAACCGGTTAACTGAAATTCACCTTCACCTATACTCACCATAGCCTCCGGTAAAGCCGTCTGCATGATTTCGTATCCCGAGGATGGGAGATGGGTGGTCACCAATCCTGCACCGGCAGATAAACAGGCTTTTGCTGCCAGAACCGCAGCTCCCATTTTACCATAACTTCCCGCCAGGATCAATGCGTGCCCAAAATTTCCTTTGTTGGCAAAGGGATCCCTTGGCTTATAGTATGATAACGCTATTGTCTTGTCAAAAATAGAATAGGAGGAATTAAATCCTGTTAAATAGGATTCTAATTGTTTCATTCAGGCGAAGGTAAGAAAAGGCTCAAAACAGAAAACCAAAAGCATAATTTGAGCTCTGACTTTTAGCGTTTCTCACCGCCTCTTCCTTCCGGATCATTTTCAGGTTCATCGTCGTTTTCGTGGGATTGCTGATAGTTGCCAAATACATCACAGAGTTTTTTTGAGGCGTAGACTCTTTTATTGTCATTATTACAAAGAGCGATAATTGTTGCATTATCTTCCATCATGCGGATAAACACAGTGCGGTTACCGTGCCACCATCCATTGTGGTAAATCAATTTTTTACCGTCGGGATAAACAATCATTCTCCAGCCAAAACCGTAGTTGCGTTTTCCTCCTCTTTTCCAGACTGTATGGTGTGTATGCGCTGTCTAATGTGGATTGTTTACAACTAGACCCCCCCACGCAATGCGGCATCCCATTTGAGCATATCTTCCGGAGTACTGTAAACATTTTTATCACCATACACCATGTCCAGGTATTCCATGGGGTACATTCTTCCACTCATTTTATATGAACGCGTTGCTGTTGCGGTGTCCTTAATCGAATACACGTATGTATCATGCATTTGTAAAGGTTGGAAAAAAGCCTTGGTCAGGTATTCATCATAAGTTTCACCAGAAACTTTTTCAATAATTAGAGCAAGAAAAGCGTAGTTGGTGTCGGAATACTCAAAAAACCGACTGCTGGTTGAGATAAATCAACCTCCTGCCTTATTGTTGGTTTACGTAATCAAGCAAATCGGAATTGCTAAGGTATTTTCTTTTATCCCAACCGGACTGATCCATAAAATGGACATAATTCCTCAATCCACTGCGTTGACTCAAAAGATTTTTTATTGTTATACCTGCCGGAAATCCAGTCAGGTATTTGGAAATATCATCATGAATGTCCAATTTCCCTTTTCTTCCCACAATTTCAAAATTGCCATTGCGGTAAATGTCTTTGAAACGGAAGCCAGGTGAAAAGCTGTATGCGCATTTACACTGTCCTTGTGTCTTCTCGGATCCTTAAAACCGCCATATCTTTCGTAAACAATGGTTCCATTATGAGCAACAAAGCAGGCCGCCATTGAATCCATGAGAAAAAAGAGAATCAAAGAAATGCCGCGAAGTATTGCTGTAAAGCTTTAAATTCTCCGGGGTTCAGAGTCTTAGGATGTGGAATTGTGACGGCCAGGAGGCTCGTATCCTGGGTTTTTGCAATAGGTTTAACAGCAGGACTTTGCCCGCAACAAACCAGGAAAAGAGGCAGCCATCAGATAGCAGCAAACGGTTTTCAATAGGTATCTGTTTTTTCGGTTAGAAGGTGCAAAAATAAAATATTAGGCTGTTAAAGGCTCAGGAAACCAGTTTTGTTTTTCCGTTTCCTTTTTTAGGGGGGATCTTTTGTTCAACTCCTTTAATAGAAATAACGCAAAAACCGCATTGAG
>CAVSRV010000009.1:0-118584 GCA_963730425.1 uncultured Bacteroidota bacterium | reverse complement strand
TTAGTGACGGATTCAAAAGGAGAATATAAGCGATTCAGGGTTAAGTTACATTGCCGGAATTAGAACCACAAACTCAGCACCATCCCCTTCTTTTGATTCCACTTTCAATTCACCTCCATGTGTTTTAATAATATCATAACTCAATGACAAACCCAATCCTGTTCCCTGACCCGCGGGTTTGGTAGTAAAAAAAGGTTGAAATATCTTATCCAATACTTTCCGGGGTATGCCATTACCATTATCCTTCACCTTTAATTCAACACCAGCGCCTGTCCGTTTCGTGAATACTGAAACGGTCGGTTCGTAACTTTCCGGATATTGCTTTTTCTTTTCTGATACAGAATAAAAAGCATTATTATAAAGGTTGAGTAAAACACGGCCAATATCCAGGGCAATCAAATTGACTTTCCCGATGGTCGGATCGAAATTCGTTTGCATGTTCACATTAACGAAACCGTCCTTTACGCGCAAACCATGGTAACAAAGGCGTAAGTATTCGTCCGCCAGCGCGTTGATATCGACCGGTTCCCTATGACCAGTGCTGGTTCTGGAATGTTGCATCATGCTCTTGACAATGGCATCGGCCCTTTTTCCGTGTAATGTTATCTTTCGCTCATTTTCCTTGATATCTCTCGCAATTGCTTTTACATCTGTTAAATTGCCGGAATCTATTTCCCTTTCCATTTCATCAAACAGTTCAGCGTTGACTTCTGAAAAGTTGTTTACAAAATTCAAAGGGTTTTGAATTTCATGGGCAATTCCTGCCGTAAGTTCACCCAGCGAAGCCATTTTTTCTGACTGGATTAACTGACTCTGGGTTGACCGGAGGTCAGTGAGAGATTGTTTCAATTCTGTAGTTCGTTCATTAACCTGCTTTTCCAACATTTCATTCTGGGAAGATAAAATTTGCTGTTTCTCCCTTTCCTGGATCATATTTTTTTCCGAGAGCTGGTTAACCTCCAGTAATTTTTCCTCCAGGCTTTTATTTGTAAAAGCAAAATCGAGCGCAAGGAATATGGAAACAGAAGTAGGCAGACTCAATATAAACATCATAAAAAATGCCGTATTTAAAAGATTCGGGCTTTCTAAGGAAGACATACCCACTTTGGGCAGAGTGCCGATGAAGGTAATATAACAAAGGATTGAACATACGCCACCCATGGCTATGATCCACGCGCCTCTTTTCCTTTTTTTTATCGATGCGATGGCCATGCGAATTACATTCATGTATATCAAAAGGGTGAAAATAGTAGCCAGCATCCACCCCCAGGGATAGACGCCGACCGTAAGAAGGGAAACAACTAAAAACAGAACAACCAGTATTTTAAATATTAAATCCCGCCTCCTTCCAAAAAGATAAGTTATGGCAATGAGGATAAATAAATCACACATCAAAAAAAGAATCATCGCAAGATTTCCGATGTAAAATTTATATTCAACCCTGTGATTGAAAATCAGCAGAATTAATTGCATTATGCTTCCAATAATTGTAGCAAATGCATAAAGCGCAAAATAGAGATTGGCTTTTTGTTTGGCATAAACGATGAAGAGCGACATATGCAGAATAAACATCAGCAAAAAAATACCAACAGGAATAAAATCAGAAATTTCATTTAACGTGGTAATCTTCCTGTATGATTCGATGGCGCCATCCGCATCCGTGACCCCGATCCACATTAGCGGGTTGGCTGTCCCGAAAATGGTGGTATAAAAAATATGTGGTTGAAGTTGAAATCTTACCGCCAGTATATGGTTTGCATTTTTATTTACAGGAAGAGGAAGTGGTCTCCATAAAGGATCATAAGCCTGAATTTTTTCCTCATTTTTGCTTATTATCCCAAACTTATAGATTAAACTATCATCCAGATAAATTTCTGATGCGCCTGATTGCTGAATTAACATTGAATAGAGCTGACGAATCGAATTGCCGCTATGAATATGGAGGCGCAGCCAGAAAATACCTGGTTTTGGGATTTCCGGCAAACTGTGAATATCAATCGTTGGATTTATTTTACTCCAGTTGTTATCGTTAAAATCTTTCTTAGACCAAAGAATGCTGTCACCTGCATGAAATTTCCATCCTTTATTTAATACCATTCCATGCAATGAAATGTTTGAAATATCAACAACCGTTGAGGCAGAATCCTGTGAATAGCAAAAAGAAATATAAAAAAAACTATATAGGAAAAGCCAATGAAGAATCTTTATAAACGAATTCATTTTCAAAAGTATGTTTTTCTGAAGAAAACATGATCCGAATAAGATATTCTACAGCCTAAGCATGGTTCCGGTCTTATTGTTCCTGTTCGCCGGTATCATCGAAGTCATCTGGAAGAATTGAGATAAAAGATTGGTAAACACCGCGGATTCTCCATGTTTTTTTTGCAATTAACGCAATTAGAAGTTCAATGGCCGAAGCTTTTTGCAATTATTCAGAATTCAGCTGATTACCACTTTGTATTCTAATATTCCATACTTATAACCGTGATCCTTACGCATTCCTCAATTAGGCGTCTTATTTATCCAAAAGTATTTTTGTTTTAGAAATCTCTGTAACGCTTAAAATAGCAGTCATGAAATACATAACAACCGCTAAAAAGGCAAGAAAAGTTCCTAAGACAATCCGGATATTTTTGCTGTTCATATTCATTGTTGATATATCCGGATTTTATTCCTGCAGCAAAAGCAATGGCGTGACATCTGTAACTCCGCCTCCACCGGCTGATTCAGTGGATGTTTACATTGCCGGCACAGAATCCCCGGCTCCTCCCCTGGTAAATGTTATAGCCGAGATTTGGAAAAACGGAAAACTAACCCAAATTTCAAATGGCGGCAATTCTGATTACATAACTGGTATTTTCGTTTCAAACAGTGATGTATATCTATCAGGATATGAACTAACCGGATTTTATTTCGTGCCAAAATATTGGAAAAATGGCGTACCTGTAATTATTAAAGACACAATGAACTTTACATCCGGCATTGCAGTTTCAGGAAATGATGTATATGTTTCAGGATCCTCCATAGATAATGGAAGTTCGAAAACTATTGCCAAATACTGGAAGAACGGTATTGCGGTAAATCTTTCTGATACATCCAAAAATGCATTCACCAGTGGGATATTTATTTCTAATGGCGATATTTATATAGTAGGTAATGAAGATTCCGTCATAAAACTTTGGAAAAATGGAGTAGCCCGTGATATTTCAAATACACCGATCATTGGATATGCGAGTTCCCTTTTTGTTTCAAACGATGACGTATATATTGCAGGAAATGCATACGATCAGTCGCATACAAACCTTATCGCAACGTATTGGAAAAATGGTGTTGGGGTAACTCTTTCCAATAATTTGGTGTCTTCTATAGCAAATGCTATTGTTGTTTCCGGGACTGACGTATATACTGCCGGCATCGAAGCCGTTTCCTTCCCTGGAATAGTAGCTGCGAGATACTGGAAAAATAACGATCCCGTAAATCTGACAGACGGAGCAAGTCAGCCTGGTCTTGCATACTCCATTGCCATAAATGGAAACAATATATATGTAGCAGGAAGTGAAGGAGACACAGCAAAATATTGGTTAAATGGAAAAGCGACGAATCTTCCAGCCGGAGGGAGTGGTACTGGCCGGGCCTACTGTATGGCAATTTCAAAAAGATAGCGTCAATGTTACTTCCACATCCATTTTTGTCAGTATACTACCTGTACCAGCCCCTTATAAACTGAACAGTTTTGCAAAGTTAACCGTGCATAATCTGGATCAAGTGAAGTTTAATCCCAGAATTTCCGGCGAGATCACCAGATGCATTCTATTATGTAAAATGTCGCATCATATGGTATCATACGATATCATTCCGTATCATACCGTATCCCCGCAGAAGCGGGACAGGCATTGTGACTCATAATCTGGCCACCAAATAAAGAGAATCGTAGAACCAGGAATTAGTAACAGAATAGTAGCGAGTAAAAGGCGACTAAAGGCCACGCCCTCGGCGTGGTAAACTCCGAAAAGCAGATAAAGGCAAATGAAATCCATTTAGGACATGCGTCTGTGGGAAACGCGCACACAATGTGGAATGGTAATCTTTGTACCGTATGTGAGTGCGGTGTAATCATTTCTTAGTAAATTTGAAAAACTCCTTAAATGCGGCAACCAGTTGCGCTGCTTTCTTTCGTATTATTCCTTTCTTTTTCTATATCTGCCAAAGCTCAAAACACCCGCTTGCCGGTTTATTTAAATCATGTATTTTTTGTAGTGGACTCCAATTCCTATGCCCATATATTTGACTCCGTCATTTTTCAGAAATTCGGTTTGGTCAGGGAAAGAAAGACAACAACCACCGTAGATTCATGGTATGGAAAATATCTGTATGGTCGGGATTCCTATTTTGAAGTCTTTTATCCCTCAGGTTCACCAGGTTCTTCAGTGGGCAGTTTTGGATTTGGCTTTATGACAACCAAATCCGGGGATATTGATCATCTGGAAGTGCAATGGAAAGCTAACTATAAAGATTCGGTTAAACGAGATACGGATACGGTCGTTGACAATGGAGCTAAAGTTCCCTGGTTTTATTCGCTCTCGCTTTATACGGTGGATAGTTCAAAATCCGGATCCGCATGGGTTATGGAGAACACGAAGGATGAGCTAAAGTCAGCAGGATTTACTGATGATGAAATGAAAAAGCCCATCCTCTGGCATGATTATACAGAAAAGAGAATGAAAATGAAATACACCAAATCGTTCAACAGGATTGTTGCGGTGGAGATCATAACTAATAAGAAGGAATTGGGTTATTTTAAAAAGTCCTTTCTGGGATTTGGCTTAACCGAGAAACAAGACACGTTCTACAATGAGAATATTCATATCACCTATAAGCTGGCAGATATTCCCACAAGTAAATTAAGAAGTGTGGAAATCGAATTGACCGATTCTTTTAAGGAACAAATAATTACGCTCAGTGATAATCTTTCCATGCATGTTAAAGACAAAAGAGCTACAATAGTCTTTATTCACTGATTGTTCTCACTCACTTTCTTCAATCCATTTTTCGAAGTCACTGGTGAGTTTGGTAAGGAATGTGGTCGTACCCTTTTTGCGGGAGAGCATTTCCTGGTATTTTTTGGTGTAGTTGCCCAGCTTCTTCTGAAATGTAAACTGGAAAGTTTCGATAACGTCCTTCAATGTGGCACTTCCAAAATAACCTCCTTTCACGAGCGCATAACTGAGCTCAACAAGCTCTATCGTGCTGCCCGTCCACTTCAATAGTCTATAATTATTTCCGATTGCATCCGATCTGCCTGATTCACGTTCAGCGGATAGCAGACTCAACTCATCGTCGAGTTTTTTGTAAGCCATAATAGTTGCAACCTTACAACAATAAGCCGGACAGTATCGCGGATCGATCATCGTATCAAAAAGAAAAACCGGTTGCCGGCGGTACGGACCTGATCTCAGAAAATAAAACCCATCAAGATGCGTTTCCCCGCGACTGCAGTATTCATAAAAATCCATATTGTCGTTCAAAAATTCGTCTATTCTGTTTTCCAGTCTCCTTTTATATTCCTTTTTCGATTTTCGTGTGCCGATCTGTTCGGAGGTTTCCAATCCGGATTTCTCGGAGTAATAGATCCAGATCGACAAAAGAGGCGGAAGAACAGCTTTGTAAAAAGAAATTTCTTCTGATGTTTCTGAAAATTCATGCGTGACTATCTGATCTTTCAGAGATCCTATTGTTTCCTCAATTAATATCAACCGCTGATCGGGGAAAAAAAGATCCCGGGGTAAGAGATCATCCAATTTTTCCAGTTCGCATAAGAGTTTGGCTTGGGCTTCTTTTATCAGGTTAACCATCTGCGTTAGTTAAGGGTTATCTGTTCGCACGATCATCCGGACCAATGAAATTGCTACTATTGCCCAAAGCATCCAAATATTTATTTTATGAAATTCACACCAAAAAACCGGGGAAAAAAACCTGATCTCAGTGATGTTTTTCTTCCAAATTGAAGGGAAAAAATCGGGACATTTACCGGGCTTTTGAGACCCGGCTAAGTATTTACACTTAGTCCATTTTAATTTAAAAAAATAGTTCATAGAAAACCGGGATAAATGAAAGCCTTTTCGTGATGCTTTTATTTCTTGAAAACCGCCGTATTTTCCTCATTGAAAACCGGGAATATATACTTTAGCAAAACATGAGTCTGGAATTAAATAGAAAGCTCGTTGGAGGATTCTACCGGAAGGAAGAGGAAGCGCGCGCAAAGATATTTTACATGTATTACCCTGAAATGCTGGGTTATGCCATCAGGATATCTGATGACATGGTCTATGCTCCGGGTTTTGTTACGGATGCATTTATGAAATTATTGGACCATACGGAGCGGTTCGACACCATGCAGAAAATCAGGAGTTACTGGTACCTCATCACAAGAAATCTGGCCATCGCTCACAGCAAAAGTCATGAGAAGATGAATATGGAACCGGTCAATGTGGAAGAACTGCCGGACAAATCCGGAACGGAAACAGATGAAAGTATTGCCGGTTCCGTATTCGACCGGCTGGTATATGAATCCGTTGAAAAATTACCGCGTAAAAACAAAGCCGCTTTTAAACTTCATTATTATGAAAAAAAGTCAAATGCAGAAATCTCCGCCATATTGGGAATGAATGAAAAAACTGTTAGCAATCAGATCCGCCTGGCGAGGGACAGGCTATCGAAAGCCATAGAGCCGAAAAAGAATTTGCTTTACAACCTGTTAGTCAATCTTTTTTTATGAACAACATTGCAATTGACAATGCAGACCGGATTGGCGTTTTGATATTCCGTTATTTCAGAAATGAAATCAGCGCAAAAGATCAGAAAGAACTGGATATCTGGAGAAAAGCATCTCCGCAAAATGAAAATGCATTCCGTGATTCAATTGATCCGGATAAACTGCAGGCCCGTTTGTCCAGGATCTATGAAACTAAAGAAGCTGCCTATCTTAAAATAAAGAAAGAGCGACCGTTTAAGAAGATAAGACGCGGCATCTTCATGCTGAAACAGGCAATAGGCGTAGCTGCAAGTGTACTGGTGATAATAATAGGATATCTGCTCTTCCAGAATATGTTTATAAAAGGGTCGGGTAGTAAATACCTGGGGGCCATTTTTATTTCCCCAAACGGAGTAGCAGAGGATGTGGATGATTTTCATCGCGGTAATCTGACAGCGAAAGCGGGTATCAGTTTTGAAGATGGTAAAAATGGTGAATTGGTTTATATAGCCGGCGTAAATAAAGAAAAACCGAAAAAGGATTACTTCGGATTGACTGCTTCTTTCAAAAAAGCGCTTCCGCTAAAACTGCCAAACGGCGTTCAGATTCTGCTCAACACCAGATCAACGATAAAATATCCGGCCAATTTTACCAACGACTCCATCCACCTGTTCATAGAAGGTGAAGCATGGATTAATATTCCACAGCAGTCGTCACAGGTTTACCAGATAATCGTGAACAGTATTACCATACAAACGGCTGGCGCTGAGTTGAACGTTTCGGCTTATCATAAAGACACCGTTGTCGCGACCATACTAAAAGGCAGCGCAGTCATCGCAAATTCGTCAGCCGTCCCGCATGTGCGGGATCAACCGTCAACCATTATTGCGGGAGAACAGGAGATACTTACAAAAAACAGTATGACGATCAATTCAACCACCGACAGTTTAAAAGTATTGGCCTGGAAGAGAAAATTATTTAGTTCATTTCAGTAAATATCTAATTGTCATAACAATCTAAATATATATTCAATCACTTTTAAATTTCAACAAAATGAAATGGGGAAATTTTGATTATCACTTGTTTTCAAGCGACAAAACACTTATTCTATCACAGCTTAGCATAGACGAGACTGAAGAATGGGATAAAGAAGAAATGGTAAGAGACTGGACATTAACCAATGCCGTTGAGTCCGAGCTCGATCAATTATCCATGTTATACAGAGAGCAGGGGTATCCGGAAATTATAGAGACTAAAGCTGGTGATAAAATGAAACTCATCATAAAAAGCAGCACCAGGCAATATGAATTCAACTGTGATAAAATCGAAAAAGCAATAGAACCGCTTAATAACATAGATTTACAACTCAGAATAAACTCGAGGGACTGCGAATTAGACAGTGTTTATTCGGAAAACGATGATTTAAAACGCAGGGTAGATCAATCGATTCTATTAGTAAATAAAGAGTTGACGACTCTAAACAGTCGTATCCTTCAGGATAACACTACCAGCAGCTACCTGGCAGCGGACGCGGTATATTGTTTTGATGTAATCATGAGAATTAAAACGAAACTCGAAAAATCCTACAAACCAATAGCTAAAAGTCGTCATAAACTGACCCAGCTGTATTTGTAACTTTTACCGTTACATCAAAAACCCCGTCCTCCTGCCGAAGCAGAAGGAACGGGGACCCATACGCGATAACACCTTACGGGATGTTATTTCACATCAGATTCGGTGGTAACCTGACTCACACCACTCAGCACAGTTCCCGCAACAGCGAGATATCCGGCGATCGTAGTTACGATCGCGGGTAAGGCAAGGGGCGCACTAATGATGGCAGCACTGATGGCAGCCAAAGCAAGCCCGATGTTTCTCAGCTTTTGAAAGAACGTGGGAGTTGGAGATACAATCCTGTCAAGTAGATTCATGAGGATCTGATTTGATGTTAAGAAATACCCTGTCGTGCTGGTCAGGCGCTCCGTAAACCAGGCTGGTCAGGGTTTCCAGCGCCAACCTGGAATGGACCCCTTTTCCAGCACCGGTGATTAACCAAACCGGGGCAATGCAGCCTTTCAGTTCGTGCAATGCATCATTTGCCGGATGGATGAGTATACATTCGCGCTTCGATACATTCATTACCTGCAAATGCCGGCCAAACTTCGGGCTCCATCTTTTAACCAGTTCATACCTTCCCTCCGGTATACAGGAAACACCTGTTTGGTTTTGCCTCCAGGGAAGTTCAATGCTGTACATCATTAAACGATCCTGATATTGGATTTTGCCATTCGTTCCATTGGGATAATATATTCTGATCAGCTCCAGTTCCATAGTTAAATTTTTAAAGTGTTACACTGAATGTGGTTGCATTGCCGGGCAAATCCGTTGCAACTGCCGTGATCTTTGATCCCGCCGTTGCTGCATTTGCCACAGTTGTCGTGTACAGCCAGTCTGTGTTTTCCTGCATCACTGCGGCTCCGGTTTCAATCAGATCGCCTGCAGCGTTATTGATAGTAACCGTTACACTGTTCACTTTAAAATCGTCGGATGCATCCACGAGAATGGTGTTGCCCACAACTCCCTTGTAATTATCCGTTTCGATTGTTGTAATGACCGGTGCACTGAAAGCATCTTTCAACGCAATGTTGAATGCTGACTGATCTGCTGAGGTTGCCGCGGCTTTATACAAAGCCCTGGTTGCTGGATCTTTGACAGCTTTTTTTGCGTACGCCGCGCTGGATTGAAATTTCTTTCTCACAGCTAATGCCTTTTCAGAGGGTGGCGCGTTGCTTGGTACCAACAGTTTCGACACGATGGTTTTCCCTGCGCGCTGACGAAAAGTAAGTTCCCTTCCGATTGTGCCGGAGAAACCTTTCGTGGTGAGCGCTCCTTTTGTTGTAGCCATTTTATTTTTTAAGAGAATGAATAATATGACCATTTTTTTTTCATCGATCCTATATCGATCTTATACCGATCCTATAAGCAAAGAATTCATAAAAAAACAGTCGTTTACTTGTTTTAAAAAAATCCGGTCGGGGGCCCGCTCGCCTGACTAGTATGGTTCGCTATACCTTCCGGACTTTACAAATATGTACCCCTGAAGAATCTTTTTTTCACAGTGTTATCACAGCCTGTGAAAAATAAATATTGGACCGGCGATGGAATGAAGACGGCCGTTTTCCACCCTTTTTACCGAAAAAAGGAAGTTAAAACCAGTAAAACCGATGAAAAACGGGAAGAAAATCCATCGAAGATTTTAAAAAATATTTTTCACAGGCTGTGATAACACTGTGAAAAATCAATTTCAGCAGACCGCATATTTGCATCCTGACCGGTCAGAAAAAAATCAAGTTAGTCCTGTGATGACCCCTTCTGCAAATGCGGAAGTAAATGGCTCTCCCTGCCCTGATCAGGCGGGAGAGTTTTAAAAAATCAATTCATTCATCAATTAAAAATTAAAAAATGGCAAGAGTTAGAAATCCTCTTTTAAATGGCGTGAGCGGCAGAATCGGAAACCTCGTTTTCAGAACCTTCAACGGGAAGACATTTGTCTCGGCACGTCCTCAAAGAAGCAACCATGAACCCACCGAGAAAAAATTGGCTCATGAGTTCAAATTCAGCTTTACGCAAAATTTTCTTAAACCCCTGGCTGTTCTATTCAATCAGACATATAAAAGCACATCGAAAGGACTAGCCGGAATCGTACAGGCGTTTTCTGACAATTTTAAAGAACTGGTTTCGGGTGAACATCCGCGGCTTAGCATAAACTTTCAAAAACTCATTTTGAGCCGTGGAAATGTTCCGCTGCCAAAATCTATATTCGCCGCATCCATCAATCCCGGACATATAGATTTCATCTGGACCAATGATGGTGAAATCAAACCGACAGATAAGATGTTTGCAGCTGTCTATTGCGAAAATTTGAAACAATGGGTTTTTGAATTAGATGGGCCGGCCCGTAAGCAATGCAATTTTTCTCTGGACGTCTCGAAATTCAAAGGACATCCTGTACATACCTATATCGGTTTTATATCGCAAACCGGCCATACGGCTTCTGATAGTTACTATGCAGGAATGGTAAACGTTAGATGACGAGTTATGCCTGCCTGCCGCAGGCAGGGGTTATGGGTTATGGATTATGGGTTATCCCGCACAGGCGGGATGGAGCGTGAGCCGCCCCGTAAGGCGGCTTTTTGTATTTTTAAAATAGTTCCGAGAGCAGGGAATGCTTTACATCGCTTAGATTTTAAGGGGGGCCCCACTTCAATTCGTCTTTTCCATTGTAGTAGATTTAGTGATCATTAGAAGGCTACTAAGGTCTGACGTATCTACAATATTCGTTGTTTTTGAAAATCAAAAACTACTAAACTACCTTTAGAAAACTGTCCAGTTTATACGGGACTGGTACAAGCACAGTGGCTATTCTTTAAACGCTGGAAGAATATAATGAGCCAGCAGATCGTCGGCAGAAGACTCTTTATTAAACGCACCACCAGTAATGACAACTACAAGATGCAAGTCAGGTCTGAGATAAATACGCTGACCTCCATTCCCCTTCGCGGCTATACCGGTCTGTCTATTTCCATCGATCATAAACCATGGGCGCCACCAGAGATACCCATACCCGGCATTTCTCAAAACGGTATGTTCTTCTATTGAAGACCGAACCCACTCTTTGGAAATAATCTGTTGTCCGTTCCACTGACCTTCATTCAAATATAACAAACCGAATTTGGCCATATCTCTAGGGCGGATATACAGTTGTCCATAAGAATCTTGATGTGAAGCGTCTGGTTGAAACTCCCATGTATAGTTTGTAACGCCGAGCGGACCAAAAAGATATTTTTTTGAAAATGAATACAATGATTGATGAGAAGCTTTTTCAACAATTTTTCCAAGCGCCATAACGCCACCGGAACAATATCTTGCTTTCCCCCCGGGTGAATCCAGCATGGGAACGTCCAGAACAAACTTCACCCAGTCCGGCTTGCTGTACATTTTATTTTCGTTGCCTGCAGAATTCGGATCATCATCTTCGCAATCGAGACCCGACTGGTTTGTCAGAAGATTCTCAATAGTGATCTTATATTTTTCCGGTGATGGATTTTTTACATTGTATTCCGGGAAAAAACCAAGCACGGGATCGTTTTTACTCCGGATCATTTTATTGTCAATTGCTAAACCGACAAGCGCAGAATAAAAACTTTTTGTTGCAGACCGTATTTCCTGCAATACCGTTTCATCATATTCATAAAAATATTCTTCGAAAATCAGTTTATTGTCTTTAATTATAAGCACGCTGTGAACATAGGGAAACCTGCCGCCGGCAAGTTTTCTTCCATATCTTTTAATACAGCCGTATCCAAACCAGATTCGTTCATAGAACCCACGGTTAAGCCATCATGCATATTTCTCGGTACCTCATAGACATAAACTGAATCTGCCGGCGATCTGGGATACCAGATTTTCGGAGAGAAACTGACCTGGTGGTTAATCATTTTATACAATCTGTCCGGCGAATCATCATGTATTTTATAACCGATGATCATTGCATTTTCGTCACGAATAAAAGACACTTCCTGTTTTCCATTGTTCATGAAAACATCTTTTCTCACCGGGTTAAGAGCATATCTCGAATTTGTAATAATGGCGTATAACTTTCCATCGACGGGCGAGGCGGCCATTTCCAGCGTCTGGCTTCCTTTATATTCATACCTGCCTTCAAAAGTTTTTAATGCATCATAAGTAATTTGGAAAACATTCTGGCAAAAGCTAATCTGAAATATAAGACACATTAAAGCCAAAAAGGAAATCACCTTCATATTTTGTTTTTTCAGGTCAAGTCTGGATAGGAAATTTAAAGAAGCAAATTTAATTTAGTTCAAACGATTCGCCATGTTTAAGATTCTTCCTCCATACAGAATGCGGAATCACCCTACTATTTCCGATACAAAAGTCCTGTCCTGCGATTCCAGTGGATTTGCGAAGATTTAGTGACGGATTCCTCTAAAAATAAACGTATACAATAAAGTAGTAAAATTCCTCTTCGTTCTCTCTCGAACAAGCCTGTGTCCTACAAGGTAGGTAGGCAACTTAGTAAGCAGACTAAAATTTCTAAATCCGTCATCGGCCTTTTAAAGGTCATTTGGGTACAGACAATAGTTGCACCCTTTCATAATTTCGTCTCTGTAAATCTATAAAATGGTTGACTCCTTTTTCCTGATATTTTATTTTCTGGTCAATCACTTTATAGATCACCTTGAGCATGCGCCTTGCAATGGCAATAATGGCTTTTTGTGCCTTCATGCGTTTTCTAAGGTGTTCAAAAAGTGCTTTCCAATAGGAGTCTGTTGTTCTTACGGCAGACCATGCCACCGTGACCAAAGCAACCCGCATATACTTATTTCCCTTTCGGATACCAACGTTTTTCGATTTTCCCGCACTCTCGTTATTTCCAGGAGCAACTCCAACCCATGAAGTAAGGTGATCTGCTGAAGGAAAGTTCTGCATGTCATCTCCTATCTCGCCAATAATGACCTGTGCTCCCAACGGACCTACTCCACTGATATCCTGCAGTAACTCAAAAGTTTCCTGGTACCTGTCTGCAATCACACTCTTAACAATTTTCTCAATTGCCAGTTTCTGATTTTCTATATGATCATAATCCGATAACAATAAACCCAGTATTTGACGATCACTGTCACTGAGCACACCCTTCAATGCCAGGCGCATCTTTTCCTTTTTTGATTTCAGTTTCCCCCGCAAACACTGAAGTAACCTTTCCACATCATTTTCTCCCGCTGAAAGTAGCCGGATCATTTCCATTGTACTTTTTGTGGTGATCACAGAACTCACTGATCGTATCTTAATATTTGCCCGTTCCAGCAGTTTGACAATCCGGTTGGTTGTCTTCGTTTGACTCTGTGTATAAAATATCCGGTTTCGGCAAAGATCCCGAAGCCGCTGTTGTACAGCGTCCGGAACAAAGCTGTGACGGGCAAGACCGTTTAAAAGTAATGTGCACAACCAGCGCGCATCTTTGCGGTCCGTTTTTCTCTTCGGTATCTGGCGGATGTGTTGAGGATTCGAAACAACTACTACAATACCCGCAGCCGTCAAAAGATTATAAAGCCCTAACCAATAAATCCCGGTGCTTTCCATCAGACAATGACCAATCTCATTTGCAAAAAGCCATTCCCGGATTTGAAATAAATCATCTGTAAAGGTTCCAAATTCCTTCATCTCCTGTTGACTTCCTTCCTTATCGGAAATAAATCCAACAATTTTATCTTTGTGTAGATCAAGCCCACAGGCTTTTTCTAATTGAGGCATTAATTTGACCTCGTATTTCGGCTTATTCATAACTGTTTTTCGCCGAAGGTAGGGAGCGTGTATTTATCATGCATGCTCCCTTTTTTTATTCGCCTGTGTGTATTTTTTAATTCATACAACTTAGTAGCGAATTGGTGACGAGATTAAGTTCCATTGATTAATGATAATTTAGACTGCTGGGATTTGAACCAAAAACTCAGTAAACTCTCCAACCTTGGTATAAACTCTAATTTCTCCTCCATGGGCCTTTACAATATCATAGCTGATAGATAAACCAAGCCCTGTACCCTGACCGGTTGGTTTAGTAGTAAAAAATGGCTGAAAGATCTTGTCAATGACTTTTTCCGAAATTCCATTCCCGTTATCTTTCACTCTGATTTCAATCTTACCATCTATCTTCTTTGTGCTCACTGAAACGGCTGGGTTATAAGCCTCAGGGATTCGCTTTTTCTTTTCTGAAACTGCATAGAACGCATTGTTGTAAAGATTCAATAGCACTCTGCCGACCTCCTGTGGAATGATGTCTATTTTATCAATTGAATAATCAAAATCAGTTTGCATTGAGACATCGAGGGAATTGTCTTTTGCATAAAAACCATAAAATGATAAGCGCAAATATTCATCAGCCAAAGCGTTGATATTCGTTGTTTCTTTTACACCTTTACTTGTTCGGGAGTGTTCCAGCATACCCTTTACAATAGCATCAGCCCTCTTTCCATGTTGATTTATTTTTTTTTCGTTTTCAATTAGGTCATGAGCTATAGCTCTCCTGTGTCGATTTTGACATGTCCATGCACACGCTTAAATAAACTTTTACAGAGATGATTTTTATTTTCCTGCTTTTTCAAATTTAATGAAGGTGATACTTGCAGATGGTAATTCAACATTTCCTGCATTTACTTTTTTCCCTTTTATAAAGGGCAACATATCATCTTTGCTCAATTTTAAATCTTGTCCGTTTAATTGTACATTGTCACCTTTCAAGTTACTTGAAGTCAAAGTGTATTGCTCACCGCCGGAAGGGATACGAATTGTAGTCGATGTTCTATTCGCGTTGAGAACTAAAAGCGTTATTCCATTATTATCCCCTTTCGTGTTTTGCGCAAATAAATAAACTCCTGGCGCTCCTTTATCGGCTTCATATACTTTTGTTCCCATCAGTTTAGCCCATAGCAATGCAGCCCAGTAATTTGGTTTTGGAAAATGTGTGTCCTGGTCAATAAGACTGTACTCACTTGCCGCAAGAGTATTGTGCATAACCACTTGAATTCCGCTTTTAGCTAAAGAACCAAGCTGGTATAAATAGCGAAAACAATCCAGATAAGTAGCAGCGAAAGGGTCTCCGCCTTGTGAAGCTTCTGCTGTCTCAGTAACCCATACAGGTATACCGGGATTGTATTCATTTCGCAGTCTTATATAATAATCAGCAACTACATCTGTTCTTTGTAACCATTCAGGATCGAGTGCATTTTTCGCTTCAATTGAAAATGGACCACCTCGCATTACACGCATTGACATAGCTCCGTAATAATGATAAGAAAAAATATCAAAGAGTGGCTTGGGTTCGGGAGCCATCAATGAATCTGTTGAAATAAAGTGCTTCAGCATTCCAGCAAAGGACTGACCCGGAATTCCTTCCGCAGTTGATCCGGGACCAATAAGCAACATATCGGGGGCTTCTTTTTTTGCCCATGCTTTAAAAATAGCTACATCTTTTGCAAAGTTGCGCCCATTATAATTTGTATCTACGCCTCCCGCAATAGGTATAGTAGGTTCATTAAAAAGTTCTGCCCCCGCAATTTTTCCACCGATGCTTTTGGTATAGTTTATAATTTTTTGTGCCTCCTTCGCTGTCCAAACTCCACCTGAATCTCTTACACCTTTAGAAACAGCAAATGAAGTAACCAGTTTAGAATTAGTAGCCTTTACAAAATCAATAACTCCTTTCCATTGGATTCTGGTTAATGTATTTACAAAGCCTTCCGGCGCTTTTATTTGAGGACTATCATTATCCTGGAAGTAAACTGTATTTGTCCATGAACCGCTTACACGTACATAAGCAGGAGCAAGCGCTTTGGCTAAATTCATCAATCTTTTATCTGCAAGATTTATGGGAGGAAGCTTTCGAAACATTTGGCTCCTGTTCGAAAAATCAAATGATGATGTTGATGATGGCAAACTGTCCATCGTTTTATAAGGTCTCCAGAACTCGCCTCCAACCACTTCAGCCATCTCCACATTATAGGATTGATAACGTTCATCTACGCTTCCGAGATATTTCATTTCATTCAGTTTGACTATAATAATAGTAGTATCCCCGTTATAAGTTGTGCCAATACCATTGGGTGCGCTCCATCCACCAAAACCTAATACGACGGAAATGCTTGTCAAGGCAACAACAAATAATGTTAAATACTTTTTCATATTTTATTGTTTATTGATTGAATGTGTATGTCGTCAAAACAAGGTGAACTATTTCTTAGAGGGGGTTTTCGATTTAAAGATAAGTTTTAGTCTTTAATTTTATAGGGGAGCTGACAGGGGGCTTATACAAAAATGGATCGTATCCTTCTGAATGATATGGTATCATAAGGTATCATTGCGTATCATCAGGTATCATACGGTATCCCCGCAGACGCGGGACAGGCATTGTGACCCATAATCTGTCCACGAAAATCAGGCAATCCACAGAAACAGAATTTGGTAATAGATTAGTCGTCCCGCCTTCGGCGGGATAAACTTCAAAAAGAAATTGCAGGCAATAAAACGAATGAGAACCACAGTCAACAGCTGACAGCCAACCGCCAACCGTCAGCCGTCAACCGTCAACCAATGGTTACTTTCCGATACAAAAAGTACTGTCTCCGATTCCTCTGAGTTTGCGGCGGAATTAGTAATGGATTAGTAACTAGTAATCAGAAAGAGAAACAAATATTTGGACCTGAAACGGCTAAACGAATGGTATGAGAATCTTAAACTCTGCCCCCTCTCCCTCATTTCCATCAACTTTCAGTTCACCTCCATGTACTTTTATGATATCATAACTTAAGCTTAATCCCAGTCCCGTTCCCTGACCCGTCGGCTTGGTCGTAAAGAAAGGTTGAAAGATCTTATCTAATCATCTTTTCCGGGATCCCCATCCCATTATCCCTGATCCTCATCACTATTTTATCTCCCTGTTTTCTCGTACTTACCCAAACCGTCGGCTCAAATCCATCCGGCGTTGAAGTTTCTTCTTTTCAGTGACAGCATAAAAAGCATTATTAAATAAATTCAATAAAACCCGGCCTATATCCTGAGGAATATATTAAATAACTCCCTACCGTCGGATCAAAATCTGTTTTCATGATCGCATTCAATTTTTTATCCTTTGCCCGTAAACCATGGTAACTTAACCTCAGGTATTCATCAGCCAGTGCATTCATGTCCGTCGGTTCTTTCTGACCAGTGCTTGTCCGCGAATGTTGCAACATTCCCTTAACGATCGCATCCGCCCGCCTTACCATGATGAATGATCTTTTCTTCATTTTCTTCAATATTATTCTGCCATTGTTTTCACTTCATCCATATCTCCCCTAGCGATTTCTTCTTTCATCTCAATCAGTAACTCCTCATTGACTTCCGAAAAATTATTTACAAAGTTCAATGGGTTTTGTATTTCATGCGCAATACCCGCGGTGAGTTCACCCAGTGAAGCCATTTTTTCTGATTGGATCAGCTGGCCTGGGTTGCTTTCAGCTCTTCCAGTGACTGATTCAACTGGGTTGTCCGGCGTTCTCACTTTTTCTTCCAGTAGACGATTTTCATTACGCAGTTTCTGTGACCGGTAATAAATAAAACCCCAGACAGCCCATTAAACAGATAATCCAAGAAGCGTATAAGCCCACCAGGTCTTCCACCAGGGAGGTGAAATAACAATCCGGATTGATTTATCACTCAGACTCCCGTCGTCAGTAAAAGCCTTTAATATGAAAAATATAATTGCCCGGAGGCACGTTAAAATAAAACGCCCGGTGTTCTGCTACCATATCTTATGCCAGCCTATCATCATAATTCTCCAGCATAAAGAGATACTTTATTTCACCCGGGCTTTGGTAATTTATTCCGATAAATTCGAATGAAAAACTGTTTTCGATTATAAGCCAGCCTGATCTCTTCTGTTTTCCACACAGGGTTCTTTTAAAATACCTCCCCGCTGATGGAACAACTTCTTTCCCATTCAATTTGAAACTCGTAAAATTTAATCGGAGTCTGGTTATTATCTTTCAATTCATCAGGAAAAAATGAATAATAACCCTATGAATCACCAAAAAACAATTTTCCATCCCTTCGATTTAAAATTGTCTCCTGTTCGAAAATTATTCCGGTGAACGCCGTAACCTTCTCCATATTTCCTCAATCCATCCCGTTTATCATTGATTTTCAAAATAGCATCCGTTGTACTTACCCAGAGATTCCTATTGTCGTCTTCCATGATGTCAAAAATGCCCTCGACCTTTGCCAACTGAATTTGGATCCACGAAGAATATAAACTGATTATTGCTTCTGTTATACCGGTAAAGACTTATCTCCCCGGTAGCCCCCGTTGTGTCTGCCCCAATCCAAACATTCATTTTTCGAATCTACACAAATACTTATTACCCATGGATGCCTTTACGCAATACCAACTTGATGCTACCGGTATTGATATCGATCCTGATATAAACCATCACTGGTCCCCGACCCATAATTCATTGATCCTGACCTTCCCGGATACAATAGACCAGTTCTACCAATAACGGATTCCACTCCTGGTTTCAAGCTTATAATGTGTAAAGAGTCCGGTTCTCTTATCCATTTTATCAAGTCCATGTAGCGTTCCAACCCACAGATCATCGTTATGATCCAGGCACATGCTCCAGACGGAATCATCGACTCAGACTTGATTTTATTTTCGGATCATGGCGGTATGTCCGTAAAATGATTTGTATGCGGATCATATTTGATTCAAGCCACCATTTGTTCCGAGCCCATATATTTTTATCTTTGTCAACCCGGATCGCATTGATATTCTTATTGGTCAGGCTGTTTGGATTTTTGGAATCATTTTAGATAGTTTTTCCGTTTGCACAATCGCAGGTTTTTTCTGATCAGATCCACTATCTGTACCTATCCATAGCAAACTATCAGCATCATAATAAAATGTATTGTTTCCCCCTGGTCTGCCTGTGGGATAAAAAGGAATCAGTTTTTTGACAAGCGTTGCATTAAAAAGTAAGTCTTTAGATCCAATATTAAATGAAAATGACGTGATCCATATCTGGCCATCCAGGGCAAACAGTGCTCCCCATGAAGAAAAACCGCTGTAGCCGAAAGATGTATCCCGGCCCAGAGTAGGTAAGGTATGGATACCTTGTCCCACGCTTCCAAAATGGGTTACTTTTTTTGCAACCGGATCATAGCGGTTTATTCCCCCCAAAAAAGAACCGATCCAGATACCACCCAAAATATCTTCATTGATAAATGTGATGTGATCGGCAAAGATTTTACTTACAGGTGGCCTGCTCAGTTTTCAGGATGTGCAGAGTCGTAATAGTAATGAGTGAAAGTTCCCTTACTCCTGTCCATAATATGCAAACCATTGCCGGATGTGCCAACCCAGAAATTACCCTTACTGTCTTCAAACAAAGCTTTCACCTTATTGGACTCCAGGCTGCTCGGATTCCCTGGATCATGCAAATACCTGGTAAAATTTCTTTCCATTCTGTTGAAGCGATTCAGTCCCCCTTCTTCCAGGTTTTCATTCTCATTGGCAAAAGAGGGAGTGCCGCATCCAATCCAAATTGTTCCCTGATGGTCCTCATATATGGATCTGACATGATTGCTGCTTAAGCTTGTCACATCATTTGCTTGCTGTGGGTAGTGCTTAAAAATACCCACTCCCCGTTCAAATAAATCCAGGCCGCCATAGTTCCCGACCCAGAAATTACCTTCACGGTCTTCCAAGATAGCAGTGACCGTGTCATTTGCCAAGCTGGAACTTTTCCGGGCATCATACCGGAAATGAGTGAATTGATAGGTCACCGGGTCAAACCGGTCAAGACCCTGTCCATAGGTACCGATCCAGATAATTCCTGATGAGTCTATATAAATACATTCCGTATGATTGCTGGCAATCGAATTGGAATTAGTATCACTATGCTGAAAGTTTACAAAATTAGATCCGTCATACCGATATATCCCTCCATCATAAGAAGTTAGCCAGATATAACCAAGTTGATCTTGCGATGCATTCAGAAAAGCCGAAATGCTTTTTTCTACATTGAATGAAATCGGCGTGAAACTGACCTGTTGTGAAAAAACTATTGAATTATAAAAAAAAGGATAATAAACAATAGAAATAAAAAGCGTCTTTTCATAACTCAATATCTTACTCTCTTTGAAGATAATGTATTAGAATAAAACGACAACCCAGTTAGCTAATTATTGCAGGTCGGTTACCGGTCATTTTCGTCGATCGTTTTCAGTATGTATTCTTCACGTTTTTTAAAGATCGTCGCTTTTAGAAGAAATTGTAATAGCTTTTAAGTAAACCTGAAATTGTAATTGATTCCTCATCAATTTTTTGTGGTGTAATTCCCTTCTTTTTATGAATTATAAACCTTTTTGGGAAGTTTTATCCAGGAACTTCCGGTAAGCTCACCGGCTTTCGGTGATTTCGCTGGTCTTCTCCCTCGTTGATTTTCAAACCCTTGTGCATATGGTTACATTTAGTTCCGTGACGATACAAAAAGTACTGTCCTCCGATTCCTGTGAGTTGCGGCGGAATTAGTAATGGATTAGTGACGAGTTTCAGCGCTCATTCCCTCCATAAAATTTTTTATTTCAACAAGATCCGCAAGCCGTCTCTAATTAAAAAAAGCCCCGTCTCACATAAGGCGGGGAGGGGCCATAAACATCCGGAAGACTGACTCTCTCTCGGCGCTATTATTTAGGTGAATAGTAAAACGTAAATTCTACATAAGTAACCTTCGAAGTGTCTACTTTGAACTGGTCATGGAGCCCCTGTAACATGGCACTAATCCCCAAATTAGCTTCTTCAGTCGAATCCACTTGCGGATGAACCTGAAATCTCAATGTGGACAATACCAGTGATGTTGGAGACACAGTCTCATTAAAATGAAAGAGCGATGTATCTGGTGGGTATATAAGCGCAATTTGGGTGTTTCCTGTCCACTTGTAAAGCCCGTCATCGCCATCGGTCTCAGTGAATGTAAGAGTTGGACTGAATGTAAATGTCGACCAGGGTAGTGTGTCTAAGTTTGTATTTGTAATAAAAGTGCCTGCACTGCTGATTATTGCATTAGAATCCATCTCCCAGGTATATTTTGAAAGCAGGCAGGTATCACCACACGGCGGCGAAGTATTAGAATGACTCTTGCTGCATCCAATCGTACAAAGGCAGATGATAAACAGTAAAACCAGCAATGAATGCCAGGTTCCAAACTTGTTTGATCGGTGTTTTGTCATAATGTAAATTTTAGCAATTAATAACAGAATTATTCCTTGATACTATCAACAGTTAACGAATTTTATTATTTTTATCCAGAATGTTTATTTAATTCTACTGGCGTCATACTTCTGTAAGCTCTCCTTGTTTTACTGCCAGGGCGAGTTAGCGTTTTCCATCATCTTTCGTATTCTTTGTCTTTCGAACGGCCCTCATCAATTTCTAAAGTATTTCCGATCGCTGTTCGAGGCATATACCTTTCAGCATAACTTATCGGTGACAGATATCCAAGTGACAAACTTTTTGTTTGTTAACTCTAACGCCATTGGCCGAACGTAGGGGAAGCTTACAGTTTCATCAAATTTTATTTACTCTTTCTGAAACAAATCTAGAATAACATAGGTGCCTTGGGGAGTCATATTGAGTGACTTGTGGATTATAGCTGTATCCAACAAAAATCGACATGTATTTCACATGAGTATAATAATAATTCTCCGGATTCCCAGTATGCAGCTTATGACATTTCAGGTTATTCAATAAAATTTGTCACCAATCTGTCACCAATTCCTCTTAAACCCACTGGAATCGTAGGATGGCATTTTCTGTATCGGGGAAATTAACCGTTCTCATCATTGCAAAACTGACATCCACCCGTCTTCTTCTGCCAACCGCCCATAAAAACCACTTACTGCTCAACCCTACTGCTCAATCGGACAGTTGGCAATTAGATTTGGTATAGTTTACCGGGGAGTGTCGAAAGAAAAAATAAGTTGCGTTGCTTAAGGGATTGCCAAACTTGAAATATGGTAATATTGAGACTTTGAACTGAAATGGAGGATCGGTGATTGCTGTACAGGGGCATTAAAATATTTGCCTAAATTGGTATTCGATTTGATTCAACCATCTGAAGCTGGAAGGCAATCTCTCAAAGGGTTTTATTTTCCAGGATAGGAGGCGACTGACGCTGTATTCTTTAGCAGTTGAAGTTGTTATAAATAAATTAGGGAAGATGTATAAATTTATCTCCATTTGCAAGTAATGAATCGTTTGATGATAAATGTTATCCTTATTGTTTTCCTTTTTGTTTTTTCTCTTACTGCTGTTTCACAGGAGTATAATATGGATAGCTTAAGTAATGCAATTGTACAGGCAAACAACGATTCTGACAGGATCCATATGTTTGGAGATTTAATTAATTCAACAGTATGGAACAATCCGGTTTGGTCTATGGAATATTCCCGAAATATTTTTCTGACTGTAAAAGAACACCGCTTATCGAAGTCGTTCGAAGCGGTTGTATCAAATTCTTATGGGTATGCATTGGGAATGATGGGTAATTACCCGGAGGCTATAAAATATCTTCTTATTTCAATGGAACACATTAATGAAATTGACGGGAAATTACTTGTCAATAATGTTTATGCCAGCATAGTGGAAATTTACCGTGATGACGGCGATTTTAAAAGTGCCGGCTTATGGCTAAACAAATGGTGGGATTATCTTAATACTGAAAATTTAGATAATGGCAATAGACAAATGACTAAAGATGATCAAGAAAATCTTCGGGGTTACTTGATTAAGAAAGCACAGCTTGAAGAAAAATCCAATCATCTGGACTCTGCACTTCATTCGGTAAAGATGGCCATCGATTTAGCTGAAAAATATCAATTGGAGCCCTATGCGGTTACACTTTTAATTCTAGCTGACATCTACCGGAAAAAAGATGAATATTCAACATCCATAGTATTTTACAAAAAAGCAGAATCAGAGGATATAAAATACAATATCATAAAGGACCAGATGGACGTTTATAGCGGAATTGCTAAAATATTTATGGATTTAGGCAAATCGGATTCCTGTGCTTATTATGCGAAGAAAACGATTCAATTAAGCAAATCAAATTCTTATCCACTCGCAAGAATGGATGCTTACAATATTTTGTCTAAACTTTATAAATCTCAAAAGATGATGGACAGTGCTGTTAAATACCTGGAATTGACCAGTGCAACAAAAGACAGCTTGTTCAATCAGACCAAGGAAAGAGCTGTACAAAGTCTATCGTTTGACCAAAAACTTGAAGAACAGGAAAAGCAGCAAACTGCAGAACAACGTAAACAAGAATTGAAAGCAGAAGATGAAAGATACTTAAACCGCATCAGGTTTTACGGGATAGTAGCTGCCTTGATTGTATTTTCAGTTGTAGGATTTATTCTCTACCGCAATAACAGACAAAAGCAATTCGCTGATCTCCGGCACAAAACGACCGAATTGGAAATGCAGGCACTTCGTGCACAGATGAATCCGCATTTTATATTTAATTCTCTTAACTCGATTAATCGGTTCATTCTGCAGAATAACCGTCTACAGGCTTCTGAATATCTCACTAAATTTTCCAGATTGGTACGACTGATCCTGCAGAATTCACAGGCTGCTATGATCACGCTTGAAAGTGAGCTCGAATCTGTGAAATTATATCTCATCCTGGAGGCCCTTCGTTTCGACTATCATTTTGAATACAAAATATCAGTTTATCCCGATCTGGATATTTCAGCATTGAAAGTTCCTCCGCTGATCATTCAACCTTACGTGGAAAATGCAGTCTGGCACGGATTGATGCATAAGGAAGAGAAGGGAAAGCTTGATATCGAGCTGTCGCAGGAAAACGATTATTTGTATTTTAAAATAACCGATAATGGTATTGGTCGAAAACAAGCAGCTGCTTTTACAAGCAAATCGGCAACGCGGCATAAATCGATGGGACTGAGTATTACGGCCCATCGTATTGCCATGTTGCATCCTGGTTCCGATCTTGGTTCATCTGTAGTCGTAAATGATTTAGTCAATTCAGATGGTACTGCAGCTGGTACAGAGGTCATTATCAAAATACCTGCCTTCATTGAATAAGAATATAAACCGCATTAAAATATTTTTTACCATGGGAAATGATTTAAATCAGCAAGTATGATAAAAGCCATTCTTATTGACGACGAAGTTCATTGTATTGATACATTGAATATGCTAATCAGTGACTATTGCCCGGAAGTGCAGGTATGTGACCGTTGCATGTCAGGAAAAAAAGCGTTGGATGTGATCGAAAAAATAAAACCGGATTTGATATTTCTGGATATTGAAATGCCCGTGATGAATGGATTTGAGGTGCTGGGGAATTTTATTCAGATTCCATTTTCCGTGATCTTTACGACGGGATATGATCAATATGCCATTAAGGCTATCCGGTTTAGCGCACTCGATTATCTGTTAAAACCTATAGACCCGATAGAACTCATTGCTGCTATTCATAAAGTACAGCTTCAAAAAGCGCCTCCATCTGCAATTCAATTTCGCATGATGATGGATCAGATACAGCGAAAAGAAAATAATTTAACTAAGATTGCGGTTCCTACTATTGAAGGTTTTGAATTAGTCACAATAGACCAGGTAATTCATTGCGAAGCCGACGATAATTACACGCACGTTTATCTTAAAAATGGGCATAAACTCACCGCTTGCCGCACATTAAAGGAAATTGAAGAGCAGCTGGAAGAATTCAATTCTTTCCTTCGTGTCCATAATTCTTACCTGGTAAATCTCAATGAGGCAAAAAAATATATTCGCGGCGATGGAGGCTACCTGATCATGAATAATGGCTCGACCATCAATGTATCCAGAAGTCGCAAAGAATTACTATTAAAGAAGTTTAATCCGGGCGGAGAATAATTTTCCAAAGATCATGTGTAATAGGTAATATTTAATCGGACAGTTTAGGATTTTCAGTTTATAAGGGGCCGATACATTTTTATGCCTTTTGTATTAAATTCTTTCCATTGAATCATAATATTAATCCAGTATTGAGCTCTTACTATATATAGATGCCATATTTGCGATCCTATTCAAATTCGACATAACCAAAACCAAGCGTTTTTCCATTTTCTCTCAATGTTCTTTCAATATCCTGAGTAAACCCATCTTTGTTATCGGCGTCTATATGAATATTTATTCCCCTTTCTGATACCAACATTTTTCGATTTTCCCGCACTCTCATTATTTCCGGGAGCAACTCCAACCCACGATGTGACTGATAATATCTTTAACAGAGGAATTTACTTCTATCAATATGTCCTTTAATGCCATGAATTTTTTGGATAAACTATTGTGGTTACTGATTACGTTCACAATTTGGCGTAATCTCGGCTTTTTGTGTTTGAGCAGCAGGAACCAATACTCATCTAAATTACAAAAGTTGATAGTTTATTCCATAGCCTCATTTATATGGTCTATCTACTAATGGGTGTGATTTACGAGGAGAGGTTGCGATCGTTGTTTTGTGACGCTTGAGAATTATGTAAAGTAGCTTTCTCATTTTTTATACTGTTAACTATCGTATCATAAGGTATCACACCGTATCCCCGCAGACGCGGGACAGGCATTGTGCCCCATGATCTGGCCACCAAAATCGGGCAATTCACAGAAACTAGATTTTGTAACGGATTAGGAGTCCCGCCTTCGGCGGGATAAACTTCAAAAAGAAATTGTAGGAAATAAAACGAATGACAACCACAGTCAACTGCTGACAGCCAACCGCCAACCGTCAACCGTCAACCGTCAACCAATAGCTACTTCCCAATACAAAAAGTACCATCCCGCAATTCTAGTGGGTTTGCAAGGAATTAGTAACTGATTGGTAACACGCTTTAGCAGTGGTATGAATTTGAATTTTACTTTGCTTTTTCCATCGGATATTAAACAATCGCATTCTTTTACAGAGTTATCTGGACTTGAATTGTCGGCGTTTTATTTTATTAACCTTTGCAAATGCCGAGTTTTTCTTTAGTAAAATCTGCGTAATTGACATTCCAGCGAATTGCCAATATCAAGTTCTAATTCCATTACCAGTTTTAAATCCATTATTAGTAATAATTAATTTTAATCTTATCACCGGCTCGTTTTTCCATTTCGTCCGGCGACTGCATCTAAATAGATTTATGACTCAAACTGAAGTCATGAAACAGTATAATTTTTTAATGCCCGTTCTGATTGTTTCAGCGATACAAATTTTGTCAGGCTGCAACAAAAAAAATGACATTGGGGTGCCGATGCAAAATGTAAATGTTTTTGTCGGAGGTTACCAGATTGATCTCAATTCTGCGGGGTATTGGGAGAATGGTCAGTTGCATCAGCTCAGCACAAGCTTCGGTGATGTGGTAAATGCCATTTTCGTCGTTGGCAGTGAAGTATATACGGCCGGTACCACCAACAATGGCGTTGTTATATATTGGAAAAACGGGAATCCCACCCGTTTAACGGATGGATCTGCTTATTCTTATGCCACCTCTATTTTTATTTCAGGGTCGGATGTATACGTAACAGGCTCGGAGAATGGAATTGCCAAATATTGGAAAAATGGGGTTGCAGTGTCGCTCACTGCAGGAGGGACAAACGCTTTTGCGACTGGCATTACAATTTCAGGTAAAGACGTATATGTTTCGGGGTATGAAAGCGGTGACAGTACCTTGAATTATATTACCATTGCTGAATATTGGAAAAATGGTGTTCCCGTAAGATTAAGCAATGTAAACTATTATGCCAATGCCAATGCCATTGTCGCTTCGGGTGGAGACATCTATATAGCCGGGAATGAAAATAATCTTGCAAAATACTGGAAAAATGGAGTCCCGGTAATATTGGGAGACCAGGAAGGCACTGCCACGGCTATTGCTGTTTCAGGCAACGATGTACATGTGGCGGGGTATCAACTTGTAATTGGCGGTGGCGGTTCTGACGCCATGTACTGGAAAAACGGGGTGGCATTTAATTTTACATCTGAGGCAAATACGACTGGCCGGGCAACCGGAATTGCAATTTCAGGAACTGATGTGTATGTATGCGGATCTGAAGGTCCAGATATCACTAACCCCACCGCGAAACGTAGTGCGGAGTATTGGAAAAATGGGAGTAAAGTTATACTGGGTGGCGGTGGAGCGAGTTCTATTTGTTTAACAAATCCCTGAAAGAAACTGTACCTGCCTCTTATAAACCTGCATTTCTATAAAGTCAGGTTAGCACATTCCCGAAAAAGTGAAGTTTTATCCCGGAACTTCCGGTGAGCTCACCAGCTCTTGGTGATTTCGCCGGTCTTCTCCCTCGTTGGTCTTCAACCCTTTGAGTGGATCGTCACATTTTGTTCTGTACCGATACAAAAAGTACTTTCCCCTGATTCTAGTGGGTTTGCGGGGATTTGGTGTCGATTTAGTAACGAGTTTTTAGGTACTCTCGAAATGATCCAATGGATAGCGAAATTGTCTTGACAGCAGACAATACGTTAATTAAATTCAATGGACGAGGGTATGAAATCATCCGACATTATCATAAAAAGCAAAACGGCCGTGCTCTTAGGCGAATATTCAGTTGATATTTTTATTATCTGACCAACTTTGGCGGAATCTATTTTACTTTTTATCATTGAAGAAAGGTCAGATAAATTCTGCAATGTTCCTCCTATATAGTTATCGGTTATCATCGGTTCATTCCATGTCATTATTTTTAAGTAATTATAAGGTCCTAAGTGAGTATGTTCCGATATTTCCTCATTAGAAGGATTCAAGGTATATAATCTTATTTCTTCCGATAATTTACGTAGGCCTTTCTTGCTTCCCCAAAAACGCCATTGTTTTAGGTAGTGATGACGTTCATAATAAAACCCTAAAAGATTCCACTCATCTTTTGTTTGTTCGTCCCAATCAATTGGTGTCATTAAATATTTATTTTATTTGTTTGGCACAACTCTTCCATCCGGAAATATATCAACTTTTTCACCGTTAGGTTGTTGTAATCCCCAATGTGGCCCTTTTGGATCACCATGTTCAAGATCAGGATGGAGTTTTTGTCCTGTCTCCTTGTTTACCCAATTACCGTCCCCTGACTCAGGATTTCCAGTACCTTTCCATTCCCAATCAGCACCAGGACTTTTTCCCTTTTGCCAAGGCAAATCTTTGGCATCAGGAACAGCCGGGCTACTATTTTTAAGCAATAAGTAAATAGTAATTCCGTCGGTAACTATATCTAAGATCGGAATTTCTTGATCATATGTATCGACATACAGTTTTCTATTTTGTAATCACTGATGTTACACCATCTATTAATCCATTTGCTTTCGCTTTTAACATAATTGTTCCACTCTTACCGGTTGGACGGATAATTACTAAACCTCTTCCCTGAAATACTTTTTTATGATTTTGCTGAAAGCTGGTTGCATCATTATAACTCCCATTTCCAGCTCCTGCAATTATTGCATTACCTGTAATCTGATAACTAATTTCTATATCATCGATATAAGGAACAATATTGCCTTTTTCATCAACAACTTCCACCTTTACATAGCATAAATCGTTCTGACTAGCTGTAATTGATTTCCTGTCAGGAACTAAACGGACGGCAGTTGGTTTACCCGTAGTTGCCAATGTCTTCGAGCCAGTTTCTTTTCCATTATTAAAACTTTTTGCAACAAGTGTTCCCGGTTGGTATTCTATATAAAATGTAGCTGTGATGGAACTATCAGGAATTGTTTGTTCGGCAATCACCTTACGATTTAATTCAAGTTTTACATGTTTACTTCTTGTATAAACGTCCACCTGCATATTTTTTCCCTCTTGCCCATGCCATGTCCATGATTTTAACTCATCGGGAAAACCCCAGGGTGCTATTATCTCTTGCATACTATCAGGAACAGGACGATGTACCAGCATTTCAATTTTACTATTGTCCCAAACAACATCCTGATAGTATGCTGCTGCCTTTTTATTTCCAATTAAATCAAAATCGCCACAATAAGCATTAAATACATCTTTTGCGGGAGCATAGAAAAGTCCCATGCGCATCAAGCCTTCAGGCAACTTTCTTGACTTCGGGCAACAATACTGGTCTGCCAATGCCTGCTTCCCCTATGTAATCCATCGCAGTCCATTTGAAACTTCCTAACATATAATGATGTTGATTTGCATAATCAAAGTTTTCCAATGCGCTTATTGGTGTATATTCTGTAACTATAAATGTTTTTGATGGATTCTTCTTATGTTCCGTTTCAAAGCGATGCGCTGTTGCACTATCACGTACAAAATATCTAGATCGGTTCTCCAAAAAGTAATTGTATCCATCCACATCGAGATGTTCTAAAAAAGGCTCATAATCCTGCCACGGTTTTTTTGTATAACCGGGCAAATAGGCAATCGCTGAAGTTATTGCCCGGGTAGGGTCAAGTTGATGAACTTCATCAGACAATTCTTTTGCAATCTGATGCCCTGCTGAATCAGGTGCTTCATAAATTTCATTACCGATACTCCACATAATAACAGAAGGATGATTGCGGTCCCGTAAAATCATAGCATCTAAATCTTTCTTCCACCAATCTTTGAAATACAAATGATAATCCTGGGCATTTTTAGGAAGTTCCCACATATCAAATGCTTCATCCATTACAAGCATTCCCAACTTGTCACAGGCATCTAGTAATTGTTGAGAAGGTGGACCATGACTTAAACGAATAGCATTGTAACCTGCCTGTTTCAGCAATTCAATTTTACGTTCCTCAGCTCTGTCAATCGCAGCTGCACCTAAGGGACCATTGTCATGGTGGATGCAGCCGCCTTTCAATATAATTCTTTTGTCGTTCAATAAAAAGCCTTTGTCTGCATCGAAGCGAATGCTTCTGATTCCAAAAGATGTTTCAATCCTGTCAATTAATTTGATCGCCTGATTTAATTTCTGTAATTGCTTTATAAAGATGTGGTGATTCAACAGACCATAAAACAGGATCAGCAAGTTTGATATTTTGAGATTCGACAGATGATGCATTCGTTTGCAGTGATAATGTTTTTTCTGCTTTAGTTACCGCTCTTCCTTCGGGAGAAATAATTGTAGTTGTGAGCGATACATTACTTTGAATATTTTGTTCATTATTGATAGATGTTCTTATTTGAACGGTTGCGGAATTAACAGATACTTCAGGTGTGGTAATATAAACTCCCCAATCAGGAACATGTACTGCTTCGGTAACAGTAAGCCAAACATGACGATAAATACCAGAGCCGGTATACCAACGTGAATTTTTTCCTTCATTGTTCACTTTCACTGATAATACATTTTTTTCTCCTACAGGTTTAAGGTAAAGAGACAAGTCGTAATAAAAAGGTGTATAACCATAGGGATGATTGCCAAGATGATGACCGTTCAACCAAACGTCTGAGTTCATATAGACACCATCAAACAGAATCGTCACAAGATGATTTTGAAAAGACTTCTCGGTGATAAACTTTTTTCGGTACCATCCTGTTCCTCCTACTGTGAACCCGGTAGCGGATTGACCAATGCTATTTCTATCAAAAGGGCCAACAATAGTATCTTGCTTTTGATTTGATAAATCTTCAATGCTCCAGTCATGCGGCAGATCAAGTACACGCCATTTTGCATCGTTGAATTGAGGTTGCTCTGCGCCTGATACACTATCTTTCTTAAAAAGCCAATTATTATCAAAGGCTATAGTGCGTATAAAAGTGATTGCGCGGCTGTTTTTGGTTTGTGCAAAAATACCTGTAGCAAAGAATAAGGAAAATATGAGCAACGATTTTTTCACACAACAATATTTTAGAATAATAAATAGGGAAAGTGTATAATTGTAAATCCGTTTTTATACTTACATGTTTAAAAATTCAGGCATTGCTCCGAATGTCATTTAATATAAACTGTTATTTTTTTAACTCGTTGATCGTAACCTGCGGCGTTAATGCTATATGATCCTTCTCAACTATCAACTCTTTCGACAAGTTGAAAGATGCTGAACTTTTTATGTCAAGTGATGAAGCACCAATTTTTACCGTATATTTTCCAGCTTCCGCAACCCATGACGATGAATTGGTATCGAACGATGCTAAATCTTCCGGAGTTAATGTGAAAGTGATTGTTAGCGATTTGCCAGGTTGTAATAAAACCGTTTTGGCAAAGCCTTTTAATTCTTCCGATGGCTTATCTAATTTTTTTGAAGGTGCACTCAGGTACAATTCAACAACTTCTTTGCCTGCAATTTTTCCTGTATTTGTTATGGTTACAGTTGCAGTTATTTTATTGTTGAAATTTGATGAGCTTAACTTAACAGAGTTATATGAAAAGTTAGTGTACGATAATCCGTAGCCAAACTCATACGCCGGCTTTACATTAAATGTATTGTAGTAACGATAACCTACATATATGCCTTCTTTATAAACGACTGTTCGCTTAATGATAGAATCACCTTTCACTTCTTCACCCGGAAAGTTTTTTGCTGAGGGGACATCATTATAAGAAATCGGAAAAGTAACAGCCAATTTGCCGGAAGGGTTTACTTTCCCGGAAATTAAATCCCCAATAGCATTTCCGGCTTCAATTCCTGGTTGCCAGGCGAGCAATATGGCGTCAGGGCTATTTCTCCAACTGGCGGTTTCAACCACTCCGCCAATATTAAGAATTACGATTACTTTTTTCCCTTTAGCATGAAATGCCCGAGAAACAGTTGTGATCAAATTCTTTTCTGTATCTGACAAATTAAAATCGTCTTCTATTTTCCTATCTGCACCTTCTCCTGAAGTTCTGCCGATTGTAATTACCGCTACATCATTTGAGTCAGCCAGTTTTGCGGCGAGAGTGGGTTTAACTGGCATTTCCGATGCCCTTTTCTTACCACCCATCATGGCAGCTATCATATCTGTCTGTTTGGGTTCATTTTCCTTCATGTAAGTTTTGTATGTCTTTTTCAAAGAGTCGTCAGACTTGTAACCGGCATTATTTAGCCCATCTGTTATATTTATCCTATAAGCAGTAGCCACATACCCGCTTCCGGAACCTCCGATATAGGTATCGTAAGATGAATTTCCAAATAGTGCAACTTTCTTGATACCTTTTGGAAAGGGAAGTGCATTGTTATCATTTTTAAGTAAAATCATTCCCTGGGTAGCAGCAGTCCGCGACATTTTTGCATTTTCTTCCCAATTAGGTTTCTGTGAATATGCATATTTTTTGAATCTCGGTGTCTTGAGAATAAGATTCAATATGTTTTCAATATTTCTCTCAAGTAATTTTTCATCAAGTTTTCCATCCTTCACTGCCTGGATAATAGAGTTCACCTGGTACGGACCCGGCATCATTAGGTCATTGCCTGCTTTTACCTGAGCAATAGCATCATGTCCTGCATTCCAGTCACTCATCACAAGTCCCTTAAATCCCCATTCATTTCTCAATATCTTCGTTAAAAGGTCAGCATTTTCTGATGTGTAGTATCCATTCAGCAAGTTATATGAAGACATGACGGTCCATGGGTGCGCTTCCTGAACTGCAATTTTGAAACCTTTAAGATATATTTCACGAAGTGCCCTTTCACTCACAATTGTGTTTACAGAATCCCTGTCTGTTTCCTGATTGTTTGCTGCAAAATGTTTTACAGACGTGCCTACTCCCTGCGATTGAATGCCGCTGACCATGGCTGCAGCTATTTTGCCTGATAACACCGGATCTTCTGAATAATATTCAAAATTTCTTCCACATAAGGGATTTCGCTGGATGTTCATTCCTGGGGCAAGCAGTATATCCACACCGTATTCCAGAACATCATTACCGTATGCTTTTCCTGTCTCATAAATGATGTCTTTATCCCAGGTGGATGCCAATAGCGTACCTATAGGGAAAGCAGTGGTCTTATAATTTCCACCCAACATACGTAATCCCGCAGGACCGTCATTTACAACAACACAGGGTATACCCAACCTTGGAATTGCAATCGTGGTTCCTGCTGCAGCCGGAACGGGACTCTTTGTCTTGCCTGCTAAACTGCCGGTATCAGGTACCATACGTCTGACATTTGCGCCTAATGAGTTTGCTATGCTCGGAGGAATGTTTAATCCGGCACCAACTACCATGCTGGCTTTCTCTTCCAGCGTCATGGCTTTGATGACAGTACGTATCGGGTCTTTACCTAACTGGGGTGCATTTTGAGTAAAAGAAATCATTGGGCTGCAAATACCAATAATGAGTAGCGTAATGGAACAACAATGAAATTTCATTCTGAATTAATTTGAATTACACAATAGATGAAGCAGGAATGTCTTAGTTTTTTCTCGTTCAATATGTAGCTTTTTGCTAAAAACCACCAATTCCGTATTTTCTACGGAATAAAGCTAAAACGAAGTTTTGGAATAATAAAATATTATTCCGTAAATTCTACGGAATTGCAGTTATTTCGTATTTTTGCCCCGCAGCAAACCCTCCAGTGACTCAAAATTCACTATGAATACTATAAAAAGGCAAGAAGCCTATTTAAATTCAAATCAATTCCTCCGTAATGTTGCCGTAGACAATGTCATTTTTGGCTACAGTGACAAAGAACTCAAAGTGTTACTACAAAGGCCATTTGCGGCAGATAAATGGACAGTAACCGGCGGTCACATAAAAAAAACAGAAACGATAGAAGATGCGGCTAAAAGAATAGCCTATGAACGGACGGGTTTAAAAAAATTATATCTGGAACAATTCCGTTCCTTTGGCACGCCAACGAGGAACAAGGATGCCGCCTTTAATGCAAGACAATTAAGCGAGTTAACAGGCCTGGAAGTGCCAGCGGATCTCTGGATATTTGACTATTTCGTAACTGTTGGCTTTTATACGCTGACAGAGTTTTCGAAGGTAGAAATTAAAAAAGGTGCTTTAGAAACCGATTGCCGGTGGTGGCCGATAGCAGATCTCCCTAAAATGATGTTTGATCATAAAACACTTATTGCTGAAGCCCTAAAATCATTACGGTTACATATCGCCCACTATCCGATTGGATATGAACTGCTTCCGAATAAATTTACATTACCGGAGATCCATAATCTCTATGAGACTATTTTAGGCAGGTCACTTGACGACAGGAATTTTTCAAAGAAGTTGATCGCAGCCGGAATTCTCGTTAAACTGGATGAGAAAAAACAAATTGGCTCCCACCGGTCTCCCTTCTTATACAAATTTGACAAAGAAAAATATGAAGAAGGCTTGAAAAGTGGTGTAACACTGGCATTTTAAACTATCTTTTTTTTTACGAAATCCTTGACTGGTTCCTGAAATTTCAAAGGAATTTTTAATTGCGTTTTCATTTGTCGTTCGGCCTTGGGATGAACGGAATCAAAAAAAATATAAACAAGGCATAAATACATATCCGTAAGAAACGAAAGATGAGTTTTGTGATGTATTATACCATATCATAGTGTATCATTGGGTATCGTCAGGTATCATACCGTATCATTGGGTATCATACCGTATCATTAGTGCCTATAATCTGGCCACCAAAATCAAGCACTTTACGAGAACAGGATTTAGTAAAAGATTAGTACCGAAAGAAAGGCTACTAAAGGCGAAGAAAAGCAACAAAAGGTAAATGAATTACCGTGAGACTGAATGTACTTCGCAGGGAACGTGCATCTATCGTGGAGAGGTCACTTCCCGATACAAAAAGTACTGTCCCCCGATTCTAGTGGGTTTGCGGGGAATTGGTGACGGATTGGTAATGAATTATTTGTAATAATCATTAGGACAAAAAATGATGAAGATCACTTTTTTGTATGACCATTCTCAGGTTTATTTAATTTTCTATTGACCATCTTGCATTTTTATTGCTGTAAACAGATCGTATGAATGAACAAGAATGGCAAACCGAGCAATTACTGACTGACTCCTACTTAGATAAATATCCGACATCAGGTTCCGTTGAGGAATTGCGCAAATTCAAAAAGATTCAAAGCAGGTTTGCTGATCAATATGAACTATTTTTCCCCGATAACCTGGCTAACAAAACCATTGTGGTCATTCCCAGTCTATCACTTGACCAGCAGGTACTCTCAAAACTAAATGGCGCAATACATTATGAAGAAAGGCTTTTGTGTCTCCTTATGTTGCTTCGTATGCCATGTACTCATGTCATTTACGTGAGCAGCATGCCAATTGATCCTGTAATTATTGATTATTATCTTCATTCATTACCAGGTATGACGGGTTATCATGCAAAAGAAAGACTCACTTTGCTGAATTGTTATGACATGTCGTCAATACCGCTTACACAAAAGATCTTACAAAGGACCCGTTTAATAGAACACATTAAAAAAGCGATACAACCAGGACATGTGGCACATATAACCTGCTTTAATACCACAGAACATGAAAGAACACTGGCGGTAAGGCTGGGCATACCCGTGTATGGTTGTGATCCCTCTTTAAATTATTGGGGTTCCAAAAGCGGCAGCAGGAAAATATTTTTAAATACAGGTGTGCCTATGCCTCCGGGAGTTGAAGACCTGAGAACCTATGAAGATATTGTGCGCGCCATGGCGGCTTTAAAGGCTATGTACCCTGATTTAAAGAAAGCTATTTTAAAATTGAATGACGGGTTTTCTGGTGACGGTAATGCAGTACTGAGATATCCTGAACATTTAACCAGCAAAGAATTATTTGATTGGGTTAACCATAATCTTTATAAGAAGATAATTCCGGTTGCAAAGGATATGAGTATTGAAATTTTCCTGGAGAAATTTCAGGAAATGGGAGGTATCGCCGAAGCCTTTATTGAAGGGGATACAAAAGCTTCCCCGTCCGTTCAATGCAGGATAACTCCTTTAGGTGAGGTGGAAATCATCTCGACACATGACCAAATATTGGGTGGTGAGAGCGGGCAACAATTTATCGGAGCCCTTTTTCCCTGCGACGATAGTTATCACACAGAAATAACGGAATTTGCCAAAACAATCGCTGAAGAATTAAAGAAAAAGGGAATATTAGGCCGCTTTAGTATTGATTTTATTTCTGTAAAAGAAAATGATCAATGGAAACATTTCGCGATTGAAATTAACATGCGTAAAGGAGGCACTACACACCCTTATTTGATGCTGCAGTCTTTAACCAGCGGGCATTACAATGAAGAAGCTGGTTTGTATGAAACCCAGAACCGGGAACACCGTTATTATTTTTCATCAGATAACCTACAGAACGATGCTTACAAAGGCCTTACGCCGCAGGATCTCATTGATATAGCGATGTTTCATGGATTGCAATTCGATGGGGCAGCACAAAAGGGGGTAATGTTTCATATGATAGGCGCCTTATCGCAGTTCGGCAAAATAGGTATTATTTGCATTGGCGGATCGCGGGAAGAAGCTTATTCGTATTATAAAAAAACAATTGAAGTACTGGACGCAGAAACCGGACAGTTGTGAAAAGTCTTCTGGGAAAACTCAAAGAGTGAAATTTTATCCAAGAACTTCCGGTGAGCTCACCGGCTCTCCATGATTTCGCCGGTCTTCTCCCTCGTTGGCCTTCAAAGCATTGTGCAAATGCGTACATTTTGTTCCGTACCGATACAAAAAGTACTCAGGCCCGATTCCAATGGGTTTGCAGGGAATTGGTGACGATATAGTGACTAAGATTAACAGACGTCTTGTAAAAATAGAAGTGACTATTTTCTACCATTGTCAGGTTGGGGAACAACGGCAAGGCTTTCATTTCCCGTTTCAGAAACAGATTGAACCGCGAAGAAATAATTGTCTTTGGAATAAGGAAGCGTTATTTCTTCCTGATTCGTGAAGATCTTCTTTTGCCAAAAGGCAGCCGTCGTTTCACGCATCATCACATAATATCCCTTCCCTTTACGGAAGCCAGATGGTTTCCAGGACAGGTGAGTGAGATTGTTTAAATTCTTTACTTCTATTTTTACTGAATCGGGAACAGGCGGAGCTTTGGCCAGGTTGGCCAGATTACTCAGGTTAAGGGCAGTATTCTTGCGCAGGTATTCAAAATCCATGAATTCAGGAAGGTCCCCAAATTGAATACTATTTTCCATTCGTGGATCCTGGTGCTGATGATTATAATTTTCATTCATCTCCGTAATACGAACGGCTGCAAAACCATTTTCAATATAGGCTCTGTGATCCCCAGCACGCATAAACCGATCTGGCCGATAAACCATGACCACTTTCAGATTGTCAACATACCGTTCGCCGATTTCCTTAACATATCTTGCCAATTGCCTGGATCCCCCATCGTTTTCCATACCCAACTCACGGATCTGCATGGCTTTTTTTCTAAATCATAATAAGGAAGCCCTTCACTGAATACGCGAACTTCGGTATTGTTGATGATGCCGGTCTGATTGCTGTTATTGCTTCCCACGATATCATTATTTAATACCGCCTCAATCAGCCAATGTTCAGTCCTTGCTTTTTTGGCCATGAAATATGCGCCCAGCAGTTCCTTGTTCTTCGCCGCTTACCGTAACGAATATTATGGTCGCAGGAAAACTTCGCCTGCTCATAATCCGTGCGCATTCCAACACGGCGGCACATCCACTTCCATCATCATTTGCGCCCGGGGCATCCCCCTGTCGGTCCATTACATTCGAGCGGCGAGAGTCAAGATGTCCGCTAATCAGGAAGATCCGATGATCTGCCGGATCCGTTCCCTGAAGAACCGCAACCACATTCGCCAACTGAATGGCTGTATCCACTCTTTTTCCGTCTGCCGCGTAACGAATGCTATCGATATAGGTCTTCATCCGACCATTGGACGATGCAGCAAATGATTTGAATTCTGAGAGCACCCAGTTTCGTGCGGCTCCAATACCATGCTTTTTGTCTGAGATGGAGCTTAGCGTATTTCTTGTTCCAAAAGAAACCAGGCTGTTGATATAGAAACGAAGCGAATCTGCATTCACCGCTTTCACCATATCTTCAATTTCAGGATCTTTTTGAATGATGGTTTGAGAAGACAAGTACTGTGACAGCGAGAGTAAAAAACTAATCAGAATTATTCTTTTCATAAAAATGAGTTTAAAAATATAGGAATACCAATCATACTAATCGGAGAGTAATTGGTAATCCGCTTAAATTTATTAAACCTGTAAATCATAATTCCAGATATTAATAATTGCAAATGGATGCACAGTTTTAATGAAGAGTCTGTAGTTTCCGGTAAGGATTGAAGGTGCAGGATTTAATTCAATTCCCCGACGGCTGTTTCATTTCTCGGATGAGTTCTTCATCGTGGATTTAATGTTCCCAGAAGGAAGGATTTGCAAATAAATAATTACAAGTAATGAAAGTAGACTACTAAAAGTTAAGCCTTTTTGGGATGTTTTATCCAAGAACTTCCGGTAAGCTCACCGGCATTCGGTGATTTCGCCTGTCTTCTCCCCCCGTTGAATTTCAATCCTTTGCGCAAAAGGGTACATTTTGTGCAGTAACGATACAGAAAGTGAAATCACCTGATTCTAGTGGGTTTCAAAAGAATTAGTCCAATATTAGTGATGAGGTATTGCGAAAGATTTATCCTCATGCAGGCAACTGAACAATAAACTCAGCAAACTCTCCTTCACTGGTATTCACTTTAATCTCCCCTCCATGCGCCTTTACATTATCATAGCTCAGTGATAACCCCAATCCTGTCCCTTGTCCTGTCGGTTTTGTAGTGAAGAAAGGCTGGAATATTTTATCAAGTGCTTTCTGCGGAATGCCGTTGCCGTTATCTTTTACGATAATGGATACCTGATTCCCAGATTTTTTTGTGCTTACTGAAACAGTAGGCTCATAACCTGCGCCTGCTGATTTCTCTTTTTCACTCACAGCATAGAAGGCATTGTTGTATAAGTTTAATAGCACTCTGCCAATGTCCTGTGGGGTTATATTTATTTTACATATGCTCGCATCAAAATCAGTTTTCATTTCAGCATTAAAATGTTTATCCTTTGCTCTTAAACCATAATAAGACAATCTTAAATATTCATCTGCAAGCGCATTAATATCAGTTGGCTCTTTTATACCTGTGCTTGTACGTGAATGCTGCAACATTCCTTTTACAATGGCATCAGCGCGTTTGCCGTGATGATTTATTTTATTTTCATTTGCAATTACATCATTTGCAATTGCGTTTGCATCATCAATATTCCCTTTATTCATTTCATCTTTCATTTCAATCAGCAATTCTTTATTCACATCAGAAAAATTATTCACAAAGTTTAGCGGATTTTGAATTTCATGCGCAATTCCTGCGGTGAGCTCTCCAAGCGAAGCCATTTTTTCGCTTTGTATAAGCTGCGCCTGCGTAGTTTTAAGCTCGCTATATGCCTTCTCGATTTTAATTTTTGCGCGTTGTTTTTGTCTATTGTTATAGAAAAGAAAGCTAGCCAATAATACAAAAGCAGTTATAACACCATACTCCCAAATTTTTGCATTTCTTGCAGCGGCTTCTTTCTTTGCTTGCTCTATGGAGGCTAACAAATCCTTTTTTTCCTGATCGTATTTTATTTCAGCTTTTAAAGTAGTTTGTTCTCTATGCTCCTTTTCCTCTTGATAATCGATAGAATCCAAAATAAGATTTTCTTCCAGTGCTTTTTTGTAATCCTTATATTTATAATGATAGGAAAAGAGAACACTATAAGCGTCCCCCATTTCTTTTTTTAGCTTATATTTTTTTGCAGTATCCAGGGCAGCATAGGCATACCAGCCAGTGCTATCTTTATTATTCATTTTATAAAAAATTGCACTGAGTAAAACCAATGAATAGTCCATGTCGGGGTAATCCTTCAAGTTTTTGTATACTTCAAGTGCAGCACGATAATTATTTACTGTCTCTTGAAAATTATTTGCATTACGAGATTCCCTGCCCAAAGTCCAGAATAATCTACCCAAACTGTATTGGTTTCTTAGAGCCCTTGCAAGCGGGAAAGCCCTGTCGGCAAGGTTTTTCACTTTGTCCCATTGTCCATGCCCTTCGTATAATGATATAAGCGATATCAACGCATGTAAAATCATCGTGTCGTTTTTTTCGATACTGCCAACATCAAGATATTTATTGTCATAATAAACTGACTTTTCATAGTTATTGAGCAGCCGGTAGCTTTCACCCAATCGATTATAAAAATGTGGTAGCAATTTGTCCAGATGAAGTTTTTCTGCTGTGTTCAACCCATCTAAACTGAAAAATACAGCACTGTCTTCTTTATTCTGTACACTATAAAAAGACGCGAGCATGAGATCTCCTGAAGCGACGAGATCTGGCCTGTTGAGCTTTCCGGCAAGATGCATACCTTCTTTAGTAAATTGAATAGACGCACCAATATTTGTTTTGTACAAAGCATCGCTATAATTATAAAGCATGCCTATTTTTACAGTATCATCCTTTTTATAATTATCCAATGCTTTTTTTAGACTATCAATTGTTTTATTTTGGGCGATACATCTTAATGAAGAAAAAATGATAGCAATTAAAAATATTTTTCTCATGATGTTTTGGTTAAGGCAATTCAATGCTAAATTCTTACTTCTCTGTCTCTTTTTGTTTCAACTTTCTATTCTCGCAATGTGCTATACGGATATATTCTTATAATGTTTGGAGCTGATTGATAAGGATAATTAATGATTTGAAGATAATGAAAATTGATTGTTTAGGTTTTAGACTGATAAGCATTTATGAAAAAGACACGATTCACCGAGACCCAGATCGTCTCGATCCTCAAACAACAGGAAGGTGGTAGGTCCACCAAAGATCTCTGCCGCGAACATGGCATCTCAGAAGCTACTTTTTACAACTGGAAGAACAAGTACGGCGGCATGGAGACGTCCGATGTAAAACGGTTGAAGGAGTTGGAAGAAGAGAACTCGAGATTAAAAAAGATGTATGCAGACCTGGCCCTGGACAACCGGATCCTGAAGGATCTGTTCACAAAAAAAGGCTGGGCCCTGCCACAAAAAGACAGTTAGCAGAAGAGATGGTTCGTGATGTATCGTCCTGAAAAAACCTTACAAGTTTTAATTTTTGAAGTTCCCTTAGGATAAGCAAACCACAAAACGCTGTCGGGTTCTATGTTTTTCAATCCCCTTTCCAGAAAGTCCAAATACTCTTTGTTGTTATTGATAAAAACCAAAGTGTTTGTGCTTTTTTGTCAAAGGTTGTTTTAAAACCAAGTTTGGAAAATTCTCTCTCTAATCCTGTCGGTGCATTAAAAACAACTCCGTTGTTTTTGAACTTAAATTTTTTGATGATGTCTTGCATTATTTCTTTTGTCGTTTGTTATAAAATAGTCCGCCCAAAATTGACGCTGGTGCAAACATAAAAATGGCAAGTAATTGTGTCCAATGATTACCTTCAGATTTAAAAAATGAAAATGTCGCAAAACCTGCAATGATAAAAGCCAGTATATAATTTATTTTTAGGTCTGCCGTCTTAGCTATAAGTTGCGTAACAAACCCAGCAACAAATGAAAATAAAGCTCCATAAATTATTGTCAAAATAACAAAGGAAGTTGTTGGGTCGGAATGGGGGTCTTGTCCTGAAATTTTAAAAAGAGCAAGAGATGTCGCCGCGAAAATTGCGTAGCCTGCTATGATGCTTAAAAATTTTCTTATCATATTTTGTCGTCTGTTTGTTGTTTCTGGTCGGTCGGTACAATTACCGCTAACATTCAAATTTATGATATAAGTGGAAATTCCGAAGACCCAGATCATTCTATTCCGTTTTAAGTTGACCATCAACACAATTGAATATCAATGGTCGTAGTGGTCATACCCATCCGGAATTTGGTGGTCACACTGCTCGGAATTTCCAATTGAAGCAGGTATTATTCGTCCAATTATAGACAAGATTTTTCCATTTCAACAAACGAACGAGGCGATGTCTTATGTAGCAAGTGGTCGTGCCAAAGGAAAAGTCATTGTTAAGGTCAAGTAGTTTGTTTTTTGGGTGGTGTCAGTAAAGTAGCAGCTAACACTCAAATTTACAATATAAGGCACTGCGTCTGCAAAGATATTTACCCTGATATACTGTTGTTTAGCGTTATACATTTTGTATTATCGTTGGGACAATCCGGTTTTGATGGAAATCAAAACAAATGCTTAAAACGGCAATATCTCTTTGATTTCATGCTTCATCTATTCCTATCACATATTTATAACCGCTAAACCTCCCGCGAAACGGAGTCTGAATCTGGCTCATGTTCTTCAGATATGCTACCCTGTTCACTCATTCTTAAAGTTGAATAAATAAAACATTCCTTTCATGACATACCTTTGAGTACTGTCTACTGATAGTTAACCTACTAACTGACAATTAACCATTATGAAATATGTCAAATCAATTTGTTTGCTCTTAATCGTTCAATCGTCCTTATTTGCACAGAAACAAAGAGCAAGAGATATTGGAATTCCTTTCAATGGCATAACGGGAAAGTTTAATGCAATAACAGATGTGGAAGGTGTGGAAGTTGGTTATAGCACTATCATTTCAGGACAAGGTAAAAACATTCGAGGTAAAGGACCCGTTAGAACGGGAATTACAGCAATACTGCCAAGAGGCAGAAATAATAACCCTGTTTTTGCAAATTGGTACTCACTAAACGGCAACGGTGAAATGACCGGCACAACATGGATTACTGAATCAGGTTTTTTGGAGACACCTATCATGATAACAAACACGAATAGTGTGGGCATAGTACGAGATGGAGTGTTAAAATGGTTTATAAAAACGGGTTGGTATAAAGAAGATTTCTGGTACACTTATCCTGTTGTTGCTGAAACCTATGATGGTTTTCTAAATGACATCTATGGTTTTCATGTAAAAGAAGAAAATGCTTATGAAGCATTGGATAGTGCAAAAACCGGTTATTTAAAAGAAGGTAACGTAGGAGGAGGTACAGGAATGATGTGTTTAGGATTTAAAGGCGGGACAGGAACATCTTCCAGAGTTGTAAAAATTAAAGACTCGACATATACAGTTGGAGTATTGGTACAATCAAATTTTGGAAGTAAAAGGAATTTTACTATTGCGGGAGTGGCTATTGGAAAGGAATTAAAAGACACGTTGAATTATGAGTTTAAAGCAGCACCATCTTATAAGCAGGAAGGTGAAGGCTCCATTATCGTTGTGGTAGCAACAGATGCGCCATTATTACCTCATCAGTTAAAAAGAATTGCCGCTAGAGTTTCTATTGGTGTAGGCATAGTTGGCGGACGTGGAGAAAACGCTTCAGGCGACATATTCATTGCTTTTTCTACTGCTAACCCATCAGCTTTTCAGAGAAAAGATTTTACAAAAGTTGACGAACTACCAAATGATTTAATCAATCCTTTGTTTGATGCGACTGTTCAGGCGGTTGAAGAAGCCATTATTAATGCTATGGTTGCTGCAGAAACAATGGAAGGTATTAATGGCAACAAGGCGTATGCACTTCCGCATAACTTAGTCATTGACTTATTGAAAAAGTACAATAGGATAAAGTAAAAATTTAATGGATGAACGTAAGCAAAACAGTGCGAACGGATTTATATGTAATAGACAATATTTAACCGGACAGTAAAGGATTTTAGTTTTTTAGGGCCGGATATATTTTTACGCTGCCGGGGTAAGTTGTCCTATCATCTTCTGTCTGGCTAAGATAATTGATTCCTTAAAAGTTTCCATTGGCGTTTTTCCAAAGCAGTATCTTCCGCTGTGACATCTCTCGTTATTGTAAAATTTCATCCACTCATCAAGATCATGCTGAAGGTCTGGCAGATTGGTATATAACTTTTTGCGGAATGCAACAGCGTAGAACTCCTCCTGCATGGTACGATGCAGTCGTTCGCAGATTCCATTGCTTTGAGGTCGGCGTATCTGGGTCTTACTGTGTTCAATGCCTTCGATTTGTAAATAGAGTTCATACTCGTGATGCTCAGGCCGTCCCTTAAATTCTGTACCACGATCAGTTAAAATGCGAAGCAAAGGAATTTGTTGTTCTTCGAAGAATGGTAATACTCTGTCATTCAAGATATCTGCAGAAGTAATGGCATGTTTGCTTTCGTATAGTTTTGCAAAAGCAACGCGGGTATAAGTATCAATAAAAGTCTGCTGATAAATGCGACCAACCCCTTTGATATTGCCAACATAATAAGTGTCCTGGCTTCCCAGATAACCTGGATGTTCAGTTTCTATTTCACCGAATGATTCACGTCGTTCTTTTTTACGTTCCAGCGCCATCAGCTGGGCTTCTGTAAGAATCATACTTTCCTTAGCCATCCTTTCCTCGAGGTTCTGTAACCGCTTTGCAAACACCTCCAGGTTATGTCTGAGCCATACACTACGGATACCTCCGGCAGAAATAAATACGCCCTTCTTGCGAAGCTCATTACAGGCGCGTTGTTGGCCGTAAGCCGGATAATCGAAAGCCATTTGTATAACGGCTTCTTCCACTGCAGGTTCAACGCGATTTTTAAGAATTGGTTTTGAACGGCTTATTTCCTGTAGTGCTGACTCACCGCCTGTATCGTACATCTCTTTGATGCGATAGAAGCTGTCTCTGCTGTAGCCCATCACTTTGCAGGCTTGTGATACATTGCCTAAATGTTCTGCGAGATTTAATAACCCTAACCGGGTTTTGATTAACTTAGATTCTACTTTCATGATCTGACATTTTGGGATTGATTAAATAAGTGTGGTTACTTAAAGTTAATCCCAACTGTCAGATTAAATCTTGACTACTTCAATTTATAGTTCATCTACATTTTTTTAATTTCATTTTTTATCCCTGCGTTTATAAAATACGCCTTGATTACTTTGCCTTTATTATCTACTTCAAATTCATATTGATATGCATCCGGGTTGGGAGTGAAAAAAAATTTTGTTTCAGATTCAGGCTTAAACTCATATACATCGCTTCTATCCTGAGGGTAGATATATAGCTTACCTTCTTTTATTTTTAAAGCGTCTACCTCTGCATTTTCTTTGTATATACCTGCATATCGATTTAGTATGAATGAATCTACTTTTACCTCTATATGCTTATATGGTGCTATTACCGGAATATCAAAAACTATAGCAGCAAGCGCGTTTACTATGCCCTGGGTGTTTGTTGTTTCCTCATTTGATAATCCTGCCACTACAACATCATCCGTTGGAAAACGACCAAGAAAAGAAGTAAATCCATTGATGCCTCCACCATGTCCTATTTCCAAATGATGTTGAAAACTGTCAATAGACAAACCATATCCATATTGCCCTTTGTAAGGAGTTGTCATTTTAGAAAATGAGGCAGCAGATATAATCTTATTTGAAAACAAGGCATTGTCCCATTGATATAAATCTTCTATAGTAGAGATGATGGCTCCAGCGCTGTTTGGTCCTTCCATAGAAATATAATCGGCATTCTTCCATCCACCCGCTATTTTAATATATCCTTTTGCACGATATAATAAGATTGAATCCCAACGATTAACGCAAGTATTTTTTAAGCCGGCCTTTTGAATAACGTTATTGTACACATAATCACTGTATGACTTGCCTGATACTTTTTCTAAGATGTAACCCAATAAAAAATAGCCAGAACTACTATAACTCCATTTTGTTCCCGGAGAAAAAATATAAGGCTGCTTTTTTATTAACGCTAAGATGCTATCTTTTTCAAGACGCAGAGTAGCTACTTTTCCAAACTCCGGTACTCCAGTGTAATCTTTTATACCTGAAGTATGAGTAAGAAGCATATGTATAGTCACACTGTCAGATTTAGGAAAATCAGCAAAATACTTACTTAGTTTGTCATCCAAACTTAATTTTCCCTGTTCTACAAGTTGCAAAATGCAAGCTGAAGTAAATTGTTTGGTAACAGAACCAATTTCAAATTTACTCTGGACGGTATTAGGTATATTCCATTCTCTGTCGGACATGCCAAAGGCTTTCTCGTAGATAATCTTTCCTTTTCGTGCTACGAGCACTGTGCCTGTAAATTCATTCACATTCACCTGTGCTTGCATGTAGCTATCTAACAAGACAGGGTAATTCTTCTGGGCTGATAATACAATAGGTAATAAAAGAATAAGTATAGTTAGTGTTCGCATATATAAATTCTTTCAAATGAGATAATCTTTCGAATCATACTATAACGCACAACGTTACCTCATTGGCGCTGTGGCGCAAAAGTTTAGTGTTTCCAGCCCTGCCGCCTAACTTTTCTTTTTTACGGCCGAGCGTTTTGGGAGTCCGGCCATAGCGCCAATGCAATGTTGTGCGCATAGCCCTTCCTAAATATACCATTTAGAGGTTCATAAACAGATTTTCATCAAGAATATAGCCCTTGCCGGTAATTCTACATAAATTGTTTATTTCGATTAAGACTGATAGCAATTCATTCTCCACATTCGTATGTTATTTAACTAGTCCGATGTAAAAATCCTCGTTAGGATAATCGCTGTAATATTTAGTGACTAAACTGGTTCCACTAACTACTACCTCTAACCGAAGTGCAAACATCGATCAAAATTCTACCAGATTTGCAACCGGCGGGTGTGAAATCCGTATATATATATAGGATTGTGTGCGTACTGTACCTCCGACGAGACGTCTTTTCTTCATTCCGACCTTGCTGGTTCCCGAAAAGTTATTTTATTCTGAACCTCATTACTGAATCATTCAAATCCCTGTTTGGATATTGGAAAATATTACGCATATCATTAAGGGCTGCATCCGTCAGGAATATAAATGCCAGAAAAAGCTTTACGAGCTCTACCTGGGGTTTTCTTTGAAAATTGTGTTCCGTTACATGTATCGGTATGAAAAGGCAATAGACGTCGTACATGATGGTTTCGTGAAATTGTTTAACCGCTTTCCGCATTTCAAACCGGGAGCAGACACAGATAATGAGAAGATATTTTTTGCTTTTTTAAAAAGAGTAATGATCAATGCGGCTATTGATGAGCTCCGAAAAAGCCAAATGTTGCCGGAAATTGGAGGTATTCCGGAATATGTTTGGGAGTTTACCGACAACAACGATGATGCAGATAAGCAGATTCTATATAAAGAGCTTGTTTCCCTGATTGTTGAACTTCCCCCGCAATATAGAGTGGTTTTTAATTTGTATACGATTGACGGTTACTCACATGACGAAATTTCCAAGATATTGAAAATTCCTGTGGGAACATCCAAATCAAATCTTTGCCGGGCCAGGACTATGCTACAGAAAAATATTAAGGAACTTGAAAATGCGAAAAAATGCAGGATCTAAAAAATGGAATAGACGATCTTTTTCGTAAGGCAGTTGAGCGCTATCCACTTAAAACCTGCGATAGTCGGTGGGATGAATTGTCTACCAGGATCAATAGCCAAAAACGTTGGGTTTTATTTCTACCCATTTTATTCCGGCAGAAAAAAATGCCTATATCCGTATTCTGGGGCGTACTTATCCTGATACCCGTTTCCATCATTTCTGTTGCACCCCTGGTTCATAAAAAAGCTACAGCTATGACTAAGTTTAGAGAGTCTACGCATTTAAAGATTTCCACAATAAAATCAGCTGGAAAATCAGGCTGGGCTTTTATTCCGATGAAGCATAAAATTTCATATGTGGCAAATCACGAAAATACATTATATCAGAAAAGATATTCTGTGGATAATAAAATACCGCCTAATGATGAGGGGAGTGGGATACCACCTTCGACAATAGATTTTACAGAGTCAATTTGTAAATATACACAAGCTGGGATTCTGCATAGTAACGGCCAAGTGCTAACTGAAATTAACCTTGTTCACTCAGGAAGTCCCTTACAATTTGAGGGCGGACCAAACAGGCAGGCCTCGGCCCAGACATTCCTTAGTCCCACTCTGCAACACATAAATGCTCCCCGTCGCCAGGGTTTTTACCTGGGACTTGTCGGAGGTCCCTCATTCAGCCAGGTGAAAAATCAGGTAACTACAAAACCCGGCTTTGATGTTGGAATGTTTGTGGGTTACACAATCTCTAGAAAATTTTCGCTTGAAACAGGTTTGATGCATACGAGGCAAAATTTTGTTGTTACAGGAGATTATTTGCTTAGAATTTTAAACATGTCTGGCGTGAGGAGCCTCGATGGTAGTCGCGATGCTTTAACGATTCCGTTGAAATTAAAATATAATGTGATTACCGGTTCATCCGGAAACTTCTTTCTTACAACAGGTTTCTCTTCTTTTGTAGGAGTCAGTGATCATATTGCGATCAGGGTGAATTATTCGCCTGTTCCTTCTCCTGGTAAAATTGACCTGGGACCTCCCAGTTTCCTGCCTGCTTATTTAAACTTCAGTGTGGGTTACGAATATAAAATCGGAAAATTTTCAAATTTCAGAATAGAGCCATACCTGGAAATCCCGACGAATAATAGCGCGGGCAATTCATTCAAAACCCGTCTGCAGGATCATTATGTACAAGTATTTAACACAGGTATACACATCGCTATTTCAAAGTTTTTCCATTCATCAGTAAAATGAAATTTATATAAAAGAGAATTCAAAATTTAAACCCTTACCATGAATAATTTATTGCTTACCGTTCTTCTTTCCTTCTTTAGTCATAGTTACGGAACGGATTCTGGTTCCCGGGATTTTGTTATCCCGATTGACTATTCCTTTCACGGCGTTGTCGTTTATAGTAATATGATTGTGTACATTAAAGAGGCAGAAAAAAATGAGATCATCGTAAAGGATAAAGAGGCCGCTAATAATTTTAAGTTTAAAGTGGATCACGGCGTTCTGGTTGTTCACGGTAAAAAAAGTTTCTTTAGTGATAGAATCCGTGGGAACATTATTATTAACGTGAAAGATATTCATGCCATAATTATTATGGATGACGCCGAAGTGAGAACCATTGGTGCTCTCAATGACAAGGATCTAAATCTGGAAATATTTGGTGATGGGGCCATTTATGCAAATACCTCTGCAAACGAAGTAACCACTTTCATTAAGGGCCTTGGAAAAATAGAACTGATTGGAAATTTTAAAAATACTTCGGTGAACAAAGATGCATATGGGAATATGATAACGACATACAAATAATCATCAAATAACGGTAGATGAACCATATTAAACTCGCGGGATTATTCTGTCTGATTCTTTTTGGAATCATACCATCCTGTATAAAAAACACCGCTACCGTAGAATATTTATCTGGTAATTCAAACCAAATAGTAACGCCCTTAAATCCGGTAAAAAGGGGAGAGCCCTTTGAAATCACACCTGTTCTTCCCGACTCCAATGCGAGCGTTCGGTGGACGATCAGACCTTCGAATAATACCGAACTAACCCTCAATGGTAATCAGGCAATGATATCTATTAGTCTTGCCGGGAATTATGCAATTACTGCCAATTTTTACTCCCCCTCAAACAATGTAACTCCTTTCGATAGCAGTAATTATTCGATTATTGTCAATGACTCGCTATACACGCCACCGGTGATATCGGTTGGTGATTCGGTTTTACCAATTGGCGCAGCAATTATGCTGGTCCCAGTTTCAAATTCAGGCATGCTGGGAATAATTGTACAAACCTTTCAGCAGTATAATTGCACATCCAGCATAGAAGCGATTGGCTTTGTTCCAATCGCACCACTAACTACCATCTTCCTTTACTTTGATTCAGCCAGGATTAATGTCAGTAAGGCAGACTGCGGTGGAATAACAAATCCGGCTACTATCAGCGAAAATATAGGCACATTGACCATTGGGGTCCATCCGATTTATGTTGAATTAAAGCAAATGTACCAGGGAAGCGTAAATGTAACAGACTCGGACTATACCTTCACCTGGCCTTATGGTTCGGGTGTTACCATTTCACCTCTGCAAATAAAGAAGTGATCTTTAAAACAATAGCTTATGGCTACATTTATCGATTATGGAATATTAACGGGATATTGGATAATGTTCTGTGTTTTACATCATATTACGGCTATGGAAAAATGCAAGAACTGGTTTATTTTTAAAATGGGAACCGGATTTCGTTATTATCGTTTGATCTATTCGTCGATAGCAACAGTAACCCTCATTATTGTATTGTGGCGCCAGTTTTCTGTGAAGAGTATAGATCTGGGAATTTCAATCGTTATCAAATATTTTGTCGCGCTTCCATTGGGAATGACAGGTTTTTGTTTGATGTGCATCACCATAAGAAAGTACTTTTTCAAACTGAGCGGTATCAGCGTTTTCTATCGTAAGGCGCATTCAACCTCACTGGAACTTTATGGTATCCATAAATATATTCGCCATCCGCTTTATCTGGGTAGTCTTATGTTCGCATGGGCCCTGATGTTATTTTTCTCCTTAATGAGTGGACTGATAGCTTGCATTGTTATTACCATATATTTAGTGATCGGAATTAAGTCAGAAGAAAAAAAGCTGATGATAATTTTTGGTGAGACCTACAAAAACTATCGCGATAAAACACCGGGATTGATTCCCCATATACGAATTCAGATTACCTTACTTCCATGAAATTATTTTAAATATAGATGATCAATTCAGGGAATTTGAAAAAGCTAAGACCCATATTGCTCATTGTGGCACTTATTTCTTTGGCCGGCATGGTGAAGGCCCAGGGAGACTGGAAGCTAGAGCGAGATAAGGAAGGAATAAAAATATATTCAATCCCCTACACCGACTCCAGGATAAAAGCCGTGAAAGTGGTCTGCGAGGTCGAGTCTACCCTTTCACAATTCGCAGCCGTACTTCTGGATATCAAGTGCCAGGACGAATGGTTTTATCACACAAAAAGTTCCGTGCTGAAAGAAGTATCGCCCTCCGAATTATATTATTATGCGGAATTTTATCTTCCAATTCCCTTTGACAACCGAGATTTTGTGGAGCACATTGTGGTAACTCAGAATGAAATTACCCGGGTATTGACGATGACCGTACAAAACGTTCCCGATTTTATACCCCTCAAAAAAGGCCTCGTTAGGATAACACAATCCCAAGGCAAATGGGTGGTTACGCCCATCAGCAAAAATTCGTTGCTCGTGGAATTTACAATATTTGTCAACCCCGGAGGGTCGATTCCTGTCTGGCTGGTCAACCTGATGTCGTCCTACGGGCCTTATGAAACCTTTAAAAAGTTAAAGACACAGTTGCTGAAGCCGGAATATCAAAATGTGTCCAGGGCTTTTGTGAAAAATTTCTAACCCACCGTGTGACCTCTCCCCTAAAAATCGAATCAAGATAAATTAGAAAATTCTGGGACTTCCCGGCCGTTTACAAGCTGGAAATATATTCCTGTTATAAGGGAAGTTTTATCCAAGAACTTCCGGTGAGCTCACCAGCTTTCGGTGATTTCACCTGTCTTCTCCTTCATTGACTTTCAATCCCTTGCGCAAATGGGTACATTTTGTTCCGTGACGATTCAAAAAGTACTGTCGCCCGATTCCAGTGGGTTTGCCGGGAATTAGTCACGGATCAGTAACGAGAATATCGGCGATTCAGAGTTAAACTAAATTGCTGGAATTAGAACCACAAACTCAGCACCATCCCCTTCATTTGTTTCCACCTTTAATTCACCACCATGTGCTTTAATTACATCATAGCTCAATGATAAACCCAATCCTGTACCCTGACCTGTAGGTTTGGTGGTAAAGAATGGCTGAAAGATTTTATCGATTACTTTTTGCGGGATGCCATTGCCGTTATCCATTACCCTGATTTCTACCTTTCCGTTGATTTTCTTTGTGCTTACTGATACTGTTGGTTCATATTTTTCCGGAGATTGCTTTTTTTTGTCCAATACTGCATAGAAAGCATTGTTGTAAAGATTCAGTAAGACTCTTCCCATATCCTGGGATATGATATTTATTTTACCAATTGATTCATCATAATTTGTCTTCATCATCACATTAAAGGATTTTTCCTTCGCCCGGTAGCCATGATAAGCTAATCTCAGGTATTCGTCTGTCAGGGCATTAATGTCTGTTGGCTCTTTTTTCCCCGCGCTTGACTGGGAGTGTTGTAACATTCCCTTTACAATAGCATCGGCACGTCTACCGTGATGATTTATTTTATCCTCATTTTGCTGGATATTGTTGGCGATCACAGTAGCTTCAGAAATATTGCCTTCGGCCAGTTCCTGTTTCATCTCCTCAATTAATTCCTTATTCACCTCAGAGAAATTGTTCATGAAATTCAGCGGATTTTGTATTTCATGTGCAATCCCTGCAGTTAGTTCCCCAAGAGAAGCCATTTTCTCGGATTGGATCAACTGCTTTTGAGTAGACTGCAACCTTTCCATGGAGAGTTTTAATTCATTTGTTCTTTGAGCTACGATTTTTTCCAACCGCTTGTTATCTTCTATCAACCATCGGGAGCGGTACCGTACAATGCTCCATATAGTCACAAAACAAATTAATATATACGAAAGGTAAGCCCACCAGGTTTTCCACCAGGGTGGTCGAATCGTAAAATTGAATATTACAGGTTCGCACCATTTACCATTTGATAAACTGGAAACCCTGAATATATATTTGCCGGGAAGAAGGTTTAAATAATTTTGACTAAAAGATATATCAGTTTTGTCACTCCATTTTTTGTCAACACCAATTAAGATATAAGAGTACCAGGTGGTGTCATGATTGCCTAAATTTGCCTGTGTAAAATGAAACTGAAGATAATTCTCATCGTAAGGAAATTCCAGATTTGCCGGCATATTGTATGGGCCGCTTATATTATCCCATCGTATATTTTGCTGATCCTGATAGGATTTGTTTCCGGATAAGTTATTTTTCAAATAAAAAGTATCTCTTTTTGAACTCCAGATCGTGTCTGCGTTTATATCAGGCCAGGATCTATTTGTAAAGGATAGCGGTTTATTCTGCAGATCAATTTCGCTGATATAGGTTTTGGGGGCATCCATCTCCAATCCTGGTTTTCGTAAAATCGTAATGCCTTTGTCCCCCCAAAGAAAGCGACCGTCTCGAGTGATAATATCTGATTCGCGTATGCCAATAACTTTTTTGTAAATCCCCTGCGTTTTTCCAAAAGATTCTATTTCCCACTTTTTGTTGAGTGAAAAAGCCGGAGGAATTATAATGTTAATACCGCCATCTCTTGTACCGGCATACATGCATTGCCCATATTCATTTAAAGAAATGACATAATTGCCGAATAATCCTTCGCGTTCTGTAATTGATGTGATTGAATCGCTCGCAGCATTTACAATATATATGCCATTTTGCGTGCCAACCCACATATTTCCCAGCAGATCCCGGATCATAACTTTATTACCCGGCATTTTTAATCCGGCAATATTATCCAGATATTTTATTGTATTTACTTTCAGGTCTATTACTCCAATGCCTTTTACAGGATTTGAAAACCAGATCCGGTCATGAGAATCCTGCGCAATATTGTCGATTACGCTATCCTTTATTCCTTGCACATTACCCAAATGAAAAATAATCTCTTTTTGCCGATCCATTACATTCAAACCAACTGTTCTGCTCCCTATAATCCAAGTTCTGCCCGCTTTATCCCGAAATGCGTGTGATATAGAATCACCAATTAATCCTTGTGCCTTACCTATATGTTCGATGGTTTTGAATGCAGAGTCTATTATATCGAGCCCTCCGTAACTTTCTATATACAAGTTCCCGTTGAATGAATTTATATTCTGAATGTTATTGCTGCTTAAGCCATTGGATTCATTAAAAGATCTTGCCAGTCCGGTCATCGTATCAAGAATTTTTACGCCTGAGTTAACAATACCAACCCAGACATTGCCTCGGGAATCTTCTGCCAGTGTTGTTATATTGTCATACCCTGTATGTTTTGGATTATCTCCATTTCTTCGAATAATATTTAGACCTTTATTCGTTGATACCCAAATTTGTCCGCGTTTATCCTGCAACAGACCTTCAATTTGATTTCCACTCAGGCCATTGACTGTGTTTATGCTTTTAAATAATGATCTTTCAGGATCAATTACTTCTAGTCCAAGTCCTTCGTCCTCGCCTGTGCCCCATGTACCTATCCATACATTTCCACTATTATCCTCCAATAAATTTCCAATATGTATGTTATTCTCAAAAACAAACCCTTGTCGTTTATCGTAAATCTTGATTGTTCCGTGCTGCATGTCAACGATATTCAATTCGCCGCCATTGAAACTTGCGGCGAGGACTCTGTTCATATTATCCAGCTGTAATACTGGGAGCGCATCTGTGCTCAATCCATCTCGTTTTTGTAAATATTTAATTTCCCCGGCTTTCAGGTTGATTATATTCAACCCTTCGCCGAATGTTGATATCCAAATATTACCTATTTTATCCTGAATCAGTGAATTACCATTGGCTATTCCTTGCTTTTTACTTAGTTGTTTTATGCTCCGCTTATTCTTATCGATAATATATATTGGATTTCCGTCTTTAGGGTTGTGGTCATCCGTAGTCACCCAAACCCGCTGCTGGTCATCCAACATCATTCCTCCGACATTATAACCTCTTGGTTCTTCAAATATTTTTATATGGCTTTGTGTACCCGACTTGAAGTCGAGAATGTCAAGACTTTGTCCCAATTTTCCAGCCCCCAACCAGATTTTACCATCATTGTCTTCCAGCATATTGAAAATATTATTGATAGACCCAAGTGAATACATTAAAAGGTGCTCTCCGTCATATCGATAAAGTCGGTTGCCTGAGGCAAGCCAGATAAAACCCCTTTTATCAGCCAGGGCACATTCATTACGACTGCCAAGAAAAGGTTCTCCAAATTCAAAAAGTATATCAGAAGTGCCGTTTTTGATATGAGGATGTATTGCGTTCAGTAATTGAGGTGGTTCTAAAATAGATACATCGTATTTTAATGATCTGGAAGGAAGTGCATCGTAATTAAAAATAGTATCCCGAAGTTTATTCCAGTTAAATGATGCTTCTTCAGGTTTTTTTAGAAAAGGTAAAAAACCGGAACTATCAAATGCTTTCACCGAAAATTTACTGAAATCAAACTTTTTAACAGAAGGTTTTACAAGTGTAACACTGTCTGTCCAGTATATTTTTGATTCTTTACTGAATTTTAATGCCTGACTCACAGGTTGAGAATAGTCTCTTTCGCCAAACGGAAACGGAATTTCTGAAGGAGAATTGTTACAGGATAGTCCAATTGCAAATATGGTTCCGCAAATGATTACTGTATAAAGAAAGTTAGCTTTACCCATTATTTTAGATTTAATATTGCCTTCGATAGAAAACTTGAACCCCAAAGCAGAGCAGACCAATTTTATCGCATCCAAATAAGCTATTTTAATAAAATTATTAATAACATTTACAGAAACTTTTTACTTACTATTTTTTACTTCACATAAATATGAATAAGCATTCGTTTTTCAAGGCCAGGTAGACAGTTTACAGCTGAGGTGAATAAACCAGTATATACGCTGTAATACTTTTATTTTGTTTCTGCCGATTACCTTTCCAGACAATTGGACAAAGTGCTTAGCGCTCTTCATCTCACTAATGTCTTCATAGTTTTATTACAACCTAATTATAAACTCGGTAAAATCTCCCTTCCTTCGTTTCAACATTTATTTCACCTTCATGGGCTTTAATAATATCGTAAGCGAGTGACAGACCCAGGCCCGTTCCCTGCCCCGCTGGCTTTGTAGTAAAAAAAGGTTGGAATATTTTGTCTTTTACAATAGCCGGTATTCCATTGCCATTGTCGCGGACGCGAATCTCTACTTTAGAATTTATCTTCCTTGTAGTAACCGTTATTTTTGGTTCATAGAATTCTTTTTTTTGCTTAATCTTCTCGGATACGGCATAAAACGCATTATTATAAAAATTCAGAAGAACGCGGCTGATATCCTGAGGTATGATATTTACTTTCCCAATTTTTTCATCAAAATCCGTTTGTAGAATACAATTAAAGAGTTTGTCGTTCGCACGAAACCCATAGTAACTTAATTTTAAGTATTCGTCTGCAAGTGCATTAATATCCGTTGGTTCTTTTTGCCCCGTTCTGCTTCGTGAATGTTGCAGCATACTTTTAACAATAGCATCGGCCCTTTTTCCGTGATGAATAATTTTTTCTTCATTCTGATGAATATTACTGATAATATCATTTTCCTTGGTAAAATCACGAATATCGTTTTTCTGAATTTCCTTTAACTCCTCGAGCAGTTCATTATTAACCTCTCCAAAATTATTAACAAAGTTTAGCGGATTTTGTATTTCATGGGCAATACCCGCCGTGAGCTCTCCCAGCGAAGCCATTTTTTCGGACTGGATAAGTTGTGCCTGTGTCGATTTGAGTTCATCCAGCGAACGGTTTAAAGCGATCGTCCGTTCCTGCACTTTGCGTTCTAACATTTTATTCTTTCGTTTCATATTCAGTGAACGGTAATGATTAACCATCCACAATACCGATAAAATGCAAATTGTGTACAGAAAATACGCCCACCAGGTTTTCCACCAGGGCGGTGTTATCGTGAAATAAAAATCAACAGGTGCCGACCAGGTCCTGTTTCTCCCTCTCGCTGAAACCCTAAAATTGTAATTTCCAGGTGAAAGATTCAGGTAGTTTTGGCTGAAAGTATTATTTGTAATTTCACTCCACTTTTTATCAACACCTTCCAAAATATACGCGGTATTCAGTTTTATCCTGAGATCCTAAATGAGCCTGTGCAAAATTAAATTGAAGATAATTGTTGTCAAAGGAGAGACGTAAATCGACCGGCATATTGTAAGGGCCTTGTACACTATCCCATTTCATGTTATCCACGCCGGAATAAATACCATTTACAGGAATTTGACCTTTAAGGTAAAATGTATCCTTATCAAAAGTCCATAACGTGTCTGTCTCATTTGTATTATGCCAGGAATTATTTGAAAAACTTTTCGGTTCATTAAAAATATTAATCCCAGTTAGATAAACCTCCGGAATTGATTTGGTACTATTTATTTCATCATCCAGGATAGTAAGGCCTATATCGCCCCAAAGAAATTTACCATTTTTTGTAATCCCATCTGACATGTACGTGCTGGCTTCTTTGCGAATACCCTGATCTTTCCCGTAAGAATTAATTTCCCATATTTTCTGTGTGGATATAGTGGGCGGAACAATAACAGAAAGTCCGCCCTGGGTGCCCGCATAGATTTTCCCGGCATGTTGATTTAAGGAAGTAATTTTATTGCCGGCAAGTCCTTCATGAGTAGTAAATATGGCGAGCGAGTCCCGTGCAGCGTTAACCTCAAATATTCCCGCATCGTTTCCAATCCACATATTGCCGTTCGCATCCGGCAAAAAGACTGTATTCCCCTTATCCCGAAGTTCTTTAGGACTGAGTAAGTACCTGATCTGATCCTTCTGCAAATCCATGACAGCCACGCCACCTTTATCAAATGCCACCCACTACCAACCCTCTGTTGTCCTGTACTAAATCCGAAATTGACCCTCTTTCATTCCCTGTTCGAAGCCCAGATGCTGAACAGTCTCCTTATCAAAGTCAAATATGTCGATTCCGTCAGCCTGACCGGAAGACCCAACCCACAATCGTTTACTGTTGTCAATAAATACCATCCCACCTATTTCACTGGTCAACCCCTCGGCTTTTCCAATGTGTTCCAGGATCGACCGGGATGAATCAATGATATCCAAACCCTTATTGGTAGAGATCCATAAACGGCCATTTTTTTCAAGAATATTCTGTAAAGTATCGTTGCTAAGGCCCTGCCTCACTAGTAAATGAATTTGCACTGTCTGATTCCAAATCGAGGATCTCAAGTCCCTCTGTCAGACTACCCACCCATATTTTTCCAAATTGATCTTCTGCCAAACTTGTTATAATAGATTTCCCCCGGCGTTCAATTGTATTGGCGCCTCTATTAAATATATTCAAACCGTCTTGGGTCGCTACCCAAATCTGGCCCAGATTGTCCTTCACGATTGCACTAATAATGTCGCTACTAATGCCATCTGCCCTGTTTACAATTTTAAGCTTATTATTTAATGCGATCTAAGATTTCAATTCCATTACTATTTTGGTTCGCCATGTACCAATCCACAAATCGTTCTTGTCATCGCTGACCATACTAAATATTAAATTTTTTTTAAACCCTGCTCTGAAGTATAGCGTGTGATGTGACCATTTTTAACATCCATCAAATTTAATTCACCAAAAAAATCAGATATCCAGATTCCTGATTTATCCTTAAAAATCCGCCAGTATTATCTGAATTTAATCCATTGGATTTTTTTAGATACTTAATTTTATTATTTGCTAAATCAATAATATTGACCCCACCGCTAAGTGTTCCAATCCAGATATTGTTTTGACTGTCCTGAAATATTCCGATCGCATTATTATATGACAAGCCATTGGCAGTATCCAAATGCTTTATAGTAAGGGATTTTTCGTCGAGAATATCTACCCCTGCTGCCCCCTTTGGGGATGATTATGTTACCCAGATCTTCCCCTGCTTATCAAATAAAAATCTTGCAATAAAATTATAAGCCAGACCTTGTGTTGTCGTTAAGTGTTTAAGTATGCCTGTCTTAACGTCTAAAATTAAAAGACCTTCCCCTTGTGTGGCTATCCATAAACGCCCTACATGTCTTGCCTCATAAATACAATATCAGTGCAAAATGAGCCACTCATAAATAGTGTAAGGTTTTCACCGTCATAGCGATAAAGACCTGTACCTGAAGCAATCCAGATAAAGCCACTGTTATCTTTAAACAAACAGCTAACCGGAGTGTTTGTAAAGGGGTCGCCGAATACATAAATAACACCGGCCGCCTCACTTACCAAATGCGGAGGCGAAACCTTCATTAATTTTGGTTTCGGGGCAATAGAAATTTCATATCTCAGAGGCTGACTTGGAAGTTTATTATAGGCAAAGACGGTGTCTGGTAGATTATTTAAATTGAACTGAACCACTGAAGGCGGTTTCGAAAATGGCAGGAAACCCGTACTATCAAAAATCCTGACCGGAAGGTTGTTCATTGAAAACCTTTTAATTACCGGTTTAAAATGAACAGTTTTTACCGGCCAGTTTATTTTTTTTGCTACGCTAAACTGTAGCGGTTTATTTACAGGCTGATCCTTTGTTGTTCCATTTTCAGGAAATGGGATTTCCTTCAGATTGTTATTACATGAAACAATCATCAGAATATAAAACGCCAATATTAATGAACGTTTATTAACAAACATGCCTGGTTACTATTATTTAATTTATGCAAAAAAAAGAATACTCCATCCGTTTGGCCCGCGGTGCCCATCAGTACTCCTTTAAGTTACAGTTTATTTCACTATTGATAATTTGTTTTCGTTCCTGAGAAATTAGCGCGACGATGGCTACCAGAGTAACCCAGGCCTGTTTGCAAAATTATTTAGCTTTGTATTCTATAATAATTTAAATTTTATGGCAACACTTGAAGAACTTATCAAACTCAGAATGAAAAAGGATAATAGCATGGAGGCTATGTAAGACTTATAAGAGATTTCAGAAATGAAAAATGGGATATTCACTAAGGCTACTAAAGGCCACGCCTTCGGCGTGGTAAACTTCGAAAAGCAATAAAATCCCAGAGATTGAATATTGACAACCACCGTCAACTGTCATCTGTCATCCGTCATCCTAGAATTACTTTCCGATACAAAACTTCCCAAATATCCAACTGAGTTGTTCCTCGTTGGTGATCTCGCCGGTAATTTCGCCGAGGAAGTGGAGGGCGCGGCGGATATCGGATGAGAGAAGATCGCCGGATAAATTGTTGTCGAGACCGGTGCGGATTTCCTGCAATGCGGCAGCGACTTTTTTTAATGCTTCGTGATGACGTGCATTCGTAACAACGGTTCCTTCGCGGAGTTTTTTTCCCTGCAGCACGCGGTTGACCAATGCACGTTTTAATTTATTGATGCCGAAAGAAGTTTTTGCTGAAATAAAAATCAAATCCTGATTCAAATAATTCAAGCCAGGCATTCCATCAGAAAATAAATCTGTTTTATTCAACACGCGCAAGAGTTTTTCTTTTTCTACCTGAAGATTCTCATGGTATGGTTCCGATGCATCCAGAATCTCCAGCACTATATCCGCCTGTTCAATTTTCTCCTGCGTCTTATCCATTCCCATCTGTTCGATCGTGTCGGATGTATGCGCACGAATCCCCGCCGTATCGATCAGCCTGAATTCAATTCCTTCAATAATTAATATTTCCTCAATCGTATCTCTTGTGGTGCCTGCAATCTCACTCACGATCGCGCGATCCTCATTCAGTAAACTATTCAGCAGTGTTGATTTGCCCGCATTGGGTTTTCCGACAATCGCTACCTGCACGCCCTGGCGTATCGCATTGCCATATGCAAATGATTCGATGAGCTCCGATGTCACGCGCTGCGCTTCTTCAATCAGTGTATAGAATTTTTTCCTGTCCGCAAATTCCACATCCTCCTGCGAGAAGTCGAGTTCCAGTTCCATCAGCGCAGAAAATCCCAGCAATTGCTCCCGCAATATTTTAAGATCATCTGCAAATCCACCGCGCATGGTATGCAATGCAGAAACACGTGATGCTTCAGAATGACTCGCGATCAGATCCGCCACGGCTTCCGCCTGCGTAAGATCCATCTTGCCTTTCAGAAAAGCTCTTTGTGTAAATTCACCCGCACGCGCCATCCTTGCACCGTGATGTATGCAGGCTGCGAGAATTTTATCTTCGATATGTACTGAACCGTGACAACTTATCTCCACCACATCCTCACCGGTATAAGACTTCGGAGCGCGGTAAATCGAAACGACTACTTCATCCAACACCTCTTCCCCATTTTTCAACATGCCTACATGCAATGTATGCGTCGCCTGTTTCGATAAATCCTTGGAAGGAAATAATCCTTTTACAATTTTAATGCTGTCCGGTCCGCTTAGCCTGATCACCGCCAAGTGCTCCGATGCCCGGAGCGGTAGCGAGTGCTACGATGGTGTCGTCCCAACCTGTTAACTTTCCTAGCATGTCTGTAAAGTATATGGTTTATCGTTGGCGGTTGACGGTTGGCGGTGTTTGTCATTAGCCATCTGCCAACAGCTAACCGTACAACCAAAAAAACGCCCGAAAAGCATGATACTTTCCGGGCTGTATATATTAAAAATGAAAAATAATTATTGCGCTTCGAGCTTAAAATTAACAGGCTGGCTCTTGTATGATTTTACTTTTCGTCCGTTTTGAACGGCGGGAGTCCATGCACCACTTTTCTTGATAACACGAACTGCTGCATCACGTAATTCGGGAGGTCCGCTCACGGCTTCCACATCACTGACCACACCTTCCTTGTCAACGATGAAACGAACGATCACCTGTCCCTGTATTTCCGCACTCACGGCTTCGTCGGGATACTGAAGGTTCTTCTGCAGATACCTGTACCAGGCTGCAATACCACCGGGATATTCAGATTCGATTTCCACTTTGGTAAATGTTTTATCGTAATCCGTATTATCCTTCGGTGCTTCCACCACGCCTTTATTGTCTGCAGGCGGTGCGGTAATATTATCATCCTTGATACCTTCCTGGTTGGCATTACCAATCTTGGTGTCTTCCAGTTTTTCAACTTCAGGTGGTTTTTCTTCAGCTTTCACTTCCTCATCCTTTACAATTTTGGGAGGAGTGAATTTCGCCATTTCGACCTGTGGGGGTGGCTTCGGCGGAGGAGGTGGTGGCGGTGGTTCGTTCTTTTTTTCTTCCTTCACATCTTCCAGCTGAACATCCTGCACTACTGCTTGTGCTACCTTGCCCTTCCCCTGATAGTTGCTGATTAAATATCCGACAATCAGGGCGACGACAGCTCCCAGCATCACCAGCATCGCAGTTCGCAGACGTTTGTTGTAGGTCTTACGCAGATCGTAAGCACCGTACTGCTTGTTTCTTCCATCGAAGATGATGTCAAGCACATCCGCGGTTAATATTTTATTTATTTCCATGATGGGCTATTTCTTGTAATGACTCAATTTAATAAAATTTCCACAAAAATCCGGACGCTAATTTATCCCGTTGGCCTTCTCCGTCGCTTTAATATAATTATACTCGACCGGCGATATATCCACCATCGCATAGCGTTTTACGCCGTCGATGGTCATTTCATCCAGGATATTGATCGTATTCTTATAGGTGGCATCTACAGTGGGTTTTATAATCACCACGAAATCCTTGGGATCGGTCCTTCTTTTTTTGTCGACGACTATATCACGCACGTTTTTAAAATCGGTCGCTTTCAAACCTGCGGCACTATCTCCTTCATAGTAATAGATCTTGTCACTCTTGCCCAGCATCAGGGTAATAACCGCTGAATTTTTCACTTTATTCTGCTCATCCGGATTTTTTACATCCTTGGGCAAAAATAAACGCATGGCCGTTGGCTGGCTCATGGTCGTCGTAAAGATGAAAAAAGTGATCAGCAGGAACCCGAGATCCACCATGGGGGTAAGATCCACCCTGGTAGAGAGCTTCTTTCCTTTTTTGACGCCGGGGCCCTTTTTATGGCCGCCGCCGCCCGAGGTATCCATTTCTGCCATGTCTCTTTTTTTTAAGTGTTAATTATTCAACCGCCTTTGTTCCTGTTGCCTGCTGCGCTTTATAAAGTTCCGAACCTAGTGGTGGCGGAACAGGACTCGTAACAACCTGGAACTTCATGAGGTCGTTCTTTTTCAACGCAATGATCACTCCCTGTAAAGAAGGATATTTCGATGCATCATCTCCCTTGACCAGAATATTCATCTTTCTTCCCTGGAATGCATCCTGTGCGGCCCTGAACCAGTCAACCATTTCATTGTTCGTACTGTCCACTGCCGGAATGCCGGGTTTAACCACATTCCTCAGTTGTTCCGGATTCTTATCGAGGTATGATTTCAACTGGCTGAAGGGAGCGCCGATATATGCATTTGGAATATTAACGAAATTGGCTTTTTCTGCTTCTGACAAACCGATATTTTTTGAAGTATTGATTGCTTCGATCATTGTCTTTTTTCTCCGCCACATTGGCGTCAGAAACCGATAAATAAACTTTCCCGTCCTTATCGATGGTTACCAGCACAACATCTTTTTCCGGAGCTGTCTTGGTCGACACCGAACTGGGTGTGATCACGGATAAAGCTTCCGGTGGTTTGAACTTGGTGGCCAGGATGAAGAAAGAAAGCAATAGGAAGGCCACATCGCACATCGCCGTCATGTCGATGTTCGTGCTCTTCCTGGGTAACTTTGCTCTTCCCATATTTTTTCTATTTAGATGCTGATTATTTGAAATTCCATAAACTTGGTTGATGGTTAATGGTGGATGGTGGACGGAAAAATCCATAAACCATTAACCATACGCCATAACCCTACTTATACAGTGACGCAAAACTCTGCGTCAAAGTAAATCCGCTTTCATCAATACCATAGGTGATACCATCGATCTTGGTGGTAAACACGTTATACATGATGATCGAAATAGCCGATGTACCGATCCCGAGGGCCGTATTGTACAAGGCTTCAGAAATACCCTGGCTCAGTTTGGAAGCGGCTTCACCACCACCACTGTCACCCAGGGCAGCAAATGAACGGATCATTCCCATTACCGTTCCCAGCAGCCCGAGCAGGGTTGCAACGGAAGCGATGGTAGAAAGGAACACCAGGTTTTTTTCGAGCATGGGCAGTTCAAGAGCGGTGGCTTCTTCTACTTCTTTTTGAATGGCCAGCACTTTTTGTTCTGTATCCAGTTCGCTGTTTGTGATCATTTCTTTATACCTGCGCAGACCGGCTTTCATTACATTTCCAACGCTGCCTTTCTGACGATCGCATTCTGCAATGGCGCTGTCCACATTCTTATTGGCCAGGTGGTATTGCACTTTGCGAATGAATTCATTGATATTTCCACTTCCGGTGGCTTTAATAATAGTAAGAAATCTTTCAACTACGAAAGTAAGTACGGTAAGCAGGCAGCCAATCAAAATCGGTACAATGATTCCTCCGAGATACATACGTGCAAGAGCAGTTTTGGCACCTTCGTGACTGGGCCAGAAACCTCCATTAGGATCGGGTTTGGTAAAATTACCAGGGTCGCCAATCAGAAACCTCCAGATTAAAAATCCAATAATTACACAGGCCAGCGGGGCCATCCAGGAAATGGAATTTCCACTCTTCGCGGGTTGTACACTTGATGCAGGTTTCGCTGCAGCCGTTGCAGTCGGTCTTGTTTCAGCCATGATCGTTTGTTTTTAGTGTTTAAGAAAAATTTAAAGAATATGGTAATTAATTAAAGCGAACGGGATGCTTTTAAAACCTTTTCAATAGGAAATCCGGTGTACCTGATTTTTCGTAGGGAACACAATATAGTAAATTTCCGGAATGCCAAAATGGAAAATAGTTATTCTTTCGATTTAATTCATTTGCGAGGAAACCGTTGCCTGCATTCATTCTTCTTAATAAAAAAAATACCTGTTATTCGTAGCGCAGGGCCTGTATAGGATTCATTCTTGAAGCCTTTAAAGAGGGATATAATCCGGCAAGTATTCCAACACAGGTACAAATAACCATTCCGAGAAAAAGCCAGATCCATGGAAATACAAATCCCGTATTCAGCACGAGTGAAAACACATTCCCGATCAGGATACCGAGGAAACTACCGAAAACAGCGCCCAACAAACTGATCAGGATAGATTCATATAAAAATTGCATACGTATACTTCCCTTCTTACCACCAATGGCTTTGACCAATCCAATTTCCTTTGTCCTCTCTGTAACTGAGACCAGCATAATATTCATCAGACCCACCGCGGCTCCCAACAATGTAATGGCACCGATCGCAATGGCGCACCAGGTAATCAAAGAAAGGTTTGACAGGAGCTCTTCCACAAAGCGGTCGCTTTTATCAATAACAAAATTACTGGCATCCGTAGTATTGATTCTCCGGATGGGACGAAAAACTCCTTCTGCTTCCCCGACTGCCAGGCTTACCTGGTTCACATCGGGTACTTTTACCTGAATGTTGAAAGAAGGAGCTGGATTGAAGAAGTTCACGGATCCGCTGATAAAAAACCTCCTTACATTATTATAGGAAGTGATAACGACATTATCGAAGCTGCGCCCGATACTGGCACCCTTGGATTCCATCGTACCGATAACGCGGAACGGGAGCCCGTTTATTTTAATGATTTTCTCTACAGCACGTTCGGGGTTATCCCCGAAAAATTTCTTTACCAGGTCGCTTCCTATGATGCAAACATTTCTTCCGGATTCCACATCCAGTTCGTTCAGTGAACGGCCCGCATTGAGTGTGTACCCATTGAGCTCAGCATAGTCCTCATCACCACCGGTAACCTGTACAGTCGGATTGGTTTTAGAGCTTCCAAGGGAAACGATATTGCTGTTGCCCCCCCGCAGACTAAGAGACACTTTTGAAGGGAAATGATAACTCTGTTTGAATAGTTCAGCCTGCGCCTTGGTAATGGGAATATTGTTATTGGATTTCTTGTCTTTCTTGGCGCCTTTTTTTTCTTTTGTTACCTGATTGTTATTTCCAAAAAACTGGTAGTCCTTATAATGAATAGTAAACCCATTGGAACCCATGGAAGCAAAGCTTTCCGTGAATTTCTGTTTCATCGCATCAATGGCAGTATTGATTCCCACCAGGGCCATGATACCGAACGCGATAATGGCTACGGTGATACTTGTCCGGAGTTTATTGCTCCTGACTGTACGGAAGGAAAGTGAAAGAATATCAACTAATCTCATTTATGTAAGGAGGAATGCAGGGCTAATTTAAAGCTTCTTTACAGACTTACCGCCTCCAATAGGAAATCAGATGTAAATAATATACAGACGGTCTATGAGCCATTGCGGGAATATGCCTAAGACTATGATGATCAGGGCAAGCAGGACAAGCATTCCCTGGAATCCGGCACCTATTTCCAGCTGCTGGGCCACTCCTTCCTTGAAGTACATGGCCTGGATGACCCGGAAATAATAGTACACACTCACGGTAGCACAAAGCAGGGAGAAAATCACCAGCCAGAGCCAGGTACCTGTTTGCATGACAGAGGAAATCATATAGTATTTTGCCAGGAACCCTCCGGTTAACGGAATACCTGCCAATGACAGCAAAAAGATGGTTGCAGCGAAAGCTACTACGGGATATTTCCGGGCCATACCATTAAATCCGTCAAAGCTGAAGTCCTTCATTTTGACCAGGATGGCAAAAAGACCGATGGTAGCAATATTATAAACAGCGATATATAAAATAATCCCTTCTTTGGCCAGTGTATTCAATGTGAGCAGAGAAAAAAGCATGAACCCGACCTGCGCTATGCTCGAATAAGCGAGCATTCGCTTGACACTCTGCTGGAATACAGCCGTAATATTTCCGATAAAGAGTGTGATCGCCGTGATGATGGCAATATAAATCTGCCATTGAGGCTTCATATCGAAAAATGCGTTCGCAAACAATCGTATAAATGCAATAAAAGCCCCTGCTTTAACTACAGTAGCCATGAAAGATGTAATCACGGTAGGTGCGCCATCATATACATCCGGTGTCCAGAAATGAAAAGGCGCCGCCGAAACTTTAAAGGCCAGCGATATCATCAGCAGTATCAGGCCCGTTATCATCATCGGGGACCCGACAGATTTAACCGGTGCCAGATCATCCAGGAAAAAACTTCCCTTAGCGCTCGCTCCATATAAAAAAGCAATCCCCAGCAACATGATACCGGTACTGAATGCCCCCATCAGAAAATATTTGAGGGAGGCCTCATTGCTTTTCAAATTTCGCTTGTCGCTCCCCGTTAGTATATACAGCGGGATGGAAAAAATTTCCACGCCGATAAATAACATGAGCAGACTGTTGAAAGAAGTAGTAATCGAAATTCCACAGAGAACAAAAAAGATCAGCGCAAAATATTCACCCGGATTAGATCCAATGGCAGCGATGTCGCGGCCGTTGAGAAGAAAATAGGCCAGTGTGCAGCCAAAGACAATACAGTTGATCAGTGCGCCGAACACTTCAAATTCGAGCATATTATGGGTATCCACCGGGAAATAATGATACCCGCTCATATCCAGTGCAGCCATGAGAAGGAGAATTGCTATTGCCAGTATGCCCAAAACCACAATGGAAGAATTCTTTTTCAGAAAAATTCCACTGAACATCATGATCACTCCCAAAATAGCCGACGTTATGATTGAATTCATTGCTTACTGGTTCTTATTTAGGGTTTAACGTACATTTTTGAAAGCAGTGCATCCACAGAATCCTGCGTTAACCGGAACAAGGGTTCCGGATAAACACCCACAACAATTATCAATACAACTATGACTCCGAGTACAAATTTTTCACCTGCGCCGATATCAACTGTCTTTTCCGTTAATGCATTCGTGGTTCCATAAAAAACACGTTGCACCATATTCAGCATATAAACGGCCGCCAGGATGATCGTCATTGCTGCCGTTACGGTAAATACCACATTATACGTAGTTGCCTTGGAAGAATATATTCCGCTGAACATTAAAAATTCCCCGACGAATGCATTGGTAAGTGGTAACGCGATATTGGCGAGCGCAATAATCACCAGCATGGCCGTGAGTACCGGCGCTTTGGAAGCGAGCCCACCGAGTTCGCTGATCTTGCGTGTCTTGAATTGTTTTTCGATGATGTATACCACGATCCACAGTCCGATGATATTGATTCCATGATTGAACATCTGGATCATCACACCCTGTATGGCTGATTCGGTAGTCGCAAAAACGGCAAGGCACATGAGTCCGATATGTGCAATGGAAGAATAGGCAACCATTCTCTTCAGGTCATCCTGTCTCATGGCAATCAGTGAAGCATAGATCATTCCTATGATGCACAACATGGAAACCGTGTCGCCCCACATATAAGTAGCCATGGGGAGCACCGGCGCCAGCCAGCGCAGCAAACCGAATATTCCCATTTTTACCATGAGTCCGCTGAGCACCATGGTTACAGCCGTGGGTGACTGTTCATAAGTATCCGGCTGCCAGGTATGAAAAGGAAAGATGGGCATCTTTACGGCGAAAGCAATAAATATGAACCAGAAAAGCCAGGACTGGGTTTCTGCAGATATCAGCAGGTGTGCCTGGTAAAATGAACTGAGTGCAAATGAATGATCCCTGGTATGAAAATATATATAGATGATGCCGATGAGCATCATCAGCGAACCGAGAAAAGTATAAATGAAGAATTTAAATGTCGCCGCAATTCTTTTTTCGCCACCCCATTGGGATGCCAGAAAATAAACAGGAATCAGGGCCAGTTCCCAGAAAAAATAAAACAGCAGGGCATCTGCCGCCAGGAAGACGCCGAGAAGCCCCGCCTGCGACAATAACATAAGGCCAAAAAAATTGTGTGCTTTTTTATACTCTTCTTTCCATGTTGAAATAAAAATTAATGGGAAAGCGATTGTTGTGAGTAAGGAAAGAATCTTTCCGGTTCCATCCAGACTGATCGCAAAATGACTATTCAGTGAACCCATCCAGGGCACGTTAAAAGACAATTCTTTACTGTCCTTCGCGAGGCAAATACCCACGACTGACACGGTCAATGTGATGAGGGAGGCAAATAAAGCCCAGCGTTTGGCAGCAATATTTTTCAGCGAGAATCCGACCAGACCCGCAAGCAGCGGAATCCCGATGAGTAAAACAGGAACCATAATTTTTATTTTCGCAAAAACAATTGCACAACAAATAGTAGTACTGTACCAATGACCATCAGCAACACATAAGCACCCACTTGTCCGCTTTGCAGATACCGCAATTGACGGCTGCTATATTGAACCAGTCTTCCGGTACCATTCACCAATCCGTCGATCAGTTTTTTCTCAACGATCTGGTTAAAGAATTCACCGAGCTCATCCAGTGGTTCCACAATCACCTTATTATATAATTCATCCACATAAAATTTATCTGCCATCCATTTGGCAAAACCGACTGGTTCGCCGAGTTCAGGTTTCTTGCTGAACCTCGACAATGCGTACAGTACCATGGATAGCGCAAGGATGGTAGATACACCCATTAGCATCCATTCTGTGGATGCCGGAATTTCTGAGGCTCCTTCGCCACCCAATACTGGACTAAGAAAATGGGCCAGGAAATTTGAATCTTTTATAAACAATTCGGGTATGCCCAGGAATCCTCCTATTACAGCGAGTACTGCCAAAATTATGAGGGGGACGGTCATAGAAGAAGGACTTTCGTGCAGGTGATGCTCCTGATTTTCTGTTCCCCTGAATTTTCCAAGAAAAGTTGTTGCGTATAAGCGAAACATATAGAAGGCTGTGATCATCGCACCTGCCACACCTATAATAAAATACAGGGGGTTTCTTCCATAGGCCGCTGTCAGGATTTCATCTTTTGAAAAGAATCCTGAAAATGGTGGAATACCGGAAATGGCGATACAACCCATCAGGAAAGTAATATGGGTAACAGGCAGATATTTTTTCAATCCTCCCATGTTACGAATATCCTGTTCACCACTCATGGCATGGATCACGGATCCTGCGCAGAGGAATAAAAGGGCTTTGAAAAATGCATGTGTCAGCACGTGAAATACCGCTTCATTGTAAGCGCCTACACCGAGGCCAAGAAACATATACCCCAATTGGCTAACGGTTGAATACGCCAACACCTTTTTAATATCATTTTGTTTTACAGCAATCAATGCTGCGAGTATGATAGTGGCGAGACCTGTTATTGCGACGACGGTCTGACTAACCGGCGCGAGGTTGTATAACACATGGCTGCGCGCAATCATATATATACCTGCGGTCACCATCGTGGCTGCATGGATCAGAGCTGATACGGGTGTGGGGCCGGCCATCGCATCGGGCAACCATGTATATAAAGGAATCTGTGCAGATTTTCCCGTTGCGCCCACGAATAATAATAATGTAATTGCAGTGAGTACGCCGGTGGAAGCCGTGGGTGCCACTTTGAATACGGTATCGAATGAAACGGAACCAAACTTACTGATGATAATAAAGATCGCGATCAGAAAACCGACGTCACCGATGCGATTCATCACGAAGGCTTTTTTTGCGGCGTTATCGAAATCGATATTCTTAAACCAGTAACCGATGAGCAGGTAAGAGCAGAGTCCGACACCTTCCCATCCGATAAATAGAATAACATAGTTCGATCCCAATACCAGGAGGAGCATGAAGAAAACAAAGAGGTTCAGGTAGCAAAAGTATTTCGCATAGTCAGGCGCGTTTTCTTCCTTCATATATCCAATAGAATATACATGGATCAGAAATCCGACGCCTGTAATAATAAGTAAGAACAGCGTGGACAGCGGATCCACAAGAAATGAAAAAGGAATGCTGAGATTGCCCGCATGAATAAACTGAAAAAGAGTGACAGTAACAGGCTGAAAGGCCTCCTGTTTCACCTGAAAGAAAATCCCCGCACTCACAATAAAAGAAGCCAAAATCGTAGCCGAGCCAATCAGACCCGACATGGATTTAGGAACCGACTTTCTGAAAAGGCCGTTAATCAAAAATCCGATCAGCGGAAACAGCGGGACGAGGTAAACGTAATTTGACATTATTTTATTAGAAAAGCGTTATTTGGGTTATGGACTATGGGTTATGGGTTATGGACTATGGGTTATGGGTTATGGGCTATGAATTATGGGTTATGAGCTATGGGTTATGAGGTAACTTCTTTTTTCAAATTATGGGTTGCGTTTTGCCGTAACTCATAACTCATATCTCATAATTCATAACTCTTTTAATGTTTAAGCCTGTTCAAAAAATTGACATCCACAGAATGCGTATTCCTATACATCATAGCGATAATGGCCAGTCCCACGCTTACTTCAGCAGCGGCAACCACCATGATGAAAAAAACAAAAATCTGTCCGTTGATCCCTGCATTCGGATCCGCCATCGCGGCCGATACATGATGCATTTTTGAAAAAGCGATCAGTAATAAATTCACTGCGTTCAGCATCAGTTCTATACACATGAAGATGATGATTGCGTTCCGGCGCGTCAATACTCCGGCAACACCGATGCAGAACAATGCTACCGCCAGGAATATGTAGTAGTTGATGGGCATAGGCTTATTTAGTATAAGAGTATAGGAGTATAGGAGTATAAGAGTCCGGAAAACAATTTTTTATCTGTCATAATTCTTCTTTTTATATTGTCAATTTTTCAAATCATTTCACTCCTATACTCTTATACTCCTATACTCTTATACCTTCCTCAGTCTTTCTTCCCAATCACCACTGTCCCGACCATGGCGCTGAGAAAGAGAACACTGCTGATTTCGAATGGTATCACATATTCTTTAAACAGCACCATACCCAGATTATGAATCAGCCCGATATTTCCTTTGCCAGTTTCGGCGATCCGGTTATGCAGGTCGGCTTCTTTCAAAGATGCCACCAATACCAGCAATAATGCGCCACCGCCGATTACACCCGCAATCTTCAGCCATTTATTTTTTTGAGGTTCGGTCTCTGCATTTAAATTCATCAGCATTATCACAAAAAGAAAAAGCACCATAATGGCGCCGGCATATACAATAAGATTTACGATGGCCAGGAACTGGGCATTGAGCAAAATGTAATGACCGGATATCGCAAAGAAAACGACGATCAGCCACATCACACTATACACCGGATTTTTACTTACCACCATCATGATGGCACCAAATAAAGCCAGGATACTTAAAAACCAGAATAGAAATTGGGTCGCGCTCATCAACTATTTTTTTCAGGTCTGTTCCCTCTTGCTTTTGCGTAAGCTTCGGGTTCGGTCAATGGATTGGGTATCAGCAATTCGGGCTTGCCGTATATAAATGTTTTCCTGTTGTAGTTGGATGGCACCATGCTTTCTGATAAATACACAGCATCCTTGGGACAGGCTTCTTCACACAATCCACAGAAAATACAGCGCAGCATATTAATCTCATACCTGACAGCATATTTTTCCTCCCTGTATAAATGTTCTTCTCCCGGCAATCTTTCAGCGGCTTCCATCGTGATGGCTTCCGCAGGACAGGCGACGGCGCATAAACCGCAGGCCGTGCAACGTTCGCGTCCTTCCTCATCCCGATTCAATACCTGAACACCACGAAATACCGGGCTGAAAGGTCTCGTTTTCTCGGGATAGTTGATCGTAGGCTTTTTCTTGAAGATATGTCCGAATGTGATGGCCATGCCTTTGAATATTGCCGGGAGGTACAATCTTTCCCAGAAACTCATCGGCTTGCGCTCAACATGTTTAGCTTTTGAAGTCAGTGCCTGCATAATCCGGTAAAATTATTTGATAATTGTTAATTGTTCCCGCTAAAGGCGGGATTAGTTGTTAATTCTTCATTTCGTTCATCATAATTCTAAATAGGTCAACTGTTACCGACTTGTGACGAACGTTTTGAAACGAGCAATTGACAATTAATCCCGCCTTTAGCGGGAACAATTGACAATTAAAACATCCCGTATTGCCTGTACAATACCACAAATCCTGTTATCAGCATATTCAATATTGCCAGCGGGATCAGCGTTTTCCAACCCAGCTTCATCAACTGATCATAACGGAACCGGGGGATAGTCCACCGGACCCAGATAAAAATGAAAATAAAAATACAAATCTTAATAACCAGGCTCAACACTTCCAGCCCTGCCAACAAATTCTGTCCGTGAAGCAGACCGAAATTAACATCGTTCAAAAAAGGTATATCATATCCTCCCCAGAAAATAGTAGCCATCACGGCACTGCTGATAAACATATTTACATATTCTGCAAACAAATAAAAACCCAGTTTCATGGATGAGTATTCCTGGTGATAACCAAAGTTTAATTCACTTTCCGCTTCCGACAGGTCAAAAGGTGTACGGTTACATTCGGCAAATGCACAAATGAGAAATATGATAAATCCTACCGGCTGGTAAGCCACATAATAGGTTTTATCCATTTGCTGTTCTACAATCGTATGCAGACTCAGCGAACCGGTCAGCATGAGGATGGCGATCAGGGTCAGGCCCATGGCCAGTTCATAGGAAATAATCTGAGAGGCCCCACGGATGGCGGCCAGCAGGGAGAATTTATTATTCGATGCCCAACCTCCAATCATCACACCATAAACACCCATGCTTACCACACCGAAAATATAGAGTATACCGATATTCACATCTGCGATCTGCAAGGGAATATCGCGTCCGAAAGCATGGATTGTTCCGCCCCATGGAACGACCGCGCTGGTCATCATTGCCGTAAGCATGGCGATACCGGGGCCCAGAATAAATAAGAATTTATTCGAAAGATTAGGAACAATTTCTTCTTTCATGAACAATTTCAAACCATCAGCCAGCGGTTGCAATATACCGAACGGGCCCGCACGCGATGGTCCCCTTCTGTCCTGTATCGCAGCAGCTACTTTTCTTTCTGCATAGGTTTCATACATGGCGACCAAAAGCGAAACTGCAATGATAATGGAAATGAGAATCGCCTTTTCAATGATCAGAAACCAGTCTAAAATTAAAAACATATGCATTCTTCTAATAAAATTTCTTATACGTTATAAAATGCCTGAGATGATTTGCAAATGAGATTACAAATAACGCTGCAATAATTCCTGTAAGTATATCACTCCATTTCCCCGGTTTCACAAAAATCAAACATATAACCGCAATCACCATTACCATATCGATCCTGAAAAGTTTATTGTAGAAAATCATGAATTACCGTTTTTATTAAAATTAAAATGATCATTTTTGAAATCGACCGAATGGGCCGGTCCCTGGATTTCAGAAAGATCAATTTCCGGTCGATTCACTTCGCTCACACTATGGATATCCATTAGTAATTTCGGTTTTCTTCCGTCCATCACTTCCGGCATTACTTCCTGTGGCTTCACGGTACCAATATAATGTCCGGCTGAAATTACTGACTGACGGCTGATCAAGGTTGGACCTTCCAAAACCCAGTCGCTCGTCTTCTTTTTTTCGAAACGACATTCATTGCAAATAAAATCATGCACTTCCCCCCATTGATCCTTGCGGGCAGTGACCCGATACACTTCTTCGCCCCTGTTCCAGAGGGTTACTTTACCGGAACATTTCGGACAATCGCGATGAGCGTCCTGAGGTTTCAAAAACCAGACCCGGTTTTTAAACCGGAAAGTTTTGTCTGTCAGTGCCCCCACGGGACAAACATCGATTACATTTCCGATGAAATCATTTTCCAGTGCTTTATGAATATAAGTTGCAATCTCGGAATGATCGCCGCGGTCAAGAATACCATGTTCGCGTTTTTGTGTAAGCTGGTCAGCTACGAATACGCAGCGGTAACACAGTATGCAGCGCGTCATGTGCAACTGGATATAAGGACCGATATCGTGTTTTTCGAATGTGCGTCTTTTAAATTCGTAACGTGTTCCTTCGGCACCATGCTGATAACTCAGGTCCTGCAGTGAACATTCACCAGCCTGATCGCAGATCGGACAATCGAGCGGGTGATTGATGAGTAAAAATTCCACTACTCCTTTGCGTGCATCCAATACTTTTTCACTCGTAATATTTTTCACGACCATACCATCCATCACGTTTGTGCGACAGCTCGCTACCAGTTTGGGCATGGGCCGCGGATCCGCAGTGGATCCGGCGGCTACTTCCACCAGGCAGGTCCGGCATTTACCGCCACTTCCTTTCAACGTGGTATAATAGCACATAGCGGGGGGAGCCACATCGCCTCCGATTTTACGGGCTGCATTGAGGATGGATGTGCCGGGTTCCACATCGATAACAATATTATCGATAGTGACTTTAAACATTTTCTTTTCTTCGGCCATCTTTTGAAGCTTAAAGCGTAACGCTTAACGCGAAACGCATATTTTTTATGTTTAACGAATGTCGTTTATCGTGTCGAAATTACTTAATCGATGAACGATCTGCGATGAACGATATACGATACCTTATACAGCCGCCACCACTGTTTCCAGCGGATCTGCATAGTGGGCGAGCCCAAAATTTCTTTTCTGACTTTCTTCAGGATTCAAAATATGCCATTCGAATTCATCTCTGAAATGACGGATCGCTGCAGCTACCGGCCATGCAGCGGCATCACCCAGTGGACAAATTGTATTCCCTTCAATTTTTCGTTGAATATCCCAGAGCAGATCAATATCACTCTTCTTTCCTTTTCCCTTTTCAATATTCGTCAGGATTTTTTCCATCCATCCTGTTCCTTCGCGACAGGGAGAACATTGTCCGCAGCTTTCATGACGGTAAAAGCGGGCCAGCGTAAGTGTATGCTTGACGACGCACTGATCTTCGTCGAACACGATAAATCCGCCTGAGCCCATCATAGAACCTTTAGCGAATCCACCATCTGAAAGACTTTCATAATTCATCAGCCTCTTTTCTCCCTTCACTGTTTTGAGTAAAAGATTGGCCGGAAGGATGGGAACAGAGGAACCACCGGGGATACATGCTTTCAATCTTTTACCTTTCGCAATGCCACCACAATATTCGTCACTATAAATAAAATCTTCTACAGAAATTGTCATGTCGATTTCGTAGACACCCGGCTTATTGATGTTACCGCAGGCAGAAATTAATTTAGTGCCGGTGGATTTCCCAATTCCGATTTTTGCGTATTCTTCTCCACCCAGATTTACTATAGGAACTACTGCAGCGAGTGTTTCTACATTATTCACAACAGTGGGACGATCCCAGGCACCTTTCACCGCAGGAAACGGAGGTTTGATACGGGGATTGCCACGTTTGCCTTCCAGGCTTTCGAGCAAGGCAGTTTCCTCACCACAGATATAAGCGCCCGCGCCACGATGTACATAGATTTCCAGATCAAAACCAGAACCCAGAATATCCTTACCCAAAAATCCATTTGACTTAGCCTCATTAATCGCCGTTTCCAGAATATCGATGATCCAGGCATATTCCCCGCGTATGTAAATATAGGTGACATGACTTCCGAGCGCATAAGATGACACGATCAATCCTTCAATGAGCAGGTGGGGCAGGAATTCCATCAGGTAACGATCCTTAAACGTACCTGGTTCACTTTCATCCGCGTTGCAGACCAAATGACGTGGTATGCCCTCAGGTTTGGCGATAAAACTCCATTTCATTCCCGCTGGAAATCCCGCACCGCCACGACCACGCAGACCGCTTTTTTTCACTTCATCCGTAACCTGGTCAGGTGTCATTTGTTTCAGTGCTTTCTCCACAGACTGATAGCCACCTTCACGGCGATACACTTCGTATCCGCGGATACCAGGAATATTCACTTTATCAAGTAATAATTTTCTACCCATTTAGATACAGTTCTAAATATTTTGAAACAAGATTCACTACCACCCGCCTTCGCTTCAGTTTGGCGGGCGAAGCACTACCACACTACCACACTTCCACACTTTCTTCAGTTATTCGCTGCTGCCGTTTTCCGGCATTCAGAAATAATCGAATCTACTTTTTCTTTTGTCAGGTGTTCGCGATAGGATTTTCCCAATTGCATCATAGGCGCATAACCGCAGGCACCCAGACATTCTACCGTTTTCAAAGTAAACATTCCATCGCTGGTTGTTTCGCCGACATTGATTCCTAAAGTCGTTTTTATATATTGAATAATTTCATCACTGCCATTGATCATGCATGGGCCTGTCTGACAGACTTCAAACACGTATTTCCCAACCGGATTCAGGTTGTACATGGAATAGAATGTTGCCACTTCATATACTTCTACCGGAAGAATTTTCAATAATTCTGCAACATAGTCCATTGTTTCAGTGCTCAGCCACCCACCAAAATGTTCCTGTGCCAGATGTAGTACAGGCAGGATGGCAGATTTTTGTTTGCCCTCCGGGTATCTTTCGATCAGTTCTTTGACCTTCGCAAGTTTTTCCGGAGGAAAGGATAATACGCTTAAAGATTTTTCCAACGTATGATTATTAGTTATGAATTATGGGTTATGGGTTATGAATTTAACTCTTATACTCCTATACTCTTATACTTTACTCTCACACTCTCACACTCTCACACTCTCACACTTTCCTCAGGCATCCATCTCACCGGCAATCAGATTCAGACTACTCATCGTGAGAACGGCATCGCTCAGCATGGATCCCTTTGTAAGTTCTGAATAGGCCTGATAATATATAAAACAAGGTCTGCGGAAGTGCAGACGATACGGTGCACGGCCCCCGTCACTGATCAGGTAAAATCCGAGTTCACCATTTCCGCCTTCCACGCTATTATAAACTTCACCAGGTGGAATTTCAGTTTCTCCCATCACAATTTTGAAATGCCAGATCAGGGCCTCCATCTTGGTATAAACATCTGATTTCGGAGGAAGAAAATATTCCGGAACATCTGCGTGATAAACTTCAGCATCGGCGCCTTTGAATTCCTGTACTTTCCTGTATGCCTGTTCAATGATTTTTAATGACTCCCACATTTCCTGGTTGCGTACCAGGAACCGGTCATAATTGTCGCCGGATTTCCCGACAGGAATCACAAAATCAAAGTCTTCATAGCTGGAATATGGAGTATGTACGCGAACGTCGTAATCGACACCCGTAGCACGAAGATTAGGTCCCGTAAATCCATAGTTCAGCGCCCGTTCTGCACTGATGCCTCCCGTACCGATAACGCGGTCCATAAATATCCTGTTACGGGTAAAGAGTTTTTCAAATTCTTTTAATACATCCGGGTATTCTTTCAGGAATCTTTCCAGCTTTTCAAATACAGTTGAATTGAAATTTCTTTCAAAACCTCCGATGCGTCCCATATTAGTGGTTAGGCGCGATCCGCAGATCTCTTCGTAGATTTCATAAATCAGCTCGCGGTATTGCATTACGTATAGAAAACCAGTAAAGGCACCGGAATCCACACCAACCACTGAATTACAAATGAGGTGATCAGATATGCGCGCCAGTTCCATAATAATGACACGCATATAGTCCACACGCTTCGGAGTTTTGATATGCAGCAGTTTTTCACAGACCAGGTGCCAGCCCATATTGTTGATAGGAGAAGAACAATAGTTTAACCGGTCAGTGAGTGGAGTGATCTGGTAAAGAGGTCTTCTTTCGGCAATTTTTTCAAATGCCCTGTGAATATATCCGACCGTTTGCTCAGCGGAAACAATTCTTTCACCATCAAGTTCCAGGATATTCTGGAATACACCGTGTGTTGCCGGGTGCGTGGGACCCAGGTTCAGCGTAGTGGTCGTTTTCTCGATACTTCCCTCGGGAAGCTTGATGTGATGTTCCATTAGAAAAGTATAAGAGTATAAGAGTATAGGAGTATAGGAGTGAAGAACTCATTTCCAATTCCCGAACTAACAACTACCATTTTTTCTATTTTTAATAAATTCAAAATTTCAGTGTCAAAGTTTCCCATTCCCATACTCCCATACTCCCATACTCCCATACTTTCCTCCTATCTTCCAAACATCGCGTCGTCCTTATCTATCCTTGTCTGATCTTCGAGCGGGAATTCCTTCCGCATGGGGAAATAATTCATCTCGTCCACATTCAGGATTCTTTTGAGGTTGGGGTGGCCGACAAAATTGACGCCATAAAAATCAAAAGTTTCCCTTTCCATCCAGTTTGCAGATTCAAATAATTTGGTAGCTGTGAATACATCGGGTTTTTCAACATCTGTATATACTTTATAACGGATACGTATATTGTCGATCAGGTTATGTAGATGATAAACCACGGCAAGTTCCCTGCCCTTTTGATGAGGATAATGAACCGCAGTGAGGTCAGTTAAAAACTGAAACCGCAATTCAGGATCATCATAAAGAAACTGGAGCAGTTTTAAATTCAGATCCTTTGGCGATTCAAAAGTCAGCATACCATATGGTTCTTCGAAACCGACAACCGATTCGCCGAATTGTTCCTGTCAGTCTTTGTTTTATGTATGCGTTGTCCAAGGAATCAAGTTAAGAGTGTGGGAGTGTGAGGAGTGTGGGAGTAACTTTTTAAAGCATTCTTCACTAAATCCCAGACTAACATCACACTCATTTATATTTTTATTAAGTTAAACCAATTTCAATTTTAATTTTTCTCACACTCTCATACTCCCATACTCCCACACTTTATTTGATTCCATAACTCTGCATCAATTCCTTGTACTGTTCACCGTTTCTTCGCCGGAAAGATTCTTCACCCACCAGGTCCTGGATGCGTAAAAAACCATCCAGGATCCCTTCAGGTCTTGGAGGACAACCCGGAACATATACATCCACAGGAATGATCTGATCAATTCCCTGCAATACCGAATAGGAATCGAAAATGCCTCCGGAAGATGCACAGGCACCGACAGCCATTACCCATCGGGGTTCGGCCATTTGGATATAAACTTCTTTTAAAATGGGACCCATTTTCTTGGCAATGGTACCCATTACCATGAGCAGATCGCACTGCCTGGGAGAAAATCCAAGACGCTCGGCACCGAAACGACCCAGGTCATAGTGGGAAGCCATGGCAGCCATAAATTCTATTCCACAGCAGGAAGTAGCAAATGGAAGTGGCCACATGGAATTCTTTCGTGCAAGCCCGACCGTGTCACTCAGTTTCGTGGCGAAAAAACCTTCCCCGGTGTGCCCTTCTGGTGTATCCACCATGCTGATACTGTTTTTTGTATCCGCAGGAACCGTATTCACATTAAATCTTACTGGTCTTGACATGTTATAAACTTTAATTCATCCAAAAATCCGCCAGCTGACGCCTGCCTGCAGGCAGGCAGATGACATAATTATAACAATCGACGGGGCGCCTGGGTTTATCCAAATTTAATCTTCCCATTGTAACGCGCCTTTCTTAATGATATATATAAACCCGATCAGGAAGAAAAATACAAACAATAACACTTCTGCGAAACCATACCATCCCAGGGTTCTGAAATTCACTGCATAGGGATAAAAGAAAATCACTTCAACGTCAAACAGCACAAAAAGTATTGCAATCAGAAAATATTTGATGGCCATTGGCTGACGGGCATTACCCACCGATTCAATACCACTTTCAAAATTTTTTAATTTTTCTTCAGTTTTCCTTTTGGGTCCCAGTAAATGTGTAACGCCCAGCACCAAAAAAACAAAGGCGCCGGCGAAGAGTAATTGAATAGCAATTGGTAAATAATCGCTTACGCTATTTGAATCAGAAACCAGGTTCGTTGACTGCAGGAGAAAGTGAGTCATAAAAAAGATTCCATTACCCGACAAAAGTAATGCAGGGGGGTCAGATTTCATCGGAATGTTTTGATCACGTTCATATAATAAAAAAGCCCCTGAGGATGAGTCCGGGGCATTTTTATTTTTATTGATCCATCATTTGCTGGATGCTTTTGCTTTTGGTTTTGGCGGCGGTGCGGTTAACATTTTAATTACATTGGGAGCCGAAGTATTGGCAGGATCAACTTCAAGCACTTTCTGCATATATTCTATCGCTTTTTGTTTATCCTTTTTTATATCGTGAAAATAGCTCGCCAGATAAAAATAAGCGCCCACAATTTGTGATTTAAATTGTGCTGAGTCAGGGGAAGTTCTGGCAAAACTGGCAAATTTCATATAGGCATCCACGGCCAGTCCCTGCGAATTCACGCTGTCATCCTGGGCCTGTTTACTCCTGGCACACCAGAGGTATCCGAATACCTGCGTTGGATATCTTGGAATATAAACGCCACAGAAGATACTATCCGCCGTCTTATAATTTCCCGCGGAATAATTTGCAGTGCCAAATCGGAAGAGGTCAGAGTAAGTCGGATTTTTTAATGAATTATATACTGCACCTGAAATAAGTGCAGCTGCCTGTTTATCGTGCATTTGTTTTGCAAGATCCAATGCCTCAGTAGAGTATTTCATTTTGTCTGCATCCAGCGTATCTACTGCAATAGCTTTGGCATAATATTGAAATGCCATGGTACGGGTGAGTGAGTCAGACAGTTTGCCGTATATCTTACCAAATTCTTCGTAGTCAGTACTCAGGATAATGGAAGAATCTGCCTTTGCCAGGAAATTTGACATCGCTTCCCTGGCGGCTGTATAATCTCCCAGGGAATCTGATGCAAATGCCACCAGTTTGTACATGCGGGGATTTACATTGGCGCCATATTGTCCGATAAGTTGTTGTGCCCTCGTGCGTGCTTCTGATACTTTACCCGAAACATACAGCATACCCGCTTTCATATATTCCAGGTCTGCGCCAGGATCTGAATTTGCGGCGTATTTATTCAGGTAATCCGCCGCTTTATTTACATCTCTCAGATACCAGTAAAGAAAAAGCTGCTCATATGCGGGAGCATAGGCGGGATCCATGGTGGTGGCTGATTCAAAATCAGGCAGAAAATATTCGCGGTTATTCTGTGTCAGATAGATGATGCCAATTTTCATTTCTGCTTCGGCGAGTTTTGGATTCAGGCCCAGCGCTTTCTGATAACTCTGCACCGCATTCCCGCCATCGAGCAATCTCCGGTATGCATCGCCCATTAATACATATGTTTCCGGATCATTGAACCGCTTTATTTGCGTTGCAATATTGAGCTTTTGAATAGCATAATTCGGGTCCCCGGCTTTTGCGTCTATATTCGCATAAGCAACTGCATTCAGAACGTTGATGTCTTTTTCTTTTGTAAGACTGATTGCGGTCTCAAAGCGCTGGCGGGAATCTGTTTTATTTCCGTACAATAATTCTATATGACCCATGCCTGCCAACAGCAGGGGTGCATTACCGTTAGTAGCGAGCATTTTCTGATAGAGTGCTTTTGCACCTGCCGTATCCCGCGTATCCCTTCGGTGAATCATGGTTTGTCCGAGCCAGTAAACTGCATCGATATTATTCGGATTGGCATTCAGGGCTTTTTCAAATGCTGCCTGAGCACTCGCAAACCTTTCATAATACAGAAATTGTTTCCCTTCTTCTAAAGTTTGAGCCTTCACGGTGCTACTCATAAAGGTAACCGTCAGTAACAGGCTGGTGCTAAGTGTTCTCATTCTGGATCTCTGTTTATTTTTGTATAAATATATCTAAAAACTGTTTATTGCGGTTCCATGTCGACATTGCGAACATCAAAATTCATGCGCGCAGGTACGAGATAGGCTCTTTTAAAAATAAGCTGACCTCTTTCATTAATTAAAAAGTTTACAAAATTGTTTCCTACACCGCTGAAGTTCTCCTTCAGGATATAATACAATCCCCGGACCATGGGATATTTTTTAAATACGATATTGGCCTGATAAGGGTACACATAGGGCATATCCGTACAACGGTCGCATCGAATCGCAACCACTTTTACCTTTTTCAGAAAGGCCAGGTCCATGGAATCTTCCTGATCTCCTATCCAGCTTACCCCGATAAAGCCAACTGCGTTTTCGTGATCGGCAATATATGAAATCACCTGGGGGCTGGATTTTGCGGCTATTACATTTTTTCCTAATGCTTTACCTGCAAGGATAGAATCCAAAACGTAACGAACCGTACTGGTTTCCGAAACTCCGTCCATCACTGCTTCCCGCTTCATTTTATCATTTCCTTCCAATAAAGTTCGTACATCATCCATGCTCATGAGCGTATCTCTTGCGCTATTGTTCACAACCAGGGTCACTGCATCAAAAGCCATGATTCCCGAAATAGCAGGTGTTTTCGCCGAGTCACTAAAATAGTGTTCTTCAGGCAGAGTCAGTCCACGGGTAATAATAACCATGCGGGTACTATCACTATAAATATCTCTCAGGCAGGCAGCTTCCGATTTATAATCAACCAGAACATGGGCGTCGGGAAAGGAACTTTCAAATACTTTGAGTTCGGAATCTATAACGGGTTTAAAAGACTCATCCACACTTATGTGTATGGTGCCAGATGTGGGAGTTTCCACTGAAATCCGGGGACCAGAATGACATCCCGAGAATGACAGCTCCGCAATGGCAAATAAGATGACTGGAAAACATCTATTCAGCATGTTTATCCTTCTTTAAAGATTAGTTAAAATAATTTTTTTTGTATCCCCGGTAAATCCGAAAAGATCCATAAAGAATACAAAGGCCCGCAAATAAATAACGGAATTTATCATCGATATTAAAAACTACACCGAGTTTGGATGAAAGGAGGAAGAAAATACCAAGGCAAACTATAATTGCACCCATCCCATAGTCCATAATGGACCTCCTGGTTCGGTAACCTTTGGCACGACTATCAAGATCTTTTTCTTCGGGCATGAGCATTCGTTTATAAGCGACTGGCAAGATAGTTAAAAAGGTGTAAGGCTTAAAGCCCAAAGCTTAAAGCCCAAAACTCTTGTTTATGGTTGATGGAATATGGTAGATGGGCTTTCCCATATACCATATTCCATTAACCATAAACCGTACGGCTATTCCGAACTCACAAAATTTACAGGCAGATCAAAATACACGGCCACATTCCGTTGATTTTGAGAGCCTGGCTTCCAATCCGGCATTTTCGAAATTACCCTCTTCACTTCCAAATTGAAAACCGCATCTGCCGCCTGGATAATCTCGATATCGCTTACCCTGCCATCTGCACCCACAACGAACCTGGCAACTACATGGACAATTGAACCAGGCTCCAGGCTGCTTTCGGGCATGCGAAGGTTTCTATTTAAATATCTTTTCAGGGATTCAATTCCACCGGGAAATTCCGGCATTACTTCGGCGGTTCTGAAGATTTCCGGTTTGGATTCAAGGGCGCCGGCTGAGGGCATGACTCCTCCTGATTTTAAATTGCCGTTACCAGCTGTTTCGTCGCCATCCTGACCTCCCGCAAGTGTCTTTACTCCGATTTCACTATGATCCAATTCTGAAATAGTTGCGACAGGCTGAATGGGTTTGTCGGGTGGAACAATGAGTGGAATCGTATAGGGAACGGTTGCAACGGGAGGTCTGGGCATTAATGGCTTCGCAGGCGGAGTAATTGGTTTTGGTGGTTGCACTAAGTCTACCGGCACCAAATGATAGTCTGGAAGTGGTCCCATTATTTTAATTATGGGGCTGATATGAAAATACAGGTAGAAAACTGAAAACATAATGACGGCTGATAAAGTGGTGCCCATTGAAATATATAATCGCTGCGCATAGAATTTCCTCAAAGGATAGGCTCCATATAATTTGTTCCTGTTTTCGAAAAGTATATCCAGCGAATCAGCTTTAAGCATGTCTATTGGTTCCATAAAATCTGTTTATCGGATGAATGAATCAGAATTAGAACCTGCGCAGTCAACTTGAGATGCTGAGAGGGTGGGATTCCATAATATCATCGATGACGGTCAACAGTTGGCGGTTGGCGGTTGGCGGTTGACCGATGACTGATGAAGGTTGACGGTCTTTAGGCTTTTGCCTTTAAGCTTTTGTGTTACTTTTGCAGGCATGAAAATTTTAATGGTCTGTCTGGGTAATATTTGCCGAAGCCCGCTGGCTGAAGGAATCCTGGAATCGAAGGCAAAAAAACACGGGCTTTTATGGGAAATTGACAGTGCGGGCACCAATAATAGTTATCATATCGGGGAAGCGCCCCACCCTCTTTCGCAAAAAGTTGCAAAACTTCATGCGGTAGATATCAGTCAGCAGGCCGCCCGTGCATTTGTGGCTGACGACTTCGACCGGTTCGATAAAATTTATGCCATGTCATCCGATATAATGGTTCACATGAAAAAAATTGCCCGGAATAAATTCAGACCGGAAAAGACCGATCTTTTGCTGAATGAAGTTTACCCGGGAGAAAACCTCGACGTCCCCGATCCCTGGTATGGTGAGGAACCTGGTTATCATGAAGTTTACAAAATAATAGACCAAGCCTGCGAAAAGATTGTCGAAAAATACGGATACCTTAAAACCGCCTGATCATGACCAAACCCGGATTACCACAGGGCACGCGGGATTTCGGACCGGAAACAGTGCACAAGCGCAATTACATTTTTGAAACCATACGATCGGTTTTCGAATGTTATGGATATGAACCGTTGGAAACGCCAGCCATGGAAAACCTGGATACCCTGCTTGGCAAATATGGGGAAGAAGGCGATAAACTGATTTTCAAGATTCTCAATAATGGCCTCGACCATATCTCGAAAAAAGAAACGGCACGTTCCGCATTTGAAAATATTCTGAGCGGAAAAAATGATAAGGTAATTACAGAGCGTGCTCTGAGATATGATCTCACCATACCTTTTGCCAGATGGGTTGCCATGCATCAAAATGAAATCAGTTTTCCCTTCAGAAGATTTCAGATGCAACCGGTATGGCGGGCAGACCGCCCACAAAAGGGCCGTTACCGCGAATTTTACCAGTGTGATGCTGATGTGGTAGGAAGCAAATCACTCATCAATGAAGTGGAACTCGCCCAGATTTATTTAAGTGTTTTTGAAAAGCTGGGTATTGATGTGGAGTTGCGCCTGAATCACCGGAAAATCCTTGCCGGTCTGGCTGAGTCCTGCGGAGGCGAAACACAAACAGTAAATATTACAACTGCAATTGATAAGCTGGATAAAATCGGGATAGAGAAGGTCAGGGAAGAGCTGATCGAAAAAAAACTCACTGATGATCAGATCGGAGTGATTGATAAATACCTGCAAATAGAAGGGAGTAATTCCCAGAAAATTCAACAAATTGCCTCACTCATTCCTAATAAAGAGACAAATTCCGGCATCGATGACCTTCGATATATTTTGAAATTTTTTTCAGGAACAGATCAGAAGAAAGGATATCCCCATAAATCGGATACGATCGAAAGTTCTAACAAAGTTGTTTTGGATTTCTCTCTTGCCCGCGGATTGAATTATTATACCGGTGTTATTTTCGAAGTCCGTGCAAAGGGCATTGGCATAGGCAGTATCGGCGGTGGTGGAAGGTATGATGACCTCACGGGGCTTTTCGGTGTACCAAATATACCAGGAGTGGGAATTTCATTTGGAGTCGACAGAATCTATGATGTAATGGAAGAATTAAAACTTTTTCCACAGACCGTTCAGCGGTCTACACAGGTGTTATTCTTCAACCTGGGAGAGGAGGCAGCCTTAAAAAGTTTTGAACTTATTCAAAGACTTCGGATGGAAGGGATACGTTCTGAATTGTATCACGAGCAGGCTAAATTTGACAGGCAATTTAAATACGCTGAGAAGAAACGTATTCCTTTTGTCGTCATTATCGGTTCCGATGAACTCCTTACTGGCATTGCGAAAGTCAAAGATTTAAAATCAGGCATTCAGACGGATGTAAGGTTTGAGGAACTCAAATTAGTTATGGGTTATGAGATATGAGTTATGGGTTATGGGTTATGGGTTATGGGATATGAGATATGAGATATGAGATATGGGTTATGGGATATGGGATATGAGATATGGGATATGAGATATGGGTTGTGAATCGTTAAAAAATTATCCATAACACATAACTTATATCTCATAACCCATAACCCAAAATTAGCCAAACCGCTCAAACATAACCGCTGCCCCCTGGCCTACGCCCACACACATGGTAGCGAGGCCATAGTGTGAGCCGCGCCTTTTCATTTCATGTATTAATGTCGTCGAAATTCGCGCACCACTGCATCCGAGTGGATGTCCCAGTGCAATGGATCCGCCATTAACATTGACCTTCTGAAGGTCGAGTCCGAGGTCATGGATACATGCGATAGATTGTGAAGCAAATGCCTCGTTCAATTCAATCAGATCAATATCATTTAAAGACAAACCTGCGCGATAAATGGCTTTTTGGGAAGCAGGAACGGGACCCAGTCCCATTATGGCGGGATCCACACCAGCCACGCCCATTGAAACGACAGTTGCAATTGGCTGCAGGTTATAATTTTTCACGGCTTCTTCGCTGGCGAGCAGGATAGCGGCAGCCCCGTCATTGATTCCGGATGAATTACCTGCGGTTACGGTTCCTTCTTTCAGGAACGCGGGTTTTAGTCTGGACAGTTTTTCCATCGAAGTTTCCCTCGGGTGCTCGTCGCGCGTGAACCACGTTACGAGCTGATCCTGCAGAAGTTCCACAGCTACGATTTCGTCGTTCCACTTTTCTGCAGCAAGTGCCGCAAAATATTTGGTCTGCGATTCCAGGGCAAATTCATCCTGTGCCATCCTCGAGATTTTCCAGCGCTGCGCCACGTTTTCAGCTGTTTCCCCCATCGAATAAGGATAATATTGATCTGTAAGTTTTTTATTTGGAAATCGCCAGCCAATGGTAGTATCTGCCATTTCCATCTTCCGGCTATAGGCAGTAGTTGGTTTGCCCATCACAAAGGGTGCCCGCGACATACTCTCAACTCCCGCAGCGATATACAGATCGCCCTCTCCGCACATGATCGACCGGGATGCATCCATGATGGCCTGGAGTCCTGATGCGCAGAGTCTGTTAACTGTAGATCCTGCTACTGAAACCGGGAGCCCAGCGATTAATGCTGCCATACGTGCGACATTACGATTGTCTTCCCCAGCCTGGTTCGCGTCTCCGGCGATCAGGTCCTCAATAGCTTCGGGATCGATTGTTTCATTCCGGACCAGCAGCGCGCGGACAACATAAGCCAGAAGATCATCAGGACGAACTGAGGCCAGCGCACCGCCATATTTCCCGATCGGGGTTCGTACTGCGTCAATTACATAAACTTTTTTCATTTTTTCAGATAAGATTTCAAAGGTAAGCGTAAGGCGCAAGGCTTAAGGCATAAGGCTTAAGGTGTTTTTAACTATGGGTTATGGGTTCAAATCTTATACTCCTATACCTCCCTTATACTCCCACCGTCTTTGTTTCGCTTTGGTGTGTTAAGTACTTCCAAAATTGCCTTATGCTTTCCGCCTTAAGCTTCAAGCCTTACGCCTTGCGCTTTCCGCTTTACGTCTTCCGCCTTAAGCATTACCTTTGCGAGTTCATGAAAACAGATAAGACAAATATCCGGACGCTTTCAAAGTCCGAGATTGCAGAATACTTTGAGGATTTGGGTGAACCCAAATTCCGGGCAGGTCAGGTATATGAATGGATCTGGCAGAAGCATGCTTTTCAGTTCGATGATATGACCAATCTCAGCAAAGATCTGCGCGCCAAACTTGCCAAAGACTTTTCTTTTCCCTCGCTTCGGATAGATACCACACAGATTAGTTCAGACGGAACCATCAAAACAAGATTCAAAACCTTCGACAATCATTTTGTGGAAGGTGTTTTGATTCCCACCGATGAACGCAGAACGGCCTGTGTATCTTCGCAAATCGGATGTTCGCTCAGTTGTAAATTTTGCGCAACCGGATATATGGACAGGGAAAGGAATCTCGATTTCGATGAGATTTATGACCAGGTTGTAATGATTAACCAGCAGGCCGAAAAGACCTATGAAAAGAGACTCAGCAATATCGTGTTCATGGGCATGGGTGAGCCCCTGCTGAATTACAAAAATGTGCTGAAAGCAATTGATAAGATCAGCTCAGCCGAAGGATTAAGTATGAGTTCCCGCCGAATCACTGTTTCCACGGCGGGCGTAGCAAAGATGATCCGCCAGTTGGGAGACGATAAAGTAAAATTTAAACTGGCGCTCTCCCTTCATGCAGCCAACGATAGCAAGCGACATGAAATCATGCCCATCAATGACACTAATAATATTCGATCGCTGATTGATGCGCTGAATTATTTCTACAAAGAAACGGGCAATGAAATCACATTTGAATATATTTTGTTCCAGGATTTCAATGACAGCCTGAAAGACGCGGATGAACTGATAAAGATTTACCGTCAGGTTCCGGCCGACCTGGTGAATATTATAGAATACAACCCGATTGAAAATGCAATCTTTTCCAAACCGGAAGAATCGGTGGTAAATGTCTTTATGAAGCACCTTGAGAAAAATAAGGTAAATGCCAGACTTAGAAGAAGTCGTGGGAAAGATATCGATGCGGCCTGCGGGCAGCTGGCCAATAAAAACGCTTCACCCCAAATGCCATGAAACGCAAAACAGATAATTTCAATAAATTTTTCAACCGCAAACGAACCAGTGCAGTAAAAGAAGAAATCCGCCAGGAAAAAAAACTTATCAAAAAAGAAAGACGCGAAGCAGTTGACCGTCATTTTGAAGAGAAAAGAAATAAACGCGCAATCACAACTACAATGGCTGCGGATTCAGGTAAGGACCTGGGAAGTGAACAGCGAGAAAAACCACCGTTCAAAAAAACAGCGTCTGTTCAACAGAATAAAATTACTTCTGCCTCAGGGAACAGAGATAATTCGGTTCCACAGAATAAAAACGTATCAGCACCAAAGAGTAAGGATGCATCTTCCGGACAGAATAGCGAAACGATGCTCCCTCTTAATAAATATGTAGCGCATGCCGGCATAAGCTCCAGGAGAGCAGCAGCCATTCTTGTCAAAGAAGGAAAAGTATCGGTTAATGGTGTAGTGGTATCTGATCCTGGAACAAAAGTTTTATACACCGATACCGTAAAAGTAAATGGCAAAAAAGTAACTGTATCCAGCCATTTCGTTTACATTCTGTTGAATAAACCTAAAGATTTTCTTACAACTACGACAGATCCGCAGGGCAGAAAAACGGTACAGCAACTGATCAGTAAAGCAACTGAAGAGAGGATCTATCCAATCGGACGCCTGGACCGGAACACTTCCGGAGTTCTATTATTTACCAATGATGGAGATCTGGCCCAGAAATTATCCCACCCTAAAAATGAAATGAAGAAAGTGTATCATGTGGGTCTTGATAAGCCACTTACCAAACAGCATTTTGAAAAAATCATGAATGGTATTGAATTGGAGGATGGCCTGGCAAAAGTTGATGAAATGGCCTATGCTGATCCTAAAGATAAAACACAGATAGGTCTGGAGATTCATAGTGGTAAGAACCGGATTGTACGTCGCATTTTCGCTGCACTGGGATACGATGTTAAAACGCTCGACCGGGTTATGTATGCCGGACTCACGAAAAAAAATGTTCAGCGCGGCAACTGGCGTTTTCTAACCGAGAAAGAAATCCGCGCATTAAAATACCTGAAATCTTAGGCCTGCGGGTTAAGGCGTAACGCTTAAGGCGTAAGGCCTAACGCGAAACGCCTAACGCATTTCCTAATTTGCATTCCTAAAAACTTCTGACCATAACCCATAACCCATAACCCATAACCCATACCATAACATATCTCATAACCCATAACTCATAACCCATAACCATCAACCATCAACCACTAACCATCTACCGCCGATCAAATGAAGCTTCCGGAAATACTAATCGAAAATGATGATTTCATTGCACTGAATAAGCCAGCCGGTTTGTTGAGTGTACCGGACAGGACACAATCTGCCCCATCACTCAAGGATTTACTGATAGAAAAATATCAGCAGATTTATACCGTACATCGCCTCGACCGCGAAACCAGCGGCGTGATTGTATTTGCTAAAACAGCGGATGAACATCAGCATCTTTCCGTTATTTTCCAGGAACGCCGGGTGGAAAAAACTTATTTCGGAATCGTCTGGGGTGTTCCGGCAAATTCCTCCGGAATCATTGAATTTCCAATGCAGGAACATCCAGCGAAAAACGGCACCATGATCGTTCATCGAAAAGGGAAGGCTGCATCTACGGGGTTTGAAGTAATAGAAGATTTCGGTAAATATTCATTCTTAAAATTCGATTTATTTACGGGACGCACCCACCAGATCCGCTTACATATGAAAGAAACAGGTCATCCTATTTTATGCGATCCATTGTATGGAGACGGTAAATCCGTTTTCGTTTCTTCTCTTAAAAGAAATTATAAACTCGGAGAATTCGAAGATGAAAAACCAATTCTCAGCCGCCTGGCATTACACGCGTCCAGACTTTCCTTCCAAGACAGGCATGCAAAACTTTTTACCCTCGAGGCCGAAATGCCGAAAGACCTGCGTGCATTGTTGAGTCAGATGAGGAAAAGCCTAAGGCCTAAAGCTTAAAACAATTATGGGAGTATTGGTTATGGGTTATGGGCTATGAGATAAATTTAAACCCATAATTCATAACCCTTGCCTCATCAACCATAAACCATCCAGCGTCTACCAAAAAAAGGCACCCCATTACAGAGTGCCTTCAAATAAATGAATATGTTCGTCTCAGATATTCGGCTGTGGTGTATACCTTAAATATGGTTTAACAACTTTGACCCCTTTTGGAAATTTCTTGATTGCGTCTTCAGTCGAAATGGCCGGTACTACAATCACATCTTCTCCTTCCTTCCAGTCAACCGGCGTTGCTACGCTGTAATTGGCAGTCAATTGGAGAGAATCCACCACCCGCAGAACTTCAACGAAATTCCTTCCGGTAGAAGCCGGATATGTGATGATCAGCTTTACAGTTTTATCAGGACCTATCACAACCAGTGAACGAACGGTTGCAGTGGCCGAAGCATTCGGATGAATGAAATCATACAATGTGCTCACCTTTCTGTCGTCATCAGAAATAATAGGGAAATCAACATTTACATGCTGGGTTTCATTGATATCATTGATCCAGCCATGATGACGATCCAGTGTATCGACACTCAGGGCCAGCACTTTGACATTGCGTTTGGCAAATTCATCTTTCAATGCTGCGGTTTTTCCAAGTTCTGTTGTACAGACAGGCGTATAATCTGCAGGGTGCGAGAATAAAATACCCCATGAATTTCCAAGAAAATCGTAAAAATCAATTTCGCCAATAGAGGTTTTGGCTTTGAAGTTGGGAGCGGTGTCCCCTAAACGTAAACTCATTGTTATACAATTTAATTATTAGAAAAAATCCTATAGAAGGATTACAAATATATTCATTCTCTATTGATTGAGTAGACTTTAAATAAATTTTTACATATCTGTCTTCTAAGGTGCTGATTTACAGGGATAAGCCCCTATTATTTGGCTTGTATCCGTGGCCGAAACAAAGGATGTTTCCGGCTGTTTATTTTAAGGGCGGGTTGCATGGTAATTTTTATATTTATCCGATGGAATGGTTTAACAGTAGTATTGCTCCGCTGAAAGATCTACTTGCTTTTTTGTATAAAAAGTCGAAGACAAACGATGTATATAAAAAACAGGTTATCATAGAACTTCGCGATAACCTGAACGTTTTCAAAAATGGATTTATCAACCAGTCTCCCTACGATACCATGATCGATCTTTTATCGAGAGATGCTGTTCAGTCCGCCATCAAAGAAAATTTCTCTTTCAAAAAACTCAGGGCCGGTACGATTCATGTTTCGATCATTTATGATGAAAGAAATAAAAAATATGCGGGTTGGACAGCAGAAAAGCTGGTGGATAAAATTGACGAGAAAATTGTGGAGCTAAAGAACATCAAAAAAATGAACCGTGATACGGTTCAGGATACACGTAATAATATTTCGCTCATGATGAGCAATCTATATTTTCGAATGAAACTTCTCGCCGATTTTATAAAGTCGGAATAAATTGAATAATCGTATTTAGGCAGTCTGTACAAATTCAATAAATCTTCTGTTTACATACTGCTTTCGCAGAAGCAAAATATTTTTACCGGAATGATTTTAACAAAGTTCCGGAATTAAAACACCGACTGAATCATCTTAATAATTCTGTGGACTTAATGTAATAACCTGCGGCAATTACTTCAGTAATTTAAACGCATGCGTCCATTGATTTCTCAGAAATCCGGGAAGACACCAGAGGATACATAATGGTTCAATAGCCCGTGCAGATTCAACGAGGCCCATATCTTCTGATTCCCATCCGAACTGATCGAGTATTGAGCTCACCTGTTTCTTTGCTGATTCATCGTTGCCACAGATAAACATGGTGGGTCTGCCTTCTTTGAATGAAGGTTTATACATCAGGTCATTACCAACACTATTAAATGCCTTTACAAATTTTGCTTTGGGAACGAGCATTTGCAAATCTTCCATCAGCGATCTGTCGAGGGAAGTAGTAAATTTCAGCACTCCCTTTTCAGGCGCTGATGGTGCAATCGGATTTGTAACATCAATAATGATTTTCCCTTCCAGATTTTTCAGGCCACTTGCTTCTACAGCCTGAAAAACTGCATGGCCGGCTACCGCCAGAACCAACAGTTCTCCAAACGCCGCAGCTTCATAGAAGGTTCCTGTTTTCGCACCAGGGTTTCCGGTTTCCCATTTTTTTACAACATCTTTTAAGGGATCGCGGCTACCCAGTTTAACTTCAAATCCTTCTGCAAGAAATGCCTTGCCCAGGGTTTGGGCAACTTCCCCTGACCCGATGATTCCTATTTTCATTTGAATACTTTTTTATTTGATCACTATTTATTAAGGACCTTGGGTTGACCGATGACCGTCCTTTACTCTCACACTCTCACACTCTCACACTCTCACACTTGTTTAAGCTTATCTTCCTGATGTTTCCACAACTCCCGGAAAATCCGACTTCTGCTTTTCAATTCTTCGAAACTGCCTTCATCTGCGATCCGTCCGTCTTTCAACACATATACATAATCAAAATAACTCAATAAATATAAGCGGTGAAGGCTTGAAACGACTGCCTTGTCTTTACATTCCTCAAACATTTTCTCATATATCTGCACTTCCGTTTTTGGATCAACGCTGCTGGTGGGTTCATCCAGTAAAATAATATCGCTACTGCGGGCAGCAAGTATACCCCTGGCTAACGCAAGTCTTTGTTTTTGTCCACCGGATAAGTTGACTCCTTTCTCCATGATATTGGACTGAAGTCCCCTGGGAAGCTGTTTCAAAACATCGGTGAAATGCGCGGTATCACAAACTTCCAGTATTTCTTTCTCCTGAAAAGGGAGACCCAGGGTGATATTGTGTTCGATGGTATTTTCAAATATCTCCGGTTCCTGCGGGAAAAGGGTAACAGAATCGGCTATTCCTGCCGCATCAAATTTCTTTTCATCTACTTTTATTTCCGCGCCGGGCTGAGCATCATACAAACCTCTCAGCAGGGCCAGTAATGTAGTTTTACCTGATCCGCTTTCCCCAATCAGTGCAATTCGCTTTCCTTTTTCGATCTGCATATGAATTTCATGCAGGGACTGCGCTTTTTCATCGGAAGAAAATTTTTCCTTGTGGGAAAAATTTAGATTTCTAATTGTAATTGTCTGCCAGTGATCAGGAAGTTCGGGAGCTGCATCGGGCAGATGTTGTTTTTTGTAAGCTTCGGAAATAAACCTGGCTGTTTGTACATTGGTGTCGAACTGAAGAATCTGCGTATACTGCCAGGCTATATCATGAAATACGCTGGTAAACTGATTTACGAATCCAAGGAGCGCCACGAGATTACCTACCATAAAAATTTTTCCCGGCTCATAGTGCTGGTATATATAACCCACTACAGTTATCACATAGATTAACGCTACCAATGTATCCGCGATAAACCATTTCCATTCATTGATTCGTACCGTGCGCATGAATACTTCGAATATGTCCCTGACTTTTTTCAACAGTCCATTTTCCATTCTTTTTTCCAGCCTGAGTGTTATGACTGTATTAATATTTGAAAGACTGTCAAATAAAGTACTTGACACAATATGTTCCTTTTCATTTGTCTCATCTACGGCTTTGACCAGGGGTTTATCAAATTTAAAGATTACCCATACCGTTAAAAATCCCATCAGTACACTGATGCCACCAAACAGGGGGGAAAAGATCAGCATCGCAATGAATGAAGAAAAAAACTTGGTCAGTGCATAGAGGTACATAAAACCATTCTGGAAAAATTCCTTAAGTGCTTCATAAGCTTTTCGAATACGGTTGATAGTGGAGCCGCTATGATGATCCTGATGCCATTTTACCGGGAGGTGCAATGTCTGGTGATATAATTCCATTAAAAAATTTCTGCTTAAATTAAATGCAAGCCGCCGTTCCATCACACGGGCCGGTCCATGAAATCCCCATTCTGCTAATTTCAGTACTATAAAAGCGATCGCATAAATCCATGCGTAGTGGAGCAGGTGTGTTCCATTTTTCTGTAATGAATTGATGAACCATCCATAGATCAATGGATATAAAGTAAAAACGCAGCCGGAAAGTATAAACAGGGAATACACAAATACATATTGCTTCTTTTCCTGCCGGGCATATCGCCAGGCCGTTTTCATTAATGATATATAGGGATTCGCCATGCTCTGATAGGAATAAGGCTCACGTATATTAATTCTGCAAGAGAATGAATTGTTATTACTATTCAAACTTAAGAAAAAGCCTTAGGCTTTAAGCTTTATGCTTTAAGCTTTTATGTTACTTTTACCTTATGGCAAATCCTAATCTGAATGCAGATAACAAACTGGCCGGAACAGCGGATAAGGAATTTGAAAATAGTATTCGTCCCGCGGCCATCCGTGATTTTTCGGGCCAGCCACAACTCATAGAAAACCTGCTGATTTTTATACAGGCTGCCAAACAAAGAGGAGAAGCACTGGACCATATTCTATTCCATGGGCCGCCGGGACTTGGCAAAACAACCCTTAGCCGAATCGTAGCCAATGAACTGGGTGTGCAGATAAGAGAAACTTCAGGACCTGTTATTGAAAAACCAGGCGATCTGGCCGGATTACTCACCAACCTCGAACCCAATGATGTATTGTTTATTGATGAAATTCACCGTCTCAGTACTGTAGTGGAAGAATATCTGTATTCAGCGATGGAAGATTACAGGCTGGATATTATGATTGATACCGGACCCAATGCCCGTAGTATCCAGCTTACCCTCAATCCATTTACACTGATTGGCGCCACTACCCGAAGTGGTTTGCTAACGGCTCCGCTGTTATCTCGTTTTGGAATAAAATCAAGGCTCGAATATTATGACCATGCCACACTTCAGAAAATCATAATGCGCTCCGCCTCTATACTGGATACAAAAATCACTTCGGATGCTTCAGAAGAAATTTCAAGACGCAGCCGCGGCACTCCGCGAATAGCAAATGGTTTGCTGAGACGGGTGCGTGATTTTGCACAGGTTATAGGCAATGGTGTTATAGATATGGGAATTACCAAACATGCACTACGGGCCCTGCACGTGGATGAACATGGTCTGGATGAAATGGACAATCGTATTCTTTCTACCATAATAGAAAAATTTAAAGGCGGCCCCGTAGGACTCAACACCATTTCAACGGCAGTTGGGGAAGAATCCGGAACGATTGAGGATGTTTATGAACCTTTTCTTATACAGGAAGGTTTTCTCATGCGCACACCCCGTGGCAGAGAAGCTACGCCAAAGGCCTATCAGCACCTGGGAAAGAAACCCGCATCTGAAGGGGGACCGACATTATTTTAAGAAGAACCATCATTAGTGGCTTAAATTTGTGGTTCTTTTCTATGAAAGTATTTTCCGGTTTTTTGGAAACATTGATCTTGCTTGGCTCCCTGCAGGGATTTATTATCTCAGCCGTACTTTTTTTGTCCAGGAATTCCAAACAGAGCAACCGAATTCTGGCTATACTGATTTTTCTGATGTCGCTCGCCAGTTTCAACTTATATATGACGGGCTCAACATGGTACAATCATTCTCCCATTATTATTTTTCTTTCCAATTTCATTCCCATGATCATCATCATGCCCATGGGACCTCTTATTTATTTTTACATCCGTTCTTTCAGCGATCCTGCTTTCATATTCAAAAAGAAATACCGCATTCATTTCTATCCGGTTCTGATTGATTTGGTTCCATATTTAACTGCCATCTTTTATGTTACAGGACTGATATTTAAATTCCTTCCTAAAAATGATGCACCCTGGGGACATTTTGTAGATCAGTACGATGTGTATTCTGATATACCACGCTGGCTATCAGTCAGCATTTACTTATGGGTTGCAAATAAATACCTGAAAACACTATCGGCTCCAATTCCCTGGTTAAAACAATTTATGCGGATGTTCATTATATTCCAGGTAATCTGGCTTTGCTACCTGATACCTTACGTGATTCCGAGATATTCAGGTAAACTCCTGGATTTTTTTGACTGGTACCCGGTCTACATCCCCATGTCCATCTTAATTTATTGGCTTGGCATCAAAGGTTACATCGTATCGCAGGCTCAAAATGGAAATCACAGGAACAGAAAATCATCCCTTTTAGATAAGCAACTGAGTGAAGGTCTGGTGGACCGTCTAAAGAAGGTTATGGAAGAAGAAAAACTGTGGATGGATCCCGCACTTAACTTATCCATGTTGTCAACACATACAGGTATTCCGGCCAAAACAATCTCTGCCGTGCTTAACCGGCACCTGAATAAGAGCTTCAATGAATTCATCAATTCTTACAGAATAGCTGCCATAAAGTCAAGACTACTTTCTTCCACGAATAAAAACCTCACCATTGCAGGTCTAGCCTATGAGTGTGGATTTAACTCACAACCCACCTTCCAGCGCGCTTTCAAATCCATTCAGGGTGAAAGTCCGAGTGAATTCCTTTTAAAAAATGCAGATTCTGTTAAACTGCAGGCTTAACTGTAATCAAATCCGGATTTGAATAGGCAGGGTTCTGCAAAACCTCAAACTTGCGCCCATTATAAAAAATCCCCATGAAGAGAATATTCCTTTTTTGTGTGACCCTGTTGGGCGTTATCTCAGTTTATGCACAGGACAATAAGTCAGCCGATTTTACCGGCAATTACCAGGTCGAATATTACCCTGTTAGAAAACTTAATATTTACAGAGAGAACAAGAATCTCATGCTGGAGATTGTTGGCCAGGGTAAAACAGGGTTGACACCCTTAACTGCAAATACATTTTCGGTGAACGGGCTTTCAAATTCGACTATTGAATTTATTCAGGACAGCCAGGGCAACACGATAAAATTCAAATTAATTCTTAAGGTCCCACGGAGCGGAATGGAATAAAATTTCACAAGATAGCGCCGTTTTAAACGATTCTCAGGATAGTTTGCATAAGTATGAAGGCAGATATGCGCTGAAAGGAAATAATTATCAGGTAATCGATATCAAAGCCAATTCCGGTCATCTTACAAGTCAAATTCCTGGCGAGACAGTTCTTCGACTACTATCCTTTAAGCCAGGATAAATTCATTTTTAAAAAAGACGATTTCAATTCAGTATTGGAATTTACGCAGGACAAAAAAGGCCATATCAACCGCCTCCATTCAACCGATTCAGGACCGATCGTTTGTGTGAAAGCAACAGATAAGTCGACCGGCGCGACTTCTGCGAAGCACAATTTTACATTACGTACCGATTTTACCGAGGCGGATACATTGAGGGGCAAACTTTCGCCTTTGCGGACCTGTTATGATGTTTTGTTTTATGATCTGGATGTAAAAGTGGACCCAAATACCAAATCCGTTCAGGGTAATACGATCATTCGGTTCAGGTCTGTAAATGATTTTAAACTTTTTCAAATTGATCTTTTCGCGAATATGAAAATTGAAAAGATTGTCTTCCATGATACAACACTTAGTTATACAAGGAAACAAGATGCGGTTTTTATTCAGTTTCCGGAACTGATAAAACAAGGTTCGGATGAGGAAATTCAGATTTATTATTCAGGTATTCCTCAGGTTCCGGATCTGCCTTCATTATCTGGTGGATTTATTTGGACCCAGGATAAGAATGGAAAACCCTGGATAGAAACAGTTGTCCAGGGTTCCGGCGCGAGCCTCTGGTGGCCCTGCAAGGATCACTTGTCTGATAAGCCCGACAGCATGCATATCACGGTGACTGTACCGTCGGGACTGACTGTCATTTCGAATGGAAGGCTGATCGGTAAAACAGATCTCTCTGATAAATGGACGAAGTTTCAATGGGCCGTAAGTTATCCGATGAATAATTATAGCGCGGTACTATACATTGGTGATTATGTTCATTTTTCAGATCAGTTTGTAAGTGCGATAGAAAGTTTTCCTTTGAATTACTATTGTTTGTCTTATAATTTGGATTTAGATAAACAGTTTGTTCAGAGAGTGAAACCCTTACTTAAACTATACGAAAAAGATTTTGGCCCCTATCCATTTCCCCGCGACGGATATGCCCTTGTTGAATCACCATATGGAATGGAGCATCAGAGTGCGGTAAGTGCAGGAACGTTCACGAATCTAAGTGATGGCAAACCGGTAGATTCCATAGGACATGTCATTGAATTCTGGCATGAAACAGCTCATGAGTGGTGGGGAAATTCTGTCACCTGCAATGATATGGCGGATTTCTGGATACATGAATCCTTTGCCAGTTATGCTGAAGTGCTATGTTACGAAAACTTTTTTGGCCGTTCTGCGGCTGAAGAGTACCTGACTAAACAGGATCCCGGAAATAAAGAACCCATCATTGGCTTTTATGATGTAAATGATTTTCACACGGGAGATATGTATACCAAAGGTATGCGCATGATCGCCACCCTCCGTAACGTCATAAATAATGATTCAATATTTTTCGATCTTTTAAAAGGCATTCAGTCAAATTTCAAATACAAGTCAATTAATACGTCTGATCTGATTAACTATATCAACAAAAAAACGGGAACAGACTATACATATCTGTTCGATCAGTATCTGCGTTATCCTGCTATTCCGAAATTGATTGTGTCTATGAAAAAATCTGGAGAAGATCTGGTACTTCAATTTAAGTGGAATGCCAATGTTGCCAAATTCGCACTTCCAGTAAAAATTATGTATACCGATAAAAAAGAAATCTTCATTTATCCGACAACGGAATGGAAATCAATTAAATTGGAAAACACCACATCAAATGATATTCGGATAGATAATGTCTTTTCTTATTTTGATATTGAGAAAACGGAATGATTGTGGGTTATGGGTTATGAACTATGGGTTATGAGTAAGATTACAACTTTTATAACTATTACTAACAACTAATAACCCTTAATCCATAACCCATAGTTCATAACCCATAACCCATAAAATGCTTTAAGCTTAAAAGGGAAAATCTATTTTGAAGCTGATATTCCTTCCCATATTATAAATGCCGTGATAGGGTCCCGGGCTGTTTGGATAGGGTTCAAAATATTTTAACCGGCTCAGGTGATCCTGGTAAATAACATCGAAAATATTATTGGCAAGAACATAAATATTAAAAATAATTTTATCCTGCTTATTGGTGAAACCCGCACCTACACCGGCATTGATCAATGTATATCCACGGGTTGGAGTTTCCGTATTGTCCGCCAGGTACACGCGGTTTTGCGGACCGGAAAATGCTGCAGCTAATTTTACAAAACCATTCACGAGATGAAGATTCTTATTTGTAAAATCGTATTGCAGTTCGGAAAGTCCGCGCAATGGCGGAATATCCGGCAAATACTGAGTGGAATCTGTTACCGGTTTGCCAGGTGAAGAAAGAAGGTTTCCATACACCACCGACAAACTATTTTCAAAATGCAATTGTGGTACAGGATGAATATCTATACTAAGTTCTCCGCCATACAGGGCAGCTTTACCCTGACGGTATTGGTATACATCATTGCCATCCCTGGTTGAATCAGTTCCATCTACACTCAATATTTTTTCATTAAAGATATAATCCGTTATCTGGTTATAAAATATACTGAAGTTTATAACCGCAACTTTAGTATTGAAATTTACACCCAGGTCTTCCTGAACATTAAATTCAGGATTGAATTCAGGATTTCCAACCTGGTATATCCCGGTGCCTGGATGAACACCGTTGGCAGAGATTTCAGAAATATTAGGTGACCGGTATCCTCTTGAAATATTTGCCTTGGCCGACCATTTGTTGGAAAATGAATATGTTAAACCAAGGCTTCCTGAATATCCCGAAAATACTTTATGGAAATAAGGGAATGCCTGATAGGCACCTGCTGTATCAGGTCCGTACACAGGCACATCATAATCGATGCCTTTGGAAACAGTATACATCTCGTCGTTGGTAAATGACCGGCTGTCGAACCGGATTCCCCCGGCAATATCCAGTTTTTCAAAAGTCTTTTTGACCATCGCAAAAGGGCCAATGTCAAATTGATTAAAAGAAGGAATGATAAATTCTGTTCCATTCGTAGATGTGTTCTGCTGATACATTCCGTTCAGTCCGGTAGTCACATCCCAACCATTAAAAGAAGGGAAATAATATTTCAGGTCATAAACATATGAATTCAATTGAAGGTATAATCCGGGGACGTCTGGTTCCTGTGGATGACTGTACTCCCTTCTAACGCTTCGTTCAAATCCAAGATTTACTGTAATTCTTCCGGTGCCCAGTGCAAAATTATTGGTTGAGTAAACATGGTAGAGTTGTACGTGCTGATGTAATGGAGTTATTGCATAACTATGCAGTTCTGCATTTGTGACGATCGGCCGGTATGTGTCGGAGTCTGTTATTTGCTTTGTAAATTGTCTTGTAGTTGAATCGCGGCTCCCATCAGGAATTTCCTGCAAATCATCGAACAGTGAAAAATTCAGGTGTGAATATCCGAAAGCACGATGCAGACCCAGTGACACTGTTGCATCACTTTCATTGAATGCTGTATTATAAACACGTCCGTCAGCCCTGTCTGAATAATTACTTGCTTCTTTGTGTGATAATCTACCCATCCATTCGAAACCATTTTTTGTTCCTTCCAACATTCCTGATCCACCAAAGAGTCCGTTGTTCGTTTGAAATTCGGCAAGCACATCGCCCTGAATTTTTCCTTCAGGTGCCGGAGGCGTGGGAATCAGATTTACGACACCAGCCAGGGCGTCTGATCCATAAGTCAGGCTCGCAGGTCCCTTAATGACTTCCGCGTGATCAACGCCATACTGATCCACTTCTATACCATGTTCATCTCCCCATTGCTGACCTTCCTGCCTTACTCCATCATATAAAGTAAGAATCCGGTTAAAACCAAGTCCCCTGATAAATGGCTTTGAAACATTTGGACCTGTAGTGAGTTGGGTTACGCCAGGTAATTTGGCAATTGCATCAATAATATTCGTACTTAGATTTTCAACGATGGCAACATGATTCATTGTTACGATAGGAACAGGGCTACGTTTTATCTGTGTTGCTTTTGACATTCCCGTAATCACAACAGGGCTTTCTTCTGTGTACTGGAGACCGAGGCTAAAATCCAGAGCCGCTTTTTCCGTTATGGTGACATTTTTAATTTGTGTAGAATGACCGATCGCGTGAGCTTCCACCAGGTAGGATCCGGAAGGGAGATTTGCGAATCTGTAGTTACCGTTTTCATCCGCCAGTGCACCGAGTTTCAGATCTGCTATATAGATTGAAGCACCGGGAATACCCTTACCTGAAGCGCTGTCGACCACTTTCCCCGATAGAGTACCGATATATCCGGAAAAATGAGGCTTCTGGCCGGTTTGCGCCTGAGAGTAAAAAAAATATGCGTTAAATAAAATGAATAGTAATAATCGCTTCATTGCTTTTGCTGTTTCCGTTATTTACAGGTATGCCTATAAAAAAAGTACCGTCAGACTTTAAGAACAGAAATCAGCAGGGGGTCCGCGACTTTCAGCATGAGAAATATGTAACGAGACAATGGAGCATAATGATTCTGAAAAACCCAGGGGAATTGAAGATAAAATAATAGGATCAACAGTTTGTATACCCGGCAGAAAAGGTGCAACGACTACGAGGTCATCTACATTGCAATGAAATCCCGAAGCAGTAATCTGTTGAACAGGAAAGCAGGCCGATGATTGCGCATCCTTATGGTTAGCCATCAGGTCGTGCAAAAATCTTTTTGGTGTAACACAAAAAGAAAATAACAGCAGGAAAAATGCCGCCAGAAAACGTTTTATGAGAATTGAATCTTTCATAAGCCTAAAGCCTAAAGCCCAAAGCTTAAGGCTTTATTAACAATTAAAGATAAAATCTGTCTATTAATTAATTCCATTAACAACTAACAATTGACGATTAACAATTTTCAATAATCCCTGCTATCCCCTGCCCTCCACCAACACAGGCGGTTACAAGACCATATTTTTTATTCAGTCTTTTCATTTCATGTGTGATCTGAATGGTAAGTTTTGCACCTGTGCATCCCAGTGGATGACCCAACGCAATGGCACCCCCATTAATATTTACGATATCCGGATTGAAATCCAGTTTTCGGATTACCGCGAGTGCCTGACTGGCGAACGCTTCATTCAGTTCGATCAGATCAATCTGTGCCAAATTCATGCCCGTTTGTTTCAAAACCCTGGGAACTGCTTCCACCGGACCGATTCCCATGATACGGGGATGTACACCTGCGCTCGCACAACCCACCAGACGTGCAATGGGTTTCAATCCAAGTTTATTGATCATGGTCTCGCTCATCACAATGACAAAAGCAGATCCATCGCTGGTCTGGGATGAATTACCTGCCGTTACTGAACCATTCAAAGCAAACACCGGCTTCAATTTACCAAGTGCGTCTATTGAAGTATCCCTGCGTGGTCCTTCGTCCGTATCCACCATATATTCCTTTTGTTGCTTTTTGCCATTTTTATCCAGCAGTACCTCTTCCACTTTGACAGGCAATATGCCCGGCTTAAAATATCCCTGTTCAATAGCATGAACAGCTTTCACATGAGACTGATAAGAAAACTGATCCTGGTCAGCCCGGCTCACCTGGAATTCCTTTGCCACAGCCTCTGCCGTAAGACCCATATTCAGATAATAATCGGGATCATCGGTGGCAATTGAATAGGCTGGTGCAACTTTCCAGCCTGCCGTGGGCACCATAGTCATGCTTTCAGTTCCGCCGGCTATAATACAATCTGCCAGTCCGCTCCGGATCTTGGCAGTTGCAATTGCAATAGTCTCCAGTCCGCTCGCACAATAACGATTCACCGTCATTCCCGGCACACCGATTCCAACTGCTCTTGCGGCTATGATGCGGCCCACCTGCAAGCCCTGTTCTGCTTCAGGAACGGCATTTCCTACAATTACATCATCCACCTGTTTGGGATCTAATTGCGGAACAGAAGCGAGCAATCCTTTTATAACGGTAATGGCGAGATCGTCGGGTCTGTAAAATCGAAATCCGCCTCTTTTCGATTTGGCCACTGCTGTGCGATAACCCGCTATGATATATGCTTCCTGCATAAATAGATGATTCGTAAGTTTTCAAAGGTAAAAATCTTCAGCCAGTATCTGCGGATCCCAACTGTTAAAGTGTTTTATCTTTACAACGTTTATGTACAAATGGCTTCGTTCTTTATTGTTCCTTTTCCCTCCGGAATCCGTTCACCATTTTTCCATGTTCGTTTTAAACGGGATTTCCGCCAGCAGACCGGGCCGTTATTTTCTGAGAAGGATGTTTTCAGTTGAAAATCCTTCACTTAATAAAAACTTTTCGGGTCTCGATTTTAAAAACCCGGTCGGTCTTGCCGCTGGATTCGACAAAAATGCTCTTTACCTGCAAAGTCTCGAGACCCTGGGTTTTGGTTTTGTAGAAATTGGCACTGTAACTCCCCTGGCGCAGACCGGCAATCCTAAACCCAGGCTTTTCCGCCTTAACAAAGACAGCGCCCTGATCAACAGGATGGGTTTTAATAATGAGGGAGTAGACAAAATTGCGGCACGCCTTAAGAAATGGAAGGAAAAATCTGCAGATTCAGGAAATGGCTATTTACGTATCGGAGGAAACATCGGAAAAAATAAAATGACCCCCAATGAAAATGCGTGGCAGGATTATTCAATCTGCTTCGAAAAATTGTTTCTCTGGGTAGACTATTTCGTTGTGAATGTGAGTTCACCCAATACACCCGGATTAAGAGAGTTGCAGGAGAAGGAATCACTGCGAATAATATTGAAACGATTACAAGACTATAACAGAAAACAATCGAAACAAAAACCGCTGTTTCTCAAAATCTCACCCGATCTGACCATAGCGCAACTTGATGATATAATTGATCTGGCAGTAGAAATTCAACTGGACGGTTTGGTTGTAAGTAATACCAGTATTTCACGTGATGGGCTTTTCTGTTCAGACAAAGAACTGAAACAAATCGGAGCCGGCGGATTAAGTGGCGATCCTCTTAAAAAGAAATCTTCGGAGCTCATACGTTACATCTCCCAAAAAACCAAACATTCAATTCCTATTATAGGTTCTGGTGGCATTCGTTCATCCGAGGATGTTCAGGAAAAAATACAGGCTGGTGCCGGGTTGATCCAGATCTGGACGGGGTTTATTTATGAAGGCCCGGGCCTTGTGCGCAAAATTTTAAAAGCGCAAAGCCTAAAGCTTTTGAATTATTAATTATCAATTATTAAATATTAATTGTATCTACAAATTAAATATCGACAATCATATTCCCATAATCCCATACTTGCTTTAAGCTTTAGGCCTTAGGCTTTAGGCTTTAAACTTTGGGCTTTGAGCTTATTAATGCAGCTTTAAAACCGCCGCAGCCGCCACAGCAGCGGTTTCCGCGCGTAGCCTGTTTTCGCCCAGCTCCACTGCAACAAAGCTGAATTGCAAGGCCAGCTTTATTTCCTGTTCAGTAAAATCTCCTTCCGGGCCAATCAATATCAATTGTGAAGAAAGATTTGAGTTTATCAATTCACTCAATTTTCTTTTTGTACCCTGTTCACAATGTGCAATAAATTTCTGGTCGGCCTGTACTTGTTCCACAAATTCGGAAAAAATTTTAGGTTCGTTCAGAACAGGCATCCACACCTGTTGAGACTGGATCATGGCACTTTCCAGAATACCCTGAAGACGTTCCATTCGAAACTGTTGTTTTTCGGTTCGTGCACATTTCAATGGAATGATTTCAGCAATGCCAAGTTCAGTAGCTTTTTCAAGAAACCATTCGAAACGACTCGCATTTTTTAACAGGGAAAGGGCAATTTGTATTTTTCTTCCTGAATATTCCTGTATTTTTTTTTCTATAATATTAACCCTGCAGTGTTTTTTATTCGCCTCGCGGATAACTGCCACGGCAGAAAAACCCTTTCCATTGGTAAGTCGAAGATGTTCATCAGGCTGCATTCGTAATACCTGTACGATATGACGCGACGAATTTTCATTGAGAACAAATTCATCCGTCATGGTTGCCAAATGAGCAAAATAAAAAAAAGGACTAGCCATTCCGATAGTTAATAAGAAGGGAACCAGTTAGAATGGATCTTCATCGTTAAATGGAATATCGTTCATCTTGCTACCTGCCTGAATATACAGTTTGGGGCCGCCCTGCTCATCCGGAGGTACGGGTTTCCAGTTTCCCCCGGGCGGCAAACCGTTGAAATCCGATCCTTCATCGTCGACAAATTTTTGAATATGCAGAAGGGCGCGTAGTTTGATGGTTTCGAGGGATCCGTTTCTGTGTTTAGCAATTCGCACGTGGGTTTCTCCTTTATTGCTTTCCCCGAATTCGTTTGCCGTGATATCATAATATTCAGGGCGATATAAAAACATAACCATATCGGCATCCTGCTCAATTGCACCAGATTCACGGAGATCGCTGAGCTGAGGCATTTTATTACCTTCTTTTCTTTTTTCCACCTCGCGACTCAGCTGAGATAATGCGATAATGGGAACTTGTAATTCCTTGGCAAGGCCTTTCAGGTCACGTGATATTTTGCTTATTTCCTGTTCGCGGTTTCCATTCCGGTTATCACCTGTTCCACTCATTAACTGCAGATAGTCAATGATGATCAGCCCCACATTGTGTTTATTTTTAAGCCTTCTGCATTTGGCGCGCAATTCAAAAATATTCAGGGCCGCCGAATCATCGATGAAAATCGGTGCCTGCGCCAGGCGCTGTATGCCCTTGGCATAAAGCTGTTTCATTTCATGTTCTTCCAGTTTACCACGGGAAATTTTTTCCAGCCAGATTTCACTTTCAGCCGACAGAATACGCTGTACAAGCTGACTGGCGCTCATTTCCAAACTGAAAAAACCGATGGGAGTCGGCTTCACCGGATGAAGAGCAGCATGACGGGCCAGGTTCAGCGCAAATGCAGTTTTACCCACAGATGGACGGGCGGCGAGTATGATAAGGTCGGTGGGCTGCCATCCATATGTTATACGGTCGAGAGAACTGAATCCAGATGGAACGCCGGAAATATCATCGTTTTTATGACGCAGGTCCTCAATGCGCTGAATCGTTTTGACGAGTACAGTGTCAATGCTGTCAAAATTTTTCCTGAGGTGATTATTGGTAATTTCAAAAAGTTTCGATTCGGCATCATCGAGCAGATCGAATACATCCGTACTGTCTTCATAGGAATCACTGATGATTTCACCTGAAATGCGGATAAGTTCCCGCTGGATGAATTTCTGCAGGATGATGCGGGCATGTGCATCAATATTAGCGGCAGAAACAACGGAATTTGTAAGACGGGTAACAAAAAAGGGGCCTCCAATCATTTCCAGTTCTTCCCGAAAGCGGAGCTCTTCCACTACGGTCAGCATATCTATAGGCTGGCTTTTTTGAGCGAGGGATTGCATGGCCATATAAATTCGCTGGTGGCTCTCAACGTAAAAACATTCCGGTTTTAGAATTTCAACCACAGTATCAAAAGCCGTTTTTTCCAGCATGATTGCGCCCAAAACCGCCTCTTCCAGTTCCCTCGCCTGTGGGGGAACTTTGCCATACATCATGGTGCTTATATCAATCGGCGATTTGCGTCTGAACTTGCGGTCTTTGTTCAAATTGGTGAGCTCCATGTATCAGATTGAATTTGTATGGCGCCAGAACGCCAGCCAGCCTTAATTAAGAAATTGTTATGCTAATGATCCAAATATTACCAAACAATATCGGGAGGGCGAATATAAAGACCATTGATTCGAGTAAAATCTGTTTTCATTTTTTTATTTTATTAAGCCCCCACGCACATACTTATTAACAGTATCTCCGGGGATATTCACCAATTCCGAGGGACTATCCACAATTTAAAAAAGTTTTTCGCCTTCTGGCAAAGGAAATACACACCTGCTGTGTACAAAGATTTATCTGCAAATATTTTGTTAAGTAAAAAAGAAAACATTACGTCTTATAAAAAAAATTTCCCACCCGGATACGGAGGGAAATTAATTTTTTAAATCACAATAACCTTTCGTCTATTGGCTTGTTTCCTTCGACTGGGGTTTATTTTCCGGCTTTGGCGAAGGAGTATTTGGTTTTGGCACTGGCTTATTATTCGTTGATGCAGGCTTGTGACCCTGATTCCCGTTATTCTGATTATGATTTGGACTTGACTGGGGGTGACCAGTGGTTTGTGTACGATTTACATTGGAAGGTTGCACTGTCTGGATATTTTGATTTTGGTGTGCATTTGCCGTTGACTGTCCCGATCCATTTGCGTGCATATCAGGACTTGCACTATGATTCGACTGTGCCGCCTGCTGGTTTGTATTGATATTTTGATTTACAGACCTGGTATTGTCCTGCCGGTTATATTCCGGTTGATTACTGGCTGGATTTTGGTGTGCGGGCTGGGTGTTTGTCATATTTTGAGTCGCCGGCCTGTTATAGTTTGCCTGCTGATTACCTGAAGGATTTTGCGTTTCAGACCTCACAGGTTCCTGTCTGTTGTTATATGCATCCTGGTTATTTGAATTATGGGTGGGATTAGGATTTTCCGTCACCGGTTTGTTAATATTAGCCGGATTTGAATTATTATTCGACTGAGCACCATTTGGATATTGTGCAGAGGGATGTAGATTATTGAAAGATTGATAATGTGCCGGTGCAGGTGTCTGGGTTGATGGTCTTCCTGCAGCATCTCCCCGTGCCGCCGGTGTTGCGTTTACGCGTGGCTGGTAAATCATGTACTGCGAGCCAGATACTCTTTCTCCCGGCGTATTTGCTTCCCGCAGTTGAACCTGCGTAAAATTATTTCCGCTCGCCCTCCTCACTTCATTTGGATCCGGTCCCGGGGCAAAAGCGTAACGGCTGCGATTTGTGCCACTGTAGTTATTTATAATAGTTGTATTGTTAATAATGGTGACGTTCCTGCTGGCATCCACATTGTAGTTATGCCATCCGGGTGTGCCGATATATTGGCGGGGAACAAAATTCCAATAATTCGCCGGCGGATTATAATTAGAAAGCGCGACATCCACAGACACCCTCGGACCCATCGGAGCCCACCCATAATAATCCCCGCTTCCTCTCCAGCTCACCCAGGCAGGAGCCCATTCATTTCCTGGCAACCACATCCAACCGTATCCTCCTTCATAAAACCAGCGCCCGTAGTGGAATGGTGCCCAACCCCAATTGTAGTTGGAGGACCAGGTCCACCCCGCATCCGTATAAATCCAGTTCCCGTTGGTGGAATAAGGCCTGAAATCCGGACCCGCGTTTGGCATCCACACATATCCATATCCCGGATAGTTGATCCAGTTTCCATAAGGAGAAAGTTGATCATAAAAAGACTGGTAAGTCAGGTCTTCTACCGGGGCGGGAGCGGGTTGGTAGTTATCCGACTGAACTACTACGTGTGTGGGTCCGCATGACGCTATTAGTAGGCTGGCGGATAATAAGAGACATAAGTTTTTCATGTTTTGCAATTTCATTGGTTAATCATACTAGTATGAAGGAGATAAGGGTTGAAAGTATAAGATATTTAGAACGATTAACATTTAATTATAGTCTCTTCAAAGCTAAAATCAGGCCTAAAGAATTGTTGACGGTTGGCAGTTGGCTGATCATTTATTGAATTCTGCTGATGATCTGCGAAAAACCGCCAACAGCCAACTGTCAACCGCTATCGAAAAACTATCTTTGCTTTTAAAGTCTCTCACTAAATGACCATCAGTTATAACTGGCTTTGCGACTATTTTCCGGAAAATCTTACCCCAAGACCCAGCCCTGAACAGATTTCAAGAATTCTCACTTCAGTCGGACTGGAAGTAGAATCGATGCGTCCATATACATCCATTCGCGGAGGTTTAGAAGGACTTGTTGTCGGGGAAGTAATTTCGGTCGAACCGCATCCCAATGCAGATAAATTGAAGATCACTCAGGTAAATATTGGTGCGAAGGAAAATTTGCAAATCGTTTGTGGCGCCAGTAATGTTGCGATGGGCCAGAAAGTATTGATAGCACTGGTGGGATCCACTCTATATCCTGAATCGGGGGATCCGATGCAAATAAAAGCTGCAAAAATCCGCGATGTAGAAAGTCGGGGAATGATTTGCGCAGAAGATGAAACAGGATTGGGCAAAGACCACGAAGGAATCATGGTTCTTCCTGGAAAACTTCGGGCGGGGCTGGCCGCAGCTGAATATTTCAAACCCTATAAGGATTACATATATGAAATCGGCCTTACACCCAATCATATGGATGCCATGAGCCATATGGGAGTGGCCCGCGATCTTTGCGCATATCTTTCACATCAGGACAAAAAAGATTACCGGGTAAAAATACCGGTCGTTCCGACAATTTCATCTGAAGAAAAGGGTGGGGAAATTATTGTGGAGCTGAAAAACACGAAAGACTGTGCCCGATATTCAGGATTAACTATGACGGATATACGCATAGCTGAATCTCCGAAATGGATGCAGGAGAAATTAAAAGCCATCGGTATCCGGCCGATCAATAACGTAGTTGACATAACAAATTTTGTATTGCAGGAAACCGGACAACCGCTACATGCTTACGATGCCAATGAAATAAGGGGAAACAAAATCATTGTAAAAAATCTTCCTTCCGGAACGGGTTTTATAACGCTTGATGAAAAAGAAAGAAAGCTGGATGCTGCAGACCTGATGATTTGTGATGCAGAGGGTCCGATATGTATTGCCGGTGTATTTGGCGGATTAAACAGCGGGATCAAAAATACGAGTACAGCCTTATTTTTGGAATCTGCCTGGTTTAATCCATCTTCCATAAGGAAGACGTCTTTCCGTCATGGCCTGCGCACAGATGCAGCCATACATTTTGAAAAAGGAATGGATATTTCAGGAACCGTAAACGCCCTGAAAAGAGCAGCCAGTCTAATCCGTGAATATGCAGGCGCTAAAATCAGATCTCCTATTCAGGATATCTATCCGGCACCTTTCCCAAAATCACAGGTCCTCCTAAAATATCATTATCTCAAAAAACTAAGCGGTAAAAATTATCATTCCATTGCAGTGAAAAATATTTTGCTGACACTGGGGTTTGATATTCTGCGTGAAGGCCCGGACGACCTGCTTATAGCAGTTCCTTATCACAAACCTGATATACAGCTGCCGGCGGATATGGTAGAAGAAATTATGCGTATCGATGGTTTCGATCATATTGAAATACCGGCAAATATCAATATATCACCTTCCGTAGAAACCGGACGTGAACAGGAATCTTTGCGTGAGAAAATAGCCGGCTTCCTGGTTGGCAGTGGTTTCCATGAAATCTTTACCAATTCTATCACCAACAGTTCGTATTTCGGTGAGGAAGAGCTGGAAACCACGGTAAACTTGATCAACAATCTGAGTGCCGAACTCAATATCATGCGACCCTCCCTGCTGGAAACCGGCCTGGAAAGCATTTCCTGGAATCTTAACAGAAAAAACAACGACCTGCGCTTTTTTGAATTCGGAAAAACTTATAAAACGACCGGACCAGGCAAATACGATGAGATTAATCACTGTTGTCTGTATCTGACAGGTAACCAACAGGCTGAAAACTGGAAAGAGAAACCAGTCGCTATGGATTTTTATTACCTGAAAGGACTCTGTTTGGCCATATGTAACCTTGCGGGGACGAGTGGTCAAATTTTCCCATCAGACCATCATAAAATAGTGGGGGGGGTTGAAATCCGGCGTGATGAAAAAAATATTTTGAGCGCCGGTGAAGTGGATAGCTCCGTTTTACGGAAATTTGATATTCGCCAGCCCGTATTTTTTGCTGATATTTATTGGGATAACCTGATGGATCTGGCTCTTGAAAACAGCATAATATTCAGAGAATTGCCAAGACAGATTCCGGTGAACAGAGATCTGGCATTGATTGTAGAAAAATCATTGCCCTTTGAAAAAGTAGAAAAAGCAGTCAATGGATTAGGTCTGGAGAAATTACGCCGGGTGCAATTATTCGATATTTTTGAAAGTGAAAAATTGGGAAGGGATAAAAAATCAATGGCTATCAGTTTTACTTTCCAGGATAACGAAAAAACCTTAACGGACAGGGAAATAGACGGAATGATGAGCCGGATAATGAAAACAGCAGAGGAAGAATTAAAAGCAGAGATCAGGAAATAAGCATATGATCAATTAATCAAAAATCTTTTTCATGACACAACCCGAAATACAGCTGAAAAGAGTGCATGAAAAAATCCTGCTGTTGCTGAAACAATACCAGGGATTACAAAAGGAGAATGAAAGGCTTAAGGATGATATGAAAAAAATGAGCCTTCGGTGTGAAACAATTTCCCAAGAAGCGGAAAAATACCGTCAGCAGGCTGAAATACTGAGGTTGACGGGTAGGGGTATTGAAGAGTCTGACAAAAAAATGCTCGAGAAAAGGCTAAATAAATACGTCAGGGAGATAGATAAATGTATCGCCCTGTTGCAGGAATAGCTAGTATCAGACACGCTTAACAAGGCGCATTTTCATTTCATCGGCTCCCTGCGAAACTTCCAGGGTATATACTCCATAAGGAAGTTCATTCAGGCCTTCCCAGTCAAGAAACTGTTGGCCAAAACTTAATTCTTTCTGCAAAACACTGCAGATAATGCCGCTGTCATCTTTTAAAACAGCTCTCAATAATGATTTTTGTGTTTGATTGATTTCTAGACTTAGCCGATCAATGAAAGTCGGTGATTTGATTTTTAGGAACATAGGTACTGGATTTGGATTGGATTAATGAAACTTTGGCCCCGGGTAAAATTCTTCTAAAACATCTTAACTTCGAACAAACCTTTCCCGGAGGTAATTTTAAAGTTAAAACAAGAATTCGAGACATGCAAGAGCTTATACCAATAAATATCGTAATAGCCGACCGGTCCTACCGGATCAGGATAAAACCCGAAGATGAGGGTACCGTAAGGAGTACCCTGAAAACAATAAATGACAAAATTATCGAATTCAAGACCCAGTTTGCCGGCAAAGACATGCAGGACTATGTTTCGATGGTCGTCCTTTGGTTTGCAACTCAGACTGATCCCCAATCCGGGAATCATTCTTCCGCTGAATTTTCGACTATTCTCGGGAAACTGGAGGATCAGCTGGACAAGGCTCTTACCTAGCTTTATAGCCGGTCTCCTTCTTAAAATACCTTATCTTCGCTACCCATCCCCTTCGCCTCATGGATGATAAAAATATGATTCTGAACATTCTAAACTCAAGTTTCCATGGATTCAACCATTATATCCATCATAATTGCTGTCATATGTCTTGCCGTTGGTGTCCTGGCGGGTAAATTTATCTTTTCAAAGAATACCCGCAAACAAATTGAAGATGCCAATTTACAATCACAAAAAATTCTTTCAGATGCCCAACTTTCTGCCGAAACCCTGAAAAAAGAAAAACTCCTTGAAGCTAAGGAGCGGTTTGTACAATTAAAATCAGAACACGAGAAAGAGGTACTGGAGAGAAACAGGCGACTTGCCGATTCAGAAATCAGGATTAAACAGAAAGAACAGGGTACTACTCAGAGACTGGAACAACTTGACAAACAGGTCAAGGAGAATGATGCCATCAAAGAAAACCTTAACCGCCAGATCGATGTAGTAAATGTTAAGCGCACCGAACTTGAAAAGCATCAGGAAGAGCATATACGCAGACTGGAAAAAATTGCCGGTCTGACAGGAGAAGAAGCCAAAGCGCAGCTCATTGAAAGCCTAAAGCAGGAAGCTCATACCCAGGCCCTTGCGCTCCAGCAGGAAATCATTGATGACGCCCGGCAAAAAGCCAATAAGGAGGCCCGTAAGATCATTATCCAAAGTATACAGCGTACTGCTGCAGAGCAGGCCATTGAAAATTCCATTACAGTTTTCAACCTCGAAAGTGATGAAATAAAAGGTCAGATTATTGGCAGGGAAGGAAGAAATATCCGGGCTCTTGAAGCCGCAACCGGAGTAGACCTGATCGTTGATGACACTCCGGAAGCTATTGTGCTTTCGTCATTTGATCCGCTTCGCAGGGAGATTGCACGCCTTTCCCTTCAACGGCTGGTGGCGGATGGCCGTATTCATCCGGCCCGTATTGAGGAAGTTGTCGAAAAAACAAAACGGCAGATTGACGAACAGGTAATAGAGATAGGGGAAAGAACCGTCATCGAGCTCGGTATTCATGGTTTACACAAAGAACTTGTAAGGATTGTTGGAAAAATGCGTTTCCGTTCATCTTATGGTCAGAATCTTCTTATGCACAGCAGGGAAGTGGCCAATCTCTGTGCTATAATGGCTTCGGAGCTCGGGCTCAACCCAAAGCTGGCCAAACGGGCAGGACTGTTACATGATATTGGTAAAGTGCCCGACGAAGAAACTGAACTCAGTCATGCATTACTCGGAATGAAGATCGCCGAAAAATATGGAGAAAACCCGGCAGTCGTCAATGCTATCGGCGCTCATCACGATGAGGTTGAAATGCAATATGTGATTGCACCCATTATACAGGCTTGTGATGCCATCAGTGGTGCCCGACCCGGTGCCCGTCGTGAAATCATGCAGCAATATATTCAACGGATCAAGGATCTGGAAAATCTTGCGCTGACTTATCCCGGGGTGGAAAAAGCCTATGCTATTCAGGCGGGCAGGGAGTTGCGTGTAATTGTCGAATCAGACAGGGTTACTGACGGCGACAGCGATAAACTCAGTTTTGAGATTGCCCAGAAAATTCAAACAGAAATGACATACCCAGGCCAGATCAAGGTTACGGTAATACGTGAGAAACGAGCCGTAAACGTGGCCAGGTAGGACCGGAACATTAGTTTTTGATTTTACCGGAAAGCTTGTTACTTTTGCATCCCAAAAATCATGTTATGAACGCGGCTATTGCATTCGTCCACGAACAGCTAAGTACAAGGAAAGATCTCCCTAAGTTTAAGGCCGGAGATAATGTGACCGTGAACTATAAAATTCTGGAAGGTAATAAAGAACGTATCCAGAGCTTTAAAGGAGATGTAATCAAGCGCCAGGGTACAGGCCTGACAGCGACTTTTACGGTGAGAAAGATTTCAGACGCTGTGGGAGTTGAAAGAACTTTCCCGGCATTTTCTCCCAATATTGAATCAGTAGCTGTAAATAAAGTTGGCCGTGTTCGCCGGGCAAAACTGTACTTCCAGAGAGATCGTAGCGGAAAGAGTGCGCGCATCAAAGAAAAAAGAATCATTTCCTGAAATAAATCAACTGTTAACGACAAGGCGAACTAATAACGGTTCGCTTTTTTTATTTACAATAGATTACCTTTGTGACTCAAACAACAAGTATATGTTCAGCAATTTTCTGCAATGTTTTTTTCTGCTGTCTGCACCCGGTGGTTCAGAATGGATACTGATCATCCTGGCAGTCTTAATTCTTTTTGGTGGTAAAAAAATTCCGGAGTTTATGCGCGGACTGGGTAAGGGGATGCGTGAATTCAATGATGCCAAGAATAACGTGAAGAAGGAATTTGAAGATGGTTTGAATGAGCCGCCAAAAACCAACACCACTTCGACCACCACAAACAACCCTTAGGAATCTGCAATTTTTGATTGCTGATCCTGTATTATTTATTGTTCTCATTCTCTTCCATACATGAGTATCAGGAGGGCCTGAAAAAGGGATCCTTCTCCTGCCGTGATGCCGTTTCGCATTATCTCCTACGCATTCGACGACTTGGTCACCTCAATGCATTTGTACATCTCTATGAAGAGGAAGCATTACAAACCGCTGACAGACTCGATACCGAACGCAATGCTGGTAAGAAATCTGGCAAATTGCATGGTGTTGTTATCGGGATCAAGGATGTAATTTGCTACAAGAATCATCCCGTTACTGCGGGATCTAAAATCCTTGAAGGGTTTCATTCTCTATACAGTGCCACAGCAGTTGAAAAGCTGATAGGTGAAGGTGCAATCCTGATCGGTCATCTGAACTGCGACGAATTTGCCATGGGTTCCAGTAATGAAAATTCCTGTTATGGACGTGTCAGGAATGCTCTTGACCCTAGTAAGGTTCCGGGCGGTTCATCGGGGGGGTCTGCTGTAGCTGTTCAGGCCTCATTATGTATGATTTCGCTTGGTAGCGATACAGGCGGTTCCGTTCGTCAGCCCGCCGATTTCTGTGGCGTAATTGGCCTAAAACCCACTTACGGAAGGATATCCCGTTACGGGTTGATCGCCTACGCCTCTTCTTTTGACCAGATAGGAATATTCGGAAGGAATGTTGGAGACATCGCCCTGGTCCTGGAAGTCATTTCGGGTTTTGATCCCCGGGATGCAACTTCTTCCCGTCAGCCAGTACCCTCTTACGCTGAAAGCTTAATGCTTGACGTTCAACGCTTAACGCCTGAGGAAAGCTCAACGCTGAACGCTCAAGGCTTAACGCCTGACGGTCAACGCATAGCAGTCCTGAAAGAAGCTCTCAACCACCCTTCCCTTGATCCTGAAGTCGGTGTTAAACTCCGTGAATTTTTCGGGGATCTCCGTTTAAAGGGTCACCAGGTGGAAGAAATCTCCTTTGACCTTCTGGATTATATAGTTCCTGCCTATTATATACTCACGACGGCTGAAGCATCTTCCAATTTATCGCGTTTTGACGGAGTCAGATACGGTCACAGAACAAAGGATCAGAGCGCCGGATTTCCTGAATTCTATCAGGAAACCCGGTCCGAGGGCTTCGGAAAAGAAGTAAAACGCCGGATTCTCCTGGGTACTTTTGTGCTGAGCGCGGGGTATTATGATGCCTACTTCAGCAAGGCCCAAAAAGTGCGTAAAATTTTAACAGAACGCACTAAGTTGATTTTCAATGAATTTGATATAATTCTCAGTCCCACTGTCCCCACCACGGCTTTTAAATCCGGCGAAAAATCTTCAGACCCGGTAGCCATGTATCTCGCTGATTTATACACAGTTTACGCAAATCTGGTCGGTATTCCGGGTATTTCCTTACCACTTTTTACCCATACAAACGGCATGCCTTTTGGTGTGCAGGCTATGACAAACCAATTTCGTGAATTATCTTTACTCAGGTTCTCGAATGAACTGATGCAGCAATATAAGTCCTACGAAATTCCGACTTTATGAAATCCGGGCAATTCTGACCCGGTAGATTCAATCCGCAATCCATCCCTTGAAAAATTTATACTCCGGATTTCCCGGTTTATAAATCTTTAAGCACTAAAAGATGAAAAGACTTTTATTGTCGGGCATTGCTTTCGTTGGGATGCTGATGTGTAGCCGGGCTAATGCCTTAAAAGTCGACAAGACTTTTGTTGCCCTGCATATGCCGATTGACACCAGTGACGTGAAAACTGGCATAAATAACCTCTTTCTGGCTTCTGTGATCGGGACGAATGGTGCCAAGTTAAATCCCCGGGCTATTAGTTTTGTACAGGATTTTATGATCCAGAACAAGCAGGAAATGGATGAGATGAAATCCTGGGGGCGCCCTTATTTTCGGCTCATAGATGGAATTCTGACCCAATATGGCCTGCCTTCCGAATTGAAATACCTGGCTGTCATTGAATCTAATCTGAAACCCACGGCCTTATCCTGGGCAGGCGCAGTTGGTCCCTGGCAGCTTATGCCGGCTACTGCCCGTGTCCTGGGCCTCAAAGTGAACAAAAAACTGGATGAAAGGAAGAATTATTATAAGAGCACAAAAGCGGCTGCTATTTATTTGCGTGACCTCTACACGGAACTAGGCGACTGGCTGCTGGTTATTGCAGCCTATAATGGTGGTACGGCTAACGTGTACCGCGCCATAAAAAAGAGCAACAGCCATGATTTTTGGCAATTACAGTATTACCTGCCTACAGAATCCAGGAATCATGTCAAGAAATTCATTGGTACCCAGTATACTTTTGAAGGACAGGGTAGCGTCACCACGCTGACGAAGCAGGAAGCGACCGACCAGCTTTCGGGATCGGCCATGTACGTCTTCAATCGTAAACTTAATAAGGAAGAACTTGCCGGTGCGAAAACGATGAATGTATCGGGGAAATATTTTTCAGCCGTCATCTCCAAATATATTCTGATGGATCCGACTGAATTTAATCGTTATAACCCCGATTTTGATAAGGTGATGGCGAGTGCGAATAACAGTTATGATCTAAAACTGCCGTCCGATAAAATGGATCTTTTTGTTTCTAACAAATATGATATTCTGAATGAATCCGTTCAGCGATTGATTTTGGAAGATGTGGCGATGAACAATAACAAATCCACTGCAGGCATTTCTCATAAATAATTTC
>CAVSRV010000008.1:0-267209 GCA_963730425.1 uncultured Bacteroidota bacterium | reverse complement strand
AGCAGGAGTCATTTCTGTAATAAAGGCGAACAGGTTTGTATCGAAAACGCACAAACGTAATAGTAATAGAACCTTTATTCGATTGATTATCAAAAGAAAGAATGATGGCATTCGCTTAGTACATATTTAACAAACATCCAAACCATGTTTAAAAATTATTTCATTATTGCATGGCGAAACCTGGTGAGCAACCCGAAGATTTCGTCTATCAATGTTGGAGGCCTTGCTATTGGTGTTGCATGCGCAATCATGCTGTACCTGTATGCACAAAGTGAGTTTGGTTATGACACCTTTTATACAAACGCCAACCGCATTTACAGGTTATATACATGCATTAATCTTAACGGCACAGCATCGAACAGCGCTAAAAGCAGCCCGCCTGCGGCGCAAGTGCTCATAACACAATTTCCGGAGGTGGAAGCTAACACATTGATAGGATATGAGGCATCATACAATATGCGGTATAAGGACAAGGTTTTTCGTGAAAACTCCGTATATACTGCAGACTCTAACTACTTCAAAGTATTTGACCATCAACTTCTAAAAGGCGATGTTAACACCGCATTGTCAATGCCATACCAGTTGGTGGTCACCGAAGCTACCGCAAAAAGATATTTTGGCGATCAAGACCCAATAGGCAAACAACTGATGGTAAATGATACTGTATCATTTATTGTATCAGCAATCATGAAGGACTTTCCGGAAAATTCTCACTTCAATGCTGATATGTTCATTTCTATGAGCACGCTTCATGGAAAAAATGATGACAACTGGCTTGCATTATGGTACTCCAATTTTATGCTGCTGAAAAAAGGCGCTGACGCGAATGCCGTTGAGCAAAAGCTGAAAGCTATTGTTGATAAAGGCGCAAGGCCGCAGATAGAAAAACTGCTTAATGTCCGTTATAGCAACTTAAAAGAAAGCGGGAATGCTTTTGAAATGAAACTGCAGCCGCTTACCAGCATTCATCTGCATTCTAAAGAAACGTATGGCATTGATCCTAATACCGAATGGGGCAACTCCAGCATCGGCAACATTTTGTATGTGCGCATTTTTATTGCCACTTCTTTATTTGTACTGCTTATTGCTGTTTTTAATTTCATGAACATTGCAACAGCAAAAAGCGAAAAAAGAGCAAAAGAAACGGGCATCCGCAAAACACTGGGCTCGAGCAGGTGGCAGCTTATGGTGCAGTATTATACAGAAGCTGTATTGACTACAGCCATTGCTGTGCTTGCAGCGGTCATCATTGTAAAAGCAACATTGCCGGCGTTCAATCAGCTCACGGGCAAAACAGTAGAACTTAACTTTTTTGATAATGCCTTTAAGCTACCGCTGCTGTTGGCATTCACCATTTTTGTGGGCATATTTGCAGGCAGCTATCCCGCCATTTTTCTCTCTGCCTTTCAGCCTGTAGAAACATTAAAGGGGCTGCACCAAAAAAACAAAGCCTCGCTGCGAAGCGTGCTTGTAGTAAGCCAGTTTGCAATAAGCATTGCGCTTATCATAGGCATGATGACTGTGAGAAGCCAGCTCAATTTCATGCAGAAAAAAGATCTTGGCATTAAACCGCAGCAACTGATCACTATCATTAACGGATCATCGCTTGGCAACAAGCTGCAGGTGTTCAGGCAGGAGCTGCTCAAAAATCCGGCGGTTGCATCTGTTACCTATTCTTCGCTCATGTTTGCAGCAGGTGTGCCTGAATCTGTGTACACATACGAGAACCAGACGAGCACTGACCCTGTGCGTATGGCTTACCTCGACGTAGATGAATATTTCGTTCCAACCTTTGGTATAAAAATGAAAGAAGGCCGCTTCTTTGATGCCTCAATGCCTACGGACAGTAGTGCCGTTGTGATCAATGAAACAGCAGCAAGCGTTTTTGCTCCCCGTATAAAATCGATCATTGGCCATCGCATTGTTATGCTTTCTAACGATTCTGTTCGGAGAGCTTACCGCGTTGTTGGTGTAACAAAAGATTTCAACTTTGAATCGATGCACCAGCTTGTAAAGCCATTGGTATTGCATCTTTCCGGGATAAAACAAGCATCTACTTATATCACCATTAAATACAATGGAGCCGATGCCGCAAATGCGCGTAATTATATTGAAGGCACCTGGAACCGCATGCATTCATTTGAAAAATGCAATTTCAATTTCCTGAACAATAGGATTGCTAATTTATACAGCAGTGAAAAAAAAGTGAGCGAACTCTCCACGTTATTATCAGCCCTGGGTGTACTGGTAGCCTGTCTCGGCCTTCTTGGCCTTGCCATGTTCGTTACAGAGCAACGTAAAAAAGAAATAGGCATCCGAAAAGTTTTAGGTGCAGGTATTGCCCAGGTAACCGCAACCATTACGCGGCAATTTGTTTTTTGGATACTGCTCGCGAACCTTGTTGCATGGCCCGTTGCTTACATGATATTACATCGCTGGCTTCAAAACTTTGCTTATCACATCAGTCCCGAATGGTGGATGTTTTGCGCTGCTGGTGGACTTACACTTTTAATTGCGCTAATAACGATAGGCACACAATCTGTAAAAGCAGCACTTGCAAACCCGGTGAAGAGTTTGAGAGCAGAATAATCTGGATCTGGGTTTGGGCAGATCAGCGGAGACGGAATTTTTAATTTACTGGTGTTGGCCTTTGGGAGAAGTCATTAATTTTTATTATGCAATTCGAATTACTTAAAATATTCAGAGAAAAGATAAGTTGTGTCTCATTTGTTTTTTCCAGGTAGTTCGAAAAAACACAATTTGATTTTTTTTCAAATTCTAAATTTATATGACTTTGTTGTGAAAACGTTTCTGGCAAGTGTTGACTTGAGTTCGATGAAATTATCGATTGCTTTTTTTGACCTGAGTAATAACATTGTATAACAGCCATTGGGCTCCAATCCGGTTCCATCATCCGCCTAATGCGGCGGCCCAAACCGCCTCACAGGTTTTCCACAAAGTATATTCATCGCGTTCACACTAAAACTCAAAATTCCCATATTATCCGTTCCGAAGCACGATGACCGTTTGTTTTGTTTTCAGATACTGCAATAACGATTTACATTTTTTCCGTTGGACGACAAAACCACAGCCAGGCATTCAATTCTCTTTTGTACCTAACCTCCCAATTCCTTATTTATATTAATACATTTTGAAAATAAAACGGTGGACGGGATTTGGTGGACTTTGCAACCGGAAAATATCCGTTAACTTAAACGAAGAAAAGAATATATGACAGCGGAAGCAAACATCCCTTTTCAAACGATCAAAGGAAATATCGTCCACTGCCTGAGCGGGGAATTTGTAAGTGAACTGCAAAACGGCGATTCGTTTAAACTGGGATCCGGAATGTCTTATATCGTATCCGACGAATTGAGCAGCCATCGCTCGCATACCACAACCGGCGTGAAACTCCTGGCCATCAACGGAGCATTTTTAAAACATTTATGAGCCCGGTGCTGATTTTTTCGATTATCGGGGCTTATTTTTTAATGCTCATGACGATTGCCAGGCTAACGTCCAGGCATAACCGCGACAATACCTTTTTTGATGGTGATAGGAAGTCACCCTGGTTCCTGGTGGCCTTTGGCATGATCGGTTCCGGAATATCAGCGGTATCCCTGGTATCCATTCCCGGCAATGTCGGCAACAACCACCTCTATTATTTTCAGTTTATCCTCGGCACCATCCTCGGCTACCTTTTTATTGCCTTCGTGCTCACGCCGATATTTTATAAACTGAAACTGGTTTCCATTTATACATACCTCAATATCCGGTTCGGTAACACGACATATAAAACCGGATCGGTTTTTTTCCTGGTATCCCAGTCATTCGGCGCGGCACTCCGGTTGTTGCTGGCTGTTAAGATATTGCAATGGGCGTTTTTCGATGCCCTGCACATTCCTTATGCACTGACCGTTATTTTAGTTCTTTTACTAATCTGGTTGTACACGAACAAATCGGGTATCAAAACGATTGTGTGGACGGATGCGTTGCAATCGGTTTTCCTGATCACGGTGCTGGTCATTTCCATGATCACCATTACGCAGTCACTCGGCCTTTCTCCTTCCGGACTGGTTAAAGCCATGGTTCATCATCCCTATTTCAAAATATTTGACTGGGAAGCGCAGTCCGGATCCAATTTTTTTAAGCAATTCGTTTCGGGTTTATTGATTACCGTTGCCCTGGTGGGCCTGGATCAGAGTATGATGCAAAAAACACTTACGATAAAAAATGCAAAGGATGCCGGAAAAAATGTGCTGGTATTCAGTTTCTTTATCGCTGGCGCACAAACCCTCTTCCTCGCACTGGGCATTCTGATCTATTTGTTTGCCGAAAAACATGGAATACCCCTGGCCACAAAAGATGGTCATTTTCTGAATACTGACGGCGTGTACCCCTTGCTCACCTTAAATTATTTTGGAAAGATCGGGGTCATTGCATTTTTTATTGGCGTGGTGGCTTCTACATTCGCCAGTATGGATTCCTGCATTGCTGCCCTGACCACCGCATTCTGCTATGATTTTTTGGATATCGAAAAAAAAACCCTGACTATCAGAAAGAAATTGAAGAACCTGGTGCTGCTGGGTGTCAATGGCACCATGTTTATCATAATCCTGTCCTTCTGGAACAGCCAGGGCGCCATCATCAATACGATTTTCAAAATAGCCGGTTATACTTACGGGCCGATTTTGGGTCTATACCTCACCGGATTGTTTTCCAAAATACGATTCCGGGAGAAATGGGTTCCTCTGGCCTGTCTCTCTGCGGCAGGACTCACATGGCTATTAAATGAGTATTTTATCCGGGTCTTTACATTTGATTTTGGTTTTATGAATATCGGGGTGAATGCCCTGCTGACTATTTTGTTTCTTTACCTGATTAAAACGAAAGATTCATGGAAGCCGGAAATAAATTAAAAATTACGGAAACAAAAGATCCGGAAGTTTTTGCTGAATGTGCCCGGTTGATGTCTCAGTCGGATCCCTGGACCACCCTTGGCCTGCCATACGAATATTGTATCAAAGCATTTGAAGGCGGGTTCAGGGAAGTGTTTCTGGCGGAATGCGAAAATGAGCTGGCGGGTTTTGTGATCATGCAAACGCAGGGAACATTTAAAGGGTATATTCAAACCATCTTCATGAAAGCATCCTGGCGGGGCAGGGGATTGGGCAAAGAACTGATTCAATTCTGTGAGGACAGGATATTGAAATATTCTCCCAACGTGTTCATTTGTGTTTCATCGTTTAACCTCGGTGCGATCCGCTTATATGAGGAACTGGGTTATGGTATGGTGGGTGAATTAAAAGATTTCTTAAAGAATGGATATGCTGAATTATTATATCGAAAAACGATGGGCCCTATTGTGGTTATCTATAATCTATGAGTAAAAGAATTTTTACAGGTTTGATCTGCCTGACCTTTTTCTGCTATATCGTAAATGGTCAAAAGGCAAAATATAATGAGGAGAAAGATATCGTCCTCAGTAATGAGATAGATAAAACCCTGCAGGGCCAGGTGGACAGCAATAAAATTCCCGGAGCCGTAATAGAAGTCAAACAGAAGGGAATTGTAGTTTTTGAACGGTCTTATGGCTGGGCCCAAAAATATGATTTCAATCACCGCGAACTTTCTGCTCCTGATAAAATGACGGTCGAACATTTGTTTGACATCGCTTCACTTACCAAAGTGGTGGGAACCACAACGGCCATCATGTTGTTGGTCGATAAAGGACTGATTAAAATAGATGACCCGGTTGGAAAATATATAAAGGCCTTTGATACGGGCGCAAAAAAAACGATTACCATCAGGCACCTGCTCACCCATACTGCTGGTCTGTATGAATGGTACCCGCTCTATTACAAAGCTGCGAATAAAGAACAAACTTATAGACTGATTGGTAAACTGCCTCTGAAATATCCTGTAGGTCAAAAGCGCAGTTATAGCGATCTGGGGTTTGTTCTTTTGGGTGAAATCATAGAAATCGTTTCAAGGCTGCCGCTGGAACAATTCATGGAACTGAATATTTTCATTCCATTGGGCATGACCAATACAGGATATAATCCGTTGAAAACGGGCAGGTTTAAAAAAATCGCCGCGACATCGATGGGTAATCCTTATGAGCGCCGGATGGTATATGATTCAAGCCTCGGCTTTCAGATCAAAGACATCAATCCGGTTTCCTGGAACGGTTGGCGCCATTATGTACTAAGGGGTGAAGTGAATGATGGGAATGCCTGGTATGCTAACGGAGGAATTTCGGGTGCTGCGGGATTATTCTCTACTGTTAAGGACCTCCAGAAACTGGTGGATGTATTAATGAATAAAGGATGGCTCGGCAATCGCCAATTCATTAAAGCATCAACCATCGATACTTTTCTTACCAAAGACAAATTCAATAACGGGCTGGGCTGGATGATGGATCCTGAGAGTTCATTTATGAAAAACGCACCTGAAGGCAGTTTTGGTCATACCGGTTTTACCGGAACCAGTATCGCCGTGATTCCGAAATATAATATCTCAGTTGTTCTGCTGATTAACCGGCAGAATATGGGATTGCTTAGCACAGGGGACTATTATAATGTGAATCCCATCAGGCAGACAGTTTTCCAATCAGTATTGAGGTATTGTGACTAATCAGATATTTTTCGCGAGAAGTTAATAAAGGAACAGCCCTTACGGCATTAGATTTGCTTTTTATTGCTCACAAACCAGGAGTTCTTCCGCCCAAGTCGATCCGACAGGAAATTTTCTCAAAAGACGTAAAGAATCGTAAAGAAACGTAAAGAGACGTAAGAAATCATAAACGCGCCTTTCTAACGTTATGTTACAAACGCACTACAACTATGGCAGAAATAAAGGACAACATGATTATGAAAAGTATGTCGGGAGCAATCGGCAAACAATTGGTATTCAGAAAGGTAAATGGGAAAACCATTGCCTGTAAATACCCTAACCGAAGCCACGTCGTCTATACAGAACAGCAGATTGGCTACCGGACTTTGTTTGCAAAAGCTTCGGCCTATGCCAGCAGCATTCTAAAAGATCCGGCTAAAAAAGCAGCTTATAAAAGACACGGAGAAACATCCGTTTATCATTCTGCCATAAAGGATTATATGGAGGCAGAAAGGCAAAAGAAAGCAGCGAACTTTTAGAATGGATCCATCGATTTTGTTGATAAGCATTTAAGGGAGTGAACCTCAGCTTTTCATTTTTGCTGGTGATATTCCAAATTTTTTCTTAAACGCACTGCTGAAATGCTGAACACTCGAATAACCCAGCTCAAAAGCAATCTCAGTAACTGGTTTACTGGTCTCCAGTAAATTATTTTTTGCAATCTCCAATCGTGCGTCTGACAAATAACCGAAAACAGTATTGCCAAAAGTCTCCTTAAATCCACGCTTCAGCTTATACTCATTCATCCCGATTATTCTCGCCAGTTCTGATAAACTTGGCGGCGACTCCAGATTACCAATAATATATTCTCTTGCATGCATCAGGCAATCACGATCCAGTTTGCTTATTCTGTAGCCTTTTGAAACAGCTGACAAACTATTACAAGCCTCTGCCTGAATAACCAGAAACTCAATACTTTTTGATAACAGATACATTTTCTTCAATCCATCTTTATACTGACAGTGCAGTATATTGTCGATCATATTCCGCATGGGTGCTTCCAGTGTCAGATTACCCGGAGAAAGCGATGTCTCGCGACCGCCGACCACCGCGTCGCTGAAACGCGATATCGCCTCATTTGCATTTTCAGTCAGTCGAAGAAAAGCGTCTTTGGTGAATTGTAAAAAAAACATGGATGCGGAAGATCCCTCACGTTTTATAATGCCATTATCCGACGTGCTTGTCCTGGAATAAAAAAGATTATGCTGGTAATTGCCCATCAATGGTATTTGCTGTCCTCCCGGAATTGCAATCCATACTGACCCTTTCAGGTTGACCATAAAAGTAACCAGCTCAATATTTATGTCATAGTTCCATTGGAGATCTACGGCTTCTTTGAAATGCCAGTCAGAAAAACTCATCCGGATGCCATCGAAATACCATTCATGCGATTGGACATCTACAGCAGGCAGACTGATTTTTTCCATATGTTCTACCAGAGAGTTGGTTTTGGAACCATTCAGAAAAAAATCATTGACCAGCTGATTATTGAATTCCGGTATTTGTGTCAGTTCAAATGGCATAACTTCCTTTTCTATAACTTAATAATCCGTTTTATATAACAACACAGTAATGGTAAACGCTATTTTTATTTCTATAAAACGGTGATTATGTTTTTAAATGCAAAATTAAATGTCAGAAGCGCAACCGGTTATTTTATTTATGCATATATTATAGTAACCATTCTGGCCTATCTGGCCAGTTATCTGGTAAGCGTATTCATTCAGCTACCACCCCAGCCACCCGGTGGCAATATGTTTGATTCACCGGAATTTGTGAAATCGGTTCCTTATCATCTGCTTATTAATCTACTTATCTGGACAGTATTTAGCTACATGTACTTTAGAAGTAATCAGAAAAGGGGATTAGACACAACATCTCCAATTTATCTCGGTCTCTTCTGGCTTCTGGCCGCAATGCTGACTGATCTGGTTTTTTTTGTATTGATCCCAAGTCCTGTTGCTCTTTCATTTCATCAGTTTTATATTGAATATCAGCCCTGGATTTCCATTACTTACGGGATTGTTTTTATCAGCCCGTTGTTATCTTATACATTGATAAAAAACAGGACCTGATAAACTGAATACATTTTTTTTCAAATGTCAGATAGAGTAAACATAATTCAGATTATCATCTAAGGGAGTCATCTTTGGCATCAAAAGTTGTACAAATACCAATATGATTATATAGGAAAAACCTGCGATCATGAACGCCCAGAAATAACCCGAATTACCGGCAGTATCCAATACTGACCCCAAGGCAATATCAGCAATGATCGCGACTGCCACCCCAATCATTTTTCCTATTCCTATTACAGATGCAATTGCTTTCTTTGGAAAAACATCGGGAACCAGTGTATATCCATTAATCGACCATGACTGATGACCTGCCGCGGCGAGACCAATTAAAAAGACTGCCATCCATTTTCCTGCAATAACAGGTACAAAGCTGACAGGCAAAATTATAATCGCACTCACCAGCATGGTTATTTTCCGGGCCTTGTTGATTGACCAGCCTTTTTTTATTAATGCACCCGAAATATATCCTCCCAGAAGACTTCCGGCATCAGCCATAATAAAAATTACCAGGAACGGAGGACCAATGTTTTTAATGTCTACGCCAAACTGTTCCGCCAGAAATTTAGCGCCCCAGAAAAGATAAAACCACCAGACACCATCTGTTATTGTAGTTAGAGAAAATGCCCAGGTCTCTCTCTTTGGTAATAATTTTAACCAGGGAATTTTTTCTTTTGTTTCCTCTTCTGAATCACTGTTAATATAGGCTAACTCCCCTTTTGATAATTTTGTATGTTCCTCCGGTTTTTGATAGGTTCTCATCCACAAAAAAACCCAAAGGGCACTAAGTAAACCGGTAATAAGAAATGGTATTTGCCAGCGATCTCCATCAACAGAAACAATAGCGCCAACAATAAACGGAGCAAGGATCGCACCAACGCTTGTTGATGCATCAAAAACGCCTGTGGCAAAAGCCCGGTCTTTTTTTGGAAACCACTCTGCTACCGTTTTAATGGCTGCAGGAAAATTTCCCGACTCGCCAATACCCAGACCGAAACGCACCACAATAAAACCAATTAAACTGAAAGCCGGTCTGATCGCAGCATGCAGCATCCCGAATATACTCCAGACAACGATTGAAATAGTATATCCTTTCCTCGTGCCGAGCCGGTCAATAATATTTCCCATGAACAGCAACCCTATACCATACGCAATTTTGAAGGAAACAATAATAGATGCATAATCCTTATTTGACCAATGGAAAAGTTTCTGCAGTGTCGGAGCCATTACACCAATGATACTGCGGTCAAAGTAATTGATCGTAGTAGCGAAAAATACCAATCCAAGAATTCGGTAACGGTAATTGCCCATACTATTTGAATACTGTATTTCCCGGCCGCCTGTAGTTTAATCTTAACTTATCAAATTCTTTTTGATATTCCTTTAAGTTGTTCCCTGCTATCTTTTGTCCGGATATAGTGACCGGGTCAATGAATAAAATATTTTTACCGCTAAGAGCAACAGCCAATGAAACATCTCCCCAATTAAGGAAACCAGGAATATTTATGGCGGCGCTGTAGAAGTCAATACCTTCCCGGGTATCAAATAAATAGCTGACGGGAGCTTCACGCAGCGTAATATGATCGACGTTGCCTTCGAGCGCACTGAGAAATAATCCGGCCAATCCGGCTTCCTTGGTTCCATCTATAGTTATTTTCACTGCTTTGTATCTGGAGTGCAGGAATTGTATAAGTATATTAAGTTCTTTTACCCATTCACCCATCATGGTTCTGCCAAACCATAACTCCGACCTGGCAATCGTGCGAAGTCCTCCTAAACGATAATTATTTCCAATTAAAGTTGAAGAAGCTTCTCCTGTTCCGGAAAGGTCAACAATCGCAATACCTTTTCCCGAATTAATTATTTCATTAATCAAACCTGGCGAAATACTGTCTTTCCCTTCAGGATTGCAGATAATTACGAATTCTTTAGACTTATCCCGTGAGGAACGCAACAACACCGGAATAAGTTTATTATCAGAAGTTGCTAAAGCGAAACGATTCCATCCTTCCACCTGCTGATATTCGTAAACATGATTCAAAATGGGTGTTTCGGTGACTCCCAAAATGTTCCTCAATTCCTTTCTCTTTAACTCTGCATTCGCGGAAGTTGTATTCAGAACAACAGATCTTAATTCGTTCCCTCTTCGTTTACAGTAATCAACGGTACCTGTTACATTGGCATCTCTTTGTCCCTTTGGAAATACCATGAGTTGTTCCTCCGGCAACAACTCAAAAGAAATTTCCTTTTTCGGGGAACCATTACCGATACCTTTCAAATGCATGTCGAACCATCCGAGCACAGCCTCCCGGTCTTCAGCCATATATCCGTGTGGAAGATCGAACAACTGATAAGTGATATTTTCCTCGACCCCGTATAATTTAAATATCGGTTTGGCATTGGTATAACTGCGTATCATTTCAGATGGAAAAAAAACTGGATTGTCATCTTTTTTATGATTGCACATCTTTATTGCACGCGGCGCAATAAGGGCAAGAATGCCTGCTTCTTCGGTCATGTCAAAAGCATCAGCCACTACTTCACAAATACAGGGGGTTCCCATAATATAGGATTGAAAGGTTCCGACACTTACTACAGGCATGGCCGCTTTAACGCGTTCATCGATTGCTGTCAGCCACATAGTCTGGTTTCCTCCTCCGCTGGCTCCCGTTGCCCCGATTTTTTTTGAATCAACATAAGGTAATGAACAAAGCAAATCAACACCTCTCATATTATCTGAAATCTCCATGCCCATTAAAGTTTCGCCGATATTCATCAGCGATGATCCAAGATTATTCTCATCTCCATGATCTTCAAATATGCCATGGATCGTTGTCCTTTCTCCGGAACCCCATGGATCAATGCTCAGGCATACATAACCGTTGAGCGCCAGGGTATGCCCTACTGCCTGTGGACCCTCAACGTCGATCTTGCCTTTAAGCCAATGGCCTACCATAAAAATTACTGCCGGAAATGGTCCGCCGCCATCTGGGACATATAGATTGGCCGTTGCATAAATCCCCGGACTGGTTTGAAAAGTTATTTTTTTAATTGCATAACCCTTCATTTGAATGGTACCCGTTTCCTTCATGTTCAAAGCCAGGTTATGATTTATTACAAGACCTGTTTTTTTTATGATTTCATTCTTCAGCTCTGCCCTGTATATTTCCCAATCTTTCATGCTGCCCGGCAATTGATTTGCTTCGAATCTTAATGCAGCGTCAAGTTTTAATTTACCTGCAATTAAATCAGCATGGTTCTTTGGAAAAACCTTAGGTAAAGGGTCTGTAGCCGGACCATATGAACTCAAAACTGTAAAGCATATACAAGCGATCAGTAAACATTTCATATTATCGGGAAATGATTATGTGCATGAATTACTAAGAAGGCATCCGGTCAACTATTTCTTCAGTCTTTCGATCCCAGTATAATTTTTTTCCTTCCCGGTAAGCACGGGTTGCCATTATAGTTGCTATCGAATGCCAGAAGCCTGTATGAATATGCCCATTGGGTACAACGCTTCTGTTCCTCATACAATCAACCCAGTTGTCAAGATGGTAGGGCATATTATCACTCACCCAGGGAGGGCCAAGTTTCATCCCATATTCCGGAGTTGTTATTATTTCCGCCTTCCCATTTTCTATTGCCTTTTTCATCCCCTCGTAAAAATCAAATCCACCTGGGTGGTTCTCCTGCTCGGGAACAAGAAACCAGCGGGAACTGCCCTCTCCTCCTGCCGAGAATAAGGTTCCTTCTTTCCCGCGAATACAGGTATAATCACCAAACATATTTGCAAAATTTGTAGCGTATGAGTACAGTAACTTCTCTTTCTCAAAAGTTGCAAGTGCCTGGAATGTATCCGGGTTCTGCCTGATATCCGGCCAGCCAAATATCCCTCCGTTCGCTACCATCGTGTCAGGAATAGCCGTGTCTGTATAAAAATGCACCAGTCCTGCTCCATGACTCATCCATTGCGACGTGATACCACCGGAGTAATCACGGAATATCCTGAATTCAAAATATTTCCACGGATCAAACGGCTCATAAGGCTTTCCCAACAGCCACCTGTTCCAGTCGGTGTCCTCTTCCCGGATTGCCGCCACATCTGGATCACTTGGAACATGCCAGCGTGGTTCATTATCATTCCACACCTGTTCTATTTTTGTGATCTGTCCAATTTTACCGGAACGAATGATCTCGCGCACTTTCAACTGTATCGGGTCGCTCAACCATTGCGATCCCTGTTGCACGACCTGTTTAGATGAGAGGACGGCTTCCCTTGCCATTTTAGCGTCTTTCACATCTATGGCCATGGGTTTCTCACAATAGCAGTCTTTACCGGCCCCGACAACTTCAACCAAAAGTTTTGCATGCTGAAAATCTCCTGCACCAATCATTACCGCGTCGAGCTCCTGCATTTTCAGCATTTCTTCGGTATATTTAAACTGTTTTACATCTGTCCCGAATAATTTCTTACAGTTTGCCGCAGCTTTTTCTTTATTATGTTTCCAAATGTCACATACGGCTACTACACCCAGATTTTTATTTTTTTGTGATGCTTTTACTATACTTTGATGGTCACTGCTGCGATCACCACAGCCAAGAAATCCGATGTTGATCCGGTCGTTGGCGCCGATGATCCTATTGTAGGAAGCAGCACTGGTTGTAGTAGCCCTGGCAATACTACTTGTTACAGCAACTGTGGCTACACCTGTTACAGTTTTGCCGATAAAATCTCTGCGGGTAACACTTTTTTTGGTCATGGCCATTTTTATTTAATAGTTGAGAAAGTTAAACTATACCGCTCATGTTAGCATAACTAAAGATAGCTGAGTAGTTTTTAATTTTTATTCATTTCCTTGTTTGCCTTGTCAAACGGATCCCAGGATATATCTAATTTACCATTGGCACTTCTTCGCAAACGCAATCGCACACTGATGCCCTGATTGCGTTGGGTACCTTTGTTCACTATGACTGAATCCTTATTCGCTTTCAGGTTGCTGAGCGGCACCTGAATACTCATGTCTGGTCCGGTTTTCATATTGTAGATCCCATTTACAAACATGGTTAAAACAGACGAACGGATCTCCATCCGGTTAATGGTGATGTTCTCTCCACTCACTTCTATCGAATCGTGCAGATCTGCAAACCGCACATCCGACAAATTTCTTTTTCTCAAAATCTTCTGATGAATCTGTTCTAACGGCGGGAAATTTAATAGCTGGCCATTTTTTAAGTTGAACTGGATCGAACTTTTAAATCCTTCCTGTATCAGTTTTGCATCAGGCGTAAGGCGGCCTTCCATACTGATATTTGCAGTTAAATTGCCATGAATGTTTTTATCTGTCATCGTTGGAAGTCCAAAATTGTCAAAAACATAAAACAGGCTGCTCACATTGATATTGTTCATCTGAGTTTCCAGGCCAAAAGAATTGGAAGCCGTATCGTTTTGCATAAAACCATTCAGGTACATACTGCCATCGCCGTGTTTTAATGTTACATTTTTAAATCGCACTTCATTTTCATTCAGCATGATGGCAGCCTTCAGACTGTCCACGACAAATTTTTTATATATCACCTGATTCGCCTTCAGATTAATATTGTAGTCAGCCCCCGTCAGCTGACTGATAAATGCCGATACCTTAATATCAGGAGCGGATTTCTTTTTTTCGTCTTCAGCGTTTATTGTTTTGGGTCGTAGAAAATTATTGAAATCGTCCAGGTTCAGCCTGTTGGAGCTGATGCTCCAGTCAAATGAATATTTTTCGTTGAGATGATTAAAATAATAAAAGATACTTTTCAGTTTCCCGTTCATCGTCAGGTCTGAACTGCCTGAATGAAGTGCCAGGTTTTCGATGATCATGTCCTCGCCTGTAAAGCGGATCACCCCGCTGACCGGAGCAAATCGAAAATGTCGTGGCGCATAATATAAGTCCGCATCAGCCAGGCTGATGCTTCCCGTCAAAAGCCTTGAACTATCGTATTGTTTCTCGAGCGATCCGCTGTAAAAGAGGTCTAACTTTCCCGTTCCCCCCGGTGAAAGTCAGCTCGTTTTCTTTCAGAAAACTGTTGACCAGGTCCAGTTTAAAATCGGACCTCACACTCAATTTTGCTCTGGGATGTATGAGATTACTGAGCACTACGGAATCAGCATAGAAATTCAGGTTTTCCCAGTCGCCCTGGAATGACAAAAAATGTATCACGGTGTTGGAATCTTCGTGTCCCAGAAATCTTACTGCTTCATTGTTAAAAGTCGCTGTAAAGGATGCATGATCAACAGTAATAAAAGGACTCTTTACATTCCTGTTTCCCACGTTCATCCACAGATGGATCAAGGGCGTGGAATATTGGGTCTCGGAATTGTCCATACTGCCTGTAAGACTGTCAATGGGGTCTTCGATATCATAGGGCTCAAGCGTTTTTTGAAGATTTGCTGAAAGAAAAGATGCAGCTTTTCGAAGGGATAAATTTTTAGTATCCCAGGAAAGAAGAAAAGGAGTTCCCTCTTTCGCGAAAAAGAATTTACCTGTAAAAACAAAAGGCTGCTTGTCCACAGCCAACGGGATTTTGTCAAAATCCAATTCCTGAGAATCTTTATTATACAAAATCCGGAATGCACCCTGCAGGGATTTGTTTTCCAGGAATGGTCCTTTGGCCTGGTTAAATGTCATCGCCTGAACCAGACAATCCAGGTTCAGGTCGAAGATCAGAACAGGGCTTTTTGCTTTTTGCTGAATATTACAATCCAGTCCGTCTATCCGGAAACCAAAATATTTGTGTTTTTGGCCTTCGTCTATCGAAAGCCCGAGATGCTGCATACTTACTTTACTGAATTGCAAAGCATCGTTTTTGATGGCTATATTGGCCAGTAAACTGTCTGCGACGATTTTTTTATAGATCAGTTTATTGACTTTCAGTGTGACATTAAAATCGGCCGACGTGATCTTACTGATATACGCAGATACTGATGCTTCTGGCGTGGATTTCTTATTCACAGTTACCAAAGGTTTTGTCTGCCGCCTCAGAAAACTGTTGAAATCATCCAGGTTCAGCTTGTTGGATTCGATGTTCCAGTCAAAGGAATATTTATCGTTGAGATGATTAAAAAAATAAAAGATGCTTTTCACTTCGCCGTTAATCTTAATGTCTGAGCTGCCCGAATGAAAGATCAGATTTTCTACGATCATATTCCTGCCGGTAAAACGTATGACACCCGCGACCGGACTAAATAACAGGTTTTTCGGTAAATAGTATAGTGCTGCATCTTCCAGAATAATCGTGCCGTTTATGAGTCTTGAACTGTCATGAAATTTTTCCAGCGATCCACTATAACTGATATTTATCTTTCCGGTGCCGCGGGTAAAACCCATCTCGTTTCCTTTCAGAAAATTGTTGATCATGTCCAGTTTAAAATCGGACATCCACATTCGTTTTTATTCTTGGATGAATGAGATTGCTGAGCACCACAGAATCAGCACGGAAATTCAGGTTTTCCCAGCTGCCCTGAAATGACGAAAAATGTATTACCGTATTGGAATCTTCATGCCCACGGAATCTGACGGATTCATTATTAAAAGTTGCAGTAAAAGATGCATGATCGACGGCCATAAACGGACTTTTCAAATTTCTGTTTTCTACTTTCAGCCACAAATGGATCAATGGTGTGGCGTATTGGGTTTCGGAATTATCAAGTCTGCCGGCTAGACTGTCAATAGGGTCCTCAATATCATAGGGCTCAAGTCTCTTTTGAATATTTACAGAAAGTAAAGATGCCGCTTTTCGAAAAGATAAATTTTTAGTCTCCCAGGAGAGAATAAAAGGAGTTCCTTCTTCCGCGAATAAAAATTTTCCCGTAAGAACAAAAGGCTGCTGATCTATCGCGAGTTGGATTTTGTCAAAATCCAGTTCCCTGGAATCTCTGTTATACAATATGCTGAATGTTCCCTGCACGGATTTGTTCTCAAGGAATGGGCCCTTGGACTGGTTAAATGTTAATGCATGAACAAGACAGTCCAGGTTCAGATCGACAGCCAGGATAGGACTATTTTTTTTTCGCTGGATATTACCAGTCAGTTCATGAATATGAAAACTAAAAAACTTATGTTTAACACCTTCGTCTATCGTAAATCGGGCATCGCTTATTGCCAGGATTGGATAAGGCTGGTTGGCTGAACTGTCTTTACGCGTTCTGAGCTTTTTCTTAAATACAGTTGTATTGGAATAACCCAGGCTGTCGGTATAGAAATAAATATCCGGTTTATCAAGATCGAGACGCTGGATATCTATTTTCCCCTGAAAGAGTTTCCAAAAGTCAATCGTAGCATAAACCCGGTTTGCCGAAAGCAGATTGTGATGATGCCGGCTCCAAAGACTGTCGCGCAGATATATACTATCAATGGTCAGTGCAACCAGCGGGAAACTGCTTTTAAATCCAATACTGATATCCCCAATATGAAGCTTTGCTCCACTCAGACCTTTTTCTGTTTCCGATTCTAAAAAAGAAATAAACTGCTGTTGATGTTGTTTTACATAAAAAGAAACGCCGATCAATGCGAGCAGCAGCAAAGCAACCAGAATAGCCAATACACGCAAACCGATTTTGATCACTCTTTTCATGTGCAGGCGTCCGCTTTGAAACGACAGAGATACGAATTTGCGTGGCGTGGTGGCCCGACTATTTTTTCGGCCGGGTTTTTGCGCTTTTTCTTTTTTGAATGCATGAAATCCTTTCTGCTAATTTATAAAATTCTATATTCACAGAGACCTTATAGAGAGAATATAGGGGCCTTATAGAGACCTTTCCCTTGTTTGACTGCGCTTTGACAAGGGCCTGACAATTAGCCTACAGTTTGAAACTACGGGTTGCGTGAGATTAAACCTGTTACTTTACATGCATGGAAAAATTAAGACTTTTTCAAATAGCCATTTATTCGTTCTTTATATTATTTTTTTGCCAAGCCTCGGATGCCCAAATCCAATTCGGTGTAAAAGCCGGATATAATCGTTCTAATATACCGTTTTCAGGAGACGAATATTATACGTCCAAGGATCTGTCTGCTTTTAATGCCGGTTTAATGGCTTCCATCCCTCTTTCCGCTCATTTAATTTTGCAAGCCGAATCCGTTTATTCCGTTCAGGGAATTATTGCCACTATTCACGCCACTCTGGGTAACCAGGATATTAAATACTTATATGATTATTTGAATCTTCCTGTTCTGGTTAAATACAGGCACGTTACCGGTTTATTTATTGAAACGGGGCTTCAGTTTGGTATACTGTTAAGTGCAAAATCTGATGATGGTGATGAAATCCATACGAATGAAACTCCAAATACCTATCCTGGAGACCTTTCATGGGTATTCGGACTTGGGTATGAAATACCAAAAATAAACCTGGGTGTCGATGTCAGATATAATCTCGGAATTACAAATATTAACAGGTATAACAGTTTTGAAAACAACCGGGTGTTTCAATTGGGACTTTTCTATTTCTTTAAAAGATTATAGAGTTTAACAATTGAACTGGGGTGTCTTTTTATATTTCCCCCACCATGCAACAAATCCGTTTTTTTTGTTCCTTTTAGTTTTACACTCTTAGGTAACGTAAAAAATAATAACGATGCTCAAAAGTTATTTCCTGGTTGCCTGGCGCTCCCTTGGCAAAAACAAAGTTTCTTCCTTCATCAATATTTTCGGGCTTTCGGTTGGAATGGCTGTAGCCATCTTCAACGGACTTTGGGTATGGGATGAATATTCCTATAATAAATACCATCAGCACTACGACCGTATCGGACAGGTCATGACCCGTTATAACCAAAATGGAGAATCTTCCATCAATTCCACCATGTCCTATGCGCTGGCTTCAGAACTGAAAAACCATTATGCGGATAATTTTGAATATTATGTTATTTCATCCGGACTGAAGGACGGCATTCTCTCCACGGATGAAAAGCAAATCTCGGGAACAGGAGAGTATATGCAACCGGATGCACCGGAAATGCTTACGTTGAAAATGATCCATGGAACGCGGTCAGGACTGAAGGATCCACATTCCATCCTGCTCTCCGCTTCACTCGCCCGTTCGCTTTTTGGCAACACAGATCCTGTGAACCGGTTGATGAAAATCAATAATCATAATGATGTAAAAGTCACGGGCGTATATGAAGATTTACCATTGAACACGGAATTCACGAAGGATCAGTTTATTGCTCCGTTCAGCCTGTGGTTGTCAAATAACGACTGGATACAAAAAGAAGCGGCGTCGGACTGGACCAATCATTTCCTTAAGGTATACGCTGAAATCAAACCCACCAGCAGTTTTGCAAAGGTCTCTGCGTCGATCGAAAACGCCGAACGCAGGAAAGCCCGTTTTTTCAAAAATGTTTCATTTAACGAGGAAAGAGATTTATTATATCCCATGAGTAAATGGCACCTCTATGCTCCTTTCCGTGGTAAGATCAGCGCGGAACCCATCCACATGGTTCGTCTGGTGGCACTAATCGGAATCGTCGTGCTGCTGCTGGCCTGCATTAATTTCATGAACCTGAGTACGGCCCGTTCTGAAAAAAGAACAAAGGAAGTGGGCATCAGGAAAACAATTGGTTCAGGTCGTATGCAACTGATCAACCAATTCTTCAGTGAATCCCTGCTGGTGGTGTTGTTGGCTTATGTGTTTGCTTTGGGCCTGGTTATTTTGTTTTTACCCGCTTTCAATCAGCTTGCCGCCAAACAAATCGCCATCCCCTGGGTGAATCCTTTTTTCTGGGTGACCAGTTTGATTTTTATTATCCTTACCGGCATGCTTGCCGGCAGTTATCCTGCTCTTTATTTATCCTCTTTCTCTCCGGTAAAAGTGCTGAAGGGATCCTTCCGTGTGGGTCGCATCGCATCTTTGCCGCGTGAAGTCATGGTAGTTGCCCAGTTCAGTATTTCAATTATTCTCGTCATCTGTACCCTTATAGTATATCGTCAGATTCAATTTGCACGAAGTCGCCCGGTAGGTTATGATCGTGAACGGATAATTTCCCTGGATATGAAGTCAGACGATTTCTATGGCAAATATGATCTGTTAAGAACAGAACTGAAAAAAACAGGAGCCGTAGCCGAGATGTCGGAATCTATGGGAAGAGTCACGGAAATCGCTTCCAATAACGGTGGTTTCGAATGGAAGGGCATGGATCCAAATATGAAGCAGGATTTCGGAACCATTACGGTGACGCCATCGTATGGAAAAACGATCGACTGGAAACTGACCGTGGGAAGAGATTTTTCAGACAATACTGTCGGCGATTCTTCGGGTGTGATCCTGACTGAATCTGCGGCAAAAATCATGGGGTTAAAAAATCCCATTGGAGAAAACATTCGCTGGACATTCTGGGTCACCCATGAATCAAAAAATTACACGGTCCTGGGTGTTGTAAAAGATATGGTGATGGAATCTCCCTATGAGCCCGTGAAGCCCACAATATTTTTTATTAAATCCCTCAACGGAGGCGTTGGCTGGATCCATATCAAAATCGCGAACATTCCGATGGCTGAGGCCCTGACTAAAATAGAAACAGTTTTCAGGAAAATAATTCCCTCCGCTCCATTTGAATATAAATTTGTGGAAGAAGAATATGCAAGGAAATTCAAGGCAGAACAACTGGTCGGCAAACTTGCCACTGTATTCGGCGTGCTCGCTGTATTTATTTCCTGTCTGGGTTTATTCGGTTTGGTCTCCTTTGTCGCCGAACAGCGTATCCGCGAAATCGGCATCCGAAAAATTCTGGGTGCATCAGTATTTAATCTCTGGCAATTATTGTCCACGAGGTTTGTCATGCTGGTCACGATATCTTTTCTGATCGCTTCCCCCATTGCGCTAATAATTATGCACGAATGGATTCAGAAATATACGTATCGGACGAACCTGTCTGCCTGGATATTTATTATGGCCGGTTTGGGTGCGCTGGGTATTACTATTTTTACAGTGAGTTTCCAATCCATCAAAGCCACATTGTCGAATCCGGTAAACAATTTGAGAACCGAATAAAAGTTCAGTCAAATCATTTCCTCCCGGAACCAATTGATATGGGACCCGTGCACTAGAGGCCGCTAATTATTCTGGCCTTAATGGTTTCAAATTCTGAGTCTGTGATTAATTTGTTGTCCAACATAGCTTTTGCCTTCTGCAATCTGGTCAAAGAGTCTTCTGATGAATTATCTGATACCGGAATTCCAGTCTGCATGGTAGTCAGATTGTAACCGCCCGATTTTGCCCTCAGCTCTTCTAATTCCCGAACTCGTCTTTTTTCTCTCCATGCCTGATCCTGCGCTTGTGCAAGCCTATAAATATTTTCAGCCTGGTCTTTATCAAAACCTGTTAATGAGAGATCATATGATGCATTTTTATTCATCGCCAAATCTGAGGAGTCAAATTTCTTTATATAAATGTCAGCTCCAAATACTCCAACGTTCAATTTAACATTACCAAGATCCTGCCACCGAAAATCATTCATGTCAAACCCACCAAACAGGTTCCGTTTAATGACAATAAACCTGCCGCTTGTTGCCGCTATTAGTATTCTCCGGTGAGCCAAAGCAAATAACCGAAGTTGAACTGCCCAGGCATCAAGAGTTTCTCCACTGACTAGTACAGATTTCAAATGTTGAATAGCTTTGTCAACGTTTATATCCTGCGCTTGGGTAGATTGATCCATATTCTTTATTTTAATCGTTAAATAAATGTTGATGATTTAATATTCATCTCAATAGCTTCGAATAAAATCAGGAACCAAATCTGGTCGTAAGTTGAACTGGCCGTCTGCAAAAGGGTAAATCCCTTAATTGAGAAATTTTCGAAAAATAATAATGACAAAATTTTAAATAATTCCTTGCGGCATCTACAACTTCGCATCTGCTGCATCCTTCAACTTGCTTATGTCCAGCTTGATCATTTTCATAATGGCTTGCATAATACGACCCGCCCTTGCCCGTCCTGGTCGCTAAGCAGCTCGGGCAAAATGATAGGTGTCATCCAATCGTATGAAATTTCTCATACTGTATTTTTTTCGCAGGTACATATTCCGACCTTGCCAGCCTTGTGACTTTCACCAGGGTTCCAGGCTATCGTAAAATATTTATAGGCCCGGTCACGACTGAAATACAAACGGTCGAAGCCATCCTCTTCTTTGAAAAGCAGCAGGACCCCCTGTTTTGTCATCTCTGATTTTAAGTTTCATGCTTCGAGTGGCTGCAAATTTTATTTTCCGTATCACCCAAATTTAAGTCTTTTAAATATTTTTGCGCTTACACAATAATTTAATTCCTGCGCGGAGCTTCCTGATTCCAAAAATTGTTTCTATTTTATGCGGATGCGCCCGATCCTAAAAACCCTTGGCATGGCCCTGATGACGGCCGGTGCCATGAACCTTCAAACCCTGTCTGCACAAAATATCCCGGTTACCGACTCGGAAGCCGAAAATATTTCCATTAGGCTGGAACTGTCCATAGACAATGGAGATCCGGAAGTGCTGAACCACCTGATCTATTTTCCCGAATTCATCGCAAGGACCGGATCAAAAAGTAATCTCATTGACAATGTGGATACACTGACCAGGATCGCCAACGGCTTCGGCCTATTCAGTATTGGTAACAACATCCTGAAGATTGCTAAAAACGGAAGCTTCATGCTGGTGCATCGTTTTGTTCAGGATCGAGGAAATTCATCTGTTGTTCCGGGCATTCGGTGATGGTGGACTCAACTATGAGGAGATCACGCTGATAAAAGTAAAGGACTCCGTAAGAGCGGCCGATATTTTTTCTTATCAGCTCGGTGAATCTTATGCCAAATTGTTTTCATACCTGATTGAAGATATCAAATCTCCCGATGCCCATTCTTCGATGGGATCCAGGGAGAAGTATGGGTCCATTTTCAAAAATGCATTGAATAATAAAAACTATAGTGTGGCAAGATCGGCGTTCGAAAAATTTGACGAACAGACCCAGAACGACAAACATCTTTCGCTTCAGTATATGATGGCATGTAAACAGCTCAGTGAAAAATTATTCAGGAAATCCGTGGACCGGTTTACCACCTTATTTCCGGAAGAGCCGACGCCTTATCTGCTGATGATGGAAACTTATGCAGATACCAAAAACTATAAGGATTACAGCGGGGCAATTGACAAACTGGATACCCTGCTCCATATCGATCCTTTCATGAATTATTTAAGGGGCAATCTGGTAATGAAAATGGGAGACCTGGTTACCGCACTGCATTTTTATGAATTGGTATTTGAGTATGATCCGGGAATCTGGCAGAACACTGAAAAACTCGTAGCATGTAAAGTCGTGAACAATGAACTGGTAGAAGCCAATGACGCCATCAAACTCTATTGCCGTACACCGGGATATAAAAAGGATTTGGTCGAATCGCTTTACGCTAATTATCCTGTTTTAAAATAGGGCAGCACGCAGATATGCAAAAATTTCAGACGGACCAAAGTTGTTTGCTAAGCATTGGGTCGTCCGAAAAATAAAATATATCCATCAGCATCTTCTATTTCAAAGCCCCTTAAATCATCGCTGTTGTCGTGGATAGGTTTGCTAAAAGCAACACCATTTGAACTATACTCTTCAAATAATGTGTCCGGTTCCCTGGTAGAAATATATGCATCCCAGCGAGCCCAGTCATGACGTGTATGATTAGGAACTGGTTTTATATCAGGAGCAATTGCCTTAAGCATAATGGAAATATCGTCGCGACCAACAATAGCCCAATAGGGGTCTTCATCCGGTCCTGTATAACGGATTTTAAATCCAAGTTTATCCACATAAAATGATACCGAAGTCTTTAAATTCGAAACAATAAAAAAAGGTGATATATAAGTAAGGTTTGTCATTATTTAAATTTTGCTTTTGTGTTCAATTTTTTTTTTCTCTCATATTATTTTATCAATCTATCATATTTTTTTGACCAGAATGATGGTCTTTAACTTCAATTAAATATTTTCATTTTCTGATTGAGGATTTCATAATTCTTACAAAAATAAAAATGAAACGATACCCTCATTTCTTTTGCCAGACCTTTGGCTTTTTCTTTGTTTTCGATTGACAATCTGATCATTAATAAAGTAAAATGAATCAGCATTTCGCCCGATAAACAGAGCTCCCCAGCCAGCAGATACACCGTATTTTCCCATCCTTTTTATACAATCGGTTGCATTTTTTATTGCGTATTGCATACATGTATAAATATTTGAAAGAAAATTATGCTGGAAAGAGCGTGGACAATATTAATTGACTGAATAGCTTATAAACGCAACCCTACGGCTGTCGGGACTCCATGATGGAGTGTTAATAGTTCCCGCTCCGCCGTAAAATACGGGTGTTATATCTTTTACAACCTTCGTTTTAGGATCCATCAGGCGGAGTTTTACGTTTTTACCAAATGGATGGTTTTGTTTCTCATCAGTTGTATATGCGATGTAAGCAACCCATTTATTATTTGGTGAAGGATGGGGAAACCAGTTGGCATTTTCATCAAAAGACATTTGTTCCTGCTGCGAACCATCCGGGTGCATCCGCCAGATCTGCATTCGGCCGGAGCGGTACGAATGGAAATATATATACCTGCCATCTCGGGAATAATCAGGACCATCGTCCAGCCCCGGGGCGTCAGTCAGTCTTTTAGGTGCTCCTCCCTCCACCGGTATTGTGTAAACATCAAGGTTTGAAAAGTCTCCTCCACAATATGCTATTGTTTTTCCGTCAGGGCTCCATCCGTGCCAAAAAGAAAGATCCTGGGAGGTGGTTATTTTCTTCGGTTCTCCGCCTGTATAAGGCAGGATATACATAGAAAATTTATAAAGTTTTTGAGAAGGGTTACTCATATCGAAACTGGTTATTGCTATCCATTTACCGTCCTGTGAAAGCCCATGGTCGTCCATAATTTGATTAACTGACCCTGTATTGATTTCAGTCAGGTTTTTGTCAGCCAGGTCAAGCCTGTAAATTTTACCATTGAAATTTACCAGGAGGAAATTGTTGGGATGCCAATTAGGTGCTTCATATCGGCCTTTAACGCTTAACACAGTATCAATTTTACCCGTTTTTATATCAACCGTTTGAATATAACTCGTGGTGTCGTGCGTTTTCTGGGCGGTTGAAACTATTGAAAGAAATAAGAAAAATAATATAGGTATACCCGATTTTATAAATGGCTGATAAATCGTTCGTTGATTAAATTTTTTCATGACAGGGGATCTAAACAGTTACAACTTTTTCAATCAATTTTTTTGTAGCAAGTACGCCTGCATCATCATCTAAATATTTGTTGTCTTTGGTGTACATCTTTATCAGGCCGCCTTCGTATTCTACACTAACCCAGCCCGAATAACCTGAATCTTTGATGATGGAAAACATCTTTGAAAAATCAGTTTCTGTATCATTTCCGTTTGCATCAAACACATGTGTTTTTGCATGAATGCCTTTTGCATAGGGCATTAACTCGCGGATGCCTTTGTAGCGATCATATTCTTCCAGGCATTTTGTACCCATCCAGCCCGCTATATCATTTGTAGCCGGCTTGGTCCGGCTGACGCAAAAATTTCCAAAGTCTGCCAGTGTACCACAATGCGGATTATTCATTTCTTTCATTACATCGGCAAGCCATGCACCATTACAGGAAATACCGACATGATTTTCAACGATCACATCAACATTGGCTTTTCTTCCATATTCAATCAGTGCATTCAAACTTTCCTTGGCGGCTTTTGCTACTTTATTCGGATCGCCTTCACCCTCTACATTTACACGTATCATCGGGCAACCAAGCGTTGCAGCTGCATCAACCCACTTGTAATGATTTTCCACCGCTTTAGTTCTCACATCTTTATTCAAATCCCCTAAAACGCCTTCTCCGTCAACCATAATACGCAGGTTATAACAACCATTATCCTGAGCGCGTTTTTTAAGTTCGTTTAAAAATGTTTTGTCTTTTGCCTTGTCTGCAAAAAACATGGAACAATAATCGAGTCCTTCAATTTGAAAGACCTTCATGGATTTGGCAGGAAAATCAAGCGGGTCCAGTTGTTTTGTCCAGAACTGACTGGCCAAAGAAAACTGGGAGAGTGCCAGCCTGTAAGGATGGCCTTTCCTGGCGGGGCCGGCGTGGACAATATCCGGCAACATGGTTGCCAATCCGGCCCCGGCAAGACCCATGGAAGTCAGGGCGAGAAAATTCCTTCTGTTATGTTTCATATAGGAGTCATTTTTCTATAAGGTGAAATTTACCAAATAAAGATAAGGGCATTATTTCTATTTGACAAAATTTACCAAATAGAAATTTGAACTATATTTACACCCAATATGAATACACTCAGAGAACTGGAGGATTTTATCGAACACGGGTACAAAACATATATACCCCATATCTCGATTGACTGCGCCATATTTGGCTATCACGACCATCAGTTAAAACTGCTGATCTCGCGGCTGAAAGGATTTGATGGATTTTGTTTACCCGGCGGATATATCAAACGCACGGAAAATCTGGATGATGCGGCAGGCAGGATCGTAGAGGAAAAAACGGGCATAACGGGTCTCTACCTGCAGCAATACAAAACATTCGGGGGACCGGAACGTATCAAATGGAATGATCCTGATACGGTAAAATTGATGAAAGTGCATGGATATGAAAAAATCAGGAGCAGCTGGCTGATGGATGATACCATTTCAGTTGGATATTATGCAATTACAGATTTCTCACTTGTGAAGCCTCAGCCTGATTTTATGTCGACCGCATGCGAATGGTCAGATATCGACAAAGTGCCGGATCTGCTTTTCGATCATAACGAGATGGTAAAGGAATCGCTCCAGGCTTTGAGGCTTCAGTTATATTATTATCCTATTGCGGTAAAATTACTACCGAAGAAATTCTCGCTGACAGAAATACATACAGTATATGAAACGATTCTCGGTAAAACCCTGGATATGAGAAATTTCCCAAAGAAATTAATCTTTCTGGGCCTCATCAACAGGTTGAATGAAAAACGCAATATTGGTCCGCACAGGGCACCATACCTATATAGCTTTAACGCCAAAAAGTATAACAAAGCACTGGAGAAGGGGATAACACTCGGATGATTCAGAAGCGATTACCATCATTACAACAACTTATGCTCAAATGCATATTTCACCAGCGAGGCTGTATTTTTTAAATGAAGCTTGGCAATCATATTTTTTCTGTGTGTATCCACGGTCATAGTACTAAGGAAAAGCTTGGCCGCTATTTCCTGATTGGTAAGTCCGTCCGCAATCAACTTGATGATTTCGAGTTCGCGGGCTGTAAGATGTTTTTCATTTTCTGAACTGACATTCTTTTTTTCAGAAAAGAAGGAGAATAAATTGCGGGATATCGCGGGACTGATATATTTTTCATTCCCCATCACTTTATTGATAGCTGTCAACAGCTCATCCTTTCCCGTATCTTTATTAATAAATCCATCAGCTCCTGCTTTCAGCATTTTACTCACTATGGATACGTCGCACTGCATACTCACAACAATAATCTTGATTACAGGGTTTTCTGCTTTTACCAGTTTGGTCGTCTCCAGGCCATTCATCACCGGCATATTTATATCCATGATGATACAATCGATTTGATGAAGTCCGATCGTCTCCATCACCTCTTTCCCATTATTAACAGAAAAAATCTCTCCGATGATTTTTTCATTTTCCAGAATTTTAGTCAGGCCGTCGATGAAGAGCTGATGATCATCGGCAATAAGTAAATTGATCGGCAGCAGATAACTTTCCATAGTTAAGTTAAATTATAAGGTATTTCAATAAGTGTGGTCGTTCCTTTACCTGGCCTAGATTCTATTACCATTTTACCGTTCAGCAGTTTCACGCGGGTCTCCAGATTTTTCAGTCCGTATCCTTCTTTGTGCTGGTTTACATCAAATCCCTTCCCGTCATCTTCAATGATCAGAACAATTTTATCATCCCGAAAGCCCGTTTGGAGGGAAATATTTTTTGCATCGGCATGCTTCAGAATATTATTGATCAGTTCCTGCGTAATACGGTATAGTGCCAGTTCATAGTCCTTTTGCAATCGCTTCTTAAAGCCAAACACATTTAGGTCGAAATGAATTAGCTTGGTTTCATTAATCTTATTCACGAGTCCTTCTACCGCATTCGTATAACCGAAATCCTCCAAAATCGTTGGACTTAAATTGATCAACATGCTTCGCAAATCTTTCACTACTTCCTGAATGAATTGTTCGGAACTTTGCGCAAGCGAAACAATTTCCTCCTGATGGATGGAATGTGCTTTCAATTCCAGTGATGATATGAAGAGTTTTAGGGCAGAGAGCTTGGTGCCGATATCATCATGCAGGTCACGTGAAATTCGTTTCCTTTCTTCTTCCTGTGCGTGAATAGCGGCCCTTATTTGCTCCGTTTGTCTATTTTTCAATGAACGTATCCGGTTCTGATACAATAACAATACGCTGCCCAATATTAAAATCCCAAATAATAAATAGGCCCAGATGGTTTTCCACCAGGGCGGGCTTATATGAATCTTTACTTGTTTTTCGCCTGTCGATCCGTCAGGGCTATATGCTTTCAACCTGAATAAATAATCACCCGGAGCAAGATTAAAATAATGTACAATCCTGTCAACGCCCGATTGGCGCCAGACGGGATCATAATTTTCAAGCAGTGTATAGTATTTCACTGCACTTGTAGAACGGTAATCATTTGCAGAAAATTCAATACTGAAATTATTCTGATCATAGCTGAGGGAAACAACATTCGTGTTTTCAACCCGGCTAATCAATGAACTGTCTTTTCCTGTCGAACCGGATTTATCACTGAGGGAAAAATCTGTTATGACCAGTTTCATGAGTTCCATATCCAGGAAAAGTTCATCAGGAAAAAAATTGTAAAAGCCGGTTTCATTACCGACAAGTATCCGGTTGTCAGCTGTCTGGCAAAAAGCACCGAAAAATAATTCAGGTTTTGTAATACCATACTTTTTACCCATGATAAAAAAACCGTTTCTTTCCCTGTTTACTTTAACGATAGATGACCGGGTACTCAGCCATAAATTATACTGAGGGTCTTCCAAAATACCAGTTGTCATTTCATTTCCGATATCCGACTGAGAATCAAAAAAGGCAGTAAACTTATCCTCCTTTTTATTGTATGTGAACAAACCATTATTCGTACAGACCCAAAATTTACCTTCGTGATCTTCATAAAATTTTCTGGCGGTTTTCCCAGGCAGATAATTGTGAAATCTTCCGGTAGTCTGATCGTATTTCCAGGTTCCTTCTATACCACCCCATGTTCCCAGCCAAATATTTTGTTCTTTATCTTCAAAAACGGTTGGTACATCATTCGAGCCGAGGCTGGAAGAATCACCAGGATGCGAAAGCCATTGCTGAACAGAACCATCGGCGCAATGATATCGTAGGAGTCCCCTGCCCAGTGTTCCCAGCCAGAGATCCATCTTACCATCTTTCAGGATGCTGGTTATATTTAAATCAGATAAGGCCGGACTCTTAATGAATAGTAACCGGGAAAATTTATAGGTATTTGTATTCAGCATCTGAACACCGTGAGCGGTACCCACCCATATCGTATCTTCCCCCGCATTTTTAAAAAGAGAACTTACCGAATCCGAAATAATACTGGAGGGATCTGATGGATGATGTTTGAACCGCCGGTTCAGAAAAAGGTTTGCGTCATATTGTAATAATCCTCCACCCATTGTTGCTATCCATACCTGACCATTGTCTGAAATAATTTTAAACACCCGATCACCTGTATAAATAGAATGGATTGATTTTGAAACCGGATCAGCCCTGTATAATAAATTACTTAGTTCAGTTGCAACCCACAGGGTACCATCGCGGCTGATAAATCCCTTATAACTTGTACTATCCGGAAAGCCGTTTCCTTTTTTATAACGCGTCATTTTTTTCGTCCGCGGATCATATCTGCTAAGGCCTTCCAGGTAGGTTCCCATCCACAAGGCGCCGGATTTATCTTCTCCGAGAAATGTAATTCCATCTGCTTCATTTTTCGGATTTTTCGCGGGACCACCCAGCTGATCCGGATGTTTTGGATCGAATAAAAATCTTTCAAAACTTCCTTTTTCACGATTCATTCTGTGAAGGCCTTCGCCGGATGTACCGACCCAGAAATTTCCATGGCTGTCTTCCAATATCGCTCTGATCTTATTATTCAGTAGACTGTTTTCATTTGTTGAATCATGCATGTAACGGGTAAAACTTCCATCCGGATTCATTTTGTTGAGTCCTCCTTCGTTCATATCAAACCACGGTATACCCGTTCCAATCCAGAGCTGTTCTTTTTTGTCTTCATAAATCACTTCAATAATATTATTACTCAGACTTTTTGGATTGGACGGATCATACACATAACGAATAAATTTCCCTGTCTTCTCGTCAAGCATTTCAAGACCCTGATAAGTTCCGATCCAGACATTTCCATTGTGATCTTTAAAAATGATCGATACCCCCTGAAATCCGTTAATACCACTTCCAACATTTTTGTAGTGTGTAAAAACTCCGGTTCGTGGATCATACCTGTCCAGGCCAGCTCCGCCAATCCATATCATTCCTTCTTTATCTGCATAAACCGTTTCAATCAATTTGAATCCCGGAGAATTTTGATTATTGTTATCCTGTTTGAAACTGGTCAGTGTGATTCCATCATAACTATAGATACAGTATCCGCTATTAGCGGCAAACCACATCGTCCCATTCGGATCCTGCGAGATGGCATTGATTTTTCCCAGCGTTGTTCCGGTAAGACTATCCATATTGCTGAAAAGAATCGCATCATGCTGTGCCATCACAGGCAGGGATATGATTTGAAATAAAATAAAAATGAATAGCTGAAATTTACTTTTCATGGTTGAATAGTAATCGTTCCTGATCCGGGACTGAATTGATATTATTGAATATACGTTTATTAAATCTGAAAAAACGCCTACTTTAAAAAAAGAAAAAAGGTCCGGTTAAAAGTTTATTAAAATCATTCTCAGCTTTTATATTGGCGCTGCTTGATTTAACTACTGTTGTTTTAGATCTCGGAGTATCGTCGCCCGTTGCGATGATTTTATTTGAGTTGAGGGCATTTGCTGAATGAACGAAAAATAAAATGGCGTACATTGTAGCCAGACGGATGATAGTAATCTTTTTCATTTTAGTAAGTTTTATTTGATGATTGATTGTGATCGTTTTACAATACAAATTTGCATCTGATCATCACCCGTTCAAATACACGTAAACCAGTAATTTGCTGTTACACTTTTAAGGGTAGTGGGAGAATATGAAATATTACCTGGCAGCTATAAGCGCCTATGCTATTTGGGGATTTTTTAGCCTGGTGCTCAAACCCCTACATGTTTATCCTTCTGTAGATATTTTGTTTTACCGCGTATTCAGCTGCGCCCTGCTGATGCTGCTTATAAACCTCCTCTTCAGGAGGGAAAAATGCAGGGAAACCTTCCGGTTGTATAAACAGATGCCAATTCAGAAAAAACGAAGGGCTGTATTACTGAATGTTGCAGGAAGTGTTTTTTTAACCAGCAACTGGTTCTCATTTATTTATGTAATGAATCATATCAGTATCAAGGCTACTTCACTGGCCTATATGGTGTGCCCGATTTTAACCACCCTCCTCGCCTTTATCCTACTACATGAAAAACTGAGTAAGCTTCAATGGTCAGCCGTATTGTTGAGCGTTGCCGGTTGTTTACTACTTTCTTATGCTGATATAACCGATATGCTATTCAGTATAGTAATTGGGTTCAGTTATGCATGTTACCTGATCAGCCAGCGGGAAAATACGGGCTTCGATAAATTCATCATACTTAGTTTTCATATTGTATTGTCGGCTTTAATCCTGCTGCCCTTTTTTCCTGCTTTCAGCGGACCGATACCTGGAGAAGGGAAGTTTTATTTTTATATAGAAATCATTGCCGTGTTCTTTACCATCATTCCTCTTTTCCTGAATTTATATGCGCTCATAGGCTTGAATTCATCTACAGCAGGTATGCTGCTGAATATAAATCCCATCATCGCATTTATATTGGCCATTATGTTTTTTCACGAGCCGATCAGTTTACTGCAAATCTTGGGTTACGCCATCATTTTTATTGCAGTGATCGTGTTTAATGCCAGGCAAATTTTTAAGTAAAAGCAAAATATATTTTCGGCTTTTTAATCACAAAATCCAGGTAATTGGTAAAAACGAACTTTGTCTCTGGATTTCAACATATTCACATTTCCTCAGGGATTTAATTTTTTCATCAGCTCGGCCGACGTCTGCAGCATCAATGGTTTTTGATCCGGATTTTTGAAATTTAATTCAACCTCATAGGGTTTGTGCTGCAGGATATAGTCATCGAGAAAATCAAGTATTACAGGCAGCTTGTCCATCATTGGCAGCACGGCTATTTCATGCCCCATTCCCTCTTCGCTGTAGAGGTAATATGGGATCGCGTGCTCCTTCAAATATTTCGCGATCCAGGCGGATCCGTAAAAACCTTTATTGAAAAATTTTATTTTCTGGTAAGGGACGATCTTATCATCTGTTCCATGGAACATCAGCCTTGGTGCCGGGGAGTTTTTATAAGAGAGTCTGCCTTTAAGACTCAGGATGGCTCCTGAAAAACTGACTAGTCCCGCATACTCAAATCCGAAAGGCAGTTTCGCCGCAGCTGCATATTCATTTTTCCGTTCGAATTCGGCCGTTAGGACCGTGATGGCTCCGGAGCTTGATCCTGAAAGAATGATCATCGAAGTATCGATTCCCAGGCTATCTGCATGTCCGATGATCCAGTTCGTCGCATCGAATACATCATCCACTGCCATATCAACGGCATTTTTCAATGGTTTGATATTGAATTTTGAAACATGCCGGACGCCTTTAAGTCCAAGTCTGTAGGAAATTGAAATGACTGCATAATTATTTTCCGTCAGCGAATTAAAGTAAGCATTGTAAACTGTGTCATCTCTGTGTCCTGTAACAAACGCCCCGCCGAACAAAAAGAGGATGGCTGGTTTCTTTACTGATTGGTCAGCGTCTTTCATTCTATAAATGTCCAGCGAAAGAGCGCTATCGTTTTTGACGGCATATACAAAAGTTTGTTTCAGAATGCTTGGATTAATCTGTACGCGCTGGGAAAAGCCAACACTCACCATCAGGACGGAAAAAATAAATAAGTACTTTTTCATACGCGGCGATTGAACAGACCGATTTTAAAATTACTGGCTTGAGTGTTCAAGTGACTCTGAAAAAATCATTTCCCACCCTGACCTTTTTTCATGAGGTAATTTGATGTAAAATAAAGAAAGATCATCAAAGATATTGCCTTCCATGCCCTTCCGGTGGCCCGCCTCCATGAGTAGCATTCGTGTGTTTGAAATCAGTGAATCAGGATCCGTGAAATGCGCGCACACGATTATTAATCAGAAAGGAAACAAGTACGTTCATACCTTTATAAAAAACAAATAGTTTTTTGTGCAGAATATTATTGAAGTTGTTCCCGCGAAAATGAAAGTTTCATTCCTGTAACGACTGCTTTTTTCATTACCAGTCGGCAGGCTTTTGAAATTTCATTAACGGCATGCTCGAATAATGTTTTATTTTCCAGCATTGAATTGGGAATAATGATGGTCGGAATATTTTTTTCCAGTGAGAAGACGGTTCTCGTAAGATCGGTCATTATCTGGTTCCTGTTATTATGACAAGGACCGTTGACTTCAATATATAATTTCCCCGGCAAGGCAATATCGACATGTTTATGACCATCCCAGTATTCCAATGCCACTGGAAAACTGCGAGATTTTAGTGTCAGGTATAAATCGACTGCAAGAGCCGTTGCGCCTGATTCTTCGATCTTCCATAGATCCTTCATACATAGGGAATGTCCATAAATTCTTCTGGAGAAAAGATGCACACCCCGGGAGATGGGCTGCCCGCATTCAAGGCAATAGGGAATCGTTTTCATAACGTGGATTTCTAATCTGAAGTTCTACAAAACACCTTCCTTGTGAGCATTTTTTCGCTGAATGGCACGAAAATTAAGGTGAATGGTGCTTAATATTCGACGGGCAGAAACAAGTAAGAGAGTATAAAAACTTTTTTTGCGTTTCGGGTGCTTCGTATAAAATGCCGAGAAATCGATAACTGTCTTTTAGCGTTTACCGCGAAAAATCCAGGCTGGTTTAGCAAAATATACCAAATCTCATCAACTGAGTTTGAAAATAAGTAATGCCCATGCGCAACCTGACAACTATTTAATCCTTTTAGTAGATTTTGCATTTATCTAAAAAATTCAAGCAAAAATCAATTAGGTTTCAGTTTTGAAGCTGGATACATTTAAGTGGCCATTTATATAAGGATTCAGGGAATATCGAACGATGATTCATTGGTCAACTTAAATCAAATCAACATGAAACGGTCTCATGCCTCCTGCCCTCGCAGTTATGGTTCCAATAGCAGTTTGATAAGAGAATTCCGGAATTTGATATGGATGAGCTTCTTCATTATTTCGATCATATGTGGCGGATGTTTCAGACATTTTTATTCGACAAATACTGCCAACCAGATTGATTCTGCATCTCTGATCAAACTGATTGACGCTCAGAAATATTTCATATTGCATGACCTGAGTCATAACAGGCAATATGCATTAAATAACGTCAAACTCTCGAATGAAAACCTGGTGGCCGAAAAAGCCTCACTGCCGCCGGAACATGAATTATATGAGCATCCGGCCAAATCTGACCACAACGCTTTTCCTGTAAAACATCAGGATTGGGTTCTTTATGAAGTTCATCTTTATTCCCAATACGCCGGAACTGATAGTTTACATGTGAATATTCCTCTCAAAGATTTCAGCAGGATTGATGTTTACCAGCTTGATAAAAAAAATACAAACAGGTCCAAAGTGGGCAGTATTGTTGGCGTCACCCTGACTACAGCCGCGGTTGTGGCAGTCTTTATTACAGCTTCAGAAACTAGTACAAAAGTCAGTACTGCCAATACTAACAATGATTTTAATAAGGATGTTTCCTGTAGTCCACAGGTGTTTATTACGAATCAGGACCATGCTGAGCTACAGGGAACATTATATAGCGGTGCAATTGCAGCTTCACTTAAAAGATCAGATTATTTGCCCCTTTGTGTGACGGAAAATTCCGGGAATAAGATCCGGTTGACCATCATGGGCAAGGACGAAGAAGACATCATGCTGAACAGCATTCAGCTGATGCAGGTTACGCATAGAGTAAACGACAAGGTGCTGATTGACCGAAAAGGTAATGTGCTGGTTTATAGTAGCCCTGTCAGACCTGTGCAAGCTTCGACTGGTCCTGGTCAGGATCCGCGTTCTGAAGTTATGGCCCGGGACGGAAAATATTATTCATTTACAAACCATACCGGGGAGGGAACCAGCAGTGATATCCTGCTAAGTTTTAGCAAGCCCCGTCAGAGCATTTCAGGAAAACTGATTATAAATGCAAAAAATTCGGCCTGGTCTTACTACCTGTTTAACCAGTTTAAATCTTTATATGGTAATTATTATCCTGAGCTGATCCGGAAAAAAGACAAAGCGGACCCCGCACAGGTTATGCAGTGTGAGCTCGATCAGTTTCTGCCCATGCTCGTTTCTGTAAAATATAAAGGTGAATGGAAATTCATCGATTATTTCCCGACAGCCGGTATTTCAAACTCCAGGGATCTTATCATGAACATGGATCTCGAAGAATTTAAAGACAGCAGCAATATTCAGTTGAGATTACAAACTACTTATATGTTTTGGGATCTTGATTACGCCTCAATGGATTTTTCGACGAATAACGTTTGCCTGACTGAGCTTATTCCTGCAACCGTGGTTTCCCTGGTGAATCGTAACAATGAATCTTTAGATCCGGGAATGCAGGGTCAGCATTCGGATATTTTTGTAAAAGGTCCACAGCGTCTGGATCTCGGGTTTAATATTCATTCTTCCTCAGAAACCGGAATGAAGACAAGTTATTTCCTGGTAGGTAATGGTTATTATCACGACAACAGCCGATTCGAAGGTGAGGCTCGTCTTGGAGAACTGAGTCGATTCTCCGGGAAAGGTGCGTTTGATAAATATTCCAGGGAAAAATTTGAGTTTCTATTAAATGTGATGCGTGAAAATGAGAATAGTGTTAAATTCTCATCCAAATGACAACTTCATCGCCGTATGATCACTTACAGGTTAGCAACGAAAGATGACAATGACCAATTAATCAAACTCACAGCTGCGACCGGCATGACAGGAGAAACTGCTTTGCGCATCGACCGCAATCCTGATTTTTTCAAACTGCTGGACAAACGGGGTGAAAGCAGGGTATTCCTGGCGCTGGATGAAAATAAAGTTATCGGCTCCCTTTGTGATTCCCTTCAGCAGGTATATGTAGGCGGCCAGGTTTTACCTCTTCACTACATCGGCGATTTTAAAGTAGCTGCATCGCACAGGAACAGGGGAATCGGACTTCAGTTGTGCAATGAACTTGCAAATGATATTGTTCCCAAAGGTGCAGATCTTGCTTTTCTGAATGTTTCAAAAGGAAATAGTAAGCCATTTACGTTTTTCAAAAACAGGCCCAATATTCCGGACTTTGACAATATTGGAATTTTTAAAATTCACCAGTTTATTGGCAGGAGAAAAAGGATCTCAGAACACGAAAGGCAAATTGAGGAAACACCGCCCGATAAGGAATTGATAGAATTCCTGAACAGGCACTATTGTCAATATGAAATCGGACCAGTCATTACAAAAGAAATCCTGGAAGGGACGCAAATATTTACGATCCGCGATAAAAACAAAATAATTGCAGCCATGTGTTTATCCGATACAATGAATATGAAACAAAATGTGGTATTGAAACTTTCACTTAAACTCAAATGGATCCTGGGTTTTCTAAATTCCATTAGCCGCCTGTTGGGCTATTCAAAAATGCCTTCTCTAAACGAGCCTGTAGGAATGCTATATATAAAATATTTGGCCGTTGATCAATACGAAACGAAGCTGGTGAAATTGCTTGTCAACAAAGCCAGAAATATTGTTTATAATAAATCTTATTCTTTTGTTTCCATTGGCCTGCACGAAAAGGACCCTTTGCACAAATGTTTTAACGGTCTGCTCAAACTGACTTTCAACTCAGTCGGCATGCTGTTAAGCATAAAAGACAACAGGTTCCTGATTGAGAAAGTTTTAAAGGGTATCCCTTTTGAAGATTATTCACTGGTATAAAAACATTTGATTTCCCTTCATCTTAAATATAAATATTTATGGAATCTGTTAAACAAGCAACAATGACATTGGAAGAATTCAATGTGATTTCAGACATATTCTCCCAGGCAATCACCGGTGAGCTCATCGGCATGTCCAATTTTGCCTCCCTGGCTGAAACCATTGATGATCCACATGAAAAAATGGAAGCGGTGGAACATGCGAACAGCGAGAGAATGCATGCTGAAGGATTTCTCGCCTACGCAAAAAAAAGAAAACTGAAGATCAATGTGAATATGCAGGGGGAATATTGGGGAAATATGCGAAAACAATTCTTATCCTATGCCCGTAAAAAAGATTTTACCGCCTGCCTTATAATCCAGGAGGTAATGCTTGAATCGTTTGCCATATCCATGTACAATGATGTAGGCTATGCGCTTGGCGGCGAAGCAGGTGATCTTTTCCACAGGATCGGGGATGAAGAAAAAGAACACCTTGAACATTCTTCTGATATACTCAGAGCAGAATTAAAAAAAGATCCGGCTGCATTTGAAAATAAATTCGAGGAAATTCATTTCAATTGCATGAATATCCTTGCTGAGTTTACGGCTACTACAGATCTGCGCGGCCATTGTGGAGTATGCAACGGAGAATGCATGAAAAGTTCACTGCATCATGTAGGGCTTGACATTGTAAACCTGCGAGGAAATGCAATGGCTCTTTACGCGGAAGCGCTGGACAATATCGGTATCCCTGGTGAAAAATCAATTGTATGGATAGCGCGTCTCCCAGCTTAGATTTCGCTGCCATAGGGCATCAGGACAGCTGGCAGAATATTTCTGCTTTTGTAAACAGCATCCGGTCTGCTGACCAGGAAAAACTTTCATGTGATAAAATCAAAAACATATTTTCATTCATTCCGTCCAGGGAATTATTCAAAGTAAAAGTCAGGTCGAAAACAGGCACAGAAATTAATGGCATGTACATCGAAACATTTATCGATCCTGATAAACTATGCACAGAATTTACAAGGGCGAATATCAGTAAGGTAATGAGTGCCACATCCAGGGCAAATAAAATGGGTTTTAATATAGTCACATTGGGAGGATTCACATCCATCGTTTTAGAAGGCAACCTTGATTCATTTACAACAGGAGAAACAAAGTTTACAACAGGAAATACACTTACCGCGGCATTTATAGTAAAAGGAATAGAAAAAGCTGCTGACCGGCTCCATATAAAACTTTCAGAATCCAATATTTTAATTATTGGAGCAACGGGCGATATTGGAGGAGCATGCGTCAATTACCTGAAAAGCAGGGCAAACAAGTTGCTCCTATGTGCAAGAAATTTCACGCGGCTCAAAAACATAGCGGGTGAACTGATCAATGAAAATATTGACCTCGCATATTCCACTGATCTGGCAGATCTCCTTCCTGAGGCTGACATCATCGTTTGTGCCGCAAGTTCGACTGGTATAAAGCTGGATAACATCCGTAAGAACGTTTTAATATGTGATGCAGGTTATCCAAAAAACCTGGAAAATAATATTGTCCACAAAAAAGATATCCATTTATTCCACGGAGGTATGGGACAGGTTAGTTGCGGGTATGATTTTAATCCGGATTATTCAAATACCATTTATCATTACGATGCCCCCCATATCATACATGGCTGTATACTGGAAGCTATGGTACTTGCCTTTGAAAAAAGGTATGAAAACTATTCCTCCGCAAAGGGAAATATCACAACTGACAAAATGGAAGAGATTTACTCCTTGAGCACCAAACACGGAATCGGCTTAGCACCATTTTATAATGCTAAAGGATTGTGGTAAACGGATAACTAGGGAGATTTTATAAATTATTCAATATGGAAGAGGGAAAAAACCAGGTGCCTATATTCAAATTGGTTTTTGCGCAAAATTGGGAGGACCCTGAATCTGACCAGGCCGCTTTAAAAATTAAAAGTGGAGACACGGTTTTTGCTATCACTTCCGGTGCCTGTAATGTATTGGGCTTTTTGCTCTCTGACCCCGAAATCATTTACAGCGTCGATATAAATCCTGCACAATCCTTCATGTTGGAACTGAAAATTGCCGCTATAAAAGCCCTGGATTTCGAGGAGTTCATTGCTTTTACCGGATTAAAGGAGCATGCAGACAGGACAAAACTATATGATAAAATAAAGCCATTTCTGCCAGAAGAATCGCAGACATTCTGGGAAACCCAGTATAGAATAATAAAAGATGGCTTTTTTATGAATGGAAAATATGAACGTTTCATCAGGCTGGCCGGGAAATTCATAAATACCTTACAGGGCAAAAGGAAAGTGTCGCTATTATTTGCCGATAAATCAAAGCAGGAACAGGAATCCTATTTCGACAATGTCTGGAATACAAAACGTTTTCATTACATCTTTAAAATTATTTTTAATAAATATATGCTTGCCAGGCGGGGACTGGTAGCCGATTATTTTCATTTCGATGACGGCAGTAAATCTTTTGCAGAGAGTTTTTACAACCGTTCAAAAAAAGCATTCAGGGATATCCCTGTTAGAGGCAATTATTTTTTGTCATTATACCTTTTAGGAAAGTATAGAAATGAAAACGAACTGCCTGCCTATCTTAAAAAAGAAAATTATGATATTATAAAATCAAGGTTGGGCCGCATCAAATTTTATACTGCAGAAGCACAGGAATGGCTGGATATAATGGCTGACGATAGTATCAACTGTTTCGCATTGTCCAATATATGTGAATTGATGAGTGAAAAGGACACCCACCGCCTGTTTAGTTCTGTATCAAGAGCCGGTCGGAAAAATGCCCGCATCATTTTCCGGAATCTGATGATACCACGCGAAGTCCCGGATGATTTGAAAAGCACTATAGTGAAGGATGAAATACTTAGTAAGAAAATTCAGTTTAATGACCGCTCTTTTGTATATGGAAAAGTAGCCGCTTATAACATTAATAAAGAATATGCCGGAGTTTCATGAATACAAAACATTATAAAACACCTGACAGAATAAATCTGACAATAACTGTTATATGCAGCTTAATGTACTTTCTATCTGCTCTGGAAGGCCTCCCATGTGCATCATTACGGGTGGGTTTTAGTCTGCGGTTTTCTTTTCGCCGTTAACATGGTTCCTGTTTATTCACTTATTCACGAAGCAGAACACGGCATCATTCATTCCAATGAGCTGGTAAATAATATTATGGGCAGATGGCTCTCTACAATGTTCATCGCACCATTTACTTTTTTTAAACACTGCCATTTAAAGCACCATAAGAAGAACCGAACTGACGAAGAAATGTGGGATCTTTATTATGAGCATCAGGAAAAATTTAAAAAGTACGGCACGTTATATGGAATGATGATCGGTCTGGGATATTTTTCCATGTGGCTGGCCGTACTTTTATATGCGATTGCACCCCGGTTAATCTACACCCGGTTTTTCTACTCACAAACAGAAATAGGAGGTTTTTTAAAAGGAAGTAATCGGAAGGATAAAGTTTTACATTCTCGTTGGGAAAGCATTTTAGCGATTCTTTTCCAGATATCAATTTTCTATGTACTTGATCTCAAATGGACGGCCTGGCTTACGTTGTTTGTCATGCATGGGTTTTTATGGTCATCCCAGAACTACGTGAACCATGCATTCAGCCCGCGGGATATCATTAATGGCGCACATAATCTGAAAATTCCTTCCTGGCTGAAATGGATATACCTGAATTTCAATTTACATCTTGCTCATCACCAGAATCCGAAAATTCCCTGGATACATTTGCCGGATTATGTTTCAGAAGGTGGCGGCAGGATAACTTTCTTAAGGAATTACCTGCGTTTATGGAAGGGCCCCCGGTTAACCCATGAACCTTCTCCGCATCTAACAGGTGCATCTGTAATTCCTGAAAATGATTCATTCCCGGAATCCTTGGAAACATGACAATTAAATCTCACTAAATAAGGATTCAAATTGGTTACTAAAATTTCATATTTTCTGCTAACGCTGGGCATTTTAATGATTTTATATTATGGAGCGAATTGGGCAAGTCCTTTCAAAGTCGTGGAATTGCCGGTCACTTTTATCGATCGGAACATCAGTTTTCATGTTGTTTTCGCCTATACATACATTTCGTTTTATCTAATGTTTTTGATTTCAATAGCAGCCAATAAAAAAACTTATTCTATAAACTGCGCCATGTCGATTGTTATAAATGCGATGATCGCTTCAAGTATTTTCTTTTTTTTTCCGACACGTATGCCGGCTGCCATTTATTCCAGTGAAGAACATACGCATTACTTTCTTTCAAGATTTATACAGTTACTTGATGTAAGAACCAATTGCTTCCCGTCATTACACATCGCTAATGCTTTTACCGCAGCATTTTACTTAGCTCTAAAAAGGAAATTATTTTTAAGATGTGTCGTCTGGTTGTGGTTTATTTTAATTTGCTGGTCCGTCATCAGTACCGGACAACATTATTTTTATGATATCATCGGAGGTATAATAGTTGCTTTTATCAGTTTGTATATGGTCAGTTTCAGTGGATTAGCCACCAGCGGTGACCATGTGATCCGGTAGTAGGAATCTTGCTTAAGGTTCTGTTCTTGAAGATTTTTCATAACTAATCCTTATGTTTATATTCATGGCGGTGGCCGCCTGCCTGCTCATATCCCTTAAAGATGACAAAGTGATTGATCTAAATTTCGCCATTAAATTCAAATCATATGAATTGGATATCCGTTATTGGTTTGTGTGCTGCAGTTTTAACTTCAACTTCTTTTTTACCGCAGGCATTAAAAACCATACGTACTAAGGATACATCTTCCATTTCGTTATCCATGTATATTCTGTTTACATTAGGAACTCTTATGTGGTTTATTTATGGATTGGCCAGCAACAACCTTCCGGTTTGGCTTGCGAACGGATTTACATTAATACTTGCGTCTGTTATTTTATATTTTAAAATAAAAAACATATCTAAATTTTCAGAATAACTCATTTAATTATACGTAAAGTCAGAAAATCTTTTATTGTGGAAGTACATTAAACCCCCGATCTGCAGCCTGCCTGAGTTATCGGTGCGATTTGAAGATGGTTAGGGTTCCATCTAAATGAGGATGGCAAAATAGCACTATTACATAATGGTGCAAACTTATTTGTAAATGGAAAACATCAGCAATAGTATGCTCATCAAAATTTTAATTTCAGTAAATTAGTAAATAATCATTCTGGCAGATCTAAACTTCTGCATCATTGATTGGTAAAAATTTATTAAAGAGAAAAAAGCATAGCTACAATTTATTCAATATCTGCAATAGAAAAGAAATTTTCTTTGCGAGATCCGGGATCATGATAATAATTTCTTTTCAACAGAATGCCTCCAGCCGGTATGTTTTGATGCAATTATATTGGCAGCAGTTAAATAACTGGTATTAAAAAAATAAATTCCGCTCCCATTCCTTCGTCGCTATTCACTTTCAGTTCACCTCCATGTGCTTTGATAATATCATAACTCAAACTCAATCCGAGACCAGTTCCCTGTCCTGCCGCTTTGGTTGTAAAAAATGGCTGGAAGATCTTATCAATAACCTTTTGAGCTATACCCGTTCCATTATCTTTTACTCTTAATTCCACTTGAGCACCGATCCGTTTTGAGCTTACAGAAACGGTTGGTTCGTAGCCTTTGGGTTGGATCTTTTTTCTTTCTGATACCGAGTAAAAGGCGTTATTATACAGATTGAGCAAAACCCGTCCCATATCCTGGACGATCATATTGACTTTTCCTATGCTCTGGTCAAATTCAGTTAGCATATTCACATTGAAGGAATTGTCCTTTGCACGAAGCCCATGGTAGCAGAGACGTAAATATTCAGCTGCTAGTGCATTGAAGTCAGCTGGTTCCTTGTGACCTGTGCTGGTTCGGGAGTGTAACAGCATTCCTTTTACGATTGCATCGGCACGCTTGCCGTGATGATTAATCTTATCCTCATTTTGCTGAACGTTATTGGCAATTGTAGTAGCTTCAGCAATATTGCCCAAACCTAATTCCTGTTTCATTTCTTCAATTAACTCCTTGTTCACTTCAGAAAAATTATTCATAAAATTCAAGGGGTTTTGTATTTCGTGAGCAATGCCTGCCGTCAGTTCGCCCAATGAAGCCATTTTTTCAGCATGAATCAACTGAGTTTGTGTGGCATGGAGGCTTTCAAGCGCTTTTTCAGCCTTATGTCTTTGGAGATCGATTTCTTCTTTTTGACGAAAAAGCAATTGGTTCGCTTTTTGTTTCTGACGGTTGTTGCGGTAAAGAATAAAAGCGATGAGTAAGAATACCCCCAGGCCGGCTAACAGCGAATATTGCCTGACTTTATTTTGGTAAGCTATTTTTTGGGTTTCAATTTTATGCTGACGGTCCTGTTCATCTGAAATTGTTTTTTGCAAACTCATTGTTTGTTTCACACTGTATAGTTCGTCGTCTGCCGATTTGGCTATTTTAAAGTAACGAAGTGCCTCTTTGATGTCCTTTGGCTGATACTGTTCTGCCAATAGGTTACTGTTTAGCGATACCTCCCTTAGGTACTTCATTTTATATGCTTCATCAAGCCCTTTCTTCGCATAATAAATACAGGAGTCCGTCTGATTCAACTGTTTGAAAAAACCGGCTATTATAAAATAATCCGAAGTAAGCGAACGGTGGTAATTGTTTTTTTGATTTGTCTGAATAGCTTTTTGCATATATGCAAACGCTACCGGGCGGTTTCCCAATTGAAATTGTATATCTCCAATATTCATAAAAAGGAATTGCATTTCCCTCGTCACATAAGGAAATGAATTACCCTCCGATTGCAACCATTTCGACTCACTGTAAGCTTTTGCTGCGTAACTCAAAGCAGAATCCATTTGTTTATCTTTTGTATAGCATCTGGAGATATTCGATAATTGAACTATCCCCAGTGCGCTATGGTGAATAGTCTCGTCAATTTTTTGCGACCGCATTAAATTGCGTATTGAACTGGAATAATCCCCGAATTCATAGTATAAAACGGAAATGCTATTCAGACATCTTGCAAGCTCAAAAGGATAATGATTATCTTCCGCGATCTGCAATCCCTTATATATCATTTCCAGTGATTTCGATTCATCTCCCAGGATCCGGTATACACCACCCAGGACATGTAAAGCTCTCGCTTCGCCCCTTAAAAAATGGATATGTTGCGATAAAGTCAGGGCTCGTTGTCCATAACTCATCGCCGAGTCTGCATCTGAATAACTGTAGAGGAAACCGAACTCCCCCAGGGTCAGCGCGCGGTCCGTATCCTGGCTGGCAACGGCAAGCTTCCTTGTAAAACGATCAATTAGCCGGCTGTTTTCATTGAAGTCATCTTTCCAGGTAAGGGGCTCATATTTCAGACTTTCTATTTCCTGCCTCGTCTGGGTAAAGCAATGAACCGATGCAAATGCAAGTAGCAAGGTCAGTGTGCATATTTTCATTTTCAATTATTTGTAATTGTCATTGAAAATCCGCTCATTTTTTAAAAATGTAGTTTCCGTTCCTTCCTGAAGTTAAATAATATCCCGATATTTTATTTTTCTTATCCGGGATACAACATGTAGTAATTCCTTAGAGTTGTTATAAATTTTAATGGCAAGATCTTTTATGTTCAGGTCATTTTCCAGTTAATCATCCAATATCTCGTCAATTATTTTCATGAGGTGATCATTTGAACGCTCCAGCCTTTCAATTAATAACATGTCCGATGAAACCTGGACCCTATTGATGGTATAATAATTAATTATCAGTCTTCTCTCTCTTTCCGTCAGCGCCGGATAAGGCATAGTTTCAGGGACATAATCCGGATTGTTAATAGAGGGTCCCCAGTCATGCAGATCTTCCAGTTTCGCAATCTCTGGTAACACATTACCCAGGCGAATTGATACAATAGAATTGTATGCTTCCAAAGTTTCAATCTGTCCGATGTACGTAGACATTGAATCCTTCAGAGTCAGGTTGTCCAGATTTTTCAGTCCGCCTGAATTCACCATCGCCTGGTAAGCAGCTTTGTCGATCGCCGGATAGAGTACCCGCTTCACACGTCTTAGTAAGCGGCCCATGAGATGCAGATCCTGATTTTCTCTCTTCTCAAAGAAAATCCTGATGATACTGTCCTGCGATGGTACGATTGACCCATATATGCTATCGATACGCACAAATACCCTTTTATTGGTGACCAGCTCCTGCCTGAAAGTCTGCAGATATTGGCGGGTATTTCTGACTTCCACATAATGCTCGCGTATGCTCTCTGCAAAAAATCCCATCGTCACGGCAAGAAAAATCATAAAAAACTCCAGGACATATTCCCGGAAATGCTTGCGTTTGTGATGCAGGTCGGGATGATGATGTACTTCCATGTTTGGTGTTTGTGATTCTGATGAAGAAATTAATGAATCCTGCAAATTCGGATCAGCAGTGGTTTCTCCTTTCGGAGACTGTTTCGGAATATCTTGTTCTTCAGCCATATAATATCATGATGTAAGTATAGAATCGGGATCCACAAATCAGCACGTTAAACAACTGGTATTAAAATAATAAATTCCGCTCCTTCTCCGTCCTTGCTGTTTACCTTCAATTCACCTCCATGTGCTTTAACGATATCATAGCTCAAACTCAGTCCGAGTCCTGTTCCCTGGCCCGCCGGCTTAGTCGTAAAAAATGGCTGGAAGATCTTGTCATGCACTTTTTGGGGGATACCATTACCATTGTCCTTTACCCTTAGTTCAACTTTTGTACCCATCCGTTTTGTGCTTAACGAAACGGTAGGTTCATAACCTTCCGGATGCTGCTTTTTCTTTTCTGATACCGAATAGAATGCATTACCATACAGGTTGAGTAAAACCCGGCCTATGTCCTGAGCTATAATATTGATTTCTCCGATGGTCCGATCGAAGTCCGTTTGCATGTTCACATTAAAGGAACCGTCCTTTGCACGAAGACCATAGTAGCAAAGGCGGAAATATTCGCCTGCAAGTGCGTTGATATTAGTGGGTTCCTTATGACCAGAGGTAGTTCTGGAATGTTGCAGCATGCCTTTGACGATTGCATCGGCTCTTTTTCCATGATATGTTATCTTTTTTTCATTTTCTTTGATATCCTTTGCAATAGTTTTTAAATCGGTTAAATTACCTGAATCTATTTCCTTTTCCATCTCATCAAACAATTCAGCATTGACTTCTGAAAAGTTATTGATAAAATTCAAAGGGTTCTGAATTTCATGAGCAATACCCGCCGTAAGTTCTCCCAGGGAAGCCATTTTTTCAGATTGAATCAATTGGGACTGCGTATCCTTAAGTTTTTGAAGTGTTTGTTCTGCCTTTTTTCTTTGAAATTCTGTTTCTTCCTGTTGTTTCTTCAGCGTGATATAAGATTTTTGTTTAACCCGGGTACTTCGCCAAAGAACACTGGCAACCAAGAACAACAACGCGATTCCAATAAACAACGAAATAAATTTTATCTTGTTCTTATAAGCGAGTTCTGCGGCTTGTTCTTTGCTCCGATAGGCCATTTCTGCAGCTTGTTGTTTTGCCTTTTGTTGTTGCGCGTCAAAAACCATCGACTGCACTTCTTCGATTTTATCCAAACCCAAAAGACTGTCTTTCGCAGACTGCATCAGGCTCATATATTTGAAACTACTGTCTATGTTTCGTTTCGCTTTATATGCGTCTGATAAAATCAGATATGTTTCCGGCTCATCTAACAAAACACCGCTACTACGAATTAACCCAATGGCTTTATACGCATAAAAAATACAGGAATCCGTTTTTTGCCGGTGGAAATAATACCGGGCCATGCTGTTATATGTCTGAATAGCAGAAATGATGGAACCGTGACTTAATGAATATATAATTCCCTGCCGGAAATAACTGATAGCCGTTGAATCCCTACCCATCCTTTCGTATATATTTCCCAGTAAACTGAAGGTCCTGCTCAGCAGTATAATTTCATATGTATTTACCGACATTCGATAGGACCGGCTTAAAAACAGAAAGGCCGAATCAAGTATGTTCAATTTCAGATAGGCTCTTCCTTTAAAAAAGTAATATGAATTGGCGTATCGAATAGTATCGATTGACCTTATTTTTTGTTTCACAGATTCGGCCGTGTCATAATAATGCATTGCTCCCCAGCCATCATCCAGGAAATAATATACATTCCCTAATATATCGTAACTGTTGGCGATCAGGTAATCATTCCTCATTTTTTCGCCAATTTGTAACACCTGAATACCAAGCTTCAAGGCTCTGGGATAATTACCCATAAACAAATATTCTAATGCTAATCTCTGTAGCGCAACGGCTTCCTTCAAGGGCAGCCGATTATCCTGTGCGAGCTTCAGAGCTTTGGTGACGCAATAAATGGCACTATCTGGATTTGAATTTGAATAGATGTGTCCCAATCTCAGGTATAAGTCTATTTGTAATTCAAGGTTGTTGAAAGAAATTTCTTTGCAAATAGCGAGACCGGTGTAGATTAAATGCTTAGCCTCATCTATCCTTCCGCTGACCTGTTCTAAATAACCGTTATATGTCAGCTCAATGATCTCGCCTTTCTTATTACCAATTTTTTTCGATAGTGCCAAAGCCTGACGACCATACAATAATGCGCTGTCCAGTTTGAATAGTGATGAGTCATAATATTTGCTTAAGTCGTACAATGCATTGACCCTGTCAGTATCCGTTTTTGCAGTAAAAATTAAATTACGAAGACTATCTGTGTTACGGATCTGTGCTAATAGCAGACAATGAGAAAAAAGAACTGGTAGCAGGCAAATAAGCTTTTTCATCTTTCTTGGCTATGGGTTTTTCAGATAGTCCCAATTGATCAACACATTCCACACCAATACGGCATCGTGCAGATTGAGATAACGATGTAGCGGATCAAAGGTAAAGGCAATCAATCTCCCGGAACCGATGGGCACATTAAAAATAGCGCCATGACCAATGATGGTCTGCTCATTTCTCACCATACCAGAAAGAACATATGGTGTCTCTTTTTTAGTACTGTCTTCAGCATCAGCCACTTCTTTTTTATCAGGCATCCCCATGATAAGCCCATTATATTTTTCCTCGTCTTTCAAAGGTTTTGTGCCATACTGCAACAACATCATATTCCGGTCGAATTTCCTTACCTGCAGAAGAGGACAGATGCCTCTGAAAATCGGAAAGGTCTCGGGGAATCCATAAAGTACGGGGCTGTTAGTGCTTCGGATTTTGACATTCACAACAGATCCCGGATGAAAAAGGCCGGGTGCGTCAAAGACTTCCAGTTCCCGGCCAATTCCTGCACTGGCCATAATTTGCGATGAATTGTCTAAGGTGATAATTACCCCTCCGGTTTCCACAAACTGACTTAACTGTTCCATCCCTACAAAACCAGGGCCGCCTGTCATATCACTCGTTGAATCCGGGAAGCCATGGGAAGGATACTCAGCCGTTTTGGTATAGGGCATTGGGCTGAATTTACGGTCGATCTCATTAATGAAATTGTTTGCAGTGCCGAAGATGCGCGGAACCAAAATCACATCAAACCTTTTACGCAATCCTCCTTCTTTTAAATCATCTTTATTGATATACGTATAAGGTATCCCCATCTGATCAAAAGTGAATCTTGCCCATCCCGCATCCTGTGTATAGTACCAGGTATGATAAATGGCAATTCTGGGTAAGTTTACCGTATGCTGTTTTGGAACGGAACCGGTATTAGTTGCCTGCAGATCAAGACCAAATTGAGTGGTTAGTTTTTTCGCTTGCGCTGGACTGAGCCCCTTGAAGAGAACCGAACCTGCAGATAATGAATCCTTCAATCCGCCAACCGTAGATTTGGCATCCATTACCGCGGCTGACGCATCTTTATTTTCAGCCTTCAGCCAATACAATGCTGGCAGGAGGGTATTTTGTCCTTTGTATTTGAGGGTATAATTGTCACCCGTTCCATTTATTTCCCCGGCATATTTAACATCGCCGCTCAACAATTTTAAATTGGATGCAGCATATTTTACAGTATCCTCAGCCCGTACATCAACTCCATATAGATATCCCAGGGTCCAGGCAATATCATCGTAGGGCGGGAATTTGGCATCCTTTGGAAAATCCTGTTTAGTTAATAGTGAAACAGCCAGATTCCGGTAGGGCTGGTCTAACAGAACCACGTAATCCATTTTATTTTTGCCCATGTCCGCGCGATGAACTTCAATATGCTGCTTGCGCAGCTGGTTTATCAGGTAAGCAACCATTACCGGATCATGTTGTTCTGCAGGTATAACAAATGCCCGGATCTTTCCCTCCTTTCCTTTTTTTATACTGTTCAATCCCTTTTTGTAAAAATTTTCCAGTAGTGGGGATGCATTATCCGATGTATAAGAAAGCGCAGCCAGTACAGCTGCTTCCGTATAATTGATATTGTCCCGGAACGACCAGTTGACCAGCTGTGTAGCCGGGTCAGGCCGGTACCATTGTTTGCTTGTGACCGGATCACCAGCATAGGTTTCTTCAGAAAGATCGCGCAAATAAGTATTTGCGCCGAAATTACCCAGGGTCTCATAAAAGCGACCGACGGAATTATGGTTATTGGCGATCCAGTCAATAAACCCGGGATACCAGCCTTCGGTATAGGCCCAGGTAAATGCTCCCGGTAATCCCTGCGATGCCAATGCGGTGACATCGTGATTGGCCATCTCCTGCCATTCGCTGATGGTAATCGGATCAATAAAATCATTGTAAGGGCCAGTACCTGTGCCAATGGCCATTAAGGGAATCGGTTCATGCAGGTCAAGCAAGATGGTGGGATGCCAATCAAAATAATTGTTGTAAGTAATCTTTGTCAACATCTGAGAAACCTGCAAACCGTCCCGGTTATTATCATGAAATGCGTATTTGCCCCAATAAGGTGGCGAATGCCTGTATCCGTCGTCAAATTCTTTCCTCGATTTGGAATAACGGTAATAATAATCTACCATTTTGTCGCGCCCGTCGGGTTCACATACCGGGTTGATGATGACGATCATATTATCCCGGATTTTTCTTATTTCATCACTGTTATCTGTGATCAGGCGATAGGTCAGTTCCATCATGGTTTCGAGGGAACCCATTTCTGTTGAATGCAATCCGGCGTTCAGATAGTAAACCGGTTTGGCATTTTTTATAATCTGGCCCACTTCACTTTCACTAATCTTTCTTGGATCAGCCAGAAGGGCCAGTTGTTTTTTATACTGATCCGTTTTCTTCATGGTCTCTTCATTGCAGATGACCACCAGATTGATTGGGCGCCCTTCTTCAGTAGTTCCGACCTGTTGAATGGTAATCAATGGGGAAAGGCTGGCCAGGTTTTTATAATAATCGTAAATTTCTGTTGTGTGATGCACCACGCCCGGAGCGCCAATAATGGTTCCAAAATATTTTAACGGAGAAGGGATTGTGGGATCATCGGTTAGATTAAGAACCGAAGAAGGAAGGAATCTTTTATCGGTTGTATATTCTTTTATTTTCTGATTGTAGATCTCATCAATTTTTTGTGCACACAAATTTTCCCTTCCAAATAAAAGGTATAAAATATAAAATGCGTAATAATAAGTTCTGGTGATTTTCATATTATAAAATATTATTAAAGGTTAATTTTGTTTCCCCATGATTTCATTCAATATTTTGTAAAAACGATCTGGTTGTTCATACATGGGAAATGCCCCGATTTTTGTACCCAAAATAGTTGTGTTGAAGGAACCAGTATTTTCAACTCATAGGTATTGAAGGCATAGGGTGTCAAGTTTTTGACCGAACGTGTATGTATTTACAAGAACAAGAAAAAATCTAGAAATAATGTCAGCAGCACATTTCATCTTTTTTATTTTGCATATACGTTCAGCCTATTTTTGAGATTGAATCCAGTGATTCATATAGTCCTCAAAAATGTCCAATTGCATGCTGCCTCCATTTAATATGGCGTCATGAAACTTTTTCAGACTGAATTTAGAATCCAGTTCCACTTTACTTTTGTCTCTCAGGGATTCAATCGTCAGCTCTCCTATTTTATAACTGAGTGCCTGTCCGGGCCATGCCATATAGCGTTCTATTTCTGCCGTTGCAAACTGTTCGGATTCCGGTTCATTGTCAAGCATATATTTAATTGCTTCTTCACGATTCATTTTACCTGTATGCAATGAAACATCTACTACAAGTCGTATGTCACGGTGTATCTGTTCCTGTAAAAAACCGAAATACTGATACGGGTCAGTATAGCAGCCCAACGGAATGCCCAGGGTTTCTGCATATAACCCCCATCCTTCATTAAATGATGACACACCAAATATTCTCCTAAAAAAAGGAAGTGTGGTATCCTCTCTCTGCAAGGATACCTGATAATGATGTCCTGGTATGGACTCATGCATAAAAAGATCTTCCATTAAGAACGAATTATAACTCCGGGCATCTACGATCGGCACATAAAAAACACCAGGCCTTGTTCCGTCCAAAGACCCAGCAAAATATTGAGCGGCGGCGGACATCGCCCTGTATGATTCTGTTTGTTTTATCTCAAATGGCGTTTTTGGTTTCACACCAAATAAAGAAGGCAGATTAGGAGCAATTTTTTTATAAATGGCCCTATAAGCGTCCAATACTTCTTCCGGACTCTTAAATGGTGTGAATCGTGGATCTGTTTCCACGTATTTAAAGAATTCAGATAATGTGCCTTTGAATCCTGTTTCCTTTTTTATTCTTTCCATCTCGGAATGCATGATTTCAACCTGCTTCAGACCAATCTGGTATATTTCCTCCGGAGATTTGTTGGTCGTTGTAAAGTAGCGAACATAAAATGTATACATCTCTTTGCCGTTTGGCAAATCATTGTACCCCGAACTTAGCCTGGCGTGGGGCAGATAATCATTCCTAATATATCCGGCGAGTTTTCTATACGCAGGGATCAGTTCAGTTGTAATGGCGAGATAATAGGATGCCGATAATTTTTTTCTTTGCTCTTCAGTAAAATTCATTGGAAAATTCCTGACAGGGCCAAAAAATACATTTCTGCTCGTATCTTCCTGTGCGAGACTTTCTATTTGCGGAATCATTTTCATAACTAATGCCTTGGGCAACACGATTCCCGCCGTTATGCCCTTATTAAAATTACCGATCGCCGTATCCACCCAAATCGTAAACAAATGGATCCTTTTTAACCAATTCTCGTAATCTTTAATGGATTTAAATGGTTGCGCACCAGTACCAGACCCTAACAAACCCATCATGATCGGCAGTGTCTCATTTCTACCTGGTGGTAGAGACATAATTTGGTTGACAGGCATATATTCCGGATGGTAGCTTTGTGCTTGCGACTCCATTTCCAGACTTTCTTTTAGAATCCGGCAGGATATCCAGTCGGAGAAGGAAAGATTGGATTGGTTATAGGCCGAGAGCTCGCGCAAGTATTTTGAATAGAATTTGTTAAGTCTGTTAATATATTCCTGTGAACCGTCGTTTTGCAAGAGATCGTTATAGATTGGATTGCCCGTATATGTGGCCACTACAGGAAAGAGCTCCAGTCGCTCCTGGTAATAATCATTAAATATTTTATTCAGGTCGTTATTTTGGCAATACATTTTACCGGACAAAAGAATTAAAAAGCAAGCCAGCACAAGACTTGCTTTGATTATTCGTTTAAATTTATTAGGCATATAAATAATGTATTTAAAAATTGCTTCGGGAGGCTGGGCTAATTAAATAATTCGAATATGTATTCAGTGGGAGCTCATATCGCACTGCAAATATTGAACTATTTCGAAATAAATAAAATACGCTTTTCGGGTGATGCTATTAGTGAGGAATAACCCGGGTAGGTCACTTTTTAGATAATTCTCTCGCGTAGTACTTTAGCGATGGCTTCCTTACCGCAGTTCACATGCAGTTTGTGGTAAATATTTTTAAGGTGTGTACGTGCAGTATCAAACGAAATTTTTAATTCGGAGGCGATAATTTTTACACTATAACCTTTTATAAGCAACTGTAATATTTCTTTTTCACGTGTAGTCAGGTGGTACAGTTGTCCGGATGATTTTATTTCAAAACTCTGTAGCACACGTCTCGCAATAGCTGGTGACATGGGCGCTCCACCTTCCATTACTTCATCGATAGCTTCAAATAACTTGAATGGTGAAGTTTTTTTGAGAATATAACCATTAGCACCCGCACAGAGGCTGCTGAATAAATTTTCATCATTTTCAAATATGGTGTACATGATAATAAGTGTTTGCGGCCGGGCTTCTTTTATTTCCGCAACTCCCTGGATGCCTGTTTTGCCAGGCATATTAATATCCATGATAACAACATCGGGTCTGTCGCGTCGGATAATGGCTGCTGCACTCATTACATCCGGATAGTTTCCTATTACTGTGTAGTCGTTGCTATTATTGTTGCTGAGCAGTACCACAAGCGAGTTCCTTAACTGGTCGTTGTCTTCAAATATGATGATGCCTGGCATAAACCTTATAACGCACTTTAATAATGCAACAATCTTGTGGACCTGTAAAATTACCTGTTTGTAAGCCATTCCCATATACCCTTTTTGAGTGATGGGTTTGAAACGGGTAATTTAATTTTCAATGCAGAACCTTTTCCTGGCGATGATTGAACCGTGAATAAACCTCCCCATTTCTGTAAACGCAGTTGCATATTTCTTAATCCGTTACGGTGTGTCGGCTGGTCTGTATTGAAGCCTTTACCATTATCGTTTACCTGCATTAAAAGGTCTTTGTCCTTTGCTTCAATATTTATTTTTACGTCAGTTGCCATTGCATGTTTTTGAATATTATTGATAGCTTCTTTAAACACAAGAAACAGATCCCTGCGCTTTCCCATAGAAAGTTTTGCAGGTAAAATATTTTCATTTACAACAATAGAATAATGAATAGCTGTTCTGTCAAAAACATCGGCGGCATATCTTCTCATACGGGCAGTAATTTCCGTTATTGAATCGTTTTTGGTATCAATGCTCCACACAATATCGTCAAGTGCTTCACCGGAAGTTTGCACTTCATTTGAAATACGATGCAGATACTCGGATGTCTCCTGCGGCTTATTTATTTTTTGCAGGCTTAATGCGGAAAGTATATTAATATTGGTAAGCCTCGCTCCAATATCATCGTGCAGGTCGGCGGAGATGTTATTTCGTATTTTCTGTAGCTGCAGCAACTGATTAATACGGTAGCGGTACAAAGTGTATAAGCCCGCAGCCACCGCCATTATGCCAAGCAAATAAAACCACCATCTTTCATAAAATGGATAGGCGATATTGATATGAAGCGAAGTTGGCTGTATACTCTCGGTGCCATCAGGCAGAATGGTCTTAACCTGAAAGATATAACTGCCAGGCTTAAGGCTGGCAAATGTTACCGTTTTTTGTCCGCCGATTTTGATAAAAGCAGTCGGCTTATTTTCGAAAAGCCGGTAGGCATAAGTATTATTTTCACCGTTATCATAATTGATACCTGTAAAGCCAACAATAAAAGAATTGTCTTTATAAGAAAAAGAAAGTGATGACTCTCCGGCTATAGAACTGGAGTCGCCTATTTTTCGTATATCAGTAATAATTGTTTGAACCGGCTTTTTTTTCTTTAGCACATCCCTGGAATAAAACCAGGTAAAGACATTATTATAACCAACAAATATCCGGTCGGTGGCAGTATCAAAATAAATACTGCCGTAGTCTCCATTAACATTTACATTAAAACCATCTTGTTTGGTTATAAGATAGAATTGTTCGGTTTTAATATCAAATGTCAATAGCCCCTTATCGGTTCCTATCCACAGGTGATAATCCCATGGACCATAGACGGCACTAGTATTTAAAGGAGATATATTAACCGGCCGTGGAAAATTTGTAAATTGGTTCGTAGTTAAATTCCATTTTACCAGCACAAAATCTTTTTCAAGTATCCAGAGATTATTTTGATCATCTGTTGTGAAATAGTTCGGTCTATCACCAGTGATATCGCCAATACCAGGTAATTTTGTTATAATGGTATCGAATGTTTGTTTTAGAAGGCTCCACCTGGTAATACCTTCCCTTCCACTCATCCAGATATTTCCATTTTTGTCTTCTCCGATACTCATTGGATACCGAAGTTTGAATACTGCATCATTGGATTTAGGTGAAAAATATTTCCAGGTATTTGTAAAAAGGTTTATCCGGAAAACCCCGTTACCGTTGCCAATACCCAGCCATAACTGATGGTGACTGTCCACAAAAGGGCTTATTATTGCACTACTGTCTATTACTGCGGGCATTCCCGGCTGCCAGAATTTTTTCAAAGTATAGTCAACGGCATTCAGCAATAAGGCGCCTTCCTGGGTGGCTATCAATAAGGTATCTTTTGCATAAAAATTAATACTCCAGGGCAGATTATTTTTTCCTGCTTTTTTAAAACTGATATTATGCAAAATATGAAAGCTGTCGTCATATACAAATGTGCCAGTTGAAGTCTGGTTGACAAAATATTTATTTTGGTAATGAATGAAGTCGTTAACTGTTTTATCGGCTGGATCGCCTGATTTTTGAGCCGGAAACAATACATTGTTAAATACAGCCTTACTGAAAGACTCTTTAAAAACCCCCTTTTCACTGGCCATCCAGATACGGTTATTTTTATCCAGTATAATATCAATGCAAAAATCACCCCGCAGGATATTTTTGACGGGCGAGATTGCCATCGTTTTTCTGTCAAGTTGCAACAGGTAAACATTATCGGGATTGATAGTAGTTAAAGCAATTAAACTATCATTCAAACTGATAATCTTGCTCATCCAGTTTTCCTTTGCCAAAGAAAATGCAAGCGCAGAAGAGGACGATCTTTGACGGGGCAGGTCAATTATAAAAAGGCTGTCAGCCGGAAGAAAGGATTTTATAAAATAAAAAAGCCCATGGGGATTAATACCGACAGAGTAATTTATTTTTCCGCTCCACCATTTCAATAAATCAAATTCATCGCCGGGTATATCCTTAATATCCTGCAATGTTTTATTTTGAATATTTAATAGATAAATATACCCGGCAAATATTAACACCCTTCCATCAGGCAGTAAGTAGAACTGGGAGCTGAAGAACATTCTTTTTTTGCCTACGTCTTCATGTTTGTAATAATCAAATCTGAAAATAAGTTTCAATTTAGTATTGAACACATACACTCCACCCCTCGTGCTCACTATAATATTACCTTCTCTGTCGGATAATATATCCCATGCATTATTGGTTATTCCTCCCAATTCTCCCGCAGCGGGTAGTATTAATTGCTGAGCATTAAAAGTCCTTGTGTCAACTATTGCCAGTCCGCTGTTGGTGGCCACGGCCATCCTATGATTGGGCAGGCATATAATTTTATTAATACCGTTAGAGGGCAATTGATTAGCTGAACCGTTGCCGTAATATTTTACAAAGTCCTTACCATCGAAACGGTTGAGGCCGCTTGTTGTAGCAATCCAGATAAAACCATCCTCATCCTGTGCAAGACTGATGCAGTAATTGTTTGAAAGGCCATTGTCGGTTGTATATTGATCAAAAGAAATATCTGAATTTTGTGCCCGTGATGAAGGATAAAGAATGGCAAAAAAATATGATATCAAGAGTAATTTCTTCAATCAAAATTTTTAAGAAATGTAACCGATAAAACATGATATTGTTCAATACTAAATATAATCTAAAAAAGAGAATAATAACTACGTGAGGTTGGACGTTCCATTGTGCAAACAAAAGATTAGGAGCTGTATAAAATCTGTATAAAATATTCGAGAATTGTACCCATTTGATTTTATAAATGGTATAAAATTCTATGCCGTACTGCCGGCTGTTTTATTTTTCAATATGAACAGCACGGACCAACCCGAGAGTATTCCTGCGATCAGAGAAAAAGAAGCTGCCAAGAGGAAAAAATATATAAACTCCATAAGTGCAATCGCTAAAAGAGACAGACTGATTGGTATCAAAAGCCTGGTTGCAGGAAAGGGATATTTAATACTGATTGAAGATAACTGCCAAAGTAAAACGGTCATGAGTAATAATACAAAGATCATCGTCATACCATATCCCTCATAAAAATCGCCAACACTTCTCAATGCTCCCATAAAAATGAATTTGTGACTGATCATGTCATTAACGACCTGCTGAATTGACGGGTCCGGATCTTTTTTCCAGGTCAATGCTCCGATCGTATGGCCTATCATATGAAGGAACATCATGAGGCTGGCAACACGCAGAAGAATTTTAGGTTTCATTTCTATGTGATTATAATTCAATTTACTTTATTTGGATAAGAAGGAATGACTGGTGATAATATCTGTAATGGAACGAGGGCAACTCTTTCATTATCTGCATGATCGAAGTTGTAACAGGGACTCTTTTAACAAATGACATTTCATCCTTGGTACATGGTTTGTTTGAGTAGTGTAATAACAATTGCTATGAAAAAGACTCCAGATTCATTAAAAACTGCACGTGTATCACCGACACACTCCGATATAAAATCTGAAGACTTATTCAAGGAATTAGAAATTGCTCAGCGCACACAACTGCCGCCCTCCGAAGAACTGGTTACACATTTGAATGAGCTGGCCTCTAAACCGCCATTCAGCTACATCCATAAGGTCAAAAAAGATTTCCCACTTTGAATTATCAGTAAAAACCGCCCGTCATTCACTGGCTGGCAGATCCTCTCCAATCCAATTCTTTGCATAGGCCGGATTCCAACTGTGTTTCCATTTACGATGACTCCACAACCACATTTCAGGATTCGAACGTATTACTTTTTCCATGTAGCGGGCATACCGCAAAGTCAGTTCTCCTTCCTTCAATGCACATGGATCTTCACACACAACTTCTAAATAGCCCTGATAGTAGCCCCGCCTGGGCTTTACAATAGAGGTAAACAGCACTGGTAAATTACTCGTTCTTGCTCCTTTTTCCGGACCTGACACGAATCCAGTGGGCCTGCCAAAAAAATTCATCCAGTAAGCATTATTTAGATTGCCCGGACTCTGATCCGCAACAAGGCCGAGGAGATACTGGGTATCTTTAAATGCTTCCATCGATTTACTCATATTACCTGCAGCAATAAATTTATTTCCATACCGGACGCGCAAATTATACATTAACTTTTCCAGCACAGGATTGCTCAGCGGCATATATACAACAAGCACCTGGTATTTTGTGTGGCTGCTCAATACATGATGGCCCCATTCCCAGTTAAATGTATGACCGAGGTGAAGCTGGCAACTTTTGCCGCTTTTAAATAAAGGGTCAAGCACTCCCCAGTTGGCAATTACCCTTTTTTCCAGAAATCTTTTGGAAGCGCTTACCAGCTTAATGGTTTCTATAAATGAATCAAGAAGGTTATGATAAAACGCCCTGGCTATTTTAACCCGCTCTGCATTTGATTTTTCCGGGAAAGCAATTTCGAGGTTTTCCATCACTACTCTCTTCCGGTACCCAATTACATAATACACAACCAGGTATATTCCATCCGAAATAATATACAATATGGACATCGGCAGAAGGGAAAGCAAATAAAAAAACCCGAATAAAATATAGTACATAGCATTCGAAGATACCAAATTACTACTGGGTACTTTTGAAAGCTATGATCCTCCGCCCATCTTAACTTCCTTTTTCTCCCAACGAAAACCAGTTACCCGAATCATCTTTGAATAAAGCTTCGAAAGCATAAAATTCTTTGGTTGGAGGTTTCGTAAATTCTACCCCTTTAGCTTTAAGCTCCTCATAGGTAACCAACAAATTGTCACATTCAAATACACCGAAACCAAATGTACCTTTACGCACCAGTTCCCTCATGGCTCTTGCAGATTCCGGATTAAACATCCTTCCCTCCTCCGTCGAACCTTCGTCAACCAACATGAGGGCAATTTCCAGTTCGGGCTGTTCCGGAGGATTTACAGTCAGCCATCGCATTCCCGGTCCCATGGGCGCGTCGGTGTTTACTTTAAAACCAAGTTTATTGACGTAAAACTCATAAGCGCTGTCCTGGTCCAGGACAAATACACTAACGTGATTCATTCTTGTTATCATGTGATTAATATTATTAATCAAATATGAGTACCTGATTTCCAAACTCCTTCTTCAAAATTGCGATTTTATGTATTCCACCCGTTTTTTTCAGCAAAACAGTTGGGCACATATTTTAATGGCTTTTTGGCCATATCTAAAATCCTTTCCTTTTGTTGAAGCTGATAAGAAGCCGGCGTTTGCCCAACGATGCGTTTGAAAAGACCGGAGAATGAACTAACACTATCGAAACCTACGGAATAGCAAACCTGGGAAATACTCATGTCCTGTATTAAAAGTTGCTTTGCCTTTTCCATGCGGATAAAAGAAAGATACTGATAAGGTGTTTTATTATATACTGAATTAAAAAGCCGTATGAAATGAAATTTTGAAAAGAAAGCCTCATCCGCAATATTATCAAGATCAATCTTTTCGTCAAAATGACTGTCAATAAATAGTTTCGCCTGCACTACCCTTCTGTACAAATATACTTTTGGATAAAGTTCTTTTTGAGGCATGATTTTCGTTCTGTTAATTTGGTCTGAAAACAGTTATCAATAAAAACTTCTCCAAACCTGCAGTCTAAATTAGAAAATAAAATCCAGGGTTACAATTCGAAAAGTAGTCATTTGTCCTACCAGTTTTGTAAGGGAAATATTATAAAGCTTTTATTTAATAATATTAAATAAATTACTGCTCATAAATGAACTGAAAATATGAAGGGAGTAAAGGATAATAAAATTAATATGAGAAAAATACTGAAAAGAGTCCTCCTTACTATTGTTTCTTTAGTTGTGCTCATTGTCATTTTCGGACTGACTCTCGCCTTTCTTCCCATTAAATCTAAAACAAATCATGCCGGAATTACTGCCGAAGAAGCGGCTCTTTTGAGGAAGAATTTCTTAGGACCACATGAACAGTTTAATACAACAGACGGCGTAACACTTTTTTTGCGGAGATGGAATCCGGATAGTCTGAGTCCCGCAAAAAAAGGAATAGCCGTATTGATATTCCATGGTTTTACTGCACATAGTGGTGCATATAATATGGCCGGCGTTCCTATATCCGCTGCCGGATACACAACTTTTGGTTTGGATTACAGGGGGCATGGTTTGTCAGACGGCAACAGGGGAGATTCTCCTGGTAAGGACAGATGGATTGCCGATCTGGCGGAGTCGGTAAAATATGTAAGGAGCCTGGGGTTTTCGAAAGTGATTGTGCTGGGTCATAGCCTGGGAGTGGCATCTGCCATTTGTGCCGCCGATGCGGTTCCAAATGAGATTGCAGGACTGGTATTGATGTCGGGCGCCTATGAAGGGAGAAAAGGTTTATCTGATCCGCCTACTTTATTTGAAAAAACCAGGATTCTGGCAAGTGCTATTTTCCGGCCTTCATATCCGGCCGTTGAATATTATAGAAAGGGCATGACTGTTACGAAAGACTCTTTATTCAATTTCAGGTATACCCTGCGATACCTGACTATGATGGATGTGAAACAGCTCCGGCTCCCAAAGGATTTGAATATTCCGGTGCTGGTAGCCGTAGGAGACCAGGATGAATTATTTGAAGTTGGTAAAGTGAGGGACTTCTACGATTCGATCCCGGGTAACAAAAAGGATTTTTTAGTAATGAAAAATACCACCCATGCTAAGATACCCCCCGAAAGCTGGGAGCAGGTAGTAGACTGGCTGAATAAGAATTTTTAAGTAGTATCTGTTTGCTATTTGAAACTTCCATATCATTAAGCCAATGAATGTTCATCTATTTTCCATTCAGGTCTTATATAATGGCATGTATATCCGTACGGATGCTTTTGCAGATAGTTCTGGTGTTCTTCTTCGGCACTCCAGAAATCACCTGCAGGTACAACTTCTGTTACGATGGCTCCGGGCCATTTATGCGAAGCGGTCATTTCTTCAATTAATTTCTTAGCCGTTTCCTTCTGCTTTTCATTTAGATAGAATATGGCAGAACGATACGATGTTCCCCTGTCGTTGCCCTGCCTGTTTTTTGTAGTCGGATCATGAATCTGAAAGAAGAACTCCAGAAGTTTCCGGTATGATAATATTGTCGGGTCGAATATGATTTCAATGCCTTCAGCATGTGTACCATGGTTCCGGTAAGTCGCATTAGGCACGTCTCCTCCCGTATATCCGACAATCGTCGAAGTGACTCCCGGCAGTTCACGGATAAGTTCTTCGACTCCCCAAAAACAACCTCCGGCCAATATTGCTTTTTCTTCACTCATATATACAGATTTAACACAAGTTAAGAAATTTCTAAAAATTCACTCGACCCATTTTGTATAAAAGTCACCTTCTGATTCGCTTTAAAATTAATGTAGAATTCCCATTGCGTTTCAAATAGTAGATATAAATTTCTTTGTCTTTTTTTTAATTTTAGTTACCTTCCATTGGTCGATTTCAAAATTTTTTCCGCGGCTAAATGTGAAATAACCTCCAACCTTAATCTTTTTTTATGAAATCAACTTTACTTTTTCTTTTGTCCTGCCTCCTTTTTCACGCTCCCAACTCCCAATGGAGTGGCGTTCTCACTTATACCGATAATTATGAAAGTCCGGACAATAGCGGTAAAACGATCACCATTGTTTACGAATCAGGCAACAAAGGACGAATTGAGTCCAAGAACTTTCCTACTAAATCTCCATTTAATGACCTGACTGAAAAAGATCAGAATGTTCTGATTTACGATTTTTCAAAACAACAGGAAACGAGGCTTTCTGCACAAATGAAAATGGCAACCATTATGCCTATGGCAGCTGATGATCAATTACATGAACAGTTAATGATGAAAGAAGGCGCAACATACGAAATAGAAAAAATAGGACCTGAAAAGGTTGGTTCATTCAATTGCACCCGATACGTGATAAACACTGTCTCTACAAAAATAAAAATGCCGCCCAATGCACCGAAAAAGAATATTTGGGTCACCGATGATCTTGGAAATTCTAACATATGGTACGCTGGTCCTTACCTCTATTATTTAAACGGTGGTTTTCAACAGAAAAAAATGGCTGAGGCAGGCATCACCGGGGTTGTGGTTAAGTGGCAAATCGGCAATTCAGAAGCTACACTGACCGATCACCAACAGCGCTCCGTTCCTTCGTCCACATTTGAAATTCCCTCCGGTTACACTTCGAGGACTCCTGATGTGAGCCAATATCACCTCAAGTAACAAATGCTTTTACCAAATAATCTTTTGCGATTCGGGTACTGAGGAAATATGTTCCATCTTACCGGCGTGGAATTCATGATACAGCCTGCTGATATCTTCCATCGAATCCCCAATAAAAGGACCGTGAGATACAATCTTTGCGCCCTGTGGTTGGCCTGAATATAGAACGAATCTTGCTCCTGCTTCGCCTGCCGCCAGATTTAATTCACTTTCCTTTTCCTCCTTTGATCTGTCGAGCCAGCCAACCTGATCTTTATTAATAAGTTTTCTCTCCTCACCAACTTTTAGTGAGCCATCGATCATATACAAAAAGGTAGTATACGACGCTGGAAGGCTCAAAACCGTGGATGCATTTGGTTGTATAAGTATATCAGCAATGATTACCGGTGTATAATTTTTTAATGGAGAAGTAATTCCCGCCAGGGTGCCACTGTATAATTTGATTTCCACTCCATCCCTGGTTATTTTAGGAACATGGTTAAATGAAATGTCCTGTACCCGCGGCTTTGCCCACCTGTAATTTTTGGGAAGTGTTAACCAAAGCTGTAATAGTCTTATGGACATTTTCTTCGCAATGGTCTCTGTATGGATGACGCCGCTTCCAGCAGTCATCAATTGCAAATCACCACCTTTCATTATATGTTCTTCATCTCCCATTTCACCCTCTAACATCAGGGTGACTGTTTCGAATCCCGCATGCGGATGCGGACCGCCAACAGGCTCATCCGTTTTTTTATCTAATATATCATCCATTAGCATGATGAATGGATCAGTATCTGCAAAATCGCCCTGGATTACCGGGCGGGCCAGGTGGCCCGCTCCAAGAAATCCGGAGTGTATGGCAGGTGTGTATTGCCTGACTAATTTTCTTTTAACTGACATATTCTTTATCCTTTATCTTTTTTTCTTCTGCAACGACCTGCTTTACCAGTTGAATCTCACTTTGAATTTTTACTTCATCAGCCAGCATGGCACCGCCTCCTTCCAGAAGACCGAAATTGATCCCCCAGTCGCTTCTCTTGATTTTCCCTGTTACTGTAAATCCTGCTCTTTCACCTCCCCAGGGATCTTTTGTCGTTCCGCTATATTCTACATTCAGTTGAACCGGGCGGCTGATATTTTTTAATGTCAGGTTACCCGTCAAAAGATAATTTTCAGTATCTGTTTTTTCAATGCTGACAGACTCAAATACCATTTCAGGATGCCTATCCGTTTCGAAGAAATCGGCGTTCCTCAAATGTGCGTCACGCTGCTCGTTTTTGGTATGAATGGAATTCATATCTGCTTTCAGTTGAATCTTTGTTTTACTGAAGTCATCATCCTGTGTTTCTCCTTCTACCTGAAAATTGTTGAAATATCCAGATACATTGCTGATCATCAGATGACGGATTTTAAATCCGAGTTCACTGTGTGTCGGGTCAAGCTTCCATTTTGTTATTGCCATAAGTTTAATTTTTTTCTGAAATACAAATTTAGATTACATTTGCTATACAAAGGATAGTACTATACTATAGTATAGTAAACAAAGTTGAAATAAACAGTAACCATGAAGAAAACAACAGGAGAAAAGCATTCAGCCTGTACCAGTATTTTACGGCCGGTCAGGGATTCCCTGGATATCCTAAGCGGTAAATGGAAGCTCCCGATTATAGTAGCCCTGACTTTCGGTGAAAAACGATTCACCGAGATTGCCCAGGAAGTGCATGAAATAACAGACAGGATGTTGTCAAAGGAATTGCGCGACCTGGAGTTAAATGGCCTGGTTAAAAGAAATGTACAGGATACTTATCCAGTCAAAGTAACTTATGCATTAACTGAACATAGCAAAACGCTCAGGCCGGTCATCAATTCATTAAAAAACTGGGGTATCATGCATAAGAAAAAATTACAGGAGGATTGCAGGGTATATAAGTCAGCCAAAAAGAAGACCGTCGTATGAAACTACTCACTAAAAAATTAACGACGACCGGGAATGGGAATTGCATATTATTCATTAGTCAATCATACAATTATTCACATAAATTGTTAATTATGAGACTTCAAACGATAGCTTCAGCTATGCTTTCTTCCGTCATACTTATCTCATGCGTAAGCAACAAGAAATTTGAACAATCACAAAATGCAGCAAGGCATGTACGTGATTCCCTCATGAATATCAATTCTGGTTTGCAGGCTACATTAAATACCTGTAATGATTCAGTAAATGCAAAAGATAAACGACTGGCTGAGCTTCAGTACCAAAATAATTTTCTGAAAGAAAATAATACACAGGCTTTGACGCAATTGCAAAACCTTTCTGTGATTACCAGCACACAGGCAGAAAGCATAAAGAAGTCAATGGAGAATATCGGTGTCAAGGATATGTATATCATGGACCTGCAAAGAGAAATGGCGAAAAAAGATTCCCTGAATATGGCGCTCGTGATGAACCTGAAAGGTGCCATCGGCAATATGTCGGATGAAGATATAAATATCAAAGTAGACAAGGGAGTGGTATTTATTGATATCTCAGATAAGCTATTATTTAAGAGTGGAAAATATGATATTACAGACAGGGCTAAAGAAGTTCTCGGAAAAGTAGCCCTGGTACTAAAAAATCAGCCTGATCTGGAATTCATGGTAGAAGGACATACAGACAGCATCCCTTACAAAAGACCTCCCCTGCTTGATAACTGGGATCTTAGTGTAAAAAGAGCAACGGCGGTCGTGCGAATTCTCCAAAACGAATATGGATTATCGCCTTATCATATTACAGCTGCGGGACGAAGCGAATATCAACCGGTAGCCACTAACGCTACGGAAGAGGGCCGCGCCTTAAACCGCCGCACACGGATAGTTATTTTACCACAACTGGACCAGTTCTTTAAATTGCTCGAAACGAAATAAAATAAAATTCTGTTATTTTCATGGTGAATTATTTTTGTTTGTCTTTTTTAGGAATAGATAGCACAGTAGTAAAAAAATCCTCTGTCTCTTTCTGAACGCTTTCAACATCCCGGGATTTAATCGGCGAGCCGATAACATGATTCCCGGTATTGGGCATGGCCATTTTACGCTTCAGATGAGCAGGTGTCCCCAATTCATCAAACATGTTTAACATTGCCGAAACCTTTACCACACTGTCCTGATGAACCTCATCCTTATAGTAAAACAAAAGGAGCACGGGCTGCATAACTTTCTTAAAATTATCTCCTGTCATTGTAGTTTCGAGATATTCTTCGAGTGCGACTGCCGCCTCAAGCCTGTAAGGTTTGTTCCAATACCTGCGATAGATGGGCCGGTCATCATCAGATACGACATATTTCCCATGTTTCACCAGTCGGGCAATCTGCAATCCCCAGGGGTCGTTTAATATCCATGCGAATGGATCGTTAATAGCGATATTAGGTGACATCAATATCAATGCCGCCACATCATCCGGAAAATCGCCGGCTAATTGTAAGGCCAGGGATGCTCCGGTAGATGTTCCCATAAGAATCACCTTCTTTCCAAGTCTTTTTCCGATGGCCAGAGCTTCCTTCGCCGATTCCCAATATTTATCTGCAGTAAGATTAACCAGTTGCTCACTTGTATCTATGCCATGTTCGGCCAGTCGCGATAAATATAAGTTGCAGCCAAATTCAGCAGCTATATTCCTGTGAACCGGATCTCCTTCTTTTTGCGAAGCTGAGAATCCATGCAGGTATACGATACAATAGTCTGTTATTTCCTTCGTGGAATCATTAGCCCAAATGATCCTCGCCTCATTGTCAGGTTTCAAATGATGAAGGGATTCATCATACAAAACATGCTTTTCAACAGCTGAAGGATTTTCCGGGATCATTGGCAGTTGCAGGGAATATACCGGTCTGGCCGGACGGGGACCTTCAAAATAAAAAAGGATGAGAATGACGGGAATAACGATGAGCCATTTCCTGTACACGGACTGTATTTTGATCTGAAGTTATTAAAATGAAATGGTTAAAATCGTTGTCTGCTTGTATTATCATTCTGTAAAGTCCTTTCTGTAACCATATTTCCCCGGGTCATATATTTGGGATTGACGTTAATACCAATAATCAATAAGTGTAGGATTTAATCGCAATGAGATCTACTTCGGCGGTATATGTGCTGTCTTCTATTAACCGGTTGCTATTGTCGAATGTATAATAATGATTGACCGTCTCAACAGACCCGTTCGAATTCAGAATTTCTGTTTTGACAAAATTTACCGGTTGCGGAAGAAAAGACTGGCCAATTTTTAGAGTGTTGGGTAAATTGGTATAATAAGAATAGCTAATCATATTCCCAAGAAGATCCTCTGAAGAAGTAACATTTCCAAGATTATCATAAGTATAACTCGTTGTGTTATATAAACTGGTAGCAGAAGAAGTATAGTCATAAGTATTTTCCTGCATGAGCTGCATATTTCCGTTATAAATATATTTTTCCGTCGTAGTATCACCTGTATTATCATATTGAAAAGTGGTATCAAGATAGGAGGAACTGTTCAGCCACATCTTTTCTAGTATGTTCAGAGCACCTCCTTCGTAAAGATCCATCGTCACGGTGCCGTCAGCCGCATAAGTATATACAAAATTGATGGATGGAGGAGAAGGAATTGCTGTTAGGGTCCTAAGCCGGCCGCTCGCGTCGTACGAAAGATCATAGGTAGTAAGACTATTACCGATAATGGAAGAACGGATGTCTTCAGTATAGGTTTTCGGTTGAGACGAGCTGTCTGGATTTGATGAGTTGTTATCTTTTTTACAGGAACAAACAAAAAATGTTAAAGCCAAAACCAAACAGGGAACTTCGTTTTTCATGTTATATTTTATCAGGTTAAAGCGCAAACCAAATTAGGAATTAAGCCATGAATTTATGATGCGTGAATTATGAATATAGTAAAATGAAATGACAGATCCTAGCACTAAGGGTTTACACTTAGTCCAGGCCGCCGTATTCAGTGACCAATTTTCTGATTTGCCAAAACCATCAAATAAAATGCCATATACTCTTTTCTATACGTTGATAAATTTGCAAATCCCGAAAATCTTTATTTACTTTGTATTTCAAAGTACTTTCTTATGAGCAATCCAGCGCAAAGTCTTGAAACCTTACACGATATAAAACGAATGATGGAGCGAAGCAGCCGCTTTATCAGCCTGAGTGGATGGAGCGGTATGGCCGCAGGCATTTGCGCTTTGGCAGGTGCGGCCTTCGCACGTAATAGAATCATTCATTATTATCGGTTCGAATATCTTCAAATTCCTGATGCCATTACGAAGCTGAAATATGATCTGGTCCTGATAGCCACTATGACTTTCGTGGCTGCTTTAATATTCGCCAGTTTTTTTACTTATTTGAAAAGCAGAAAAGAAGGCGTTGCAATCTGGGGTGCGACAGCCAGAAGGCTGATGTGGAATACATTTCTTCCCCTCGCCTGCGGAGGGTTTCTGATATGGCATCTGATTGAAAATGATGGTTATGGAATGGTTGCACCCGCTTCACTGATTTTCTACGGACTGGCATTGGTTAACGGAAGCAAATACACCATGGGTGAAGTTCGATGGCTCGGTTATGGTGAAATTATTCTGGGTGTTGTAAATCTCTGGCTTCCCGGCAGGGGCATTATTTTCTGGTCACTTGGTTTTGGAGTGCTTCATATCATATATGGGTTCGCGATGTGGTGGAAATATGAAAGGGTGAGTATTGAGGCAAAGAACATGGGTGATATTAAAGCGGAATAAATCATGAAGAATCCGATTGAACAGCTGAATAAAGTTTTTGACAGCCGGATAAGACTGGGCATAATGAGTTCGCTCATTGTGAACCACCGAACCAATTTCAATGATCTCAAAGAGCTCATGAAGGTTACGGATGGTAACCTGGCTAGTCATATGAAAACCCTGGAAGAAGCAGGTTATGTTCAGGTTGAAAAAGGATTTATTGGCAGAAAAACAAATACAACATATGTTATCACTTCTTCCGGAAAGAAAGCATTTAAGTCGCATTTGGATGCTTTGGAAAAAATGATAAGATCTATGGATTGATTTTTTTTGTGCTTATACTTTGTAATTCAAAGTACTTTTAAATTATCGAATATGCCTTCCACTACCCTGGCTGCAAGAATTTGGTTCATCTCCTCTCTTATATTAGATATGGGAGTATTGATTTTCATTTTCATTCAAAATCCGGCGGGCTGGTATTTTTCCTTGCCTGCATTACTTGCAATATTGGCCGGAAGCTTTCCTGTATTTATTGTCCTGGCCATACTGCTGCCAGTCATCAAAAGATTAATCGATTCATTAAATAACAAGATATACCTGACTATACTCGCATGCGGAATTTGCGCATTGATATATGGCTCCTTTGGCTATCTCCTGGGTGCTATAAGGTTCCATACTTTAGATTACTGGTCAACGGATGGTCTTAAAATTTTACTGGCTATAACAGGAATTCTGTTTTGCATTTCGCTTTTCGCTTTAAGTCTATCAAAAAATCAATTATCAAAATATTTTGAATTCAGTAAAAATATATCGTTAACAAACAAAAACAGAAATATGGAAACATCAAATTATGCTGAAATTAATCCCGCCGGGAACAAAACAAGTCGCGCCAACAAAATTCTGATCAAAGGGGCCATCACTGCTGGACTGATAGGAATCATGATGATACCAACAGTATTTATCAGTGATCTCGTACGTGAAAGACAGGCCAGAAACGAATCTGTTGTAAAAGAGGTAGACAGTCGCTGGGCCATGGCACAGACTTTAACAGGTCCTTATATTTATCTGCCCTATAAAAAGATTGTGACGGATGCTTCCAATAAGCCTGCATTAGTCACAAGTCATTTATTGATTCTTCCCGATAATAAGCAGGTGGATGGCAAAATCGATCATGAGTTAAGAGAAAGATCCATTTATAAAGTTCTTTTGTACAGGGCTACCATATCTGACCAGGGTAATTTTATTCTGCAGCTTCCAAAAGATATTAGTTCAGACCAGGTCCAATGGGCTGATACAAAAATTTGTTTTGGAATCTCTGATTTCAAAGGCATTGAAGAAAGGCTCGTCATTCGGTTCAATGGCAGTGATTATGAATTATCACCAGGACTTCCTTCGGATGATACTGATGAGAAAGGTCTTTCTGCTCCTATTGCTGTATCAGCTTCAGATATGGGTAAGCAGTTGAATTATCAGATGCATCTTAAAATCAAAGGAAGTGAAATGTTGCATTTCGTTCCGCTTAGTGGCAACAGTCATTATACTCTGGAATCTACCTGGCCCAGTCCCAGTTTTGATGGTAATAATCTTCCTTCTGAAAGGACTGTGAGTGAAAAGGGATTCACTGCAGCCTGGAATTTTAATAAAGCGAACCTGCCGTTTGGTACCGTATTAAACGATTTCAAGTTTGACCAGTCCGCTCTTGCCTTTGGTGTAACCATGATTCAGCCTGCAGACCAATACGCCAAAACAAACCGCTCAATCAAATATGCTATTCTGATTATTGGATTGACATTTTCACTATTCTTCATCATTGAGCTTATGCAACGCAAACCTATTCATCCGGTTCAGTATGTTTTGATCGGTCTGGGCCTGGTCATTTTTTATAGTTTATTACTCGCCATCAGTGAGTTCCTTGCATTTGATTATGCTTACCTGATTGCCTCCCTGGGAACGATCCTGTTGATCGGCTTATATGCGAAAAGTCATTTCAGGAGTTGGAAATCTTCCGGGATATTTTCTGGAGTTTTGACCCTGCTTTATGGATTCATATTCGTCCTGATCAGGCTTGAAGACACGGCTCTATTGGTAGGAAGTATCGGTTTGTTTATTATCCTTGCCCTGACTATGTATGCAAGTAAAAAAGTGAACTGGTATGGACAAACAGAAACTGTTGTATTACAATAAAGAATCATCCATGAAATCTGAAAATGGTATCCGAAGATCAATCAGTCGCTGGGTTCTTTTCTTCATGGCGGCACTTGTTCTCAGTGGTATCACCGCTTTTGCTCTTGAAACAGAACTCGCCTGGATGGATCGTTTTTTTTCAAACAGCCAATCTGCTTTGCATTTCTGGATACATAAAGTCTATATCGCATTGAAAGAAACTAATATTCAATATCCGTTTTTATCCTATGGCTATGACTGGCTGGCCTTTGCACACCTGGTTATTGCTGTTGTGTTTTTTGGGGTCTTGAAAGATCCAGTCAAAAATAAATGGGTCATACAATTTGGCAGAATCTCCTGTTGTATGATATTTCCCCTGGCATTTATTGCTGGATATGTCAGGGGAATCCCATTTTACTGGCAGCTCATCGACTGTAGTTTCGGTGCAATAGGTTTGATTCCCTTAACCATCTGTTACCGAAAAATTGAGAAACTTGAATATAGAAATAGTTATACTTCTGCTTGAAAAACATAATATAATCCTATGCCTTTTACTTTCTCGCATCCCGCTCTTGTTTTACCTGCCAATCGGTTATCCAGGCAATTATATTCTATGACAGGTCTGATCATCGGCAGCATGACACCTGACTTCGAATATTTCATACGAATGAATGACGAAAGCATATTTAGTCATAGCCTGCGCGGATTATTCTATTTTGACCTTCCGCTTGGATTAGCTCTTTGCTTTGTTTTCCATGATATTGTCCGCGATGAACTAATAACTAATCTCTCTTCAGGGTTGCAGGAACGATTTAATGTTTTAAAGAATTTTGACTGGAATGCACATTTTCGAAAAACATGGCCGGTAGTTCTATTATCGATTATCATTGGTGCTGCCTCACATATTATTTGGGATTCTTTTACCCATCGTAACGGCTATTTCATATTTAAATTTCCCTTTCTAAAGACCAGGATTCATTTGCTCGGAATTAGAATCCCTATTTACAATTTATTGCAACATATAAGTTCCGTTGTTGGTCTTGTCGTAGTATTCTTTTTTGTTTACAGTATGCCCAAAACGAAAGCTGCCATGAATCTGTCTGATAGTCCTTACTGGATTTATGTAGCTTTTATTACGTCAGGTATAATGGCACTCAGATTTATTTTCGGATTATCGCTGACCAAATATGGAAACGTAATAGTGTCCATTATAAGTGCATTTTTCCTTTCGATTATTATTTTGCCACTGATATTTAAAATAAAGCATAGACAAAAAGAAAAGGTGACCGATATCCATGTATAAAGCGTAAAATAAATTCAAACTACATCACCTTGCGATAAACAATAAAACCCGAACGCTCCGCAACGTTATCATATAAAATCCTCGCCGTTTCATTTGTTTCGTGCGTAAGCCAGTAAAAGCGGGACGATCCTGCCTGCTTCGCTTTCATGTGAACACCATCAATTAAAGCACGGCCGATTCCCTTTCCCCGTAAATCACCCGAAGTAAATAAATCCTGTAAATAACATACTGGCTGAATAGAAGAAGTGCTCCGGTGGAAAAGATAATGAGCAATGCCTGCAAGCTTCCCGTCCATTTCCGCAACCAATGCAAATACCGGCTCGGAATCATCGAAAAAGCGATTCCAGGTTGTCCTGGTTATTTCAGGATCCAGTGCTGTCGGTCCCTCACGTTTATAGAATGCATTGTATCCTTCCCAAAGAGGAACCCATTGCGCGTAGTCATGAATACTTATTTGGCGGATAGAAATATTAGTTAACATTGTGCTAAGTTACAGAAGTGTATTCTCCTGAATCGGCATACATTTTGTCCTTGACTTTTATCTATCCATACTGGCGATACTGCTTTTTTATTTTCTTAATTCGTTCCAAATAATTTATCAGTCCGCTGTGTCACTGATGAGGAAGCGATTTATCATCAGACGATTGTTTGATAATATTAAAATAACTCCGATCCCTGTAATCCTCCAACATGCAGAACGAATTATTTTTCGTTTGTCTTTGTTTAAAAACCCAATAACACCTGGTCATAAATTGATCAGTCAGCTGTCTTATTATATTAAAATCGTATATTAAAACATACTAAAAATGCAAACACTTCAACAGCAGGCTAACGGGATTACCGGCGCATCTAATGGAATCGGGTCTGTCGCTACAGGCAAATCGAGCTTCCTGGTTTTTAAGCACAATAAGTATTTCATTGTGCCAACTGAAAATATTGCTTTTTTTTATGTAAGGCATGAAACATCAACCATGGTATGTTTCGACAGGCAGGAATATTTTCTGAATTTTTCATTGGAAAACATCCAGGCTCTTTTAAATGTCAGGCAGTTTTTCAGACTAAACAGACAATACCTTGTAAGTTTCAATGCCGTGAAAGAAGTGGAGCATTATTTCGCCCGTAAACTGCTGGTAAATCTGGTTGTACCTACTCCGGACAAACTGGTCGTATCAAAAGAAAAACTTAGCGTTTTTTTGCATTGGCTCGACAATAGATAAGTTTCAAGATCGCATGAATATGAGATTAATCATCAGACTTGATCCATAACCCATAACTCATAACCCATAACCCATAACTAATAACCATCTACTTCTACTATCGCATCAGCAAACGCCTTCGGAGCCTCCTGTGGAAGATTATGTCCAATACCACCCGTGATAATATGATTTGAATATTTACCCGCGAATTTATTTGCATAAGCAGCAGGATCAGGGTGCGGCGCCCCGTTGGCGTCACCTTCCAGAGTAACTGTAGGCACATTGATGACGGGGGCCATTGCGAGGCGATTTTCCAGATCGTCATATTTCGCTTCACCTTTTACCAAATCCTGCCGCCAGCGATAATTATGAATAACAATGGCGACATGATCCGGATTGTTGAAAGATGCTGCTGAACGATCAAAAACAGCATCATCGAAATTCCACTTTGGTGATGCAAGCTTCCAGATGAGTTTTGAAAAGTCATGCCGGTATTTATCGTAACCAGTTTGGCCACGTTCCGTAGCAAAATAAAACTGGTACCACCACGGGTATTCCGCAGTTGGCGGTAACGGCGTCCTCCCTGCTGACTGGCTACCTATCAGATATCCACTCACAGACACCAGCCCCTTACAGCGTTCGGGCCAGATTGCGGCAATGATGTCGGCTGTTCGGGCTCCCCAGTCAAATCCTCCGATAATTGCCTTCTGAATTTTAAGGGCATCCATAAAGGCAATGATGTCGAGGGCAACGACTGATTGCTGCCCATTGCGAAAAGTACTGTCAGAAAGAAATTTTGTGGTACCGTATCCCCTGAGAAAAGGTATGATCACATGGTAACCCTTAGCAGCCAGCAATGGAGCGACATCGACAAAACTATAAATATCATAGGGCCACCCGTGCAGGAGAATAACGGCCGCACCGTCAGCCGGACCATCTTCAGCATATCCAACATTCAGGAGACCCGCATTTATTTGTTTAAGTGGACCAAATGAAGAGTTCGTTCCTGAATTTTTCATGCCCGGTATAATAGATGTTTCAATTTTCATTGATTCTGCATTTGCAACTCCAGTCATGAAAAGACTACCCGCAGCCATTGTTTTTGCCGCAGTGCCTAAGAAACTGCGCCGGCCATATACATGTTTATACATAATCTTAGATTTTTAATTATTTAAATTTCACACATTATTGCTGAGCTGTGCTAAAGGATAGACCTCATACATTTTACAAGGTCTTCCCTGCTTTCTCTCTAGCGAAATGATTTGAACGCTGCTCGTAATTCCGTACTGAATAGTTGCGGTTGTTCCCAGGCTGCGAAATGCCCTCCCTTCTCAACTTTATTAAAGTAGATAAGTTTGGGATAGGCCATTACTGCCCAGCTTTTGGGAGCCGCGTAAATTTCATCCGGAAAAACACTTACGGCTACCGGTATCTTAACATTTCTCACATCGAAAAAGCCTGCCTTCGGACCTTGAAAGGCTTCCCAATAGAGACGGGCTGCAGAGACAGCTGTTTTAGTAACCCAGTACAATGTGATATTGTCCAGGATATCGTCCTCTGTGAGACCTTCTTTCTGTCCGTCGAAAACGCGTGTTATGAGCTCATAACTACGAATATCATGATCCAACATCCATGCTGCGAGACCGATGGGCGAATCTTCAATTCCATAAAGCGTCTGCGGACGGTTTCCCATCTCCAGCGCGTAGGCTATGCCTTTGTTGTTAAAATAGTCCAGCTGCTGGTAGGCATTCTTTTCGTCGGCTGAAAGATCAGGTGGAATAGTACCGGCGGCCAGAGCTTTGTCGATACTTGCCGGAACAGTAGCAGGCATATTGGTATGGATGGCCAGCAATTCCGGTGGTGCGATCAGCGCCATGATTTCTGAAATCGCATTGCCCCAGTCTCCTCCCTGTGCCACATATTTTTGATACCCAAGCCGCTTCATCAGTTCGATCCATGCCTTTGCAACATGCACAGGATCCCATCCGGTGACGGTAGGCTTACCAGAAAAACCATGGCCGGGAAGAGAAGGTATCACCACGTCAAAAGCATCTTCTGCCTTTCCTCCATAAGCAACAGGGTCGGTCAGCGGGCCGATGATTTTCATCTGTTCGATGATTGAACCGGGCCAGCCATGGGTAATGATGACCGGCAACGCATTCTTGTTTTTCGAACGAACATGGATAAAATAAATATCCAGTCCGTCTATCGTTGTCATGAATTGAGGTAAGGCATTCAACTTTGCTTCCACTTTGCGCCAGTCATAATTAGTTCCCCAGTATTGAGCGAGCTTCTGCATCGTTGCCAGTTGTACGCCCTGGGAATCATCATTGACGGTTTCCTTGTCGGGCCATCGTGTTGACTTAATCCGCTGGCGCAGATCGTTCAGTGCTGCGTCTGAAACTTTTATGTGAAATGGGCGTATATCTTCCGAAGATCTTAAATCTGTCTGCGTACTGGTTTGGGCCTGACCAGCAGAGCCTGAAAGTACGATGGCTCCTGTAACAATGGTGCTGGCCAGCTTGTTTTTGCTTTTTTCCATGGTGTCAATTTTAGAAGATTTGGAATATTTAATCAAAACTATTCCTACCATAAAATTCATCCTACCACCAAAGGGTGCAAACGGACTAAACAGACGCTGAACCGGACATTTCCTGCCATGAAAATGCGGGAATCGTCGGTGAGTTAACCATAACCACCAATTACAAAGGCAATTATCTTGGCCTTACCATTGGCATTCTCATCGGTGGCGGAAAAAATAAGACAAAAAAATAACAGCGAACTAAATCCGTACACACGGTCAAAAACGCACAGGTTATAAATAAAAATATTTTTCTAAATAAATCATCGACAAGACATTACAAACTGGCATAGCATTCGTGGCAGGAAATCAAATGGCTGAAAATGAATGGACAGATTATTCGCCTAAGCTTTTGCTTTGTTATTTCTGCATTTTACACGAACGCGCAGAGCATTCAATATAACCTTCAGCAGCTGCTGAAGGAAAATAAAATAGTCACTGTTCCGGCATATGAAACCAGGGTGCTTGACGGAGATAAACCTGGTGCGGTTACAACCAAAGGCATCGTATGGTTAAAGGGAATCGATTTTAAGGGTGGAACGGTTGATATCGACCTTCGTGGTAAGGATGTTTTCCTTCAAAGTTTCCTTGGGATCGCTTTTTTCGGCACCGATACCAGTCATTGCAATATCATTTATTTCCGACCCTTTAATTTCAGGCACACGGATTCTACCAGGTGGAAATGGTCACTGGCTTACATGCAGGTTCCTGATTTTAATTATGCGCGTCTGCGAAAGGAACATCCAGGAGTTTATGAAAACCGCATTGTTCCGCCACCCGCAGCAAGCGACTGGTTTCATGCCACGATCGTAATCAGCAGTCATCACGCAACTGTTTATGTGAATCATAATGAAAGCCCTTCACTGGATGTCACATTACTGGATGGAAGGTCAGACGGACTATTCGGTCTTTATTCAGATGGCCTGACGAATGATTTCGCCAATCTGACAATTACGAAGAATCTGCCGGGAATGGTCAGAAATAAAAATATCGGCCAATTTAATCTTCCTCAGCTGTATAGGGAAGATGCATTGGAATCGGGTTTGAACGATCAGGTTGAGTTATCAGAAAGTAAAGACAAACCTGCGGTTCGTGTAAGTGGTGTCGTTTGGATGAAGAATATTGAATTCACCAAAGGTACCATCGATATTGATCTTCGTGGGAAAAACGAACAGGGGAAAAGTTTTCTCGGCATCGCCTTCAGCGGAAAAGAACCGAATGATCATGAAACAGTTTACTTCAGGCCATTTAATTTCAGAACCACCGATACTCTTCGGGAGAAACATATGGTGCAATACATGAGTCTTCCCGATCATGACTGGCAGCTGTTGCGAAATACTCAACCCCTCGTTTTCGAACATTCAGTTGATCCCATACCTGATCCTGATGGCTGGTTTCATGCGACAATTGCCGTCAGTGAAGACAGCGTTCTTGTATATGTCAATAGTGCAGTGAAACCCAGTCTGAGAGTCAAAAGATTTCGGAATCATACAGGTATGAAGATTGGTCTATGGACTGATTCATCACCCGGAGAATTCGCCAATCTGGATATTAAACCTTAAATAAGCTCAATCAGAGCGAAGGCTGCTTCGTTATTCGTTTGTCATTCAGTTTCTTGCGAATTCATAAAGAAGGAAAATGTACGATATTGATACATTCACTGTTCTATTGCAAAATGAATTAACTGCTCCTGAATTTACTGTATGTGATCAACGATCCATTGATAGGCCAGCTTATTGGATAGTTTTGCCAAGGAGGTAGGTAAAATATTGAGGCCATGGGGACATTCAGGATAAACAGCCAGGTAGGTCTTGTTACCGGCGTTCCGCCAGCGGGACTCCATAAAAAATGTATCGTCTATTAACGGGTCAGCCGTACCTACGGAAAACATGGCTGGTGGCATACCCTTCAGATTCGCATACATCGGTGAGAATTCAGGTTTTTGCAATTGTTGTAAAGTCCAGCTTCCGAATACCAACTGAAAACTTTCGTCCAGGCTTTTTTTATACAACAACAAAGTTGTGTCTGATACCTGTCTGCTGGAAGGTGTTCGCCCCAGATCATAACAACCGTAAAATAAATTTACTCCTTTCACTTTGTCAATGGCTTTAAGGGAATCTCGTATATATATGGCCGTTACCACGGCAAGATGGGCGCCTGCCGATTCCCCGAAAAGAAATATCTTATCTGACCCAAATTCTTTTTGAGCATTGTTCACCAGCCATCGGGCGGCAGCCCTGCAATCTTCAATACATGCCGGGAAAGGATATTCAGGTGCAAGTCTGTACTCAACACTCACAACAGCAACTTTACATGTTCTCGCCATTTCGTCATTGTACATTGCGTCATTTGATGCTGATCCGATGCTCCAGGCGCCTCCATGAATATCCAGAACAACTGCACGAATAGTATCGGGTTTAAAAATCATTAAACTCATATTACCCCCGGGACCCTGGATTGTGATGGAAGAAGGTTGGAGAATTGTTTTACCATTTCCAAAACCACTCATCGCGGTTCTCGTATTTTGGAGGCCCTCTTTGGTCAGGACTGTTCCTGTGTGAGGAAACTTCGAAATAACCTTATTAAGTGTCCTTACCTCAGGCATATAAGCAGAATAATCTACATTGAGATTTGACTGCTGAGCTGAGACGGGCAAAATAAATAATAGTGGAAATAACGAGACTGCAAACAGGCGGATCATTTTCATATTAAGATTCAGTTGTAAGAAAGTTATTCGGACTACCATCAACAATTTACGAACAATCTATAAACCTCCCTGTTATGCACTTCCATCCATCTCTCAGGATATGCAACCGGCACCCAGCCAAATTGTTTGTATAATCCATGCGCATCCGCCGTCGACAGGATCCATCTTCTCATTCCCTGCAGTTCCGGATATTCCATAATGGTTTTCATAAGCCACTTGGAAAGTCCGCGGCCCCTAAAATCCTGCAGCACATATACATCACCGAGATAAGCAATACTGGTAAAATCGGAAATAACCCTTGCATATCCAATCTGACGCTTATTATAATACAATCCAAAATTCAGTGAATGTGTGACTGCTTCTTCCACTTTGCTGAATGGAATATTCAAACTCCAGTAAGCCTGCGTCGAGAGAAAACGATGAATTTCCTTGATGTCCAGCCTTGCCCGCTCGGTAGAAATGCAAAAACCGTCTTTGTAAAATGAACGATAACTCAAAGTTTCATATTTTAATCAAATGCTACTAAATTCCCTTCCAGTATGATAACAGCCCTGCTGGTCAGTAAAACTTTTCCATTCTGCAGGACCACATTCATATAACCCGTCCTTTCGGATGACTGGAAAGCCTTCATGGTTTTTTTGTTCAGTCTTTCGCTCCAGTATTTTGCGAGGAACGTCTGCACACCTCCGGTTACCGGATCTTCATTCGTACCTGCCCAGGGCCAAAAAAACCGGTAGTGGTAATCATAGCCGTTTCCAACTGCCGGGGCAGTTACCAAAACACCATTAATACCATCATGTGATGGTATCAGTGCGTTAAAGTCCGGGTGAAGATCTGACAACACTTTCGGACTGCTAATTTCCAGCAGAATAACTTTGTTATGGGGACTGAATACAGTGTTAATGACAGCTGGGAGTCCCAATGCCTTCAGCATGGCCGGAGGCGCAGTGCTGGCTTCAGTATCATATACCGGAAATTCCATGGTAATATCTTCGCCTTCTTTGGTAACAGTCAGGTTCAGATTTTCAATCGTGATAAAATGAATCTTAGCTGCACCGGTATCTTTAAATAACACTTTAGCCGATGCCAGCGTAGCGTGACCGCATAATGGAATCTCCATCTTTGGTGAAAAATACCTGATATTATACGTCTCCGTTTTCCCGATTCGTTTCAGAAAGGCAGTTTCTGAAAGACCGAGCTCATTCGCAATATGCAGCATTTTATCCTCGCTGATTTCATGTTCCGGAAAGCATACACCCGCCGGATTGCCCTTAAAAGATTCATTGGTGAAAGAATCTACGATATATGTTTTCATCATTCCTGTTTTAAAAAATTATGACCGATCGAAAATAGTCTGGTCGATAGCCGATTTACTGATCGTTTGCAAATTGATAAAGCAAATCTCCCTTAAATTAAATTACCAGCACAGATACATTTTTATTAATTTTGACCAGTACAGTTTATTATGAAAAGAAAAACAAGAGTCAAAGAACTATTATATGTAAAGATTGCCAACAGTCTGGAGCATCAGATTAATAATGATGTGCTGAAAGTGGGCGATAAACTTCCTTCTATCCGCATGATCTGCCGCCAGCACGGCGTAAGCATGAGTACGGCCCAGTTTGCTTATTACGAGCTGGAAGCAAAATCACTTATAGAACCAAGACCTCAATCGGGTTTTTATGTAAGCAATTCTTTCCGGAAAAAACTGGCAATGCCGGAAGCGAGCAGGCCGGAGAACAAACCCGCCGCAAAAACTGTTACGGACATAATTGAAAACTCTTTTAATCCTTCTGGTGAAAAAAACTTTACAGTCTTTTCGAGGGGTGTTCCTGCTACACAATTATTGCCGGTTGTTAAATTAAATAAAGCCATGTTTCAGGCAGTAAGGTCACTGCCCGGTGGAGGAACAACCTACGAGCCACTGCAGGGAAATGAAAAGCTCCGTACACAGATAGCTAAATGGTCATTCAGCTGGAAAGGAAATCTTTCTGAAAAAGATATAGTTACAACCGCAGGATGTATGTCTGCCGTCTCTTATTGTCTGATGGCACTGACTAAACGCGGCAATACGATTGCCGTCGAGAGCCCCTGCTTTTATGGTATTTTACAACTGGCACAAAGTCTGGGATTGAAAATTCTCGAACTGCCCACCAGTCCGCAAACGGGTGTAGATATGGAATCGCTAAAGAAAATTGTGCAGGAAACAAAACTGGCCGCCTGTATCCTGGTAAGCAATTTTAATAATCCTTTTGGCAGCCTGATGCCCGAAGAACATAAAAAAGAAGCGGTGAAGCTATTGGGAAAATATAATATACCACTCATAGAAGATGATATATATGGTGACCTCTATTTTGGAGATAAGAGACCCGCCTGTTGTAAGTCGTATGATGAAACGGGTATGGTATTATTATGCAGCTCCTATTCAAAAACGTTGGCGCCGGCATACCGGGTCGGTTGGCTCGCTGCCGGCAAGTTTATGAATGAGGTTATGAAAATAAAATTATTTCACACCCTGAGCAGCACAGCCGTTACTCACGAGGCGCTTGGAAGTTTTCTGGAAACAGGCAGGTATGAGGCGCACCTGAGAAAATTGAGAAAAACATTATACACTAACTACCTGCAGTATGTCAGGGTGATCGGAGAATGCTTTCCGTTTGGCACAAAAATCAGCAGACCCCAGGGCGGATTATCATTGTGGGTAGAATTACCAAAAACAATCGATACGATTGAATTATACAATTCGGCGATAAGTAAAAAAATCACTTTTTCTCCCGGCAGTATGTTTACTCTGCAAAATCAATTCAGCAATTGTATGCGCCTGACCTTCGGACTGGAATGGAATGAGAAAACGGAAAATAGTTTGAAACTGTTAGGCAGACTCGCAAAGGCAGCCGTATAACTTGAACAATATTTAAAACAACCTTTCTCCAGGAGGCGTTACTCCCTTCAGACGCAGATAGATGGTTGTCTGCCCACGATGATGCGTTTGATGTTCAAATGCTTTCCCGAATATTGCGCTTCTTGTAAAGTCCATATTGTGAAACTTTATCGTTTCCAGCATTTGAGCCGGAGTCATTTCTTTTAAAGTATTTATGACCCAGTCATAACTGTCCATAACAGTTTTAGTAACTGCCTCCTTTGAGGGCGAGATAGTTTTTTCGAGTATATTATGATTCGGCAATGTTATACCGGGAGGATTGTCTTTGCCGCTTGCAGCAGTGGCAAAAAGATAATTGGCATCTGCGAGGTGAAGCATTTGTTGAGCAAATGAGCGTATTTCAGGTGTTGGTTTATATCCATATCCATCCTCAGGCATGGCGTCCAGGTAAGACTTGGTATAAGTCTTTGCCCGCTGCCATTCTGTGATCATTTCTGACTGTGTAAACTGGGCCAATGCTGAATGAGTGGAGAGAGTGGATACAAGGATGGTAAGAAGGAATGATAATCGTTTCATGATGTTATTTTTAAAGTTAAATGTCCTTTAATTAAAAGAAACTATCTCTGGAATTATTGATGACCGGAATAGTAAGATACCGGATAAAATCATGAGATATTTATTTCAATCTGTCTAAATAAACGGCATCAAAGGTTCTTGTAGCCGGCGCATTCAATCCCACATCATCCAGGTAAAGACTGTCGGCTGAAATTTTTACAACCCTGCCAAGCTTAATAGTAGCGTACATCGGCGTCGTTGACTAGTATTCGGGAAACTACACATCCGGCAAAAAAAAAATAAAATAATCAGGAATTTCCCGGAAACTGACCTGGTATTTGTGAATTCGGACAAGCTGGATATTTTCAGGAGATGAAATTATACAATTGCCGGCTTTTTTCACGCATCCCTCAAACTTTGAATGGGTTTGATCAGGACACAAAAAGCCACCAAATTGTCCGGTTTCGAAACAAGGTTGTACGATTTTTTAAATAAATCTATACAATTTTTTGCAGAGGGTATTCACCCAACGGTTGAATAAATATAGCCTGCGGTACCTCTCATCTTCCGATCGGTCATTTTAACTTTCTTCTCCTCAGTCAGTCCTGCAACTTGTTTGCAACCAATTTATACACTCGCACGTATTGTAGTTCTTTCGGCAAAATTTTAAATACTCTGATCGTGAAAGCTTATTTGAAAAATCATCCCGACGAGATTGGCAATATCGCAATTAGTCTGGCCGACAACTTTGCGAAGTCTTTGTATCATTTCACGGATGCAAAAAGTTACTCAGAATACATCGAAAATTTAAAAGAGATCCTGAAATGGTCGCATGAATTTTATGGAATCTATTATCATAAGCTGAATAACTGGGAAAACTTTGAGTCAAGCAGAGACAATATTTACAGATCGGCAAGCAGTAACGACTTTCTGATTTCCTGGGGGAAGGACAGGCTAAATCAATTCATCGATGAATTCGTAAAAAGCGCTGAATATTCTTCAGAAAAGCCGGTCAATTGATAAAGTTTGCCCCAATAAAACTTTGTGGGAAATTATGATAATACTGGTTGCAGGTCCGTACCGCTATGGAACAAATGATGATCCCCACTTAATGCTGCATAATTTCAGGAAATTGGAAGCGGCGGCTCTACATCTGTTTCGTTTGGGTCATATTCCGGTCATCAACGAATGGATTGCGTGGCCAATACCGGAGCTTGCTAAAATAGTGAAATCATTTGATCAGCCTGAAGAAGAAAGGCTTTTTCCAGTGGCCCGCCACTCTTTGTTAAAATGCGATGCAATTCTTCGTCTCGACGGTGCCTGTAATATAGCAGACGAAAATGTCAGAATAGCCAGGGAAAAAGGACTAAGAATTTATCATCGTTTGGAAGACGTAAAAGGAAATTAATTTTAAATGACAGGAAGAAAAACTTTATTCGTTTTTTATTTAGCAATAATAGTTGCAACCGTCAGTTGTAAAAAAGATAATTCAAAAGTAACCCCTGTTTCGCCTGTTGAAAAAAGAGTAGTTGTAACGACCATTGCTGGAGATGGAACGGGTGCATTTGCTGACGGTCCCTCATTATCCGCAAAATTCTTTGCACCCATTGGCGTGACTGTCGCTTCGGACGGAACCCTTTTTGTAGCTGATTTCAGAAATCACCGCATCAGAAAAATTTCCGGAGGCCAGGTATCTACTTTAGCGGGCAACGATAGTATTGGTCTTGTAAATGGTCATGGATTATTGGCGCGGTTTAAATTCCCATACAGAATTACTCTGGATCAGCAGGGCAACATGTATGTTTTGGATGAAGGCACGCCCATCGTTCGTAAAATATCCTCCGCAACAGATGTGTCTGTCTATGCCGGCACGGATCAACCAGGATACTTGAATGGCCCGGCCCTGAGCGCACAATTTCAGTCAGACGAAGGTGCCGTTATCGCCGATCAGTCGGGTAATATTTACATAGGTGATACTTTTAATAATCTTATCCGTAAAATAAGTCCTGCCGGTCAGGTAACCACTGTAGCCGGCACCGGCTCCGAGGGTTTCAGAAATGGAATTGCGGACAGTGCCCAATTCAGGTATCCTCTTGCTATAGCATTTGATAAGGAGGGCAATATGTTTATAGCAGATGAAGGCAATTTTTGCATTCGCAAAATAACGTCTGACGGGGTGGTTTCGACATTTTCAGGCACCGGCACGAATGGAAATGAAGACGGTGATCGTTCAACTGCACAATTCAACAATATAAATGATATGGTGGCAGACAGCCAGGGCAATTTATTTGTGGCCGATGAAAATCGTATTCGCAAAATAAATGATGCAGGTGTTGTCACTACTATTGCCGGGAGCATTGCCGGATATGTAGATGGTGACGGAGCCTCTGCCAGGTTCCATGGCATTGGAGGAATTGGTATAGATGCCCGGGACAATATTTATGTCGCTGATATTGTCAACAATCGCATCCGCAAAATAAGTTTTCAATAATACCAGGAATCGAAGTTTGGCGGCTCTCACCAATATCCCGTTATTTCAGATATGCGGGGACCGCCCCATATTTAAAGACTTCCAGGCATAAAAAATGGAGAAGGCAATTTATTTGCAATTGACGCGTTGTCTGGAAAACAGTTGCGCCAGTCTACGGGTGCCAGTACAAGATTTGCAAAGATAGCGGGACTTCCATGCCGTCAATGCCGGATATGAAGCTGGATTCCGACCTTTATGATGACCCGACACCGATTTTATCCAATCCCTGTGTAGTTGAATCCAACGGTAAAGTATATTTTGAAAATTAGTCCCGGCCCGACTGATTTTCGGATTGTATTTTTCCCTAACTTTATTCAAATCCAAATTTTATGAACGTCCCAATCTTCGGTGACGATGTCACCCTTACACCACAAGGAAAGATTCTCGGCAGTATTTTCAAATTTACAGGTGATGGTTTACCCAAATTAGGTCTGCCTACTGACTTCTTTTTTCAAATGCCGGATAAATTCGCATTACCGACCGAACAAAGTATTAACCAGGATGGCCAGCTGATCAACACATTACCCCTTACGCGTGGAATGTGCGCGCTAACCCAATATTTGCGACAGTGGATCTGGAACCGATGGCCTGAATAATTGTTGAAATATAAATCAACCCGTCCTAACTGGTGGCTCAGTTATTTATAGAATTTTTTTTATGAGCACTATCTGGCCCAGATGATAATGAATATGCTCAATCAGTCCTTGAATATTTCTGTAATAGTTCCCATATTTTTCATCTGAGAAGATTTCCCAAAGTTTGTCCTCCGTCATCTGTTCAATAAGGTGGCTAAAAGTATCTGCATCCGTCCATGTTTTATCTAATAATTTTCCCCAGTCCTCCTGAGAAAGTATTGGAGCATGGTCAAAACTATTTTTATCATGAGCGTCGAGTGATCCTCCCCGCAAAACCTTTAAAACCGCATCCACATAATAATTCATATGGTAAACAAGATCTGCAATCGTATTGAAGGAATATAATTTGGTAGTGGCCTGTTGCCAGCTCACGCCTGCCAGATTATCCTTTAAATTTGAAGCAGTCCAGTTTCCACCAAAATGTACATCCCTGAATTGTTTCGCGATCTGTGTTGTCAGATTCATTATCAAAAATTTTAGTACTTACTCCCGTTCCGAAAATTACTCTATCCCTGGCAAAAATACCTGCAGACATTAAAATCAATCAGGTACACCAGACTTCCTTTTGAAAAGATATTTGCCAAAATATATGGGTCAAATAATCCCCATATTTAATCAATATTCCTGTTTAATTGAAAAATAAACCTCCCCCAGCCACGGCTTGATTGTTGTCTTGTCTATCAATAATTCTGAAAGTTAACATTCAGGAATGGCAGCAAATAATTTGCAGAAACATTGGGAAAGAGAGGCCTGGCATTGTATAAATTTAAAATTAGTGAATCAAAATCGTGGGTAAGGAAATAAATCAAAATGGCAAACCAGCGTCAACCGGTTTGAAAATATTACTAATACTTATTGTTTCTGCAATCATACTGGGCATAGGTTACTGTGGGTTACCAGGTACATGCTCATTCCAAAAGACAGGAGGCAATTAAAAAGGACTACATGGTTATCAACAGTGTGTCTTTTGGCCTTCTTTCGGTTGACCATTGGCGGGATAATATTGTTGCAGCCGTCAGGTCACAAATTCAGAATTTTAAATTGACCCCTCAGGCAAAATCAGGATCTCAAAGAGGAAATTGAAGTGATATTGCACGGCTTAGTGAATAAGGCAGTCGACTCTATTGAAAAGCCGGGTAAGAATGTTGGAAGGAAAATAGAGAAACTGGCATTTAATACCCTGTCCAGCAAGAGAAAAGATTCAAAAGCAGGTACCCGGATATGCGCAAAAAATCATAGATGAAATCAATAAGCCCTCCAGCTATAACAGGCTAAAAAATATTGCACTGACTGAACTGGATTCTTTAAAAAGCCAAGACCTATGACAGTTCAAAAAATGCTGAAAAATCTCTGATGGATTCCATATTCAGTAAGTACAAAGTTACTGATAAACCATCCTTCCAAAAACAAACAGAAACGGATCTGATCCTTATCAGAAAGCAAACCTATGACTGGGCGTTCGGTATGCTGGGCGGAGTAATAGCGCTCCTGCTTATCTGGTGGCTGGTGAGGAACATTCCGGGTGTACACACTCCTCTCTATGCCTTATCGATTCTTTCGGCCCTCATTCTATTAATTGTCGGCATTAGCACCACAATGATCCAGATCGATGCGCGTATATCGTCGATGGATTTTCATTTACTCGGACAGGATGTTTCATTTAAGGATCAGATTCTTTATTTTCAAAGTAAAAGTATTATTGATGTGGTACATATACTTATTCAAACAGGCAAGATCGATTCTATGATCGTTGGTGTGCTCATATTGATATTCAGCATCCTGTTTCCCATAACAAAACTACTTTCAACAGGCATTTACATGCTCGATAAAAGGCGGTGGGCAAAAAATAAGGTCATCCATTATTTTGCTTTTGAATCCGGCAAGTGGAGTATGGCCGACGTGTTGGTGATTGCCATCCTGATGACTTATATCGGTTTTAATGGCATTGTGAACAATTCATTGTCGGATCTGAATATGGACAATGGCACGATCACGAGTATCGCTACCAATAATACTTCCATGCAGCCCGGCTATATCATATTTATCGGGTTCGTTCTGTACAGCTTCTTGCTTTCAACTATCCTTAAAAATATCTCCCACCTGAGAAATATCATCGTTGTGGACAAGAAGTAAAAAAACCTTCCTGCCATTCCTCATAATTGTGCATAACGTTATAAATCGCCAAAAAAAAAGCAAGCTCTCGCTTGCTTTATTAGTTTTAATAACGTCAAAATATTAAATCAGGCTTCCCGTCTGATGAACTTAAGCAGAACCAGCACAATTGCTATTACCAATAGTGCGTGAATAAGTCCCCCGGCTGCATATCCGAAAAAACCGATAGCCCAGATAATTACCAAGATAACTGCGATGACGTAAAGTAAGTTTCCCATGATTATTATTTCTAAAGATTAAAAAATTCTTTTTACTATGTTGTTAAGTTAGTTACACGTTACAATTATATAATCGTGCCAAATTAAATCTACTATGCATCCTGGACTGCAAAAGCTCCGGAGAATCAATGCTGATACTGGTTTCACTCCATCCTTCTCATTTATCCGGACTTCTCAGGATCTATTTCATAAAAACAATAAATAACTTTCCGCTGATTTTTTTGCCCACTTGGTGTCTGTCATTCCGCCTGTTCCCAATTGAAGGACCGATTTTTGAACATACTTACGAGGAATGATCTTTATAGTGCGGAAATGTTTTTTAATCTTTTCAGTTATCCTTTCACTGTGTGCGAATGCAATTACATTACTAGCTCAAAATTCCTCCGATCTTATTCCTCAGAACCGAACCATCCTGGACACCGCACACCAGATGGATATGATGGATGTTTACAAAAAATGGTTTAAGCTGCCTCCGGTGCCAAAGAACCCTCATCCTGAAAATAAAGTATACTTCACTTTAAATCCTTTGGCCAATGCACCAACCAGTTCAGGTAACGCGTTTGTGACCAGCACAACGGCGAATATATATCTGGGCCCTGACTCTACTACGAATCTTTCTACAGCAAGCTTTGCCCCCTATTTCAATTTTAACAGGAGGTTCGGCTTACCACTAAGATCCACCATATGGCTGAGAGATGACGCCTGGCTCATTCAGGGAGATATCCGGTTCCTGGTCTATCCCCAATATACCTGGGGACTGGGCACCTCACACACAAATGAAGAAAAGGAATGGGTTAACTATAAGTACATACGTTTTTACCAGGCAGCACTTAAAAGAGTCACCACACGCTTTTTCGTAGGACTGGGTTATGATCTGGATTATCATTTTAATATAGGAAGTGACTCAGGCGTGAATTTGCAGAAATTTACCGGCTATGCTTACGGCCTTTCTGGTAACTCCCTGTCATCAGGAATAACACTTAACTTTTTATACGATACACGTAACAGAAAGGTCTTTCCATTCCCGGGTAGTTTTTTATATGTCATATATCGTGTGAATCCAAGATTTCTTGGAAATGTAAATCCATGGCAATCCGTTTTTGTTGATCTGCGAAAATATGTTCCTTTAAACAAGCCGTCCAATCCCAGTCAACAAAATATCCTGACGTTCTGGTCTTTTTTATGGTGGAATTTTAGCAACCAGACTCCCTATCTGGACCTGCCTAGCACCGGCTGGGATGAGTATAACCGCTCTGCAAGAGGGTTCGACCAGAACAGGTACCGGGGAAAGTCTTTATATTATTTTGAAACAGAATATCGAAGGGATATTACTAATAATGGCTTATTCGGATTTGTTGTTTTTTCGAATATCAATACTGTTAGTGGTTCAGGAACAATGTTTCAATCCTGGCATCCTGCAGGTGGCATGGGCTTACGGATTAAATTCAGCAAAGCTTCCAATACCAATTTTGCTATTGATTATGCATTCAGCAAAGGATATCGAACCGTACTATTTAATTTCAGCGAAACTTTTTAGTATCTGCAGTTTGTGACCGCCGGCATCATTATTGACCACTGGGCAAATAAATATCAAAACTCGCCCCCAGTCCGGGTCTGCCTTCTGCTCGGATAAATCCTTTATGGTTCTGGACAACTTTTTTACATATCGCCAGACCGATACCAGTGCCTTCATATTCGGCCCTTGAATGAAGTCGCTGGAAAAGTTCAAATATTTTATCGGCATATTGTTGTTCAAAACCGATACCGTTATCTCTAAAAGTTATTTTCCAAAACGCCGTTTCATTCGGCAATATATCCGGAGCATCTATTTTCCCTGGCAGCATCAATTGAACGCTAATCTGAATGAGCGGCGCAACTCCTGGTTTTGTATACTTAATGGAATTGATGATCAGGTTTGTAAAGAGCTGGTTTATTTGCAGGGGAACACAGGGAATTACAGGCAGCGGCTCATTTTGAATTACGGTTTGCGTTTCATCCAACTGTTCCCTGATGCTGCTGCATACTTCGTCCAGGATATTATTTAAATCGGCTTGCTCAATTTCCATTTCACGAACATTCATCCGGGAATAATTCAGCAACGAATTGATCAGAATCTGCATTCGTTTGGATGCCTTGACAACCCGCTCAACATAATCCAGGGTTTTCACGGGCAGGGCCTCTGTCGAATGACTCAGGATCATATTGCAGAATGTCTTAATTTTTCTCAGGGGTTCCTGGAGATCATGTGAAGCGATATAGGTAAAGGAAGTTAACTCCACATTGTTCTGCGCCAGTTCAGCATTCTTGAGTTCGAGCTCCCGCTGGTACCTGAGGATCGTTTCCTCATTATTCTTTTTTTGCGTCTGATCAGTTACAATAATTCCAACAGTAGCCAGTTTTGGTTGTAATGAAGTAAGAGATATATATACCGGGATAATTTTTGTCGCCACACACAAACTAAGTTCCCCATTACTTCGACCATGCAATGATTCACGAAATAGACCTTCAAATTTTTCTGCTGATTCTTCATGAACGAATTCGCGGAAAAAGCGGCCTGCCACCTCATTGTAGGACAGCCCCAATAACTCCAAAAAAGACGAATTGGTGTAAACAATCAATCCATCTTCAGTAGTATTTACGGCGCCTTCCCCGATTTCTTCAATGAGTATCCGGTAAGCATAGTCCCCGCTTTGAAGAGTATAGATTTCCGGTTGGTTGTTTTCACTGACGGCAAAAGCATCTACTTCCCCTGCCCGTATCGCATCGATCAGCTGCTCGGAGTCAGACAGCCTTTCTTCAAGGCTTTCAATTCTTTTCAATAGTTCTTCAACGGTCTCGTCCCGCATGCTTAATCTTTGATGGTAATCCCCAAACCCCTGATCACTTTTTCGGAATCAGAAAATGTTCCGACAAGCGTCTTTTTTGGCAGTGGGTTTCGTTTTATAAGTGAGGGGCTGAATATGATCTGTTGTTCCGATGCGAGCTCCGGATGCTTATATAGATCAATAATTTCAAGCTGAAAAGAATCCTGCATCAGTTCGGAGCATATTTTCTTAATATTCTCAATTGCTTCCATGGACTTGGGTGACATTCCCGAAACATACAATTGAAGAATTAGCCTGCCATCTGCAATTACAATAGGTAAATTTTTCTTTTTCATAAGGTAGTCTGTTTTGCTACCGCCGGTCGGATATTCAAACCAACCAGCACTTTTTCCTCATTTGACAGATCGCCGATGATCTTCCTTAATGGTTCAGGAAATTTTCGTACCACGGTAGGGATCGCAAAAATCTGATCACCTTCCGCCAGCCGCGGATTCACCATCAGATCCACTATCTCGATCGTATACTTTCCCTCCAGATGCTCCCTGCAATATTTGGTAATGTTCTTCAAAGCCAATATAGACTTCGGCGTTTGTCCTGCGATATATAACCTTAGCTCCCATATTTCCTTTGACATATGAATTGGTTAAACCGGTTTTTTTATCTTAATCCCCTTGTTCTCTATCGTAAATTCCCACAGCTTGTTTGAGTGGCCCATTCCCCTGGATTTTATAATGCTAAAGCTTCGGTAGCGGGTATCATTTTTTTCCGAATTCGAAACGCGGATCCAGGTATCAGCCAGCGAGGACACGGCATCCACCGTCAGGTCGTTGTAGTCATTCCTCCCTTCATGCGTCAGGGAAGTGAAAAACGCATTGATTTGATTTATTTTCAGCATATCCATCAGCCTCACCAGCATTGCTCTTACTTCGCTGGAATTGCCAACCGTAACCAGGCTGCTGATCGGGTCAATGATAACAGTCTTTGGTTTCAGTTCCTGAATAAGCTTATGCAAAACCAGCAAGTGCATTTCCAGCCCTTGTAAGGAGGGTCTTGAAGAATGGATGGTTAGTAAGCCTGATTTAATATAAGGTTTAAGATAGATGCCAACTGACTCCATATTGCGGACCAGTTGATCGGGTGACTCTTCAAATGAAAAGAACAGTGTGGATTCCTTTCTCTTACAACTACTCAAAGTAAAATATGAAGCCAGTATTGTCTTGGAAGTACCCGCAGATCCCGTAGCCAAAACACTCGTTCCCCTGAAAAATCCGTCTTTACCAAAAAGTTTATCAATACCCCCAAGACCATAAGATAGTATTTCGGAAGAAGTCCTGTGCTCCAGTTTAAGCGATGTGATCGGCAGAACTGAAATACCGGTTTCATCGATCAGGAAAGGATATTCGTTGGTACCATGAGTCGACCCCCGGTATTTCACGATCCTCAGTCTGCGTGTTGAAATCTGGTCTACCACCCTGAAATCAAGCAGGATGACACAGTCAGATACATATTCTTCCAGACCCTGACGGGTAAGAGAATTTTCTCCTCTTTCACCTGTGATAATGGCTGTTACACCCTTGGATTTTAACCATTGAAATAACCGCCTCAATTCAGAACGCAGGATCGTAGCATTATCAAGTCCGCCGAATAGCGATTCTATCGTGTCGAGTACGACTCTTTTGGCGCCAATAGTATCAATTGCATGGTTTAAGCGGATGAACAGACCTTCCAGATCATATTCTCCTGTTTCTTCAATCTCACTTTTCTCGATCTGTATATGATCGATTCTTAATTTTTTCTGACTTATGAGCTTGTCCAGATCAAATCCCAGGGACCGTACATTCTGACTTAAGTCCTTCGTAGATTCTTCAAAACTCATGAATACACCAGGCTCGTCATATTCTGTAATACCCTTTACCAAAAACTGCATGGCCATCAGCGTCTTTCCGCAACCGGCACTGCCACAAATCAGGGTTGGCCTCCCCTTCGGAAACCCGCCTCCTGTGATTTCATCCAGACCCTCAACACCCGATCTGGACTTGGGAAAGATTTCAATTTTCTCCCGCTTCATCAAAATATTAATTAGAGTTTAAATGTATTCAATAATTCGATTCAATTAATACTCAATGCTTGGGGAAAAATCTACTCATTGAAGGATGGTCTGGTTATTTTATGTACACCGAGTATAACTTTATCGGGACGCAATGTTAGCAGTGCTTTCATTTCCGGCACCTGCTCAGTAGGCGAAATACGAAATTGCTTAAAGAATATGTGCAGGAACATACTTATTTCTGCCATAGCAAAATTATTCCCTATACACATTCTCGGTCCTGCTCCGAACGGAAAAAATGAAGGATGCTTTTTTATTTTTCCCTTCTCATCAATAAATCTCTCAGGAATAAAAGAAGCCCCCTCCTTCCAGGAATCCTTATGCCTGTGCAGTCCATAAAAAAATGCGACTACGATGGTATTCTTTGGAAAAGAGATTTCACCATATTGATCATCAGACAATGCAACTCTGTCGGTTATCCAGGCAGCAGGTCGCAATCGCATGGATTCATTGATCACTGCCTGGAGATAATCATTTCGGATACTGTCATAAATTTCTATTTCCTGAACGGAAGCATAGATCTTCTCCAACACGTCTTTTTGAGAAGATACCTGATAGAGCAGCCAGGAAAGAGTCGTGGCAGTCGTTTCGTGACCGGCAAACAGGAGAATGAGTACTTCATCGATGACCTGATCCTCTTTCATCGGCTCACCGGTATCCTCATACCTCGCATTTAGTAGGAGATCCAGCAGATCATGGTACTCCTTTGGATCGGATCGTCGCTGACGGATTATGTCCTGGATAATCGCCTTTAGTTGTGCAGATTTTTGGTAATTGACACGGTCCTCTCTGGTAATTGGATAGAGTAGTCTTCTAATGGGAAGATTGACATCATCCATGAAAAATTTCTGCAGTTCATTGAATATCCGGTTAAGCTCAGTGCTTTGCGTTTCGGAAAGTTCGATATCGAAAAGTGAACGAACTGCAATATTAAAAGCAAGCTGGTGCAGGAGCGGGTATACATCCACCTCAGTACCCGTGGGAAAACCAGGGAGAAATTCGTCTATGGTCTTTACAATGATCTCATACAGACCATGTATTTTTTTTTGATGAAAACTTGGCTGTATCATTCTTCTCTGGCGCAGCCAGTAATCACCGTTGGAGAAAAGCAATCCGTTCCCAAAAAGGCGGCCCCCCTTTGCTGATGTCAGTGCTGACTTATGGAAGTTGGTATGATTTTCACGCAGGACATAATTGATCAGACCCGGGTCCTGCGTGAGAATAAACTGCATTCTCCCGGGGAGTACTGCCGAATAGGTTCCCGAAAATCTTTCCATATTTTCTGAAATCGACTGTATCGGATGTCTGGATGAACTGAAGGATCTTGCAATGGTCTGAAACATGTTCAGTCCCCGGGGTAAACGGTATGTTTTCTTTTTTGCGCTCATTCGTCGGTTGACAAAGTTAGCTACTTCTTCTTTTTTTTGTCCTTTTTGTCGTTGCTCTTTACACCCATTTCCTTATTGCTTTTTTGCAACGTTTTGTCAAGTTCGACCGAAGACTTGTCTTTTTTACCTGGCAGCGAATTCAGACTAACAGAGTTCTCAAGAGACGGATAGAGTGCCTGAATAAAAGCATTTTTCAATACTTCTCCTATTATGCTCCATATGTCTATATCAGGCTTCTTAATGTTGCCTTCAAACTCAACTTTGGTAGCGAGTTGATCTTTATTATGATTTTTAAATATCCAGGCTACTACTTCGACAACTGCTTCGTAAGCAACTTTTAGGGGCTTGTCTTTATCTTTCTCAGGTAATAATACTTTCAGATCTTTTATGATGGGTTTAGTGTATCCGACAATTTTCCCATCTTTGGCAGCAGCTTCTGTATAAATGCTTATCTCTCCGGATTTGATATCGAATTTTGCGAATGCATCGATAAAATTATTAAGGTTTGTAAGGTTCAAACCTACCAGGGTCATATTTCCGTCAAAGGTTGGCCATTTTGCAAGGGCGTCCATTTTCATGGATGCAGTTGCCTTTCCGCCATACACATCTGCCGAAGCCACAACGGTAGAAGGCAATACCTGCTTGCTCTTTTCAGCATTCGATAAATTTTCAGCGAGAATATGAACATTCGTGGTATAAATGTCAAATTTGGGCTTACTGTGAAAATCGCGGTAATGAATCTGTCCCTCCACTATTTCGAATTTATTGAGCTTGAGGGGCATAAGTTTTTTTACTGCAACTGTCCAGCTCTTGTCAATTTTTGTCTGGCTGGTCTCCTCTGTCGGTCCTTTTACGAAATTCAATATCGGTTGATCCACCTCGATCTCTCCGACTATCCTTCCATGAAATAGAGATGCCCATTGCAATGAGAGATCTACAAGATCCGCCGCGAAAAAAGGGACCGGAATTTTCCCTCCTGTTTTCTCAAGTTTTATCCTTTTGATCTTATAGGCTCCGCGAATGAGTGCCACATCAATATTATCAACATGACCAGTATAACCCGGTATATGAGTCAGCTCCTTATTAACGAGTCTTAATAATATATATGGCAGGGCAATGCGCAGCGCAATCAAAATCAAAAGAAAACTGCCCAGAATAATGAAAACGATCTTTCTTTTGCGACTTATTTTTTTCTTCATTTACGGTAGACCGTTCAATTTGCAGACCATCATGAGTGTGTAACCTCCTTTCCGTGAACTATGTTGTCTGTATAAATTGAATGTCGCTATATAGGGTACTTTTTACCCCAATTCGTCAACTATTTTGTTTTCTTGCGACTGCTTTTCTCCTCCAGATCTTCCACAATATCTTCTTCCCTGTCCTTTTTAATCTGGCTCATGTTTTTGCTTTCGTCGATCGAATGAGACTGCTGAAGGCTATTTTCCTTTTTGGTTATCTTACTCAGGCCTGTATAATATTTCTGGATGACTTTCAGGTCTTCCTCCGGCATATTTTCGACATCGACCAGGCGATTACTGGCAAATTCATGTGCAGCAATTAGTTCATTTAGTTTTAGTTGAATAGCCAGTGAGTCCTTGTTCTGGGCCTTTTGAATAAGAAATACCATTAAGAAAGTAATGATTGTGGTGCCTGTATTTATGACCAGCTGCCAGTTTTCTGAATAATGAAAAAAAGGGCCTGATATGCCCCAAAAGATCACCAGCATAAATGCAATAACAAAAGCGGCTGTGCTTCCGGTTGCCCTGGAAACGCTGAGAGCAAATTTTTCTGACAGATTTGCCGCATGGGTTGAGGTTTCAGACTGCATGGAAATATTTTTATTGGTGAGTTCAGATATCTGTGTGCAGCAAACGGTGTACCCAATCGGAAAGAAAAGATTATGGAAGGTATTAGGTAAAATTTCTTTTATTCAGATTCACACCGGAATAAAATCCCATATCCATATTTTTAAACAGCTTTGTCAGCAAAATAATCTGGCCGGTATGATAAGAGTAATGCTCTGTTACATGGACAATATTTCCGATACCCGAATAGATAAATCCCTGAACACTCCTTTTACGCAATAAATTCTCCTCACTGAGATTTGCTATAACGTCTTTGGCTTTTTCAACCGTATCCCGGAGTTTACTGAACAATTCAGTTTTCGTATACCCACCTCTGGTAGAAAATTCCAAATCTCTTTCCCTTATATCTGGTTCCTCGCCCAGGGATGAAATTATGTACTGGCGGATATTTCCCGACAAATGAAGTATCAAATTTCCCATACTGTTTACATGTCCATTCGCATAAAACCAAATATCTGTCTCATCCAGCTCATTCATACAGCTTTCTATTTTCCGGGTGTTTTGATCCATGCGGTCGATCGACTGTTCAATAAATTCCGAGTAAAAATTATTTTCCATTATTGTGATTTTATTCCCAACTGCTGCAACTAATTTCCCAATGGGTCAACACTTTTCGTTTCTACCATCGGCATAACCGTTCTTATTTAATGAAGTAAAAATACACCCATTGATAGAATTGATTATTATTAAATAGTTCTTCTAATACTTTTGGCCTCCAATCAATTATTTTCGGCGATCAACAAGTGAAATTGAATGTTGAAAACAAGTTTGATACGCATCATTATATTTGCTGGTCATTCTGACGGTCCTTTCAGAAAGCAATACGGACGCTCATTACATTCGTTTTAAATAAAAAAGGACTGTAGAAACAGTCCCTGCTGATTAAACGATTGCTATACTTTACTAACATCAATAATCCTATCGCCGCATGAGCATTTATAATTGAGCGAATATTTTTTACGTTTCCGGATCAAAAATAAATCAAATCCAAATAAGGATTATTCAACCGGATATTAACTAATTAATAAATATCCTGCTCCTGCCTGCTCATGCCAAAACCATGTCCGCCTGTAACCGTGCTTTACATCTTTCCAGTTAAATTAGTGGACTTGTTTTTTTGAATTTACCGCATCTAAAACAGGTACCAGTTCTACCAGATCATTAATGATAAAGTCAGGAGAGGCAGATTGAAGCTGCAGGAATGTGTGCGCGCCCGTCGTGATTCCGATATTCAAACCACATCCGGCATTTTGGCCTTCTTCAATATCGATGATAGAATCCCCCACTTTGACAACTTCTCCAGCATCCTGAATTCCATAAATATCCATTGCAAGATCTATCATTTCTGGATCGGGCCGGTTATTTTCGACATCACTCGAAGTGATCAGGCTGTCAAATTCTACTCCTTTTTTCCATCCCAGTTTCTCAATTAATAATTCTGCTGTTTCAGCATTGTAGCCTGTATTCAGCACTACCTTAATATTTCTCTCTTTCAAAATCCTAAATAATTCCAGCGCATTTGGCTGGGGAAGAATACGTATATGGCCGTAGGCCTTCGATAAAAGAACTATAAAATCCTCATAGATCTCATCGGCCAGGTTATTATTATTATTTAGAGCATGCACTTTTAAAATGCTTTTAATGGCTTCCAGTTTCTCTTTACCCGCACCTTCTGCAAGGACCTGATCAAGTGAAAAATCATATCCTTTATTATTAATGGATTGCTGAAGGGTTTTGTACACCACATTATCTTCATTTACTGTGGTGCCTGCCATGTCAAAAACTACCATGCGTACCATTTGTTTTTGATTTAAAATTTTTAAATGCTGTTAAAAAGTCTCCATTTGTCAGTATAACAAGTAAGGCCCAATAATCCTTCTACGGATATCAATAATGTTTTGGCCGGAAATATATTCAGGCAACCTGACAAAGCCCGCAACTGTTGACAGCTAACCAGGGACGGAAAATCAAATATATGACCCCTCCACTCTGGTTAGATGAACATGAACGTGAAGTATTCATTAATTTTTTCGACGGGTGCATTCCTTCAGTCAGGCCAAATCATGCAATGGAAGTATTAATCCCTTCGCAAATCGCTCAATGAACCTTATTCTTGTGTTAGATGAATAGAATTTCGTTTATTTGAGAAACAATGGCTCCAACATTTATTCAGCATATATACAGAATTCCGGCACGCACCCGGATGTTTATCGCATTATTCGTCGCTTTGATAACCTATACATTAAGCGGCAGAACGCCTCCGGCCATTCAATTTATATTGGTATGGAGCAGCTTCGCCTTTACAGGTTTGGTATTATTCTGGATAACAATCCTGACGGCGAAAGTCAATGAAGTAAAAGACATCGCCAAAAGACAGGATTCAAGTCGCACTTTCGTCTTTTTCTTTGTGCTTTGCGCTTCTTTTGTAAGCCTTTTTGCAGTTATAATTCTTTTGAAAATACTGCCAGACAACAAAGTGGCCGGATACTGGTATCATATCGGATTTTCAATCGTCTCCGTTGTACTATCCTGGACCCTGATTCACACGATCTTTACTTTTCGCTATGCACATTTATATTATACATGTCATGAAGAAGAGAAAGGTATACAAAAGGAAGCCAGGGGAGGCCTGCAATTTCCGGGTGATCGTGAACCGGACTATATGGATTTTACCTATTTCTCTTTTGTGATCGGTATGACCTTCCAGGTATCTGATGTCACTATCAGCTCCCGCACAATACGACATCTGACATTATTTCACGCAATTATTTCCTTTATTTTCAATACCGTTATCCTGGCACTCAGCGTGGGCATCATTGCAGGATTGGTTCAGAAATAGAAACTATTCCAGATAAAAAAACCTCTGGCTAAGGTTTAAGTCGTTTCTTAATTTTAATTGTAAGAAAAGTTGAGACACCGAATCATTCCGCGGTTTTTTATCGATTATCTCAGTACAAGAGAGGAATAAACTGTTTTAAATCAATTTATATTGAATAAAGATTATTTCCCGTTCGTTCTCCCATTATTCGGTCTGATTTAGATTAATATCGTCCATGCAGTTTTCAGTACCGTCATCGACCTCAATGGAGCAGGCTTTAAACGTTTATAATGGCGTAAAGAAATACATGAACTCAAAGGGTTTCCGTCCGTATTCTAATGCAATTTCCAAAATCGAATACACACGTAATGGTAATACCGGAATAGCAGAAGTCAATTATGTCACCGGAATAAATGACGAAATTGTAGTTCTGATTTTTGAATGTGACAACCATTTCCTCATTTGCACACCGAGCAGAGGTGTCGCTGGCGGCGATCCAATAATAGTCCTCAAAACGGAAATGACCCGGGTGGTTTATTTTGACGACCTGCAACTTTGATGGTCAGGGTGCAGCGAAGGCGATAGTTCATTCTGAGCGCAAACTCCTTATCGGATTTACGACAGCTGCCCGGATGGTTTGAAAGCTGATGGTGATCAGCGCGATCACAATCGAGGCAGCACCTGCCAGAACAAAAACCCACCATTTGATGGCAATATGATAAGCATAATTCTGCAGCCAGGAATGCATCGCATACCAGGCAACAGGAAATGCCAGCAGCGAAGAGATCGCGATCAGTTTCATAAATTCACCGGATAACAATCCCGCCAGCCGCATCACACCGGCGCCTAGCACTTTGCGGATGCCAATTTCTTTAGTTCTTCTCTCTGCAGTAAATGCAGCCAGTCCAAATAAACCGAGACAGGAAATACAGATGGCCAGTACCGCGAATACACGCGACAATTTACTCACCAGCATTTCACTGAGAAACATCTGGTTAAACTGATCATCTACAAAACGGTACTGGAATGGATATAATGGATTGTCTTTTTTTATCACCGATTCGATTTGCGCTACGGCTTTTTCAGTATTCACCTGTTTTTTAAATCGGACATACATTATACTTTCATTTTCATAATGTGGATTACAAAAGAAAATCAACGGGTCAGGTGTGTTTCCAAATATATTACCGTATACGAAATCCTTCACCATACCGACAACGGTATATTTATCATTGTCTGCATGAATAACAGTCCCGATGGGATTGGGTTTGTTCATGAGCTTTGCCAGCGACTCCGTGATAATAATATTGTTACTGTCTGATACAGGATCCGGATAAAAATCCCTTCCCAGAACAACCTTAATACCATTGGTTGACAGCAGTTCCGGACTCACATTTCTCCAGGAAATAATATAGGTCATATTGGGATCCTTTCCTTCCCAGCTGTAATGATCGCTGTTGTCTCCTCCGTAAATAGTTTCATGATCCGAGAGGGCAGCATTTTCGACTACACCGGTATTCAGCAGGTCCTGTTTTATGGCATTGAATTGCTTACCCATATTTCCCTGCACATCCATTACGATCTGGTTGTTAATGTCATATCCGAGCTTTCGATTCTTTACATGCTCGATCTGCTGAAAAATGATGATAGTGCAGATAATGAGAATGATGGAAACGGAAAACTGCATCACCACCAGACCTCTTCTGACAAGAGCCGCGCTGCCGCTCTTCATTTTAATTCCCTTGAGCACAAATACCGGGTTAAAAGATGACAGGTATAAAGAAGGATAACTGCCCGCCACGAGTCCGCATATTATTGTAATTCCCAAAAGACTCATGAGATGAACAGGATCCCACAGGTTCAACGAGAGATGTTTCTGCGCCAGTGTGTTGAAAAAAGGTAGTGCTATCATCATGATAAGAACGCCAACGACAACCGAAAGAAAAGCCAGGAAAACGGCTTCAGAAATGAATTGAGTAATGAGCTTTCCCCTGCCTGATCCGAGTACTTTTCTTACGCCTACTTCTTTTGCGCGTTTTTCACTGCGGGCTGTAGCAAGATTCATAAAATTGATACAGGCGAGAAACAGAATAATCCAGGCGATCAGACTGAACATATGTACATACTGTATTCTCCCTTTCCCTGTCGGTTTACCATTTTCAAAATCCCAGCGCAGATGCCAGTCCTTCATCGGAAAAAGAAAACTGCTCACTATTGTCTTCGGCACTCTTTTCTTTATAAAGTCATGAAGCTGCTGATTGATCTTTGTTGGATCTGTGGACTTTTCAAGTTCCGCCATGGTAAGAATTCCATTGGAGTCCCAGTTGGACAGCCAGCCGTTTTCTTTAAAAAATATATCGAAAGGCACCACCCATTCAAACTGGATCGAATTATTTTCCGGAAAATCCTTCACAACTCCGGTAATCCGGTAGTCTTGTTTGTTATCAAGCCGCACGGTTCTACCAAGAACATTTTTTTCATCCCCGAAAAATTTCTTCGCAGCTTTTTCCGTAATCACCATCGAATGGGTCTGGCTGAATGCATTACCGGCACTCCCCTGTGTAAATGGAATTGTAAACATGCTGAACAGCGTCGAATCTGCATAAATCCCGCCGGAAAAAACTGATTTATTTCCAATAACTATAAGCTGGGTAGATTGTCCGTCCGTAGTCCGGCAGGTATTTACTATACCTGGTATCTCTTTTTTCATAGCCGGTCCCATCAGTCCGGGCGTACTCTCATAGGTGGCGAAATTCCCGGTAAAGGGCCAGTTGTTCTCCACCATGTAAATCCTGTCCCTGTTTACATGTACACTGTCAAATGAGGTCTCGTCTTCCACCCATAAAAAAATCAGTCCCGCGCAGGCGATCCCGATAGCCAGCCCAAATATGTTCAGAAAACTATAGCTTTTGTTTTTCCAGAAATTTCTGATTCCGGATTTTAGCGTTGTGCGAAACATATTTATGATTTATGTAAGAGTTGAAATAGATTGACCCGCATAACCTGTAGAAAAAAGACAATACAAAATCAAATTTGTTGCTCCGTATTCAGCCTATTTTTCCCGCCATGCTGCAGGATCAGATCTGACGTCTTGTCAAAACTTTCCACCTGCACGGAACATACAAATGCATTGGTTCCGCTTCCTGATGGAGGCGCAGGCGCAGGACGTTCAAGAAGTCCGCCATAGATCGAATTTGTTTCTATGCGGTAATATTCTATCGGGGCAAGTTTCTCTTTGATGAAGGTCCATCCAAATACGGCCGTATAGAATTCAATTTCCCTTTGCAGATTTGTTGACTGGATTTCAAAATAGCCAACGGTATTCATAATATTATCTATTAGGTACTAATTCATGCTAATGCATAAATCATACCTGATGATATCCTGAAAAAATTAATAACTAAAGTTGTAGATCTGCCGCACCGATCCGTTTCCGGCATCAGTTCCAACACCACTCACCACACTACCTGTTGCATCAGTCGTCCACAAATAGTTAATAGTAACCGTCGGACTGCCATCTTCCTGATCTATAAATTGGGTAGGCAGGTAATTTGACCGGAAGTCGAAAAAATTATTGAACACCATGAGGCAACCGAGACTATTGGCCAGGGTTGTATTGTAGAGTGGATTAATATGTGTTGAATAAGAACGGGTAAACAGGTGATTCATCGTACCGTCAGTCGCTGAGTAGTTGATATCTGTCATTATATTTTCGTTCTGAATAAACATGGTATCGATCTGACTAATGGCATAGCTTCCCGGTGTTTGCGGATCTCCGAATAGCCATTGAACGGTTGTGTTACCGGTATTGTCATATAAATAATGTTGCACTGCGAATCCGTTCATAGAGGAAGCCGTGATCGAATCGATCGTGACACGGTTTTGCATATCATAAAACAGTTCGTGGTGTTCGGATTCTCCGGCAGGAGGATCATTCTGATAATGATATACTTCATCATAGGCTGAAGGCGGGTTAGTGGCCTGGGTCAGCGTGAAACTGACAATAAAACTATCAATAACAGGTGTGCCGCTTGAAGTATCATAACTATATAAATTGATTGTCGCAAGCTGTGCCTTTGTATTATATCCAAATACTTCTACGCCTTTTGTATGTACCTGCGGAAGATATATGCTAAATGAATTCGGATTAGTTTCCTGTATGGGCGGTCCAAGATTCGAAGTAGTCTTGGTACAGGAAAAGAAAGCAATTGTTATCAGGAACAACAGGATTTGGTTTTTCATACTATTGCAACGAAAAAAAGAGGAAATTATTATAGGGGCGACAGAATCCGGCTGATTAGACTGTCTCACGGAAGACTTAATACAAATCAAAGACTGGTTAAATCATATACCTGAAAATTGAATTCAGGGTGCTGTAATCTTATGCTGTATATAGTCTGCCTGATCCGACAAGCCTGCAGCTTTCTTCTTTGACATCAGGTCACCTAAAACCTGTTTATCAATAGCAGATCGAAAAAACGGGTTCGATTCCCTCTGAGCGATCAGAATATCAACTCCCTTTTTCAGGCTTTCTGTATTCTGTATCCTGGAAAGATAGCTGGCAAAATTTCTTGCAATACGGATTCTGAAGGATAGAGCCACATATTTTGAGGTTATCAAATCAAAATCTTCTTCAGTGCCGAATTCAGTCAGTGTTACCACTATAACATTGGAGAGGGCCCATTTGGAGTTTTGATCCGAAAGTCTTTTTGCTTCGCGATATGCAGCCGGACTATCCACTTTCGCGAGTGCATTCAAAGAAGCGCCGGCAACTGTATAAGAAGAATCGTTCAGGCTGGCTATGAACAAATCCTCGTATTCTTTCTTATAATAATTGCCGAGTACATCAATGGCCTGTGCCCTGACTGTTGATTTCTGATCATTTTTCGCGAGATCCAGTATGATCGGTTCAAAAGCCCGCCTGATCGTATCATTTTTGATGTTGAGTCCCCGCAAAGTGAGCTCCCGCAACCCGGGATATTTGTCCAGCAACGATTTCTTTAAAAGATCTGTTGCGATCGGATTTGTCTGGTTCTTTGCACAAGCCACAATCGCTTCCCTGCGATCCACATATTTAGCGGCGTAATCATATTGCCAGATAAAATTCTGCAGTGTTTTATTATCTGTTTTTTCCCAGACCTGGATTTTATCTGCATCCACATTTACAAGGCCCGGCTTTGACCTGTATTGAAAAGAAAACGTATCCCGTTCATGGTTCAGCAATACAAAATGACTCTCCTTTGTAGTTCCATCATAAATATCAATCGTCAGCGGAACCCTGAACAAATGGTCGGCACCCTGCGTCTGGGTAATCACCACATTTACTTTTTTAGCTGAATCATCATATAAATAATCAATCGTAACTTTTGGATGACCGCTTCCGAAATACCATTGGTTAAAAAACCAGTTCAGATCTTTTCCGCTCACCGCTTCCATTGCGAGCCTCAGCTGATGCGCTTCAGCTGTTTTAAATTTATTTGTCGTCAGGTATAGATTTAAACTTTTAAAGAAAGCGCTGTCTCCAACTACGTTTCTCAACAAATTCAGTATCAGACCTCCTTTATCATAGCTGATATCGTCAAACAAATCTTCCGCGTCAGCATAATAAAACCTTACCAACGGCTTACTGGCATTTCCCGGGTTGTTAAGATAGTTTCTTAGTTGTGTGTAGTTCTCCTCTCCTGCAGCGTCTGCTCCATATTGATGTTCCTGCCATAAATATTCACCATATCGTGCAAAAGATTCATTCAGGGTAAGATTGCTCCAGCTTTTACAGGTTACATAGTCTCCAAACCAGTGATGGAATAATTCATGCGCAATATCATTTTCCCATTGGTTTCCGTCAACCAACTCACGGGCATCCTGCTGTGCTGATTCACCATGAGAAGTGGTCGTTGTATTTTCCATGGCTGTGCTGGTCAAATTTCTCAGAACGATTTGCGAATACTTCACCCATGGAAATGGTACGCCGGTTATGTTCTCATAAAATGCCATCATCTCTGGTGTCAGTCCAAATATTCTCCTTGCCGTGGTTTCGTACTCGTGTTCCACATAGTAGTCTACATCGATTGTCCTGAATTTATCTTTTACGATCGCAAAATCACCGACAGCCATAAAGAACAGGTAAGGTGCATGTGGAAGATCCATTTTCCAGTGATCGGTGCGTGAACCATCTGCATTCTTCTTTTGACTATCCAGCCTTCCATTACTTAGCGTTACATATTTATCCGGAACGGTCATTATAATTTCTTCTGTCGTCTTCTGATCTGGCTTATCAATAATTGGACACCATACAGAATTATTTTCTGTTTCTCCGTCTGTCCAAATTTGGGTGGGCATATCTTTTTGGTCCCCCTTCGGATTGATAAAGTAAAGTCCTCTTCGGTCCGCAGGCAGTTTGGCTTCCCTGGGCTTTGAAATATATTTTATGTAGATAGTATACTGCTCTGTAGAATTATATAGTGTGCCGAGTTTTATTTTTAAGTGCCAGCCATCATAATCATACTTCAGATCAGCCAGCGAATTTCCTTTTATCAGAGCCACGCGGTCTATTTCCATTTGTTTGGCATCCAGACTAAGCGAGTCTGTCGGATAGAAATGTGGTTTCAAACTAATCCATGCTTCCCCATTCATCTGTGTTTTATCATAGTTAAATATCACATTCAATTTCACATGAACGAGGTCATTGATTCTCGGATAGCTTCCGCGGTATATTTTCTTCCAGGCAGTGTCATTTACAGCTTGCCCAATAGCAAGTATTGAGAATGAACAATAAAACAACAGAAGCAACAATTTTTTCATCATGCATTCTTTTGCATTACGAGGTTTTGATACTCTTATTCCGGAAGCAACACCAGTTTAAGATAATTATTCATATCGAAATATTTCTCGGTAGTCTTTCTCATATCACTGCTGGAAATTCCGTCCGCATCGTTATCGAAACTTAAAACCCATGAAGGATCCTGGTTATTGATCCACGCTGAACTGAGTAACTGCAGCCAATATTCATTTTGAGTGAGTGAGCCGGCCTGATGCTGCCTCACCATCAATGTCACTTCCTTCAAATATTTTTTATCTACTCCGTTATCCCGGATATCATTAATAATATTTAAGACAGCCTGTGTCAAAATATCCGCATTTTCCGGACTGCAACCAAACCGTATCGTAATACTATAATGTTCATATGGGCGCCTGTTAAAAACAGCATTTACACCCGCTGTATAAATCCCTCCCATTTCTTCCCGCAATTTCTCCATGATCCTTCGCTGAATGACCTCACACAACACATCGAGTTTCAATGTTTCGGAAGCAAGCATCGGCGCCTCACCGGTAAATACCAGGCTGACCCGGCTTTGTTTACTTTCTCCCTTTTTGATCCTCAATTCTGCATCACCTTTCCGGGGCCTCAGACCCTCATCGGTAAAATGATTTTTTTGCTCGGTGGCAGGCAGACTTCCGAGATAGGTTTCAAGCAGGGGTTTTATTTTACTAACATCAAAATCTCCGACGAAAGTAAAATGCATTCCGTAAGCATTACCGAAAACTCTTTTATAGATATCATATGCAGTGTCCAGGTTGATACGGTCAAAGTCCGCAGGAGACGGAATGGTATTGGCCCAGGGGTTATTCTCGTACTGAAACCGGATGGAAGAATCCAGGAAATAATTCTGTGGGTTGGCTCCGTTGTTCTGAAATATTCCTTTCTGTCTGCTGATAAAAGATCGAAACAGGCGCTCATCCCTGGCAGGCGCTGTAAAATAGGCATAGATCAATTGCAAAAAAGTCTCCAGGTCAGCCGCACTGCACTTACCCTCGATACCTTCTTCATAAGCATTCAGGTAGGGTTGAACAGTAACGGTTTTCCCTGAGAGAAATTTATCCAGGTCAGGTTTGGAAAACCGGCTTATGCCCATACTCTGAACCACGCGTGCAGCATAAGTCGCGTTCTCTTTGTTGGAGAGTCCGTAATTATGTGAACCGCCATGGCGCCATGCATCCATCTGGATATCGTCATTTTTAAGCCCCGTCGGCTTCAGTGTAACAGTAATGCCATTTTTAAAAAGCAGGTTGGTCGTATTGAAACTGCTATTTTTTGTCTGCCGGTCAATACCTCCACTTTGCGGTTGCGTAGTGAGGAGTGAGTTTGAAAGTGATTTCTCCGTAAAAGCCGTGACAGGAATTTTTTTTGCATCTGAAATGATAGAGGCCAGTGCTTCGTTGCCCGGTACGGAAATGGCTGCATTTTCAGGTGCCATCAGCAGGGCAAATGAGCCAGTCTGGGATCCGATATTTCTCGCCATACCATTTATCTCATCCAGAGTAATGGTTTGCATTTGTTCTTTAGTAAATAAATATTTATCATCTATGGAAATCACGGGCTTTCCATCTGTGAAATGGTCGCTGCAGGCCTCCGCAAAAGTTTCAGTGCCTGTTTTTTCCCGGTTAAGATAATTCTGTTCAATTATTTTTAAATAATCATTCTTCGCGCGTTCCAATTCGGCTGACAAAAAACCATATTGGTTCACCGACTGCAGAATATTTTCCAGTGCATTAATGGCAGTTTTAGCCTGGTTATCTGCAACCGACATTCTCACATTGAATGACCTGTATCCCCGGATAAGAAAGTTGTAACCTGCACTGGCTCCTATTACTTTGTATTCGTTTTGTTCAGATAGTGTCTTGAGGCGTTCATCCAGTAAAATCGTATAGAGCTTTTCAACTATAGTCTTCCTGTAATCGTTCCAGGTTTTTAGCGGGGGATCTTTCTCAATAGCTCCCAATAATTCAAAATTGGTAGAAGCCATTTCCTTATCCCTCACAACCATATACTCGTCTTTGGTTCTGGGATTTAAAACAATCATGGCTGGCTTCGGCACTTCATTCGGAGGATTCGTATAATAGCTGAAATGCCTCGTGATCTCTTTTTGAATATACTCCACATCAATATTTCCGACTACGATAATTGCCGTCAAATCAGGCCGGTACCATGTTGTATAAAAACGTTTGAGTGATTCAGGCCTGAAATTTTCAATGCTCGAATCGCTGCCGATCGGTAACCGGTACGCATATTTCGTATGATTTATCAAATCAGGGTAGTATTTTGCCCGCATCCTGTAATAGGCATTTTTCTCCAGGCGGGATTCTTCCAGCACTACACTGCGTTCCTGTTTGATCTCTTCAGGATCCAGTGCTGCATTATGATCCCAGTCTTCAACAACCAAAAATGCCTTGTCAATCTTTTTATTTTCTTCTGTTGGTAGCCAGAGTATGTAACTGGTAGCATCCATTCCGGTCATAGCGTTGAGGTCGGCTCCGAATTTCAATCCATTCGATTCAAGATAACTGACCAGTTCATTTTTGGGAAAATGTTGCAGTCCGTTAAAATTCATATGTTCCATGAAATGAGCGAGCCCGAGCTGGTCGTCGTCCTCCAAAATGGAGCCTGCATTGACAACCATCCTTATCTGCATATTTCGGATGGTCTTTCCGTTGTCCCTGATATAATAAGTGAGGCCATTGGGCAGGGTACCTGTGATAACAGAATGATCTGTCGGAATAGTGTCGGTGAGCACATATGTCTGGGAGAAAACTTCAATGGAAAAAAGGATAGAAAAACTAAGGCAACTTAATAATTTCATGTGAAAGCCGGGTTAGAGTTTATGTGCTAAATCTATTTATTTAAACGCAAAAACTCACGGAAGATTATAGACTTCCTGTAATAGCTGGTCAGTCCCGAGGCACTGCCAATGGCCTGGTAAATCAAACATACATTGGAAAAAACTGGTTTCCCGTTTTCTTCTTCACCCGGCTTATCCCGGGTACCATCGGTGCAGGTTAAAAGACGTTTCATCCGATGAACGAGTTAGAAAATTCTAATAACCCCGTAAAAACACGGGTCATATCATCCGTATAAAAACGGTATTTAATGATTTTATACTATACTCATTGAAATTTCAAATTCTTTACTCAACTTCAATAGAGATTCCTGCCTTGTAAATGCTGTAGATTTAATCTCCCTCCCGCTCCGATTATAGCACACGATTGCATCCGTATTTAACTTATTAGTGCAATGGATAGTTCTATTCAATTGATATCGAAAATGCCCCGTGGGATGACGGTAGCAGGCTGATAAAACTTTCTTCATGCCAGGATTTTTTAATTACAGGGGTTATGTTTGGCAGGATCCGCTCGATAAGGCGACGGGTCTAATTAGGTATGTGTTGTTGATCCTCGTGAACGGAGCGCTAAGCCTGGCGCTCCTTTACGGGGTTACTCATTCGGGGATCGTATCCTTTAATGGTTTTACTTTTTTCGGCCACCATTGGGGACCGCGTGCCACGATGGTCCTTGAATTGATTATTAATTGTTTTGTCTTTTCGCCCCTGATCATTTTGTTCAGAAAGTGCAGTTCATTTGTTCCCTACCTGATCGTTTTCCTTCCTTATTTCCTGCTGGATCTTTTCATTCAGTCGCACTACAGGGGCGAAGGCCAGGATCATAGTCGTGCGCTCTGGAATTATGTGGATGGTTCTTTTGTTTCAGGTATAAATCCTCCCATTCTTAAATTTTTTGTTACCCTTTCCTTTGATGCAATTGTATTCGGCATCCTCGGATTATTTATCGCCCGGCTGGCTGCCATGTTTATCTATTTCAACAAACCCTATCCTCCTGGTCCTACAAGGCAACAATACAATTCGCTATTCAATCAAAAATGGTCAGGTGAACAGGTTGACAAACCAAAACGCGACGCATTTTTCTATCTGTTCAGAATTCTTGGATTCGGATACCTCATCTACCTGGTCATATTAATACTCGGATTACTCGGAGCCGGTGCATGGCCGAAATCCGTTGCTGAGCTGATCGGCATGACCTACCTCAACGATGCCCTGGCCATCAACACCTATTACAAAATCACCCTGATGATTATCCTGGCATTTACGGCCGCTTACAATAAGAGCCTTCGTTTTTATGCCAGCATCGCGCTGATGACTGGTCACGCCGTATCAACGATATATTCACTCGTGTTTCATTTCGTGGGCTCATTGAATGCCTCAGATCCCACGGGATTCCTGCTTACCTCGGCCATCCTCGATGGTTCACTCATCATCTTTTTTGTATGGGCCGCGATTAAATATCATAAAGACGCCAATATATTTTCGCCCGAAAAAGATTTCCCTGCCAATTTCTCCACGCCACTCACTATTTTAGAATGGCTCTATAAATTTCTGGCTGCCGCATTTTTTTTACTCGTTGCTGCAATCGTACTGATTAGAATTATGACCAGTGGATTAAATGGGCTCCCCGCTGTATACGGTTCTCCCGACCCCATGATCGGCAATACGGTAACTCTTTATTCCACGCTGGCAGTCATTTGTTTCTTACTCATTAAAAGGGAACGCCTTCGGCAACATTTATTCAATGCCCTGACGGTTCCACTGATCTTCGGAGCAATCACAGCAACCATCTGGATCATCGTGGGCGGTGTCCTGCATAGAGGTGTGTGGATTCACATACGGGCAGACAAAGACACGCTGGTGCAGGTGGACTGGTATTTTGTTTTATATGCAGTACTGAATATGGGTATCGCGGCGGCCCTGATATTTTTCCGGACGATGTATTATAAAGTAGATTACTCTGTTAATACGATCAGTCCCTCAGCCGCAGTCGATGCCATTGCACTCACACAGGCATTTTTCGGTGGGGATGATAAACAGCACTCAGCTGTACTGCAATCGCTCGATCAATATGCCGGAGGGATACGCGGCAGGAAGCGCGGACTACTGAACCTGCCCTTCGGACTCTTTGAAAATGTATTGAATTTCGTTTACGGAATGCACCCCGCATTTTCCACGATGAATACCGAAGAACAGCGTTTCTATCTCCGTAAATATTTTCTGCGAAATGAAAATGAACGTAAACGCGCTTTCATCCCACCACTGGCGGAATTTGCTTCCCAGATCGGACTTTCGCTGAATGCACTCATAAGTTTTGCCAACTATTCTTATATCAATGTCAGAAATGAAATGGGATACGTTCCACCGGATGCGCGCGACAGACTGCAGGGCGATTTTGCAGCATACAGGCCTCCTCATTTATCGATTGCACCCCTGCCGAAAAATGAAATGGATCCTAATAATTTCAAACCGGTAGATAAAAATCCGGGAAAGCTTGTCGCACCAAGAGTTACAACACCCGTAAAAGAAGCAGATATTCCTGATGAAGTGGATTTCCTGATCGTCGGTTCCGGTGCAGGCGGCGCCACAACAGCATATCGCCTCGCCTGCGCCGTTGAAGATAAATTGCAGGACCCTTCTAAAATCCTCGTAGTTGAATCTGGTAACCGCTACCAGCCCCTGCAGGATTTCCAGGACAGTGAGATAGAGATGATGAAAAAAATTTATAAGGAAGGTGGATTACAACAGACAAAGAAATTTGCGATGACCGTGTTGCAGGGTGAATGTATGGGAGGATCCACGGTTGTCAATAATGCAGTATGTTTTAAAATACCGGATGGCATCAGAACGAACTGGGAAAATGAATACGGACTCAATCTGGAGGAAATTGACGAAGCATACAGCGATGTCATGAACGAAATACATATCAGTCCGCTGGGCGAACTGGGAATCAACAAGATTGTCCAGTCTAAATTCGATGAAGCAGTTCAGGCTTATAATGTGAACATGCCTGTAAATGAACAGCTGCAGCGCGACGATCACATACTGGTCAATTATCTCGATAATGTTGGCGACGGAAACTGGAACCTGGGAAATAAGAGAATGCGCAAACGCTCCATGCTTGAAACCTATATTCCATGGGCCGAATCCAGGGGCGTGCGTTTTGTATCTAATATGACGGCCGTGCGGTTCGTCTGTTCGGGACCTGATAAAAGAATCGCCGATCATGTAATCCTGCGTGCCGGAAACGGATCTTTAAAGAAGATCCGTGTAAAGAGAGCGATAGTCGTATCTGCAGGCGCTATTGCCAGCAGTCATTTTCTCATGCGCAGTGATATCAAAAATAAAAATGTCGGTAAAAATCTGAGTTGCAATTTTGCATTTCCGGTTGCCTTTGATTTCAGGAATCCGATCAAAGCATATGACGGGGAACAGATCACACTCGCCGCGCTGGATCCGCAATCACGTTCTGCCTTCGAAACATATTTTAATCCACCTGCGGCTTTTTATCTTTCCAGTATACCTTTCTTTTTCGACAAACGTGATTCCTGGATGAACCGATATTCCAACTTATTAAATTTCGGTAGTCTGATCGGATCTGAATCGAATGGAGTAGTACTTGCCAAAGCAGATTTAATGAGTGGACAATCCTTCACATGGACATTGGGCAGTAAGGATGTATCCAATATTCGGTATGCGATGAAGACCCTGCTTCAGCTGGGTAGAGCGGCGGGTAGCACAAGAGCCATTATTCCAACCAATCCCGGCATTGAACTCTCTCTTTCGAATTCCAGTGAAATAGAAGAATTCGCTGCTATGTTCAACGCATTCCCCCTGCGTATGACGGATATCTATCTTGGTACCGCACATCCACAGGGAGGAAATATGATAGCAGGTGCTCTCTCACCCAACACCGGCAACCGCGTAGTCACAGAAGATTTTAAAGTAGATGGATACCAGAATGTATTTGTAGCCGATGCTTCACTTTTCCCCACCAGCATCACCATCAATCCTCAATGGACCATCATGGCTATGAGTTCAATGGCAGCCAAAAGAATTATTGAAGAATTTGTTTAAATAAGTCAGCATTATTCAATGATGATCTGATTTTCAAAGAGTGCCTTGAAAATTGCCAAAGACTGGTCATGAATGTTTTCACAACTGTCCAGCAGTATCGCATAAAATATCTTCCCCTTAAATCTGCCTTTATAATCAGGAGTTGTATAAAAAGTCGCCTGTCCGCTTTTCCCCTCCGGAAATCTTGACGGTTCTTCCAATAACAATCCGGGATATTTTGGCGCGTTTCTCTCAATACCGATCATATACATATGACCTCCGCCTATATTCTGATAAACAGATTTATCTTTTATCTCGTATGTAAACATGCTTTCGTACTTACCTGAGAAAGGTATTTTGACTTTATTTGAATACTTCGAAATCAAATTGTTAATGTAATTGTCCAGTGTCTGATTATCGTTTGCGACTTTCATCAGGATAGCTATTGTATATGAAATACTGGTCCCCTTTTTGTCTTTGATGGAAGCTGGATTCAAAATGAAGGCAGTCTGACGATTCTTATAATCATATACTGTCAACCCCCAGGTTGAATCAACCAGAATTTTTATCCCTAATGGCCTGCTGATAAAGGTGGCCATTTCCCCGGCATGCCCCATCCAGATATCTTCTTTTTTGTAGGAGCTGTCCCGGTCTACGGGTACGATTTTCTTATAAATGACTTCCCCAAGCTTGGACTGAAAACTGCCTTCGGCTCCGATAATGCTTTTTGCTTTATCCATGGCATAAATGCAATGAGAAGGCATATTCGTAACCGCTGAAGTCCATGCATAGTCATTCCAAAATTCAGCCGGTGGATCATTTGGCAAAAGCGTTTGAGCCTTAAAAAAATTATATACGGCACTGTCGGGGACATTGGAAAGTGCAAAATGATAACCAAGAAACCAATAGCTCCTGTAATCTTTTGGACTCAATATGATTGCAGAATCGTAGTTCCTTACTGCTGATTCATAATAAGAACTTACATCAAGGTTGTACAGGTAATGGGAAATATCACCCAGGAGCAAGAACAACTCGGTGTTTTTAACCGGAATAGAAGAAAAGAAAGTATAGTCATCCCGCAATTTATCTACCAGCTCCTCTTTAGGTTTATTGTATGTCCACTCATTGGTCCAGTGATCGTAATACTCCAGATTGTCCTTTATAAACTCAAAAGCGCTGGTATATTTCCCGTCAGTGCTGATTTTTGCAAAATCAATAAAATTAATGTCGGCAAAAATTTCGTGAGTAATAATCAGGAGGGTCAGAATTAAAATGCTCCGTTTCATAGGTCGCTGATAACTTTCGCTTTAAATTTTAGTCAAATATATCTATATTTACTTTCTGCTTACTCTAACGATCAACCAAAATCATAATCGTGATCGAATTTTACCTTTAAGGCCATTTCTTTCAGTTATTAATGACCCCGAATGTTAAACCGGAATTCCATATTCAGGACATTCTTGTTGCTATATATCAGCCTGCTGGCCGCACATCAGGCTGCGGCACAATATGAGTATTTGGCCACATTGAATTATTCCAATCTTTCTCTAAACCGGATTTCCAATATTCCAGGCGTCACCTGGATTAGTGCAAAATAGCACATATGATCAGAACAACCGGCGTTTCTTTTTTCAGGGTAATGCAACGCGCGTAGTTCCCTGGAATCTGTATACGATTGATGCTGTTACCGGCGCGACTTTATTTAATCCGGTTTGCCCTTCAGCGAGTATAGGTGGTCAGATTTTTGGTCTGCAATATGATAATACCAACAACATTCTATACGTGTTGCATCAAATTGCAGGAACAACATATTTTTCCTCCGTTGATCCTGCAACGGCAAATATTATTCATATTACACCGATTCCCAACTACATAGGATACAATCAGAGTACGTTCGATGAAAACGATCAGTTTTATATAGTAAGTAATGGCAACGATCTGATCATCATCGACGTGGTCAATGGTGTCATCATAAATGATCTTCCTAATGCAAATCTAAATGACCTGGTTTTTGATAATCTGACCCGCAAATTATATGGAATCACTTCCGGTTGGCAATTCGATTCTGTCAGCCTTTCAACGGGTAACATTGAATTTGATTTCAAACCTACCTCCTCTTTCACTCCCCCAGTCCAATGCATATACAATTGATGAAAAGTCTGGCAAATTTATTTTCCTCGGAGCCGATCCGCCTTCTGCTGCCTGCATCTCAAATTATCTCTATGTTCTTGATATAAATACCGGTTCAGTTATATCAAAAACAATCTATCCATATGCACAGAACATAGTATCGGTTACCGATGAGAATTTCATAGATTTCAGTTTTGATAATAATACCGAAACATTATATGGCCTCAACTGGCATCCGCCCGCGGTTCTGATCACACCCACTATCGCTGTCAGCGTCTCTGCGAATCCGGTATGCGGTGGTATCCCAATTCAGTTTACAGCCACTGAAACCGGCCTTTCCAATCCCGGCTATCTATGGCAGTTGAATGGGAATACTGTTGGAACTAACAGTCCGGCATATACGAACAATAATCCCGCTACCGGAGACACGGTGATATGTTTCCTTTCTGATTTAACCCCTTGCAATTCGACGCCTACGGTTAATTCGAATCCGATCATTATGAAGGTAAATACCGCCGCTCCCTTCCCTGTGACGATTACTTCATCAGTAAATAATATCTGTGGCGGAGATACCATCCTGTTTACTGCGACTGCAGCCGGCGCAGGAGCTGATCCTTCATACCAATGGGAAATCAATGGACTTGCGACTGGCTCGGGAAAAGACACATTGTCTTGTAGTGGTCTGCAAAATGGCGACAGTGTGTATTGCCTTGTGACCGGTAACGCTGCCTGCAGTCTTCCCAATGAATCTAACAAGTTCGTTGCTGTAATAAAGGAAACGCCCTCAGTCTTTGTCGGCAATGATACCGTAATCTCGCCGGGTCAAACCGTACAGCTGGACCCAACGATTACCGGGTCGGTCGTTTCATATCAGTGGTCACCAATCAATCTATTTGAATAATCCGTCAGTCAAAAATCCTCTCGCAAGTCCGGCCGCAACAACCACCTATCAATTAACTGTGGCCGGTGACGATGGCTGCACCGCATCGGGGAAAATAACAATTACCATTAATTATTCCTTAAAAATGCCGAATGCATTCAGCCCGAATGGCGATGGGTTAAATGATGTATTTCGGATACCGTCGCAGACTCCTCAGAAAATTATCTCTTTTTCTGTTTTCAACAGGTGGGGACAGAGAATTTTCAATACGGAGAACAGCAGCTCGGGATGGGATGGAAATTTCGGGAACCAGGCTCAACCTCCTGACACATATGTTTGGCAAATAAAATATCTGGATTTGTCTTCTGGTAAAGTAATAACAGCCAGTGGCACCGTTCTTTTGGTCAGGTAAATACCAGATTGAGCAGATCCGTTGAATTACAAATTTAAACGAGTAAATGATTTTAAGTAAATCAACTATAGTAACATCCCTGTTCATCATGTTTTTTGGGAGTTGTATTCGAACCTTTACGGCACCAGAGGGCGCGGTATCTCAGAATTATTTGGTTGTTGAGGGATTTATTAATGTCGGCAAAGATTCAACTTACGTTACTTTAAGCAGATCCAATTCTTTATCCGATTCGCAAATAGTTAAATACGAATCAGGTGCAAATGTGATCATTGAAGGAACCAACAATACTTCATTTCCATTGACTGAAGGCAGTCCGGGGACGTACTCCTGCGCTCCATTTAATGCAGTAAGCAATGCCCAATATCGTCTGCATATTGTTACTACTTCGGGTGGTCAGTATATTTCAGATGATGTTACGCCATTATATACACCGCCCATTGACAGTGTTACCTGGGCTAACACATTGGGCGGTGTCACAATTTATGCGAATACACACGGTGATATCAATACAAGTCGATTTTACCATTGGGCGTACAACGAAACGTTTGAAATTCAATCGACTTTTGCATCAATATATTATTATGATAGTGTTAGTCATCTTCCCAAACCTAGACTGGATTTTGAGGCACACCATATCTGCTGGCGCACAGAATACCCATCAAACATTGTGTTGGCTTCGACTACAGGCTTATCAAATAATACGATTTATCAGCAGCCGATTTATTTTCTTCCGGACAGTTCACGGAAATTAAAATTCGAATACAGCATATTAGTTCAACAGCAATCCATCGACTCCAATACTTATACGTTTTTTCAACTTTTGCATAGTACCAACGATGTAACTGGTTCCATTTTTGATGCCCAACCCACGTCTATCACTGGTAATGTTCACTGTGTGAACCACCCTTCAGAAACAGTCATCGGGTATATGTACGCTACTTCGACCAGTGAGCAAAGAATTTTAATTAGCCACTTTCAGGTTACCGGTTGGTATCCGGAGAGTAATTCCTGCGAACAATTTCTTTTAGAATTCCCGGCTGATGATGCGCTGCTACAATCTGGAGTGATAGTTGCAACCGGATTAGATGATTCAATGAGACATTTAGGCACTCAGGCAATTTGCGGAGATTGTACTTTGAGCGGTACTAATGTGAAGCCATCGTATTGGCCAAACTAAGGCTTAAATTACCATGCAAATCTTCATAGTCCATTCAATCATCGGTTAACTGTTAATCCGCCTGAAGGCAGGAAAAGAATATTCTGTTGAATAAAGATTTTACGTTTCCTTTGAAATGATAGAGAAATTACGATCAGCTTACCCAGTTGCAATACGATTTAATCACGAACCAAAATTCTCCATCTTTTCTATACAATTTCCAGGATCCTTCCCCACAAAGTCCTCCGCAGGTATTTCCTGAATAAAAAAGGCAATATTTCTTATTAAAAAAAATGGGCAAAGAAAATCTGTTAATACTCCAGCCGATATTTTTATAAAAATAATTCCAACCCTTTGAACGATCATTGAAAATACTTCTTATCGTATCACTACTCATTATCCTGATCCCTGCGGAAATATCCTGGGGCCATTTTTTTATTCTCCTTTTAATTGATTCACTCCAGATATTCTCAATTATCTCTTTTGAAAAATAATTTGTGTCACTGAAGATTTCTCTCCAACAATCGTGATCAGCTGAATCAAGAATTGCAGGACTACTTTCTAAAATATTTACAGAGTCTCTCCTGGTATCAATACGGGCATGACTTAAAAAATCGCGCACCTGACGGATATATTCCACAGAATCTTCAGTGAAATTATTGGAATCGCTGCTGCCCTTGCCCGAAGGAAGTTTCCAACAAAGCAACAGAGCGAATAAAATCCCCAAAATAAAAAGCTTCAGCATATTCTTTTTTAGCGTTTTCGAATATATCAGGAAAATTCACTTTTCATCGGCATATAACAACTACACCCTAAAATTCTCTACTTTTTTACTGAACCGGACATATTTATATAGGGTGACATAGCCAATCAAACAAAAAATAATTACGGTCCAGAACCTGACCAGCAGGATAATTAAATCCTTAATCAGCTGCCATCCATTTGAAAAAGATTCACCTATTTGTGAGAAAAATGGCGGTTCGTATTCAGCAATTTTTTTCTCTCTCACAACTTCCGTATAACGTGTGCCAGGGTCCTGATATATGCCTACAGTTATCGTACTGAACTTTGAAGAGTCTTCCAGGGTCAGGTTGGATATGTGTGCATTGTCGGCAGCCTCTTCCTGTTCCTCCATGGCTCTCTCTGCTTTTTCAATATCTGATAATCTTCTCCCTTTCCGGCTGATAGCATTTGCGATCCTTTGATTAGACCTTATTATCCGACGATGCGTCATTTGATTTCCTAACATCTGGATACGCACATCTTCAGCAGTAATTTCCCGGTTAAGCATGATCGTGGAAAGTGGACCCAAAGCGGTCAACAGGCTATCCATCCTGTAATCGGGCACCCGAAGAATGAGAAACCCTTCAGTCATAAAATGAATGATCTGAATGGATGAATCCTGGCTTATCGCTTTGCAGGTTGAATCCCTGATAAAATTATTCAGCCGGCTATAATTAACAAACCCGCCCAGGGTCCTGGTTCTGTTCTCAATCTCGATCACTGCATCATCCACTCTATTGACCTTAAATTTCAGGTTAGCTGTTCTTATAAATTTTCTTTCACCTAATTCCTTGTCAAAGGAAACAGAATCCACAATATCACCGGGAGGTGTGGGTTCTTTTGATACTATTGCTGATGCTGTACTATCCACCTCCATTGCCTGGGCTTCGAGTGGAATATCATAGGCTTTCTGGGAATATGCTTTCTGGGAATGGTTACAGGAAATCATAATTGCAAATAAAAAGGCAGTAACAGCCGCCGTAAGCAGACGTTTCATATTGTCTATTTTTATCAAGATGCAAAACCGAAAAGATTACATAAACAGTGGGAAATATTTTTAATTATGCCCGATGTCTTTCCTTTATATCTGATAAAATAGAAAGTAACCCTGGAGAAATAAAATAATTTTACATTTCAACTATCAGGATGACGCCCATGTAAAATCCAATCACTGCAAACTCGATCCCGCATCACCCATGCCCTGGTGGTGCATGTCCTTCCGTTTGAATAAATTCAGATCCATTTTACCAAACCTATAAGCAAATACAAGTCTTACCAGTTGCGGATCTTTTAAGCGGTTATACTCCTGCTGGAAATAACTGCTCTGACTATACTGATCCGACCAGCGCGTACGGAAAATATCTGTCATACTCAGCGTCACGGAAGCTGCATTGTTTTTCAGGAAAATTTTTTTGACTGCTGCATCCATTCCCCAGAATGGTTTGATATATCCCTGGGAAGCGCTCTGCGTGGTCGAACCGGGAGGTCCAAACTGATTGGAGTTCTGATTCACCGGCAGGTTTGTCTTGGACTGATAGATGGCCGTCAATTGCAATGTCAGACCGCCGGGCAATTTGAAATTACTGTTTAGTTTACCAAACGCACTCCACAAAGCAGGCTGAGATGGCTGATTTAGATTGTCCGTATTGATTTTGGAATTATATACATTCATATTGAATGAAATATCCCACCATTTCGTGATGTTGTCGGTGGTTGTAAGTTCCGCGCCAACAGTGTAAGCATCATTGGCATTTTCATAAGTGTTGATCAATATGGGTTTGCCAATGGGATTTACGCCACTATCCTGGTAGCGGGTAATCAGGTCATCGGTATATTTATAATAAGCTGAAATCAACAGGGTATTGTTATGCGTGAAGGTTTTAATATATGACAACTCGAATGACTCTGTGAATTCGGGAACCAGGTTGGGATTACCGCGTGTAATATTGAGTGTGTCTGAATAATCCGTATAAGGAATCAGCTGGAAGAAGCCGGGGCGGTTTACTTTTCGGGTCGCACTGAGTTGCAATTCCTGATCATGCGCAAGTTTCTGACTCAGAAAAATAGAAGGAAATAAACTCAGCGGATAATTATTACTGAAATGCTGTCCTGTATTGATAATGTCGCCCGTATATCCGGAACTTTCTGCGCGAAGTCCGAGTGCATAACTGAATTTACCAATCGAGCTGGTAACATTCACATATGCCGCATATACCCTGCTTGTGCTGGTATAATCAGTTGTGCCGAGAGAATCCAGCGTCGCTTCACCATTCTTATCAATGGTATAGGTGTTATTGTTATTGCTCAGTTTTTGAATACTTGCACGCAGCCCCGCTTCCAGTTTAATATTTTTAGTAAGCGGATCGGTATAATCGGTTTGTGCAGTAAAAAATGCCGGAGCCGCCGTAGCCAGTGTCTGTTGTTGAGTGATGAAATCTATGGGTGAACCTGGCTGGCCCGTATAATAATCCGTTGTATACAATGCCGACGTATGTGCCTTCACCCCGAAATACGAACCATCGACCGTGAGCTGACGTCCGTCTTTGGCAAATAAATGTTTCATGCCGAGCTGCGCACCATTCACATCAAATACCCGGTCATTGTCGGAATAGCGTGTTGAGTAATTCGTTGGATTTTCCAAATCATTGAGACTGTCTGTTTGTATCTGTGAAATATCGGTGGGCTTAAATTCACCATGCACTTTTATATAAGAACCGGATATAGTTGTTTTGTTGCTGGCAAAATAATCGAGCCCGATCTGGCCAAACATAAAATGTCCCTTATTCTGACTCTGATCCTGTTGTTGCAAACGCGTTGTATCGGTAAGAAAAGTATAACGGTCCGTAGTACCCGTTGTCTTACTGTTTATTCCGTTATACATGCCGTTGGCACTCAGGTTTACTTTTCCCTGGCGGATATTAAATCCTGCCAGCGCATTGGGTGCACCATGGGAATCGATACCTGCGGAAATATTTCCGTTATATCCTTTCTTGCGATTTTTTTTCAGGATGATATTAAGGATGCCGGCGCCTCCACCGGATGCATCATATTTTGCGGAAGGGTTCGTCATCACTTCAACGCTTTCAATCGCATCTGCAGGAATCTGGTCCAGGGAAAGTGTGGTTGGCCTTCCGTCCACAAATATGGTCGGTGTGGCACCGCGCAATGTTACATTTCCGTCGATGTCCACATTTACGGAAGGAACATTGCGCATGACATCCAGACCGGTTCCACCCGCACTCACAATATTTTTCTCAACATTAAAAACTTTTTTGTCAAGCTCCAGCTTCATGGTTGGTGTGCTTGCCGTAACTACAACGGTTCCCAATGTTTTTATATCGGGAGAAAGTATAATGGTTCCCAGATCCTTGTCAAATGTTGGCAACGCTGCCATAAGGCGAACTGCTGTTTGCCGGTATAATCCTGAATGACAGGTCCTGGGTTTTATATCCCGTGGATGACACACGCAGTACCAGTGGCATACCGACAGGCAGGTCTTCAAAATTAAATTCTCCGTTTGCTTTTGTGTCCATACCCTTCAGCAATACCAGTTTCTTTTTCTTCGTAACAGTATCAGTGACTACAGATTTCAAAACGATCGCGGTAGGCCTGACCCATTGGCTGTCCCAGCGAATCAGTGATCTTACCGTAAGCACGGCCTATGGAAGGTGCTTGTGCATTTGTTGTGTTTGCGATGGCAAAACTTATCAACAGTAAACAGATTATCTTTCTCACAGCTTATTATTTTAGACTGCTAAAATAATTTCGCCCTGCTCTCCTAACTAAGGGAAACCGGCAAATGCCGGCAAAAAACCGGTCAATGAAGGATTTTCTCCGTAAAAGAAATCCGGCTATTCAGGATTAAAGAATTTGCTCTATCTTAAATGGCCAATATGAAAGAGAATCAGAATATTCAATCACCCACTGGCTCCAATTGGACTTTCGCAGAAAAATTTATTTTCCGTCTTTGCTTCGCATTTTTCATATTATATATCTTTCCCTTTCCACTGAATTCAATCCCTTTTTCCAACGAGCTGACTTCCTTAAATCAAAAAATTGCAGGTTGGTACAGCGCAGTTTTCGAGAGTTATAATAATATCTGGCATCGGTTTGTTCCCTGGATAGGAAAGCACGTGCTGCATCTTTCCTATCCCATCGTCACATTTACAAACGGCAGCGGCGATACTACATATGATTATGCTCTACTGCTTGTCTTAACTGTTATTTCGATGCTTGCAGCAATAATTTGGACCTTATTGGATCGCAAAAGACAGCATTTTATTATAGCGTGTTACTGGCTCCGCGTTCTGATCAGATATTACCTGGCCGTCACTTTATTCAGCTATGGGTTTTTCAAGGTTTTTCACATTCAAATGACGTCTCCATTCCTTTTCCAGTTGATACAGCCATTTGGCGATAAATCCCCCATGGGCCTGGCCTGGTCTTTTGTAGGTTATTCAAAAGCTTATAGCGCATTTACAGGCTGGGGAGAAATTATCGGCGGCAGTCTTTTATTTTTTAGGCGTACTACAACTTTTGGTGCTCTCTTATGTATTGTAGTTATTGGTAATATTGTAGCGCTTAATTTTTGCTATGATATACCGGTAAAATTATATTCATCGGTATTATTTCTTATGTCCGTTTTTCTCGCTGCGCCAGATTTAAAGCGATTGTTAAATGTATTTATTTTAAACAGACCGACCCAGCCGGTTATTTATAAAGAGTTCGTGTATAAAAGAAGGCAGCGAATTGCAGTAAAAATCTGCAAAGCCGTGTTTATCTTATATACCTGCTATAGCTCCATCTCTCAAAGTGTGAAAGGTCAGGCGGAATATGGTGACAAAAGAAAATTGCCTCCGCTATATGGTTTGTATAATGCGGACTTGTTTGTTCGTAATAAGGATACTCTAACACCACTGACAACCGACACAAACAGGTGGAAGCACCTGGTTATTGAATTTGACAATAATGCCCAGCTTACATTCATGAACGACAAAATACAATGGGTCAATTTTAGAGTGGATACCATTAAACACCTGTTTACTTTCAATTCTTATGCTGATACCACGAGTAAAGCAGTTCTCGCTTACATAAAAGACAGCTCATGGCTGATTTTAACAGGAAAGCTGTTCAAAGATTCAGCCTATATACGCCTGAAAAAAATTGATGCAAACTCATTCAATCTCATGAACCGCGGATTTCATTGGATCAATGAATTTCCGAATAATCAATAGCCGGAGAAAATCAGCTGGTTTACTTTATCTCGTAACCAATATACAATATTGTCTGTTAACATGCGTTTAACAACTGAAAAATCCAAACACATGAAACCGACATTAAAACTAATTGTTCTTTTTGCCTTTTCAGCCCTGATTATTTCCTGCAAGAAAGATTCCAACAGCTCTTCCGGTTATTATTTTGGCGGAACTTACAACGGTTCTTCCAAAGCATTTAATACAACTGTAATTGCTGCGAAATCGAATCTGGGTCTGGGCATTTATAATTTGACTATAGTAGGTACAAATAAAACAGAGGAATCCGCGATCACCTTGTGGTCAGATCAGGACAATTTTACTGCCGGTACAACTTACAATATCAGTGCATTGAATGGTACAACCAACAATAGTCTTTCTTTCCTGTCACCCATTGGAAGTGCCGACCCAACTTCGATCTGGAATACAACCTATGACCTGGGTAATGTTGATCAGAGTTTCACCTGCACCATTATAGAAGCAACTTCAACATACGTTAAGGGAACTTTTAGCGGTGTATTGTATATGAATACAGACTCGGCAGTTGTGAGCCAGACTGTGACAACCGGTACGTTTTACGCTAAATTTTAAAGGATACTTTTATTAACTCAGCATCTTGTGCAGGTAGTTGTAACTATTGGTCACATCCTGTATCGGTTGCGGAGCTCCATCCTGTTCCACAAAGAAATATTTCATTCCTGATTCCTTGGAGTTATCAAAAATGCGCTTGAAATCTATTATTCCCGATCCAACTTCCGCCGGCTCTTTTTTCACCTTATCAAGATCCTTTACATGCCATAGCGGAAAACGTCCCGGTTGCATTTTGAATAACTCCACGGGATCCTGGTTTGCCTTCGTTGCCCACGCAAGATCCAGTTCCATTTTCACCATGTCCTTATCGGTGTTCGTGAGAATATAATCAAATGGCCGTTGCCCTTCTACCATATCAAACTCTGTCGTATGGTTATGATAGGCAAATTGCACTCCCACTTTCTTACATGCTTCTCCCGATTTATTAAATACATCCACAGCTGTTTTAATTTCATCCAGAGTACCTACCGGTATAAACGCACATACTAAATAACTAATGCCACCTTCTGCAGCTTCGTCTGCCAGTTGCTGGTAATCGTCCTTGAGGGTAACCTGCTTTGGTCTATTCTTAAACCCTTCCGCCATCTTTTGAATTCTTGCAGAATCTTCTGCATTCTTGGCCATCTTCATAATCTGGTCGATGGTAATCGGTGCGCCGCTTACATGCGCCGAACGCCAGGTCAGACCCGCATCTTTTACCATGGCCGCAAATTCTTTTGGTTTGTATCCATACCAGTTCCCTTTTTGCGAACCCGCGCTTTCAACCTGAGTATAACCGATGGCGGCCACTTTTTGCAGTGTGCCTGCCGTATCTGTTGTCATTAAATTACCGAGTGTGTATAACTGAAGACCAACAGGCTTGCCTGCTTTTACTCCTAATAAATTACCTGCCCGGTTGAGTCCGGGATATAACATGCCCGCCATGGCAAGCATGCCTGATTGCTGCAAAAATTTTCTTCTGTTTGTCATAATGAGTGTTTTAAATATCAATAAGAAAATTGCTGTCCGTTTTTACTTTTTATTTAGTTGCCTTTACCCGGTCACCTTCTGCATCAAACATGCCCATCAGGCTTCCTGTAATATGATCATCCGTTTTTTTGCTCATCAAAAAATTTACATTATAACTCTGTGCAACAAAATAAATAGTGGCCGTAGATGAAGTGATTTGTACACTATCAATCTTGGCTATTTGCGTACCTACTGAGTCCAGCACGGTACCCGTCAGGCTAGTGTCTTTCTTCTCCAGTACAAAAAACATTTTCGTATCTCCATCCGGTAAACCTTTCATCAGCACGTTCCATTTCCCGGCGAAATAATCGGCGCCTGTATTTGATTGTGCATGTGCGGTGAAAGAAAAAAGAAGGGTAAATAATCCTGCCAGTAAGAAACTTAATTTTTTCATGAGCGTAGTTGTATTTTATTTTTAAAAATAGTTACTAATAAAAATTGATCAATAGCTTAAACCAAATCCAAACTTATACAATGGGTTCCCGGTGTCATAAGGCATATCTTCCTTCTGGTTGCGAACGGCTTCCATGGACGAGGGTAATTCTATGGGTAAGTGTCCGCCGGGTTTATATTTTCCAAACACAACGTCCAATAACGCTGCGTCGTCGGATCCAAAGTTAGCAATGAGAGCCCTGGCGTTTTCGCTTATCTGCGGGATTACAGCCGGACGGTCTAAATAAATATCTACGATTGTTGGTACCGTTTTTTCCAGATTGAGTATATCCTGCAGTTGCTGGTCTTTAAAATCCAGGTCACCCCAATGGAACATCTGTGCAATGAAGTTACCTTTTGCCTCCGGAATAGGATAGTTTGGCGTTTTTAGTCTGATGATGGCAATATCTGCCTGTTTGGGATCTGCAACAATGGTACCGTAAGCAGCTGCAAGTTTTGGATCCACGTTTTTTACAAATATTTTCAGACTGTTTGGCTTGAGCGGCAGGATATGACCGTCGTTTTTCAACAGGGTGAGTGATCTGCGTTGTGCTTCTTGTCCGGCCTTCATAAACCCTGGGCTTCCCACAATATCCATGGCTTTCTTTTCATCCACAAAAGGATTGTCAAACAATCCCAACTGAAATTTTAAACGCAACAACCTTACCACAGAAGAATCAATGCGCTGTTCGACTTATTTTTCCGTCTTTCACCAGTTTCACAATTACATCAGGCAGGTTTTCTCCACCCAGCTGATCCACACCGGCATCGATTATTCTTTGTACGCGTTCTTCCGTATTCAATTTCTCAACTCCCCATGCTCTGGCAACAAAATTTATGGTCCCCAGTTTGGTATCTGTCACCAGTCCCCAGTCCGTACAAACCACGCCATCGAATTATATTTTTTGCGAAGCAGCTCTGTGATGATTGATTTGTTGTAAGAAAAACCCACTTCTTCAATATCTTTTTGTCCCATCGGCACCCCATAATAAGGCATGATGGCTGCAGTACCCGCCTTGAAAGCGGCTTCGAATGGAATAAGATGATATTTAAAATTGTTGCCTGGGTAAACCTGTCCCTGCTGAAATTGAAAATGTGGATCGAGACCATCTTTTTGAGGGCCGCCACCCGGAAAATGTTTGGTCATGGTGGCAACGCTGTTAGAACCCAGTTTTTCACCCTGATAACCTTTGATATAAGCGGTTGTCATGCGCGACGACAATGCTGCATCCTCTCCGAATGTACCTGAAATACGAGGCCAGCGCGGTTCCGTTGCCAGATCAACCTGCGGGTGCAAACCCTGGCGTATGCCTACTGCTAAATATTCCTGTCGCGAGATATCTGCAAACTGCTTCGTAATTTTTTCATCGCCTATGGCGGCTAATCCCAAAGGATCGGGCCACATGGAAAATGTCTTGGCCGACATGGCAAAAATTCCTGCGCCTCCCTGATTGCGGGGATCGGATGCGATCGTAAGAGGTATGCCCAGCCGGGTTTTTTCCTCATATTGCTGAATCCGGTTATACCAGATGGCTAATGTATCCGGGGCAGGAACGGCAAACAGGTTAAAATGAGTGATATGATGTTTGTCAATTTCTTTTATTCCTACGGGCGATATGCTTGCAAGGAAATCGGTGGTCGGCTTATCTTCAATGCTTCCGTCGGCGTTTACACGTACGGGAGAGTAAAACATCATTCCCGCTTTTTCTTCCAGCGTCATTTGCTTCAGCAGATCGGCAATTCTTTTTTCAATTGGCTGAGCCGGATCTTCGTAAATATCCAGTTTGCCGTTTTTATTCAGGTCGCGAAATATATAATTCCCGACCGTCCTGATTAAGGAGGAATGGGCAATAACCTCATTGGGTAATTTTTTCTGATTTGCATTTTCTGTAAAAGAAAGAACAGCCAGACCCCGCGGCAGCAATGGCTGCAAAGAAAAACGTCTGATATAATTTCATGTCATTTTAGTTTCATCCTTAAAAAAAGGATCTTCGAGTATTATTTATTAAAATATAATAAATGAAGGTATTGATAAAATGATTACATTTATTAAAATTTAATAAATAAATACTGCTGAAGGGCTGACATGGATACTTTTGAAGATTTGGAATATTTTTTTACGAAGGGTTATCTGGATTATCGGTCTGAGACAACCGTTGACTGTGCCATTTTCGGCTATCACCAGGGGGAGTTACAGCTGTTGCTGGTAAAAAACAAAATCCTCACCATGTGGTGTTTGCCAGGTGGTTATGTTAAAAAAGACGAGAAATTAGATCAGGCGGCAGCCAGGATTACGGCCCAGCGTACGGGAATCGAAAACCTGTTTTTAAAACAGTTCAAGACATTCGGAGATCCCGGACGGAACAGAACGGCGGGATTCGACGAAGCAAAATTCGTCGAGCTCACGGGAATAATGAAAGGTGAATACAGCTGGCTCATGGTGGAATCTGTCTCAGTGGGTTTTTATGCCATTACGGATATCGTAAATGCCAAACCAAAAGCAGATTTTCTTTCCAGTGAATGTCGCTGGTTCCCTGTAAATAAATTACCGAAATTAGGTTTCGATCATAACGGGATGGTCAGGGAAGCCTTATTCACCATGCGAATGCACCTCTATCACTTCCCGATAGGAAAAAATCTCCTTCCTCTGAAATTTACACTAAAGGAAATTAAACTCTTCTATGAGACCATGTCCGGTAAACAACTGAACGCTACCAATTTCCCCAACAAATTAATTTCACTCGGACTCATTGTGAAAACCAATGAGAAAAGAAATATCGGTGCCCACCGCTCTCCCACTTTTTACAAGTTCAATGAAAAAGCATATTCCAAAGCACTGCGCGAGGGTTTAGTGCTGGTATAAAATTAATTCGTTAAACTATCGAATCAGTCTGTCATCCACCTTAATTGCCTTTACAGAAATTATTTTTACCAGGTTATCATATCGCGGAAAAAGCGGATTTAAGAGATAGTTATATTCTCCGGGATTAATGGCAGACCTGACCTTTATACCCAGGAATTTTTTCTCTTCCATCCAGCGGTCACCCTGTTTCTGGTTCCCCAGTAAGGAAAGCTTTACCCAGTCTTTATTGTATTCAGCATCGGGCAGCACATATATGGTTGCATCATCCTGAACTTCAAATTCAATAATATATAATTGGGGTGGTATTTCTCCTTCATCAAAATGTACCAGGCTTTCCAGGAACGCGAGGGAACTGTTTTCGCTTGTGTAAAGCATGTAAACGCCTTTACTATTCCAACGGCCGCCCCAACGAAAAGCGCCCGTTCCACTAAGGTCCTTTGCCCGGTCCCTGTCCTGAACTACTCTGAAAAGTTTCATGTACAGGATTTAAGAATAAACGCCTTCTTCAATGCGCCCCAGAATGTCATTGACGAAACTTAAGCCCGAAAGCGTATCAAACATTTCAACAGGCTTCAAATTATTTAACGCCCTGTTTTCCTTATTCAGCCAGCGCTTCAGTTTTTCTTCATCCCTGAAAACTTCGTATCCATGTTGCAGGATCCTGGCAATTTCTACTGCATGAGAGGACGTCTTTTTATCCAGCTTTTCATTGTTGTCTTTTCGTTCCATGGTCTTCACTGAAACATCAAAAATATTCTCGCTTATATATTTCCGGCTTATGCCGATAAATGAAGCAAGTGTATTAATCGCATTTTTTGTAATCCCGCTGGTGCCCAGCTTTATTATATCAAATTCCGTAGTACCGGTTTTCGCGGTCCCGGGACCCATGCCTAACCAGTAAGTTAAAAGAACCCTCTTCCCTTTATTTGGCAAACCTGATTCCCTCACGATATTATAATGCACTGTGGGTTCTTTTGCGCCTGATACGACTGTCAGGTTATTCTTTTTTGCCCGTGTACCAACTTTTTTTGAATCAGTTTTAACAGATTTTGCCATAGCGACAATTTGACCAAAAATAAGGAATATATGTCGTAAGATCTAATTTATGATATGACAATAATTCCAGGGATTTGGAGTGAATCAGTGCCGGAGCACAGCATATTTGGTGATCAGTGTTCCCTCGTCATTTACTTTTTCATTGTGAATCAGGCGCAAATTAATATCCAGTTTTGCATCTGTCGCAAAATTACTCACCCATTCCAAATATTTTAGGCTCAATCGTTAACCATAATTCATCGATTAATTGTGCTTTTAAAAATGAAGTGGCAACATGCGGACCTCCGACTACCAGCATTTGCTGATGGCCTTTGATTTTAAAACGGGAAGTTAAATCGAGCAGGTGTTTCGTTTGTAAATTCAATTTGTCCGGGAATCTCAAGACTTTTATATTTATCAGGATGACTCGTCATGACAATAATTTGATGACTTGCAGTGGGGTCAAATTTATCAGCATTAAATGTATTGCTCCCCATAACAATAAGTTTTGATTCGTTCCATACCTTCTTATAATAATCCTGATCCTGATGAGATGACCACAAACGGACATTCGGCTCACCCCATTTGGTTACCTTACCATCAAGTGTTGAGACGAATATGAGTATTATTTTCATTGCATATATCTTTTAGATAATAAACTACAATCGGATATGAAAAATAGTTTAATGGCTCTAGTCCTGGTATGGCTCCTCACCTCTTTTAATACGGTTAATATCACCTGGACGGCTATCGGAGATTCCATTACTTATTTGAACGATCATATTGACGAAACCGGCAACAGGATAACCAGCGGGTATATGGCCAGGGTAGCTTCACAATATCCAAATATTAAATATATCAACCAGGGTCACAACGGATGGACGACCGTGGGCATCGCAAAAGAAATTGAAAACCTCAGGTTAACAAAAACTGATGTCTATTCTGTTTTTTTGGGTACCAATGATTGGTGGCAGGGACTGCCTTTAGGCACCCTCAAAGATTATAAAGACAATACCGGACTTAAAACAACTTACGGTGCATACCGTATCATCATCAACAAAATCAGGAACCTTAACCCCAATGCCAAAATCATTTTAATAACACCGATGCAGCGGACGGATTTTGTTTATTTATTCGATGCTCATAATAACGCTTACGGTTGCTATAAACCAAAAAACGGACAGAAACTTTCACAATTTGCAGATGCCGTAAATGAGATTGGCGGCTATGAACATTTTTCTGTCATTGACCTTTACTATAAAAGCGGAATGACAATGAAAAACGCAGTGAAATTTAAACGACTGAAGGATTCAGTTACCGGTAAATACGATAATATCACATATCCCGGATACATCGGACTTCCCTTCCATCCGGGAATCGACGAATATCCATATCCCATGGATGCCATTGAATATACTTATGACGGGTTGCACCCATCGGACAAAGGTCATCAGGTTATCGCCGATATGATTATCAAAGTTTTCAAAATGGAGGGATGGCTGGACCAGCATTAACAGTTATGTCAAATATATATTGATTACATTAACAAAATGAAATTAATACATATACAAATCAAATTGCTAATAGGGCTCATCCTCATAATCTTTTCCAATTTTGCCAGTGCCCAGGTAAAACCTGTTCAAACTACCGGACAAAAAGCATGGCTTTGTAGTGAGGATCCTAAACTCTCTCACAACAAAAAAATAGTTTATGATTTTTGGCGCGAAATTTTGGAGTCAGGTCATATAGATCTGGCATCCCGCTATTTGACGGAGACCTATATACAGCATAATCCAAATGTTCCTTCAGGAAGACAGGGTTTCGTCGACTTATTTAAAGGCGGCCAGCCACAACCTATAGTCGATAGTATCAGATCCCCGCTAATAGCAATTGTCGCGGAAGGTAATCTCGTTGTTTTGGTTTTTACCAGGGAATTTCCGGATCCGAAAGATCCTTCGAAAAAATATTCGACGTCCGGCTTTGACATGTTCCGTATTGAAGGGGACAAGATTGCAGAGCACTGGGATGGAGAAAGAAAAACAATGAAATTGTCCGCACCAATCTTGATTGTATCAGAAGCGGACATGCGAATGAAAGATTATTTTTTATATAGCGCTGACTGCTAGTGTTTTATTTTCTGGCACGTACATAGCAATATAATACCGTACACCGGAAAAAATGGTTTGTTCAGATAACGTTTATGTTCAATTCATTTAATCCCGATCGGAATCAGACGTAATTAATCTTTTTTCGCTCCTTCTCAGGAGAATTGATTTTCTCCATTTCAGACTAAAGTGCAAAACCTGAGATAAATAACCGGGACCAAAGTCTGGATCAGCAAACCATTTTTTAATAAATAAATTAGTACAAATGAAAAAGTTATTGCTTTTAGCAGGACTCTATTGCCTGCAACCGACCCTGCATGCAGCGTCATTCACAAGTTCAGTAAAACATGATAAAACGCCCATCAGTGGTAATGACCGTGCCCAGGCTCATTTTAAAGAGAATTATGCATGGGTCGACAACGCCTCCTGGGGTAATATGACAGACAAGAGCATTTATTGCGTTTTTCAACAGGGCAAAACATCAAATCGCGTTTTTTATGACAAGCACGGATATTGGCTATTTACTATGATTAGTTATCAGCCTTCTGTTCTTGCAAAAAAAGTGAAAGAACTTGTATCGGACAATTTTCACGGCTATAAAATTACTTATGTCAATGAAATCCGTTCAGACAGCGAATTACCGGTTTATATGATCAATATCGAAGACGGAAATAATATTAAAGTCATCAAAGTTGCTGGCGACGATATCGAAGTGACTCAGGATATTATAAAAACTCAGCTATAAATTCGCAACCTTTAAAATTTAAGCAGATTCGCAACCTCTATGATTTTAAAAGAACCCCGTGATTGCTCACGGGGTTTATTTTCACTATGGCATCTTTTCCAAAATCGAATCATTTCAAAACATTATTAACCTAAATTGGCTTTAAAAAATGAGCCATTCGAAACATGGACCGCGGCTTTCTAATTTTTTTGGGTTCGGAAATTATTTTTGAGAGGTCGTTGGAACGCTCGAGCAGGAGTTCCGTCTCTCTTGATTTTCCTGTATCAGTTAGCTCCAGCCTGTTTAATCCGGGAATAATTTCATGATGTGAAATGATGAACATTCCCTGAGTATATGACTCACTCATGCACTTTCTGTATTCAGGCCAGCAGCAATCAAAAATTTTATAGAATTCATCCACCGGAACGTTTGGATTATTTCTGATTGCAACCAGGATTTCGAGCTCCATCTGTTTACTTTTATCCATTACACTGTTTTTAAGTGATACGGTAAATAGACTGGATTCAGGGTTAAACAAGATAGATAATTGTATATCTATTTGCAATCCGTAAATATGCGAATCCACCTGCCGTACATATACTAGTTACGGGTGGCGTTAAGTGGAATTATTAAAAAAGCAGGCGTGATGGTGATTCAACAATTAAATTGCCTGAGATGATGATCAGCATGTTTGTAGGCCATGATTCCGACCTGTTCCATGGTCATTTTTCCAAAAAAACTATGTACAAATGCCTGATTTGAGAAATGCCGGTAGTTCCTGATCTGGGAAATCCATTTTTCTTTTTCGGCCTCGATATCCCCCTGTTCAGGAATCCGGTCTATTCTGAGTTCAGGAATAGAGGTTGCATTCCGGACCATCAGGGTTCCGTCTTTTAACAATGATTTTAGAGCCATTTTTCCAAATATCCGGCCGATGAAGACCTGCTTGTGAGTTTCTTTGGCGGTTACCCATTCCTCCCATAGCGTGTAATGCTTTAGCATCTGCCATACATTCATCTTACCCCATTGGGCCACGCTGTTTTTGTTGAGTAAACCTATTCTTTGAATAAGTTCTTCCCTCGTTGCTTCATCTAATACTGTTTTCATATTATTCAAGTTTGACTAATCATGATACAAAGAAAAAGCATTAATCCATATTACGCTTATTCAAAATTGCTATTTTCTAAGGCTTCAATTCTAAATCCAGAACCCATTTTTTTGCAGATTTAAAAAAGAGTGTGGAGGAGGCGACACTTACCGGAATGATTATTGACATTGCCCAGCGCAAAGATTCGGCTCCCAGAGTAGGCGCCAGCCAATCACTGATCATGCCAACAACCAATGGTCCGAAACCCAAACCGATGAGGTTCAGCACGAGGAACAAAATAGCAGAGGCAAGCGCCCTCATCGACGCCGGAACAAGACTATGCACCACAGCAATGGATGGCCCGAGGTACATACTGTGCAGGGAAACGCATAAACCCAAACATGTTACTGATAAAAAATTATTCTGCAGGAAAAGAGCTCCTGCTGCAAAGAAGATTGACAAAATAATTGCATAAGCCGGAATTTTCAGATACCAGCGTTTATCTTTTCTTCCAAAATAATCTGTCAGCCAGCCGCCGGCGTAGGTACCTATTGCTCCGCCAATACCGAGGATCAGTCCGAGTAAAACACCGATCTCCGAACTCTTCATTCCATGAAGCCTCGCAAGGAAAGAGGGCGCCCAATTCACGAGACCATAAATGCAAAATACATGCAGCCCCGTGGCCAATGCCAGCCACACAAATGTATTTGTTGCATACAAAAACTTAATCACTTCAATTAATCTGTGAGGTTTATTTAACGCCAATGCCTGAGTATCCGTCGCTCCCCTTCGGGGCTCTTTCACCGTCGTATAAAATAACAAGGAGAAAATTACACCTGGTATACCCAAAACCAGAAATGCCGTTCGCCATCCAAGATGCTGGTTCAAATACCCGCCCATTAAAAACCCGATTAATATGCCGATATAAATACCTGTTGAATAAACCGAAAGTGCGGTGGATCTTTTTTCAGGGGGAAAATAATCGGAAATCATAGCATGGGCCGGCGGGCTCCCCCCGGCTTCGCCCACTCCAACACCTACACGGGCAAATAATAACTGGATGAAATTCCGTGCTCTGCCTGATAATGCTGTCATTACGCTCCATAAACTTAAAGACAGGGCCACGATATTTCTGCGGTTACTTTTGTCAGCCATACTGGCAATAGGAATGCCCAGGGTAACATAAAATATAGCAAACGTAAATCCGGATAACAGACCGAGTTGAGTGTCGGACAGGTGCAATTCTTTTTTAATAGACTCCTGAAGGATGACCAGAAGCTGCCGGTCCACGAAGTTGAATACATAGACCAGGGTCAGCATCATCAGAACATAGTTCCGGTACAGATTACTGATTCTCTCAGTTTTAGTGGTTTCCTTGATTTGCATAAAGATATTTAGTGGAACAATTTTTAACAGTCATGCATCCTTACGCTTCAGGGAATGATTAATCACGCAAGTGACGAAATTAGGGAAACTGAATCTGATAATTTTTTTGGCTATCTTTCTTTACAATAAATAATTCAGGCACAATAAAACCTGGCAACGCATGAGAGGTTTAATGATGGAATACCAGCTTACCCTTCCCACCATTTTGCGAAGGGCAGAAACCTTATTTGGGAAAAAAGAAATCGTAACCCGTCTGCCGGACAAAAGCATTCATCGTTACACTTATAAGGACTTTGCCAGGCGTACAAAAAAACTAGCCGTGGCCCTTCAACAACTCGGTATTCGTCATGGAGACCGCGTGGCCACCCTGAGTTGGAATCATTATCAGCACATGGAATCCTATTTTGCTGTCCCCTGTATGGGTGCAATCATTCATCCGCTGAATCTCCGATTTAGTCCCGATGACCTTAGTTATGTTGTCAATCATGCCGAAGATAAAGTCATCATCGTCGACCAGTCACTTCTGCCTTTGTTTGAAAAATTCAAATCTTCTGTAAATGTTTCGAAAGTCATTGTCATTCCACAAACTGAAGAGCCCATCCCGAAAGGATATTTAAACTATGAAGATGTTGTGGCGAGCGGCGATGATTCTTTATACGAACCCTTCGAAGGCGACGAATATTCCGCTGCTTTCATGTGTTACACTTCGGGAACAACAGGAAAACCGAAAGGGGTCCTCTACTCCCATCGTTCTATTATGCTTCATTTGATGTCCGGACTGTTAAATTGCTGTGGGGTTAGCATCACTGAACGGGACGTTGTGCTCCCCGTCGTTCCCATGTTTCATGCAAGTGCCTGGGGTTTCCCATACAATTGCAGTTTTGTCGGAGCAACACAAGTTTTCCCGGGTCCTTACCTGGATGCAGAAAGTCTTCTTCAACTTTTCGAAACTGAAAAAGTAACAGTGACAGGAGGCGTGCCAACCGTATTGGTCAGCATCCTGAATAAGCTGGACGCCGACCCTCATAAATACAAACTTTCCCTGCGCACTATCGTGTTGGGCGGTTCTTCGATGCCGCGCTTTCTTGTCAAAGCCTTTGACGAACGCTACGGCATAAACCTGCTTCACACCTGGGGAATGACTGAACTCTCTCCAATGGGAAGCAGCTCAATCGTTACCAGTGAACAGGAAAAAGCATCTAAAGAAGAGCAGTACGACCGTGCAACAAAACAAGGGCTGCCTGTTCCTTTTCTGGAGATTCGCGGAAAAAATGAATTGGGATTTATCCCCTGGGATGGAAATACGATGGGTGAACTTGAAGTGCGCGGTCCCTGTGTATCTTCTTCGTACTACCGCGACACTGAGCCTGCAGGAAAATTTACATCCGATGGATGGTTTAAAACCGGAGATATAGTTACCATCGGTGAGGACGGATTCATTGAAATAAAAGACCGGAGCAAAGATCTCATCAAATCCGGAGGTGAATGGATCAGTTCATTGGAACTTGAAAATGCCCTGATGGGCCACCCTTCAGTACTTGAAGCCGCCGTTATTGCCGTTCCCGATATTAAATGGATGGAGCGTCCCTTTGCCTATGTGGTTCCAAAAGAAGGAAAGACCGTTTCACCTGATGAACTCAGGGAATTTCTTTCCGAAAAGTTTGCAAAATTCTGGATCCCCGACGGATACGCCATCGTAAATGCCATACCTAAAACATCAGTGGGTAAATTTCTTAAATCTGCCCTCAGGGATAAGTATGCGCAGGATAACGCAGATTAAAAATATATGCGCTTTCATCAGTCGTTGATTGCCTGATAAACCAAAGGTTTGAATGCTTTATCGGTTTCATTTACCTTCGGCCCCCACATTTGCCGGTATATTATTACGAACATGTCTTCCTTCGGATCCACCCAATAGCCAGTTGAAAATATGCCACCCCAGGAATAAGTACCTGCCTGACTCGGTCCCAACCTGCTTCCATTTTCAGTAATAAGAGAAAAATTGAACCCAAATTTATTTTCAGAATTAATGCCATTGAGATTTACGAACAAGTCACCAATCTGATTCATGGTCATCATGCGCACCGTGTTATGCGCCAGGAGACGAACGCCATTATAGGTTCCCCCATTTAATAACATTTGCAGAAAAATCGCATAGTCATAAACGGTAGATACCAAACCACCACCCCCGGAAAAATAATCTGTTCTCTGAAGCGGATAATTCATATCAAGATATCCACCAAAAGTTGTTGCCTGTTTTTTAATTACTCCGGTAGAATCCTGCTGAAAGAAATTCACCAGTCTCGGGCCTTTCTCAGCCGGTAAATTAAAATAAGTGTCCTTCATGCCTAGGGGTTGAAAAATTCTTTTCATGAAAAACTCTTCCAGCGACATGCCCGACCATATTTCAATCAGGTATCCCAACACGTCGGCATTGAGTCCATACATCCATTTTTCACCGGGTTGAAAAAAGAGCGGCAGAGTGCCCAGGCGGTTCATCACATCGGAAAGTTTTTGATTTCTTACTCCAACACCACCTGTAATAGCATATTTTGCATATATGGCATTTTCTCTTGGCGTGCCGATGGCCGGGTATCCAAGACCCGATACATGTGTGAGTATATCACGAATGGTGACGGCCCGCTTTGCCGGAACAGTCGTGTAACTGGTGTCTTTGAAGTCGAAAGTATTTAACACCTTTTGATTGGCGAAGGATGGAATATATTTGGAAACCGGATCATCCAGTGAATATTTTCCTTCTTCCCACAAAATCATGGCTGCAACCGTGGTTACGGCTTTTGTTTGTGAGGCAATACGAAAGATCCCGGTTTTGTCGAGAGGCGCTTTCGTATCCACATCATTATATCCATAAGCTTTATAAAAAACAATTTTGCCTTTGCGGGCAATCAGGGCCACGGAACCGTTGACCCATTTCTTTTTCACCCAGTCGTTCATGTTAGAATCCAGCCGCGCGAGTCGGGTTGCGGAAAATCCACCTTCTGCAGGCGGTGCCTGAACCAGGGCATTCGACTGAGACTGGGCGTGGGCAGAAAAGGCAAACAGTAAAAGCAGGATGATCATGTGACGATTCATAGTCTTATTCGTTATGTGATCAAAAATAGAAATAATAAATTCATTTTTTGGGTTATCTTTTTTTTAATCAAACTTGTGGTAAAAACAGCATTTAAAATCAGCATGAGATGAGACTAAAAGACAAAATTGCATTGATTACCGGGGGAGCCAATGGAATCGGCCTCGCAACCGCGGAACGGTTCGCCAGAGAAGGTGCAAAAATTATTTTGTGGGATCTGTCCGACCAGGGCCATGACGTGGTGGATCAATTGAAAAAAGAAGGCCATGAAGCCATTTTTAAAAAGATATCGGTCACGAATATGGTCGATGTGCAAAATGCGGTGACCGAAGCACACAATTATTTTGGCCGCATAGATATTTTGATCAATAATGCCGGTATTACGAGAGACAGAACCCTGCTCAAAATGTCGAAAAAGGAATGGGACGATGTCATCGATGTAAACCTTACGGGTGTTTTCAATTGCACACAGGCAGTCGCTCCCATTATGAAAGCGCAAAATTATGGACGCATCGTTTCGGCTTCTTCCAATGTGGCTATCCGCGGAAACTACGGACAAACCAATTATGTCGCAACTAAATCCGCCATTATTGGAATGACAAAGGTATGGGCGATGGAACTCGGCCGTTTCGGGATCACTGTCAACTGCATTGCCCCGGGATTTATCCATACGGCAATGACAGATGCCATGCCTGAAGAAGTGCGCCAACAAAGCATCCCGCAGATACCACTTGGCAAATGGGGAGTACCGGACGATGTTGCTAACGGTTATCTTTATCTCGCTTCCGACGAAGCATCCTTTGTCAGCGGAATTTGTTTAACGATTGATGGCGGAGCGGCAAGGTAATTTGACGACTAATCTATAAAGGATGAAAATAAAAACCTGGATAATAATTGCCCGCTCGCTGCTCGGATTTATTTACCTGGTATTCGGGCTCGATTATTTTTTTCATTTCATTCCCTATCAACCACTCCATACGGGCAAGCCCGGAGCACTTGTCGCCGGACTCAAAGGCACAGGCTATATTTATCCCATGATGAAAACTATCCAGATCCTGGCAGGTTTGTCCTTACTCTTTAACCGGTATGCACCATTCGCCGCAGTCGTCGTTTTTCCGATCAGTCTTAATGTACTTTTATTTCACACCATCCTCGTACCATCGGGCTGGCTGATGGGAGTAACACTGATGGTCCCGAATGTATTTTTGGGATATGCTTACCGAAAATATTATCGCGGCATGTTTACAGCCAAACCGGAAATTTGACATGGAACTACTCAGTTGTTCATATTCAAGGTTTTATATTGCGTGATTGGTTGGCGAACTAAAAAAGAGAATAGTTAACAATACATAACGGTTTCAGCTTAACAAATTGATATTTTTTATGGACTGAGGAGTTTGGTAAGTTTAAGATAATTTAAAAATATATATGCTTGCGATCGACAGCGAATCAATCAAAAGGGTGACCAATGGCGATCTGATAGTAAGAGGAAATCCAGAAGATATTTCGAAGGCCAAATATCAGGATGGCTGGTGTGTCATAAATAATTTCCGGGTAAGCGAAGAGCTGGTGGTCGAAAGATCTGGTATTTTGGGCTATAATCCGTCATTAGTTAATGTAAATCGCAAAATTGCATATGGTGAATTCATCGATAATGACTGGTATATTCTGGATGCTGAACTACGATAAATAATTTAAAAAATTTAAAATAATGGAGCAGAAAGATATAACGGAGGATTTGGAAGCCAATAAAATCAGACAAATAATCCATGAAAAGCTGGGGATTGAAATAGCGAAGCTACAGGAAAGTGCCGATTTCAAGAACGATTTGGACGTTGATTCCCTGGACCTGATCGAACTGCGGATGGAGATTGAAAAGCGATTTTCAGTAAACATGCCGGAAGAAACTGCCGAGAAACTCAATACAGTCGGAAGCCTCATTGAATTTGTAAAGGAAAAGAAAAAATAACTGTTCGGAAAAGATACAGATCTTAAAATTGAGAAAATGAATATCGAACAAATCAGGAAGGCAATGTTGGGCGAATGCGTGAGCATCGCTCCCGAGATCCGGCTGCTCCCGGTCGCCACCAACTCAACTGACGAAAAACTGCCACCTTTCGTATTGTGCCACATGGCAGGTGTTCATTCATTTACATCGCTGATCATTTTGTTAACGATCAGCCACTTTCCATTAAGTTTATGAAATGAGAGGAACTCGTGATAGATAAAATCATACATCTTCACCCTCACTTCAGCAATGGCAATCGAGTTAACCACTTTAATATTCAGGATTTCCCCTTTGAATGGTTTGCCTGAATCTTTCGGGCTTTGACGGTTCTTTACGCCATCCAGATACTGATCAAGTGTTTTGGCATAAGGCTGCCCTTTTACATCGCCGAAAAGCAGGGTACCAGTGTTGAAAATCTGGCCAAGAACACCCACATCTCCTTCATATATTCCCTTGAAATATAAATTTTCTAACTCATTTGAAATAACAGTTGAATCTTTTTGTATTGTTTCCATTTTGAATTGATTTGTGCTTTGACGATACCCCATTACCAGGATGGTAAAGGCGGTTAACAGATAAATTTTCATATTGAAGGTGGAGTTTTAACAGTGATGCACCAAATTGGATGCCATCAAAAGTTTTGCTGATTATTGTAAAGGTGCTAATCTGAATCATGTGGGTTCGAGACCAGATTATTTTTTATAAGTCAAACCCACATCTATACATTTGTGGGGTCAATGAACAGGTTTATTCATATCTCCTCAGGAATATGGCTGGCATCCGTCATTTTTTTAAGAATGATGGCAATGCCCATTTCACTTATTGATTTTTCAATCAATAAAAACTTCATTGCATCAAATCTTTGTGAAAACAGGTCAAGACCCGAAATGAATTGTCATGGTAAATGTTATCTGAATAAGAAACTGGCCAAATCCAATGAAAGTCAGGAATCACAAAATCAGAAAGGCAACAGTAAAATTGTCCTCGTTGATTTTTGCGAACAGCCGGTAGAACATAGGTTCAGTTGTCCTGACAGACCTCCTTCGTATTATTCCCTGTTTTTGTCTTTGAACAAAAAATCTGAATTCAGGACCTTATTGTTTCGTCCCCCCATTACCTGAGAATTGATATCCCGCACTTTCTTGGGACTCCATCAATTTCCTGCAGGTTTAATTGACTTCAATCAAATTAGTAATTGCATAAGTCGTCGATTTTCAAAATCAGGATTTCTGGATCATACATTTTTTAAATCTGTCAATGCGGTTGATAAAATTTCAACATGAAAAATATTTTCACTGTCGCATTAGTTATATCTTCCATTCCGGCCCTTTCCCAACATATTGTCAGGGGAAAAATAATCGACAATAGCAATGGAGAGTCGTTGCAGTATGCTGTAGTAAGTGAGGGAAATTCAGGAATTATGGCGACCAGCGATAAGGAAGGACATTTTCAGCTGACAATTCCGAAGGCGGTCGATTCGCTGAATATTTCAATCATTGGCTATACAACCCGGAATATTGGAGTTGCAAAGGATTCGAAACCCATGATTATAAAAATGGAGAGGGGGCCGATCCAGCTAAAATCGGTTCTCATTACTCCTGTTTCCAATAATGGTTCCTTTCACACACTTAGCTCGATAGATCTTCATATCCGGCCTATTAATTCATCGCAGGATCTTCTGAGGCTGGTACCCGGTCTATTCCTGGGTCAGCATCATGGAGGCGGCATTGCCGAACATATTTTTTTAAGGGGATTTGATGCCGATCACGGAACCGATGTAAATGTTTCCGTAGATGATATGCCGCTGAACCTGGTTTCCCAGATACATGGACAGGGTTTTTCGGATTTGCATTTTGTAATTCCTGAACTGGTAACGAACTATGAATTTGGCAAAGGTCCTTATTATGCAGAACATGGAGATTTTACTACCGCCGGCTATGTGGGCTTTCATACCGCAGATGTATTGAACAGAAGTACGATCAAACTGGAAGGCGGACAATTCGAATCCGGCAGGGTCATGACTTCAATTGATCTGTTAAGTGCCGGCGCTAAAGAACATGGTGAGAGTGCTTACATTGCAGGTGAAGCTGCCTATACCAATGGCCCCTTCGACTGGCCACAGCATTTCAGTCGTATCAATATTTTTGGAAAATATAACGTAAACCTGACACCAAAGGAAAAACTCCGGATTACACTTTCCACATTCGGCAGTCAGTGGCGCTCATCTGGTGAAATACCTGAAAGAGCGGTTAACGAAGGAATTGTAGGACGTTTCGGTTATCTTGACAGCCTTCAGGGTGGTTATACTCATCGCAGCAATATCATCGCCAGACTGGGCTCCTCACTGTCAGACAATTGGTTCATGCAAAATCAGATCTATTATTCCTGGTATGATTTCTCGCATAGATATAACGATACATTCTTTGCTGATGATAGTGTAAACGGTGACAGGATGCGCCAGGCTGAATCGAGGAATTTATTTGGGTACAACGGAAAAATTACCAACCACGCTTATCTAAAAAACAATCTGGAACTGTCGTCTTCCTTTGGTCTCGGCTTTCAGACAAACAATATCAGGAATAGCGAACTTTCTCACATCGATGATCAGTTTCAGGTGTTGAACTATTTAGAATTAGGCAATATCCAGGAGAATACATACAATTCCTGGATCGATGAAAATCTTAGTGTGGGGAAATGGCTTTTTGACGCCGGACTCAGGTTTGATTATTTTTATTTTAACTACGATGACAAACTGAATCCATCAATGCCATCGCAAACCAAAGCTGTTCTAAGTCCAAAACTCAATGTAGAATATACCGCCAGTTCTGCCTTACAGATATATCTTAAAACCGGCAAAGGTTTTCATTCCAATGATGCCAGGGTGGTCGTAGCCAATGATGGGCACGAAATACTACCTGCCGCCTATGGAATCGATCTGGGTGTAAACTGGAAACCAATAAATAATCTATTTATAAATGCTGCTGTCTGGTATCTGACACTGCAACAGGAATTCGTATATGATGGGGATGAAGGCACTCTCGATCCGGGAGATAAAACAAGAAGGGACGGAATAGATCTCTCCGCGAGATATCAGTTTACCGACTGGCTTTATGCATTCCTGGATGTGAATTTTTCGAGAGCCAGAAATATTCAGGCGCCCAAAGGTGAAGACTATGTCCCGCTGGCTGTTCCATTATCGAGTGCCGGGGGACTGAATTATAAATTTTCCAATGGAATAAACGGGGCGTTGAGTTATCGTTACATGAAGGACAGACCGGCTAATGCGGATAATTCTCTTGTCGCCCAGGGATATTTCGTATCAGATCTTACAATTTATTATACAAAAAAGAAATTTGAATTCGGAATAGAAATCCAGAATTTATTCAATACGAAATGGCGCGAAGAGCAGTTTGAAGCCACATCCAGGCTTAAAAATGAACCTGCTCCTGTGGATGACATTAACTTTACTGCGGGAACACCGTTCTTTGCTAAATTCGAATTTGCTTTTTTCTTTTAAATTAGTTAAAGAAACATGTTTAAACCGGGAAATCATTCGTGGCGGGACTAAAAAATATCAATTGAAAAAGAACAAGAAATCAAAGATGACGGTTTCAACTAAAGTTGCTGCATTTTCCATGCTCAGTTTAGTCGTCGTCGGAATTATTTATCTTATATCTGTTGCTTTTGGAGGTGAAAACATACTCCCTGTACTGTGTGAACCTGGTCATACCGCAAAATCTTTTTCATTTATTAATCAGGATGGAAAACAATTCACGGACAGGGATGTTCAAAATAAAGTGACCGTGGTTGAATTTTTTTTCACTTCATGTCCGTCTATCTGCCCAGTCATGAACAAAAACTTAAAGCAGGTTTATGACAGATTCAAAACAGATCCTGACTTCATGATTTTGTCTCACACGGTGGATCCTGAAAGAGACTCTGTGTCCGTAATCAGCAGATATGCTAATCGATTGGGAGCTAAGATACCAGGCTGGCAATTCTTAACAGGGGATAAAAATGCATTGTATGAGGCCGCCAGCAAAGACTACCTTTTATCAGCCATGGATTCAGGCGATACTAATTTCATTCATACCCAGTATGTTGCACTATTGGACCGAAAAAGACAGGTAAGAGGCTTCTATGATTTTACAAACCCAGAAAATGTGTTGAAACTGGAGTCAGATATCAAATTATTATTGAAAGATTAAACATGTTGGCTTCCAAATTATTCAAAAACAAATAACCAACCGTCAACCGCCAACCGGGTACCTGTTAATTTATTTTATTAATGCTTAAACTGATAAAATACCCCAACCTGGAACACCCTGTTTTGTAATTTATCTGCGCTACTAAGATTATAGATGTTGTTGATACCCAGGTTATATCTTGCATCGACTCCAAATCCCGACGGTGTTAAATAACCGGCCCCGATACTCCAGGAAAAATCGCCTGAAGTGTAATTACTCTTAATGTCGGTTATGGTGCCGCCGGATTTTTCCTTGGCACTTGCAAGTAGTCCAAATTGTGGCCCTGTTTCTAAACGAAATCCATTATCAAACATATATTGTAATAGTACAGGCATTACAACGTAATTTAACCTCCATGCAATTTCACCCACATCTGAATTTTGTGTGGCCCCCTGGCAGGAATAAGAAAGTTCGGGTTGAATAGCAAAAATTTTGCTCAGATGTATATGCACCAATCCTCCAACTAATACAGATGTTCTCGCATCAAGACTGTTGGTAAAATTATTATGCAGGTCGGTCACATTGAGTCCTGCCTTCAATCCGAATTCAGCATTTTGAGCTCCCGATTTGCTGACAACAAATAATAATACTGTAATTGTTAGTACGAATATCTTTTTCATAATGCTTGTTTTAATGAACTAATATATTAAGCCGATTAAAATCAAAGGCATTTAAACAAAAAGCATACCCGGCCATCAGAAGAACGCATTTCCAGATAAGGATTTCATTCTCGCTTTTGGAAATGTATAATATCAACGAATTTAAATGTTGCTGGTTTTCAAAGCATTAAGGAATGGCACGCTAATGGTTTACCCATAGTACTATGAAAACCTCGTTATTTGTTTTGTGTGTCTTTTTTTCTGCATCTGCAATTGCCCAGCCAACTGTTTCCGGTAATACCGCACCTGCCAAGGATACTATTATTCTTCTTCCTCAGAATTCAATTACCCTGACAGGTACAGCCGTTCAGGCTAATCCTGGGCATCCGATTTTAGATACTTCCTGGACTCAAACCAGCGGACCAGCTGCCACCATTACCAACCCTTCCAACAGGATGACCACAACGGTAACGGGCCTGACAGCAGGCACTTATATATTTGCACTGACTGCTACAGACAAACAAAATTCAGCGACTGCTTCAGTAAAAGTGACGGTCATTTCAGGAGTACTTCCCGTGCAGCTTGCATATTTTAATATTTCAAAAAATGATAATGGCGTACTGATAACCTGGCAGACAGATATGGAATCCAATAATGCAAGATTCGTTATTCAGGAAAGTACTAACGGGTCCAGTTTCTATGATATAGCAACCATTTCGTCTAAGGCAAATAGCGGAAACAGCGACATACCACTGACCTACAGCTACCAAATCTCCAATAGCAGCATACAGGCGGACCTGCATAACATTTTGGTGGTTATGACAATGCTTTCACTCATCGTTCTGTTTGGAAGATTAAGAAAGTTATATAAATGCCTGCTATTGGGAATAATCTGCCTCTCTCTTTTTTCATGTACTAAATCTAACATAGCATCCGATAAAGCCCCCACAGCCGGCCCAACAGCCTTTCGCCTGAAACAGGTCAGCATGGATAACAGTATTAACTATTCAGAGATTAAATTGCTGAATTAAATCAAACCTGTTTTATGTTCTCTCCGGACCAGTTAACCGGTTCCCATCTTCCTGACAAAACCCTTTGTCTGACCTTTGATGATGGCCCGGGTGAAACTCCGAATGATGGTCCGGGTCCGAAAACTTTACTTCTTGCTGAATATCTGCATAAAGAAAATATTGCGGCCACATTTTTTTGTGTTGGCCAGCATATAGATCTGTATCCTTCAATATTGCCTTTACTGAACAAATTGGGCCATTTTGTGGGCCATCACACCTTCAGTCATCCCTATATGACAGCGCTGTTTGACTCAGATCAGCGCTCAAAGTTTCTTGAAGAAATGAGCAGAACGGATGAGTTAATAAGAAACCTGGTTCCCAACAAACCAATATATTTTAGAGCGCCGTATGGTGACTGGCATTCCAGACTTTCAATAATGCTTAATCGCGAGTTTAAGCAGGCAATTAACTATAATGGGCCCTTTTATTGGGATATCAATGGCCTTGACTATAGTTTTTGGCAAAACCGTCAAACCGCTGCTGAATGCGCTGCGGCCTATTTATCATTAATCGGGAATATAAATCACGGCCTGGTCGTGATGCATGATTCAACGGCTAATATAAAAGATATGAGATTAAATAACCTGACATTTGAAACCATGAAAATTTTACTTCCTGTTTTAAAGGAAAATGGATATTCATTTGTTGGTATTGATAATATATAATTTGTATTGGATATAGCCTGAACCAACAATTAAAGCAAATGAGTTTTTGCGTAATTGTCCATTGATATTCTCCCTCCTCCGCCAAGTGCGAACAATCCCGATAGTATTAAGACAAAAACGGATAGCAGTAATTCCGAAAAACTTTGAGATAAGCTGCTATTTAAATTAATAAATAATATGGCGCCAATGAGAATAGGAATCTGCGCCCAGGCCGAGATTCTGGTAAGCAATCCCAATATGATAAAAGTTCCACCCAATAAATGCACCCAGCTAATGATCAGTGCCAATGCCATATTCATATTCAGTCCGCTAAGACTGCTGCTTTTAATTAAGTGAAATAATGGCTGGATGGAGGTCAGGAAAAAAATACCCCGTATGGCGAGTATGAGGCCAAGCATGATTCTGAGAATGACAAACAAAATAGAATATTTATCTTCCCATACAGAAATTTTACCGTGTAAATTCATAAAAATTATTTTATGTACTACACCAGTTTTTAATGGTTGATTTGAACCGTTGGAAATAAATTGTTTCCGCAGCGCTCTATAAAGGTCAAATTTTAATCATATTCTACCTAAAAAATCCTTTTGTGTTATATCACATTATGAAATCGCGGGAAACAAATTGAAGACATAATTGGTTTCAACGGGATGAACGCCAGATCTGACCCTGATGTCACGTCCGGCTCAGGAAAAAAAACAAAGAATTTCGCTCTTCCCCTTGATTCTGATCGTTTTAATTGTGTATTAATCATAAAAAGTGATATTTTTATAAACGTGGGAAAACCTAAATATTTTTCATAATACTTTAAAAATCGACCCTTTGCAAACTTGAAAACTTAACCATACATATTACCATGCAAATTTTTCGCATTCACATATGCTGGATCCTGTTTTTTTTCGCATTCAATTCACCACTTTTCTCCCAACAATATATTTATCTCAAGGCCGGATTAAAACAAGGAATGGTGTCAGATTTAAACCCGAACACCATTACTTTTAAAACCGCACCGGCTTATTCATCTCCGGTTACAGTACCTACTAAGGAAGCCATATTGCTATTCAATGAAAACGGCGACTTTCTTGTGCCATCAAAAATGGATTTTAACAATGCCCAGATTCAGCAGGAAGTAAAACAATTTTTAAACCCGGGATCAAATAGCCGGGTTTCTGATCGTCTATATCTGCGATCAAAAAGTAAGATCGAAGGGAATATCCTAAAAGAAGATGATCAGTTCATTTACCTCGCCGAAGATAAAACGACTAATAAAATTGATAAGAAAAATATCCTTGTCATAATATACAAGGACGGTCACCCTGCACTCTATGGTCAGGTGGAAGAAATTGCCTCCTATTTGTGGTCAGACAGGGATTCAACAAATACCTCTTTCAACTTCAACAGTGTAGATACCATTAGAACGGGTTCTGCAAAAACTGAAAAAAACGATAAGAATGTAGAAGAAGTAAAAATGGACATCCCGACAGCTGCCCCAATTGGAATTAATGACAATGCAAAAAATATAAAGCTGGACAGTACTAGGCCATTGACTTTTGAGGAAGTGGCCGGAAATATATCCAAAGACGAGTTTGAAAAAAAGGCACTACAGAAAACCAATCAACTGAATATTTACCTTAAGATTTTATGCGACAAGTCTTCTACCTATGAAACCATCAATAAAACCATTGATCAGGCCGTAACTCTTTTCGTAGACGAGAACGCAATGATCGAGACTTCTTCTATCAACCGGAATGATGTTAAAAGGTATAAGATAAGGACTTATCTCTCGAGATTAAAACTCGTGCAGTATGACAAAATCGAAATTGAATGGATGAATGTCCAGTACGTGAGTGATGTAAAACGCGGATTGGACGGCAATTTTTATGGTGTTGTCTCCTTTGAACAGGTTTTCAGGGGATATAAAGATGGAAAACTTGTTTACCAGGATATAACCAGGAAGAATGCGACGATTGTTTTAAAAACTTATGAAAAAAATTATGAAGGAAATGTGACGGATGTATGGGATGTATTGTTGTCGGACATTGGTGTCATAACCACTAAATCCATTTAATCCCTGATTATGAGGCCGATAGCCGTAAAAATTGCAGTCATTTACATTCTTTGCCTTTCCTCCATAAACCTTTTTGCACAGGCCATTATCAATGATGCGGGTGAAAGGGAAAAACATTTTATTTATGAGGTAAAACAAATTGATGAGTTTTTTGAACGGTTTAATGATGATAATAATTCCTTCGTCAGGAAAGTGTATGCCAAATATCATATAAAGTATAATCTGAGCAGGGCAAGTCTCATAAAAAGTCTTTTTAACTATGAAACAAAATCATGGAATGCCGAAGAAATTGATCGTTTCGTAAGTACTGCAACCAATGAACACCATCCTAAAAAACTGGATTTTTACAGCAGCAACTGGTATGCGGAGGCCAAATGTAAATTTAAACAGAATGAAAACGTCATTGATATTACGCTTATCTTAAAAATTGACACCCAAAGTATGAAGCGGTCAAAATGGGTTATTGCCGGAGTGAAGTCCAATACATTAAAAGCAACTATAGACAGCAGAGTTATCGCACTGGCAAAAGATCCGGATAAATTCATTAATCCGGCGAGTCATGCCAATAACTTTATCGAGCTGGATAAAGCATTGGAAGACAAAATGAATTTAACGGATTATTTTGACAGTACCTTTTTTAACCGGAAGAATGCCATGGCATTTTATGATGCCATATTAAACAGCCGGATTAAATTTCTTTATGTAAAAGAAATAAAATACCATTTTCTGCAGATGGAAAAATGGATATTTACGGTAGATTATTTTCCGAGGGATGCTTTAAATTCCGGATGGCTGATAAACACCATGCAAAATGTGTCCATATCAGAAATGGAGAACTATAGAAAGAATCTTTTAGGAGATTAATCATATTCAGATTCATGCGCAGAATTATCATTTTATGATTAGTAAAAAAAATATTTACCTGCTGATCATTTCCTTTCTGGTAAGCCGGCCAATGCTGGCTCAGGATGCAATTACCATTCAGGATGCGGAAGAGATACGTTTCAAATCAGAAAATATAATTAAAAGGGAACTAAAGGATCTGCTGAACAACTTATCCAATTCTTCCATTGAACAAAAGGAAACGCAGGAAATTATTGTGAATAGTTACGCCGGAACCAGAAATAAGATTTTTCTCTCATCTAAAGTTCTCGTGGAGGATGATATAAACCCAAACTTCCATAGCTCCAACAATACACGTGATGTGGAAATAGACAAATATTTAAAAGATTTTGATCTTTTATACAAGAAAAGCGATGGACCTTCTGTTCTCCTTAATATAATGAAGGTCTCCAATGTCAAAAAATCGAAAAGCCTGTATATAAAAGTATATTTTTCATCCTTTTTCAGAAATCCAAATACTACCAACGATACAGCATACACACTCAACAACAGGATGGCTGAAATAAGTATTCAAAAGGAAAATAATAAATGGGTTCCTTATATATCAAGGATCGCATTCTACCTGCCTGCCGATACGGTGAATGACTATGGGAATGATCTCGTGTTGATGCAGGTAAAGAATTCGGGTAATGATATTCCTGTTCAGGACAGCGGATCCGCTGCCAGACGCCAGATACTTTTCGAAAATGAGCTCAGGGAAACCGAACGAAAAAGACTTATCGAGGAAGACAGGATACAAACACAGGCTTTTAATGATCTGATCGCCCAGGGTGATAAGGCACTGGAAGCGAACGATTTTACGAAGGCCCTCGATTACTATAAACAGGCCAAAGAAGCAAGACCTTATGACCCTCTTCCCCCAGGTAAAATCAACAATGCGAATAAAGCCAGGGAAAGAGCTACCATCACTTCCGATCAGCTCTTTCAGCAATATATAAGTCAGGCATCTTTACAGGAGAAAAAACGTGAGTACGAGGAGGCAATAGTTTCATATAATAAAGCCATTGCCCAAAAACCCGATGAAAGCGCCAAATATGAAACGCATATCCGGGAGCTCACCGCAAAGTTCAGGGACCTTGCAGAACTGGAAGAGAAATACAAAGCCGGTCTTTATAAAGAGGCCATAAAACAATATGATGCGCTGATAAAGAAAAACAAAACAATTTCCGATTATTTTCTTGGGAGAGGAAAATGCTATGATAAATTAGGAGATTCTAAAAATGCATTAAAAGATTATTCGCAAGCCTACCAGCTCGACGTAAACAATCTGGACGCGATTGAACAGCGTGCTGAACTTTACAAAAAAACAAACGATCCATATAAATCACTTACCGATTACAAGACTTACTTAACTATAAGTAAGGAAAATGCAAAGATCTATGAACAAATGGCTGAACTCCGCCTGATGATAAACAAAAATAATTTAGATGAGGCCATAAAGGATCTTAGCGACGGTCTGCTGGCAGATCCTAAAGCCACTGCATTGTATTTAAGACGCGGAGAATTATTGATGTCTAAAAGTGACTTTAAACGGGCCGACGATGATTTTACTTCTGTCGTACAGTTGGATACAAATAGCTCCTTTGGATTTTACCTGCGCGGAAAGTGTGAACTTTCGATGAAAAATATTTATAATGCAGCATTGGATTTTGAAAGCGCCCGGCAAAAAGGACTGGATCCCGCAAACAAACAGGATATCGAAACAATGGGAGCAGCCTATTACCAGCGTGCCACGGCAAAATTCAGCAACAAATTAACAGACTCTGCCATAATCCTGGTAAACATCGCAATAGCGATAGATCCTTATAACAGTACATACCGTTATTCGCAGGGTGAATACTTTCTTTCACAAAATAAATACCCCGAGGCAATCAATGGCTATACAGAGGCTGTACGGTTAAAATCGAACTATTCTGAAGCCTATTATGGTCGCGCCGTGACTTATGAAATGCAGGGCAATTATAAATCGGCCCTCGGAGATTATAAAAATACATTAAACATCACTCCACAGATGATTCAGGCACAAAAAGGCGTCGGTGATTCATATTTGGTCCTGGAGGACTATAACAATGCATCCGTCGCGTATGAAAGCTGTCTGCAAACAATTAATTCGACAAAAGCAAATACCGATGCTGTTTTGACGGCAGCAGTCTATAATGGCGCTGGCAAGTCATATCTTGGCCTAAACAATTTTGATAAAGCTATTTCAGAGTTTAAAAACGCACTGAAAAAAAATAGCTCCTATGCGGAAGCATATTACAATATTGGATTTGCCTGGTTCAAAAGCAACCAGATGGCTGATGCCATAACCAATATATCCAAGGCTATTTCGCTGGATAATAAAAATGCACTCTGGCATTATTATCTTGGCAAATCTTTAATGGCGAAAAATCAATTTTCAACGGCAGCAGCTTCTTTTAACAGTTGCCTCTTACTGGATACAACGAATAAATTTCCGGATGCGCTTTATTTAAAAGGCTATTGCGATGCAGAATCACAGAATTATACAGCAGCCATAGATGAATACCTGAAATTTGAAGCGGCCAATCCGGTTTCAGGCATCAAAACACTCGATAATGAAATCGGAAAAACGTATTTGAATCTGGGTAAATATGATTCCGCAATCAATTGGTATCAGAGGGCCTATTCAAAAGATTCTACCAATGGCTACACGCTTTATGGTATGGCAAGTTCAATGGCACTAAAAGGCAAAACGGACGATGCGCTGACCTGGTTTGAAAAATCTTTTCAGACTAAAATGGTACCTTATAATGATATTAAAAAAGACAGATTAATCACCAGCATCAGGGATGATAAACGATTTAAATCTCTTCTTAAAAAATATTATTAGATGCTTCTTAGTAATATATATTACCTCTATGAAACCGGTGGGAAAAGGAACCAGGAGGATTATATATGGCCTGCAGCAGGAGCGGCCACGCTTCAGGACAGAATATTTATTGTATGTGATGGAGTCGGAGGTTCGGAAAATGGAGAAATTGCCAGTAAGATCATTTCGGAATCCATGGGAAACGCCCTGAAGCGAATCCCCCCCGAAAAAATCTCAACCGACACAGTCAACGAAGAGTTAGAAGCCTCGAGGCAAAAACTTGTCAAATATGCAGAATCCCACCGCCTCAATCCGGATATGGCCACCACAATCTGCATACTGGTGCTCACAGGAAAAAAAGCATTCATTTCCTGGAGCGGCGACAGCCGGGTATATCATTTGAGAAACGGTGAAGTCCTGTATAAGACCTCCGATCATTCCCTGGTCAATACACTGGTAAAAAAGGGAGAAATCAGCGAAGAAGACGCATCATCACATCCTCAAAAAAATGTTATTTTAAAAGCCATCAAAGCCGATGACACACCTGTTGAAGCCGAAGATCATTGGATTGATGATATCCGGGGTGGTGATTATTTCCTGCTATGCACAGATGGCTTAATGGAAAATATGACAGAAGAAGATCTGGCGTCAGTGCTGAATAAAAGCGACAAAGAGGGTTTCGATCCGATAAATGCTTTTCAAAAATATTGTCTGAACAGAACAAGAGATAATTATTCCATGTACCTGATCAGGATAAGTTCTGAAAAAAAACCAGTAGCCAAACCTTCGAATCTTTTTTACCTGATCCTGATACTTATTATTATCATATTCGTTTTTGTGTTTGGAATAGGATATATATCAAGTCATAAAAAATTGAACAGTCCTGTTCCTGTAAGCGGGAGCACACCTGATTCCATACAAACAGAAAACGCTCCTAAAGATTCATTGCCATATGTTGAAATTGTCAACTCACCGGGAAACGATAGTAACAATACTAATGGGTCATCAAATAAAGGAATGAAGGATTCGCTTTCGAAAAAGCATTAACCAGACAACCATGGTACTCTTAAACCGATATGAATATAATCCAAAGGCAGACCTGATCGGCACTGGTGGATTTTCAAAAGTTTACAAGGCTTTTGATAAAAAACTCAAAAGACCGGTTGCACTGAAAATTTACAGAACCAGTGAGATATCAGACCGGTATAACCCAATAACGGAAATTCAGCGGGTCGCCGATCTGGATCATCCCAATATCTGCCGGTACCTGGACATTGACGAGATCGAAAATGAAAATTCATTTGGAGAAACAGAGCAGATACAAATCTGCGTAATGGAGTTATTGGACGGGGGTGATATCGCTAAATACTATCGGGCGCATCAGGATCTGAATATTTTAAAGAAGTTAATCCTGGATGTTTTACATGGCCTCGCCTATCTCCACAAAAAAGGAATTATTCACCGCGATATTAAGCCGGCAAATATCATTATAAAACTATCGGAAGACGGGCCGGTAGCCAAAATCACAGATTTCGGTATTAGCAAAATCTTGGACACAAATACCAGCAACAGCGCCTCCGCTCTGATTGTTTCCATTCCATACCTGGCTCCTGAACAACTCAATCCGGAGAAATACGGAATCCAAAATAAAATTGCCTTTAATCTTGATTTGTGGACTTTAGGTGTGGCTGTTTATGAGATCATAACGGGCAAAGTTCTTTTCAAATCCGGTGAAAAGGAAACATCCGAAGAAACGATGATGAATATTCAGTCCACGGAGCTCCTGGAAAAAATAAGGGAACTACCGCAGCCATTCCTTGCAATGATCAGTGAATGTCTTGTCAGGGATGCTAAATTACGCGTTAAATCTGCCGATGCGCTGATACCCGTGCTAATGGCAGACTATCCGGAAGAAGAAAAAAAGGATGTTGATGAAACAAGGATCTATTCGAATCCAGTTCCTGAAACTGAGGAACAGACAAAGATTCCGGATATTAAATCCAATGTAGACGAAACCAAAATTCTGGTCAGACCAGAAGTTCTTGCCGCATCAGCAAAAACAAATATTAGTGACGAACAATCGAATGTGGACGAAACCAAAATTCTGGTCACACCGGCCAAATCAAATATTAGTGAAGAGCAAACAAGTGTAGACGAAACCAAAATTCTGGTCACACCGGCCAAAACAAATATTAGTGAAGTAGAAGCCAATACAGACGAAACCAAAATTCTAAGTACTCCCTCAAAAGCAAATATTGGTGAGGTGCAAAATCCGGAATCGAACGATGATACAAAAATTCTTTACGGATCTGTTCCTGATTTGCACACCACCGGGCTTTTCCAAAAAAAGGACGGCCCTATGCTTTTGTTCAACCGGTACGAATATGTTCCAAGTAATGACCTTATTGGCAGAGGCGGCTTTTCACGGGTTTATAAAGCTTATGACCAGAAACTAAACCGCTGGGTCGCATTAAAAGTATATAAAACCGGAGAATTTTCAGAACGGTACAATGCTATATCCGAAATAAGAAGGGTTATTAACCTGGATCATTCCAACATCTGCCGCTATCTGGATATCGAGGAGATTGATAAAGTAAATCATTTTGGTGAAAATGAAAAGATCCAGGTTTGCGTTATGGAACTTTTGGACGGAGGAAATCTGGCAGAATATTACCGAACCAACAAAGATCCGGAGACTTTAAAAATACTAATCCGGGGTATCCTGAACGGCCTTTCTTATTTGCATAAAAATAATATCATACACAGGGATATAAAACCGGCCAATATTCTGATAAAAAAGACAATCGAAGGACCGGTTGCAAAAATTACTGATTTCGGTATCAGTAAGATTTCAGACTCCGTGAACAGCAACAGTTCATCTGCCCTGATTGTATCCATCCCCTATATGGCGCCGGAACAACTGAATCCGAAAAAATACGGAATAAATGAAAAGATTTCCTACAATCTGGACTTATGGTCGCTTGGCGTAACTATATATGAAGTCATTACCGGTAATGTACTCTTTAAGAACAGTGAACAGGATAATTCAGAACAGATCATGACAAATATTATGGCTCCTGAATTACCCGAAAAAATAAATGAACTACCTGAACCATTCCGGAATATTGTTGCGCATTGTATTGTGAAAAATGCAAATGAACGGGCAAAAAAAGCAGATGAGCTTTTGGTACTTTTGAATGGGAGCAACTCAATTGCCCCTGCGCCTTATTATACTCAGGAAAACCTTGATCAGACTAAAGTACTTGCCGACGGAAAGAAATCTGTCATTTACGCAACTGAAAGGAAAATCATTCATCCTGAAAAGAAAGAAAAAATTCAGAATGATTCCGGTTTGCAGGAAAACCTTCCTGTTCCTGAAAAGAAATCAGGTATAAAGTTGAATTATCAACAAATAGCCATTGGCATCGGAATTATATTTATTGTAATGATCGTTTTTCTTTATATCAGGAATTCCCGGATGCAACAAATCATTAAAGACAACCAGGCAGAAAAAGATACGGCTCATCTGGTAAAAGTCTTACCACCTGTTATCGATTCAAACCGGAAACAGGTGACTGCATCGCCGCCTTTACAAGCTGCTCATGATTCAGTCAGGAAAACAGAACCCGTTATTCCTCCGCCGAATACAGCACATAAAACGGATCATCCTGCCGAAAAGAAAAAAGAATATGTGAGTACGGATCAAAATCAGGATCGTAAGCCTAGACTTCCCTCGTCTGCAAACACATCTCAAAAATATATATTGGAATTAACCACCACACAAACCTGTAACATAAAAATGAATTCCATGGACATCGGCATTCTCGAAACCGGAAAAACAATGAAGGTTTACCTGAAACCGGGGAAATATTTGTTGCAGGCCACCAGTACCACCGACCCATCTGCGGTGTATTCCGGAAATATTCAGGTAGATCAGGATAATATTAATGAAGTAGGCAAACTTAAGATAAGATTATAAAGACAGGCACTACAGATCCAGCGCCACCGTATGCATAAATTTGCTTTTCTCGACTTCCTTAATAATCTTATTGATTGCGTTGTTATTATATCTCAGAATCAATTTCGTAACACCGATCTGGATGGTATCATTTTCCTTAAGTTTAGTTTTTTTTGTCATTCGTTTTTCATTTCCATTAATATAGGTGCCATTTTTACTTTCGGTACCCTTATTTGATGCAGCAGAATCCTCGATATAAAAACTCGGGCTTTCATTGCCTTCAACCGTTATTAAAGCATGAACCCGGCTAATATACAGATCCTCGTCAATTACAATCAGGGGCTTGACTGTATCGTGAATCTTCCGTCCGATATAATTATTCCCTTTCCATAACGAAAATGTTTTAGGAGACTGATCCTCAGTATGGCGAACAAGCCATCCTGCCGGTTCTGTGATCGGAGTTCTTTTTGCTGACCTGGAACCGGAAGAAATAATAATTGGAGTGGTTTCCGGAAAATCCTCTTCATCCTCAGCGGATTCCTCTGAATCGTTATCAGGGAGAATAATTGATTTTACAAAAGGCCCCCCTGTGAGCCATTTTTTCGATTCCTCCTGAATGGTCTTTATTTTCAGAACTTTCTGCGCATTCAATTTTTTTAAGAAATCACTGGGTGCTTTTTCACTTAAATTCCCAAAATATTCCAGCTTTTCTTCCATCGTTTTTTTTATCTCAATATCTGCAGCATCCTCCGGAAGTTCCAGATACTCAAGGGCCTCACTCTTAGTCATAAAATCTATATTAAATATAATGAATCAATGATGTCTCTTTTTCTTCATAAAAATAACTAAACAAACCATTGCGGCCAATGCGATTGCTAAACCGATCCATAATGCAATAAGATGACCCGGTGTTTTATTATCCGGTTCCTGTTCAACCTGCACTGATGGTTTTGCAGCCAGAACAATAATTTTAATCGAATCACTCCTACTCTTGTCATAATGGCCCTTTATCGCATTAAAAAATTCGATCTTTAATCCGGGAATAAAATACCTGCCTGCTTTTTTAGGAACAAAGGGTATATCAAAAATTTCCCTCCCTAAAGGAGGAAAATTATTTTTTACCATAGTTAATTTCTCACGTTCAGGAAAATAATCGAATCCTGAGGGCCAGTTTATTTCAGGCATGGAAAGTGGAGTGAAATTGCCGCTGCCACTGATGGCAATATGGAGCGCGTTGGTTTCGCCGGCAGCCACGCGATCGCTATCAACAGAAACATCCAGCTGAAAATTACCAACGGCACCTGAAAAATCTACAGGTTTACCGCTCTCTGGTAATGGCTTAACTTCTATTACCATTGTACCGCTATTCACCATACCCTCATAATGGCCGGTTGAATCGGCTCCGATCTTATAATGAACTATATTAGCCACCGAAATTGTGTCTATGAATAATTTGCCGGGTAGATTCGGAATAAGCTGGAACTGCCTGAGATTAAATACGCGATAATTAAGACCATTTATTTTACTGTAAACAGGAAGTTCGTTTAATACGCTCAGTTCAATCATTCCCGCTCCTGCAAATGATGGCAGTTTGGCCACTTCACTCTCATTCTGCAAAGCCGAATAAAGCTCGTAAGACAACAAAATCGGTTCGCCTACATAACAGACAGATTTTGAAACACGGGATTTAATAAAAATATACTTCCGGATTTTTAATTCGGGATTCTCGTTTTTCTTTAAGACTGAAAGGGAAGCTGCGTCGTTTATCGGCAAATCACTAAAAATATCATGATACTGCGCCGGTGGTGGATTTTTACCCTGTGCAAAAACATCTGAGGTGAATATCAGTAAGAAAAAACAGAATGAGCAGTTTTTACGTAATATTCTATAGGACGATTTAAACAAAGCTGTAAGAGGCTTTAAGTTAGTTAGGTGAACTCTTCCTGAATCCATCCAATGCAGCATTAGCGACTGCCAGATCGCTCTTACATTTGTCCAATTCAGTTTGAAGGCTTGCGAGCTTCCCGGCTTTATCCGATAAACTTTCAAGCTGCCGCTGTTTTTGCTGCAATTCCTGGAATCTGTCCACAATCACTTTATTCATTTTTCCATAGAGGGTATTGTCTTTTTGCTGCAATACTGCCAGTTCGCCGATTTTACCATTTAGTTGGAGATTAATCTGTTCCAGATTCGTATTACTTACGTCCAGTGAATCGAGCAGAACAATTGCCTCCTGCATTCTATTGACAAATTTTTGCTGATTGGCTTCCTGCTGGCGCTGTAAATCTACTTCATCCTGTAGCATTTTATTCTCCCTCACGGGTAGCCGGTAATCAAAAAAAACGGCTGTTATGACCAGGGCCATGGTGAAAAGGAAAAAAATAAGGAACTTGATAAAGGCCTGATTCCTTTCCTGGCTATTCAATATTTGTTGCATATCGCTGGTAATTTAATATAGTAGTTGAAGGTTTATCAGTCCGCCAGAAAGCTGCGTCTTTTTTGCGGAGCTGCGTCGGACGATTTCTGTTTGACGACTTCTTCCTTTACAAATATGCCAGCCTCCTTTCGTTTCCCGATATATTCCAGTCTGGCAAGCTGATAAAAAAGCCGGGATATTATTTTAGTAAACTGCGAAACCTGGTCGATAGAACTATTTATATCCAGATGATTGTATTGATGATTGGAAAGGCTTACCATGGCCCCTTCCAGTTCACCCTGACTAATATTACACCACTCGGTAAAATAATTTACAAGTTCATCTTTTCCACTGCCCTGATACCAGTCCAATGTATTTTTCATTTGCCTGGCCAGAATGGCCACTTTGCCAACCATATAAACCGGCGGTTGTACCAGTCCGACTGATTTCAGATCAGCCATCTCGAAAGAAGTAAAGAAAGAAATATTCTCGCATAATTTCTGAACGATCACAGCCATATCATTGGACTGCTTCTTCTGCAAAATCTTCTGTATGATCTGTAGAGAATATAATTCCATTTTCCCATAAAATTGTTCCAATCCGGCAAGTATCTCCAGCAACTCCGGGTGACTGTTCACAGAACTACACGGTGGAATATAATCTTCCTCCAGAATCACGCGCTGGTCTTCAATGGACAATTTCCCGACGGGCAGCTGCCAGAGGCCCAGTACGTTCCGGGTAACATCCTGCACGGGGATCAGATCCAGTGAAAATGCGGGAACCGTAGAAGGGATACGGGGTGGGGTCTCTGCTATGTCCGCCATCCCAAAAGGAACCCGTTTGTAGGGGTTAATTGAAAGAACAATATAAAATTCAGTGCCTTTACTTTTCAGCTCCTTTAGTGTTACAGGCGCACTGGTAACTGCCAATGCAGTATTTGTTCCCTGCAATAAAGTATCTTCCCTGAATTCTATATAATAACCTCCGGCTGTTATCGCCCTGCATTGCTGAATCCTGACCTGAAGTTTTTTCTGATTGTCCGTGCTGATAAATAATTTCGGGGTATCACCTTCAGAACCAACGGGTAATAGCCCATAATTCAATTCATTGAGCAGACAGTTGGTATTCTGGGCCAGCTGGTAACGCATCGCATTGTCCTGTGCAATGAAATGAGTCTTGTTGATTTTCATTCCATCAATCCAGTTAACCGGCAGGTAATTATTTTCTTCCATAAAATTTATTTAAACCATCGATCGGGCACAAATGATTACATCGTTCTCCCTTATATGATTATTAAAAATTGTTTTTTCTGCACTTATATAATTTGTTATCACAGAATACCAGTTCGGCTTTTTGTAAAATATCCAGCCATGGGGTTCTCCCTTGGGATTCACGAAACTTATCCGGCTGTTCGGATGGCGGTCATTATAATCGTTGATAAAATAATAAAAAAGTTGTCCGAACTCCATATCAGTGGGTGCTTTTGCCCTAAAATTTGTGACATCTGAATCAGTCACCTGTTTTTGAAATTCAAAACTGATTACCAGCAGGTTTTTCATTTTGCTGTCTTCAGGTTCATCAATTTCTTCGTTAACAGGATAAAACCACTCCTTGATTATTTTAGGCGGTATGGCGATGGCTTTGCGAAATGTCTGGTAAAAAACCAATGGTATGATGAAGAGCAATATGCTTCCAGTCATGATATACTGCAATCCGTTCTCATTTAGCAAACGATAAACGACCATAAATCCGATGCTACCTAAAATTCCTGTAAGAGTTGTAAACATAAGTTCGATCCAAAATGCATCCGGTTTTCCGCTCCAGTGGAGCCGTTGATGCATACAATAAAAATGAACCAGACCAAGTAACAAAAAATAAACCTGTAGAAATATAAAGTAGTTTATAGGATATTCAAACAAATCAGGATAAGCTGCTAATCCGGCAACACTGAATAATAAAAAAGAGAAAAACATATACCACAAAGTGGCTTTTTGGTATGGTTTGAAACTGCCTTTGTATTTCTCGATCAGTTTTGCAAATAATATGCAAGCACCACCCCAAATCAAACCGAGGATGAATAGAACTTTCGCTATGTCGCTGGAAATCACTTTTTCCATATTGGCAGTTCAGCAGTTAAATTATTGATTATATTCCTCGCTTCCTCTTTCCCCCATCATAAAACAGTAGAATAGCCCAATATCGGGTTATTCAACGTGTCCATAGTCATATTTTCCTGTACTCCGGGCACCTTTACTAAAAATTCTACATCCAGCCCCGCAGGAATAAAAAAACTCCTGAAGGTTTCCAGCAGCTCATAACGATTTCCACCTTGCAGATAATCATTAATTCTGGATGACTCGAGCGGCCCGATTTCAAATTCAATGACAGGACATTCATCCCAGAATTCCTCACCACATAGAAAATCCAAACCCAATCGTGCATTACCCAATCCTGGCGGAATGACCGATTCAGTCTTGTTTACGAATGATTTTATTTGACTTACCTGAACTTCTTCCCCGAATAACTGCGCAAGGGATTGGGCCGTAAGTGGTAAGTTGCCTGCTATCCGGTGTGCATAAGGCAACAACAGCATCAGTGGTGTAATAAATCTCCTGGGAATAGATTTAGGTATATTCCAGAATTCAACAAAATAATTATTGAGAATCCCGGACTGCAGACCTTCCAGTAATTTTCCCTCTTCTTTTTCCAATTGTAACCTTTGCCAGAAAAAATCATTTTCAAGAGGTAAAAAAAAACGCCTTATTGATGCTTCCTTTCTTTTATTCTCTTTATGGTCCGCGGCCATATCCGCCGCTCTCAGTGTACGGTGTTTCTGTTCCCGATGTTGAAAGAAAAATCCCTCCGGTAATTGATCATAAATGCCACTACGTGAAAGGTGCATTTCCAGAAAAGATATTTTTCTTGCGTCCTGTTTTATATCGGTGTTTATGAGATCCCTGCTATACTCCCTTATGAACAAACTATCACAGCTTACCATAAAATCATCAGGCGACAATCCTTTTTCCAATGCAGGCACAAGCTGTACCTCGGCCTTTGCATCGCAGCCGAGCCCATTCATTTCCGATTGAACCAACTCTAACAATGTATTATTATCCATCATATCGATGATTATGCAGCCTGTTGTATAAAAACACGATAGGGAAAGAGGGATATTGATTTCTCTTCCAATAATAATTTCAGGTTCTCCTTCCAAAATTCCAGCTCACCTTTTTCCATCATATCATCAAATTCCTTGCGTTGAATCGTAATCATGACATCGATGGTTTTCTCAAAACCCCGCTGCTGATCGGTATGGATCATGATTCCCTTCTTAATTTCAATCTTTTTTACTTTTTCGCCCAACTGAAAATGGCAAAAAGTTTTAATATCCTCCGTAGTAATAAGCCGGTCCCTCGATAACAAGGCGCTTTTGTATGCCAGCATTGTTTCAGTTGTGCCCAGTTTATTCCTTCCGCCAACAGTTGTAGTTACTAATGTTGCCTGGTTGTTCTCTACTCCCGTTCCTTTATACATGCGAAGCAAAGTCCCTGACTTTATATTATTAGCTTCCGTACCTGCGGTGCTCCAGTAACGGATCCAGATATTCTGCCGGCTACTGCTGGAATTATTTTGAATAACCAGATAAGGGATCTGCTCCTTTTTTTGCTGACGGGAAAATAATCTTTGTTCCAGTTTATTAATAATCTGCTGTAGTTGTTTCATTTCCCCGCTTATAAAATCATTGCCAAGTGTTGAAAAAGCAGCGCTTTCATCGCGAAGTAATTGAAGCAGATAGTTTACAATAGTGCCTGCATCCCTTTCATCAAAGCGGCCCACGCCGCCATTTCTGAGAAGCATGGCAAATGTTTGTTCATCACCTTTTTGTTCAAAGCTCCTCACATTCAGCAGCTTGCCTTCATCGCTGCTTACTTCTTCAAGATCGAGAAAAAGATCATCTGTAGTCAGCGGGATGATATTGATAATTTCCTGGAGCCTGAAACTGAAGTCATGCATCTGCCGGTTTATTACAGGGAAGCTGTTCATCACGCAAACCACATCCTGAAGAAGTGCTGTGTTGATCGTTTTAGGAAAATCAATGCATATCCATCTAAGTGCAAATTTTTGCAGCGGCTTGAGACTTTTAGCAGAAAAAGAATCATTTATGATTCCCGTTAACAGGCTGTTGTCTCCACTGGCGGTCAGGTCATCCCTGTCTTCCAGTGTAATAAAGCAGGGCTTATAGAACAGATTTACATGTTTCTTTATTTTCGCGCTCACATCATCATCCCGGTTCAGGATGGTTTCCAGTTCCAGCATTTCCCCGCTAATATTCGCATGCGAATATCCTGACTTATGTGTAATTGACTGATCGTTCCAATACCAAATCGCCTTCGGTAGTTGCTGATAAAAAAGTTGTTTGCTGGCCTCATTCCGAAGATCGAAGAAGAACATGCTCTGTTGAAGACTTTGAGATGGTTCGTCAATTGCCAGCCATAAAGAGGAGGCTGGCAGATCCTTTCCTTCCTCCGTTTGCGCGATGACTTCTTTATTAACATGATTACTTATGCTGTACAAAGTATTTCCCACGGCCATAAATCGGATAGACGCTCTGTTAAGCCTGAATTCGTCCGTCGGAGAAAAATAATAATCTTTGGATACCTGTTCTTCAGTCTCTGAACTTCCGGATGTTTTCCGGGTGGTATAAAACTGTGTTTTTTCTGAAAGTTCCAGCAGTTTATCCACTGGCGTAGCACATGCAATCGCATGGGTCGGTGCGGCACCAGTCCATGCATCGGGGGAAAGTAGTTGAACCAGTCTTTCTAAAACCCTGGCCCTTGATGCATGTATTTCACCTGAGATTTTTTCCAGTTCAGCCGCGCATGCAGTCATGAGCATGGACACCAGGGGATCGAAATTATTTTCAGCCTCCGTTTCGGGATATCCCCATGCACGCGATGCGTTTTTAAGCAATCTTGATTTAATTTGGTTCCTGGATTCCGGCATTTTTTAGTTCAATATATTAATATGACAGCGGCCCTACGAAAAAGGTATCCCTGTAAGTAAATCGTTCATTGGTCAGATTCAGTGATCCTGTAATTCCAATATCAATCCTTTTTTTTATTTTCCTGGATTGTTCTCCACTTATTAATTCTTCTTCCCGGAGCATAATCTCCATGTACACGTTACTAAGTCTTTTCTCATGTTCCCGTATTGATTGTAGCAGGGATTCTTTAAACATTTCCTTCAGTTTATGCGCGCTGGTCACATTATCAAAATCATGCTCCCAGATTCCGGAACCGAATCGTTCATCTGCAGGAAATCCCCCGAAAGCTGTAGTTAATAAAAGGTGTAGATGCTGAAAAACAGATTGTTGAAGATCACACCTCGGGAGTTCCTGGCCCCTCATCAAACCCTCAAACATCATCGGAAGTGAATAAAACTCCAATTGCATATCAATATAACATTAGTCTTGATAAATTTGATCTTGTAATGGTATGGTACCAAGGATATCCGGAATGGCGAATAAGGTTTACAGGTCCCATGCCGACTTGCATCGCTCAATCAAGTGATTTTCAAAGGAAATGGAGGGACTCCAAGATAATATAAAGTTATGGGATATTCAAACGGGAATAAGGCGAAACGCCCTGTAAACCTGCGTCTATAGTTCCGATGGATCATATCCTGAAGATAAGGCTACATTCGGCTACTGTTCTTTTGAGCTTCTGAACGCCTGTCCAACTATCGGCCAACTCCGATTGATTTCCTTCGATTGTACTGAACGAGCTACCATCCAGGCCACTACTGGCCATTCCAATATGGCCATTCTTGATTGTAAAAATATCGCCGCCCTCGACCACGACTGAGGCGGCGTTGAATTCGCCGGAAACATTGTTCCATTTGACGATTTTCTCGACATTTTGTTGTACCTGGTTTTGATTATTTAAATCGAGGGTTTCACCGCCCACTTGCTCCCCAAGAACGGAGTGATTTAAAATATAACGCTGAGCCTGCCAGATGTCATAATTAATTGCCCATGTTCTCAGGCGCGGTCCTGACCATAAGTCTGTGCTCCTAAAGGGCAACGCTCCGGCGTTAGCGGTTTGTTTAAGAGCAGTTGAATAACAATAATATACAAACATGCCGCACCATTCGCGCATTTTTGCGCCTATTTCACCCTGTAAAACCATGGTGGCCGGAGATACGCCGGCATTGATCAAATAGTCGTCTACGCGCTCTCCCCGGTTTTCCAATAAAACACCTTGTCCAAGATGCAAATCTTTGATCGCCTGGTAATTGTTATTCTCACGAACATTACTGGCAAGTTCCTGTTTAGCTATTTCGACGGCCCTTATTCTTACTGAAGCAAATGCAATTGACATGGCAGTAATTTTTATAGTTGAGTGGTATTAAAAATTTCCTCGGTTGATACCCTTTTTTGATGGAGGGCACCCGCTTCAATCCAGAATTTTATACCCTCATGTCCTCTGTTATTTTCAACAATAAAATAATCAACCGGCCCGAAGAATTCGATGAGTTGTTTTTTGTCACAGGTCGGAAGAAAGATTCTTAAAACCCGGGGGTCATAGAAACGGAAATACAATTCCTGGCCCCGTTCATCTGCGACAATCAGAAACTTTCTGAAATGTCGTTCACATGCTTCCATCCCGATACTTGCTGAAAAAAGAATCCCCCAGGCATTGCCCCACGCGTTTTCAATCATCCATTGCAAAAATCCCGTCCCCTGTTTCAAATCAAACAAATAGGGGGCTACGGAAGCCAGTTTTTTCATTTTTTCCCCTTTATAAAGAGACAAGGCGCTTTTGTTTAATTCAATCGCCTTATTTATTTCACCTGGCATCCTGGCCGCATCCAATAAACTAAAATTGGGTCCTGAATTCATAGACTGGAGCTAAATGATTCACCTGATAAAATCCGGATAATCTCCATGCTGATTAGTTGTTAAAGTATGCTGACTGACTTCTGCTGATTACCTTTCCCGAGATTCCATTTATTCTGATTTCTTCAATAACATTTGGCATCCTGCTTCTGTCTTTTAACCATCTAACTTCCCACCAGGTTTCTTTAGGATCCGGGTTATTGTTAATCTGGGTATGAAACCCTCCCTGGATTCTGCCCACAGTAAGAGGTATTTTTTCCTTTTTTAAAAAATTAAATAAATCTTCGATTGTAAATTTGAATGGAAGGTCATTGTCTTCTTCTCTTAGTAGCCGGCCTTGTTCATCAAAATAATACCAATTCCCTTTTTTCGAATCTCCGGAGTTTATCATCAGCCCCTTTTCCATGATATTACCATCCTTATAAAATTTTTTTATGATCATAAAGCAGGAATTGTTTGGCTGAATGGTTACGAAATATCCATCGGGTGATTGTGAATCGGATTCCTGGTAAGTACCGTCTGGCAGCATAACTCTGTTTACCCCTTTAGAACTGTCATAATTTTTAAAATCAAATTTTTCAAATTCTTTTGTAACAATTGGTATATTCATATCAAACAAATTTTTTTTTGTTGGATCGTTTTTTTGAGCTTCACAGGAACCAGCAAATAGCAACAATGCAAAACAAGTGAAAAGTCTCATGGGATCATTTTAAGGTTCGGGGTCTGCGTTCCCGTTGGCTATTTTCCACTGCCAGTGCCATAAGCTTACCCTGGAAAAATCGTAGTCACCGTGCCGGTGATGCGTATAATCCAATATATTTTCAGTATTTTTTCCCTGATAAGTGTAAGTGGCTTGCGGGCTGATTCCATCGAAGGAATGAGGCAAAGTTAACGCATGGAGAAATTCATGGGCGGCCGTGCTTTCAATGGCTGTACCAGACATGACTACAAATTCATGACTGGTCGTAGAATATCCATTCAGCGCAGCGGCTGATCCGTTTGTTCCTATTCTCCCGATTTCCTCTCCAAAATAAAAGGCTTTCAGGTAATTCATCCCATCATATTTGTTCTCTGAAGCCGGATCTGCTGCTTTTAATTTCTGCTTAAGCTTGGCGTAACAATACTGGTCCAGCTTTATATAGCTCGAATCGTTCAACTTATAAGCAATAATACCATTCCCCCTTATAAATTTTGAAAAATCTGTTTCCAAAGAAATATCCAGCGTTATGGGATCCTTCGGATCGAAAACCGGGTCTATAAGGGCCTGCCGAAGGCTCTGCTGGATAAAATCGAGATTACCTCTGGCGTTGCCGGTGTGCTGAACACCCCCTCTTTTGATGGAAGGTGTTTTAACATTGATCAATAATACCTTTTTTATTTTCCTGTTTGGCTTACTATTAGCAACTACTTTCAGTTTCCCTACTACTTCCTCCTCGCACCCTCCCCCTTTATTCCTGAATACTGAAATGACTAGTATGGATTGATCCGAATCGAAGGTGGACAAACATTTTATACTAATTTTTTCCTTATGTGGTGCGCCACCATAGTTGGCTCCCAACTGGGATAACTTTGCCGGAGTGATTTTAAAATACTTCTTATTATATTTAAAAATCAATTCTTCGGGTGGCTGTTTAATAAAGGACTGTGCCTGTATGACAAAAGTTTTAGGTTCATCGTTTTCAGTCATATAAATACTCAGGTAGGAAGTAAAATTCTGCGCCGAGCTTCCATCTCTAAAATTAATTTCCCTCTTCTCATATTCCACCTCCAATTTTCCAAAGAGGGCGGCATCAGTCTTAAATTCCCCTTCATAAGAATTGGGATCTCCATTGACAAAAGATAAAGGTTTAGATGTAAAAGATCTTGTGAGATAATTCGCTTTTTCGGGGATATAATGTTTGCCTACGATATCTTTGTATTTGTAATTCTCCCCAATATCAGGGGCTACAGAAATTGGAAAATCCCCATCGCGCATCCAGTCAAATCCGTATACGTCCCCTGTCCAGTCCGGTTTTGGCCGGAAGTTGACGTAACATTCTCCTGGAATAAAAATTTTTACTTCAGGTAATTTGACTTTAACCACATGGGTCGACGACGTGTTGTAGGTTTTTTTAGGTAATTCTTCAGGGAGATAAACAATACCCGGATCGTCCTTACTGCTAAAGACATAATTCTTCCCATCCTTTGATTTGTTCAGGCATCCTACCTTGATTCGTAAAAACTGATTTATTTTATCCGGGTCATCTGTGCCCCAGTTGAATTTTGCCAATTCCTGCCAGCTGATACCAGCTTTATCGGCAATCGATTTTAAAGAATCGCCATCCTGAACTTTATATTTTTTTGCGTTGACAATATTTTTCTGCTCAGCCATTGCGGAACAAATTTTTATGGATTTAGTTTTGAATCAAAACAGTATCATCAACCACATGCTCTTTCCAATCGGCTTCAATTTTACAATTGCCTTCGTCAATATCAAATATCTCGATCATGCCCTTTTCATTTGAACATACTTCTTCGGTCGAACCATCCGGTAGTGTAACATGAAACCGTACATTGGCTAATGGAACCCCTTTGTCATCCTGCACCAGGAACTTTATCCATTTCTTTTCCGGATCAGGTGCGGGTTTCTTTTTATTCGGGCAGGGCTGAACAGGATTGGTTGCGTTTGACTTCATATTGCAGACTCCCTGACAGGAGAATTTTTTTGTATAAGGCGCTTTGTCTTCTCTGATCCTGATAAGTTTCTGATCGTTAATATTTTCCTTGCCCAGGTCATGGAAGAATCAAAATCCTGCCCAAAACAGATCATGAATTCAAGATATTGAAGCGTATCGTTCCTGTCGATGATATTATAGGAAGCGGCCTGATCGATCCCTTGGTCAATAAGAATATTCAATTTTTCGTCTGGCAAATTATTTAGGGATCGTGGAAATTTTTCCCTGAGATGTGAGCCAGCCAGCAATCGAAATCTGATGCGCATGTCATCGGCAAATACGCCGAATTGTTCATCTTTGATTACAAACATTATTATTACTTTGAACAAATTTCGCAAAAAGGCACGCCATTTGCCGCGGCCTCTTTCAAAGAAACAATTTGCGCTGTGGTTTGCGCATCGGCAGGTGCAAGATCATTCATAGCGTTTAAAAATTGCTGGGTAGGGCTTCCCGCAATTGCCGAAGAAACTTCTCCAATCAAAACGGTCGGACATCCCAATACAATGGTTCCCCCATGAGCACAGCTATCCCCCATTCTTGCTGCAGGTTTACCACCAATCAATACACCGACAGAGCCCAAAATGATCGAATCAGGCGGTCCTACGCAAATGCACATATCACCCATTACAGCAGCTGGCATCCCACCGATCAATACAGTCGGACAACCCGGACCCACTATGGGTCCTCCGACATGGGGAATCGGGGGCAGGCCCGGTGTAACCATCGGGCATACATGCATATCAGTTAGTCTTGCTGCGGGTTGTCCCATAATCGTGAATTTGCCTTTGTAATTTACAAGTACCTATATTTAGTTTAAAGTAATTAATGTTCCTTTAACTCCCACCACTCCTGAAGAGCCGATAGAGACTTCTGCATTCCCATTGATGTCGACTTGCGTATCTGCACTAAGAGAGGTTTTTAATCCTTTTATGTTTGTTTCCGTACTGCCACTTATATTGGACGTCACGCCATCCATTGCCGCATCATTTTTTTGTCCGTCTGCAATGAAGGAGGCCTGTCCGCTAATTATTCCTGCCTTATCATCGGCAACGAGGGTGATCTCCTTGCCCCCTATCCATATGTGTCCATTTTTTTTCATTTTAATTTGTGAATCCCCACAGGTAAGGACAATACTTTCGCTTGAATTAATAGCGATGTTCCCGCTCCCATCTATCTTGATGTCATTTCCCTTGGCATCGGCCACATGCATACTGCCGTCATGGTCATTCATTACTATCATGTTTCCGCTTCTTGTTTGCAATACTTTTACATCGTTGCCACTGTTACTAAAATTAGTTTTGGCTTTGCCATTGTAAACAGTCCCTATAACAAAAGGTTTAGTGGGACTGTTCCCTTCAAAACCCACAATTACTTCTTCGCCTGTTTCAGGAATAAAAAACATCCCTTTTCCATCGCCACCATGCGGGCTGGTAACGCGCAACCAGGGCGATTTTTCAACGTCGGTCATCCAATGAAATTTTACTCTTATCCGTCCCAACCCATTTGGATCATTATTGTCTGTTACCTTTGCACTCTGTGTTTCAATGGCAGGTTCAGTATATCCGGATACAGGGGGCATTTTGATCGTCGCGGGCACAGATATAAAATCATTTGAATAATTACCGAGTCCATCACAGTGATGAGTTATTGAAATAACGGTATAGTCGCCGAACGTTTCATCTGAATTATTAAATACGTTTTTCCCCTGGACATTAACGGTACCGCCCAGCTGAACATCAGGCTGACCGCTACTTCCATTGAACCTGACCATATTACTACTCTCCATAGAGGCTCTTGTACTGACAAAGTCATCCAATTGTTTTTTATTTGTCACAAACTGGTTCCGCCAGTACTTGGGTTGGGTTCCATAAAATTGTTCGCTTTTATCCAAAACATGTTTGCCCAAATCATTTAGACCTGCCTTGCCTGCAATCCCTGATGGCTGACTGTCGTATACTTCATGATTTATATAATCATAGGCCATTACCTCAAATTTTGCAGGGCGCAATTGCATGGCCATATCGAAACTACTAAGATTGCTGCCATAAATCAGTTTGGATTTGTCGCCTTGCGGAGGACCTAATATCAATTTTTGTCCATCATACATGAGCCATTCACCGTAAGTTGCACTCAGCCGGCATAGAAACTGCCAGGCCGTTTCTTTATATTGAACAACATATGATAATGTTTCGCCGTATGAAGGAGCAATTTTTGGTTGCAACAAATTCTGGGGAAAATGTTGTAACACATCCTGAGCAATATTTTTAATGGCTTTTTTCTCCCAGGTTTTACAGTGAGGCCCATTGTCCAGCAAAATAGTGGGGCCATAACCACTAATAATAATATCACCGGCATGACCACTGTGACGGGCAGATTCAATTTGAGTGACAACACCGGAAAATTTCACACCGCCTTGTCCACCTACGGGGTTGATCTGAATTGACAGGGACCCACCCACCATATTTTTAGAGGAGTTAAATATCGTGCTGGAAGTTCCGTCGATAGCTTCCGTCGGACATACCAGCCGGAAAGCATGATGCTTAAAAATGCTTTGTGAGATGGAAAGGGAAGAAAACTGATCTATGTTCTTACCTTCGATGCTGATCTTTGTATCTACAAATTGCGCCATAAAAAAGAGACGTCTTTTATGGTGAAAAAATTAAAATACCGCTGGAAATAACGTTAATTCAGGTATGGTCAACTAGGCCAGTTATTAGCAAAACTCACAGCATCCAGGTCGATTTCCCGGGCGCTCAGAGTAAGTTGAATTTGCATAGGATTTTCACCAATATGATCAAATGTTTCGTAATAACCTACACAAAAAGCATCTTTAAACTTAAGGATTTTAAGTTTACTCATAGTATCTCTTCGGTAAAATGTGATATCTCCGCTTTTTTTCTCTGAATTAGATATGATCCACCATAAAAAGTTAGTACTTCCGGTGCTTTCAATTACAAGACTGATAGTTCCCCCTTGTGTAATTGACGTTGGCTTTCCGGTTGCATCAGTATTGCGTGAGAATCGAAATCCGCAATGCATGACGTTTAATTCTTCATCTTCCAGATGTAATTTGGCAATGAAAGACATATAAATGCATTAATTTTTCGGCCACTCATTTACATGCTTGCCATTTCCAAGATCTATTTCTTTTGCGCTTAAAGTAATTGTTTCCGACAAAGGGTTTTCTCCGGTACTGTTAAACTGTTCCGCATATTCAACCAGGTAAGCTTCCTTGAATTTTAACTCTTTCAGCGTCGCATCATTATCGCGCTTAATAAACACAATACTTCCATCCTTTCTTTCAAAATTATTGGACATCCATTCAAAAAAAGTAGTTTCTCCGGTGGCTTCCAGATTTATAGTGATCCGGCCCCCACGTGTAATGGATGAAGGTCGACCCGTGGCATCTGTCTCCTGTTTCAATGCATAGTGAAAATTCAAAATATTCAACTCTTTTCCTGCTACTTTAAGTTTTGCTTTGAAGGACATAAAAAAAGGTTTAAAATGAATAAATGATGTGAATACTAGAAGTAAAATTATTAGGATAGTTTTCCAGGATGCTTTGAGTTCAGGTAAACTTACTTATCCTGCTCGTACTCCGAGGACCAGTCATTGCCATCATCTCCCTTTTGTCCTTCCAGCTTTATCATAAAGGTTTTGGAAGGGAAATATGGTTTTAAATGTATGTCGAGATAAATCTTATCCTTTTGAACCGGGTCCTGCTCAAAACGCTGTATCGTAAAATTTTCAATCAGTTTATTCGGCCCGGTAATACCGTCCAGGAATTTTACAATCTGTCCGTTCAATTCCTTTCTGGTGTTGCCATTGAAATTTTCAAAAGCCCTTCTGTTCAGGAAATCCATCATCACTTTGGCTACATAATCAAATACCCTTACCACAGAGTAAGTCTGTAATCCCAGATTGTCTCCGTTAAAAAGTGTTTTTGCCGAGAAGGCCATCACTTTGCCGTATTCTTTAACCATGGGCACCAGTCCCAATTTTTCCAGATTTGCAATCTCACTCTTTTTCAAATCGAACCGTACACCATCCACTTCATTCATACCACCGTGCTTTTTACCGGCAGTAACCTGCGACATTAATGTATTATATATTTTTCCGCCCAGCGCGGCAGCGGGTGGAACGAAAAGATCATCCTCTTCATCAACCTCTTCAAATTTACCGCGACCAACCAGCCAGTTACACGACATAACCACGTTTGAACGGAATACATCACCGCCGGTTAAATTCGCAGCTTCAAATAGTTCCATCACATCATCCGGCGCTTCCAGATTTTCAAAATCTGTTACCAGCATTACTTTATTTTCATACGCGATTTTCGCCCATTTTTCGACCACTTTATTCGATCCCAGATACCCTGGTAAAATCAGAAGGCCATAATTATTCCGAAGGTCGAGCCGGTCATAATTTGCTACAAGCTCTGTCTGTATGGCGTCTATAAACCTGGTATTATCAAGATCTCTTAACTGGTCAGCTTCAGCATTGATGATGGAAATATTTTTAACCTTGGTGCTTTCGGTATTTTTGTAGAATAGGGCCACTGAACGGTAAGAGCGTTCCAATTCCGTTGAACTTTCAATGGCCGCTTTCAGATTTTTTTTCAGCACTTTACCCGCCTCGTCTGATTTTTGTTCGCAGGTATTAATCATCTCGGAAATATCATCGGTGCTGCTGAGGATTTCGCTCCACCATTGCAGATTTTTTTTAAGAGCCTCACGTTCGGCTTTTTTAGACGACTCTTCCAGGAATATTTTCTTTCTGGCCTTTCTTTCAGGATTAATATTCTGAACATTATCGATCGCAGTTTCCAGAAGGTCGAATCCTCCGAATTTCTCCAGCTTCTTCAAGCCCCCTTCCAATGCCTGGGCTGGATTATCGATACTTTTAACGGCCTCCTGCACTCTGGATTGTAATTCCTGCGCCTTAAGTGGTTCCTGTGCCATTTGAGAAATTTGAGTTTTAGTAATGAACTTTGAAATTTGGATTAAAAATTATTTGGATTGTTCCAGTTCCTTGATCAGGGCATTCAGTGAATTAATCAGTCCCTGCTTTGTTTCGGCATTGCTTAGAGCCTGTTTAAGAAGTTTATTGGTCTTCAGTTGCTTGATAATCTTGTGGTACTGTTCCTTTTTTAAAGTCAGGTCACCCAGATAATTGCTTTGTGCCGTAATGCCTTTTATGCCAAAATCTCCGAGATTATTAAAATGCAGGGTTTCTTTTTTGGTACTCCCTTCCTCGGTTTCGAAATCCATTTCGACTTTGGGCTTGAAGTGATCAAACACCTCCTCAACTGTTGTGAGACCCTCAACAATTTCAGGCTTTATGGGTGTATTTGCCGTTAATTTTTCGGCCATCAGGACCCTGTTTTGGGGTATGTCGGCAAATGCTTCAAAGGCTTCTGTTTCAGTTACGGTTCCGCCAATACTATATTTTTCAACAGCCATATAAAATGATTAAATGATTGGTATAATAATAGAGAGGGTACTTATTTAAATGTATATATATTTTGCGAGATTTTAAATTTTCCATGTAAATACCTCGCTTGAATCTGCGTCTAGTGTAACCCGGTCGCCTGTCTTAATCTCACCGCTGATAATCTTCCGGGATAAGGGTCTGCGTAACTGCGAGCGGATGACCCCGGTAAGGGGTCTGGCACCATACTTTGGCGTAAATCCCTGTTTTGCAAGCACCTCGCTTGCCTTGTCCGTAATGAACAACTCAATACCCTGTTTTTCCAATGCGCTATAAAGCGATTTCAATTGAACCCGCAGTATATTCTGTACCATTTTTTCCGTCATTGGTGCGAAGGGAACAATCTCTGTCAACCGGCCCAGGAATTCCGGCCGGAAATGATTGGCCATTATTTCCATCAGTTTAGCCGAAGAAGGGACCTCCCCTTTATTAAAGGAGTCCACCACATACTGGCTTCCGATATTAGATGTGAATATGATCACGGCATTTGAAAAATCACCCTCTTTCCCAAGTTTATCGTGCAGTTTACCCTCGTCCATAATCTGTAAAAAAATATCGAAAACAGAAGCATGCGCTTTTTCTATCTCATCAAAAAGGACCACGGAATAAGGCTTCTGGCGGATCTTATTCACAAGAAGACCTCCCTCCTCATATCCGACATAACCAGGGGGGGCTCCGTAAAGCAATGCAGCTGAATGTTCTTCTTTAAATTCAGACATATCAAAGCGAATCATGAAGGACTCGTCCTGGAAAAGAAAATTAGCCAGTGTTTTTGTCAGCTCCGTTTTGCCCGTACCAGTGGGGCCCAAAAAGAAAAAGCTCCCGATGGGCTGACCGGGTTTACTGAGTCCTGACCTGGACTCAAGGATTGCTTCAGAAATCGTTTTAATGGCATGATCCTGACCAATGACCCTTTGCTTCAACAATCCCTCCATATTCAATAACCGCTCACGTTCCTGCGTTTGAACTTTGCCGATTGGTATTCCGGTTTTATAGGATACAATCGCGGCCACGTCACTTTTTTCCAGCGAACTGTGTTTATTTACAGCAGCAGCCTGCAGGGTTTCCAACGCCCGACGAATATAATCTTTAACCAGTCCGACATCTGTCATCGCAGCGGGGTCTTCTTCCGATTGGAAATAGCCCCACAAAATCGGGCTAAGCTTATTTTTCATCTGTATAAGCATCCACTGGTATTCTTCCATACTGTGCGGGTTCGCTCCGCTATCGTCTGTTTCCCAGTTATCAAATTCAGTTTTAAATGTATCCAGGTCACGACCTCCTGTATCATTTATCAGACGAAGAGCCGCCATGGATCTGTCAGCCAGATCAATCGCAGCATCGGGTAGTCTTCTGTCTTTAATATATCTTTTGGCCAGCCTGATAGTTTCCTTTATTGTTTCCTCCGGAACTTTCAGGTTGTGGTGTTTTTCATAATGAGGAATGATCATTTTCATCATTTGAAAACAAACTGCAGGATCCGGCTCTTCCACTACCAGTTGTTCAAAACGACGGCTCAGCGCCTCATCCGATTCTATATATTTCCTGCATTCTTCTGCCGTTGTTGCCCCAATTATTGTAAGTTCTCCTCTTGCCAGTTCCGGTTTGAGCATATTAATGGCTCCTCCGGCAGAACCCTGTTTGTCAACCAAAGTGTGGATCTCATCAATAAAAAGAATGGCTTTATCAAACTGCTTTATTTCCGAAATAATGCTTTTCAGTCGGTCCTCGACCTCTCCTTTATATGATGCGCCCGCAATTAAAGCACCGCTGTCCAGCTCAAAAATCCTTGCATTGTATAAATGCTGGGGTACCTGCTGGTTCAGGATGGCAAGAGCGAAAGCATCCACGAGCGAAGATTTTCCAACTCCGGGTTCTCCCAGGATCAGGACATTTGGTTTGGAACGGCGGCAAAGAATTTCCGACATCATGCGGATTTCCTTATCCCTGCCGATAATGGCATCCAGCTTACCTTCCTTTGCCTGCAATGTTTTATCAATACAGAATTTCAAAAGGGCATGCTGTGCCGCAGGTTTTGTTTTTTCACCATTGGAGGCTTGATTCTTTGAACCCAGAACGGACTGTAGTTCGTCCGTATCAGCAAGAGATGCCAGTAATTCGGTCCTTTGAAGAGGAAGTGTTTTTAACTGTTCAAAACTGAATCCTACTCCGGGTGTGCATACAGCAGCCAGGAGATGTTCGGGGGCTATGGCGTCTTTTAAAAATTTAAGCCGCACATTATCTGCTTCGTTCATAACCTCCCCGATCATATTGTCGCCGGGAACAGGATCTTTGAGCGAAGAAGATTTTTTGACAGACTCAATTCTAACATCGGCCCATTCTTCTATGTAATAAACATCCTTGTCCAGGGATTTTAATATCCCCTGAAGACCGGCATCTTTATGTAACAAAGCTTTTAATAAATGAGCCGGTCCGAATTCAGGATTCATATTTTCCTTTGCAGTGGCCTGGGCGATTTTTACGACCCGCTTTGCCTCTTCATTCAGTAATATGTCAGCCGTTGAACTTGACATCAGATATAATAGAATTGATATAATCTTAAAAACCCAGGAAACCTTTTTTCTTTTCTATAGAAACAGACATGGATTCGATGCAGCCGGTTACTCCGCTTTTCGTAAGCCCCACTGTAATTTTCTTAATCTTTTTTTCCTTAAGCTCCTTTAACTGCTCACAGAGTTTACTGAATGGCATAGCATTCCCGTTATAGAATACCGGGGCACTGAGATTACCGCATAAATAGTCAGAGAAATCACTGGCCGATTTGTTTCCGGCACTTACCTGCATCAACATGTTTTCTACCTGTTCATGAGAAATATCCGGAGCTTTTGCCTTAATGTGCTCAGGCTCTTTTTCCTGTTTGGCAGGTTGGGTAATTTGATTGGCAAGCGGATCCACCGTAGGTTTAGAAGGCACATATACGATCACAGGTGCATGGCTGGGTTCCTTCTTTGGTTTTTCCCTGAGTTTGTCCTGTGCATCTTTATCTATTACATAAATAAAGTGTACGACAACCAGGTCGGGCCTGTTATTTATTTTAAGGTATACCCTTTTAATGCCCGGCTGCGAATAAGTATAGCTCGCATTTTTTGTAAAAGCATCCGGACCGCCTGTTTCTCCAAAACTCCATTCCCAACTAAGAGCGTAAGCAGAAATATCTGAAAATTTCACCAGCTGATTAGTATATGCCGTATCAGGGCCAACAATAACAGGTTGCAGGTTATTGTTGACAATTATAGGCGCTTCATTTACATAGATGTTTTCTACGTCAGAACATTCACCATCTACCAGGACAGTAACAGTATATTTTCCCGGGTTTTTATAGTTATGATTCGTGGTTGAACCTTCCTCGTCCATGGTGTTTCCGTCCCCAAAACTCCACGAAAACGAATTCCCGCCTGCAGCAGCAGCTTTAAAGTGAACTACATTACCGGCTATCAGTGAATCATCGCCCAATTGAATTTTTACAAGTGGACAAGAGTGATGGGTCGCTAGTCTGAAACCAAAGATTGCAATACAGAGAATGCACACAGCAGCCATCGCAAAAAAAACCTGCTCATCAATACGAAAGAAGGAGCGTTTCTTTTTCATGTCTGTATCAGCTAAAGTTTCATTAAAAATACACTTATAGGGGGGTTTTAATAAGGATAGCAGGAGTCAGGGGCAGAAATAGGCAACATTAAGGTAAGATATTAATTAATTTTCTTTGCATAACAGTATAAATTCTTCTTTCAGTAACTTTAGTATATGCCCCTGTATGATCGCATATTTGTTTACTTCCTGTTCGTCCTGATGCTTCAGGGATGCGCTTCTTCAAAATCGGCAAGTCCTTCAGGTGGCGAAATTATTGTAGGAGGAAGTTCCGACATCGTACCTGAAAAAAACACTCCTGTTGCGCCCGACGACTATAATGCCCTGCAAAAAAAGTATGCTGTTTATTTGAACACAACCCCTGATCAGATTACAAATATCAAGCTGTACCAGTTTATTGATCAATGGCTGTCAACACCTTATAAATGGGGAGGGGTCGACAAAAGAGGAATTGACTGTTCCTCGCTTATACAGCAATTGCTCCTGAATGTTTATGGCATTTCTATTCCCCGTACTTCTGTCCAGCAGTTTTTTACGGACTGGATTGACAAATTCGGATCTTCCACATATTTGTCAGAAGGGGACCTGGTTTTCTTTCGAACCCTGGATGACAAAGTTGTTTCCCATGTTGGTCTCTATTTGGGAAATCGTATGTTCGTTAATTCCTCCACTTCAAAGGGGGTAAGTATCGCCAACCTGGATGATTCCTACTGGAAAAAACGTTATGTAGGTGCCGGCAGAATTAAAATGAGCATGGTCAGCCGTGCTAAGATGCAATAGTTTCTGTAGGACCAGGAGGGCTGATAAGGTTTACATATTTACCCTCAGGCTGATTTTATGACTTCATCCTCGCAAAAAGAAAGCATTTTCCTGGCTGAATTTAAGATCTCCTTTGGGGAGGAAGCCTTAGTCAGGTATTCACTTGCACCGATGGATAAGAATTCCTGTTTGTCCTTAAAAGAATTGGATGTAGAGTAAATAACCTTCGGTATATGCTGGTAACGGGATTTGTTTTGTAAGTATACGAGAACCTGCTTGCCGTCCAGGCCCGGCATATTATAATCTAATACAATCAGGCAGGGAAGCTCACTGTCATCCATAACCGATAAAAATTCTAACAGCTCTTTCCCGCTGTTTACTGCTTTTAAATGGTGGCTGTCTGTTAGCTTTTGAAAAGCATCCAGCAATAATTCCCGGTCGTCTGGATCATCATCAGCCAGACAAATAGTAGGCTTTGATGGGGGTGATTTTTTCATAACTCCTGTCTTTAATAATTTCCAAACTCCCCTATTCCAGAAAGAACGATGTTTAACTATCGTTCTTCTTTATTTTCAATGCCACTTATTACTATAATTAAAAACTGTGCCAATAAAATACAAAGAGTCCCTGGCATAATTTTTTAATGAAATAAGGTTCAATTATTCATTTAAAATTTCATTTTATGGAACGCAGAGGAACAGACAATAATGGTAATGGATCGGTTTCAAATGCCCAGAAAGGGGACCTTGCAGCGAAGGGCGGCCCTGCTGCCGGGTTAGGTAATGCAGATGATAATCATCGTATATCAAAACCATACAGCTCAGATACGCAAACCCGTATTGCAGCAAAAAGCAGGAAAACAAAAAAGAAAAAGTCCTGAGGGGTTTTGACGTTAATGAAATTAAAATTCCTGGCAAAAATGTTTTGAACATGTTAAACCGGGAAAATTTAGCAGGGACGGGATCACCATGGACGTACTAATCTGACTATGTGCCCCGTGCACATGGTCGGGTTAGCATAATTGTTGAAATATATTACCGTCTGGATGGCACAAGGCTCGCTATTTTATATGTGAGTCGAAGATCTTTGCGCTGAACTGATCTTTTATTTCACCTGGCAATCCTGGGTATTTCTTCTGACTTGGAAAGTGTGAAGTCAATTGCAAATCGAACGAAATCATTCAATGACATATTTTTCAGAGATGAAGCAATAGCTGCCTGTCTGTGCAGGTCCTGTGGAATACGCACGTTAAAACTTCCCTTATATGTTTTATCAGGACTTTTCTTCAATCTTTTACATGTCTCCAAATAATCCTGCACCGCCTCTGCAAAAGCTTTCTTCAATTCTTTCACCGAAGTGCCCTCAAAATTTACCAAATCATTAATGCCCAATATCTTCCCATGAAAAACTTCGTCTTCTGCATTAAACTGAACACTGGCCAGGTAATCCTTGTATCTTAATATATCATTCATCTAAATATCCTGTTTCTTTAAGTGTGTTAATAACATCCTCCAACTGGTATCGTTTTAATATTTTGGCCGGAATCAATTTTCAGGCTGAATGTACAGATTAATCTGCAACTAACTATCAGTTGCAAGGTACTTTAATTGCATTAAGAGACAAAGAAATCTACAACCTCTATAAATTAGAATACTACCGGAATATAAACCAGGGGGTTTCACTGTAATTATTTGTTTTTATTTCCTTATAAATGTTCTGATTTCCTCCAGAGACTTACCTGGCAGGAGTTTAATTTAGAAAAGAGCGGATTTTTATTACGTTTAAATCAGTGTAATAGTTAATTGGGGAAAAAAAAGCTCTATCCTGAAGACAACGAATTCTACTATTTGATTTGATTAAAGATCGAATTCTCAAGCACACCGGTGGTATGGGCCGTTGGTACATTGGGGTCAGCTGTGGCATACGGCTGACCGCTATACTGATAATCACTTTTAATGGCAATTTCCCTGGAAGTCGTAATTTTTGTAATACTAATCTTAATGGATGTTTTTCCGTTCTCATTCCCTAAAAGAATATATACATCCCCCAAATAAGCATATTCCGGTCTTTTAGCTCTGTAAGCAGTTTCCAGCTCATGATGGGGTACTACTACTGAAGCATCGGGAAAATACAAAGATCCATCTTCATTTTCATAGGTTGCCATAAGCTTCATTTTCCTTGAAATAATCAAACCTGCAGAACTATCAGTTTTGATATCCATCAGGTTCTCGGATAAATACTGAATCGTGTTATTCCAAACCGTGCTAAAATTCTTATCACTGTAACCGGTAAACGGAGATTTCGGATAATTACCTTCGAGTGGATAGAATTTTGGGCCACAGGATGAAAATAAAATACAAAAGCAGATCGCAGATAGTCCTCTCATTGTTGATTGCTTTAATGGCATATTTTGATAACTTTTGTTTTTATTTATTTTGAATTACTGTACCAGATAAAGTTGTGGTATCCGACCCATTTGTGATAGTTATATTGGTAAAAGAAGCATGGAATTTACCGTGAATGATTGTAAGACTAACCGTCTCGCCAGATTTTCCCGTTGATATATAAGTATTAAACAAATAGTTATTGCCAACAGTTACTGAACAATTGGAATTGGGGAAACCAACGCCTACTTCATCTCTGGTCACAGTAAAAATGGCATTTGCCGTTGGATGTGAATTGAATAATATGTCAATATAATTTCCTGCAGAATCTGCTCCGCTTAAAAGCCCCGTAACGAGAAGAGTATCATAACCTGTATTCAGGGCTTTGTAGTCAGTCCCATTAAAAACCCATTCCGTTAAATTGAAGTTTGTGTTGCTCTTAGTACAGCCATACAAATTAACAGTGACTATAAATATTATTAACGGAATCAAAAACTTTCTTAATTGCTTCATTAATTGTCGGTTATTGATTATCGTTAAATAAATTGGAACTCCGGGTATCGGGCACTTAAAACGAAGTGGACTTGCCGAAATTGCTTCAATTGGATGTATAAATTGTCATTACAGGATCGTAATACCTAAAAAATGTTCCAGATCAAGTGCATGAATGAATATTTGATAAATAACGCGTGACTAAGGGTTTTTATGTACTGGCTGGTGAAGGGAGAGATAGTTGCGAAAGGCCGCTAAAAGAGTAATTTTAGGGGGTTTTCAGTCGAACAGCTCTCCAATAAAATATAACTTTCTTGCAAATGAAATATGCTAACACATTATTATTTGCTCTTTTAGTTTCACTCACAGTTTTCGGGCAGAATTTTGAAGGTGAAATTATATATCAGAGCACCTATAAAAGTAAAAACCCCACGATTACCGACGACAGATTAACGTCCATGATGGGATCGACAGAGGATTACTTTATTAAAGGGGCAGCCTATAAATCGAAGGTCAACGGAACACTTCTTGAATGGCAATTATATATTCCGGCGGAAAATAAATTATACACTAAAATGACAAACAAAAGCGCTGCCATTTCGAGTGATGCCGGTATCAATGATGACTCGGTTTTGAGTTTTGTGCTGAATAAAGAAGTGACTGATATCCTGGGATACAAATGCGACGAATTAATATTGAATTCCAGGAGCGGAACTGAAAAATATTATTTCAGTTCAAAGCTTTCAATAGATCCAAAGAATTTTGTAAATCACAAATTAGGAAACTGGTATGACTATGTTTCCATTGCAAAAGCAGTCCCCTTAAAAATCGAAGTTGAAAATCCACAGTTCAATGTTGTTTATATGGCAACCGCTGTAAAAACCCTGAAACTGGATGATTCCATATTTCATATGCCATAAAAGACTACCTTACATGTCATCTTATAGCCTCAATTTTGTTTCTCCCTCATTTTTAAGACTGATAAGTTTTCTTTAAACATAAAATTTGTCAGCCATGCCAACTGAAGAAGTTAATGCCGAGATTAAAGCGTTAGAAATCCAACAACGTCAATACGAAAAATTGCTGGATCAATCCATCAGCAATAATGAAATACTGGCCAAGGTAAAAATCATATACCATGACCTCAAAGCAGTATCAGACAAATTAAAGGAACTGAAAAAATTACAGGGTAAAGAATAGGCATTGTTTACAGAAAAGGATTCAACAGATAAACTGTCATCCCATTTCCCCGAATTTAATTTGTAACTTTTCGTGGATGTCTCCAAATGTTGACAGACTTTCAAAAGAATTGCATGAATAAAATTTTGGTTTCCTTACTCTTATTAAGTATGAGTTGCACACCAAATAAAGAGAAACCAAAAGTCAAAACAATTTTGGTTGTCCTTGCTCATCCCGATGATGAAGACGCTATAGGCGCGCTTCTTGTAAAATATGGCAGAGCGAACAAGGTTTATCTGGTTATTGCAACCGATGGAAGACTTGGAACCAGACCTGGTTTTCCTACCGGGGATTCCCTGGTTAATCTCAGGCAGATTGAAACTAAGTGCGCCTGTCAGACAATGGGCATTGAGCCACCTGTTTTTCTTGGGTTTTCCGACGGATTTGATACAAGAAATGGAGTGGGAGAATATATGTTGCACTCAAAATCATTGAAAGAGAAACTCACCAGACTGATACAGGACCTAAACCCTGATGCTATCATAACATTTGGGCCCGACGGTGATACAGGGCATTCAGATCATCGCATGATCAGCAACATGACCACTGAAATAATTCTTAAAGAAGGGTGGGTAGAAAGGTTTCCTTTGTATTATTTAGGCTGGACAAAAAAGGATAGTGATAAATTGAAAATGATAGGCGGATTAAACACCGTCGATCCAAAATACCTGAATGTTTCCATCCAATTTACGGATGAAGACGAGCGGCAGGCAATGAAAGCGCTTGAATGTTATAAAAGCCAGCTTTCACCAGACGATATGAAGGCATGGGCAGAGATGGAAAAAAATGATTCATCCAATACATTTTACTTTCGGCAGCTCGAAGTCTCCACCGCACATAAGACAGATTTTTAGGACACTACCTGTAAAATTAATCTGCTGTCATCTAACAGAAAGAAAATCTTACCAGGTAAAAAACGAACTTTTTTCAGGACTGTCTGCACCAGGACCAAAAACTTTTTCCGGTGCATCTTTATGCTGATAGTAAACAAAGCGCCATTCAACACGTTGCGAATAATTCTTCAGGATTTTTGCGCTCCCGCCGTTTGAATTTATAAAATCAGGTACGATCCCCCAGAAATTTATCCAGAGCTTGTCTGCCATTCCATATCCTATTTCACCCTTTTTATATCTATATTTAACAAGCGTAAATAATTTTTAAAAATGGTTACTGTTAATCCCACCTTTTCCGTTAAATCACACATTTTTATTCTGCTGTTCATATTATCTGTCCATTCGCCAAAAGCGCAAAATAAAACAGATGCAAGACCAAATATTCTTTTGATAGTCGCTGATGATCTGGGTTATGCAGATCTCGGTTGTTATGGCGGTGAAATAAAAACACCAAATATTGATGCACTTGCCATGCAGGGAATACGCTTTACTCATTTTCACACATCGCCCCTCTGCGCTCCTACCAGAAGTATGATCTTGTCCGGAAACAATAATCATGTTGCCGGAATGGGCAGCATGTTTCCTGTTGAAGGAACTTCCAGAGAAGGTAAACCGGGATACGAACACCATCTCACGGACCGGATTGTTACGGTATCGCAATTATTAAAAGAGTCAGGATATCAGACTTTTATGGCGGGCAAATGGCATTTGGGTTTTGGGGACGACTATATTCCATACGCAAAGGGTTTTGAAAATAGTTTTGCCTTATTAAATGGAGCTGCCAACCAATTTGACAGCAACCGGATTTTCATCGATGAGCCATCGCAGTTTCGCGAAAATAATGAGACAGTTCTTTTTCCTGAAAGGTGGTTACTCCGCAGATGTTTATACAAATAAAATGATTGGGTTTATTGAAAATGCGCAGAAAGACAAACCTTTTTTTGCCTACCTGACTTACACGAGTCCTCACTGGCCACTTCAGGTGCCCTCAGATTATATCGACAGGTACAAGGGAAAATATGATATGGGATATGATTCCTTAAGAGCAATCCGGTTCAAACGCCAAAAGGAATTGAGCATTCTCCCTGCTTCAGCAAAGATGAGACCCCGTAATCCCGCAGTCAGAGAGTGGGTGAATTTAACGGACGAAGAAAAAAAACTGGAGTCCAGGAAGATGGAGATTTACGCTGCCATGGTGGAAAATCTGGATGATCATATCGGCAAACTCATCAAATTTTTAAAGGAATCAAATCTGTTAAATAATACTGTAATTGTTTTCATGTCAGACAATGGAGCAGCAGGGGAAGATTTCTTCAAGCTGCAAAATGAAGATGGAAAGTATTTGCGTGAGCATTACAATAACAGCTATGAAAATATGGGTAGTCCGACATCCTTTGTAGCCTACGGGCCCGGATGGGCGCAGGCGGGTGCAGCACCCTTTAAATTATATAAGTCCTATTCAACGGAGGGCGGTGTTGTAACGCCCATGTTTATTTCAGGGAATTTTATAAAAAGAAAACCGGGGATTGACAGCAGTTTCATAAACGTGATGGATCTCGCTCCAAGTTTCCTGGAACTCGCAGATCGATCATATCCGAATTCACATAATGGGAAAAAAATGGTTCCAATGTTGGGCGTTTCATTCGTTCCTTATTTAAAAGGGACAAACAAACATTTTCATGAAAAAGAATATGTTTATGGACTAGAACACGATGGACAATGTCTCCTGATCAAAGGAAAATGGAAAATCACCAATATCAGTAAGCCCTTCGAAGAGAATGCATTTTCCCTATATGACCTTTCCAGCGATATGGCAGAGACAAAAGATCTTTCTAAAATGTATCCCGAAAAATATACTGAAATGATCGCGGAATGGTCCGCTTTTAAAAAGAAAGTCGGGGTAATACCAAAAACAAAAGGTGAATAAGATTTCTGACTTCATCAAAAACACACAGGAGTGACCTCCGCGACATCTAAAGCAATAGGAAAGCGGGCTCCTGATCTGACTTAGACACCCGATATACCGATGAATTCATAATTTTAATTAAAACGCAAGATTATCATCCAGGAACTTAAAAATTTCAGACTCCCAAATTTTACAATTTAAAAATATCATATTGTGTCCTTCATTTGCTGAATTCCCAAACGCCGGGTAGATTTCCAGTATGTGCTTTTTGCCTTGCTGATTCAAAATACTGTCTAACGAATATCCCGGACTAGTAGTATAATCGTTTTGTGCATGAATAATCATTATAGGTGAGCTTGTATTTTTAACAGCCGAAATCAGTTTGTAGCGCAAGGACGGGGAAAAATTCCAGCTATAACCTGAAGGAGAGAATACAACTACAGCTTTCAGACCGGGCAAATGCTCCGCGATCATCAGGGCAAGAGATCCTCCAAATGAATGACCTATTATCGCAACCCGGGTTGTATCCGAATCGGGTATTTTTTTCAGGTAAGCAATCCCGGCCATCATATCCTGCATTTGTGCAGTCTCAAGCTGTTGTATTTGTACTTCATTGCGTCCTTCTTGGCCACTTTTCTTAAAAGCGCTATCCATCAGGTCTGCACCGTTCAAACCCTCACCCTTTGAAAGTCCGACACCCCTACGGAAGAGCGCAAAATAAATATATCCCCTTCCGGCAAACAAGGGTGCGAGAACAGATGCTTCTTTTATTGGATCATGGGTTTTATCATCGCTGGCATAGCTGCCGTGACAAAAAATAATGGCAGCAAAAGGTCCCTTTCCCACTGGTCGCCACAATAAAGCTTTTAATGTTAAACTACCCGATTGCACCGAAACTGTATCCGGACTTTTCAAGTCTTGTGCAGGAACACGATCAACTGAACAAAAAGATGTAATAAAGAAGATTGCAATTCCCTTAAGCATGGAACCATTATTAAATTTGCCACGATCTCCACTAGCTTTAAAGATCGTATAATTTTAGAAATGATCTGTTTCACTTTATGGTGTATCAACTCCCACCAACACAACAATGATCTAGTTGATCATTAAAAGTTTCAATAGCTTTGAAACACTTTGCTGAAGAAAAATGTGCTAATGAAAAAGCCAGCATTAATTCTACTATTTCTCTTTGTAGCAGGTTTTCTTTATTCACAGAAGCCGGATTTTATCAAAGACAGCCTTGATGCTTACATAATGCAAGGCTTAAAAGATTGGCAAGTGCCCGGACTTGCTATCGTAATTGTAAAAGACGGTAAAATTGTAAAAATGAAGGGTTTTGGTGTAATGGATGTAGTAACTAAAAAACCGGTAACCGAGTACTCTCTTTTTTTAATTGCCAGCAATACGAAATTCTTTACAGCCACGGCACTTGCACAAATGCAATACAATAAAAAAATTAAACTTGATGACAAGTTCACTATGTATTTCCCCGGTTTCAGATTATATGATTCCAATTCGACAAAATTACTTACTATAAGGGACCTCCTTTGTCACCGTATAGGAACCAGAAGCAATGCAGGCGAATTCGCATTTTTTAATTCTATATTGAGTCGGGATGAACTAATGCAGAGAATGCATTACATTAAACCAGCCGGAACATTCAGGCAATATTATGGCTATTGCAATGGTTGCTTTACAGCGGCGGCCCAGGTGATCCCTAAAATTACAGGCAGAGAATGGGAACAATATATACAAGACAGTATTCTTGAGCCATTAAAAATGACTACATACCTACACAAGTCTGCTTCAGATATCAAATGTTGAAGAACTTTCTACGCCCTACACTTCTCTTTATTTTGACACGATTCAGCGAGTAGAATATGATAATGACTTTAGCCTCGCTCCGGCAACCGCACTCATCAGTAATGTTTCCGATATTTCTCACTGGCTCATGTTCCAGTTAGATAGTGGCCGATACAATGGTAAACAGGTTATGAATTTCGACGTTTTGCAATCAACCCGTGATATCAATACAATTATCAGTAGTCGCAGGTCATCTAATCTTCCCACGAATTTTGTCGGTTATGGTCTTGGTATAATGGTGTCAGATTATAACGGGCGAATGGTGTATTGGCATACCGGTGAAGCGTCAGGAATGTTAAGCAATTTTTCGATTGTGCCTCAGGAACATTTAGGTATTTCAGTAATGTGTAATAACGACAATCAGAATCTTATTGCAGCAATAAGGCACCAGGTATTGGATTACTACCTGGGTGTGCCTTATCGTAACCGAAGCAAATTATACCTGATTCAATTTAAAGAAGAGGAGAAAGAAATATCGGGAACTATTAAAGGCTGGAAAAAACGTGTGAAAGGAAATTCACCACCTTTTTCTCTGGCATCATATACTGGTCATTATACAAACGATATTTATGGATCGCTCGATATTGGTTTAAAAAACAACAGGTTGATAGTAAAATTCAATTCACACGATCATTTAACAGCAGCGCTTGACTATTTGGACGATGGAGAATGGCTTGTACAATACAATAATATTGAGAATGGATTTTTTACTACCAGTTTTAAAACAGAGAACTCTAAAGTTATTTCCGTTGAAATAAAAGAAAATAATTTAGCTGATATAGATCCTTATGTATTTGTGAAACAATAAAATATATGCATAGTCAATGACCAGATTAACCAAATTGAATGATTATTTTTCATGCCTGTCGCCGGCCCGCACCGAAAACAGATGCAGTACATAAGGAAAGAGCGCATTGATGGTATCGATGGATCCGGAGACTGATCCAGGTAATGTGATGACGAGACTATTTTTTATAAACCCTGCAACGCCACGCGATAACATGGCATAAGGTGTGCGATCCTGCCCGTAATGACGGGCCGTTTCCATGATACCCGGTATTTGCGTTTCGATGAGCGGTTCGATCGCATCTGGCGTAAGATCTTTCGAAGAAAGTCCCGTTCCTCCCGTAAACAAAACCAGCTCATAACCCTGGCCGCTGTATTTGATCGCCTCCTGCTGAATCAAATGAAAGTCGTCAGGCACTACTTCGTAGGTTGTATTTTCTATTCCGTATTCTTTTAATTTTTCAATTATCATTTTGCCGGACTGATCTTTTGCATTTCCCTTTGAAATGCTGTCTGAACAAACAATGACCGCACAACGAATCGTATCAGACTGTTTTTTTCTGTAATCGCTTTTACCTCCCGATTTTTTCTCCAGTTTTATCGAGACGATTTCAATTCCCTTGTCGAGCGGCTTCAGCATATCGTAAATCGTCAGCGCGACGATCGACGCGCCATGCATGGCTTCTACTTCCACTCCGGTTTTATAAATGGTATGTACTTCCACGGAGATATGAATGGAAAGTTTTTCTGTTTTGAAACTAATCGCGGCAAACTCGATGGGAATGGGATGACAATCCGGAATAACATCCGATGTCTTTTTGATGGCCAGCAACCCGGCCGCTCTTGAAAATTCAAAAACATCTCCCTTGGGAACTGTCTTGTTCAGCACTACAGTCATGGCTCCTGCTTCGGAAAGCTGAACAATGGCTGTTGCAACGGCCTTTCGAAGTGTGGGTGTCTTAAACAAAATATCTTTCATGCAGGCTGGTTGATTTTCCATTGAAAGCTGTCGTCTTCAAAAATTTCCTTACCCCAGATGGGCAATTCTGCCTTGAGTCGCTCCACGGTTTCGGTGCAGGCATCTACGGCGGCCTTGCGGTGCGGGGAAGAAGTAAATACAAATAAACAGATTTCGCCGGTTTTTATTTTTCCGAGCGAATGATACACATGCATGCAGGTCAGCGAATATTTTTCAATTATTATTTCCCGCATCGCCGCCATCTGTTCCAGGGCCATCGACTCGTAGCTGGTATATTCTATCGCCACGACTTTTTGATTTTCCCCGGTATCGGCCCTGACCTGTCCAAGGAAAATACTATGTCCGCCAATATCAGTTTTAGATTGGTGCGCCGCGATTTTCTCCGCTATGAAAGCTGGTGAAATAGCACCTGTAACAAATATGTTTTTTATTTTGTGGTTCATCTATCCTCCGGAATAAGGGGGAAGCAGGGCCAGTTCCTGACCTGCCTTAATGATTGTGTTGCCTTGTACTATATTTCTGTCAACAGCTATCAGGTAATTCAGATTTTCAAGCTCCGGAAAACGGATGGCCATTTCCCTGACCAGTCCATCGGTATCTGCTGCAGCTGTCGTTAACTCAGCGGCACCGGTGATTTGTTTCAACTGTCCGAATAATTGAATTTTTACTGCCATAATAATTTCCAGGCTGCGATCATCAACACAAAAGCCAACAGATTTTTCAAAACGGTCTGCGGGAATTTAATGGAACCCATATAAGCGCCACACAAACCACCTGCAAAAGCAACACCAACATATCCCAGCATTTCGGTACTGAAATGAATGCCTTTTGTAAACTGGCCCGCGAGACCCGCCACCGAATTCACAAAAATAAATAAAGCGCTGATAGCAGCCGTTTGTTTCTGATTCGTCCATTTCAATAAAAGAAGGATCGGTGAAAGTATAATGCCGCCGCCGATGCCGATCATACCGGACAGAAATCCGATCACTGCACCAATAAGCAATGACAGGTACAGATTGGCGGGTTTCATGTCTTTCGGATCCGTATTCTTAAAAAATAAAAAACGACAGATGGGTATGATCAGAAAAAGGCCCAGCATCGTTTTATAAATGGGATCCTGGATGGCGACCCTTCCCCCCAGGAAAGCCATCGGAATGGAAAAGACGACCAGGGGCAGGAATAATTTCCATTTAAAATATCGTCCCCTGTAAAACTGAATGAATGAAACCATGGAAACAAAAAGATTCAGCATAAGAGCGGTGGGTTTCATGACCGACGGACTGAAATTAAACAACGCCATAAGCGCCAGGTAACCACTCGCGCCTCCATGTCCCACGGAAGCATACAGGAATGCAATGATAAAAAGTAAAATGTAAAATAAGAGAAGAGAAGTCGCCATGCTTTCTATTATTTTGGAAGCAGCCGCACCATTACGGTTTCTCCTTTATCATAGTCCAGCCTGTTTTCATCGAGGGAGACCAGGCAATTGGCACTGGAAAAGGAGCGCAGACGATAAGATTCCTGCGCTTCCAGAATCTCCACTTCACCGTTTTCAACAAATGCTTTCAGAAACTGTGTCAGGCCCTTCACTTTTCTAAAATCATCTTTCAGTACCGCGGTGATCAGATTCCTCCTGAGGCAGATGCATCATATAGCGTATAGCAGGCAAAACATATTCGTAAAAACAACTGACCACGGAAGCAGGATTACCAGGCAGACCAAAGATGATGGTATTTTCTTTCGTGCCAAAATATAAAGGCTTGCCGGGCTTCTGTTTTACCCTGTGGAATTTACAATGGACGCCGAACGATCTGCCGCCTGTCGCACAAAATCGTAATCGCCCACGCTGACGCCGCCGGTCAGTATAACGAGATCGCTGTAACGGATGTTTCCTGACAAAGCATGTTGAATAATTTCCAGACTGTCTTCGATATACAAAGCAGTACCAATATTGTCAGTATAGGTTTTCAGTGCAGCCAACAGAAAACTGCTATTGGATTCATAAGACTGGCCCGCCTGCAATGGGTGGCCGGGCATCTGCAATTCACTGCCCGTCGCAATGATGCTAATAGTAAGGCGGGGAAATACAGGCACCGTTCTCATACCGAGACTGGCCAGCAGACCTGCTATGGGCGCCGTGAGTACAGTTCCTTTTTTTATGACGAGTTCATCTTTTTTTAGTTCAGAACCTCGTTTCCTTACATGGGTTCCTTTTTCAATATCCGGATCGGTAATCTGAATAGTGGATGAACCGGCAATTACTTTTTCCTGCATGACAATGGTATTCGAACCCGCAGGAAGGGGCGCCCCTGTAAAGATGCGCATCGCATGATTTCTCTGCAATATTTCCGGTTGTGCATGACCGGCAGCTATGACACCCTGAACAACCAGCGGTTTTTTAATATCCTCCGCATAAATCGGCATAACCGTCCATCGAAGACTGATCGAAGGCCGGAATATCCAGGGGAGAAAAAATATCTTCCGCGATCGCGAGCCCGGTCGAATTCGAAATATCTTTCACGGCGGGGTTCACGCGGAACAGGCTGGCTGCTATGATTGTGCGCGCCTCTTCTACCGAAACAAGTTCGTTTGATTCCATTAGGTTCGCTGACGATGAATAATAATTTTGCTCAGCCACTTCACATATCGTCTGCCGGTGGCCTGATCAGTCGGGGTGATAAGCGCAATGCGGTCATCCAGCTGCGTTATGTTCGATCCGTTTTTGCTCGTGATGATCATAACATGTTTTCCGGTTTCACTATTGAAAATTTCGTTCCAGGAAAAAATCACTTTATATCCGTCAGTCGCCTGGCACTCGATATAATATTCACTGAGCACTTTCGGGTTTTCGTTGTTGAACGGTATGGCGGACAGAATATCTTTCAGCAGCACGCCATCGATATTTTTCATCAGGCCCTTCGGTTGCATGTCGTGAGTATAAATGCGCAGGCTATCGAGATGCACCGTTGTATAGCCTGATAGTTTTGAAATGTCAATGGTTTCCTCTTTCAAAACCTCTCCCGATACCGTTAAACTTTCACTGGTTTTTTGCGCTTCCGATACCTGCAGGAACAAGAACCCAAAACAAAAGAATAAAAGATATTTCATAAAATTATTTAACCTCCGATGGTTATCATGGGGCGGTTATGGATGGATACAGCATCAAGCATTTCGAACGTGCCTGAAAACTGACCGCCCAGTTCTTTGGCCTTCGAACGGATAGACGCATGTATGAGTTCTGATCACATCTTCCTGATTTCTCAGGGGCCCCAGCAAATCCGTTTCTCCTTCAGAGAAAAGACAGTTCTTCAATTTCCCGTCTGCAGTGAGGCGCATGCGATTGCATGTGCTGCAGAACGGAGAACTCATTGTGCTGATGATGGCGAATGAGCCAACATGACCGGGTACGATAAAATGTTTCGCTGTGTCATGCAGGTCGTTTTCTACCGGCATGAATTCAAATTGCGTTCCAATCTCCGAAAACATATCCTGCATCGAAAAGACTTTGTTGCCCGTCCACCGGTTTCCTTCAAAAGGCATAAATTCAATAAAACGAATCTGTATGGGAATATGAGTGGTCCAGCGGATAAAGTCATTGATCTCGTTTTCATTGAAACCTTTCATCACCACCACATTTATTTTTACATTAAACCCAAGATGCAATAAGAGTTCAATATTGCTGCGAACCAGATGAAAGAGATCGCGGCGGGTTACCAGTAGAAATTTATCGGGCTGAAGTGTGTCGAGACTGATATTGATGGTCCTGATACTCGACGATTTTAAGACAGTTATAAAATCGTGAATCCTTGTTGCATTGGTGGTCATCACCAGTTCAACCGGCAGCAGGCTCAATGACTCAATTATATTCGCGGCATCTTTTCTCACCAGCGGTTCACCACCTGTCAGCCTGATTTTTGTTACACCTTCCGCAACAAATATCCGTGCCAGCCGCTCCACTTCCGAAGTCTGCATCAAACGGGAAGCGGGCGCGAAATCATAGTCTTCATCCGGCATACAATAAAAGCAACGCAGGTTGCAATTATCCGTAAGGGAAATGCGGAGGTAATTATGCACGCGGCCAAACTTATCCTGGATCATCGGTTATTTTATTTCTGAAATCAGCTTTTCATAATCCTGTTTTGTGTCGATATCTATATTTCCTTTTTCAAATTCCACCGTGCAAACATCGGACGGATTTGTGTTCACTATTTTTTTTGCACCCTGGTTTCCATTCAGCGATTTTAGCTGATCAAAATAATCCTTAGCAAACAATACCGGTGTACCCAGGGTTCCGTCATAGGAACAGGCAACGATCCTTTTCCCCGATTTGACTTTCATCTCCAGCATCGTTTTGAATAGATCCGACGAAACATAGGGCTGGTCACTAACGGCCAGGATAACGAAATCAACATCCGATAACAATAGTTGTTTGATGCCGGCAGAAATTCCTGATCCCATACCTTCGGGCCAATGTTCATTATAAACAATGGAGACTCCCATTTCCGAAATGCTTTTCGATACGAGGTCTGACTGGTACCCGGTGACACAGATCACAGGATCCAGGTCCGCATTTTTTGCCTCACCGATAATATGCTGCAACAGGGTTTTGTTTTTAAACATCATCAACTGTTTGGGTTCTCCCATCCGTGTTGAACTTCCCGCTGCCGGTATGATGATTCCGGTTTTACTCATGATGAAGATGAGTGATCGCTCGGTTATGAATGGTTTCTTTTTTCAGCTTCAGGGACGATCCGGATCTTCCTGATAAAAATGCTTTTACTTCCGAAATGATCGAAAGCGCAATTTCAGTGGAATTCTCTGCACCGATATCCAATCCAGCCGGACCATGTATTTTTGATAATTGCTCCTCACTTAACTGAATTCCCTGGTCTCTCAGATCGGACAACATTCGATCCCTTTTTTGTGCGGGACCGAGGAGCCCGATATATCCGAATTCCTGTTCTACTATTTGTGCAAGAAAACCCAGATCGTAATTGTAATTATGACTCATGAGCAAAAAAACAGTCTTGTTATCAGTTTTTATTCCTGAAAGAATTTCTCGCGGCATGTGGTACAAAACTTTCACGGCTTTTGGAAAACGCTCAGGCAGCGCATAGTTGTTTCTCCCGTCTACAATGGTCACTGACCAACCCAGCATGTCTGCAATTTCCACGAGTGGCTGCACATCATTGCCTGCGCCGGCGATCACGACAGAAACGGGTCGATCGATATATTCGATAAAGGCTGTGCAGACCGTATTTTCGAAAACTATTTCGAGGAGGCTTGAATATTTTCCGGCGCAGGAGGTTTTGACCGGTTCACTCAATAATTCCTGCGCATCACTTGGTAAACTACTGATGAATCTGTCTTTCAGATAAAGCATTCTTGTTCCGGGTTGTATTTTCTTTTGCGAAAAAATGGTAACGACTACGGCTTTTTCTCCCCCATCGGATATCAGTCGTAACAATTCCAGCGGATTCTTCGGATCTTCTTTTTTTATTGGTTCAAACAAAATATGCACGACGCCATTGCAACCCAGGTGAAGTCCGAATTGGATATCATCTTCGCCTGTCGAATCATAACTGATCAATTTATTTTCTCCGGTTGTCATGGCGAAGATTGCTTTTTGCAATGCATCGCCTTCCAGGCAACCGCCACTGATGGCGCCGGTTATTTTTCCGTCATCGGTAACCAGCATGCGCGCACCGGGACGCCGATAGGAAGAGCCATCCACGCGGACCACGGTAGCCAGCACCATTTGTTTATTTTGCAAAATGGCTCTATCATATGCGCGTACAATATCATTCAGTTCTTTCATGCTCATCAGATCATGTTCATATCGAAAGGAAGTTTTCGTATCCTTTTACCCGTTAAATCAAATATGGCATTTGTGAGTGCGGGGGTGAATGGTGGCAGGCCGGGTTCACCGACACCTCCGGCTGCCCCATCGTTTTCCATAATATACAATTCAACCGGAGGGGCGTCGCTAATCCTCGGCATTTTATAATCGTAGAAATTTTTTTGCTGAACCAGCCCGTCTTTAAAAGTGATTTCATGAATCGTGGCAGCACCCAGGGCCATTACAATACTTCCCTCTACCTGCGCCCGGATGATATCCGGATTTACATACCATCCACAATCCATCACAGCCCAAACCTGGTCGATTTTTATTTTGCCGGCAGCGTCCCTGGAAACTTTTACGACCTGGCCCACCGTTGTACTAAAACATTCCGTAATCGCAACACCGTATCCTTCATTCTTCTTCCTGTTTTTCCATCCGGAAACTTCTTCCATTTTATCTAACTGGCGTTGTACTCGTTCATCCTTAAGATAAGATCTTCTGAATTCCAGCGGATCTCTACTAGCTGCGATGGCCAGCTCGTCCATAAAACTCTCGTAAGCGAATCCGTTGGTGGAAGCATATACCGAGCGCCACCACATGATGGGTATCGGGGTTTCAAAAGGCACATCCGAAATGCTGAGGTTTTTGATACTGTCATAATAAGGTGCCAGAAATCCTTCCACCGTGCTTCCATTGGGCTTACCCCTTTCTGTGCCCTGCCAGTGACCAATATTTTGTCCGGCCATGCGGAATTTGAAAGCACTGATTTCACCATTCGCAACGGCGCCCTCACAGTGGTAAGTAATGCCCGGACGGTAAGGACCCTGTGTCATATCATCTTCGCGTGACCAGACAACCTGTACCGGGAGACCGATTTCCTTTGAGATTAAAGTAGCTTCATGCGGATAATCCAGAAAGGCCTTTCTTCCAAAACCACCACCGAGGAAGGTCATATTCACAACCACGTTTTCCATGGGCATATTCATTTCCTTGCTCAAAAATGACTGCACCCAGTCGGGCGCCTGAATAGGTCCCCAGATCTCCAGTTTCTTTTCCTGGTAATGGGCAATGCAATTCAGGGGTTCCATACAGGCATGTGCCTGATAGGGCGTCTGGTACATGATATCAATCTTTTTTTCGGCATTGCTCAGGATACTGTCGGGATCACCCTGCTTTTTTAAAGAAAGACCATCTTTGGTTTTCAATAACTCTTCCTGTTGCCTGTAAATTTCTTCGGTATCCATATGCGTGAAGCCGCTGTCGTCCCATTCCACTTTCAACGCTTTCCTTCCCTGCATGGCAGCCCAGGTGGAGTCCGCGATAACCGCAATCCCTTCGCGATAAGTACCGAAAACGGCCATCCTGATCTTCAGGACTTTTTTTACTCCGGGAATTTTCAATGCGTCGGTATCATCAAAAGATTTCAGCACACCACGCATACGCGGGTTCCGTTCTACTGCCGCGAATACCAGGCCTGGAATTCTTTTATCCAGTCCGAAGACGGCGCTGCCATTGGTTTTTAAAGGAGTATCGCGGCGATGCAGCGGCTTGCCGATCAGCGTATATTCAGAGCGCGGTTTCAGTTTCACATTTTTGGGAGCCTCCAGTTTAGATGCATCCACCACCAGTTCTCCGTAATGAAAACTGCGGCCCGTAGGTTTATGAAATACATGGCCATTCTTTGCGTAACATTCTGAGACCGGGACATTCCATTTGGCGGCGGCGGCCTGAATCAGCAATTCACGGGCCGATGCACCCAGCGTTAATAAATTCTTGTAGGAGCCGCGGATAGTAGAACTTCCACCGGTTATCTGACTCCCGAATTTTTTCTGATTTCCCTGTGCAAAGATGACATTGATATTGCTTAAATCCACTTCCAGCTCTTCTGAAATAATTTGTGGGACAGACTGAAAGGAACCCTGTCCCATTTCAGCACGGTGATCAACCAGGGTTACTTTGCCGGAGGTGTCAATAAGGATCCACGCATTCATTTCAATTTCCGGCTCTAAATTATTCAGTGCGGCATCTGTTATGATCCGGCCCGCTTTGCCGGAGAGCGGAAAATAAAAACCCAGGAAAAGTGCTGCGCCTGTTAGTCCGCTGCTTTTTAAGAATTTTCTCCGTGATAAAAATTGTGCCTCTGAAACCTGTGCCATCTGAACTATTTTAAGCTAAAAGAATTTCAATTCCTTAATCTGACTCATTATTGTTTGGGGGCATAACCGCCTTTATTGATCCAGGTATCCCATACCGATACAAAAGCAGTATAACTCATTGGTGGTGGTGTTCGTCCCTCCCCCATATTCCAGGCGGCCTTCACCAATGTATCTTTTGAATGTTCCAACAGTTGCGCTTTATTTCTATGTCCGTTTTGATTAAAATTCATAATCTGTATTGCCAGCTGGCGCGGCGTCTTTCCCTGGAAAACCATCTTCATATTTTCAGGAGGCAATTGCCATTTCGGATTACCGGGTGGTGTGTGCAATCCGGGAACATTGGTTGGCTGATGGCAATTGGAACATTTTGCCGCGTACATGCCGGTACCGTCCTGACCACGCACCACATTCATAGTGTGTATATGACTGTCGTCACCCTGCAAAGGTGCATCTCCCGAAGGATGGCAGTTCATGCAACGCGGGCTCATCAGCACTTTGTAAACTTTCATGAATGCTTTGACAGATTCAACGCTGTCACCCGCTGTTTTATCTTTATTGTCGGGACCGGGCGAAAGATTATTTCCGTAACGAAATGCTGAAGCCAGCCAGAACACAGAAAGGATGGCAGATAAAACAAGGATTGTTTTCATAAACACCTATTTAGCCAGCGCGAGTTTTTTTTGTTGAATCTCGGCTGCAATATGAATGGCTTTCCGGATGCGCAGATAAGTTCCACACCTGCAAATATTTCCAGACATGGCTTCGTCAATATCTTTATCCGTGGGATTTGGATTTTCGCGAAGCAAAACAGCAGCCGACATCAATTGACCCGAATGGCAATACCCACATTGCGGTACGTCGATCTGCTGCCAGGCGAGTTGTGCCGGATGATCATTATTTTCGGAGAGCCCTTCGATCGTTACTATTTTCTGTCCCTCGGCACGACTCACTTTCGTAACACATGAACGAATTGCTTCACCATTTAAATGTACCGTACAGGCTCCGCACTGGGCTACGCCGCAGCCATATTTTGTGCCGGTAAGTCCGATGATATCTCTGATCACCCACAACAGCGGCATGCTGGGGTCAACATCCACCTGATATGTTTTTTGATTGACATTTAAGGAAATCATAGGCTAATTATTATGAATTAAAACAATGACTTTCTCCATACAATTTACGAAAAATAAATGCTATTCAATTCGAAGAGCATTTTACGAATCCTTTTTCCTGTATTTATGGTTGCTTATTCATTTTGACTGGTCTCATCAAATGTGAAAAAGTAAGAGAGCCCATTTTCCATTTGCCGTTTTCTTTGATATATACTTCGGTTACCATAAAAGGATTGACGACTTCGTTCCCGCCAACTACCGCCTGCAAGTCAATATCGTTTAACAGGATGGCCGTGTTGCCAAAAATGTTCACTATATCTGAGTAAACCTCGGCTTTCTTATACCAGATACCACTGCTTTTTATGGTAGCAAGCTCCTGCGTTTTTCCCCAGCTTCCTCCCATATGAACAAACATGGATTTGTCTGCAAACAGTGTATTTAAAGAATCTACATTTTTGTTTGCCATCCAATGCCATTTGGTTTTGGAAAGATTGACTGATTTCCTGTTCCTCAGGTGTAAATTCGTGGATGTTTGTTGTGCTTGCGTGAACGATTGTATGCTGATTAATAATAAAACAGAGTCCCGGAAATGATAGTTTCATATAATTTATTTTTACAAGTTTTACTGTGCGGAAATGGTAGGTTATATATCCAGTTTTCTTTCGCCCAGCCATTTTACCATTGCAGGGTCACGATGATCGAAGAAGGCGGAAGTTTTTGTGTCCAGTGATTTGATGGCTTCCATATCTTCAGCACTCAATTCAAAATCGAAGATGTTGAAGTTCTCTTCCATTCTTTCTCTGCGCACTGATTTTGGAATTGCAATTATTCCTCTTTGTGTAAGCCAGCGAATAACAATCTGTGCAATAGATTTTTTATATTTGTTTCCAATGGAGAGCAGCAATTCATTATGAAAGATGTTGTTTTTACCTTCGGCAAACGGTCCCCAGGACTTCCATCTGAACATTATTCTCCTGTAAAAATTTCTGTGTTTCATTTGCTGATGAAATGGATGGGTTTCAATTTGATTAACTGCGGGAATTATTTCGTTGTGAATGATTAAATCAATCAGCCTGTCGGGCTGAAAGTTGCTTACGCCAATTGCTCTGACTTTTCCTTCTTTGTACAATTCCTGCATGGCTCTCCATTCACCATAAACATCACCAAATGGTTGATGAATAAGATATAAATCCAGGTAATCTAATTGCAATTGTTTTAATGAATTTTCAAAAGCCTTTTTTGTCCCTTCATAATCCATTTGATTGTATCCAAAGTTTTGTTGTGATAAACAAATCTTCTCTTGGCACACCACTTCTTTTTATCGCTTTTCCAACTGCTTCTTCATTTTCATATGATTGAGCCGTATCAATCAAACGATAGCCTGTTTGTATGGCATCAATCACACTTCTTTCGCATTCTTCAAATCTTTTACCTGGAAAACACCAAATCCAAGGATGGGCATTTCAATGCCGTTATTCAATTTTACATGTTGCATATTCTCTATTTTTTGTTGGTGCAGATTCCCCGATTGTTTTCAAAAAACTGAATGTCTTTTACCGGATAAAGGTCCCTGCATTCGACTGCAAGACTTGTATACGGATTACGGATTTATCTACCAATATTGCTGATTGCCGGCCTCCACCGAAGGGATGAATAATAAAGTAATTTTGGACTACTAAAAGAACTGATATGGACAACATGCGTAGATTTGAAACAATCAGTGATTACAATGTTTTCAACAATAATGAAACATTGCATCCACTGATCAGTGTGGTTGATTTTTCCAAAGCTGCTCCCAGACAAGGCTCCAGGATGTATTTCGGTTTTTACACCATATTTTTAAAAGATGTGAAATGTGGTGATCTGGTTTACGGACGTCACGTATATGATTACCAGGAAGGAACGCTGGTTTTTCTGGCACCAGGACAGGTAGCAGGCGTGAATAGTAATGGAGAAACATATCAGCCCAAAGGCTATGGGGTAGTCTTTGATCCTGCATTAATTCATGGGACTTCGCTGGGACGTCATATTCAGGATTATAGTTTTTTTCAGTACCAATCGAATGAAGCACTGCATATATCCGAAAGAGAAAGAAAAATTGTATTGGATTGTTTTTCAAAAATTAATTACGAACTGGAACATGCTATTGATAAGCATAGTAAAAAATTGATTGTATCCAATATGGAAACACTGTTCAATTATTGCACCCGCTTTTATGACCGGCAATTCATTACCCGTGAAAATATACATAAAGGCATTTTGGAAAGATTTGAGAATCTATTGAATGAATATTATCAGTCTGAAAAACCACTTACCATTGGACTACCTTCAGTGGCCTGGTGCGCTGGTGAATTAAATTTATCAGGCGGTTATTTCGGTGACCTGATTAAAAAAGAAACCGGCAAAACAGCACAGGAATATATACAATCCAAACTGATTGATCTGGCAAAAGAAAAAATTTTCGATAAGACCAAATCTATCAGCCAGATCGCTTCTGAATTAGGCTTTAAATATCCGCAACATTTTACGCGTTTGTTTAAACAACGGGTCGGACATACACCGAATGAATACCGGACCTTAAATTAGTCTTCACTTTGTGGCTAATTAAATGTAAATCCAATCTGCAAATTCACTCCGATTGACGGTGGTTGGCTGTTCCCAAAACGGGCTGGTAATGATAAAGAAAACCAATAGTCCACATCCCTGGTCCTTGCATAAACTTTATTAAAAACAGGTGTAAATCCGTAACGACCCTGCGTTTCGAATGCAAGACGGGCCACTATGTTAAACCCATGTTGAAAACGAAATATCGGACCCGGATCAAAAACCAGATTGCTGGTTTTTGAAGTTCCTGCCTTGCCATCAGATTTTTGCCAAACCACCAATGGAGTAAATTCATAACTAAATCCAAATTTATCTCCATAGTAAACATTCAGACCAACAGGAAAGCCAATGGTAGTAGCCCTCTCAAATTCAGTAACCATTTCTTCTTTATTGATCGTTACCCAGGGAATAATGAAGCTTAGATATCCTTTGACATATGGATAATTAGGTCTGGAAACCGGTACCTCTGATTGAGCGTAGATGTTTACCACGCCGGTCAGGCAAATAAAAAAAAATATTTTACCAGATCTCCATTTCATAAACAATTTTTATTGATTAAAAAAAGAACATAATAAAGACAGTTTTAATAATACAACCAGTTATTATGTAAAATTTATTTGACCAAATGTCCTTATGATTTACCGTTTTTGGATATATGGATCGCTGTATTTTCTCTGTACCGCGCTATCTGTCGGTTATTAGGATACCTTTAGCTATAAACTCTTAAATAATCAACACATGAAGAAAATTTTGCTCAGCACGGCTTTATTCTTATTGGTACTGGCCGCTTTTTCCCAGGAGAAACGAAACGGGGATATTTATATGGAACATCCCTATATCGACATCGTCAATAAATCTGTGAAAGCATACCTGGACAACGACATTGCAACAAACACTAAAATTTTTTCCGACACAGCCAAATTTTGGGCAAGTGGGATGCAGAAAAGAATTCCTATGGCAGAAGCATTAAAAGGCTGGGCCAGGGACTTTGAGCTTTACGACAGTATTGCACTTATCAAAGTTGGTTATCCCGACTATCTGGCGTATAAAGATCAGGATGCTAAAACTGTGCAGTCCTGGTGGATATGGAGCGGCAAATCTAAAAAAACACATCAAGTACTCCGAATCCGTTGTGTGCAGTTCGACGATTTTAACAAGGATGGTAAAATTGCGTTTGAAAGTATCTACGGTGACTTTTCAAAAATGGAGCATTAACCCCAATATTTAAAATAGAAATCGACCCCTGTTATTACGGGGGTTTATTTTTTGCCCGTATCCATCTACCCGCCGTTTAGTGAATAAACATAAAATACCCCAGCACACCAAGGTTGGTCATCATAAACAACAGGATTAAAATGCCTGATATATTGGAAATCCGGTTATTCCTGTGTTGACCCATGATTGTACCATTATTGGCGACGTGAAGGATAATCCCGATTAAAAGCGGCGCTGTAATTCCATAAAGGACGGTGGTTAATAAAAGTGCCTTTACGGAACTAATGTGAAGCCAGTGCATGGCAATTCCAAAACACATGGATATTCCGATAATAAAATAAAATAGTTTTGCCTCCCCGGGTTTCTTGCTGAGCCCTGCTTTAAAGTCAAAAGCTTCCATGATGATATATGAAATGGTGGCACTCAACACCGGTATAATCAGAAAGCCGGTACCGATTATTCCAATTGAAAACAACAGATACGAGAGGTTACCTGCCAGTGGTTTTAATGCAATTGCTGCATCTGCAATGCTGTTTATATTTCGAATGCCGTTGTCGTGGAGAATCGTGCCTGTCGTTAAAATAATAAAATACATGATGAGCACAGCAAAAAAAGCGCCTGACAGAATATCTTTCCTCATGAGAAGAAAGGTGTATCGCTTAATTGCTTTTTTCCCATGAGTAGCCGGATCGATTCCTTCCACCTCGGAAGAAGCCTGCCAAAAAAACAGATACGGAGAGATTATGGCGCCTGTTAATCCCGTAACAATTAATACAAAGTCTTTATCAAATCTAAAAGAGGGAATCAGGGTGCTTGTAATAATTAACTTCATATTTTGGCGGGTAAGAAAAGGAACCACCAGGTATACCAGCAGAATGAGGCATATAAATTTCATAACATGCAACAGTTTCTTATAGGGAAGAAACAAGATCAATGTAAACAAGAGCAATGTAAATCCAATCGAACAATAAATCGCAGGTATGTGGGGAAATAACAGGTTACCCGCTTCGCCTAAAAGCGCTATATCGGCGCCAATATTCAAAAGAAAAGCTGGACAGGTTAAAAGAATCAAAGTATACAAAAGCCAGGGAGGGTAATGGTTTTTAACCACACTCGTCAGTCCTTTGCCAGATACTATACCGATACGTGCACACATTTCCTGTATTATCGCAAGAATTGGATATGCTGCCAGAGCAATCCATAAAGTGGTCAACCCATAGCTTGCACCAGCCTGTGAAAAAGTGGTAATCGCAGAAGGGTCATCATCGCTGGCTCCTGTAATAAGACCAGGCCCAAGTGTTCTCCAGAATCTTTTTGTATGATGTAAAAAACGGAAATTTGACCTCATGGTGCTACTCGGGAAAGAATAGTAATATCAACTGGCAGTTCATTAAATATAGGAATATTCCCGGGTATCCACATCCGAATTTCAACCTCATCTCAGCATTCTGTAAATTACGCTGGCTATTGCCCGTTTTCATAAAAAAATTATTAAGAACTGATCAATATGTATCTTGAAGATTTCGGGCTTTAAAAAGAAACAGTATGACCATATATCAGTTTCTCATCCTGCTGTTTTTATTCCTGATGGTGATGGCCTGTCTGCTCATATCCCGCAAGGATGACAAGGTGATTGATCTCCAGCAGAGAGTTGCGTTTTTGGAAGAAAAGATCAACAAGACACTTGAGAGCAGGAAACAATTCATTGAACTCAAATCAGTCAATGCTGTATTAGATACACTTAATAATCTGTACTATGATATAGGCCCCGATGGGAACTATGTCATAGATAGTGAATATACTCTTAACGATGTAACTGAGGATTGGTGGGCCCAGCTCTCTGGAGAAGACCTCACTATCGTAAATCGTAGCATTCACAAATCTAACAAACAATGACAAACGAATTTTCAGTCACAGGACAGGGGCATCTGCATTTATTCCGGAACCAGCTCCTAGAAAGTGACCAGCCCGGTAACCGGTGCAGGCAATCCGGAAACAGATCCGATGTATTTCAATCCGCCCAAAAAACTGCGGTGAAATTCACCGATGGTTCCCGATCCTACATTTAACTCGTAGACATAATAATTGTTGGCTGCCACTACGATATCTGCCGGTGAGTTATCCGTTAACCCGGCTGCCTTGTTAACCAGAAAGAGTTTTCCTCCTGGGCTGACATAGTAAGAAGAAACCGAATTGCTGCCCGTATTGGACACGAAAGCAAAACGACCATATTTGGTTGTCGCCACCCAGCATGGAGCAGCCTGATCATTGGGGACGGCTCCGTTCACTTCATGCGGTACACCATTTCCACCTATCTGATAAGAAGTGGCAGAACCAGCTCCGGCGGCTCCGCCCGCAGCATTGGAAACAATCATATAATCATCTCTTCCAAAATTGAATCCGAAAGGCGTCTCACCTGTTGAAGCAGTCACAACATCCGGCGCAACAGAGCCGGCAATACCCAACTTAAAAGAACTGATCTTATTGGTTGCTTTCTCCGTAACTATCAGCCATCTTCCATCAGGCGTAAACGAGATTTGCGGAGGAACTACCCCTGTGCCGCTTAAAGATCTCGTAGATCCAACAATGTCAGTAAGAGTCCCGCCTGCCCCAATGCGAAATCCATGTATGTTATCACTGTCGAAATTTAAAACATACAAAAGATTCCCGAAAACGCTGATGCTGACAGGCTTTTTACCACCGGAATTTTCTGTGTGTGCAAGCACCAGACTGCCATCATCATGGACTTTAAAGGATGAAACAGAATTATCCCCTGCATTAACGGCAAATAACCATTCATGGTCGCCGGATAAAGCAAGAGCTCCCTGTGATCCTAGTCCTGCACCGGCCCCAGCTCCCCCTGAAGATGCAGAACCCTGCAATGAAAGAGATCCATCACTGCCGATCTGATAAACAAAAATCCGGTTGGTAACTGCCTCGTTACTTTCGGAGTACAAATAATGCCCCTTGTGGCTGCTCATTTGATCGACGGAATTGGTTTCCGTTAATGTAACCGAACCATCGGATGATTGTGTCATCATAATCTCATCCGGATTGTTACCATTCTCAGAAATCATGCCGGCCACGGATTCTGATTGCTGATCCGGCGTCGTTACTGTTTTTTGTGCGTCCTTATTGCAGGACACAAAAACGAAAGTCGTGGACATAGCGATCCCCAACAAAAAAAGATTAATTTTTTTCATTTGCTTAATTTTTAATAATTAAAATACTCAGATGTCAAAACCTGTCCGGTGTAGTCTGATTCTTATGAGGCTTTTTAAAATATTTAATATGATCATTTGATAAAAGGAAATGTTAATCCCAGGTAAACACCCGTACTCACGACGTGCATAGAACCCATCCCAATCGTTTTTAACGGAATTTGCAAATAAGGTTCCAGGCGCAGACTCAAACCCTTACCCGCTTTCCACTCATAACCTGCGCCTATTTTCGCCGCCGCGGCAAAATAATCCTGTTGTGTTGTATAGTTCCCGTTTAATGTTTCATCGTTTCCATTAACTGTAGCCTGGTATTGATTATTTTCCCTGGTAATGATATAGGACGAAAATCCGCCGGCTGCAAATAAATTTCCATTGCTGACTCGCACCAGATTGTACCTGATCTCCAGGGGTATTTCCAGTACGGTGGTCTTACTTTGAATTTGCGTTAGTTTCATTCCGGCAGGCATGGATGCCGATATTTTACTCATGTCAAAATATTTGCCTGCACTGTAATACTGTTTGTCTGAAATAACAAGTCCGATCTCTATAGATAGTTTTTTATTCAAATGAAAACCTGCTATCAGGCCGGCACTTAGCCCGGCATTACTGAAACCCTGTTGCTTTGTCTGGTTGAATTGCGGTCCGGCAATAATTCCGGCATATAACCATTTTTCCACCGCAATTTTCTTTTGCCCTTCGATTTGTTTAGTCATTACCTGTTGGAGCCCCGAATCATGCCTGAAATCATAAACAGTTTCTAAAGGTTTTGACTTCATATTTAATCCAACCTGAATACTTTCTTCACATCCGGGAAGAGCCGATTTAATTAAATTTCTAATTTTTAAATGGGCCTCAGCGAATGGGTTTTCCGCGAAAGCCGGAGTCAACGATCGGAAAATGGGACCGCCTTTTGTTTTCTGAACGGTCTGATTATTTTCAATAACAGACATCTTCGTGTTTCCACTGGTTTGATGAATGACCGGGTGGTGTGTTATTACTGCCATCACAAATATTAAAAGTGCAGACTTCAGCACTCGATCAGCATTCAGTCTGACACCTGCTGTTTCTTTGGATGGTAATAAAGAACGGTCAGGCAACAGTCCTTCCTGTATTTTCTCCCAGTCGTCATCTGCAGCTTTCAGGCGAATTTCTGCTGAAGCTGTTCGGAACAGTTCACTCATATTTTCATCGAAATGCTGCATAGTTGATTTCTTCTGATCTTCTGATTTTGTTCTGTAAGATTGCCTTCGCTCTGAACAGGTTTGATTTTGAAGTTCCTACAGGCATCCCGGTCATTTCAGCAATTTCCACATGACTGTACCCGTCAATTTCATGCATATTGAAAACGATCCTGTAAGCCGGAGGCAATTCCTTAACTATGGAAAGGAGGTGTTTGTACAATAACTGCTGGTCGGCGTCATGATCTCTCATGGAAAATCCCCATACATAATCCGGAATTCCTCCTATTTCCGGTGACATATCTCCAGTTCTTAGTTTGTCAATGGCTGTGTTGATCATGATCTTCTTAATATATCCCATCAGTTTTTTTCTATTCCCCTCCTCTGTTTCAGCCGGTATAAAATTTTTAAACCCATTGAAAAGTTTTGCAAATCCATCGTTTACCACATCCACTACTTTTTCATGTCTGTACACATACCTGAATACTAATTTCATGGCAAAGCCCTGATAGTTTTTATAAACCATCTTCTGGCATATGTATTCCTGAGCCATACATCCCTGTATAATACGCGCAATATTTTCCAAGTTGTGCTACAGACTTTAATCTTTCTTTAAACCGATAAGTCTTACAGGATATACTTACGAAGTGATGTTGAAAGGGTTGCACGAAACGGCAATATTTAAAGGAACAAAAGGAACAATAAGATAAATGTCATCGATCTGACAAAACATGGAATTGCGGCCCAGTTTTGGATTAATCTTCAGAAGAACTATGAGCTGTGGAATTCAGAAAAGAAGGTAATTAAGTGTGTTATCTTTAGGAATGTTAATTGAACAACCACTGATAGACTATTTTAAAAACTACATTCCTTTAAACGAGGAAGAAAGAAATCTTCTGGACAAAAGAGTCTACCAGCGGAAAATCAAGCGTAAACAAATGATTTTGCAGGAAGGTTTGGTCTGCAAACATTATTCTTTCGTTGTGGAAGGTTGTCTTAAAATGTATGGAGTGGATGAACAAAGGTGTTGAACATAATATTCAATTTGCGGCTGAGAACGACTGGATTGCCGACATTGGCAGCTTTCACTCCGATAAACCGAGTAAACTTTTTATAGAGGCACTGGAACCCTCTGCCCTTTTACAAATTGAAAAACAGGATTTGTATTTCCTGTACAGGTCTATACCCAAATTAGATCGGATTTTTAAAGTCATTATAGAAAACAAATTTGTTGAATTACAAACCCGTGTGCTGCAAAATATCAGTTCTACAGCACAGGAGCGCTATCAGTCTTTCCTTGATCAGTATCCGCAACTGGCCCTCAGATTACCTAATACTCAAATTGCCTCCTATCTGGGTATCACCCCTGAATTTCTCAGCAAAATGAGAAACGAAAGAAAGTCTGGGTAGTCTGCCCTTTCTTAATCTACATTAAGGCTATTTCTTAATCCACCTTATTTGCAGGTGGTAACCTTCTATGCAATTTTGTGCCTGATACAACAGAAATATTTATTCAACAAAAATTTTAAAAAATGGAAAACACAAATAAGGCAAAAATTGCAATAATAGGTTATGGCAATATCGGAAAAGTCGTTGCAACCGATCTCGTAAAAAACAATCGTTCCGTGATCATTGCAGGCCCGGATTTAAACAAAGCAAAAGCACTCTGTGATAAATTAGGAAAAATGGCGAAGCCGATGGAAATAGGTGCTGCTGTGCAGGAAGCAGATATTATCATTCTGGCCATTTGGTTCGATGCCATCAAGACCTTCTTTTATCAGTATGAAGCGGTACTTCAGAGAAAAATTATTATCGATCCTTCCAATCCGATTGCTCCTGATGGAAAAGGAGGTTTCGTAAAAACGATACCTCAGAACGAATCAGCCGGACTTCACAATGAATCCCTGTTACCGAAAAATGCAAAGCTGGTAAAAGCGCTTGGTACTTTGGGAGCAGCTTCACTTGCTGACGCCGCCAATCAAAAACCTGAGAAGGCCGTTCTTTTTTATGCCACAAATGAGACGGACATACATTACGACATCGAAGAACTGATTCAGGATATGGGCTTTGACCCGATAAACGTAGGAGGAATCGACCAGTCTGTCCGGCTGGAAGTCTTTGGCGACCTGCACCAGTTCGGTGCACTCGGAAATACAATTACATCCAATGAAGTTTTCAAAAAATATCCTGATTTACGAATTGAAGAGCACAGTGATGCGTATTGAAGTGAAAAGTCAGATACTCTATACGTTTATCAACGACGTGAAATATTCGACATTTGTCGTAGATAAGATGAAAGGGAAACCCACCCACGGTTCTATTGGCTTATGGGTTGATATTGGTACAATCGGATATTTTAAGGATCTTAAGGTAACGAAGCACTGAAACAATAACTGAAAACTCGGATCAATGGAACCAAATGCACCCGGTTTACAACTAAATGTAAAGTTCTTTACCCTTCTAATATTAGCAATATCACTTTCCGTAAATTCTGTAAACGCACAATCTCCCAATAAGGAAACGAAACCACGCATCATAGTCACTGCAGATCCCGAACTCGATGATAATAATTCATTGATCCGTTTTTTACTGAATAGCTGCGACCTGAATGTGCAGGGGCTCATTTATGCAAGCAGCGGCTACCATTGGAAAGGAGACGGCAAAGGCACCAGGTGGTATGTTCCCGGAAGGGAATATTCACGTTTCGGATTGGATACCTGTCCATGTGTATCCTGGCGCTGGGCAGAGCATGAACGTTTTATAGATGATGCGGTGGAAGCTTATGAAAAAGTATATCCAAATTTAAAAGTGCATAACCCCGATTATCCACTACCCTCCGAACTGAAGTCAAAGATCCGCTACGGAAATATTGAATTCGACGGAGATATTTCAAAAAATACGCCAGGCTCAGAATTAATTAAATCACTGATACTCGATGATAAACCGGGAAAATTATTTATAACTGCATGGGGCGGGCAAAGCACCATCGCCCGCGCGCTCAAATCAATCCAGGAAGAATACAGTAATACAACACAATGGGAAGCGATTAAAAAAAAGATATCAGGAAAAATAGTGTTGCTTCCATCCGGCGATCAGGACGATACCTATGCGAAGTATATCAAACCGAACTGGCCCGACATTGAATACCGGCAATTCGTTGCAGGTCCTAATTATGGCTTCGGCGCGCAGCTGCGTGCAAAACAACAGGATTCGATTTATTTCACCGCCACATGGACAAAAGAAAATGTATCAGATCGCGGACCATTGGGTGCGCGATACCGTGTATGGGGCGATGGAAAACAAATGGTGAAAGGCGACCGTATGGATTTTTTTGGTTTTTCGGGTTATACGACTGAACAATTGAGAAGCATGGGTTACATCGTATGGATGCCCGTTCAGACGAAGGGTTCCTGGATTGGCGAAGGCGATGATTTTACATTTATGAACATGCTGGGACAGGGACTGCGTGCCTACGAAAAAGGATCTTATGGCGGATGGGGAGGACGGGAATTAACTGAACAGGAAACTGATTTTTTTTCCATGCCATCAGGCGACACTTCCCAGCAGGCAATGGCAGCCATGATGAGTTCAATGACCGAACAATTAAATAAAATAGCGAGTGGATATCCGGATTTCTTTCCTGCAGCCCAGCACGATTTTGCAGCCCGCTTAAAATGGTCCGTGACGCCGAAATATGCCGACGCAAATCATGCACCTGTAGTTGAGATCGAAGGACCCCTGAACGTTTTAGCATCCCGGGGTTCAACCATCAGATTAAACGGAAAAGTTTCAGATCCTGATGGAAATAAAGTCTCCGTTAAATGGTGGCAATTCCAGGTGGGAACCTATCCTGATAAAATATCTATTTCAGATGAAAATACAACGCAGGCAAAAATACATATCCCGAAGAATGCAGTTGCAGGACAAACCATTCACATTATTCTTGAAGCTACGGATGATGGTTCGCCATCACTTACAACATATCAAAGAGTAATTGTTACTGTAAAATAATTGTCAATTCACCGTACTGGTCTCATTGCACCATTCCAATCGATCTCCACATGTCAACCTCGTCCTTAAACCGGTTGTTGATTACCTCACATTTTGTATCGATGCGCATGGTGGGTCTGTCCGTCAAATTATATGCCGGCCAGTCCGGGGCATCTTTAGCCGCGGGTCTGCCGGTGCGCGCGAAGGTTGTCCAAAATTCTGCCATATTATGGGATGCGATAAATCGTTCCGGCTTGTTGCCTCCAAAAAAACTGGGGCCGCCACCTGGCACCTCGTTGTTGAATTTAAAAGAAATATCCATTGCATGGGGCGTCCCTAATGTATAATCAGTGCCTTGTAGTTTCACTTCAGATTTATAACCGAAATTGTATAGATACGCAGGGGCACCATGTTGCATGGTCTTTTTTTCGGCAATCTCAATGGATCCCAGTCCCATCATGTTGATCGAAGAAATTGCAATAAAAATATCAGGCGCAGTTGCATTGGGCCTGGATTTCCGGTAAGTCTCGATAATTTTTTTTGTGTTCTCACCAAATTGTGGTTCAAGCTTTGTCTGTATACTTTCAAAATCAAGTTTTGCAAAACTGGTATCATGACTCTGCCATAAGAAAAATGTAAATTCATCTTCATTCCAACCCACCATCAGCGGTTTATTGCGCGATATTTCCGGCGCCGTCGGATCGAATGGATGATTGGGAAGTGCAATACCGTCTACCACAGGACCGAAGCCGATCTTTCCATCTTCTTTGCCGATATGCGGTGCCACCGTTGGCATCTTTTGTTGGATATTAAATAAATCTGCTGCAGGAACATCAAACAATTTTCGCCAGTCTTTTGGTTCAATATTTAATTGTTTTAAAACATAGTCTGTCGTTTTGATTGCATTCTCTTTTGTCGTCATGTGCACTCCGGGCCCGCTCTCAATGGACGCTTTATTAAAATAGGGAGCGGCTTCGGGCATCGCATACAGACAGGAAGTTTTTCCACCTCCACCGGATTCTCCGAAAATCATCACGTTATCCGGGTCGCCACCAAATACGGAAATATTTTCCTTTACCCATTTTAAACCGGCCGTAATATCCAACATTCCCATATTGCCCGACTCGGCATATTCTGCTCCGGCTACTTCACCCATATACAAAAAACCAAACAGCCCCAGCCGGTGATTGGTTTCGACAACAACAACGTCAAAATTCCGGGCCAGGTTAGCGCCATCCTGTCCTCTGGATCCCCCCGAACCAATTACGTAACCACCTCCGTGATTGTAAAACATAACAGCCCGTTTCTTATTATCATTTGCCGGGGTCCACACATTCAGGAAAAGACAATCTTCGGCAGGTGCCGGTTCATTGTTCCTGGGTGCCTGAATGGCGGGAGCTCCCAACTCCAGCGCATCTCGCACGCCTGTCCATGGTTCCAGTGTTGCAGGTCTTTTAAAACGCCAGTCACCAGAAACTTTACCGGCGTATGGAATTCCTTTAAAAATATTAACTCCTTCGTTCCTGATACCCCTGATCTTTCCTTTTGTAATTTCAACAGTTATATAATCTTCGGACCTTAAGATGGAAGAATAAACATAATCAGGAACGGCAAATACAGCAGAAATGAGTGATACGCTGCCCAAAAATTTTCTTCTGCCGATGGTATCCATTTTTTTCTTTTATAATTAATTAATTCAATGAATTTTGTCGGATGGCCCTGGTATATTGATTACATTCCTGCCGGATTTAGCGGGTAACCCTATCAAATCTATTTAATTGATTTTGTCTAACTGTCCCTAACTGTCCTGTACATCCTTTTACACCCCTACCCTTATTCACTCGCAGAATGGCATCGAACTGGTATTCTGATTTAATTAGCTATTCCTTAAGTATTTTAATGCTAAATTTCATGAGATGATTTACAACTCTTCCCGTTAATCACGAATGCCACTAACAGCAATGAAAATCAGACTTCGTATACTTCCTTTAATCGGAATAATCTATATTGTTTGTGGAATTGCCTGCAAAAAATCAACACCTCCGCCTGCTTTACCACCGGTTACCGAAGAAGGCAAAAATACTTTTGGTTGTAAAATAAACGGACAGGTATGGGTCCCTTACTTACACTGTTCTGCTTTTACAGGCAGCGAAACTGAATTAGGTTATATTATCAAACCGGTTAACACTTACTCTTCATTACCCATATCTATTTGGCTACAGGCGGGAAATTATGCTAATGGAGAAACAGTGTTCAGTTTTCAACAAAACTATTCACTCAGCGATCATATTTACGGACCTGGGAATATTATCGATTCTCTTATCATTAATTTTTATTCGGGGGTCTCGTCTATTTATTCAAATTTTCAAATTTACCCGCCGCAAAATACTACGCGTTATCTTCAAATTTCAAAACTGGACACGATTAATAATATCGTGTCGGGAACTTTTGCTTTCACGCTTTATAGCATCACGGGCGTCGCAAATAATTTGGACTCCGTCGTCATTACAGATGGTCGTTTCGATTTGCAAATCGGCAGTTATTCAAGGTGTTCCCCTTAAGTCAATGCCGTCCTCCAAATAAATAATATATACTGAACTCGAAACTTTGATTTTTTAATTTATCCTCTTCGGGAAGCGTTTCAGTATATTGAGGAAATAAATCTCCCAACGCGTTATAGTTGTATACAGTCTGTTGAGTTTTTTCTATTCCAATGAGACTTCTTACAAAACTAAAATCAAGGCCCCACCTGCCCCATTCATATCGCAACCCTGCGTCAAGTCCGGGATCAATCCTTTGTAAACTAAAGGTATAAATAGTATCGCCCTTTTGAAGTTTACCCCTCAGCGATATTCCAACATTGACGCCCAACAAAACCTGCAGATGACTGGTAATTTTGTAGCCGCACAAAACCGGCAGATTTAAATAGTTAAATCTGACAACAGAACTTTCTGATGTTGATAATCCCTTTTGAGCATAATATAGCTGGGGTGAAAGAAAAAAATGCTTTCCCAGATTTATATCGCTTGTAAAGCCAAACAGAAAACCGGCCGCATAATAGCCGTTTCCGCCGTATTGTAACGTTGTTGAGGAAATCATTCCTGCTTTCACACCGTAACTAAACTGCGCATTTGTTGTATTTACATTAAATGAGAAAGTCAGGGCACACAACAAAATTCTACCTGAAGTTTTTCTGAATGTTCTTCCGGAAAATATCAAATCATCGAAAAACATCTTATTGGTTTTAGTAAAGGTTGTATCGGAAGACCCTCGGGAAATAATAAGGAACTATTCTTTGCTGAAGTTAATCTGATAAATGACAGAAGTGATCGGTTTTGCAACTATTTAACTTTAGCTATCGGTCATAATGAAACCGACATTGAAGAATATGGAGACGTTTTTCCCGAACGGCGTAGACCAGCCTGTGTTCTTCATTTATGCGCCTGCTCCAGCATCCGGATAAACTGCCTTTTAATGGTTCAGGTTTTCCAATTCCTTTAAAAGGTGAACGAACCGTATCTCTTATCAATTCGTTAATCCGAAATAATATTTCCCTGTCTGTATTTTGGCAGTAAATATAATCCTCCCAGCTACCGGGATCCCAAACGAGTTCCATCACTTTTCAATTAATTCCTTCCTGATGAATTTACCAGCATTCATATTTTTTACTGCCCTGTCGAGACGTTTGCGATTGGTGGTTGTACTTGTCAGATGAAGAGTTTCCTGTATGGAATTATATTCTTCAAGGGACATGACCACCACATTTTTTCCTTTACTCCTCGAAACGATAACTATATCTCCATCATCGTTAACGAGGTTCAGACTTTCAGCCAGATTATTGCGAAACTCGGTATAATTGACTACCCGCATAAGTACTTATTTAAGTACTAATATAAGAACATTGCTTAGCAATTCCTAATTAAACGACTGCCTGAATTTAAGCGGTGAAAGTTTTGTTTTGTTTTTAAACAACTTGTGAAAGGATTGAGGGTGTTCGAACTCCAGTATAATACCTGTGAGTAAAAAAACAGGGAGTTATTTTAGACAAACCAGGAAATTTTATCGATCTGCCCCGTACGTAAGGGACTATCCCGTCCCGCACGTGCGGGATCAACCACCTACCGTCTACCGTCATCCGTCATCCGTCAACCAAAAGGTTAGTCATTCCGAACGCAGGGAATTCACCGGACTCGCCATCGCGGATCTCAGTGCCTGGAAACTGACGGTCACCAGCGCAATAAAAATTACGAGGCCACCCGCCAACGCAAAGATCTTCCAGCTGATATCGATCCGGTATGGATAGTTTTGCAGCCATTTGTCAATGGCATACCATCCGAGCGGTATCGCGATGAGCAGGGCCAGCAACACCAGTTTTACAAAGTCCTTGGAGAGGATGGTCACCACGCTGTTTACCGAAGCGCCCAGCACTTTGCGAATGCCAATTTCTTTTATCCTTCTTTCAGCAGAAAGAACCGACAGGCCAAACAAACCGATGCAGGAAATAAAAATGGTGAGAACCGCGCTGAAAAACATAATCTGTTTCCATTTCTTTTCCGCTTCGTAGCTCTTGTAATTCTCGTCTGCTCTAAATGAATAACTATAAGGCATCATCGGGAAATTCTGCCTGAATTTTGACTGAAGATATTTCAGGCTGGCGGTTTCCGTTCCGGGCCTGATTTTTATCAAAGCCATGCCGTACTGATTTCCCGCTTTTATAGTAAAAAGCTCGGGGCCGATTTTCTCATTTAAAGAATGGTAATGATAATCTTTCACCACACCTATTACCGTAAATACCTGTTTGTTGTACCAGAAATTAACTTGTTGCCCGATGGGGTTTTTCCATCCTGCCTGTTTCACGAAAGTTTCATTAACGAGTACGGATTGCGAAGAATCCGCCGGAAAATCCTTCGAAAAATTTCTGCCCTTCAGTAATGAAATTTTTAGTATGGGGATATAAGATTCATCGACTATCTCATATTGAAACTCTATGTTGGAATCCGCATATATTTTTGCAACCGTTCCCCAGTCGCCCCCATTCTTAAAAGAGACTTGCGAAATCCCGGGATTCTTCAACAGCTCGTCTTTGAAAGTGGCAACTCGTGCAAGTTTCATTCTCTGGATATCTAAGCTGACGAGGTTGCTGTCGTCGTATCCCAATTTTTGGGTAGTAAGGAATTGAAATTGCGAATAAATGGTGAATGTGGCAATGATCAGAAAAGAAGCCAGGGAAAACTGAAGTACCACCAGGCTTTTCTGAAGATAATTTTTGCCGCTCAGTTGAAAACGGCTGTATAAAGTTTGCACAGGATTGTATCCCGACAAAACCAATGCGGGATAAAAGCCCGCCATAAAACCGGTGAGCAGAAAAAGCAGGATATAACCCGCTACCAGTTTTATATCGAACAGGTAAGAAAGAGAAAGAGATTTATTCGAGAGGTCATTGAAAACGGGAAGCACCAGAAATACCAGGAGAATAGCGAGGGAAAAAGCAAGAAAGCAAAGTAAAAATGATTCACCCAGGAATTGAATGATGAGTTGTCTTTTTTCTCCCCCTACCACTTTACGGATGCCGATTTCCTTGGCGCGTTTAACTGAGCGCGCAATGGTGAGGTTTACAAAATTGATGGAAGCGATCAGTAAAATAAACAATGCGATTCCTGACAGAATATAAGAGTAAACGGGATTGCTGGAATCTTTGAGGCCATTATCTGCAGGCATGTCTTTGTTCAGATGCATATCCAGAAAAGGCTGGAGTGTGGGTTTTGACACCCAATTCGCCGCCTCATCTCCGAATTTTGTTTTCAGACTGCTGATCGCTTCCTTTGTGTCCTCGTCATAAAACTTTTGCATTTTCTTTTCCACAGCATTCGCACTCACTCCCGGCGGTAAAACAACAAAAGTGTTCAGAAAGGTATTAAACCAGTTCTCACTGTTTTGTGCATCTTCAGTAGATTCTGCAATAGGCACCAGGATATCGAATTTTATGGAAGAATTTTGCGGGCATTTCCTGGCCACTCCCGTTACGGCATAAGGAACAAAAACACTATCATCCTTCACCATCAGCGTTTTTCCCAATGCATGAACGGTTCCAAATTGATTTTTTGCCTCATCTTCGGAAAGAACTACACTGTGCGGCTGCTTCAGGCAGGTTTTTGGATTCCCTTCAATGAGCGGGAAACTAAACATGGAAAAAAAATTCGAGTCCACCTGCAGCTCTTCATGCGAACTGACATCAGTGCCCTTCCTGATATCCTGTCTTCCGCTCTGCACACGAACAAAGGAAAGGAGCTCCGGAATATGGGCAGTGTAACGTGGCCCCTGCAAATAACCCGTATTCGATCCGTAATTGATTTTATTTTCTTTTTTGTTAAAGCCCTGAGACGTGACCCGGTAAATCTGGTTAACTCCTTTAAAGAAGCGGTCATAACTTACTTCATCTTTCACGTAGAGGATGATCAGCATCGCGCTGGCAAGACCCAGACTCAATCCAGCGATGTTGATAAAAGAATACACTTTATTTCTGGCCAGGTTGCGAAGGGCGATCTTGAAATAATTTTTAAACATGGTAACGGCTTTGAGATACGATATTACCGTACTTGATTGTGAAAAGGGGTCCAAATGATAAGATGGGCGCTTATTTTTCAGATCGCTTTTATATTCTGCCGCGGTTTTCCCCGTCGCCTGTTTGAAAATGCGGTTAAATGTAGTTTTGGAGTTGAAGCCGGCATCAAGGGCGAGCCCGAGCAGGGTCAGTCCCGCATTTTCGGGATCCTTCATTTTCCGGGTTACCTCCCTGATGCGGTATTCGTTAATGAATTCATGGAAGTTTTTCCTAAGCGCAAGATTAATTATCCGGGATAGTTCGTGTGGATGGACGCCCAGTGATTTGGCAAGCGACGATAAACTCAACTCGGCGTCCTGGTAATAGAGGCCGGCTTCCATGGCTTTCTTCAGCCAGGCGCCTTTTTGCCTAAGCTCGCCGGAAAGCTCCCGCAAAGTTTCCTCTGCTTCCTGTCTTAAAAAAGCAGAGGCCGCCATCCAGACCGTCATCACCCCTAACAGGAGATTAAAAGGATAGTAAATATCCATCCCCGACATCCAGAGCAGCCATAAAAAGCCGAAACCTGCCAGCTGGCGACTGAGCCAACGGAGTTCGTGGCGATGGCGCTCGCCCCCGCTGAATTTTTGCTGTTGGTAAAACTGTTTTATCAACAGGTGTGATCGGTACAGGTAGATGGAAACCGAAATAGTCGCCAGCAACTGCATGGTGGGGTTGAATAAGGAAATCTTTGCCAGCAACAGAGGAGTGAAATGCAGCAGGTCCTTCGGGCGAAATTCATATTCCAGCCGGGTGATTTTGAGCGAATAAAAATAAATCAGGGGACCGAATGCCAGCGAGCATTGCAACGGAAAGTCAATGCCGAGTAGCCTCACTATCCATAAAACGATGGTAATCAGTGCCAGGGCAAGAAAACGGTTGGCGGTAAGTGGTTGACGGTTGACGGTAAGCGGTTGACGGTTGGCGGTTGGCGGTTGGAGGTTGGCGGTTTTGAACCATAACAGCAGTATAAAAGTCAACCCGATAAAAATGGATCCCAGCAGAACCAGATCATAAAGGGTGATATGGGATGTAAATGTGTGCAAGGGTTTTATTACTTCAATCCCTGTTCCATATTGCAAAGCTGCTGATATATAATATATAATGTTTTATCAACGCTGATTTTTGTACCGAAACCGGACATTCCGCGATCGGTTTTGAACTCTGTAAATTCACGACCCGGCTGTTGTCCTGAAGAAAATGAGCGCGAGGGTATCAGTCTACCGGACCAGGATATTTAATCCTTCCGACCTGTATTTGTTTATCACTTTGTCAGTACTTACCAATATGTAATTGTTCCGAATCGCCTGCCAGATCAGCATCCTGTCAAACGGATCTTTATGGTAAGAAGCTTTCAAATGATGATAAGAACAACTGTCGGCTGCTGACAATTCAATCATTTCAAATCCGATTTTTTTGCAAATCTCCGGGACATCTTCTAGTTTGAATCCGGATATTTCCATTTTACCGATTGCTGATTTCAAGGAAATTTCCCATAAACTGATCGTACTTACTGTTACAGTTTGTCCCGGATCACTGATCAGGTCCCTGATCTTTTTAGATATCCTTTTGGAATCAGTTATTGACCAAAGTAAATAATGGGTATCCAGTAAATAATTCATATACCCAGAAATTCCTCGGTTGTTAATTTAAAGTCCCTGGAAAATTTCACTTTCCCTTTACCATCCAGGATGCCTATTTTCCTTTTCATCTTTTTTTCTGTTTTCCTGGGAACCAGTCTTGCAACAACAACTTTATTCTTGCCGTATGCAATACCAATCTCCTCTCCAGACTGTACCCTTTTTAGCACTTCCGAAAAATTAGTTTTCAATTCCCCCACACTCATTATCTGAATTGGTTTCATATCCATAAATATAGTTTTTTCTTGACAACTTGACAAGTATAAGTACGAACATTATGATAGTCAATTACTTAACTGTGTATTAGATTGCATTCGCCGACAATGCAACAACCAGCATCCAGCGGCTTATGGCAAAAAATATTATTCACCAGACTCTCCCTCCATAGAACGCCCATAATCAGATTCCCAATCACCAGTATCCCAATCATCAATTTCCCAATCAAAATAGTAAACGTGGAACAGAGAAAAGATGACTGCGCCTAATACTGAACTAGCTATAAAAAACGGGTGAAACCATGTTTCGGGATAATAAATATGAACGGCAATAAAAATAGATGTCAGAAAGCAGGTAAAGAGCGCAGATTTTACAAAAATCGCCGACAGGAAAAACCTATAGGCTAAAAAATAAAAAACCAGGTACAGAAAAATGAGGATATGCAATGAATACCCGAGTTCAAACCAGAAAACTCCAATAAAAAAACCAGCTCTCCATAGAAAAGATTCATCGCTTGACGTGTCGGGATAAAAACGAAGGGCAGGCCAGCACGCACATAAAAAGGCAACGAAAAATGTGACTGCGAGCCAAACCTTTAATGGATAGAATTTATTTATCTCCATATTGTAATTTTCTTACCCAAATGAGTTACATGCAGACCCTGACTTTGCAGATTTTTCAATATATCGTTCAGCGATGCGCTGCGTTCCATCCGGAGATTGAATTTTTTATCCGGAATCCTGAAGGGATATTCAACATCCATACCATACCACCTGGCAATTGCCGGCATTATTCTTTGAATGGGCGCCTCCCTGTAATAAAACGCGCCGTTTCTCCAGGAGATAACGTCCATGGTATTAACGCTCCGGGTATGCAACAATGAATCACCAATAAAAACATTCTGCTTACCATTTGAAAACTGAAATCTCTTTCTTGTACTACTACTATCTATGTCTGCATCTCCTGAAATAAGTGTAACCAACAATCCTTCCTCATCAGAATAAGCATTGATATCAATTCGGGAGAAAGGCAGTAATTGAATCGATGACCGATGACCGATGACCGATAACGGGGTAATTGTAAAATGATGAAACCTGTCCTTAGATCTTTCAACAAACACTTCACCTGTAATTTCGATTGCAATGTTCTGCTGATCAAAATTCGCGGGATATTTAACAGTACTGGAACCATTCAGCCAAATCAGCGTACTGTCGGGCAGCTGAAGGATAAATTCTCCATCTGCAGGTGTGCTCACCAGGTAAGTTTTATTGTGTGCCGCCTTTCTTTCGTTGGGTATAATATAAACCGGATCACCGTTAGCATTTTCTCTGATTTTAATCCCTGCCCGGCCTACGGCATAACCTCGTGACATATCTGCAGCGGCCCTGTCGACTGCGTCGGAAGGCAATAAACTGGCCTGGAAACGATCTGAGTCGGATTTCGGCCAGTGCTGATAAATCTTTATTGAAAAAAAGAGTATACAGGCAGCGCGTATAATCCATTTAAAAACCCGTTGCTTCTTTGTTATTTTCGGAGTTCCGGTTTCAGGGTTCATGTTAATAACCCTGCCCTTAGATGAAATCCCGGGCTCTCTTTCTTCTACATCTTCAGGATCTGAAATCATTGACCCCCAGTATTGCACGGGAGACAGACCAGAAGAAGCGTATACATCCTCTGAAAATTCTATTTGATTTTCATCTACCGGCAGTTGGGTTTCGGAATAACCAGAAGGATCGCCACTAATTGATCCGGATAACCTGGTTCCGGAAAGAAATGGCAATCGTGCTTTCAATTTTTCAAAATCCTCATCGCGTTCCTTGTAATAATCCTGCATCTCCTTCCGCAGAGACTCAGGATCCGTCATCTGAAAAAAAAGCTTTTCATTTTCAGGATCCTGATTCCGCCAGTCACGCAATTCAATTTGCTCTGTGGGCGATAATTCACCGCGGGTATATAGAAACAAAAACAATCCTATTTTTTTGGATTCCTTCATACAGTTTTTTTTAGAGTGACGTCAGTTGCGCCCAGAGTAAGGGCAATAAAATCTTAATGAGATACATTGTTCCGGCATTATTTCCAACTTCCATCCTGAGTTTATTCAGCGCGATATTGATCTGGTTCTCCACCGTCTTCACAGATATTTGCAAACGCTCCGCGATTTCTTTGTTTCGCATATCCCAAATAAAATGCATGATAAAAATATCCCTGCACTGCGAGGGCAGCTTTTGTATGGCCACATCGTGTAGAACTTTGGCCACTTCCATTATTTCGGCGCGTATTTTTGCCCGATCCTCAATCCGGTGATAAAACTGTTGTGCATTGCCCATATGGACAACTGGAGTTTTTTTTCTTTTTAAATAATCCTCACAGGTAGAATTGGTAACCCTGTACAGATATAGTTCTAAACTCCCAATTGTGTCAAATGTTCCTTCCAGATCAAACATTATATAGAAAATATCATTCACCAGATCCAGGTCACCATAGAATACTCCCAGCTTCTGATTAACCCTAAGTTTAACACCCGAACGATATGTTTCGTAAAACCTGGAAAAGGCAATTTCCTTGTGACTATTGTATAAGTCAAGCTGGGTTTGTGAAAATCTGATTGGTTGCATAATTAAAAAACCAAAAATAAAAAAGGGTGTTTTCACTTGCGCATAACTGTGAAAATAAAGTCCTAAGGTTTCAAAAGGCAAAAACACCCAAGACGATTAAAAATAATTATCCAAGGTTTAAAATAGGAAAATCACCCAAGCAGTTCATATATATATTACTGAACTATCGCTCTAAGGGGAAACCCTTAGATGAAAACGCTGAAAATGATATTTGGCTGGATTATTAAAATATTTCTACTTTTAAATAATATATCGCGCCTAATTTATTTTTCAGGTAAGGTTTATTTTGTGCCTCTCTTTCATTTGGGAGGCATTTTTTTGCAATTTGTACTCGTATATAAGCGTTGTTTATGGTTATACCAATAATAAAACTCCCAATGAAAAAATTGATTTTGATTTTGTTTGTTTTGTGCAGTGCATTTGCCACCAACGCCCAGGTACGATTTGGAATAAAAGCAGGTCTTAACCTCTCAAACCTTGTAACATCCGGTGTGACCTTTGTCGACGGCGCTTCTTTCAGCTCAAGAACTGACTTTAATGGAGGCGTGATGGCCTCGCTGCCCCTGTTCTCGAACTTTTATCTGCAACCGGAACTCGCGTACTCCGTACAGGGACAAAACTCCAGCAGTCCGATGGCAAAAGCAACTGTTATCTATGATTATTTAAATCTGCCCGTGCTGTTTAAATACCAGCACACTTCAGGAATTTTTGCTGAGACTGGTCCGCAGATTGGTTTTTTACTAAGCGCCAAAGGAAAGATAGACGGATATGCGCAATACGATCTGAATGAAAGTCAGCCAATTGATTTCTCCTGGGCTTTCGGTATCGGCTACAAACTACATTCTATTCCCATCGGAATTGATCTTCGTTATAATCTTGGATTGACCACTGTTTATAAAAATAGCCCCGGCGGAACTGCCAAAAATTCGGTATTTCAGATCGATATATTTTACCTGTTTGGTGCCCGTTAGCGTCCGTCAGTATCAAGATCAGAAAAACACCCAAGCCGTAAAAAAATAACTGCCAAGGTTTGAAAAAGGGAAAACACCCAAATTTCAGTCAATAATAAATATATTTTTTTGACATCAATTTTCGATTATTTCACGGCGTGAAAAACAACATTTTTTAACCCTTGATTAATCGAATATGAAATCGTATACAGAAAAACTGCACAATGAATTGTTATCAAAGCTGGAGGAATTGGACAAAAATTATGATCCACTGAATCTGGTTGATTGCCGGTTACAAATGATCACTGCAACCATCGATCAGATCAAAGAAAAATTAATAAAGTACCAGTTCAAAAAAATGGAAGATGAAATTTGTTATTTCAAAGACATACTGCCCAATACCATGGCACTGTATTTTTATTACAAAGACAAAATGGAATGGGACCGGATCTTACGGCTGGGAACCGACAGTTCCCGATATAAATTTCACGACCGGATATTTTCCCAGGCCGAAAATTTCCGGACTGAACACAGAGTCTTCTACGAATATTGTCGGGATGGAAAAACGGAGTGGATAATTTTTACTTTCTCAGAAGCAGCCCTTTAAACAGAGAATTTAAATACCATGTTGCGGAGTATCATCGACCCTTCTACTCCCCCTTTGCATTGCGAACTACTCGCGAAATATATCGCGTATCAACAAACTGGAATTCGAATCGAAAAAGATTATTTCCGAAAATGATGAAACATTACATCCTTTAAAAGCAGGCAGAAAGATATTAGAATGGACCGGCAAACAAATCGATCTGATTGAAATGGGCTATGCTTTAAAGGAAATGGGCGTATTTAATCATGGGGAGGCAACCTTAACAGATATTTTCGATTGTTTTGAAGAAGCGTTTCATGTCGACCCTGGTAATACTTCCAGGTTATTTCAGGACATAACGCGGCGCGAAATCAGGCGTCACGCTATTCCTGGACCTTATGAAAATTAAATTAATTCAGAGAATCGATGATTTTCTCAACTGAAAAAATATTCATTATCATCAAATATTTATCAGACCCATATAACGGCTCTCAGATTTCTTTGGACTGCTCTTTGAAATAAATCCGATATAAGTTTGTACCGTTTTACCTGTGAACGGCTCAACCTCCAATATGCAACTGGTGGTGCCCTCATTATATTTCATATTGTCCGATGATCCATCGATTGAGTTCTTCCTGGTAGGCTGCGATAAATGCCGAACCCGCCGTCAGATCATTATCTATCCCATCCCCTATTTTCCAGGTCAGCAATAATTTTCCTTTTTCCGGTGAAGAAATTGCAGGAGGTTCTCCGAGTGGAAGTCTGCCTTTGCTCAATACGATCTTTGGATAATCTATTGTTATCGCCGGATAATTACCGGTGATGGCCGACTTGTTTTCTGAAAATGCTTTATTGAACCAGGACATTCCCACAGCCGATTGTTCGAATGTCTTCCTAAGCAAATCCTTAAGCGGTTTCAGGAAGCCGGACATCAATTTAAACCTCGCCCTTTGTTGTTCCTGCAATACTGTTGGTGCAGAGTTTTTACGAATTGGTTTGCTGCGAATAACGGGTATTCCTTTCCAGGTTGACGAAAACAACGGAACCTACTGTTCCACTGAATGATCCTAATATACCATTTCTGTATGTTGCCACTTTATTAATTGTTAATTGTCAATTGTTAATTATTAATTTCTTTTTGTTTTTAAAAGAGGGCCGCTTTGCAGCAGCCCTTCTTTTTACTGCCTAATCAAATTTTACTTCGGTTATAAAATATTTACCTGTCCGGTGTAAACACTGGGAGCAAATTTTTTACGGTCCGCTGTCATAAATCCGATATAGGTCTGCGCAACTTTGCCACTGAACGGTGTAACATCCAATGTAAACGTTGCGGCATTTCTCGTTGCCGCATTCTGGATAAAAATCCAGTGTTTCAGATCGTCGTTGTATGCTGCCACATAAACCAGATCTGAAATTTGCGCGCTGTTGATACCACTGTTATCAGGCCAGGTGAAATGTCAGCTTGCCTGCTACAGTTGAAGCCGCCGTGGGTGCAGTTGCATTCGGCAGACTACCCTTACTCAAAAGTATTTTTGGATAATCGACTGTAAATGCCGGAAACACGCCGGTTACCGCTTCACTGTTTACAGAAAAAGCTTTATTAAAACCCGTCATTAACGAAGCTGCAGATTTACTGTAAGTCAGATTGAGAAAATCCGTCAGCGGTCGAAGAAACGACGTGATCAATGTAAACTTTGCCTGGCGCTGCAGTTGTTGATCAGTTGGCGCACCCTTTCTTTTGCTGGGTGGATTGCTGCGCAAAACATTGAGTTTTTTCCAGGAAGAACCGACAGCTGTGCCGACTTTCCCGCTAAAACCTCCCAGATATCCTTTTTCAAATGTGCCCATAAAATGGTTTTTAGTTTTTAAAAAAATGTTATTTGTATCAACGATCGTCAGGCATTGCTTCATCCCGCGATGAACGATTATAATCTTTGCCGTGGCTATTCTTCGCGTGATAGTCGTGACTATCGTTGACATCACAAATATGCGATATCACGAAAGCGACATTTCACAGCGGAATCACAGCCTGTGATAAATATTTTTTCAGAACACCCTGAAAACAGGCGCAGAATGGGGTATAAAACTTTGCAAATGCTGGCAACATCCTGGCGGATTGCTCCTATCATGCTTCGAGGATTCTTCGAGGATTCCCGAAGAACTCCAGAGGAACTCTCGAAGAATTCTCGAAGAACTTCACTTTTAATACAGAATGAATATAGAATCAATCCGGAACAGCTTGAAAAATTGATTTTAATCCCCGCACAACGTTGCCATACTCTCTTTTCGAAAAAATTATTATTTGTTTTTCTTCTGTGAATATCAGTTTGTTATCTACAAAATAAGCCCTGCAAAAAAAATAAATCTTTCACAGGCTGTGATTCCACTGTGAAATGTCGCTCTCACGGTGATGCATATTTGCATTTCAACGCTGAACGCTGAACGCTGAACGCGTAACGCGTAACGCATAACGCTTAACGCGGAACGCCTAAGGCGTGAGGCTTTTAATTAATTAATGTTTGATTTGAGCCGGGTCTCTTTCTCACGCCCCGTAAGGCGGGACAGGGACTTTTTAAAAATTTGAATTATGGAACTGGAGCTTATCAGGAAATATTTTGACGAGGGAACCAATGGAGAGATTCTTTACCAGGATCGTTTAATGACCTATAGCATTGAACTTCCATGGAAGAATAACCAGGCGCGGGTTTCGTGCATCCCTGAGGGAAGATATGAACTGATAAAAAGATGGAGCCCGAAATTTGGTCGTCATTTACAGGTAATGAATGTGTCCGGACGAGAATATATTCTCATTCATCCTGCCAATGAGGCGTTGCTCGAACTGAAAGGCTGTATTGCTCCTGTATGTTTAATAACCGGTGCCGGAAAAGGAATCCGTTCCAGGATGGCACTGAAAAAGTTGACCAATCTGGTATATGGTGCCCTCGACCGGCACGACAAAGTTTTCATAACTATTAAAAATGGTCATTATGAATTTAGTTGAAAGGGTCGTATCACCCACGCCCACGTTCTTTCAAAAGCTGAGAAATATCGGGTTGGTGCTGGCCGCGATTAGCGCTGCTGTTGTAGCAACTCCGATTCACTACCCGCAATCATAGTCAAAATTTCGCAGGTTATCTCGCTGTTGCAGGAACCGTGCTGAGTGGAGTGAGTCAGGTCACTACTACTGGAGATTAGTCAATTCCCATTTGGTCTTGATTAATACAGCCCCTGTCCCGCCATCGGCGGGAGGGGGTTTTCATTTGATAAAGAGGTCAGTAAACGATTAGTGCTAATGGTTTACCATCAGTCTCCTGGTCAATCAAAAGAATAAGAAGAATTTTTCATTAGATTAAATACGAAAAACCAGCCGCTTTGCATTTTGCTTTTATTAATATTCATTTCCTGCAAAAAAAATCGTCCAGGAAGAATCCTGATATGAAAAGAAAAATGACACTGGAATTCAGGCGGGTATTTTTCCCGGTTTTTCAAAAAAACATTTTCGCAAAAATTATCTTTCATCTTTTTTTATAAATTCGTTTACCTTCTGCTAACTCTCCACGATCAATGATCGTCTCTATCCAAATTACTCCGTGTGTGTTCGTTTTGATTTTCTTTTTTATTAGCCGGTTCACAATCGTTTTATGGCCAGTTTCAAAAATATATTACCGGACAAACGCAGAACGGCCGTTCTCGGCGGACTTATTGCCCTGCTGGTCATCTTCCTGGTGCCCTATTTTTTTGTATTCATACCGGCCAACGCAGACAATCTCAAAAGACAGGCGTTCCTGAAGCTCAGCCGGGCAGCGGAGAATATGATAGAAAAAAGCGACGACTCACGCAATTTCTACGAGAATAATTTATCAGGTTGCGACACGTTGAGTGCCAGTGATATCAGTATGGCGGAATGCAGCAACTATGGAAGGAACCGCCTTTCTCAGCAAGACTCGGTTTATTTTAGTTTTTTCGGATCCAGAGGCTGGAACATTCTCTATATGCAGAAGCAGGTGATAAAGAAAGGGGTTAAAAAAAATATGGATGATTCTTCCCTCTTTCATATTCTGCCTTTGGATCCTTTCCTGAGTCCCTGCCTGGCATCCGGAAAGGAAGTGTTCAGTTCCTTCCTTCTGGTTCACTACTGTCAATACATCGGAAAAGACAGTGGAGGTAAAATCATTTACCAGGACTATCGCCAGGGGGTGCAGCAGGAAATTACGCTCGACAGTCTGATCCCGCGTCACCAGGGTATGCGTGCACCAGATATCCTCGATGTTACGCTGGAGGGAACGGACTACAAATTATTCAGTTATCCTTTCCAGCTTGGCAGACACCGTCTGGTGCTTTGCGGACTGATGAAGACAGAAGACTATAATTCGCGTTTGCATGTAATTCCGGTTGGAATATTTTATACGCTTGTCATCTGCCTTTTTCTTTTTTTACTCGCACTGCCTTTTCTGAAGATATTCATGATGAATGAACGGGACAGGCTGTATGCCTCCAATCTGGTTCACGGAGTGGTGTTTCTTTTTATCATGGCGAGCTCGTTAACCATTATTATTACCCAGTTAAATCTCCTTTGGCAGGGAAGGAGCCAGGTTTCGACCAATATCAGCAGGCTGACAACCAAAATTGAAGATTCGCTCTCGGAGGAATTGATAAAAGCACAGAGCGAACTCAATTATTTCGACAGCGCGATGGATATTTATCTTAATTCACCCAACCCAAAGGCGATAATCGGATCAGATACCGATTCACCCACATGCCAGATTACAAGAGACAACAGTTATCACAACAAAGGTTTTGGAAATAAAAACAGGCTGCTTTCCGGACATCTGCCCAGATATCGCAATTACGATCATTGCTCATGGATCAGTTGTTCGGGCCAGGAGTCTATCAGGGCCAAATATATTACAGAAAAAACCCGGGGTATACTCAAAGATAAAAAACTGGAGGATACAACGCGCTTTGTGGATGTCAGGGCCAGGCAGTATTATCAGGATATGAAGAGGAATTGGCAATCCGGAAAAAATACCGATTCCACCACCCTAATGATTGCACCCGTGAATAGCTGGGCTACCGGCGAATTCCGTGTGAATGTCTGCAGGTATAGCAAAATCTCCGGGTTGTTGCTGGTGCTGATGGAAACGAGATTGTATTCATTGGTTAACACCGTGCTTCCCGCAGGGTATGGATATTGTGTGTTCGATGAGGCGGGCAACACACTCATTCATTCCGATTCGCTGAAAAGTCTTCGCGAAAATTTCCTGGATGAAACCGGTCGTCTCCCCTGGATACTTGGAGCCATCAGGGGCAGGCAGGATATTGAAAACAGCAACGTTTCGTTTTACGGGGGATCATATACTTTGCATATCCAGCCGCTCAAACAAAACCGTTTGTTCCTGGCGGTATTCTACAACAACCAATATCTTGAGCCGGCAAATTTGAGAATACTGACATTTACCTTTTTTTTCTGCATCCTGAACTATATACTCCTGTATTTGCTTTTCCGGATTCTCTATTCCCGCGAAAAAGAAACGCTTCTTTATTCACCCATGGACTATTACTCCCGAATGATACCGCGCAGGGAGAAACTGAGCCTCTATTTTGACGGAAGCTTTTTCCTCTTTATTTATATCGTGCTGTTTGCGGCGGCTGCGGTCCGCAGCCCGGACATGGGAGTTGATGTCGATTTATCAATGTTCGTTTTTGCCCTGCTCACTCCTTTCAACCTGATCTACGGCCTCTGGCTTTTTCGAAATAAAACCGAAGATTTCACGATTGGAAAATCGATTCTGCTGATTTTGCCCTTACTGGCGACAGGTGCTCTTATTTACCTCCTGAGCGTGGCTGCTAAATGGGAACTTGACGTTCCTTCATTTCGAACCATGGAGCTTGTCTTCGCACTTATTCTTTTCGTGATACTCATAAAAAAAGGATCCCGCTGGATGAAAATGAGATACGCCATGCTTTATCCGGCGCGGAAAATATCCGGATGGACCAAAATGACCACAGAGCAAAAAAAATTATTTTCATACAGTATCTTCATTACCCTTTTCATCTTTGCCATTGCTGTTTTACCGGTTCTGGAATACACCTGGTTTGCGTACAATCATGAACTCAGGCAGTCACTCAAAAAAGAACAACTGGAGATGGCCAGCGGGATTCACAGCAGGGAAAAAATAATCAGAACTTTTCTAAAAAATAATAAACCCGATTTTACAGGCAGGGATTCATTCGCCGATGAAATCCTGTATACAAAGGGCATTTACCCGCTCTTCGGAGACCAATTTAAATTCCTGCCCCGAACCAGTACAAGTAAAGAAAGGAGGGATTTCTCTCACAGGATTGAAAAAAAAGGTGATCACGAAAGTCATTCTGAATCATTTTATCTCAGGACCGCTGACGCTATAAATTTCTATTACAAGGATCCCGATAACCTTCCTCCGCTGAATGATAGTTCAACAAACGACAATTTATGGCATTGGGACCTGGGGAAAGATACAAGTGAATTTGACTATGCAAGACCGAAATGGAATATTCCACCGCTGGTCACGGATTCAACGATTAACCCGGAAGTCAGTTTGAAAATTTTTTCCGATACACCAAAAGGGCTTCAGCTGGACGTAAAACTGCAACTGGCTTTTGCAGTCATGCTCGCATTGCTCCTGCTCGCGATCTACTGGATAACAAAAACAATTGCCAGGCGGGTATACCTTACCAGGCTGATCGGGAATGCGGGCACGGGACTGTATGAACCGGTTGTATATGATACGCCGGAGATTTGGACCGTTTGTTTTAACACCAATGCAAACCGGCCTTCTGTTCAGAAAACTTCCCCATCTGCTGCTGAATTGATCATATTACTTTCATCGGAATACGAAGAATTTGTAAGGACCGGTTCAGCGGATCCTGTTTCCATTGAAAAGAAATTCATCATCAGATCCCAGGACCTTACACCGGTTTTCGACTGCATATGGAAGACGCTGGATGATAAGTCAAAATACCTTTTGTATTGTCTGGCGAACGACGGTTTAATCAATAATCGTAACGGGTCACTCATTTACACGCTGCTGAATAAAAAATTACTCGTGATCTATGACCAGCGGATCCGCCTCATCAGCTATAGTTTCAGGGATTTTATCATTTCCCGCAACAACACCCGGGCGGAAAAAGTGCTGCTCGCCAGAATGCAGGCGGAAGCTTCCTGGACTTTTATTCGTACGATTCTGCTGGTGATCATTATGTCAGTTTTTGTTTTCCTTTTCTTAACCCAGCAGGAAGTCTCCGCAAAAATTATTGGCCTGGTAACCAGCCTGTCGGCGCTGTTACCTTTTATATTGAAATTTGGTTCAGGGACAGCTGCACCGGTAAGCAAGAAATAATGCGACTACAGAACTGGCACTTCCCCCAGTTATGAACCTGATCTTTCTTAAATCATAATCATTAACCATAAGGATGAAAAGGCAGACAACAGAGTTTTAAGTAAGAAATACTAAAACCATTTCCTTTTCTGGCAAAAAATGCAGGCAATGTTAAAGGTCTTGAGGTTTTTTGCAAAGGTCGTTCCTGATAATGAGTTGTCGTTTCTAAATAATTGACTTTTACAATTTCAAGTAGTATGACCATATTATTCAATTAGGAAAGGCCTTTATATGAGTATAATTTCAATTATTAATATTAAAGGCCATGAAAAAACTATCCAGATTACCGGTCATATTAACCAGCTGTTTCGTGATGATGTTTACGAGTCTCAGCTGTAAAAAGGAAAATGCGGGTGTGATACCCGGAACAGTTGAGGAAATAGAGTTTGTTGCAAACGGACAATCGTTTAAATGGAACGGACCTACTTTTACCCCTTCCGAAATCTCGAATGTATGGTTTCCGGATCCTGTATGGAATGGGGCCTCTTTATTTGTATTAGGATTAATCGATCCAAATAACCCATCTGGCAACCAATTGTCTATTGCAATAAATTCTACAACCCCCCCCTCATTGGGAACGTATACAATAACTATTGATACAACGACAACAGTAGCAAATGCGCCACATAATTTTGTTTTAGGCACAAACAATAAAACATATGCTTCTATCGATATTGGGGACTATGGAACGGTAACCATTACCACCATACATAATAATGGAATGTATGCTGATGGAACCTTCAGTGCACAAATGACAGAATATACGAAGGACGGTCCCACCACAACTAAATTAATTATTACCAACGGAAAGTTTAAAAATGTGTTATTATAATGAAATCTTTTATCTGGGCATTCATATAACCTCCTCGCTCAAAGTTGAGCGAACTAATGGGGAGCTGACAGTATACGGTATCATATGGAATCATATCGTATCATTGTGCCCCATAATCCCGGCACCTAAATAACAAAAACAGAAACCCAGGATTTAGTAACGGATTAGGAGTCCCGCCACTGGCGTGATGAACTTCAAAAGGCTACTAAAGGCCTCGCCTTCGGCGTGGTAAACTTCGAAAAGCAACAAGAGGATCAAAACGAGACCTGGAATGTTAAGGATATGGATGGACTGAAAAACCCGGAAGATTTTACGACAAAAATTATTATCTTTCTTTAAGGGAAAAAGAAACCATCGCTCCTCAGAAAACGTTCTTTTTGAATGATGCCTATGGTCTTATTCAAATTCATCGGTAACCATGAAATAATTTTCCATGAATAAAATGTTTTCCTCCAAAAGCTTTTATCCCGATGAAGGCGTTACTGTCATTCGGATCGTTGTGGGATTATTCCTGATATATCACGGCCTGGAATTGTTTGATGCAGCCAAAATGAAAGAATACACCGGTTGGGATGTTTTTAAAAATCATTCCCATGCTTCCTATATGATTCACGTCGGTAAGACAGCTGAATTTATCGGGGGGCTTCAGCTGGTCCTCGGATTATTCACAAGACTGGCCTGCATTTTGATTTTTGGAACGATGTCCTATATTACTTTTTTTGTCGGTAATGGTAAATTCTGGTATGAGGACCAGTATCCGTTTTTGTTTGCAATATTGACGTTGTTTATCTTCTTTACAGGCCCGGGAACAAAAAGTCTTGATTATCGGATATTCGACAAATGAGGGAGGCAGAAAAATAAGACTCGAAATCGATTCCATTCCATAAGCTATATCACCCCGTATCATTATGTATTATTGCGTATCATACGCTATCATTGGATATCATACAGTATTATTGCGACCCATGGAGGCAAATGGCCGGGGGAAAAGTCCCCAACGAAGCACCGGAGCTTCCAAAAAATAATTTAACCGGGAACTGTCCGGAATTCAACGTTGAAGTTGTCTATACCGACGAACGACCACCCGCATTTCGTTAACATCGGCATTTAACACGAAAATCATGAAAATCACTAAAATCTTTGCCAGCCTCCTCATCGTTTGGACAACCATGTGCTCCCATGCCAGTTTCGCACAGCAATCACAGGACAATATGAGTCACGAAAAACTGATTAAACAGTATTATGCCGCTTATGAGCAAAAGGACTGGCATATGCTGGAGCTGATTCTCGATGACGGGTTTAATTTCACCAGCCCGGCCGGCGATGATCATATTAATTTAAAAGTATACAAGGAAAGGTGCTGGCCAAATTCCGTCAATACCAAAAAGTTTGATTTGGAAAAGATCATTATTGATGGAGATGATGCTTATGTAACCTATAATGGCTGGACCACAGACGGCAAATTATTTCGGAACACGGAGCGTTTTAAATTTAAAAAAGGGAAAATAATTGAGAATGAATGTTTCTTTGGACCCGGAGTAAGTTTCCCTAATAATGCAAAAAAATAAAATAATTGGCGCCTCGTCGCGTACGTATGAACTTCGAAATTGAGAACTCTACCCACCAGATTTAAAATACCATCACTTCTCACAGGTGACATATGAATAAAGCTGTTATCCGGACCGCCTGGATAGACAACCTCCGATCTTTTCTTACCGTTTTGGTAGTGGCTCACCATTCCTCCCTGGCATATACCACCTTCGCCAAATTTGATAAGGCGACTTACATAAAGTCTACTGCACCGGTAGTGGATAGTTCAAGGTGGATTGGGATGGATATTTTTGAAAATTTCAACGATATATTCTTTATGTCGCTTATGTTTTTGATCAGCGGGCTATTCTTTTATCGCGGCATTAAGAAAAAAGGCAGCAAGAAATTTCTGGCAGATCGACTCATTAGATTGGGTTTGCCATTCGTGATTGTGGTAGCGCTAATTATGCCCCTGGCCTACTACCCTTCATTTTACCTGGCTGAACAGCGAACAAGTTTTGCCGCATTTATCCATGATTTCATCTTTCACCAGCACTGGCCTCCCGGTCCTCCCTGGTTTATTTGGATTCTGCTGTCATTTAACCTGTTGGCAGCATTTATTCCGATTCATTTCTACACTTCGGCTCATGCCGTGCTAATGAAATTCAAACAAAAGCCTTTCGCGTTTCTTACGTTCTTCTTTCTGGTCTCTGCCCTAGCTTATATACCCATCAGTCTGAGTGTTGGTCAATATACATGGACCGGCGTTGGTCCCTTTGTTTTTCAATTGAACCGAATCTTTTTGTATTTTTTCTTCTTCCTTTTTGGATCCTGCCTCGGTGCCTCTGACTGGGAAGACCAGTTATTTTCAGGTACCAGGCTGCTTAACAAATCCTCCACATTCTGGGTTGTCCTTTGTTTGGTTTGCTATACCATCATTATACTTTATTATGGGTTGGCTCAAGTTCTGGTCAGAGCAGGTAAAATGGATCGTGAAACAGACGATTTTATCTATAGTTTGCTGTTTGTTGGCAGTTGCATCGCCAGCAGTCTTGCATTCATTGCTGTTTTTCGAAAGCGAATAAATGAATCCGGCAAATGGCGGAAGAGTTTGTCTGCAAATGCCTATGGGATTTACCTTGTTCACTACGTATTCGTGACCTGGATTCAGTTTGCCCTGCTAAGCATACCGCTTCCCGCGATCGTTAAATTTATGGTGGTGTTTTTAGGTGCACTCCTGCTGAGTTGGCTCATCATTCAGCAGGTACGCAGGACAGGTTGGGTGAACCGGATGATCGGATAACGAATCACATCCTTGATGAGATTCTATTTCTTTGAATTTTTTCAGGTGGCTGAGGGCTTTTTCATACAGCGACCCGACCATTTCCTTATCGTCGGTTTCCTCGCTCAGTGCTGTAGCGACCGGTACGGCTGATTTTATTAAAGATTCGAAATTGACTTTTATTTCTCAGGGATGGATAATGTGGTAGCTCCTCCAACTGAACGAGTTGAAGTTCGTGACAGGCTGGGAAATACTTTTAAAAGTTGACGAAAAGTTCACGTTTTGAGAACTTTTGAATGGCATATGGATTGGGGGAAGATTAGGCCAAAAAAGTCGAAATTGGTAAGATAAAAATTACTATGGTCGACGAACGGATATTCCAGGATTTACTAACTTTTAATTTGTCATTCAGAATCTGTACAATCTTACCGGTCGCAACCATTTTATCACCTTCCCGTACTGAATCCGCAAGGAAACATTATAATCCGATCCCTTTTGAAAATGAAAAACTACTCAACTACCTTTGGAAACTGTCCGGTGTATAAGGCCCGATACATTATTAACGCTAAAAAATGGATTATGCCGACCAACAAATGGAGGTTAATATTCCTTATTCTTTCGATAAGTATTTTATTGGAAATTCCAACTTCCGAAGCGCAAGACACCACTCAAAAAATCATATCATGGCTCACTCAAAATTCCTTCCCCATTAAAGACATAGGGTTAGGAAAAGGGTTTTCGGACCTTCAGCCGCTTAAAAAGATACTTCAGGATGTTCAAGTCATAGGGATGGGAGAAGCCACCCACGGAACAAGGGAATTTTTCCAGGTTAAAGCACGCGTAGTTGAGTTTTTGGTTAGCGAAATGGGGTTTACTGCATTGGCACTTGAGTCCACTTTCTCAAATTGTGAACCCATAAATGATTACATTTTAAGTGGAAAAGGAGACCTGTATTCCGCTCTGACACAGCAAGGATATTCTGTATGGGATACAGAAGAATTTGCTGACTTATTAATGTGGCTCAGGGAATATAACAGAAAAGTGTCAGATGAAAGGAAAGTGCATTTTTATGGCATAGATTTCATTGCTTTTCCAATTGTTGGTGCAGACAAAACTATAGCTTATTTCAAGAGTTATGCTCCTGCACAGGCATACACAGCGGATTCTATACTTCACATGCTAGCCAATAAAAAAGGCGATTCATCAACCATAATATCTTTGAATAGGTTGATAAACTACTTCTTAATGAACAAAGATAAACTGGTCTCAGCTTCTTCACTTGACCAGTGGGAACAAACCAGCAAGTACCTGGAAGTAATTGAGCAAAGGAATTCAATATTTTTTGGAGTACCAGCCAGCCTTCAGTTGCCAAGGCAATCCAGGGACGAGTACATGACTAATCTTTTCTTATACGTAATTCAAAATGAGAGACCAAATGTAAAAATAATGTTTTGGGCCCATAACAATCATGTTACAATTGACACACTAGATAATTATCCTGGAGGAAAAACAATAGGATATAATTTGCGTCAAACATTTGGAAAAAAGTACTATGCCATAGGTCTTCAATGCGGCGAGGGAACATATCTGGCAAGACTGCAAGGGGACGAGGGGGTCTATAAAGCTTTTATAACTGATACCATCCTGCCAATGCAAAATTCCTTCGCCTGGTACTTAAATAAAACTGAAAAAGGAAATTCCTTCATTGATTTTCGTCTTTCACCCACTAATTTTTTAATAGATCATTGGCTGGATTCAGAGATGATGTTTGTAGATGCTACATGGCATCACTTGAGTTCAAAAGAAAACTACGACACCATTAGATTGAAAGGTAAATATGATGGAATTATATACTTAGAGCATTCAACTCCTTCGCACCTTACAAAGAATGCCTTGACAGGAATTCAGCAACCATAAGTGAATCAGACCCCTGTACGTAGTTTATGACGCTGTCCATCCGCCGTCAATCATTAGTGTGGTGCCGGTAATTAATGCTGCAGCCGGAGAAGCGATAAACAAAACGGCATTGGCAACATCTTTGGGATCACCAATTCTGCCTAATGCAATTTTAGAAAGTACCATTTTTTTTGTTTCCTCGTTTGCGAGATAGTCTTCAGTGCCCGGGGTGTAGATAAAAGTAGGCGCCACGGCGTTGACAGTAATATTATATTTGGCCCATTCCACCGCAAAACACTTGGTCAAATGGGAGATCCCCGCTTTAGTCATGCAATACACGGATTCGGTAGGAAGAGCGATAAATCCAGCCTGGGAACTGATATTAATGATTCTACCGAATTGTTGCCTGATCATCCAGAGTCCAACCTGCTGACTTGTGAAAAAAGTTCCTTTAAGATTTACAGCCAAAGTATAATCAAAATCTGTTTCGGTAACGTTCTCAATATAATTTTCGGGAGCGATGCCTGCATTGTTTACTAATATATCGATCCTGCCAAAATAATCCGCTGCTTTCATTACAGCTGCTTTTATTTCATCCATCCTGCTGACATCCATCTGGAGCGGCAGGGCTTTTCTACCCAATCCTTCGATGGCCTTGACCAATCCGCAGTCTGCGTGTATATTTTTAAGTCCCAGTGCAATATCTGCTCCCGCCTCCGCCAGTGCGAGGGCACAGGCCCTACCGATTCCCCGGGCTGCACCAGTTACCAAGGCTATTTTCCCCGGAACCCTTACTTCGTCTGAATTTTGGTTAGCCATGATAGATAATTTCATGTAAAGGTAAAAGCAACATTTATTTGTACATGAAATGATACAACATCTTTTTGAAAATTTAGTATGTTACCAATCCATCACCAATTCCCAGCAAACCCTTTTTCCAAGGCATCGACTCCTTTTTGAAGAAAAACACGAATAGAAATTTCCATATTTTATACGCTATAAAATGTTTTCTCACTTGCTTTCTGAAAATTTATAAAAACCAGATATAAATCGCATGGCATCATATTCAGCTATTAAAGGAACGGAACCATGACTATCATCGTTATAGTATTTGTAACGCCAGGCTAATCCGTTTTGGGGGTATTTCAGTAACAAATCTCTCAATTGAAATATTGATCGAATATGTGTTGTTAAGGCTGATGTATCATATTTAATATGAAGAGTGTCCATTCCCACCGGCATTGTATTAGCAATTCCCAAAAAAAGTGATTTCCCTTCAAACTTTTTCTGTTTCATTACTTCGTTTGCCTGAATGAGTAGCTTCCTATTATCCCACCACATACTTGGGTCAATAGCTACATAAGCATTAAACATATCCGTGTTGTGTACAAGCGTATTTATAACAATTAACCCTCCTAATGAATGCCCAATTAATATTTTAAAACCGGATGTATGATAGGCAGAATTGATATATGGAAATAATTCGTTTTTGATAAATGAAGTAAATTTTTCGCCGCCTCCTGTTTTTATGCCAACAATCTTACCATCCAACCCAAATTCCGAGCTGGTTGGAGTAAGATCACGGGTACGATCAGTATTTAAAATACCAATTACGATCATTCGAGGTAATAAGGATGCTGCCAATACTCAAATGTATGTTTTAAGAAAGTCCGGATTCAATAAAAAAAATGCCTTTCGAAAAGAATCAATCCTGTCAATAGAATACACAGCAGCAATATTTTAAATGTACCTGCCCAATTATAATCCTTATTTTTTCGCAAAGGCACGTAGTTTATTGTAATTGACATTTTAGATAAGTCCGAAACCAGATTCTTGTATTTGCCGAAAAGCAATTTGATCAGCATATGCAGGATCAGGAGGTCAAGTAAAATAAAGGCAATTGTTTTTAGGGTCATTTTAGAGTTTCCATTTCTTTGAATTTTTCGGGGTGGCTGAGGGCTTTTTCATACAACGACCCGACTTTTTCCTTGTCGTCCGTTTCCGCGTTCAGCCTTTCAGTTTGCATGGTTTACTAAAAAGCTCCTCCGGCACATTGAATCGTTTAGCCAGTTTGCGCGTCATGTCTTTCGAGCACCCTGGTTGTCTATTTCGACCGTATAAACTTAATGGTACCTTTGCCATGAGATCCGTTCTCGATCGGACCAGACATCGTATCCACATTAACTCTCAGCTCCACTTTGTCGAATGCAACTGTCCTTCCTGGTTGTGGCAGGGTTTTTATAATTAGCTTGCCCTTCTTGAACATTCCCGTGATTGAAATCGGATCATTTTCGCTTGGTCCCACCCAACCGGTCACCACGTCACCGTTTTGCGAAAGGGATCCTTTCCCTATAATCGTCCCATCTGCTACAGAGATTGTGACCTGCCAGTTTCCTGTAACATCAACCTTTGCACCTGCGGATCGTTGAGCATTACATGAATTATTAACAGAAATAGTAGCTAGTATGAGCAAGAGTTTAAATAAGACATTAATTTTAGCAACACCCTTCGCACGGCGGGTATATTTTTTAATCGAATTGGAAATTAACAATGGTCCCATAATAAAACAGTTTGATGATATATTATGGATTAGACATGAGAGATACAAGAAGGTTCCAGGTATTTGATATTTTATTTTATGTAAGGAGTGAAATATGAATTACTGCATCCCCGGGGCGCTTTTAAAAGCAACATGGTCTTTCGTTTTTTTCTTGTACAGGGATGATTTTATGGCATCCGGGGGGTTGTACTCATCAAAAAATCACCAAAAAGTTCGCGTTTTGAGAACTATTTTTTTTGCAATAATTATCAGGTCTCATACATTATAAGGCGAATGAAGCTAAAACTAAATATTGGCGAATTTTTTTGCTAATTGAAAAAGTGCTTCTTATTTCCCGCTTATTTCAAATAGCGCTCCATCATACAGCTTGTTCAACAAAAGCTCAAAGCCATTTTCGATAAATTCTTGGCCGCTTCCAGCGGCAATTATTTTCCCATCCATTTGCTTCACTTCATATTTCCTTATCGGATCGAGGCCCTCAATAGTCACAAGCCTTTTAGCTCCTGTAGCCCCATGCCTGAAAACTCCGATGATTCCACCGTCCTTCGTCTTTGTATTCACGCGCTCAAATCCATCCCAACTGCCTTCCATCGGCTCACCAAATCCCGGCAGGTCCTGACGGAAGCTCATGATCTGGTAACGGCTGTCCATTAGCTTCAGCCAGTCTGCGTAAGCACGATAACTTGTAAGATCCGTTGAAGATAATTTTCTCGGGTCGCCCAACATAATCGGCAATGCACCAGCCAGTGATTTGATATGAAGCTCCCATCCACTGTCCTGCATCTGCGGATTGCCGATGACCAGTGCCGTGGATGGTACCGCGGGAGATCGCCACCATGCCATGTTCCTGATCCGCAGATCAATCTTTTCTCCCGGACCGTTGAAATTGGATAGCCAATTTCCTTCCGCATGTTTGAGCATTGCATAATCGATGAGTTGCAAGCCACCCATCGTTTCAAAAGTACAGTCAATAAAAAGTCCCGGCTTTGCGGTATGCAGCTCATCAAATAATTTCCACACCTGCTCATAATTTGCATAAAAAGATTCGTTATGATCGAGATGGCCCGGATGGTTGTCCGCATAACAGCCAGTGAGTGCGGGGTCAAATACATAGGGGCTCGTGACTACCGCAAAATCCAGTTTCATGTATTCCAGGCCATAATCAAGTGCCAGTTTGAGCAGGATGTTCTTAATATAACCATACCAGCCTGTTGAAAAGCAAGCCGTAAACCTTTCTTTATCACCCGGTAAATGCAGGGAAGTAAAGCTTCCGTTTTTGTCACGCACAAACCATTCCGGATGTGATTTGAATACCCTGCTGCCGGGAGCCGCGCTGCCGATGCTTATCCATAATCCCGGCTTCATACCCAGCGATTTGATATAATCAAAAACGGGTTTCAGCCCGTGAGGGAATTTATTTTCATCAATTTCCCAATCCCCGAAATTGGATTCCCATCCATCATCGATTATAAATTCTTTCATCCCTGCATCCGCTGCAGATTTCGCCAGTTGAATAATAAGCTTTTCATTGATGTTCGTTTCAAAAGGTTCCCATGTGTTGTAAACAAAGGTTGGCTTATGTTTTAATTCCGAAAGTCTTATGCCAAGATGATCCCTCACAAATTCAGGCACAGCCGTATTGAGTATTTCATCAGGATCTTTATGATTATTATAAACCATGGTGAACACCTGCGCTGTTTCAAAGGTCCCCCCCGGTTTGATATATTTCCTGAAAGGGAAACGTGCCTCCTTATGCGTAAAACCGCTGCAAATGCTCCGTTCATCCCAGAATACGGATGTATGTTTTATGACACCCGGGGCTTCATTGCCAATCACAATACCCTGCCGCTTATCGCTGTTGTGAACGATAATGAGTGCGTCCTGCATATTGCCATCATATGGCCCTATCGAGCGCCTTCTGCCATAATCATGACAAACCCAGCTGAAAGTAGTTGGCCAGTATGTATTCACATCCAACTTTTCTACATCCACAGATTCCAGTCTGACGGTTTGAAGTGAAAGGTTCCTGATTATCAATTTTTTTCTAATCACAGGCAGTCCGGGATAAAGCAGGAATTGAATGGTGAGCTCAGTCGTATTATTTTCATCTGTCAGTACAACAGCAGCGCCGTCTCCCCTTCCGGAATCACTGCATTTCACCACATCTTTCAGAATCCAGGAGCTTTTACCGGAAAAGACCCGATCGTTAATCTCAAATTGAAAATCAGTGCACGTGCCAGTGAAATAATCAAAATCTCCATATACAGGTTTATATGATGTGGTAATAAAATTTCCGCCTGCCCCGGGTAGTTGTATGGTTCTTTCAACGATGCCATTGTTCAGCTGCAATGCAAACTTTGTCCAGGAAGCAAATGGCTGCGCCAAAACATTTGTAGCACAGTTTAACAGAAGGGAGCCTATTATTACGAAGATTTTTCTCATGCCGATTAAAATGATCTATTTTAAAACTTGTCTTATTATGGTTGGAAATCTTAAGAAAGGTTTGAAATTGAGAGGCAGCAGCCTATGGTATAATTTTAATTTACCAGTCATTTTATTCTTCAATAGATGTTTTAAGTGTATCCAGCCTGAGAGATTTGTAAGCCAGGCGGACAGAGTCGGTATCCTGAATATTTCAAATTAAAGCTAGAGGAAATCAGATCCATTCCCTTTAAACTTTAGTTTCCAATACCTGATTTCTTCCTCTTTTGTTCTTAACCATTTTTCTCTCGTGTTATATATATAAGCTATCGCAGAAGCATCCTTTTGGTATAAATAATATAATATTAAATTACAAGCCCAATCTTCATTTTCGTCATTCAGATGATTAATCCAAAATGCTGAATCCATTTTTAATAATAATATTTCATACTCTTTTGGAATATTTAAGTTAACAAACAGACCAGGTACCGGTGCATGTCCTATATTGGCTGCCGTTGGGGTTATTAAAATAAAGCTGGGTTTTATCCGATCATTGCGAAACAGATTCTTTTCTAAAGAATCACATTGAGAATGTCCCGTTTTATAAAAAAAAATGAAGGAGGTCAATAAATAGAGAACTATTTTATTCATGTCTCTAGTTTGTCAATCTAAATTAGTTCCTTTTATTTGTTTAACCCAAAGCAGTGGATCAATTGATTCGAATGGATTGGAACCACCATGTATAAAGGGGCAGGCAAAATGTGCCGGTGATTTTATGGCAGCCGAAGGTTGTACTAATTAAAAATCACTAAAAAGTTCACGTTTTGAGAACTTCTGATTCTAGTCGATCTTTAGCAGAGAAAAATTATTCTGAACCTAAACTCTTCATTGGATTAGTTAATGCAGCCTTAATACTGCTGTAGCTGACAGTGAAAATGGCTATGAAGGTGACGAGTGATCCGGATATGACAAATATCCAGGGTGACAATTTTATATGATACTCCATCTGAACAAGCACTTTCTGCATTACCCAGCCTGCCAAGGGAGCTGATAAAATGAAAGCAATAACGACTGGTTTTAAAAAATCCTGTGACATTAAAAAACAGAGATTGCTAACACTTGCTCCAAGTACCTTTCGTATGCCTATTTCTTTTTGGCGACGTTCAGCGAGAAAAGCAGATAAACCAAATAGCCCAAGACAGGAAATAAATATCGCCATGGCTCCCGACATTTTTGCAATCGTAACGTATAAACGGGCTTCATCAATATTCTCCTGATAAATCTCCCCGGTCATCTTATATTCAAAAGGGAAATTCGGGTTTATACGCTTAACTGTTTTACCAATTTCATTGATGGATTGCCCCAAATTATTGTCATTCGATAAACGAACGAATAAATGGTTTATATCGCTATTAGCAAGGTAGATGATCATAGGGTTAATAGTCGCTGACGGATTATTGTAAACAAAATCTTTCACGACACCGATTACTATATTATTACCCAGCTTTGTACCAACCGGCTTTCCAAGATTCATTCTTTTGGCGGCTGTTTCATTGATAAGACATGATAAACTATCAGTACCATATTGAGAACTGAAATCGCGGCCTTCTGCCAGTTGTAATCCGATAGTTTTTACCCAGTCATATTGGACACCGGTGGAGATTATCCTAAAATCCTGGTCAGGTTTTTTACCGGGCCATTCCAAGCCATTGAAGCTATTTTGGAAGAAAATCATATTGTCAGAACTTCCAGTTACACTTTTTACACCAGGCACCTTAAGCAACTCATTTTTAACAAGATCAGTCCTGTATCCCATATTACTGTTGACTGATATATCAACAAGCGTATCAGCGTTAAAACCGATTGGTCGTTTTTGTATATATTCAACCTGTTCAAACATCACGATAGTACCAATGATAAGGAAGATTGAGATGATAAACTGAGAAGTGACTAAGACCTTACGCAGCACGCCTCCCCCTTTACCGAGAATCATTATTTTCCTCAGCACCTGTATTGGCTGAAATCGGCTGAGATAAAAAGCCGGATAGCTGCCGGCAACAATTCCTGTCATTAGGCCAAGGGCTAATAATAAAAGCCACAATCTCACATCAGAAAACGTCGGCGTAAAATAATGACCTGAAATTTGCATAATCCCCGGCATGAAAATTTTGGCAAGGATGATTCCTATTATCAGTGCAATAAACGACATCAACAATGACTCTGAGAGAAATTGAATAATAATCAGCTTTCTTGATGCGCCCATCACTTTGCGTATACCCACCTCACGAGCTCGGAACTCGCTGCGCGCTGTTGCAAGGTTCATGAAATTGATACAGGCGGTTAATAATATCAATAACGCAATACTTGAAAGTATCAGGATCAGATCAATAAAGCCACCAACGGGTTTTCCATCGCTGAATCGATCATATAAGTTCAATTTCGAAAAAGAATAAGCAAATAATTCTATATTCTTCTGGTCAAGCTTTTGATGATATAGTTTATTCAGTTTGTCATTTAATAATGTTTCACTTGTATTTGGTTTCAATTGAACCCAGGTTTCAACTTCCCTGGCGTCCCATTTCTTCAGCCAGTCACTTTCTGTATTAAGCAAGCTAAAAGAAAGTACTGCGTCAAACTGGTTGCTGCTGTTTTGAGGGGGATCACGAATTATTGCCGCCACTTTCAGGTTATGCAAATTATTATAAACAATCGACTTACCTAAAGGGTCGCCCTTACCAAACAGTTTCCTGGCGGAGCTTTCCGTTAGTACGACCGATCCCGGTTCTATCAATCCAGTTATAGGATTGCCTTTCAAAACCGGAAAAGTCATGATATTGAAGAAATCCGGATCGGCATAAATCGATTCGAGATAGATGGCTTTATTACTATTCCGAAAAATTGCCTGACCGCCAAGGTAAGTCCGGGCGGCAAATTTAATCTCTGGAATTTCATTCCGCAAACTCGCTGCCAGCGGTCCAGGTGTTCCGTTTCTTGTATATATAGCAGTATTTAATTTCTGGTTATTCATCACCAAACGGATATCTCTGAGATGTGTATTAAAATGATCGTAGTTGAGTTGATCTATTATCACCTGCAGCATGATTATTCCCGTCGCCAGCCCCATTGCGAGTCCCGATATATTAAGTATCGAAGAAACTTTATTCTTCATCAGGCTCCGAATGGCCATTTTAAAATAACTCTTAAGCATATTATTTATTTCGGCCAGGATTTCAACCCTTAGAATTTATAATATTTAAAATGATGCCGGTTACGCAACTAATTGATTCGCAACTGTAAGCAATAAATTAACTGAATAAATGGTCCGTTATTAATACAAGGAATGTCCGTTTTCAATACAAAAAATTGAACAAGAGCTATTCAGTTCTTAGACTCTTCACCGGATTCGCCATTGCAGATTTGATCGTCTGAATGCTGATTGTAAGAAAGGCAATAAATAAAGCCGAAAACCAGGCCATGGCAAACATCCACCAGGTGATCTGAATTCTGTAAGCATAATCCTGAAGCCATGAATGCATGAAATAATATACGATCGGCGAAGCTATCAGTATGGCTATAAATATCAGCTTCATAAAATCCTTTGAAAGAAGAAAAACGATTCCCGGCACACTGGCTCCCAATACTTTTCGTATGCCTATTTCTCTTGTTCTTCTTTGTGTGCTAAATAAGATCAGGCCGAATAGTCCCATGCAGGAAATAAAAACTGCCACAGCCATGGCAATATTTATTATTGTGGAAGTCTTTTGTTCTTTAGCATACATGCTGGCAATGGATTCATCCAGAAAACTATATTCAAACGGAATTCCGGGGTAAACCTCATTCCACGATGTTTGTACACTGGCCAGTGTTTCTTTTAATTGGTTGAATTGCTTTCCCTTTGCTGAGAGTTTAAGTACGATTTCCCTTTGATCTTCCGCTATGTTGCCTATACAAACCGGTGTGATCAATTCATGCAGCGTTTTAGTATGATAGTCAGCCACCACGCCAACTATCGGGATCAATTTATTGTCAGAATATACAAATTGCCCGATCGCATCACCAGGATTCGTGAAACCGAGCCTTTGAGATAATGATTCATTCAATACCAATTCAGTCAAACTATCCCCGGGTAACAAATTCCTTCCTGCCAATAATTTCATTTGATATAATGGAATAAAATTCTCGTTCCCCTCATCCATTCCGACCATTAACGAAATTTCTTTTTTGCCTTTGTATTGGATTTCCAGCAGATTGCCGGCCGGACCAATGGGCGGAAATGCTTCCAGTGCGAGTTTTTGAACTGCAGGCATTCGTTTTATTTTTTCTGCCAGAACATTTACTTTGCTCAGGCTGTCACGCCCCGGGGTTTTAATAGTCATGATTGCATCTGTACTATAACCCAGATCCTTATTCCGTATAAATTGAAGCTGACTCTTTAATAACAATCACTGCTATAATAAAGATCAGAGACAGACGTAAACTGGAAAACTATTAATCCCTTCCGGAAGTTCGTTCTTTCATTTGCCGTTGTCAACCCGATGCTCTTTCAGGCTCAATACCGGGGAATAAGAAGATAAAACTTTGGCAGGATAAATGCCGCTTAGTAATGTGGTAACAAGAATTAATGAAAATAAAAAGAAGAATACAGAAGGATAAAAAGGATTAAATCTTAGTCCCGGCGGAATGTAGTCCTGAAAAATGGTCATCACAGGCTTCACCGAAAGTCCAGCTATCAGAGTGGCAATAAATGTCTGTATAAAAGTCTCTGTTAAGAACTGGAAAATTAAATTCGCCCTGTTGCTTCCCAAAATCTTACGCACACCCATTTCCTTTGCGCGTCCAATAGATTGAGCGGTAGATAAATTGATAAAATTTATGATCGCGATCAGGAGAATAAAAGAAGCAATCGCCATCAGACCGTAAATAGTAGGCAGGTGCGCTTTGCGGAAACCATCTTCATAAAAATGGGAGTTGAAATGCATGTCCGCCAATGGCTGCAGGTACATGGTTTTCTTAAGTAAGGGATCCTTATTAAAATTCATTTTAGTATATCGCTCGAGCTCTGGTGTTGATGAAAGAATATGCCACCCCTTTTGAAAGTTTAACAAAAGTCCATGGATACGGGTTTTTCAAATCTCCCCGCTTATAGAGTGTGGTCAAATGAAATAAAATCCGTAAACGGCAAGTCCGTATTGTCATTCCAGTCTTTGACAATCCCTGATATCCGCACCCTTACGGAGTCATTATATACAATTTCCTTTCCCAGTATTTTATCATATGGAATATCGCCAAAATACTGCCGGGCTTTCTTTGCAGAAATCACTACAGTATAAGATTGATCCAGGGCAGTTCTTTCATCACCGGCAAGCCAGTCATATTTAAAAATGGTGAAATAATTTTGATTGGCTACTATTACAGAAGTCCACCAATTGCCATCCTCCAGGGTCGCCATTAAAATTTCTGAATCTGTCCCTGAGCATTTTGTACGGCTATTTTTGCGTTAATGGGATAAAAGCCCGCGATTTTTTCTATGCCTGGAACATCGCGCTGAAGTGTTAATTGTAATGAGTAAGGAGCCCTGTTCAGATCAATATCTTCGCCGGATGCAGTCTTCAGGTCGCCCACTATACGATAAATCCTTTCTTTATCCGGGTGAAAATTATCAAAGCTTAGATCATAATGAACGATCAGGGAAATCACCAGAAAACCAGATATACCTATCGTGAGTCCTAAAATATTTATCAGGCTAAATATTCTATGCTTTGTGATATTTCTCCAGGCGGTTTTGAAATAGTTTTTGAGCATTGGCCAATTTTTAATTACTAACCACCAGCCTATTTAAAGTTAAGAAAAAGGAAAAGATACGCATTCGAGGCCCAATCAACTGGATTGAAAGCCTCCTTTCAACTATACCTATAAGGTTAAGAAAAATAATTTCTTTTAGTATTAAACCGTCAGGGATCGAAGCGGCATCCTCCCGCAGTTAGCGGGAGATACAGCGCAGAGCCCGGTCCCGCGTCTCGCGGGGAGACGGCAATATTCATTCACCAAAATGTCAGGAGTTCACTCCTTTTGCAGGCCGCGTATTTTAATTCCTTTATTCAACTTATGGAATTGAAGTCTCGAATGCATCTAACAAATACTGGAAGCATATATCAAAGGCCAAGACCCGTCGCAATGAAAATCATATTTTCTATACTATTACTTTTTGTAGCCTTGAATGTAAATAGTCAACCAACACTTAAAGTTGATGGTCAATCAGTTGGATTCATTGTGTTAGACAGCTCCATATTTGTTGCAAATGCTTTTGTAATGGATACGAGAAGGCAGGTAATTGCCTGTGCACATGATATTGGCAGCAACAATGGGATATATTATGCTTATAGTGACTCAATAACACACCAAATTTCACTTCGTAAACTTAGAATCGTCAGCGTTTTGTCTGATTATGACCTGGAAATACTTGCAAGTGATTCGGATTTATGTACCACGCCGCTTTATAGTTCAACAAAATTTCCTGATTTTTCGGACAGGCGGACGGACAGACACATTTTTTATCTGGGTTGTGATGTTGTAAAGGGCTCACCCAATTTAGCTGCCATGCGGGTAAATGAATCTCATATAAAATCAATTTATGGAATACATGAAAACAATGGTATATCCATTGAAATGCTTGATTTTGTAGTTGCAGGGAAACCAGTTTATACAGGCGGTCCGGTCATTGATGACAACAATAAAGTTGTGGCTATCATATGTAATTATGCAGATCTTAAATTACCTGATGGCGGTGAATCATCTAAATGGATTAATACGGGGTATTCTCTTCAGCCGATACTTAAAAAATAATTAATTTATGCGACGATGATTTTCAGTAATCATTTATTCTTAATCCGTCAGGGATCGAAGCGGCATCCCCCCGCGCATCCATTTTCTAGTCGTATTTAGCCTCGATGATTGTACCCGACACAATCAGATGAAGCTTCAAAATCCGGCCCTGGGTCCTTTTATCAACTTTTGTGATTTTAACGAAATTTATATTGGCCATACTCCCACTGTAAACTGGGAAACGGATAAACCGATGCGCGCCGTGAATGTGCTGAATATTCATAAGGGTGCCAGGCAGGGCGGCAAACTAACGATCATGGATATACGAACAAAGCATTATTGGCAGAGTGATGTGGTGGAGTAATTGGAAATTCCAATCCATTAGTCACACTGGTATTCGTAATATATAAAACTTTCATTGGTTCCCGTTGTTGCTGAAAAGGAATTGATCTTACCGTCCGTACCGAATTGATAGATGAGAACAGAACTGGCAACGGACTTCAAAAGATTTTTATTTCTGTATAGTGTGTAGCCCTGCAGATCATCCACGAGCAGGAAATAATCACCGGTCTGCACCGGCTTGTCAGTATAGTATCCGAATATTTCCGTGGTGGTATCCGTAGTTAAAGTCGCCAGGTTCTGATTCGCCCATGTAAAAGTGCTTATGATCGGCCTGCCTCCTGCGGAAGAAGTAAAAGTGGACCTGGTCAGTTCCTGTCCGTTGTACTCATAAAAAGTATTCGACCAGATGGCGCCGGTCGTATCATTTTCAGTTCTTACATTGGTGGCCAGTCCGTCACTATTCAGTGTTGCGGTGGTTTTAGAAGTAAAAGTGTCGGACTCCGATTCTAAAATAATAGTTGAGCCTGCCGAATAATCATAGGTGAAAACCGAAGTTCCGGAAACTACCCGGCTTAGTTTTCCCTCGCTGTTATAGGTCAGATGCAGCGGAGTGCCGGGGACAGGGGTGGCCGTTATAATCTGGCAGGAAGTTTTGTTGTCATTGCTCTTTTTACACTGCGTTAAAATGCCTGAAACGGTAAGGACCATCGCCATAGCGATCAGTGTTCTCAATTTTTTCATGAGTGGGATTAGTTTGACTTAAATATATAAGTAAGCCCTTTGGCTGCAGCCGGCGATGAACCATCGGCCGTGCGGAGATAACGTATGGTGGGATCTGGCCATTTTACGGTCGGGATTTGATTTTGAAAACAAAGTTGGCTCTGTCCTCAGCTATGAAAGTTTGCCCCGCTCAACTCCATATCGTATTGCCGCTTCGAGTATGTCAATATTTATATCTTTCAGCGTTTTGAACCTGATACAATACCCACTCAGGCTCGCTTTGCCTATTTTTTCCCCATACCTACGGGTTAAGTATGTCCTGTCTTTTATACCAAGGATATAGACTGAGAATCCTTTTTTGTTTGCACTCAAACCAATTTGATAAAACTCTCTGGTTGTTCCATCAGCATATTTTATGGTTTGTAGTCCATATCCTATATTAGGATTAGAAACCGTTTTATTTTCGCTGTTTTTACCATCCAGGAACGATAGTTTACATCCCGGTATCACCTGAAGTACGAACCTGTGCAACTCCTGCATCTCACTGAGTTTTGGTTCAGGCTGGCTGATAATATAGTTTTTGATTTGTTCCTGTACGTCCATATAGATTAATGGCTGTTTACTTTACCTGAATTGCCGGGGTAACCCGAGCCTGGTTTCATGATTCCAAGACAACGGGATTGCCGGAATCCGGACATGGAACCGGGTTATTTTAAAATAATTCTAAGGATGATTTTTAACCTTGTGCCAGAAGATTCTTTTGGTATCTAATAGGAAGGAAACAAAATTTGGGTCATATTGGTGATTTTTTCCTGTTTGCGGCACCGCAATACCGGCTTATTATCATTGAAATTGGCAATCCTACGCAAAGAATCAATATTCACAACAGCTATTAAAGCGCTTTTGATATTGAAAGGATTAGTGATGTGCATTTGACAAAGGGAGCACAATCAGGTTCATAACGGACCATACAAATATCCCGTACAGGAAACCGCTTATTATCCTTTGTTTACGGAGAAAAGGAATATATGAAAATGCGAAATAGTATACGATGGTAAAACAAAATGCTATCGCATAGTGAATGCCCAGTCCGATGAACGCCATGGGAATTTCATTATTTAAAGCCCTGTTACCAAATAATCCTGCAGAGATACCCCGTAGTAATCGCAGCGGCGATAAGGCTTTCATGACATAACAATAAACAAGTATTGCTCCGGTAATATCCAATGTGCCCGCAACAAATCCCGCCAGTAAAATTATTTTGGATTTCGGCCTCATTTTTTATTTATTTAAGTTCAAGCAAAACAGACCGGCTATGTTCATCGCTGCTGCCTTTTATCCTGATTTCTCTTTGCGGCGGAAAGAAAACAAAATCGTTCGGTTGTAATCTGCAAATACTGCCTTCATAATTTACCTGTAAATCCTCCGGATATATTTATCAAAAGGTATGCGCAGTTTGATTTAGGAAGCAGGTATTCACCGGATTTCGCAATATCCAAATGATATGCCCTCACCATTTTTTGCGAAACTTCAAGCTTCATATCCGGCCTGGATATAACAGGGCAGCCATCATCATCCGGAGGTTGTTTCACCATTTCAATGACCATGAAATGAAGTATGGGGCTGCTTTTATTCCACACGATATGACGGACGGGATTCTGATCATAGGAGCGGTAGATCATGTCTCCGGGTTTCACTTCAGTCCGGGAAGGTTTTTCACCCACATTCTGTATCCCAAAAGTCGATCTGGAAAGAAACACCACAACCGAATTTGCAGAATGGCCATGTATCAACGTTGTATCACCAAAAGGAATATGCCCGTCATAGATCCGTATAAATTCATTTTCCATCAAAAGTTTATGATGTGGTTCTTCCCGGACATCGATTTGTGCCGAAGCAAAATTGCAAAGCATGATAAGCAGATAATACCGAAATGCCACTATGATTTCTTGTTTCTCAAACATAGCTAAGCCACCAGTTTTTATGGGTTGCTTTAAATCTGCCATACCAGGCACAGGGCATATATAATAGCGTCACAACAGCTATCCAAATCAGATAAACAATCCAGAGCGGCACACCGCTTTGCGCATTTGCCGGCCTGCCGAATTTCCCGGACGCAAAGTTCATATCGGACCAGTGGAAGCCCTGCAATAACAATAAAATCAATAATAAAAAATGGATGATATAAAAGTGTACTACAAAATAAAACATGGGAACCTTCCCATATATGCAGAACATATCGGTGATCCGGTTTTTCACCCCTTCGGCTGCACTTAATATCAAAAACATGATACCCAGCGTGACCAGACAAAACAGGAGTGATGGCGGGTACTTGCTGATATTCATAAATGAAAGAAAAGTATATACCGGGGTTTTCTGACCTGACCATAAAACAGGGTCGCCATATATATTGATGGCACGCAATATCACAAACAACAGCAGGACGGATGCTCCGATCTTCAGGAATATTTTTCTTCTGCTAACGGCCGGTAATTCAAATAATTTCCCGGAGGCAAAACCTGTCAGCATGATGCCAAGCCAGGGAACCGGTGGATATGCTATCGTTAAGCTATGATTTGAAAATAGCCGGAATTGGCTTACAACGAAAAATGGCGATAAGATGGTTTTTCCCGCCAGTTCATGGCAAAATATGATCATAAGTCCTATCGCCGCAATTATCTTAAAAGGTAGTTTAAGCATAAGAGAAAGGATGATAAATCCAAAACCAATCGTTGCGATCACTTCGAAAATAAGGGTATGAAACCCCAGATCAAAAAACAAACCGAAGTTGACAATGGTAAATTCCATTATTACGAGCCAGAGACCGCGTGAAAGCAAAAATTTCCTGCTTTCAGAAATATCGTTTTTATTATTAAATGACAAATAGGCGGAACTGCCCGCGAGGTAAACAAATATCGGAGCACACAAATAAGTTATCCACCTGGTAAAAAACAAAAAGGGAGTAGTCGTTTCCAGGTTCGTCGGACTCCGGGTGACCGAATCTATATGCATTAAATCACGTACATGATCCAATGCCATAATGATCATGACTAACCCCCTGGTAAAGTCAATGCTGTAAATTCTTTTCACCTTTTCGAAAAATTAGAATATAAATAGCTAAAGTCAAAACCCAAATTCCCCGGCTCATCTGCACTATTTGAAAAGCTGCTATTATTTCACTTCCGTGCAGATAGAAAATGCTTAATAACCCGGCAATGAAAAACATGACCCCGATTACAATCGCTGCATATCCAAAAAAACGGGGAATGATATCAGATCTGAGCAAAACAAATCCAACCGAAGTGATGAGCACAGGCGCCGGACCAAAAATAAATGTATAGTCGAATGCTTCTCCCCCGCCGGCAACAAAATCAAATGCAATCTTCGTCGTATCAGTATGTCCAAGGATGGCGGCATTGGCAGCCGCTATCATGAAAGTGATATCCACAAGAGCCACGCCCAGCACAGCAGCCGATGCAATGATTGTCAGCAAACCTGAAAACCGGATAGGGGCCCCGGATATATAAACAAGACCAATGTAAAAGATAACCGACAGAAAAGAACCGATCCCCATCAGCCACGCGTCCAGAAAAATTGCGGACCGGTGTTTCGTTACAAGCCCACTCAGCTCCGACACAGAATTAAGTGATGCAGCAAGTTCCTTTGGTACTAATATACCAGAAAAGTATATGCTAAAAAAGCACTGGCCCATGATTCCTGCAATAGCAATCGGAATCAGAAAGGATCTGTTAGAAGCGGAGGTATTTGACATTGTGAATATTTGATTATTCAGGTTTTAATTGTTTTACAAAATAAAGTAGCTTTATTAACAAACACTTCATTCTGTACTTAAATATGAATGTAATGATGGAAAACCAGTTTAAACAAATTGCAGCACTGATTGGAGAACCTGTCAGAGCATCTATCATGTGGGCATTAATGGACGGAAGGTCAATGAACGCAACAGAATTAGCCATTAGTACTGACACTACCCAACAAAATCTGAGCATGCGCCTGGCCAAGCTGTTAAAAGCCAATTTGCTTTCTGTGGAAAACCTCGGGCGGTACAGGTATTATAAATTCGCCAGAAAAGAGATTGCCTATGCGATCGAGGCCATGACGGTGCTTATTCCCCAACCCATTGCCAAAGAGCGTATTGTTGAACTGAATGAACCTTCTGTTTTGCGTTGCAGAACCTGCTATGATCATTTGGCCGGAAAAACAGGTGTGGCCATTACAGACAGTCTGATCAGGCAAAAAATTGTTGTATTCAACAATGATGTTCCGGAACTCAGCAACAAAGGTAAAAAATGGTTCTCTGGTTTAGGCATTGATATCGATGAACTAAAGCAGGAAAGACGATCATTTTTGCGGCCCTGCCTGGACTGGAGTGAAAGGCGCCATCATATAGCAGGCTCGCTTGCTGCCGCGTTCCTTGACAAAATGCTGCTATTTGACTGGATAAGAAGGACCAGGCATTCGAGAATCATTGTAATTACTTCGAAAGGTCAGAAAGCGTTTTATGACCATTTCAATATTTCAAAATGAAAACTGCAAACTAACGTTCATGGATACCCGAACCGAGGAATACTGGCAGAATAATGCGGTTTAATCCGAAATATTATATTCTGAAATTACTTTCCGGCTAAAAACAAGTACTTCGGGAGAGACTTTAAATCCTGCGCCGCCATAGCCCTTGTTAAATGTGTTAATATTGCCCATATTGGAATACATGGATTCATCTGTTTCTGCTTCGCCGGTATTGGTCAGGTATACCAGGTTCCCAAGCTTTACATTGGCCCTTTCGCATAATTTATGAGCGGATTTTTGAGCGTCATCATAAGCCAGGAGGTCGGCTTCCCGCAGCAGGCTATCCGCTTTGGAGTGCCCAAACTCCACCCGTGAGATGCCATTTATTTTAGTCGTCAACAGCTTAGCCGTCAGGTCGGTAAACCGGCTGATATCCCTCAAAACAAAATCAATACTCTGTTCCGCTTTATATCCCATAAAGACATTCCGGCCACGGTTATAGTTATACTCTTTATTGGCCGAAATGTTACTCGTTTTAATATCATTCTGCCCGGCAAACCGCATGAGGATAGCAACCACAGTGTCTGCTGTCTGTTGCGATAACCTAACGGCGTCGGCCATGCGGGGTTGGACAAATTCTATACTGATCGTCATATTAATCAAATCCGGTTTAATCCGGATTTTACCTTCTCCGGACACTTTAATGGTAGCTGAATTTTTTTGAGACTGATTGCAGGAAAGCAAAAGGAAGACGGGCAATGCGGTGAAAAGGATCTTGTACATGTTGATTTTTTTTACAGGGATGGAAAATCAAATGCATTCCATAAGGGATCTGATGTTTTAAGAAATCATTAAGAATCCAGTTGCTGACGGGGTGTGTTATTGGATCGTTTCAATGCCCAGTTTGTTGGTCCTGTTCTCAAAACCGTAATTCAGAACGGTAGTAAAATCAGCCGTTAGTGGAATTCCTTTCAAATAATTTATATTTTGAACAGAAATTTCAGAAAGTTCAAATACTGAATCTCCGAATCGGTTCCGGATAGTTGAACTGTCCTGCTTATCCAGTGTTTGCAGGTAAGAAAAAACCTGACTCTTAAATGCAGCCGGATCGTCCAAATTGGTGTTCCTCTCTATGGTACAAACCCCGTTGGCAGTATCCAGTTTCGTCAGCCGGACTTTTTCGGTTGCCCTGAAAGGAGCTCCACCCAGTGCATTCGGAAAAGTCAGTTTATTGGTTTGAACAAAATGGGTCCTGTATTTGAAACCGAATGAACTATTATAAAACTTTGCCTGCTTGAGCAGAACAAATTCAATATTCGCCTGGTTGGTCAGCATTTGTCTGGCGGCTTTAAAACCGAGATTCCTCACCCGGTCTTTTTCGCTCCCTGCAATTAACCTTTCGATCACCGGATCAAAAGCCGATTTAACTTCATCAAAGTTGATCAATTCTTTAAAACGCCCTGTCAGGGAAATTTTAAATATTAACTTTTGATTCAGGAGATTTGCCAGAATGATATTTTCAATACCCATTTCATCCGGAGGCAGTGTGGCTTTTGTGTATACCCATTCGATGGTATACCCACTGGTGTCCTTTTCGGAAACGGTGAACCGCACTTCAAAACCGGTTGCAGATTTTTTACTCTTACCATCTGCGAATTCTTCGGTAGAGCTTTTGATTACCAATGAATGCGTTTCCCCTTTTTTCCAGTGCGGCAATACCTTTACCGAAGTATCCGTGGCAAGTTGCGACTGTGAAAATAAACGCGTTGACGACAAAACGATTGCAGAAAGCAACAATAATTTTAGTTTCATGGGTTTCATATTATCCGAAGACGGCCTTTGCTAAAAAATTGCAAACATAACAGGATAAAGAACTCTATATAACAGGTCGTCCCAGTGTTCAAGTATTCTTTGCATAATATAGATTTGGTTGGGAGATTCCTATTTATCAAATTTTGAAGTATTGAGCATATTTTCTATGGCAAGGTCCTCATTCAAATAAGTGTATACGATCATCAGGTAACGGCCCTTGTAAAATGTCGTCACCATAGAGACATGATAAATCATGGAATTAAAATCATAATCGATCCCGGATTTCTTAAACCTGATTCCATCCAGCAGGACGATCGAATTTGTCTTCGTGCCCTTTACGTGTAATTGCTTTTCCAATGTTTCTATGAGAATGCCCTTGGTAGCACTGTCCGTGGTTTCCCAGTTTTCCTTATTTATTTTAGCAGAAGTGGTATAGTTGACAACAAATGTGTTGGTCTCATTCCTTTTTACCGCAATAAGCCTTTTACTTTCAGATGTATTTACCCGTTGACCGGTAGATTGTTCAATCATTTTTTTACGGGCATCTTCCCCGGCGTTTATTTTTGCCGTGTCCATAATAGTAAACCCGGATGGTAATTGTATCGTCCAGCCAAATACTTTAAAATAAATTGTGCTGGAATCTACAGGAATCATTAAAATCGTGTTGTTAGCTGTTTCATTGGAATTCCACTGCCTGGGCTTTTGATTGCTGTACTGCATTTTCAGATTTGACCCGTCCGCCTTTTTTACCATAATATAGACGGTCGGCTGCTCGTGTAAAACATTATTTACTCTATTAGTCGTAATTATCGTAGCGCCGTTTATGGAATCCAGCATATAGGTAAGCGGCATTGCTTTTCCATCAAGGGATAAATCAACATGAAGGCTGTCCTTAAAGATATAGCGTACCCTGTGACTTTCCATTGAAGGATCTTTCAATGAATAAGTAGAACCAATCAAATCTTTATAGGTTACCTGCTGACAATAAGAAGAATAAACGCTTACAATTAATAAAAGCGAAAGAATAAATTTATTATTCATGTTCAAAGAAGTACTAAGGGTTTTTATGTAGTATCTTATACAGAGGCGCCGGGCTAAATATATAACCCGGAAAACAGACTTCCTATTGATCTTAAATAATATTTCATGTGTTACGATATTTCTTTTACCGCGAAGCTGAAGGACCTGTCCAACTACTTCCCTGAACTGGTGGAAAGCCCGCAATTGTCATTCGATTTTGGAAGCGATCATATCATTGCAAACAAAATGGTCATACGAAGGATAGTTCCTTTCATATTAACGGCTCTAGTCTAAGCTTAAGACAGTGGTATGAATCAGGGCAAATTGCTCAGACTGTTGGTAGAAAAAATGATAATTATGATGGCTCGCTAACTAATTATTATGAAAACGGTCAAATTGAGCAGACCTATTATTACGTAAATGGAAAGCCTGATGGTAAAGCGATCTCCTATTATAAATCAGGAAAAATCCATTTCGTCGAAAATCTTATTAAAGGAGTAAGGAATGGAAAATTCACTTCATATTTTGAAAATGGACAAATTGAAATAGACGCATACATGGTAAACGGAAAATTAGAAGGCAAACAGAAAGCTTATGATGAACAAGGTGAGCTGATCAAAGATTCATTTTTCAAAAATGGTGTAGAAGTGAAATAAGAATTGATGATTATCACTGAGGATTGCTATGTGTCCATGCAGGCGAATGGGTTGGTTTAGTTACATAAACGAAGGATTGTGGAAACGCCTGCTGGCTCGCAACTGACGTCGGATTTTATTAGTTATATTTATAGGGGTCCATTAAGGTAGAAATAAACTGTGCTTCAGTATCTCATGGAAGGGCATTTCATTGTTTTGTTCGTCCTAAGTAGCCTCTCTAAACAGTAGATGAAAAAGATATTCATCATATCATTTTTCCTGGCGGGTGCCTGTACAATCAATGCACAAAATTTTCATTTTGACTGGGCAGTCGAATTTGGTGGCCCGGGATCGATATCCGTCGGCAGTTCGATAGCAACAGACGCTTCGGGAAATGTTTATACTACGGGGTTTTTTGCAGGTACCGTCGATTTTGATCCGGGACCCGGTACATATTTTCTAACCAGCACAAATACTGCACCTGGAGATATTTTCGTATCCAAACTGGACGCTGCGGGTAATTTTATCTGGGCAAAGCAAATGAAAGCTGTAGATGGAGGAGGTGTCGGACTTTCTATCGCACTGGATCCTTCGGGGAATGTCTATACATTCGGAAGTCTGCTTGGAACTGTTGATTTTGACCCCGGGCCGGGAGTTTCTTTACTTACCTGCCCTGAGTGTTCGTTTATATCGAAATTAGATCCTGCAGGCAACTATGTCTGGGCAGAAGAGTACAATCCTGGAACACAGGACGAGCGTGACCATTCAATGACGGTTGATGCCGCGGGAAATATTTTCATGACTGGGTATTTTAATGGCACTTCTGATTTTGATCCCGGACCGGGAATATTCAATATATCCTCCGGAGCGGGTGACGCGTTTATTCTCAAACTAAACACAAACGGGGCATTTGTCTGGGTAAAACAATTCAATGGCAGTGCTTTTAACGCCACCGGGGAGGGTAGTTCCATAGCATTGGACAATGCGGGGAATATTTATGTTATCGGGTACACGGCTATTTTTAAATTGGATCCCGCAGGTAATTTTTTATGGAGCCAAGGCACTGACGGGAATCTTGAAGGAATTGCTGTTGACAATGCCGGAAATGTTTATGTAACAGGACATGGGGGTGTAGAGGCTTTTGTCGAGAAACTGGATCAGGCAGGTAATCCCATCTGGTCTCAGGTCCTGGGAGGAACCGGGGAAGCGTCAGGCTTTTCCCTGGCATTGGATGCTGCAGGAAATGTCTATATGACGGGAACTTTCAAAGGCACGTTAGTCTTTGATCCGGGATCCTGTTTGGGAACGTATACATCTACCGGTAGTGGCGACATATTCGTTTCTGAAATTAAATCTGATGGCACGATTTTATGGATAAAACAATTTGCAGGGGCAGGATACAATGCCGGCTCATCCATCGCAATAGATGTTTTTGGTGGTGTCTGTACCACGGGATTCTTTGCGGGAACCGTTGATTTTGATCCGGGGATCGGAGTATTTAATCTGGTTTCTTCGGGGAACTATACTGCTTTTGTTCAAAAAATGATCCCCTGTGTTGCCAGCACTTCATCAGTCTTAAACATATTATCCTGCGGTCCTTATAATTTTTACTGCCAAACCTATACTACCAGTGGAGTTTACACACAGGTTATACCAAATGAAACCGGCTGCGACAGCATGGTGACATTGAATCTCACGATCAGCACAAACTCGGCCTCCAGTGTCAGTGCGAATTCCTGTAACAGTTATCTTTGGAATGGCAATTCCTATACAGGAACCGGCACATACACGGATACACTGACAGCGTCCACCGGCTGTGACAGCATTGTAACTTTGAACCTGACCATTAATCCCGCAGCTGTTTCAAATCTAAAACAAACCATTTGTTCCGGTCAGTCTTATGCGGGTTATACTGCAACGGGCACTTATACGGATACATTGGCATCTGCAATTGGTTGCGACAGTATAAGAACCGTTCAACTGACGGTTATGAATGCACCTGCTCCGGACTTAGGGACCGGTAAAAGTCTTTGTATTGGAGATACCATGAGTCTTTTTCCGGGAAACTTCGACAGTTATATATGGCAGGATGGCTCGACTCAAAGTCATTATATAATTAATAAAGGAGGTGACTATTCAGTGAATGTTACCAACTTCTGCGGATCTGCCTTAGCACAGATTTCCGTACTTGAAAATAAATGTGGCATTTACTTTCCTACCGCATTTACACCCAATAAAGATGGAAAGAACGACTTATTTAAGATTTTGCATCCTCCTGATTTTAATAGTTATAGTCTTTCCGTTTTTAACAGGTGGGGTCAAAAAGTATTTGAGACAAAGGACTATACTAAAGGTTGGGACGGCACATTAAATGGCCAATTGCAGGATACTGGCGTCTTCGTCTGGTTTTGTAAATATCAAAAAACAAACAGTGCTCTGCATGGTGAAGTCAGCGGAACTGTTGTGTTGATAAGGTAATTCTGATATCCGGATTGAATAATTGCTTTGGGCATTGAACAGGCTGTCCTTGTTTTGTGCATTTGTTATAAGGAACAAAAATTGAGTAATAAAAATGCAATTACGGATTGATGAATAATTCGTCCGTTATTGATCATTGCATTATATATTTAAATGAAGATGAAGATTTTTGCCACTGCTTTAATTGTATTCGATCACCATATTTTTATGCGCTCTGCCACGGGCCTATACATTTTATCACCTTTCTGAATATTAAACGTGGTATAAAACGGCGTGAAGTTTTGCAGGGGCCCGATCACTCGGAACTCATCAGGGGAATGCGTGTCCAGATTAATCATCGCACGCGACAAAGCATCTTTTAATTTACTCCTCCGGACGGTTGCATAAGAAAGGAAAAATCTTTCATCGGGTGTCAGTCCGTCGATTCTTATCGTATCCTGTCCCTGTTTTGTTAATTTAAATGCATCATAGGCTATGTTGAGTCCGCCGAGATCCGCGATGTTCTCACTGAGCGTTAACTCGCCATTCACATGAATAGTGTCAATGACTACGAAGCGATCGTATTGAGCTTCGACCAATTTCGTTTTGCTTACGAATTTCACATTGTCATCGTGACTCCACCAGTTTTTCAGGTTTCCTTCCTTGTCATATTGTGCGCCCTGGTCGTCAAAGCCATGTGTCATTTCATGACCGATCACGATGCCAATGGCACCATAATTTAAAGCGTCATCGGCAGCGGGATTGAAATAGGGCGGTTGCAGAATGCCGGCAGGGAAAACAATTTCATTATACTTTGCATTGTAGTAGGCACTTATTGTCGGCGGTGTCATATACCATTCCGTCTTGTCGACTGGCTTGTTGATTCTTACCAGCTTCCTGCTAAATTCATTTTCCAGGCATGAAATGAAATTTTCAAAATATTTATTTTTAACTATTGACACCGTACTGTAATCCCTCCATTTGTCGGGATAACCGATCTTTTTAATAAGCGTATGCAGTTTGTCCTTTGCTTTGGCTTTGGTGGAATCGCTCATCCAGTCCAGCTTGTTGATGCGCATTTCAAAAGCGGTTTGTAAATTATTTACCAGTTCTGATATCCTGGCTTTTGATGCAGCGGTGAAATAACGATTCACGTATATTTCTCCAAGGCCGTCACCGAGGTCATCGTCAACAAAGGAAACCATCCTAAACCACCTGGGTTTCATTTGTTCCTGGCCAAAAATTGTTCTATCATAAAGATTAAAATCCGCGTTCACAAATGAGGAGCTCAGGTAAGGAACGAATAACCAAATAGTATGAAATTCCAGGTATGCCTTCCAATCGTCCAAACTAACCTCGGTGAGCAATTGGTTCAGTCGGATGTAATAAGCGGGTTGCTCGAGATTTACGGAATCCGTGTGAACTCCAATGTCTGAAAGGGTAGATTTCCAGGAGAGTGCGGGCATTTGCTTATCAAGTTCGGCCATCGACACTTTATGATAAGTGCTCTGGGGATCCCGGAGCTGCACACGGGTCATGTGAGCTTCGGCCAATTGTTTTTCAAGGTTTAACACCCTTACCGTTTTATTTGCGGCGGTCGCAGAATCATTACCGCAAAGCATGAATAATGTCGTAATATACCGGTGGTAGACCTGCAGAATGGCCACGCTCGAACTGTCTTTTTTGAAATAGTAGTCCCGGTCGGGTAATGCCAGGCCCCCCTGACGAAGAGAGAGAATATTCATTTTACTATTCTTCGCATCTGGCACGACACGAATTACATAGACCATGCTTTGATTTTCTTTCTGCAGGATGTTGGCAAATTTCAAAATATCAGGCACACTTTGGATAGCTGCAATTTTTTCCAGGTAGGGTTTTAAGGGCTCGTAACCGCGCTTTTCAATGGTTACAGTGTCCATCCCTGAGGCATAGAGGTCGCCAACTTTCTGCTCTATGGTTCCTTTAACCTGATTTGTTCCGGAAAGACTGTCCAGTAGTGAATGCAAATTATCCTGCGTAGAATTATATAAATCGCCCAGTACGCCGACTCCGCCCTCGGAAGGCGGAATAACCGCCTTACTTATCCAATTGTTATTTACATAGAGGTAAAAATTATCTCCAGGTCTTATGGAAGAATCTATATTGAACAGCTCCGGGGCTTTTTTATCCGTAGCAGTCTGTTCCACCTGTTGGCAGTAGACATTCATTATCGGCACGCAAAGGCTGCAGAGCACTGTAATAAATGTTCTCATATAAAAATAATATTGATATTAAATGTATGCGAATCTGGCGGGATAAACTTCAAAAAGGCTACCGGTCATCTGTTCCCGCCGCAGGCGGGATCATCCCTCCCCGCCTGTAGGCAGGTGTCTGGTTTGTTTGAGAGGAATTAAACCCAGCTACCCCCGTCGACGCTCATTCTCATTTCGTCAGGTTGTTTTTTTTTATTAAATTGTAATAACCCGGACATTGACACACTTCAGTAATTAACTATTAAAATAATCAGTGTGCATTTCAGATCCATTTTCATGGTAATGACAATACTCGGTTATGCATTATCGGGGTGTAAAAAAACAACTGAGAGTTTATCCGTCAGCACGGAAGATTCTATTTCCATAAACCCTAATAAAATTCTTGTAGATGCGTCAAGAGATGGAGGCGTATGGTGGTTTCCCCAAAGTTCTGGCTCCGTTTTTTCTTCAGAAGAAGATCATCAGGGGAAAGCGCTGGCTGATTACCTTGTCAGCCTGGGTTATTTGGTAGATGAACTTCCGCGGGGTACAACCATTACAGATACGCTGCTAAGAAATTATAATAAAATAATCAGGGCGGGGGGATTCGGTGTTTATTCAGGAGATGAAATCCTGGCTTATGACAATTTTTTAAACCGCAAGGGATCGCTTTTATTGCTCGAGGACTTTGTCAATTATCCTGACGATGATAGTCTGGCAGAACATATTGGAGTAAAATTCGAAGGCGCGATTACTGGCAGGGTAACAAGATTCACGCCAAATGATATCACTAATGGAGTTACTGCTTTCCCGTATATAGCTGGTTCTGTTGTGACGAATGCATCAAATAATCCCAATATGATGATCCTTGGATCTTTTGATTCTGATTATTATCTTGACAGGAATAGCGACGGGATATATGACGAAGGTGATATTCTGGCACCACCGGCCATGGGCATACTCTACACCTACCCCAAATGCAGGATATTTTTCCTGGGCGATATAAATGGCTTAGAATCCATCCCACAACCTTTTACTCAAAATCTTTTCACATGGTTGTTCCAATAACAGGATTGAATACTAAAACCATTAAAGACTTTCGATAATAAAGCTATCTATTCATTTCATTAATGAGCTCGAAAACCTGCGCCAGATGGCGGTTTATATGAAAGCTCAAAAACTCGAAACGTTGCTGAAAATCCATAGGTCCTGAAATAGGATGAGAGTGTGCCTGTAACCGCAACTCATCTTTTTTTAAATAACGGCCAAAAGTTTCGAGTACCCCCTGCAGACTATTCAATGAAGCGCACCAAAAATATAATGGACCACCTAACCGGGGTGCTGCGACGGCTGGTACTTTTTCTTTGGGTTGCCAAGTAAGCTTGATGATTTGTTCGATCGGCATATCCCGATGAATTGATTCGTATTTCCGCTCCATTTTACCTTCCCTTATTGCGATAATACTTTTCCACATACCAAGGATACCACCCTGCTCAGCCCAAAAAAGATGCTCAGTAATCTCAACCATATTCCAAACTTCGGAAGTAGGTTTCCATTGGGCCCGCTCCTGTGTAAAGTGTTCTATTTGATCAATATACTTTTTACGTGCAATTGAAACGTCAAAAATGAGTTCCTCAACCTTATTCATTATTTATAATATTTGGTGTTGACAATTTAGAGTGGCGAATTAAAATTAATCATGATTATCAGATTAAGTCTTAACAAATTCATTTAATATCTGTTAGCTTCCACTTCGAAGAGGATCATATATTCGTTACTACTGATAATAAATTGGTTTACTTGTTTTCATCTAGTGAATTTTATTGAAAATAAAACCTTCTCCTGCCCGGCGCACTTTAAGTTGCACAATTTTGTTTTGGTCATCATGAACAAAAACATATCGCAATAGCGGATTTCCAACAAGATAAAAAACGTAGTCACTTTCACAAATAAGTTCATTCTTTTTACCACCAAACCGCTGTATATAAAGCTTTGCGCTATCCTGAAAAACACGATATCCTAATGTTTCATTAAGTTGATATATTCCTGTAATCTCATTTATAATTGGTGCAAAGACTTTTTGAGCTTCCGGGTAATCAGGTTTATCCAGGGCCGCAGAGCTTATTAATCGCCAATGATTATTCTTTTTTATCCATGTATCCGTTTGGCAGATCTCTGTTAAACGCTTCTGTCCAAAAGTTTCCAACAGCAGATCGGCAGTATAACAAAACACGATTACGTTAGTATGAAATTTAAAGATGGGGTTTGCTATTGTTTCAGATACTTTATAATAAGAAGGCGGCACACCAATTCCCTTTATAAATTCCTGCTTTGTCTTTACTGAGCCATTTTCGCCTGTTATCAGACAACTGTCATCTAAATACAAATTCCAGGCGGTCGTATCACCTACCGCAATGCCGTTAACCAATTGCTGGGTGTAAAAAAGTATTGAATCTTTGTTCATAGTTTGAGACAAGGCAGTAGGGCTGAACAATATAAACCCAGGTAATAACAGAACTGCATAAATTATTTTCAACATGGGATAAATTTTTAATACTAAAATGCCTTTTAAACCTCCGTCCCTTAAAAGTGCTTATTAAAATAATTTCCGGATACTGAATTTACTCATAATTTTTTTACGGTATCATACAGTATCATTACGTATCATTAGGTATCATACCGTATCATTGTGTACCATAATTTCGCCACCAAAATAAAGAGTGTCTCAAAAACAATATTTAGTATCGAAGAAAAAGCTACTAAAGGCCACACCTCCGGCGTGGAAAACTTCGAAAAGAAGATCAACTGGTCGTGCAATCTAAATTGCTTTTCAGGTTTTATTCCCATGACTCAAGAGAACGTGCATCTTGACAAAGAACAATTCATGGATAGCACGGTGATTATTGTTGCCACCTTCCGGCCTTTCAATAAACCATTCAAATAAACTTTGCTGTAGCAGTTCAATTTGTTCAGCAATAATAGGAAGTAATTCAGTAGATTAACGAGGAATAACCATATCTATGAATAAAGCGAACAGTCAGTCACAAAGCTTTTACGCAGTTAAGCCTGCCGGGATTTGCTTTTTCCTTGTCGCAGCAGTTTCCTTACTGTCCTGTAATGCAAAGGTAGAACGATACGGATTTCTTACAACGCTTGGGCGCGATACGATTTCAATAGAAAGTGTAAGCCGTCAGGGCAATAGGTTAATAAGCGATGAAGTTGATCGCTTCCCGGGTGTGGAGATACGACACACTGTGGTCGATCTTAACGACGACGGCAGCATACGACATCTTGTAATGAACATTCACACGCCAGGTGAACCATCAGCTCAGCGAGATCGAAAAGTAGTTGCCGATGTCGCAGATAATAAAGTGCACCTCTCTAAAACAGACAGCACCGGCACGGTGAATCGTGATTTTCCAACAGGTGGCAGCATTGTAGTAGCCCATGTACCGCAAATGTATAGTCTCTATGAACTTTACTTTGCCGCGGCCCTGAAGCATGCGGCGGCATCAAAGTCCGCGGCTGGCAGTCCTGTTCAGATGCGGCAGTTTTATATTGACCGGGAATTCGACCGGTTTCCTTTGGGCCACGCCACCGTAAACCCGCTTGACAGCGGCAAGATGGAGATCACACACGACTGGCTTTCCGGAACGGGCGAGGCTATGATGGACTCTGCGGGTAACATGCTCAGTTATTCAGGTGCCCGGACTACATACGATGTGCAGGTAAAACGACTTGCCACACCACCGGAGATAAAAGACATCGCCGACCGTTTTGAGGCTAAGGAGAAACAAGGTGGTCAGGTAAAATCGTTAAGCGTTCGGGACACGACCCGGGCACAAATTGGTAATTCGGTCTTCACCGTTGACTATGGCAGACCGCTGTTACGCGGACGAACACTGCTGGGTGATGTGATACCTTACGACTATGTATGGAGAACAGGCGCAAATGCGGCTACTCAGTTTACGACGTCAGCTCCGATAAAACTTGCGGGGATGCAGGTCCCGGCAGGATCATACACGCTATTTACCGCGCCGCATGCAAATGGAGTTGATCTGATTGTGAACAGGCAGACCGGACAGTGGGGTACAGAGTACAATGGTTCACTTAACATGGGTAAAGTAAGGATCAACAGCGAGATTGCCACTCCAGCGGTGGAAGAATTCACTATATCTATCATACCCGTCGATAGTCGGCACGGCACACTTGTACTTGAATGGGGTTCATTCAGGTGGATTGCGCCGATCGAAGTGCAGTGAGTTACTAACGGTAACGCGTATCCGAACACAGCGGATGGAATACTTAAGCGCCGGTGCTTCACTGGACAAAAATGGCTGAGGCCCAGCTGGCCTGTGTACTATCAGGCAAGGCTACCCGATTTCCGTTTTCCCAATACACGGCCTTTCCATTGTCTGCTCCGGCTGCATAGATATTATTTCCTGACACAAAAATGCTGTATACTTAATTCAGGCATGAAGACTGAAATTATAAATCTGAAGAAATAACTGAAGATTCCGGACCATTCATGATAGGCATATCTGATCGTTGTCATACTCAAAATAATGCCCGGGCAATGAGAAACAACCCTGCTGCTATAGCAAGAGTACCGATGGTTTGGGAAACCCGCATCCCGACCGGTGCCAGACGTTCGGCTGTGATGGCAATGGCCACGACGACCATCATGCGCAGATCCATGACTCCGATTACCAGGAGAATCATTATTAACCCGAAACAACATTGGATGCAGTGAAGGCCGAAACGCAACCCCAGTTGCCAGGCCCCACCAGCGGTTGCCGGCATTTTCATGCTGCAACCAGCCTGCCGACAGCAGTCCAGTTGTTTCGACTTCCACCCGGAGAACTGGAGCAGACCGGCGATAAGAACGACCACACCTATGGCGACAGGAACCGCGCGTGATAACTCCGGTTGTTGCATCTCTGCTTTGCCAATGCGACACCCAGAGGAAAAACGGCTATTCCGAAAACTGTCCATATAAAGAAGTAACCTGTACCCGGCTAATAATGAGAGCCAACCCACGGGCCCTTGCGAATTTTTCTCCGATGGCCTTCCGGTACCGCACCAGCATTGGAACAAGAGACGGCATCATCATCGCAATCATCATCACGACCCACATTCCAAGAAATGAAAATGCCGAAGCAGACCAATCGCTTCCGGGCATCCAAGTCATTGACATTGACCAGCCGCCTGGCATCAGCATGCCTTCCATGGTCGACATGGATCTGCTCCAAACTAATCGTGGCTGCGGTGCTGGCTGCAAAAACCAGCGCCGATACACCAAAGAAATTCGGCCGATTCGCATCAACCCTTTTTATATTCGTCGTTACGGCGAAACCAGGTGCCGGAAATCTCATTTCGCCCCAGTGGTGCCCGGTCCAGCCATTGGTAAACACTCCAAAGTGCATCCAGTCCGCGCGCAAAAGCGGAATAAGTGTGGAAGACAACACCGTTTTCCATGGCAAACGCGCTCATACCCGGTCTCTCCCGCGTGAAAGTTGCTACGTCGGTCCCGGTTGTGGCAGCAATTTGCGAAACCGGATCTTCACCATGCTTTGTCATTGAGTCACCGATGCCCTGTACATTCCACGCAGGTTCCCGCCGGTAGTTGTACTCGATGCCCCCGTCCCGCTGCTGTTCCTCGCTAAACGAAACATTAAGGTCGGAGTTAAAATCACCACCGAGCGATGAAGCCCAGGGGAAAGTCCATCCCAGCCTCCGCTTGTATGCCTGTAATTTTTCCAGCGGGCCGCGCGATATCGCATAGAACGAGACATCGTGATTCTCCAGGTGGACGGCATTACCATTGAACCCGTCTGCGATCGACGAACAGTTGGGGCAACCAGCTTTATATTTTTCGCCGAACATGAAATGATATACGAGAAGTTGCGAGCGCCCCTTAAACAGATCCGCCAGCGAAGCGACCCCTTCATCCGTCTCAAACCGGTACGCCTTGTCGATGCGGACCCAGGGCAGTTGCTGTCGTTGCAGTGCAACTAGCATCGCTGCGACGCGTTAGCTCCTTCTCTGCTTTGAGAAGTTCGAGGCGGGCAGCCAGCCATTCTTCCCGTGTGCCGGTCTTGTGTGTTGCTGTATTATTACTCATAGTTTTAAAATTTGAAGTTGAAGTCAAAGAACATTCCAAAAATACATTATCTATATTTTGTTTGATGCCTCCGGTGAATAATATCATTATTTTCGAATAGAATTATTGCAAAATTATCCAGCATGAAACATATCTCCTTGTTCCTTTTGATATTGTTCTCCCTCGGCGCATGTCATATTAAAAATAACGGTGAAAGAATTGGCGAATTAATGACTGAATTATACAGGAAAGGGGATTTTAACGGAACCATTTTAGTGGCTGAAAATGGAAATATTATTTATGATTCGGCTTTGGGTTTTGCCAATCTTGTTTCCAGAGAACCACTGACTGATTCATCTGCTTTTTACCTTGCTTCGGTCTCGAAGCAATTTACAGCCATGGCCATTATGATGCTGAAAGAACAAAATAAATTGTCTTATCATGATACATTGACCAAATTCTTTCCGGAATTTCCCGCTTATGCAAATAAAATAACGATAAGGCATTTACTAACGCATACTTCCGGACTGCCTGATTATTTTGGCATGGATAAATTCTACAGGCCCGGTTTAAACAATGAGGATGTGCTGCATGCGCTGATCGCGCAAAAGAAACTTAATTTTTATCCTGGCGATAGATTTTCATATAGCAACAGCGGATATGTAATGCTGGCGATGATTGTGGAAAAAGTCAGCGGGAAGCCATTTAATGTTTTTATGAAGGAATTTATTTTCGACCCTTTGGGAATGAAAAACACTCTCGTCTATGACAGTTCCAAACCTGTAATCAGAAACAGGGCTGCCGGGTTCAATAAAAATGGGGATCTGGACGATTATGAAATCTTAACGGCGGGCGACGGGGGGATATATTCTACAACGCATGATTTGTTTCTCTGGGATCAGTCACTTTATCAAAATAAACTGGTCGACAGTTCAACGCTGGCTGAGGCATTTCACGGGGCAAAATTAAATAACGGAAGCCTTTCGGATTATGGTTTTGGATGGTTTATAGTCAGAAATGCGAACAATAAGATTGTTCATCACAGCGGCGGGTTGAATGGTTACAGAACAGCCATCTACAGGGATATGGAGAATCACAATAGCATTATCATGCTTACCAACAAAGGAGATGCTGCAAACGTGGAAGCCATTACCAGAAGGATTTTACAAATTCTCAAAGATTCATACTAGATTCCGAAATAAAGCAGATTACACTTTAGCCGTTTGCATTCAAATGCACTATTTAGATGTA
>CAVSRV010000007.1:0-334494 GCA_963730425.1 uncultured Bacteroidota bacterium | reverse complement strand
ATTGAAGAGCGAGAAAAAAGTTAAGAAAATCGATTAACGGCTACTTTATTCCACGGAAATTCTCCACCACGGATCTCCTAAAATAATTCATCAACAGATAAAGACGCTGCGTAACCGGATAGACAAAAAGGCGAAAGTCTCGTATGATGGGCAGCTGGTGCTGATTAATGAAAAGGAATTACGATATCAAAATCGCAGTCGAGTTTTCTGGGAACTAAATCGTGCTCATCTTCGGAACAAATATCTCCTTTGATGGTTCCTTTAATTCTTCCGTTTTTCCTATAAGTCAATTCAAGAATGAGTTTGCCGCCATAATGATTTACGGTGCTGTCGTATGGATAAATTTGTATACTACCGAGCCGGGCTAACGAATCATTTGAAAGTCCTGAGTGATAATCATAACTGGTAATTTGAGGAGACATCATTTTGTCGTTATTGTCATCAATAGCGACAGTAAATTTTGACGTGGTATATGGCAAGGGGCCACTCGTCAAATTACAATCAGAATCTACAGAAATTACCAGATCAGCGGTTTGACCAAACATATAATGTCCCATCCTGCCAACTATAAGATCACAATAAGGGCCAAGGGCCTCCTCACCCACGGCTCTTTGTAGCAGTGTCCTTACCGGTCCCCCGTCCAATGAATAGTGCAGGGTATCCGGACTATTCTCATTTTTACTGCAGGAAATGATAGTCAGCGTCAAAAAGATAAAAAATGCAAAAATGATTTGCCGGCTTGTTCCGATTCTTATATTCATCTATTATTAGTTTTCATAAAGCCAGGATTCCGGACAAATTGTTAGGTTAATTTTTAATATCATTCAAGAAACAACAATTTGTTGGAACATCCTATTTCGAATGTAAAATATGATTTACATCAATCAGCATAAGTGTAAGTTACCTTCACGGAGAAAATAGCAGGAGCCGTCCTGATGAAATAATATTATGCACGTCATTCTAAAACGTTGAAAATTAAAATAAGAATATGTTTGATTTCATAGGAGATGTTCACGGCCATGCTGATAAGCTGGAAAAGTTACTGGACAAGCTCGGATATGAAAATGAGGGAAAGAATTATGTGCATCCTGACAGGAAAGTGTTGTTCGTAGGAGACTATATAGACCGGGGTCCGAAGATCAGAAAAACGCTGGCTATTGTAAGAGCGATGGTCGAGAGTGATAACGCCGTGGCCTTGCTCGGTAATCATGAATACAATGCGCTCTGCTTTCATGCAAAAAACAAGACGGGTGGACATTTAAGAAAACATTCCATAGCCAATGTTATTCAGCATTACGAAACGCTAAAGCAATTCCAGAACAATCAGGACGAATACGAAGATTATCTTGACTGGTTCAAAACGCTGCCCCTGTTTTATGAAACCAGTTCTTTCCGTGCTGTTCATGCTGCCTGGGACAATTCAAGCATCAGTTTCCTCCGGCATCATTTATTTCAATCCAAGCTTACGGATGAACTGATCGAACAATCCTCCATCAAAGGCTCTGATTTTTATCATGCGATTGAAACGATATTAAAGGGAAAGGAAATCCGGTTGCCAAAGGGCCATTATTTTACCGACAAGGACGGAACGAAAAGAAAGGAGATGAGGATAAAATGGTGGGAGGATCCAACCAATTCAAATTACAACAAAATAAGTATCGAGCCAATGATTGACCTTGAAGAGACACCCATTGATTTATCCCTGTTAAAAAATACCGACTATTATAAACCAGGCAATATCCCCGTGTTCTTTGGTCATTATTGGCTCAGGGGCAATCCCATGCTCTACAGAAACAATATCTGTTGCCTGGATTATAGCGTCGCCAAAAAGGGCCATCTCGCAGCATACAGGTTTGACGGGGAATCAGTGTTGCATGTTGAGAAGTTTGTTTATGTGTAATAGCTTTATTCAAGTCATTTCTAAGATCATCAATTGTGATCTTAGAAATGATCGAAATTAATTATTATGGGCGCTTAACCTCGATAATACTGTAGAAATAATCGAATTAATGGAGAATTATGTGGAACGGATTCGTCCAGTATATTTAATCAGGCACTGCGTTTCATAAATATTTCTGCGGGTAACTGAAAGAAATCTTTTAGTTTCTGAGCCATTTTCAATGTGAGTTCTCTACGTCCGGAAAGAATTGAAGATACATGTCCCTTTGTACCGATTAAAGGTTCTATGTCCTTAGCTTTTAATCCCCGTTCTTCCATTTTAAGCTTAATCACATCTATTGGATCCAGGTCAGGTAAAATGATATGCTTGTCCTCATAATCCTTAATCAGGACCAGTAGTAAATCCAACTCATTTTCTTCTTTTGAGCCAGGCCCAGTGTGAAATATTTCTATGGTGCGGGCAAGAGCCTTTTTATATTGAGCCTTCGTTTTTATTACATTCCATCGCATATTATTTCATTTTAAACTTTACAGATGATGAATCAATTTTATCATATGCCTTATGAGGTCCAAACCATATTATGTAAGCTGCTGCTTTTCGAAAATTAATTGAAACGATAAGTCGATAATCATTCCCCTTAATATTAAAAATCACCCGCTCATTCCCGACGAGACTCGCATTTCCATATACCCCCTTCAATTCATTAAAATTTTTGAATACTTGCTTAGAGAACTCGGAATACCAGGTCAAAAGTGCAGTTTTCGCTACAGGATATTGTTTGATATAACTCAGTATTGTCCCCCTTGCAATAATATTCACACTTGTAAAGATAAATTAAAGTTTTCAAATTGCAAACTTGGAATTAACAAAGAGCCATTTCAAATTAGAGATTATGGATTGAAGGGCGAATAACCATTAAATAGTATTTATATCGAAATAATTCGTGCGAACAGATATGTGTTTTTTTGTATTTATCCTGGTGAATGCACCGTTTCGCCAATCATCATCTTATTATAACTTTGCTTTATGAACAGCAAGGAACTTCAAAATATGCAAAAGGGACTCAAACGCCAACATGCGGAAGTCACGAAGTCTAAGAGGGCTGCTAAGAAACTTCTACTTGATTTAGAGCTCATAACACCCAGAGGAAATTTAACAACGGTTTTCAAGCCAGTTAAGTAATGTATACTGCCAAGCCGTGGCTTGCTCATCGGTTTTCATTGTTTCGATCCAAAGTTTCATCTTCAAACAATTCAGCAGCTTCAGCCATCTGGCGCACTCTTTCGAGTTCTGATTTAGTCAAATTAGTTTCTCCTTTATTCATCAGCTCATAGATGGCTGCCATGATATCATGGTATTGCTTTTTGGTTGTAATAACGATTTTTTTCTTCATAGTTCCAATTTTTGAAATAACCCTAAAGGAGTTTTGCACATCTTAAAAGCGTTCTAAGTTAAACAAGCGTTTTCAAAACAACATAGGTGAAAACACCCTTTTCACTTTAATTCAAATATGTTTAAAAACTCTACAGAAAGGGTGAAACGACTTTAAAAACAATTATAATGATGATTTATATTTAGATTAATGTGGAATCATTCATATGGAAATAATCAGAAGTATTCAAAATAGGATTTTCGAATTAAGGGGCGAAAGGATCATGCTGGATTTTGATATTGCAGAACTCTATGAAGTAGCTACCAAAGTTCTAAATCAGGCGGTTAAGCGGAATATAAAGCGATTTCCTGAAGATTTTATGTTTCGACTTATGCTACTCGAATGGAACAATGCACGTCACAAATTGTTGATCGCATCTAATCAATTTATTCTAAGGTCACAAATTGTGACCTTAGAAAGCAGGGAGGAATACATTTTTTAATTATTTATGCCTTTACTAGCAGGGAATTGCAATGCTTAGTGGGGTATTGAATTCAGAAAAGGCCATTCAAATGAATATCGCAATCATGAGAGCTTCTGTTGCGGCCAGAAAGTTATCTCTTCAGGAAATGGATCTAAGAACACAGTTAAAGGAAATTAAAGATGTGCTTGGAGTTCATGAGAGTCAATTGAATGAAATTTACGATGCCATAGAAAACCTGGTAGATAAAAATGCTGCCCAGAAAAAATGGAATGCAAGGGAAAGAATAGGATTTAACAAATAGCAACTCAGGGTGAACGTTATTCAGAACGTAAACTTTTTATCGGATTCGCAAGCGCTGCCTTCAATGCCTGAAAACCCACAGTTAATAAAGCAATCACGATAGAAAGTAAACCGGCCGCAGCAAATATCCACCAGGGTAAACCCGTCCGGTAGGCGAACCCCTGCAGCCAGCTATTCATCGCAATAGCTGTGATGGGAATGGCGATTACAAAAGCGATGGCAACCAGTATCAGGAAATCTTTCGACAAACCAATCACCAGGTTGTTGACGGAAGCGCCCAATACTTTTCGTACTCCAATTTCCTTGGTTCTTTCCAAAACATTATAAGCCGATAATCCAAGTAATCCGAAACAGGCAATCGTGATGGCGAGTATTGCAAAAAGACCAAACACCGTTCCGAAGCGACGGTTTTCGTCATACTGGCGGTTGAAGAATTCATCCAGGAAAAAATAATCAAAAGGATCTGTCGTGAAATGGCGCCCCCAGACTTTTTTGATGGAATTAACCGTGGATGCAACTTGTTGACCCTCTATTTTAACAGAATAATTCTCCCTCGTGCGTCGGTTGGGGAAAATGCACCAGGGGCTGAATGGATTTTTGAAGGCCCTCATTATGATAATCAGAAATCACTCCGGTTACTTCCATGGAATCCATATCATTCTGACCGCCGGATATCAATTCTCCGATGGCTGCCCTGGGTGATGAATAACCCAGCGCATGCACCGCCGATTCATTCAGTATTATTTTTCTTTGATTCTCTTTGAAAGCATGTGAGAAAGGACGGCCTGCAATCATTTTCAATCCGTAGTTTCCGATAAAGTCTTCATCCACCCCCAGGTGAAATAAATTGACGGTCTGTTTGCTTCCGCCACGAACCTTGTTCCAGTTTGTGGACCATAGAATTTCCTCACCCATCACTGCTGAAGAAGAAGTGATGCTTTTTACCCCGGGCAGTTTCATTATTTCATCTTTAAATGCACTGTACACATCGTGATATGCAGAATCAGCTCAGTCCTCCGAATGCGCCCTTGATCACCAGTGTCTCATTGATGTTCGCACCCAGATCCTGATTTCGCATATAATGCATCTGACGGTATACGATCATCGTCCCTGCAATCAGAATGATAGAAGCTGCAAATTGTCCTACGATCAGTCCTTTACGCAGCCATTGTCCTCCGGCAGCATTTTTGAAAATACCTTTCAGCACAGCCACTGGCTGGTAACGCGAAAGAACCAGCGCCGGATAGATACCCGAAAGAAAAGTTCCTGCCACCAGCAATCCTAAAAAATACTTTTTGTATTCTGCGGGAATATTTAAAATAGATGGTAAGGAGCGGCCGCTGAGATTTGCAAACAAAGGATTGATGGATAAAGTAATCACAAGAGCCAAAACCAAAGCCACCAGATTCAGCACCAGACTTTCCAGCATAAATTGTCCGATCAGTTCTCCCCTCAATGCACCCAGTACTTTTCGTACACCCACTTCCCTGGCGCGTTCCAGGGAGCGCGCTGTAGCCAGGTTAATATAATTTATCCACGCAATGCAAATAATAAAAAAGGCAATCAGGAATAAAAACATGACCGACTGTCCGTCACCGGTAGCTTCCGCTTCTTCTGTGTAATGCGAATAGAGATGAATATTTTTCAAAGGCATCAGGCTTAAACTGAAACGGTCACCCTCATTTTTGTTTTCCGGTAAATTGTTATAGTGCCTGTCGATGAAGTCCGGCAGTTTAGCTTCCAGTCTCTTCGCGTCAGCTCCCTTTCGCAGAAGGATATATGTATAGAAATCCGTCCAGCCAAAACTCGTTTGCAGCACATCATTCGGGTTTCCGTAACTCCCAATCACCTGGCTGTATGTCGGGTAAGAGACAAGCACAGATAATTTCAGGTGTGAATTAGATGGATAGTCTTTAAAGACGCCGGTCACTTCCAGCGGACGAATATTCCCATAAGAATGCACGGTAAGTGTTTTACCCAAGGGATTTTCAGTTCCGAAATATTTCCGTGCCTCATTTTCAGAAATAATAACTTTTCCCGGACGGGATAAGGCATTCTTTGAATCGCCGTCCACGAATGGAATATGCAAAATATCGAGCATGGATTCATCGGCATAATAAACAGTTGGTTCTTTAAACCGGATATTACGGGCATCATTCCCCAATAAAAATTCGACCTTCCTTAAGCGGCCGGCTTTCTCGACTTCCGGAAACTCACGTAACATGGCGGGTGCCACGCCAGGCATGGCGGCTGCGCAGGGAACCACCAGGCGCCCGTTCTGATACTCTTCATCCTGCACGCGGAAAATCCTGTCTGCGTTTTCATTGAACTTGTCATAGCTCCTTTCATAAGCGACATACTCGAAGATCAGGAGGCAGCAGGTAATGCCGATTGCCAGTCCTGCGATATTCATCAAAGCATATCCCTTGCGCTTGGTAAGATTTCTGAATGCGATTTTCAGGAAGCTTTTTAACATAGATCCGTTTTGAGTTCATTTTTTACCACCAAACAAATGCCATACTTGTATGAATGTACAAATCAGTTAATTATAATTTCATTACCTGGAGATTGTTCGAAAATGATGCAATAAATGTTCGGTTTTGCCAGAAATGATCCGAATACAAGTCCTATACATCCAGAAAAAACGTTACTAAAAAGGGTTGTCTACCACCATTGAATTCATCAGGCCGGAATAAATTTGATTTTATCCTGAGATCATGAATGAGAGATACAAGGAACTGATTAAATATCAGACCGAAATACTGAGGGTTTTGTTCATTATTTTTTTTGCAGACTTAACAGGGATAGTCACCCTGATTAAAAAGGGTTATTTAACCGCTAACGATTGGAAGTTGATTCTTACTGGATTATTGGTTATTTTTGGTGAATCAATAATTACCTACAAATTAGATCGTAAAATTAAATCCGAAATTAATAAAATACAATAGTAATGGATTCGCCAACAATTGCTCTGATTTTGGTATTTATAGCGATCGCTGTACATCTTTTAATTTATCTGAATTCTATCAATACTGGTATTGATGACGATAAAGAATTAAAGAATGAGAAGCAGCCTAAGAAATCGATTCCCATAAATTAATACTTTCAACATCGTAGCTAGTCTCGTCATCTTCCAATCCCACCTTCCATGCAATTAATGGAGCCGGTCACCTGCCCTGGCTGGAAAATCCGTCGGCATGCGGTAAGTTGGTACAGAATTTTCTTGTGAAATAAGGAATCCGCTGGAATTGAAATAATTTAAAATAAATTTTATGGAAGTAAAATCTCCTCATGTAGAAAATGTAACGAATGATAAAGAAATACTTATTTCCATTGTTAAAGAAATGGCTGAGTCTATGACGGGAGCGCAAAGCACCAGGCACTGGTCAGAAGATGCTCTCTGGTTTGACATTCCTGCTTTTGCATCGAAAGGTGTGCAGCCGGCATTAAAAATGTTTGACAGTGTTTTTAACACTTTTAAATCCTGCAAGGCCAATATTCTCGAATTGGAAATTTTTATGAACGGAAATATGGGGATCGTCTGTACCATTCAAAAAATAAATATAGTAACGAAAAAAGACGACGCTAAAACTATAGTAATCCGGCAAACTGACTGTTTTGAAAAAAGAAATGACGAATGGCAGTTAATTCATCAACATGCATCCGTTCCTTCTGGAGGAGAGTGGGATGGGAAAGTTGTTACGGCTTAATTATCAGTATCACTGATAAAATAAAAAAGTCTAATTTTAAAACCTCAATTTTATAGACAATGAAAAGGATGTCATTGACGATAGTACTTATCGCTGCTTCGTTTCTTTTGGGTTTCGCTTTTAAGACAATCATATCCAACAAAAAAAATACAAAAATGAAAAAAGTAACTGGAATAGGGGGTATTTTCTTCAAATGCAAAGACCCAAAAGCAATCAACGAATGGTATAAAACACATCTTGGGTTTGACACAACCCCATATGGAACAAGCTTTGAATGGCGGGAGATTGATGACAGTACCAAAAAGGGACTTACGCAGTGGAATCCTTTTAAAGAAACCACAAAATATTTTGAGCCTTCAACAAAAGACTTTATGATCAACTACAGAGTAGAGAATTTAGAAGCGCTGGTTGAAGAATTAAAAAAGGAAAACGTAACGATCGTAGACAATATTGAATCGTCTGATTATGGAAAATTTGTCCATATTTTAGATATGGAAGGAAATAAAATTGAATTGTGGGAGGCAAAAGATTAGAGTCAATTCATTCAGACCGTAAGCTGTTGACCGGATTCGCCATCGCCGCGCGCATTGCCTGAGAACTCACCGTGATCAGTGCAATCAGAATCGCAATGAGGCCTGCCACAGGGAAGATCCACCAGCTGAAGTTTACCCGGTACACAAAATCCTGCAACCATTTATTCATGATCCACCAGGCGAAGGGCGTGGCGATGAGGAAAGCAACGGCCACCAGCTTCATAAAATCGGCAGAAAGCAAACTGACGATGCCCTGTACGTTTGCGCCCAGCACTTTGCGAATGCCGACTTCCTTTGTTCTTTGTTCGGCAACAAAAGCCGCCAGGCCGAACATGCCCAGACAGGAAATCAATATTGCCAATAGCGAAAAGACGATCGCAATCTTTCCAACCTGCTGTTCGGATTGGTACATCTCATTAAAAGATTCATCGAGGAATTGGTAGCTGAAAGGTACTCCCTGCGCCAGGGCCGTCCATTTGTTCCTGACCTCAGCGATCAGCGAGGCGATGTTGGTGGTATTTACTTTAAAGGAAGCGAGCCCCGTGCTTTTTTGCAACATGAACATGAGGGGACGAACCTGGTGGTGAAGGGTTTCAAAATTGAAATTCTTTACGAGACCTACGATATGGTAAGCAGTCGGCACGCCTGTGTTATAGAATATATATATATTCTTCCCGACCGGATCTGCATATCCTAAAATACCAGCCGCGGTCTCGTTGATGATCACACCAAACGAATCCGTTTTGAAATTGGGAGAAAAGTTTCTCCCCTTCAATAGTTTAATTCCTATTGTAGGAACATATCCGTCATCGATCGCCCAGGTCTCAATATTGAAACTGGTTGAGGAAGCCTCAACGGGGCCCTTAGAAATATTATATACGTTACGGGCAGATTTGGATACCGGCAGATATGCACTGAGGGTTCCTGCTTTTACACCTGATAATTCTGTCACTTCTTTTTTAAAAGCATCTGCATTATTACCCAGCGCATCGGCGCCGTTGATGACCAATACCTGTTCCTTGTTGAATCCGAGGTCGCGCGTTTGAATATAATGCAGTTGTCTGAACACAACGATCGTTCCTATAATCAGCACAATGGAAGTTGCAAACTGAAATACGACCAGGGTGCTCCGAAGTCCTACGCTTTTTGTACCCAGTTTCAAACGTCCTTTCAACACTTCGATGGGTTTAAAGCCGGAAAGGAAGAAGGCCGGATAGCCTCCCGCCAGCAGACCGACTACAAAAGGCAATGCGATCAGCAGGGGCAGGATCACCGGGGAAAAAAGACTTGACAGGGTCATCGTTTTGCCCGACAATGAATTGAATACCGGGAGTGCCAGAAAGGCGATCACGATACCGATCACTAAAGACAGGAGCACCATCAGGGTAGATTCCGACAGGAACTGCATCATCAAATCTCTGCGTTCGGTACCCAATACTTTTCGGATGCCCACTTCCCTGGCCCTGCCAGCAGACCGGGCCGTGGTAAGGTTCATGAAGTTGACGCAGGCAATGAGCAGGATGAAAAGGGCCGCAGCAGAAAAAATAGCTACATACTGCACACTGCCGGGCGGGCTCAGTTCTTCCCCACCCTGCCGGTCGGAATACAGATGGATCCTTGTTACAGGAATCAGGGAAAAGCGGAGCTTGTTCCCCGATTTCTCCAGGTCCGCCATGCTATAGATTTGAAATTCCTTCAAAGCCGGGATTTCATATCTTTTGATAAAGTCAGTGAATTTATTTTCGAAGGACCCAGGATCAGTGCCAGGTTTGAGGGCGAGATAAGTATGGAAATTGACATTGCCAATCTGTCCCCATTGATAATCCAGGCTCTTCATCGAGAACAACAGGTCAAAATGGAAATGTGTATTGCCGGGAATATCCGCGATCACGGCATTCACTTTATAGGGTACTTCCTTACCACCTTCCTGGACTCCGAGCGTTTTGCCAATGGCTTCGCCAGCCGATCCGAAATAACGCGCAGCCGTTGACGCTGTTATGACCACGGTATGAGGGTCATTCAACGCAGTACGGGTATCGCCTTCCAGCGCAGGGAATGCAAACACGTTGAAGAATGTGGAATCGACATAGGCCGTGTGTGTTTCCGTGATGAATTCATTTCCTTTCCTGATCAGCGCTTTATCACCGCTTTGGTGGTAAAGACGGGTATATTCCTGCACCTGAGGATAATCCTTTTTAAGAATGGCGCCCATCATATCCGAGGTCTCGGCGAGACGAAGATCCTGGCCGCCCCATCGCGCGTCGAGGTTGATGCGGTAGATATTTCCCGCTTTATCGTAGTATCGGTCGAAGCTTAGTTCATCCAGCACATACAATGCAATCAGCAGGAAACAGCCAAGTCCGACGGCGAGACCTGTGATATTGATGAAGGAGAATGTTCTGTTTCTCAACAGACTTCTCCAGGCGACTTTCAGATAATTCCTGAGCATGATTGATATTGGTTTTGCGTGTAATTAAATTGGCCAAAGCCATGCCCTTTTTACATCAATCTGATAATCAGATTTATGAAAATTTAAGCGGGTTTCGCACTGTACGCTACCGATACAGGGCAGTCCGGATCTGGTCAGTTCGACAAGGGACCGAGCAGAGACGCGGGTCAACAGGACGAAAACAAAATGATATATTTATAAGCCCAAAGCAGCCCGCATTCGAACACTCAAAAACCATTTTTATGCAAACAACACTGATAAGTCCTGAAAAGGTATTTCAGCATCATCTGAATGCTATTGTAAATAATGATATGGAAGAACTTATGAAAGATTATACAGATGAGTCTGAGCTATGGACACCGGATGGCGCCATTGTTGGATTGAAAGCCATTTCCTCTTTCTTCACTTATGCTCTCACGCTTTTCCCAAGAGATCAAACAAAATTTGAAGTAAAGAAGCTGATTGTTAAAGACGATAAAGTATATATGATTTGGACAGCGGTGAGCCCTGTGGTTAATATTTCCTTTGCCACAGATAGTTTCGAAATACGGGATGGTAAAATATTGTGGCAGACTACAGCATTTCAAATGGCACAGAAATAACGTTCGGTGGCAGCAAGAGTCGGGCTGATGTTGTAGGTAACGCAGCAGCAACCCATCGGGTCACAATTTCGTATATTTGAAAACAGACCTGTCCGCATTGAAATATTGAATCCTGCCGATTTACTAAATGACTTTTATATGAAAACATACTTGGTCTCTTTATTAATTGCAGGCTCCCTCGCCTGCATTTTCAGCTGCAAAAAAAGTAGTAGCCCGGCCCCGGTCCCTATAAGCCACTGGACAATAAATGGCGTTACAGACAGCAGCGGCACAGTTTCCGCAGCAAATAATACCAATTTTATTTGCCTGACCAGTGATCAGCTAAAATCGATCAGCATCAATTTTTTATCAGCAGTGACTCACACATACACTTATAAAGTGGCAGATATTTTGAGCGACAGTACTGAATGTACCATATCAGTGAACGACGGCAGTAATACGGTTTATGCTTCAACAGGCAATGCGACTGACAGTGTTTATGAAACCTTCTCCAACAAAATCATAACACTGACTTTTAATAATATTTCAGTACATGACAATGCGAACACGGTACTAATTTCGGGAGTCCTATCCTTTCAGAGTGCGTATTAGGGTTAAAGAATAGTTGCGTCAGAAAATTTTGGTGATCGTTTTTTAATTATTTTATAAAAAAGAATAATTGAAACAACTAAAAAAGGCAATCCGCAATACAAACTTAACCTTGCCTCGTCGTCATCAATGAAGTGATATATTAAATAAAAAAACCCAATCCAGAGGAAAAGTATTCCGGTAATTTTCATCCTGAACACGATCCATTGTTTTTCAGTATAAGTTGATACAAAAAGAAATATCTGCCCAATGAATGTAAATATGCTTGCCGCCACTATTAATTGTTCATGAAATGCATTCAGGGATAATGAAAAATCATCTGCTCCGATTCTTTTTAAATCGAATATTGTGTACACTTCAAATATCCCAAATAGAGACACCGCATGCGTTACGCTCACAACATTTAAAAAGCTCAATATTATTGTCCATATCGTTAATACCCGGACATTTTTCATCAGAAAGGTTTGAATAAATTTACATTACCCGCAAGAACTGGCAAAATGGTTGTTCAACTAAGGGTTTACCCTTAGTGAGGCCATCCTGATAATCGGCAAATTAGACAGCAATCTAATCAACTGCGTGGTATCGTTAGCGTTAATGAAGTGTTGTACATTCAACAATTGAAAGCATTTAATACCGTTTTATAATGGTAATTGAAGTACTCTTTGTCATTTAAAGGAGACAACATAAAGAATAAAACCCTTAAATATGTTTCAGAAAAAAACCGTTAAAGCCTTTTCGATCGTTGCCATTGTTCTATCATCATTGGGAATACTAATTAGCATCATAGCAACTCTAGTCATTCAAAATGACTTTGGGACCCTCGCTTTTATCATCGGAATCGTATCATGGGCGATTTTATTATGGGCAAGTATTATTGGATACAAACTTTGCACTTCATACAAACTTTACGACGAAGAATATAAAAAAGTAGGAATCAGAATTTATGCGATAATCATAGCATTTGTATTATTCTTTTTTGCAGGGATAATTGCCGGGCTCGCCATATCGGTCATTTTACTTTCAACACTTTGGGCCCTCAAGAAAAATTATGATGAATGGGATAGCAGCGACAGGTTTATAAGTGCTCCTGCTCCGACCGATTCAACGATTGATAACTGATACAGCAAGCAATTATGAAATTAATCGCCTGTGACCGGGTGATAACGCACTATTTGACCAGTTATTAATATTCTAAGTATTCTGTCCTGATCCGGCTTCGTTTGAACTTTCTTCAACCAACACAGGTATTGGCACCGGAGCATGCTTATGAACAAGATGTCCTTTCACCCAATGTTCCAGCCTGAAATTGAGAGGCTCCAGCGTGGAAGCCAATACTACAAGAAACAACATCTCCCATATCGGATTTTCATTTGTCACCTGACTGACATAAGGATAGATCAGATCTGTGATGAATTCAAAAAAGAGAAGCAAACTTAAAATGCCGAGAAATTCAACTACACGGGGTTTTACTCTGGTGCGACTGAGAAGAAGGACTACTATAAAAAACATTGGAATAAAAATACCGATAGCCAGCAACTGCAGATTTCTGATACGACTTGCCTCGGCTTTTCTATCCCGATCTGCAATATCCTGTTGCCTCAATTGTTCCTCCAGACTCATGCTTTGCACTTCACGAACTTTTGCCAAATTAAAAATGCTGTCTTTTAATGAAACACTCAGTTTCAAATATTTAAGCGCACTGTCTTTTTTACCGGCCTTTTCATATGCATTTGAAAGTAAGGTTGACGACGTTAACATTTCCGGAAGATAAGTATGAGATATATCTATCAACAGCGCGTTATTTGCATAATGGATGGCTGAATCCACTTTGTCAACGGATAAATATATCTCTGCCCGTCCGTTATATGAATCAATGGAATCTTTCAACCAACCCGCTCTGATTGACTTATCATAATATAATAATGCCTGATGTTCATTTTTCATCTTCGAATAAATTCTCCCCAGCTGAAGGGATACCCAGGGCCATTTCCTTTGAATAAGGCCATCCATAATCTCCGCTTTTATTCCAAAATATAAAGCCGAGTCAAGACTATTTTTACCTGAGTATACTTCGGCCAGATAGATATCAGAGAGTTCAGTGAATGCTGAATCGCTATAATATTTCATGGGATTATTTACATATGATAACGACTTGTAAATGGCGCGTATCGCATTTTGATAGTCCCCGTCACCGTTATATGCTATACCTAATTGATTATAAGACAAAGTCAATAAGCCAGTATCTTTCAATTCTTCTGCTATTGGGAGCGCCTTCAATGTAAATTCAACTGCTTTAGGATAATTCCCTAATATGCGCAATACTTCCCCGATTCTCTGATAAATTTCCGCCAGATCTTCCTTTGAGTTCAATTTCTTTGCGAGATCCAATGCTTCCATTCCGTATACCAAGGCTGTGTCGGGATTCGAATAGGTATTAAAACGTGTCAAAGATTTTTTTACAATCAATAATAGCGAATCAGCAGGATATTTTTCACCCAGTTGGTGCAAGTCCTCTATGAGCTGACTTATTTTTATATCCTTTGATTGAGCTTCTTCAATCAGATTACTGATGCTGTCTTTAGTTATTTGTGAATATGTAACCAGTGAAAAATGTAAAATGAGAAATACCACAATGGGTTTGCAGAATAATTTCATGGTAATCGGTTTAATGATTAATGCCGTTTATGGATAGCAATGAAATTCTTTCACTCGATATGCGGGGCGGAATGATGTGCTTCCATCGGTGCGGAGTTCAGGTCTGGTTTTTCAGTAAGTTCTATAAGCAGAAATCTTATACAATATAAGCTTTCCGGAAAAAATATATTACCAAACTTTTCGTTATATTGATTTGGAAAGTGATTCCTGAGATAGTTGCCGTCCTTAGATTGCTAAATCATAGTTTATGAGGCCCAAGTTGCTTTTGCACCATTCTTGCTATTATTTCCATAGGTGGATATTCTTGCAGCTGTATTCCCGATGAATCGATAGTTAGTGCATTTAAAAATGCCGATTTAGTATTCGAAGGTAAAGTCATTAAAATTGATACCGTTTTTATTTCGGACACAGCAAACGTCATCTCGCTGCCAAATCAAAAACCGAAAATGGAAGTAATTATCAGAGAATATTTTGCGGTTAAATTCGGTATTACAAGATTATTCAAGGGCAAGAATGAAAACATGATGATCATAACAGTTTTGACAGATGCAGTTGGGACACGATGCGGATATCAATTTGCACTCAATTATGAATACGTCGTTTATGGCAACACAGAATCTTTCTGTTTACTTGATAGTGGGAATATCGCAAAAATCAAAAACCTGTGATTAAACGAAAGACTTGAAACTTAGAAAGATTTTCTACAAACTCATGTACCAGCACTACTCCATGGATAAAACAGAAATTTCAGAACTTGAAAAGAATAATTTGATAAAGTAAATTAAAGACGACAATAAGAAAATTAACGAACAAGAAAGAAACACCTGAGGCAACCAACGCTTTGAAGTTATATTTGTGTCATTGTTCATATTGAATAAGGGCATCATGACAACGATTTCAAAAGACAATAAAATACTCACATTAATAAATGTATTTACTGTTGACCCGGTTAATCAACAAAAGCTTGTAGAACTATTAATCCTGGCGACTGAAAGTAGTGTAAGAAAAATGCAGGGATTCATTTCATCAGTTCTTCACCGAAGCATTGACGGAACAAAAGTTACCATGTATGCTCAATGGGGGAGCCTCGAAGACTATCAAAAAATGCGAAATAATCCTGACGCCTCCCCTTATTTAAACCAGGCACTTACTATTGCAAAATTTGAGTCGGGAATGTATGAAGTTGTAGAAACATTCTTACCATTTTCAGGAACAGTCATTGTAACAATACCGTACACCTGAATAAAATGATTTGATGTAATTTATTGATAAATAATGGTGTAAGAATCGGGTATCTTTTTTGAAATAGATTATTTTATGTTGAAGAATTATTTCAAAACCGCCTGGCGCAACATCAGCCGCAATAAGATATTCAGTGCACTGAATATTCTGGGTCTGGCGATCGGTATGGGAGTGGCACTGCTGATCGGACTTTGGATAAATGATCAATACTCTTATGACCGCTGGCTGCCGAACTACGAACAGGCATACCAGGTTAGATTCAACCTGAATGATAATGGGGTAATCAGGACTCAAAAAGATGTCTGCCGTCCCCTGGAAGATGCGCTGAAAAATGATGTTCGCGGTGTAGCTCACACGGCGCCGACTTATGGTCCCTTTCCCAATACACTCACGGTGGGAAATAAAAAATTACATCTTCGCAACCTCGTCGCGGGCGATGGCTTCCTTCAGATTTTCCTGTTCCCTATGCTGGAAGGGAATCGCAGCACGGCGATGAAGGATCCCAATTCTATTGTACTCACTGAGTCAACTGCCAGGGCGTTGTTTGGTAGTGAAAAAGCCATGAACAGGATAGTTCGCATATACGACCCTGTGAATTTCAATTCGGATTATACCAATGTAGATTTGAAAGTGACTGGTGTATTAAAAGATCTTCCTCACAACTCCACTCTCCAGTTCGACTATCTTACTCCGTTAAGTCTCCTTGTATCCGGCGCATGGGCAAAGATGGCCGACAACAACTGGGACCTATCTTATTTCGAGATGTATGTCGGCCTGCAGCCAAATGCTGATCCTGTTCAGGTGGAAACGAACGCAAGGATGCTGGTGAAAAAATATGCTCCTTCAACTTACAGAACCTTTCACCAACAGGTTTTGCTTCAACCGATGAAGGACTGGCATCTGCGTTCTGAATTCCAAAATGGGAAAGCTGTTGGTGGGCTGATCGACTATCTGAAGTTGTTCAGCATCATTGGAATTCTCGTAATGATGATCGCGTGCATCAACTTTATGAATCTTTCCACTGCGCGATCGCAAAAAAGAGCCAGAGAAGTAGGCGTGAGAAAAGTTATTGGTTCCACACGAAAAGGTTTAATCCTGCAGTTCCTCACTGAATCAATCGTTCTTACGAGTATAGGATTTATCTTGTCTCTGATCCTCGTACAAATGGCGTTGCCGTCTTTTAATACACTCGTAAGAAGTGATATTACCATTCCATTTTCCAATAGCCGTTTTTGGCTGATCATGATTGGATATGTGTTGTTCACCGGTTTGCTTGCAGGGAGCAGGCCGGCATTTTATCTTTCTTCTTTCCAACCTGCGCGGGTTCTGAAAGCCGTTCTGCAAACGGGCAGATCAGCAGCATTTTCAAGAAAAGCACTTTTAGTGTTGCAATTCACCTGTTCCGTGGGTCTGATCATTAGTACGGTTAGCATTTACCGGCAGATTCAATATGCCCGCAACAGACCAACTGGCTATGATCCGAATCGATTGCTGGAAAGCGCTGCTGGTTCCGGAGACTATATTGCATTAAAACATGCAGTACTCGCATCGGGCATGGTGAGTAGTATGACGAAATCACTGAGTGGAGTTACTGAAGTAAGATCACGAAATACCATCAGCGACTGGCAGGGCAAATTACCCAATGAACCATTGACTCTTGTGATGAATGCGGTGAGCGATCCTGATTATTTTGAGACACTCGGAGAGAAATTTATTCAGGGAAGAAATTTTACCGGCAATTACAGCTCTGATTATTCGTGCACGATATTAAACGAGGCTGCCATAAAACGCATGCGTCTGAAAAATCCACTCGGAAGTTTTATTGTATGGACCGGCCCGGGTGGCTCGCTGGTAAGACTTCGGGTGATCGGCGTCGTGAAAGATGCAATCACTGACGCGCCTTTTTCGCCTGCAGAACCCTGCTTTTTCCTTTATCAACCGGGATGGACATACACTTATATTTACCGGTTGGCGCCAACGGTAAACACGCAGACAGCGCTTGCGAGATTAAAGCCCATTTTCGAAAAATATGATCCTTCCATTTCTTATATGTATCGTTTTGTTGACGAAGACTATGCCGGGAAATTTGAACTTGAAATGCTGATTGGCAAATTGGCTGGGATTTTTACTGTGCTGGCTGTATTCACCTGTTGCCTCGGGTTGTTCGGACTCGCAGCTTATTTAGCAGAGCAACGCACAAAAGAAATTGGTATCCGCAAAGTTCTGGGAGCTTCCATTTCGGAAGTTTTTATACTTCTCACCAAGGATTTTATTATTCTGGTGATTATCAGTTGTATGCTTGCATCACCGGTCGCATTTTATTTTTTGCAGAACTGGTTACATCAATATTATTATCGGATTGATATCGGTCCGGGGATATTTATCGCGTCAGCAATTCTGGCAATTGTGATCGCATTAATCACCATCAGTTTTCAGTCTGTCAAAGCAGCCATTGCAAATCCGGTAACCAGCTTACGCTCTGAGTGACCGTCCGCTGAATCCCGCCAACGGCGGGAGTAAGCGGGGCTACAGCAGGCGACGTAGCCTTCGTTCTGAATATACTAACCGGCGCAATTGATATCTTATTGTCATAATCTATTTATTTGTATTTTCAGCCTTCCGGTTCAGATAATTTCACTGCAACCCTAATCCAAAAATAATTGTCATATTATAAACAACCTTATGATCAAATGCTCCAGGTTATTTCTACTGTTATTAATGATTTTTTTACTTGAATCCTGTTATAAAAGTAATTCGCCAATAGATAATTCAGGTATCGTTGGTCATTGGGTCTGGGTAAGTTCGAATATCGGCGGTACAATCACAACGCCTGCAAACGGCGTTCAGAGATCCCTGTTGTTTGAAGACAATGGAGCCCTGTTTGTCACCCATAATGATTCTACAGGTGGAATTCCCAGTTTACTTCTTTATAGCCCATTAGCACTGCTTGCACAACCGATTGTAGACACGACAACTTATCAGCTTACTACATTAAATGCCGGTTGCGTTTCCCTTGAATTTCCTGCATTATTAACCAGCGGAATAACACAATACTATAGTTATAAGATTTCCAACGATACTCTTCTGGTTTCTCCCCCTCCCTGTATTGCTCCCAACACTTCCATTTATATCAGGCACTAAAAAATCGAAGGCCATTTAAGGATCATATTGACAGGCATAATTCATTTGATTTGTCCCCGGTTAGTAAATATTGCAAATGCCACAACTAATTTTATGAGCATGCCGCAATAAATAGAAATATTCATGACGTTTTTGCAATAAGAGGCTAAATGAAATGTTAACTTTTTTCAAAAAGGCAATCTTCGATTACAATTGAATTCAATTAGTATTTTTCAATTGGGGAAACCTATTGGATGGGATTATCTTCAACTATCCCTTTACCGTATTAAAATCGCCTTTATGATACTCAATAAATCACCCCGTTGGCAACCATTTCACGAAAATTATATTTTCAGAAAATTACCCTTCCTGCTTTTCATAATACCCATTGGATTCTGCTCCTGCAGGACAGAATATTACTCAGAACAACCCGCGCCTCCAAATAATCAAAGCGAGTCTTCAACTCCCGATATTTATCTGGCGGGAAGCATCGGCGATGGAACTCATCCGAAAGCAACCTATTGGAAAAATGGGAACGCGGTAACTCTCACGGACGGTACAAATTATGCGGAAGCCAACTCTATTGTAGTTTCTGGTGAGGACGTATATGTCGCAGGCTACGAATACAATGGAGCTTTTTATGTTGCGAAATATTGGAAAAATGGAAAGGCCGTTTCGCTCAGCAATGGCACAAGTTCCGCGATCGCATATTCTATAACCCTGTCGGGGAACGATGTGTATGTTGCAGGTTATGAAGGAAACGGGACTAATGGAATTGCAAAATATTGGAAAAATGGGATCGCTGTTTCGCTCACGGATGGAACAAATAATGCTGTAGCATGCTCTATTGTTGTTTCAGGAAATGATGTGTATGTAGCAGGTGATGAATATAACGGAACGAATTATGTGGCCAAATACTGGAAGAATGGACTATCCATGGCTCTTACAGACGGCTCTAAGGAAGCGCATGCTTCTTCAATAGTTGTTTCAGGAACTGATATTTATGTTGCAGGAAGTGAAATGAGCGGAACGAATGGAAATATGGTTGCCGATTACTGGAAAAATGGCACCGTTTTCCATCTTACAGATGGTTTAAATTATGCCAGGTCCAATTCTATATTTGTTTCAGGAACCAGTGTATATGTAGCCGGAGCCGAATTAGGGGATGGCAATTTTTTTGTTGCCAAATACTGGTTGAACGGCTACCCGATGGCCATTACTGATAGTTCTAATTATTCAATGGCCAATTCAATTGTTGTTGATGATCATGACATTTACCTGGCAGGCAATGAATTGCAGGGGGCTTTTATGCAGGGCAAACCCGTATCGCTATACTGGAAAAACGGAAGTGAAGTGAATGTGCAAAATCCTTCCGACTCCGGTGGTTGGACAAATTCTGTTTTCATTTATAGTAGTAACAGTCAGGGAAAGGAAAAGGACAGTTATGGAGAAGACGATAACGGTAATGGAGGGCAATATATAAGCACAATAACTTATGATAACGAAATTCGTGCGATACACAGGAGATCACAGTCTTCACACGGATTGTTTTCTTCTACTTCAAAACATTCAAAAAACAGACCAAAGCGGAACACCACAACTGAAAATAAGGTCTTTACTTCCCCAAAAATCCAAATACCCAGTTTATTTAAAAATCATTCGAGAAATAATATAGTAAGATTAAAACTTAAATAATTCGAATAGCTGGCTAAGGAGTCTTTACCGCAAAACGTTTATTGAATGATATAGGGCTAACCACTTAGATCACTTAAATATAAGATAGCCACCAATATTTATGAGTCGCTTTATACTTACTGTACCATCGGCAGGGAAAATACAATATTATAATGACAGAAACCCAGGCTGCGTACACGAACCACAAAGGGTGACCGCTTCCATAAGGTAAACTTCCATCCCTGAAATGGGTGAAGTCCAGATCTTTCCATGAATGCCCCGTTGCAAAAAAAGCCAGCCATGCAATACTATGTATAAGAAAAATGTGCAAGACATAATAGAAGAAAGGCACTTTACCGAATACAATTATTTTCCGGCTGATTCTATCATTCCAATTTTCTACAAAAGAGAGGGAAATAAGCGCCGGGCCAATAGTCATTAAAATGTATAATAAAGAAGGAGGGTACTTTGTGGTATTGACAAAATCGAGGAAAGTAAAAACAAGTGTTTTTTGTATTGCCCAGGGGTGTATGTCACCGTAATGATTTATTACACGAATGGAAATAAATAATAGTATGGCTGAAATTCCGGCAATGCGTAATATTTTTTTTCTGAATGCCGGTTTAATTTCCGGCAAATACAATTTGCCCGCTGAATAGCCCAAAATCATCACTCCCAACCATGGCAAAAATGGATACGAAACAACAAACAGCAAATGATCATTAATGTGATACTCATTTCGTTGATGTATGATTGACCAGGTTACCGATTCCCAAAAGGGACTTGCAATCCTGATCTTGTCAAGCAGATCATGCCCGAATACTATAACCAAACCTGTAATCAGCAATAACCTGTAAGGAAGAAATTGCAAAACTGACATCAAGACCATGCTAATACCTATCGCCCAGATAACTTGTAGAAAAATAGTAACAAAATTAAAATCCCAGAGTGGCTGGATAATCAAGATTTCAACAAGCATCAGCCACACCCCACGAGTTAAGAGGAAAATTGCCACCTGTTTTTTTGATTTGCCCTTGCTGCTGTACAAAAAAATGCTGGTCCCTGAAAGAAATACAAAAACAGGTGCACAGAAATGAGTAATCCATCTGGTCAAAAATAAAAAAGGCGTAGTGGTAGAAAAATCAAGTGGATCCTGACCTATAGAAACATCATAGTGTAAAAAATCCCTGCAATGGTCCAATGCCATTATAATCATTACTAACCCTCTTAAAAAATCTATTGAATGTATTCTGTTGGTGTTATTTATATTCACTGGAGAAGTTGAATTGGGAATTGGTCAATTGCAGTTCAGAGATCCTGTTAATCGATGAAGATAAACAGAAAAGGACACTTAGTTCTTGTTCTTACCGGATTTCAGGATGGTTCATACTTATCAAATAGCGAATCTAATAGCTTATAAAATTCCTTTTCATTTTCTGTCCCTGTATATCTTCCTATGATTACGCCTTTATTGTCTATTAAAATTAATGTAGGATACACATGAACACCATACAAATTGTTAATTGATTCGTGTCCTTCAGTGTCTCTGGGTTCCGCTTTACTAAGTACATTATGCCAGATCGAAATACTATCATTTGCAACGGCCTGCTTCCAGTCCTTAACATTATCGTCTACTGAGACCCCAATGATATTTAGCCCATTCTGATGATATTGTTTGTATAACATAATTATTTTCGGAGTGCTTTCTCTGCAAGGTCCGCACCAACTTGCCCAAAAGTCTAGAAGCAGATAGCCGTTTTTAAAATCTAAAAGATTCAGCTTTTTACCATTGATATCAGTTATTGAAAACTGTTTGGCTTTTTTCCCCGGCGAATTATCTTCGATCTCTGTGATTGCCTTCTTTACCTCCTTACCTGACCTACTGTTCTTTAGAGATATGAATCACATGACATGGCAGCCACACAAGGCTATTATTTTGGCAACTACTTAATATGAGCATTTTTACCCATAATTTTATTCTTTCTCCCGATCTGATAATTAAACACTTTAGTCGTTATGACAAATCTTTCCAATGTGGGCCGTATTTTTTATGGTGTAGCTATGGCTGCAACAGGAATGGGGACTATTTTTTTTAATAGTTACCCTTATATGTTTTTGCCTCCCCTGCAATTCCTGACTCCAGGTCCTACGATGCTCCATTATTTTTCCGGAGCCATTTTTATTTTAGCCGGAGTATACATTGTGCTTGAAAGGAAAACCGGTTTGGTTTCCTTTTTGTTTGGATGTGTACTTTTGCTGATTTTTTGTTTTTTCTTTATTCCTTATCAATTTATGGATAGCCCAAAACATTTAAAATTGGGGGAATGGGAGAATGCAGAAAAGGAATTGGCTTTGGCGGGCGGTGCGTTTATTATTACTGCTGTCTTTTCCGAAAATAGTAAGAATTTTATTGGCAGGTTTGGGAGGAAGTTAATGACATATGGCGCTGTGCTGTTTGCTATTCCGATATTCAGTTGGGGAATTCTTCATTTTCAATTTGCCAAAGAGGTATCAACCATGGTGCCATCCTGGATACCTTTCCCCTTATTTTGGACTTATATGGCAGGCATCGGGCTACTGGGTTCAGGCATTGCCATTATTTTCAAAATCAAAACCAGATTGATTGCTACACTTCTGGGGATAATCATTTTGATTTGGTTCATTACCATCCACGTACCGGGAGTAATAACTTCTTCTTTTGCTGATATGGCCGGTCAAATTACCAGCGCATCTTTAGCGTTGGCGTATAGCGGAATTGCTTTCATCATCGCCGGGGCTGTTAAAAAGAAAGCACAAACCACGGCTTCTTAGGTCGTTTGCCAGAGCATATACAGTTCTTTGGATTTTATTATTTTTATAGTCCCTTATAGTATTCTTAATAAATCAGAGTAAGTTATATATGACGCTCATCGCAATATTTTTTCCATTTCTGTCATTTTTCCTTCGTGGAAAAATATTTACCGGAATTATATGTTTGATTTTACAGATCTCACTTATCGGGTGGATCCCAGCGGCGATATGGGCAGTAATCTCTTTGCAGAATTCCAGGGCAGACAGGCGAACTAACAGAATTATAAAAGCGATGAAGCGAAAATAATTTCACAGGAGGTCTCTTTTCCAAAAATCAAAAAGACCAACAATAACAATCTTTGATTTGATATTACAATGAGTTATCAAACTAGATATTGGAATTATTGAGAAATCTTACTGCCTCTTCCACCGAATGAAGAGGTTGCACGATATTTTTCTCACTGAGTTTGGTTTCAATATATTTTAGAAGGTCATTTTGATTAGAGAATGTTTTCAATTTACCATCCTCCAACACCGACAGTTCATAATAGATCATTCCCTTTTGTTCATCAACATTTATCAAAGGATCGTAAATCTTAATTTCTCCAAATGTCAGCTGTCTGTATAAAGATTTATGCAACAAATCAGATTTTCCCATTCTGACAAAATAAGTCGAATCTCTTTTGAACAAACATGAATCCGCTCCGAGAAGAATTATACTTTTTATATCTTTTACTTTGTAATGATGCAGAATTTTTCCTGAATCAGAATAGTATCTAAAATTTGCAACCGGAAACTCAAGCCAGTCATACTGAAATATCCCTATTACATTTTTGCCATTATTTAAAATCAGTTCACCCGAATGTCTTCTATAGTCAATATGATATCTGCCTGAAGAACTCACCGGAACCATATGCTGGCATATAGCTCTGATGCTGAATAATAATAATGCTAACTGAATAGTTATCTGTTTAAAGGCCATTTTTGTTTATTGGTGTCAATAGTTCTAAAGTTTCCGGACAAATCAAACCTTTTTTCAAAATTACACTTCAATAAATAAACACCTATAAAAATCATGGAATATATTAAGCCATTGGACGACAGTAAAACCGGGTCGCAGAATGCAGAACAGACACAGACATATGGATTGTAACAGGCGGACTTCCAAATCCACAAGGTATAGGATACTTTTGTTTGCTATGAAATATGTAAGCGAAGAATTCTTTTGTTGAACTATGTTGATACATTTGTTAACCCATCTTTTATAACCTTTAGGGCAGATCAACTATCACAGGCGGCTACTCGACAATTAAATAATTGGTTGGCCCGCCTACTCCCGCCTTGGCGGGATTCGGCGGGCGAGCGGTTGAAAACGAACATATGATCTCAGAGAAAATATTTATAGAAATGGCTCTCTCATTTCCGGGCACAGAGCAAAGACCACATTTCGATAGAATAGGATTTAAAATAATCGGGAAGCGAATGTTTGCCACCTATTTGGTCGAAAATAATACGGCTAATATTTTCCTGTCGCCCGAAGAACAACGCGTGTTTTGTAAAATGAGCGACGTGAATATCTATCCAGTCCCCAACAAATGGGGCGAGAATGGAGCTACAACTTTTGAGCTCAGTAAACTGTCAAAAGAACTGATAATGGAGGCTCTTCTTTCAGCCTACAATAAAGTAATAAAGTCAAAAAATAAAAATAGGCCTGTCCGGTCGGGGTGTTCATAAATTTATCGGACTCCAAAGTGTCTTAATCATTAATTTAATGTTAACTTATCATTAATTAATACGATTGAGCCATGAAGCCTGCCATATGCTGTCGCCGCTTTCCGGCTAAACGATTGCTAATCCTGTATTTTCCCCTCTTGTCGTTGACAATGAATGTCCTGGGCCAGTCGACGGATATGAATAGTTCCCGGGTTTTACTTTTGAATGAAGTGAATTCATCCGCTGCAAGGCATCTTCTTAAAAATTTTTCGCCCTCATCTGATGTAACATGGATCCAGGAAAAGCACGGATTTGTAGCCCTCTGCAATGAAGGGGATTCGGTTGTCAAAGTGTACTATAAGCTAAACGGGAATTTTGAAAGTTGCATAAAATACTATCTGGCCGATGATTTAAATGTGAACCTGAAATCAATCCTTTTAAAAAAATTTCCCGGTTGCAAGATTATGATGGTTACCGAGCTAACCAATCTGGAAAAAGAAGAACTGTACATTAAAATAAAAGATGGCGCCTATATAAGAACCGTTCACTTCTCAGGTGAGGGAATAGAGGTAACAGAAAATATATTGGATGGTTCGTCCTGATCCAACCAGGATCCTTATGGATCACAATTTCATAATCCAGTGTATCAAGGTAATTATGCATCAAAAATAGAAATCGAGCAATTCCCATTCCTTGAATACAGTAAAATTTTGATGACTTATGAGTTTATTCTCTTATGACTATTGTAAATTTGATGGCAACGCCATTCATTAATAAGTTGAAACACTCCGCCATGTATATGAAATACTATCGCTTATCTTTTTTAGTTTTCAGCTTTTCACTCCTGATAGCCCGGTCTGGCTTTGCCCAATCGACGGTGTTGTCAAAAGGAGATGCAGCACCTGTATTTACCGCCAAAGCCAGCCTGGCCGGCCATGAATTTGATTTTTCATTAAAAAACTCCCTTGCTAAAGGGCCTGTTGTAATTTATTTCTATCCTTCTGCCTATACCGGCGGCTGTGATGCGGAAGCACATGCATTCGCTGAACTCAAGGATAAATTTACCGCGGCGGGAGCCACCATTATCGGTGTATCTGCAGACGATATTCAGCGGCTGAATGCTTTTTCTTCTGATTCGCAATACTGTGCAGGCAAGTTCCCCGTCGCTTCAGATCCCGGTGGCGAAATTGCTGCAAAATACGGCCTGACAATGGGAGCTCCAAAGCTTGGAATCAAAGACCTGCGCGGTCAGGATCTTACACACGGCTTCATTCCGCGAACCACTTTTGTTATTGATAAGGCAGGTAAAATTGTAGCAGTCTTTTCATCAGTAACCGACCATATTTCGCCTACTGACCATGTGGAAAAGTCGCTGGCGATTGTAAAAGGGTTGTAATTCGTGGGCCCGGGTTCAAAATTTCGAAAGCAGGGCCGCTTAGATTATAAACTAAATTCTTTTTTCAGACCCGCCAATATTTCATTTGCTTTCTGAACTAAAATCATCTGTTGACCCAATTGTCGTGTACGCAATCTTTTTATCATCGCACCCTGATTTACCAAAATATCAATAGATTCCCTGGTCATATTCTTTAAATACATTTCATGAACGATTGGCCCCCGCTTTCCCATGTCCTCAAAAACTTTAAAATTAAACATCTGCATTGTTTGAGAGGATACTTTTTCGAATAAAAATTTGTTTTCCCAGTCTTCCATCAACTTCAATTTTTCAGATGTCGCATCATAACTGGTTAAATCATTTACAATCGATTGATTAAAGAATCGAAGAGAACCCGTATTTTTTATTTGATCGTATGCGCCGTTTATATTGTCAAATTGAAAAGTGGCCAACAGATAAAGTACGGTTCTGTAGAGGATTGAATCCTGATATCTGCCCTCCAAATGATTCAGATTTCCTTCCAATGAATCGATATTGGCTATCTTTTCTTTCGTGAATTTCATTAATTCATGAAGGGTGGTAGTATCGGTCGTGAAATCTTCATAAAGTGATTTGGCATATAGTCCGGCGCGATCTTTTTCTGAAAGATGTTCCCGGAGGTTTTCCGCTAAAAATCCGAGGGTTACTGCCAAAAATAACATGAGGAACTCGATCAGGTATTCCTTCAAATGTTTCTTCTTATGTTTTAAATCCGGATAGTGATGTATTTCCATACTTTCCATATTTGCATTTACTTCCGGGGATTGAACAGCCGGATCTGATTCATTTCCACCAGTATCATACTTTGTTGTATCGTTATTATCGGATTCAGGTAGTATTTCTTCCATTCCCAGGTTCTAATAAATATAAAAGTTACAAATATTGACCAAATCCAAAATGAAAAAATTCGAACCGCGGGCTACTGAGGTCTGCAAAGCTTAAAGTCAGCTTCCGCATTTATTATGCGCTGCCTCTTAAAGCTTAAATTTGTGCGTGTTCGGCCATTGCAAAAATGATCATAATAAATAATAAGGAATAACAAACGTACATAATATTATAACTTATGAAACTAGCAAGTAACAAAATCTTAATTACCGGTGGCGCAACTGGTATCGGTCTTGGACTGACCGAAAGATTTATTCAGGAAAAAAATACAGTGATCATCTGTGGGAGACGTGAATCGGCACTAAAAGAAGCTGCAGATAAATTCCCATCTGTAATAACCAAAACATGCGACTTGTCGGTGGAATCAGAGCGCATCGATTTGTATAACTGGATTGCAGAAAAACATGGTGATCTGAATGTACTTGTAAATAATGCCGGCATTCAAAATTGGATGAGCATTTCAGACAGCAATTTTTACCAAAGGGCAAATGAAGAAATTACAACGAATGTTGTAGCACCCCTTCATTTGACAAAGCTATTTATGAATCTAAAATCTTTAAACACTATTATTAACGTGTCATCAGGACTGGCGTTTATACCGTTTTCAAAAGTTCCTGTCTATTGCGCCACAAAAGCATTCCTGCGTTCGTTTACACTTTCTTTACGTTATAGTTTGAAATCAACCAACATAGAAGTCATTGAAATGATACCGCCGGCTCTGAATACAGACCTGGGTGGAAAAGGTATACATGATGCCCATCCTGCAGTCAGCGATTTTGTGGAATCTGTATTCAGGCAGATGAAAGAAGGAAAAACTGAACTCACTTTTGGATTCAGCGAAGGAAGGGTAAACGCAAATAATGAATCTATTGCTGAATATTTCAACCGAATGAATCCGTAGGTGTGTCGTCTTGTTATTTGATTAGTTGATAGACATTGATGATAGTCACTATTGTCAGAATAGAAACAGAAATTAATACCGTGTGTTTAGCCAGCCAATTGGGAAGATAGATGTCAAAATTGTCTTTCGATGAAATCGAGTATTTACGGGCAAGATTCGTTATCGGACAGGAACATTTAAAAATTACGAGGGTGAGGCCTTCCAATCCAACCAATCCATAACCAATCCAAAGCCATGCGTCCAGTTTATTTATAATGACTGCATACAACATATAGAATATAACAGTATTGAAAAATATCCATACCATGGTATGAATTATTTTAATGACAATCAATTTCATAATTAGAGTTAAACGATCGTTGCGGGACTGCTGCGCCTAAGATAGCAAGAATCGGTAACTTAGATAAACACTGGTATTATGAAAAGGATAAGCTTTCTGATTGCCTTAGTAAGTGCTTCGGTCCTTTTATTCGGGCAGAAAGCTTTAACGACCGGGGACCATTTTGCACCGTTCAATGGGATCAAAATACATTATTATGTCAGTGGAAAAGGACCGGTGTGTCTCGTTCCTACACCAGGATGGGGACCTTCAATCGGATATTTGAAATCTACATTACAACCATTAGAGAAATATTTTACAATTGTATACTACGACACAAGATTGAGCGGAGAATCGACAGGGCCCGTCGACACCACAAAATATACGAGTAAAGATTTCATGGATGATATGGATTCTCTGAGAGTTTTTCTAAAACAGGAGAAAGTATGGGTAATGGGACATTCCGCAGCTGGTTTTCAGGTGATGAATTATGGCATTCATCATAGCGATCACTTAAAAGGGATGATTGTCCTTGACGGACTGGCTGGTAATGATAGTCTGAGGGGAGCCGAACTGACACGAATCGTAATGAATAGAAAAGGACAGTCTTACTATCAGAAAGGAGCAGACATTTTTTTTGGCGCAGACACGACTAACTATTCGATTACGCAATTGATGGAGTATATCTTACCATTTTATTTTCATGAGCAGGCCAAAATGAATGAGTTTTTGAAACTTGATGTCCTTCAAATAAGTGAGAATGCATACAAGTATACCGGTGCCGCCGGATTTTACAGAGAATATCTTTTCCCTGAACTTGGAAAAATAACAGTGCCCACACTGGTTGTGGTGGGAGACGACGATTTTGTTTGCGACAAAATCTCCCAGGCCGACAGAATCGCGAAGAACATTCCTTCATCTTATGAAATTGTAATTACAAATGCCGGACATTTTTGCTGGTATGAACAACCTGAACAATTCATGCAGGATTGCGAAATCTGGCTCAGAAAACAGGGGGTAACAGAACAGAAATAAAATCTGAACGAAAGCTACTTCGCCAGCTGTAGCTCACTCAGAGCGTAAGCTGGTTACCGGATTCGCAACTGCTGCCTTTATTGCCTGAAAACTTACAGTTGCTATTGCAATGAGAATGACTACCAAAGAACCGATTACAAAAATCGACCAGTTCAGCGTAATCCTGTATGGATAGTTTTGTAGCCATTTATTTGCAGTCATCCAGGTCAATGGAATTGATATTACGAGAGAAATGACAACGAGTGTCAAGAAATCCCTGGATAAAATGGACACAATTGTATTGACAGAAGCTCCCAGAACTTTTCGGATTCCAATTTCCTTGGTCCGTTTTTCAGCTGATAATACCGATAGTCCGAATAGTCCTACGCATGAAATTAAAATAGTTAATAGAGCGCCGAACAACATGATCTGTTTCCACCTGGCTTCTGATTCGTAATTTTTCTGATTTTCAAGATCCTTGAAAGTGTAACTGTAAGGACTTGTCGGGAATAATGATTTGAAAACTTTTTCAATATGTTGCAGATTAGCCTGTTTGTGATCAGAACTAATTTTAATGTAGGCTACACCCATTGCAAAGGGCGGCCCCTTGATAAAAACTTTTGGGCTTATCTCCTGACTTAAGGGTTCAGCATGGTAGTCTTTTACAACACCGATGACCTGATATTTTTTGGACCAGAATTCAATTTGCTGACCCAGAGGATTTTTCCAACCAGCTTGTTTGACAAAAGTTTCATTTACTAATAAAGAATGGCTTGAGTCCGAAGACAGATCAGGAGAAAAATTTCTTCCTATAACAATCGGGATTTTTAGTAAGGGCAGGTACGAATCGTCGATTGTTTCAAATGAAAACTGTATGTCCTTATCTATGTTCACCTTCCCCATTGTACCCGAATACCAGGCGTTCTTAGCTGTCATATCAATAATACCGGGATACTTTAGAAGTTCATCTTTCAATAATCTGGCTTCATTCTCTTTTAATCCCATTTTATTCACCAGAACCAGGTTACTGTCATCATAACCCAATTTCTCGGTAGTGAGAAAATTGAATTGCGAGAAAATTATAAGAGTGGCCATTATCAGGAACGACGCGAAGGAGAACTGCAGACACAACCAATGATTTCTGAAGATAATTTTTCCCTGCGAGATGAAATCTGCCATAAAGAGTTTCCGCAGGATTGTATTTTGATAAAACCAATGCAGGATAAAAACCTGCCAACAGTCCGGTGATTAAGAATAAGACTATATAAATGATGACCAATTTGCCATCCATCAAATAAGAAAATTTAAGCGCTTTATTTGAAAGATCACTAAACGTTGGCAATAGCGCTACAACCAAGACTACGGCTAATCCAAATGCTACAAAACTCAAAAGAAATGATTCACCCAAAAACTGTACAATCAGTTGTTTTCTGTCTCCTCCCGACATTTTCCTTATACCAATTTCCTTTGCGCGGCTAACTGAACGCGCAACGGTAAGGTTGATGAAATTGATGCATGCAATAAGCAGAATAAGCAATGCAATGCCAGAAAGGATATAAGAAAAAATCGGGTTGCTTGCATCGGAAAGTTGATTGGGAATATCTTTATTCAGGTGGATATCAGTTAGCGGCTGTAGTACATACGTAAAATCCCATGCAGGATCATCTTTATGATTCTTAATCATATCGGCTGCATCCGCCTCATAGGTTTTGTTCATCTTGGCCTCTACAGATTTAATATTTGCTTCTGGTGAAAGCATTACAAAAGTGCCCAAAAAGAAACTGGACCAATTGTCGGTTTTTGCCTCTTCTGCAGCGGGCACATTGATTGGTAAAAGAACGTCAAATTTAATAGAAGAATTCTGAGGACAAGTTTTTGATACACCTGTAATGGTATACGGTTGAAATACATCATTATTCTTAACAAGCATCGTCTTGCCTAAGACATCTGTACTGCCAAATTGCTTTTTAGCTATATCTTCAGAAAGGATTACTGAATGCGGATTAAGCAACGCTGTCTTCGGATTGCCATGCAATAACGGGAAAGAGAATATGGAAAAGAAATTTGAATCGACATATTTGACTTCCTGCGAAGTGATATCTGTACCGTTTTTAATGTCAAGATGATTGCCTTGATAACGCACGAATCCCTGAATTTCGGGAATAGCAGCTTTAAACTTCGGGCCCTGCAAATAGCCTGAGACACTCATATAATTCACAAAGTTATTTGGACCACGACTAAAATGACCCTTCACGGCAACCAGATAAATCTGATTTGCGTTTTTATGAAAACGATCATAACTAACCTCGTCCTTCACATAAAGGATGATGAGCATGGCACAGGCAAGTCCTATGCTCAACCCTCCAATATTGATGAAAGAATATACTTTGTTATGTGTGAGATTCCTGATAGCAGTTTTGAAATAGTTTCTGAACATGATTCTGAAATTCTGGTTGGAGGTGAAAGTTTAAGCATTCATTACTAACAAAATGCCAGACTTATAAATGACTACTAATCAGTCCTATAAATCAAACCCTCTTTTTACGCCGCACGGTTTTGATACTGGATATGTTCGCTTGTGATACATTTTCAGCAGTGAGGCTTTTTATGATCTTAATTTTATGTTACCGGATACGCAAAAACACGGAGTACCTTAGTTTGACTATCAAAAGAAATTTATGACTGCGATGGCTGACTTATATGAGGTTCTTATAACCCAGGTTATTTACATAATAATTCTTGGTTTAATTACTTATAGTGTAAAGAAGACAGGTCGAAATCATGGGTTTTTATATTGGTTTATAGTTTCAATAAACATCTTATATGGTTTGAGTTTTGGATGGCTGTTCTATGAGTATTCTTCTTTTGGAAATAACCCTGATTCCGGGCGGGTGTTATCATGGGTTATGTTTTCAGTAATCGTTCCCGGAATTTTGGTATTGGCGTCTTTGGTATCTTTTTTTGCAAGCAGGGAACGCAGACGCCGGCGAACTTTATTAATAGCAATCCTGATAATTATACTTATTGGTTTTATTTGTCGTGAGCAATTGCAACGTGTCGTTATTGCGGTCGTAATTTACAGGGGGCATACATTTACACCTCCTTCAAAAATCACCAATGAATCTTTGTGGCCACGATTTTGGAGCAAAGCCAGATTCTACTGGGATCTGTCAGCATTGCGTGTGGCCAGAGAGAAAAGGTTAAAACAGTTCAACCCCTCTATTAAACCTCTTATAAAAGAAGTAAACCGGAAGCAGTCAGAAGGTGAAGCAATGTCTTATTCAATGCATATCTATCGTGAAATTCGCTGGCTGTTAAATTTCACGCCTGACACTGCTACTACTCGCCTTAGAATAGAAGATTTACGAAAAAGTTTATCGCAACCGGAAGCACAGAAATTGGCATCTGCACAACTGTCTTCGGACGGAAGCTGGGGATATGGAATTAACGCCTGGTATCTTAAGCTTTATTATTCTGTTGATCACTTAGAAGATTCGGTGCAGCCTCAATATCCTCTTAGTTTTCTTGACAGGATTAATTCTCCGGAAAAATTGAAAGCCCGGCTTGATTCGGTCTTATATGATGACTTTACCAAAACCGGTATATTCAACAGAGAAGAACTGGACGAAACTTTTTCAGCAATCGCAAGATTACTAAATAAGAGCAAATTAAAAGTTTACGTTTTTCATCCACAGCTCGACAGTGCTCTTAGAGATTACGTAAAAAACTGGCAAAATCCTTCTACGGGTTGCTGGGGACAGTGGATGGTTGACAGGAGCGGAGATATTTGGAAAATGGATGATGTGGGCATGACATTTCACGTAATTTCTGACCTTCATGGACAGGTAGAGCATAAAGATTTAATTGCAAAACGATTGCTTCAACTGGACGATTTAGATTTTCCGGCAGGTATAAAATTTAATGGACATTTTGAAAATCATCTGAATTGGGATGCGGTGAGAATTTTCAGGTATGCATGGCCCTTTCTTGATGCAGCAACTCGTGATGAAGTAAGGCTTGAGATTTCCAAACTTCTCAATTGGTGCCTTACCAATTCATATCAACGAGACGGCTCTTTTAAAATAAGTGAACTGGATGATACTATGGAGGATGCATATCGGTATGGGGTAGCTTTTCTAAGTGAAACAGGTTATTTTGATAGTAGAAACCGGTTTTGGACGAATCAAAACTTTCCGGAAGCCAAAGATGTTCAAAATCAAATTGAAACCAAGTTATTATCTATTGGTCTTAAAAGTTCTGGTTTGAGAGATGCTTTTGAAACATTAAATGGGAAAAGTTTTTAAGCACAGCAGAGATTTTATTACTGGTTAAATTTTTCTATCCCCTACCGTACGTTCCAGCATCCAGCCAGGATATTCCGCTGGTAGTTTGCTTATCTTATCCAGCTTTTCCAATTCTTCAGAACTAAATTTCAGGTCGACAGATTTTAGATTATCATCAAGCTGTTCCATTTTGTTGGCACCAATAATAACCGTCGTCACTGCCGGCTGATGTAACAACCAGGCAAGTGCTAGTCCTGCAACGGTTGTATTTTTCGACCTGGCCATGAGTTGTAATTCATCAATGATATCAAAGGCGCGATCCCTGTTCACAGGAGGAAAATCGAAATTGACACGACGGCCCTCAGCATCTTTTTCTTTATTGCGACTATACTTTCCACTTAACAAACCACCGGCGAGTGGCGACCAGACCATCAATCCGATATGCTGATCTTTCAACAAGGGCAGCAGTTCTCTTTCCAGGTCGCGGCCGGCGATCGTATAATATGCCTGAAGAGATACAAACTTTGCGATACGATGATAATCACTGATAGCTAAAGCCTTCATCAGTTGCCAGGCGGCTAAATTGCTTGCACCGATATAACGCACTTTACCAGTGCGAACCAGATCGTCCATTGCCGAAAGTGTTTCTTCGAAAGGAGTTAACGGATCATAACTATGTATCTGGTACAAATCGATATAATCGACCTGAAGTCTGCGAAGACTTGCTTCCGCCTGTTGTATGATATGTTTCCTGGTAAGACCACTATCATTGGGTCCGTCACCCATTTTTCCGCGTACTTTGGTAGCGAGTACCAGTTCATCGCGATGAAGACCGAGATTACGTATGGATTTTCCTGTGAGTTCTTCACTTAAACCTTCTGAATATACGTTGGCCGTATCGATGAAATTAATTCCTGCGTCGATGGCACGTTTCATCAGAGCGTCTATGGGTTCCTGTCCAAGGGTACCAATCGGTTTGAAATAACCCTTACCACCAAATGTCATGGTACCCATACAAAGTTCAGAGACTTTCAGTCCTGTTTTTCCGAGCAGATTATATTTCATAAATGTTTTATTTTTTATAAGCAATCTTCACCTGGCCTGCATACTGCGCCTTCTTCCACTACAAGTTGAGTTTCAGGATGTTCTTTTTTCCATTCACTTAAAGACTGATTCAATGCCTGCAAAAAATGATCGGGAGGCTGAGCACCCGAAACGGCGTACTTACGGTCGAACACAAAAAAGGGAACGCCCTGTACACCGATGTCGGTTGCGGCCTGAATATCCTGTTCCACTTTTTCAGCATATGCATCACTGACCAGCGCGTCTTTAATTTCCACTTCAGGGAGACCTATCTCTTTCCCAATCGATATCAGTGTTTCATGATCACCAAAATCTTTGCCTTCAGTAAAGTAGGCGCGAAATAATCTTTCTTCAGCAGCGTCGCCAAGACCTTTTTCTTTCGCCAGCTGAATCATCCGATGCGCATCAAAAGAGTTGGCTACGATCGCTTTGTCAAAACGATAATCCAGTCCGGCGTCTTTCGCCATCCGGATTACCCGATCGTGCATTTTGGCGGACTGATCATAACTGATGCCTTTCTTATCGGCCAGGTACTGATATACATTTTCCTTAACCGGACTGCTTTTAGGAATCGTCGGATCCAGCTGAAAACTCCGCCATTCAATCTCAATATTGTCCCTTCCCTCAAACCCGCTGAGCGCCGACTCATAGTTACGCTTGCCGATATAACAGAAGGGGCACATGATGTCGCTCCAGACTTCCACTTTCATTTTGGGAGGATCCAACTTAACTGGTTTCAATGAATTCATACGATTGATATTTTTGTAAAAAGCCGTTTACCCGGATGGGAGTCTAAATATTACAATGGAAATATAAAATGGTTGAATATTTATAAAAAAACCTGTATCTCCCTATTCCGACAGTTCGATGAATTGGTTGAAAATTTGAACTGCTGCAGATAATACATATACTGTTACTTTGCCTGATGGAACGATCGGCGAAAATGGAAGTTATCTTTTTAAAGATCCTGTTTTTTCCATTAAGAATATTAAAGATGTATGTGAAAAAGATTAGTGGGGTAAATATAAATTGACTTTTATTGGAGCTGTTCAGCAAGACGAATGGATATCGTGGGTTACAACCCCGGCCTGAGGAGAGTCAAGGAGAAATAACGAAATGAAAAGTTATTATTGATTTCCCGTTTGGAAGGATGTTTTCTTCTTTTTCAATTAGTTTAAATCCTTTTTCTGCTGATTTGCTTAGCAGTTTTTCAGGATTGACAACAGAAAATATTTCTCCTGCTTTTTTAATACTGTCAATTCCCGTAGAGCTTACAGACTGACTATTATTATTTGATTGAATCGATACAATCAGATGACCATCTTTGCGAATATTGTTTATGCAAAACTCAAGAGCGTTATCTATCCCGGTGTATTCAATGACTAATGCTGCCCAAATGAAATCAGCCCTGCAGATGCTTTCGGTATGATTGGCTATATCAAGATTCACTAATTGCAGAGAGGAGATTGAATGGCCATATCTTTTATATGCAGTATCAAGATATTCCTGATTGATATCAATCCCAATTACTGTTCGGCTAATACTATTGTCGATATGTTCCAAACCATTTCCTCCGGCAATCCCTACAAAAACTGCGCTTTCAGGTTTAATTTCATCCAGATATTTTTTGGTCAAAGAATTTAAAAGCGTTGATTGTCCGACCATATGATGGGCCATATGGCGTTCATAATCTTCTAATGGTATATTAAGCCATGGATTGGTATCCGTCATCGTTTACTGTAAAGCTTTCTTCATCAAGTATTTTTTTGTGAGCCATGCGCGTACGGGTTCATCATATAGTTTGAGGCAACCGTATGCAAGAGCGATACTTACCAGTACAAGCAGCAGTCCAACCAGCATTCCTTCAGGACCAAGAGGTATCCTGTTATTGACCACCCATGCTGTGAACATATAGATTAAGGGATAATGCGTGATGTAGAGCGGGTAAGAAATGTCGCCAAGAAATTTACTTATTCTGGCCGATTGGGTGTTGTGAAAACTGCCCCCTGCACCGATTGAAACTATGATTGGAAAAATAACAATCACGCAAAAAGCATCATATATTCCGTTCATCCATACATGATGTTCGTCACCGATTCGGGGGATACTCATGGAAATGATGATGAGTGCACTGCACCACCAGAATGCATTTTTCACACGGATGAATTTACCTACACGCGAAAGTAATACGCCGGCGAAAAAAGGATACAATACCCTTGTAAAACCTACAAAAAGTCCGGCCTTGTTCAGCGACCATCCACCGATCAGGTCTCCCTGCGTCCCGGTGACTAAATAAGTAATCATCATACAAGCCGCAAGAGTCACAAAGATTGAAAGTAACAATTTAGAGAAACGACGCATGATAAGGGCATACAGGATATTAGCGATATACTCAAAAAATAACGACCATGCCGGTCCATTGAGTGGATGCATTTCCTGCCAGCCTCTTATATCCATTGAAATGGGTACAGGGATACAGTGTACAGCCAATAAGCATCAACAGCAGCATCTGCCATACGGGAGTACCGGCGATGAGCGGGAATGCCGGGCTCACCTGAAAGTAAAACAACGCTGCGCCGACAATAGAACCCATTACAACCATGGGCTGCAGTCGTATCAGGCGGCGTTTGTAAAAATCCCACTGAGTTAATTTCCCCCAGCGGTCGTCGTAAGCATAAGCCACAACAAAGCCAGACAGTACGAAGAAGAAATCGACGGCAAGATAGCCATGATTGATAATCTGAATGAAGCGGTTGCCGCCGGTAAATGTTTCCAGTACATGGAACACGATAACCAGAACGGAAGCGACACCACGTAATCCATCAAGGATCTGATAATGCCTTTTTGAATCAGGGAAATCAGCAGAACTTTTCATAAATATGCGACACTATGGAATTTCAAAATTGGTTGATTGGGCTGGCACAATGGAAACCTGAATATACATACTTGAACTGATATGTCTTTCACTCATTACAGCTAATAATTCCCGGATTTTGTACATTTAGTATAATAACCCTCTATGCAATCCAGTTCGAAATACAATTTTGGAATCTTTTTCATTTCATTTCTCAACATTGTTATTTGAACTTTCCCTTACGCGGGTTTTCTCTGTGACGCTTTGGTACCATTTCGGTTTTCTGATCATATCAACGGCATTATTAGGCTTCGGCGTTTCAGGCGTTTTACTTTCTTTATGGAAAAAATTCCGGGAGGATTATCAGCTTGACAAAACGCTGGGATGGATAAGTATTTGTCTGACTCTTTCGGTAATTGTTTGCTTTTGGCTCCTGCAAAAAATTCCCTTTGATCCCTTTAGCTTATATACAGATAAGATGCAGCTCTTGTATATGCCACTTACCTATATGGTCGTTTCTGTTCCTTTCTTTTTCGCTGGTCTCGCCCTCTCGTTGTTATTTACCCGATTTCCCTCGAACATACACAGGCTTTACGCGTTTGATCTTGCAGGAGCTGCGCTGGGTTGTCTGGCGATCGTTTTTACCATGTCATATTTTGGTGGTGGTGGATCTGTTCTTTTTGCAGCACCTTTTGCCGCATTGGCTGCCATCCTGTTTTTTGGTAAAAAATTTAAACCTTTCGCGATACTTGCTTCCCTGATGCTTATAGCAACCCTATTCATTTCCCTGCATGCGGACCAATTCGTTCCATTGCATATTACATCAAACAAAAGAATGTCGTCAAGCAAAATAAAGCCGGTTTATACAAAGTGGAATACTTTTTCCAGGATAGATTTATATATCGAAAAAAGTGATATCGATTCTGCAAAGAAGTCGCCAACATTTATCATCGATCAGGGCACGGCGGCTACCGGGCTTGATTTTGACATGAAGCCGGATACTAAAACGGTTTTAGCAAAATATCCCGCAGATTCATTGTATAGTTCCTGCCTGGCTTACCTCGATAAAAAAAATCCAAACGTACTGGTTATCGGGAGTGGTTGTGGCACACAGGTGCTGGATGCTTTACACCATGGTGTACAAAAAGTAACGGCTGTGGAAATTAATCCGATTGTAAATGATGTGGTTCTTCATAATGAATATTGGAGTGATCTCTTTCAACAGCCGCAGGTGGAGTTGGTTACAGGAGAAGGCAGGAATTTTGTCCGCTCGACAAAAGATACGTATGATGCGATTATATCTGTGCATACTATCAGTAATGCTGCGATCGCATCTGGTGCACTGAGTCTTTCGGAAAATTATGTACTCACCAAAGAAGCATTTGAAGATTATTATGACCATCTTAAGGATAGTGGCATAATTTATTTTACGCGACCAGAATTTCAGTTGCCGAGACTATTTTCAACCGGCAGAGAAGTGCTGGAAGAAAAAGGAATTACAGACCCTGCCATGCATTTTTTTGCTTTTACATATACAGAACCTGATCTTAATGCGAACAATGGAAGGAAATCTTTTTATTCGATTTTTGTAATGAGCAAAACTGCATTAACGCCGCAACAGGTGATAGCCATGAATGAATTTATTAATCCGTCAAAAAAAGATCCAACGCTCGTCGTGTTATACGACCCCTTCAGTCCCGGTAATAATATTTATGACTCAGTATTAACGACTAAAGACCTTTCCGGTTTTTATCAAAACTATCCTTTTGAAATTGCACCTGCTACTGATAACCAGCCCTTTTTTAATCATCATACAAGATGGTCCACATTGAACTTTCAGGCATTTAAAGATATTTTCTCACAGCGAAAAATGGGGAGGATGGCGCTGGAAGATAAGCCCATTGCAGAAGTGAGTCTGATCGTTTTGTTAATCCAGGTATTGCTGATATCTGCCCTTGCTATCCTTTTACCACTATGGCGCTATTCCTCAACCGGCCTGCAGGTAAAAAGTATATTCCCATTTCTTTTTTATTTTTCGGGACTGGGCGTCGGATTTATTTTTATTGAAATAGTGATGATACAGTTATTCAGTTTGCTACTGGGTGAACCGGTTTATACTTTTGCGATTGTACTTTCAGCGTTATTGCTATTTACAGGAGCTGGTGCTTTAATTTCGGGTAAATACAAATTGAATCCATTTCGTACGTTGCGAATTTCCATTATCGCTTTATCCACGTTATTATTACTTGCGAGTATCTTCCTTCCTTCATTATTGAGACTGGCCATTGCTTTATCCATGCCAGTGAGGATAGTGCTGGCCATTCTTTTGATCATGCCACTGGGAATTTTATTAGGTATGCCTTTCCCTACCGGGATTGATATTATCAGCAAACAAGCGCCTTCCTTAATTCCGTGGGCCTGGGGTGTAAATGGATTTTTTACGGTAATAGGGTCCGTAATCGCTATCATATTAAGCATGATGACCGGCTTTCAGTCTGTATTGTGGCTCGCCATCCTGGTATATCTTATCAGTATGCTTGTAATTACGGGAAAGTTGCGGTCTTACCATAGTCCTCAATGACGAAATACATTTCGTTAAAAATATGATATTAAATAGTAAGTAGGCATTCTCAATAAATCAAATAGTATAAATTACTCTCCCGTATTTCGATGCCAAGACACTAACACTATAAGAAATGCATAAACCAATCATTTATTTCATTCTCATTTTGTTAATTGGTTCTACTTCTTATGCACAGGATCCTTCATTTGAAAATAAAATCGACGAAATTCTAACAAAACAGTTCAATCAGTCACAACCAGGTTGCGAAGTGCTGGTTGCAAAACATGGACAGATCATTTATAAAAAGGCTCATGGAAGCGCTGACCTTGAATTGAATGTTCCTATAACTCCGGACATGGTTTTTAACCTGGCATCCATCACAAAACAATTCACGGCTGTCGCCATATTGCAACTGGTTGAACAGGGTAGGATTTCACTTCAGGACAGTCTGCAGAAATTCATTCCCGACTTCCCTTCAAAAGGTTATACTATAACAATAGAAAACTTATTGACTCATACATCAGGAATCAAAGATTATATGCAGCTCGATTACCCGGATTCATATATGGAACGATGGGATTACAAGCCCAAGCAACTTATCGACAGCTTTAAAAATATTCCGCTGGAATTTGAACCGGGTACCAAATTCTCATACAGTAATTCCGGATATTATTTGTTGGGATATATTGTTGAAAAAATCTCAGGCAAGCGTTATCAAAGCTATGTGCAGGATAATCTTCTTAAACCATTGGGACTGACTCACACTTATTTTGATAGTTCAGGAATTATTATTCCCAACCGGGTTAACGGCTATCAGAAAGACGACACGGTTTACAAAAATGCAGATTACTGGAGCCCGACCATTGAATATGCTGCTGGCGGATTAATTTCTAATGTTGATGATTTATTTAAATGGCATATAGGATTATATACGTACAAAATACTTAAAAAGGAAACTTTGCAAAAAGCATTTACTTCTTATCAATTGAAAGATCGGACATCAGCGGACTATGGATATGGCTGGTTTCTCAAAACGTCCAACGGTATCAAATCCATCGAACATGCAGGTGGGATACCTGGATTTAAGACTAATGAAATTTATTTCCCTGCTGAAGATATTTTTATTGCCATTCTATGTAATTGCGGAACTGCACCAGTGGATGAATTGTCCGTCAATATTTCAAGCATCGCTCTTGGTAAGCCTTTACAGGCTGATGTAAAAGTTGCTACAGAAATTCTGGATAAGTATGTTGGGGTTTATAAATTATCTATCGACAAAAGCAGAACAATTACCATGGTGAAAAAGAATGGTCAATTGTTTGCCAAAGTTTCTGATACTGAAGAATATCCCATAGTCTTCCAGTCTGATACCAAATTTGAATTCAAAAATATTCGGGATGCCCGTTGCGAATTTGTATCAGAGAATGGGAAGATTACAAAATTCAATGTCAGCCAGAATGGTCATTATGAATGGATAAAAACACAATAAATTGCCCGACTATGTCATTTTATCAGAAAGCCCTATCTGCCACAGTTTTTACGAGTTTTGCTCTAATTAGTATTTGTGTTAGTCAATCATCAGCTAAGTTTTCAAGTTCCATTGAAAGGCAGTTTAATAAAATTGAAAGTGATATTTTAACAAGTGCCGCAGCGATGCCGGAAGACAAGTTCAGTTTTACTCCAGAAGATCTTCATATACCAAACAGCGACTTTAAGGGAGTCCGAACCTTTGCAGGGCAAATCATGCATCTGGCAACAGACAATATTCTTATATGGAGCGCCATAACCGGCGATTCAATCCGGGCCGATATACAGGATGTAAATGGGCCCGCGGGTATCAGGACAAAGGCTGACGTCATAAAATATTTAAAAAGTTCATTTGAAGAGGGGCGCAAAGCCATTTCGATGGTAACTGAGAAGAATGCGATGAGCACGATTGAATTCAGAGGAAGGAACTTATCCAGACTTGATCTTGCATTTTATGCTTTAACGCATGCAAATGAACACTACGGGCAAATGGTGGTTTATTTGCGCATGTGCGGAATTATTCCTCCGCCAACAATAAATGAGAGGTGAAATTCCATTTAAAATGCATATGCAACACCTATCAAAAGATTAAGAGAACTGATAGGGTAAGCCTGATTAGTATGTACTGGCATTGTATAATAAGGAGGGTCTAAATAATATGTAAATGAATGCACAGGTGCTGCATGCATGAAACTTAAGTTTGCCGTAAATATTAAAGCCCGGGTAATCTGGTAATTAATTCCCACATTTAATTGATAACAAAAAGCGGCTGGCAAAGGGATTTTATAGATCCCCTGGAAAAAGGCTATTGGAGGATTGTTGTAATATTCTTCGGATTCGAAGCCCGGAATAGTCGTCTTTAAAATACCTCCGAGCAGTCCGCATTCAATACTCGTTTTTCCTTTTTGCGTCAGTGGAATTTCAAATATTGGGCCCACCAGCAATTTCCAGATATGCCAGTTGTCACTCCTTACAACTACCTCCGATCCGGGTGGCATGTTACCAGACATTGACCTGGCGATCGCAGAATCGTCCACATCATTTTGTTGCCAGCCTCCCATTATCTCTACTCCGAAATGAGAATTTTTGAACTTGTAAGAAAATGAAAATGTAACCGATGGGCCTGGCATTGCGGCACTTTGTCTTTGTAAAAAACCCGTATCCAGGCTAGTGTTGGTGAATTTTCCTACGGGAAAAGAAGGGCCGAAAGCTATAGACGCCTTAAATGGCAGGCCTGTATTCTGAGAATAGAGTTTGGGAACTGATAATAGAAAAAGCAGAACCAGATAAGGGAATGCTTTTTGCGGCTTCAGGTGCCGAAAGGAATAAATTGAGGAGCTTGGCCGTAGTGTTCCGGGAATACATTTGCGCATATATAAAATACAATATAATAAGAAAATCGTCAGTACGCCAGTAAGTGAAAATCCCCGGATATTCCTGAAACCGAACCACAGCTACTGAATCTTATCCTTTTAACGCTGGTTTTTTCCCTGGTATTGTTGGATCAGACTTAATGTATGAACTAATGATTTATTGCTATGCCAGTCCTGATGGCCAGGAATAATATAGTTTGGGTTTCCAAATTTGCGCTGAATATTTTTAATAGTCGCAGGCCATTCTTTTACGTTCGCATCCGAGAGATTACCAAGGTCCTCAGCTTCCGTGCTTTTCACCAGGCATCCGCCATAGAGGATTTTTTCTTTGTCAAACCAAACGACAATATTATCTGGCGTATGCCCCTGGCCGCCATAGTAAGTCTGGAATGAATGCTGACCAATTGTAAAAATGGTGTCTTTATAGATTAAAAACTCGGCCCGTTTATCATTTCTTGCTTTACTAAGTTCGTCCGTTTGTTTTGTGGTAAAAGTTTTAATGCCTTTTCGTTTAAAATACTCGAGACCGGCAGTCCTGTCCTCATGAAAATGCGTCGAAATGCATAGGACAACATCCTTGTTATGTTTGATTTTTATACTATCCAATAGCGGTTGGAACTGAGTACTATCCCATGGTGTATCAAACAAGACCACCCCTTTTGATGTGACGAGATACATACTGTTTGAAGGAACCGGTTCACCTTTATAGGATCCATAAGTCGTATAAATATAAAAATCTCCAGTTAAGTGAGATATAGTCAGACCTCGGTTTGGCAGTTGACTGGAAGCATCTGACAATAAAAACAAGGAAATCAACAGGATTGATAATTCTCTCATACCTGGTCCGGATAAGTCCGCATTTTATTAAAAGATAATAAAAAGCAACGTTATGATCGGAAATAATATCTCATAGTAAGTACCCTGCGAAATTGTCTATTTTTATGATCCATTTATGAAATCAAAAACTGTCTTAGCCTTCCTGATGTTGTTTATTTTTTATGGATGTAAGAAAACTGCAGTCACGACAGCTGCTGCAGGTGGCTTTACCGCAGTTGTTGACGGTAAGTCGTGGGTGGCTACGGACAGCTCGATTAGCGTTTCTTTCCTTAATGGAATTCTTACCCTTTCAGGTCAAAGTAATGATGGGCAAACAATTACTATACTGCTCGATGACACTGTTCAACGTCCTTATACATTGAACGAAAATAGCGTCAGTATGGCGACTTATTTTGACGTACAGGACAATAGTACGTTAGAATTTCGTTACCTAAGTACGAATCAAAGCTATAACTCTACCTTATCCGGAGGAGCAGTTCTATTGAATGAGGTTGATAACATAAATAAAACTATTTCAGGTATTTTTTCATTCAACTTGTATATAGACAGTGGTAATTACAGAAAAGTCGTAACAGAGGGATCATTTACCAAACTTCCTTATATAAATTCTCTTCCTCCTGTCAGTACTACAGATACTTTTACTACGCAGATCGATGGTGCAGCATGGACAGCACAAAGCGTCAGTCTCAACAACAATCTAAATGGCTTTTTTCTGATAACCGGTTCTTCGTTGGATGCTTCTGAATCAGTGGGTATCTATGTGCCAATCGCTCCCTGCGCCAATTGTGATTCCCTTTATTATATGTCTTATTTCTTTGGACAATTCAATAATAGGAACTCATCCGAATTTAATGAATTCGGTTCAACAACTGACTCTCTTACTATTTTTGAATACAATCTGGTCACGAGGCGATTGAGCGGAAAATTCAATTTTAATGCTTATCCGGTGACGCGTTCTTACAATCGCGTTGTTCCATTATTGCCGCCACCCAGTCAGGGGAATTTTATATATTATGACCCTTCAGCACAACCAGTAGAACTGGGCAATGGATATTTTTCAATAGGATTTTAAATCATAAGATTGGCAAGGGTATCTTGCCGAAAATAATAGAGCACAAAAAATTACCAGCCAGTGTTAAGAGCACCGTCTTTTTCATGTTTTTAATTGCAGGGTAGAAAGTTGTTATAACTTTAATATTGGCTTATAAAAGATACAAAATATATACTTGTCATCCACAAAACCTTAACCAATATGAGAATTATACTTTTTTTAATATTTATCCCTTTTGCCGGATCTAACGTGAATGCACAATGGAAGTATCCACCAACTAAAATGGAGGATAGCATCAATATTTATTTCGGTAAGACGATCACGGACCACTATCGCTGGATGGAGCATATCGATGATAAATCAGTTCAGGACTGGTTTAAACAACAGGCGGCTTTCAGTAGTGGGATTCTAAAAAATATTTCAGGAAGAGACAGCCTCTTTAATGAGTTCATTGCTCTTGACAAATTACAAAGCACTTCCTACTCGGGTATGGTGCTGATCGATTCATTCTGGTTTTACAAGAAACGCAGGGCAGGTGATCCGGTAGCCAGTTTATATTATCGAAAGAATATGCACGGAAAGGAAATTTTGCTTTTTAATCCGATGAATTTTATAAAAGGACACACATTAAATATTAAAAACTTTACACCATCCATTCATGGAGCCAATATTACTATTGAAACAGCTGAAGGTGGAGGCGAAGTAGCGACTATAAGGATAATGAATGTTGCCACGAGACAATTCTATAAAGATTCGTTAGCTCCTACCTTGTACGGCGTTACGGCCTGGGTTAACGACAATTCCTTCTTATATACTGCACATACATCCTTTAAAGAGGATGCTATAGAATTTCATCTGAACCTAAAATCAATGCTTCATGTTATCGGAACTGACAGAGCAAACGATTTAGAGATTTTCTCAGCTGCAAAATATAATCAGTTGGCCATAGCACCTGAAGACATTTGTTATGTAGCGCTTGACAATGAAGAAAAATATTTGATGGGATTTCTCTTTACAGCAGCAAACGAGTACAGAGCCTATTATGCGCCTGTTACAACCATTCACGATAAGGCTATTCCCTGGAAACTGCTATTCAAAAAAGAAGATAAAATAACCAATTTTTTCACGCACGGGAAGGATTTGTACATGCTTACTTATAAAGATGCCCCCAATTACAAAATTACCAAAACAGATATCGAGTCGCCTGATATAAATAATGCTGAGACTATTTACAAGGAAGGCAAAAATAAAATAAGTGATATCAGTGGCACCAAAAATTATTTGCTTATTACTCTTACGGACGGTATCAATAACAATATGGTTGAATATGATTTTAGATCGGCCAGCTCCGTAAGTATCGCAAAGGATTTACTGGGACAGGTATCCGTTGTATTTTCAAGTAATAAAACTGATTCCAGTATAATTGGTGTCACATCGTGGAACAAACCCTTTACGATGTATGATTTTAATGCAAGGACAAATCAGTATCAAAAAAGCATATTTAACGAAGCTGTCAATTACCCTGGCTTAGATAATATTATGGTGAAAGAAGTGGAAGTTGCATCTCATGATGGCGCCATGGTCCCTCTGTCGATTTTATATAAGAAAAACACTGTTCTCAATGGCAAAAACAGTTGTATCCTGACAGGTTATGGATGCTATGGATTTTCTTATTCGCCGTATTTTTCTATTATGAACCTGGCATTGGTAAACAAGGGAGTTGTTCTTGCATACGCGCATGTAAGAGGCGGCGGTGAAAAAGGGGAGAACTGGCATTTGGCAGGCTATAAAACTACCAAGCCCAATACCTGGAAGGATTTTATTGCCTGCGCTGAATACCTCGCAAAAAATGGTTACACTACCAAGGAAAGGCTGGCCGGCACTGGTACCAGCGCAGGCGGTATTTTGATAGGGCGTGCTATTACTGAAAGGCCGGATTTATTTGCGGCGGCTGTTTGTAATGTAGGTGATGCGAATGCTCTGAGGTCTGAATATGGAACAGACGGACCCGCCAATAGTAAGGAATATGGTACTGAAAAGGACTCTGTAGAATGTATGGCCTTAATAGAAATGGACGCATTAAGTCATGTGCAAAAGGGAATAAAATATCCTGCCGTACTCTGTGCAACAGGTATCAATGATGCGCGGGTAGCCCCATGGCAACCCGGTAAATTTGCGGGTGCTTTGCAAAACGCTACCGGATCAGACAAACCAGTTTTGCTGAGAGTAGATTTAAATAACGGGCATTTTACTGAGAACCGGTTAGTTACCTACAGTAACTTTGCCGATCAGGATGCATTTCTATTGTGGCAGACCGGAGATCCAGGCTTTCAGCTTAAAAAATAACTGGCCAATACAATTAGAGCAGCCAGGATCTGAAAAGATTAAAATTATCTATCTGACAGGAGGGTAAAAATTTATTTTGATTGGAGTATATTGGACAACCTTTTTTAAATGACCGTCTTCATAATAACTCGGATAGAATTTAAACGGAATTTCGTTCTCTTTTGAACCATCAGTTGTATAAATAAAATTTATTGAAAGATTTAGAATCTGATTCTCATCGGTAAAATTCAACCACTTCCCATCGGTAAGAAAAACTGCTTTATAAATCACATTTGATATTGAACTGTCATTAATGGAAATTATATTGACAGATCTAATTCTTCCTTTATTGTCAATTGTAATATTCAGATTGATGTAAATGTTATGTTTTAGAGTATCCAGGCTGTAATTGTCTGTAACATAAAAGAATAACGTCTTTTGAAGTTTTTTATATCCTTCTTTGTACTTCAAAATATTACTGGTAGTATCCTGACTAAAAGACTGAAAGGCACAAGCTAAGGCAAGTGCAAATAAAATATTTTTCATTGAAAGACTTTAATCAGACGAGACTCGCCTACCCCTAACAGTCAGAATGTAAAATGCAACCCTGTTCTAATTTTTTAACACTCGAATTCTTAATAAAGTTCGACGATAAAAATATATATTTTGTTGTTGCAGGAAACGTCGAAGCTCTTATATATTTGATCCTGTAAAATACAATCGTTGACAATTTTTATGATCCCGGAATCAAAAATAAGTGGAGTTAAAAATGCATTGAAAGTTGCATTCGGTATAAATGAATTCGAAGATATTTCCCAACTGACCGCCGGACTTTCATCAGCACTCATTTTTCGAATAGTTGTTTTGGGAAAGCCATACCTTCTTCGCATCATTACCCGCACAGATGCCATGGGCGACCCCACACACTATTACAGATGCATGCAGCCTGCAGCGGAGGCCGGGATTGCTCCGCGGATCCAGTACGCTGGTATTGAAGATAGAATTTCAATCACCGATTTTGTCGAACCAACACCTTTTAAGATAAATGATGCCAGGATAAAGTTGCCCGGTTTCCTTAAGCGATTGCACTCAATGGCACCTTTCCCCTGCAGGCTCAATTGGTTTGATTTTGTGGATGGGTTAGTTCTAAAATTTCAGGAAAAGAAAATTCTACCAGCCAACCTGACGGATAACCTGTTCCACCTGTATACAAAAATTACGAGTGTTTATCCCCGCAAAGTGCAGGATATGGTTTCATGCCACAATGATCTTAAACCGGAAAATATTATCTATGATGGAGAACGTCCCTGGTTTGTAGACTGGGAGGCCGCTTTTTTGAATGACCGTTATATGGATCTTGCAATTATAGGGAATTTTGTAGCAAGGAGCGATCAGGAAGAAAAAGAATATCTCAAAGTATATTTTGATGAAGGTGTTACCGAATATCATCATGCACGTTATTTCCTGATGAGTCAGATACTTCACATGTCATACTTCACCTTTCTGCTGTTGCAAGTGCAGCACCGGCGGCAAATCCATTGATTTGAACTCAGCCATACCAGGTTTTAGGGAATTCCATGAGCAGATGTGGGCGGGTAAAATCACTTTGGAAAACAATGAGGCAAGACAACAATATGCCCTGGTTCACATGCAACAACTCCTTGACAATCTTCAAATGAAACGATTCGATGAGTCACTATATATAATTTCTAATACATTTCCAGACAAGTAAAGAAATGATTATTTTAACATAGCTTTTCTATTGTTCAGGTGTGAAAGTGAACCATTTCCTGGATAACAAAATCATCTTCAAATACTTTTTGTAAAATGATGTTGATTCCTTTTGTTGCCCAGCTGCTCATAAGGTTTTTAAATGCCCAGTAGTCGTGAGAGCTGTTCAAAATAAAAGTTAAATCCGACACTACTCCTTTATAGCGAAAAGATATTTTATTATTATCCCCGTCACTGGTAGTATTTATATTACCTGTGCTTACACGATCCCTGTATTCAAACCCCCTGAATGATTCCAGATAAACAACAACAGATTCAATTTCTTCCAAAGCAAAAAGATCATCCTTGTATTGTATTCCTTTAGAAGAAAAACTAAGACAACCTTCGTTCGGAATTTTCATCTTAAATACCGGATTCCTGGTGTTCTGTACATAAAGAGGAACAAAAATCAAAATCGCGCCGTAGGCAAAAATCTCCGGGTAGCTGAATGATGACCTGAGTATTTCCACAAAAAACCAGAAAAAATAAAATACATAAATAACAAAAATGAAAACTGCATTCGGGTTATATTTATAAATATCCGCTTTAATTTCTTCAGAAGGAGACAGTTTTTTCTCAGCCTGAAATTTCAATTTTAGATCCAGCTGCGCTGCATCCAGATTTTGATGATCAATATCATGCTGATCATAATCTTCAATGTCATTATCCGTAACACTAAAAAATGGTTTGTGGGTTTGGAATAAAAATACAGCCCGGTCAGAAATGATATCCTTACGGATAAATACAATGGAAGTTATAAGAAACCAGAGTATAAAAAACATAATCAGAACACCCCAGTTGCTTACAAAAGTATCTGACCGGGATATGTTGGGATTGAATATGAGGTACCGAACCTTAAAGAAGCGTTTATCTACATCATAGCCATCCTGCAGGAACGATCCATAATAAGTTTCATATTTCACATTATAAGAAGCCCTCATCAATTTGATGCCTGACTCTTTATTTGTATTTGCAGAAACAGCGACTATCTCAGCTGTCGTAGTGCGACTGAAAATCCAGATAGATTGAAATAGCAGGCAAATAAATATACCGATGGCTAGTACTAAAAGATATGTCCGTCGTTTATTAAGTTTCACGAATAAAACGAATTGTCTGGAATATCGTCAGTCCTTCTCAAAATCAAATTTGAGTTCTTTATACTCGTCATCTTTTCCTATTACACAGGTTCTCGCCAATATATCTCCGAGTCGTTGATTGTTTTGTGTATTTCTTGCCAATAAGTAAGCTATTAAACCGAAACACCAGCCAATTTCCAGACAATCTGCAATTCTTCTTTTAAAAGTTCTCCAAAGACTCATTTCTTCCCGTGTTACTGATGCCACTTTAATCCTGCACAATAGGTGACCCATTGTTCCACCCAGATATCTTTCCGTAATTACGATGAATATGAACCAAAATAAAGCAGGAACCATTAGCGGCCATCCCGATAAAGTATAACCTCCGTGATCATTTGGTTCACCGAATTCGTAAAAGCAAAAAAAGGTAAAAACCCAAACTATCGTATAGTCGATTAATGTGGCTGACACTCTTTTACCTATATATGTCTTGGTTAATTCGCCGATCATTTGGGTTTCATTAATATCTGCATTAAATATAGGGCGAAATAGAGAAGATTCAAATGCAGAAATCCAGGTATTTATTAAATATCCGGGTAGAAAAATATTGATTTATCTAAGGGTAAACACTTAGACGTGGAGGCAAATATCGCTGGTGGCAGATAGTCTTTTTAAATAAATACTTCACGTTAAATCACCCTTCAATTGGGGTTATTTCACCCTTTTCCCGAAGTGTAGAATGCTTTTCTTTGTAGTAACTATGGAAATTTTAAAAACTTCTTTTGCTTTTCTTGAAGGCAAAATTTCTAACTACAATCTTCTAAGCGAGGATGTTGGTGTGCTTGCAGTCATGCATGAAGTGAACGCGATCCTGCGGCCGACAATAGAACAAAACAAACTTTCGGGTAGAGTGATACTTACTATCTTAACTGACCGGCTGCGCATTTCTTACGAAAATATAATGCCCTTCGAATTTACGCCGGTTTTAATGCAAATAATAAATAGCGCCAATTAATGGGTAGTTATCCTACTTTTTTCTGGTGCTCCAATATAAACTGGATGATTTCTTCCAGACTTTGATCTATCCGGCTGATCGCATCAGTTATATCTTCCCGGTTTACCTGTGCCGCGAAAGAAAGAGTCTTTAGTTTTTTGAGAACTGATTTCGTATCCATTCCTTCATACCCGGTTGGTCTGATCAATGCCGAAGCGTGAATAAATCCCGAGAGTTCGTCAAACGCATAGATCATCTTATCCATCTTTGATTCGGGTTCAACGCCAAAATATTTCGGACCATGGGAAGCGATACAGTGGATAACGGCCGGGTCTATGTTTCGTCGCTCCAGTTCTTCGATGATCATCCTGCAATGACTTGCGGGGTATTTTTCCCAATCGGCATCGTGCAGCAAACCAGCCAGTTCCCATGATTGTGCTGTAATGGAATCCGCTCCTTCCTTTTCGATCGCCCATGCTTTCATGAGTGCAGCTACCTGCTTCATATGCAACCGCAGTCTTTCATTTGGCACCCATTCCTCCAGCAGTTCATGAGCCTCCTCCATGGCCATCAGCCTGCCGGCATTGGCGGTATCTCCAAATGTCGTTCTACCCAGATGTAAATCATGTTGCGACATAAAATTCCAAATCTAATTTTTTGTATTGTATAATTTTCCATTTTTAATCACAAGTTCAACTTTGTCAATATTGTCAATATCCACTGCGGGATTGGCTGAGAGTAAAACAAGGTTAGCGATTTTTCCTTTTTGAATAGTGCCGGTTGTGCTTTCTATACCGATAGCAAGTGCGCCGTTTTTAGTAGCACTAATAAGGGCTTCCATAGGAGTAAAAGAGCATTCTTTCACCAGCAATTTCATTTCACGCTGTACAAATTTTTTATCATCCAGATCAGTACCTGAGCAAATTAAAATGCCTTTTTCCCTGGCAAGCATAGTAAATCGTTTGCCGATCTCATACATAGCAAACAATGCAAGTCTGCGTTTCCCGGGCATTGAAGAGTCCGAGCCCGCTTCCTTGTATGTCAGTACTGTGGCATCCAGAATAGTATTATTTATCTGCATTGCTTTTATTAAATCTGCAACAGGCAAGCGTGTAAAAATGCTATCCCAAAAAAAATCACTTCGCCCGGGTACTAAACATTCGGGAGGCACATTCCTTGAATACCAGCCAGAAATCATGGCAGCATGTGAAATTGAATTTACTCCGGCATTGATGACTTCCAGCGCTGAAGCATCTCCAAGATTGGCGTGACTCCATACAAGCATATGTTGCCGGTGTGCTTCTGTTGTAATTTTTTTCGCAAGCGCGCCACTCAGTTCTGCATATAATTTTATTGCCGTCGCTCCTGTACCCCTTGCTTCCGCAACTGCTATTCGTAAATCTGTAGAATCTGTGACAGCTCTCATGAAGGGCATTTCACCTGCAATTCCACCCTGTGTACTTTGATGTGTTCGTGGATCTTTGAAAAAAGCAGGACCCGCCATAAGAGCTGCATAATAAATATCCGGGGAAATAATTTCATCCAGTTTCGCGTCTCTTGAAAGACTTGCAAGAGCCCTCGCGTCTCCTGCCATATCCCTTACAGATGTGATACCCGACAGCAGCATTTCCTTCAAATCCTTTTCAGCGCGAATCCGATTATCTTCTACCGTTGGCTCGGTTGCAAGATGCACGTGGGAATCAATCAGACCCGGGATCAGATATTTTCCCGGATAATAAAAAACAACGGCGGAATCTGGAATGGTAATATCTTTTGCCGGTCCCACTTCCACAATAATATTATTGCGAATGATAATTGTATAATGACTCCTTACCTCTTTGGAAACCCCATCTATCATCGAAATATCTTTCAGTGCAAAATATCCGGGAGAAAACTGACAGTAAGAACCCGTAAAATAAAATGTTGAAAGAAAGAACGGAAGAATTATTTTGTTCATGTGTAATACTTTGATGAACCAGGCTCTTTAAATTCTGAAATGGCGAGTGCCTTATTGTTCATATTAAACCATCCATTTACTTCGGACCAAACTTCGTGGCTCTTTTGATAACCATATTGGGGGCAAAACGGTTCAACCAGAGCACGATCTTTTCGCCACTGAATTTACCGATATATGTCTCAAATGATCCCTTTTTAACAGCATTCAATATCTGTACAGCCGCCCGCCCTGGTGTAAGTCCGTTATCTATATTTTTGGACTGGACGCCCAGTCCTGCCCCATCCCTGGTAAGGGCATGATAAGAAATATTCGTGCGTATGTATCCCGGCGTTAGTATTGTTACTTTTATATTGAAGGATGAGACTTCCGCTCTCAGGCAATCAAAAAATCCGTGTAATGCATGCTTGGCAGCTGCATAGGCAGAGCGCATGGGGGTTCCTATTTTCCCCATGATACTGCTCGTTACTACGAAATGTCCTGATTTTTGTTTTATGAAATGCGGAAGCAGGGCCTTCGTAATAGCGACATAGCTAAAATAATCCAGTTCCATTACCCTCCGGTGTACATCCAGATTTGTTTCAACGATCAGGGATCGCTGGGAAATACCTCCGTTGTGCATCATGATATCAATATGCCCATAGGATGAGATGGCTTCTGCAGTTTTGGCTTCCAAAGAAGGGATATCCGAAAGATCAAGAAGGAGGATATGAACTTTATCAGGAACTCTGCATGCTTGTTTAACCCTTTCCAGTTCGTCCTCTCTCCTGCTCGACAATATCAACTTCGATCCCCTGTATGAGTACGCATATGCAAGGGCTTCACCGATTCCAGATGAAGCACCGGTTATCCAGACTACCTTATCCCTAAAATAATTTTCCATGAAATAAATTGATATTTTTCTTTTATGAATACAGTCATTGGGTTCGAATTAAAAAGACTCTATTCACTCATTCTTAAAGTTAAATAATATTAACTTCCCTGTACTTATGAGTTGGTCAGCAAATCAATATTCAAAATTTGAAAGTGAACGCAATCGTCCTGTGCTGGATTTGCTCGCCCATATCCCAACGGTTACTGTCAAAACCGCTGTGGATATAGGATGCGGACCTGGCAATTCAACCGAATTGCTTCGTGCTAAATATCCTGCTGCCCATGTAACGGGCATGGACAGTTCAGCAGATATGATCGTGGCCGCACGTAAGCGAATGCCTGATATCAGCTTCCGGATCGCTGATATTTCTACCTGGGAAGAAAAAGGACCCTTCGATATCATTTTCGCGAATGCCGCCCTCCAGTGGGTACCCGATCACAATAATCTATTCCCCGCGCTGATTAACAAACTTTCACCAGGAGGCAGCCTTGCGGTTCAAATGCCAGATAATTTTGAGGAGCCCTCACACCGATTGATGAGGGAGATTGCCTCGGCCGGACCTTGGAAGGACAAACTTACAGCCTCATCAAAACGCGTGGACAGGCAAACGGTCGATTGGTATTATCAAAAATTGCGGGGGATCGCATCAAAACTGGATATATGGCGAACTACCTATTACCACCCGCTTGCCGGCGGTCCGGATGCAATTGTGGAATGGTTTAAGGGGACAGGACTTCAGCCTTTTTTGAATCCCCTGGAGGCAAATGAAAGATCAGAATTCATCAATAAATACAAGGATGCGGTTAGCAAAGCATATCCAGCTTATGCTGATGGTACGGTTCTTTTACCTTTCCCAAGATTATTTATTATTGCGATGCGATAGAAACTTTCTCAACAGAGTCTGTTCAATAGCAATGATTCATTGAAAAAATCCTGATCTCCTGGGAGATCGTTAACGGATTGCAAATGGACCTGCCCAATAAAATATTATCCTTTTACCCAAAGATGTTTTAATTTTCTATTTTGCATACCCAATATGAAATATCCAGCTGTTTTATTGCTAGTCATTGCCGCTTTTACTTCTTACTCCCAGCAACTTCCTGATTTTACAAAAATTCCGTTAACGCGGGCTTCAGAATACAAAAACGCTGAACCCTCCGTTTTACGGGCGGCAGTTTATGTTTTGTCGATGCCTTTTAACAAGGATGACCAGTCACGCATTCGTTGTGTAAAGTTCATACTGAAATGGATGACCGGAACACCAGACTATAGTTTTACGTTCGGGGATTCTAAAACAAAGTATTTCAAAAATCAATCGGATCTGATGGGTCTTTATATGGCGGCAATGTCGAAGTACGCACTGGAAAACCCGGCCTTATCGAAGGATCAAAACACCGTAGGAGTCAACGCCATGGTTGCGGTGCTCACTTATAGTAATAACCCGACGAACAACATTAATATGACCCAGCCAATGAAAAAGTTATGGGAGGCAAATGAAGAAGGTAAGCTGAGTGAAGCTTTAAATGAAGAAGAGAAGTAAACCTTTGCGAAAAAATCTACTGACCCCATGCTCCTGTAATTAACAGAGACTTACAAACAATATTTTTAGGCTTAATGGACATTCCCTTGTGTAATTGCCCGTTTAATTGCATCCTGTTACTGTCGAGTGATTCTAAACCTTAAAAAATATAAGGTGAAATTGCCCATAAACATCATCAACACTTTCAAGCAATTAAGGAAAGTAATATTGCTTTTCCCATTTTTAGTTTTTAGTATTTTAGTTTTTGGACAGCAAAAAGACATAGCAGACAAGCTTGTAGCCGAAGGAGTCGCTTTACAAGATAAAGGTGAAGTTGATTCTGCCATTGCAAAATACCATCAGGCTTTGGATCTCGATAAAGATAATCTCTTTGCATTAGCGGAAATGTGTTATAGTTATTTATCCATTCAAAAATTTGATGACGCAGTCAATTTTTCTGAAAGAGCATTAAAAATTCATCCCGGAGATCCGGTTTTAAAGACTGTTTATGTAAGCTATGGAAATGCGCTGGACGGACTTGGAAAGCCTGATAAATCAATTGAAATCTATGATAAGGGAATAAAATTATTCCCGGATTATTTTCAACTATACTATAATAAAGGGATTAGCCAGAATGAACTACATGAAACCGACGATGCTCTTATTTCATTCGAACGATCTGCCTCTCTCAATCCTGATCATGCCAGTTCGGATAACGCTATTGGTCTCTTGCTGTTTAATATCAATAAAATTCCATCACTGCTGGCATTCTGTCGTTTTTTAATTTTGGAACCCGGTAGCAAGAGGGCTGTAGCAAATCTCGATAATCTGAGGAAAATAGTCGATGCCCATGTTACGAAGACAGGAGAAAAAAATGTCACTGTAAGTATCAGTCACGAAATGTTTGCCGCAAAGAAGAAAAAACAAGCAGACGATTTTTCTTCGGCAGAATTAATGCTGTCACTGAGTTCGGCTCTGGACTATGACGCCGCTAATATCGATAAAACTGAAGTAGAAAAATTCATCAGAAAATTTACTTCCCTTTGTGGATTTTTGACAGAGCGTAAGAAAGATAACACCGGCTTCTGCTGGGATTACTATGTTCCTTACTTTACGGAAATGAATAACAAAGGTTTTCTAACAACTTTTGCTTATATCGCCTATACTACATCTAAAAAACCAGACGTTACGGATTGGCTGAATACGCATAAGACTGAAATTGATGATTTCTACAAATGGTCGGGTGAATTTAAGTGGTGTCGCAAATAATACGGAGATAACCATAGTTGCTATCATCGTAATTTTCAAATATCAATTCGTTCTTTTTGCCATAAAATAAGGTTTAAGGATAAAAATAAATAGAAATGATTTCTCAATTCTTTATAGATGTACAGGAGAAGCAGTCAAAGGGAGGAATTGACACCAATCCTAATTTATTTATTTTTCTCCTTAAACCTTTCAAAAAATCAAATGATAACTGAAAATAGTTATCTGACTAAGAGTTAACCCTTAGTCAGATAATTCTTAGTTGGTTTCTTATGCTTCTTTTTTGATTTTTTAGATGAAGCCGTTTTATGTGTTTTTCTAGAAGATTTTTTTGCTTTCGTTTTATATGTTGCCTGGACGAATATTTGTTTTTTTGATGATGATGGGTGATGTAACTGCTGCCTGGCGCTATCCAGTTTGGCTTTTACAAAATCATCCACTTCTCTTTTCAGGTCAATCGCAGCATTGTCGACAGCGGAGTCCATATCAGTCTTTACATCCGGGCTATTGATCGTTCCAACCATTTTCACATTCATACTTACATTGTCCCGCAATTCAACCGGTATACCTTTATCTGCGGCCTGCGTTACCACGTTCTTTACAAAGACAGTTCCCTTGCTGCCTAACTGGCTGCGTGGAACTTTCATGATAATGGCATAATCAAGCGACTGATCGAAGCCGTGAGTACCGTTAATATCCATTTCGATATCCTTCGAATGAACAACGAATGGAGTTACAACTACCCTTCCATTTTTAAATGAAAAATCCGCTTTGGTATCATTTAAGGGAATATCCTTCAATTCATTTATCTCGAATGATTGCGAAACTTTATCCAGCGGACTAAAGTCCTTCATAGATCCGGCCAGCATCTCAACATTTCCTTCGCCCTGTATTGACTGAAGGTCAGCTGTCATATCATCATTCAATCTTCCATTCATTCTCATATGCGCATTCACATTACCTTTAATAAACTTGGCGATGGGCATTATTTTCCGGGCGGTATTGAAAGCAAAAAACGCTTTTTGAATATCCAGCCCCTTTACATCATAGGTTAAAGCGAACTCCGGATAATCCCTATTTTCCAATGTGGAGTACGTACCATCGATATTAATATCTCCGTCCATACCTTTCGCAACGACATGGCTGAACTGAACAGACTGATCCGATATAGAAAGGTTGCAGGAAAGGTTTTGCAGATCCAGGTTATCATAATGAAATTTGTCAACCCCTGCATGGATCGTGAAATCAATATAGTCAGGAACTACAAATGGCTTATTAATAACGATACCATTATCTGAACCATTATTGTTCGTTTTCATCCATTCCCTGAGATTTAGCTCATCTGCCTTAAATTCGATCGAAGCTTTCAGAGGCTTGTTTCTCAATGCAAAATCGAAAAGATTATTCAAACTGCCGGTTACATCCAAATGCGTTTTAAGATAGGCCGCCTTCAAATCCTGGATCACAACATTTTTAGCATTGAATGACATGATCAGTTCATTCAAAGCAATTCCACCTGGATAGGTCTTAGATGAATATAAAAAATCAGTAACATCAAAATCTCCCCATGATTGAAACAAGTCTTTTTTCTGCTTTTCAGATTCGGGTATTTTCCCTTTTGCATGGATATTGGCAATTACTAAACCACCCCATTTGGAACCTGGTTCTGGTTTCATCCATTGCGTAATATTTCCAAGGTCAAGTTTCCCGACCAGGGCGAAGTCAATGAATGGTTTAGTTTCCAGATTCTTTACTAACAGGTGCATGTCTACCGTGTCATGATCAATCACTGCATGCGCCTCGGAAATATTGATTGTTCTATGATCTGCGACACCATCAGGATTATCCAGCTGGAAGCCCAGATGAATATTCCCTACAGGAAATGGAAGATCCGGATATTTGAAATAACCGTCCGTCACATATAGATTGGTATGATAAGCAGGAAAATGCTTTTCATCATATTTCCCTCTAATAAATCCATTTAAATTAACCTGTCCGTTTGTTTCAATGGTTGCGAAGTCCTTTTGATAAACGGACGGCAACATTGAAAGGATATTTTTGAATTTTGTGGAAGGAGCTTTGAATTTTATGTTCATGTTGTAGCTGCTGTCATTGATCCATTGAAAAAATCCCTCAGTATGTAATTTCAGATCATTGAGAGATACCTGATCGGTATTAAAGGAATAGGTATGTGTTTTATTTTCAACATGGAACGCAAGATCAATAGTGGTTTTAGCAGTAAGTCTTAAAGGGATGGCGCCATTATAATCAAAATTGACAGCATCTGCTGTGGTTTTTGTGTTAAGAGTGAAAACGTCGGAATTAAAACTTCCCCTTCCTTCATGTTCAAGATTGATTACCTGAACGTGAATGTTTTTGCTTTCATCCTGATAGTCGATATACCCTTTATGAATTGTATATCGTTGTATTTCCAGTTCGAATGATCTGCCTGAAGTTCCTGCAATTTCATTCAATGAGCTGTCTGGTTTTATAGTTCTCCAGTTGGAATGACCTTCTTTATTTATGAACGCATGAAACCTTGGTTCAATGGCCGCTATAGAATAAATTTTTATACTGTCACCTGAAATAAAACTTCGGAAATCACATCTGATATTGAATTGCTTTGCCGATATCAGCGTATCTCCCTGGAATTCTCCAACGCAGGTAACATTCAGGCTGTCGAGCCCGACTGTTATGTCCGGGAAATGCCTGAACCAGGAAATATCCACGTCAGAGAAATTGACATGGGCTCTCAGGTTTTTACTGGCAGCAGATTTTACGAGACTGATAATTTTTCCTTTGAAGAGCCAGGGTGCGGTCCCTGCTAAAGCGACAATTACGAACAGGGTAATCCCTGTAATTCGGAGGATTTTACGTTTCATAGTTTTTTGGGTATTGGATTATTAACGTTGACTATATAACAAAATAACTGCCAGAATACTAATCAGAACATCGTTTTATACATTATATAATATTATATTATATAGTCGTTTATTTGTAACATATTTACATCTGATAAGAACCTATGATTCTATAAAATTATTTTCTATTGCTCCCGTTCCATCTCATATTACTCTTCTGATAAAATTGTTCCTTTCACTTCCAAAATTGAGACTTTGGTTTTAGGGAGGACTCCATCACATTTTTTGATGATAAATTATGGGCTAATGACCTTTTTGCCCTCCACTTTCTGACCATTTTGATAAAGCACCAGGTGATCCGTTTTACCATCAGGTCCTTTGAAGAATTCAACCTGTGCATCCACTACTTTTAGAAAAAATAAATTGTTCTTTTCCGCATACAAAACGTTTTTACCCTGGCCGGTTGCCTGTGCTGAAAGTGTTTCGCCGTCGAGTGTAATGAAAATATGAAATGAAGGTGCCAGCTCATAGTCTCCTATATAAGTCTTCAACGTATCGACAGACACACTGATTTCCTTTCTTGCAACCGGCAAGTCGGGCGTTTTACCATTGAGCAGATTGTTGATATCTCCTGCAATTTTAGGAAGAGCAGCGGTCGGCCAGTTACTTAAAAGAATAATGCATATCTCGTCATCAGGAACGCGGGAAATAAAAGAAACAAAACCAGTGATACCCCCACCATGTCCGACATTCCTCTTACCATATGCATAGCTAATTCCCCAACCATATCCGTATGACGACTGATAAGGAGTAAAAGCTTTTTGCAAAGAAGTCTGGGTAACTATTTTATCTGTATATAATGCCCGGTCCCATTTATATAAATCACCCGTTGTTGTATAAATAGCGCCGGCAGCGAATGAGACGGAAGAATCGACGATACCTGCTGCTATGGAGGAAGACCCGTCTGAATACCCGGTGGCTTTGTCTCCGGATTTCAAATCAGTAAAATCAAAGCCTGAGTGTGACATGCCCAGAGGCTGGAAGATATTTTCCCTAACCACGCGGAAATAAGATTTCCCTGTTACTTTTTCGATGATGGCACCCAGTAAGTATATAACCTGAATTGCTATAACTCCATTTAGAACCCGGCTCAAAATCCAGCGGTTTAAATTTGAAGAGCGCAATCAGGCTGTCGCGTGAAATGGGATGTTCAGATGATGATTTCATGAAGCCCGCATCATTCGTATAATTGTAAATACCGGAAGTATGAGTCAATAAATGTTCAATGGTAATTGAATCCCCATGCGGATAATCCGGAAAATATTTTGACAGCTTATCCTGAATTGATAACTCGTGCTTTTCAGCCAGCTGCATAATAATTGCGGAAGTAAATTGCTTGGTAATTGAACCAATCTGAAAAATGGTATTCGCGTCGTCGAGTGTTCCTTCCGTTTTATTCTTATATCCATACCCTTTATTCAGGAGAATTGTACCTTTTTGAGCTACCAGTACAGACCCACTAAATAAGCTTTGATGAAAGTATACCGAAATCAATGTATCCAATTTGTCAGAAGTCGTCTGACTGGTACAATGACTCGTAAATATCAATACAAATAAGAAGAAAGGGAGTTTTTTCATGGCAGCAGGTTGAATAACTTTTTTCAATCTCCTAAAGCTATTTAAAATAAATTGTGGTCGCTCCGGAAGTTTTGAATCCATTTAAATGCTTATTATTTGAAGCCCATAGTTCAGATATCGCTCGATCTGACCAGTATAGATGAAGCGCTGGAAACCGCTGCTATGGCTATCCGGGCTGGTGTGGACTGGCTCGAAGCCGGAACACCACTGATTTTAGCAGAAGGATTAAATGGCGTAAAAAAGCTTCGTGAGGCTTTTCCTAAAATACCCATTGTGGCGGATCTAAAAACAATGGATGGTGGTTACCTGGAATCGGAGATGATGGCTAAAGCCGGCGCTACACATGTTGTTGTAATGGCAAGGGCTCATGAAGAAACCATTAAATGTGTTGTAAAAGCAGGGCCTGATTTTGGAATTAAAATAATGGGTGATAATCTTGGATGCAGTGACAAAGTTGAAGCTGCCAAATGGCTGGAAGATCTTGGCTGTGATTTTGTGATTCATCATATTGGATATGATGAACGTCGTGGTATATCTGCCGGAGGAAAACGAATGCCTAGTCCGCTGGATCAGTTAAGAGAAGTAGTTCAGGCAGTAAAAATACCCGTACAGGCAGTTGGTGGATTATCATTGGAACAAGCCATCATGTGCCCTTCCTATGGAGCACCACTTGTAGTGTTGGGAGCACCTCTCACGATCGATGCAGATGCTTTTAAAACAGCAGATGGTAATCTGGAAGATTCACTGAGGCTAATATGTAAAACGATTCACGCATATGGTGAAGTGATCATGCAATCATGAGTGTCATCTTAATTTTTCTGTAATGTCAACAAAAATAAAATCAGCGGCAGTTGTAAATTTTGCTCCCGAAAAAGGATCAGTTGAATTGAGAGAAATTGAAAAACCTGTTATTGGTGAAGAAGATGTATTACTCGAAGTTGTGAATGTAGGAGTTTGTGGCAGCGACCTTCATCAGTGGACATCAGAACATAGCTGGCCAGTGAATTATCCAGTTGTATTGGGCCATGAATTTGGCGGTAATATCGTTACTATGGGAAGTAAGGTAACGGGATGGAAAGAAGGTGATAGGGTGGTAAGTGAAACTGCGGCTGTTATTAATCAAAGTAGTCCGATGTCCAGAATTGGATTATACAATCTGGATCCGGATAGAAAAGGTTTTGGATATGGAGTAAATGGTGCTATGACGAAATTCGTCCGTGTCCCTGCACGTTGCCTGCATCGGGTGCCTGATCAGCTTCCCTTTCAGGAAGCATGTTTGACAGAACCATGTTGTGTGGCTTATAGTGCAGTGGCGGTCAATTCAGATATTAAGCCGGGAGATCGCGTGATAGTGATGGGACCTGGTACTATTGGGATTTTATGTGCAGCGATGGCAAGACTTCGTGGTGCAGAAGTGGCCATCGTGGGTCTGGAGGCCGATATGCACCGACTGAATATTGCGAAGAAATATGGATGCGAAACAATTGTAGGTGACGCAATGGAATGGTCTATGCGTAAAGACGGCCTGGGTGCAGATTTCATTATTGATGCGGCGGGCGTCAGCACCACATTAAAAACTGCTTTGCAACTGGTAAGACCGAATGGACAGATTACAAAAGTGGGCTGGGGTCCGCAGCCCATGGGTTTTTCATTGGATCCGCTGGTTCAGAAAAATATCACCCTTCAGGGAAGTTTTAGTCATAACTGGCTCACCTGGGAAAAAGTAATTTCATTACTTGCGAATGGAATGCTCGACGTAAAGCCCATTATTGGTGGCATATGGCCGATCAATGAATGGCATGAAGCCTTTGAAAAAATGCACAAAGGGGAGGTCGTTAAAAGCGTACTTAAACCTATTTAAAAATGAGACTTCTCCATAAAGTTATCATTGTAACGGGCAGTACAACCGGAATTGGAAAAGCAATTGCCATTCGTTGCGTTGCAGAAGGAGCGAAAGTTGTCATCAACGGACTGGAAGAAGACTGGGGCAATGAGTTGATTCATTTACTTGGAAAAGAAAATGCAACGCTGCATATAGAAGATATAAGCGCAGAGGGTGCGCCGTTACGTTTGGTAGAATCCGCTGTACGAGCCTTTGGCAAACTGGATGCTGTCGTAAATAATGCTGCCATAGTTGCTTCTTCAGATATTCATACTACGACTGATGATTTTTTGCGACGCATATTGGCAGTAAATACGATTGCACCTTTTTCGCTGATCAAAGCGGCACTACCCTATTTGACGAAACAACGAGGCTGCATATTAAATATCGGTTCAGTAAATGCGTACTGCGGAGAACCAAATCTGCTCGCTTATAGTATTTCAAAAGGAGGTCTCATGACTTTGACGCGCAATCTGGGAGATACTCTGCACAGAGAAAATGGTGTGCGGGTCAATCAAATAAATCCTGGCTGGGTATTGACTGAAACGGAAAAGAAAAGAAAGAAGGAACAAGGCCTGCCCGAAGACTGGTATAAAGATCTACCAGGTATTTATGCTCCGGCAGGTCGCATTTTATTGCCTGAAGAAATAGCAGCGGCCGCTATATATTGGCTGGCTGATGAATGCGGCCCTGTCAGCGGGCAGGTTGTGGATCTGGAGCAACACCCCTTTATTGGACGAAATCCGCCAAAGGATTCCAGCACAATTCCTACCAATCAAAAAAATAAAAAATAAAATATTTCGGTGCCCAGATTAGCTGTTTTCCCAAAAGCTTTCATGCAGGCACTCTGCAAAGATGGAACCATGCAGGTATCTGAATGGATCGAACTGGCTGCAAAACTAGATATTGATGGACTGGAATGGTATGCCGGTTTCCTGGAAATGAGGGATGAAAAAAAGTGGTTACCCTTCAGACGCCAGGTAGAAGATCACGGGCTGGTGATTCCAATGATGTGTTGCTCACCCGATTTTACGCATCCGGATAAATCATTTCGCAAAAAAGAAATTGAAAAGGAAAAGAAATGGATAGATATGACCTATGCTTTGGGAGGATCTTATTGCCGCATACTTTCAGGTCAGCGACGCCCCGGGCTTTCTATGGAAATGGGTGTGCAGTTCGCAACGGAAAGTATCTTAGCCTGCCTGCCTTATGCACAGGAACGTGGCATTACATTAATTCTGGAAAATCATTATAAGGACGATTTCTGGGAGTATCCGGAGTTTGCCCAAAAGATGGATGTGTTCTGTCAGTTGGTTGCCAGGATTCATCATCCAAACTTCGGAGTGAATTATGATCCAAGTAACACTTACCTGGCAGGCGAAGATCCGATTGATTTGCTAAAGCGAATATCTTCCAGGGTGGTGACCATGCATGCGAGCGATCGTTTTCTCCTGGAAGGGACTATTGAAGACCTTCAAAAAGAAGAAACGGCTGCGACAGGTTATGCAAAACGACTTAGCCATGGAGAAATCGGAAAAGGGCTCAATGACTATGATGCCATTTTTACTGAACTTACCCACGTACATTTTGATGGTTGGATAAGTATTGAAGATGGAATAGAGGGAATGGAACAATTGGAACGCAGCGTCTTATTTCTGCGCAAAAAAATCAATCAATACTGGCAAAAGAGTAAATAATACCAATCAGATTAGGGAGTGCCAGTCTCCAATCAGGATATTTTTAAGATATAAAGTATTGGAGATCAATATTTAAGAGCTGCAAAATATTTTTCTGATTTCCGGGTTACTTTTTCCCAAAATGGGTATTAACTGTTATCCATCAAAATTAAAATCATTATTATGAAAAAATTATTGACTGTTTTAGCTATTTGTTCTTTTGCCGCTTGTGGCGGATCTGGTTCTTCTGCACCTACTGATTCTGCAGCCACTGTTAAAACTGACACTGCCGCAGCTGCACCAATGGCAGACAGTACTAAGAAGATGATGGATACTACCAAGAAGGCGGTAGATTCTGCAAAAAAATAATTATTTTTTTGTTTTCGCTCCCTAAAGCCGGGCTAATGGAATTAGTGTTAGCCCGGCATGAAGGAGAAGTTATGTTTTCCCCATTATTTTTTAGCCCGATCGATAACATTGTTTATAATTTGTTATTGAATAACGCAGCAACAATAGTCTTTTTATAGCTTGCGTTTAACGATATCCTATAACGATGCTAAAAAATAAAATATGAAAAAATCAGTACTTCTTTTTTCAGCTCTATTACTATCCTTTTCTTTTTTAATTGCGCAACCCCCGCCGCATATAAATATCGAAGTAATTGTCGGTAACAGACCACCATCCTCTACGGAAGCTCAACTTATGCGGGCTGAAGAAACTAACCATCCTAATATTACCAATGCCATGCATGACATAGAAAAATCTATGAAAGCTCTGCACAATGCCCCGGATGATTTCGGAGGTCATAAGGGACAGGCTGAGGCAGACTTGAAGCAGGCATGGATCTCACTTAGAAAAGCTTTGTACTTTCGTTTATACCAGGACACGCGATAAACTCAAACATTAGTGCCCTGATGAATTAATATTATGAACAAATTCGTGATATTGATAGTTTTTTGTATGGGTGGAATACAATGTTACTCCCAGAACACCGATACATCGAAACGTGCAAAAGAAAATACGGTTCATACATACTTTATCATTTCAGCGGGAACCCAGATAAACGCATATTTTAATGACAAACCAGTTGATGTTGAGACTATCTCCGAATTCAATGATTATGTCCAGAAAAATGTCAAAGTACTAAGAGATTCCTGGGTAATAGTTTCAGGGAAACCAAAGACCGGAACTTTTGACGACGTTTTAAAAACCCTGAGTAGAAATAAGTTCAAGCATGTTACAAAAGAAATAATTAAAGATCCATAATTCCTGTTCAGATCAATTATTTCTTTTATTCATTTCCGCCTGAATAATTTCAGGCATACTCATATTGCTATAATTGTTAACCAAATAACCTGCGGTAGAAACTGTAGTTGAAGTTTGATTTATACTTATAGAATGTAAATTCATTTTATGACCTTCTGCTGAATCTCCGGCTTCAATATCAGTAATCAGTGTTTTCGGTTGTAACAGGGCCTGAATTAATGGATGAGTAGTCATTTTATCACTCATCATCTTTAGTAAATTTCCACCAACCGCGCCGAGGATATAGTCCATCTGCGTATTGAAATCAACTTTGGCGCACCAGACTGATCCCCTTCGTCCCTTGCCATCTGTTATACTATATTCTTCAGAAGTGTAACCACCAACCTGTTTGCTATTACCTGTTTTCACAGATTGAAAATCATTTCCGTCAGTTTTCTTTCGCATATTGGCCATGAGGCTGTCCATTCGTATCCATTTAGTTATTCCTGACAGGTCAGACATTAATTTTCGAATGCTGATTATTGTTATATTCTTACGATGCTCGTTAATAATGATGGCCGTGCCATCTTTCGTAAGAATAACCATCAGGGGTTTTTTCAAATTTCCCTTCATGCTGATCCTGGCTGCTGCATAGTCGCCGGATTTAGTGTAAAAAAAATGCATGATGGAAGTATCCGAAATATTTTTTTTGTGTAAAAGTACTTGTGTGACTTCATAGTCAAAATGGTAGCTGTCTGGCAGCTGGTAGGATGACGGCGATTGAGCCATCGAAGCATTTCCAATAAACAAACCAGCAAGCAACCCTATAGCGAGAAAAGATTTTACTTTCATAATATTAGTATAAGAAATGAAAGGATCACATACCTAATGAAGTTAAAGAAATCAGACAGAGGATTTCCCTGCTTTAGTCATATCGAAAATTATACCATGTGGATCCTGTCGATACATTATAGTCCATGGATGTCAAACTGATAAAAGATGGAATATCCAATTTTATATACGTCCTTTTACTGGTTTTGGTGGTAATTTTTGTTATTTGAAAAGGATTTGATATGAGAAAACTTAAAAGATGAAAGCTGAAGAAGTCGTTTATCAGAAATTAAATTTGACATATATGTCAAGTATACCTTACTTTTGGTACTGTAAACTTGACAAAATGGTCAAAACCAGATACCTTTTACCGTATAATAGCCGATTTCTTGGCATCGTCCTCATTCTTATACACATACCAATAAAATTGTTATGGGATTCATATTATCCTGGCGGATACAACCATAATAACGCTTCGGCTGGAACCGATGACACTCTTTTTTCTCCTCCGCATCTCTTCTTTATTGGAACTACCCTGATGGTTTTGATCGGTCTGTTTCTTATTGCTTTTTCAAAAGAAAAGATTGAAGATGAGCAAATAATACAACTACGACTCGACTCACTCAGATGGGCCATTTACCTTAACTATGGCATTCTTGTCTTTAGCCTGGTTTTTACACATGGTAGTGACTCCAAACATATTCTGCTGCTCAATATCTGGTTGCCTCTTTTGTTTTTTATTTTACGTTTTCAATGGGTGCTGTACAAGCTTAACCGTTCTGTTAAATCAGATGATAACAAGCTATGAAAAATAATATCCGGATCGAACGTGCGATAAAAAACATTACACAGGCAGAGCTTGCTGAGCAGGTAGGTGTATCCCGACAAACTATTAATACAATAGAAAGCAATAAATATATTCCATCTACTGTATTGGCTTTAAAAATTGCGCGCGTATTTGGAAAATCAGTGGAAGAAGTCTTTAGTCTTGAAGAAAACGATATGGTTTAATATACAATTACATTTTATGAACGAAAATTCCGGTCCGACATTTGGCAATGGCAAAATCTGTTATATCGAATTGCCTTCGAGAAACGTGGATGAATCAAGTAGTTTCTATCATACTGTTTTTGGCTGGCAGATTCGCCGGCGGAGCGATGGATCTGTAGCTTTTGATGATGGCGTAGGACAGGTAAGCGGTACCTGGCGAACCGATCGTAATCCCGCCGACGAAATAAGGATGCTTGTCCATATTATGGTGGACGACATTGAAGATACTATGCAAAAAGTAAAGGATCACGGTGGAATGATTGTTCAACCGGTTGGATTGGATGCGCCTGAAATAACCGCACACTTTCGTGATCCTTCGGGAAATATTCTGGGATTGTATCAGGAGCCATCAAAATAAAACGCACTTGTTCAATTAAGCTAACAAATCATCCAGGTTTTCAAGTGCTGCTGTAAATCCTGCTTCAAAGCTCATTTGCTTTATTTTAATTGTTATAAAATCTTACAGGAAATTACGATTACCCTGCAAAGAAGTTTGACTAACCACCGGCTCAAAGAAATAGTCCGATGATCCAGCACTACAATGGTCTTTTCATAATCTCTGATGATGGTCATATGACTATTGCATGAAGTTTTTTCTCAATCAATTCATCAAGACGGTTATGAGAATCCACTACTCCATTTTCCATACCAGCAGCAATCATGCCGTCCCTGTCCGCTATTGATTGGAATACCGATTGAACAGTGACTCTTGTTCTATCTGATGGAAGTTCTTCGAATTTCGTAGTTTCCAAGACGACATGTCCTGTTTCGGGTAACCCTTCAAATTCAAAAGTCTGGATGATTCTTTCCGGAGGAGAGAAGTCGTGACAAACACCATGAAAACCAAAAGACATTCCATTTTCCATCGAGGCTATATATCGGTACGACCCGCCAGCTTTAGGCTCAAATATTTCATATTTCACTTTCATCTGCTGACATCCGAGCCACTCCTCGAGTAATTTTTTAGTCGTAAATGCTTTAAATACTATTGACCTTGGTGCTTCGAATTCCCGGACTACAAAAAATTCCTGCCTGCCGGGTTCGGCGATTACCTTCGTTTTGTTTTTAGTTGCCATGTTTTTTAGTTTTTAATTTTTTAAGAATATCATCCACTTTATCGAACCTGTCCTCCCACATCTTTCGGAAAGGTTCAATCCAGTCGGCCAGTTCAGTGAGTTTTTTGGGTTGTATGCTGCAATACCGATCGCGGCCTTCCTGTTTAATAAGAATCAGGCCACATTCCTGTAAGATTTTGATATGAAGTGAGATAGCCTGTCTGCTCATGTCAAAATTCTCTGCTACAGCATTCAGGTTTAATGATTCTTTTGAAAGCAATGTGATAATCTCCCGCCTGGTAGGATCGGCAATTCCCTGAAAAACATCTCTTCTTAATTCCATATATATTTAATTTAGGCAAGCAAATGCTTGCACAAATATATATGCAAGTATTTACTTGCGCAAATATTTTTTAATATTTATTGAGAATGCCTGAAAAGCAACAGGGGAAGGAACGTCATACAAATATTAAAGCGGGTAAATGATTGAATTACTAATATTTTTAGTAATTTACCTGCTTTCTCTGTTCATGTTTATGAACTCAGGTTAATAAAACCCAGTCCATGTTTCCAAATAAAAAAGATATAATCACCCTATTAAAAAGGGAAATTCTTCCATTGGAAGGATTAAGACCTATTTGTGGCAGAAGCGATCAGGGTCTTGGATTGGGTTTGTTAAATCAGGCTTTCCCATTAGGCAGCTTCCCTTTAGGTGCTGTACACGAATTTATAAGTGAGGGGCATGAATCTGCAGCTGCAACGACCGGATTTATTTCTGCCCTGTTTGGTGGATTGATGAAAAGTGGTGGCGCAGCAGTGTGGATAGGTTGTTCAGGAAGAGTTTTCCCACCAGCTCTAAAAGCATTTGGAATTGAGCCTGAGCGGATCTTATTTATCGATCTGCATAAAGAAAGAGATTTACTCTGGACCATGGAAGAAGCTTTGAAGTGCAATGGGCTTTCATCCGTCATTGGTGAAATTCCTGATGTAAGTTTTACAACAACCCGAAGATTTCAACTTGCAGTAGAACAAAGCAAGGTCACTGGTTTTATTCTTCGTTCCAACCCACGTAATCTCAATACAAATGCCTGTGTTTCACGCTGGAGAATTAAACCTCTGCCTTCGGTATCGCACGACGGTTTACCTGGATTAAGTTTTCCAAGATGGGAAGTGGAACTCCTGAAAATTCGAAATGGAAAACCTGGTGTCTGGCAGTTGGAATGGACAGCGGAACGTTTACATCTTATAACAAAAACAATTCCATCCATTATATCCGAACCAAAAAGAAAAACAGGATGAGATGGCACGTTTTGTTTCCATATGGTTCTGTCAGTTGAAAACGGACTGGTTCACCATCCGTCAGCCTGCACTTCGAAATAGTGCATTCGTTTTGTCTGCAAACAATCACGGGCGTATGGTGATTACAGAAGTAAATGAAAAAGCTCAGAATTTGGGCATTGAAACCGGAATGGCAGTTGCAGATGCAAGAGCTATCTTACCTTCTTTAATAGTATTGGAAGACCTTCCTGGGTTATCTGAGAAATTACTTAAAGCAATAGCCGAATGGTGTATACGATATACAAATATTGTTGCGATCAATCTTCCTGATGGAATCACCATGGATGTTACTGGTTGCGCCCATCTGTGGGGCGGAGAATTGAATTACATCAAAGACATTAATCTGCGTTTAAAAAACAGAGGTTACCAGGTACGTGCAACTATGGCAGATACGATTGGTACGGCATGGGCAATTGCACACTATGGTGGAGCTGTACCTATTATTGAGAACGGGAACCAAACAGAAACACTGCTCCCTCTTCCGCCTTCATCGTTAAGACTGGAAACGGATTCAATTGAACGATTACACAAACTTGGACTTTATAAGGTTCGTGATTTTATAAACATGCCACGTAGTGCTTTGCGCCGACGTTTTGGAAAAGAATTCTTACTAAAATTGGACCAGGCGGTAGGAAATGAAGAAGAACCAATCACTCCGGTTTTGCCAGTAGATCCCTGGCGCGAAAGATTGCCTTGCCTTGAGCCGATTGTGACAGCAACAGGAATTGAAATTGCCCTTAAGCGTCTTCTCGAAACGATTTGCAGGAAACTTAGACAGGTTGGATTAGGAATCCGGAAATTAGTATTCACCGGATTCCGCACAGATGGCAAAGTAGAAAAAATTGAAGTAGGAACACATCGTGCCACACAAAATGAAGTACATCTGTATAAGTTATTTGAAGATAAAATCTCAATGATAGAGCCTGATCCAGGCATCGAACTGTTTATGATTGAAGCATTGAAGACAGAAAAATGCCTGGCAAATCAGCAAAATATCTGGGATAAAAAAGCAGGTTTGGAAAATCCAGGATTATCTGAACTGATGGACCATCTGACTAATCGTTTTGATGAATCAGTTATCCGCCGCTATTTACCCTCAGAGCATTTTCTCCCGGAAAAATCATTTAAAGAAGCAGAATCACTTTCTGAATCTGCAACTACCAACTGGAAAATTGAAAGATCCAGGCCCATACATCTTTTAAATCCACCACAGCGAATCGATGTAACGGCTCCAATACCCGACTATCCTCCAATGCATTTTCGCTGGCAGGGTAAGTTGCATACAATCGAAAAAGCAGACGGACCCGAAAGGATAGAACAGGAATGGTGGATAAAGGATGGGCCTCTCCGTGACTATTATGCTGTCGAAGATGAAGAAGGTAGAAGATATTGGTTGTTTCGTTCAGGTCATTATAATGAAGACAAAAGCCCAAAATGGTTTCTGCATGGTTTTTTTGCATAATCAAATATGAAATACACAGATTTACAAGTAACAACAAATTTTAGTTTCCTTCGAGGTGCTTCACATCCGGAAGAATTTGTTGAACAGGCGGCGTCTTTCGGATATAAGGAAATAGGGATCACAGACAGAAATAGCCTGGCTGGTATTGTGCGTGCACATGTCGCCGCGAAATCAATGGATATCCGATTGCTACCGGCTTGTCGTATTGATCTTTTAGACGGACCATCCTTATTAGTATTTCCGTCTAACCTGGATGGGTATTCGCAATTATCCGGTTTACTGACAACAGGAAATCTTCGAGCAGAAAAAGGAGAATGTCATTTGTACAAGACAGATGTTTATCAACAGCTCAGGGATATAAGTCTGATTGCAGTGGCTCCGGATATATTAAACTCAGCTTTTAATTTTGATCCATCATTTGAAAAACAATTAAATCAATACCATGAAGTATTCGGTCGCAGACTTTATCTGTCAATTACGCGTCGTTATATGGGAGACGATGCCAAACAGATGTTCAGATTGTCAAGGATATCTGAACGAATGAATATTCCACTGGTAGCAACCAATGACGCATATTATCATAATCCTGTCCGACGTCAACTACAGGATGTACTAACCTGTATAAGAGAAAAATGCACAATACAAAATGCTGGCTATCGTCTCCATCAAAATGCTGAAAGACATTTGAAAAACGAAGATGAAATGGAAAGATTATTTCGACAATATCCGCAAGCTATTCGTAATACGCAGGAAATAGTCGAATCCAGTCAGTTCCATCTTAATATGTTGAAATATGAATATCCTGAAGAGATAACCACAAATGGAAGAACAACGCAGGAGGAATTGACTATGCTTGCATGGAAAGGTGCACATAATCGTTATGGTGATAATATTCCCGAGAAAGCAAGTACCTCTATTCTGCATGAACTTCGTTTTATAGAGGAGATGAATTATGCGGCTTATTTTCTTACCGTCTATGATATCGTTCGATATGCAAGAGAACAGAATATACTTTGTCAGGGTCGGGGATCAGCAGCAAATTCGACCATCTGTTTCTGTCTCGGCATTACTTCTGTAGACCCATCCAAATTCGAATTGCTGTTTGAACGCTTCATTTCTTCTGCACGAAATGAACCTCCGGATATTGATGTCGATTTCGAGCATGAGCGCCGTGAAGAAGTGATACAATATATCTACCGGAAATATGGACGTGACCATGCAGCTATTGTTGCGACCGTTACTCAGGAACGTCAGAGAGGTTCCATCCGCGATGTAGGAAAAGCCATGGGACTTTCAGTAGATACGCTCAATCGAATATCAAATTCGGTATGGGAGTTTACTCCTGAATGGTTTGAAGGAAAAAATATTAAAGCACAGGGGCTGAATCCAAATGATAAAGTTCTTCGAAAAACTTTACAACTAACAGGACAACTCATAGGTTTCCCACGACAGCTCGGCCAGCATACAGGGGGCTTTGTAATCACCAAAGGAAAACTTTCAGATTTATGTCCGGTTATGAATGCCCGAATGGTTGACCGAACATGTATTGAATGGAACAAAGACGATATAGATGCATTAGGCTTTCTTAAGATTGACGTGCTTGCTTTGGGAATGCTTACCTGCATCAGGAAAGCATTTGAGTTTGGGAAATCGCACTATGATCTGGATCTAACACTGGCCAATATTCCACCGGAAGATCCATCTGTATATGAAATGATTTGTCACGCTGATACAATTGGTGTTTTTCAGATTGAGAGTCGTGCACAGCAATCGATGTTACCAAGGTTGAAACCACAAAATTTTTACGACCTGGTTATCGAAGTAGCGATTGTGAGGCCCGGTCCGATTCAAGGCGACATGGTACATCCTTATCTGCGCCGCCGTAATGGAGAAGAACCGGTGGAATATCCTTCCAAAGAGCTTGAAGAAATTCTTGGGCGCACGTTGGGTATTCCATTATTCCAGGAACAGGCGATGAAGATTGCCATAGTGGCAGCAGGATTTACTCCCGCTGAGGCCGATGAACTGCGCCGCAGTATGGCAACTTTTAAAGCTAAAGGGATGGTTACCCGATTCAAAAAAAAATTAATCGACGGCATGATTCAAAAAGGATATAAAGAAGAATATGCCCTTCGTGTTTTTAAACAACTTGAAGGATTTGGAAGTTATGGTTTTCCCGAAAGTCATGCTGCAAGCTTTGCTCTTTTAGTGTATGTTTCTTCATGGATAAAATATTACTATCCAGATATATTTGCGGCTGCTTTGTTAAATAGCATGCCGATGGGCTTTTACCAGCCTGCCCAAATCGTCATTGATGCAAGAAAACATGGTGTTGAAGTCAGGCCCGTGGATGTAAATATTTCATGCTGGGATAATAAACTGGAAGAAAAATCAGATACATATTATGCACTTCGTCTCGGGTTCAGACAGGTAAAAGGATTAAGAGAAGAAGACATGAATACTCTTGTATCAGCACGAACAAAAGAATTTTCATCTATTACTTCATTGAGAGATGCGGGCATTTCACAATCAGTACTGGAAAAATTAGCAGATGCGGATGCATTCAATTCCCTGGGCCTTGACAGGCGCAGGGCTTTATGGGAAATATCCACAGGAGCCGATCAACCCATTGGATTGTATTCAGGCCATTCTACCGATTCATCTTCTGAAAAAAATATACAACTCCCGCTCATGAAGCTTTCTGAACATGTGGTGCATGATTATGCCGCTACATCGCTTTCATTAAAAGCACATCCAGTTAGTTTTGTACGTGAAAAGCTGGAACAACTACACATATTACCCAATGCAGTATTAAGTATGCGACATGATAAGGAAATGGTAAAAGTAGCAGGCCTGGTACTTGTAAGGCAAAGACCAGGGACTGCAGCCGGAATATGTTTCATTACGATAGAAGATGAAACAGGTTGTGCCAACCTGGTTGTCTTTGAAAACCTGTTCGACAAGTTCCGAAAAGAAATACTGCAATCACGATTGCTAATGGTGGAAGGCAGGCTTCAGATTGAAGGTGAGGTAATCCACGTTATTGTACAACGCTGTTATGATCTCACTAAATTACTACGCCATCTTACTGTTACTGAGGAAGAAAATCCACCTGTCCTGACTTTGGCCAGAGGAGATGAAACTTCTATTCCCGCCCACGCCCAGGTGAAAAAAGCTCAGGAACAGGAAAGTATACAGCAGGATATTTTTTATAAGGGAAGGAATTTCAGGTAGAATAAAACTCTGCTACCCCCGGGTATGATTTTTGAATATCAAAAAGCTTATGATTCTACTCATGAAAATTAAACCAATTATGAAAAAAGTTTTTGTTCTGCTACTGGTCATGTTTTCCTATTCCCAAATTCATGCTCAGGGCCTGCATCTGGGAATCAAAGCGGGAACCAATAACAGCCTGCTCACAGGAAACTCTTTTAATGACGGATTTAACTGGGGTTTTATGGCTGGCGCTTTCGCAGAAGTTAATTTTACAAGCAGGTGGGGTATCCAACCGGAAGTTTTGTTCAGCCAGATCACTTCACAAACTGCGAGTAACTTTAATGACGCTTATTCAGAAGGCATAAATAGCAAAGACATAAAACTTCAATATCTGAATATCCCGATATTACTGACTTATAAACTTCCTCTACCGATACTAAGTCTTCAACTTGGTCCACAGTTCGGCACTTTATTAAATAATAACAGTTCAATAACAACCAATGGAATGAACGCTTTTAAATCAGGTGACTTTTCAATGATTGTAGGTGCCCAGGTAAATTTATTTATGTTCAAGGGAGGAATCAGATATGTTTATGGTTTCACCAATATCAATAATATAAACGATGCTGACACCTGGAAAACAAGAACCATACAACTTTACGTGGGATTAAGAATTTTCTAGAATAAAAAGCAACCACAGGTTCAACACACATACTCAAGAGGTTAAATTGTGAAATGAAAGTTTACTTTTTAGCGGGAATCGCTGCCGACAGCCGAATCTTCAAAAATATACAATTACCTGTGGGCTATGAGGCAGTTTTTATTGACTGGATAACGCCAATCAGGGATGAGTCATTAAGTTCCTATGCATTCAGGCTGAGCAATGCAATCGATAAATCTGAATTTTATTACATCATTGGTGTCTCCCTCGGCGGAATTATTGCCAGTGAAATTTCAATCAGAAATACTCCCCTTGCGACAATTATTATTGGGAGTGTTCCAACCATTTTACAGTTACCAGGATATTACAAATGGATTAGAAAATTGAAAATTCAAAAATTAGTTCCAGGTTCGTTTTATAAGATTGCCGCCATTACCAAACATTTTCTAAGCCGTGCTCCTGCACATGATAAAAAAGCTACTATAAGAATGATCCGGGATTCCGATCCTGCATTTATAGTTTGGGGTATTAATGCGGTTTTGAACTGGACTAATCAAAAGAAACCAGATAATCTCTATCATATACATGGCACAAGAGATGAGGTATTCCCTTTTGTATTCACTTCTCCAAGCCATGTAATATCAAAAGGCGGACATGTTCTGGTTATGTCGCATGCAGAGGAAATAAATAAAATAATAAGCGGTATCCTCACCGGCAATAAGGAGCCAATTAAATTTGAAATTCAGTCTGTCACATAATAATAGCGCTAATGAAGTATATTTATCAAATCAAATTCAAAATTTATGAAATCGCTTTTTCTGTTATTACTATTTACTCCTGTTTTTTTCTCCGTAAAAGCCCAACTCAGTGCGCCTGACACAGAACCAACAAAGATGGGCCCGCTTGCCATTCAACCGATTCAGCATGCCAGCCTGATCCTCACTGTGCATGGTATAACTATTTATTCCGATCCTTCAGGAGCTGATAATTTTAAAGGAATGACAGCTCCGGATATTATACTTATAACGGATATCCATGGCGACCATTTTGATGTAAAGACAATTGATGCAATTAAAAAAGAAAGCACCGTACTTGTGGTGCCGCAGGTTGTGGCCGATAAATTACCAGATGCAGATAAAACCCACCTGGTTGTACTTAAGAATGGCGATCAAACAACACAATCCGGAATCTCTATCAGTGCAATTCCCATGTATAATCTGCCTGAAAGTCCGACCGCCATGCATACAAAGGGCAGGGGGAATGGTTATGTGCTGGGCATTGGCGGCAAGCTTATTTATATTTCCGGGGATACTCAGGGAATTCCTGAAATGAGGTCCTTAAAAAATATTGACATCGCTTTCATCTGTATGAACCTCCCTTATACCATGGATATTAAAGAAGCTGCTGATGCTGTTCTCGATTTCAAACCCAAAATTGTTTATCCCTATCACTATCGCGGAAAGGACGGATTGAGTGATGTGAATGCTTTTAAAAGTCTTGTGGAAGCAGGGAACAAGAATATAGAAGTCCGTTTGCGGAACTGGTATCCCGCAAAATAGACTTCTGTAAAATCTTTTTCTTCTATTTAGATTTAGAAATTATTTGTACCGGCCCTAATAAGCCGGAAGGCAGCAAAGAAGATTTTGCATTATAAAAAGGCATCGTTGTATACGTGATTTTCGTAACAACATCAGGCTGCTGATCTCCGATCAAACGGTTTACCCAGAGATTTGTAACCTTTATAACCACTGTATTGACACCGGGTTTCATTGCACGGGTTACATCCAACTGGAAAGGCTTTTTCCAGACAATTCCCAGCGTTTTCCCATTTACAATTACCTCAGCCAGGTTCTTTACATCACCAAGATCCATCCACAGCTGGTTATTTTTTGCAAACCATTTCGGAGAAGCATTAATTGTCTTTGTATATGTACCCGTTCCTGAAAAATATTTGACTCCAGGATCTGTATTATTTGTCCATGAATTCAATTCATTTATTTTAATTGAAGCAGGAGCACCTCGGCCTTTCTGAAAGCTCAGATCCCAGTCGTCACTTATAGTTACCAATGTTTTTTCAATAACAGGAGCGAGCGTGACGGATTGTTTTAATGCTTTTCCTTTGAACACAACAAATACAGCATCATTTGTCTGCAGATTCAAAGCAACTTTTGTAACGCCATTTGCAATGGTGTATGAAGCTGGTTCAATTTTTCCCGTCTCTGCATGCCAAATTTCAGGTATCTTACCTTGAATCCGAAATGTGGCTTCCAGTTTCTCAACCCGATCCTTTCTGTTATTGACCCAATAAATATCTCCGTTAGCTAATTTTCTATGTACGTATAAAACCCTGGTATCGGTCATTGGTTTGCTGTAAACGAAATCAGGAGCAATATTCAATGTGCGGAGCACTTCACTCATGTCCTTGCCGGTCATTACCCTGGAATTGGGTGTACCCCATATTTCATTCATGATACCATTATATTCAATCTGGTTATCCGATAAGCTTGGCGTTCCTTCAGGCTTCACTCCGCTGATGGCCGCACCAGCTTTAACCAGATCCCTCAATTTACGCAACACCGGCAATGTCATTTTTATGGCATTACTATCGAGCACGAGCAACCGATAACTCATTCCACTCGGACTAATAATCTTTCCGTCTTTTACAGTCAACAAATGGACCAATGCATCTGAATTGACAAAGTCATAGTTGTAGCCTTCAGGAATGGCCGGAAGTTTTTTATTAAATAAAGAAGTGATATTATTGTCTTCTCCATAATAGTATATTATGTCCGCTACAAACTTTCCCTGCTGTAACATATAACTGCTGCGACTCAAATATGCCGTCCAGGCCTTTGCCTGGTCTGCCCAGGTTTCATGTCGGTTAAACCATTGTCCAAATGGACCGAGCCCCAGACCAGGTATTTTATCATCCGTTGGCTGATGAACAGAAGTATGAATTACAAACCTGTTTAAGCCGTTGGCCAATTCGAGGTCGGCAGTAGGCTTTAGTTTTTCGGGAGAATATGACCATGCGTTACCGCCAGGTCCGAATGCGGTTAAAGATTCTGCAGCGACCAGATTCTGACCATAAAGATGAGAAACGGATGCAGATTCACGTATATCCGCTTCGTAATCTGTCTGGTCTCCACCATTCATAATACTCGGCGTCCACATGGCCGACATAGGCACAGCCGCGGTGCGTTTTACTTCCATACCATCTGCAATTAATGCACGCCTGTCTTCATGGGATTCAGAATACCGTTTCATTCCACGTTCCGCTAGAATAGTCGTCAATGCATCATAATGATATTCGGCAACCATGTCACTCAGGGTTTTTCTGTAATCAAAGAGAAACTGTTCACTTTCTCCGGAACTCTTCACAATATGTCCGGTTAGTACTGGCACCCAGGGCAACATATTATATCCGCGGCGTTTTTGAAATTCCTTCAAAAGATTGCCCGTCCAATTTTGTGCTCCTGCTTCCCAGCTATCAGTTACCATGAATTGCAAGCCGCCCTTATTTCCCATATGGCCACCTGTCGCACTCTCATACTGATCCAGATAATTATTGAAATAATTCCTGACCGCAACAGGATCCAGTTTATCTACTTCCAGTCCTGTTGCTTCGGGTGAAGCGGGATGATTTGTAATTCCCAATAGTGAATATCCCAAACGAATGATATTCCAGTTGCCAGGCGGAACAGTCCAGTTCAGTGAGCCATCAAGGTTCATTTTATTGGTTATGTCAATGATATCATTTACAGGTATGACATCATTGGTTTCAGGAGTTGCCTTAGCATATAATCCCGTTGCAGGCGCGAATGCATCTTTCTCTTCGAACATATTGATGCGTGTTGCAGGATATAAAACGAGTTCTGCAATATTTGTTCCTGCTGGTGGTTTTGGTTTCTCTCCTCCGCCTCCCATAATGGCTGCAAAATTCATAGGAGGGGGTGGGTTTTTCACAGTTATCCTGAAATATTTTGCCGTGATTGCCGGAAAAGAAATGGTCTGTTCTAATACATTGCCTGCCGGTATATAACAGATCCTTCTGAAACTTATTCCATCATCACTTGCTTCAAGAATCCGTGTGTCCTTAAACTCTCCGTACAATCCAAACGGCCCTTTGTCACCGCCCCCAACCATGGAAACTGCTTTCATCGTTTGTGGTTCGGGAAACGAAAATTGAATCCATGCATAGCCCTTGATGGTATCAGAGGGCAAAAGATTAGTTATACTTAAATCACCATCGGTTAGTTGATTCAAATTAAAATCTCCTCCGCTTGAACTAACTACTACATGTAAATCACTTAAAGTTTTATCCGCCTCCGGCAGCTTATAAGCTATTACGGCGATATCCATATAAAAAACAGAACCCTCTTTATGACCTGTTTCTCCAAATCCGGGTTGTAAAGGAATATTCTGAAATGGTCCTGTAGTTCCGGCAGGTCTCGCTAAAGTGACGCTTGCTTCGCCACCCTTAACTCTTGTTTCGGTCCAAACGATTTTTTTCATTCCATCCTCTGGTTTAACCCACGGACCTCCGCTTTCACTCCAGCCGGGTGAACCAGCTATTGCCATTTCCAGATGTAGTGAATCCGCCAGCCTTGCAGTAAATTCAAAAGCCTTCTTCCACTCAGGAGTCATATATGTCAACCTAGTCTGTACGATCTGTGGTGTAGCAAGTGCAGCATCAAAATTCTGAAAGCCACCAATACCCGAACGATTCATCCATGTCAGATCCTTAGAAATTCCATCGATAGTTATATTCCCATTCATCCAGTGCCACCAGACGCGGGGCTTGGCAGAATTAGGCGGATTCATAAATAACCCCTTGAGATTATCTGTTGATCCCGATTTGACCTGGGACATTGAGGGTCCCTGCAATACAAGTAAAATAAAGGCTAAGAAAAATAATTTTAATAAAACAGCAGATTTGCGGCTATAGTTTTCCATATGCAGTGTGGTAATTGTAAAGAACTATCAGTGTATTTTATTGTCTGTTAAAATTCTCCGGGTTAAACATAAATTATAAATTGGAAACAACTGTCCTGAACTGTCTTTAATTTAGCAGACAGTTAATGGGTGCAATGAAGAACTATCTAAAAATCATAGAATTCGACGAATACTCCATAACGCCTAAATATCTGCAGCTCTTCAACTCCTTACTAAGAGGAATCGAAGACGGCAAAATTGAAAAGGATGATATCCTTCCATCTATCAATGATCTTAGTATAGCGCTGGAAACCTCCCGAAATACCATTGAAAGGGTTTACAATGAATTAAAGAAAATGGGGATTGTAAAATCAATCCCAGGGAAAGGCTATTTTATATCTGATACGAACTTCAATAAGCCGGTTAAGGTTTTACTCCTTTTCAATAAATTAAGCAGTCATAAGAAAATCATTTATGATGCTTTTGCGGAAACGCTCGGCAGCAAGGGAGCCATCGATTTCTATATTTACAATAACGATTTTACTATTTTCAGGAAACTGGTTTCCGAAAATTTAGACAACTATGCAAAGTTTGTTATCATTCCGCATTTCCTGGAAAATGCAGCTATGGCCCACGAAGTAATTAATCAAATCCCCAAGGAAAAACTGATTTTAATGGATAAGCTGGTAACGGGTGTTACCGGGCGTTTCTCAGCTGTATATGAAAATTTCGAAAAGGATATATATTCTGCATTGGAAACCCTGGTTCAAAAACTGAGCCGGTTCAACACATTGAAAATAATATTTCCTGAATCAACCTATCACACAAAAGATATATTAAAAGGTTTTAAAAACTTCTGCAGACAATATGCTTTTGAGTATGAAATTATTCATGATTTAAAAACTGATTCGCTGGTCCCTGGAACAGTCTACATCAGCCTCATGGAAGACGACCTGGTTGAATTGGTGGAAAAAGCAATTTCCCAGGAACTAAAAATCGGAGATCAAATCGGCGTTATTTCATATAATGAAACACCACTTAAGAAAATAATACTGGATGGAATTACTACCATTTCAACAGATTTTAAGATGATGGGTGTGAAGGCTGCAGAAATGGTTTTATCAGGTACACCTGAATATATCGAAATCCCTTTTAAAGTTACCCTTCGCAATTCCCTATAGAAATAATCTTATAATCGGGCAGTTTTAGTTGTGGAATAATACTTCAGCTTGATCAAATCAGCTGGGATGGGTTTAGGATTCCATTCCTGATGAATTACCAATGCAGCACCCAAAGCAGTGGCCTGAGCCATGGAAGCTGCATACACTTCCTGATCCGGAAATGCATTCGCCAGCAAATTCATGAATATACTATTGTTGCTAAATCCGCCATCCACAAATATTCTCTTCACTTCTGAGTCATCAATTATAAGCCGGGTAGAAATGAATTGCAGACTTATAATATCCAAAATGAGCTGATGATATGCCTCTGTATCTGATTTAAAATCTGAAAGATTCCTCTTATGAAAAAGGAAGCCGTCGCTGATCTTGGCAGTCCCCGAATTATTTGATTTGAGTGATTTTATCAATTCCGGATCAAATGTAATATCCCTGTACTTACCTATATCCTGATTAAAATATTCTGCGATTCGTTTCACCTGTTTTTCATGCTCCAAACCTGTGTGTAACCTGGAAGCTTTAACCGGGCCCCCCTGGTATTGCATATAACAAAGACAATCATTCTTAAGTTCCTCAGGAGTGAGGGGTGTTTTATTAAATGGATTCATGCTGATAGACCAGGTCCCTGTCGAAATAAGAATAAATGGCATTGAAAAATTTACCAGGTATGGTATCAATGCAGCCGAGCTGTCGTGCAGGCCAATACCAACTTTACATTCATATTCAGGACCAGATGGAAATGTTGTATTTGAATTTTCAATCGGCGCCAAATACCTGATCAATTCTTCTTTATATATCCAATCATGATATGAATGCAGATTGTAATTCCATAAAGCAGTATGACTTCCGATGCTTGTCATATCAGAATAGAACCTACCCGTCAAAAGAAAACTCAGGTACTGGGGAAAATGCAAAGCAAACTGTAGTTTTTTGATGATCTCAGGTTTCTCATATTTCAACCTGTATAGTTGCAATCCTGCATTCAGACTACCTAAAACCGGTGAAGCAGTTTGAAGACTGAATCCTTCCTCACCTCCATAATTGCCATAAAATCTCTCCCTTAATTTCCCTGGAAAAGGCTTCAGATAATTATATAATGGAGTTAAAGGGTCACCATTTTTATTCACAAGTACCAGACTGGCTCCATAGGCAGAAAAATTGATAGCTTGTATTTTAAATTTTTCAAGACTGAATACCTCTTTCAATGAATCGAAAACAGATAACCTTAATGTCTCCAGGTTTTCGCAGGGAAATCCATCTTCATCTTTCGTTTCCGCAAATCGTGCAGACTTCTCGAATACCAATTCATAATTCTCATTAAATAAGAAAAGCTTTTTGTTCGTTTTTCCAATATCAAATATTGCTATGACAGGTAGGCTGTTCATAATCCGGTTGCAACCGATTTAAGTCCTCGTTCCCTGATCAGTTTATTGCGAACCTCCAGCTGCCTGAAAGAGTATAGCGGATTGATAGCGCCACCCAGCCTGATCCTGGATTCGGCGAGCAGCGGACGAACATCTGTCCTGAATGCATGTTGCAAAATTTCCTGCGCCGATGAAACATCATTACTGTTTTGTGCAACTACCAGGGCCTTTCTATCAATAAGAAGTGCTTGTGCGTAAGCTATTTTTATCGCCTCGACTGACTGTATCAGATCTTCCATCGGATCTTTTACATTATGGGAGGCATCAATCATCCATCCCAAATCTTTTGAGTGATTCATTCCACGTGCGTCCATACCTTCTACCAGTTCGCCGAATATTAAAAATAACTGATAAGGATTGATACTGCCCACAGTCAGATCATCGTCTCCATATTTTGAGTCATTAAAATGAAAGCCGGCCAGTTTGCCTTTCATAAGGAGTAGTGAAACGATTTGTTCAATATTGGCTCCCTGCAGATGATGACCCAGATCAACAAGGGTACTTGCTTTTTCTCCAAGTTCTGCAGCGAGCATATACGACTGCCCCCAATCGCCAATCGTAGTTGAATAAAAATTCGGCTCGTAGGGTTTATATTCTATCCATAATTTCCAATTTTCAGGTAAGCCCTCATATATCTTCTTCAGGGATTCCAAAGTATTTTGAAATGCATTTCTGAAATTTAGCTGACCAGGAAAGTTAGATCCATCCGAAAGCCAAACGGATAATGCGTTTGATCCTAATTCAACGCCATATCTAATTACCTCCAAATTGTGGTCAACAGCCTGATTCCGAACTGCCTTATTCACATGATGCAGAGAGCCGAACTTATAACTGTATTTCTGATCGGTCTGATCCTGAAAAGTGTTAGAGTTAACTGCATCGAAATGTAAATCATTTTGTGCGGCCAGCGCTTTCATGGCAGGTGCATTGTCGGGAATATCCCATGGGATATGCAGAGAAATAGAATTACTGGATTTATTCAATGCGTGTATTATTCCGACGTCTTCAATCTTCTCCTCGAGATTTCGTGGCTCTCCGCCTCCTGAAAAACGTCCAAATCTTGTGCCTCCGGTTCCTAAAGCCCAGCTCGGAATGGCAATATTAAATGCATTTAATTTTTGAATCACTTCTTCGGCTCCTGTAATTTCAGATACTATATTTTTTAACTGATTCTGATGTTTTTTGATCAGCTTTTCATTGCCCGATTTTATAGCATGTTTATCTAACTGCATCTGAATTTCATTTATGGATTACATTCTTTTAAATTATCTGACAAAAGCAGCCGCTACTCCCCCATCCACATTGAGCACATTACCCGTTGATTTATTCAGCATACCACTTACAAAAGCAAAACATGCGTTTGCAATATCGTCGGGTAAAATCGTTTCATTCAGTAAGGTCCTTTTTGCGTAGTACTCAGGCAATTCCTCAACTGTAATGCCATAAGCTTTTGCCCGCCCCTGTGCCCAGCCACCTGCCCAAATATTACTATCACTGATCACTGCATCGGGGTTAACCACGTTTACTCTGATTTTGTCAATTCCCAACTCAGCAGCATTTAGACGGCTCAAATGTAATTGAGCTGCTTTCGCACTTCCATAGCCCGCATTATTAGGACCACTCACCAAAGCATTCTTACTTACAATATTAATTATATCACCACCGGTATCCTGTTTCTTCATTACATCCACTGCAGCCTGAGTAATCAGGAATTGACCTTTGACCAACACATCGTATAGCAAATCCCAATCTTTTCCCGTGTGATCACCGATCGTCTTGGATATCGAAAGGCCCGCATTGTTGACAATAAGATCCACACCTCCAAATGCTAATATAGCAGAAGCGAAAGTATCTTTAATCTGAGCAGGGTTTGTTACATCCAGAATAGAAGTAGTAAAAGAATCACTGCCAAATTGGTTTCTAAAATCTTCAGAAGCTATTTCCAAACGCTCTGCATTCATATCATTCAATAATACAACGGCGCCCTCCTGTGCAAATTTCTTCGCTATTGCCTTTCCAATGCCGCCTGCACTTCCCGTAACTAAGGCGATGCGCCCTGATAAAGGTTTTGGTTTTGGCATCCGCTGAAGTTTGGCTTCTTCGAGTAACCAGTATTCAATATTGAATGCTTCCTGCCTGGGTAGCGATGTATACGCAGATATTGCTTCTGCACCCTTCATTACATTGATGGCGTTTATATAAAACTCCGCCGCAACCCTGGCCGTTTGCTTGTCTTTTGCAAATGTGAACATACCAACACCCGGGTATAATATCACTACGGGGTTCGCGTCGCGAATAGCAGGACTATTTTCCTTTTTGCAGGAATTATAATACTCCGTATACATTTTGCGGTATGCATCAAATGCCGGTACCAACTTAGTTTTGATTATAACAGGATCTGTCAGGTCTTCATCACTTGCGAGATCTAAAACCAGCGGACTGATTTTGGTTCGAAGGAAATGATCAGGACAACTGGTTCCCATAGGCGCCAGTTTTTTCAGATCATTGGAGTTTATGTATTCCAGCACACGTTCATCATCTGTGAAATGGCCGATCATTTTTGTAGCGGAAGAGCAAAGACCCCTCAGTACCGGCGCCAGCGAAACTGCCTGAGCTTTTCGTTTCTCCTTATCCTGGCTTTTAATTTTTGGCCCGCCAAATACCGGGCCTTTTCTCCCATAGTTACTTTCTAAATAATCGGCGCAGATTTCAATGACTTCAAGAGTATTGATATAACTCTCATAGGCCGTGTCTCCCCATGTGAATAATCCATGCGACCCCAGCATGATGGCTCGTATTCCGGGATTTTTATCAAGACATTCTTTTAATTGTAATCCCAGATCGAAACCTGGTCTTTGCCAATCCACCCAGCCTACAGTTCCATTAAAAAGTTTTTGGGTTATTTGCTTACCATCCTTAGATGCCGCAATAGCTATAGCTGCATCTGGATGCAAATGGTCAATATGCTTAAAAGGCAAAAAACCATGAAGCGGCGTGTCTATAGAAGGCGCTTTCGAATTAAGATCAAAAATGCAATGATTAAAAAGTTCAACCATTTCATCTTCAAAATCAAGTCCACGATACACGGTTTTAAGATTTCTTAAACGATCCAGATAAAGAGCTGCCAGTCCGCTTTTTTTAAGTGTCCCAATATCACCTCCGGAACCTTTAATCCACATTACCTCTACAGGTTTTCCTGTCAGCGGATCTTTTTCCACCGTCTTACAAGATGTATTGCCTCCTCCGTAATTTGTTAACCGTAAATCCGCTCCCAGTAAATTAGAACGGTAGATTAATAATGCTACTTCATCTCCCGCAAGTTCAGCCGCTTTCACCTCGTTCCATAAGTAGCTCACATGCCTGAACTGAGTTGTATTGATTGACATTTTATAAATTATTTTTTAACCCTGTTTAATGGAATTACCGTAGCCCACAACAAGAATGGAAATTACAATGATTAATATCCCTGCAATAAGTGTAAGGATTGTTTTTCGGTTTAACCCTTTCCACTCCTTCAATAACAAACCCCAGATATTGGCAGTCAGAATAATAAATGCCATATGAAGTATCCATGAACTGGCTCCGTTTCCCAATTTACTTTCACCCATTCCATAGAAGAAGAACTGGAGAAACCATGTCGTTCCGGCAAGAGCACAAAATAAATAATTCTTAAGGAGCGGATTTTTGTGATTTGTATAATCTCCGAAAGTTCTGTTTCGATAATTAAGGATTGCACACCAAATCAGATTGGTTGTTAGTCCGCCCCACAGAATAATAATATAGGTCACATTATTCTGAAAAAGAAAATTACCCTGAGCGGGGTGAGCAGTCTTCCAAATGATATTGGCGGTATCTGCCATCGGTTTCCCTGCTTCAATACCAAAATTGAAACAGGCGCTGAGAACTCCGGAAACAATCGCAACAATAATTCCTAAAGTAAATTTGTAATCTTTATTATTTTCTACAATGTCGCGACTTTTGGACAATTGTTTTTCTTTCATTGTCCCCGACTTGCCACAAACAATAATACCTATTACGCAAATGACAATTCCTGATAAAACCATCTGCCCCCAATGTGTATGCAGAAGCGTATTAAAGCTATCCTTCCCTTCTTTCGGAAAAAAATTGTAATAGACGGAAGGAATGATGGAACCAAAAACTGCACAAAGTCCTAAGATGATTGTACTGCCAAGAGAAACGCCAAGATAACGAACCCCCAATCCATAAGTCAACCCTCCGATTCCCCAAAGCAATCCAAATAGATAAGTATAGCCCAATGTGGCAACAGGTGTGTTCTTTATTATTTCAGCGAATCCTGGTACGGTTAGCCAGGCCGCCAGCGGAGGTACAATCAGCCAGGAAAAAAGCCCTCCGATAATCCAGAAACTTTCCCAGGACCATCCTCGCACTTTCTTATAAGGAATGTAGAAACTTCCTGAGGCGAAGCCTCCGAAAAAGTGAAATATTACACCTAAAATAACCTGCATATGGCATCAATTACAGGTGTAATATAGAAAGACAGTTTTGATTAACTGTCCTTAGCTGTCTTTCTTTAGTAAAGATTATTGATGCTTAATTTTAATGAGTTTGTAAACCAATTCTCCTGTTACAGTTACACCTATCAGACTTGCCGTATATGTCGCAGGGGCATCTGCAGTAAAAAAAACAACGCCTGCTTTCCCGTTGTTGTCGGTTAGTAAATCCCCCTTCCAGTAAATTGTGGTTCGCTGGTCAGTGAAGGAAGCGTTTTTATTTTTTTCTTTTTTATCATAATCAGGAGAAGGAAATCCAATATTTTTAATATATCCTTTTGGAAATATAGTTGCCGAACCTTTATCGTCTACAGATGTAACATCTCTGTTTTTGTTGATTGTATTTATGATAACCACACCGGTTGATCCTTCAACACCATAGTAAGCGGCTTCAGGTCCTATCAGGACTTCAACAAAATCAACCTGAAGTGGATTGACCGATGAAATTATATCGCCACCTGCGCCACCACTATAGTTAATTCCATCCAGGATAACCAAATAGCTATTACCTATCGAAAGCGTCGGTTGTGGATTTGAGGTCGTCGACGCTGACATTGAAACAGCATTCGGGCCTGTATTTAATCCTGGTACACTTTTAATGGCATTGTTTAATGCATTTGGGTCCCCATTGTTCAATTGATCGCTTGTGATGATATAAGAATTAGGGCTTATCCGTTTACTCTGATCATAACTGGTACCACCCGATTTAACCCCTTTAACTGTTACCGGCTTCAATGAACTATTCGCACCTGCGATCGAAGTGGAATCAAGTTGGCGGGACCTGAAATGCCTGACTACATTTTGCTCAGACAAATCAAATCTCTTTTTTAGATTTCGGGGTGTAGCAAATTTCGGGAACGCAGAATTATCCAGTACTACTTTCCCTTCTATTCCGTTACCCTTCAGACTTGTTACTTTCAGGTTATATTGTTCACCATCATCAAAATCCCCGACATAGAACTGAAAATGACCACCTTCATCCGTTGTGTCATTTTGAAAAATTGCATTCTTTTTTGAATGCAGATATACCAGACATCCTTTGACAGGCTGGCCGTTTTTGTTTTCAATCTTTCCCCTGATGACCAGCAGGTTGCTGTCAGGATCAACTGAAGATGAAGATGCCTGCACAGCAGGCTGATCAAATTTCCAGTCAGTGTAAAGTTTTTTCTGCATTAACATGATCAGGTCAACTTCCTGCAAAGAATATTTATTCGCCCAGCCGGGAGCCGTAGATGAACCGACTTCCGGTAATTCCACATTATCAGGATTAAAGCTGGCAAAGACATCCTGCTCTGATAAAGGAGTAGAGAAATGGTCATCCGTTACAGAGAGAGAAAATAAAGCACCTAAAGGACGATCTTCTGCAGTCGATACGCCTAGATCCAATTTAACTTTTTCCCTTGGCCCATATACGGACTTATCTGTTTTTACAGCAGCACTTGTGAATCCGGTATCGATATAGATTGATCTCTGACTAACAATCTGTTTTTCATCGTTAAACAGATACAGGGTTGCCCTGCCTTTGGGGAAATTTGCTTTTGGAATGCTTACATCATACATGTTTGTTCCGCTTGCGGCAAAACAAAGACTATCGCGATTAATTCCGAGCAGGTAGGTTTTCTTGTTTTTATTGTAAAGTGAATCACCCAGGGATACCCGGATTTTAAAATTCTGACTGGTTTGTTCAGTCAGTGAAAGCTGACTTGCAAACTGATCTATGTGAGGTAATGGATATTTGATCTCCTGATTTTTCCATTTTATATGAGCAAAATATTTTCTTGGATTCCATGCATCAAAACTGAATTTTCCTAATCCAGGCAGACTGGTTTTAAAGGTTGTTGAGATACTGTCCCGGGTGTCAGTTATCCATCCTGAAACTTCCAGCGGCTCGCCTTTTTTATTTAAGGCACGGAAGGCAATAGTAGCTGTTGTCCCCGCAATGATGGAACCACCTTCAGGAAAAAATATCAGGTGGGGTGCGCTGGTATCTTCTGATTCCGCCACCGTTTTATTAGTGATTTCAGTAAGAGACTTTGGATCCGGGTTCCCGGCATTTATAATGTAGACTGGCTTCACAAAAATCCTGTTGCTGTCCTGTTGCAGGATGTTCCTTGTATAAGCCCTTATCCAATAATATCCTTCCTTTAAATATGGAGGAAGTATAATACTGCCCTCGTTTCTATTTTCCTGAAGATTTAATAAAAGCTGACTTACAATACTGTCCTTATCGCTAACAAGATCGAGAAATAAATTTTTACTCTGGTGAAGGGGTCTAAGAGAAAGTGCATTGAGGCTAAAAGCTTTAAACCAAATTGTTTCACCAGCAGAATAGAACCACTTATCTGTTCCCACGAAAATCTTCTCTTCGGGATAATTGCGCAGGTTCCTTATGAAATTTCCTGCCAGTTTGTCGAGCGTAACCTGTGCATCCTGCTGGCTATATGCTATTCCGGAATAGATAATAAGGACCAGGAAAATAGTAATATATTTTCTGACAGACATAGCAATCGATTTAGTTTTGATCTGCGAATTCTTAAGGTAAAAATGTGAGTGCTAAGTTACTGAATTTCCTCAGTTATTAACTGATTGATGCTATGACCGGATGGGGTCTGGCGATCTTAGATTTTATTTTTTATCTGCTCTTTCACATGATCAGAAAGCCGTAATGTAAGCGCTACCAGAGTTAGTGTTGGATTCGGAGCACCCGCCGTACAGAAACAGGAAGCACCCGCCATGAATAAATTGGAAATGCCATGTACTTTACAATTTTCATCCACTACTCCTTGCCTGGGATCTGTACTCATTCGGGTTGTCCCCATATGATGCCAGCCTCCTCCGGTAAAAGAAGGCCATGAATTGTCATTCTTGTCGATCAGGTAATCCAATAATTTTATACGGCCAACATCGGCCCGGCCAACTTCCTGTCCAAGCAACTCATAGATCTTTCGGATACTCATTTTTTCCAGGGGCGTTAATTCCCAATGAAGTTTGGCACGGGGAACTCCTAATCCGTCTTTTTCAGTATCCAGGGTTACCCTGGTATTAGGATTGGGAGCCTGTTCGATTCGGGTGAAAAGTTCATAACTCCTGCTACCTGAATCAGGAAGTTTTGTTTCTTTACCGGCTTTCATGAAATTTCCAAGTAAGCTATCTATGCCTTTTCTGGGATCCTCATGGCTCCAGACTTCTATGGCAGGTTTTATTTTTTTTGCTAAATCTAATGGCGTAAGGGAAACTGTGCCATTTAATATTTTATACTCTTCCTGTTTGTCTGAATGGATTGCTAATTCTGCTCTGGCCTTCGTAACTCCAAAATTAAACGAATACAATTTAAACGGATTTGGTTTGAATAGCCAAAGCTCTGCGGATTTAATTTCGAGATGTTCCATAAAATACCGGCCAACCAGGTCATTTTCATTACCCAGACCCTTCGCTGCCTGTTGATTGGATGCCAGTAATAATCTTGCGTTCTGGATGGAACAACAGGCAAGAATGAAATATTTTGCCCTCACGTTATGTTCTTTGCCTGCAAAATTCTTTATGACCACTTCCCTGATGGATGAACCATTTTCATTGGTAAGAATATTGACAACATTAGCATAAGTATATAAATGAATATTTCGTGATTTTACAATATCCGGTTTATATTTTGCCCCAAATCTTGTCGGGGGACTGAACTGCCATATTTTATTCCATACGACCGATTCGCTTTCTAATAGTGGATTCATCGCAGGATCTCCTTTTTGCCAAAAATCCATTTTATAGTTATATGGTCCGAGTTCTAAATTTCTATGTGCTCTTTCATAAAATGGATCAAGATCCGTTTTTGTAATAGGCCAGCCGCTGTGGTCTACCCAGCTTCTTTTGGTAAAATCTATTGGATCAAGTGTTGAGCAAAAGCCAGCCCAGTGACCCGTAGTGCCTCCGAAATAATGCAAACGACTTGACATCAGAGGATAATATGGCTGGCCAGTGGATTTACCCCTGTAAAGATCCTGAACCTGAGGATCGTATTCAAATCCTCCGCCTTCCAGAAGAATTACTTTGTATGGTGAGTTGTTCCAATCAAGAGCCATACTTAACCCCGCTGCACCTGCGCCTACAATGCAAATATCACCTTCGATGAGTGAATGATTATCCAAAAATCTTCCGTCTACATGCATAGTGTTTTTATTGATCATTAGCATAGAGAAGGGCACATTGGCGGGCTTCTGTTACAGCAAGAACCCATCCGTTCACTATTACCGTATTACCTTTTTCAAAATCATAATTTATTTTTTGATTCATAAAATGCTGAATAAATGAATCATCGGAAGAAGAAGAAATTTTATCTCCCGAATAATCTGTCGACAATAATTCTGCAAGTTTGCCAGCTTCACTTTCTGTCGGCATTTGCGATCGGTAATCCCTACCAAGTTCCCTGATCGTTTTCAGATCGCAGATACTTGATAATCGGTTTGGTTTGTCTAAAATGTTATAGAAAGCAGGATGCCGGCTTTTGCAGCTTATTCCGGTAATCACGATGGCTGTGGTGCCAACTGCAGAAACCTGGATAAATTTTCGTCTTTGCATTACCTCAAAAATAAAATGGCAAAATTCCTACTAAATATAAGCTTATTTGCCATTATTATTTTCTCTTACTTCCATGCCTAACTCGCCCGCTTCCCCTTCATCAGCATATCCACGGCGTGATCAAAAGATCCGGCACGAATGACTTCACCGGCATTCACGAAGAAGATCTCATCCGCATTTTGGATCGTATTCAAACGATGAGCTATTATAACTCGCGTAGTGGATTTAGGTAGTCTGTTTAAAATATCCTGCAGGATCTTTTCTGTAATCGTATCTATGTTTGCGGTTGCTTCATCCAAAATAAGCAGATCGGGATTTCTCAAAACAGCGCGCATAAATGCGATCAACTGTTTTTGCCCGAGACTTATACTTTCACCACCAGAACTCAATACAGTATCCAATCCGTTTTCAAAACTGGCGAGTAGCCTTTGCAGGCTGGCAGTTTTGATCACTTCCTCTAATTGTACATTCGTATATCCGAAATACTTATCATTGCCATATAATATATTATCCCGTACTGTTCCTGTAAAAAGAAAGGGTTCCTGTAAAATAAATCCGATTCTTTGTGTTCGTTCACCAGGTTCAAATGATCTGATATCCCTGCCATTGAGCCTGACTTCACCTTCAACAGGATCATAGAGACGGGCAAGCAAAGATGCTGTGGTTGTTTTACCACCTCCCGTGGGTCCTACCAATGCATATGTCTTGCCTCTTTCCAGCTTGAAATTGATATTGTGTAAAATTTCCCTTCCTCCGTCATAACCAAAATGCACATTTCTGAATTCCACCAAAATATCAGCTCCCGGAGCGCCATTGGATGCGTTCACCGAATGCATTGAATGAGTAACGGAAAAACCTTCCGATCTTATTACTGGCAGGTTGGATTCCATGTTCAGGACATGTGATATCCGATCCGCTCCGGCCATTGCCACCTGGAAATTTGTCCAGAGCGCCGCGAGCTGGCGCAAAGGATTATAAAAATTCGTGGCATAAGCAAGATAACTGACCAGCAAACCAACACTAAAGCGACCAGTAGAAATCAGATAGATTCCCACAGTCAATACGATCAGCTGGGCTGTACTTGCAAAAAAACCATATATAGGAATGAAAATATTATTCGCAACGCCGGCAGATTTCGCAGCGTTATAATTCAGCTCATTGACTTCTTCAAATCGTTTTCTAAAATAATCCCTGCGGTTAAAGGCAATGATGACTTTAAAATTATTCAGGCTTTCCTGGATCTCGGCGCTTAGTCCGCCTGTACGCTTTAAACTGGTCGCATTTTTTTTCTTCACCCACTGCGAAGTCATTTTAGTGAAAATGAAAATTAATATTCCGGGGACCAGGGTAACAATGCCCAACCGGAAATTTATTGACAGTAAAAAAATGCCTGCACCCGTCATCGTGGCCAGCGTACCGATAAATTGCATGAGTGACTGTGAAAAAAAAGTATTTATCTTATCCGTATCATTATTGATCCGGGATATCAGGTCACCGGCTTTATTCTGATTAAAAAATGCGAGTGGCAATTCCTGGAGTTTATTAAAAACCGTATTACGTAGTTTGAATAACATCCGCTGACTTATTCCACCCATCATTTTTGTTTGAGTGTAGCTGGCACCAAATGCAACCAGGGCAATACAAACAAGCAATCCCGCATTCATCAGTACTCCGTGATAATCTTTGTGCATTACATATTTGTCAATAGTATGCCCGATTATATAAGGACTTAACAGGGTCAACCCGGAATTGGACAGGATAGCTAAACAAGCAAAGAATAAATTCCTTCGTTCTTCCTTTATGAGTTGTAAAAGCTTTTGAAGAATGCGCAGGTTTGACGCTTTCTCCTGTTTTAGAGAAATATCATTGAGGTTGTAATTCATGTGTGCTTTGTTGTGATTGATAAATCTGCACGTACTCCGTACTTGTATTCATCAGGACATTGTGCGTGCCGGATGCAACGATTTCGCCTTCCATCAGAACGATCACCTGGTCGAATTGTCCTGCGGTTGCGATTCTCTGCGTAACAGAAATCAACGTGATGCCTGGATAATTTCGCCGCACATTCTGCAATATTTTAATTTCAGTCTGGGTATCTACACGGGCTGTGAAATCATCCAGCAGTAGTATTCTTGGATTTATTGCCAGCGCTCTTGCGAGCATAATGCGCTGTTTTTGTCCGCCTGAAAGGCTTGTTCCCCGCTCCGATACAACGGTATTTAATTTCTCAGGAAGAGAATCAATATAATCTTTCAATTCAGCTGTTTCGATCGCTTTCTCCAGGGATTCATCTGTTACCTTATCACTGAATGCAATATTTTCCCGAATGCTCATATTGAAAATAATGCTGTCCTGAAATACGAATCCGACATGACTGTAAAAATTCTCTTTGTTATAGTCATCGATATTTCTGTTATCAAAGAGCACGGCTCCTTCATTAGGTTTGATCAGTCCTGTTAACAGGTAAAGTAATTGCGATTTACCAGCTGCCGTCGGACCGATAATTGCGAGTGTAGAACCCGCATCGACAGAGAATTCAATATGTTTAAGAACAGGTTTTTGTCCGTACACGACAGATACATCCTGCAAGGCAACATTTCCCGTTAGTGGTTCCTTAATTGTTCCCTGATCTGTAGTATCTGGCAAATTCAGCACCATTTGTAATCGCTGATAACTCGCAGATGACTGAGCGATCACATTGCTCATGAATCCTATCAGGATGATGGGAAATATCAGTAGGGAGAGATAACTGTTGAAGGCTGCAAAATCGCCCACCGTCATGGTATTGTTGATCACAAAATGCCCACCCAGTGCAAGAATGGTAATTCCTGCGAAATTTGCAGTCAGCACTATAATGGGTATCAGCCATGCAAAAAGACGCAGTATACTTAGTCCCAGGCTTTTTGCCTGATCATTGGCCTGAAGGAATTTTTCATATTCCGGTTGTTGAGAATTGATCACGCGAATGAGTGCAGAACCAAGAATGCTTTCATTAATTACTTTATTTAAACGATCAATGATCTCACGACCCTTCATAAAAATGGGGCGCACTCTTTTTGTCACCATATAAAAAGCGCCGCCGATTATAGGAATAATGGTGATCACGGCGAAAGCAAGTCTCCAGTTAATGGAGAAAAGCATGAAACAGGCTCCGATAATAATAATGAGTGAAGAAGCGATTGTAACAATCGCCTGCGAAATAAACAATTTGACGGAATCCACATCTGCCGTCAGATTGGTCAGCAGTTTAGAGGGATTTATTTTTTCTATAAATGCATAACTCTGAATAGATATTTTGGAAGAAAGTTTTGAGCGAAGATCTCTGGCTACACGTTCCGCAGTATTCGTTTGAATGATGCTTTGTAAATAGGTAAAAATAAAAATGACGAGAGCGGCGACTAAGAATTCGATTAATATCTTTTTCAATTCGTAGTGAGTTGGATATGCATCAATTCCGCTTGCAATAATCCTCGGCAGTATCAGGTTAATGCCATTGCTAAGCAACGCTAAAAAAATCAATAGAAAGATCCAGCCCCTGTACGGTTTCAGCAAACTGCTCATACCCGGGCCTTTTTGAGTTGGTTTACCTGGCTTTATCTTTTTTTCACTCATAAGATAAATAATTAATTACGGTAATTCGCTTCCTCATGCTGTAGACGAACTTACAGGTGAAATATTTTAATACAGCTTTTCAGGAAAATGCAATGTAAAGGCGAAATTGACATCTTATCCTTTAAAAAACGAATGTTTCACCGAATTTTCACCGAGAAAATATTGTATTGATAAATAGATTCGTCTGGCGAACAACTGATATTAAATTTGTGTAATTAGTAGAAAGTAATGAAGGAAGAATAAACCAAAAAGTATATCTATTATATTATGAGCAGCTTCATGGTCATTCAGCGGGAGGAATGAACAACCTTGGAGATATATGGTTGCACATAAGGATACTGATATTTTTCATTCATTTTTCGAGCTTCTATTTCCTGGCAACAGACCCTGGAATAAAAAGTCAGCTGCTCTCATCCTAAGTCTTGGAAAAGAAACATACGGGAATACAGAGGAAATCAATTATAGTATGCTTTATGATATTGGTGCTTCAAACATGCTTTTGACCCTCCAGGCAAACAGTATGAATATTTGCTCTCACATCATGGAAGGCTTTGATAAAGAAAAGGCAAAAAGCACGTTGAAGCTAGAACGGCACTTAATTCCGGTCGTAATGATTTCGCTTGGATATCTGGATGAAGCAGAAAAACTGGAAGAGCCGTTCAAAACCAGGGAAACTTCCAAACGCTCGCGGAAAAGACTAAGCGAATTTGTAATAAGCCCCATAATCGATTAAAAACGAGCCACTTAGCAAAATACTTATGGTAGGTTACAAAACTGCCCCCGGCGGTTACTAATAACATACACGTCTAAACAGCCGAAAAGATTCGGATTACTCAGTATTTAATTACCATAATCCGTTTTTTTATGAAAATTTTTACCCCGATCCTGTCCCTTAAGACAATCATTGCTTGTGCAGTGGCCTCATTTGTATTTATGTCCCTGTCCTGCGCATTGTATTTATATATAAACGCGAATCCAAAAAAACTATTCAGCGAAAACTATCGCAGGTATGAACGCCTTATCCTGAGAGGTGCAACCGTTCATTCTTCTCTGGAAGTGGCTTATACTGAGGGAGATATGGATTCCGTGATCAGAGACTTTAAAAGCATGGACTCGCCAACTCCTGAAGAATACCTGCTGACAGGTATTGCTTATCTCGAAAAAAACCAACCGGAAAAGGCAATTGAGACCTTTAAAACGCTGATAAAAGCAAATCAGGAAGCAAAAACTGACTTTTTTGAAGATGCTGCTGAATATTATCTGGCCATGGGTTATCTGGATAACATGGAACCTGAAAAAGCAATGCCCCTGTTTGAAAAAATCAAATCCGACCCCGAAAACAGGTATTATAGTGATGTAGATGACCTGTTGCTCCTGAAAGTAAGAACTTCGATTGCAAAAAGATAAGGTGGATCTCCTAACCCCAACCTGATTGAACCCTAACAAAGCCCTATCTGTAGGCGACCAAGTCCATACCAAGTCCATTGTTTAATGGACTTGGTATGGACTTGGTAATATCCGGGTAGCCCTTTGAATATAACTGGAATATATCTAAAAGCCCTTTATATAAGGTACATAAAGCGCAGTTTTCGAACTCCGGTCAGCTGATTTCTTCTGAAATCGTCCATTTACCAGTCTTGAAATCAGATTATAACTAACGCATTATCAAAAAAGCGATTGACCAAACGGTCACAGCTATAGCCGCAATTATTGAGATAACAACAAAGGGGTGTGTAGCCAGGTTCTTTCTTATTCGCTTGCTTACATTATTCCTGGATCGTTTATCAAATATTGAACGATTTGGCCATATCTACTATTCCTTAACTGTTTAAGATCATCATTTTACAAAATTCCACAATATTATTATGACCATGAGGATTAACTAATAAATTAGTTATAATTATATTTGCCTGGCATAATAAGAATCATGATAAAAAATTACTTCAGGATCGCATTAAGGAACATTCTTAAAAACAAGGTATTCAGCACCATTAATATCCTGGGCCTGGCCGTCGGAATGGCTGTAGCGCTACTTATTGGAATGTGGATATGGGATGAGATTTCTTTTAATCATTATCATAAAAACCATTCGAGGCTCGGAGAGATTGTTTCGATTGAAACATTCAACGGAGAAACCACTTCAGAAGAATTTTCCTCGGTTCCCATTGCAGCAGCTTTGCGTAATAGTTATCCCGATGAAATTAAACAGGCTTCCCTGACAAGAGAATTAAATGCCGGTTTAATGATTGGCGATAAAAAAATCAATGCATATGGATTTTGGGCGGAATCTGCATTTCCGTCCATGCTCACACTAAAAATTATCAAAGGGAGTTACAATCATTTTGGTGATCCTTCGTCCATCCTGATCAGCGAATCTCTCGCTAAAAGCCTGTTCGGAAATGAGGATCCGATAAATAAAATCATTTCTGTCAACAGGGAGTTTGACATGAAAATATCCGGGGTCTATGAAACACTCCCTTACAATTCTAACTTTTGGGATATTCAATTCCTCGCGGCGTGGGAGAATAAGAATAATACTGGTAACACTCACAACGATGACTGGCTCGATCACCATTTCCAGGTATATGTTCAATTGCAGGATAATGCTTCTTTTTCCCATATTTCAGCCAAAATAAAAAATCTCACAAAACCGCACATACCAGGTGGATGGGAAGAACTCATGATCCATCCGATGGATCGCTGGCATTTATATACCAATTTTAACGGTGAAAATGGAAGAGGAGAGGGACGCATTCAATTTGTCTGGCTGTTTGGGATTGTCGGTGTTTTTGTTTTATCACTTGCCTGTATCAATTTCATGAACCTGAGCACGGCAAGAAGTGAGAAGAGAGCCAAGGAAGTCGGCATCAGGAAAACGATGGGATCTTTACGGAGATATCTGATTCTTCAATTCATCGGAGAATCAATGATGATGACTTTTCTTGCATTGATCATTGCTCTTATCATTGCGTTGATCTCTCTTCCCTCCTTTAATCTTCTGGCCGGAAAACATTTATTCATTCCCTTTCTTCAATATCCCTTTTGGATTTGCCTGTTGGGATTTACATGTTTGACAGGATTTTTGGCTGGCAGTTACCCTGCGTTTTTCCTTTCCGGTTTCAAACCCGTTAAAGTACTTAAAGGTAATCTCAAGGTCGGAAAATTGGCCTCTCTTCCACGTAAACTGATGGTCATTCTGCAATTCACCGTTTGCATGGCTCTTATCGTTGGAACAATCATCGTTTATCAGCAAATTCAATTTGCAAAAAACAGACCATTAGGCTATTCCACCCAACGCCTGATAATGACTGAAATGAAATCTGAATCTCTGAGAAAACATTTTGATGCATTGCGCAATGATTTGTTGAATACAGGTGTTGTAGAGAATGCATCCGAATCTTCCAGCCCTTCCACAGAAGTCAGGAATGCCATGATGGGCTATAGCTGGAAAGGAAAGGATCCGAATAATCTGGCCATTATCGGAACTGTATTCGTAAGTTATGATTACGGGAAAACGATGGACTGGAAATTATTGGAGGGCCGGGATTTCTCCAGAGATTTTCCTTCTGATAGTGGTGCATTTATACTGAATGAAGCTGCAGTTAGTTTTACCGGATTGAAAAATCCGGTAGGTCAGGTAATTCACTGGCGTAATAAAGACAATCCTATCATTGGTGTCGTAAAAGATATGATCATGCAATCTCCTTATAAATCTGCAGATCCAACTTTTTTTACACTCTTTGATCGCAGGAATGTATTCGTATTGATCCGTTTGAAAAAGGATATCCCTACTTCCCAGGCATTATCACGAATCGAAAAGGTATTTGATACATATGATCCTGATACGCCATTCGACTATTCATTCACCGCGGACAATTACAATCTTAAATTTACAGACGAAGAACATATCGGAAATATATCTACCGTCTTTTGTGTTCTTGCAATTTTCATTTCATGTCTTGGATTATTCGGACTAGCCTCTTATATCGCTGAACAGCGTACTAAAGAAATTGCAGTTAGAAAAGTGCTGGGTGCTTCTGTTATCAATCTCTGGAAACTGCTTTCATCGGAGTTTATAAAACTGGTAGTCATTTCCTGCCTGATCGCTACTCCAATCGCATGGTACGCTCTTCACCAATGGCTGCAACGATATGATATCAGAACGCAAATTTCAGGATGGGTGTTTGTGATAGTTGGCGCCGGCACTTTAATGATTGCCCTGCTTACGATCAGTTATCAGATACTGAAAGCTGCCATACTCAATCCTGTCAATCAATTGAGATCAGAGTAAGAGAAAATGAGCATTACCTGTTGATAAGGTTTGAATGTCAAAAACTTTTATTTTAATTAGTTTTGTTGCTGACATTTCAAGTTCATTCATATGCAACTCACTGCCAGACTCATTCAATTACTTCCGCTGCAGACAGGAACCGGGAAAAACGGCCAATGGAAAAAACAGGATATCATTGTGGAAACGGAAGCAACTTATCCTAAAAAAATTTGTGTTTCAGTATGGGGTGATAAAATTGACACTATCGGTCTTCAACAGGGCAATCTTTTGAAAATAGATTTTGATGTAGAAAGCCGGGAATTTAATGGCCGCTGGTATACCGATATAAAAGCCTGGAAAATAGAAGTGGCTGGCAGTACTCCCTCCACCAACGTCGAAAAAGTTACCGGTAATATAGGCCCGGAAAATACAGGTAATGACGACGACCTGCCTTTTTAATCAGACCGTCCTGTAAAAACTCCGGATTTTCTGGAACTTTATTGGAACTTGCCTGTCTGATATTAAGCGTGAACCATACCACAGGAAATAATCCGGCTGACAAACACCTGGTTGACCGGGTTTTACGAGGGGATACCCGCGCATTTGGGATCATTATAAAAAACACTGAAAACCTGGTTGCCCAGATTGTTTTCAAATTGGTTCCGATTGCAGAAGACCGTAAGGACCTGGCGCAGGATATATATATGAAGGCTTTTCATAACCTTCCTGGATTTAAATTTCAATCCAAACTTTCCACCTGGATCGCCCAGATTGCTTATAATTCCTGTATATCCTGGTTAGAAAAGAAAAAATTAGTGCTGCCAGGCAATCTGGATGAAGATGAAGAAATGTACGAAACAACTGATGCAAGAGTATATAATAATATAGCAGTTGGCAGTTATTCGGAAAACCGGCTTTCCCAAAAGGAATTGTCCGGCATTCTTCGTAAAGAAATTGAGGTATTACCACCCATTTATAAAACGCTGATCACCCTGTTCCATCATGAATCCATGAGTTATACGGAACTATCGCAAATCACGGGTATGCCTGAAGGAACCGTCAAAAGTTCCCTGTTTCGCGCCAGGAAAATGTTAAAAGAAAATTTATTGTCAAAATATCAAAAGGAGGCACTATGAATAATATTCATCCTTCAGAAAAGGAAATACAACAATACAGTCTGGCTAAATTGAATTCCAGTCCGGAGGTAATTGCTCATATAGATTCGTGCTCCTATTGTCAGGCGGAGGTTTCAACTTATCAATTGCTATTTTCAGAAATTAATGAACAGGCAGCGCCATCATTCGATTTCGATCTGCAGGAACTCGTATTGTCTAAATTACCCAAAACCGATAGTCGCCTTTCTATGGACGACATCATCGCGGGTTTCCTTATTGTTTTCACCTGTTCCTGCATAGCCATTCCAGTTTATATATTCCGAAAGATGATACTGAATACTTTTATTGATATCCCCCCCATTTTCATTTATTCCATCATCATTAGTACGACCGCAATCCTCATCATCAAAATTCTATCCTTATATAAAAAATATCTCAAACAGATGCATCTTTTAAATTTTAGTTGATTCCGGGAACATTCTATAAGCATACCGGTCTAATAACTAATCAACGAAATCAAAATGAAAAAAATAAGTTTAACAGTTGCCGTTTCTCTATTGGCTGTCGCTTTGAAGGCGCAGGCCCCTCAGAATTTTGAACCTTTCAAAGACAGAGATTTTTTATTTGATGTTTTACATATCGGCACCATGCTGATTGCCATTTACATTATCTCTTCCTTTATCCTGCAGATTTTCAAAACCGGTATGACAGCCCGGATAAAAAACAGGATGCTGGATAAAAACACAGAAGAAAACATTGTTAAGGAACTTTTGCAGCCCGATAAAAAAGAAAACAAAAATTATATACTGCAGTGGTTTTTTATAATGATAGCCATCGGGATTGCTTTTCTACTGCTTATGCTTACCAGTCCCTTCGGACTTCATTCACTGGCAATCATTGCATTTTGTATTGCAGCGGGATTTGGAGCATATTACTATTTCACGAAACAGGAAAGGAGATCGTTGATCGTTGACGGTTGAAGGATGGCGGATGACGGATGGCCGATGACGGAGCATATTAAATAAATTTAAAATGAAGCTGATTTTTTTTCTGATAGCTTTTTGCCTGATTACCATTAGTTTTTATTTCCACTGGACTGGTAAGGACAGGGCAAGAAGAGGTTTGTCTGAAAGTAACATGGTTATTAAATCAGATAATTTTTATGAAGAGATAAATTACTTAGGAAAGTTTCAATTATCGGATGATGAATCTGGTTTCAAATCCATTTCCCCCGGAGGCTATTTTAAATTCCGTCTGAATGATATTAAGGTTAAAGCCGAAAGCGACATGAGGGGAGAAATTGTATACAAGATATATAACGGCAAAAATGATATACCGTTAAATGAAGAAGGTAAAGCATTAGTGGCCAAAGCCGTCAAAGAAATGATTTACTGGGGTTACGATGCCGAGGGTAGGATGGAACGTGTTTATCAGAAAGGAGGAAGTCGGGCTTTGATTAATGAAATAGACAGTGTAAAACCAGATTTCGTAAAGATTCTGTACCTGGACCGGCTTTTTTCAATCGATTCACTTCCATCTGAAACAATGGAACTTATTGTGAGAAAAGTTAAATCGCTGGGTTCGGATATGGATAAGTCTCAGTTTATAAATAAAATTTCAGCTGTCCAGTTTGAAAATCCATCGATTACGGCTGCTAGTTTTGATATCATTAAAGGAATGGGTTCTGATATGGATAAGATTAATTCGCTTCATCATATTATCGACCAGAATTCGCTCAGCGCAGAAAACATTATTGTCATTTTGAATCTGGGTAATAATATGGGATCTGATATGGATAAATCCAATCTTTACGGACAACTTATCGATAAAGGTTTTATAAAGGATTCGCTTTTTGACAGTCTTGCTTTTTTTGTTTCGAAGATGGGTTCTGATATGGATAAAATAAACCTCTATAATAAAATGCTGGGCATAAATCCTATCACTGAAAATCAATGTATAATCCTGATCAATCAATCTTTGACATTGGCTTCCGATATGGATAAAGCAAATACGCTTTCAGAAATTGCGAAGAAAATGCCAAGGACAGATGTAGTTAAAGCAGCCTATACAAAAGCCGCCAAAACAATCGGTAACGATAATGATTACGGCAGGGTTATGCGGGCGCTGGAATAATCAGTCAACACCAAATGCAAATATGGTATAAATCGCCGTCCTGCTGCCCTGCATTTTCACCGACATCATGTTCATAAAACCATATTCACCGGGAGGCAGCCTGGATGCAGGAGTCATAATAAAATTATCGGATCCGGATTTTACCATATTCATACTTATCTCATTTGCATTGCTGGTTGATTTTGTATGACTATATGGGCCACCCTGGCTACTCAATATCGCTTCCCTTTTCCCTTTTCTAAAATCAAATCTGTATAATTTGATCGTCATGGTCGGATCCATCAAACTCGTACCCATCTTAATTGCAAAACGTATCGAATCCCCTGCTTTAATACGTAAGGGCGATTTATCACCGTCTATCACAATGCCCGCTTCACTCCCCCGTAACCCAGTGCCTTTGTTTTTTGTTCCATTTGGCCATCGGTCATTTCCAGAGCAATCAGTGAATCAGGCCGGAAATAATAAATATGATTTAAAATCTCCGTACCTGATGCCCCTGAATTGTTCGATTGCGCGGCAGCACAAATTGCAGAAATAGAAAGTATAAGGATTAGGGTTAATGGTTTCATGTATCAGCAAGCTATGCAATCGACAAACAAAAGTCAATAGAACGAAAGTTAGGTAGCATTAATGTTGAGGAGTAACTGTGATGATCAATTCTGTTCCAATGTCATTAATAGTTTGCGCACTGTCTTTCATTACAAATTCGAACTGATTCTGACTATTGCCAATTGCCTGGCCTCCTACTGATTGACCTGACCCGTCACTACATGTAACATTGAATGAAGGATTTGTTGTGCCCGAGTTGTAATATAAAATTTCCACATAAGAGGGGCTACCATTTTCCCCCTGGATTATAATTCCAGATCCGGAAGTAATTCCCAAATATTCACCAGCATCATTTGAAGTACTTGTACAACCATCGACTGTATGAACCCCCGGATCTACAGTTTCCTGTGTGTTTTCAACATTTGAAACACTTACATCTTTCCCATCTTTGATATTAACAGTAAAGCTGGCATGATCAGATGCCGTAAACGCGAATCCGGGCAGCCCGCCATCAACCTGGGTATCCTGGAAATCAATGGTTATATTAAAAGTAAAATTAGCCCCAATTATTTTTACAGAATGTGTCAAAGTCAGATTGTTGAATGAGCCAAATTTGGGATCCAGATAGGTCAGGTTCTGCAATTTTGCACTGACGGCTACAGTCTCTTTACCTGCAGGAGGCACTTGTGCGGGAGCTAAAAAAGAACAGTTTAATCCTGGTGTACTCATATTGATATTGCCAGGAGTGATGGTTCCATAAGTGGAATTTCCATTCACAATATTATTTACAGTCCAGTTTTTAAGTATTGCAGAAGAAACATAATCGGGACCGCCGATTGCATGTCCGGCGCTATTTATAGGGTAATAGTAAACATTATATTGTTCATTCCCATTTACTATTATTTCGCCATTTTTTTCGTCACCTTCAGCTGCTTCAATATAAAGATCCGGAAAAATATCCCAGTCGCTGAAATGAGTAGTGGTCACAGAAAATGTTTTTGCAACAGTATCCAATACATTGTTTTCAACTATATCCCATTCTCCTGTCGAATCCTGATAAGCTATATGGGTTAACTGGGGCAGGGTACCATTGATGACAGTATCATTATAGTGAAATTTAACTGTCACCGGATTGGCAAATTTTAATCCTTCAGGTAAGAATCGATAGGCATCCCCGATCCCTCCGGGTCCGTTATTCGAAATATTCATAATAGTTATCGTGTCACCGGAAGGAAGCGCTCCATTTGGAAAATCGAGCTCGACTCTCCCGTCCATTGTAGTAATGCTCCCTCCACCTGAAGGAATGAATTTGCTTACCAGAGGTCCGGTAGGTGAGCCCTTCGGTGTTACTAACCCGGGAGTATTGTTATTCCCATTGCCATTATTATTGTTGCTGTTGTTATTATTGCCAGCCGTAAAAGGGTCCAGGCTTTTTTTGCAACAAAATGCAATCACCATGAGTAATATGATGAATGCAATACCAGGAAATTTTTTCATTATAAAAAATTTCCGATAAAACTACATGCATAAATAAAGCGGATCAATATAACGATAGTTAGTTGCGGGAGACTGAAGTGTATAACTTTAGTTATACTGATATAAGAAGATCTATCTTCTTTTGAATTGTCTGTCGGCCGGCATTTGTCTTTGCAACTGCAAGTGCCTTATGAAAATTTTGAATTGCTTTCTCATTATCTACTCCTGTATACAATTCACCCAGGAGACTAAAATAAAACGGATTATAGGTAAGGTCTAGTTTTTCGGCTTCACGTATGGCTTCCATTTTCCCTTTTATTTTTGAAAGTGCAAATATTCTGTTCAGTGCAGCGATAGGAGAGTATTGCATTTTTAGCAGCCGATCATAGAGTTGCAAAACATTTTCCCATTTCTCCTGGCTGTCCGTTTTTTGCGTACCCCAGTATGCGATGCCAGCTTCCAAATGATATTTTGAAATTTCATTCCCTTTCGCAGAACATTTCAAATAATATGCTCCCCTCCCAATCAGTTCCTGGTTCCATAGGCTCGTGTCCTGTTCTTCATACAAAACAGGTTCGCCGTCTTCATCCATTCGTGCATCAAACCTCGATGTGTGAAAACACATTAAAGCTAACAGGGCACTTGCAGAGTGTTTATTGGTTTTATCATTTTCAATTAACATGATACACAAACGCATGGCTTCCAGACATAAGTCTTTACGAAGTGTTGTATTCTGGCATTCCGAATAGTATCCTTCATTGAATAATAAATAAATAGTTGTTAGTACTGTTTCTATTCGTTCCTCAATTTGAATAGAGGATGGGAGTTCTATTCTTATTTTTTCTTCCCGGAGTTTTTCTTTTGCGCGAAATAAACGCTTGTTGATGGTTTCTTTATTCGTTAAAAAAGCGTCTGCTATCTCCTCTATACCAAACCCACAAAGAATGCGCAGTGATAGCCCGATCTGAGATTCCTGTGAAATGGCAGGATGACAAATGGCAAACATCATCTGTAACTGACTATCGCTTATATTTTTCGGAGACAAATCAATTTCCTGTTCATATTCTTCCGTAAAGCCACCTTTCAATTCCGGGCTTATTTTATTTTGGAAAACGGCATCCCGTTTTAAATGATTTATCGCTTTGTTCTTTGCAACATTATAAAGCCAGGCAACAGGATTCTCCGGCAGGCCATTCAATCCCCAGATCTGACTTGCTGTCAGGAAAGTATCGCTCGATATATCTTCTGCAATTTCTATCTGGTCGAATCCAAATTGTTTGCAGAGGACCGAAACTATTTTCCTGTATTCGCTCCTGAACAGATGCGGTATTAATTCCTGTTGCCCCATGACTTTAATGTACTCCGTCGCGTTTTGCAAGTTTCCTTACTTCAACACTATTTCCTTCTCCCTGTAAAACCGGACAGCCTTTTGCAAATTCTACGGCTTCTTCAGCAGAATCCGCCTTAACCATAATATAGCCACCAATTGTTTCCTTGATTTCGCCAAAGGGACCATTGGTTACTAAATTATTGTGCCGCACAACCCTCGCGTCCTGAAATAGCAAGCCGTTACCGCCTACAAATTTGTTCTTTGCGGTAATACTGCCAATCCAGTCCATAGTTTGTTTCATCCATACCTGGATTTGTTCAGGTGAAGCAACTTTGTTGCCATCCTCGTGCCTGAAAATTAAAATAAATTCGTCCATGACTTTTAGTTTTATTCATTAATTAATGTTGCCTTCCAACACTGGAATTCAAAAAGGATAAGACCGAACAATCCAGCCATTAAAGCCAGGGTAACCAATGGTAAAAATATCAGCAATAGATTTATCAGCCTGTATAATTTTCCCATTTTCATGATCCCTCCTTTTTATTCCATTTGGAACTTATGATTATAACAAGTCAGTATGCAGCAATTGGACACATATGGCGAAATTTCATTAGTGGACGTTTTATGTAACAAAAACGTACAGTGTATCCCCAAAGGGTTACACAATGAACTGATTAATAATGATATATAAACCGGCATTGGGTTGGTTGCTATTTTAAACCAGACGCATATGATTAGAAACTACTTTCTTGTCGCTGTTCGAAATCTATTCAAGAACAAATCTGCCTCCTTTATTAATATTCTGGGGCTGACCATCGGTTTGTGCAGCTGTCTGCTCATTGGCATTTATATCTTGAATGAACTTAACTACGACCGTTTTGAGAAAAATGGAAACCGGATATTCCGGGTAATCATGGAATATTCTTTTGACGGAGGCACAGCGTCTAAAAAAGGAAACTTCACGAGTATGAAGGTAGCTCCTACCATGAAAAAGAAATTCCCTGAGGTACAGAACGCAGTGCGCATGATTCAAATTCCAAGTGTTATCCGATATAAGGATAAACTTCTGGATGAAAAGAAATTCATCTATGTAGACTCGGGCGTTTTTAAATTGTTTTCCCTGTCACTTCTTGAAGGCAATCCGCAAACTGTTCTCCAGGCACCACATCAACTGGTCGTAACGAAATCCACTGCCCACCGTTACTTTGGTGATCAGGATCCCATTGGCAAATTGGTAAAGGTTGGTACAGACAGCGTCCCATACCTTGTCACCGGAATGACGCAGGATTATCCTGAAAACTCACAGATAAAGTTTGACTTTCTTGCATCTTTTACTTCCCTTGATATGAGCGAAGAGCAGACTTACTGGGATGCTAATTACACAACTTATTTATTGCTCAAAAATCCGGAATCAGCGAACACGCTGGAAGAAAAGATAAATGCATTCATGAAGAAAGAAATGGCGGGGCAGGGAGCCAGTATCCAGTATTATCTCGAGCCTTTCATGCGCATTCATTTGTATTCAGAATATGGAGGCTTCGAACCAAACAACAATATCAAATATATTTATATCCTGGAAGGCGTGGCACTCCTGTTATTGATCATTGCCTGCTTTACATATATTAATTTAAATTTAGCCCGCTCGGTTGAGCGCGCAAAAGAAGTAGGAGTCCGCAAAGTAATCGGTGCCGGAAAGGGACAATTGTTCTGGCAATTTATCGGAGAATCCACCATTCTTTGTCTGATAGCTGTAGTATTGAGTTTTGTTGCAGCCTATTTTTTACTTCCTTTTTTCAACAGCCTTACCGCAAAGCAAATTCCGGTAAGCGCATTATTTTCATTCGATATTTTAATCGGAGCCGTTGTATTGACTTTCCTCGTAAGCTTGCTGGCAGGGAGCTATCCTTCCATTTTATTATCCAATATCATCCCGGTTAAAGTGTTGAAAGGTTCATTTAAAAATACCGGCTCTGGTCAATGGATCCGGAAATCCCTGATCGTATTCCAATTCTTCATTTCAGTTTTGCTAATTGCTTCTACGTTTATTATGCAAAAGCAATTGAGTTTTATTCAAAATAAAAATCCCGGCTTCAATCGAGATCAGGTTCTGGTGTTACCATTTGACCAGCAGATGCTGGGCAAATTACAGGTGATCAAACAGGAATTCAGGTCTGGTGGAAACATATCCGGCATTTCTGTTTGTGCAAGAACGCCCGTCGACATTCAGAGCGGGTTCAATATGCGTTCTTCCCTGATGCCGTCAAATCAGCAGATTGCTGTAACAGCAGACAGGGTTGATGATGAATTTATAAAAACAACCGGTTTACAATTAATCGCAGGAGCTGATTTATCCGAGCAGGATATCAAAGATGCAGAACCTCCTTCCAATACCAATCCTCTATATCATTTTATTTTGAATGAGTCTGCAGCCCGGGAACTTGGCTGGTCCCCTGAACAGGCGATTGGCAAAAAAATGTTTTTGGATGACAGCAGGCCTGGTTATGTGAAAGGTGTGGTAAAGAATTTCAATTTCGAATCCATGCATCAGCCCATAAAACCGCTGGTATTATTTCCTGAGGCCAGGGCAAATTCGTTAATGCTAAAATTAAAAGGTGGTAATATTCCTCAGACGATTTCTATCCTGGAGTCAAAATGGAAAACACTTGTACCAGACAGACCTTTCGAATATCATTTTCTGGATGATGATTTTAACTCGCTTTACCAGTCAGAATTAAGACTCGGAAAAGTACTAAATGTATTTGCAGGAATGGCTATAGCACTTGCTTGTCTTGGCCTCATTGGTCTTTCCTCCTATTCAGCAAAACAACGGCAGAAGGAAATAGGCATACGGAAAGTTTTGGGAGCTGGTGTTCGTCAGATGATTGCATTGCTTTCCGTTGAATATGTGAAACTGGTAGTCATTGCAATTTTGCTGGCGAGCCCAATCGCATGGATATTTATGAATCAATGGTTGCAGGATTTTGCGTTTCACATTTCAATACACTGGTGGATTTTTGGTCTGGCCGGATCTTTGGTCATAATAATCGCATTATTTACAGTAAGCCTGCAGGTATTTAAAGCTGCGATTGCGAATCCGGTGAAGAGCCTGCGAAGTGAGTAAAATATATCAATTCGTTTATCGTAGATCGAGAATCGTTTATCGATCTACGATCTGCGATCCACGATAAACATGAAAATTTTATAATATTTAATATTCGAAAAATATGTTCAAAAACTATTTCAAAATTGGTCTGAGGAGTTTGCTGAGAAATAAATTCTTTACTGCGATCAATATATTCGGGTTGACGCTTGGTATGACAACCTGCCTTTTAATTATGCTTTATGTGCAGAATGAAATGAGTTACGATCGTTTTAACAAAAAAGCTGACCAGATCGTCCGGGTTGTATTCAGAGGATCAATACAGGGCGAAAAAATGAAAGAAGCGATGGTGATGCCTCCAGTGGCACAGACACTTAAATCGGAATACCCGGAAGTATTGGAAGCCACCAGGTTGAGAAATTATGGAAGTCCACGCATCACATATGGTGATAAAACTTTTAAAGAAAATGCCTTTGCATATGCAGATTCCAATTTCTTCGAAGTATTTACACTTCCCTTCTTAAAAGGCAATCCGAAAACAGCATTGCTTGAACCTAATACCATTGTTATATCAGAAGCAGTTGCAAAGAAATATTTTGGTGATGAAGATCCAATCGGGAAAGTTCTCGAATTTAAAGACTTTAATTCCAGTTATAAAATCACGGGCGTAATGCGTGCGATGCCCGTGAATTCGCATTTTCATTTTGATTTATTTGCTTCTATGGCCAGCTTTCCCCAGTCAAGGGAATTTTCCTGGATGACTTCTGAATATTATACTTACCTCGTTCTTCCTAAAGGGTATGATTATAAAAAACTGGAATCCAAACTTCCGGCAGACGTTGAAAAGTATATGGGTAGCCAGTTGCAGAAGGCCATGGGGATGACGTACACACAATTCCGGCAGAAAGGCAATGAACTGGGTCTTTACCTTCAGCCGCTGACGGATATTCATCTTCATTCGGATCTAAACCTGGAACTGGGACCTGTGAGTGATATCCGCTATGTTTATATATTCAGTGTCGTTGCCATTTTCATGTTACTGATCGCCTGTATCAATTTCATGAATCTTTCCACGGCAGGTGCATCCAAAAGAGCCAGGGAAGTTGGAATAAGAAAAGTGCTCGGATCTTTAAACGGTCAACTCGTGCGTCAGTTTTTGTTGGAATCACTGTTACTGACTTCCTTTGCATTCCTGCTTTCCTTGATGCTTGTTTTCTGGACATTACCGTTTTTAAATAAACTGTCGGGAAAGGATCTTTCATTTAACCTGCTAAGCAATCCCTGGTTATTGCCAGGCCTTTTACTTTTTGCCCTGGTAACCGGTCTCCTGGCAGGAAGCTACCCGGCTTTTTTTCTTTCATCCTTTAAGCCGGTGACTGTTCTGAAAGGAAAACTAGCAACCATGGGTAAAACCGTAAGCCTGCGTAGTGGCCTGGTAGTCTTCCAGTTTTTCATTTCTATTGTTCTCATAATAGGAACGATCATCGTTCACAAACAGCTCAGTTTTATTCAAAACGAAAAACTGGGATATAACAAAGACCAGGTATTGATTGTGCAGGAAGCTTATTGGCTGGGCAAGAATCTGGAAGCTTTTAAGCAAAAACTTCTGCGGGATCCGAGGATTGTGAGTATTTCTTCTTCCGGATATCTGCCGGCAGGAAATACTTATAATAACAACTTCATGATCTATGCCGATAATAATAGCGATCAGCTTGTGAAAACTTTGCGATATGATGTTGATTATAATTATATCCAAACACTTGGAATGGAAATAGCAGACGGACGAAACTTTTCAAAATCATTTGGAACGGATTCATTAGGAATAATTATTAATGAAGAAACGGCAAAAGCATTTGGCTGGGGTAAAAATGCACTGGGTCATCATTTAACACGTCCGGATAACGACGGAACAAAAGTGACATATCATGTTATTGGAGTAGTTAAAAATTTTCATTTTAAATCCTTCCACGAACCTATTTCTCCTCTGGTAATGGTTCTGGGTAATAACAATGAGAATATAATAGTGAAAACAAATACAAAGGATATTGCCGGTTTAAAAAATGCCCTGAAGAAAAACTGGGATGACCTGAAGGGAGAGGTTCCTTTTTCATATACTTTTCTTGATGACAGGTTTAACAATTCTTATGAGTCAGAACAAAAAATCGGTCTCATACTGAGTATTTTTGCAGGCGTAACCATTTTCGTTGCCTGTCTGGGTCTGCTAGGGCTAGCCACATTTACTGCTGAACAAAGAACGAAAGAAATTAGTATACGAAAAGTATTAGGAGCCAGCATAACCAACATCGTTTCACTTCTGTCAATGGATTTTATAAAGCTTGTATTTATTGCTTTTATTATAGCAACGCCGGTTGCCTGGTATATGATGAATAAATGGTTGCAGGATTTTGCTTACAAAACGAATATCAGCGCGTGGATATTTTTGTTGACAGCAGTATTGGCTATTTCGATAACGATTATTACGGTTAGTTTCCGCGCGATCAGGGCTGCGGTGGTTAATCCGGTTGATAGCCTGCGAGCGGAATAGGAAGAAAGTATGGGAGTACTTTGTCCCGCCGAAGCGGAGTGAAGGCGGATGGGAATGTGAAACCGAAAAACCGCAAACTTCAAACGGTGATCGGTCAACCGCTTACGCTAAAGCTTCAGCGGTCAAAGTCGGTCAACGGTAACAATTTTGAAAATATAATAAGGAAAATGTATGCTTAAGAACTATATTAAAATCGCATTAAGGAATCTTTTACGGAACAAAGGTTTTTCTGTTATAAACATCAGTGGACTCGCTATAGGTATGGCCAGTGCCATACTCATATTACTGTGGGTTCAGAATGAAATCAGTTACGACAGATTTCATGAAAAAAACAGCCGCTTATATGAAGTATGGGGTAATAGTATCTACGATGGAGCGTTGCAAACCGGGCTGCCCACACCGCAGTTGCTGGGTCCTGCCCTGAAAAAAGATTATCCTGAAATTGAAAGTGCAGCCCGCATCAGTTGGGACCAGTCAATATTGTTCGGATATGGAGATAAACATATTAAAGCTACTGGTACCTGGGCGGATCCTTCTTTTTTAACCATGTTCAGCTTTCCTTTATTGAAAGGCATTGCATCTACAGCATTAAATGATCCATATTCTTTGGTCATTACGGAAAAGATGTCCAGGAAATTATTTGGAGAAGAGGACCCGATCGGAAAAGTCGTGCGGTTTGATAATAGTGAAAATTTCAAGATCACCGGCCTTTTGAAAGATCTGCCCAACAATACTCAATTCGATTTCGAGTTCCTGATGTCATCTGCGTTCCTTGAATCAAAGAAATATATCGATGCAGACTGGACCGATGTTTCTATTATGACTTTTGTATTGTTGAAGCCAAATACAAGGCTGACAGATATTAATTCCAAAATAAAGAATATCGTGCTCAAATATTCGGGAGGAAGGTCAAAAGATGAATCCTTTTTATATCCGGTAAGTCAGCTAAGGTTGTATTCAAAATTTGTAGACGGGAAACCAAGCGGTGGCCGTATTGAGACGGTAAGATTATTCACCCTTATAGCTCTTTTTATTTTATTTATAGCCTGCATTAATTTCATGAATCTATCTACGGCAAGAAGTGAAAAACGAGCCAAGGAAGTAGGTATACGTAAGGTGGCGGGAGCACTAAAGAAATCACTGGTCGCACAGTTTCTTATCGAATCAATAATTATATCAGCTATTGCGGGGATTCTTGCACTCATCATTGTTCAATTGAGTCTGCCATCATTTAATCAGTTGACGCAAAAACAATTATTCATTGATTACACCAATTTTTATTTTTGGCTAATCAGTATTGGATTTGTTTTATTTACCGGTTTGCTCGCAGGCAGTTATCCTGCGTTCTTCCTTTCAAATTTCAGACCTGTTGCTGTATTAAAAGGAACATTCAAAAAAGTAAATGCGTTGGTGACTCCAAGAAAAATACTTGTTGTATCACAATTTACATTTGCGATAATACTTGTTATTTCTACCCTAATAATAGTTCAACAAATAAAATATGCACAGGAAAGAAACTCTGGATATGATAAGAATAATCTTGCATACATATTTATAGAAGGTGATATTATTAAAAACTACCAGCTTATTAAGAATGACTTGATCAATTCAGGAACAGCCATTGCCGTGAGCAAGACAATGGCCCCTCTCACGCAGAGCTGGAGTTCCGGAATGAGTTTAAACTGGCAGGGAAAGGACCCCAACACAAGACCGACTTTTGACCGCACAACTACAGATGGCGGAATAATAAGAACGGCTGGCCTTGAATTGGTAGCCGGTCGTGACATAGACATAAACGCATATCCAACTGATTCTACTGCGTGCATAATTAATGAATCAGCGGCCAAACTTATGAACTTTAAAAACCCGATCGGTCAGTTGGTTTTTGATGACCCGATAAACTGGCATATTGTCGGCGTAATTAAAGATTTTATTTTACAATCTCCCTACGATAAAACAAGGCCGATTATATTTAAAGGGCCGAAATATGGCAGTAACGTGATGAATATAAAGTTTAATAATAAGTACACCACGGCGCAGAATTTGGCTTCAGCTGAAAAGATTCTCAAAAAATATAATCCTGCATATCCTTTCGAGTATCATTTTATAGATGACGAGTATGCGAAAAAATTCAGTGATCAGCAGCTGATAGGAACATTAGCAGGTTTATTTGCCGGCCTGACCATATTTATATCCTGCCTGGGACTGTTCGGTCTCGCAACCTATATGGCTGAAAGCAGGATTAAAGAAGTGGGTGTTCGAAAAATATTAGGAGCATCTGTTTCAAATATTGCGGCATTGCTGTCTAAAGATTTCGTAACGCTGGTGATCATTTCCATTTTTATCGCTTCGCCGATTGCATGGTATTTTATGAAACAATGGTTGATAAGTTTTGATTACAGAATTCATATAAGCTGGTATGTATTTGCATTGGCTGGTTTAACTGCAATCGTTATTGCTATCATTACCGTGAGTTTTCAGGCAATTAAAGCTGCGATTGCGAATCCGGTGAAGAGTTTGCGTACGGAGTAACGGTTGACGGATGACGGATGACGGTTATCTCATACTCTCACACCCTCACACTCTCACACTTGTTTTCCGCTTTTTGAACCAAAAATATAATGGTACACCTGAGAGCATTAGCAATAATCCGAATAGAGTTGCGCGGACCTGCACAATCAGCGTATTTACAACGAGAACGACACAGAATAAAATAATTATTACAGGAACTACAGGATAGCCAATTACTTTCTTTGTGATTTTCTTTTGTACTTTCATTTTGATCAGACCTGCTGCGGCCAGGCCAAAAAAAAGATAAGTAGAAAAAACAACCAGATTGGTTATCTGATCAAAAGTTCCTGTAATTACCAGTACACAACTCCATATACAGGAATAAATCAGGGCTATATGGGGTGTCTTAAAAACAGGATGTACAAGGGCAGCCTTCATGAAAAATACTTTTTCCTGCGCCATCCGAAAACTGATTCTCGGATAAGTAAGAATACATCCATTTAAAGCCCCAAATGTGCAGGTCATGATTAGTACTACAATCAACGAGGCTCCGGCCCTTCCAAATAATGTTTCTGATACCACAGCTGCAGCAATTTTATTTTCCGGAATGGATGCTAATTGTTCCATCGGAAGAACTTTCATGTAGATATAATTTAGCAATACATATAATAACATTGCGATGCCAACGCCACCAATAATTGCATAAGGCAGATTCCGTTCAGGATTCTTAATCTCACCCGTTACAAAAGTGATGTTTGCCCATCCATCGTACGCCCAGAGAGCGCTGAGCATGGCACCAAAAAATCCGCTAAACAATGCCGGACCCGAAAGAATGTGAAATGACTTGTTCCCCTGAAGCATGCTGGATGGATCTCCTGCATAAAAAACTCCTGCGGTGATGAGTAAGAGTATTCCCAGGATCTTTGCACCCGTCACAATATTATTCAGTCTTCCGGCATATGATATTCCCCGGACATTCAACCATGTCAGTAGGATAATCATACTTACCGCAAGTAACTTTATGGATAAACCGCTGAATGGATAAATAAAATTTGCAATCGAAATATTCTGCAGTGAGGGGAACAGGATTGGAAAATGAATCAGCGCATCGACCGACTGGGAAAAGATATAAGCAAGTGCAGCAATTGCACCAGTACCAACAATAATGAAATAAGTCCAGCCCAACAGATAGGCTATGAAATCCCCATAAATCAGACGCAGGTATTCATAGATCCCCCCCGTTTCATTTGTCATATTGGAAAGTCCGGAATATGTAAAGGCTCCGAAAATCGTGATGATACCTGCTACTATCCAGGCCAATAGTATATAGGGTTCGCTCATTAACGACTGAGTCATTGGTGCAATCTTTTTGAATGCACCTGAACCTATCATCAAACCCGCTACAAGTAAAATAGCAGTAGGCAGTCCAATGACCCGTCGGAGTGAAGTGTGTACAGGGTCTTCATTTTTCTGCATAATCAATTATTGTATAAGTTAATCTTAGTTTGGGATAAGGGTCAAATCTTACTATAAAAAAATCCACCATTTCTGGTGGACTAGTTTGATGACCCTATTAAGATTCCTGGTGTCAGGTTATTTAAGCTCTGTGTATTCTACGGCTCATATGATTTTCCTGGCGGTTCAACCTGTTTTGATCACGTTTTGTGATATGACCATCATGCCTGTACGCCATCCTTCTTTCTTCCCTGCGAATCTGATGATCACGCTGATGAAGACGATTTGCCTGGCGTCTGCTGATATCACCATTCCTTACATCACGATTGATGCGTCGGTCCTGGTTATTCAAACGTTGATTGACTTCAGCCCTGCGTGGATGATTCTTTGCAAAGTTACCGTCCTGAGCCATGGAAATATTTGCGATTCCAAGAAATGCAACAAGAATTGCGGAGAATAATAATTTCGATTTCATAGTTTTTATTTTATGTGCTTTCGCATATATTATAGACCTGACTATAAAACCGAAGTTTAATTTCTAAACCTCTTTAACATAGAATTATGTTCGTTCACGGATGACCGTTGACCGTTAGAAAGCGTTATGCGTTACGCATTAAGCCTTAGGCTTATAATCCCATTTCATCCGCACTCGGCCCATAAGATCCCGGAATGGGAATATTCAACAAACGAAGAAAAACGCCCATTTGTGCGCGATGATGAATGGTTTGCGACAGAGCCATGCGAATGACATCCTCTTTGGATAAAGTGAGGAAAACCTGATCTCCGTCTTTCATGGTCCATAAGTTCTGAAGATATTCATCCGTAGTTTTGGGCAAAGCCTCTTCTGCTTTTTTCTGATTTTTTTCGAATATCGAAAACAGTTCAGTGTTGTTTGCAATGGGTGTCGGCTTATAATCATTTGCCGAAAAATCAAGCACGTCGGTATCAATAGCCATTGGAATCCACCCTGGTAATTCAGCGAGATGTACAGCCAGTCTTCGGACAGTCATACTTTTGGGATGTGGTTTCCAATCGTATTTATCCTCAGGTATAATTTTCAACATTTTACGGGTTATCTCTGCTTCCTCTTTCAATTGGTTTTCGAAAAATTTAGTAATCGTGTTCATGGTTAATTATTATAGTACAAAATAAACACCCGCCACTGACAACCCTATGGCAGAGCAGAAATTAATATTTTACAGGAAGCAGCTTCATATAGTCATCCAAAGGAATATGTTTCTGAATTGTGAAAGGTTCATCTGTACATTGAAGGCGTAAAATGCGGGAAACCCTGAAATCGCGATAATCCTTCTTATTATGACACCAGCCTATCAGGTGCCAGCTGAGTGCGTAGAATATGAGTCCGATAGGTTCCATTTTTCTTACCGAAACCTCTTCCTGCTTATTCGTATAACCGATTTCAAGGATTTTTTGGGAACTTATGGCCTGTTGAATGCTTGTTAAATAATTAAAATTCTGAACGAAACAAACAGGTACCTGGAGTTTAATATTTTCAGCCAGTCGTTCAACCGAATCCTTCTGGGAAGAACGCAGTACAGATTTTATCTTGGTCAGTGCAGTAGAATAATGCTGTTGTATAGATTTGTCAGCAAAGGCAGACACTATGGATTCCATTAATAACAACGCATTGGCTTCCTCCGTAGAAAAAGAAACGGGTTGCAGAAAATACCCATTAACGATAAAATAGCCACGGTGAGGTTCAAAGCTTACAGGTACGCCCTGTTCATTCAGGGCCTTAATATCCCGGTAAACCGATCGGACGCTGATATTATACTTCTCCGCTATTTTTTCGCCGGTCACAAATTTTTTTGATTGCAGCAAAGTGAGGATTCCAAATAATCTGTCGATCCTATTCATTTTTCAAATTTACCGCATTCGGGTATTGACCCGGGTTTCAAATTTCATTCTCTTTGTAATATGAGAGGCGGAACCGGCTCTTTGAGAGCCGGGCTCTGTTTATCCTGTTGGCCGGGAATTTAAAACATAGGGAGACGAATCAAAAACGGGCCACCAAATTAATTAGTTTTTTTTACTAAAAAAATTAGTGTGTATAAAATATTTACCCTAGCTTTGAATAATCAACTACTTTAAACGACTAAAAATTACCCAATGTCAAACACAGAAAAATTAAAGGCGTTAAAATTAACTATTGATAAAATAGACAAGGATTTTGGCAAAGGCAGTGTGATGATGATGAATGAAAAAAGTACTGAGCCTATGGAATTCATATCCACGGGATCCATCGGTCTCGATGTTGCCCTGGGTATTGGTGGTTTGCCACGTGGTCGGGTTATAGAAATTTACGGGCCGGAATCTTCCGGTAAAACAACCATCGCGACTCATGTGATTGCCGAAGCACAGAAAAAGGGAGGTATGTGTGCTTTCATTGATGCCGAACATGCGTTCGACAGCAACTATGCCAAAAAACTGGGTGTAGATGTAGATAATCTTCTGATCTCCCAACCGGATTATGGCGAACAAGCCCTGGAAATTGCGGACCGGCTTATTCTTTCGGGTGCCCTGGATGTAGTAGTAATAGACTCTGTCGCTGCCCTGGTTCCCAAAGGCGAATTGGAAGGAGAAATGGGTGACAGCAAAATGGGGCTTCATGCCCGTTTGATGTCTCAGGCCCTTCGTAAGCTGACTGCTACCATCAGTAAGACTAATACTATTTGCATCTTTATCAATCAGCTCCGTGAAAAAATCGGAGTTATGTTTGGAAATCCCGAAACAACAACCGGAGGTAATGCATTAAAATTTTATGCCTCTGTCCGCCTGGATATCCGGCGCATGGCTCAGATAAAAGATGGCGAAGAGGCTGTCGGAAACCATGTTAAAGTAAAAGTGGTAAAAAATAAGGTGGCCCCGCCTTTCCGCAGCGCAGAATTCGACATCATTTTCGGCGAAGGAATTTCGAAAATGGGCGAAGTGATCGATATGGGTGTTGAGCTTGGAGTCGTTCAAAAGAGTGGTAGCTGGTTCAGCTATGGATCAGATAAACTGGGACAGGGTCGTGATGCGGTTCGTCAGCTGCTACATGATAATCCGGAACTGGCTGCGGAGATTGAAGCCAAGATCCGCACGAAAATTAAAGAAACCCAGGAAGGCGTGGTAGCAGAGAAATAATTTGGGGTCATTAAATACTTGGGTTGGTAAGTATAGAGGCTGTCTGAAAAGGCAGCCTTATTTTTTTGCATAAAAAAGGGGTCAGAATAAAAATTCAACCCCGTTTTAAAATCCAATATCCTATGAAAAACCGTAGTAAAGATAATCGTAAACATCCAGATCCGCAACATGTCACTCCAATTACCCGGTTTCCTTAATTATTTTTTACGAGCTGTTCTGTAATTACCGAATTCGTCGCTTTATCCGTTGCTTTTAAGATATAATTCCCTTTTTGCAGAGTTGCAACATTGACAATCTGCATTCCTGCATCTACTTCCTGTCCAAACCATACGGCCCCATACATATCTGTTATCTGTATATTTAATGCGTGCGAGGAACGGATAATTAATAGCTTATCCACCGGATTGGGATAAAACCGAAAATCAGCTACCGGATTTGAATTCAAATTCACCGTTTTCGAACAAATTTCCCTTCCACCCTTGCCTGTTATACGTATACGATAAAAAATATTTCCCGCTCCAATAGAATTATCCATTAATGAATAAACCGAATCTAATCCGACTGAAGCATCCATTGCACTTAACATCTCAAAATGGATGGCGTCCGAGCTTTTCTCTACTATAAAAAAATCTTCAGTTTTAACATCCGTAGCCGACCAGCGCAAAATTGCATGGCCATCCTGGGGAGTTACAGTAAAAAAATTAAACCCTGGATTGGCATCGGAGGAAGAAGTCGTACCGGAATGATCACCTGGAGACTGGCCCATTACTGCAAAGCATAATAACGCTGATGCGAGCCATAACTGAAGTACCTTCATGGGATAGTAAATGTGGATAAGCTGTTAACAACAACCATGCCGTTCCTAAATAGTATGGGTGAGGTTTGGCGATCTGACTGCATAAAAAAAGAAAAGTTTAAATACTATTTTGAAATTTTTATTAACCTTTCTGGTTATAGAAAGGTCGTTTCCAGATCAGGGTTATATACAATACTATTGCGTTGGTTGGCAGCGGTCATGCTTTAGATATTAGGCTCAAAACAAGGCTTAACTTGTGCTTAAACAGCCAGTATGAGTATTTATAAGATGGCCGCCAGTAAACGTATCGCTTTGGTTGCCCATGACAATAAGAAGACCGAAATTATCGAATGGGCAGTTTATAATAAATCTGTTCTTTCCATGCATCGCCTCTTCGCGACGGGTACTACGGGTAAAATGCTGGAAAAAGCACTTGGGCTTTCAATCACTAAGTTTATGAGTGGGCCACTAGGAGGTGACCAGCAGATCGGTGCCCGAATAGCAGAAAGAAAAATCGATGTCCTTATTTTTTTTTGGGATCCTATGGAAGCCCAGCCCCATGATCCAGATATCAAGGCACTCCTGCGACTTGGCGTGGTCTGGAATATCCCTTTTGCCTGTGATCGTTCAACTGCAGATTTTCTTCTCACTTCACCCCTCATGCATCAGGATTATGAAGTAATCCAACCTGATTATTCCCTTTATTTAAAACGACCAGCCACATAATCCAGAGTTCCTAACTTTAATTGTTCACGAAATAGTCAGACCAGGACAGGTCCGTATAAAGAATTTTCTCCTTACTTACCCAATTCTATAATATAAACAGGTCAATTGAAAAAAGTATTTAAAATTGGATTGAGGGTATTGATAATTCTGGTCCTGTTGATTTTGGCGATTTTCATTGCTGGGAAGACTTATCTGAAACTGCATAAAAAACAGGTCATTTCATATATCGAAACCGAAGCCAAAAAACAACTTAATGGAGGAGAACTCCAAATCAAGAATATTAGCGTCAGTTTTTATCAGAGTTTCCCAAGATTCGCCTTTACGATCGATTCGCTTACAGTTCGTGACAGCCTATGGCACAGGCATCACCATGACCTGATTTCCGCGAGCAAGGTATATGCAACAATTGACTTATTCAAACTCCTCTTTGGCAAAATCAGCATTGGAAGGATTCGACTGGAAAGTCCTCGTATCTATCTTTATACGGATTCGTTCGGATACACAAATACTTCTATTTTCAAGAAAAAGACCCCTCCGAAAAAATCCTCAACTAAAACTATTGATTACCCCATACTGGAGGTCAGGGATGGCACTTTAACCGTAGATAAGAAATGCGATGGTAAAATCTTTGCATTCGATATACCAAAACTTGAAACAAGTATAGTCGGCGACGAAGAAGATCAGGGTTTGAAAATCAATTTGGACCTGAATTGCATCGTACTTCAAATGACTTTCAATCAGGAAAAGGGTCCTTTCCTCGAAGGAAAAACTGTATCGGGCATTTTTCAGGTGAGTTTTAATGAGAATTCTAAAATACTTCAATTTGAGAAAGTCCATCTGAAGGTTGACAAGCAGCCCTTTATTTTTAAAGGCAAATTCTTTCTGGCAGAAGTGCCGGCTCCATTTATGTTATCCTGGGAAACTGAAAATCTCTCTTTCAGAAAGGCAGCATCTTTTCTTTCTAAAAATATACGACTCAAACTTGCCTCCTATGATATTTCAGAATCCATTACGCATCTTACCGGATCGCTGGATAATACTGAACCTGAATATAAAACTCCGCTCATTCATTTAAGGCTTAAGGTGGATGACAAGACGATCACGACTCCATTGGCGGTAATTGCCAACGCTTCTTTTACCGCAACTTTTAATAATGAAGAAATTAAAGGCATGGGGCACGACGATGAAAATACCGCAATGCATTTTTCAAACCTGAAGGGAAGATGGGATAAACTGGATTTTCGCTGTGACTCCCTTGTGATCCATAATCTCATTCATCCCCTTATGAACCTGAATTTATTGTCTGACTTCCCCCTCGAAAATATCAATGGCATATTTGAAGAAAATAGCCTCGCATTTACCGGAGGTTCGGGTAGAATTAACATGGCGTACAGTGGATCCCTGGAACAAAATTATGATAGTTTGAGAATGATCTTCGGAAATTTCAATATGGACTCCGCCTCTATAGTTTACGTTCCGAGAAATCTAAAGTTCACGAACGGTAAAGGTATCGTTCACTTTACCGGGAAAGATATGATCGTTGATAACCTGAATATCTACACGGGCAGTACAGACCTGGTCATGAATGGAAAAGCAAAAAGTCTTTTTTACCTCATCAATCAGGAAAACAAAAAACTCAATATTGACTGGAACATTCATTCAAATAAGCTGAACCTAAACGATTTCACTTCCTTCCTTAAACAGAAATATTCAAAAGTATCCGCTCAAAAAAAGAAATCTTCGCTCGATCAGTCCCTGATAAAATTCACCAGTTTTCTTGAGACTGCAAATTTCAACCTCAGCCTGAATGCCAAACAAATGGTGTATAAAAAATTTTACGCAAACAATGTTCTGGCAAATATAGAAATGAATGAAAATGCAATAATTCTGAAAAAAATCCAACTAGAACATGCGAATGGGAATGTTTACCTGGAAGGCGTTCTCAAAAACTTACCTGCCTCAAACCCATTTTCATTCAGGGCACAATTGGTAAATATTAACGTAAGTAAAATATTTAATGCCTTCAATAATTTCGGTTTAAAATCACCCACCGACAAAAATATCGCAGGCACTTTATCGGCAGATATCACTATGAATGGTGCATTAACAACAAATGCCCAAATCATTCCAGGCGAAATGAAGGGTTTTGTAAAATTTAATTTGCATGATGGACAACTTACGGACTTTGAGCCCATTCAAAAAATTTCTCAAACAGTATTTAAGAACCGGAATTTTTCGGATATCCAGTTTGCTGACCTCCATGACCTTCTCGAAGTAAATGAACAGAGCATTCTTGTTAACCGGATGGAAATCCGCTCATCAGTTATGACGATGTTTGTGGAAGGCACGTATAACATGAAGACAGGTCCTGATCTAAGCATTCAGGTTCCACTCAGCAACCTGAAAACAAATAAGGATACTTTATTGACCAACAAAGGTATTTCCAGTAAAACGGGTGTCAGCGCCCGTCTGCGTGCTAAATGGGGGGATGATGGCAAAATCAAAATAACCTGGGACCCTTTTAATAAAGCTGGTAAAAAACTTCATTCTCAGAATTCAAAACCCAAAAACTGACTCTCCGGAGCAATGTTCTGTCCGTACTCTTAGGCCTAAAAATTGTAACTTTAAAGTTCCCCAAAACAGAAGAAAATGGAATTTAAAGTCCATTCACCATATACTCCTGCAGGTGATCAGCCGGAAGCTATTCTTCAGCTGACGAAGGGACTATTAGAAGGCGAGAAATATCAAACCCTGCTTGGAGTAACAGGTTCCGGTAAGACTTTTACCATTGCGAAAGTTATTGAACAGGTACAAAGACCCACGTTGGTTTTAACACATAATAAAACCCTGGTGGCACAACTATATGGCGAATTCAAACAATTTTTCCCTGACAATGCAGTCGGCTATTTTGTTTCCTATTACGACTACTATCAGCCGGAAGCTTATATGCCCGTGAGTGATACTTATATTGAAAAGGATCTGTCAATTAATGAAGAGCTCGACAAATTAAGGCTACAGGCGACAACTCAATTGTTAAGCGGAAGGCGCGATATCATTGTTGTAGCTTCTGTAAGTTGTATTTATGGTATTGGTAATCCGGAAGAATTCGAAAATGGAATTGTCCGCATTAAACGCGGCCAAACAATATCCCGACAGGGATTCCTGCATGCACTCGTGAACTCTTTATATTCACGTGACCAGTATGAGTTTAAAAGAGGAAGTTTTCGCGTTCAGGGAGATACCGTGGATATCAATCTTCCCTATCTTGATTATGGATACCGCGTAGCATTTTTCGGAGACCAGATAGAGGAGATCGAAAGTTTTGAATTGAAAAGCGGCAAACGCATTGAGCCCATTGATAACGCAGCCATATTTCCTGCTAACCTGTATCTGGCTCCTAAAGATGTCATAACCCAGGTTCTCGCAGAGATACAGGATGAAATGTCTGCGCAGGTCAGCTATTTCAAAAGTACCGGAAAATTTATAGAAGCACAGCGACTGAGTGAACGTGTTAATTTTGACGTTGAAATGATCCGGGAGCTTGGTTATTGCAACGGCGTTGAAAATTATTCCCGATTCTTCGATCGCAGGCGACCAGGTACAAGACCATTCTGTTTACTCGATTATTTTCCGAAGGATTTTTTATGTGTGATAGATGAAAGTCACCAGACAATTCCACAAGTGAGTGGTATGTACGGTGGTGACCGGAGCAGAAAACTTATATTGGTTGACTACGGATTCCGTTTACCTTCTGCATTGGATAATCGTCCGCTTAATTTTCATGAATTTGAAACGATGACGGATCAGACCATTTACGTGTCGGCTACACCTGGCGATTACGAACTTGAAAAATGCGGTGGGGTGGTAGTTGAGCAGGTCGTAAGACCGACGGGCTTATTGGATCCACCCATTGAAATTCGTCCCAGCGTAAACCAGATTGATGATTTACTGGATGAAATTGATAAACGTATTAATAAGGGTGGACGGGTACTGGTAACTACTTTAACGAAGCGCATGGCTGAAGAAATGGATAAATACCTGCAGCGCCTCAACATCAAATCTAAATACATTCATAGTGAAGTAGATACCCTCGAACGTGTTGAAATCCTTCGACAGCTGCGACTTGGTGAAATTGACGTGCTCGTGGGAGTGAACCTTCTGAGAGAAGGATTGGATTTGCCGGAAGTTTCACTGGTAGCCATTCTTGACGCGGACAAAGAAGGATTTTTAAGGAATGAACGCTCGCTCACACAGACTGCAGGCCGGGCTGCCCGAAATGTGGAAGGTCTCGTGATTTTTTACGCTGATAAAATGACTGAGAGCATGCAACGTACGATTGATGAAACCAGTCGTCGGAGAGAAAAACAAGTGAAATTTAATGAAACACACGGCATAACACCGAGAACCATTTTAAAATCCAGACAGGATGTATTCGCTTCGACCTCTGTTCTCGATATTAAAGGATTTGATGAAAGAAATCCATATGCAATCGCTCGCGATCAGGATCTTATAAGCGTCGCGGCAGAAGAGGATACCGAATATAAAACCATTCCGCAAATGGAAAAAGCCATATCGAGAATTAAAAAAGAGATGGAGAAGGCGGCAAGGGACCTGGATTTCATGGAAGCGGCACGACTACGTGATAATATGTTTTCACTTCAAAAGAAATTAACGGAACTGAAAAACTAAGACGGAATATGGATAAGAGATTGTTTCTACTTGACGCAATGGCATTGATTTTTCGCGCGTATTATGCATTGATACGTTCACCACGCATTACGTCCAAAGGAAAAAATACCAACGCACAATTTGGATTTACCAATACATTGGTTGAACTCATCAATAATCAAAAGCCATCCCATATGGCGGTATGTTTTGATACAGAAGCCCCTACTGACAGGCATATCGATTTTACAGATTATAAGGCCAATAGACAGGAAGCGCCTGAAGACCTCATCATTGCGATACCGGATATCAAGAAAATTGTCCGCGGATTCAATATTCCGATCATGGAACTTGACGGTTATGAAGCCGATGACGTCATTGGCACACTCAGTAAACAAGCTGCCAAAGCAGGTTATGAAGTATTTATGGTTACACCAGATAAAGACTACGGCCAGCTGGTAAGTGAAAAAGTAAAGATTTACAAACCCGGTTACCAGGGCGGGAATGTGGAGATTATGGGAACAGACGAAGTGCTGGGGAAATGGAATATCAAAAAAATAACGCAGGTTATCGACATCCTCGGACTCATGGGCGATGCAGTGGATAATATTCCGGGCATACCTGGTATTGGTGAAAAAACAGCTGCCAAATTATTGGCAGAATATAGTACGCTGGAAAATGTTTTAGAGAATGCAGAAAATATTAAAGGTGCATTGGGAGAAAAAGTGAAGGCTGGAAAAGATCTCGCGATCATGAGTAAGAAACTGGCCACGATCATTACAGATGTGCCCGTGCAGTTTCATGAAGAGGATTTCAGGTTGAAAGACTGGAACAAGGATACGCTCCGCGAAATTTTTTCAGAGCTGGAATTCAGGACAGTTGCAAAAAGAATTCTGGGTGAAGAGCTGCCCGGTATAAACGGCGAGAAACCAGTACCCGAAGGTGTACAACAGGATCTTTTCGGAAATGCAGTGGCTGCACCCACCAGTACAGAAACAGAAGAAACGGAATCGGTTACTGTACATGCCGAAAAAAATATTTCAAATACAAAACACAATTATATCTGTGCTGATACCGTCGAAAAAAGAATGTCGCTGATTACATTATTGATGGGAGAGCGTGAAGTTTCATTTGATTCAGAAACTACAGGTATAGACGCAAACAATGCCGACCTCGTCGGACTAAGCTTCGCCTGGAAACCTGGTGAGGCTTATTACGTTCCTATACCTCCTGAAAGAACGGCCGCTCTCGAAATTCTGTCTGAATTTCGTCCACTCTTCGAAGAACCGGGAAAAATATGGATCGGCCAGAATATTAAATATGACATGCTGGTATTGAAATGGTATGGTGTTGAGTTAAAAGGAGAAATTTTTGACACCATGTTGGCTCATTATGTGATTGATCCGGAAGGGAAAAGAAGTATGGACCTTTTAAGCGCCCAATACCTGGGATATGATCCGGTTCCAATCGAAGACCTGATTGGCAAAAAAGGAAAAGGCCAGGGTAATATGAGAGATGTGGCAATCGAGAAAATTACCGAATACGCTGCTGAAGATGCAGATATTACTTTGCAGCTCAGAAATGCTTTCCAACCCCTGCTTGATAAAAAGACTGTAAGAAATGTTTTCGAAAGAGTAGACAACCCTCTTGTAAAAGTGCTGACAGATATGGAATTCGAAGGGATCCGCGTAGATATGGATTTCCTGAAGGAATATTCAAAGGAACTCGAAAAAGAAGCCGCTGCTGCTGAGGCCAATGTGTATCGTGAAGCGGGTGTCCGGTTTAACCTTTCATCACCCAAACAACTGGGCGAAGTATTATTTGAAAAATTAAAACTCGATCCGAAAGCAAAAAAAACTAAAACGGGCCAGTACGCTACCGGCGAAGATGTACTTTTAAAACTGGCACATCAGAGTAAAATCGTCGACGATATATTGGCATACCGCGAACTTACAAAATTGAAATCTACCTATGTGGACGCACTACCAGCCATCATTAACCGAAAAACAGGTCGGGTCCATACCAGTTATGCCCAGGCGGTAGCAGTCACGGGACGGTTATCCAGCAACAATCCGAACCTCCAAAATATTCCCGTAAGAACGGAGAGGGGTCGTGAGATCCGAAAGGCCTTTGTACCCAGGGACGAAAATCATCTTTTGGTTTCTGCAGATTATTCGCAGATTGAGCTTCGTATTGTAGCCGCCATCAGCGGTGATCCGAATATGTGCCTCGCTTTTAAAGAAAAAAAAGATATTCATAGTGCCACTGCAGCTAAAGTTTTCAGTGTGGAAGAAAAAGATGTCACAAAAGAAATGCGGTACAGGGCCAAGAGTGTGAATTTTGGAATCATTTATGGCCAAGGTGCGTTCGGCCTGGCGGATAACCTTGGAATCAGCAGAACCGAAGCCAAGGAAATCATCGACAACTACAAAAAGCAGTTTGTGAACATTCAGAAATATATGGACAATACTATCCAATTTGCGCGTGAAAATGGCTATGTGGAAACGCTTATGGGTAGAAAGCGATGGCTGAGGGATATTAATTCGGGCAACTTTACGGTACGTGGTTTTGCAGAAAGGAACGCCATCAACTCACCTATCCAGGGAACGGCTGCAGATATGATCAAGATGGCGATGATCAGCATTCATGAAACTTTCAAAAAAAATCGCTTCAAATCAAAAATGTTATTACAGGTTCATGATGAACTGGTCTTTGATGCGCACAAGGATGAAGTGGAAATTATCAAGCCAATTATTATTGAATGTATGCAAACAGCCCTACTCCTGCCTAACGGAGTTCCCGCTGAAGCTGAAATAGGGTCGGGCCTCAACTGGCTCGAAGCACATTAATAGTGAATGGTTTATATCCCGAATTCATGAATCTTTTGTAAATATCACAAATGTCCATGGAAACCCTTAGGCCTTAGGCTTTTAGCTCTATGATTTATTTCACTTAATTAACATTTCATTGTAACATATCCATTATACTTTGGGGTTATATAAATGTCTTATCGTAAGTAGTTATATTAAATAAACAGCCAACGTTTAGCGTTAGGCGATTAGTTTAAAAGCCTAGTAAACTCATAACATATGAAAAAGTTCATTACAAAATTCTTCCTGCTATCCACCTGTCTTTTGGCCTTTGGTTTTAGCAGGGCAGAGGAATGGCCCAAATTGATTAACACCAGTAATGGAACGCAGATTAAAGTATATCAGCCTGAGCCTGAGTCATTTAAGGGTAATATCCTGATGTTCCGGTCTGCCATTTCGATACTCAGTAATGGTAGTAATGATCCAGTTTTTGGTGCATTCTGGGGTACTGCGAAGGTAGAAACCGACCGGGACAACCGTACTCTTGTCATTAATAGCCTCGATGTTACTTCTATCCGGATACCTGCCATAGAAGGACAGGATACCATTGATTATATCGACGAAGCCCTGGAAACAAAATTTCCAAGTGTGGCAGGTGCCCTCTCGCTGGATGAAATAGTTGCTACATTAAACCAGAACCAGCAGGAAACAAAAATTTCCCAGGGTATTTCTAATAAACCCCCGAAAGTAATTTTTGCAACCCAGCCATCCATGCTTGTATTGATTGATGGTGAGCCCAAACTGCAGTATAATAAAGATCTTAACGCGGATATGGTAGTCAATACGCCATTTACTATTGTAAAAAATAACGATGGTCGTTTTTATCTCTACGGTGCTAAACGTTGGTATGTTTCCGGTGCTGTTACCGGACCATATGAATATGTAAACGGAGCTGTGCCGGATAATATTCACAACATTGAAAATCAGATTAACAGCAAATCCCAAAATAACCCGGCAGATAATAGTAAATCATCTACATCTAATGTAGTTCCTAATATTATCGTAAGTACGACGCCGGCAGAACTCATACAATCTAATGGTGACCCTGGCTTTACTCCTATACAGGGTACAAATCTTCTTTATGTGAGCAATTCAGATAATGATATTTTTATGGATGAAGCTTCACAACAGTATTTTGTACTGATTTCAGGAAGATGGTACCAAACGAAAAACCTCAATTCAGACGACTGGAATTATATCCCTGCTGACCATTTGCCTGGTGATTTTGCCAGGATCCCTCCCGGATCAGCTAAAGACAATGTACTGGCTAGTGTGGCAGGAACAGATGCTGCTAAAGATGCTGTAATGGATGCCCAAATTCCACAGACAGCTAAGGTGGACCGTAATACTGCAACTACGACAGTAGCTTATGATGGTCAACCAAAATTTACCGATATTGAAGGAACAAATTTGCAGTATGCTGTAAATACTTCTTCCACTGTTTTACGAAATGGGGGAGATGGCCTTTTTTATGCTGTTGACAACGGGGTTTGGTTTGTTTCAGACCACGCTACAGGGCCATGGGCTGTTAGTACTGTGAGACCTGCCGATGTTGATTTAATTCCGCCGAGTTACCCTGTTTATAATGCAAAATTCGTAAACATATATGATGTAGATCCCAACTATGTCTATTCAGGATATACTCCCGGTTACCTGAATAGTTATGTATATGGTCCAACTGTTGTTTATGGTACAGGATTCTACTATGCTCCCTGGTATGGTGCATATTATTATCCAAGGCCATGGTCATGGGGATTCAACTTCTGTTACACACCTTATTTTGGATGGGGCTTTGGATGGGGTTATAGCTCCGCATGGTTCGGTATAGGCTTTGGTTATGGATACGGGTATGGATACAGAGGTTGTGGATGGTGGGGTCCATCTTACTATCATCCTGCTTATTGGGGCGGTTGGCATGGAGGCTACAGACCTTATGGATTCTATGGAAATAATTTCTACGTGCACGGTGGTGTTCATGTAAATTATTCAAATAATGTTTATAGAAACAGGACTGGAGTTAGCAGCCAGAGTTATAATCGTGCCAGCGGAATTGCTTCGAGAACAATGAACTATAACCGCCCGACCACCAATACATCAAACAGGAGCGGGAATCTTACCCCTGGAAGTAATAGTGCAGGCGCAAGACCTGGAAGTACCGGGTACAATAACCTGTCGGGCTCCAACAGATCTACAGCTCATCCCGGCAACGGATCCAATTTGTCAAATGGTTCGTCACGTCCATCGGTATATTCTGATCGCCAGGGCAATATTTATCAGCGTTCCCAGGCAAACAATAACTGGCAGCAAAGACAGAACAGGTCCTGGGCTCCAGTAAATAACTCGAGACCTGAGACAATGCAGAATTTGGAACGTCAGCAGGTTAATCGCAGCCGTGGTCAGACCCTTGCTCAAAACTTTCAAAGAATTCCGTCTAGTCCGTCCGGCGGCAATAGATCTTCAGGTGGTGGTGGATCACGCCCTTCAGGTGGAGGTGGTGGTGGATCGCATTCATCCGGAGGAGGTGGTTCGAGAGGTGGTGGTGGGAGACACTAGATGAGTAATATATTTCAAAATATTAAAACAAAGACCTGGTAATGTACCAGGTCTTTTATATTGGCCCCCTTAAATCTCTTGTGCGTTGATCTCATCCTTCTTATCACTGTGTCAACAGTATAATCTTTAGTTATTAAGCATACTGATTTCTCAAACTCCAGATCTCATTATGAGAAAACCTGAGTATTTCCTGTTGGCTATTTAAAAGTTCTCTCAAAAATGCGGGAAGCCGATTTGTTTCGAGCGCTTTACTATATGCTTTTTGAACCGCATCTTCGACCATTTCGCAGTTTGAAAGAGTCTTATGCCTGCTTTCTCCGGTAAAAACAGCTTTTACTTCCATCCAAGCGCGGTAAATTTTACCCATTTCGCTGGTCCCTTTCTCTACATCCCCATGCAAAACTAATATCTCATTGGCCAGATCAGACTTGATCTGCTGGCTTTCGATTATCATCCGATCGAAAATCAATTTCAGGTCTTCATTTCCAGGTTTTAATTCTTTAATAGCACGCTGGTAACCAGCTATACGATCGCTATTAATCATAACCAGATCATTCAAAACTTCAATCACTTCCTTTGATTTTTCCATAAAATGATTTTTAGGCGTTTATTAATTGCAGAAAAAATCATACCAGAGGGAAGTATAGGAGTATACTCTCATACTTGTTTTTTGTTTAACTTGCACCACTTTTAAAACTAGTCTTTTATTATTATGGAATATTCCAAGATTATTGCTATAACCGGACTTCCGGGTCTTTATGAATTGATCAGCAGTAAGTCAGACGGCGGCATAGTACGTTCACTGGATGATAAAACTACTCGTTTCGTTTCCAGCCGTGTACACCAGTTTTCGCATTTGGAAAGCATTGAGGTATATACTACCCGCCACAATGTAAATCTGGTTGATATCCTGAAAGCCATGGAAGGAAGCAAGGAAAAGTTACCTGACGACAGGGAAGCCTCAGCACTAAAATCCTACTTTGAAAAAGTATATCCCGAACTGGATTTCGACCGCGTTTACACAAGCGATCTGAAAAAAATGGTGAAATGGTTTTCCGTTCTCTCAAAGAATCAGGTCGAAATCAAATTATCAGAACCAGTTACCGAAGAAGCAGAAGAACCTACTCCTGAACCCGAGGTGAAAGAATTAAAGCCTGTAAAAAAAGCGTCTTCTCCTGAAGCTAAGGCAGAAGTGAAAACCAGTGAAAATAAAAAGCCTGTAAAGAAATCCGCAGAACCGAAGGTTGCTGAAGTAAAAAAGTCCAAAAAAGAAGCTGAAAAAAAAGAAACAGAAAAATCAACCAAAAAAGCAACAACTAAAAAAACAGAACCTAAGGCAGTTAAAAAATCCGCAGCTAAACCTGCAGCAAAAAAACAGCCCTCAAAAAAGAAATAAAACCACCATCTTACAAACATCGCATTAGTTGAAGATCCTGCCGAAAAAATAGATTTAATGATTAAGACCTTATCCGCAAATATTGAAAAACCAGTCCGTGTTTTTCTTCCTGAAAATTTTGAAGTAAGCGATTGGAATTCTATTGAGCCTTTCTTTGTGGACCTGTCTGAAAGGCCACTCAAAACAGCAGATGACCTGGAGAAATGGCTGGTAGACATGAGCGAGCTGGAGGCGGTCGTTAGCGAAGATGTCTCCTGGCGCCATATCCGAATGACTTGTAATACAGAAGACAAAAGTCTTCGGGAAAACTTTACTTATTTCATGATGGAGATTCAACCAAAAATTCAGCCCTATGCTGATCAGTTGAATCGTAAACTAATAGATTCTCCCTTAACTTCCTCCCTCGATAAACAAAAATATTTTACTTACCTGCGTTCAGTAAAAAAAAGTATTGATCTTTTCCGCGAGGAAAATATTCCAATACAGTCCGAGCTAAGTGTGCTGGGTCAACAATATGGGGCTATCTCCGGCAAGATGACTATTACGGTCGGAGATCAGGAATACACATTGCAGCAAGCCATGAAATTCCTTGAAAATCCTGATCGTGATTTACGGGAAGAAGTTTATCGTAAAGTACAGGAACGCAGATTGAGAGACAAAGATCAGCTCAACAACCTTTTTACCGAACTCATAAAACGACGTGATCAAATTGCACGCAATGCAGGATTCATCAACTATCGTGATTACAAGTTTGTAGAAATGGGACGATTTGATTACACGAAAGAAGATTGTTTTCGATTTCACGATTCTGTTAAGCAATATGTATTGCCTCTCGTTGAAATTATTAACAAATACAAACAGAGCAGACTGGGACTCGATACATTAAGACCATGGGATGTAGATGCAGAACCAGCCAATCAACAACCATTGAATCCATTTAAAACAGGTGACGAACTTTTGGAGAAAACTGTTCAATGTTTCAGGGTACTAAGCCCTTTCTTCGCTGACTGTCTGCTCACCATGAAGAAAATGAATCGCTTTGACCTTGAAAGCAGGATTGGTAAAGCACCTGGAGGATATAACTGTCCTCTTGCGGAAACCGGCGCTCCATTTATTTTCATGAATGCGGCCGGCCAAATGCATGACGTTACAACGATGGTGCACGAGGGTGGCCATGCCGTCCATTCTTTTCTTTCCCATCATCTTGAACTGAGTGCCTTTAAGGAATATCCGATGGAAATTGCGGAAGTGGCGAGTATGGCAATGGAACTTTTCAGTATGGAGAACTGGGAGATTTATTTCAAAAATCCCGAAGATCTTCGCCGTGCAAAAATTCAACAGCTTGAGAGAGTCATTACCATTTTCCCCTGGATCGCGACTATTGATAAGTTTCAACATTGGGTTTATGAAAATCCTGGTCACGATTTGGAACTTCGTACAGAAAACTGGTATCGGATTTATAATGAGTTTAACTCTAAAATTATTGACTGGGAAGGACTCGAAATTTATCAAAAAAATATCTGGCAAAAACAATTGCATTTATTCGAAGTACCATTTTATTATATTGAATATGGAATTGCCCAACTGGGAGCCATTGGTTTGTGGAAACAGTTCAAAAAAAACAAAGAGCATGCACTGGATCACTATATTCAGTCACTTTCACTCGGTGGAACCAAAACCCTTCCTGAACTATATGAGGCTGCAGGCTTGAAATTCGATTTTTCAGGACCCTATATAAAGGAACTTATGGATTTTGTAGAAAAAGAAATGAAGGAGCTGATGAATTGAGATTTGTATAACAAGTAATTAACATCTGTTTATTATCGTAGAAATACCACTAAAATGGTAGTGAAGTTTCTTGCCCGATTGGATACAGGACTATATATTTGCATTTAACCCTTCCGAAATCAATTTTTTTTAAAATAGCTACTAATCAGAGCCTTAACCAAAAGTCCCGGTGTTTCCACATCGGGGCTTTCATTTTTAATTGTTAGCTGAGATTAAAATAATTGGCGTTGACAATTAACCATTATTAGTTCGCGGGTTCTTTTAATAGTTCATCGATGTCTTTTTCCATTTCAACTATCTCCTCTTTTTTAAGTCCGTCAACAATGGATCTGACATACCCGTTTTTATCAACGAGAGCATAAAACTGTGTGTGAATAAACTGTTCATCAATAGGTGAAACATTATTTTTCGGGTCATCGAGGAGATAACTTAGTCTTGCAGCGAGATATAAAGAATCTTTTATCCCCGTTAGAAATATCCATTTGGGTGCACTTACACCCAGTGAGTCTGCGTAATGTTTTAGCCTCCCCACGCTATCTGTAGTTGGATCCACAGTATGAGACAGAATTTTAAAATCTTTTTCATTTCGATATTTTTCATAAACGGGTATCAGGTTAGCATTTAGTTTAGGGCAAATACCATGACAGGTGGTAAAGAAAAATTCGGCGATATAGACTTTGCCTTCAACATCCTTATTGGTAATCCTGTCGCCATTCTGGTCGGGAAAGGAAAATGGCTGTACTTTATTTATCAGGGGCAATCCCTGTTTTCCAAAACCAGGGATGAGTTTTGTAAGCATAAAATAAAAAGCGAGAATCAATCCAAGGAAAAACAATGAATAAAACCAGATTTTCTTACTCATGCTGTAAAATTAATCTACCCGACCGGGAGCAGGAAGTTTTACCTTAAGGCTATCTTTGCAGGCCAAACATGAAATTAAAGGTTAACGCTGATTTTATTGGAATTGGAGCTTCTGTTGCCTGCTCTGTTCATTGTGCGGTTCTGCCCGTTTTTCTTACCGGATTATCGGTTTTCGGAGTCAACATCATCCATAATTTTTGGTTTGAATCTGGCATGATCATGCTTGCTTTGCTGGTGGGTTTATTTTCCCTGCGTAACGGGTTTAAGCGGCACCACCGGAGTTCCTTACCTTTTTTACTCTTTATCGGAGGCATGTGTTTTCTGCTTGCAAAGCAATTTTGGCCCGTTTATGAGCTTATTTTACTCGTTTTTGCCGTTATTTTGATCATTTCAGCGCATATTTTCAATTTTCGATTCATCCGGAAATATGCAGTAAAAAAAGAAGAAAGGACCAAAAATGTTTGTTTACACAAGGTCCGGGGTTAATGAACTTGATGCGGGTCCATTAACCATAATCAGTTTCAAAGACCACTGTGTTAAAGAGCCTTTAGCTTCAAGCTTTTAGCTTTAAGCTTAAAATAGGCTCAAAAAGATTAAATTTGCAGTCTAAATTGTGAGTTATGATTAAAACAGGAAATCCGGTCATTAGTATTTACACGGAAATGACTCCGAATCCCGAAACGATGAAGTTTGTTGCAAACAAATTACTTTATCCGGGTAAAAGCATTGATTTCCCAGATGTTGAGTCCGCGAAGCCATCTCCTCTTGCCATTGAATTATTTGGATTCCCTTTCATAAAGAGTATTTTCATTGCCAGCAATTTCGTTACGCTGACCAAAACCACGGATACAGATTGGGCAGATGTAATTCCTTCCATCCGGCAGTTTCTTAAAGAGTATCTGGAAGATGGTAAACCCGTTGTCAATGAAGAAGAAATTACCGTTGCACACACAGACGGAAATGCGATCGGTGCGGATGATGACGATGTTGTAAAAAGAATTAAGGAGCTTCTCGAAAGTTATGTAAAACCTGCAGTCGAAATGGATGGTGGCGCTATCCAATTCAGAAGTTACAATGAAGGTGTGGTCAATCTAATGCTGCAGGGATCCTGTTCTGGATGTCCTTCATCCATGATCACCCTGAAAGCAGGTATCGAGGGAATGATGAAGAGAATGATTCCCGAAGTTAGGGAAGTGGTTGCAGAAGCAGAATAATGCACCAAATCATATCGCAATTTTTCAGCGACGTCCGTCAGACTACCTGGCTTGAGTTTATTGCTGTTATTGCCGGCATCGCCAGTGTTATCTTCTCCCGTAAGGAAAATATTCTTGTTTATCCGGTTGGCATGATCAACACAGGCATGTTTGTACCGTTGTATATCATACACGGACTTTATGCGGATGCTTCGGTTAATTTATATTATACCATCATGAGTATCGTCGGCTGGTATATGTGGTCGCGTAAGAAGGAAGGGAAAAACAGTTTTACGAATCACGTCTTCAACCGCAAGAGACTGGAGAAACAGTCTGATCTTTTTTTTTGTTTGCTGGGCCATTTTATATTTTCTCCTGAGTCGTTTCACCGACAGCACCGTCCCTGTTGCTGACAGCTTCACTTCAGGTGCTGCATTCACCGGCATGTGGCTGATGAATAAAAAGAAACTGGATAACTGGACCTGGTGGATCATTACCAACCTGGCTTCCATACCACTTAATTTCTACAAACACCTGGTATTCGCCAGTTTTCAATACGTTGTTTTTCTCATCCTTGCGGTTATGGGTTATATTACCTGGAGAAAAAAAATCAAGTATGCCGCAACTTAAAAAAATTGTGGTAACCGGTCCTGAATCAACCGGTAAAAGTACTCTTTGCGAGCAACTGGCCACTTACTTTAAAACAAAATGGGTACCAGAATATGCACGGGAATATTTGATCGAATTAAAACGGCCTTATACTTATGATGACCTTCTTGTTATCGCAAAAGGTCAGTTGGAGCAGGAAGACCGCATTACAGCTTCGTCGGAAGCCTCTTTGTTATTTATTGATACAGATATGTATGTTATGAAAGTATGGTGCGAATACGTTTTTGGGAAATGTCATTCTTTTATTTTGGATGAAATTGCCAAAAGAAAATACGACGTTTATCTTCTCTGCAATACAGATCTTCCATGGGTAGCAGATGAGCTGCGCGAATATCCTGACCTTGAATCACGCGAATTCCTTTACCACATGTATAAAGATCTTATGATTAATCAGAGCACCCCATGGTATGATATCTCTGGAGATTATGATGAAAGGTTGAAGAGAGCGATTTCTATTGTAAGAGTTTAACCACGTCCGGATCATCCTGCAGATGGTACATCTGACTCAATATCCAGGGATATCTTGTTGCAACATGCCTGGAGAGTGGCCGAACAGTAAATAGTTTTGGATTTGGCAAACATCCTGCTATCATGGCGGCTTCGCTTCGGGTTAGCGTTTTTGCCCGCTTATTGAAATAATGAAGAGCTGCTGCATCAATTCCGAAAATTCCTTTTCCCATTTCGCTTACGTTCAAATACATCTGAAGAATTCTTTTTTTACCCCAAACCGATTCAATCATAAAGGTGAAGTATGCCTCCAATGCTTTTCTGATCCAGCTTCTTCCCTGCCACAAAAAAACATTTTTAGCCACCTGCTGCGAAATCGTACTGGCTCCATGCAGCGACTTACTTTTCTGATTATGCTTCATGGCTTTTTCGATGGATTTAAAATCAAATCCATCATGATCGGGGAAGAGCTGGTCTTCCGAGGCTATAACCGCCAGTTTGGCATAGGGCGATATTTCCTGCATGGAAACATAATTTCTTTTTAGCCCATACCCATGAACGAGACTGCTTAGTTGCGTGAGAGTGAAGGGAGGATTAATCCATTTCAAAATCAGGATATAAAAAAATTGAAGGAAAAATAAAAAAAGGATAACGCGTTTGAGCAATCTCCAGGCTCTGGGAACAATTCCTTTCGTATTAATGGGCATCGGATTGCTTTGCGGGTTCAGTTGTATTTAAAGGATTACCGGCTGGCAAATTTTTTGGTCGCAGGTTAAGATAGTGCAAAGTATATTTTTTACCGATTGGATAATTTTTATATCGTGCGGATTTCATTAAAATCCCTGCAAGAATAAATGCGCCAGCTGTAATCCAGCCCGAGGCTTTGATCCAGGAACCCGCTGATTCATTGGTATATAAACCGTTTATCACGTTAAGAGCCAGAACGCCGACGCCTGCGATAATCAGGATCGTTCCACCGCTCTGTAAATGTAATTTTGAAAAATCTTTTCGAATGCCGTCAATTTCGTTTACATGGAAAGGAATATTATTTACATATACACTATCGTTCTTTAAATCCGTAAGTGTACCTCCCAGCCACTGATCGTAAACGGTGTGAATCATGATAGATTGTCCTGGTGCATATGTCTTGATATTGGCTCCATTTTTCTGAAGAATCAATACATCTGTTTGAGAAATGCAGATGAAGGGTATCAGGATAACTATCGCGGTTAGGATTTTCTTCATTCTTAATAAACTAAAATTCTCCCGTTGTTTACTTTACCCGGTGCTCAAGAAAAACTATCCCATATAGCAATGCTATGCCGAAAACCACCAGGATGGCTCCGGAAATTTTATTGATGATGGAAAGATTATGTACCGTCAACTTTTTGCGCAAATTACCTGCCATCATTACTTTACCTACATCAGCACTCATATTAATCAACAAACAAACTGAAAAGATTACGATTCTTTGTTTTAGCGTATGCGTAAGCGAAAGCACGGTGGCATTCCCAAGCCAGAAAATTAACACACCCGGATTGAGTGTATTAATTATAAACCCTGAAGCAAAGATCCTTGCCATTTCACTTACACTTAAATGATCAGCGTGATGCAGGTTTGCGGTAGACTTTATATGTACTTTCTTAAAAAAGAAAAAATAAATCCCCATAGCGATCAGAAAACTGCTACCGGCATAACCAATCATTTTTTGGTAAGCAAGCAGCCTGGCCACCCATTCCGTAAAAACATTGCTCAGTACTACCAGAATAACGTCACTTAACCAAACGCCAACAACAAAACTGAGGCCGCCCTTGTAACCAACCGTAATACTTTGCTTAATAATGGTGAAAATGATCGGGCCGACAGATAGTGCGAGCACAACTCCGAGCGCTAATCCTTTCAATATGGCTTCGACCATGCGATATAGATTTTACCGGCAATTGAAAAATAATGGAAGCTCCGGAAAATTGAATAAAATTTCTCATTTTAATAAATAATTAATACTGCGCCTCTACATTCTCCTTTTCCAAAAAGGCTTGCCAGTCTTTTAACATCTTACCCCTCAATACACGGGGGAATTTATGCTGTCCCCCCTCTTTTCCTACAGATCGCATAAAATCAATGAATATTTCGGGAGGAAGGACTTTTACCGAAATATCCTTGAGTGCGCTTTTCCTTTCTACAGCATAATCATCATTCAGGCTCCTGAGATTTTCATCCAGTTTCACTTTAAGAAGAGATGGATCTATGTTGGAATCGGAAGACAGCCACCATTGATGCGCAAAAAAAAGTCCATGAGGAACCCCGGCCACAGTGAATTCGGGGATTGAAATATTCAGATCCTCACTGACGAGTTGGATGGCCTGGTTCATATTATCTACACTTAGGTGTTCACCCACGAGGCTAAGATATTGTTTGGTGCGACCCGTGATGATGATTTCGCTTTTCTCTTTGTCTGTAAACCGGATTGTATCACCTATAAGATAACGCCAGGCGCCAGCAGTTGTACTTATTAAAATCGCATAATCGCGGCCCTCTTCTACCTGATGAATCTCAAGTGCCTCCGGGTTTTTAATAACATTTCCATCCGAATCAAAATTTTTATTGTCGAAGGGCACAAATTCAAAGAACAGGTGTTGATTAGTTACAAGACGAAGACCTCGTTCGTCCTGCCTGTCCTGATAAGCAATAAAGCCTTCTGAAGCCAGATAGGTCTCAATATATGTAATGGGTTTTCCCAATAGTTTTTCAAATCCTATTTTATAGGGCTCGAACGAAACGCCTCCATGAACAAAAAATCCCAGGTTCGGCCATAACTCATGTATGTTCTTCAGATTATACCGCTCGATGATTTTCTCCATACACATTTGTATCCACGCTGGTACCCCCACAATAAATCCTATATCCCAACGCGGCGCCTGCTCAACTATTTCTTCAAGTTTCCGTGTCCAGTCCCGTGTTCTGGCAATTTTTTTCCCGGGTTTATAAAATGGACTAAACCAAAAAGGTACCTTCTTTGCAGAAATTCCGCTAAGATCACCTTCATAATATCCTGGACCTTTCTGAAGATCAGTGCTTCCTCCAATCATCAACCACCCTTTACCAATGCTTTTTACAGGAATACCCTGGTAATTTCGGAGACTCAGGAGTTGTCTGACCATTACGATTCGATTCCCGCGCAACAAATCGTTCGTAACAGGAATATATTTACTGGCTGATTCTGATGTGCCTGAACTCAATGCATAATATTTTATCTTGCCCGGCCAACAGATATCAGGTTTTCCCTCGAGCGTTTTATACCACCATTCCTTATAAATCTTGTTGTAGTCAAATACCGGGACCATTTCCTGAAAGCTCTTAACCAGGTGACGGCTCATCATGATCCTGTCGAAATGATATTTTTGGCCAAATTCTGTGAAGCGTGCTTTTTTCAATAGTTTTTTCAGGACTTTCATTTGCTGCCGTCTCGGGGACTTTTTTGGCAAACGTAGTGCCCGCGCGAGAGAATTGGGCAGTTGTACGTCAATTAACGCCATGGAGAATCTTGATAATAGTTGTTTTCAAATTTAAGCCATTTTAAGCTCAAGGCCTAAAGCTTAAAGCCTAAAGCTTTTCCTGGTATATGGTTAATGGTGTATGGTTTATGGGAATACCATCTACCATTAACCATACACCAAGAATTAAGGCATCGGTCCAATTGTACTCAGGGGATAAATAAGTATCGGATCACTTTCATTATTTGTTTTACTTATCGCCGTAGCAAAAAACCTGCTCTGGGGTTGATTTACCAGATCTTTCACTATGAACACCATCTGAGCCGTCTGGTTATTGGGAATGAATTGAAATACTCGTGCAGAATCAATATTGAACGCGTCTTCCGCTTTGTATATAGCGAATCCTTTCAGTGTGTCGGTTAGTTTCCCCTTCTCAAAATTAAATATTAAAGAATCGATGTTCCTGCTACTATGCACCACAGGGATGGAAGGCCGAATACTATCGATCCACGGCATAGGTGCGATAAGGGCCGGGTAATTATAAAAATTTTCACGCAACGTGTCGTTCCATCCATTGGCATTCCTGTAAAATGAAACACTGCTAAAATAAACCTGACCTCCAATTCCGGGCAAATTTCTTACAGCACGCAATTGCCTTGGAAGCTGGTCCTTGTCTTTCCAATACTCATTAGAACCTGCGCGATAAATACCAAGGCCAATATAACAAGGCCGATCATAATGATTTCTGTTCCACCAATCGAGTAAGATACCAAAGGGCGCATTTTTCTGTTCGAATTCCCAATATAGCTGCGGTACCACATAGTCTATCCATCCGTTCTTTAACCACAACAGGATGTCTGCATAAAGATCATCATAATTGGTTTGCCCGGCATGTGTTTCGCTTCCGAGAGAATCCCTGGACTGATTTCTCCAAACTCCAAATGGACTGATTCCGAATTTGCAGGTCTTTCTTACTTCACTGATGGTGTGTTTCAACATAACGATGACAGAATCCACGTTACTTCTTCTCCAGGTCTCTTTATCCATGCCCTGTCCGTTTTTCAGGTAAGATGCATTGTCGGCAAATTCAACATTACCGATCCTGTAAGGATAAAAATAATCATCGAAATGAATAGCATCTATATCGTACCTGTTAAGCATGTCCCTTATAACGGAATTCACATATAGCTGAACATCCTTATTGCCGGGGTCAAGATATTTCGTATCTCCATAAGTTATAATCCAGTCAGGGTGCATTTTACTTACATGGTTCGGGGCAATGGATGATTGTTTGATATGTTTAACGATACGATGTCTTTTGTGGCCAACCCGTTTGTAGGTAACAACTGTATGCCCTACCTGAAAGACGGCCCGGTATGGATTACACCAGGCATGAAATTCCATACCTCTTTTATGCGTTTCGCTAATCATGAATTCCAGCGGATCATAGTAGGGTACTGGTGCTTTGCCCTGCTTACCTGTTAACCATTCACTCCAGGGTTCAATAGTGGAAGGATAAAATGCATCACAAGCCGGCCTTACCTGAACAATCACTGCATTCATTCCATTTCGCTGATGCATGTCAAGCTGACGAATAAACTCAGCTTTTTGTTGTTCAACATTATAATCATCACGGACCGGCCAATCGATATTTTCAACGGTCGCAACCCATACCGCTCTGAATTCATACTTAGGCTGGGAAAATGCAAAGTGGAAACTAAACAACAGAAAGACAAAAAAGAATCGTTTCATAGGCGTCTAACCGGTAACAGGTGTTTCAGCAGATTTTTCCTCAGGATCATTTTCATTCGATCTGATTTTATCAAGAAGAATATTTAACTGGCGGGCTTCTTCTTCACTCAGATATTTGAATATCGATTCCATTTCTTCATTCAACCCATCCATAGTCTGCAATAGTTTTTTTCCTTTGTCTGTAAGTAAAATGTCCACGAGACGCCTGTCTTCATCACAGATTGATTTTTTGACAAGTCCTTTTTTAACAAGCCTGTCCACAATGCGACTCGTGTCACTCATCTTGTCCAGCATTCTTTGCCTGATTTGCAATGTTGACAGAGGTTGACCGGCACCCCGCAATATGCGCAGTATATTAAACTGCTGCTGTGTAATGTCGAAGGGTTCAAAAAGTTTATTGACTTTTTCATTCACCCAGTTAAATGTATAAATGAGGTTTATAGTTGATTTCTGGTATTCAGAATGAAACACCTTCTGATGAATTTCTTTCTCTAAAGTCATAAAATAATTTGATAAACTTAAATCCGCAACACTCTCACACTCTCACACCCTCACACTTTCTTCAGTCTCCCCAGACTTTAATTCCTTCGCTGCAGTTAGCACAAATATCAATTTCAGCTCTGCCTTTTAAAATCTTTCTGCGAAAATCGAGGTATTCCGGTTGTTTCCAGATTTCCTTGAATGATTTATTTTTCAAATCACCCATCCTGTGCTTTGCATCTTTATCAAAACAACAGGGTACAACGATTCCGTCCCAGGTAATAACGGGTGAATGCCAGAGCCTCCAGCAATGATTTTGCAAAAGATTTTTTGATTCATAGGTCCCGTCAGACTTTTTTCTATACCTCGAAAGATTGGTATGTTGTGGAATAAGCTGGTTCGGGTCATTGACGTAATCATATACCTGTGCAGTTTTATACCGAATACCATCCACGCCGGTTTTCTTTGCCAGCTCTTTTGCTTCCAGGAGCTGGTGTTCATTGGGCCTTACCACAAGAAACTGAAAGAATATATAAGGTGTCCTGCTGTTCAGTTTCTTTTTCCATTTTACGATGTTGGCTGTTCCCGACATCACTTTTTCCAGATCGCCTCCAACACGGTATTGGCTATATACTTCCTGTGTAGTACCATCGAGTGAAATGATGAGGCGATCCAGGCCGCTCTCCACTGTCCTCCTTGCATTTTCATCGCTCAGGTAGTGGGCATTCGTGGATGTAGCCGTATATATTTTTTTTGAACTTGCATATTTCACCATTTCAAGAAAATCCGGATTCAGGAAGGGTTCTCCCTGAAAATAAAAGGTGAGATAAAGTAAATCCGGCGCCAGCTGATCGATCGTATGCCGGAAAAAATTTGCTTCGAGCATGCCCCTTGGGCGTGTAAATGACCTGAGGCCACTGGGACACTCCGGACACCTTAGATTACAACTGGTAGTTGGCTCGACAGAAATCGAAACGGGTATTCCCCACTGAACAGGTCTGCGCGTCCACTTGCTTAGATAATAACTGGATAAGACAATGATCCCGTTCCAAAAGCGTCGGACAGTTAGCTTGGAAAAAAGATTAATTGTGTCATTCAGATTGAAATTTGCCATATCCTGTGTAAAATTAGTTTTAAAAGTGGAAAGCCGGAAGCCGAAGCTGGAATATCAGCCATCGGCTGATTATATTTGCACACGTTTACCTATCGTAATGGCTAAAAAGAAGAGCAGGATCTGGAAGATTATCGTTTTTATATTCAGTACCGCCATTATCATCATGCTGATTGCGGTCCTTATTCAATGGGTATCTGAGAAAAAAACTTCATTTGTAGAATATCCCGAATTCGGCATTGACATTCCCGTTAATTATGCTGTTCATGGTATTGATGTTTCTAAATACCAGGAGACCGTCAACTGGCAATTGGTGAAAAGCATGCAGGTTCAGGATGTTCGCATCAGCTTTGTGTTTGTAAAAGCCACTGAAGGTTTGGGTAATGAAGACCAGATGTTCAGCAGAAACTGGAAAAAAATAAGGGAAGCCGGATTAATCAGGGGCGCTTACCATTATTTCCTGTCCACCAAGAGCGGGAAGGCACAGGCGGAAAATTTTATCAATTCAGTAACTCTTCTTCCAGGTGACCTTCCTCCGGTGTTGGATATCGAGCAAACCTATGGTGTGCCCGCCGACAAATTAAGACAGCGGGCAAAAGAATGGCTTCAAACCATTCAGACATATTACGGTACTGCACCCATTATCTATACAAATGTTGATTTTTATGAAAAATACCTGAAAGATGATTTTGATGGTTATCTCTTATGGGCCGCGCACTATCTGCAGCCTTCCCAACCGCGTATATACAGAAACTGGAGTTTCTGGCAGCATAATGAAAAAGGGCGTGTGAACGGTTGCTACACCATCGTCGACTTCGACGTTTTTAATGGCGATTCCCTGGAATTCCAAAAATTACTATTAACCAAATAATTCTTTCGAATGAAAAAAGTGTACTGTGTTGCTACCTGCGGTACCTGTCAGAGGATTATCAAAGATGCAGATCTTCTTAAAAAAGGATATACATCCCAAAACATCAAAGAGGAAAAAATCACGTCAGCGCAACTCGATGAAATGAAAGATCTGATGGGAAGTTATGAGGCGCTATTCAGCAGAAGAGCCCTGAAATATAAAGCAATGGGACTTAAGGATAAAAAACTCACCGAGAAAGACTACCGCGATTTAATTCTTCAGGAATATACTTTTCTGAAAAGACCTGTCGTTATTTCCGGTAAGAAAATATATTCAGGAAGTGAAAAGAAAACAGTTGGAGAAGTTTTAAAGTTAAAATAGACTACCCTTGCAGAGACCATACAGGGACAATACAGGGACAATATAGAGACCTTATAGAGACCGTTCTATTATTTGACAACGGTATGCCATCGGCATGCTAATAGCCTGCCGCCGTCGGATCAGTTTTTATTAGTCCTTGATTATTCTAAGTTTTGCGTAATTCAGCATTATCTTTTTCTCACCGCCCAATTTGAAGTTTACCGTTGCTATGGGATTATGTGCCGATCCTTCCATGCCGACTACTTCACCGAATCCGAATTTAGGATGTTCCACTTTATCTCCGGCGGCGAGATCACTCGTATCACTGGGCACAAAATCCCGGGAAGGAATATGCACCGGCGCAGGCGTCTTAGCCGAAGAGGAAATATAGCCTGGTTTGGAAGGCTCGCGACTTTTAGTCGCGGAATCATCATTGGATCCATAGCCCCGGTTAAGACGATCATAGGCCGGTCTGCCTGACCAGGAATTGATTTGATTTTTAATTCCGCCGCCGGCATAGCTGCGGTCCAACTGATCTTCGGGAATCTCTTCGATAAACCGGCTGGGATCATTTTGAATGACACTTCCAAAACGGTATCGGGAGTTGGCATACGTAATCCATAGTTTATGTTTAGCCCTTGTGATCACAACATAAAAGAGACGCCTTTCTTCTTCAAGCTCTTCTCTCGTATTGATGGACATGGCATTGGGAAAAAGGGACTCTTCCAAACCTGCAGCAAATACACAACTGAATTCAAGACCCTTCGCTGCATGTATCGTCATCAGCTTAACCGTATCTGCTTCCGGATCCTTCTGATCCGTGTCCGTGAGTAAGGTAATCTGTTGCAAATAGCCGGAAAGCCCCGCGCGCCCCTTTTGCGTTTCCTGCGTATCGGCCGTATCTATCAAGATTCCGTCTTCATCAATAATGCTGCGATTTTGTTGATCATCTACCCACTCCTTGATACTGTTTAATAGCTCCTGGATATTTTCATAACGGGCAAGACCCTCCGTAGTTTTATCGTTGAATAATTCCCTAACGATATTTGTTTGTTTGCCAACATGCGTAGCTACTTCATAGGCGTTTTTCGTATTCAGCATACTCGCAAAACTTTTTATCATCTGAACAAATTGTTCGATGGCTTCCAGCGTGCTGGCCTTGTATCCCATGGAGGACGCTTTGCTAAGCACATCCCACATGGAAATATTTTTTTCATTAGCCAGGAGCACAGCTTTATCCAATGAAGATTTGCCAATACCACGAGCCGGAAAATTGATGATTCTTTTTAAAGATTCTTCATCATTGTGATTTACAATTACACGCAGATAAGAAATAAAATCCTTGATTTCCTTACGCTGATAAAAACTAATGCCTCCATAAATAGTATAGGGAATAGCCATTCTCCGCAGACTTTCTTCAAATGCACGGCTTTGGGAATTGGTGCGGTATAAAATCGCGAAATCGCGGTTATTAAAATGATTGCGAAGTTTTTGTTCCTGAATAGTATCGGCAACAAATTTCCCTTCATCGTTGTCAGTCATCGTTCTTACGAGGCGGATCTTTTCACCCTCCAGGTTTTCCGTCCACAAGTTTTTCGGAATCTGTCCTTTATTATGTTTAATTACTTCGTTGGCAGCCTTAATGATACTCTGAGTACTTCTATAATTCTGTTCGAGCTTCACCACTTTTACATCTTCATAGTCTTTCTGAAATTGTAAAATATTTTCAATGGTGGCGCCGCGAAAGCTGTAAATGCTCTGAGCGTCGTCACCCACTACACAAACATTTTCATATACCGCACCCAGTAATTTTATTATTTCGTACTGTGCGGGGTTAGTATCCTGAAATTCGTCGATCAGGATATATTTAAACTTATGCTGGTATTTATGCAGACTCTCCGGAAAATTTTTCAACAGTTCATAGAACTTCAGCAACAGATCATCAAAATCCATGGAACCGTTCTTAAAACAACGTCTGGCATAGGCTTCATAAATCTGTGCGATAGCTGGCCGGTTGCTGCGTATATCTTCCTGCTGGATATAATAATCAGTTGCATATTCCGCAGGTGAAACCAATCCGTTTTTCGCCTGGGAAATACGGTTATAAACGATGTTGGGTTTATAGTGTTTATCATCCAGGTTGAGTTCATTTACTACGGTTTTCACCACGCTCTTTGCGTCGTCAGTATCATAGATGGTAAAATGATGGGGGTAACCCAGTTTGGGGGCTTCAGCACGCAAAATGCGGGCGAAAACGCTATGAAAAGTACCGATATAGAGATTTCTCGCTTCATTATTCCCGAGAATACGCTCAACCCTTTCCTTCATTTCTTTTGCCGCTTTGTTGGTAAAAGTGAGGGCCAGTATATTAAAAGCATCCACGCCATTTGAGAGCAGATGTGCAATTCTTGTTGTCAGCACTTTTGTTTTACCACTTCCCGCACCGGCTATTATCATCAGGGGACCGTCTATATGCAAAACAGCTTCTTTCTGTGCTTCATTCAATCCTTTAAGATAATCCTGCATGCCTGCAATTTACGAACTGCCTTTGGCAGAACCACGAGTTTAAATTATTCAACGAATGTTTAATTGACCCTGTTCTTCAGGGTTTTATACACGTGTAAGTTTTTTACGGCTCCACCGTGAGACTACAGTGTTTTTGGAAGTCAGAATCAGCCGGCCATTTTCAAATTTGTATCCATCAATTTTTAATAAATTTTGCAAAAAGGATGGTTCGTCATAGCCAGGACAGAACATCCTGGTTGTAATCATTTTATCACTTATATGCAGTGTACTGTCATCAGCAGTAAAACTACCGGACATCTGGTTACACCCGGTAGTTCCTGAAAACCTGTTTTGTTTAATATCAAATTGAATTTCAGGTATACGATTATTGGAAGAATCATTTACCGAAACGATTTGTAAATACCATTTTCCTTCAAGATCTGAAACTGACCAGGTTTTTTTATCTAAACATTCACCGGTTGGTTTTACCTGGGCGCTTATTACTAAAAGCGATGCAAATAATAAGGCCATCAGTTTAAAAGATTTTAACTTTGGTAGCATATTTGATTTACATCTATAATCATACCCAATCATGCCAGGATTTGAATATTTTGATGAAGAAGAGCGTAAAGAAGTAAACGATGTTTTATCTACCGGAATCCTCATGCGATACGGCTTTGACGCTGCACGTAAAGGTATCTGGAAATCCCGTGAACTGGAGCAGGCACTGTGCACCAGGTTGAATTGCGGATATGCGCAGCTGACTTCCAGTGGTACCTCAGCATTGACAACGGCTCTCGCAGCGTTAGGAATTGGAGCCGGAGATGAAGTAATCATGCCGTCATTTACTTTTGTTGCGAGTTTTGAAGCGGTACTCAGCGTGGGTGCTGTCCCCGTCCTGGTTGATGTAAATGATTCACTGACTATGGATCCCGTTTCTGTGCGAAAAGCATTAACACCCGCAACGCGCTGTATTATGCCCGTACATATGTGCGGCAGTATGGCGGACATGGATAAAATTCAGGAAATCTGCCGCGATCACAAACTTCTTTTACTCGAAGATGCATGTCAGAGTATCGGAGCTTCTTATAAAGGAAAATGCCTCGGTACTATTGGCGATGCAGGGACACTGTCGTTCGATTTTGTAAAAACCATTACATGTGCCGAAGGAGGCGCCGTTTTAACAAATAATAAAAAAATTTATACAAATTGTGACGGCTATACTGATCACGGCCACGACCATATTGGAAATGACCGGGGCGCAGAACTGCATCCATTCATCGGATATAATTACAGGATTTCAGAGTTACATGCTGCCGTCGGCTTAGCACAGTTTCGCAAACTGGATAGCTTTCTTTCCATTCAGAAAAAAAATCACCAATATATACAAGGGGAATTGGCAAAAATTCCAGGAATAATATTTCGGAACATTCCCGATCCCGAAGGTGACAGTCATACTTTCCTCAGCTGGTTCTTACCCAGCCGGGAATTAACAGATGCAGTCGTATCAGAAATGAAAACGAGGCAGATCTTTGGCGGGAATCTCTACTGGTTTGAACATAACTGGCATTATATCCGCAAATGGGATCATCTTAAAACAGAAAAAACCCTCAACCTTCTAAATCCCGATCAGATTGCTGCTATTAAAAAGCTTAATACACAGGATTTCAGTAAGAGCGACGATGTGATGAGCCGGTGTATAAGTACGGCCATCAACTTGTCGTGGACAGAGGCGCAATTGCATGAAAAAGCGTCAAAATTATCGGATGCGATTAGAAAAGTTATGGCTAATGCTTCCCCTCAAGCGCGTTACAATCCGCAAGCGAGCCTAGCCTGATACGGAAAGGTATATGGGTGGCTTTCTCCAGCTCCCATTCCCGTTTACAGAAAAACCCCGATTGGATATAATAGAAATCCGGTGGAATAGAATATTCCTGTCCTGTGAGGGACTTCGATACATCAGGAGTAATGGAATACTCCTGGCCTGTGAATGTTCTTGCAAATATTATCCCCCAGGATAGGTCCAAATCGCGCCTCCGACCCCACATTTGAGCCTCAAATGCATTCCTGGCCGCATCAGATCCCGGCAGCCACAGATGCTTAAAATCCGGTGTCAAATCGGTCCTTTTCAATAAAATCTGGCTCTTCCCCGAAATGCAGGAAAACATTGTCAACCAGACAACAAGAAAACAAATAAGACGTTCCGGCCGATTCTTCATAAATGTATGTAAATTTACGGCGCGATTTTTGTGGAATGGGCAGATTTTTTTCAAATTGCCCCTTCTGACATTAACCCCTCAAAGATGGCATTAAGTCAATCATTACAGCAGAAATTACTCCAAAAATTATCTCCCCAGCAGATTCAGCTCATGAAACTGTTGCAGGTTCCTACTGCCAATCTCGAGGAACGGATCAAGGAAGAGCTGGAAGAAAATCCCGCGTTGGAAGTTGCTGAAGATGATCATGATGATGGATTAACGGAAGATTCCAAGGATGAATTTGAAACGGCGGAAGAAGAGTTTGAGCCTGAAGGAACCCAGGATGAGTATGACAACATTGATATCAGCGAATATGTCAATGATCACGATGATGATGTGGCTGATTATAAATTGAGGGACGAAAATTATCCCGATGCAGAAGATAAACAGTCAGTAACCCACAAGCTGGAAACCAGTTTTTATGATATGTTGCTGGATCAGTTGGGTATGCTAAAGCTGGACGACCGGACGCGCAGGATAGCAGAACAGATTGTCGGCAGCATTGATGACGACGGATACCTGCGTCGTGAAACTGCTTCGATCGTGGATGACCTCGCTTTCAGGCAAAACATAGAAAGTACAGACGAAGAAGTTGAATCTATCATAACACGAATCCAGCATTTTGATCCGCCTGGTGTTGGTGCGCGTAATCTGCAGGAATGTTTACTACTACAGCTGGAAAGGAAAAAAACGGAGGCTAAAAGCGTAGAACTTGCTATCAGTGTCCTTTCTGAGTATTTCGACGAATTCACAAAAAAACATTATGACAAAATCCAGCGGGGTCTGAATATCACTGAAGAAGAATTCAGGGACGTCATCAGGCAAATCATCAAACTCAATCCCAAACCGGGTGGTAATCTCGGCGGTTCCGGAAAGGGGGAAGGTTATGTGGTGCCTGATTTTTTCATTTTTAATAATGCCGGAACCCTTGAATTAACGCTGAATTCACGCAATGCCCCCGATCTGAGAATTAGCGATGGCTACCGTGATATGCTAAAGGACTATGACCGCGGTTCAAAAAAAGATAAAAGACAAAAAGAAGCTGTACTCTTTATTAAACAGAAAATCGATGCAGCAAAGTGGTTTATTGATGCGATCAAACAAAGGCAACAAACACTGATCAATACCATGCAAACCATCATGGATTATCAGCATGAGTTTTTTATTTCCGGCGACGAAACCTCTCTCAAGCCGATGATCCTGAAAGACATTGCAGAACGTACCGGATTGGATATTTCAACGGTTAGTCGCGTTGCAAACAGTAAGTTTGTACAAACGGAATTCGGGACTTATCGTTTAAAATTTTTCTTCAGCGAATCTCTCAGCACAGACAGCGGTGAAGAAGTTTCTACCCGTGAAGTGAAGAAAATTCTGAGTGATCTTATAGGAGACGAAAGTAAAAAGAAACCCCTGAGTGATGAACGGTTGACTGAACTGCTGCAGGAAAAGGGATATAATATTGCTCGTCGTACTGTCGCAAAGTACCGTGAACAACTGAATATTCCCGTAGCACGACTTAGACGGGAGTTGTAGAAGGCGAAAATATTTCATCCGCCAACCGCCAACCAATGAACACATCAGCATATCAATATTCAACCGGGTCATCAACGGAACCTCATCCATCACGTGGACTTCGTTTCTTTGCTCATTTTTTTTCCATACTCTTTCATCCATTACTGATCACTTCATATGTATTCGCATTTCTGATATATGTGCATCCGTCGGCTTTCGAGGGCGTTGATCCGCATTTTAAAAACCTGCGCATGTTAAGTATAATATTATTTACTGTATTCTTTCCATGCGTTAGTTTGTTTCTCGCCAGGCGTCTCAGATTAATCAAGAGCCTTTCACTGGAAAATCGCCAGGACAGGCTCGTGGGCTTCATCGTAACAATGTTTTTTTATTTCTGGGCAAGTTATGTTTTCAGAAACCTGCCCGACACGCCACCTGTCGCAGCACATTTTGTACTTGGCACATTTCTCGCCGTGTGCGGCGCCTGGATGTGCACGCTATTCTACAAGGTCAGTCTGCATGCCGTAGCTATGGGCGGGCTCATCGGTTTTGCGATCCTCTTCAGCCATCAGGATGTTTATACATCCGGACTCTATTTATCAATTCCGGTTCTTTTGGGTGGTATCGTTTGCTCATCCCGTCTTATTCTTGGCGCTCATAATCGATTTGAAATGGCCAGCGGTTTATTGGTGGGATTACTGGCGCAATCTGTCGCCTGGTTATTTTAAAAAGAAAAGCCCAATCATAGGGTACGAACCTAAATTGGACTTTTTCACCTTCAAACCATCGGAGTTTACGTCCGGTTAACCATTCAGTATTTTTGAACCTGTCAGGTATTTTTTTGTAGGGTGATAAATAAAGAAGCAGGAACCTCCTTTCATGTCCTCAATCACTTCCTGAACATCTTGGTTCGGGACGGCCGGACAACCAAAGCTTCTTCCATTAAATTTGTTGGATTGTAAATATTGTTCACCGACATATTTGGAGCCATGTATAACAATATTCCTTCTGTCGGCTTTATCATTAAACCCTTTTTCAAGACCATGAATTTTCAATGCCAGGCCATGTTTCCCCGTATAGGACAACTCAGTAACATAAAAACCCAGGCTGCTTTTATGAGAAAACCACTTGTTTGAAAATGTTTTCGCATACTCACCTCCTGAACGGCGTCCGTGAGCAACATATGTATTAATAAGTATTTTCCTGCATTCCAAATCCACTACATACAGGCGGCGATTTCTGGATGACTGACTGAAATCACAAATTGTAATGATATTACTTTTCATGATTTTGTGTTCGTCCAGCAGACGCAGGTATCCTTTGTACGCATATTCAAACACTTCGCGGTGAAGCCCTGATTCCTCCAGGTTCATCTCGCAGTACAAATTGCTAACTTCAGTTTCAAATTCAATGGAATTGCGGGAGAGTGTATTCGGAGCCGGATGTTTTTTGATCGGATTCGCCATTAGCCCATTACCGGAATGTAAAATGGGTGAGAATGACAATAACAGGGCTACAGATAACACACGATAATTGTTTCGCATGGTTGGGTTTTTCAAGGGTATTTCAAAAACGGATCAAATACTAAAATATTATTTGATTCTCGTTTATACAATGATTTAAGGGATGTTTTTTATTGTATATGAAACAAATAAAAAAAATGGCATGATTTCGTAAAAGTCCACGAAAAATCACGTTTCTGGCCCGATTTTTTACCATAAAATATTTTAACAAGCTAGTAATTTCACGGAATCATGGTTATATACTGAATATCTAAAATAAGAGACAAACTATATAGATTCAATGGACCAGGAAATTAATTCATACAAATTATTCAGGAAATGAAAACTTTGATGTTGGTGAGGCATGCGAAGAGTTCGCATTCGTTCGGTTTACCTTCAGATTTTGACCGACCATTAAATGAACGAGGATTCCGTGAAGCATCTGATATGGGTAAAAAACTTTTCAAAAAAAAGGTACTGATAGATCAATTCGTATCCAGCCCTGCAGTGCGGGCAAAAACAACAGCAGAATTGTTTGTTGCTGAGTATGACCGTAAACTAAAGGAAATCGTTTTCATTCCCTCTTTATATCATGCCTCACCCGAAAATTTCCTGGCATTAATCCATGAGCTAAATGAAGAGTACGACCATATTGCACTCTTCTCCCACAATCCGGGTATCACCGATTTTGCTTCTTCCCTTACACTTACCAGTATCAGCCATATGCCGACCTGTAGTGTATTTGCAGTAACTTCTCCGATTGAGTCCTGGAAAGATTTTACAATGACAAAAAATTCCTTCCTGTTCTTCTACAAACCCGAGTAAGGTGAGACTAGTTTAATATCTCCAGGAATTCCTGAATCGTATTTGACAATAAAGAGTTTGGCATTTCAGGTATTAACAGGTTTGCTTTTTTAAATTCACTCAAAACATTTTCGATATTGAACTTTCGTTGTGGAACGCTGAACATCCATTTCCTTTCGTGCATATGACGACCGAGATATTCCTGTTCTGTTTGTCCGGGCGTTGGAACAAGAATGGCATTTCTTTTTTTATTTACGAGATCCATGATCGTGCTATATCCGCTCCTCGCAACAATATATTCTGAGCTGTTCAATAGCTCATTCAATTCCCCGGCGGAAAGATGATTGTAGATTTTCAACCCTTCCCGAATGTAAGGGGTGGAATCCAGGGATCCAGGAAGTCCCCTGACCAGGACAGCCTGGTGTACTGTTCCAACAAGCTGAACCAGGAATATGTTCTCAAATTCTGTTCTTTGAGGTTCTGGTCCTGAAATCAGAATGAGTAATGAATTGTGGATGATCTTTTTTTCTTCCTTTTTGAATCTCGATTGAATGCCAATATATTTCACCGGAATAGGCGGCAGATATGCCGGATGCGAGAGTTTTCCTGCCAGAGAAGGACTTCCTGGAATGTCTGGTACCCAGCATACTGAAAATTTCCTGATAAGCCTGTAATTCCATCTTAAGATCTTATCATCAACCCAACGGCCAACCGCCAACGGCCAACCACTAGCGAATTCCTGAGATCCCCATCCGGATTCGATGTTTAATTGATGCGTGATGAATACACAATACAATGACTTATGATAAAGACCATAACGGTTATCAGAAATTACCGCATCTATCTTATGATCTTTAAGTATCTCCTCCAGCCATTTATTTTCCTTTTTGATTTTTTTCAGGATAGCCGGAATTCTCATAAGGAGGGTCCACTTCAGTAAAAAGCCTCTTTTATAGCGAATTTCATATCCCGGTATTTCGATGAACTCAAGAAAGGGGAATTCTTCTATGAGGAGATTTTTCTGTAGCCCACTCGCCGCGATAATTACCCTTGCTCCTTGTTGAATTAGCTCTTTAATAATTGGGATACAGCGCGTTGCATGTCCCAGGCCCCAATCGAGGGGTGCAATAAGCACGGAAACAGGCCTTTTTGGGTTCATATTAATTTTCTAAAACTGGGACAAAAACCTGCAATTAACCGTAAATTTTTATAAATTAGAGCAAAGAAATCTATGAAAAATCCGCTTACCCTATTGATCTTTTTATTAATTATGATTACAATTGTAAGCGCGAGTTGTAGTACCAACAATCACATTGGAGGCAGTAGCAAAAAATGTGGTTGTGGCGTCAACAAGGGTATGGTCGGATACTAAAATCTAATTGCAATGAAAACACCTGACAGAGATCTACTTGTTCTTATGAAAGATGAATTTGTTACTGAGCAGTTCATGGCCTGTGAACTCGAAAAATTAAATGATCTTCTTTACCATTACGAAACGCTTGAAACTTTTTGCGATGCGCACGAAGTTTTTGATCTCAACAGCTATAAGATTTTAAAAGGAACACGATTTATTCAACGCGTGGTAAGACAGCAGGAGTTAAAGCCTTTCCAGTTCTTGTGTAACAAAAACTAAATTCAATTAGCTATTTAACATTAAAGGCATGACCAGCATCAGCAGGTCTTCTGCTTTTTCCTGCTCTACAGGTTTTATAATCCCGGCTTTTGTTGGCGTTGACAATTCAATACGGATTTCATCCGAATTCGTAGCGTTCAGCATTTCAATCAGGAACCGAGCGTTAAAGGCGATGGACATATCCTCTCCTGAGTATTGACATTTCATCCTTTCATTTCCTTCAAAAGAAAAATCAACATCCTGTGCAGCCAGTTGCAGTTCACTGCCATGTATGCTGAGTACGATCTGATTGGTACTTTTATTACTGAAAACACTTACCCGGCGAAGCGCACCCTGAAAGTCATTGCGGTTAACCGTTAATTTATATGGATTGTCTGATGGTATCACGACCTTATAGTCAGGGAACCGTGCATCTATCAGGCGGCAACTCATTTGTAATCCGCCAAAATTCGCAAATAAGTGATTGCTGTTATAGGTGAGCTTGACCTGTTCATCTGAGTTCGGCAGTGCTGACTTCAACAAATTAAGCGGTTTTTTTGGAACGATCAGGGATTCTGTCTTGGTACCAGAAATATCAGATCTTTTATATCGTATCAAACGATGCGCATCTGTAGCTACAAATTGAATTGATGCAGGGCTCATCTCTAACAACACACCTGTCATAGCCGGGCGAAGATCATCATTGCTTACTGCGAACAGTGATTTATTAATAGCGGTGGCAAGAACTGAAGAAGGAATTTCAAACGAAGTTGTTTCATCAGCGGAAGGATCTTTTGGAAAATTATCAGGGTTTTCCCCCATCACTTTGTACTTACCGTTATCACTTGTAATTTCAACAGAAAACTGTTTATCAATCGTAAAGGCCAGGGGTTGATCTGCAATATTTTTGAGTGAATCCAACAGAATCTTTGCCGGGATACAGACTTTCCCGATTTCGCGAGCCTCAACTTCCATATGCACTTTCATCACAGTTTCCAGATCAGTTGCAACGATGGTGAGCTTGTTTTTTTCAACATCAAACAAAAAATCTTCCAGTATAGGTAGTACGGTATTTGCACTGATTACACCGCTGATCTGCTGCAAGTGTTTGAGTAAAGCCGAGGACGAAACAATAAACTTCATGAATCGGGTCTTTGGGACGAAACTACTGATTTTTTTCTTAGAGCCCGAGTCGAATATAGAAGGGTGAATTTCCTTAGAATAACTTGTGTATTTTTTTAATTTTGGTACCATGACAGCCTCCGGTCCATCATATTTCCAGGGCAGAATTTCATCCGAAAAAGCGTTGAGCAAATTGAAACATTTTTGCGGATACCAGGAGCGCAGTCATTCGGATGTCAAACAAAAGCTCTATTCCCTCGGACTACCTAAAAAAGAGGTGGAAGAGCTTATTTCCCGTTTAATTGAAGAAGGATATCTAAATGAAGAAAGATTCGCCAATCAATTTGCATCAGGTAAATCCCGTATCAAGGGTTGGGGCACACAAAAGATTCGATATGAACTCAGGCAAAGGGGAATTTCTGAATTTTGTATTAATAAAGCCCTGAATGCATTGGATAAGGCCGAGTATGAGTCCGGTTTTCAACGTCAGGCAGCTAAAAAATGGGCATCTCTCCGGTCTGAAAAGAATATTTTTGTCAGGAAAAGTAAATGGCAGCAATTCTTTTTAAAAAAAGGTTTCGAACCTGCCCTCATCCAAACATGGTCTTATCCGGAGGAAAATGTTGCCGGAACGACGTCAGATTAACCATTTTATATGTCAAAACTCCGGATTTCAATAATACAATCACCCCTTCACTGGGAGGATAAAAAAGCAAATCTGGATATGTTCCAAAAAAAAATTGCAGGGTTGCCTGAACAAACGGAACTCATCATACTACCCGAAATGTTCAGTACAGGTTTTAGTATGAACAAGGAATCCCTTGCGGAAAACATAGAAGGCCCCACTATTGAATGGATGCGAAACACTGCCGCTGAAAAAGGGGCAATTATTACGGGAAGCATCATAGCGAAAGAAGACAAAGATGGAAAGACATCCTACTACAACAGATTGATCTGGATGTTGCCGAATGGTGAATCGGGATTTTATGATAAACGACATTTATTTGCATACGGAAAAGAAGATCAGCATTTTAGCTCCGGAAAAAAACGCTTTATCGCTTCAGTTAATGGATGGAAAGTCAACCTGATAATTTGCTACGACCTTCGTTTCCCCGTTTGGTCTCGTCAATCCAGGTCTGGAATTTCCATCTCAGAACCTGAATATGACCTGTTGATCGTAGTGGCTAACTGGCCTTCTGTAAGAAGTCATGCCTGGAAAATCCTTCTTCAGGCAAGGGCTATCGAAAATCAATGTTATGTGATCGGTGTAAACCGAACAGGTACTGATGGAAAAGGCCTGCAGTATACCGGCGAGTCCATGATTGTTGGACCATTGGGTGAGCCAATAAAAATATTGGCAGAAGAAGAAGATATATTTTCGTATACACTGGACCGTGATAAACTGGAACAAGTCAGATTAAAATTTCCTTTTTGGCGGGACGCAGACGAGTTTTTCATTCAACCATAAATTATGAGGAAGGCTTACCAGGCTGACGAATTATATACGGGAAACGAGATATTGGGAAACCACATTATATTAACTAATGACAATGTCATAACCAGTATCCTTCCGAGGGAATTATTTTCATCAGAAACTGAGATTCTGGCTTTCCCTGGTTGTATGATAGCACCTGCTTTTATTGACCTTCAATTGTACGGTGGTAATGGAAGACTATTTTCCAATTCCCTGGATGTGGAATCACTGGAAGCTACCCACGCATACTGTGTTTCAGGGGGCTGTTCGCACTTCATGATTACGATGGCGACCAATTCCATAGAGAATTTCTTAAAGGGAATAGACACTGTGGGCTCATACATAGCCTCAGGAAAAAAAGGTTTGCTGGGACTTCATTTGGAAGGCCCATGGATCAACAAAATAAAAAAAGGAGCACATATCGAATCATTCATTAAAAAACCCACCCTGAATGAAGTGCAACTTTTGCTTGAAAGAGGAAAGGGTGTTGTCAAAATGATTACGCTGGCACCAGAACAATGCGATGATGATGTCATAACCTTATTGATGGATAATGGCATCCTTGTCTCAGCCGGACATACCAATGCATCATATTCCCAGGCGCGCCATGCATTCGAAATGGGAATACCCGCTGCCACTCATCTCTTCAATGCCATGTCTCCATTGCAGGGAAGGGAGCCGGGAATGGTAGGTGCTATTTATGATGACCCCAATGTAATGGCCAGTATTATATGCGACGGGGTTCACGTTGATTTTACCTCAGTACGTATCAGCAAAAAAATAATGGGGGAGCGGTTATTTTTTATTACTGATGCGGTTACTTCTATACAGGAGGGTTATTACCACCATGTATTTCAAGGCGACCGCTACACCTTACCCGATGGTACTTTGTCAGGATCCTGCATGACCATGATTTCCACCTTTAAAAACGCAGTTCTCAATGCAGGCATACCTGTGGAAGAATCCTTAAAAATGTGTTCTACTTATCCTGCAGGTTTATTGAAGGATCCCTTTCTGGGTAAAATACAGGTCGGGCAATATGCCGATTTTAATATCATCAACAAAAAAACATTGGAACTGGTTGCCTCAGTTTTTCATTGAAAGTAACCTTTGGATTAAATAATTTTCAGTTCCACCGGTCCAGCCGGACTGCTCATAAATAACATCGTTTTTATAAACTATCATACTCTGTGGAAAATTATCTGAATGTAATGCCCTGCGCAGATCTCCGTATATATCTGCATATACTTCAAAAGTCCATCCATTCATATTATAGGTAGGTCTCATCCTGTTGGCAGCCTTCCCTTCGTCTACAGAAACAGCGAGGAATCGAAAAGGCTTTAACTTCTGCCATCCTTCAAGGTTTGAATTAATTGAATTCAACTCTGCAATACTTTCTTCAGAGGAGGCTGACCAGAAGCAAATCAAAAAAAGTGAATCCTTTTTTGCGAATGTGGAAAAACTTGCAATCTTGCCCTGTAGTGATTTGAGTCTTGCCTGTTGAAGCGAATCCTGGCTTTTGGAAGCCAATGAATAAAATATCAGGCAAAAAATCAAAACTGTTTTCATCCCAGAATTACTTGTTTTCAGGATCATGATTAATCAATGCGTCCTGCTGTTCAATAAGCTCTCTCACTTTCATTGCTTTAAAATCAACGCCATCGCGAATAGCTTCCGCAGAAGGTCGAGCCCATACATCCGGCAAGATCCCTCTTCCGTTTTTGACCCGATCTTTATTGATTACCATTCTGAAACGTGGCAGGCGGAAACGAAGACCCGTATTCGGTAATGTGACATCCGGAATAATCCAGGCAGTGTTCCCATAGAAGCCTCCACCCGTTTCTTCTCCAACAAGGGTTACATTTTTCTGTCCTTTCAGATCGCCGGCAAATAATGTTGTGGCCGAAAATGAATTTCCCCCGATCAGTATGAAAACCTGCCCGTCGTAATGATATTTTTTCTTGGGTGAATTATAATGCTTCTCAAAATACCTGAAATGATATTTGCCATCGCTTTCCTTTTTGGTTACCAGGGAAATCAGTATGCCATATAAAAAACTTTTCTCCATATATTTTTTGTATTCCGAAGGAGGCTTGACAGTATATAAAGAGTCTGCCAATTTGAATTTATGATCAATTATATATTTAGTAAGCAAAGTAGATAATCCGGCATCCCCGCCGCCATTGGATCGAACATCAATAATGAGGTCTTTTATTTGCTCTTTATGGATGACCTTAAATGAATGTTTGAAAAATTTCCTCAGGTGATTCGACCGGTCGAATGTAGCAACTGTCATGAACCCGGTTTTCATAACCGTGTCCAGCTGCAGGTTTGCAGATGAATAAAAAAAGAAAGGGGTTTCTTTTTTTTTCTTCGGGCCTTTTCCCTTGCTCGGGGGACCATGGTTCAGTGAACTTTTATTCATGGTATCTGCTTTAAAGTCATAAGGCTGGACCCATGCCTGGCTTTCATTACCAGTACTGTCGATATATTTTATATTGAAAGAATCTGTGAGTCCCAGCACATTCTTATACAGGTTAGCAAATGAGAATCCGGTACTGAGGCTCTGGTATTTTCCATTCATACTATAACCATCTGTCGTAATATAGTTGAAAAGAGTATCGGTCAGAGCATGTGCATCATACCCATTGATAGACTGAACGATGGTGCCTCTTTGCAATATTGGGTCGTTTCTTCGCAGGTTAGCAGTGATCACCATAGTGTCTGACCAGAACTTCATGGCGAATGGAAATGCTTTGGAAGAAGCGGTATCCACATATCTGCTAAATGATTTTGAACTTTTCATAGTTGTATGGCCACAGTCAAGTTTTGAAATTACATAGGCCAGTTTATCACGAAATTGAATCTCTGTCATGGAATCTTTCAGTGACTTGCCTACTTTTTCAAAATAATAATCCATGCTGTCTTTCGTCGTATACCAATATATACTTGGATGGGTTGTTTCAAGAATACGCCGAAATAGTGTATAGTCCGCCTGGATGACTGCAGGCGAATATTTTTTTTGTGGATTGTACAAATTGCTCGTAGAGGTACATGATGCCCCCAGGCAAATTGTTGCAAAAATCCATACATTAGTTTTCATTTCCCGGATCATTCTCAACATGCTCATTTAGTAAATGCGTTCCAGCCCTGGGCTGTAATGTCAAATTTATTTCCTCCTTTAGTAAGAATCTTTTCCCCATCTTCAGGACCGGTCATATATCCAATAACGCTAATGTTTTCATTTAACACCAGTTTTTCAAAATCTTCCTGCTTCACTGTGAAAAGAAGTTCATAGTCCTCTCCTCCGCTTAATGCACAGGCAGTTGGGTCCAGTTCAAATTTAAACGCAGCATTACGGGTTGCTTCCGCGATCGGAATCTTTTCTTCGTATATCACGCAACCAAGCTCACTTTGCTTACATATGTGCAGGATTTCAGAACTCAGTCCGTCACTGATATCCATCATTGCGGTAGGTATGATTTTTTGTTCTTCAAAAAATTCAATAGTCTTTTTAGAGGCTTCGGGTTTGAGCATGCGGCCAATTACATATTTTTCTCCCTCCAGATCAGGACGTACATTCGGATTTTCAAGAAATATCTTTTTTTCCCTTTCAAGGAAGACCAGCCCCAGATATGCAGCTCCAAGATCACCACTGCAGCATAACAGGTCTCCTTTTTTTGCGGTGGAGCGTTGTACAAATTTATACGGAGCTACTTCTCCAATAGCAGTAACCGAAATTATAAATCCTTTTTGAGAAGAAGAAGTATCTCCTCCAACGAGGTCAACATCATATTTATCACAGGCTGCATACACCCCCTCGTAAAACTCATCCAGCGCCTCAAGGCTAAAACGATTGCTGAAGCCAAGTGAAATCAGAATCTGTGTGGGTGTCGCGTTCATCGCATATATGTCGCTCAGATTGGCTATTACCGCCTTATACCCCAGATGCATAAGGGGCGTATAAATAAGGTCAAAATGTATATTTTCGATCAGCAGGTCTGTGGAAAAAACCGTTTGTTTTCCAAAATGATCAATGACAGCCGCGTCGTCACCCACGCCAAGAACAGTAGATGCATTTTTAATTTCAATATTTCTGGTAAGATGATCTATCAGTCCGAATTCACCTAAGGAAGATATTTCTGTACGGGGTTCCATCAGATTTATTTATTCATTGATAAGGTTTATTTCGGCAGACTGTTCGATATCCATTGTAACAATTCCGCATGGATTTTTCCATTAGTAGCTACAATCTGGGGTTGGTAAGGAGAATACACCGCCCCACTAAAATCCGTTACTTTTCCACCCGCTTCCTTTACAATTAGAAAGCCGGCTGCACTATCCCACGCATTTAGTTTGTGCTCATAAAAGCCTTCAAATCTTCCGGCAGCAACCCAGCAAAGATCCATAGCGGCTGATCCAAGTCGTCTCACAGGAACTCCCTTCCTGATCAACCTGGAAAAAACCTCCAGCGGACCATTCGGCTCTTCGAGATAGGTATATGGAAACCCCGTTACCAGACAGGCTTTCTCAACACTGGTTTCGTCAGAAACGTGGATCAGCTGATTATTCAAAGTAGCCCCATAGCCCTTTTGTGCAAAATAAAACTCATCAAAAAAGGGATTATAGACCGCTCCCATTAGCATCTCACCCTCTTCTTCCAGTCCAATGGAAACGCAACAAATCGGAAGTCCATGTGCAAAATTAACTGTACCATCCAAAGGATCTATGATCCATTTATAGGTGGAATCTGTTGGCATATCACCGGATTCTTCACTCAGGATATAATGATCGGGAAAATCCCCCCTTATAATTTCCATAATCGCCTTTTCTGCAGCATGATCTGCTTCAGTAACGAGATTATTTACTCCTTCCTTGTTTGAAACCTGAAAATTACTGCCATAATACTGCTTAAGGATTCCTCCCGCTCGTTCGGCTGCTTTGATCAAGGTGGTTTTTAACATGTTGCAAATATAACAAAGCATCAGCAGCCCATTTAATGACCCCGACTTACATTTTGCCGGATACCTGAAAAAATCGTACTTCGTATCAATGTAGTCCGGATGATTCTCTCTGTTGTTATTGTCAATTTCAATGTAAAATTTTTTCTGGAACAGTGTCTTTCTTCATTAAAAAAAGCAATTGAGGGAAGTTCATTAACCAATGGCCAGACTGAAGTTTATATTGTTGATAACGCTTCTTCCGATGGAAGCGCCGATTTTCTGATCCCTCTTTTTCCAAACTTTCATTTTATCCTCAATCATCAAAATACAGGTTTTTCAAAAGCGAATAATCAGGCCCTCTCCCGATGTTCCGGCGATTATATCTTGTTTTTAAATCCGGATACCATTCTGGCAGAGGACAGCCTGGAAATATGTCTAACTTTTTTTAAATCAATGCAGGATGCAGGTGCACTGGGGATACGTATGATCGATGGAGCCGGTAAATATTTGAAAGAATCCAAAAGAGGGTTTCCAACACCCCGGGCTTCTTTTTTTAAAATGAGCGGATTGATACATTTGTTTCCGAATTCAAAAATTATTTCCGCATACTACATGGGGCATTTAGACGAAAGCATCTCACATGCGGTAGATGTTTTATCAGGAGCATTTATGATGATCAGGAAAAAAGTGCTTGATATCACCGGCGGATTTGATGAACAGTTTTTTATGTATGCAGAAGATATTGATCTTAGCTTTCGGATCAGACAAGCTGGATTCCAGAATTTTTTTCTATCAAAGACAGCCATCATTCATTTCAAAGGCGAAAGCACAAAAAAGGACTTTAATCATGTAAAAATTTTTCATGAGGCAATGGATCTGTTCATGAAAAAACATTTCAAGGGCAGCACATCTCCCACACAAATGTTCCTGTTAGACCTGGGAGTTCGAATGCACAAAGCGTTGAATAATCTGAGGTTCCTTGTTAAAAAATCAACAGGAAAATCTGACACCCTGCAAAAGGTATTTGTTGATGGAGATTCAAAAGATAAAGAATTTTGGAACCGCAGACTGACCAAATTAAGTATACAGACTTCGGATAGCAAATTGGACGCTCAACAAATTATCTATTGTGAAGGTTCACAGCGCTCCTGGAAATCAATTATAACAGAAATATCAAATAATAAAAAACGATACCGGTACAAATTTTTTGGTTCAGGTACACATGCTGCCGTAGGCAGTCATTCGAATCAGAGCAGAGGGGAGGTTTTTGAAATATAGCAGACGCGGGGATTTATATTCCGAATTTCAGAACTTTGGAAAATCAATGAAAGCTATGCCGAATTTAAAGGATATTAAAAATCTGTTGCAGAATAACCGCATTACAGATTTTGTAAAATTGAATAAACTCTCTTCCAGGGATATAATCGAGTTTACAAACAAGTACACAAACTGGGCTGGTAAACTTTTCCAGCATATTGACATTCTTCATGCGGCGCGCGTCTTTAAATTCCTGCGAAAGAAAAAGCAGGAAATAATAATAAAATCCCTGCCTGATGAAAAGGCCGCCGAATTACTCAATGCACTTCAGCCCGATGACAGAACAGCTTTTCTGGGATTGCTGCCAGGTAACGCCGTTAAAGAACTTCTGAAAATTCTGGCTCCTGAAACAAGGGCTGAAACACTTAAACTCCTTGGTTATCCGGAAGGATCCGTAGGACGTTTGATGACTCCCGATTATCTGGCCATCAAATCTGAAGATACTGTTCAGCAGGTATTGGACATTATACGCAAACAGGGAAGAGCAGCCGAAACCCTGAATTTTCTGTTTGTCGTTGACGATAAAGGCATACTTATAGATGATATCAATATCAAAGAATTTTTGATTGTGGATCCCACCACGCCTGTCGAAAAACTGATGGATCGGCAGTATATCGCACTTTCCGTTAACGATGCTCAAACAGAAACGATCAGGATATTTAAAAATAACAGCCGGTTCGCTCTTCCGGTAATAAATGAATCCGGTGTATTGCTCGGTATCGTTACGTCGGATGACGTATTGAGATTGGCTGAAAAGGAAAATACGGCAGAGATTCAAAAAATCGGGGGGTCAGAAGCTTTGGAAGAACCGTATACAACTATCACTTTTGGTCACCTGGTGAAAAAGCGTGCCGGATGGCTCGTAATCCTTTTTCTCGGAGAAATGCTTACTGCGACCGCCATGGGGTTTTTCGAAGGCGAAATAAGCAAGGCTGTTGTGCTCGCTCTTTTCATTCCATTGATTATTTCCAGCGGTGGAAATTCCGGCTCGCAGGCTTCTTCTATTATCATTCGTGCCATGGCCCTGGGCGAAATTAAATTCAGCAGCTGGTGGTATGTAATGCGTAAAGAAGTTTTTTCGGGATTAGTGTTGGGCACAATCCTCGGTCTCGTGGGATTTATGCGTATATTCTTATGGCAACATTTCCACTTCTACAATTATGGAGAACATTGGTTTCTTGTCGCTCTTACTGTAGGATTTTCCCTGCTTGGTGTTGTTTTATGGGGCACATTCTCCGGTTCCATGTTACCAATCATTCTCAAGAAATTAGGCGCTGACCCTGCGGCATCTTCTGCACCATTTGTAGCCACATTAGTAGATGTGACAGGATTGGTTATTTATTTTTCCGTTGCCACGCTGATTTTGAAAAACACACTGCTTTAGGCTTTGGGCTTTGAGCCTTCGGCTTTGTAAACCGGAACCGTGCTGCAGGGCTCACCATACATAATTGATTTGACTATCGGCCGCAGCATTTTTGTAATCTCCAGATATGCGAACTCACCCATCGGTCTGTCACCACAGCCTTTCACAACTATCCGCTTATCTCTGTAGTCTTCCGGATTTAGCGCGTGGATACGACTGGTAACTACCTGACGCAGTACCGCTGCTTCATCTCCCATGATCACCTCCTTTGCATGAGGCTGCAAATAACTTGTAACAAGCATATAGGCCCATACCGGGATCACCACATCTGCAGAACAATAAACACCTACTATTTCATCTTTATAAATAGTCCAATCGGTTGTAGTTAATGCGGCTCTGAAATCCTTTTCTTTTAAAATCAGGTCCATAAAAAGAAACGGTCTCAAATCAAAGATGCTTATTTTCTCTTTTGGAAAGAACTGCTCCGGATCCAGTGTTAACAGTGCGCTTTGACTTACCTTATTTATTATTTCTTCTTCCATTGTCTTACCATGCAAAGATAAGAATTATACATGGGTAAGTGGTTTATGGTGAATGGTAGATAGTGGATCGAAATATGGGTCAAACTTATTATCTCCATAAACTATGTGCCATCTACCGTAAATCATAAAAGCGGGTCTCCCCGCTTTTATGATAATAATTTAAAAATGGGTCAGAGAAACTTACCGCGGTCGTCTTCAATTTTAGCTTTTTTCTTTAGCGCATCCGTCCCTGCACGCTGAATGAGCGATTCCTGTGATTGCAACATAGAACGCCTGGCTTGCTCTATATCCACATTATAGTTTGCTTTAGCACTTACATTTTCAACTTTCAACACAAATACTCCTTCGTTTCCACCTACCGGTAACGAAACTGCCTTTCCTGCCAATTGCTTGTCAAATGAATACCCGACAACTTTTGGTTCGGGCCCTACATTAGGAATATAAGGTGATGAAAACTGAATACTGTCAACATGGCTTACCGGTTGTGCCATTGCCGACGCAACCGATTCCAAAGTAGCGGCAGTTCCGATTTTCGCAGATATGATTTCAGCTTTTTTCTGGTTTCTCAAAATCGGCTCTATCATTGGCCGTGCTTTTGACAAACTTATAGTGCCTTTTTGATTTATCTCGGTAACTATAGCAACAACATACTTGTCTCCAATAGGGAAAGATTCAGACACTTCTCCCAATTTCGCGCTATAAATCCAGCGAACCAGGGATCTGCTTGAACCAACGGCCTGAATATTAAAATCTGCGGGTTTAATATCCTGTGCATTGGAAGTTCGCAGGTTTTCCTTCTTAACTGCCGCATCATAAGACTCCTTATTCCTGTTTTCGCCGGCAAACTGGCTGGCAAGCCCCGAAGCATTCTGATCTGTTTCCTGGCTTGGTTCAATCCGCCGGGAGAAATTAGCAATTTTATATGCTGGTTCGAAATTCTTTTGGTCCAGGATTTCTATTAAGTGATAACCAAACTGTGTCTTTACAATTTTCATCTCTCCCTTTTTCCCACTAAAACTATAGTCATTAAATTCTTTCACCATCTGACCCTGACCAAAATAACCCAGATCCCCACCCTTGATGCGGCTTGACTCATCGTCGGAATTATGAAAAGCCACACTGTCAAAAGGTTGTCCTTTATCAATAAGCGATTTTAGACTGTCGATTTTAAATTTCCCTGTACTATCCTCCATTTTCGGCTGATTTGTTTTAGGGTCAACCAGACCAACAAGGATATGACGGGCATGAACGGAATCAGGAAGTGTTTTGATATCCATTATTCTGGTGAGTACAAAATTATTTCCATCTAAATATGGCCCGATTACCGCATCCTTTAAAGACGTTATAATCGAATCTTTCCGGGGACCCGTTAACTTGGATTTTGCAACATATGAGTCTGTATAATTTGTCTCTGTTCCGTTTCTGGCCATAAACGACTCGACGTCCGAAGTCGAACTAAACTCTGGCTTCAAAGTCTGAACCTGCTGGAAAATAGACGCACTATCTCCGGAAGTCGGGGCGGCGCTGAAACTTACATAATTAATGGCTCGCGATTCCTCCTGCTGAAATTGAGCTTTATGATTGTCAAGGTAGGCTTGAACTTCGGCGTCCGATATTTTGATTGTACTGTCAGCAATCGTCTGGTAAGGAACTTTTACATAATTAATAGATGCGATCTGGCTATTATCCGCATTGGTTTTCTCAATCATCCATTTTGGAACATAAGTGCTAAGCCCAACAAGAGAAATGTATTTTTCTCTTAGCCTGGCTTTGATGAATTGTGGAACAGCCTGTTCAAAGAAATTCTGGGCCAGCGCATAGTTTTGATCAGACTTGCGGTTTGATCTGTAGATAGTCCTGAGTTGATTGATCTTAGCTGCTGCCTGCTGTGAATCAAATATCCCCGTATTTGGATCCGTAAAAGCTCTTTTTATTTCCTGAAGGGCATTCGGGCCAACGAGCATATCATTCAATTCTTTGTCAGTTACCTCTATTCCCAGTTTCTGGTATTCGGTGGCAAGGATGGCATTGTCTTCAAACTCCTTCCAGACTTCTTCCCGGATATTCTGAGTCAGCATATCGTTCACCGGATAACCCTGACTCTTATACCGATCCTCGTTTTCAGAAACCTGTTTCTCGAAATCAGCAAAATCAAGTTTATCTCCATTTACGGAACCTATGGTACCTGAAGTTGATCCCGCCAAACGCCTGTTACCTACCGAAGCGTCCATAAGTAGAAATCCAATCAGGCTCACTGCGATAAGACCGAATACTAACCATGCCGCCTTATCTCTTATTTTCTGAATAATAGACATATATGTACAGTCCGTTTTTTGAAAGGATTGCAAAAATAGCTGAAAAATGGTTATGAACAAATTGTGGAAAACACGCAAACACGCACCGGTGCTCATTGAAATGGGATTTCTTTGTCACTATAAAGCTTCGGGTTAAAAAGCTTGAGAAATACCGTGAAACAACTGGGGATCGGTGGAACGTTGCTGCACAACCCCTGGGGTATAAGTGGTTTTCCCGGTGGAAAACCACCCTTATCCATCCTGGTTTTGTGTGAAAGGATTGAGTATAGAATGATCATTATAGATTCTGTTAAACTTTACCGTGAACAAATGGCCATTTGTTCGGTTTCTAATATGAAACCTGTTATTAAGTACTTGTCCAGATAGATTTTACTTTGATGTAATGTGAATAGTGTGACAACCCAGTAACAGTGTGGATTGGAGTATGTGGAGATGTTGTTTATACCTGTGCACAATAATAAATATTAGAAAAAGAATCATTTTTATGCATGCTTTTCCACATAAACCGCCTTATAATAATAATAGATCTATTTAAATATATAATGTATTATTATATACTATGACAGTTATTAACATTGAACAGGCAAAATTGGAAGTGAATAAAAACGGGTTTCTGGATGTTGCTATAGATCCCTCGGTGAACCTTTTTGATGCCATCGAAAAACTGAAAGAGAAGAAGAACGCCGTTTTGCTCGCTCACTACTATCAGGATGCCGATATTCAGGACGTAGCTGATTTTATAGGAGACAGCCTTGGTCTTGCTCAGGAAGCGGAGCGCACGAAGGCTGAGATAATTGTATTTGCCGGAGTTCATTTTATGGCCGAGACAGCCAAAATATTGAATCCAAATAAAAAGGTATTACTGCCCGATTTGAATGCGGGATGTTCCCTTGCAGATTCTGCACCCACTGAAGCATTCAGGACTTTCAGGGAAAGCCATCCTGATCACCTGGTGATTTCCTATATCAATTGTACAGCTGAAATTAAAGCACTGAGTGATATTATCTGCACTTCTTCGAACGCAGAAAAAATTATTGAAAGTCTGCCAGTAGAACAAAAAATAATTTTTGCTCCTGATAAAAACCTGGGTGCTTATCTGAAAAAGAAAACGGGTCGCGATATGTTGTTATGGAATGGCGCCTGTATCGTTCATGAAATATTCAGTGTAAAAAAAATAACTGAATTGAGAACGCGTCATCCTTCAGCAAAATTTATTGCACACCCTGAATGTGAGGAACCGGTTTTGAGAATGGCGGATTTTATTGGTTCCACAACGGCACTGCTGAATTATACGAAAAGCAGTACTGCAAAAGAGTTCATTGTAGGAACAGAATCCGGCATACTTCACCAGATGAAAATTTCATCTCCGGAAAAAATTTTTATTCCGGCACCTCCTGAAACAAATTGTGCCTGCAATGATTGTCCGTACATGAAGTTAAATACGATTGAAAAGCTTTACCTGTGTATGGAATATGAAACGCCTGAAATTCATATGTCCGCAGACTTATTGGAAAAAAGCAGGAAGCCCATTGAGAGGATGTTAGAAATCAGCAGGCGCTACAATCTTTAGTTATGGGTTATGGGATATGGGTTATTGTTGAAAAATGTGGGTCAGAAATAAATTCATCGCCCATCATTCATAACTCATAATTTTCAACGACCCATATAAACCATCAGAATCTGAATATCAGTAGGATTTACACCGCTGATTCTGCTGGCCTGTCCAAGCGTGCGGGGCTTTATTTTTTTGAATTTAATAAGTGCTTCCATGGAAAGAGCTGAGAGCCGGTCGTAATCAAATGTTTCCGGGATAGAAAGCTGTTCAAGTTGTGCAATCCTGCCTACCAGCTCTTTTTCTTTTTTGATATAGGCGTCATACTTTATCTGAATTTCTGCCTGCTCGAGGTCATAAGGACCGAATGCCTGTAGTTTTTCGTTGAGAGAAGGAATTCCATCCCTTAAATCGGTAATGCTCAGGGATGGCCTTAAAAGAAGGGAGGAAGCTTTTTGTTTTTGAAGAAGCGGCGATAATTTTTTATTGCTCAGTAACTCTTCCGTTTCAGCGGGGTCAACAGAATAGTTTTGCAGGATTCTGGTAATCTGTTCAATATCAACTTTTTTGATATTTACAGTATCTAATCGGGCTTTTGATGCCAATCCAAGAGAAAAACTTCTTTCAGTCAGCCTCGTGTCGGCATTGTCCTGTCTTAATAAAGTACGGAATTCCGCACGCGAAGTGAACATTCTATATGGTTCTTCCGTCCCTTTGCTGATTAAATCATCTATTAGCACACCAATATACGCTTCACTTCGGCTGAGGATTACCGGCTCAAGAAAATTGATTTTCTGATGAGCATTTATACCCGCCATCAGCCCCTGACATGCAGCTTCTTCATAGCCTGTGGTTCCATTTATCTGACCAGCCATGAAAAGATTACTTAGCAGTTTGGATTCAAGACTGTGGTTAAGCTGGGTTGGAGGAAAATAGTCGTATTCGATGGCATAGCCAGGACGGAATGCCTTGAAATTCGCAAAACCAGGTATATTACGAAGGGCTTCGTATTGAACTTCCTCGGGCAAAGAAGTACTAAAACCATTTACATAAATTTCCACCGTATTCCACCCCTCAGGTTCTATAAAGAGCTGGTGTCTTTCTTTGTCAGCAAAACGATTAAGTTTATCTTCAATACTCGGGCAATAACGGGGACCTATCCCATCTATCCTTCCGGCGAACATCGGACTTCTGTCAAAACCAGTTTTTAGAATATCATGAACAGTTATGTTCGTATATGTTATCCAGCAACTTTTTTGGGTTTTCGGAAGGGGGATGTTCAAATAAGAAAAGCCCACCGGGATTTCGTCGCCCTTTTGTTCCTCCATTTTTGTGTAATCCAGACTTCTTCCATCAATTCTGGGCGGTGTTCCTGTCTTTAGCCTGCTGGATTCAAATCCGTGTTGAATTAGTTGTTCGGTTATACCTGTTGCCGCTTTTTCCGCCATCCGGCCACCTCCGAATTGTTTTTCACCAATATGTATGATTCCATTCAGGAATGTCCCATTCGTTAAAACCACAGATTTAGAATATATATGATTTCCCATGCCCGTAATCACTCCCTTAACAGCCCCCTTTTCAACTATCAGCCCATTGACCATATCCTGGTAAAAATCAACATTAGGGGTCTTTTCAAGCATTTCCCGCCAGGTGGAAGCAAAAAGCATTCGATCATTTTGAGCGCGGGGACTCCACATAGCAGGCCCCTTTGATTTATTTAGCATTCGGAACTGAATCATGCTTTTATCCGTTACAATGCCCGAATAACCTCCCATCGCATCAATTTCCCGAACAATTTGACCTTTTGCTACTCCCCCCATAGCCGGATTACAGCTCATCTGAGCAATCGTCTGTAAATTCATAGTGATTAACAAGCACCCTAGATCCCATATTCGCCGCAGCAGCTGCAGCCTCGCAGCCGGCATGTCCGGCCCCAACCACTATGACATCATATGTTGAAAACATGCCGCAAAATTACTCTTTATGAGCTTACCCCTGAAAGTAAATGATATTGTCGGGGGTGGGTGCCGACCAAACGCCAGATGTTCCACGTGAAACATCGGATTAATTTCAAGTTTTGTTTTTAACTGCGCTGTATCAGCCTTATACAATCGAATCTTAACCCAGACTTAAGTAAATAAAAGCGGCCCTTGATACTTGGCAAACTGCCGTACGGCAAGTGTGAGCCCAAAGCATTGATTCACCCATGAGCTCATTTCTAAGGAACGAATGGTTGTTCCACGTGGAACAAACACACTGGTAAAATCGCGTTTTTAAACCCGGAGTCGCAACCAGTAAAGCTTAAGCCATTTATCCTCCATCAGTCGCATTTTCTGAAGGTCTTTGGGTGATTTATCCTTATAGCCACAGAAATGGAGTATTCCATGAAATAGTACCCGATGGAGCTCCATTTTAAAGGAAGAACTCAGGTTTTTGGCATTGTCCCTGACCCTGTCCACACTTATATATATCTCACCTTTTAGTGGTTTATGGAGAGAGGAAAGTCGAAAACTAAGAATATCTGTATAAAAATCGTGGTTTAAAAACTGCTGGTTAAGTTTGAGCAGATAATTATCATCGCAAAAAACAATGTCTATTGATTCTATCTTTATCCCTTCCTTTTTAAATCCCGAACTTATAAATGCCTTTAGTTTTCCTCTTTCATTAAGAGTGAAATTTGAGAGAAAATGTAAATGAACAGTGGACTTATCTTTAATCATTTCATTTCCGAAAATCGTAAAAGCTATTGACTCAACAAAACTACTTTTGTTCCTACAATGAAACGACTTTCTGAATTAAGAACTGGCGCACTTGCAAGAATTCACTCCTTCGAAAAGAACGATGTTTTTTTGAAGCTTATGGAGATGGGCTGCGTGCCTGGAGAAATCATCAAAGTTGAAAAAATAGCGCCTCTTGGAGACCCGATTTCTATTGCAGTCGCGGGCTACCAGCTCAGCCTTCGCCTGGATGAAGCCGATAATATATTTGTTGATCCCATACCCGTATAATCATCTGATTTACAATATATTATATGAAAATTGGGTTGTATTTTGGTTCATTTAATCCAGTTCATCACGGCCATCTGATCATCGCTAACCACGTTGTACAATCCACTGAACTTGATCAGGTATGGTTTGTAGTTTCACCACAAAATCCTTTAAAACCATCTGCCGGACTTCTCAACGAATATCACCGTCTTTTCCTGATTAAAATTGCAATAGATGGGGAAAATCATTTAAGGGTTACCGACATCGAGTTCAAATTGCCTAAACCGTCCTATACCATCGACACGCTGACATATATTCACGAAAAATATCCGCAACACAATTTTTCCATCATTATGGGAAGCGATAGCTATCAAAACCTTCCACGTTGGAAGAACTACGAGCAGTTGTTGAAAAACACAGAATTTTATATTTATATACGTGCGGGATTCGAGGTTATCCCGGAATATAAGCAGGCGAGGGCCCATATTTTAGAAGCACCCCTTTTACAGATTTCGGCTACCCATATCCGTAATATTCTGAAGGAAGGTAAATCCATTCGTTTCCTGGTTCCGGATTCGGTGAAGGAAGAAATTGAACGTAACCGATATTATCTTTAGAATTTGAGTTTTTTTCTTTCTTTGATTGGCAGAGATTTTACAACGAGCGCATAAGAATCGTCAATCATTTCCCGAATAAGTTTTGCACCTACCTGGCCATCCAGGATAATCGTATTCCAATGTTTCTTGTTCATATGAAATGCAGGAATTACCGAGCTATAAATTTCCCTGAATTCTTCCGCTTTTTCCGGGTTGCATTTTACATTAAACTGCAGAGGAACACTGTCGAGACTCATCAATAAAAATATTTTCCCGCATACTTTAAATACCAAAGTGGATTCACCAAATGGGAAAGATTCGGTTGTAGATTTTTTTTCAATACAATATTTTCTGATCGTCTCCAGATCCATTGCTTTGAATGTTTTACATTTAGGGAGATTTATTTAATGTTCAAAATTATGCGGTATTACCTGATTTATTTGCTGCTATTAATGCAAACCATTTCCAAGGCCCAGTCATATGAGAAAATTCATTTCGACGGAATCCTGGTAGATACTCACAATGATATTTTGAGCAAGGTTGTCGACCGTCATTTAGTATTTGACACAAATCTGAAAGGCATTACACAGACCGATCTGACGCGAATGCAGGAAGGTGGAATAAAAGTGCAGGTGTTTTCCATTTTTTGTGATGGTCGATATGGGAAAGGGTCCGCATTTGCTTATGCTAATAGGGAATTGGATTCTCTTTATGCCATTGCAGGCAGAAATCCCCGCAGCATGCAAATAGTTTATTCTTATAAACAGCTCATGGCAGCTGTTAAAGATCATAAGATTGCATGTATGTCAGGTGTTGAGGGCGGTCATATGATTGAAGATAACCTGGAGTATCTGGACAGTTTTTACAGACGGGGTGTTCGTTACATGACCCTGTCCTGGAACAATAGTACATCCTGGTCCACATCCGCTATGGATGAAACCCAGCACACATTTATAGTAACTCCTTATGGTTTGAATTCTTTTGGCAAAGAAGTAGTAAAAAGAATGAATCATCTTGGAATGTTGGTGGATGTTTCACATGTAGGAGAAAAAACTTTTTGGGATGTAATTTCTACTACTACGAAACCCATAATAGCTTCGCATAGTTCAGTGTATACGCTTTGCCCGGTATTTCGTAATCTGAAAGATGATCAGATCAGGGCCATAGCAAAAAACGGAGGAGTGATCCAGGTAAATTTCTTTTCAGGTTTTTTAGACTCAACCTTTTTGAAAAAAATGGAAGCGTTTTTAAAACTGCATCATGTGGAACGTGATTCAATGGCAGCCTTGCAGCAAACGGAATACCAGATCCGGGATTTTTTCTCCGTAAAATATAAGGATGAATATGAAAATATGCGACCTCCTCTTTCACTGCTGCTGGATCATATCGATTATATCGTAAAACTCGTTGGCGTGGACTATGTCGGATTAGGATCCGATTTTGATGGCATCGATTCTTCACCGAAAGGCCTTGATGGTGTTGAAGATTATCCTAAAATCACAGAAGGGTTATTGAAAAGAGGATACAGCGAAAAAGACATCAAGAAGATAATGGGTGGAAATTTCCTTCGGGTTTTTAAGGCTAATGACAGTCATTGAAGTTTTGGGCTTAATAAGCGAGTAATTGTTGAACAGTCTGCCACAAACGTGCATTAGCAAGAAAGTTTTTTTCCAAATCGATATTAAACGGGATCGCAGTATCCAAAGACGCACATCTTAACACCGGGGCATCGAGCAGTTCGAAACAATGTTCTCCTATCCACGCGCTGATTTCTCCGCCGATACCGCCCGTAAGCGTATCCTCATGCAAAATGATCACTTTACCCGTAGTCTCAACGACTAGCCGGATGGCTTCATAATCCAGCGGGAGGAGGGTTCGAAGATCCAGAATATGAAAGGAAATCTCTGGTTTTGATTCTGCCAGCGATAGCGCCCAGTGAACTCCGGCACCATAGGTAATAACTCCGACTTCTGTTCCCGTTCTCACCAGATTTGCTTTGCCAATTTCAGTGTAATAATAATTTTCAGGAAGTGGTCCGTTGATACTTCGATATAATGCCTTGTGTTCAAAAAATAATACAGGATTGGGATCCAGTATCGCAGCATTCAGCAAACCTTTTGCATCGGCCGGGGTAGAAGGATAAACAACTTTAAGTCCGGGTACATGCGTAAACCAGGCTTCATTACTTTGGGAATGAAAGGGTCCTGCCCCGACACCCGCTCCGGTTGGCATTCGGATTACCACATCGGCATTTTGTCCCCACCGGTAATGTATTTTGGCGAGGTTATTTACGATCTGATTAAATCCGACAGCCGCAAAATCGGCAAACTGCATTTCCATAACAGATTTGTATCCTTCCAGGGATAATCCCAGCGCGGCACCTACTATTGCGCTTTCACATAAAGGAGTGTTGCGCACTCTTTCATCACCGAATTTTTCGAGAAACCCCTCAGTAATCTTAAACGCTCCTCCATAACCCGCAATATCCTGGCCCATCAGTATAAGATTGTGGTGCTTTTCCATACTCTGCCACAGACCGTCCCTTATCCCGTCAATAAATCTTTTTGTGGGGGCCGATTCCAATTCATTCAGAACTGGTGCCAATGGAATATTGTGTTCCGGAATTACGGCATACATATCTCTCAGTTCTTTTTCAGTCTCCGCGACGGCAGGTTTTTCTTTTATTGCAACAGCACTTTCTATAGTTTTCCGAAATTCACTCCTGATCTCTTTTATTTTTTCTTCATTCAATAATCCTGTTTCTATCAACCAGGTTTCATAATTGAGTACCGGATCTTTTTTACTCCAGTCCTCAAACAATTCAGCCGGAATATATTTTGTTCCACTTGCCTCTTCATGTCCACGCATTCGAAAAGTCATGCACTCTACCAGGTAAGGTTTTTGTTCGCGGATACAGTATGCGCGAACTCCCCTGATGGTATCGTAGACGTCCATTATATTATTGCCATCGATTTGCACGGATTCCATTCCATAACCAATTCCCTTATCAGCCAGACGACGGGCACGGAACTGCTCCTTTACTGGGGTACTAAGACCGTAACCATTGTTTTCAATAATAAATATGACTGGAAGCTCCCAAACCGCTGCCAGGTTCAGTGCTTCATGAAAATCTCCCTCACTTGTCCCTCCTTCACCGGTAAATGCAACAGCAACTTTTTGTTGTTTTTTTAATTTATAACCTAATGAAGCTCCAGCTGCCAATGCCAGCTGCGGTCCCAGATGTGAAATCATTCCGCATATAAAATGTTCGTGCGAACCAAAATGAAAACTCCTTTCTCTCCCTTTACTATATCCATCTTCGCTTCCCTGCCATTGTAAAAAGAGTTTGTGCAGTGGTACCTGTCTTCCGGTAAAGATGCCCAGGTTACGATGCAGAGGCATTATCCATTCGTCAGGTGCGAGTGCAGAAACTACGCCGGCTGAAATGGCCTCCTGACCAATTCCGCTAAACCACTTACTGATCCTTCCCTGACGCAAAAGGACCAGCATTTTCTCTTCAATGAGTCGCGGGAAAAGAAGGGTTCGGTATAAGTCGACTAAAATCTGATCAGAAAAATCTTTGCGGTCAAAAAACATACATCCCGTATTATTTTGATAAAAGCAGGAGACCGTTATCAAGCTTCCTTTTGCGTCGATTTTTTATAAAGGAAAGAAGTCAGTACAGAAAGCAGAAGACTGAAAAGCAGGGCCCACCAAAACCCGTCTACCCGGAATCCGTTTACGAATTTTGCAGCCAGCAATATGATCAATGCGTTAATTACAAATAAAAAAAGGCCAAAAGTAAATATGGTAATGGGTAAAGTAAGAATGATCAGGATGGGCTTTACAAACAAATTAAGAATTCCCAGTACGATAGCCAGTATTAGAGCGGAGATAAAAGACTGAATATGCACGCCACTTAAAATATATGATAATGCGAAGGCAACGACGGCAGAAATGATGATTCTCAGAATGATATTCATAACTGCAAATTTTAATCCTGTGAAAATACTGAATCCGACCTTCTAAAATACCGCCAATTCATAAAAATCAGCAGGATTAAGGTATTTATTGGCCAGTTCTTGTAATTCCGCGGGCTGAATATTTTTTATGGTTTCGATTCCATGATAAAAATATTCTTCCGTGAGATCATTTAAAACCAGGCTTTTCCATCGACCCGCAACCTGGAAGGGTCCGTCCAGGTCACCAAGAAGAGTTCCGATCATAAAATTCTTGGAAGTCTTTAATTCCTCCTCCTGCACCGGTTCATCGCGAAGCCTTTTCATTTCCAGATAAACCTCGCGAACGGTGTCTTCCGTTACATCCTTTCCTGCTTCTGTTGAAATCATGAGTGCGCTTTCCTGAATGAGATTGATCAGATAGCTGTGAATTCCATAAGTATAACCTTTGTCTTCCCGGATATTGGCCATCAGCCTCGAACCAAAAAAACCTCCGAAAATATTGTTAAGTACCTGCATTTTTTGGAAATCAGGATGATGCCGGTTAGGGAAATTTCGGCTTATCCTGATCGCTCCCTGAACGCCATCGGGGTCATTGGTAATCCTGTATTTTTTTTCTGAAGCCGGAACAATGATCGCATTTTCCATGGGTGGTTTTCCTGAGCCCTTTAATGGAAGACTTCCAAAATGTGCTTCGATTAGCAGCTGGGCATCAGGAGGGAGAGGACCGGCGACAAAAATCACGCAGCGACCATTCAGATAAAATTTATTATAAAAATCCTTTATCACATCAATACGGAGAGCTGCATAATCTTCCAAAGAACTAAATCTGCCATAAGGATGAGTCGGGCCGAATAAATAGGTATCGATCAGGCGTCCGGCAATAAAATCATTTTTACGAAGGTTCACCTGGAGCTTTTGCTGCATATTTTTTATATATATGGCAAGCTCTTCTTCCGGAAAAACAGATTCTGCAATCAATTCGGAAACAACAGGCAACAATTCAGAAAAATGTTTTTTCATGCAATGCAGGGAGATCTCTGCAGTTTCATGACCGGCCTGACGGTTCAGATAAGCGCCATAGTATTCAAAAAAATCATTGATTTCGAAGGCGGTTCTGGAACGCGTTCCATTCTTAAGCAGGAAATTTGTCGCACCAGCAACGAGGTTTTTAGGCTCATAACAATTTCCGGCATAGAAAACGACATTCATCATCAGGGTATCCACAGTTCCCATATCTACCATGTAAACGTCCACTCCGTTACGGAGTGATATTTTACGATTTGGCGGAAGACTTAACTGAAATTTTACAGCGTCGGTGATTTCCGGCGCCGTTTTGCGATTCAACATAAGGTTCAAATTCAATATTTAATTATTGCTATAATAGAAAAGAGTGCTGCTGTTTTTTTCCTCAAATATCGCAGCGCTTAGCTTTCTTATATCGCTGGTTGTTACTTCCAGGTATTTTTCGAGCTCAGTATTCATGTATGCGACATCTCCCATCAGCTCATACATTGCCAGATTTGATGCACGATTCATCAGGCTCATGTCCTCAAACAGAATGGCAGATTCTGTTTTGTTTTTCACTTTCATCAATTCTTTTTCTTCTATCGTAGTTGAACTCAATTTGTCCAGCTCCTCTCTAATGGATTCGTCGGCTGTTTTCATTGAAGTTCCCTTAATAAGCTTGCCTTCGATTAAAAGAAGTCCGGGATCAGAAGAACCAAAATGATAACACTCAATATTGCTGAATAATTTTTTTTCTTTTACCAGGGTTTGAAATAACCGGGATGATCCGCCGCCGCCCAAAAGCTCGCCAATCAGGTCCATTGCGTAATAGGATTTATCCGTTCTGGAACCCACATGAAAGGCTTTGTACAGGGCATCAAGGGGTACGTCTGCTTTTACTTCGAGTAATCGGGCAGCCTCCTGTTTTGGCTCAACCGGGAGACGACGTATATACTTTTCTCCTGATGGAATATTGCCAAACCATTTTTCGGCGAGCGCGAACGCTTTATCAGCCTGAATATTTCCTGCCATTACAAGTATGGCATTTGCCGGACAATAATGTTTTTGGAAGAATGATTTCACATCGGACAGCTTTGCATTTTCGATATGTGCAAGTTCCTGACCAATAGTCATCCATCTGTAGGGATGTTTTTTATAGGCCAGCTCCCTTAGTTTAAATGCTACATCACCATATGGGCGGTTTATATAGTGTTCTTTAAATTCTTCAATGACAACTTTTCTCTGCACATCCAGACTCTTCTCGCTAAAGGACAGGGAAATCATACGGTCACTCTCCAGCCAGCAGGCAGTTTCTATGTTTTCTGCAGGCAGTTGTATGTAATAATTTGTCAGGTCATTGGTGGTGAATGCGTTATTTTCTCCCCCAGCCATCAGCAGCGGGCTTTCAAAGTCCTTAATATTTACTGATCCGCCGAACATCAGGTGTTCAAATAAATGGGCAAAACCGGTTTTATCAGGGTCTTCATCACGTGCGCCAACATCATAAAGAACGTTGAGCACAGCCATGGGCGTAGAGTGATCTTCGTGCACGATAAAACGCAAACCATTATCCAGTGTATATTTTTTATAGTCAATCTGCATGGAACGTCTTTCAGTTATTTTGAAAAGAAGTGCAAGGTAACAAGACTTCAATAACCGGTATGAAAGAATTCAAAGAATGCTTTTCACTTTTAAATTAAGCTCAATCATCCCCCCGCCTCCAGGGCGGTTAACAAGGATTTTAACCCGCTCGCCGGTATTTTGAAGCATGGATTTATAAAGCTGGAGATTTTGTGACATATTGCTATTAATTCCGATAACTACGTCGTCAACTTTGAAGCCTGCTTTATCGGCAGGAGAATCTTTCATTACATCACCCACACGGATCTCACCCTCAATCCAATATAGGCCGAGACCGGTATATGAATAGTCAAAAGGATCCCGGAAATGTGTGTTGGGGGTTAAGTAGAAAATTCTTTTATCATAATTCAATATGATATTGAATCGACGTAACACGTCATTGCCTATTAGTCCCGCCAGAAAAGGATAAGAAGTAACATTGAAAGCATCATCGAAAATATGGGTTGGTATATTCCTAAACCGGTAAGGGCCCAGTTTGAATTCCTTCATCGTTGTTACTTTCATATTTGCCTTACCTCCCATACCCTGAGCCTGCGTGGGAAGCGGTTTCTTTTCCTGATTCAGTATCGAGCTGTCATTTATAAAATCTGAATTCAGGAGGAGGCAAAGACCGGCTCCTGTATCGAAATAGAAACTTGTATTCACGTCCCTGATATCCCGAAGTGTGCCGGTTACTATGGGAAGATTTACAATGTTTGGTTTTATGGTAAATCCGCCTTTTGGGTATTTAAAATTTCCTTTAGAATAAATATACATCTGGTTGCTGTCGTAATCAATTTTTACAATGTACCTGTTGTAAAAACTTAAGCCGATGATGCCGTCGATACGGTCGCCATATACGCTGCTCAAAATATCATAGTCACTGACGTGAAAATTCAAACTGTCAACTTTTAGACCTCCAATGAGCAGGCTTTGATTATTGACATATCTCAATTGCCTGATTCCACCAATACCGCTAATAAACTTATCGGTAAGCACCGGTATTATATTCAGGCGCACACACGTAATAGAATCCAGAGAAATACCACCGCTTCCTGTATCCATAATAAAATTAAGGGTGTCAGGAAAACCTACCAGTTGCGCCTTGACAACCACTACCCCGCCAGTAAAAGTGGTAAATGGAATCTGGGTTATTAATCTTGATGGTGGATTTGAATTTTTTTGTGCATGGGCGTTGGTAAATAATATCAGGGCCAGGAGTAAACTGCTTGACATTTTACGCACGGAAGCATTCAAACAAACTGAATTCGATTTGTCAGTGATTTTCATAATTCAAAAGCGGTCGTTAGTTTGGTATAGATTTTAACAAAACCTACTTTATAAATCTACAGTATTTTTAGCATCTTTTCCATCCACTTATATAAATATTGATTTGAGAAAAGGCTGACCTAAATTTGCTTCTGGGCCTGATGGCCAATCAACAAAGCGTAAAGCAAATATGGGGCTGGATATTCATCATTAAATAAATTTATTTCATAATGGATTTGTCGAGTTTGTATGCGAAGGCCATGCAATTTGATTTTATGACCGTGGATGAAGGTGTGGCCCTGTTTAATGAAGCACCGCTGGCGGATCTGATGTATGTTGCTGATCAGCTTCGACAAAAGCAGGTTGGACAGGGAATCGTGACATGGCAGATCGACCGGAACGTAAATACGACCAATGTTTGTATTGCGAATTGCAAGTTTTGTAATTTTTACAGAATTCCCGGTCATCCGGATGCATATATAACGGACATCAATACCTACATTAGAAAAATCGAGGAAACATTCAGGTGGGGCGGCGACCAATTATTATTACAGGGAGGTCATCATCCGGAACTTGGATTAAGTTTTTATACAGATTTATTCCGCGAGCTTAAGTCCCGCTATCCTCAATTGAAGTTACATACACTCGGACCTCCTGAAATTGCTCATATCTGCAAACTTGAAAAAAAGTCACATAAAGAAGTCATTACTGCCCTGCGTGAGGCCGGCATGGATTCACTTCCCGGGGCAGGTGCTGAGATATTGGTTGACCGAGTGAGACGGCTGGTTAGTAAAGGAAAATGCGGCGCACAGGAATGGCTCGACATTATGAGGGAGGCGCACAGGCAACACATCACTACTTCAGCTACAATGATGTTTGGGCACGTCGAATCCATAAAAGAAAGGTTTGAACATCTTGTCAGGATAAGGGAAGTACAGTCGGAGAAACCCAAAGATGCTAAGGGGTTTCTTGCCTTTATTCCCTGGACTTTTCAGGATGCCGACACTTTATTGGCCAGAATAAGGGGTGTGCACAATCTGACGACACCAGAAGAATATATAAGGATGATCGCAATGAGTCGCATCATGCTTCCCAACGTGAGAAACATTCAGGCGTCCTGGCTAACAGTTGGTAAAGAAACGGCCCAGCTCTGTCTCCATGCCGGTGCCAACGATTTCGGCAGCATTATGCTCGAAGAAAATGTAGTAAGTGCGGCTGGTGCCCCTCACCGTTTTACGAGTAGGACGATCCAGGCTGCCATCATTGAAGCGGGATTTAAGCCCCAACTTAGAAATCAACAATACGAATTTCGCGAATTGCCTGCTTTTATGGAAGAACAGGTAATCGATTATTGAGGCTTAATGCCTAACGCGCAACGCTTAACGCCGCTGATTGTTAATTGTAGTTCCCACTTATATCTCTGCCTTTATTCTATACCATCTCCTGTTTAAGCATTCTTAAATTGCAAAATTACTTTAAGCGTTGCGCGTTAGGCGTTAAGCCTTGAGCGTAATTAAGTGCTTTTTTTAGCGACAATTCATAAGGTAAATCACGATTTCTGCGTTAAAGGGGGTAATCCTTTACTATGCAGAGCCCCTTCCGTAAGCTAGTACGTATTTCCATCGTTTTATTTGCTACCGTTTTACTGTGTAATTTCTTTGCTTATTACCTGGTTAACAAAAAATCAGCTGAAAATGAAGAGTTTATAGTAGCAAGGTCTCTGTCCGGAAGGCAGCAGACCCTGAGCCAGGTCATCTCTACGCAGGCTGCCCTGATATCCAGCGGACTATACGGTGAAGCAGAAACCCGGCATATCAGGGATAGCCTGGCAATAACGCTGACTCTGTTCAAAAATCAGCAGGAACAATTGCTAAAAAGGGTAGAACAGTCAAAAACACCCCTACCTGCACATGTTTTCAATATTCGGATTCTCTTTTCTTACATAAATCCGTACTACAACAGCATCGAAAGCATTGGTCAGGATATTTGTCAGGAAGATTCTGTCATTTTCCGGATAAATAAACGTCTCTATCTGCAGCGTCTGATTGAAAGCGAAGCGAAGTATTTACCTCTGATGAGGGAGATTACCAATCAGTTTACAATTATCTTAAATGAGAAAAATAAAGAATCATCTGCTATTGAAGTTGGAAAATTTCTTTCCCTGGTTGTCGCGATTATATGCCTGATCATCCTGGTACTTGAACCTGCTTTTAAACGTGGAGAAACTAATTTCCGCGATCTTCAAAAAGCCAAAAATGACCTGCAGGTTGAAAAAAAACACCTGGATTCCCTGCTGCAGTCACAAACGAACTACCTCATACGCATCGACAGAAAGGGGAATTTCAGTTATGCAAACCAGGCTTTTCTAAAAGCATTTGGATATGAAGAAGACGAAGTAATCAATAAGCTTTTTCTGGGCACTATATTTCCGAAGGATATGATCCGTTGCAGGGAAGTAGCAAATGAATGCTGGAGTAACCCGGGTAAGATTGTGAAATTGCTGATTCGTAAACCTTTCAAGAATTCAAGTGGATTCGTGTGGACAGACTGGGAATTTCTGGCCCTTAGCGATGAAAGCGGTCAGGTAAAGGAAATACAGGGCATTGGATTAAATGTCACTGACAAAGTAATCGCACAGGAAGTAAAGGAAGAAGCTATTCAAACCCTCTCTTATGCCATGACCTATGCAAAAATGGGATCCTGGAAGGTAGATTTTGAAACGCAGGAGATTGTACTTGGAAATGAATTCAAGGAACTCCTTGTAGTGGAGGAAAATCTTTCAGGAAAATTTTTGCTTAAAGACTTCCTGGAAGAATTTATTGTTCCTGAAGATTTCAATACAGCAAAAGACGAATTCGGGGAAATATTTCTCAATCGTGATAATATAGGATACGAAAGCTCATTTTCATTTCGTGTCATCACCCGGCAGGGTTGGATGCGCTATCTTTTCCTTAAAGGAAAAGTGGTGGATGTGAATGGATGTTTTGGTATCGCCCAGGATGTTACGGCGCAAAAGGAATCGGAAAACGCGCTGGTGAACAGCGAACAGAAATTCCGTTTGCTCGCAGAAAATTCAGAAGATATTATCAGCGTTCATGCCGCAGACGGCACCATTTGGTACCTCTCTCCATCTTTAACCCATGTGCTGGGCTATGAGGTGGAAGAAGTTATTGGCACAGCCATATTGGATTATGTACATCCCGACGACCGCCATAAATTCTTTAAACAGGAAAAAGACCAGAGCCTTCAGGATCAGGAGTCGCTGATCATTCGATACAGGATTCGCAAAAAGGACGAAAGCTATCTATGGCTTGAAACTATTATCAAACCCATTGTCGATCATAACGAAGTAATTAAACTGGTTTGCACATCAAGGAATATCACCGGCCAACGAATCGCACAGGAGAAGTTGAAGACAAAAGATCAGCTGCTTTACGCCGTTTCACAGGCAACTCACCTGTTGCTTAGTAATACGGATCTTAACCAGGCTATTTCTTCGGGTATTGAAATTCTTGGCACAAAAACTCAGATTAACCGAGTTTATGTTTTCAAAAACAGATTCGAGGAAGAAACGGGTAAATGGTTCACTTCGATTACACATGAATGGAACGCTGCCGGAATTGAATCCCGGCTGAACAATCCCCGAATGATTAACCTAAGTTTCGAAACTATTGAGCCGATTGTTCGGCCGCTCATCGAACATCACCCGTTTGTGAGTTACCGATGGAAGGAAACAGATAAGAGGCTTCTGAATATTTTTGAAAGGGCAAATGTTTCTGCCACTTTATCCATACCCATTTTTGTGAATGATTTTTTTTGGGGCTTTGTAGGGTTTGATGAATTCACTAAAGACAAAGAATGGACAGACGGAGAATTTTCCATCCTGCAGTCATTTGCTTCTTCACTCAGCGCAGCGATACAACGTAAAAAAATTGAAGACGAGCTCATTCAGGCAAGGGATCTTGCAGAATCCGCAAGTCGCACCAAAAGCGAGTTCCTGGCCAATATGAGTCATGAACTTCGCACACCGATGAACGGGATCATCGGGTTTACCGACCTGGTACTTACGACGGAATTACAAAAGACGCAACGTGATTACCTGAAGAACGTAAAAAAGTCGGCCTATGGTCTGTTGGAAATCATCAATGATATTCTTGACTTCTCAAGAATAGAAGCCGGCAAACTTCTTATCGACAATACACTGTTCAAACTGGACGAGCTTGTTGAAGAAACCATTGACATATTAACACTCAAGGCTTTTGAGAAAAAACTTGAGATGTTGTACAGGGTTGATCATGATATTCCTTCCCAACTCGTGGGCGACCCTGTCCGTATCCGTCAGATCATTGTAAACTTGTTGGGTAATGCTATTAAGTTTACGAAAGAAGGTGAGATTTATGTATCCATTCGCAAACAGGGTGATGCATATTTACAGGACGGAAAAAAATATTTGAATTTTATTATCCAGGTAAAAGATACAGGCATCGGTATTCCAAAAGACAAACTTCAAAAAATATTCGAAAGTTTCACGCAGGCCGATAATTCTACAACCAGGAAATATGGTGGAACCGGCCTAGGACTGGCCATTTCGAAGAGCCTTGCTGAACTCATGCGCGGTGAACTTACCGTTGAAAGCGAAGCGGGAAAAGGAAGTATCTTCTCCCTCTGTCTTCCATTGGAAGTTGCGAACGACCAGCCTGAAATTCAACTTCAGCCCAAGCCACTATTAAAAAAAGTATTGGTAGTAGACGATAATGTCACCAACCTGCACCTGATGGAAGAGACCCTGGGTTATTTCCAAATATATTGCGAAACTTCTTCCAACGGGAAAGATGCGTTATTGAAAATTGAATCTGCCAGGCAATCGGGCAATCCTTTCGACCTGATTATAACAGATCATCATATGCCCGGAATGGATGGCATCAATTTGGTTAAGGAAATTAAGGAATCCATACCAGGTGTCAGCCAACCTTTTATTCTAATGTTGTCCTCCCTCGAAAAAAATCTTTATCAGCACGAGGCCGATAAAAATGGCATCAATAAATTTATTTCGAAGCCTGTTAAATTACATGAACTCAACAGCACACTATTGTCACTTTTTGAAAAGAATATGCAGAATGATTCACTACATCCGTCTTTTGGATCCATCGAAAGGATTACCCAGTCGGCAAGCATCATGGTTGTGGATGACGACCCGATTAATATGATGCTGATCTCCGAAGTTCTTAAGAGAATGGGTTTTGACATCATCCAGATGCAGAACGGCAGGGAAGTGATCGAATCCCTTCCACACTATGATCCGGTATTGATTTTTATGGATGTAAATATGCCGGAGATGAATGGATATACTACCACCCGGATAATCCGCAGGATGCAGACATCCCAGTCAAAAATTCCCATCATTGCCCTGACTGCAGATGCGATGAAAGGAGATAAGGAGCGCTGTCTGGATGCGGGAATGAATAACTATATCTCGAAACCATTTAAGCTCGAAGAAATTGAAGCTGTGCTGAAGGAGTATGTATTGCTTGTATAATCGTAGACCGATGACCGATGACCGATGACCGATGACCGATGACCGATGACCGATGACCGATGACCGATGACCGATGACCGCAATTAATTTGGGATTTGCAAATTACGAAATGCGCTAAGCTTTAGGCTTATTGAACTGCCGCAGTCGAACCATTGAACTTGCGTTCACCTTCGTAAACACTCAGTCTTACTTTCCAGATATTTGACTCTTTTTCGAGACTGAGGTCGATCTTCAGGTTTCTCATTTCATCGACTGCTGGAAGTAATTCGAAACTTATATAGTTCGTATTATGTAGTTCGGTTGGCGTGCGATATTGTGCATTCAGAATAAAAGGTTTTTGACCTTCAATTTTGATGATCGTATTTTCAATCTGATCATAGATTTCCTTAAACTTTGCGCGGGCCTGCATAAAGTTTGGTGTATTGAACGTGGTACAATTCCAATTATAAACATCATTATTAGCGACAGTATATTTCAAGATGCTGCAATAGCTCGCACCAGGAACGGAAATAGTAGATTTATATTCTGAAATCTGTGCGCGCTGTGATATCATTTCACCACGAATATTATGAAAACGGTTGGGGTAATCACGTATCACTTTTTCAAGAGCAATATTCGTTTTGTTGGAGAAAACATCTTCCTGGGAAAAAAGCCAGGCAGCGTTTAACAGGAGGGCAAATGTTAAAATAGTGCTTCTCATAGCAATGGATTTGAACCCTAAATTAATATAAAAAATATCGAGATGCAATAGGGGAATTACTGTCGTTTTGGTTTAAATGCCCTTGAAAAACAGGATATTAGGCCGAAAGCTTAAAGTCCAAAGCCCTAAACTTCTTTTTAGATTTCCGCTCATTTAGAAGAGTTTAAACTGTTAAACCAGTTTTCAGCCTTTGGCTTTGGGTTTTAGGCTCTAACTAAAAAGGTATTCAACATCCTCGCGCGAAAGGCTTTTAACGAAGCCGTCGTCGTCTGCAATCAGGTCCTTAGCCAGAATGCGTTTTCGTTCCTGCAACGATAAAATTTTATCCTCGATACTGTCCTTACAAATCATGCGATAAGCAAAAATATTCTTTGTCTGACCAATACGATGTGTGCGGTCAATGGCCTGTTGCTCGACAGCCGGGTTCCACCAGGGGTCAACGATATATACATAATCGGCCGCCGTGAGATTGAGCCCCACTCCGCCTGCCTTTAGTGAAATCAGGAAAACCCTGCAACTGTCATTATCCTGAAATTCCCGAATTGCTTTTTCACGGTCAGGTGCCGTGGTGCTGCCGTCAAAATATGCATAAGGAATTTCGAGTTCGGTCAGTTTATCCCTGATCAGGGCAAGCATACCGAGGAATTGCGAGAAGACCAGAGCCTTGTGGTTTCCGATATTTTCTGAAATTTCCCTTGCCAGCTCGTCCAGCTTAATGGAATGGTTCGGGTATTTTTCTGTTTCATTCAGAATAGCAGGTGAGTCACAGATTTGCCGGAGTTTCATAAGGCCCTGCAAAATGGTAAGCTGCGATCTATGAATACCCTGAGATTCGATGGTACCAAGGATTTTATCCCGGTAATCATTTCGGTAAGCGTCGTAGACTTTGCGTTGTTCATCTTCCATTTCACAAAACAAAATCGTTTCAGTCTTATCCGGGAGGTCACGGGCAACCTGCTCCTTGGTTCTGCGCAGAATAAAGGGATATAGCAATTTTCGGAGGTGATCCTTCCTGTCGGGATCACCGAACTTGTCTATGGGAATAGCAAATTCCTGCCTGAAGAATTCAATACTTCCCAGCATGCCCGGGTTCAAAAAATTCATCTGAGCAAATATGTCAAATGTATTGTTCTGAAGCGGGGTACCACTCATGCACAACCTGTGTTTTGCACGCAGGAGGCAGGCGGCCTTGGTTACTTTACTGGCGGGATTTTTAATGGCTTGTGATTCATCCAGCACCACATAATCGAGGGGCATATCCATGAGCAGCTTTATATCACTACGCAATGTGCCATAAGTAGTAATGATAATTTCGTAATCGTTTAGTGCTTCTTTATTTCGCAGGCGTTCTCCACCATGATGAATCCGGTATGTGAGCTCTGGAGCAAATTTTTTAATTTCATTTTCCCAGTTGAAAATAAGTGTTGTGGGACAAACGACAAGTGCACGAAGCTTTCCATAATGATATTTAAAATGATGAAGGAAGGAAAGCGCCTGAATTGTTTTTCCCAATCCCATATCATCAGCGAGAATACCTCCCCAGTTTACTTCGTGCAAATAATTTAACCAGTGAAATCCATGAACCTGGTAAGGCCGCAGGATATTTTTCAAGTGTTCCGGCGAATCAATCTCCTTTATTTTTTTAAATTCCTTGAGCTGTTCGTATTTTTTCTCGAGGTGAATGATCAGCTCTTCTTCATTCCTGTTTTCATATAATTCGTCTATCACACTAAGATGATACCGCGACAATCGTAGTTCGTTGCTTTTGCCTTCTCCCACCCGGAAAAGAAGCGCATATCTTTTTACCCACTCATCTGGTAATACACCCAGGGTGCCATCGTTGAGGGGAACAAATTGCTGCTTGTTTGCCAGGGCTTTTTTGACATCCGAAATGGTAACCTTCTGGTCTCCGAAAATGATGTCCACCCTCGCATCGAACCAGTCTGTACTGCTGCTTATATGAATCTTCGTTTGTGGACGGGATGTATTAAAACGGAAATTCTTCAATGCATCAAAACCATGTACCGATACTTTCATTTCCTGCATAGCGTCCATGAAAAGAAAAAACCAGTTGTTCTTTAACACATCATTTCCCCTCAATGCCAGTCCGGAGGAACCCTGTGGCTGTATGAACTGTGAATGAAGAGACTGAAGCTGGTTGATGAAAGCCGATTCCTTTTCTTTATTTCTCTGTATCAGCAATACTTTATCTCCGTCTGGTACTACCAGCTGGTCCTTACCTATGGATGTAGTTTCAAATCCTTTGTATGAAAAGACAGGTTGAAATAACAGGTAATCTCCTTTCTCCTGCAAAAGAATTTTCCTTTCAGGATCGCCGCTTTTCACTTCCCGTATGAGTTCGTTTTCAAATTCTACATGATATTCTTTCTGAAGGGGAATTATAAAACTGCGTAATTGCTCGGGCCAGTCAGATTTAGAAATGACCATCTTGCCGTCGCTGAATTTGGAAACGACAGCTATATCTTCGGGTTTTTCCCAGAGATAGAGATAGTTATTCAAAAATAATATGACCTGACTATTGCATTTGTTTTGGGTGAGGTCGATCGATTGGCCAGTTATTTTTGTATATGCCTTTATCTCAATATTATTTTTATTGGAGGAAACTTTAAACGAAGGTGTCACCGGGTCCGGTGAAAGATTTACAGACTGGAGATTGGCAGTCTTGAAAGGTTTATGCCCATTAAGAAAAAAGATGAAAGGATTTTCATGCAATTCATTGAATAGTTTCCGGAAGCGGGGATGTAAATACTCGATGATCAGCGCCTTGGTATCATCAGGCAATTCCTCACCTTCAGTATGAATAATATTTTCCCACATCCCGCTGAAAGGGGAATTCCGGTTCAGGTATTTATTTACTTCCTGTTCCTGTGTTTTACGTAATGAAAAAACCAATAACCTGTCAGGCTCATTGAATTTTTCAGTATTTACGAATTTGGCCAGCTCGAGTTTTTCAACCTTGCCAACAAAAGCATTTTGCTGATCATTACTTTCGCCACTTACAGCATCGAGCAGGAAGCCCGGATAAGAATCATGATTAAAATTAAATACTACCCCGAGCCTTTGAACAGAACCTGCTTTTTGTTCTGGTTCCATTACTTCTTCCACTACTTCTTTTTCGAATTCGGGTTTCGGTCTGGATAGCGCGGCCGGATTTACGCGTTTAATGGAGACATCCAAAACGCGGAGAAAAGGTTTTCCATCTTTATACGAGAATTCAAATTTCCCCCCGAGATCATCGGAAAGGGAATAGCCGTACGCTTCCAGGAGTTTATTTTTTTCTTTATCCCAGTTACGGATACTGTCGAAATAATAAGATCCGTGCGCCTGCAACAGCTGCAGAAACAAAATTACTTTGGGCAGACAAAGCGGATGATCGGTGTCGGGATATGTTGAACTGGTATCAAAATTCCTTTCTTCATTTTTCCTGATCAGAACGGGATATTTTATACCATCCAGCTCTACGCTGGCTTTCACTGTTTCATCTGCAGCATGCAGTATGGTTGCTTTTTTGGATTGCAGAAATTTTCCGGCTTCTTCGTATACTTCGCGGGAACAAAGCAGTCTGATAGTTTTCAGATCTATCGATTTCATCTTAAGAACCGTATGAGACTGATCATACCTGATCTCTTCCGCCTTTAGCATATTGCGGTCGAGTAGTTCCTGCAACTGAATCAGTGCGGCTGCTTCATGCCGACAAATATCACCAAGATTATAAGGGCAACTGCAACGAACCGAAAGAGATTTTGCGTCGCGGAATTTTTGAACAAAAACTTTATAGTAGGTGGAATAACTGTCGTCCTTAATACGGAAAGTGACCGATTCGAACAAGTCATCATATTCAATGAGTTCTACATATCCTATCCCATGGATCTTTTTTCCACGGCGGATAACTTCATCGGTTCCGTTCGTGTATACGTATTTAATAAGGTGCGGTAGGGCCATTCAACTTTTCTGTTTTCGACTAGCCAGATACCCGGTATTTGGTTCGGAAAAGGCTAATCTGCAAAAGTAAAGGAAAATTTTTATGACATGAAAGATTTGAGTGCTTTAAACCATGTTTAAAGGGGAGCCCCGAAATAAATAACCGGTCCTGGGGCGCTATTTCCGGTCCTTTTCCAGTTAAAAAGGATAATACCACCAATGATGGGGTGGATCTTACGGGGAATAACCATTTTCAGGCCCCCACGACTAACTGAACCGGATTACAGCTATGCAATTAAACTCCCGGGCACAAATATCCGAGGACTTCTGTGCCGTTCTGTCTACCATATATCCTCCATGTTACTGTATTACAAAAAGAAAGAGTAAGCTAAATCCGGCAGCCTGAAATTCAAAAAAGCCAGGGTCGAATAGCTGGCATATCGACGGGTTTTAATCTGCTCATATCATTTTGAATGACGGAGTCGCTGGTGAAAACAATTTTCGAGCATTCAGGATATATATTGTAAAGTAACTGTAATTTCATAGTATACGGAAATGGCATCGCCACGATAAATTTGTACCCGGTACTTCGTAAAACGAACTTCATGTCACGAGGCATTCTACTATTTCTGATTTTATTCCAGACATTCTCTCCAAACGCTATTTCTCAAAAACTTCGCAAGGCGGACAGAGAAATCGTTGATGAACTTCAATTGGATATAGGTTCACTGGCGAATGATAAACTGGAGGGCAGAAGATCGGGCACATCAGGAGAAACACTTGCCTCAGATTATATTATTACGTCTTTTATAAAAGCGGGACTCAAGCCACTTGGAGATAGTGGAACGTATCTTCAGCGATTCGAAATATACGATGGCAGGGATATCAGCCATACACGGTTTACAATAAACACGTCAGACCTTTTGCTGAATACAGAATTTATTCCTTTGCCATTCAGTGCTATTGGTAAAGTGGAAGGCTCTCCCGCTATAGCTTTACAGGAAAGCGGATCCCCATGGTTTTATGATTTGAAAGAAGTGGTGGAAGCTGCAGGATCCAATCCCCATTTTGATATGGGAAAACTTTTACATGAAAAAACGAAATTATTTGAAACCAAAGGCGCCACTGCAGTTATTTTTTACAACAGTTCAAAGACGGAAGATGGAATAGTTTTTGATCCTGCTGAAGGAATCAGCCCTGAAAAAATTCCGGCTCTTTATGTAACGAAGGCAGGAAGAAAAAAATACCTGAAAGACATTTCCCAATCACTCGACGTTGCAATAGATGTGCAGATGACCGAGAAAAAGAGGTGGGGTCACAATGTGATCGGGGTACTGGATTTTGGTGCACCATATACCGCTGTCATCGGGGCACACTATGATCATCTTGGTTACGGCGAAGATGGAAATTCCTTGTACCACGGAACAGAGAAAATGATACATCCGGGTGCGGACGATAATGCCAGTGGAACTGCGGCACTCATGGAACTGGCAAGATTGTTGAAAAAGACCAAGGGCCTGCGAACAAATTATTTGTTCGTCGCTTTTTCGGGTGAAGAATCAGGATTGATCGGTTCCAAATATTTTACGGAACACTCTCCGGTTGCCCTTTCAAAAATCAGCTATATGGTGAACATGGATATGATCGGCCGGCTGAATGACAGTACCCATGTTCTGACGATTGGTGGTTATGGCACTTCTCCCCAATGGGCCGGATTAATCAGCAGCACTCTGAACAAGAAAATATTTATTTTAAATGTTGATTCCAGCGGCACAGGTCCCAGCGATCATACTTCTTTTTATCTGAAGAGTATTCCTGTTTTATTTTTCTTCACAGGTATACATCCGGATTATCATAAGCCATCAGACCGCCCTGATAAAATAAATTATATTGGCGAAATGCAGGTAATTCATTTGATCTACGATATTACTCAAAAGATGGATGGAATGAACAAGCCGGCCTTTGTGAAAACAAGGGATAAACAATTCGGAGTAGCACCTGCATTTAATGTTACCCTCGGGCTCATGCCTGACTACAGTTTTTCCGGAAGTGGCCTGCGCATAGATGCTATCAGCGAAGGGAGACCTGCGGAGAAAGCGGGACTAAAAGCCGGAGATATTATTGTTAAGCTGGGTGATTACAATGTGATCTCATTGCAAACTTATATGGAAGCATTGTCAAAATTTAACCGGGGTGATCAGACAACTGTTGAGTTTCTCAGGGGAAAGGAAGATATGAAGGCACCGGTTCAATTCAAATAAACCTATGAAGTCACTAAAGCTTGATATGGAAAATATGGAGGGGGACTTTTTTAACAGCTCCCGGCTCCTCGGTATTGTGGCTCCATTAAAAGGGTATCGATTCTGCTGGCAATTGAATCGCCAGATGCGACTTGACTTTAGAATAACCAACCAGATAGAGATACCGATGATAAGAAAAAAGAGACAATATTATTTTACAGTATACGAATGCCCGGAGCCACATAAAACACTTACTCATTATCTCTACAATAATCAGTTTGACGGAGAATTTTTATTGCCGGAATTCAAAAACCTGGATTTTTTCTGGCTACTGAAAGGAGATTCGGTATGCGATGAATTACTGATTGAAATCATGGATTCTGTCAAATCGATAACCGGCGTGCAGCTCGTAACTGAATTAACCCACACGAAGATTAAGCATAGGGAGCACCTTATTTTTTAGATATGAATTATGAGTTATGGGTTATGGGTTTTGAATTCAATAACTCATATCTCATAGTTCATAACTCATAACTAATTTAAGAATTCATACTAGCGAGAAATTCTTCATTGCTTTTCGTTCCCCGCATACGTTTCAGCAATTCATTCATTGCTTCCTCCGTATTCATATCGTTGAGATAAACGCGCAGAAGGTTCATACGCTGAAGGATTTCTCTTTCCAGTAGCAGGTCATCACGACGTGTTGAAGAAGCAACCAGGTCGATGGCAGGAAATATCCTGCGGTTGGCCAGTCTCCTGTCCAGCTGCAATTCCATATTACCGGTACCTTTAAATTCTTCGAAGATCACTTCATCCATTTTAGATCCTGTATCGATCAGGGCTGTTGCAAGAATTGTCAGTGAGCCTCCATTTTCAATTTTACGGGCGGCGCCAAAAAACTGTTTAGGCTTTTGCATTGCATTGGCTTCCACACCACCACTCAGCACTTTTCCCGATGCAGGAGCAACCGTATTGTGGGCACGTGCAAGACGGGTAATAGAATCTAAAAGGATTACAACATCATGGCCACATTCCACGAGACGCTTGGCTTTTTGTAATGCCACTGTTGAAACTTTTACGTGTTTCTCTGCGGGTTCATCAAATGTAGATGCAATCACTTCTGCCCGAACGGATCGTTCCATGTCGGTAACTTCTTCAGGGCGCTCATCCACCAGCACAATCATCAGATAACATTCCGGATGATTAATGGCAATGGCATTTGCCACAGCTTTCAATAACATCGTCTTACCTGTTTTTGGCTGGGATACGATCAGCCCTCTCTGCCCTTTACCAATGGGCGTAAAAAGATCAATAATGCGGGTTGAAAAATCAGAAGGGCTTACGAAAAGATTCAACTTTTCAAAGGGGAAAAGCGGAGTCAGATAGTCAAAAGGAACACGATCCCTTACGTCTTCCGGAGATTTATTATTGATCGTCTCTACCTTGAGAAGGGCAAAATATTTTTCACCTTCCTTTGGAGGACGAACAGACCCATAAACAGTGTCGCCGGTCTTTAAACCGAATAATTTAATCTGTGAAGGGGAAACATATACATCATCGGGAGAAGAAAGATAATTATAATCACTGCTGCGAAGAAAACCATATCCATCGGGCATCATTTCTAAAACACCTTCTGCCTGGATTACACCATCAAATTCAATATTGAACGTGTCATTACGGCGCTGCGGATACACTTTTTGTTGCTGGTCACCATTTCCCGGACGAGTCTGCTCCGGTGAAGCTCCGTTTTCATCGCTCCCGTTTTCCTGATTTTCGCTTCGGGTATTGTCGGACTGAGCAGTTTCTGATTCGTCTGATTCTTCCGGGCGGCGTTGATTCGTTTGCTCTGGTCTGGGATGAGGCTGAGGTTTGTGAAACTCTACAACCGGCTGGATTTCTTCAGGCGTCTCATCTTCTTTCCTGCGGAGTTTTTTAACGATGGGTTTCTCTTCTTTTTTCTTAAGATCTTTTTTCGGTTCTGGTCTTTTAAGTTTTGAAGACGTATCGCCACTTTCAACAAAAGCTTCTTCGCTTGAATTGGCCGTTGTTGTTTTTACAATACGCTTGCGTTTTGGTTTATCATCGCCGTCTGCAGCATCCGTTTTATCAGAGGGAGCAAGGGCCTGCTTATCTAGTATTTTATAGACGAGTTCCTGTTTGTCGAGTTTTTTAGCGTTGGAGATTTTCAGCTGCTCAGCAATATCGAGCAGTTCAGGAACGAGCATGTCGTTTAATTGTAGTATGTCGTACATAGTAAAACTTGAGAATTACAGCAGTTACAAATGAGCTGTAGAAAAAGGATTTGTGAATGTATTTAGATTAAGGACGAGCGGAATGACTAAAACTGACGGTTGCGAGCAAAGGATAAGAACAAATCAGCCCGATTCCGCTGCAATGATAATATAAAAACGGAAAATCTAAAAAAATATTTCAAGGATTATCTTTGCCCTCTTTATTCACCGAAAGCCTGATATACCTGATGTTTAACAAGCGTGTCAAAATAAAAGATGCCCTCGGGATGCCTGCGGGCATGGAGGAGATAACTGTTATGGGATGGGTTAGAACCCTGAGGAATAACCAGTTTATCGCCTTGAATGACGGATCTTCCAATGAAAACCTGCAAATAGTCCTTGAACTCGGTTCTTTTGACGAAAATCTATTGAAGAAGATTACAACGGGCACATCCATAAAGGCGGCTGGGTTATTGGTGGCATCCCCTGGAAAAGGTCAGCAGGTTGAGCTTAAAGCGTTAAAACTGGACATCCTGGGTACCAGTGACCCTGATAAATTTCCACTTCAACCTAAAAAACACAGCCTTGAGTTCCTGAGAGAGATCGCGCACCTGAGATTTCGCACCAATACTTTTGGTTCAGTTTTCCGTGTGCGGCATGCTTTGGCATTTGCGGTGCATCAGTTTTTTAACGAGCGGGGATTCATTTATCTGCATACTCCTATCATTACCGCATCCGATGCAGAAGGGGCAGGTGAAATGTTCAAAGTGACCACCCTGCCTTTCGACAACACACCCAGAAATGAGAATGGCGAAGTGAATTTTAAAGAAGATTTTTTTGGTCGCGCCACCAATCTGACTGTAAGCGGACAACTGGAAGGAGAGCTTGCAGCTATGGGATTTTCTGATGTGTATACATTCGGTCCCACATTCAGGGCTGAAAACTCAAATACGGCGAGACATCTGGCTGAGTTCTGGATGATCGAACCCGAAGTTGCTTTTAATGACCTGGAAGATAACATGAATCTCGCTGAATCTTTTGTGCGTTATCTGATCGATTATACATTAAAAAATAACCTGACCGATCTCGAATTCCTCGATCAGCGGCTGGCAGATGAAGAGAAACAAAAGCCACAGGCGGAAAGAAGTGAAACAGGATTGATTGAGAAGCTGGAAGCTGTTGCCAGACAGGATTTTGAAAGAATCACCTATACGCAGGCCATCGATATTCTGCTGCAATCTCCCGCTCACAAAAAGAAAAAATTCAAATATGATCTTTCCTGGGGTACGGATCTCCAGAGTGAGCATGAACGCTGGCTGGTAGAAAAGCATTTTAAAAAACCTGTAATCGTATCAGACTACCCTAAAGAAATAAAGGCATTCTATATGCGACAGAATGATGATGGCAAAACTGTTGCCGCCATGGATATACTTGCTCCCGGCATCGGTGAAATTGTAGGGGGTTCCCAAAGGGAAGAGAGACTTGAAATGCTGGAAAAAAGAATGCTGGAAATGCATATTCCCATTGAACAAATGTGGTGGTATCTTGATACACGACGTTTCGGAACTGTTCCCCATGCGGGCTTTGGACTGGGATTTGAACGTATGGTTCAGTTCGTTACCGGTATGTCTAACATACGAGATGTAATTCCTTTCCCAAGAACTCCGAAGAATGCAGAATTCTAGGCTGAAAGCTAAAGGCACAAGGCTTAAAGCTCTTCTATCTAAATATTACAGAAATTTTGATGAGGACTTGGAGTAAAGACAGTTTCTTCACGTTTTCTCTCTTTGATGCCTCTTTGGTCTCTCTTTGCTCCCTCGGATTCCGAGAGAGCAAAGAAAGACCAAAGAGAGAAAACAGAGAGGTTTGTTACTATTTCGCTGTCCCGGAAAGAAGTAAAACCTCTTCTGATAGCCATTAGCGGGACATTTTGACAAATATTTTGAGGCCCCGTTTTGATCAGTAATAACAGGAAGATGCCCGTAAATATCCATTTCTTTAGATCAAACTAAATTTTTTCAAAATATTTTATTCTTACTAAACTATTAAAATGCAGGTAGTTATCTAAGCTACTATAAAAAGTATTGACTCTGCTATGGTACTTTGTTTTGCATAGTACTGGATTTCTCCTTATATTTGTACTGCAAGCGGAAATCATTCATTTTAAAAGTTAGAACATGAACATAGAAAACACACAGAGCCAGATGCGCAAGGGAATTCTGGAATTCTGTATCCTTTCCATCATCCGGCGTGGAGAGGCCTATCCTTCTGATATCGTAGAAGAAATGAAATCAGCAAATCTGAATATTCTGGAAGGAACCCTATATCCTTTGCTGACAAGATTGAAAAATGCTGATATGCTTACTTACCGCTGGGTGGAAAGCAATTCAGGGCCGCCACGTAAATATTTTTCCCTTACAGAAAAGGGACTGGCATTTTACAGGGAACTTGAAACGACATGGAAAGAACTCGCAGACGCAGTAGATGCGCTCGCAAACAGAAGCGAAAGAATATCTGAAAACCAAGAAATCAAACCTTAACAATCTCCAAATTAGCATACAATGAAAAAGATCATCAACATAAACTTTCATAGCCGGGTCATACCGATTGAAGAATCTGCGTATGACATTTTGCGCAAGTACGTTGAGAGTTTAAAAAAACATTTTGCAGATGAGGAAGGTGCCGATGAAATTGTAAATGATATTGAAAATCGTTTTGCAGAACTTTTTTCTGACCGGCTCAAAAAAGGGGCTGTTTGCATAACTGATGCCGACGTCAATGAAATCATTACAAGCATGGGTCGTCCGGAAGATTTTGACCAGGACGAAAAAGCTACAGGCACGAATGGTTATAGCAACAGTAAAACTTCTTCTTCATATACGGAAGAAGCTACAGCTGACGAGCCCCGGCGCTTGTATCGTTCCGAAAACGATAAAATGCTGGGTGGCGTTTGCGGAGGACTTGCCGTATATCTGAGAATTGATCCATCTGTTGTACGCATCATTTATGCAGTACTCATTCTGGGCAGTTTCGGAACAGCATTACTTCTTTATTTAATTCTTTGGGTAGCTCTTCCACCAAAATCCATGGTTACAAAAATCAAGAAGAGACTTTTCAGGGATCCCGATCACAGAGTGATCGCAGGTGTGGCAAGTGGATTGGCTTCTTATTTTAATATTGAAGTTTGGATTCCACGTCTGATATTTTGTTTACCACTTATTTTGGGTCTTATCACATCCATATTCCGCCACGCATTATGGTTTGACTACAATGGTCCCGTATTCGTTACGGGTGGTTTTGGCGGAACTTTATTTATCACTTATATCATTCTCTGGATAGTTTTACCCGAAGCCGTTACTGCATCCGAAAAACTCGAAATGCGCGGAGAGAAAATTGACCTGGCTTCTATTAAGAATACCATTAAGAGCGACCTTGAAGGTTTCAAACAAAAAGCATCAGTAGTAGGTGCTGAAATGAAAGAAAAAGCACAGGAGTTCGGCGAAGAAATGAAGAGAAAATCGGGCAATCTGGGAAAAGAGATTTCTTCAGTAAACGTGCCGAGACAGGGTATCGGACATGCAATCGGGGTACTTTTTAAAGCCTTCTTTTTATTCATAACTGTCATCATAACTTTTGCCCTGGTCGCAGCATTGATTGGAGTTATTTTTTCCGGAGGTATCGTACTTCCTTTGAAAGAATATATTATTCGTGGATTCTGGCAGAATATAATGATTTGGTCCGTGCTCCTTTTATTCCTTGTATTGCCGGTAGTTGGCCTTTTGACCTGGCTGATACGCCGCATCATTGGCGCCAGAAGTGGCAGTAACTACCTGGGATATATTTTCGGAGGTCTTTGGGTAATAGGTTTAATCAGCCTGATCGTTTTAGCTGCTACGATCAGCAGACATTTCAGCACAAGGTCTGGCGTAAGTGATGATGTTCAAATAACAGCACCTGCTAACGGAAAAATGATTGTACAGGTAGATGACTCGAAACCTTTTTATATTGAATCAGACTGGATGGGAATAAACCTGCGTCACAAAGGTCCATTCTTCAATTTAACGGATGATAGTCTGACTTTGAGTACCGTTCGGGTTGATGTCGTCAGAAGTAAGGACAGTGCCTGGCATTTACATCGCGAAAAACTCAGCCGCGGTAACAATTCAGCAGAAGCGCGTAACCTGGCCTCACTGATAAACTTTCCAATCGAACAAAACGATAGTCTTATTACCCTGGCACGGGGATTTGACATAACTCCCCAGCAGCAATTCCGCAATCAACAGGTATTGGTAGTAATTGAAATGCCCATTGGTAAAAGAATACTTTTAAAAAGCAGTCTGGATGATTACAAATGGTTTAATATGAATACCAGACGCTGGCGCAATAATGGGATAGATATCGACTGGAATGATTCGGATGATGACTATGCCAGCTCCTGGGATACAGAAGTGGAATATACTATGACAGCTAACGGATTGGAAAGATCAGGAAGAAGTTCCAACTACGAAAATGAAAAACCGGAAATCCCTGAAAGGCAGGAAAAAGCAGAGAAGAAAGAAGCACCTGAACGCAAAGAAATGACTGATAGTGTACAAAGGAAAAAAAATGGAGACTACCGTTATCATAAACCAAAAACAGCCAACTCAGCAGCAACAAAGGTTGCGGAACCATCACGTACCAGTGAAAAAAAGGTTTCCGAAACCATTCCAACCCTGGCTTTATTGACCAACATGAGCTGAGCAGAACACTTTCATTAACACGGGTCCCGCGCAGGCGGGACTATTTTTTTATTGGCTGCCTGCAATGCAAAGTTTAATTTCGCGCTCGGTTTCCTAATCTTTAAACGGTATATGAAAAACACGCCTTTTACCAATAAGCACCTGGCACTGGGTGCAAAAATGGCTGAATTCGCAGGATTCAATATGCCGATCAGTTATTCGGGGATTAACGACGAGCATCTGGCTGTTCGCAGTAATGTAGGCATCTTCGATGTAAGTCATATGGGTGAATTTATTTTGAAAGGACCCGGATCCCTGGATCTTATACAAAAGGTAACTTCCAACGACGCTTCCAAATTGACAAACGGGAAAGCCCAATACAGTTGCCTTCCTAACGAATCGGGTGGTATTGTTGATGATCTGCTGGTTTATTGCATCCGCGAGAAGGAAGTATATATGTTGGTAGTAAATGCTTCTAACATTGAGAAAGACTGGAGCTGGATCAACAGTTTTAATTCGGAATCTGTTTTGATGGAAGATATATCGTCAAGAACCTGCCTTCTTGCAGTCCAGGGACCAAATGCCAACAAACTACTGCAACCTTTGACTTCCATGGATCTGATGAACCTGAAGTATTACAACTTTGTGAAGGGATCATTTGCCGGAGTAGATAATGTCCTTATCAGTGCAACCGGGTATACAGGAGCAGGTGGCGTTGAAATTTATTTCGAAGACAAAAATGATTCTGCATCGGGGATCTGGGACGCCATTTTTACTGCAGGAAAATCGATAGGTCTCAAGCCTGCAGGATTAGCCGCGAGGGACACCCTGCGTTTAGAAATGGGTTATTGCTTATATGGAAATGATATTGACGATACGACATCGCCTCTGGAAGCTGGACTTGGCTGGATCACGCGACTTTCAAAACCATTTGTAGGACGAGAGCAGATTGAAAAAAAGAAGAAGGAAGAAATTCAAAAAAAACTAGTAGGCTTCGAATTGGTTGATAAAGGGATTCCCCGTCACGGATATGAAATAAAGGATTTTTCAGGAATGCAGATTGGAGAAGTAACATCCGGTACTCAGTCACCCTCTTTAAATAAAGCCATCGGGATGGGTTATGTACGGGATAGTTTTTCCAGCCCGGACACAAATATTTATATTAAAGTCAGGGATAAACTTTTGCTTGCCCGTGTCGTCAAACTTCCGTTTATATCTTAATGAAAGGAATTTTTCCATTTAACAGGATCATTCACTATCGATTTTTATTTTACGATGCCGAACGCAAAGCCTTTTCTATACACTTCGATGTCACCTGCCTTATTGGATTTGTACAATGCGTCTCAGGCAACTGTAGTGATCATTGATGTATTGCGTGCAACTTCCACCATTGCAACTGCATTGTTTAATGGTGCCCGTTATATTGTGCCGGTAGACAGTGTGGCAAAATGTATCGAACTCGGCCGCCAGATCAATTGTGTCACTGCCGGAGAAAGAGATGGAAAAATCGCCGAAGGCCTTAGTTATGGCAATTCGCCTTTCGAATACAACCATCCATTTATTAATGGAAAGATCCTGGTTCTTACAACCACCAATGGAACCCGACTGCTCCATATGGCCCTGGAAAAAGGAGCGCGTGAAATCGTGACAGGCTCTTTTGTAAATCTGGATGCAGTAACAGAATATCTTCTCAAGCAAAAAAATAATGTAATACTGGCCTGCGCCGCCTGGAAAGACCGGATCAATATTGAAGACACATTGTTTGCCGGAGCTTTGATAGAAAGAGTCCGCGAACAGTTCAACATTGAATGTGATGCTTCACATATTGCCGCGAACCTCTATGATAAGGCAGCAGGAAATCTTTTTGAATTTATGAAAGCAAATAATGCCTCACATTTTAACCGGTTAATGTCTTACGGACTGGAAAAAGATATTCGTTATTGTCTTGAACCCAATCTTGCAAATGTTCTTCCCATTTATGAAGCGGGGAAACTGAAAATCTACTGATTCATTTCCCAGGTATCCATTTTTCTTTCAAATACTTCCAATGGCATGCAGCCATCTTTTAAAACTTCATCGTGATATGTTCTGACATCAAATCTGTTTCCCAATTCATTTGCGTATTGCGTTCTTAGTTCGCGAATTACCATGGCACCTGTTTTATAACTCAGCGCCTGCCCTGGATTGCCGATGTACCTTTCTATTTCAGCCGTTGCTCCCTGTTCACTGATGGCTTCATTATCCATCATATATTTAATAGCCTGTTCGCGTGTCATTTTTTTCTCATGCATAGCTACGTCCACCACCAGTCTTACAGCCCTGTGCATTTCATCACCCAAAGCACCCATGTACTGATAAGGGTCTGTATACAAACCCAATTCTTTACCCAGAGATTCTGAATACAAGGCCCAGCCTTCTCCATAAGCACCGTACCACAAGAATCTTCTGAACGCTGGAAGCAGCGTGTCTTCAAGTTGAAGAGAATTCTGATAGTGATGGCCGGGAATTGCTTCATGTAAAAAGAGTGATTCCATTCCCGATGTGGTATTAAATTTATTAGCATCAAGGATCGGAACATAGAATATACCCGGTCGCGAACCATCTGGATCTCCCTGAATATATTCCGCACTTGCGCTGGCTGCGCGGAATGCTTCAGTCTGATGGATTTCAAATTTCATTTTGGGGGTGTGAATAAATAAATTTTTCAGATTAGGTTCAATCGTTGACTGAATTTTCCTAAACGCATCGAGTACATCCTGTGGTGATTTGTATGGCATGAACCTGGGATCATTTTTCATGAAGGAAAAAAAAGCAGGCAGGTCGCCCTGAAATCCGGTTTGCTTTTTTATTTCCTCCATTTCATCCCGAATTCTTTTTACTTCCGATAAACCGGTTTCATATATTTCTTCAGAAGTTTTATAGGTTGTTGTCCAATACCGGATCAGAAATTCATACAATTTTATTCCGTTTGGCAACGCATCAAAGCCAATGCTCCCGCGGCTTTTAGGCAGGTATTCCTGTTGAAGAAAATCGGCCATTTTTTTATAGGACGGAACAAGCACTCCCGATATCAGATTGGAGAAGCTGTTGGTAATCCTTGCTTTATCTGCTTCACTTATTCCAGCAGGCATCAAGCTGACCGGGGTATAAAAAATGCTTTTTGTATAATCGGGTGTTACCATATTTTGCATTTCGGGGATCATTTTTTCAACCAGGCATCGTGGAAGAATATACCCGTTCTGCAATCCCTTGCGGAAATAAGCAATGGCACTGTCGGTCCAGGGCCCAAACTGACTGGCTCTTTTAATCCAGTTATCATAATCGTTTACTGTATTAAAAGGCTGTATGCCGCTACCACTGCCCATTTGCCCGAGAAATAGGGGAATTCCCTCGAACTGATTAAAAGGCATATACTGGATATTGGGCATCGTTATGTTATTGATCGCCAGATGCAAGCCAATGCCTTCCAGATCAGTTCTAAGCTCCCAGATGAGAACGTCATAACTGATCTGGTCGTTCGGGTTGAGTTTCTCACGATCAAAAACAAGGATCCTGTCAAGATAACGCTGGTAAAAATTGTGGAGGGTGTCCAGGTAACTGTCTGTAAAATCTGCCGGTAGCTGATCATTATAACGATTATCGCCGTTTTGGGTCGCTTCCACCGGAAAATATCTCATCCGGTCGTTGTAATAATCTTTCAAAACCCGACCAAAGGCTCTGTTATCCTTTAATGCCCGGTTAGGATGCATCAGCTTGCAGGACACGCAAATACAACAGGTCAGTAGAAATACGTATGAAGAAAATTTCATGAAGATAAATTAGGGAACTAAAGCTAAGCAATTCATAAATGAAGGAAAACAGATCCAAATAATTTTCAGGACAGAAATGCATGGGAATTTATTTTTTCGCATATCTTCGCCACACTAAAGCTGCTTTTAGCCTTTCCGCACTACCTTATGCATCCCTATTTCGTATTCATCAAAACTGTATTATTAAAGAAATTAAGCGCTGGCATTGGATTGGTACAACAATTGCTATCTGCCTTATATATTTTTATAGCATCTCGATTATTCATTAACTTATCTTAAAATGATTCTTATGAAGCTTAGGTACGTTCTACTTTTCGCAGTTTCGTCACTGTTCATGTTCTCCTGCGTGAGCACTAAAAAATTTAAGGAAATGCAGGCCAAAATGCAGGCCCGCTATGACTCTCTGGCCGCAGAATACGCAAAACTCCAGGGCGACCTGAAGAATTGTAACGATGCAACGGCTTCGCTTACTTCTAAAAACACAGGCTTACAGGGACAAATAGACGAACTCAATAAACAAGTTGCTTTCCTCAGAGAAAACAACACTCAGGCCCTGAAACAATTGGAAGACATGTCAGTTATTTCCAGTTCACAGGCTGAAAGTATCAAAAAATCACTGGAGAATATTGGAGCTAAAGATGCATATATCCGCGATCTGCAGTCTGCTATGGCTCACAAGGATTCTCTGAATATGGCTCTGGTCATGAACCTGAAAGGAGCCGTTAGTGGAAATGATTCTGACATTAATATTAAAGTTGACAAGGGTGTTGTATTTATTGACATCTCCGACAAACTACTTTTCAAGAGCGGAAGATATGAAGTAACCAAGGGTGCTAAAGAAGTACTTGGCAAGGTTGCTGCAATCCTCAAGAACCAGCCCGATGTTGAATTCATGGTAGAAGGAAATACAGATAATAAAGTTTATCGCGGACATCCGGATTTAATTGACAACTGGGATCTGAGCTGCAAACGCGCTACCTCTGTTGTACGTATTCTCGCCAAGACGTACGGCATTCCACCAGCAAAAATGACCGCTGCCGGCCGTGGAGAATTTGTTCCTTTAATGTCTAATGACACAAATGAAGGACGCGCTGCTAACCGTCGTACAAGAATCGTGATCCTGCCACAGCTTGATCAGTTCTTCAACCTGCTCGAACACAAAGGCTAGACTTAATTTCATACGAAATCATTTTAGAGGTCCCCATAATTGGGGACCTTTTTTTATTATTTTATCTAAATGTGGTAAATGTGGAATTGTAGAAAATGAAAAATGTGGAAGTTGAATTATTAATGATAATGTGGGGATAGGGAAATTAATGTCGACCCTAGTTCCTGAATTTGAGTTGTAAACAGAAATAATTTCTTCAGGTTTTGACGAAACGGGAAGTTGAATTTAAGGCAGTTATTTGGACGGTTCAAGGAGAAATATTCGAATTTTATTTCCACATTATCATTAATAATTCAACTTCCACATTTTTCATTTTCTACAATTCCACATTTGCCACATTATTAAACCTCAGGTTTAATATCCTCTGACGTTTTTCCCTTCCATGTAATTAATAAAAGCCCGATTGACAACGCGGTTACCTCCGGGAGTCGGGTAATTGCCGGTGAAATACCAGTCCCCTGTATTGGTCGGGCAGGCTTCGTGAAGTGATTCGATGGTTTGATATATTACCTGAACAGGAGTATGAACTTCGGGCGGAGTAATCAATTCTGCAATTTTGTCGGAGATTTCCTGTGTAGTAAAAGGCTTGTAGATCTGGCGGACAATATTCTCTGTATGTAATTGGCCCGTCCGTTCCAGCTCTTTACAGAGCTGGTACATTTCAGTAAGGCATCTTTCTTTTTTTCGTTCATGCATGAGCGTTATAGCCGCACGGAAGGCGATAAAATCACCCAGTTTACTCATATCTATCCCATAACAATCCGGATAACGTATCTGGGGTGCAGAAGAAACAATGATAATTTTCTTGGGTTCGAGTCTTGCCAGCATCCTAACAATGCTTTCTCTGAGTGTGGTTCCACGAACAATAGAATCGTCTATGACTACAAGGGTATCCACGTTTTTCTGAACAGTGCCATAAGTAATGTCGTACACATGCTGAACCATTTCATTGCGACTGGCATCGGCCGTAATGAAAGTGCGCATCTTAACGTCCTTAGTCGCGATCTTTTCAATCCTGATTTTCCGGTTGATCATCTGCGAAAGTTTCTCCTCCGTCACTTCAGTTCCCCAGGAAAGGATCCTCTCAATCATAATTTTCCTCAGATAATCATCGAGCCCTTTCCACATACCGTAGAATGCGACTTCCGCAGTATTTGGAATAAAAGAGAATATGCTGTTTTTGAGATCGTGATTTACAGAATTCAGGATTTGTTCACTCAGGTTATATCCTAGCGCAATGCGTTCGCGGTAAATTTTTTCATCACTTCCTCTGGAAAAATAAATCCGTTCGAAACTGCAGGCGCGACGCTCCTTTGCAGGAATGATTTGTTCCAGGGAAAAATGGCCATCTGATTTTGCAATCAGCGCATTCCCGGGCATGAGTTCAAGCACTTCATTTTCAGCCACATTGAAAACCGTACGAATAGCAGAACGTTCTGATGCTGCAACAATTATTTCATCATTCACAAAATAATATGCCGGACGTATGCCATGTGCATCGCGAAATACGAATCCATCTCCGTTTCCAACAAGACCGCCCACCGTAAAACCTCCGTCGAAAAGTGGAAGTGCCCTTTGTAAGATTCTCTTAATATCCAGATCCATCGGCATTTCTTCGTCTGCCTGAACAATGAAATGATGAATTACTTCCATCATGGCAGCCAGGTCGCTCTGTTTTTGAAATTCACCGGGTTCAATATTTATTAGTGCGAAGAGTTCGTCTGTATTAACCAGGTTGAAATTGCCAGCCAGTGCGAGATTGCGGGCAGGGATGGTGTCCCTTTTTATAAAAGGATGACAAAATTCAACGTTGTTTTTTCCCTGGGTGCCATACCGGAGATGTCCAAGCAGGAGTTCACCCAATACAGAAATATGACCTTTTAAAAGTCCCGGGTGTTTGATGATATCGGGTTGATATTTTTCAAGGTCCTTTATTTCATCGTTTATTTTTGAAAAAATATCAGCAATGGGCTGATTATTGTTGCTGCGTATCCGGTGAAGAAAGGGATGACCGGGTTCAATATTCAGTTTTACAGAAGCAACTCCCGCGCCATCCTGGCCGCGGTTATGTTGTTTTTCCATGAGCAGGTAAAGCTTATTTAAGCCATACAATGCTGTACCATATTTCTGGAGATAAAAGGAGAAAGGTTTGCGAAGTCTGATGAATGCCAATCCGCATTCATGTTTAATTTCGTCGCTCAATTTTTTCTTTTTTAGAGCGCCGGAAACGGGATCCCGACACTCAATTTTCGTTTTTTGGATCCAACATCAGTCCAATGATCTCTACCGAACGAAAGTGAAGCGCAAAGGTAATCGAATTTGGCTAAAAGAAGAAACGACGGATCCTGAGAAAGGCTAAAACTATAAGTGTGGAGAAAGGCCTGGTAACCAGGCTGATTTAGCCGGAAAACAAAGGGAATTACATGACTATCGGGCTGTTATTCATGAAATGAATCAGCGCAACCGCATTTTTGAGTTTCAATTTCTTGAAGATATTATGCCGGTGCACCTCAACAGTTTTAATTGAAATTTGCAGTTTCATGGAAATATCCCTGGACTGACTTCCCTGAACAATCAGGTTGACCACATCCATTTCTCTTTCTGTAAGCGAATTTATGGCTGAAAGGGAAGCCGGATCTAAGTTGCTTTCACTTATAAGTTCCTTGATTTCCTCGCACAAGTATTTATTTCCTTTGGCTACTTCAACAATAGCATTGAACATTTCTTCGCGGGATGAATTCTTTGTGACATAACCCCTTGCTCCCTGCTGAAGCATTTTTTTTGCGTAGGAGGGCTGTGAATGCATCGTAACACCTATGACAAAAGACTGTGGGGAAACTTCTTTGATGCGGCGTGTAGCCTCGATGCCGGAAAAAGGAATCATATTGATATCCATCAGCACCACATTGGGATGCTTTTGTTTGCTCATCTTAACTGCATCTTCAGAATTTGAGCAGCTTCCTATTACTTTAAAACGGGAATCACTATTCAGAATATATGTCCAGGTTTCTCTGATCAGTTTGTGATCATCTGCTATTAAAATACTAATCATTTCCGTTGTTTTCAAGTGGCCGTTAACCAAATTCCAGGCTATTTTTCAATTTATGTACTTCTAATATACTATAACAGAATGGAAATCTAAATATTGTGTCCAAATATTCTTCCGTAGATGAGTTATCCGTTAATTCGAGCTGGTAAACTGACGGGTCTGCCATTTTGAAAGATTGCTGCAATTACGGTAATCTCCGTCAATCATAATGTAGTAGGTAGAAATTCTGGACTGGAACCAGGTCTGCAGGACTTTATTCTTTTTTTGCTCTAAAGCCCGCTGGGCTATCTTGTTGTAATCATCCTTCAAATTCTCCCTGTGAGGTTCAGACTTTGAAAGGAGATATATGATTCGAACGCCTTTTTTACCTCGTTCGTCTGTAAATACAGTTGGTTCTGAATATTGTCCGGCATTCAGATTAGATTTTTTCAATAGCAGAACCATGTCTTTATCCAGATCATCGATTTTCAAATAATTTGACCCGTCCCGTGCCAACATGATACCGGCTGTGAATTTGGCATTTTCATCATCGCTGTATTTTGCAACGGCTGCACCAAACTCAATATTACCTGAAACCAGCTGCTGACGGATGGAATCAAGTTTAACGATCGCTTCTTTGGATTCTACATCGGTGATTTGGGGAATGCGAAGGATATGACGAATAACGGCGTCATCGCCATTGCGACTAACCATCTGTATGATATGATAACCGAATTTTGTTTTAATGACAGGCGAAATCTGGCCGTCTTTTAAACGGAATGCAGCTGCCAGAAAAACGGGGTCCCATTGCTTTTCCATACGGTTGATCTGGTACATCCCGCCCTTGTCCTTACTTCCCGGATCATCGGAATACAAAGCTGCCAGTGTTTCAAATTTCCTGGTTCCGCCTTCCACCTCCTTCTTGTACTCATTCAACTCATCTATGGCCAGCACCTCGATGTCGCGGCTTGCCTTCGGATAGATAACGATCTGTCCGATTTGGAGCTCTGATTCATAAAACCAAAGACTATCCTTAGGTATCTTTTCGTAGTATTCTTTGACTTCAGTTGGGGTGATCTTAACGCCATCCACAATTTTATTTCGCATACCCTGGGCCATGCGTTGTTCTTTTATGGGCTGGCGGAATTCTTCCCGCATTTGATATATGGTCCTTCCGGCAATTTGCTCCAGGGCCTCTTTACTTCCGTATTGCTGTTCAAAATAGCGGATTTTCTGATCGATCTCAGCGTCAATTTCTTCTTCTGTTACGGGGATTGAATCTTTCTCGGCCTGAAGAACCAGGGCTTTCTGTACGAGCATACCATCCAGAATGGTACAAGCATCCTGTTCCTGCCCGCCCGATCTTTTGATATCTTCGTTTGCGATGGCAATTTCGGATTTTAGAACGATCTTGTCACCGACGATGCCCACAATTTTATCGGCTACTACTTTTTGCTGAGCCATCGTTGTGGATGCAAGCAGCAAGGTAAAAGCACTGAAAATCAATTTCTTCATAATCGGAAATCTGGACATTCAAAAATACGCTCATTCATTTCTTTCAGTATCAGTAAGGGGGGTTTTAACAAATAATTGCGGTAGTGTTAGTATATGAGTTGAAAACCCATATCTCATAACCCATAACTCATAATTCATAACCCCTATTATAACGTTCGCTTTACTTCTTCCTCCTCATACGCTTCCACGATGTCACCAACATGGTAGTCTGTATAGTTTTTGATTACCAGTCCACATTCCATACCCGATGGCACTTCTTTGGCATCATCCTTAAATCTCTTCAGAGAAGCAAGTTCCGCTGTTGCACCTTCACCCACCGGATAAATCACGATGCCATCGCGTACAAGTCTGATCTTGGAGTTCCGGTATATTTTGCCATCGAGCACATAACATCCGGCAACAGTTGCCTTGTCAAATTTGAAAACATTGCGTATTTCCACATTTGCCACCACTTTTTCCTGGATCTTGGGTTCCAGCATCCCTTCCATGGCGCTTTTTACTTCTTCAATAGCATTATATATAATGGAATATGTCTTGATCTGAACCCCTTCATTTTCGGCCAGTCTTCCTGCCTGAACGGAAGCTCTCACATTAAAGCCCACTACTACAGCATCCGATGCTGTCGCCAGTAATACATCGCTTTCAGTTATTGCACCCACTGCTTTATGAACCACACGAACTGCGATTTCTTCAGTTGAAAGTTTTTGGAGGGAATCGCTAAGGGCTTCTACAGAACCATCCACATCACCTTTGATAATAAGGTTGAGTTCCTTAAAGTTTCCGAGTGCGAGTCGTCGTCCTATTTCATCCAGTGTAATGTGTTTCTTTGTCCTGATGCCCTGTTCACGTGCCAACTGACCACGCCTGTTGGCAGTTTCCTTGGCTTCGCCTTCATCAGTAAACACTTTAAATTTTTCACCTGCCTGCGGAGCACCATTCAATCCGAGTAATAAAACCGGTGATGAAGGCGGGGCATCTTCAATTCTTTTATTTCTTTCGTTAAACATGGCTTTAATGCGGCCAAAATACTGACCGGAAACGACCAGGTCACCGCTTTTCAAAGTACCGCCCTGAACCAGCACAGTCGCGACATATCCCCTTCCTTTATCAAGTGAAGCTTCAATTACAGAACCTGAAGCTTCCCTGCTCGGATTGGATTTCAGATCGAGGATTTCAGCCTCGAGAAGTATTTTTTCCAGAAGTAAGTCAACATTTTGACCTTTCTTGGCTGATATTTCCTGACTTTGATATTTTCCTCCCCAGTCTTCAACCAGGATATTCATGCCCGCCAGCTGCTCTTTTATTTTTTCAGGATTAGCTCCATCCTTGTCAATTTTATTGATAGCGAATACCATCGGCAGATTCGCTGCCTGTGCATGGGAAATGGCTTCTTTGGTCTGTGGCATGATGGCATCATCCGCCGCAATCACAATAATGGCAATGTCGGCAGCTTTGGCACCACGGGCGCGCATAGCCGTAAAAGCTTCGTGGCCTGGTGTATCAAGGAATGTAATTTTTTTGCCATTCGCTGTTGTAACCTGGTAGGCTCCTATATGCTGCGTGATACCTCCTGCTTCACCGGCAACCACATTGGCTTCGCGGATAAAATCCAACAGAGAGGTTTTACCATGATCCACATGTCCCATGATAGTAACGACCGGAGAACGTGGAACCAGATCGTCTGGTCCGTCTACAATTTCTTCTTCTTCTAACTCAAGGGCATCGTCAATGCCTATGAATTCCACGGTATAACCGAATTCACCAGCTACGAGTTCGATGACATCTGCCTCCAGTCGCTGGTTGATAGAAACCATCATGCCAAGACTCATACACTTGCTTATGATGTCAGCATAACTTACGTCAATCAGGTTGGCCAGTTCACTCACACTGATAAATTCTGTGACCTGCAGCTTAGTACTTTCCTGCTGCTCGCCGCCGGTTTGTTCAGCGTTCTCTTCACGTCGCGCACGGCGGTATTTTGCTTTCGATCCTCTTCCGCGGCCACCTGTTCCTGCCAGCTTGGCCTGTGTTTCGCGGATTTTTTCCTGAATTTCTTTTTTATCTATTTCTTTCTGGTCGCGTGGGCTGGCCGTGCTACGATTCGTATTGCTTGAAGGCGAACGAAGGTCCCTGCGTAAAATGGGTTTTGCACCGCTGCTCGGACGAGTCGGATCGCGCTGAACTGGTGTTCCCGTTCCGGAAGGTTTGCCGTTATTATTGCCGCCGCCTTCCCTTTTTTCGATGGGAATGCGTTTTCTTTTTCTTCTCTCATCAGCCTGTTTAGGCTTCTCAGCTTCAGGGGGAAGATCAATTTTTCCAATTATCCTGGGACCTTCAATCTTATCTACTAAAATATTTTCAATGGTACTTTCGTCTAACTTATCGGAATCTGCGCCATCAGATTCCTGATTCACTGGTTCGGGTTCGGATACAGCTGGTACTACGGCCTCGGGGGGTTCGACTGTTTTTTCTTCGGAAGCTTTTTTCTTAATCGTTTTCTTGGGACGAGTAGAAGAATCTATCAGGGACAGATCAATCTTATCAATGATTTTCGGCTCCTCTAAATGCGGCGCCTCGATCTTAATGATTTCAGGTTCTTTTTTTGGTTCCTCTATTTTTACCGGCTTCACTTCCTCAACTGCAACTGGCTCTTCCTTCACTACTTTCTTGGGATCTTTCCGGAAAAGAACGGTTTCGTCTTCTTTTTTACGCTTCGCTTCCACACTGCCTTTTGGCAGGTCTATTTGATTGCTCTTGATCTTGGCTACTTTGTCTCCCTGGAATTCCTGTTGCAGTGACCGGTACATATCGTCGGTCAGCTTTGCTGTTGGTTTCAGATCATCCTTACTAAATCCTTTGCCCACCAGGAAATCTACCAGCGTTTCTTTGCCGATATTGAATTCCTTGGCTGCTGCCATTAAACGTGGTGTTGTCGTTTCTGCCATATGAATTGAGTCCATGAACTGACGATCCGTCCATGGACCGTCGTCATGTTGTTATAAATAATTTATAGTGAAGAACAACCTTGATCATAAAATCATGATTCAGGATTATTCTTTTTCGAATTCTTCTTTTAGTACACGACGTACTTCTTCAATAGTTTCTTTTTCAAGATCTGTTCTGCGTTCCAGCTCTTCCACGGAAAGGTCCAATACGCTATGGGCCGTATCACAACCAATTCTCTTCAGTTCATCTATTATCCACGTTTCAATTTCATCGCTGAATTCATCCAGGTCGATATCAAATTCCGTAGTCTCTCCTTCATTGTCACGGAACACGTCGATGGAATAACCGGTCAACTCCTGGGCCAGTTTAATATTTACACCCTTTCTTCCGATCGCAAGTGAAACCTGATCTGGTTTCAGATAGACATTAACATGCAGCTTTTCGCTGTCTATATCCATACTCGTTATCTTGGAAGGTGTTAATGAACGTTGCAGGAGCAGCTGAATATTATTGGTATAGTTGATAACATCAATATTTTCATTTTTCAGCTCCCTCACGATACCATGAATACGGCTTCCTTTCATGCCCACGCAGGCACCCACAGGATCAATACGATCGTCATAACTTTCCACGGCTACTTTGGCTCTCTCACCCGGTTCACGCACGATTTTTTTAATGACGATCAGTCCGTCAAATATTTCGGGTACTTCAATTTCGAGAAGTTTAGCCAGGAAAGAAGGACTGGTACGGGAAAGAATAATAACAGGTGAATTATTTTTCATATCTACTTTCTTCACCACCGCGCGAATGCTTTCTCCTTTTTTGAAATAATCCTGAGGTATTTGCTCTGACTTGGGAAGAATCAGTTCGTTGCCTTCTTCGTCCAGTAGTAGTATTTCTTTTTTCCATACCTGGTATACTTCTGCACTGATGATCTCACCGATCCGCTCGCTGTATTTTTTAACTAATACGTTTTTTTTCAGGTCGCCGATGCGGCTTGCAAGCGTTTGTTTAGCGGCCAGGATTGCACGACGGCCAAAATCGAGGATCTCAATTTCTTCGTACAGGTCCTCGCCGACTTCGTAATCTGGTTCCAGTTTGACGGCGTCACTGTAAGCAATCTGGGCCAGTGGATCTTCCACTGCGCCATTTTCCACGATTGTGCGCCTGCGCATGATTTCAAGGTCACCCTTTTCAGCATTCACAATTACGTCAAAATTTTCATCACTGCCGTATTTTTTACGCAGCAGCGTTTTGAAAACATCTTCCACCACTTTCATCATGGTAGGACGGTCAATATTTTCGGCTTCCTTGAAGTCCTGGAAAGCTTCGATTAAATTGATACTTGCCATAACCGATCTTTTTATGTCCAGTTAAAAAACAATCTGGATCTTGGTTGATTTTATATTATTGAATAAAAGACTATGAGAACTTATTTCCTTTTTTTTCGAAGGGATTTTTCCGTTGGAATGCTTTCCCATGCTAACTTCCAGAACGATTCCTTCTTCATTCACCCCCGTCAGCCGACCTTCTTTTAACGTGCCATCCTCTAGTTGAACCTCGACCAGTCTTCCAATATTCTTTTTGTACTGTCGCAGCAATTTTAAAGGTTCATCCAATCCGGCCGAAGAAACTTCCAGCGAAAAATCACCGTCAGGATAAAAACCAGCTTCTTCCAGTTTCCTGTAAAGCTTTCTGTTTACCTGCACACATTTTTCAATTGTAATGCCAGAATCGCCATCCAGGAAAACCTTTACATTATTTGTTGGTTTTATCCGCAGATCAACCAGGAAATACATCGGCTCTTCGCTTAGAATTTCCCCAATGATTTCCCTGATGCTTTCAATTTGGGTTTCCTTATCCATATGAAAAGAAGAAGGGAACGATTGCGTTCCCTTCCTTTTGTTTCACTGTACCGGCTGCAAATTTAATGGATTTATTCGATTCCTCCCAAATATGACAATTAAATAACGGGTCCTTTTTAACAGGGTTTTTGCCAGGGCTTTAGTAAATTTGTTGTCCATGAATATTTTTGTCCTTTTCATACTGGGCTACCTCTTGTACCGATTCATAGGAGGGTTCCTGATTCCTGTGTTCCGAACCACCCGGCACATGCGCCAGCAGTTTCATAATATGAACAATCAGCCTGGTCAGGAGGGTAACTCTTCCGGCTCGCATTCGCAAGGATTCGGTGCTCAAAACCGCCAACGGCCAACAGCCAACGGTCAGCAAGAAACCCCAAATTCAGGATCTTCAAAAGTCGGGGAATACATTGATTTTGAGGAAATAAAGTAACTTTTGGTTTATGGTAAATGGTTTATGGTATATGGATTAAGCTTTCCATCTACTATAAACCATACACCATCTACCATCGTATATCTGTAATAAAGAATCCCGGCGGCAGATAAAGTCCTTTTAGTCCGGCTTTGATCGCTCCTTCAACATTCATCAGGGCATCATCGACAAAAAGAGTCAGTTTTGGATCCAGCCGATTTTCACGAATAATCTGCTCATAGCCGCCTAAATCTGGCTTCCGATGACCCAAATCATGTGAGAAATAGGACTTCTCAAAAAGATCTTCCAGATTTCCTCGAAAAGAGGCCCGATAGATCTCACTGAATTTTTTGTAGTGAATGGCATTGGTATTACTGTACAGAAATAGCCGGTATTTGGAATTCAGCTCTTTCAAAAGAGCGATTCTATCGGGAGGAAACCTAAGTAGCAGGGCATTCCAGGCATCAACTAATGCTTCCTGACTTACGTCAGTATTAAGGAGATTTTTTATTTCTTTCAGGAAATCTTCATCAGAGATTCTTCCAGCCTCATGGTCGCTAAAAAAAGAAGCAGCAAAGCCATGTCCGAAATATTCATGGATATTTTCTAATCCCAATTTTGAAAATGCCTGAAGTGTCTGCTTCACGTCGATGTCCATGATCACACCGCCGAGGTCGAAAATGATATTTTTTATTCCAATCATTTGGTTGACGGTTGACGGATGACGGTTGACGGTATTAAATAGTTAATAGACATTGATTAATTTTTTATTTTGAACTATGATAACAAGATCGGTCATCCGTCAACCGTCAACCGTCATCGTTTCTAATTCTACTTTCCCATCAAATCCGCCTCAAGACCAAAGCTCGAATTAGTACCCACAAAGACTTTGAAAGCGCCGGGTTCATAAACCCATTTCAAATCGCTGTTTACAAATTTCAAATCGTTCGTAGTTAGCGTAAAGCTGACTTCTTTGCTTTCTCCTTTCTTCAGATGAACTTTCTGAAATTTTTTCAACTCCTTTACCGGCTGCGTAACGGATGCAACCATATCGCGTATATAGAGCTGAACAGTTTCCTCCCCATCATAATCTCCGGTATTGGAGACCGTTAGTTTAACAGTCACTGGTTCAGTACCTGAAAAGCCGAGAGATTTTTTATTCCCGTTTTGATTGACCTGATGAAAATCGACCGTGTTACCGGCAGCACTCGCAGTCATTGAGCTATATGTGAACTTCGTATAACTCAATCCAAAACCAAAGGGATAGAGTGGTTCATTCGGCATATCCAGGTAGTCAGATTTAAATTTTGGACCATCACCAACATGAAATGGACGACCAGTATTTTTTGCGTTATAATATATTGGGATCTGTCCCTCATTCAAAGGGAATGTCATGGATAATTTCCCAGAAGGATTGTAATTTCCGAAGAGTACATCGGCAATGGCATTGCCGGCTTCAGTACCTCCAAACCAGGCATCGAGGATTGCACTCAGGTGCTGGTTCTCCCAATTCAGAATCAACGGCCGGCCGTTGAATAGCACGAGCACAATGGGTTTGCCTGTTTGTACAAGTGCTTTCAATAAGTTCTCCTGGCTTTCAGGTATGGATATATCACCTCGACTGGATGACTCACCACTCATGTCGGCGGCTTCACCCAACACAGCAACTACAACATCTGATTTTGCTGCTGCAGTAACAGCGTCATCCAACATTGCCTGGGCCGTTCTGGATTCAGCCTCAATCTCTGCGCCGAATACATTTGTACGCTTTATCAGGAAGCTGTCATCTGAAATATTCGCCCCTTTGGCGTATAAAATATTTACATCTGAGCCCACCACATTTTTTATTCCTTCCAATACTGATATGGATTTAGTTGGATCACCGGATACACTCCAGGTACCAAGCATATTGCGATGATTATCTGCAAGTGGTCCTACCAGCGCGATGGTTCCTGATTTTTTTAGTGGGAGCACCTGGTTATTATTTTTAAGAAGCACAAAACTATGCGCAGCGATTTCCCTTGCGGCTTTGCGGTTATCTCCGGAGAGCAATTCTTTTATTGCCCTTTCAGTATTCATTCTGTTATATGGATCCGTAAATAAACCGAGTTTATATTTTGCTTCCAGTACACGACGGCAGGCCTGGTCAATTTCTTTCTGAGTAATTTTCCCTTCCTGCAATGATTTCTTCAGTGTGGTAAGAAATCCTTCACCCACCATATCCATATCTAGACCTGCATGCAAAGCCAATGCAGAAATAGTTGACAGATCGCCCATGCCATGCGCTTCCATTTCATTGAGAGAAGTATAGTCAGAAACTACCATTCCCTTAAACTTCCATTGGTTGCGAAGAAGGTCCGTGAGAAGCCAGCGGTTACCCGTGGCCGGTATACCATCAATTTCATTGAATGAACTCATAACAGATCCTGCACCTGCATCAATCGCCGCTTTATATGGTGGAAGATAATATTGGTACATTTTGATGCGGCTCATGTCTACCGTATTATATTCACGACCCGCTTCGGCGGCTCCATATAATGCAAAATGTTTTACACAGGCCATCACAGTTTCTGTATTGCGCAAATCCTTTCCCTGGTATCCACGAACGACGGCTGCAGCAATCTCAGAACCGAGATATGGATCTTCTCCGGATCCTTCTGAAACTCTTCCCCAGCGTGGATCGCGGGCGATATCTACCATTGGTGAAAAGGCCCACGCTAATCCATCGGCACTGGCCTCCCTGGCAGCGATCCGCGCACTTTTTTCAATCAGGTCAGTATCCCAGGAACATGAGAGTCCCAGCGGGATAGGGAATATCGTTCTGTGACCGTGTATAACATCCAGACCGAATATGAGCGGGATATGCAGACGCGTGTTCTTCACTGCAATATCCTGCGCCTGTCTTACTTTGTCCGGCCCTGTAATCCCAAACAAACCGCCCACCATGCCTTTGCGGATTTTGTCATCGACGTCCTTGCTGACAACCGAACCGGTAACGGCACCACCTGGCGTAACAAGGTTGAGCTGACCTATTTTTTCATCGATGGTCATCTTGCTCATGAGGTTGCTGATGAATGCATCCATTTTGGCATCCTGTGCGCGGATGCTAAAAGAAATAATTAGTGCAAAGCAAATCGTTAGAACCTTTTTCATCTTTGTTTATTTTAATAAAATTATAATTATAAAATGATTGGAGATCTAAAAAGTAGTTTTAGGCCTGCCTGCCTGCCGGCAGGCTTTAAGCTTTGGGCTTTAGGCCTTATTTTGTTTTGGGCTTATTTCAATAAATACGGTGTAATTGCTTTTTGCCAGATAGCATAACCTTTAGCATTCATATGCAGATTGTCTTCCAGAAAAATATCCTTCATCACCGATCCGTCGGGGTTGAACATTTTATGGTAGACGTCCACGAATCCTGCATGCTGTTGCAGGGAAAGATAAGTCTGAATGAGCAGGTTTGCATTTTCCATTTTTTCTTTCAGATGGATACGGCTGGGACTGGGTTTAATGGAAACGAATAAAATATTTTCACCTGGAAGATTTGTTCTGATTAATTCAAAGAGCGTCTTAAACCGCTCAAACACTGTATCGGCAGTCACAGCATCGGAAGAAGCAACGTCATTATCTCCGCAATAAATCACCACCTGTTTAGGATGATAAGGATAAATGATTTCAGGCGCATACAATATTACATCCGGCAGAATGGAACCACCAAAAGCACGATTGATGATCGTATAACCCGGGAAATAATTGCTTACATCTGTCCATTTTGTAAAAGATGAACTGCCAACAAAAAGAATGGCGTTGGAAGGTGGAGGATTTATCTTGTCCTGCTTTTGAAATTCCTTTATTGCATCCGCGAAAGGCTGGGCGAGACAATGACCCGTAAAAAAAATAGCGATTACAGGAAGAAATGATTTTAAAATTCTCATGTGAATTATTTTATTGTTCGGTTTTATTTCAGGGAACAATTTGATTCTAAGCAAGGGTCAGAAAACATTTCATGGATGCGACTCAGGCGATAATACTTCAATGGGTTTTATTTTTTCAGAAATCCCGTTTTCATTAAATGCTTCTATGGAAAAATAATAGGTTCTGCCCTTATCCATTGGTTTGAAATAATATTGGTTGTCGTTATACACCATCACGTTATTATACAGTTTGCCAGGTGCGATGCCCCAGTAAATATTATAACCTGTGGCATTATTCACTGTGATCCATTTGATAAGTGCATTCCTGGAATCATTTTCACTGCGGAGCACGATGAATTGTCTAACTGTGTCCGGTTTATCCCCCGATCCTTTTCCAAAGGCGCGCAAACCGCTGATAGCAAATTTACCGGTTGGCATATGAATATTCTCCAATTTTAAATACCGCGTAATGACTGGCTTTGATAATTCCAGGTATTCATGGGGAACGTCAGTTTGGTTATGACTTTTATCGACCATTATTTTCCAATTCTTTCCATCCAATGATTGCCAAAGGATATACTGGTGGTAGATGCCCTGGATCTTTCCGAGAAAAGATGAATCCACATCCTGATCCGCATAATTTATTTGAACTGCATAGACTGTGCTGGTAGTTCCAAGATCGCTTTGAATCCATTCATGGGCATTTCCCGTGGCCGCGCACCAATATGTCCGGATGTCCTCATCCACGGCATTGTTAGCGGAAAATCCGCCATATGTAGTTGAAACTTCAACCGGCTTATTATAGTTCAGTAACATCCATCCCGTAAAATTTCCATGGAGATGATCTTTTTTTTCAGCAGGTAAAAATTGCGGATAATCGCCAAAGGCAGTATTCGAATATAATAACCCATCACTGTCAAACCCTGCGGGCCAGATACCGATCCTTCTCTCAAAATTATTTTTTACGTTCACGACCATCGTAGAGACATGCCACCAGTTTTTGTACGGATCCTGGTAGGTGGATCCATGTCCGGCTCCGCGGGCGAACCCTCCTGGTTTATAGGAAAAAGGATTGCTCGCCTGGTAGGTAAAAGGGCCCATAGGTTTGTCTGATGTATATACCCCGTCGCCATATCCCCGGATCTCAGTGCCTGGTCCTCCATATTGTAAATAATATTTTCCATTGTGTTTATTCATCCATGCACCTTCAATAAATGGATTCAGAAAATTATTATCGTTGTATTCACCGAAGCGTTCCCATCCGTGAATGTCGTCGTGTAGTTTGATAAGTTCTTTGTGTTCACCGATCGGCTGCAATGTTTTACGATCGATCTCCCAGCCATATATCGGATATAAATTGCTGGAACCATGATACAAATAAATTCTCCCGTTATCGTCCAGAAATAATGCTGGATCCCATGCACCTGCCTGAAAGGAATCGACAGCTTCTTTCCATTGATCCTGTTTAGGATCGGTACTCATCCAGATAGGAAAATTCTTTGCATAGGTAGAACCGACTACCAACAGAGTATCACCGAGCACCAGTGTGGCAGGAGCACAAAGATCATCATACACATGATGGTAAGGTTTTAAGAAAGAGCGCCGGATAAAATGCCATTTCAACATGTCGCTGCTCCACCAGTATCCCCATTGGTTGGTGGAGAATAAAAAATAGTCTCCTTTGTACATCGTAATAACCGGATCTGCCGTAGCACGATGCCTGCCTGCTTCAGAGAAATTTGGAATAGGCGTGTAACCGTAATCTATATTTATGGGATTGCAATAGGTTCTTTGCTGCGCCTTAGTTATTGTGGTAAAAACAAATACACCAAGGAACAACAGCAACTTATTTTTCATGAATATTCTTACTTAGTTGTATAAGGCGATTCGAACCCCAGTCTTTTTAGACCATTTTGTATCTCGGGGATTTGCATAAACAGTTTCCATATCAGGCCCGTTCTGTAATTTTCAATCATCACTACGATAGGTCCCTCATCAATGGCCAGATGAGTTTTTGCATACCAGTTACGCGTTTCGCTAAAGCCATCAGAAAAACCATAGGGCCCCCAGATCTTATCACCTAAATCATAGTAGAAATGTCTCAGGGCCTGCATGGAATATTCAGGTGTGTAAGGAAAAGAAGAGAGTGCTGCAGTTGGCTGGATAACTCCTAAATCAACTTCGGGACAATGTGCCACATATCCTTTATAACTGTCTCCTGCGGTTAATCCCCAGCAATTCTCTCCGTAGCCCTTATATTTCTTTGGATTCTCGATGCAGTAAGCCCTGTCAATCAGCGTATGATTTTTTACCTGTTTCCAATAGTCGATACCCAGGCTATCCATCAGTTGATGGGGATCGATTCCCATATAAGTGTATTGTTCAAAAAACAACGGGCCGCCTTTATCATAATTTCCCAATGGCAAATCCAATCCGTAATATGTTTTTCCATTTTTCCAGCCATTATTATTTACCCAGGTATTTAAATACACTTGTCTGGAAATGGGATGTGATTTTGAAGAAGCCGCAACAATATAAGTTATCAATGCTTCGTCGTAGCCAAACACCGGAAAATTCATATCAAAGTCATTGCGCGGACTCCAATGCCAGTAAAGCTTATTATCACTTCTTACATGCGCAGTCCAGTTGGCAGCCTGCCACATTTGATTTACCCTTTTCTGAAAATATTTTTCCTCTAATGAATTCCCGTTAAAATACTGTTTCGCAACCAGCATGCCCATCATCAGGTAAGATGTTTCTACGATATCAGCACCATCGTCGATTCTGTCGAATGGAATTGTTTTACCTGTTGTTCCATTTATAAAATGCGGATAGATGCCATGATAGCAATCTGCCTTAATGAGAAAATCGGCAATTTTGATCAGTCTTCTCAAAGCGGTATCCCTGCCAATCCATCCGCGGTTCACTGCAACAATAGTTGCCATGATACCCATACCAGTCCCTCCCATTGCACATGCTTCGGGTCCGAATGTTTCTTTGCTTAGATTAGGTTCATCGTCCGCTTCATTTATATAATCCCAATAATACTCTGCTTTGACTGTATTGTCTCTTTCCCTTGCCATGCCACTCACCGGATGTGCATATTGCCAGAAATAACGAAACGTTTGTCGTTGCACAATATCAAGTAAGGCAGAATCCGAAATATTTTTGATGATACCTACAGGCCTGATGGAGTCTTTAAGTATTGATTGTGACTGCGGGTTTTTCTTTTGAGAAAATGCAGTAACGATTGAAAGAAGAAAAAAAACCGTCTGAAGTAATTTTAATTTCACGTCCTTTATTTTTTCAGCCATGGACTTTCATACCCTAATTTAATTAATCCGCTTTGTATTTCGGGCGAACTCATAAAGAGTTTCCATAATAATCCTGAGCGGTAGTTTTCAATCATGACCACGATCGGACCTTCGTCAATGGCGAGATAACTTTCAGCATACCAGTTTTTACTTTCGTTGAAAGCATCTACAAAACCATAATCGCCCCAGATTTTTTCTCCCAGATCATAATAAAAATGCTTCAGTGCTTTCATCGAATATTCCGGTGTATAGGGAAAAGAAGAGAGAGCGGCGCTCGGAGTAATCGTGCCAAAATCATTGGAGGGAGATTGTGCATTGTATCCGTCATATGTATCGCTCGCGGTAAGTCCCCAGCAATTTTCTCCATATCCTTTAAAATGATTAGGATTGATCACGCAATGCTTATAATTGATCAGGGTATGGTTATAATTCTGCTCCCAGTAATCGGCGTATTCATCTTTCAGTCCGTGCGGATCAAGTCCCATAAAACTATAGTGCGCGAAGAAAAGCGGGCCACCATAGTCAAACCCGAGGGGTAATTTGATTCCGTAATAAGTTTTTCCATTGATGAAATGATTACTGACGGCCCAGCATTTATGGTACACATTTTCGGTAATTGGATACGTTGGGGAAGAAGCGCCAAGAACATAGGTAATGAGACATTCATTCCATCCTCGGATTTCGAAATTCATGGCCCAGCCGTTGTTGGGACTCCAGTGCCAGTATAAAGAATTTCCCTGGTCGCGCTGGTGCCAGTTCCATTCAGCACCGGTCCAGAGCCATTTGATTTTATTTCTCAATTGTTTTTCCAGCGGATTTTCCTGGTTGAAATACTGACGTGCACAGAGCAGCCCCTCAAAGAGATAAGAAGTCTCAACAATGTCAGCCCCATCATCTTTTCTCGAGAAAGGGATGGTCATGCCCGTGGCTCCGTTCAGCCAGTGAGGGAAAATGCCGTGATAGCTGTTTGCCTTTAATAAAAAATTGACTTCTTTCAAAAGATGCTTCACGGCAGTATCACGGGAGATCCAATGACGGTCGGTGGCAACAATGATGGCCATGATGCCGAATCCGCTGCCACCGATGGTGACGACTTCATTTCCATATGCAGGTGTGTCATTGGAACGTTCGCGCGCGAGACCGCTGACCGGATGTGAGAAATCCCAGAAATACCTGAACGTTTGTTTTTGAACGAGATCGAGCAGGGCACTGTCGGAAATCGGTTGACGGTGTACCGACGAAATGTTAGACTCGGCTTTTTTAACGGGTGTCGCAACCTGCGCAATTGAAAATATAGAAAGCGAAAGTAGAAGCCAGCTAAAAATTCCTTTTTTAAACAAAGAATAAGGCATAACCATTTAGTTCAGATTCGGGCTCGAAAATCCAAGCGACTTCATACCCGTTTTTACTTCAGGGCAACTCATGAAGAGGTTCCACAAAAGACCTGAACGATAATTTTCGATCATGATGATTTCAGGACCCTGATCTATTGCAAGGTAAGAATTTGCAAACCACACATTCGTCAGATTAAACGCATCTACAAATCCGTACTGTCCCCAGATTTTATCACCCAGTTTATAATAGAAAAAGTGTAGGGCATTAAGAGATTGTGTTGGCGTATATGGAAGAGAAGAGATGGCAGCCGTAGGAGAGATGACACCATCGTCATTGGTTGGTGAATGTGCAGAATAGCCGCCCTGTTCATCGCTGGCTGTCAGTCCCCAGCAGTCACTGCTATACCCGTTAAAATGTTGGGGATTGGTGACGCAGTAAGTATAGTTGATCATGGAATGTGCCGTATCCTGCGTCCAGTAATTGGCATATGCGTCAGTAAGATTATTGGGATTGATACCAAGGAAGGAATAATGTGCGAAAAACAATGGCCCGCCATAATCGGGTCCCAGGGGAAGTGTAATTCCATAAAAGGATCTTCCGTTTTTCATGTTCCCGTTAAGGGCCCAGCCATTATCATAAACGATTTTGGGGATCCGGTTGGAATCCACGGTGGATGAGGCTGCCAGTGCGTAAACAATCATTGCTTCATCCCAGCCGCCAATCTGTTGATTGATTGCGAAATTATAATCGGGGCTCCAGTGCCAGTATAAAACGTTTTGTCCGTTTTGACGGAACCAGTTCCATTCAACACCGTTCCATAAATTATTGATACTGGCGCGAAGTGCTACTTCAGTAGGATCACTGGTATTGAAAAACTGGCGTGCAGTAAGAAGGCCCTGCATCATATAAGAAGTTTCGACAAGATCCGCTCCATCATCCTGCGTACTAAAGGGAATCGTTGCACCCGTAGTTCCATCCATCCAGTGTGGGAAGGCGCCATGATACCTGTGCGCTTTATTGGTCAAAAAATTTACGATGGTATCAATTCTGGCAAGACCCTGTGCACGGGTAATAAAATTTCTTTGTACTCCAACGATGAGGGCCATCACACCAAAACCACTACCGCCGGTGGTTACGGTTTCAGGATTAGCATTACGCTCGCGTGCTAAACCCGAAACGGGGTGACCATAATCATAAAAGTATTTTAAAGTTTGTTGTTCAACAAGATCAAGAAGGGCACTGTCGGAGATCTGCGGAAATTTATCAGTTGTATCTATCGCAGTAGTAATATTTACGACAACCTGGTTTTTTAAATTCGAATCTTCTTTGGATTGTAAATAACCAGATATTACAATTGTATATCCGGTAAATGCAGTTAATGAGTTCTGGGGTTGTAAAATTAATGTACTGTCATTGTTCGAAAAGGACAAATTATATTGAATAGACGTACTCCCGGAGTAAAATGAAATGTTCTGGCTCGCAGTTGTTGTATTTACTGGTGCTGAAAATGAGAATTTAATTATAGCTGGATTGGAGACGTTATAAAATTTCAGGCTACTGCTCGTACTATCATTGACTGTTACCTTAGTACAGGTAAATGGATTGGATGCCGGTGGTGAATTGGAATTATCCTTTTTACATGCAAAAAAGATAACCGGCAAAAATGTCACTATGAATAGTCTTTTCAAGGAGCAGGTAAAAATTTAAATTATCAGATTCGAAACCGCTTTAAATTTCTTAGGGATAATAAAAGGTTGCCTTCTTACAGGCAACCTTTTATTTATTAAGATTCGAACATTAATTATCTGCCTGCTTGCCCATTCAGATATAAGCCGGCTACTTCATGTTGTGTAATAGCTCTATTAAATACCCTTAATTCGTCCATTTTACCTAAGTAACTACCATTTGCTCCCAGCGTCGCTGAAACACCATAAAGGCCAGCGGGCCATGTACCAATAACAATTTGGGCCGGAAGATCAGTTGAAAATCCAAGAGGTCCTAATGGTGGTGAAGGAGGTGTAGCACCAGCGGGGCCAGCTGTTAGAACTGAAGAAAGGTTCCAACCAAATGCTGACTGAATTAAAGTTGGAGCTCCATCCTGATAAACGACATAAGTAGAGGAAGGTCCATCATAGGTCATTACAAAATGAACCCATTTGCCTATAGCAGCGGTATCGAAAGTGGTCATTGTCCAACCATTCCATTGAGCTGCTGCTGGGTTAAAAAATCCTGCGTGAATTTGAACTGAGTCACCTGATACTGGAGCATAATGTTCAGTTTCCATAATAATTTCCGGGTTGCTCTTTGTACTAAATAAGAAAAACATGCCTCCCGGGTCGTTCGGAGTACCACTAGGTTGAGCAGCTAAATTATACCATACTGATACAGAATAGCTATGAAGGGAGTCCAAAGCTGCATTAGGATTTAATGTTGCATATGCTCCAGCAGCCCCCTGGTACGCACTACCCCTTACTCCTCCTGTAACAAAAGTAACACCTGGCGCTGCAGTTGTTGTTAATCCACCTTTCTTATCATTTGCATCCGCATCAAAAGGGAAATATGTTATTAGGGCATCAGAAGCAACCGAATCTGATGAAGCATAACCTCCAATCAATACTGGGGGGGGTGGCGTGGTTGTTCCACTGGAAGATTTGCTACAAGACCCCAAGCCCATTGCAAAAACAGCCATTGCTGCAATTGCACTAAAATAAAGACTACTTTTTACTTTTTTCATACACATTGTTTTTAATTTAAACGTTTGATTTTGACCGATCTGGAAAATTTTTATATGACTTATTATACTCAGTTTTCAAATCATTTATTTTGCAAAGAACCCTTTTTAATAGTTATGAATACGTTAATACCCCGGGTTCTGTATAAGTCTTCCCCCACTCAGTGCAATTTGCGCGCCCGGAATTGGTAATACCTCATTTTTTCCGGCGGCAAAATTTTTACCATCAGCCTGCATTACCTGCGCGGCTCTTCCCTGTCTTACAATGTCAAAGAAACGATCATGTTCCATAGCTAGTTCTACCCTTCGCTCCTGCCAGACGGCATTCTGGTCTGCAACAGCAGCCGGAGGTAAACCGGCACGTGCTCTTACCATATTCAAAGGTGTAGACGCGTCACCCCCTATTTGAGTTGCCGCTTCTGCATTCATTAGTAAAACTTCAGCGTACCGTAGAATATGAACATTTTTTATTTCCCGATCCCTGTTGGTGTAGAAGGATTCCAGCTTTTCACTATGATAGGCTTTATAATTATAATATGCACTTTGCGTGCCAATTGGAATCATATACCCATCCCAAAGCGTATCTCCAATACCAGTTGGCGAACTAAGATTGACACTAATAATGGTTGCATTCTTTCTCAAATCGCCGGGTTCATAAGCATTAATTAAGCTGAGTGTTGGAGTGCAAAAACCCCAGCCTCTGTCACCGGTTGGGTCAGGAAATGTGGGATTACTCCAATTGCCGCTTAGATTTCTTGGCCCCTGCATTTCTGAATAAAGCGGGATTCCACCATCAGTTCCGGAATATTCGCCAGTCTCGATTTCAAATATAGACTCTGAGTTATTATCGCCTTCCTGTTTCCAGATAGTTGAATAATCTGAAACCAGGCTGTACATACCTGAACTCATAACATCCTGAGTCAGTGTGGCGACTTGTTGCCAGTTTTTCAGATACATATTTACTTTCGCCAATAATGTTTCCGCTGCACCCTTGGTTATTCTTCCTGTCGGTGTCTGCCCTTTCAAAGGCAAATTACTTACCGCATATTGCAGGTCAGGTATAATAACCTTATTATATATGTCAGCTGCACTGGCCCTGGTTTCAAGAGTTGTATCTGAAACAGCTGCCCTGGGTCCATTGGGTACGTAGGTTACAATAGGCACTCCACCAAAAAACCGAACCAGGTTAAAATAATAGTATCCTCTGATAAATAGTACTTCACCTCGTAAAGTTCGAACTGTCGTGCTATCCAGAGGTGCAACGGCCAGTGCATTGAGTGCATTATTGGTTCTTGCAATACCAGCATAATAGCCGCTCCATAAAGCACCCGCAAAAGAATTGCCGGACGTTTCGGTGAAGTTATCCAGATCATTAATGCCTGGCTGATCATCTGCAAAACTTCCTTTGTCTGCGTCATCAGACATTATATTGGTAGCTGCAATAAAACTCACTCCATGCGTATCATAAGACCAGCCGCCTCCCGGATCTACAAAAATCAAACTGCTATAAGCTGCCGTAACATAGTCTTGCGCTGCATTGGCGTCATTTGATGGAAGCGGCGTGGTTGTAGGTACATCCAGGAAACTCTTGGAACAGGAAACCAGGAGAAACATTCCTGAAAATATACTGCCGATTATCTTTTTCATACAAATAATATTTTTTCTTATTGCACGATTAATTAAAAGTCAACGTTCAATCCCAATGAAAAAGTTTTTACTGCGGGATATGCATTTAATTCTATACCTGCATTGGTAGCCGATGTTGTTACAGGGCTAATACTATTAGTTGCGTATGGCGGATTAAGAGCCTGAATTTCTGGCGTAAAACCAGAATATTTTGTAATAGTAAAAAGATTTTGACCGGAAAAATAAATTCTTATTCCCTTTATAACTTTTGTACCTGCTAAAAGAGCTGGCGAAATGGTGTATCCGAGATTTGCATTGTTGAGACGAAAAAAAGATCCTGATTCTACAAAATAAGTAGATGCAGGAAGGTTTCCTGAATTGGCCCTTGGTTCAGAATTGGATGTGTTAGGGCCCGTCCACATATTTTTTTCGGTGCTGGACTCAATATTATCCCTGAGTGATTGCCTGAAAGCTTTTTTCCCGTTATAAATAGAACCACCATAAGTACCATATCCTATTATAGATAAATCAAAATTTTTATAATTCACACTGATATTAATTCCGTAGTAAGCTTTTGGCTGGTAGGAGCCGGCATAAACTGAATCCAGCTTTCCATTGGTGAACTGGTATTTAAAATCACCTGGCTCGGCAGTTCCCTGAAGCGGAACACCATTCTTATCTACATAGCTATCTATTTCTGACTGGGATTGAAAAACGCCCAATACCTTTTGAACATAAAAACTGCCAATCGGATGTCCGGTATTCGTAAGAGTTACATCAGGCTGATCGGCGCCAATAGGACCGTCTATATACGCCTGTCCGCCATTTAACCCGACCACAGTATTTTGATTGAAAGTTATATTAGCACCGATAGAATAAGAAAAATCTTTACTTGGTTTATCGTGCCAGTTCAATGCAAATTCATAGCCTTTGTTTTGAACGGAAGCAGCATTGGTTAAAACGTATCCGGCTGTTCCGCTGGAGTTATAACTACCGAGTGTGGAAGGAACTCTCACATAAATTAAAGAGTTAGCAGTTACCTTACTATAATATGAAAATTCGCCGCTCAGCCTCGATTTCAATATTGTAAACTCCAAAGCGACATCAGACTCTGTCGTGGTTTCCCATTCCAGGTTTTGATCTACGATCTGACTTGGAATGCTTCCTGAATTAACAGTTCCTCCGAAGTAGTAGGGTAGCCCTGTCAACAGGGTCGTCGTAAATCCACTTGTACCCTGGTCCGTAACATCATTACCTGCTTTGCCCCAGCTACCCCTTATCTTCAGCATATCAAAAATTTGCTGTTTTTGCATAAAGTCTTCCTTGGTCACAATCCAACCCGCGCCGACCGATGGGAAATATCCCCAACGATTTGAAGGAGGGAAGACGGAGGCTCCATCTGCCCTGAAAGTGGCAGTCAAAAGATATTTTTCATCGTAACTATAATTCACCCTGCCCAGATAAGAATTTCTCGTAATGTTGGTACCCTGGCCATTCACCGAAAATGGCAACGTGAAATCTGCATTTCCCAGATACCATAAATTGGGTTGTGGAGGGACCCCTTCAGCAGATGCATAGGTGTATGTGCTTTTTATTTGTTCAGCGGTTGTTCCTACAAGCACTGTTAAATTCTGATTCCCGAAACTTTTATTGAAAGTGGCTGTATTATCCCAAACCCAATGCGAAGAATTTGAAGAATTAATGCCTAAACTACTATGTGGGTTATATTGACTCCCACCTCCTGTAATAAAATAAGTGGTATCGGGTGGAAATGCATAACCATAAACTGTATTGACACTATTTTCCCAATCAGCACCCATACTGCTTTTCAATGAAAGCCAGGGAACCGGTTTGTATTCCAGATAAGTTGTGCCTTCAATTCGATTATCTATAGTTGTGCTATTCTGACTGTTAATATCTACTATTGGGTTGCCTACGTTCTGGTATGAAGATGTATTTCCATATTTGCCATTTACTATACCCGGAATTACAGGAGCTGCTCTATATGCATCATTATATGCAATTCCTAGATTTGGGATCAGGTTATTCTGATTCGTATAATCTGCACGAACACTGAGGATAAGATTATTGGCTAGTTTAAAATCAGTATTTGAGCGAATATTAAAACGTTTATACCTGTTATTAATTACGATTCCCTCCTGGTCGGCATATCCTGCATTGAAAAAATATTTTACTTTATCGCTTGCACCCGAAACAGAAACATTATTGTTTGTCTGCAGTGCATTTCTTAAAATCTGACCATACCAGTCTGTTGAATAACCAGTTTGAGGAACCTGTGTAATATCATATGAAGCGGCCGCAACATAATCTGCATATTGTTGAGAATTCGCCATAGGTACAAGATGGGCGGCGCTTTGAGAAGCAAAATTTCCTGTATATGAAATTTTCATTGCTCCAGCAGTGCCCATTTTTGTTGAAATAATAACAACCCCATTTGCTCCCCTTGAGCCATATATGGCAGTCGAAGAAGCATCTTTCAAAATGTCGATGTTTACAATATCATTGGAATTGATATTGGTTATATCTGTAGTTATGACTCCGTCTACTACATACAATGGTTCGGCACCGCCTAGTATGGATCCTGTACCGCGAATTCTGATAGAAGGTTGTGTTCCAGGCTGACCGCTACCAATAATTTGAACACCGGCAACCTGTCCCTGCAATCCTTGGGTAGCTGTTAAAACCGGCTGTTTCACGAGTGCTGTTCCCTTTACAGTGGCGGTAGCGCCGGTTACATCGATACGCCTTTGGGTTCCATATCCTACGACCACAACTTGGTCCAGTGTGCTGGATGATTGAACCATTTTGATACTAATGGCAGTTTGATTATTGACGGGTATTTCCTGATGAACATAACCAATAGAAGAAATTACAAGAATGCCATTTTCGGGAACTGATATAGTAAAAACTCCATTTGCATCAGTAGTCGTTCCTCCTGTATTTCCCTTTACGGTTACTGAAACACCGGAAAGCGGTTCATTGCTTTCATTTGTAACCTTACCTGAAACAATGATATCCTGGTTGTTCTCACTTGAACTAATTACAATTAATTTATTATCCAGCATTTTATACTGAAGATTGGTTCCAACAAACATGTTATTGAGCACCTGACCGATATCTGTATTTTCAGCATCCACATCAACCACTTTATGAATGCCCGGCATGCGGCTGTTAAATAAAAAATGATATCCGCTTTCCTTTTCAAGCGTCGCAAAAACCTGGCTGATTTCCACATTTTTCATATGGATGGAAACGGGCGGCTGGCCAGATGCCTTTGCCGTAAACTGCAGCAATGCAATAAAGACCAGCAGTAAACTACATTTCGTAAATGATGAGATTTTCATTTTGGCTGAATTGATTGAACACTCTGAGTAATGTTATAAATAAAAACCTGGTTGCCTTTTATTTCATACCTAAAATCTGCTATTGATTTTTCCGCCGTTAATCGTAAGGCATCCAGTGCCTGTGTCACCGTTTCATCCTTAAAACTTCCTGTAAAATGAATAGCGGCCAGTGAAGAATCTTCTAATTGAAAACTGACCCCATATTTTCTTTCCATATTATCCAGCAATTCCTGAAATGACATATCATCAAAATATAACCTGTTCTGCATCCAGCCGGTTTCAGCAATCACGCTATCCGAGCCTATTCTGTTTATATATTGAATGCTGATCACAGGTAATTGTTCAGATTCTTTCTTATGATTATTAATTGAAGCGATTTCCGTTTTGTCGATGATTAATTTCTGGTTTGCTTTGAGAATTATTTTTTTTGAGGGCATGGAAGGGAAACTCACTTCAATGCTGCCCCTGAGTAAACTGGTCTCCATCGTTTTTTCCCCGGGATAAGATTTTACATCAAAAACAGTTCCCAGTACTTTGATATTTATTTTTCCTGCATGAATAATGAAAGGTTTTGACGGATTCCTTACCACATCGAAATAGGCTTCGCCACTCAGCGTGACTTCCCTCAATTTGGTATTATAAAGTGAATCATAGGTGAGGCGGCTGTCCGCGTTGAGCCAAACAGTGGTTCCATCTGGGAAGCAGAAGATTTGTTTTTGAGCCGTTTCGTGTAACGACTTCCCATACCTGCTTTTGAGGTGTAGCAGTTGAATTATGGGCACTGTAAAAATAATATCCGATGGTAAGAAGGAAAAATCCTGAAACAATAAATGCCAGGGTTTTCCAATTCATGAATCGTCTCGGGGAACTCGGAAATTCTTCAATAGTTAAACTGTTGCCCGCTGAACCCATGTCGATACCCTCGGCATACATCCTGTCCATATGTTTTTGAAAAGCTATTTCCGCCTGTTCAGGTTCCTGACGGGATTTCTTTTTCCACATATCATGTAATGCTTCCAGGGAATAATGGAGATCCGGGTCCAGGCGCAGGGATGATTCCAATTCCTTCAAATCACCAGCGGAGGCTTCGCCAGCCAGCTTTTTAGCGATCAGATTCCATACGCGTTCGTTATCCATGCAGAGAGAAAGATGGATATAGGACAGGATTTTTGGGGATTACCCCCAAGGCAAGTAAAAAATATGGGAGTATGGGAGTATGGGAGTATGCCCGCCAAGCGAAGCTAGCTGGAGTCATTGTCTCGAATCACTCATAACAGGTTTAGCTGGGAAGGTTATTAACGATATCCTGCGATAACGGGAATGCTTCGGCCGATGTCGAAATGAATGGAGCTGCTGATCTTCTTCAGAGCGATGGCCAGCTGGTTTTCGATGGTCTTTTCTGAAACCTGCAATATTTCAGCGGCTTCCCTGTATTTAAAACCATATTCTTTTACAAGCTTGAAAGAGAGCTTGCAACGAGGGGGTAGTTCTTCTACCACATTGTAAATTCGACGGAGCATTTCAGCACTGATCATGCATTCTTCCGGATCGGGAGAAGGATTAATGAGCCGGCTCTTATAATTTTCTATATCGGCGTGCTGCTGTCTTTTCTGTTTTTCAAGCTGGTTTATACTAAGGTGGCGGGCAGAAACAAAACAGTAAACCCTCAGATTATTGATCTCTTCCAGCGATGCCCTTCTCTCCCAGAGCTTCATAAATAAATCGGAAACAATTTCTTCGGCCGACTGGTGAGATTTAATAATTCCCGAAACAAACTGGATAAGCGAAGGGTAGAAGGCGGTAAACAATTCTTTATAAGCAAGCTGGTCGTTAAACCGGCTGATCCTTGTTTGAAGGTATTTTATTCGTAAAGTAGCAATCGATGGCATTTGGTAAGGTTTGGCGGGGAACGGACAAGTTAACAATTAACCAGATATATTGATTGACCATCAAAGGGAATTATTTGCTGCATTTAAAAGATGGGGATGCAGAATATTTTCATCGTGACCCTGAAAGCTATATTTTTGCAGCTGCCTGAAAAGGCGGGACCCTTAGCTCAGTTGGTTAGAGCATCTGACTCATAATCAGAGGGTCGCTGGTTCAAGCCCAGCAGGGTCCACAGTCGCTCATTTTTTAAAACACATTGTAATTCAAAGGCTCACGGCCATGGCTATGAGCCTTTTTTATTGATTGGTTTAACCTTTTATTAACCTCAAGGCAAATACATTTGTCACACAATTGAAAATATGAAGAAGCTCGTTAGCATGACATTGCTGATTTTTTTGGGTCATGCTGTTTTCGCTCAGTCCGATACAACCAAAACAGGAGAAAAATAAACCTACTTATGCTTCGCTGAACCTCGCGAACCGGGCCAATGATCATTTTATGATTGAATTCAGTTATGACAACTGGATAGGTAAAGCCGATACGATGAATACTTCGGGCTTTTCCCGTGGCTTTGCATTTTATTTCATGTACGACTTCCCCTTTAAAAGTGATCCGCATTTCAGCGTCGGCGCAGGAATCGGGATAGATGCCAGCAATATATTCTTCGCCCAAACAGAAGTACTTGTTGCAGCAGAAGGAAATGCAGACACTCGCTTTTCCAAATACATCAACAACAGATCATTTCAAGAAGTATAAACTTGTACTTACGAACCTGGAATACCTTTGGAACTTCGATACGCATTTCATCCCGAGAACACCAACAAGAGCTGGAAGATTGCACTTGGATTTAAAGCTGGAATATTGTTGAGTGCATATACCAAAGGGAAAGGATCTCGAAAATGCAGCAGGCCAGTTAGAGAACGCTTATATAGAAAAACAAAGTTCCAAGAGATACTTTAACGGCGGCCGTATTGTCGGAACGGCCCGTGTCAGTTACGGTTGGATCGGAGTGTTTGGACAGGTACAGCTTACTCCATTAATTATAAGCGGCGCCGGACCAACCATCAATCCTTATTCCATTGGGATTGTACTTAGCGGACTTTAGGGGGTTATGAGATATGGGTTATGAGATATTGGTTAAATATACGATAACTCATATCCCATATCTCATATCTCATAACCCATAACCCATATCTCATATGCGTCTTATCTTTAATCAAACTACAACGAATTGGCATTAGAGAGATATATCGTGCAGCCCGAAGAAAAGGCTGTTTTAGTGGCAGTGATGCAGCAGGACCAAACCGAACAACAGGTAAACGAATACCTCGACGAACTTGCTTTCCTGGCCGAGACGGCGGGGGCGAAAACAATCAGGAAATACATACAGAAGCTGGCTCATCCCGATAGTAAGACCTTTATTGGGAAGGGTAAACTGGAAGAAATTAAATCATATATACAGGGGAAAGATATCCGTGTCGTGATTTTTGACGACGAACTCTCCGGCTCCCAGATCACCAATATTGAAAAAATACTGGATACTAAAACCATCGACCGCTCAGATCTGATACTCGATATTTTCGCAAGAAGGGCCAAGACCGCGCAGGCACGACTGCAGGTTGAGCTGGCCCAGTACCAATATTTACTGCCAAGACTGCGAGGCATGTGGAAACATCTGGAAAGACTGGGAGGTGGTATTGGAACCAGAGGTCCCGGTGAAACGGAAATTGAAACTGACCGTCGTATCGTGCGCGATAAAATTACCCTGCTCAGAAAAAGACTCAGGGAAATTGATAAACAGGCGCAAACCCAACGCAAAGAACGAGGCGAACTTGTCAGGGTTGCACTCGTGGGTTATACCAATGTGGGCAAATCAACGCTGATGAATTTATTGAGCAAGAGCGATGTTTTTGCAGAGAATAAATTATTTGCAACACTGGACACTACGACGAGAAAGCTCGTTTATGAAAACATGCCCTTTCTGATGAGTGATACCGTAGGATTCATCAGGAAACTGCCTCATCACCTGGTAGAAAGTTTCAAAAGTACGCTGGATGAGGTTAGAGAATCAGATCTCTTACTGCATGTAGTGGATATTTCTCATCCCAGGTATGAAGAACAAATTAGGCGTGGTAAATAAAACCCTGCAGGAAATCCATGCTTTCGATAAGCCGGTGATTTACGTTTTTAATAAGATGGACAGGTACGAAGAACTAAACTTCGATGCCTGGCTCGAACATGGAACAAAAGAAGAATTATTGAAAGAGCTCAAAGAAAGATGGGAGGGAGAAACCCAGGCAACCTGTGTGTTTATGTCTGCGACCGAGCGTTCGAATGTCGACGGCCTGAGGGATGCGTTGCTCGGCAGAGTAAAGGAATTATACAAAGAGAGGTTTCCATATAAGACAGAATTCCTGTATTAGATCCGCATCGGAGCAATACCAAAAGGCTGATTGATTATCACCATCTCCATACGAAGTCCATCAATTAATGGACTTCGTATGGAGATGGTAGCCTGTTGGTAGGGATTTGGGGATAGTCTGATAGCCTTTTGATCGTCTTCCAAAAGTCACAGAATAGTGACGAATTAAATTCTTACCAGCTCCAGGCAACAGTTTATTCCAGATTTCAATCATAATGGTTTGAGGTTTCTTCGCGGATCTGCGAAGAATCTTCGTGGTTCATCGCGGTTTCTTCGCAGATACACGAAGAAAACACGATGAACGGCGCACAATCACGAAGAAACACGAATGTTGGTAGTTGTAATGTGGAACGAATATGACAGGATAGTCGAAAACGTTGAGGAGTATTCCATTTTAATTAGTTCAATTCTGATTTTGCCGGACACCAAAAAGTCGTATTTTTGCAGCCCTTTCCAGAAAAACTGGGTAGGAGATTCCCCTTTAGCTCAGCTGGTTAGAGCATCTGACTGTTAATCAGAGGGTCGTTGGTTCAAGTCCAACAGGGGGAGCTGAAAATCAAGCACTTACAGAGTAATATCGGTAGGTGCTTTTTTATTTCCAAGCAATTTCCCGCTAAACCGGGCTATTTTTTGATGAATTTGGTTACCAGGAATTTCATGTTCGCAATATTCACTTGTATCGAATACATGCCGGTAGCCAGACTGCTCACGTTCAGCGATTTTTCATAGAGGTCGACCGACTTTTGTGCCACATCGGTAATTACCAATCTGCCAATCATATCATAAACCACCGTATGGATAGTTCCATTCTGTGAACTGTTTATCAGGATGTTGAGAATATCCTGTGCGGGATTTGGAAATACGGTGATCTGATCCTGAGCCCCGGAATTTTTATCTACTGAAATATTTATCGTTGCCGTCGAACTCGCTCCCTGGTTATCAGTTACCGTTAACTGGAACTGATAGATTCCTTCCTCCAGACCGCTGAGATCTACTTGCGCGCCGTTCATAGATGAAGCGACGGCAGTATTTGGCCCACTGATTTCCTGCCATTGATATAAAGTGATATTCCCATCCGGATCATAAGAATTCGAAGCATTTAACAAAAAGCTGCTGTCAGGCAGGTAAATCGTAGTGTCTGATCCTGCCATAGCAACCGGCGACTGGTTAATAATTACAGCCGGATTTACCGTCACAGTTATCGAATCGTTACTGGTGGCTCCGCTGTTATCGGTCACCGTGAGTTGAAAGGTATATGAACCGGGAGTTAAACCAGAAATGCCTGCGATTACCTGATTGCTATTGCTTATAATCACAGAGCCCAGTCCGGAAACCAACACCCAGGAATATGAAACGATGGTTCCATCCGGGTCATAAGATGCCGATCCGTTCAGAATGACTGAACTGGCAGGCGCCGTGATGGTTTGATCAGGTCCTGCATTTGCGATGGGCGGTACATTTGGCGGAGGCTGGCTTGGTGCAGACGTGGTCTTATCAGGAACGGTTATGAATTCTGAACCTCCACCGATGACAACTGTTTTTGCCTGTATAGAATTGATGCTGAACAGCAAGAGAAAAATGGCTGGTAAGCAGTAACGGGGAGACAGAAAGCTCCCTGAGTGAAGTAACAAGCCTTCCATAGAATTGGAATTTAGGGTTATCAACGAGCCGGACCGGCTTAGGAGCTAGCAACGCTAGATTCCAAAGCAGTAAATGAAGGGATTATCAAACCTCAGCATATTGGAGAACGCAAAAAGCCATGTATTTATGATTCCTCGGGCATTGTTTTTAGCAGCTTTCATATCCTGAGTCTGTAGGTTCTATTAAAATCAGGTGGTTGAACGAAACAGATCTCGTCCAGGGTTGCGATGATTAATGGTTAAATTGAATAACTATTTCAGTCATTTTATGCATCAACCAATTAAATCTTTTGTTTCCAAACAACCATCGGACAGGCAAGACATTCTTTCCAAACTTCACGCGATTATTCTGGAAAACGACCCTACGGTTGCGACCGAAATAGATGTAATGATGGGTAAGGAAATGATAATGTATAAAAGCAGGGGCATGATGAAGTATGCACTGGCCAGCGTAAAGGGATATATGTCCTTGCATGTTTTGCCCATGTATATGTCGAAAGTTATTTTCGAGAAGTACGAAGCGCTTCTGCCAAAATCAAAGTTTCAGAAGGGTTGCATCAATTTTGAAAATGCTGAAGTCTTCCCTTTGCAAATTGCACAACAGCTGATAATTGAGTGTTCACCAATCGACCTGGTTGCTATTCGGGAAGCGCAGATGAAGGAAAGGAAATCAAAGTCGAAAAACAAAGGTGCCGTATAAAAGATGAAATGTAAAAATCAAGTACGGTAATGAGTCGGTTTGCATCTTCATATTCCCCAGGTTGACTTTTCATTACTTTCATATTCCTGAATTGGGGAAACCATTTAGTTATCGGATCGTCCAGATTCAATTTCTTCTCTTCATATAATATCATGGCGAGTACTGAAGTAATAGGTTTCGTCATTGAAGCAATTCTGAAAATGGTATCGGTGATCATTAATTCATATGTCTCCAAATTCTTGTATCCATGACTATCCTGATATATGACCTGACCATCTTTCCAAATCATGCAGGTAACTCCGCCCAACTTTTTATTATCTATTAATTTTTTAAACATTTCTCATCTATTGTCTGAAATTCTTTTAATTTTTCTCAGCCTGACCGCTAATATAAGAGACTTTGTGCATTTGCGATATTGACAAACTGTCGACCTTTCGGGATTAAAATAATAAGCTGCAGATGCTTTTTTTATTTGCACACGATTCATTTACATTGTTGTCCCAAATCAGATGATTGCCCTGGTTGAATTCAGTTTCTCTATTAATTTAATTATATGAAAAGAATTATCCTTCTTCTCTTGCTTCCTGTGTCAATGCTGGGTCAAAAAAATTACTCATCATTACTGAAGCAATTTATGACCGGCCAACATGATTATTTTCGCTTTAATGGCAATATTCTGATAGCCAGTCATGGAAATATCGTATACCAGCAGGATCTTGGATGGGCAGATTTTAATACAAAAAGGACTTTGAATGACAGCTCCGTTTTTGAGCTGGCCTCCCTTTCAAAACAATTCACAGCCATGGGGATCATGATACTGAAAGAAAAAAAGCTATTGGGTTATGATGACAATGTTAAAAAATTCATACCGGATTTTCCATATGATAATATTACAATCCGCAACCTGCTTACCCACAGTTCCGGTCTTCCTTCTTATGAAGATCAGTTTGAAAAAAAATGGGATCATAAGAAGATTGCTTATAACAAAGATATCATTGACATCCTGCGACAGGCAAAAGATACTTTATTCTTTAAGCCGGGAACTAAATGGAAATACAGCAATACGGGTTATGCCGTCCTCGCTTTTATTATTGAAAAAGTTTCAGGTAAAAGCTATAATGATTTTATGGCTCAAAATATTTTTCAGCCGCTGGGGATGAGTCATACATTTATTTACAACGACCGTCGTTCCAAAGGATGGATACCAGGCAATTATGCTTTGGGTTTTGTTTATTCCGACAGTTTGAAACGTTATATACTGCCAGACAGTCTCCCTAAATTCGACTTTGTTTATTACCTCGATGGGATTGTGGGCGATGGTTGCGTAAATTCCACAACCATTGATCTGCTTAAATGGGACAGATCATTGTACACTGATAAACTGGTGAGCAAATCATCACTTGATGAAATGTTTTCTCCGCAGATGCAAATTTCTGCCAGGGATTCATTTGGTTTTTATGGCTTTGGTGTAATGGTTCAAACGAAATCGCCGAAAGGGAAAGTCATTTCACATACCGGAGGCTGGCCAGGGTACGCTACTCTTTTGGTGCGTAGAGTTGATATCGATGAAACCATTATTGTTCTTTCCAATAATGAAACTATGACGGGTCAGATCAGGGCTGGTCTGGAATCCATACTTGACGACGAAGACATTTTAATGCCTTATGAACATAAGGAAATAAAAATTGATCCGGCACTGATTGACCGGTACACGGGAAAATATTCTGCATTTCTTACACTGGTATTTATTAAGAAGGACGACAAACTTTACCGGCACAGGGATGGAACCGCAGATATAGAGTTAAAGCCGGAATCAGAGACCAAATTTTTTTATGCAGATGGCACCGACAGGCAAATCGAATTTGAACTTAACAATTCCGGTAAAGTGACAAAGGCCTGGTTCATCAATACTGGGCAAAAAGGGGAGTTGAAAAAAATTGAATGAGTGGAGCACCGGACAAATTATTAGGATCCTGAATTATAAAAATTTACTCATTTTATTTAATTTTCACCCACTCATATTTTTTATCCTGAGTGAAAATGAGCTTAACCACTTTGCCATTTTCAAGCACAACTTCACAAGTGGTTCTTATTTGTTTTACGTCTGGCAGCACAAATAGTGTATAGGATAGTGGCTGCATTAGCATGTGTTTACCAGTTCCATTAGAAAGATCCATGTATAATTTCTCATCATTTTTATAAATAGTAAGTGTCTGATTTTTTTTAAATGTGGCAGAATAAACGCCTTTAATTTTATCAATTGCAGAATCAGTTAAAATAACTTCTTTGTCTATTTGCATTCCTGCAGCCAGTGAGAAAATTTTATCAAATAACCTGAATCTTTTATCGCTGAAATCGGTTTTGTCTTCACCCGACAGCTGGTTAGTTAAAATAGAAATATATACATCTATTCCAGGGTAATATTCTTCAAATGCAGTAAAACCACTTACTTGTCCTTCATGGTGAATTCGTTTTATTCTAAAACTATCAATGAACCATCCATAACCATAGTTTGTGTAGGAGCCATCATTTAATCTATAAGGCGTGAATGCTTTTTGGAGCATTTCTTCACTTACCAGTTTATAACTGAGCAGCGCTTTATTCCATTCGTATAAATCTTCTGTGGTTGACATTAAATCACCGCAACCGAATGCCATGGACGCTGTTTGATATTCACAGTTCTCAAAGTAGCCTTTGTCTCTTGTATACCCTTCAACACGATTGGGAATAATGGTATGTTCATTATCAAACAATGTATGTTGCAAACCGGCGCGGTTAGTAACATTTTCCTTCAAGTATTGATGATAATCTTCGCCGGTTACCTGTTGAATAATGTATGCCAGCAATACGTAACCGGAGTTTGAATAATTGTATTTTGTACCAGGCTTAAATTCCAGCGGCATATAATCAAAATATTTGATGATTTGTTGCGGCGTGTAATCGAGCCGTTCTGAGTAAGGATTTTTCGTGGTATCGGCGTCTGCATAATCAGGAATGCCAGAAGTATGCGTTAATAAATTTTCAATGGTAATCGTATATCCTTTTGAAGGAAATTTTGGAATATATCTTTGCACGCTATCCTTCAGGGAAATTTTTCCCTGTTCAACCAATTGCAAAATACCAATAGCTGTAAATTGTTTCGTTATAGATCCAATTCTAAAAACCATATCCGGCTGCATGGCCACATTCAATTCTACATTAGCGCTTCCAAAAGCTTTTTTATAAATGATATTTCCCTTTCGGGCAATTAAAATAGAAACCCCTGGGTCAGTTTGTTTGAATTGGAGAGAAACTAAACTGTCAACAGCTTTATTCAAATCATTGTCAGTCGGAGTTTGCCCAAATGCTGGACTAAGTAGAAAAAAGATTACAGAAAAATATATCGATTTAATCATAGATTAAATAATTGAGAATATCCAAACAGCACAACGCATAACATTAAGCCCACCGAAATTCGATCACAAAGATAATTTTATAGAACCATAGGTCGTCACGAAGTCTCAGCATGTTTATCGTGGAGCATTCATATTTAATAAGTCAAAGTGCCGAACTTCTCTACTATCATAGCCCTGGCTGAATTTTCGTTGCCATCGATGTCAGACGTCTTCCATTAAAGAGTGATTATGCTATACTTCATTTGCCTGTATCCAATGTCGATTTTCATGTTCTACAAGTTACCCTTCGCCATTGGTTTAGATTTTGCTTTCAAACTCAGAGACCGGTCAAATCAGCACCAGCGTATTGTTTATGATTAGCAAAAAAGATCATAGTTTGGTCGCGTTCTATGCAGTACTTGTCGCATTTTTTGCCAAAGCCAACGGTGAAGATCTATTTTCATTATCAATAACATAACAATCATGTAAAGCCAGCTGTATGAAAAAAAGCATTAAGACTTTATTGTTAGTTTGTATTGTTTTAACGGGAAGTTCCTGGATTATAATTACAAGCAGAGGTCCGGGCAACTTAGAAAACGAGTTCGGGCAGCAGGACCCCGGATTTATTCTCGTGAAAAATCCTAACGGCCCGACATTGGGATATTCCAGCCAGTCAGGCGTTAAAATACTCACGGTCGACGGACTCTCCTTTAAAGACCTGAACAAAAACGGTAAACTCGACAAATATGAAGACTGGCGTTTGACTGTTGATGAAAGAGCAAAAGATCTTGCATCAAAAATGTCTGTTGAACAGATAGCCGGACTCATGCTTTACAGTGCTCACCAGGCAATCCCGGCAATGGCGATGGGACCCGGAGGCGCATCAACATATAACGGACAGAAATTTAATCCCGATAGTGTAAAAGCATCGGATCTCACAGACCAGCAAAAATCATTTTTAATAAAAGATAATCTGCGCCATGTATTAATCACTTCGGTTCAGTCTCCGGAAGTCGCCGTGCAATGGAATAATAATGTTCAGGCGTTGGTAGAGGGCAGTGGATTCGGGATACCGGCAAACAACAGTTCAGATCCCCGGCACGGAACAAACTCAGGAGTAGAATATACTGCAGGTGCCGGAGGAAAGATTTCACAGTGGCCTGGTGAAATTGGCCTTGCCGCAACTTTTGATCCCGCGTTAGTACAGCAATTTGGATCAATCGCAGCGAAAGAATATCGCGCGCTGGGGATTACCACCAGTTTATCTCCACAAATTGACCTGGGATCAGAACCCCGGTGGGTTCGTATCAACGGCACTTTTGGGGAAGATCCGCAACTTGATGCCGATATGGCAAGGGCTTACGTGGACGGATTCCAAACTTCAACCGGAACGAGTGAAATATCCGGAGGATGGGGATATAATAGCGTAAACGCCATGATAAAACATTGGCCAGGCGGCGGACCGGAAGAGGGTGGACGTGATGCCCATTTTGCTTATGGCAAATTTGCCGTATATCCGGGTAATAATTTTGATGAACACCTGATTGCTTTTGTCGATGGAGGACTCAAATTGTCAGGCAAAACAAAACAGGCTGCAGCGGTCATGCCCTATTATACAATTTCCTATAACCGCGATAAAAACGGTGAGAACGGGGGCAACAGTTATAGCAAATACCTGATCACTGACCTCCTAAGAAAAAAATATGGATTTGACGGAGTGATTTGTACGGACTGGGGCGTGACAGCCGATGAAGGTAAAACGCCTGACATATTCGCGGGGAAGTCATGGGGCATGGAAACAAAAACAGTTGCAGAGAGACACTATAAGATCCTGATGGCCGGCGTTGACCAGTTTGGCGGAAACAATGCTGCGGGCCCGGTGATTGAAGCTTATAAAATGGGCGTTGCTGAACATGGAGAAGCTTTTATGCGTGCTCGGTTTGAAGAGTCCGCAGTTAGGCTGCTTAAAAATATTTTCAGGGTCGGTCTATTTGAAAATCCCTATTTGAATGTAGAAGCTTCTAAACAGATTGTCGGCAATGCTGAATTTATGAAGGCAGGATATGATGCGCAACTGAAATCCATCATCATGCTTAAAAATCAAAACAATATCCTGCCGCTGCAAAAAGGCAAAACCATTTACATGCCGAAGAAATATTTTCCTCCTGCACAGGGTTTCTTCGGACCTCCTTCAAAGGAAAAATATGAAGAAGCGGTAAAGGAGGATTTAATTAAAAAGTATTTCAAGGTAACGGATGATCCGTCCAATGCAGACTACGCCATTGTATTTGTCGGCAGCCCATCCGGCGGTCCGGGTTATTCTGCTGACGATGTTAAAAAAGGGGGCAGCGGTTATATTCCGATCAGTTTACAATACGGACCATACACGGCCATTGATGCCAGGGAACACAGCATTGCGTGCAGGCGATCCCTCAGAACCAAATGTAAAAGACAGAACCTACAAGGGCAAAAGCAATACCGCTGGCAATCTTCAGGATTTAAAAACGATCCAGGATACTAAAGCAGCGATGAAGGGTAAACCAGTGATTGTGGTTGTGAATTTGTCAAATCCAATGATATTTTCTGAATTTGAAAAAGAGGTCAATGCCATCGTAGCAAATTTTGGTGTTCAGAATCAGGCCATACTTGATATATTGACTGGTGTCGCAGAACCTTCAGGTCTCCTGCCTTATCAAATGCCTGCTGATATGAAAACAGTGGAAGAGCAAAATGAAGATATACCGCATGATATGGTTTGCTATACAGATGGTGCCGGAAATGTCTATGACTTTGGTTTTGGTCTGAATTGGAAGGGTGTAATCAATGACGCCAGGACTAAAAAGTATGTAAGGATTCCTAAACCGGTGATCGCTGTAAAAGGCAATACTGTTACCCTGACAAATACGATAAAGGGAGCTAGTATTTATTATACTGTTGATGGTTCTACCCCTGCGTTTGTTGAAAACCAATTATACACCAAACCTTTTTCTATTAAAAAGGGCGACGTTGTAAAAGCTATCGCTAAAAAAAATGATGTTGACAATAGTAGTTTGGTGGTATATAATTACGATGGTAAATAACTATTCAAAATTAATTCTGAATTCCGTTACTCCGGGGACAATCGTTTTTAGTGAAAAATCAAAACCGTGGTTGGACAGTATTTCTCTTATCACTGTAAGGCCGACACCTTGTCCGTCTTTTTTGGTGCTATAGAATGGAGAAAAAAGATGGTCTTCAAATCCGGGAGAAATACCTTTGCCGCTGTCGCGAATGATCAGATGTTTTGGGTTCGTTCGGGTGATGATAGTGATCGTTCCTTCCTCGTCAATTGCTTCAACCGCATTCTTGACAATGTTAATTAAAGCTTGTTCCATTTGCTGTATATCTGCATGGGCGACAAATTCTTCATTATGATTTTCATATTGAAAACTAATTTTCTTTTCTCCTGCCCTCAATTGCATCAGGTCAGTCACATTTTGCAACAATGGAATGATATGAACGGGTCTTTTAACGGGGGTGGGAATGCGAACCAGATCAGCAAAATTTCGCATGAATGAATTCAGATTGTTGTTGCGATCAATGGCCACCTGTATTGCATTCGCCAGATCATCGCTATGTTTCTGTGTCTGTAAGGTGAATTGCAATATAGAATTAACCGGACCGACTGTATTGTTCACTTCGTGCGCCATCATACGGATCACTTTCCCATATGATTTCTTTTCTGCTTCAAGTATCTCAGCCGTCAACTCTTCAATCATTACAAAATGACGTGGGAAACCCCTGTCAATAAAATGTGACTTCTGTAACTTATAAGAAACAGCTCCATTCATTGTGAACATTTTCGAATGTCCCGATTGTAATTGTTTTACCTGTTGCATTATTGGATGTGACAATTCATTCAAAGACTTTTTCAGCACTTCTTTTTCTTCAACACCCAGTAATTGCAAAGCACTTGGATTTACCTGGTGAATGTGTTCATTGAAATCCAGAATTAAAATTCCCGTAGGGGACGTATAGATCAATTTTTCCAGAAATAAATGTTGCTCCTCCTGTTTTGTCCTTTCTAATCTTAACTCGTCCATCATTTGATTGTATACTTTTATCAACTTGTCCATTTCATATTTCCCAGTCGACAAAAATTTTACATTAAAATCCCTGTCCTTTATGGCATCCGCTCCCTGCATTAGTAAATTGATTGGCTGGATCAGTTCATAATATAGTTGCCACGATATGATTAATGATAAAATAATGAAAGCTTCGGAAACAATGAAGAAGATCTTGTTTTTGTCGAAAATAAAATATGATAATATCAATGCAACGATGTGCAATATGGCAACAAACAAAATATATTTAGTCCGAAGCTTCATCGTAGGGAATATTATATTTCTCTAGCCGCCTATATAGTGCGCTGCGTGTAATGCCTAAAGATTTGGCTACTTTGGTAATCCTGTTTTTATGAAATCCCATTGCCTTATGAATCATCTGGATCTCCATTTCTTCAAGCGTAAGATTACCAACTTCCGGCAATTGCAAATTTCCTTTCTTCTTAACCGTGGTTTCTAACTGGGATTGGAAATCGGTTTCGTCAAGATGATCCTTTTTGGTAATGAGTATCGTTCGTTCGACAAGATTTTTTAACTGTCGGATATTGCCGGGCAATGGCAATCGCTGCAGCCATTTCATCGCACCCGGCGTAATCGATAAATTTGGGCGATTATATATCTCGCGGAGGTTATCAACAAAGAAATTTACAAGCAGGGGTATATCACTAGCGCCGTTCCCTGAGTGCAGGCAACTTAATTGTAATTAGGTTAATTCGGTACAGCAGGTCTTCACGAAAAGCGCCTTCAGCCACTGTTTCAGTAAGATTCTTATTGGTTGCGCATATTATTCTGACATCGACAGTTTTTGCTCTGCTGCTTCCCAGCACCTCATAGGTCCGGTCCTGCAGCACTCGTAGCAATTTTACCTGGCTGCTATGGTCAAGGTCACCAATTTCATCCAGAAAAATGCTTCCCTTATTGGCCATTTCGAAACGCCCTGTGCGGTCCGTTTTTGCATCCGTGAAAGCACCCCGCACATGACCGAACATTTCGCTTTCAAACAAAGAGGTGGAGATGCCTCCAAGATTTACTTTGACAAAAGGCTTATTATGACGTAAACTATTTTGATGAATGGCTTCAGCAACTAATTCTTTGCCAGTTCCACTTTCTCCCATGATGAGCACGGATGCATCTGTTGAAGCAATTCGGCCGATGGTTTCTAAAATTTCAAGCATGGATGGATGTTCACCGATAATTTGCGCCAGCTGATATCGGTCGTCGAATTTTACCCTGCTCAGTTTCTCCGTCTTTTTTTCCTGGAGATTCAGTAAAGTATTTATAGACTGCAACAAATAGTCATTGCTCCAGGGTTTATTGATGAAATCATTGGCACCGGCTTTCATTCCTTTTACGGCGAGTTCGATAGTTGCCCATCCTGTAATGAGAATGACCGGCACGATCGGATGGATCTTCCGTATTTGATTCAACAATTTGATGCCCTCTTCTCCGGATGTTTCGATCGAAAAATTCAAATCCAGAATAATGAGAGAAGGCTCATTATGATTGAGCCATGCCATGGCTTCATTTGGAGAGGAGACGCCTTTTGATGCATAACCCCCCTGCTGTAATAATAAGAGCAACGAAGTTCTTACAGCATGGTCATCATCAATTATTAGTATCATGGTTGTGTCAGGCAATTTAATGTATTTTGTAGTCCCCGCTATTCCTCATGTAACGCAACCGCAGGATATATAGCGGCAGCCTGCCTTCCGGGATACAGGGAACATATAAATACCAATAAATAAATGAACACTATAGATAAAACAATGGCGGTTAGATAAACACCGGCTGGCAGATCAAATACATTGAGTAAGGGAAATTGTACTGCGAAAAACGATCCGATAATCAGTGAGAATGTAGCGAGAATCATCGACTCGCTGACTAATTGTACAGAAACTGATTTCCCGGAAGCTCCTATCGCTCTGCGTAATCCAATCTCCCCTCTTCGTTTGTTAATGTTGTACCACAACACGCCAAATAAACCAAACGCAACGTTTACAATCAGAAATCCCGCTACAATCGAAAGCACTATCATCGGTACGAGGCTGAAATAATTAATATCTTTTCTTTTATTTACTAAATGCTCAATTTCAATATTTGAATTTTTCATATAGTTGGATATGGTTTTATATAAGTGTCCTTCAAAGGATGCATCTGCACCTGGCGAAATTCTAATCAAAATATTACCCAGCTGATGAAATGAACCTGTATCCAGTCTCACAAAAGAACCCGGATCTACTTTTACATAATCCCCCTTTACCTTAGCATCTTCTACCACACCAATGACTTTTACTTTTGTTTTTTCGTCATAATCAAACCTAACCAATTTACCAACTGGATTCTCATTGCCGAATAATTTTTTCTTCAACGTTTCATTTATAATAACAGGTCTTTCTTTTGCAACGGCATCCTGGCTATTGAACCAACGACCATCAAGGACCTTAATCTTTAAAACATCTTTATAACTATCCTCCACGCTAAATACGTCAACCTGTTCACGTGACTTATTGTAAACTAATCCATCACCATCAGTTGACATGGAAAAAGGAAAATTTTCACTGCTAAAACTTATTTCTTCTACTTGCGGTAAGGATTTTACGGTTTGCCGAAGCGTTTCGTAAAACAATGTAAGCGAATCCGTATTTTCCGTTTTATATGAATTAGTGTAGTTAACAACCCATACATTTTCATAATCAATTCCCATGGGTGTCCTATAATTCTGATAATAATATACCAGTAATGTAAACACGGCAAAAATGACAAGAAATGACACGAACATTTCTGATATCAATAAAAAGTTCTGCTTCTTTTTATTCCAGATCAACTTAAATAAATGCCTGAACATAATTTTTGATTAAAAGGTTATTGAATATTATTGCATTTTCAAGGCGTTTACCACATTCAATTTTGACATGCGCCATGCGGGATAAACTCCCGAAAACAGGCCAAACACCAGGCAGATTAATAAACCAAAAAATAACACTGTAAAGTTTAGTGACAATTCAAGATTGGCGATGAGATTTGCACTATTGATGATCTGAAGTATGACACTTGATAATACAACCCCGATTAATCCTCCTAAAAAGGTGAGGATGAGATTCTCGACAATAAACTGGTAAATCAGAGTTTTGGAGGATGCCCCAAATGCCTTGCGCACACCTATTTCGGATGAGCGTTCCATAATACGCGTAACATTTATATTGACGAGATTCAAAGTAGGAAGCAACATCACCAATAGTGCAAATATGCAAATCGCCGTAATCGCATATGCGATACCTGAACTATTTTCATCCCCTGTACTTACATAATTTTTGATAAATGTTTCTGCATGGCTGAATATTTTATCAAAATCCTTACTCTCCATTGGCAGTCTGCTTACCATCTGTTCATATTCCTGATGGATTTTTGAAATGTCTGCTTTTGAACTGGCCAGCATTATACCAGTATAATTGCCGCGATATCCATTGTTGTTATAATCTGTTTTGGAAACGGTGTAAGGCAAATAAATATCGCTGTAAATCATATACAAGGTTATCGGAACATTTTTTACAACTCCACTCACTCTATATCGCACATTATCAGCTTCAATATATTTTCCAACTACTGATGCCACGTCTCCAAAATATTCTTTTTTGATTTCCGCGGAAATTACGGCAACGCGTTCCCCGTTATCTATTTGTTGTTTGGTAAATGATTTACCTTCCAAAAAATCAAAATCAAGCACATCCCAAAAGTCAGCATTGGTATATTTATAATTGATTACTATTTTTTTATTATTAACATATGTGTTGGTGCTGTTAAAATTAGAAGAGATAGCCAATTTCGCAGGCGTTTTTAAACTACCTGCATAGTGGTTTAGAAAATAAAATGACATTCCTCCTGAACTCGAATTTATGCCTCCGCTTCTTGTTCCGATTTCCTGCAATCTATTAACATATAATGACCTGTCGCGTTTCCTGTCGGGATAATTATCGCCCACGACTTTATCAATAAATGCTGTTAACACTATCAGTATTGTCAAAGTGAAGCTGATGCCGAACAAGCTGATAAAGGTGAAAAATTTCCTGCGTCTTAAAACGGCTATTGCGATTTTGAAATAATTTTTAAGCATAAAATATATTTGTTCCTGACAATAAAATAAAAGAATATATCTGTCTATTGAACCTGTGACCCATCAAACAATCTCATTAAACGATGTGTCTTTTTCGCCATATGCTCATCATGTGTAACCATCACGATGGTTGTGCCTTCTGTTTTATTCAAGTGCAATAAAATATCCATTACCTCATTTCCCATGGAGCTGTCCAGATTTCCCGTCGGTTCATCTGCCAGGATAATTTCAGGCTTCCCAACAATAGCACGCGCAATGGCAACACGTTGTTTCTGTCCGCCCGAAAGCTGTGTGGGGAAGTGTTTTACGCGGTTGCTTAATCCGACCTTTCCCAGGGCCTCTGAGGCAGATTGTTTTCTTTCTTTTTCTGAGCTGGTCCTGTAAAGCAATGGCAGAGACACATTGTCCAGGACTTTCAAGTCATTGATGAGATGATAGCTTTGGAAAATAAAACCCAGTTTTTTATTCCTGAATTGCGCCAGTTGTTTGTCTGAAAGATGATTCAATTTCTGGTCATCGATTTGGATATCCCCTTTGGATGGAGCATCCAGCAATCCCATGATATTAAGCAAAGTACTTTTGCCGCAACCCGAAGGGCCCATTATAGAAAGAAATTCTCCTTTCTTAATGTTCAGGTTGATGCTGTTGAGCGCAAGTGTTTCGATAGTGTTGGTACGGTAAACTTTTTGAATGTTTTGCAGACTTATCATGGGTTTAATTTTTTAAGAGTAGTGAATGGTGATTTACTTATAGGTAATTTTTTCATTTTTTTCAAAATCATATAGTGATAAATATCGCAACTGATAATACGCGCCCCAAAAATCCCGCAGTGCAGATATATAATCTCTTTTTGCCTGATCGTTCTCCTGGAAGGCAATGCTTAAATCAGTAATACTTAGATTACCAAGAATATATCTGTCTTTCGCAATCTGGTATTTCTCACCGGCTATACTATCTGCTTCTGCTGTAAGAACTAACTGATTTTTCATCATCTCAAATAAGGTAACCTGTGTTACAATTTGCTGGACAAATATTTGTTTGTTCTGCTCAATGGTGTACTCAGTAAGTTGCTGATTCGCCTGGGCCGTTCTTATTCTCGATTTCGCCCTGCCCCAGTCAAGTATTGGAATATTGAAACTCATCTGCAGCAATTGCTGATTCTCGGGGTTCTGATAGACATATTCTATGGATGGAGCGCTTTTGGAATAACCTAAGTTAGCCGTCAAAGTAGCATTCAAACCGTTATCTCCCCTGGCTTTGGCTACATCCCTTTTAGCTTCAACTGCAAGTCGCACAAAAGCAATTGCATCGGACCGGTTTGCATAAGCTTCAGATAATACTTTTTCTGTTTCAACACTCATATTGATAGTTGCAGGAGGCAATTCGAGTGAAATCTTATCCAAACTTGACAACCCGGTATAAGAACGCAGGTTCAATGTTGCAATCTCCATATCCCGTTTTGCCGTACCTACCGCTTTTAATGCTTTCAATTGTTCCAGCTGCAGTTGAAGGATTTCATTTTTCGATATTTTACCGAGCTCCAATTTTTCATTGGCGATGCGTAGAATGTTTTTGGTATTGGTCAGGTTAGTCTCTGCTATTTGAAGATTCACCTGAGCGATCAGTAAATCAAAGAAATACCCGGTAGCATTAATAGAAACCAGCTCCATAGATTCAATATAAGCCTGCTTGCTTTCATTGAATTTTAAAGGCTCAATTTTATTATCCCATTTCAAAGCATTGTATTGCCAGAGCGGTTGTGTATAACCGATTCCATACGGTAACGCATTGTATAAAGTATTTTTCTGATCAAAATCTGTATAGCGTTGAAGCTGGGTGGTACCATAAATGGTTCCTCCGGTCGCTGCAATACTCTGGCTGAAAGAAAGGTTAAGCGCTGAATTGTCAAAGTGAACAGGTTGAAACAGGATGGTACCATTTGGTTGTACAACCTGGTTAAATGTTTTAGTATAGGCAGGCAAATTGCCATTTAACGAAAGCTGCGGTTCATAATTTGACCGGTAAGTCCGCCATTGCCAGTATTTTGTTTCCTTGGTAGTGATTGCCTGTTTTGATGCGATTGATTTATCCTTCGCCATCTGAACAACCTCTTGAAGGGTTAGTATAAGCGTATCATTATTTTGTGCATGTATTTTGCAGCTCAATAAAAGAAAAATAAAAGAAAATAATAGTTTCATCACGATGCTGGTTTCAAAATGCTAATTCGTTATGGTAATTTCCTTTGCGTTTTTAAATTCACTCATGTCGGATGTAATAATCACATCTCCCGGCTGCAGATTATCTTTTATCTCCACAAAATCGAAATTGCTCATGCCGATATGAACGGTTCTTCGTTCCGCTTTTCCATTATCTACAACAAAAACATCCTGAACGGAAGAACCTTTGAACGCTGCGCCATTGGAAACACGCAATACATCATTATGTGTTGAGGTAACCAGAAATACATCCACTTTCATATTCGGGCGAAACAGTTTGTTATTCAGTTCATTCAGTGTTATTTCAAAGGATACAATTCCATTTTGTACGGAAGGGTAAATATTCGCAACCTTTCCCCGCATTTTCGTTTCATTGATGCGAATGATGGCGGTCATGCCATTATACAACTGGTCAATATAATTATCAGAAAGGCTTCCAATTACTTTAAAACTTCCCAGGTCTGCAATGCGTACGAGCGATTCACCTTCTCTAATAATAGAGCCTATATTTTTATTTACCCATGTAACTACACCAGAGCGGCCTGCGACAATATTTGCCAGTTGTAATTTGCGTTCCAGTTCCTTCTGGTCATTTTCCTGGATGTCTGCAGCAATTTCCGCCTCCTTCATTTCAACCTGCATGGTTTGCTGTTTGCTTTTTATTTCATTCTCTAATTGCTGCTTTTCTAATTTTGCGACCTTTAAGTTTAATTCTGCCTGTTCTACACTTTCTCTCGTACCACCACCTGCGTTTAGTAGTCGTTTCGCATTTTCCACATCGGCTGTGAGGCTATTTATCTTAAGCTGTTTGATGTCGTTGTTTGATTTGATATCATAAAAACTTTTCTCCAGTTCAAGTTTCAATTTTTTGATGTCATTGCGTTTTGTTTCCAATTGGAATTTCAATTTTATATATTCAGTTTGTGAGGCAGTTTTATCAAGTGTTAGAATGGACTCTCCGGCTTGTACCTTACTACCGGCATCCCTGAGCACTTTTTGGATGGAAGCGGTAATCGGACTTGTAATGGTTTCTTCAAATTCCGGCAACACTTCTCCGGAGGCATTGATGGTATTTTCAATATTTCCCTTTTCGACTACTGCTGTTGTGATGGCGGATTTATTGATGGAGGATTTAAAAGAAAAACGCACCAGCCAAATGGCTGTTAGTAAGACAAGTAACGTTGCGAGAATCGAAATAAAAATTTTTCGTTTCCTTCTTACAAAAACATGTTCCGGAAGAACCGTATCCATATTCCTTATTTTGCAGATAAGATTCAAGCCGGGTGCCAAACGTAAGAGGAACCAGATCAGAAGATTAATGAGATTTTTAACGGCGGAATTGTCCGAAAACGAACGTTTTGTTCGCAATTAAAAGTAAGGCGAAGGATCGGAACGAATGGCTAGGTTATGAAGTCTATCAATGGAGGGCAATCCTGGCAAAATATGTTGCCCAACCCGGCGGACCCAATCACCGTCAACCAAGTGAATGTAATTAAGTTCGTTGATGCAAACACGGGGTATTGTAAGGAATCGACGGCTATTTACAAGACATCTGATGGAGGACAAACCTGGAGTTTAAATTGCAAATTGGGTTCAGATTATTTTTTAGGCATGTCTTTTCTGGATATCCACACAGGATGGACCTGTACCGGTAAGGGTCGGATACTGAGAATTCGACAATAGAAGCGATTAGTTTATCCATGCGTTTACTACCGTCACGTTCAATTCATTCTGCTCTATTAACTCAATGCGCAATGTTTTCCCTCGTCCGGCAAGTGGTGCCCATTGACAGCCAATTTGGTAAAGCCCTAACTTATCGTTGGTAATAATTTTCTTCCAGCACCCTTTACCCTCCAGATTTTCTTTTAGCTTGGCAAATTCAGGTTCATTATCGAAGTCTATTTCATCAATAGATTTATAAGATTTTTTCAGTTCTATGGTGTCAGATCTGTATTGATAACGTTTGTATGCAAACCTGTCCATATCATATTCTTGGGGGTAGAAAACAATTTGTTTTCGAATAGAATTTACCCTTTCGATGGGGAAATTACTGACTTTAAATTTATTTAGTGTCCAGGCAAGTTTGTAACTATTTCCTTTGCAATCGCTAAACAGTTTTTCGGATGGGGGCGCTCCTTTAAATCTTTGAAAAAACCTCTTTATGCCGGATGGATATTTATTTTTTACACTGTCCGCCTTATGTTCCCAAAATGCAAAAGCTGTTTCAAGGACAGGAATTATTGAAGTGTCATTTTGGAAAACGAGGACGTGAAAAATCCCATCAGGAATAACACTCGCTCCATAGTCTTTGGCTGAAGAATCAGAAAACGAATCGGTATAAGATTCTAATGCTCGGATTGTTTTAGAAGTAATATTTTCATTTTTTATAACCTGACCTACGTCTGAAAAAAAAGAAAACGACCGATAATTGTTTTTCGAATCAGAGCATTTCAAAGCAATATACAGGGCAGCACTTGTATCAATTTCAGAAATATCAATAAAATAAGGGTGTATGATTCTTAATGCAGAGTCAGTTCCATATTTATCGGCGATGATTTTTAATTCCCTCGTCGAAATTGATTTTTGTCCAAAGGAGCAAAAGTTCAAAAGTGTAAACAGAAATATTAAGGCAGAAATTCGCAAAGTCATCTTCATGATAATAGTTTCGACGGGCTTTTGGTTAGATAGTTTAAAGGGTTAGTCAATACCAAGCGCGGACTGTTCGCTACTATTTAACTGGAGCTGACTGATGATCTTATCCCTCCCGGGATATATAAAAAGGAAGTTGGAAATCAGGATAATAATCATCCAGAGGAAGGATCGGTTGGTAGAAATGAAGTAGGCAATAACGGCAAACATCGACGGCATTTGACATAGCGCCAGTCTGAGAATCAGCGCCGCACGGTATTTTTCGAGCTTTTTCCCCAGATCCTCTTCCGGGTTGATATCAGATAAACGCTTCCTGAAAAGAAAAAAGGATGCAGGGATCGTTGCAGCTGCTATTACTATTACGGCGACCTGCAGTATCGGGGTCAATGAATTGATTCCATTAGAAAGCATACCAGCCTCAACCAGCACAGTGACTATAAGGGCAAACAAAACCTGACCGGCCAGCATGGCCAGATAGAGTATTCTGATAGCTTTCAGGTCGTTGGGTCGGGGTTCCATTGTCCAAAGAAAATAAAAAGATACTATATAGCTCCGTAAAGCCCTGTCTTTGGTAACTATTAACCAGCCAGACTGCGCTTTATCTTACTATTTTAAGAGGTATATAAGACGTATATGAGTTGTGGATCTCTAAGACCGGTTAGATGAAAAAAACCGCCAGTTACAAAGTTTTATTTGTAAGGGTTTTTATTTAGTCTATTTTTAGAACACTTGGTGCCCACCAGTGGATAATGCAAGAGAACAGCCAGGTATTTAGTCCCGTCCCGCAAGTAATAAGTACTACTTTTTTTAACCCTTAATATATGCAACCAACCAATTTAAAGCGTGCTGGCTTATTCGCCTTATTTATTTCATTCCTGGCAATACTTGGCTGGGAAATGCATTTGCGAAACCAGGGAAATAAGGTCTCCTATGACGACAACGAAGCTTTGTGGGCCGACAAAAGAGCCATGGTTTACAAGGCAAGTGATAAAGCCACCGTTTTCGTGGGTTCTTCCAGAATCAAATACGATCTGGACATTCCGACCTGGGAAACGCTCACCGGACTGGAGGTGATCCAACTTGCCAACGTTGGAAGCAATCCGAGACTGGTTTTAAAAGATCTCGCCAGTGATGAGAATTTTAAAGGCAAGCTGATAGTAGACGTTACAGAAGACGTATTTTTTTCAGCGCAGGCATTCTATGACTGGAGAACCAAAAAGAAGATTGCCTATTATAAGGACAGGACTCCTACACAACGCTTCAGTTTTCAGGTTGATCATGTGTTGGAATCACAATTCGTTTTTCTGGATCAGGATAACTTTTCGGTAAACGCCATGCTGGACAATATGCATATACCATCCAGGCCAGGTATTTTTCCAGGATTGTTTTTCCCAATGGGATTTACGCTGGTCGATTTCGAAAGACAATCATATATGACCCCTGAGTTTGTTGCGGATACAAATCAACAAAACGCAGTAAAAGCAGTATGGGCTTATAGTATTCAAAGAAAGGCAGGTCCTCCAATGTCCAAAGACGATCTGGACGGCATATTTAATTCTGTGAAAGAGGATATCGATAAAATCAGATCCAGAGGCGGTGATGTGTTGTTTGTTCGCCCGCCTTCCAGCGGACTTTACAAGGAAGCAGAATTGAAAGGATTTCCAAGATCAGCGTACTGGGATAGGTTGCTGGCTTTTACAGGATCCAAAGGAGTTCATTATTCGGATTATCCTGCAACTGCAGAAATGATCTGTCCCGAATGGTCCCATTTGTGTCCCGCGGATGCAGTGATATATACAAAGAGTCTTGTTAAAGCACTTAAGGAGGAAAAGGGCTGGTTCTGACATTTAAAAACTTCTAAACCTGATTATCAAAATCAATTTCGAATAATATAAAACCTGAAATATGAAAACAGGAAATATTATGCGCGCCGGGCTGCTTGCAATTATTTTATCCCTGGTGGCAATCACTTCCTGGGAGATCCATTTGCGCAATCGGGGTAATACCATTTATTACGACGACAATGAAGCCATGTGGGCGCATTACCGGAGAATGGTTTACGAACCTTCTGACGAATCAACCGTATTCATTGGTTCATCCAGAATAAAATTTGATCTGGATATTCCTACCTGGCAAAGCATTACGGGCAATCATGTCATTCAACTGGCAAACGTGGGCAGTGATCCGGTTCCTTACCTGATGGATCTTGCGGATGATAAAAAATTTAAAGGAACCCTGGTGGTGGATGTGACGGAAGAATTGTTTTTTTCTGATTTCTCACCGCAGGATGTAGCGACAGATAAAAAGATAAATTATTTTAAAAAGATTACTCCTACACAGCGATTTAGTTTCCAGGTAAATCACGTTCTTGAATCACAATTTGTTTTCCTGGATCAGGAAAGGTATTCGATAAACTCCATGTTGGATAAATTGCCTTTAGGTTTCCGACCCGGTATTTATCCTGAACCAGATTTCCCTGATGATTTTGGGGTGGTGGATTTTAACAGGCAATCCTATATGACACCGAAATTTGTTGCAGATACCAGTCTGCAGAACAGGGTGAAAGCAATCTGGGTTTGTTTGGGCAGAATGATGGCCGGCACCTCCGCCTTCTCCCGGCAAGCTGGATTCATTCGTGAACATGATTAAAGTTGCTACGGATAAAATAAAAAGCAGAGGCGGACAGGTTTTATTTCTCCGCACTCCTTCCAGTGGTCCCATGTTAGAAGGTGAGAAGAAGGGATTCGCTAAATCTCAGTACTGGGACAAGTTGTTAGCTGTTACTGGTTGTCCGGGTATTTTTTTCGCGGATTATCCTACCCTCTCAAATTTTGTTTGTCCTGAGTGGTCGCACCTGAAACCTGATGATGCAGTAATCTTTACGAAGGAATTAATTAAAATTCTTCAAAAAGACAAGGGATGGACATTCAATAAAAAATCGAATTCAATATAATTATTCATAACCCCCTAATAACCCGACGATGCTTTTTAATTCTTATACATTTATTGTTTTTTTCATAATTGTATTGATTTTACATAACCTCCCTTTCTCATGGAAGACGAAAAAAATAAACCTCCTAATTGCCAGTTATATTTTCTATGCTGCATGGAACCCTCCGTTTATTCTTCTGCTATGGCTTTCAACGGTTGTGGATTTCTTCGTTGGCAGGGCGCTGTATACACAGGAGAACAAGCATAAGAAAAAACTACTTCTCGTAATCAGCCTGATCGGTAACCTTGGCATGCTTTGTTTTTTTAAGTATGGTGGTTTCCTCCTGGAAAATTTTACTTACCTGGTGAATGCGATCGGGTTTAACTATCATCCCGCAAAGCCAAATATCATTCTGCCGGCCGGTATTTCTTTCTATACATTCACCACCTTGTGCTATACGATCGACATGTATAAAAAGAAAAGCAAGCCCGTGGAATCCATGTTGAATTTTTCTTTATTCGTCACCTTCTTTCCGCATCTGGTAGCTGGTCCGATTGTAAGGCCGCCACAGCTTGTTCCTCAATTCGAATCACCACGTAAGGCAAATACTCAGCAATTGTTCCAGGGTCTTTTCTTACTGACTCTCGGACTTTTCATGAAAGTATTTCTAGCCGATGGTATGCTTTCAGGACCTGCAAACAATTCATTTGGCGCAACAACTGCATTGCAGTCGATCGATGCATGGATGGGCGTACTTGCTTTTTCAGGACAGATATTTTTCGATTTTGCAGGTTATTCATTGTGTGCGATTGGTGCAGCTTTATGTCTTGGTTTTGTATTGCCAAATAATTTTTTATACCCCTATGCGGCAGTGGGGTTTACTGATTTTTGGCGCAGATGGCATATTACCCTTTCATCCTGGCTGAGAGACTATTTATATATTCCCCTGGGAGGAAACAGGGCAGGGAAATACAGAACATATTTTAATCTGATGATCACTATGCTGCTGGGAGGACTCTGGCATGGAGCAAAATGGACATTCGTTGCCTGGGGCGCATTGCACGGATTGTATTTATGTGTTGAAAAATTGTTCCGCGATATGCGAAAATCATCTGCGGCGAGAACTTTTGTTACTTCACCAGAAAGCAATGTTATCAGGGCATCTTTCGTTCCGGAGATAAATCATCCCAAGAACCTTAAAAATTTTATTCTGGCCCTGGGCACTTTTTTTCTGGTGAATATTACATGGGTATTCTTTAGGGCACCGGATTTTAGTTCTGCCTGGCGAATGCTGCGTTCCATGTTTATCAACAATCCCAAAAACACAGCAGTACTAACAAATTTGGAGATATATAAAGTTGGGATTATCATACCCCTATTATTGATTGCTCATTGGTTGATGAGAAATACACAGGCCTTATCGGTCGCAGGCAAGACACCCTGGTGGCTCTTGGGTTTAGTTTGGTCGGCGATGATCGTTTTGATTATGCTGAGTCAGAATGCCAGCAGTGCATTTATTTATTTTCAATTTTAAGAAGAATAGCAAACAAAAAAGTTGACTGCTGATTAAGGGATAGATTCATTCTCGTATTAAAACATACGATCAGTGGTTTACTTCGAATTATATTGAGCAGGATTACTCTGCGTTCCAATCCCAAAGGGCTATGTCCCATTGAATACCTCCGTAATGCAGTGTATCGACGACCTGAAATCCCGTTTTAAGATGTGCCTTTAACGACCTGGGATTGTTTTCGGCTATATCTGTGAGACAATAATTATATTTCTCTGACAGGCTGGTTTTAAAATGCTGATACATTTGCTGAACCAAACCTAACCCGCGATAATTTTTTGCTACGCATAATTGCCCGACCACAACATAGTTGGATTTTTTCAACAACTGTCCCTTGTACTCAATTTTATCGATGTTGTCAAACAAATCTGATAACAGCTCATGCTGGTACCTGATGGAGTTTAAAGCCACCAATGCATATCCAACAACCAGGGCTTCATCCTTAGCAATTATTGACGGACTCTGTTGGTGGAGGGTCTGTAGAAATTCAATGGAGTATTCTGCAGTTACAAAACCTTCTGCTTCCGTATCGGCGTTTGATAAGTTCTTCTTTAAATTTTGATCCTGTAAGGTTTTTATTCCTTCTAATTCTGAAAAATCTGAAACCAGTTTAATCCTAATCATATTGCAAAAAGTAGCCAGGCCATCATCTTTAAATACGCCGCATTTACCTGGTTTTATTATTTCCCAAATTTCCAGCCGGCATATATCTGAAAAAGATTTGATTTTACATTTACAGTCGGTACAAAGCTGGGTGGTTCTGTGGGGGCACTTGTGCTTGGAATGCTGTAAAGATTGGTAAGACTGAAATTGATTCTGGCACCAATCAGTAATCCGGAAATAGGATGAATTTCAGCACCGCCTCCAATTGCGAGCTGAAAGCGATTATAATAGTTCAGGATCTGATTATATTGGCCGTACATACCGGAGTTCGTAGTACTGGTACTGTCGGCAGTTGCATTGATCAGATATGCTGACTCAAAACCAAAATGAATTTGAAAGAACTTGGTTATATTAATAACAAGGTAAGTTGGCAACATTATATAATCGAGATTGACTTTCCCGGTAACGGAACCGGTTGAATAGTCATATCCCTGCTTCGAAAAAACAAGTTCTGTTTTATTTCCAAGAATTTTATTATAAGGAGTTGTAAAAAAAACACCTGCGTTAAAACCAGAACTGGCCTGACTGTTTATTGAAGAAACACTCGTAACGTTTGTATAATTCCAGCCGGCTTTAACTCCGAATTGCGCCATAACGATGTATGGGCTGCTTAGTAGTAGGACGAATAGTATTTTTTTCATGTTGTTTGGTTTATGTTTAAAAGTTACAAAATCCTTCAGATTTTTTGATGGTTGCAATTAAAATTCTAAAATATAACTTAAGTTATCGGGAGAACTATCCTTGTTTTGTCACGGCTTGCATGGGATGAATCTCATAACTGCAAAGTCCATTCGCCGGGTCCTTTAAGACGAGCCTTTCAAGTGCTGAACTATCGGGGACACCTATCACTGCAATCCCATATCCGCCTTTGGGATCTGCAACGGGGCCGAGAACTATCACGGTTCCGTCCTCTACATAGGGTTCCAGTAAAAAACATGTTGTTGCATAATCTGCCGCTCATCTGCTGACATGTCCAAAGTGAATGAAGCACGTGGTGGTACTAATTTGAGAAAGAAAAATTTTAAGTCGTTCATCTTGTTTTTTTCAATAAGAGGGTTCAAGGCTAAAAATAACGGATTTTTTTTACAGGGGCATGTATACAAGTTATTCATAACTTCCCTCTTAAATAATAAAACGCCAATGAAACTGAGAATGACTTGTCTGACGCTTTTTATTGCCTTCTATTCGTGCCAGTCAAAAAACAACACTGATCAACCAGTTGTTCCTGCAAATCCTATGATTGGAACCTGGGAGTTGATTTCAGGTACAACCATTCAGGGCAAGGACACGACTGTTACAGACTATACTAAGAACAAAAAATTCATAAAGATCATTAATGCAACAAATTTTGCCTTTGTGGGTCATGATCTGACAAAGGGAAAAGACTCCCTGGCATTTTATACATCAGGCGCCGGCACTTATACATTAGCAGACAGTCTGTATACAGAACACCTGCAATTCTGCAGTGACAGAGCCTGGGAAGGGAATGATTTTGCCTTTACAATATTGATTCAGAACGACACGCTGACACAAACAGGAGTTGAAAAAGTTGATAAGATCGGAGTGAACAGATTGAATATCGAGAGATATGCCAGACTAAAATAGGATAAGTTTCCGTTCCGTTCTGTAAGAGATCATATTCGTCAAAATCCCTCCGGCCGGAGGGATTCTTTTTTCATTTTGTTTAGTAAATACTGAAAACCTATCCCACGGATTTTAGTAATAATTGCTTTTGCCTGTTACGATTTTCACTTTTCTTGCGATTTATGAGCAAGACACTATCCCGGCGAATTTGCTGAAGGTATTTACTACTTAATAACCAGAGTTTGAAGTATTTGTCCATTTGAAACGGTCTGGCTTCGGGAATATCTTCGATTCATGAAGTCAAAATTAAATAACACCCTAAAATGATTTTTTATGAAACCGTTATTGAATAAATATTTCAGCCTTGGATGGATGATATTATTTGTACAAATGGCATTGGTAAAGCCAGCCAGCGCACAATCGGCATATAATCATTTGGCGTACAAACAAGCCATAGATACAATAAGAACTCCCACTCCTCTTGATCTTAATAAAATGTATAAGGCAAAAGCGACCACAAATACCATACTGGGTATTGTCGCTCTGTCATCAGGAATGACCATGGTAATAGTAGGAGCCGGGAAAAACCTGCAGGCAAATCTGTTTGGAGATTATGTCAGTCCAAGTAATGATGGAGTGTGGCTGATTGTTTTGGGTTCCCTGACGGCCGTCAGCAGCAAAATATTTTTTACATCCGCGAAGCAAAACAGGATAAACGCAAAACTGGCATTGCAGCCTGAAAGATTGTCCATGGGCAATTCTTCAATGTACAAATCTGGTTACATGGCTTTATCGTTGAAAATATCTTTTTGATGCACTATGGATTGATCTAAGGCAGTTTAGGATTTGAAAATTTCTTCAGGAGGTAAATTTTCCCATCGGGCTTGGTTGAAATATACATTTCACCTTTTTCATCTCTTGCAAATCGAAGATCCACACGGTTTTGCCCACAAAGAGTCCGGAGCGTCAAACGTTTGGCATTCAGTGAAACAAACCATTCCTTTACGGCGACTGGTTTTCCCGAATTCAAGTCTGATAAACTTATATAGAATAATCTGCCGGAAGGGATATCGCCAAATAAATATTTGCCTCTGAGTTCGGGAATGGAATTTCCTTCATATTCAAATCCTCCTTCTATTGCATTTCCTTCATCATGATCGAAGGCAGCCACCGGGTAAGTAAAATGAAAACTGCTGTCATTCGGAGGAAGAGCATATATTTTATTGATATTCCCATCAGGATGCACTACGAATTTTCCTTCACGTACGGGCCAACCATAATCATGCCCCTTCAAAATGATATCAATAGCTTCGATATTGGCCTGTCCGATATTAGTAGCCAACATCCCGCCCTTATGCGTCCATGTAATCCTATTGGGATTCCTGAATCCATCTGCATAGATTTCGCGAACTGCAACAGAGTCCGGCTTATTTGCATATGGATTTTGTTTTGGAATACCATATTGTCCGTTGTTGCTGTTATTACCCAGAGGATTTATCCTTAAAATGCTGCCCCATATTTTATCCGGATGACGGGTAAGAAAAGCAAATCCATTTTCTGTACAACCACCGTCACCCACTCCTATGTAGAGATTTCCATAGTCTTCTCCTCCCCGCCTGACATATGGATTAAAAATTATTTCCTGCACGCCATGAATACCGGACACCATATCAATCCGCATCAATTCGCGGCAGGTTCCTTTAAATTCAGACGAAGAAGGATCTGAGTTTTTCCATTCACAGAGTACCCACTGAAGGGTTTGTTTAATGGAATCCGGAATAGAGAAATCTGCTTTTTTTGAATGAGCCGCTTCGCTATGTGTTGTATAAAAAATTCCATTCCTCGCATAGTCAGGATGAAAAGCAAAACATCCAAACCCTGTAGCCAGTCCGGGTTGATTAATGAAATTCGGCTTCCATTTTGAGATGTCCAGCCAGACAATAGGGTTATTATTTTCCAGCTTATAAAGTTTACCACGCTGATCCAGGATAAACCAGGTCTTTGCAGCAGCAACCCAGTCCATTTTGCTGATGCGGGTAAGCGGCTGCTTATCGCTGCTGGGTGGCAACTGATTAAATTGTTCCAGATCTACCTGAATATTGGATGCTTCGATTTTTTCCGGAATGGGATCTTTGATCGCAAGGGGATCTTCTTTTTCTTTTTTGCCTGCTTTCTTTGTATGCATAAAAGAAATCAACTGTTCTATTTGTTCATCCTGCAATCCGGGAAATGAAGGCATCATGGAATGGTAGGTTCCTAAAATCTCTTTTGCATGGGTATCACCGGATCCTATTATTCCTTTAGGGTCTCTTATAAATTTCTTTAGCCATTCAATGGAATCAGATTCGGTGATCCCGGACAGGTTGGGACCGATTCCATTCTGGCGAAAGCCATGACAACCACTGCAATCCTGGTTAAATAATATCTGTCCCTGTGCTATGGAAAGGGAGTCTGTAGAAATTGTATTCGTTAGTTTGCCGGAACCGCAGGATAGGATAGAACAGGTGACAATACCCGGAATGATAAAGGAGGAAAGGAATTTCTTCATCTGGCTCAATCAGGTACCTAAGATAACAAATCAGCAATTAACAAAATTTTCGATCCGCAGCGTTTACATTTCCGACTTTTTTGCGTCTTATATATAGAACCTAAACCTACCTATATGGAACAGTTCTCTACACAACAGGAAATACTTTTAAGCATCGATACAGAATTTGCTCACAGGCAATGGGCCGATCAAAATAACGGGACAGCCGGTTTAAGCGCAAGAGAACAGTTGGAAAAAGCCTGTTGGGATGGCCTTTTGAAAGAAGTAATTCCAGAATTGGACATCACGTTGAATACAAATAAAAAGCTCTGGCTCTGGCAGATACATGAAACAAGATCTTTTTTGGCTTTGGATTTTTATGAAAGTCCTGGTCCAAAGGAAAGGGAGGCTTCTATCGATCCTTATCTTTTCATGGAAGGACTTAGAGATAATTAATCTGTACCCTACTTCAGCTTAATAGAATTCGGATACCTACCAGGCCCAAACAAACAGCCAAAACGCGGATGATGGTATTGCTATGTAATTTATGAGAAAGCCACGCACCTATCTGTGCACCAGGCACAACACCAATGATCAATCCGATTACCATGTGCAGGATTTTCGGATCATTATAACTTCCCTTTATTGCATGTACAGCTACACTAACGGTTGCCATGATCGCAAGAATGAAATGTGATGTTGCCGTCGCAACATAAACTGGAAACTGCAGCCATTGCACCAGGGCTGGCACATGAATAATTCCACCTCCGATCCCCAGGAGAGGCGAAAGATATCCAACGATTATACTGATTATGATTCCTCTTGTCTGGTTAAAAGTATAGTTATAGGTAACTCCGCTGTTGTCAACCAGCGAATGTTGTTTCCATCTTCTTTTAGTCGTATCTGCAACTACAGTTGCGACCGGTCTATTGTGCCGCAATAATAAATAGGTAGAAAGAGCAATCAATAACAACCCAAAGAGGATATTAAAAATATTCTTAGGAATAAATTGTGTTGACAGAACGCCGAGGATGGAACCCGGAATGGTGAACAGGGCAAATAATAATCCTGCTTTGTAATCAATCCGGCCAGAGCGCCCATATGCGATGGACCCCGAAATGGCGTTTGCTGCAACAATCACGATAGATATCGCTGTAATAGTTTCCGGATTCAATTCAGGATAGGAAAGAATGAGGATGGGAACAAGGATAAATCCACCCCCGGCACCTATCAGTGTTCCGAACATGCCAATCAGGAATCCAATCAAAATAAGTATTATCAAGTTGAGCATAATCAATATCTGCCCCAAGTTGCATTTTATTATTTGTATGGATAGAAAAAATTGTAATATACTATACGAATTCCCGTTACCCCTCTTAACATTTATTAACCCAACCAACCGTCATGAAACTCCTGACATGTCTAATTATTTTCTTTCTAATCCATTTTACACTATTTGCCCAGAAGGGATTTGATCCAGGATATATAATTGTACAGGGTCAGGATACAACTAAGGGATTCATAGAAGTATCCCTGGATCGGGACTTAACGTATACAGTCAAATTTAAAAAGGAAGATAACGGGGAATTAAAGGTGTTTACACCTGGTGATCTGCTTGGTTTCGGTGTTGGAAATGATAAGTATTTAAGCATGCACTTTTTAAATACCGCGCAGGATTCCGTAATGGAAACCGCATTTGTAAAACAACTGGTAAAGGGAGAATATAATCTGTATTCCTATTCTAAGGACGAACAGGTTTTTTACCTTGTCCAAAAGGATACAGTCATTTATTTCCTTTACGACAGGGTTACGACTGCTTTGGGTGAAATTGATAAAGAGGGAAATTATTTGAATTACCTGAATCTGATTAGTATTAATTGTGAGAAGATTAATCAAACCTATACCGGTGTAGGGTATAACGACAAAAAACTGGCGGATTTTATTCAGAAAGTAGATGATTGTTCTTCCAATGAGAAAGCAGTTAATTATTACCAGAAGCCAAAGTCCTCCATGCAGAGTTTTGCATTCATAGGAGGATTTCCTCCTAGTCTCACTCAGTTCACAGCTAATTTTACACTCCAGATTTCTTTACCCAGGGTGTACAAGAATATTTTTTTTAATGTAGGAGTTAATTATTCATATACTACCAAAAAGACGCAGGCCCGCGACTATGGAAATGAGTTGATAACTATCACTAACAACTACAGTATTATAAGTATTCCTTTTACAATTCAATGGAATTTTACAACTTCCAGACTTCAGCCCTATTTTTATGCAGGTCTTTCAGCTGCTATTTACAATGAGACTTCCAGTTATGGCTCATATGGCGAACCGTATAGCCCTCAGCCATTTGTTGTTGCAATGGCTACAGGTCTGGGTATACAAATGAGAATCGGATCACGATTTTATATCAGAGCAGAGGAGGCGTGCAATATCAATGGTCAATATGAAATGGAATTCCAGAACCCTGCTATAGGGATAGCCTGCAGGTTCTGACCGTTTAATTAAAAGTAGCCTAATTGGATTCTCCATTCGGAAATACCAACGGAACCCGTTCTTTATCGTACCAAAGCATGGCATTTGCAAGAATATAGTTTGCCTGTTCATTCCCGGATTTTACATCTTCATTGAATCTGAAGATGTCCATGACCTGAAACTGCAAATTTCTACGATCTTTAAAACGACTATTCAGTGCTATTTCGTTCTCCAACAATGATTTTTTCTCTTTCACAGTAGACAATACCAACAAATTATAATGTTTACCTGTCAATTCCTGAACTGCATTTTTATAGTAAATGCTTTCTGTTATCAGATATTCAAAACTGGCAGAAATTAAAAGGATTTTCTCGGGATCAGATAAATAGACGATTTCCCGAATTATTGAAATGAGCTCCTGACGCTTCAAATTCGATTCACCAGACAAATTTGTTTTCATGGCATAATATTAACATTATGAATAATTAGTATGTGTAATAGACCAGCCCGGATAATTTGTTTCATCAATAAAATATCGGTAATTGAACTGGAAATCTTAATTTTGTGATTTAAGTTATTAAATTTAGCAATAATATTGAGGTATAACAAATAAATTGATAAATATTATAACCCTTCTTTGATGAGTTTATTTTCCAAAAATCTTCGTTTTTTACGCAAAAAAGGCAGCCTCAACCAGGAAGAGATTTCACTCCTTTTTAATAAGCGGGCGAATACAATTGGCAATTGGGAAAATCAAAAAAGTGAGCCAAGTATGGCGGAGCTCATCAGATTGGGAGAATTCTTCAATGTAAGTATTCAGGAACTTCTTCATACTGATATTGAGCTACAATCTATCCAAAAGGAGTCCGCAGCAATGACAGACATTCCCTCAATTAGCTCTAAACCCTATCCCTTGCAGGAACCTGTAGTCAGTGCAGCGAATGAGGGTAGCCATGATGCATTCTGGATCATACTTAAGGAGTTGAGAGCTTTGAATGAAAAGCTGGATTTGTTAGCTTCAAGAGCGGAATTTTCTACCCTCAAAACGAGTTCTGACAAGAGCGCTCATTAATTCATTCTCAGTATTGGAAAAAATTTCCAAACGGTGGAATAAATTGATATGTCCGTGCGCAGAAAGGCATTTCTGAAATCAATTAAATTTTCTTCCTAAACACCTCATTGTCACGCTGATACAGGCATGGATGTCGAGCTCTGGCATCTCATTTTATTTATTGGTACCAACCTTGAATTTACTTGTTTAGTTCTTTACAATACTGAAGCAATTAAGTGCAGTTTATTCGTCGAATAAGTTATGATCTGAATAGTAAAATTGCAATATTTGTTTACGATAGTGTAGTTAGTCATCCGACAGCTGCAATATCAAACAAATGCTGTCGTTTATACTGCTAAGAGTAATCCCTTAGTATCACACCTGGAACAAGACTTTGAGAATTAATTTGTTGCTCCCTGTGTAGTACCGATGAAGAGCCAGCTGGTGAATAACCAGATGATCTGAAACGAACCTTTTGAAAATTTATTAAATCCTGCGTCATGAAAACGTTGTCTAAACTCGTATCAACCAGTAGTGTATCGCTATTGGTGATTACCTCACCTGTGCTGATTTCCAGCACTCACAAAAAGATTGAAGTCTCTACAAGCACCGCTGTTGTTGCGGCTACTTACCATATTCCTGTATTAACCAATAATAATTTTAAAAGCTTTAAGTACAGTAGTCCGGAAATGAATACTGCATCCACCAACAAGCTGGTTGATGATGATAAGGCTCCGGATTTTAATGCAAGTGCTGCTGTCAAAAAAGCTTTTGAAGTAAAAATGGTCATCAAACAGGCTCTTACTCTGTATGATTCAATGAAACTTGATCAGTCAGGTTTGAATCAAAAGGCTTTCGAGTATGCCTGGAGAGGATATCATAATCTGTTGAAGCAGGGAAGGTTGAAAAAATCTTATGTTCTTACAGTTTGTGATTTTACACAGTCGTCAAGCAGCAAGAGATTATATGTCATTGATGTAGCGCATAAGAAGTTATTGTTCAACACATATGTATCACATGGTATGAATTCAGGTGTTGAATATGCCACTACATTTTCAAATAAAGCAAATTCATTTAAAAGCAGTCTTGGATTTTTCGTTACTTCAAAAACTTATTTTGGAAGAAACGGTCTTTCGTTAAAGGTACGGGGTCTTGAAAAAGGCTACAATGACCTCGCTGCAAAGAGACATATTGTGTTACATGGATCTGACTATATCAGTCCTGAGTATTTAAAAGACAACGGTGAAATGGGAAGAAGCCTTGGTTGTGCAGCAATCCCAAATGCAATGAGTCCTAAGATTATCAAGACTATTAAGAACGGAAGTTGTTTGTTTATATATCATCCGACAGTTAATTATTTGACGCATAGTAATGTCATCAATGGTTAATACAAATCACCAGAATTAAAAAACGGGGGTCAGTTATACTGCCCCCTTTTTGAGTTAGATATTTTTTTGTAGTTAGAATCCAAACCCTTTGAAATGAACCGACTGATCCTCATCATTTGTGCTATAGGCTTGCTCCTGAGCAGCTCATTTGGCCAATCAATCGATTCCTCCCTCAGTATTTATAATAGCAAATACCCGCAGGAAAAAATTCACATCCATTTTGATAAGGATACTTACCTGCCAGGTGAGACCGTATGGATGAAAGCCTATTTGCTGAGCGAAGGAAGGCCTTCCGGTGTAAGTAAAAACCTATATTTTGACTGGACCGATGCCGACGGCCGACTTCTTTTACACAGCGTCTCCCCTATAACCGAAGGGGGTGCCGGCAGTTTTTTTAAAATACCATCCTGGGTAAAAAACGGCGTCTTGCATATAAAAGTTTATACCGAGTGGATGCTGAATTTTGACAATGCGTATTTGTTCAACAAAGATATTCCGGTTTTAATGCCAGCTGATGGGGCTGTGCAGGCGCCAGACAAATTGCAAACTTCAATCAGTTTCTTTCCGGAAGGAGGGGATCTCGTAAATGGGGTTTCATCAATTCTTGCTTTTGAAGCACTGAACCAGCATAACAAGCCCTCTGCAATAAGCGGAGTAATAAAATCTGCTAAAAATATTGTAATCGATTCTTTCCAGACTACTTATAATGGTCTGGGATCCCTGAAATTTAAACCCATGACCGGCGAACACTATATCGCTTATTGGAATGATGAATCGGGTGAACTACATACAACTCCGTTACCAGACGCAAAATCAAACGGGCTGGTTCTGCAGGTGGATCCATACAATAATGATCAGTTTCATTTCAAGCTGGAAAAATCCGCAGATGCCAGTAAATTATTTAAAATCATCATTGTCGGAACCATCGATCAGAAAGTAGTTTATCGCAATAGTTTCAACCTGGTGAATAATGTCGCCGAAGCCAATCTGAATACTTCGGGGTTTCCCAGTGGTGTTTTACAGCTCACAGCTTTTGACGCTGACATGTCACCCCTGGCGGAAAGAGTTGTTTTCGTCAATAACCAGAAAGCATACGGAAAGATTCAGATGAAGAAAGAAACAATCGGCCTGAATAAAAGAGCACGTAATGAAATTTCGCTTGAAATACCCGACAGCCTCGTAACGAATCTTTCTATTTCAGTTACCGATGCCGGTCTTGGATATGACAGCAGCATAAATATTTATTCAGATCTTTTAATAGCAGGTGATTTAAAGGGCACAATTCCTGACGCCGCATCTTTTCTGTCTAATCCTGTAAATACCAATGAGCACCTGAATCTTTTACTTCTTACTCACGGTTGGAGAAGATTTAATTGGGAGACTGTTGTTTCAGGAAATTTCCCTGAGCTAAAATATCCAAGGGATGCAGGTTTCCTATCTATAAAAGGGGAAGTCAGAAATGGTACGAATCTGGACAACCAGGATTCAATGGCGCTTCTGTTAGTAACTCGCGACAGGAAGAAAAACCTGCTCAAACTTCCTGTGAATAGCGATGGTAAATTCGGACAGGGTGGTTTGTTTTTTTATGATTCCGTTCAGGTTGTATACAAATTCAATCATATTTCAAAGCTCAATAATAATACACAAATCAGTTTGTATTCAGACCTGCTTCCCGCGTTAACACCCGCAAAAGCGGACGAGCCTTCATTTGCATGGATGAAAGTACCCGATGTGATCCTTGAAAAGGAAATAGGCGGCAACCTTATTGAAATACATGATAATTCTGCCCCCTCTATTGCCATGAGTTATGTCGTAACTCCACAGATAGATTCATTGAGCAGGAATTCGGAGAACACGGCACATTATCTTAATACCATGTTTGTTGATTTGCGTTTCCCTGCATCATTAAAGGAAAAGGCACCTGCCGGTGACGGCAGACTTGCTGCCTATAAAGTGAACAGTTTCGCGGTTCGCAGTAATGTAAACATAACCCTTGATGGAACACCTGTTGCGATGGATGATTTGAAATCCTTCAATATGAAAGATGTTTTATTCATCAAGTTTAATCCTAAAACAAACCAGAAGGCATTACCCACACTGGCTATAACCAGCCGCCAGGCTCTGGACCAGGCTAATATTCTTGATAACAAAACCGGATTTGCGGTGATCAAAGGATACACGCCGGTAAGAGAGTTTTATCAACAGAGGTATGACGAGAGTAAAATAGAAGATTTCCAGGCGACCGATTTCAGATCAACACTTTACTGGAACCCGAAGTTCAGACTCGATAAATCACGCCGTAAAATGAGTTTTATATTTTATAATAATGATATCAGCAATAAATTCCGGATTGTGGTGGAAGGAATGAACCAGGACGGAAAACTTTGTCGTATCGAAGAAGTTATCAAATAATTATTTAGACACTATAAACCTATTCTATGCTTAATGTTGAATTTACCCTGAATGTACTTACACTGATTTTTATCGTATCAGGAGCCATGTTTACAGGTTATTATTTGCGGAGTCGTCAACTGAAAAAAAAGCAGCACAAAATCGCAGAACTTAGAAAAGAGATCGTGTACAACCATGCGCAGATCCTTGAACTGCAGACGGAATATGTTACACTTGAAAAATCACTAAATATCAGCAAGGCGACTGTATTGCCGATGAATATTATTGCTACTGATACTAAAGAGGCGGCAGCTCTATAAATCAGGTAATTACTTTTTACTATCTGCCATTAAATACAGGCAGCCGTTTTTGTATAAAGGCAGTTACACCTTCTTTAAAATCCATTGTCATTCCTGCTTTTTGCTGGAACTTTTTTTCCAGATCCAATTGCTCCTCCAGTGTATTAGTCGAAGATTCCAATAAAGCTTTTCTTGTAAGCATAAGTGCAACCGTAGGAAGTTTTGCAAGAGTCGTTGCAATCTGCTGAACCTTTTCTGCAAATTCAGATTCATCGAAGCAGGCATAGATCATTCCCATTCGTTCTGCTTCAGATGCGGAGATCTTATCTCCCAACATCATCAGTGCAGTAGCTTTTTGCAGGCCAACAAGGCGTGGCAGAAAAAATGTTCCACCACAATCGGGGATGAGACCAATTTTAGAAAATGCCTGAACGAATGATGCAGAAGAAACCGCCACCACGATATCACATGCCAGTGCAATGTTGGCGCCAGCACCGGCTGCAACTCCATTCACTGCGCAAACTACGGGTTTGCGAATAGTTTTTAGCAGACGTATTATCGGATTATAATTTTCATCAATGGATTTTTCGATATCAGGTACCTGGCCCGGGGGCAATTCCGTGAGATCCTGTCCCGAACAAAATGCCCGTCCGGCACCAGTAAGTATCACGGAACGAACAATGTCATTCTCGTCGCATATGAGTAGCTGATCTTGTAGTTCGTGTGACATGCTGCGAGTTAACGCATTTAGCTTCTCAGGTCGGTTCAATGTGAGGCATGCAATATCGCCCTTCAGTTCAAACAGGATCTCTGACATATAAATAAGTTTTTAATGGCATTTAAAATAATCGAACGGTTCGAGACAATCCTTGCAACGATAGAGAGCTTTGCAGGCTGTAGAACCAAAACGACTAATCATTTCTATATTCAAGGAATGACAATGAGGACAGCTTTCGGGTTGGTCTTCTCCAATCAATAAACAGGTTCCTGGCGCCGGAGCTGCTATTCCATAAGCCTGTAGTTTTTCCTTGCCCTCCTGAGTCATCCATTCAGTGGTCCATGCGGGCGAAATAATCTGCTTAATTTCTATATTGTTTATTCCATATTTTGCCAGTGCCATTCTTATATCATCCTGAATAATTTCCATAGCAGGACAGCCACTATAAGTTGGTGTGATCCGAATACTGATTTTTTCATTTTCAATTTCAATATCACGTAGTATACCCAGGTCCGAAATACTGAGCACAGGAATTTCCGGATCTTTTACTTCGGATAAAATGGATATGATTTCTTCTTTAGTCATTACACCAATCTTTCATTTCACTTTCACATTTTCGAATTATTACAATTCCTCTTTCACTACATTACCCCGGCCGGAATGCAGCGCTACCACGAACTTCCGGGGTAAGCTCTCTGAAGAAACTGCATTTCTGCCAGCAGAAAACCGAGGTGTTCTGAATGGACCCCTTTTTTCCCGAAGAGAATTTGCATTGGTTTTTTTTCTGACGAAATTCTTGGGAGTGTGGCAGTTTCAAATAATTTGTTCACACGATAATACCAATCATCTTTAAAGTTTTCCGACAAAATGCCTGCACCCGATGCAGCAGCATCATAGTCGAAATCTGCCGGCAGGAACATTTCGGATATCCACGGATTTAAATTATGTGATGCATCTAACATTCGGGCATGGCTTTCTTCAGTTCCATCTCCTAGCCTGAGAATCCATTCACTGCTCCACTTCAGATGATAGCGCGTTTCTTTCAATGACTTTTCACTGATGGCCGCAATTTCAGGATGTTTGCTTTTTAAAAGTTGATTGAATAACAAAAATTGATAAGTACTGAAGTAAAATTGTCGCAGAATCGTTTTTGCCCAGTCGCCATTGGGCTGTTCAACCAATATGAAATTTCTAAATTCACTGGTATCACGAAGATAGGCAAGATCATCCTCTGTAATATTTGGATCCTGACCCATTTCATTTAATCTGGTTGCCGCAAGCTGGTAAAAATTTCTTGACTGACCAACAAGGTCCAAAGCAATATTGGAAAGAGCAATATCCTGCTCAAGAATTGGCCCGTGTCCAGTCCACTCGCTGTTGCGATGTCCAAGGATCAGGGTATTATCAGCCTGATGAATAATATAAGTTGAAAGGAGGTCCATTGATTAAATGTTTTTTAATTCATCCGGAAGATCATAAAAGCTGGGATGCCGGTATACTTTGTCGTTGGCGGGATCGTATAACGAATCCGATTCTGATGGATTCGAAGCATGAATATATTTACTTTCCACCACCCAGATGCTGATGCCTTCATTACGACGAGTGTATACATCCCGTGCATTCTCGATGGCCATTTGGGCGTCGGCAGCATACAGACTACCTGCGTGTTTGTGATCCAATCCCTGTCGGGCCCTGATGAATACCTCCCAGAGCGGCCAGTTTTCAGTGTGCGGTTGGGCTTTCATTCACAATATTATTGGATGAGTAAATTCTTTTATTTGCATATGCGGCTGCAGCCTCCCGAACCCATGCGCCTTCAGCATGTGCTTTTTTCCTTGCTTCCAGTCTTTCGTAATTACAAGGGCCATTTCCTTTTAACACTTCATAGAATTCTTCCCAGTTGATTTCACCGAAATCATAATGACCCGTTTTTGCATTCCATTGAATTTTCGGATCAGGTAACTGCATGTTCAAAGTTTTTACCTGCTCCACGCAAACGTCTACAAATTTTTGCCGAAGCTCGTCATTGCTGAATCGTTTGATTTTCCATTGCATACTTCGCTGACTATTGGGAGAAGCGTCGTCACTCGGACCAAACATCATCAATGAGGGCCACCACCACCTGTCGATGGCGTCCTGGCACATTGCCTTCTGTGCTTCATTTCCACGGCTTAATGTAAGAAGGATTTCAAAACCCTGTCGCTGGTGAAAACTTTCTTCTTTACATATGCGGATCATCGCCCGTGCATAAGGACCATAAGATGCACGACAGAGGGGCACCTGGTTCATGATTGCAGCGCCATCTACCAGCCATCCGATAGCGCCAATGTCCGCCCATGTCAATGTTGGATAATTAAAGATGGAGGAATATTTTGCCTTGCCGGAATGCAACTGTACAATCGTTTCTTCGCGGGTGATGCCCAGTGTTTCTGTTGCTGAATAAAGATATAGTCCATGGCCTGCCTCGTCCTGAACCTTGGCAATAAGCGTAGCTTTCCTGCGAAGGGATGGAGCGCGGGTGATCCAGTTTCCTTCAGGAAGCATACCTACGATTTCACTATGCGCGTGCTGGGACATCTGACGGATCAGCATCTTCCGGTACTCGTCTGGCATCCAGTCCTTCGGCTCAATTCGGATCTCCTGGTCAATTTTCTGATCAAATATTTCCTGTTCCCTCGCTGACATATTGCAAATTACGCCATTCCAAATAAACAAAACTAACGGGTGTTAGTTTTGGTGCGGATAACTGTAACTAAGATTCTCTTTATCGTATATCAAAATCAATCACCAGTTTTTTCGATGCCGGATGGGACTGACAGGCGAGAATAAATCCCTCTTCGAGTTCTTCGTCGGCGAGTGCATAATTCTGATCCATGGTGACTTTTCCTTCTATCAGTTTAGCGCGGCAGGAAGCACAGACTCCCGCCCTGCACGCGTAGGGAAGATCTGCACCTGCGAGGATTGCGGCTTCGAGAATCGTTGGTCCATCAGCAGGGATCTGATATTCTGTTGATACGCCATCAAGCCGGATGGTAACCTGGCTCTTTTCTCCTGAAAGTTCTTTTTTTTTGGATTTGATTTCTTTTGCTGCTGTTGTTAGTTCGCCCGGATCAGAAAACAATTCAAAATGGATTTTTTTCTCCTGAACATTTTGTGATATCAGCCAATCCCGTATGGAAAATATCATGGAGGAAGGACCACACAGTAAATATTCCTGATCGGAAGCCAGAGGAATAATAAGTTTAAAAATCATTTCACATTTTGTTTCATCAATGCGTCCTTCAAAAATTGGGGCATCCATTTTTTCACGGCTAAAAACGGTCAGCATTTGAAACCGCTCCGGGTAAATATTTTTCAAGGCTAGAAGCTCTTCCCGAAAAATCACCGAACTCCTGCTACGGTTACCATATACCAAAGAGAATCTGCTCAGGGGCTCTTCTTTCAGAATAGCCTTTAGAAGCGAAATAACGGGTGTGATACCGCTGCCCGCTGCGAATGCTATATAATGTTTTTTATTTGTTGATTTCAGGGGCAGAATGAAATTTCCTGTCGGTGCCAATACATCCAGCACCTGTGACTCCCTGAAATGTTCATGAGCATGTGAGGAGAACAGACCTTCCTCTGCTTTTTTAATCGCAACGCGCAGTTCGTTTTCAAAAGGGCTGCTGCAAATGGAATATGATCTTCTTACTTCCTCACCACCAATGTTTGTACGAAGTGTAACATTTTGCCCTGCATTAAATTGGAATTCTTCTTTCCATTGATCCGGAATAAGGAAGGAAACAGAAAGGCAGTCCGTTGTTTCATTTCGAATATTCTGGATTGTCAGGGGACGAAAATGTTTTGCCACTTTTATTTCTTTAATCCTTCTATCAGGTATTTCACCATATTGTTTTCTAATACATCAGGCGGAATTGTTTTCCTGGAACGGTGCCAGGATTCTATGCCACTGATCGCGGAAAGCAGGGTCAGCACGGCAACATAGGGCTCAATGGTTTTCATTTCTCCACGTTCAATTCCGCGGGCAATCAGTTCGGATAAGCTCCGCCTGTAATTCCTGCGCTGGTTCAAAAAATTAGATAAATAAGGCTCCGGAAGATGCCGCCATTCATGATCTGAGATATATACAAATTCATATTGATCCATCATCATCCGTATATGAAAACGAATGATGAGCTCCAGCTTTTTAAGAGTGGGTTCAGGACTCGCCTGTACCGCTTCGAGATGAGAGAGAAAATCGTTTGCAACCTTAAAACAAATGGCCTGCAGAATTTCTGACTTCGACGAGATATGATTGTAAAGACTGGCGGCTTCAACGCCCACATGTTCGGCAAGGTCTCTCATGGAAGCTGCTCCGAAACCTTTCTCGCGGAAGAGCTTGGAAGCTTTTTCTATGATAGTATCTTTTTTACTCCTGTTCTTTTTGCTCCTGATCTTTGCCATACGGGGCTAAAGATAAAACGAACATGTTAGTTTCTCATACCGGCCTTTTTCTTATCACGGAATGGTAAGAAGTTTAGGAAGCGGGAAAGTATTTATCGGGATTGCCCGACGATCTTGCTCAATTTGAAAATGGCCGCCCAGTGATTAGTAAATTCTTTAGATAAAGTGGCTTCTTTAATCGCCACATAATTAGAGTAAAGTGCATCATTACCTCTAACGACATAATATAACCTGGATTCCGGGGTATTATTATTTTTATTTTCTGCAGCTTCTATTTTAAATAAAATCCATGGGTTTTTTGCATCTTCTTTTTTGTCTATCAAAGTCAATATCGGATTGATCGCATTTTTTTTGACTTCATTAAAAGTTGCATTCATGGAGCTTTCAATGGTAGAATTCTCCGTTCCTTTTATTGACTTCATCGTTCCAAGAATTGTCCAGCTATCCATTTTTTCAGTACTGGAGATCAATTCTACAGTATTTCCCGTATAGTTCTTTTGCTCAGCGCCGATTTTCCAGTTCTCCGGCCAGGGTATGACTAACCTTTCTGTTTGAGCAACAGACGAAACGGTAAAACATCCTATAAACAGAACTATGAGTAATAGTTTCATCTCTGATAAGAACGCAGATTTTCTTATCCAAAGATAAATCTTACCTGAATCAGGCAGAATAATTAACATAATTTAAATGGACAGGAATGGGTTTTGGTAAAATCCTGTAGGTTTGCAACGTTTTACCGGCTCGCCGGATATTTCTTATCTATATTATTGTATGTCACTTATCTGTGTTGGCAGTATGGCCTATGATGCCATTGAAACTCCTTTTGGGAAAAGAGATCGTATTGTTGGAGGTTCCGCAGTTTATGTGGCTTATGCTGCAGCAAATTTTGTGAAGCCTGTAAATCTTGTGTCTATCATTGGCAACGACTTTGAGGAGATGGAGATCAGGGCGCTTGAAGAAAGGGGTATTTCTTTTGAGGGCGTTGAAAGGGTAAAAAATAAAAAGTCCTTTTTCTGGAGCGGTCGCTATCACCTGGATATGAATACACGCGATACACTGGTGACTGATCTGAATGTGCTCGCTGATTTCAATCCCATCATACCGGAAAATTATCAGGATTCAGAATTTTTGATGCTCGGGAACCTTCATCCGGCGACGCAGATCAGTGTAATCCGTCAAATGAAGAGCCGCCCGCGAATGATAGCCATGGACACCATGAATTATTGGATCAGTAGTGCGGTGGAAGATCTGAAACTGGTTCTGGGTATGATTGACTTACTGATGGTCAATGACGCTGAGGCACGCGAGTTGACAGGTGAATTCTCTTTGGTAAAAGCCGCGCGCAAAATTTTACTGATGGGGCCGAAATTCCTGATCATTAAGAAGGGAGAACATGGCGCCCTTTTATTTCATGCGAATGAGGTTTTCTTCGCGCCGGCACTTCCGCTGGAGGACGTATTTGATCCGACAGGTGCAGGCGACACATTTGCAGGAGGCTTCATGGGACATCTGGCGCGGACAAAAGACATTTCATTTGAAAATTTGAAAACCGCGATTATAGTTGGTTCGGCTATGGCTTCATTTTGCGTTGAGAAATTTGGTCCCGAACGGTTGAAGGAAATCAATAAAGTTGAAATCGACGATCGCATCCGACAGTTTATCGACCTTGTAAATTTCGATATTGCGTTGATTTAAGCCTTTTGTTAATTATGAATTATGGGCTATGGGTTATGGGTTATGATTATATGTTATGGATTATGAAATAATAAACCCACTCTTATACTCCTATACTCCTATACTTCACTCCCATACTCCCATACTCCCATACTCCCATACTTCAATGGCGTCTTGCCAGTACGCAGACCAGTTTCTTATTTCTGACGGTTCCGTCTGCTAAAAACAATTCCACATAAATAATATAATGCCCCATGGGCAGCAGATTCTTTTGATCATCCAGCCCATCCCATCGGAAGGTTCCACTGATTGACCATAAAACATTGTTTGCAAGTGTGCATACTTTTCTACCTGAAACATCAAAAATCGAAATGCTGCCCATATAACCTGCTGCCGGAAGATGGTAATGAATAAAACAGAAATCCTGATAGCCGTCGAGATCCGGTGAAAATATTTTGGGCTCAACTGAAATCTGATAATTGTCCCCGCTATCTGAATATGATTCAGAATTTTTATAGCCCGGTGTCCCATACCCGGCAGTCGCTGAAGCAGACGTCCAGTTGGAAGCGATGTTTGTCGGCTGATCCTGTCGGATTCTTTCCAGGGAAACGCCTGTTTCATCTGTGAGCAGCGGGGAGTGCCAGTGATGATCGTAATCCAGCTCATCCAGCGGTTCACCCGATGAATTGAGCAGAACAACTTCACCCTGATCATCCGGCAGAGATGGCATAGCAGTAAAAGTCAGTAATTGTGATTTGACAGCCATCGGATAGTTTTGAAGAATCCAGTCAGGGCTTTCTGTCAGCAATAAATACTCTCCCGGAAAAAAATTTCTCTCATCTTTTACAATAGAAAAAGGATCTTTCAGGGACCCATCTATGTTTTTCCCCGACAGGAACAATTCAGAACATCTTACTATCCTGGTACTGCGATTAAATAATTCCAGGTAGTCATAACCATATGGTGGTGGGTTAAAAAGAATTTCATTGAAGATGATATCTCCGAATCGTGCTCTTTCAGGGATTCCTGTCTTACAGGTATTGTATAATCCTATTTCGTTACTGCTGCAGTCCGATATGTTCTGTGTTGAAACGGTGTAAATTTTTCCCGGCACCAGGGGAGCTTTAAGATGAATCGCGATCCGATTAAAGAATGGCGGAAGCACATTGGCAGTATCAGGAGAATTAATATTATCCGAAATGGTATAGTTTGACAAAAAAGTGCCAGACGAGCTGTCGACTGGTTCATCAAATAACAGAATAAGATTCTGTGAATCTTTGGCAATGGCCTGAACCAGGGAAGGAGGCTGATCATCGGGATTTTTCGCATCCACTGAATTTTTATGACCTGGGGTACCGCCTGAAATTGAAATGCTCGAAGTCCAGTTTTCTTTTCCTGAACATGGCCTGGAGAGATCGATCATTTCGAGACTCCAGCCTCCTTTTGCTTTTAATTCGTTTTCATACCAGCTCTTATCATAATGAATGGCATGGATTACTGAACCATGGTCAGTACTGAGTACAATATCATCTTCATCATTGTTGAATGATGGGAAGCCACTAATGCCAACAGTTGCTCCAAATTGGCCATATTCATCTGCTGAAGCAGTGGGACAGAGTATTAAAAAACTATCGGCTTTTAGTAAGTAATTCGTTTTAATGGTTGCTGAGCTATTGCTGTTACTGATTTTCCAGTTATGCAGATTATAGTCATGGGTTGAACAATTCTTCAATTCTACGAATTCGCTCCCGGGCAATCCAAGCGTTGGTAATGGGTCGGGCAGACATTCAGTAATGACAATGTCGTAGCGACTTTGAGCCAGAGAAAATATGGGCTGTATCAAGCAGAAAAGATTAAAAACGAAAGTTCTTATTGGCATAAAACTTTTTTCTTAAAAATAATTTGGTTTAAAAAAAATGGAAGGTTATTTTTACGCCCAGAATGAACGTGATTTCAACATATACAAAGAAGAACACCAAGATGTCCCTGAGCGGGGAAGGTGTCTGACGTTTTGTATATTCAAGATAATGAGCCTTCCCCACCAGGAAGGCTTTTTAATTTTTAATAACTCAAAATATAAATTCAATGAAAGTCGCTGTTGTGGGTGCTACCGGTTTGGTAGGTACCAAAATGCTGGAAGTGTTAGCCGAGAGAAGATTCCCGGTAACTGAACTGATTCCCGTCGCTTCTGAAAAGTCAGTTGGTAAAAAGCTCCGGTTTAACAACAGGGACTGGAGTGTGGTGAGCACATTGGACGCAATAGCTGCAAAGCCAGCCATCGCAATTTTTTCTGCAGGCGGCGGTACTTCTTTGGAATGGGCGCCAAAATTCGCTGCTGCAGGGGTTACTGTTATAGATAACTCCTCCGCCTGGAGAATGGATCCCACAAAAAAGCTGGTGGTACCGGAGCTCAATGCCGATGCACTGACTGCAGCAGATAAAATTATCGCAAACCCCAATTGTTCTACGATTCAAATGGTTGTGGCCCTGAATCCACTCCATTTAAAATATAAAATCAGGAGGATTGTTGTAAGCACTTACCAGAGTGTAACCGGCACAGGCGTAAAGGCCGTGAACCAGCTTATGAATGAGCGTATTGGAATCCAGGGCGAAATGGCTTATAAATATCCAATCGACCTCAATGTCATTCCCCAGATAGATGTTTTTCTGGAGAATGGCTACACCAAGGAAGAAATGAAGATGGTCAATGAAACTCGCAAAATTATGCGGGATGATTCCATTCTTGTTACTTCAACAACGGTACGCATACCGGTCATAGGAGGACATAGTGAAGCTGTTAACGTAGAATTTGAAAAAGACTTTAATCTGGCAGATGTGAGGTCCCTTCTGGAAGCGGCACCGGGTGTTGTAGTGGTGGACAACCCCGCCAAATTCGAATATCCTATGCCCAAAGACGCCCATAACAGGGATGAGGTTTTTGTGGGAAGACTCAGGCGCGATGAAACGCAGCCCAATACTTTGAATATGTGGATCGTTAGTGATAACCTTCGCAAAGGAGCGGCTACGAACGCGGTTCAGATTGCGGAATATCTGGTAAGTAAAGGACTTATTTAGATGTGGGTGTGGTTATGGGATATGGGATATGAGATATGGGATATGAGTTATGAGATATAGGATATGAGTTATGAGATGTGGGTTAATGTAGAAGGATAAAGATGATATTGTTTGTTTTCCCGAAAAGCCTTTCTAATATAGTTGAAAAACCCATATCTCATATCCCAAATGATAACCCATATCTCATAACTCATATCTCATAACCCATAACCAAATAAGTCCCCAGTTAAACTCGACTCCAATTCTCTCCGCTCTTGATCCGGTACATCGTCATTTCGCTTACTCCGTATTTATCGGCCAGCTTTTTTATGGTCAGCTGACGGTTACGGCTGGAAAGAGTCTTTTTAATGGATCTGACCTGGGCTGCCGTGAGTTTTAAGCCGACCGGTTTTGTGGATTGAATTTTTTTATAGGCAAGTTTGGCCGGGCTTTTCTGCTGGTGCATGATCATGTCATCCAGACTAACCCATTTTAAATTTTTTACGGAATTATCTGTTTTATTGTGGTTGAGGTGGATAACGAATCTTTGTTTAGGCGATTTCTTTTTAACGAACATGCGTGCAATTTCCCTGTGCAGGTAAAGGGTTCCGTTGTTCCCGGGGCGATGCAGGTTAAGTGTTTTGTATCCGGTGGTAACCGACCCGTTCAATAGCTTACCATCCGTATATATGTCTTCATAATAACTAGCCACGCGGCCTGTTGAAGAAAGCGCATATTTTTTGCGAAGTTGCTTCCAACCAGGAAACATGAGCGGCTTCCAGGTTTCGCCAGGAATTTTTTTTATCATGGCTTCGGTTTTACTAAAGTTACAAAAAACAAAAGCTAAAAAAATATGAAAAATTCTATACCATCCGGCTCGCTTTAAACAATACTCAGAACCTGAGCCTATTTACCCTTCGGCCCCGATAAACTGTAGAAATTCCTTCTCAGTAAGTATTCGGATAGATGGAATCTTTTTCGCCTTTTCAAGTTTGGATCCCGCCTCTTCGCCAACAACAAGGTAGTTCAGTTTACTGCTCACACCTCCTAAAATCTTTCCACCCTGAGATTCAACCAGCGCCTCTGCTTCACTTCTTTTCATCTCATGCAATGTACCTGTGAAAAGAAAGCTCTGCGAATCAAGACTACCGGTAACCGAACGTTCGGAGCGGGTGTTTTTAAAATTAAGCCCCAGACTCTCCAGCTTAACGAGCATTTTAATATTATCCTTGTTTTCGAAAAACTGGACAATGCTTCCGGCTACCTTGGGACCTATATCTTCGAGTGACTGCAATTCTTCCAAAGAAAAATTCTTGAAATCAGGAAGGTACTTAACAGCCTTTGCCAGCGTTTTGGCAGTAGTCTCTCCCACATATCTTATTCCAAGGGCATAAATCACCCGATGAAGCGGTTGTTTTTTAGATTCCTCTATGGCAGTCTGGAGATTATGAATGCTTTTTTTCCCGAATCCTTCCAGTTCTGCAATCTTATCAAAAGGCAACTGGTAAATTCCTGGCACATCTTTTAAAAATCCAAGCTCATAAAATTTCTGAACATTGGCAGCTCCAAAACTGCGGATGTCCATAGCATCCTTACTTACAAAATGAATAATTCTTTCCACCACCTGGGCAGGGCAGTTTATGTTTACGCATCTGAGAACAGCTTCATCAGGTGCGCGAACCAGTTCATCGCCACATGCAGGGCAATGAGTAGGAAATACGATTTTCTTTTCTCTTCCCGTACGTAGTTCGGCGAGGGGTTTAACAATATAAGGAATCACATCTCCAGCGCGTTCAACCAGCACTGAATCACCAATCCGGAGATCTTTTTGTTTTACGACGTCTTCATTAAATAACGAAACTGATGTGACGGTCACGCCTCCAATAGGAACCGGTTCAATCTTCGCCACAGGAGTGATGCTTCCTGTACGACCTACCTGAAATTCTACTTTCAAGAGTTTACTGGTAGCCTGGCGTGCTTTAAATTTAAATGCAATGGCCCACCTGGGATGGTGCGTCGTCATACCCATTTTATCCTGCAAAGCGAAATCGTTCACCTTGATCACCATGCCGTCAATCTCATATGGAAGCTTGTCCCGATCAGATTCAAATGAAAGACAATATTTTATGACGGCCTCGATTCCTTTGAATACTTTTTTTTCTTTTTTTGGACTACGGAAGCCCAGATCCCACAACATTTCCAATGAATCACTATGGGTATGTGGAGCTTTTTTTAATTTTAGATCATGCGCTTCACGCGGGGTGGTCGTTTCACCCTTTTTTATATTCAGATTTTCTGATGAAGAATAATAGCTTATATGATATAAAAAAGCTTCCAGTTGGCGGCGTCCCACTTCTGCCGGGTCTTTTATTCTCAACGATCCTGCCGCAGAGTTTCTGGGATTAGCGAGAGGCGCCAGATGTTGCTCTGCGAGCTGCCTATTGTATTTTGCAAAATTCTCTTTGTTGATCAACACTTCTCCCCGTATTTCAACCTGCTCAATTCCATAGCGTGAAAATGAGGCCGATAGGGGCACAGAACGGATTTGTTTTATATTGGCAGTTACCTCATCACCCTGTACACCGTCACCCCGGGTTGCACCCCGGACGAGCAGATCGTTTTCATAAATCAGGGAAATACTGGCTCCATCGAATTTGGGTTCCACACAATATTCTATTGTATCAAGGCCTGTAAGTTCACGCGCTTTCCGGTCCCAGTCCACCAGATCATCACTGTCATAAGAATTCTCCAACGAAAGCATGGGTACCAGGTGGTTTACTGTTGGAAAATTCCTGGTGAGTTCTTTGGCTACCCGCCTGGTAGGAGAGTCAGGGGTAACTAATTCGGGGTTTTCAGATTCGAGTTTTTCAAGTGATTTATATAAGGTGTCATATTCGGTGTCAGAAAGCAGGGGATCGTTTAGTATATAGTAACGATATTCATGAAATACCAAAACCTGACGGAGAGATTCCAGGTCCTTTATATTCAGGCCTTTTTGATTCAGCCTTTGAAGCAGGGATTTGCTAAGTTCCTGCAGTTTGCGGGTCTGGTCGGCAGCATACATAACTTCGATTTAAAACTTATATTCCGGGCAGCGGATCTGTTAAAAAGATGGTCAGTTTAAAGTTTAGTGTATCTGGATTATATTTAGAGCACTGAAAATATGATACAAATTTAAGAGTATGAGTACGGAAAAACTGTCAAGAAGGAAAGATATCAAGGTTGTTTTAAAACAGCTTCAGAGCGACGGACTGATAGGAATTTCGGTTGACTGCGTGATTTTTGGATTTGATGAAAACGAGCTTAAAGTACTACTGATCAAATCAGATTTAAAACAGTTTGAGGGTAAGTGGTCACTGCTGGGAGATCTCGTGCACCGGGATGAGGATCTGGATCAGGCTGCATATAGAATATTGAAGGAGCGCACGGGTATGGACGATGTTTACCTTGAACAGGTGAAAAGTTTTGGGGACGTTGTGAGACATCCCGCTGCCCGGGTTGTGACAATTGCCTATTGTTCATTGATCAATATCCAGCAACATCGTTTGCAAAAAACCGATAATGAACTTCACTGGCATAAACTGAGCCCGGATATGGATATGGCATTCGACCACCAGCTGATATTAAATGTTTGTCATGAGTGGTTGCAAAAACGGGTTCAGGAACATCCATTAGGATTCAGCCTGCTGCCTCAAAAATTCTCTCTCCGTGAATTACAGAATCTATATGAAGCCATTTTAGGGATCAAGCTCGACAGGAGGAATTTCAGAAAGAAATTCTTTTCAATGGATGTTCTGGAGGATACGCATGAAATGGAATATGATGTACCTCACCGCCCAGGTAAGCTGTATAAGTTCAATTACGTAAAATATAAGACTAAGGAAGGCAGGAAATTTATGCGCCTTGACTTCTGACGCAACCCCCCATCAGATTGCAGCGTTTAAATGGTGTTACCTGTCTTAATGGTTATTAAGCTACAGTGGTATTTTTTTTGCATCGATTTTTTTTAACCTTTTTGTTAAATTCTGCATAATTAATGCTATTTTAGCTGCTTAATTGCTTAAACCATTGATTATGACCATCAAACGATTGCTTAAGAGGATCTCTGTCCTCATGATATGTGTATCCCTTACACAGTTAGCATTCTCTCAGACAAAGGTAGTTACAGGAACAGTAGTGGATGACAAGGGAGCACCGGTACAGGGTGCATCAGTTTCAGTTAAAGGTGCTTCAAAGGGTGGAACCACAACAGATGCCGCAGGGGCATTTTCGTTATCAGTTCCCGAAAATGCTAAAACTTTAGTGATAAGTTCGGTCGGGTTTACCCAGCAGGAAGTTGATATTACCGGGAAAACTGCAGTAAGCGTTGCGCTGGTCACATCCTCTCAATCATTAAGTGATGTGGTTGTAATCGGTTATGGAACTGCTCGCAAAAAAGATCTGACAGGTGCGGTATCACAAATTTCATCCAAGGATTTTACAACGGGTAACCTGGCAAACCCTGCTCAGCTCATCGCTGGTAAGGTTCCGGGTGTTGTGGTTACACAACCTGGTGGTGATCCAAACGGGGCATTTACTATCCGTTTGAGAGGCCAGACTTCTTTATCCGGTGGCCAGACTCCTTTAATCGTTGTTGACGGAGTTCCTCTGGATGACCCGGCTACATTTCAAAACATTCCTCCCAGCGATATCGCTTCCATTGACATATTAAAAGATGCATCAGCCGCCGCCATCTATGGTTCACGCGGTGCGAATGGTGTAATGGTTGTTAATACAAGAAAAGGTGTAGCCGGACGCGCAACCATAGAGTACAACGGATCCGTAAGTATAGATAACGTAGCTAAGTTGTACGATATGGCCAATGCAACACAGTGGAAACAAGGATATACACAACTACTAACTTCACAAGGAGCCACTCCCGGAGCGATAGATACAGCTATTGCTGGATATGATCATGGAGGAAATACAGACTGGCAGAAAGCTTTGCTCCAGACGGGAGTTTCAACGAGTCAAAATGTCTCTATTTCCGGTGGGAATAATGGTTTTAGCTATCGTGGATCTGTTAACTATGTAGATCAGCAGGGGATCGTAATTAATTCAGGCAGAAATCAGCTGGGATTGAGGTTTACCGCCCAGCAAAAAGCTTTAAACGACAAACTGACTTTACAGTTCGGTATTATTGATGTAACCACCAAAAGAAAGTTGACAGACTATAATATTTTCTACGAAGCATATAGCTCGCCACCCGTTTATCCGGTAAAGAATCCGGATGGATCTTATTTTACTTACAGTGATTTTGCACTACAGAACCCGGTTCAACAGCAGGCAGAAGAAACGCAAAATGTGACTGAAAACTTTACCATTTTGAACGCATTGGTTGATTATGAAATAATTCCTGGTTTGAAAGTCGGCGTTTTGGGTACTAGTTCCCAGTTTAATTCCCAGTATGAATATTTTGAGCCTGTTTTTGAGGGTGTTGGAAATTCCAATGTAGGTTCCTTAACTACCGGAAATATTGATTCGAAAAGAGGGAATATACATGTCAACTACGCGAAAAGCTGGGATAAAAGCAATTTTACTTTTACCGGTGTTTATGAGTATAATCTTTTGGAGAACAATCAAAACGGATCTGTTGCGTCGAATTTATTGTTGAATTCTATTGGAGCCTGGAGTTTACAATCTGCTCCGCAGCAATTTCAGCATGCATACTCTGAAAGAGATGAATCCATGCTGATTTCATATGTTGGAAGAGCGACTTATAATTGGGATCAAAAATATTTCATTACAGCAAGTTTACGTGATGACGGATCTTCAAAATTTGGTGCAAACAATGCCTGGGGTCTGTTCCCTTCCGCAGCTCTCGCTTGGAGAATAAGTAATGAATCATTCATGAAAAATATTTCCTGGCTGAATGAATTGAAAATAAATGCAGGCTGGGGAAAGACTGGTAACCAGGATGCAATCGGTGCGTATTCAAAACTTGAATTGTACGGCCCTGTTGGCTCTTATTACAACGGAGCATCACAGCTTTGGTTGACAGAATATGGTCCTACCCAGAATGCTAATCCAAATCTTCAATGGGAAGTCAGGACAGGTAAAAATATTGGATTTGATTTTGCCCTCCTTTCCAACCGCCTGACTGGTGCTTTCAACTATTTTAACGATGAAACTACCAAATTGCTTTATGACTACACTATTCCATTCCCAAGCCCGGGTGCCGTGGTTAACACACTTTTAGCTAATGTGGGCACGATGACAAATAAGGGAGTTGAATTAAATTTGAATTATCTGTTGGTTCATACCAATGATTTCAGCTTTACCCTGGGAGGTCAGATTAGCTCAGTTACAACGAGGATTACAAGCTTGGCAGGAAGCTTTGGTAACGGTGTTTCGACCTATTCACTTTCAACAGACCAGGTTGCAGAAGGTAGTGCAGAGGGTAGAGGTTTAAGTGGTGCGCCAATCACTTATTTGAAAGTTGGTTATACTCCTTACGTATTTTGGATGCCCCATTATGTGGGACTTAACAGCGCAGGACAGGAACTATATGATTCAGCAAAAGGTGCAACAACTACTGATGTATTAAAAGCCGCGAATTTCTATACAGACCCCGCTCCAAAATTCAACTATGGAATCAACTTAGGATTCACTTACAAAGCATGGGGACTGAATATGTTCCTAAGAGGAATTTACGGCGCCAAAATATTTGATAATACGAGAATGGTGTTGGACAATATCAACCGTTTTGGTGGCAACAACGGAACTGTTGAAGCTCTGACTAACGGTATCACGAATGGCCCGCAGGCTTCAGATCATTGGCTGGAAAATGCTTCATTCCTGCGTATGGACAATCTAAATTTGTCCTATACGTTTAAACCAATGGGCCAGATTCAAAACCTCAGAGTCTATTTTGCTGCTAATAACGTATTTGTCTTAACAAGTTACAGAGGACTCGATCCTGAAATCAGGGTAGCATCCGGAACGACCAATGCATTACAAAATGCACTAAGTTCATCGGGCGTTGCCAATAGTTTTTCGCAGGGTGGTGCAACAGGAAGCCAGCAGTATATAGATGCTGCTTATTCCAATGATGGCTTTTATCCGAAAACACATTCATACACTATTGGAGTGAACGTAACTTTTAAATAAACTGGATCGATTTTATCAACTATTAGAATTATTAATTATGAAAATAAATAAAACCAATAGATACCTGCTTGTAGCCGGCCTGTGTCTGTTAGCAACTTTGTCATGTACCAAGTTGCAGACGAATGTGTATAGTGTAATTCCTGCTACTTCTTACTGGCAAACTCCGGGTGAGGTTGCAGCTGGTGTTGCACCGGCGTACTCTAATTTTAATAGCCTATCGCAGATTGGTGGTGACTTCGCCAATATGATCGAAGGAACGACTGATGAAATGGTCGTGCCAACCAGGGGAAATGACTGGGGGGATGCCGGTCACTGGAATGCTCTTTGGTTTCACTCCTATGAACCCACAAACACGAACTGGGACAATGGTTGGAAGGATGTGTTCGGAGGTATAAGTAAATGCAATCTGATTATACAATCCGTAAATGGCTTGTCTCCCGCACCGCCGACACTGCCTGCTATTTTAGCCCAGGTTAAAACGATCAGGGCTTATTACTACTATCAGGCAATGAGTATTTTTGGTAATGTTCCCCTTGTGACGGATACCACAACAAGCAGTACGCCGGCAACTCAAAGCAGGGCAAATGTCTTTAATTTCGTAGTTAACGACCTCACGACAAGTTTGCCCGACCTGACATCTGAAGTGAGTGCAAATACATACGGCCAGGTTACGAAATATTTTGCTTTTGCACTGTTGGCAAGGCTCTATCTGAATCAGATCGTATTTACAGGTGTACCAGGACCAGTTTTTCAAGCTGGAACTAATACTAATTCCTATTCGATGGCCATCAACTATTGTGATTCTGTGATGGCAGGACCTTATTCACTGATGAGTGGTTATTTTGACAATTTCATGCCTAATAACGGGCCCGGTAGTACTGAAAACATATTTGCTTATCCCTGTGATCATATAAATAATAAATCCAACGACTGGGAAAACTCCATTCTGCACTATCAAAGTTATCTCGCTTTTGGAATGGCGACAGGAAACAATCTATGGAATGGATTCTGTGCTCAGGCAGACTTCTATAGCAGTTTTGATACAACATCAACTTATAGTGTAAGCGGGTCTTATACTTTGAGAAATTATAATGACCAGCGCGCAGGACAATGGTTAATCGGTCAGCAATTCAAGGGCACTTATAATTATCCCCCTTATCAAAATGTTCCCGTTGCAGGTCCGGTTGCTAATTATGTAGTTGACGCAGGTACGGGAGCCAATCTGGCTTTCAATCCTAATTTCACGCTATTCTCAGATGCAAGTCCGGCCGGACGTCTTGCAGGGGTAAGGAATATTAAATATTTCCCTGCGGCTTCTTCCGGACAAAATGGCCAGGATATGGATAACGATTTTGTGATATTCCGCCTGGCAGAAATCTACATGATCAAGGCAGAAGCTGAAATAAGATCCGGGACAAACGCGGCAGATGCCCTGAATCTGGTAAATATGTTAAGAGCAAGAGCATATGGGAATGGTTCGCATAATCTGGCTTCTTTGACGCTACCCGTTCTTTTAGCAGAAAAAGGCAGAGAACTGGCTATGGAAGGTGTCAGAAGGGATGATCTGATCAGATATGAAGTTACAGACGGTATTAAATATTTTACTGGTCCTAGAACTGTTGGTGCAAAAGCCGCAGATCCCGATGATCATTGGATGGTTTTCCCAATACCTTCTTATGAAATAACAGCCAACCCAAATCTGACACAAAATCCAGGGTATTAATTCCTGTTGGTAATTATATTGTTTTAATAATTCTTAAAAGAAGTAGTGAACTTTACACTACTTCTTTTTTGTTTTTTGCTCGTATCGTTACTTTATGAACCTCCAATTTTATCGACTCACAGTTTATCTTATTTTCCTTTTTCTTCTTTGCCAGTGTAAACAGGAAAAAACAACAAAATTCAATAAGGTGGATGCGTTGTTTCAAATGATGCCTTCTTCGCAGACGGGTATTACGTTCAACAACAAAGTGGATGATTCAAAGGATTTCAATGTTTTCAAATACCGGAATTTCTACAATGGCGGTGGTGTTGCCATAGGGGATGTAAATAACGATGGCAAGCCTGATATTTTTTTTACTTCCAACGAAGGGAGTTGTAAGCTTTATATTAATAAGGGAAACTGGGTATTTGAAGATGTAACTGAAAAAGCAGGTCTGCGTGGTATTCATAAATGGCATACAGGTGTCACCATGGTGGATATTAATGGAGATGGCTGGCTGGATATTTATATATGCAATAGCGGAGATATTCAAGGCGACGACAGGGCAAACGAATTATACATCAACCAGAAAGATGGCACGTTCAAAGAGGAGGCACATGAATATGGTTTGGATGACAAAGGATTTTCAACACAGGCTGTTTTTTTTGACTACGATCATGATGGTGACCTGGATTGTTTTATCCTGAATAACAGTTACCGGCCGATCGAGAGTTTCGGACTCAACCGCAACCTTCGCAACACAAGGAATTTTAACGGTGGTCAGCGTCTTTACAGGAATGACAACGGGCACTTTACCGACGTGAGTGAACAGGCACATATTTATGGCAGCGAAATAGGATTTGGTCTCGGAGTGACCATAGGAGATCTGAACAATGATGGCTGGGAAGATATGTACGTGTCCAACGATTTTTTTGAAAAAGATTATGTCTATATCAATCAGCACGATGGAACATTTAAAGAAGTAGGTAATGATGCGATGGGTCATATGAGCTACGCCTCCATGGGCTCGGATATGATAGATATAAATAATGATGGCTGGCTGGATGTTTTTACTACTGATATGTTGCCCGAAGGCGATCTGCGATTAAAGACGACCACAAAATTTGATGACTACAATGTGTACAATGCCAAACTGAAAAATGACTTTCATCATCAGTTTTCCGCCAATGCATTACAGTTGAATAATGGGGATGGCACATTCAGCGAAATTGCCGCTATGGCGGGTGTTGAAGCTACAGACTGGAGCTGGGGAGCTCTAAGTTTTGATTTTAATAATGATGGATGGAAAGACCTTTTTGTAAGTAATGGTATCAGTAAAGATCTTACGAATCAGGATTTTCTTGATTTTTTCAGTAGCGACGAAGCGATGAAACAGGTCAGAGGTGGGGGATTTGATTTTAAAAGCTTTTTGGAGAAAATGTCTTCGACTCCGATTCCTAATTATGGCTTCATAAACCAAAAGGATCTGACTTTTAAAAACCAGACGGAAGAACTGGGACTTGCAACTCCCAGCTTTAGTAATGGCGCTGCATATGGAGATTTAGATGGCGACGGCGATCTGGATCTTGTAGTTAACAATGAAAATGAGGAAGCCTTTGTTTACAGAAATATGACCTCTGAAAAATTACATGCCCATTATCTGAAAATACAATTGCAGGGCATTCCACCAAATACTTTTGGATTTGGAGCGAGGGTTACCATATATGCAAATGGCGGACAACAAATTCTGGAACAAATGCCCAGTCGTGGTTTTGAGAGTTCTGTTGAACCCGTCCTGAACTTTGGTCTGGGGAATATAAAACTGGTGGACAGTCTGGAAGTCCGCTGGCCAAATCTCAGAACGCAGAAAATTAAAAACATAAGTGCCGATACAACGCTTACACTTCTGCAAAAAAATGCAACTGGTATTTTTAAACCGGCAACATCCATACCTGCATTATACCAAAATATCACTTCCTCTGTTATCACCGGGAATATTGACCATAAAGAAAATGCCTTTATAGATTTCGATAAAGAAAAGCTGATTCCGAAAATGCTTTCTACTGAAGGGCCCAAACTGGCTGTTGGGGATGTAAACGGAGACGGGCTTGAAGATTTTTTTATGGGAGGCGCCATTGGTGATACGGCAAAATTATTTCTCCAGCAGCCCGACGGGAGTTTTATTCAGAAACCTGAACCTGCATTCATGCAGGATAAGGATTACGAAAGTGTAGGGGCTGAATTTTTTGATGCAGATGGCGACGGTGACCTTGACCTGGTAGTCGCTTCAGGAGGCAACCAGGCTCGGCTGGGATCTCTTTATTCAATGCCCCGTCTTTATATCAATGATGGGAAAGGCAATTTTTCCCGCGCGGTCAATGGGTGGCCAACTGTTTATTTGAATGCTTCCTGTGTACGGGTTTGTGATTATGACGGAGACGGCCTTCCTGACATTTTTATAGCTGCCAGAAGTATTCCCGGATCATATGGCATCAGTCCTTCCAGTAAATTATTACAAAACAAGGGGCATGGAAAGTTTGAAGATGTCACCGATAAAATCGCACCTGTACTTTCCTCACTCGGAATGGTGACCGACGCGCAGTGGTATGACATAGACGGGGATGGTACCAAAGAACTCATAGTTGTGGGCGACTGGATGCCGGTGACTATTTTGAAATACGAAAATGGCTTATTAAATAAGACAAGAGAGTTAACCGGATCCTCTGGTTGGTGGAATTGTCTGACTATTGCAGATGTCGATGGCGATGGTTACCCGGATCTTATAGCAGGTAACAATGGTACAAATTCAAAGATCAGGGCTGACAGCAGTCATCCTGCCAGATTATTTATTGATGATTTTGATAGGAACGGTCAGACAGACTGCATTGCGGCATATTATAAAACGGATGGGAAGTCTTATCCATTTAACCTTCGGGGCGATCTGGTAGCACAGCTTCCCTATCTGAAAAAGAAATTTCTTAAATATATTGACTACGCGGGTAAGACAATCGATGAAGTATTTACTGAAAGTGAATTAGATCACGCACAAAAACGCATTGTTCAGCAAACGAAGAGCTGCGTATTTTATAATGACGGGAAAGGTAATTTTAAAATGGAGCCTTTGCCGCAAATGGGGCAAATATCTCCCGTATTTGGAATTTTGGTAGCTGATTTAAATGGTGATGGGTTTAAGGATATTTTTCTTGGGGGGAATTTCTATGGATTAAAACCTGAAGTCGGACGTTATGACGCCAGTTATGGCATTACACTGTTTGGAAATGCTGAGCACGGCTTCACTTATATTAAACCCTCTGTAAGCGGCTTGTTTATTAAGGGCGAAGTACGTGATGTAAAGGAAATAAAAACGGGGAAAGGCAATTACATTTTAATGGCCCGAAACAATGATTCGCTCCAGATATTCAAAAAAAATATGAATAGCGGTTTGAAGAAATAATGTAAGGAATTTCGTATATTCATCGGCCTACCAGATCTTTTTATTGTGTTGCTATGAGAAAGGGTAATTTGATACTAATTGCAGTTTTGATTTGTGGTATTGTTATTTTGATAAGCTGCAAGAAGGAAGTGAATAATATTTATCAAACTCCTCTTGGAGATTCTTCCAGTATTTCAATTACCAATGCTTCCCCTGCAGTTTCAAATCTTCAATTTTATTTGAATAATCAGCCTGTTTCATTACCAAATGCTCCTTTGTCATTCGGACAAACAGTATATGCACTTTATGTAAACAGTGCGAACCCTTATCATCCGGATACCACATTATTACCCTATATAAAAATTTCATCGGGTTACCAGCAAATAGGATTTGGTTCCTATGGCAGCAGTGATATATTAAGTAATTATGAAAACCAATTTGAACCTGGAAACAGTTATTCTGTTTTTATTACTGACACCATCCATCACGGGCAGATAACGACTGTTTTTTTGCATGATTTCGTCGGAAAATCTGATTCGACAAAAGCTCAGATACGTTTCCTGAATCTATCGCCAGATGCTCCGCCACTCGATTTATGGGCATATCTAAATGCTGGCGCCAATGGATTTAAATTATCTTCCAACTGTGCATATATTCCGAATGATTATAATTCTCTTGTTAATGCCCAAACATTTTCATCCATAGCCCCAGGTCCTTATTTTTTTATAGCTACTACAGCCGGTACTTCTAATATTATACTTCAGGGGGAGCTTTACATTCCGGGAAACAGTATCATAACAATTTATAGCAAGGGCTATGTAGCCGGTACTGGTGTCTATGCTATCGATGTTGGTGTGATTGAATATCAACCCTGATACAACACCAAATAATTTATTATACCAGTCAGTATATGGGATAGTTTAATTCTATGTTGATCATTGAACTATCAGAATCAGGAATTATATCGTTTAGATACCTTTCAAAAGATTCTGCGGGTATGGCCAGGGCGTGATCAGTGAGATATTTCGACATGGCCTGATAAATATTCTTCCTGTCAGCGAATCTGCCTTCATAATTTCCTACTAGCACATTCCCTTTTGCTGGCAGCAATAAACAATTTATCTCCTTATCCGGAGGCGCCGGTTTATTGACGGGGATCCCCACTGTTACCTGGAGTGAATCATCTGATTTGGGAATATAGGAGATCGACACATGCCCGGCTTTCAATAGATTATTGGTCGCTATATAATTTATTAGTTTTAAGTATGCGTCCTTAATTTTAGGGAATATATCTTTATTGCTGATCTTTAAAACAGTGCTTGCAATAACCGAATCTCTTATAGTACCGGGCTCAATATTGAATCCGTAAAATAATTTTGGGTCCTCCAGGTAAGACTTGAGTCCATACATAGCTACATCACCCGTTTTGTTCTTTCCGAAAATTGCAAACAGGAGGGGGCTCTTCTTTTCTATATTTATTTTCATCCTGCCCAGTGTATCACCGGGAAAAACAGAAAAGGCAAAGATATCCTCCCAGCTTCCATTTATTTCCCGTACCTGGTATGCCATCGGAGTAATCGCATGAATGATATATTTTCTCCCTGAGGTAGTAATGGTGTATGTTTTTTGAGAACGGTCTTCGGAAAAGTTATAACCTGATGGATTATTCTTGTATGCTTCTTTTAATTCAGGATACCAGTTTTTCCAATTCTTTATAATAAGGACCTGTGGCATCATATTATCAAAACTGGCGGTAATACTGATGCTCGTCTTTTTTGAAACGGGGAGGGAAAATATAATTACAAGGATCACAACAGTGATCAGAATGGCTGCAACACGTTTTTTCATTGGGGTCGAAAGATATTAAAAAACTGTCTATTGAATTTTTATATTTAGCCTAATTTGTGCGGGTTATGAGGCATTTTAAAGGGGTTCGCTATTTTATTTTCCTTTTGCTATATGGTGCTTTACCGATCATCGGCTGCAAACAAAAACCAACCTTACCGGCTTTATTCGAGATTAAAGATGAGAACAGTACGGGTCTCCATTTTGCCAATAAGCTGACACCTACTCAGGATTTCAATGTATTCGATTACATGTATTTCTTCAATGGTGCCGGAGTGGGTGCCGGCGATTTTAACAATGATGGTAAAGTCGACTTGTTTTTTGCCGCCAGCCAGGGTGACAACCAACTATATTTAAATGAAGGGAACCTTACGTTTAAAAATGTTACCATAGAAGCGATGATCCCGGAAGATGGCGGCTGGTCGACAGGCGTGTCTGTAGTAGATATTAATAATGACGGACTACTTGATATATATATATGCCGGGTTGGAAATTACGAGTCTCTTCACAGCAGAAATCAATTGCTGATCTGTCAGGGTATTGATAAAAACGGTGTGCCTTATTATAAGGATGAAGCGAAGGAATATGGGTTGGATTTTTCCGGTTTCAGTACGCAGGCAGTTTTTTTTGACTATGACGGAGATGGTGATCTGGATATGTACCTGCTTAATCACTCTATTCATCAAAACGGAACTTACGGTGTGCGAAGCGATCTTCTGAATAAGGAAGTAACGGGTTCGGGGGATCATATTTACCGTAATGATGGAAATAGCCATTTCACCGATGTTACCAGAGAAACGGGGATCAATAGTTCCATACTCGGTTATGGTCTCGGAATTACGGTGGCAGATATTGATATGGACGGCTATCCGGACATATATATTGGGAATGACTTTCACGAAAATGATTACATGTACATCAATCAGCATAATGGGACCTTCAAGGATGAACTCAATAAAAAACTGATGCACACGAGCCGCTACACAATGGGTGTAGATGTAGCAGATGTTACGAATGATGGATTCCCTGAAATTATCTCCATGGATATGCTGCCATACGATCCTTATATTTTGAAAAGATCGGAAGGTGAGGATACCTATGATATTTTTAATCTTAAAATCGGTCTTGGTTTTAATTATCAGTATACCAGGAATAATCTTCAATATAACAGGAGAAATGGCATGTTCAGTGAAGTTGGTCTGTATGCGGGTATTGCCGCCACAGACTGGTCCTGGTCGCCATTATGGTTTGATTTTGACAATGACGGATTGAAAGATCTGTTTGTATCAAATGGTATTCCCAGAAGGATGAATGATATTGATTTTATCAATTTTATCTCAAACCAGGAAATTCAGGAAAAAATGCGATCACCAAATCAGGAACAGAAAGATCTTGATTTGATAGACAGGTCTCCTATAATTAAAATTCCCAATAAATTTTTTAAGAATACCGGCAACATAAAATTTGCTGACGTGGGAGATCAGATTGGGAATGATAAAAGTACATTTTCTAACGGCGCAGTGTATGCGGATTTTGACAATGACGGCGATTTAGATGTGGTAGTCAATAATATCGATGAACCAGCGATGTTATATGAAAATAAAAGCGCCGACAGGAAGGATAAAGCATATGTTGAAATCAAATTAAAAGGGTCTGGCCAAAATATAAATGCCATAGGCTCTAAAGTAATAGTGTATGCAAGTGATGGCATTCGCACTTATGAAAAATTTCCTGTGAGAGGTTTTTTATCCAGTTCTGAAATTCCTATTCACATCGGACTGGACAAAACGAAAGTAGATTCTGCTTTTCTTATTTGGCCCGATAACAGTTACCAGTCTATCCGGCTCGAACCACTGGACACAATCATAAATTTCAGTTACCAAAAAGGGTTGAAGAAATTTGATTACACAAAACTTAAAAACATTCATAAGAATCTCACGAGACCGGTTGAAGATATTACCGCCCGTACGGGAATTCAATATAAACATAAAGAGAATACTTTTCATGAATTTGATGTTGAGCCGCTGATGCCACATATGTTGTCAACAGAAGGACCGGCACTCACCGTTGCTGATTTCAACCACGATGGTCTGGATGATGTTTTTATCGGCGCTTCAAAAAATGGAAAGAGCGCTGTCTATCTTCAACAGAAATCCGGTAAGTTTCTGAAAACTGTTCAGCCGGCATTTGAATCAGATACCAGTTATGAATATGTAGCTTCCTGTGCAGCAGATATTAATAATGACGGGTTCCCTGATCTGGTCACGGCTAACGGAGGAAATGAATACAGTGGACATGATGATCGTCTTCGACCAAGGATTTTTCTGAATGACGGTAAGGGAAATTTCAAACGCGACCAGACCGCATTTGACAGCCTTTTTATTAATTCTGTTTGCATGGTATCAATGGATATTAACGGTGACGGGTATCCTGATTTATTTATCGGAGGAAGATCAGTTCCGTTAAATTATGGTCAGATACCCAGGTCTTATCTTTTATTGAATAATGGAAAGGGAAAATTTGTTGACGTAACCGATAAACTGGCTCCCGGCCTTTCTGATGTCGGATTTGTTACGAACGCAATTTGGTTTGATATTGACCAGGATGGACAAAAGGATTTGATCCTGTCACTGGAATGGGGTGGTATAGTTGCATTCATCAATCACAATGGTTCATTCGTTAAAAAAGAACTGACTGATAAAAAAGGCTGGTGGAATTTTATAATGCCAGTAGATCTCGATCATAACGGGAAAATAGATCTCATAGTTGGGAATGTTGGTTTGAATAGTCGGTTAAAAGCCTCAGAGAAAGAACCCGTGCGTCTTTACTATTATGATTTTGATGGAAATGGTAAGAAGGATCAGATTCTGTCTTATTATCTCAATGGTCGTGAATTGCCATTTGCAAATAAGGATGAACTGCAAAAGCAGATGCCCAGCCTGAATAAGAAATTCCTTTACGCAGCAGATTTTGCAAAAGCTTCTTTCACAGACATTTTTCCCCGAAATGATTTGGATAAAGCGGAAGTATTGACGGCTAACTATTTTTCGAATGCTGTTTTAATGAACCAGGGTAATTTAAAATTCAATGTGGTGGCTCTGCCTTGGGAGGCGCAGCTATCTTCATATCGTGATGCAGTTGTTATAGATGCCAATCACGACAGTTTACCAGATATTTTACTAGTCGGAAATTATTATGAAAATAATGTTCAGATGGGCAGGTATGATGCAGATTTTGGAACCGTATTAATAAATCATGGTAACGGATCTTTCAGTACGGAAAGCCTCAACGGACTCCAGATAATGGGCGAAGTAAGACATATCAGGAAAATAAATGTTGAAGGTAAAGATGCTTTTATCCTCGCCAGAAATAACGACAGCACTATGGTGATCCAATTCAAAAATTAGTCGTTCTTCGATCCGACCAGCCTGAAAATGGTATCCGGATTAAAATTCAAGTCAAAAAATTTATTGATAATCAACCTATTATAAGGGTGGCTATAAAAAATAGGGCTGGAAACTTTGGGAATAAGCCATAGATCCCCCTACCTTTGCCGTCCTTTAAATAAGCTACCGGGATAGCGGTAGTAAATCAAAAACAGAATCATGAGCAAATTACATTTCACCACAAAACATGCGAACGAGGCTACCGTGCAACGTGATTGGTACGTTGTGGACGGTACTAATCAAACCGTTGGCCGTATGTGTGCGCGTATCGCTGCTGTGTTGCGCGGCAAGAACAAAGTTTATTATACTCCCCACGTCGACTGCGGCGATTTCGTGATCGTTACCAATGCAGAAAAAGTGTTGTTTACGGGAAACAAGCTGGAAGAAAAAATTTATATCAATTTTTCGGGTTATCCAGGAGGGAAAAAAGAAGAGACAGCGAAAAATCTAATGAGAAGGAGACCCGAAGCAATACTTGAAAGAGCTGTTAAAGGGATGCTTCCAAAAAACAAACTTGGACGTAAAATGTACAAGAAGCTGTTTGTTTACACTGGAACTGCTCACCCTCATGGTGCACAACAGCCAAAAGAATTAAAATTTTAAATTTCTCTTCATAATGGAAAAACAAAAACTTGCCACAGGAAGACGGAAAGAAGCGGTAACACGCATTTTTCTCACAAGAGGCAGCGGAAAAATCACGATCAACGATAAGGATTACAAAGAATATTTTTCGCTGGCTTATTTGCAAAACCAGGTGGATCTGCCATTGAAGACAATCGAATCTGTTGATAAATTCGATATCCAGGTTAATGCAACCGGTGGTGGAATCAAGGGTCAGGCTGAAGCCTGCAAATTAGGAATCGCCCGTGCCCTGCTGGAAGTAAATCCTGAATTCCGTCCGGCTTTAAAAGCTGCGGGCCTGCTTCGTCGTGATCCCAGATCTGTGGAGCGTAAAAAACCAGGACGCAAGAAAGCCAGAAGAAGCTTCCAGTTCAGCAAACGTTAATTTATTTTATTCAAATATTTGAAAGCCAGGTTCGGCAACCGGGGCTAAAAGTTTAATCATATGGAACAGAATACTTCACTTCAGCAACAGTTATTGGAAGCCGGTGTGCATTTCGGACACCTGAAGAAAAAATGGAATCCGAAAATGCTGCCTTACATCTTCGCGGAGAAGAAAGGTATCCATATCATTGACCTGAATAAAACGACGGAAAGTCTTCAGGAAGCATCTGCTGCATTGAAGCAGATCGCCAAATCCGGAAAGAAAATCATGTTTGTCGGCACCAAGAAGCAGGCAAAGGAAATTGTAACAGAATGTGCTAAGAGAGTATCCATGCCATTCGTTACTGAACGCTGGCTGGGCGGGATGTTAACGAATTTCAACACCGTTCGCAAGAGTGTTAAGAAAATGCAGAGCATTGAGAAAATGCTGACAGACGGAACATTCGACAGTATTACAAAGAAAGAACGTCTTACACTGGCCCGCGATAAGGATAAGATGGAAAAAGTATTGGGTGGTATTGCTCAACTGGGTCGTGTACCTGCCGCGCTTTTCCTGATCGATATCGGCCATGAACATATTGCACTTGCAGAAGCCAAAAAACTTGGCATCACCACTTTTGGAATGGTGGATACTAATTCGGATCCGAATAAGGTTGACTTCGCCATTCCTTCCAACGACGATGCTACCAAATCCATCGCGATTGTTGTAAACTACATCGCAGCAGCAATTGCAGAAGGTCTTGCTGAAAGACAGGCTGCTAAAGACGAGGATGTGGAAGAAGTAACCAGTGATGAGAATGAAAAGAGGGCTGCTCGTATCCAGGCAGAAGCTGAAGTAGAAGCGAGCCGCGGAAGGGGAGAAAAAACTGCCAGAACACCAGGTGCGCCAAAACGACGCGTTCCAAATACTGGTCGTCGCACAGGAGCCAGATAAGCATAAGGCCTAAAGCTTAAAGCCTAAAGCTTAAGGCAAAACAACAAATAAATATCATATATCAAAATATTTTAGATGTCAGCAACAACTACAATCACAGCGGCAGAAATCAACAAACTTCGCCAGGTAACAGGCGCGGGAATGATGGACTGTCGCAAAGCACTTGTTGAAAGTGACGGTGATTTTGAAAAAGCAATTGACTACCTGAGGAAAAAGGGTCAGAAAGTGGCTGCCCTCCGCAGTGACCGCGAAGCGAAGGAAGGTGTAATCATCGCCAAAACAACAGAAGACCATCAAACCGGTTTAATTATCACGCTGGCTTGTGAAACTGACTTTGTAGCGAAGAATGCTGAATTTGTTGCGTTTGCCCAGAGCATCATGGATGTGGCAATCAGGAACAATGTGAAATCTCTGGAAGAATTACAGAATTCCAGACTTGAAAATGCGACAGTTGCAGATAAGATAAATGATCAGGTGGCGAAAATTGGAGAAAAAATTCAGTTGACCCGTTTTGAGAGAATACATGCTGATGCTGTCTCATCTTATATTCATGGAGCTTTTAGAATGGGTGTACTGGTAGGGTTGAATAAAAATTCAGCGCCAGCGCTGGAGGCAGGAAGAGAAGTCGCTATGCAGATAGCTGCCATGAATCCTGTAGCAGTAGATCAGGATTCAGTTTCTCCTGAGATGATTGAAAGAGAAAAAGCCATCGTGACTGACCAGATTCGCAATGATCCGAAAATGGCCGGCAAACCAAATGAAATGATAGAAAAAATTGCTCTCGGGAAGCTGAATGCTTTCTTTAAAGAAAATACATTGACTGCCCAGGCTTTTGTAAAAGATCCTTCGAAAACGGTAGCTGATCACCTGAAATCTGTTGACCCGGGATTGAAAGTGACCCAGTTTAAAAGAGTACAGTTAGGCTAAAAGAAAAGATCCCGCTAAAAAAAGCGGGATTTTTTTTGCTCTTTTCTTCAGTCATAGGCGGGATCAGATTTTTACTCTTTCTTTGCATTAATCAAAAGAAATATGCTCCCAAAATACACGCGTGTACTCCTGAAATTATCCGGTGAGGCCCTGATGGGAGATAAGAATTTCGGATTTGACAATGCTGTCATTGCACAATATGCGGCGGATATCAAAACGATCGTGGATCTTGGAGTTCAGGTAGCCATCGTAATTGGCGGGGGTAATATTTACCGGGGTATGAATGAGAAGGAAACAGGCATTGAAAGGGCACATGGAGACTATATGGGGATGCTTGCAACAGTAATCAATGGAATGGCTATGCAGGCAGGCCTGGAGAAAATAGGTGTGTTCACCCGGCTGCAAAGTGCCATAAAAATGGAGCAGATCGCTGAACCTTATATCCGCAGGCGTGCTATACGACACCTGGAAAAAGGCAGGGTTGTTATCTTCGGAGCGGGAACGGGGAACCCCTATTTTACGACCGATACCGCAGGATCCCTCAGGGCGATCGAGATAACGGCAGATGTGATTCTAAAAGGGACCCGTGTGGACGGGATCTATACGGCAGATCCTGAAAAGGACAAAAACGCCAGGAAATATAGTACCATAACCTACCAGGAATGTATTACCAATAACCTGAAAGTGATGGATATGACGGCTTTTACCCTCTGTATGGAGAATAATCTCCCAATTATTGTTTTTGACATGAATAAACCCGGTAACCTTAAGAGAGTGATTACCGGCGACCAGGTAGGTACCCTTGTGACAGCCTAGTTGAGTATTTATACTTTAAATTCGCGCCCAGCTTGTAATTATGCAGGGATATCCCTATTTTGTAACGCTGAAAATCACCACTTTCTACGGGATTTTCTTATCCCTAATCCTGTATCCCATCAATCACCAGCCCTGGTCCGCGGGAAATCCATTGTTCTGAGTACCAGACAATATGAAGACATTACCCCTAATACTTGGTTACACCCTAACCGTCAGACTGCCTGAAATAATAATATTTCTTTTGGGCGCACTCATTCTGGGGTTCACTATACATTATTTCTGGACATCACGCAATGCAATCAGAAGTCAAAAATCAACTCCTCCTGATGAAGGTATAAATGACAATGACAACTGGAAGCTGAAGTATTATACGGATATGGAGATTCAGGAGAAGACCATGCAGCAACTTCGTGACAGACTCTCCGAGTCTGAAGAGAATGAAAAGATCTACCATCTCGAATTGGAAGAATCGCGTGAAGAGCTGAATCTTCTGAAAGAAAAATATTCACGTACCGAAGCCCTGGTAAAGCCGCCTACAGTCACCGACGATTATTTGCATCAGCTAAAAATTGCACAGGAAAATCTTTTTCAATACAATCAGCATATCAATAAACTGCTTCAGCAAATTCAGATGCTCAAGGAGTCTGAAAAGAAATTCCAGGATCTACAGCAGCAACATTCTGTTCTGAATGAACAGCTTTCCGTCATGCACAGACAGCTTGCTGAAAAAGATGCCGAGATCAACCGGATAATGCAGGAACAAAGAATCGTTCTGGAAATGAATGAGCGCATGGATAAGGCCTATGCTGATTTCACGCAAATGCAGGAGAAACTACGTAAACTGGAACAATACCTGGATCAACCTCATAGCAAAAGAATTGAATACGATCAGCTTCAGGAATCTTATTTTAAAATAAATCGGGAATATGACGAAGTAAAGGGTAAACAAATGGCCCTCTTCGAGGAAAACCAACGCCTGAGCAGGATCCTTGCTGATACGGAAGACAAACTAAAGGAAGCAAATTTTCAACGCCAACTGTATCATAAGAAAATGTTATTCCTCGAAGAATTGAACAGGGATTTACAGGAAGCTTCTGAACAACATAAAAAAATGGAAAGTCAGCTGAGACGGATAAGTGAAATGGAATCCTTCCTTTCACGCTCTGCGCGTAAAGAACCCCCTTCAGGTACGGGGAAGCCGATTATATAGATGACGGTTGACGGATGACCGATGACGGTTGGCGGTTGATCGTCTCACATTCCCATACCCCCATACTCCCATACTTTCTTTAATTTTATGCAATGACTCAGATTGCGGATTTACGGAAAGAATATATACTTCACAGTTTGAATAAAGAAGACGTCTCAGAAAATGCGATGGAGCAGTTTCAGCGTTGGTGGGATGATGCTTTGAATAGTGAAATTATTGAACCGAATGCGATGACACTTGCTACAGCATCTTCCGACGGATTGCCTGCAGCCCGTATTGTTTTGCTTAAGGGTCTTCATTCAGACGGCTTTCAGTTTTATACAAATTATGAAAGCTTCAAGGGAAGACAGCTACAGGAAAATCCAAGAGCATGTTTGGTCTTCTTCTGGAAAGAGTTGGAGAGACAAATACGAATTACAGGTCTCGTCGAAAAACTCAGCAAGGATGAAAGTGATAAATATTTTAAATCGAGACCTGACGGCAGTCAGATTGGAGCCTGGGCCTCCCCGCAAAGTGAAGTCATCGAAAGTGGTGAATGGCTGACACAGCGAGTGCATCAGATAGAAAACAAATTTTCGAAAACCGTTATCCCGAGACCGCCGCATTGGGGCGGATACCTGCTGAGACCCGTAACCATTGAGTTTTGGCAGGGCAGACCGAACAGATTGCATGACCGGCTCCAGTACACTTTACAGGGAAATGGCAATTGGATAATTGAAAGACTCGCTCCTTAAAAACGTTGGCGGTTGGCGGTTGGCGGTTGGCAGTGAGTGGGAAAGTTGAATTAAATTTTTTCTCCTCCACATTCCCATACTCCCATACTCCCATACTTTCCTAAGCTTCTTTCTTCTTAACAGTGACTTTCTTCTCGTTCCTCGGTCTGCTTTTACCAAATGACCCCTTGAATATTTTACCCTTCTTTGTCTTTTTATCTCCTTTACCCATATTATTTTTATTAAGACTGCAAATATCAGTAAAAATAAAAGCTCCGGCTAATTAATAATCAGATAACCGGAGCTCTTAAAGAAATGATTAGGACAGCAAATTACATTTTGGCAGACAATTCCTTACCAGCTTTAAACTTTGCTACTTTTTTCGCTTTGATTTTTATTACTGCACCAGTCTGTGGATTGCGACCATTACGGGCAGCTCTTTTGGAAACAGAGAATGTACCAAAACCTACCAGAGTAACTTTTCCACCACCTTTCAGCGTTTTAGCAACCGCTTCAACAAATGAATCGAGCGTATCGTTGGCCTGAGTTTTTGTAATGCCGGCATCATCGGCAATTTTTGAAATTAATTCTGCTTTGTTCATAGTGTAATATTTTGTACCGGCAAATATACCTGCTTTTTATCTCCATCAAAATTTTTTAGTGCGCTTATGGCAGACATAATTCAGGATAGATAAGGGTTTCAGCTCATTATTAATTATTAATTGTTGATTGTTAATTGATAATGCATCATGTAAGGATATACTTGCAAAGGCATTTTCTATATGCCACCGAACTTAGGCCAATATGGTGTTTGGGGTGAACTATTTCTTTAGTTCCAGAAATACCGGACAATGATCGCTGTGTTTAATGTCCGGATAAATATCAGTTCGCAGCACACGGTCAGCCAAATTATTGGTCACGCAGATGTAGTCGATCCGCCATCCTTTATTGTTTAGTCTTACTGAAGGAAACCGCTGGCTCCACCAGCTGTAGCGATGTGGCTCGGGGTGTTGTTTTCGGAAACCATCGGCCCAGCCATTTTCCAGAAATTTATCCATCCATGCTCTTTCTGCAGGCAAAAAGCCTGACGAATTTTTATTTCCTTTTGGATCATGTATATCTATTTCTTCGTGCGCAATATTATAATCACCACATAAAACGAGTCGCGGATATTTTTTCTTAAGTCCGTTCAGGTAAAGATAGAATTCGTCGAGCCACTGATATTTAAATGCCTGTCTGATGTCGCCTGATGTACCGGAAGGAAAGTAAGCGTTAATAAGGTGAATGTCACCAAAGTCAAGCTGGATAACCCTTCCCTCTTCATCACTCACCGCGTGTCCTGTTCCATATTGGATTTTGTCCGGTTTAATTTTTGTAAATATTGCTACGCCGCTGTATCCTTTTTTTTGTGCGCTGAACCAAAAATCCTGGTATCCAAGAGCAGTAATTTCTTCATGAGCGATATTGTCTTTTTCTGCTTTTGTCTCCTGGATGCAAATAATATCTGCAGGATTTGATTTTAACCAATCCATCAAACCCTTTTTTATTGCAGCACGTATACCGTTTACATTATAACTTATGATACGCATAGAGGCCATCCGGTTGTTTGCTTATATTCGGTATGTAATTTACTTTATGTTTATTAAAGAACATTGAAACTATGTCGGAAACTCAGACGATCGTTAAATCTAAAATTCCCTTATATCTGGAAGGTCCGCAAAGTCGCGGCGTAGAACTGGCATTTGCCTGGAAAATATTTTGCCAGATCCTTGGCGGCAATCGTGCTCTGTATTTTGTAGGTCCCTGCATTACAGTATTCGGATCTGCGCGATTCAAAGAAGATCATCCTTATTACGAAGTCGCCAGGGAATTTGGGAGACGTATCGCTGCCATGCATTTTACAGTAATGACCGGCGGAGGTCCCGGCATTATGGAAGCAGCGAACAGGGGTGCATTTGAAACAGGTGGTAATTCAGTGGGCTGTAATATCCGTCTTCCAATGGAACAGCAACCAAATAAGTACATGCAGAAATGGATCACTTTCGATTATTTTTTTCTCCGGAAGGCTATGTTACTTAAATATTCCTATGCGTTTATAGTGATGCCGGGAGGGTTTGGTACCATGGATGAATTATTCAATACGCTTACCCTTATTCAGACCAAATCTATTACACAGTTTCCTGTTGTTCTTTATGGGAAATCATACTATACACCATTGGTAGAGATGTTTCAAAAAATGAAGAACGAAGAGACGATTTTAGAAAATGATCTTGACCTGCTTCTGGTTACTGATGATTTGGATGAAGCAATGAATCATATAAATACGTATATCTCGAGTAACTATAATGTTTTCAAAAAACGCAAACGGCTATGGTGGTTATTTGAGAAGAAATTTCCTTCGAAAGCCTAAAGCCTAAAGCTTAAAGCCAAAAGCCTAAAACTAGTATATGAGTATAGGAGTATAAGAGTATAGGAGTAGGGAGTATGGGAGTATAGGAGTGTTACCAGGGATCTGAAAATTAATAGTAATTAATAGTATCAATAATTAAAAAGTTTTAAGCTTTATGCTTTAAGCTTTGGGCTTTAGGCTGAAAAGGAATTAAGTTTATTGACTACTTTGCCAACAGGAAATGTAACTCCGAGACTGAGAATCATTTCATAGGTTCCAAAAGCCTGCTTCGCAGTTCCATCGTAAATCTTCAAACCGGAATAACGTGCATAATCCAGCTTGTTTCCATACTCGAGATAAACATAGTGAAAGAAAGTAAATTTTAAATCGCCTTCTGCACCAACGTTCCATCCGCCGAACTGAAAGTGAGGATCATTTGGAGGCTGACTAAAAAATTTATTCTGCACATGTGGTATAACAGGGCCCACACCAAATTTTCCCAATCCATCCATTATGATCGTTTGTTTTTTATTGGCCCATATATGCCAGCGTTTTACAATATTGAATAGTAAAAAGTTGGCGCCATTGTTCAGATAGTAATATGAACTATCTGTTGATCCAGGTGCGCTGGATGCAAACAACACTTCTTTGTCCGTGGGTTTGTTGTCATATGTTCCTTTTATATGAACCATCTGGCCATCACTGAAAATAAATTTCGGATGATCAAAATTGATCTCAACACCAAGGCCTTTTTCCTCATTGAAAATATAACCTAAACGATAATTATATTGTGGGATGGAAATGGCCTTGTTAAAAACCCCTTCATCCCAGCCTTTGTGATCATGTCCGGTGATATCTTCAAATGTAAAATCATTTCCGAGGGCAGGCTGGTCAATTTTTACATTGCTGTGTGTGTACCATTCAGTATTATAACCCCAGGAGAAATAGATTTCGCCTGATCTTTTTTTCCCGGTTTTAACCTGAACGCTGTTAGTTTGTGGTATGTCGGATGTCGCTGTCTGAGCCAGGCTGATCAGAGGTGATAGTAGTATTACAATAAAGAAACTCCTGCACACAAAATTTCGGTTGCACATAAATGGATGGTGTGATTTTTCAGACCGCAATTTACGATCATTCTTTTAAATAACTGGTTAACGTTATGCATCATATTCCAAAACAGGCCGTAACCATCTTTCAATTTCAGAAATATCCATTTTCTTTCTGTCGGCATAATCTTCTACCTGGTCCCTGCTAATCTTGCCGATGCCGAAATATTTACTTTCAGGATTCGCAAAATACCAGCCACTTACGGATGAAGCGGGATACATGGCCATTGATTCTGTCAGTGTGATTCCTGTAGTTCTCTCTCCACCGAGCAATTCAAACAATTTATATTTCTCTGTGTGATCAGGGCAGGCGGGATAACCGGGAGCGGGACGAATTCCTGTATATTCTTCCAGGATCAACTGTTCGTTCGTAAGCTGCTCGGATTTTTGGTATCCCCAGTATTCGGTACGAACTTTCTTATGCAGCATTTCAGCAAATGCTTCTGCGAGACGATCGGCAAGTGCCTGTAATATGATCTTATTGTAATCATCCAATTCTTTCATGAACCTGTCGATATGTTTTTCGATTCCCTGAATCGTTACAGAAAATGCACCCATATAATCTGTCTTTCCCGATTCAGCGGTTGCAATGAAATCAGCCAGGGATATATTGGATTGACCGGCAGCTTTTTTGGATTGTTGGCGAAGGAATTCAAGTCGAATGGTCTCAGGGCCGGTTTCGAAATCTGATGTGTTGGAATTTGTAGAAATGTTATTACGAGTGTTCGTATAAATAGTAACTGTATCATCTGCAGTAGCATTTGCAGGCCAGATTCCAATCACGCCCCTTGGCGTCAGCCATTTTTCATGAATAATTTTTTTCAACAGTGCTCTGGCATCGTTATATAAACGGGTTGCAGCTTCGCCAATTTTTTCATCACTTAGCAATTGCGGAAATTTTCCATGCATTTCCCAGGCAATAAAAAATGGCTGCCAGTCGATGTATTCTGAAATTTCCTGCAGGTCAACAGAATCAAAAACTTTCACGCCTGTCATTGCAGGTTTGTATGGATCGAATTTGCCCCAGTCAATTTTTGTTTTATTTTTCCTGGCTTCTTCGTAGGATAGCAATTGTTTACCCGACTTTTTATTACTGAAATCAGTTTTTAGTTTTATATATTCTGTTTCAATATTTTCAAGAAAGGGTTTTTTCAGGACTTCATTTAATAAACTGCCCGCTACCGTCACACTCCTTGACGCATCGAGTACATGGACTACACCCTGCTGATATTCCGGCGCAATACGGATGGCCGTATGCATGCGGGATGTTGTGGCGCCTCCAATCATTAAAGGAAGATGCAGGTTTCTTCTTTTCATTTCACGGGCCACATATACCATTTCATCCAGTGAAGGTGTGATAAGCCCGCTGAGCCCGATGATATCCGCTTTTTCTCTTACAGCAGTATCAAGGATTTTATCCATCGGAACCATTACACCCAGGTCAATAATATCATATCCGTTACAACCCAATACAACACCTACGATATTCTTACCGATATCGTGCACATCACCTTTTACAGTGGCAAGCACTATTTTTGCAGCGCCTTTCTCTTCTTCGGCATTCCCGGTGGCGCTGGCAGCTTTTCTCCTGTTATAATTATCAAGTTTTTCTTTTTCAATATAAGGCGTGAGTACGGCTACAGATTTTTTCATCACGCGCGCACTCTTTACCACCTGGGGTAGAAACATTTTACCACTTCCGAAAAGATCTCCCACAACGTTCATGCCCGCCATGAGCGGGCCTTCAATCACTTCCAGCGGCTTGTCATATATCAGGCGCGCTTCCTCTGTATCACTTTCAATAAATTCAGTAATACCATTGATAAGCGCGTGTTTAAGTCTTTCTTCCACAGACGTCAGCCGCCAGCTTTCATCTTTCTTTTCCTCTTTTGCCTTTCCTTTTACGGTTTCGGCAAATGCAAGTAGTTTTTCAGTGGATTCATTATTATCATTGTTGTGGTTCAGGATTACATCTTCACATAGCTGACGAAGCCCTGGTTCAATTTCATCATAGATCACCAGTTGTCCCGCATTTACAATGCCCATACTCATACCGGCCCTGATGGCATGAAATAGAAATACACTGTGCATTGCCTCGCGGACCACTTCATTGCCCCGGAATGAAAAAGATAAATTACTTACACCCCCACTGATTTTTACCAGAGGATGCATTTTTTTTACCTCGTGGGTTGCTTCGATAAAATCTACTGCATAGTTATTATGTTCTTCGAGTCCGGTAGCAATTGCAAATATGTTGAGGTCAAAAATAATATCCTGCGGATCGAAGTCGAGTTGTTTGGTTAATATCTCAAAAGCACGATGCGATATTTCTACTTTACGTTTTTTGGTATCTGCCTGCCCCTTTTCATCAAAAGCCATTACAACAACAGCGGCGCCGAAACTTTTACAGATGATTGCCTGATCAATAAATTTCTCTTCACCTTCCTTGAGTGAGATGGAGTTGACAATACATTTTCCCTGAACGCACTTAAGGCCGGCAAGGATGATACTGAATTTGGAAGAATCGATCATGATCGGAATCTTCGCGATATCAGGTTCACTCTGGACCATGTTCAAAAAATGCGTCATGGCCTTTTCGCCATCCAGCAACGCATCATCCATATTTACATCAAGGATCTGGGCTCCGTTTTCTACCTGCTGACGTGCAACGGCAAGCGCTTCTTCATATTTATTCTCGCGAATAAGTCTTGCAAATTTTTTAGACCCTGTTATATTGGTCCTCTCACCAACATTTACAAAATTTGATTCAGGTCGAACCACCAGTGGTTCAAGACCGGCCAACCTGAGATAGGGGTATATAATGTTTTCTTCACTCATTAATAAAACTGATTTAGGCTGCTGTTTCCACAACGGGCAATTTTCTCGGTTCAATATTTCTCACCTGCCTGGCAATATGCCTGATATGTTCTGGCGTCGTGCCGCAACATCCTCCCACAATATTCACATAACCCTCTCTTGCCCATTCTTCCAGAAAATGCGCGGTTTCTTCTGGTTCTTCTTCATAAGCGCCCATGGAATTCGGCAGTCCTGCATTGGGATAAGCAGAGGTATAACATGTAGCGATTTTGGAAAGCTCGGCAATATATGGCCTCATTTCTGCTGCGCCTAATGCACAATTAAGTCCTACACTTATTGGTCTGGCGTGGGCGATGGAGGTATAAAAAGCTTCGAGCGTCTGGCCACTGAGTGTTCTTCCACTGGCATCCGTAATTGTTCCGCTGATCATAATAGGGAGTGCCTGCTTTTTCGTATCTCTGAAATATTTTTTTATTGCGAAAATTGCTGCTTTGGCATTCAGCGTATCGAAAATAGTTTCGATAAGGAGAAGATCCACGCCACCATCTACCAGCCCTCTTACCTGTTCATAATAAGCATCGGAAACTTCGTCGAAGCTCACGGACCTGAATCCGGGGTTGTTGACGTCTGGCGATAGGGATAAGGTCTTATTCATGGGACCGATAGCGCCGGCGACATATTTTTGGTTGATGGTCGATGGTTGATGGTCGATGGTTGATGGTTGATGGTTGATGGTTGACGGTTGACGGATGACGGTTGACGGATGACCGATGACTGATTCATCGTTGGCCGTTGACCGTTGCCCGTTGACCGGACTGGCCTTAAGCCTTAAGCCTTCAGCCTTCAGCGTAAATTCTCCAATGGCCTCCCGCGCAATTCGGGCTGAAGCTACATTTAATTCGTAGGCCAGCGACTGCATATTATAGTCCGCCTGGGCAATCGCAGTACTGCTGAAAGTATTGGTTTCAATAATGTCAGCACCCGCTTCCAGGTATTCCCTGTGAATGGCACTTATAATATCAGGACGTGTAAGTGAAAGCAGGTCGTTGTTCCCTTTCAGGTCCGAAGGCCAGTCTTTAAAACGTTCACCCCGGTAGTCCGCTTCTTCCAGTTTATATCGCTGGATCATAGTTCCCATTGCACCATCTATGACAAGTATACGGGATTCCAATGCCGATTGAATATTTGACATGATGCTCTAATTTAAATGCAGACTGTTAACCGGGAATGACAGAAGAGACTTACTGAAAACGGAAGGAAAAGTATGTAGGACTTACCTGGCGTTTATTAGTTCAGTTAATCTTCTTTGCTGTCAGGCCGAACAATAAACAAATCTGCCTGATGAAAGGCAAAGGTACTGCAAAATGTAGTAAATCCCAAGGGCCTAGAGCAAGTATGGGAGTATGGGAGTATGGGAGTATGGGAATCGATTTACGTTATGATGATGAAGTTGACCGCCAACCGCCAACGGTCATCGGTCATCGGTCATCCGTCAACGGTCATCGGTCAACGGTCAACGATGAGAGACATAACTTTCAACAGGTAAACGATTAGAAATCGACCGCGCCAGTGTCATTTCATCGGCATATTCCAGTTCTCCGCCAAAGGAAATTCCCCTGGCTATGGTTGTGACTTTCACCGGGAAGGCAGTCAGTTTTTTCTGTATATAATATATGGTGGTATCTCCCTGGATATTTGGGCTGAGAGCAAAAATGATTTCTGTGACCCCTTCTTTCTGAATCCGGTCTATCAGTGAATCGATAGCAAGCTGGTCAGGACCGATCCCATCCAACGGAGAAATGACACCCCCCAGAACATGGTAGGTCCCGCTAAATTGCTGGGTAGATTCAATGGCAATCACATCCCGGATGGTTTCCACCACGCAGATCATGTCCTTTCTGCGCATGGAGTTGGCACAAATGGAGCAGATATCTGCATCGGCCACATTGTGACAACGATGGCAAAACCGGATATCCTGTCGCATTTTCAGAATGGTTTCACCAAATGCCTTTGCAGCAGCCGGGTCCTGTTTCAATAAATGAAGTACCAGCCGGAGGGCCGTTTTCTTACCTATGCCTGGTAATTTGGCGAATTCATTGACCGCCGTTTCCAACAGAGCCGATGAAAATTGCATGGTATAAAATTACAAAGTTATATCCACTTCATTTTCCCAGTTTGACCTGACCGTAAGCTTTTTTCTGATAGGAACAACAATTTCAGGCTGCCGGTGCTTATAGAAATCGCCTGGATCCCAAACACCATTCTGATTCGTGTCGTAGAGTATGCGGAGATCATAGTCTCCTGGATCAAATAGTTTATTATTATAACGTAACGTTCTTCCAATTACAGTAAGTCAGCACTATCTTTTCACCTTGTAAAAAGAGCAGAACAGGATGCCGGCTAAGATCCAGGTTTTTGAACCTCAAACGAAGATTGCCATAATCAGACTCCTTCTTAGTTTTGAAATTGATAGTATCAATTTTTAATAATTTCTCGCCGAGGGTATCATCTGCAAAATCTTTCTGAAGTATGAGATGATACCGGGTATCTTCTGTCCACGCATGAAGAAATATGGTTAATTTTTTACTTGTACTGTCAAACTCAAAATGAATTTGTTTGAAATCCTGAAAACTATCATTAGTTAAACGGACCCTGGTGGAATCGAAATCCCTGATAGGCAGATTAAAAGTTAATTCAAGCTGGTTATGCAGGTCCAGCAGGCCGTTCGGAATATTACCGGTTATGATAAGACGTTTTATTTTTTCCTTGTCTTCCTTTTCTTTTTTAGTGGACACGGGCGCCACGGGCTTTTTCGGATGTTTTAAATCACTTGTATCCGCATAAGCATAAAGCAGCAGTGGCTCTGTACTTACTCTCAGATCAACAGGACTGTCCGCAAATGCAAAAATTTGTGACTTGGAAGTGTATTCGTGCATGCCGGATTGATCCTCCATTGCATATAACGCGTAGATATCGGGTCTTATATTTTTGAATGTAAAATTCCCTGCACTATCGAGGCGCGTTATATACCTGGGCCTGAATTTCGCAACTGCAGTATCAGCCAGCTCGGTGTGTAACATGACGATCAGTGTACTGTCGGGTTTGCCGGTATTGGCCATGACAACCCGCCCGCTATACTGAAGCGAATCAATATACCTCCGGTAGAAAAAACATAAGTAAAATTCTTCAAAATATTTCCTTCATTCACATCAGTAACGGCCTTGCCGAAATTAAGCGCATAAGTCGTATTGGGCTGAAGTGTATCTTTTATGGTAATGGTAATGACTTTCAGATGGGAATGGACAAAGGGCATTTGTTTAGGAACGGGAGAAACAATCAGGTTTTTGCTGATGTCTTTCAGATCAACGTATTCATCAAAACTCAATACGATCTTATCCGAATTGACATTCACATTCAGCGCACGCATTTCAGGATCAGCCTTTATCAGAACAGGTGGAAGGGTATCCTTGGGACCGCCGCTTGGGGGAACGATGTTCGCACAACCCGTAATAAAGGGAAAGCGCATCAGGGCAAGACAGACCAGGAAAAAAAGGAGAATCGCTTCATGTGCTTAGTCTGCAAACTTACTGGAGGGAAGCGGAATTTATACAGATTTATGATTTTATAAACTTTGATGTTCCTCTTCTTCTTCAGCAACGGATGCACTAATATCCAGCTTATTGGTCTTTACAAAATTGCACCAGTGACAATCTTCCTTTCCGCAACCGGTATAAAAATCATGGTTCTGGATCTTTGCCCAGGTTTCCGTGATCTGGTGTATGACGATGACTTCATCTTCAGGACTGATGACAATTTTTTCTTTTTTGTAGTTCTTCCTGCTGTCGGGTTCGATAAAATCAAATTCAGTACTGACTACCTGCCATCCAAAGGCGGTTCGGTCCACCAGTAGTTTATAGAATACAGCCTGGCGCCAGTAGTCGCCTCCCATCGGATCTTTTTCCGATGGTCCCTTTATTTTTGGATTTGGCATTTTCGGGATTCCCGGTTTTATAATCCACCACATTCACCATCTTGCCGTCGAATTCCAGTTTGTCCAGTTTTCCCTTTGCGGGAACACCATCGATGGCTACATTGCTGATGATTTTTTCAATACTCACGATTTTATTCCAGGAATGGATATATATTTTTCATAGTAAGCTGGTAAAACGATTCGTCCATATTCCATGCGCCGTGCAAATTGTTCCTTTGTAAAACTTTCACGGTGACGGATCATATATTTTTCGAAGGATGAAATAAAAAAGGATAGTTCCGGAAAGCGGTTATTATTGTCCTGCATATGTCGGAAAAGCTTTTCCAGCGCATCATGCACGGCAGATCCGAATTCAGTATTTTCATTTTTAGGGGAAGGAATGCGGATGAGATTTTTGAAATAAAACTCCAGCGGACATTGCAAATAATTATTCAATGCCGTTACATTCATCTGGAATTTTTCCAGCACACGGTTGATGAAATCTGCTTCAACTCTTTCCATTTCAGGCGGCTGCCCCCCTTTTAATAACAGAAATTGAAATTCGCTGAGTTGTTGTGCAGACAGCACCATTTTTTCAACGGGAAGATCGAAACCACTGCGGATCTCTTCTATGAATAATGAAGGTTCGGCCTCCTTACCATTATTGCGAAATCGGCAAAATGAAAGATATAAATGAGTTTCTGCACGAGTTACGGCTACATAAAAAAGCCTTCGTAATTCCTCATCTTCCTTGGGCTCTGAACGGAACATGGTATCCGGAAAATGAAAGCCACCACCGGGCTTCTTTTTCTTTTCCCAATTATGAGAATTGCAGCTGGCAAAAAATACATGACTGAATTCCAGTCCTTTTGAACCATGTGCTGTGAGCAGATTTACCGCGTCTGCACTTCCATTCACTTCTACCATTGGCAGGGAAATTTCTTCCTTCTCCATGAGGTCAAGATGGTTTACGAGTTCCTGGAGCGTAAGTGTTGGCTGGCGCCTGGTTTCTTCTTTGATAAAATCAAAAAAGGCAGTCAGTGTTTCCAGCATTTTCCGTTTTTCAGGATGCTGCATGACGAATTGAAGCAGGCCGGTTTCAGTATAAATACTTTCGAAAAGAGATTGAAGGGTTTTGTTGGAAACATCGCTGATCAGGGATTCCAGTATTTTTCCTGCCGATACCAATGCAGGCTGCATATCCCGGGAGAAAAGATCCCTCGGCAATTGACCGGCTTTATCGTTCAGCAATTTGCGCAGGGATGATTTTTCGGAATAGTGCTTTTGGGAGACTTCAGCCGCAAGTGTCGCTATTTCGATCGCAGGAATATGGAACCATTCGGCATGCAGGATTTCAAAAAGCATTTCATCTCCGTTAAAAGGAACTTCAAGTTCATGTGCGGAAGCCAGATAGCGGATGAACAGGAGAAGCTGACCTGATCAGGGGGTCTTCCAGCAGGTTGATACTTCGTTTATTGTAGACCGGTAGATTCTTCAGTTTGAAATAGGAAAGAAGTTCGTTGCCCATATTTATTTTCCTTATAAATAACAGCGATTTTGCCGGGTCTGATACCCGTGGTGATCAGCTGTTCAATCTGTGAAACAATACTGATCATTTCAGCTCTCTCCGATTCATATTCGCGGATCACTGGCTGATCCGTAATGAAGGAGATTTTCTTATTGGAAGAAACCAGGTCTTTGGATACGTTGTCCATTTTATAAATCAGCCTGCTGGTATTCCTGCTGATCAGTTGTTTTGAAATATCCAGGATGGGCTGGGTGGACCGGTAATTATGTGTTAGCACAACTTTCAGCAGATCTTTTTTATAAGCTTCGTAAAAATCAATCATATTATCTTCGTTCGCTCCCTGGAAGCGGTAGATGGACTGATCATCGTCTCCTACTACAAATACATTGGGATTATCCCAGAAATTGATGAGCAACTCAACCACTTTATTCTGTGTACCACTGGTATCCTGGTATTCATCCACCAGGATATACTGATATTTTTCCTGGTAGCGCCGGAGTAAATCTTCATTTTCTGTAAATGCCCGGATCACCCAGTTGATCATATCATCATAATCATACCGTGCCCTTATCATGCATCAGTCTCTGAAATCGGTCAAACTCATTTACCGCTGCCCGTAATTTTTCCATCCTTTCGATCTGCTCATGCAAGTTTTGCCTGGTTGGTATCCCCTTTTTTAAATCCAGGGCCGTTTCTCTTATATATATACTCTTCGCGGGTAGGGATATCCGTTAGGTATTCATTTATCTTTCCTTCTATGAAGGCGGGGGTATATCCTTCCCGTTTCATAGTACTGAAAAGGGAACTGAGGTTCTTCACTTCATAATATGCATCGCTGCGGTATCGTTTCAATGGATGTTTTTGGGAAATCCATCCACCAGCTCCCGCAGAACTGAATCTGTTCCAGCTCTGAAATGGGATCCAGACTGTTTTTTTCAAAAAGGGAGAGATTATCCTGGATGATATCATTGACAAAAAGCATGGAAAGTATAGATATTCACTTTATAGGCATCGGGGCCGATAAAAGACAGCAAACGCCTGCGCATAGCGATGGCACCGGCATCAGTATAAGTGAGACAGAGAATATTCCCCGGATCGGTATCCGTCTCCAATAAAATCTTACCGATCCGGGCTCCCAGGATCTGGGTTTTTCCCGTTCCGGGACCAGCAATAACCAGCACAGGCCCTCAATTGTGTCCACGGCCAGTTTCTGTTCAGGGTTCAGATGCTGATAAAGTGTATTAAAGACGTCTTTTTGGTTCATTTTCAATACTTAAAAGTCTTTCAAAAGTTGGAAATTTTCTTGATTTCGGAATATTATTCCTCCTGATTTCACGTTATACACGAGTATAATCCGATATAATCCGAAATATGAAGAACAACCAGTCGTTCAAAGTTTTCATTGTTGAAGACGATATGTGGTACGGCTCCATGCTGGAACATTATTTATCCCTGAATCCGGAATATGAAGTTAAACGATTTGAATCACCTGGTGATTTCTTCGCGCACCTCCATGAAGTTCCTGATGTGGTAACCCTCGATTATTCCCTGCCAGACAGTGACGGCACGGAAGTATTAAGGAAGATCAAGGAATTTAATCCAGACATCCGTGTCATTATCATCTCCGGTCAGGAAGACGTAGCTACCGCCATTAATCTTTTAAAGAACGGCGCCTTTGATTATATCGTAAAAGATGATGATACCAAGGACCGGCTCTGGAACAGTATTCTGCATTTGCGTGAAATCAGCAACCTGAAACAGGAAGTGGAAAGCCTGAAAAAACAGGTGGGCCGCAAATATGATTTCTCCCAGATCATTGTAGGTAACAGCGAACCGATGGAAAAGGTTTTTGCGCTGATTGAAAAAGCCTCCAAAACAAATATCACAGTTTCCATTACCGGTGAAACCGGTTCCGGAAAGGAACTGGTCGCCAAAGCCATTCATTATAATTCTGACAGACATACGCTTCCTTTTGTGGCCGTAAATGTGGCCGCGATTCCGAAAGAATTGCTGGAAAGCGAACTTTTCGGTCATGAAAAAGGATCATTTACAGGTGCTGTAACACGACGTATCGGAAAATTCGAAGAAGCTGATAAAGGAACTCTTGTTCCTGGATGAAATCGGCGAACTGGATATCAACCTGCAGGCCAAACTGCTGCGTGTTTTGCAGGAAAGAGAGATCACACGGGTCGGGGCAAATAATGTTCTGCCCATCAATGTGCGGATCATCGTAGCGACCCATAAAAATTTATTGGAAGAAGTAAAAAATAAAACATTTAGGGAAGATCTTTACTATCGTTTAATCGGTTTACCCATTATGTTGCCACCCTTGCGCGAAAGAGGCAATGACATTGCCATCCTCGCAAAAAATTTTGTGGATGCATTCTGTAAGGAAAATAAAATCAACAGAAAATCACTCAGTCCGGAGGCCCAGCAAAAGCTGATTTCCTATCCGTTTCCGGGTAACGTGCGCGAATTGAAATCCATTATGGAGCTGGCTGTGGTGATGAGTGACGAAGAAAATATTCTGCCCGAACATATCACTCTGAATTCTTCCACAAGTATCAATGATTTGCTGAACCGGGAAACGACGCTGAAAGAATTTGAAAGCCAGATCATTCAGCATTATCTCGATAAGTATAATAAAGATGTTCTGCTGGTTGCCCGGAAATTAGATATCGGAAAGAGTACGATTTACCGCATGATACAAAATGGCGAACTGAAGAGCAAGTAAGAGAGGATGAGTGCTGCCGTAGAAACAAATGAAATCATGCAAGCCGTAGGAACAGATAAAAAGCTGTTTGGGAAAACCATCCTGGTCGCGGAAGATGTTGAAATGAATCAGCACCTCATCCGGCATATCCTCGAATCCAGTGGCGCCCATGTGGTGATCGTAAGAAATGGTGCCGAAGCACTGGAGCAGGTAAAAAAACAAATTTTTGATTGTGTATTGATGGATGTGCAGATGCCGGAAATGGATGGCATACAGGCAACAGTGAATATCCGTAACCTGGAAGATCCCCTGATTTCAGCCATTCCTATTATTGCGATAACAGCCAATTGCCAGGATGAGGATCTGCTGAAATATGAAGAAGCAGGTATGGATGACTATCTCGCCAAACCCGTTGTGGAAGCCCATCTGCTCGATACTATCCTGAGTAATTCAGGCCCTCCATCCTGGATGAATTTACGGGGTCCCCTTCAACGGAAAATAAACTCTACGATCTCACGATGATACAATCTGTTTCAGGCGGTGATAAAGCTTTTATAAAAAAAATGATCCTGCTTTTTATTGAAACTGTTCCGCAGAATGTACAGGAACTCGTAGATGCTACGGGAAGAAAAACTGGGAGCAGGTTTCCAAAATGGCCCATAAATTAAAATCCACTATTGATTCGATGGGCATCCGCACTATTCATGATCAGATCAGGTCAGTTGAAATGAATGCAAAAAATCAGGAACAGCTCGACTCATGCCCAATATGGTGAGGCAGGTCGAATCGGTTGTTTCGGTTTGTATTCAGCAGTTGCATCGGGAAGTTAATTGATTCTTCCATAATAACGTAAGAATGATATCGAACAAATTCACACTACATTCGATTTCCTCCAGCGTTTACCGATATTCCTGTTTTATCCAGACACCGACCGTCCAGCTTATCCACATTATTCCCAAATACGCATGGTATGTCCCAAATCGGGAAAGACTGTTCTGTGCTCAGAAATATAAATTTTTGAAAATGAAGGAGTTAATGAAGTATAAAATCCGGCATTCTTTTCGGAATGAATAGCATATAACTCACTAAATCATGCATTTGCAAGCTTCTTCGGGCATTTTTATAGTAGAGGACAATCTGCTTTATCAGCAGTTGATCGCCCGCGAACTGGAGGCCTTTGGTGGCCCTCTTTTTTTCTACACCACAGGCGAACACTGTCTTGCCAATATCTGTCGTAAGCCTTCCATCGTCGTGCTGGATTATAATCTGGATGGTGAGATCAACGGACTGGAAACTCTGGAGGAGATCCGCAAATTCGATCCTTCGATTTTTGTTATTTTATTTTCAAGTCAGAAGGAAGTTTACAGTAATGAAAACCAGCGCCGCTATGGCTCGTTTGATTTCCTCGAAAAAAAAGAACAATCTTTTACTCTGCTGAAACAATTGCTGAAAGCTAAAGTCTGTATTTAATAAAAGCTTTAGGCTTTAAGCTTTAGGCTTTAGCTGGCCTTCTACCCCGGAATTCTGGAAATATACTTCTCGATTTGTTTGATCTGATCCACAATCTGCGGAGTGGTGGGCTTCAGATTTTTTGCTTTCCTGAAAAATTCTTTCGATGCACGGAACTCTCTTTTTGTCATCATGATTGAGCAAAGCTGCAGATAAGCTGCTGCCTGATTTTCCTTATCCGGCAAACCTTTGCTGATCGCCTGGCGGATCAAACCTTCTGCTTTCCGGATATCATTTTTCTGCATGGCGAGCATACCCATTTGCAGGAGACTGGCGCCTTCGGCTTCTTTCATGGGCATGCCCAGGTCCAGGCCCTTGCGCATATTGACTTCTGCTCCGTCAAAATCATTCTTCATCATGGCGATATTGCCCTTGAGCGTATAATAAACGGAGCGGATGGGTTTATAAAGAAGGCCGGGAAACTTAATAGTTGAAAGAACTTTCTCTGCACCTTCCAGATTACCCGATTCCATATGTTCCTGGATCAGGCGCAGGGGACCGAAAAAGAAATGACCGAAAATCAGAATCACGCCGACCAGGTAGGCAAGGAAGGCGGGCCAGAAACTGCTGTATATATTTGTGATAATGCCGATAGCGATCAGCGCAATACCTATATATAAACGATATTTAATAATGACGCTGTAAAACTTCATAACCTGAATTTGGGCTGCAAAGATAGCCTAGTTTCAGGGATCTGCGAAGCTGACTCTTATAAGCCTTAAGCCTTACGCTTTACGCCTTACGCTTTAGAACCTGTCGTTGTTTACTTCGATCCAGTAACCATCCGGATCCTGCAAATAGATCTGCTGGACCTGGTCGGGACGCAGTGCAATTTTGTTCACTTCACCGCCAAAATTTCCATATTTAACACCCATTTTTTCCAGGTGTTTAATAAAATCCGGCAGGGAGGCAACTGTAAAAGCCAGGTGAATATTCACGTCGTGCGGAACGTCTTCCTTGGCACCGCTGACCACATGCAACTGACTATGTTCGCCGATTCTGAACCAGACTATGCCGGTGATCGTGGAAGGGTTCAGGAATTGTATCCAGCATCATTGCATATTTGTAAAATTCGGTCGCGCGTGCAAGATCCGTCACATAAACGGTGAGATGATTAAACTGAGGTTTTGACTGTGCCTGGCTTTGAAGAGAAAGGCCGAGAATGAATAAAAAACCTGCATATTTTTAGCAATCGATTCATGGATGATAATTGAATTATGAAGTTAAGGGGAAAGCAATTCTTGTGTCAGAAAATCTTACTTTTGCAACCTTCAATTTGAAGCCGGTCCGTAATTCAATGACCTGCTTGAAGAGTTCTTAAAAAAAATTGGTCCCGTAGTTCAACGGATAGAATAGGAGTTTCCTAAACTCTAGATCCAAGTTCGATTCTTGGCGGGACTACCAGATGAGAATTCAGCTCACTTTTATGTAGTTGACCTTTTTTATTGCTCTTTAAAATGCCCGACAATATTGGAATAGGTGCAAAGATTGAATTGATTCTGGGAGTTCGAACTATATCTTTTTGCTTGTTATACAATATCCCATCAGGGAACACAAGGCTTTGAAGTTTCCTTTTATCATCAAACCGGCTCAAAGCCCATGTTTCACTGAGGTTTCCAGCAATATTCAATCCTTTTTCTACTATTTGAATAAGGTTCGAACTGTTGATTTCTGTTGTAGGCAATAATTTTTCCAATTCAGTCTTTTCAGTTTGGTATTTCTGGCTGAACTTTTGAAATAAAGCAGAATCAACGTCGCCTTGCACGTATCGTTCTTCCAGTTTTTCTATTTTATTAACTAGTTCAGCCAATTTCTTTTTAGTTTGTAGCTGCTCTTTTATTTTGCTTTCAAGCCTAGTTTCAAGAAGCTCCAATATGTTTTCTTTCAATTCCGACATTGAAGCGGGTTCAAATTCGAAGTGCTTCAAATTATCCTTAAACCTGTTATTTAAATATTCCGCATTGATATTTACACAGGTTCCTTCATGGCGTGATTTGTAATAGTAGATTCCCTTTTGTTTGTATCCTGTAAAAGGAGACAAGGAAATTTCATCCTTTGCAAAACCCTTGAGAGGTAAGGCTTCAGTTTTGAATTCTTTTGATATTCCACTGTGAGGGTTCTGGTTGATCACACCATTTGCTTTCATGAAAATTTCTTCAGAAACCAAAGCAGGATGCTTGCCTTTAAAAGCTCACCTGGAGTCAGGGAACTGGCTATGTAGCCAATATAAAACGGATTGGATAGTATCCTTACAAATGATTTGTAATGGATCTTACAGCCTAATTTATTCAGGTGGGACACTATTTCTTTATTGGTTAGGTTCCCATCTGCTTTTAGTTGAAAACCTTTCTTCAATAACTCTCCGTCCTGATTGATTGAATAGTTGTGATTTTTTGCTTTGTCCTTTCGGTTCAGGTTGGTATAACCAAAAGGAGTTGCCCCCACCCAATAACCGTTTCTTATATTTTCAATCATCCCCTTAACAACCTTATCCTTTCGCTGTTCATTGTCGAACTGGCCGAACAGGTAAAAGATATTTTGTTGAAATCTCCCGGAAGGGGTGTTTGTATCCACTTCCTGAGATACAGCCATAACCTTGACACCTATTTTTTTTAATTCTTCACTCAGGTAAGAAGCATTGGTTCCACTTCTGGAAAACCTGTCATATGAATAAACCAAAATGGTATCAATGCCGCCGTTCTTCCTGACAAATTCAATCATCCTTTTAAACTCCTTTCGTTCATCATTTTTCGCAGATTCAAAAGTTCCGCCAAAATATTCGGCAACCCTATACCCTTTTCTTGCTGCATATTCTGTACAATACCTTTTCTGGCTTTCCAGACTGCTGTTATTCTCTGCCTGCTCCCTGCTGGAAACACGGGTATAGATCACACAAACGGAAGTATTGCGCTGTTTGCCTGTTTCAGTCTGTTTGCAGAACTGCTGCAAAGAAGGGGTGATGATTTGTTTCATGACTGTTACTTTGAAATATCTGAAAGCAATATATTCACAATAATAGAAGCAAAGGAGCGAATCTGTTCCCGCTTAGCCTCCGGATTATCGTTTATAACGTCGCACGGTGGCTGAAATTTCCCCTTTCTCTGACGTTGTGGATGTTTGTATTGCTTTTCATCCTGAACCTGTTTTTTCACGACCTGTTACGCTTGCCGGTGGAGTAGTCGTCTACTGTCTCCACCGGATACTGCCAATAGCCTGTCGTCTACAGTGCTTATCTATTAAATCTTTATTTTCTCAGTTACTTCAGCCAAAATAATCTTGCCTTTTTGGGTAATCAGTTTTATATCCTGATACTTATTCCGGTTAATTATGCTGCTGACTTCATTTGTTATCTTGTCAATGGATTTATTCCGTTTTACCCCCACCAGGTATTCTTTGTTGTCAATTAGTTTGATAGAAATTTCTTTAAAATCACCCGTTTGAATCAATTCAAGAATCTGCTTTTCTTTTTCATTTAAAACGGCAATTTTCTGGATTACGGTATTATCAATTTTATCATTTTCGTAGAACTCCTGAAGTATCCTGTACAAATTCAGGCAGATAAAATCAGTTTTAGGTATTTCGTCAGCAAGGATATTCAAACTTAATTCTGTTGTTTCTCCACCAGCCAGAAAAATTGATCCGCAAGTGCCTTTCTGATTTATCAAAAGGCAAAGGGGTTTTTTATGGATTTGCATAACAAAAATCATCCAGAACAATTTGTTCAGGTATCGAAAGACTTTTTTTTGTTTAAGAAAGACATTTTTTAATTCCTTTCTGAACTCGTCTAAAGTTTTATTCTCTGGTAAGGGAAAAACTCCTTTTTCAAAGTATTGCAAATTTTCTTCACTTAACTGCTGAAAACTTTCGAGGTTCAGTGGTTGCCATAGAAATTTTTTTACCTGTTTGATAGCAGAAAGTGGCATTTGAAATTCTCGCAGGCGAACGATAATTCTCAGCCAGATATATTCCACAAAAGAAAACCTTCGCCATTCAGTTCCCTTCGCGTCTGTTGTCAATGAGATCCTGATCATCCCAATTGGTAATCCAGCGATGTGTGATTCCTACTTCGCTGATTGTAAATTGGGGCAGAACCAATTCCGTCAAGAGGCGAACAGTGCCCCAATAATCCTTTTGTAAGGCAGTCAGGAAGCTTTCTCCTGTCAGACTATCGAGTTTAAAATCAGTAATTTTCATATTCGTACAGCAATGTACGAATAAAATGTTTACAACTTTCCAAATAATTCCCCACCCTGAAAGGGTGAAGTGCTAAAAAGCACTCAAAAACATCTGATTTTTTGATCCAAAACGGACAAAAAAGAGGTAATTTTTATTCAAAAAACAGAGCAAAAGTTCGAACAATGGATTGGGAGGTAGAAATCATTGGCTTTCATAGTTTACATAATGTTTGCTTTACTCCTTAGTATGTCTTGAAAAACCGCATAATTCAATAATAAAAATGGATTGTCCTAACAACAATCCAAAATGTATATCGCCAATAGTTTGATCTTCAACGATTTAAAATTTGATGAGTTGCATATAATCAGCATAAATTACTGAGTTGTGTGCAACCTTGAGTGATGACAAAAGGGATGTTGTATATAATATTGATTTCCAAATAAGGTTACCTTTCATGAATAGAATTTCCTTCGTCAAGAAACTTATCACTTGCGTCCTTGCAGGTTGGGTAATTGGTGAATCTGCTTCTCGTATAGGTGTTACTTACTTTAGAGCTTGGGGATCTATGCGAAGCCTTGCCATCATTCCTTTTCTTGCAGTAGTTGCCGCTGTTGTTTATACTTTAATATGGCAAGCCCGAAAAACAAATAATCCGGCTACACTTGCTTTCTGGCAAGGTCTTATTCGTTATGGCGTTGCATTTGACCTGGCTGAATTCGGATGGGCAAAGATTTGTCATTTGCAATTGGTAATGCCGATGAGTAAGCTCGATCTTCCGTATAACAGTTTTTCATCCTCAGATTTATTCTGGTATTTTTTTAGTTACTCTTATACTTTTGGATGTATCATAGCTGCGCTGCAAATAGCAGGAGCAATGCTGCTGCTATTTCACAGAACAAGACTCGTGGGGGTATTTATATTGTTGCCAGTGCTTGCCAACATCTTGCTGATGGATATTTTTTACCAAATCGGCTTCGGTGTTGTTGTCCATGCGTCCATTATGATGGCCGGAATTTTATATTTCTTGGTCATAGAATTCAATCGCCTGAAGGAGTTTTTCTTTGCGGCAACTAATCGATTACCCGAGCTTCATTTTTCCAGATATGTGAAATGGATTATCCGTCTTTCCATTATTTATATTCCGCTGCTATTAATAGCCATGCATGGAAGGGTAGACAAGTATCCTGGTTTAACAGGAAAGTATGAAGTAAAACAATTAACGGATAAACCATCAATTGCTACATCAGGATACCTGTGCGGACAGCATACTTACAGTAGTTTATTTTGATATTAAAAATGGTTGTGTATTTCAATTCAACACGCCGGCTAAAAGATGGAACGGCACTTTTACAAAGAACAGTAATCACATCAAAATAAAATGGTTCTCGCCGACAGATAAGCCTGTTTTTGATGGGACAATGTCTACGGCGAATGACCCCGGAAAATTAATGCTGACAGGAATACTTGGAAAAGATTCGATTGAGATGATACTACAGAAGGTGAATAATTGAGTGTTCCTGCTATAAGACAAAATGCATTCAGCTCAAAGGTAACGGCGAAAGCAATAATGCAACAACTTAAAATGGAAAAGCTGCACACAACAGGTGCATTTGCAAAAGCATGGCTTGACTAGCCGCACTTGTGCAATAATAATTCTTATAATCTTTTGTTCGAGCTGACATTGCGCTATTCAACAATAGTTTTTATCTTCAACTTAAGTTTTTCAATTAAGCAGTTGTACCGACTGACAGTTCGCTACTGCCATGTCTTCTCAAATGCTTTAACGTTAGCGGCAATATCTTGACACAGCGTTTTTACATACTAACAATTTACTTTTCTTTACTTCTTTTAGGTTGTGGGCAGTCAACGATAAAACTTGACACAATAAAAAAGAAAATGAAGTTGACGTATGATGTTATTCCAGAAGATTACGACAGACATCTTTATTATGTTGAGTGGTATGACACATTGGGGAAAAGCGAAGGCTATCTACCTAATAAAAATTTGCGAAGACCTAAAGAAGTTTGGTGCACAATAACTAACAAAAATAATAATACTCTTGGTTTTTATTATGGACTTAGCATGGCTCAAACACTTGCATATTTTCAAACGACGGACACAGTTGTGACACTTAATTTTAGGACAGGATTGAATATGTTTTCGGACAAGCTCGACGATGATAAAGAAGGTAGAAAATATTGGAAAGCAAATCGAACTCCAATTGAATTTGAACCAGTAAATTTCAATATCAAAGCTGACCTTAAAAGGAAATTTGAAGTTGAACTAAAAGAAAAATAACTGCCGCTAACAAGTGCATTTGTAAAAGCATGGCTTGACCAACAACACTGTGCAGCAGTAATTCTTATCATTTTTTGTAGTCGTCAGACATTACGCTATTGAACATTTGTATTTATCTTCATCATCAGTTATTCAATTAAGCATTTTTACCAGGCTGACAATTCGCCATTGCCATGCCTTCTCAAATGCTTTAACGTTAGACGCAAACTTATGGCAACACCCCAAAAAATAATCATACCAGCTTTTGTTGCGTCGCCTTTACCATTTCGACTAATTAAACGAACTCAAAAAGACAGATGGAATCCAACCATAGAGGACATTAATAAACACACATACGATTACGTTCGTCTGCACAGAGTAAGTGGCACAATAGATATTGGCCTTCAAAAGCCTTATACACTGGCCGTAACTTTCGATGGAAGTTTCATTTTACCAGCAATAAAGAAATACGAAGAAATTACAGTTGCTGTTGATGAGTTTAATAATTTTTTTGGTAGTTTACTTTTAGGTGGAGTATTCACACAATCAGTTGATGCAACGTTTCTACAAAAATGCATTGTATACAAAAACTATTACTTTGAAACAATGTATCCGCCAATAAATTCATTTGTAGAACTTAAAAACTCATTTAGACATAAACATTCAAGTATTAAGGATAATATCATTTTGCTTGATTCCGATTATATATTATTATCTGATCTGACAGAAGCTTACATAAAAGGGAAATCATTTTTAGAAAAAGTGAAAAATCTGTCTCCGTCATTTCTTATAAAAGGTACAACAACATTTATAAATAATTCATTTGCAGAATCTCTAATTAATAACTGGCTTTCTATAGAACAAATTTTGGATAATATATGGCAGGCAAACATATTGCAGAAGCAAATCGAAGTGCCCATCTACGGCAGAAATGATTTTCTAAAGGATAACCGAACATGGACTAGTGCAGCAAAGGCTGAAATGCTATTTCAAATAAAACTTATTGATGCAAATCTTTACAATCAGATATCAATTTCAAGAAAGGCAAGAAACAATTTTGTACATACCGGTGAAAATCCTTCTAAAAAAGATGCAGAGACAGCATTTAATGCTTTATTTTCCCTGTTATCATTAGCTGTTTCTCAATTCACCGAATCTAACCTCTTTGGTGAGTTAATTGATAAGTATAAGAGCATCGACCCAATTAAAAGAAACTTCTATGATAAGAAGAAAACAGAGTTTAAAGTTGAAGAAGTTGAATATTGGCTTGATGCAGCAATACCTCCTATCCCTGGTAGCGACAAATGGGACGGAAAGGATTACAAATATGATACAGGATTTGACTTTAAAAAATAAAGTCTGCGCCTAACGCGGGTATTTACAAAAGCTGGGCAGACGGAAGTATAATCGGTAGTTTTGCGAATCCAAACGGGGATTCGGGCTGGACAAGCAACTTTCAACTTCAAATCTTAACTTCAGCAAAATATTTTCAATCGGCATCGGTTATGGACAAGTGGAATTCTATTTCCCAGCCTTCGTAAATACCTGGCCGTTGCCTGTAATTTTATTACCGACCATGCGAACTATTATATTTTTCATTTTCATTTGCTTGTTTGAATCTTGCCATTCTCAAAAAAATGACGAGACATTTATACCTAAAGAATATCAATATCCATAAGACAGTATTTTGAACGGAAAGACTTTTGTGTATCGAAAGTCAGGAACATCAGAGGAAAATTACACCGACTTTATGTTGAAGACAATGGACAATGAAAAGTATCTCATTTCTGTACAGTATTTAACCGGCAAAACTGAAGATTCTGTAATTACCTTAAATGACAAAACGAATGAAATTTATTCATTTTTCTTCGACAATGGGAAGCATTTAAAGGGATTGGTTGTTCTGTTGGATAAAAAGAATAACTTATTTTACAAATAAATGAGAACAGAAGTAGATATAAAAGCAAATATTCTTACCTGGGCAATAGCCCGTGCCGGTTATGATATGCAGGATTTTAAAAATAAAGTCCCCAATGTGCAGAAATGGCTGAAGGGAGAAAAAAAGCCGACAGTAAAGCAATTGGAAGACTTCTCAAAGAAAGTTTACCTCCCATTTGGCTATCTGTTTTTTCCTGAGCCACCAAAGGAAAAATTACCTATACCATTTTTCAGAACCAGTAAAACTCCAGCAACAAAATGTGAGTATCAATGTTTATGATACAATATTGCTGATGCAGCAGAGACAGGATTGGCTAAGAGACTATTTAATTGATAATGAATTCGAAAAGCATTCTTTTGTTGGTAAATATAAAAACGATCAGAATGTTTCCAGAATTGTTATTGATATAAGACAAACACTAAAGCTGAAGGAAAACTGGGCAAGTGAATACGAAACTTGGGAAGATGCATTGAGCAACCTTACCCAGAAGATTGAAGAAGCAGGTATTATTATTGTCTTTAATGGAATCGTTGAAAACAATACCCACAGACCCATTCTGGTGGAGGAATGTCGAGGTTTTGTATTGGTGGACGAGATGGCTCCATTTATGTTCGTTAATAATGCTGATAGTAAGGCAGCACAAATGTTTACTATTGTCCACGAACTAGCTCATATTTGGACGGGACATAGTGCCGGTTTTGATTTTAGAAGATTGCAACCAGCAAACGACCCGATTGAAGTCCTTTGTGATAAAGTTGCAGCAGAATTCTTGGTTCCTGAAAAAACCTTTAATCAAGTTTGGCTAGAAAAGGCGAATATTAAATATGCTGCTCGATACTTTAAAGTAAGTGAAATCGTAATCGCAAGAAGGGCATTCGACACTAAGAAAATTACAAGAAAAGAATTCTTCGATTTTTATGAGGACTATATAAATCGGGAATTTAAGAAGAAAGAGAATAAAAGTGGCGGAGATTTTTATGCTACTACTAGGAAGCGCTTAAGTATGACGTTTGCTGCCCATATAAATAATGCAGTAAAGGCGGGTAAATTATTATATCGTGATGCTTACAAACTCACTAGCTTAAAGGGCGACACCTATCATAATTTCTTCACACAGCACTTTTAAGCCTAATGACTATCTATGTTGTTGATAGCAATTTTTTTATCGAAGCACACCGGAAACTTATCCGCTGGACGTGGCTCATAGTTTCTGGAATAAAGTGATGCAGTTAGCAGTTGAACAAAAAATTATCAGTGTGGTCCAACTGAAAAGTGAAATTTATGACCATGAAGATGCTTTAAAGCAGTGGTGTACTACTAATTTACCGCATGACTTTTTTAAGGATACAACATATTATACATCAATAAAATAGGCAGAGTTGCATCATGGGCAAGTTCAAGAAGTGGGCATTACCTTTCAAATGCGCTGGCTGAATTTTTGCATGCTGACGAAGCAGATGCGTTTATCGTGGCTTTCACTCTGGCAGATGCGATAAACCGGATTCTTGTAACACAAGAAATAAGTGAACCCAATAGAATAAATAAGGTAAAAATACCAGAGGCATGTAATGCACTGAGTGTTGGATTTTGTAATACGATAGAAATGTTCAGACAATTAGGCGAGACATTTTAATGCCTACGAAGGGAACATTGGCATTAATGAGATGATCTTATAGCCATTCTGCTAGTCATAATTAATTGTAATAACAAGCTAGAATGAGTAAATATTTGCCAAATCAAAGGATTCAAAGTTCGAACGTTGGCTACACAGGTCTACAAACTAAGTGAAACCACTTATAGCAAGACACTTTCCACGAAATAAAATTTGCCTTACTTAACTGAAATAATAGTCATAAAAAATCTAAATTAGTACAGTCCTAAAATGAGGAAGGCCTCAACATTCATATATGCAACGTTATGTACTTGTATTGCTAGGGCTTTTAGCTTGTTTGAATTTATTCAGTCAGCAAAATTGTGACAGTACGTCTCTTTCACAAGAAGACAAGGGGTTACTTCAAAATTTCTGGTCAGACCTTAAAAGCGCCGTAAACAATAAGGATAAGGCTAAACTCTCAAATCTATGCCGTTTCCCTTTTAACTGCGACTATTGTATTCTTGATACAAATAGACCAAGTGGAAAGCCATATGTAAAAGTGACTAAGAATTCGTTTGACCAATCACAATACAAGATATTTTTTGCAGAAAGGTTTATAAATGAAATTAATAGACATACTATTCCTCAAGACATTTATGTTTCAACCTTATTATAACACGATTGATAGAAAATGTTCATACAGCTTTAGCTATGTTGCAAGAGAGGAGGTGCAGAACATCCAGGAATGCAGCATTTATTTGACATTGAAAATATAAATGGGCAGTTTAAGATAATTTCAGCATGGACAATTCCCTAGCAGACAAAGAATGAATTATTTAATTTGGTCGGTTTTAAATGCTTAAGACTACTCCTAATCTTCTGATTTACAAATCATAATATGAAGAGGGCTGTAAAATCAGAGTATAAATAGTTCGAACTGCGGCTACGCAGGTCTACTATAATCTCAAGCAGATTTATTTAATGAATTGGGAGAAAATAGTGAACTCATTTTCCAATAGTAAATGATTAAAAAAGCCAAACCCATTACTAACAGGTAACTAAGCCATCCAATTAGTTCAACCTTTACTTCATAACCTTTTTCCACTACCACATTATACATCCCGGTTCCATTTTTTAAATCCTAAAAACCACTGAAAAAAATTCCATGATGAATGAAGACCGATCGGTAAAGCGAGGCCTTTTGTTTTTCTAAGCGCTGACAGTCCAAAAAGCATTGCACCCACACCAGATCCTAAAAAGGCCTGTGTCCAGGTCATTCCGCCAGCCACATGTTCTAAAGAAAATATAAATGCTATAATCAGCAGACTGGCCCACGGGCCAAAAACATAATTCAAACTGCGAAGTGGATATCCCCGAAATGCCACTTCTTCCCGAATGGCTATGGAAAGATATAACAGCAGATTTAAACCAATGCTTACTACGTTCCTTTTTTGCTGATGAACGAACCAACGTCAGAGGGCTTGTCATGCATAACCAACATTGGCTGCAGGACGGCTAAAAATGACCCGATTACAAATCCGGCCAAAAAACGGTAAATGCTGTAACGTCCTGGTACTAAACCAACATCTTTTAATTGAAGCCCTTCCCAGCGGACAAAACTAAAGTCAGGAGGAGGGCAATAATGGCCGCAATAACAATAGCGATAATTGATGACCAGTTTGTTGACCATCCCTTTGTTAGCCCTGAGGATACCGCCAATGCTATGGCGCAGCTTAAACAAAACAATAGTACTCTGCCTACTGTTTTTATCCATTTCCCGCCTTTTTGATTTTGCTCCATAGATTCCTGTCCAAATGTAATTACCTCCTAATTCGCATACATTTTAAAGATACAGAAACAAAGAACCTTGAATACTTAATATAGCGGGTTTCTCATAAAACAGAATACTATTAATTGGCTGATCTGGAACAATTGTAGTCCTCCTGCCATTCTCTTGCCATCTATCTTACTTCCTGCAAACTGTAAAACAAATAGGCATCCAGTAACTCTTTTCTAAAGCGATCCATTGTTTCTTTCTACACGTATTCCATCACCTCCTGTTGCACAAATATGCAATCAGAAAATAAATTGCAGAGTGTGTACAGAGCCTCTGTGAAATTTATTTTTACCCGAATTAGTCATTTGATCTGAAAAAGGATGCCTTAAGCCTTAACGTTAGCCTTCACCTTCTGCGTTCTCTTTCAGGCGGCTTCGGGATCGGCTTCGGGATTTCTTTGCACATCCTTCGGGAGTTCTTCGGGAGCTCCCGAAGGTTTCAGAAAGGATTCCCGAAGGATTCCCGAAGAAAACAATAAAAAAACAGGAAACGGGTACGATGAAATCAAAAATACCCGGCCAGTTATTTCTAAAAATTTATTTCACAGAGGCTCTGTACACACTCTGCAATTTCACTTTTCTACAACCCCATTTTTGATATGTCAACAGGGTTTCCGGCATCGGAGATGATTGGCTGCGAAGAAGAATATTCTCAATCATCCTGGTGAAGCTTGCATAGACTGCTGTTGATTATTTATTCATTTTTTAAAAATTAAAATTCCAAACTATGGGAACAATTGAAGGAGGTGTATTAGGTGGTTTCCACGACAGCCCTCTTAGTTATTTTATTATTGGGGAAGCATAAAAAGCAGTTTTTTCGACATTTTATTTGCTTTTATTCAGTTGATTGTTAAATCATAACAAATGGAGATTTGCAAAATCCAGGCATAAAAAATTCGAATCTCGACTACAGAGGTCTATTAAATGTTGGGAAGGCAAACAATTAATTATGGGTGGCTTTGTATTTTCTTCTTCAGCCATAGCTCACTCAGAGCGGAGGCTGATGACGGGATAAGTAACAGCAGCCTTTATAGATTGAATGCTAATGGCAAAAATAGAAATCAACAAGGATGCTTCCGAAAAGGGGCGATA
>CAVSRV010000006.1:0-528341 GCA_963730425.1 uncultured Bacteroidota bacterium | reverse complement strand
CGCCAGCATCTCCACTAATATCAATCTCATTCTGTGGGATTGGAAAATATTCATTCTTATTGGAAGTGAAATGACCGACATTCAGAAAATTTAAAAAAAGCATTTCTTTTTTAAAAAATGCATTTAATTCTGTTGCTGCGATGCCCCATCTTACCAGATCAAAAAACCGGTGGCCTTCCATCCCCAGTTCCAGCATTCTTTCAAATTGAACAGCTTTGAGGGCGAATGCAGGATCAGTCCATGGGTAGTGTACAAGCCGATCTTATAATTTGCTGCGGGCGTGTCAGTATATCCACCCGTTGGATTATTGGGATCAATATAAGTATGCACCCATCCGTCGGGATTCATGGCTCTGGTTCTGATTTGATTCACATAACCTCGGGCTTTTTCCAGGTCCCCTCCTGGCATCATAATTTCAGCTTCAGCCGCCCAAAGTAATACATCTGCGTATCGAACCAGATTAATATTGAGCGCGGTCCACACAGACCAACTGGTCTCTGTATACGTGCCTTCCTGTGATTTGAGAAATACATTTTTTATAGGACTGTAAGGCCCCATAAAAGACTGATCACGAACCCAGCCTGCCGGAACATTACCGGGATTGACTCCCCAGTCCAGGTAAGGAATTCCCCGGCGACCTACTGTCCAGTCCAGTCGGGGATCTAGTGTTCCGGCATAAGGCGTAAAGGGGTCGGAACTGAGCAAACTTTGATCATTTGTCACGTCTGTTCCTGGATCATTAAAATGATACAGGTCAGGTAGGCCCGCCGAATCCGTTTTAAAATGATTGACCAGGTATTGGGAGGGCTGGAAAAATCCACAACAACCTGATTCTCCTCCATTGGGGAAATTGAATTGATCACCAGTATTGCCGTTTAGTCCTCCTCCAGTTTCATTTACGGAACTCTGACAGCCAAAAACAGATTCCGTTGAATTTTTGTATTCAGCGTTGAAATTATGTTGATATAAACCAAGAAGCGCATATTTTGCTCCACCGGAAGTTTCTCCATTTGTAATCAGATCAGTCAATAATGGTTCGGCTAAGGCATATTTATGTTCAAACATATAAGCCTTCGCCAGAACTGCTTCTGCTGCATATTTATTGACTCTTCCGATGGCATCGAGTTGAGTTTCCGGCAAATTAGCTACTGCGTAAATCAAATCATTTTCAATAGGCGCCCAGCTGGTGTCATTTACCACATGATAGTTGCCAGCATCGTAAGTAACAGATTCGTCTACATATGGGATTCTGTTCCACATCTTCTTTGCTTCAAAATAATAAAACGCCCTTAAAAAAACTGCTTCGGCCCTGGTCTCAACCGTATCAGAAGAGGTCATATCCTTAGCCAGTCGCATAGTTCGTAAAACAGCATTCGCTCTCTGCACTCCTTCATACACAGCTGTCCACTTTAGATCTAAAAAATCGTCTGTCGCGTCTTCAGTAAACGTTTGAAGATAAATTATCTCATTCTGATCATCAGGTCCTGCGCCCTTATATGCTTCACCGCCGCAGATGCTACCATAAATCCAGTTTGAACCTGCTGAAGCTATATAAGCATTGGAGCCACTAGGGTAGGGGTTGTTGCTGGATGCCCCATCCAACATAGAATAAGTTCCTATCAATAATTCCCCCACACCTTTTTTGTTATTTATATCTGCCTGGCCATATAAGGCAAGGACTGGTTGATTCAAATTACTCTTAAAACAGGAAATCATAGTCGCTGCTGACACCAACGCCGGAAAGATGATTTTTAAATGTTTCATAATATCATGTATTTACAGAATTTTACGAATCAAAAATTCAGGTTTATACCGATCAGATATTGACGCTGGTTACTCGGATAACTGCCAAAATCAAGTCCAAACGCAGAGCTGATGCCAGATATTTGAGGATCAAGGCCGGAATAGTTGGTAATAGTAAATAAATTCAACACTTCACCGTATACTCTAAATCGTTGTATCCTCAATTTTTGCAATGAACCTGCTGGTAAGGTATAACCGAGTATCATCGTTTTATTTCTCAGGTAACTCCCCTTTTCAATCCCATAGGAATTGATTACGCCATCATTGCTGAAATTCTGATCATTTTCTATGATGGGTATTTTCGCATTGGGATTAGCAGGTGTCCATGCATCATATAAAGCAGCTACACTTTTGGGATAATGATACAATCCTGGAAAGATATCCAGGCCTAATTTTATAACGTTGAAAATATCATTTCCACAGGACCAATACAAAAAAGTGGAAAAATCAAATCTGCTAAATATAAGCCCGATATTTATACCCGCAGTAAATAAAGGGTTTGGATTTCCAATATGTACCCTGTCCGAAGGATCAATCACCCCGTCTTTATTAGCATCCAGGTATTTAAAACGTCCTGGGCTGGCTGCTTCCTGTACCGGGGATTTAGCAACATCAGCTGCATTCTGAAATAAGCCGATGATTTTATATCCGAAAAAACTTCCAATAGGATATCCTATTTCGTCTCTGACAAGGGGTCCATATTGGGAATTGGTACTTGCGTTGTCAAAATAAGAGACTCCATTCAGTTTAACTACCTCGCTATGATATGTTGTGACCGCGATGTTCGCATTCCAGCTGGAATTTTTGGAGAAATTGCCTTTTGTTCCGATTGTAAGATTAAAACCTTTGTTTTGAACATCACCTATATTTACATTAGGTGCAGTTGCATATCCTAATACACCCGGTAAAGCGACTTGAAATAAAAGACCGGTGGATTTTTTATCATACCAGTCGAGAGTAACCGACAACAAACCGTTCCACAAGACACTTTCAATTCCGACGTCTGTCATAATATCCTGCTGCCATCCCGTATTTGAATTTCCAATTTGTACTAGTGATAACCCTGGGACAATACTTGAACTGGTTCCATTAATATCATAAAAATTTCCTCCCGGAAGACCTCCATATAAGGAATATTGGTTTAGCGGATTGGTATTGCCATTATAACCGCTGATCCCCCAGCTTCCCCTTAATTTAAGTTCACTAACCCATTTTGAAGAATACATAAACTTCTCCTGACTAATTCTCCAGGCTCCGCTAAAGGAAGGAAACCATCCATACCTGGATTCAGGACCAAATACAGAAGACGCATCTTCCCGAAGCGTAGCTGATATGAAATATTTTTCATCAAATCCATAATTTATTGCACTGATAAACGAAGACAAAAAGGTACTGGTAGCCATACTGCTTACCGATTGATCGGCTGAATTACCATTGCCATTACCCAGAAATCTAAGGTTTGGATTGTCTGAAAAATAACCCATACTGGTACCCGACTGTGATCTGGAATACGTACCAATATCTTCTGTTCCGATAAGAACTTTCAGATGATGCTTGCCGGCGAAAATATCAGAGAAGGTTAATGTATTTGTCCAGGTCCATGACCAGGCGTATCCCGAAGTCTCAGTAAATTGATTCAGACCTAGTGTAGTGTCATAAGGTCCGTATGTATAATTATAAGCATTGTTGAAATTAAAAGTGCCACCATAACTACTTCTTAAATTAAAGTGTTTTAGGAAATCCAGTTCACCAAATGCATTGCCTAATACCTGCCAGTTATTGTTCACATTATCTTTAGCTAATTCCTGAGCAGCCACGGGATTATCACTTGGCGCGGCATGGGGGCCATTTTCACTACTATAGTTTCCTTCTATATCATAAACAGGTAACCATGGATCTTCGGTTATTCCATTATAAATATTCGGACTGGAGAAAGGTGTTTGACTTTGAATCAATTGAAGGTTTTCTCCAAGATGAAACACATTATCAATATTAAAATCAGTATTAACCCGTGCAGTCAATTTTTTCAAATATGTATTCAGATAGGTCCCCTGCTGGTTGAGATATCCAAGAGAAAAAAAGTAATGGTTCCTTTCATTCCCACCGGATGCGCTTACCGTATAATTCTGGTTCCATGCCGGTTTGAATAACTCATGAAACCAATCAGTTCCTGACTTATTGAAAGGCATAATCTGATAAATTTAGATCCGGTTGTAATATTATATAAAGAAGGGTTAACTGCAGGATCATCTGCACGATAACCATAACCATTCACATAGTAATCCGGCAAAACCGGCGTTGTACTATTTCCATAGTTGCCATATAAAGGAGATGAAGGCAGTCCGGTAATCGGATCTACTTCATTTGAATTTATAAATGCCTGCCAGAGAATATTTGCCTGCCCCTGCGGATTCAACAAATCCAATCCCTTACTGAGCGGAACCTGGTAACCGGTATATGCATCAAATGAAAGAACCGATTTCCCCGTTTTTCCTTTTTTCGTTGTAATCACAATCACACCGTTGGCGCCCCTGACGCCATAAATTGAATAAGCACCAGCGTCTTTGAGCACTGTAAGAGATTCAATGTCGTACGGATCAAGGGTGTTGATATCTCCCTGAATACCATCAATAATGTAAAGAGGGGTAACGTCGCCAAAATTTCCTATACCATTTATCCTGACTATGCTTGTGCTTCCTGGTTCGCCTGTAGAAATAACAGTAAGACCGGCTACTTGTCCCTGCAACATCTGATCAACCTGACCCACCGGCTCTGTTGTAAGATCGCTTCCCTTTACTACTGTGACCGAACCGGTAATTTCTTTTACTACCTGTGACATATATCCTGTCGTAACAACCTGATTCAGGTTCGAAAAAGAATTTATCAGGGAGATATGAATGGCAGTGTCGTTACCAACATAGACTTCCTTTGATTCGTATCCTACAAATGAAAAAACAATCGTTGACCCTTTCTTTGCAAAAAGATGAAAATAACCGGCGGAATCTGTTAGGGCGCCTGAAGTACTGCCTTTAATAATTATAGATACCGCATTCAATGGCATGTTATCATTGTGATCAGTAACATAACCACTAATTTTTACCTGGGAAAATGCATTTAACCCCTGCAAATAAATTATTATTGACAGGAATATATATTTCTTCAATACCGCAGCTAGCCACTTTTGCAATGGTTGCAGTTTTAAAAGTTAAATAAACATCTTGTGGCTTTGTTATGAGCAATCAGACGAAAGTGGCTTCTAATCAGGGGTTTTGAATGGGTAATCCGGATTGACCAATTGCACGTATCTCTTCTGACGGGGCTGTTTTAAAGATAAACAATTAAAGCATATATATTCTAATTCATGTCCGATTTTGCACGGAATAAAGGAATATCAATCACCTCAGGTTCTTCCAGTCGTTCAAGACTATGCATTCCTGATCAGCTTACAGGTAACCAGACTGTAAATTCCGTATACTCACCCTCTTTGGTATCAACGCTAATATCTCCGCCATGCGCCCTTACAATATCAAAACTTAATGACAACCCCAATCCGGTGCCCTGTCCGGTAGGCTTAGTGGTAAAGAATGGCTGGAATACTTTATCAAGTACATTTTGGCGGATTCCATTCCCATTATCTTTCACGACGATTAGTATTTTGTCGCCGGCTTTCTTTGTTTTTATTGATACGGTTGGTTCATAACCATCGGCTCGTTCCTTCTTCTTTTCGCTGGTTGCATAAAATGCATTGTTTACCAAATTAAGCATTACCCTCCCTATTTCTTGCGGAATGATATTTATAGTCCCAATTGATTCATCATAGTTAGTTTGGAGGTTTGAGTTGAAAGATATGTCCTTTGCCCTCAGGCCGTGATATGCAAGCCTTAAATATTCGTCAGCCAGCGCATTGATATCTGTTGGCTCTTTAAGAACACTGCTACTGCGGCTGTGCTGCAACATACTTTTTACAATGGCGTCAGCACGCTTACCATGATGATTAATTTTAGTTTCATTCTCCATAATATCCTGTGCAAGTGAATTCACTTCGCCTAAATTCCCTTTGTCTATTTCATCTTTCATTTCCTGTAACAATTCCCTATTCACATCAGAAAAATTGTTAACGAAATTCAACGGGTTTTGTATCTCGTGTGCGATACCAGCTGTCAGTTCGCCTAAAGATGCCATCTTTTCAGAATGAACCAGTTGCTTTTGCATAGCTTTTTGTTCCTCCAGGGAATGTTTAAGTTCTTTCGTCCGATGCATTACTTTTTCTTCCAGCATCGTATTTCGCAGTTTTAAATTCCGCGAGCGGTTTTGAATGAAACTCCATAGTGCCAATGCGAAAGCCAGACCAAATAACAAACGCGCCCACCAGGTCTGCCACCAGGGCGGACTGATTATTATCAATAGCACTTTCTCTGGTCCGTTAAATTCATTACCTGCATTCGATGCTAGCATAACCAATCTATAATTACCGGGAGTCAAATCCTCAAAACGGATTATATAATTGGCAGGCGCAGATTGCCAATCTGCTGATTTAGCATTTTCCTCGAGCTTATATTGAATCTTACTGCTCCCCCTTGAATAAAAATCTATGACACCCGTCTCGATACTTACCCTGTTCTGAAAGTATTTCAAATTTAAATTCTGCTGACCAGCCTCTTTACCAGAGGATAATGGAAAAGAAAATTGATTTACTTCCACGGATTTCAAGTAAACCGAAGATGGCGGATAATTAACCCTTATTTTATTGGGGCTTATTCGGTCGAGGCCTGTGTATCCGGAAAAATACAAATTCCCTTCTTCGTCTTTTGCCTGAGTACCTAAAACATGGTATGGTTGTGGCAGCCATCCATCTTTTTCTGATAGGGTTCTGATTTGATTCGTCTTCAGGTCCAACATGGAGATTGAGCGTTCGGTACTAATCCAGATATTTCCTAAGTTATCAACCTGTATACCATAAATATTTATCAGCGGAAGTCCTTGCCCGGTACTATATCGAAAGATCACATGAAAATTCTTATCGTAATGAACAAGTTGCTTGAGACCTCCTACCCACCAGGTTTGATCTGCCTTATTGAAAACAATATTATTCCAGCTGATACTATCCAAAGCTGTCGGTGTAACTTCAAGTCTTCCGTTAAGCAGAGTGAAAGTCTGGTTGAACGGCATGCCCTTTCTTCTTACGAAAAGCAATTTATCTCCATCAGTTACAAGTGCTGAAACGTCTTCTGTCGGAAATCCGGATAACTGGTGAACCACCTGGCTGTCTTTGTTCAACAGGAAAATGCTTTCCCCATGTCCGGGAATCCTTCCCAAAAACAAATCCTCAGACCCATTTCCCATTCTGAAACTCTGCTCTTCATTAAAATTCACATGAGAAATCCTATGATCAGAAGTATCTACTATCATAAAAGGACGACATTGTTTAGTGGTGATATCCAGCTCAAACAGTTCACCGGACTGTTCGCCTGCTATCCACCCCTTTTGAGCTGTTCTTCCAAGTCCAAGAAATGAAACCGAGTTATTTTTATTAAATCCCGAAAAATCTTTTATCTGCATCCAGGCAAACAATCCGGTGGCAGGATTTAAGATGTTGAGATCGGGTTCTACAAATACCCATATTTTTCCATCCGTCGATTCTGCCAATCTTCCTCCATATGTTGAATTCAGCGCATTTGACTTTCCCGTTTGTGCAGTATACCTTAAAAAAACATTTGAAAACGGAATTAGCTGATTAACTCCTTTTCCGAAACGCCCCCAATATCCAACCCATACTACCCCGTCTTGATCGCAGAATATTCTATAATTAAACTCGTTGGCTTTATGTTGAAGAATTGGGTCATCTCCGAATGGCAGATCAACCGACCCGGTCTCAGGATCATAAATAATAATTCCTTTATCTCCCGTTCCAATCCATATTCTGTTGTTATGGTCGATAGCAATTGCCGCACCCCTGTTATGATAATCCTTTAAGACACTTATATATTGGAATTTCTTATCATCAATATTAAATTGTATCAACCCCTCCATATCATTTATCCAGATACAATTCCTTTTTCTATCGTAGCACATGGCTTCAGAATTATGACTGCTAAGTGGGGTATTTTTAAATGATAACCAGTTATATAAATCCTGTTTCCCATTCAATAAAGAAACTTGAATAAGGCCTCCTTCATCATTATTAGGCAACATCCAGAGACAATTATTTCTCTTATCCAGAACGGAAAGTGAATTGACCTCGTTGCTCCCTGTCTTTCTTTCAAGTCTCGTAATGACTTTTCTTTCGAATGAATTTATATCGTAAGTTGTAACTATTGAGTTGATTCAAAACAGTACAGTTTGTCTGTTGTTGACCAGAAGGGAACTATAGATTTATTGGAATAAACCGAGCCGGATATTGGAAAAAAATTTGCAAAACTATCTTCTTTGATATCATAACGTGACAATCCCTTGTCTGTTCCCACCCAGATATTATGCAGACTGTCTTCAACCAGGCTGATAATATAATGGCCGATTGTTGACTGATTTTTATTTTGAAGGTTGAGGTAATTTTTAAAAGAACTTCCGTCAAAACGGTTCAGTGCCATCTCAGTACCTACCCACAAAAAACCATTTCTATCTTTAATAAAGCAGTTGACCCTGCCATAAAATAGTCCGTTGTCTGAACTCCAGTTTACCAGCCTGAATTCATTTCCAGTCTGCTCCTTCCTTGGTTGTTGGGTCAAAGCAATTTGATAAGTAGCAAGTAAAAATATGAGCGGGATCAGTATTTTTTTGAGTGCCCCCATATGGTTGTTATCATTCAAGATAAACAATTAGCCAATTAGTAAAATAATTTAAGCGGGTTTTTACCTCGTATCCAGGTTTTTACGAGCGGGTCAATACAAAGAAAAATCTATATGTCTTATAAGACGGTTGTGAAAAATTACTCCTCCATTAAATCGCTGGTAACCAGCACAGGAAAATTATTACATATTGGTATTTTGACCCTTGTCGGACCTGCAGGTGTTGCAGGTAGTACTTTGCTGTAATTCGTTATGTGGCGCTCTTAAACGCAGGCATTTTTTATTTATTTAACTGCCGGTCATTTTTTTCATGCTCCTATAGTTCCATTCTTACGCAGTTTCACACTATCTTGTTCGTCTTTACAAGTCAATGAGCGGATCCAATAAACATTACTGGTTAAAATCCGGGTCCTATACCCTGATGCTGAATATGCAACAACTCCTTTTTGGATTCGGCAGCTTTTATTTCCTTGTTCGATTGCTGGATAAACATAGTTTTGGGATATGGACCCTGTTCGTGGCCACCACGTCAATCTTTGAAATGGCCAGAAACGGGCTCATCCAATATGCACTGATTAAATTCTTATCTGAAAGTCAGGAAGAAGAAAAACCAAGGATTATTACGGCTTCTTTTGTTTTGAGTGCAGCGATCATGTGCGTATGCATAATCATCAATCTCTGCATTGCCGGATGGCTGTCGCGACTCTGGCATTATCCCGGACTGTTCCAGATGTTCATCATATTTAACGGCGTTTATATACTGCAGGGACTATTATCCCAATTCCAATGGATTGAGCAGGCACACTTGAAATTTCGAGGCGTACTGGTCACTACCATGATGAAGCAGGGTGGTTTTTTCCTCTTTGTTTTCTTCGTTTTTATTTTTCATTCCAGCATTTCCCTGGTTGAGCTGATCTATGTCCAGATCATCTGCGCAGCTGTTTCCGCATTCGTAGAATATCTTTATATCCGGGAATATATCCGGATTTCAGGCAGAGTACATATGGAGCTGGATCAAGAAAATTATTTGGATACGGAAAATTTGTTTTTGGCACTTATCTCACTACCGTCCTTTCAGGATCCGCTAACCAGATGATGCTTGGTACATTGATCTCTCCTGCAGCAGCGGGATCGTATAATGTGGCTATCCGGATTTTAAATCTCACTGATGTTCCAACCAATGCGCTGGGTGCCATTGTTTTCCCCCAGAGTGCCAAACGGTTTGCATCAAAGGGTACAGAAGCTGGCAAGTACCTATATGAAAAATCTGTTGGAACCATAGTAGCGATACTTATTCCCCTGGTATTGTTTGTCTTTTGTTTCCCGGGTTTTGTCGTTCGACTGGTCGCAGGTACGAAATATGGGGAAGCATCCCCCATGGTACAACTCATCATTCTGACATGTTTGTTCAATCCATTTGACCGATTTTTTGGCGTCATATTGGATTCCATCGGCAGAGCAAAACTGAATTTTCTTATCATCTCCAGCTTCATTTCTCTTACACTGGTGTTAAATTATTTCCTGATCCGCCGGATGGGCATTATGGGTTGTATTTATGGGACGCTCATTTCAGATGCTGTAGTGGTTATCGTCAGACAGGTCATATTATATAAAATATTGAACGTAAATGCTTTAAGTCCATTTGTCTATGCCTGGCGTTTTTATCCTGAATTCGTCAGGAATTATATAAAACCCCTATTTGAGAAATTATCGGATTAATTCAACGGCCAGCCACTTAGTGCTTTGACTATCTTAAAATTATGTTTAAATTGGGGTGCTTCGCCTTAAATACCCTATCTGATGGAAGTTCAAAAAGTGGAGGATATCTCATATTCAGCTTTTATGCAGGAGTTTTATCAGCCAGGTATCCCTGTGATCTTTAAAAATGCCTCAAAAAATTGGAAAGCCAAAGGGGTCTTCAGTCCTGACTGGTTCCGCGATTATTATGGCGACCGGCAAACGGAGGTTGCTGGAAAACAGTTTACCATGCGTCAGATCATGGATATGGTAGAAAACAGCTCGGTAAATGATCCGGCTCCATATCCCTGTATATTCAATATACCTGAAACATTACCTGAAATAATGGATCTGATTCAGCCCTTACATTTAAACTATGCCCGGCCCAACTGGTTTGAGAGCAAATGGTTTACCAGGGGTCATTGGGGATCTGCCACCGAACTTTTTATTGGAGGACCAGGAGGAAAGTTTCCATATATTCATTTGGATTATTTTCACTTAAATGCCTGGATAACCCAGCTTTATGGTGAAAAAAGGTTTACCATTTTTCCAAGCGGGCAGGAAGATCTGCTTTATCCTATACCTGAAGATCCCTGGCGATCTGAAATAAATATTTTTGAGCCCGATTTTCAAAAATTTCCGAAATACAAAGAAGCTACACCGGTACACTTCGTGGTCGCGCCTGGAGAAACCCTCTTCATACCTGCAGGGACCTGGCATACGGCGTATTCTCTTACACCTACAATTTCGGTAGCCTTCGACCAGTTAAACAGCAAAAACTACAAAGATTTTATCATGGATGTCTGGTCTTTCAGGAAAAAGGAAAGTACGATGAAGGCTATTGTAAAAACCGTATACGCCTGGCTAGCTGGCCAGGCCTGCAAACTGGATGACAGTCTTCATCCGCAAAAATGATTAAACATGTATAAAATGACGAAGAGATGGAATTGCAAAAAGTGAGTGATATTCCTCATCAGGAATTCCTGGATAAGTTTTACAATCCGGGCATTCCTGTTATTTTTAAATCGGCGTCAAAAGCCTGGAAGGCAAACAGCCTGTTCACGCCGGATTATTTCCGCCAACATTTTGGTGAAAGACAAACTTCCGTAAATGACCAAACCTGCAATATCCGGGAAATCCTGAACTGGATTGAAAACAGTTCTCCAAAAGATCCTGCGCCTTATCCCATTAAATTCGACATACCCAGCCAGCTTCCGGAGCTCATGAGTCTTGATTACGCCATTGGGAATGAATTATGCGGAACCCAATTGGTTTGAAAGTAAGGCTTTTCCAAGAAAAGTATTTGGAAGTTCCATTGAACTTTTTTTCGGCGGGCCCGGGGGGAAATTCCCAATAGCACATATCGATTTATTCCATACCAATGCCTGGATAACACAGTTGTACGGGAAAAAAAATTTCATCGTCTTTCCCCGGGGACAGGATGAATACTTATATCCGAATCCGGAGAATCCCCTGGTATCAGATGTCAATATCTTTAATCCGGACTATGATAAACATCCTGCATTCCGCAAAGCAACACCAATAATAATCACGGTGGAACAGGGAGAGACCATATTTATTCCCTGGGGAATCTGGCATTCCTCTGAATCGCTAACACCAAGCATATCGGTCATTTTCGATCAGGTAAATAAGCGAAATTTCTCGGAGTGGACCAAAGATGTCTGGGATTATAAAAAGAGGGGCAATAAACTGAAAGCTGTCCTGAGCATGGGTTACTACGCAATCGCCGCAAATATACTTTGCAGGATTGGGGATATGTTGGGCGTTAAAAGACGTTATCACTAGACTTAAATCAATTATGAAAGTTCCTCCCGACAGATCAGAGTGGCAAGAAAATGTCAGGGAATCATCTGTCTCTGAATTTTTCCGGATTCAACAGGAACAAACACCTGATTGGATTGCCGTGAGTTGTGGAGAAGAAAACATTACCTTATTCGGAATTGAACAGAAGGTCTGATCAGTTATCGGCTCAACTGCTGCGGATTGATGAAGACTCTCCAATAGTGGGGATCAGCTCAAGCAAAAATATAGGAATGATCGTCGGTCTTCTGGCAATTTTAAAAGCAGGAAAGGCTTATCTGCCTTTGGATCCTGACAGTCCACCAAACCGAATCAAACAACTTATAAAGGAGACAAATATTCAAACCTGTATATGCATACAAAACGAAATCGCATTTTTTAATTCTTTGCAAACTTCCGTATCCTCGCTGGCATCGGATGGTTTGTATGAAGAACGTCCCCCCGCAAAGTATGTGATCCCTTCTGAATTGGTTTATGTGTTATATACTTCGGGTTCGACCGGAGTGCCGAAGGGAGTATGCATGAAGCAATCTGCTATGGTCAATCTTTTGCAATGGCAGCATAAAAATTCAATTGCAGGCCTCGGAACCAAAACACTTCAGTTTGCACCGCTCAGTTTTGATGTATCTTTTCAGGAGATATTTTCCTCGCTCACTACCGGTGGCCAATTGGTTTTAGTTAACGATGACCAGCGACTCGATCCGCTTCTTTTGTTGCGATTTATTGAAGAAAAATCCATTCAAAGACTTTTTCTTCCTTTTGTAGCACTTCAGCTACTTACCGAAACCGCAAACAGCCACCATCTTTTTCCTTTAATTCTAAAAGAAATTATCACAGCCGGGGAACAATTAAAAATAACAACTCAGGTAATCCGGTTTTTCTTCTTCCATACCTACTTGCATTTTATATAACCAATATGGGCCTACAGAAACCCATGTGGTTACGGCTTTGAAACTGGAAGGGAACCCCTGATAATTGGCCAAGACTGCCGTCAATAGGATATCCCATTGATCAAACAGAAATATTCATTTTGGATGAAGGAGGTAAAGAGGTAAAACGAGGTGAGGCAGGAGAAATTTGTATTAGTGGCAGGAGCCTTGCAAAGGAATATCTGAACCAGCCTGAGATGACCGCTGAAAAATTTTTAATCTGGCACCATCCGAAAGAAGGTGATTTACGAATTTACAAAACCGGTGATCTTGGTCGATATTTACCCGATGGAATGATCGAATTTCTCGGTCGCCGGGATGCGCAGGTGAAGATCCGCGGGTACCGTGTTGAGCCGGGCGAGATAGAAGTTTTGATTGAATCATCAGACTGGTGTACAGCAGGCTGTTGTGATGGCCAGGGAAGATCGGCCCGGTGAAAAAAAATTAGTTGCCTATCTGGTATCTTCTAGACGAAAAGAATGATACCGCACCAATCCGGCAAGCGATAGAAAATCAGTTACCTGATTATATGATCCCTTCGGCTTTTGTATGGCTGAAGGAGTGGCCGAAAACTTCGAGTGGAAAGATTGACAAGAAAAGCTTACCCACTCCAGAGGGGAACCGACCGGAACTATCGGTTTTATTTAAGGCACCATGCTACTTTAATGGAAAAGAATATCAGTGCCTGCTGGGCCGGAATTATTACAAATTGACAGAGTGGGACTGCTGGACAATTTTTTTGAGCTCGGGGGTAATTCCTTACTCGCACTAAAAACTGTTGCTGCACTTAAACAAATTTATCAGTACGAAATTCCTGTCACGAAACTCTATCAAGACCCTACCGTATCTGGTGTCGTCGCTTTTCTGGAAGAATCTGAAAAAATATCCACGCCTCTATATCAGCATTTATCAGAAGAAGGCAATGATATTGCCGTTGTATCCATGGCCGGAAGGTTTCCAGGTGCCCATACCATCGAAGAATTCTGGACCCTATTGAAAGAAGGTAGGGAAACCATCTCTTTTTTTACGAAAGATGAACTGGATGTCAGCCTATCCGATGATTTGAAAAATAATCCGGATTATGTCAAAGCACGTGGCATTTTAGATCATACAGAATCTTTTGACGCAGGATTTTTTGGCATTCAACCAAGGTTGGCTGAACTCATGGATCCGCAACAAAGAATTTTTTTGGAAATCGCATGCGAAGCGCTGGAAAGTGGGGGCTATTTGTCCTCAAAATACAAAGGAACTATCGGTGTTTTCGCAGGAACTGGCAACAATACCTATTACCTGAACAATGTTCAGGGACATACAGATTTGATTGGGCAGGTCGGAAGTTTCCAGGTGATGACCGCAAATGAAAAAGATTATATCGCATCCCGAATAGCATATGCGTTAAACCTGAAAGGTCCTGCGGTTAGCGTACTATCTGCATGTTCCACATCTCTGCTGGCCATTGCTGAAGCTGTTGGCAGTATACGGAAAGGTCAGTGTGATATGGCCCTTGCAGGTGGCGTGTCGGTTACCGTACCGATTAAAAGCGGACATATTTACCAGGAAGGAGCCATGTATAGCAGCGACGGACATACCCGCAGCTTTGATACCGATGCAACTGGTACAGTATTCAGCGACGGGGCTGGTGTTGTCCTGTTGAAGAAGCTGGATCAGGCGATAAAGGATGGTGATACGATTTATTCTATTATCAAGGGTGTCGGTATTAATAATGACGGTGGTGGGAAAGGAAGTTTTACAGCGCCAAATGCCGAAGGTCAGGCTGGTGCGATACGCATGGCGATAAACGACGCCGGTGTTGATCCAGCTAGAATAAGTTATATTGAAGCACATGGAACGGCAACTCCCCTGGGAGATCCGATTGAAATCGAGGGATTGAATCTGGCTTTCGGTCCACAGGAAAAAGCTCAGTACTGTGCCCTGGGTTCCGTCAAATCAAATATTGGTCATTGCACGGCGGCAGCCGGCGTAGCCGGTTTCATCAAAGTCACACTGGCCCTGCACAATAAAAAAATCCCGGCATCCATAAATTTCAAATCACCTAACCCATATATTCAGTTTTCAGGAGAGTCCATTTTATGTAAACGAACGTTTGCAGGAATGGCAAACAGACGGAAACCGGATCGCTGGCATAAGTTCATTTGGCGTCGGCGGAACCAATGTTCATGTGATATTGGAGGAATATCCACTGCCCTCCATTGATAAACCTAAAAATCAGGGACTAAAAAAGCCCTTTCAATTAGTCAGCTGGTCAGCCAAAACAGAAAACAGCCTGGAGGCCTATGCCTGGAAATTAGCCGGTCATCTCGAAAAGCAGGAGGCGATAGATATTGCTGACCTTGCCTACTCCCTTCAGTCTTCACGCGAACAGTTTAATTCCAGACGATTTCTTATAGCTGCTGACCGGAAAGAACTTCTGGCCAAATTAAAATTACCGCCTTCTTCCCAGGAACATTTTTTTCTGAAAGAGCATTTGAATGGTGTCGTTTTTGTTTTCCCCGGACAGGGATCGCAATACCTCAACATGGGTCGGGAACTTTATGAACAGGAGCAAATGTTCAGGCAGTCAGTTGATGACTGCGCTGAATTGCTGATCCCCCTTATGAAAGAAGACATCAGGGAAATCATATTCCCGCCAAAGAATGATTCCGAAACAGAAAAGAAAATACACAATACCTATTACACACAGCCCGCACTGTTCATTATAGAATACGCGATTGCAAAACTTTGGATGAGCTGGGGAATCCAGCCTGCTGCATTTATAGGACATAGCATCGGTGAATTTGTAGCCGCACACCTGGCCGGTGTATATAACCTTCAGGATGGACTCAGGCTTATATTCTCCCGGGGACAGATGATGTCCAGGTTACCTTCAGGCAGTATGCTGAGTGTGCGATTGGGTGCAGAAAAAATAAATCCCCTTTTACTTGATGGTCTTTCCCTTGCGGCGATAAACAGTCCGAGTCTATCGGTGATATCGGGTCCGGAAAATATCGTAAAAGAATTCTCCGCAATGCTGACCGCTCAGAATATCCCCAACATTAAGCTGCGGACCAGTCATGCGTTTCATTCTTCGATGATGGACCCCATTCAAACTGATTTTGAGGCACTGGCTTCATCCATTCCTATGCGCGAACCAAAGATTCCCATTGTCTCCACGATGACAGGGACATGGATTGGAAACGGTGAAATGACCAATCCTTCCTATTGGTCTGATCAATTACGCAAACCAGTAAGATTTACGGAGGCCATAAAATGTATTTCGGAAAAGGGAAACCTCCTCATGCTCGAATCAGGTCCCGGCCGTGTTCTTACCAATCTGGTTAGACTTCAGGGTAATAAAAAAAATATTCCTGCTATTGCCAGCCTGGATGGGGAAGATGGCCAATCGGATTGGTATGCCGTGCTTAAGGCAATGGGACAATTGTGGATGAATGGCATTGAGCCTGACTGGCAATTATTTTATAAGGATCAGAACAGAGTATTCATTCACATACCTTCTTATGCATTTGACAGGATCCGTTGTTGGGTTGATCCAGTCAGTCCGACGCAAACGACAATTCTACAGCCTGCCGTACATCGGGGAGTTTCATTATCTTCTTTTTCATCAGCTGAGAATAAAACAGATCAAAAAAATGAGGACCGTAAGGCAGTTCTGATCGAAAAACTTAAAAAGATTTTCGAGACTGCATCCGGTATCGAAATGCAAAATGTCAGCTCCGACAGGCATTTCATAGAAATCGGATTTGATTCTCTGCTGCTTACTCAGGTTGCCCTGAACTGCAAAAAAGAATTCGGCTTACCCGTTAGTTTCCGACAATTAAATGAAACCCATTCCAGCCTGGAACTACTAGCCGGCTATTTGGAAGAACAAATGCCGAGGGAAGAGCTTCATAGAAAACAAAATCTCGACACTAATGAAAATCCTTCCTCTATACGATATTTATCCACTCAAATAGAAATACTGGCCAGGCAGGTTGCCGATTTGCAAAAAGTGGAAAAGTCTATAGTACCTCCAGATAAGCAAATCGCATTGGGCCAGTCGCCAATGACCAAGGATCAGCAACTTTCAGAAGAAGAGAAGGTCGAACTCCGGAAACCATTTGGTGCGACAGCCAGGATAGAAAGACAGGTGACTGCATTGAATAAGAAACAACAGACATTCCTGGCCGAACTCATACAAAGTTATAACCAAAAGACCAGGCTCAGCAAGAATTATACCCAGGAGCACCGGTCATATATGGCCGATCCGCGCGTGGTTTCGGGGTTCAAACCACTTACCAAAGAATTGGTTTATTCCATTGTGGTGAATAAATCAAAGGGTAGCCGCTTATGGGACTTGGATGGAAATGAATACATCGATGTGCTGAACGGATTCGGATCCAATTTATTGGGATATCAGCCTGAGAACATTATCCAGGCACTGCACCGGCAAATAGATATGGGTTATGAGCTGGGTCCCCAGCATGAGTTGGCGGGAAAGGTTTGTAAGCTCATTTGTGAGTTCACCCGATCCGACCGGTCTGCCTTGTGTAACACAGGTTCTGAAGCAGTGTTGGGAGCGATGCGAATAGCCAGAACCGTAACGGGCCGATCCACGATAGTTGCTTTTTCCGGATCTTATCATGGTATTGCGGATGAAGTCATCGTTCGTGGTACAAAAAATTTGAAATCTTTTCCTGCATCACCCGGCATTATGCCTGAAGCTGTTACGAACATGCTGATCCTTGACTATGGGACGGAAGAAAGTCTGGCGATCATCAAAGAAAGGGCGAAAGAACTGGCTGCGGTGCTCGTGGAACCTGTACAAAGCCGCAGACCAGAATTTCAGCCAATTGAATTTCTAAAAGCGCTTCGGAAAATAACTTCGGAATCCGGAACGGCGCTAATCTTTGACGAAGTCATCACGGGATTTCGAATGCACCCGGGAGGAGCGCAGGCAATATTTGGAATCCAGGCGGATCTGGGAACTTATGGGAAAGTAGTAGCGGGTGGACTTCCCATTGGTATAATTGCCGGAAAAAAATTATTCATGGACGCCCTGGATGGCGGATTCTGGGAGTATGGGAACTCATCCATACCGGAATCCGGTGTAACTTATTTTGCCGGGACATTTGTAAGGCATCCTCTGGCGCTCGCTGCATCGTTTGCTACTCTGGAGTATATGAAAGCCAAAGGGCCGGACTTGCAAGTTTCCATAAATGCGAAAACCCGGACATTGGCCGATGCGCTTAATCAAATTTGCATCCAAAATGGTCTGTCGGTCTTTATCGCCCAATTCGGTTCGTTGTGGAAAATAAAATTTATAGAAGAGATCCCTTACGTGGAATTGTTATTCACCCTGATGCGAGAAAAAGGGATACATATTTGGGATGGATTTCCCTGTTTCCTTACCGAGGTTCATACCGCTGCAGATGTTAAAATCATCGTTGAGAAATTTGAAGAATCAGTAAAAGAATTATTGGAAGCCGGATTTTTAACCTCTTCAAGAGCATTTCATTTTATACCTTCTACCGAACCACAGAAGGAGATCTGGATCTCCTGCGTCCTGGGTGGTCCGGATGCCAGCCGTTCCTTCAATGAATCGGTTAGTCTCAGGCTTACCGGATTGCTGAATATTCGCGCAATGGAACAGGCACTGAAGGAAATTATACACAGACATGAAGCCCTACGGTCAACATTCGACGAAGACGGCGACCAGATCTGTGTACATCGGGACATGCCTCTTACTTTGCGTTTTGAAAATCTGGCTGATATGGACCAGATTGATCAGGAGGTTTTGATAACTGCATTTACAAAAAAAAATGGCTTAGAACTTTTTGATCTCATAAAGGGACCTTTATTCCGTGTTGATCTTTTTTTACTGAACGAAGAAGAATTTTATTTAACCCTGACAGCCCATCATATCATTTGCGATGGTTGGTCGCTTGGAATCATTCTCCAGGATCTTGGTAAATATTATGCGGCTTATAATGGGAATATTACGCCTGAATTGAAACCAGCACCTTCTCTGAGTGATTATGCGGAGTCACAGAGCCGATTTCGGAAAACAGAAGAATACAAAAATATAGAACGATACTGGCTCAAACAGTTCCAGCAATCCATTCCCGTTCTGGATTTACCGACGGATTTTCCAAGACCACAAGTGAAAACCTACAAAAGCCATCGCCTGGACTTTCCGCTGGATTCAGATCTGCTTAATGCCATTAAAAAAATGGGTGCGCAATCAGGTTGCACACTGGTCACAACACTTATGGCCGCTTACGAAGTCTTTCTGCAACAAATCACCGGTCAACAGGAAATCATCCTGGGAATACCGGCAGCAGGGCAATCGGTTACAGGCCTTTACGGGCTGGTCGGTCATTGTGTAAATCTCCTCCCAATGAGGAGTCACCCCGAAGGGAAAATGCTTTTTTCTGAATACCTCAAACAAAGAAAATCGCAGGTATTAAGTGATTACGATCATCAGCAGATTACATATGGAAGTTTATTGCAAAAGCTAAACATCGCCAGGGACAGATCTCGGATACCGCTTGTTCCCCTGACATTTAACGTAGACCTGGGATTGGATGATGGCGTAGAATTTCCGGGGTTAAAATATGAAATGGTTTATAACGCCAGGGAATATGAGAATTTTGAAATTTCACTGAATGTTAGCGGTTCGGTTGATAATGTGGACATCCAATGGTCCTACAATACTCAACTTTTTAAAGAATCTACCATACGCCTGATGATGAAGTCCTTTGAAACGCTGCTTTATCGGCTGGTTACGGAGCGGGAAATTCGGATTATGGATCTACCTGCACCAAGCCTGCATCAGACCATTCCGGAAGATCGGGATTCAATATATCCGAAAGATAAATCCATTGCTTATTTGTTTTGTGAACAAGCCAGGAGGTCACCATTTCGACGCGCTCTGAGTTTCGGCAATGAAACCCTGACTTACCGGCAGCTCGAAGAAAAAACGAATCAACTGGCGAATTATCTGAAATCAAAAGGAGTAAAAAGGGAAGAGCATGTTCCGGTTTGTTTGGAAAGATCTGTTGATCTGGTAATTGCCATTCTCGCAATACTGAAGGCAGGCGGCACCTATGTGCCTCTGGATCCTGAATACCCCGCCGAGCGTATTCGCTTTATGCTACAGGATACAAATGCAAACATTATCCTTTGCAATCGAAACAACCTCGACGTCCTTGGAACACCCGGCAATCATTTGATCATATTGTTGGATGAAGAATGGCATCGCATCAACCAGGAATCCACCAGCGCACCCAAGGTCTTTGGCAGTGGTAAGGATCTGGCTTATATCATGTATACTTCCGGATCGACAGGAAGACCCAAAGGGGTGATGATTGAAAACAGAAACGTGATCAGTCTGGTACGCGGTGTAAACTATATAACACTTTCAGGGAAAAACGTGTTATTGAATACAGGTTCCGCATCTTTTGACGCGAGCAGTTTTGAATACTGGTCCATGTTACTGAATGGCGGTGAACTCGTATTATGTCCCGAGCAGACCTTGTTAAACGGTGAGTTGCTGAAACAGGAAATCAGGAAAAGGAAAGTCAATATGATGTGGTTCACGTCCAGCTTACTAAACCAATGGGTCGAATTGGATATTAGCGTCTTCGAAAGGTTAAGGACAATAATCGTCGGCGGAGAAAAACTTTCTGAAAAACATATAGAGAAATTAAGGAATCGTTTTCCTTCGTTGGAAATAATTAATGGCTACGGGCCCACGGAGAATACTACTTTTTCGCTCACTTATTCTGTAAAAGAGCGGCAGATCACCACTCCCATCCCGATCGGAATTCCATTAAATAATCGAACGGCATATGTTTTGAATAACCAGTTGCAATTATGCGGGGTGGGTCAAATCGGCGAGCTTTATGTAGGGGGTGCCGGTGTTGGCAGGGGTTATCTGAATCGTCCAGACCTGACCAAGGAAAAATTTATTCCCGACCCTTTCGTTTCTGAACCAAGTGCAAAAATGTACAGGACCGGTGATCTTGCCCGGCAGATGCCTGATGGCAATTTTGAATATCATGGACGCTTAGATGACCAGGTAAAGATCAGGGGTTTTCGTATCGAGCCTGCAGAAATAGAATCGGTTATCCTGGAATATCCCGGTATTCAGCAAACCGTAGTTATTACCAGGGAAGATATATCGTCTGAAAAAAGACTGATCGCTTATATCGTGTCTCAGGAAACATTCAGTAAGGAGGAGATAACGACTTTCCTCCAGAGGAAACTTCCTGCCTACATGGTCCCGCGGGTTTTTATTCCGTTGAGCCGCATACCCCTCAATGTACATGGTAAGGTGGATAAAAAGTCTCTGCCGGATCCTGATCTGTTGCCGGAATTCGGGAACAGGAAAATCAAGGAGGCCGAAACAGAAACCCAGAAAATACTGGCAGCGATTTGGAGAGATGCCCTCCATCTTCAGCAGGTCAGTATTGATGATAATTTTTTCGAGCTGGGTGGTCACTCACTGATCGCTGTGAGAGTTATGAAATTGATCGAAGAGAAATCGAAACACCGCCTTCCTGTTACGGCTTTATTTGAAGCACCGACTATAGAAAAATTGAGCTTGATGCTTGATCAGGATGAGAAAAAAGATTCCTGGAAATCGCTGGTCCAGATTAAGCCAGGAAATAAACCACCACTATATATTGTACACGGATCCGGTTTGACGGTCATGATCTTTCATGCACTGGCCATGGGTCTGGATCCCGACCAGCCTGTATTCGGACTGCAGGCGAGAGGTCTCAATGGTATTGATGAACCCTTCGACAATATGGAGGATATCGCAGCTTACTACGTTCGAGAGATCCTGGAGCAAAATCCGAATGGGCCCTATAACCTGGCAGGCTATTCTTTTGGTGGAATCGTCGCCTTTGAAATGGCCAAGCAACTCAAGGCTATGGGACGGGAAGTGAATATGCTGGCCATATTTGACACCAATGCAGATCATTCCACCCAATTCGACGACTGGACATTGAAAATGAGTAAGAAGTTTAAGCGACAGTTTCCCAAATTCAAGTTTATCCTAAGATCGTTCAAAAAAAATCCGGCAGAGACCATGTCTTACCAGATTGGCTTTTTGAAAAACAAATTCATTCACCTTTTAATCAGAGCAGGGATTATAAAAAAGATGGATACGAAAGAAGAACACCTCGATTACGCGGATAAAATCAACTACAAACACGATATCGCCTTTGAAAAATATAAATTGGAGCCTTACAATGGAAGCATTGATTTGTTCCGGGTGAAAAGCAGGATGTATTTCCTTGATGATCCGGTCTATCTCGGATGGAAACCCTATGCTTTACAAGGCATTAATATCCACGAAATTTCGGGTGATCATAAAACCTTTCTGCTTGCACCCAACGTGAATGAATTATCCCGCATTCTCGGCCAGATCATTGATCAAAGAAATGCCGGTAAGGAAATCAGAAAGGATTTCACCGATCCCTCCTCAGTGTTGAAAGCGATATAGAGTGGCCATCATTCGTTTCGATTTGGAAACTCAATATGTTTCCAAATACTATTAAAAGCAGGTATGAAGGAGCAGGAAAAACAGCTTAAAGAAATCCGGTTTGTCGAACCTGATCTGAATTCCTGGAATTTGGAAAAGAATGTTCATGTATGGAAGTTCCCTGTAATACCGACCGATCTTTCTTTACTTACCGGCCCGGAAAAAACGCTGGCAAACCAATTTAGGTTTGAAGCGGACAAATGTCGCTTTGCCGTGGGCAGGCAGGCCCTTCGATATCTCCTTTCAAAATATCTTAACGCAAAGCCTTTAGAAGTTTGTATCGATAGCAGAGATCGGAAGAAGCCAGTAATCAGTTCTCCGGTAACAGATATCCATTTTAATATCAGCCATTCTGGTGAATGGGTGCTGATTGGTATATCCAGGAAGGAATTGGGCATTGATATTGAAAAAATTGACCCTGAATTTCAGTATGACGATTTATTGCAGGAGCATTTCAGCGAAGCAGAAAAGTTTTTTATTTCCAGGGCGGCTAATCCCCTGCTGGCGTTTCATTACGTATGGACACGCAAGGAAGCGCTTACTAAAGCCTGGGGAACAGGACTTCAGGAAAATCTAAAAACAGTTTCGGTATTGAATGAATATTCTTCAATTAGTCTCCAGCAGAAATCCTGGAAACTGGAAAGTTTTTATTTTTCGGATTCCTACCAGTATGCTTTAGCGTATCACTGCGATACGGAAAATATTATATATTTCGACGGAACCCTTCTCTTTTAGAATTCCCTGAGTTACGGAAACTGTATCAAATATTTCTCTTTTTCATTTCATCAACTGCAAAATCAGCAGCCCTGGCCGTCAAAGCCATATAAGTTAATGAAGGATTCTGACAGGCGCTGGACACCATACAGGCACCATCGGTTACAAAAACATTGGGAGCATCCCAGACCTGGTTATGTTCATTCAGTACAGAAGTTTTTGGATCTCTGCCCATCCTGGCTGATCCCATTTCATGAATACCCTGGCCGATTGCATAGTCCTTGTCCCAGGTTGTGATATTCTTGATACCTGATGCTTCAAACATTGCCACCAACTCTTTAATAATATCCTTCCTCATTTTTAATTCATTTTCTTTTAACCCGGCGTCCATAGTAAGCACAGGCAGTCCCCACTTATCTTTCACTTCTTTATTCAGGCTGACCTGATTATCGTGATAGGGTAATATTTCTCCAAAACCCGTAGCACCGATCGTCCAGGCACCCGGCTCAGTCAAAGCTTCTTTAAATTCTGCTCCAATATTTAATTCAGCTACATCGCGGCTCCATCCCTGACGGCTTGCGCTGCCCTGATAACCGTATCCCCGTATAAAATCACGTTTGTCACCATGCAGATTAGCGAAACGCGGAATATAAAAGCCATTGGCCCTTCTTCCGAAATAATATTTGTCCTCGTATCCTTCCACTGTGCCCTGTGCCCCCAACATATAGTGGTGGTCCATGATATTGTGGCCCAGCTCACCGTTACTGCTACCCAGACCTTCGGGCCAGATTTCCTTCGCAGAATTCATAAGAACCCAGGCACTGTTCAGAGTAGAAGCATTTAAAAAAACGATTTTAGAATTGAACACATATGTTTTATTCGTTTCCGTATCGAGCACTTCAACGCCGGTCGCTCTTTTTGTATTCTTATCGTAAGTTATTTTTGTGACAATGGAATATGGCCTCACGGTTAATTTTCCTGTTGCCATAGCGGCAGGCAATGTGGAGGATTGTGTGCTGAAATAGGCGCCAAATGGGCAACCTTCCCAGCACCTGTTTCTAAACTGGCACTTTGTTCTACCGGGAATCGCTTCTGTTAAATTCGCCACACGTCCGATGAACATATGTCGTTGTCCTTTATAAAAATCTTTTATTCTTGCAGCTACATCTTTTTCAACACAGTTTAATTCCATGGGTGGCAGAAATATTCCATCAGGTAGTTGCTCCAAACCTTCTCTGGAACCACTGATACCTGCAAAAGTTTCAACATAATTGTACCATCGTTCCAGGTCCCTGTACCTGATCGGCCAGTCAACCGCAATTCCATCTCTGATATTGGCTTCAAAATCTAAATCACTCCAGCGATAACTTTGTCTTCCCCAGAGAATAGAACGACCTCCCATCTGGTAACTTCTCCACCAAGTAAATGGTTTTTTTTCGACATAGGGACAATCTTTTTCATTGACCCAATAGTCCATAACGGCCTCCTGTGCAGCCGTACCATACATAGCCCAGTCTCTCGATATCACCGGGTTATCAGTCTTCTGCTTCAATGTGGCCGCGCCACGATGTGGAAAATCCCAGGGATTATATCCTGCTGTTTTATATCCGGTAATATGATCCAATTTTGGTCCCCTTTCAAGCATCAAAACACGTAACCCTCTTTCCGTTAATTCTTTTGCTGCCCAGCCCCCGCTTATACCCGATCCTATGACGATAGCATCATACGTATTCTGCGCAACGGCTTTATTATTTATCAACAGGGAATCGCCAGGCATAATTTATATTTTTATTTTGGATAAAGCTTCTTATTGCATTTTTAATTACTGACTAAAAAGTGTAGTGAAGCTATCAGGAGGTAAAATGAATTTCGCTACACCTTTATCAACACTCACTGCCTTGCCTTCCTGCATGGATAATATTTTACTTGTTGTAAAGATTTTGAATGAGTGGACTTTGCCAGGAATTCCACTAAGCACCACCTTTCTTCCGGCACCATTATTTACTATATGAAATGCATATTTCCCTTCACTATTATTACCTAATGCCGCACAGGTCACGGAGAGACGGTCACAATTAACTGGCAGATAGTTGAGACCTTCGGGTGTGGAAGCAAGCTGCTTAAGATTCCAGAAACGCTGCGTAGGTTGCAGCGGACCTTCTCTACCAAAAATTCCTCCGCCAGACAATGGTGAATAGTCCGAAGTCAGCTGCCATTGCAATATGCTCAGTGGCTGACAAATGCCCATGAGCCTTACGTAAAGGTTGATTTCCTGCATAATGTATGTCTGTTCCAGAAATATGGCGGGATAACCCCATGCAGCCGCATCTATACTTCCCTCAGCCACAAGAAGGGGAAGATTTATTTCCCTCGAAGCGGCAGCCCATTTTGACAGTAAATCCGTTTCCCAGCCTCTCCAGGAGTGAAATGAAACAGCTCCGATATAAGGATGTGTGGACGCATCTTTCAATGCGGGATCAATAAATGTATAAGTGGTCGCATCAGAATTATCTCCCAGCAATATTTTAGTTTTCAATCCCCGCGTCAGAAAATATTTTCCCAATCCTTTAATGAGATCGGCATGCTGCTCTCCGGTTTGTCTGACATAGATTCCCAAATCCGATTCATTGAATGAAAAAAATTTAACCTGTACTAAATACTGATCCTGCAGATACTGAATATAATCTGCGATGGATTGATAAATAAAACTCAGGCTATCCGGATTCAGAGGATTTCCCCAGGGCTCACCTGACTGATGAAAAAAATGTGCCTTTCCAATGATCGCCCAATCGGGAGCCGACCAGGCTGTAAGTATAATAGGAATTCCTCTCTGTTGAAGCTTTTGCGCCATCTGCATTGCCCGCTGCACACGTAAATCCAATTTACCCGCTTTTGCAAAAGACACCGGGTCCATATTTTTCTCAGGTTGCCAAAAGCGCCAGGGCATTTCCACACGTCCCCAGGCGACTCTCATATTGTTCAGACAATAATCAATAACCTCAGGATCAGTTTTAAGATTCTGTATTCGAAAATTACCGCCGAATCCTGCAAACTCCATTCCTGATTTGGAAGTATCCAAAATCAAATGAATATCCTTTTTATCGATATGGCCTGTTGTTCTGATTGTAAAGTCCTTTTCATCACTTATACCGGCGCGGAGATCGCCTGTTTGCAAGGGAATATAAATTTCAATCATCTGATTTTTTTCTCCTGTCCCTTTTTGTATAATAACCTGTGCTGGTTTTACCCATTGAATTTCTATTTGTCTCTCCGCCGAACTGACAATTAATTTCGTCGCTGAAGTCTTCGTCCATTCAACTGAGTCGCCCACATTTAAATCAGAGGCAGGAAACGTCTTTTCTGTACCAATGCTTATTGTTCCCTGTGCATATTCAGCTAATGGAAGACTGATACAAAAAAATAAACCCAATACAGAAGTATCTCTGGCTGATGAGAATCTGATCGCAACAGCAGCTTCCTCCTTACTGATATCAATCACCTTTTCGTTGAATGAAATCCCACCCAGCTTCGTATCAACTACCTGCCACCCGATACTGTCGCGACTGTATTTCGGACTCTGATGTTCTTTACCAGTAGCTGTAACTGATGACCATTGATTTCCTACCACACGTAAACTCGATTCAAAACTCATCAGTTCGCCCTCCACACGAATACCGGTAATATTTCCCCAGGCCTGTAATTCAGTTTGGCCATAAGAATTCTGAATGAGTGCAGAAAAAATAAATAAGAAATTAATAACAAACCTTACAGAGTTTTTTTTCCCTGCGCTTGTGACATTGTGTTCCGGATTTCTATTGTTTGACCAGCTTACCATGGACAAATGATTTTAAAATCTTAGCTGATTCCTCAGGATAAATAGCGATCCTGTGGTTCACTACCATTGTTGAAGTTGCCTGGTTTGAATTCGCTGAAGCCTGTATTCTTATTACATTTGAAGCCTGCTCCGGCATATGACAGCTCGTACAGTTATTTTTAATAAAACCAATATTGGAATCTGTTGCTATTGTGCAAAAATGATTTCCCGGAGAATGGCAACTCTGACAATGCTCGTTATAAACATTTACAAAACCACGTTCATTAACATGGGTATTGTGACAGGTGGAGCATTCTAAATCGCTCGATTTAAAACATTTACTTTGAGAAAGTAACTGAGTCTGGTTTCCATGCACGTCAAGCTGATGATTCCTGTCATACAATGGAATCATGTAAGATCTCAGGCTATCCCCCATCTTAAATGCAAATCGCGATTTTAAAAGAATATTATTGTTGCCGGAATGACAAACTGCACAAAGATCAATTCTCTGCTGCCTGCTGAGCGACTTAAAAGGAACAATGAACTGTGAAAGTTTTTCATTTGGATTTTCCTCATGAAATTGAACATGTGTCGCTGCAGGTCCGTGACAACGTTCACAATCAATTTTAAATACCCAGCTTTTGGGATTCACTCTAAAATCCAGCAGTCCCTTTTCATCCCTGTTTGCAAAAGAACTGTGACACTCGAAACAATCCTTGGTAATCGAACGGGAAAAATTTAATCCTGCCAGTGCATAACCCGGACTGGAAGCCCAACGGTGCAGTGCTGTTATATACGACACGGGTAATTGGTACAATCCTTTATCATGCCAGGATAGATAAGTTTGTCCTTTAACGGCTCCCATGACCAGGTCAAACCGGTAAGCGAAAATTTGCTTATTGTTTTTATATAAAACCTGGTAAAGTCCTGAATCTCTTTTTTCCATAATGATGCGCGTGGTATCATCTACAAAAAGTTCATTAGAATCTCTTGAAAAATTTACCAGTGACTGAACTATCATCTGGCAATTCGCGTTGTAAGAAAATGGGCAGTATGCGCATAAGAAGATGATATCGACTTATGACATTCGGACACATTTTTCTGACCCCGCATATGCCACTGCCCCTCGGATCAATGCTTTGTTTTACATGAAAGCACCTCGTAAAAAAAAATATAGTGGATAGCAATCGTCATCAATAATAATATTTTCCTGATATGCATGATTACAAAAATCTTAGAGATGACAGACTCATTTCTACTTTCTCCCGTCCAATATTTATATTTCTGACTCCGCCCCGATTGTCAGTAATCTGAATAGAAGAGACAAGCTCATCCACACTAAGAAAGCAGGCCGATTGGGATAAAAAGGACGAGCCCTGATTAAGCTCCTGTTTTTGAATTTTCCCATTCGCTAAATTGAAGAATGGCCGACCTGTCTCCGGGTTCAACTCTGATCAATCCGTTGCTTTCTGTTCAACTCAAATAATTTCAAGATCTCCTCTGTGCTGACTTGCCGCAACCAGGTATTTACCATCAGCCCCTGCTAGTTTCACCAAAGCTTTTCCATTACCCGGGTATATATATACCACTTTGCAACATGGATAATGCTTTGAAGCCACCGGCTCCGTCACCTTTTAACAAGCAGACCATATAATGCATCATATTGACCAATACCAACAGACGTTGAATAGTCATTTCCATTCATGAGTACAGGTCCAGATTTCCGTCACCATCAAAATCATCTACAACCATCCCATTAATTGCTGAAAACTGTGCTTCTACTTGGTAAGGGTATCATCGTAAATTTTCCATTACCATCATTTCTCAGGTAACATGATTCCAACATATTGGCTTTTAAGTCTCATTGCACCGTCGCGTTGTTCCGGTGTCAGTAAATCATTCATGGTCGCAACGGCATATTTCTTATAAGTATTAAATCTTTTTTTCAGACTGTTCAGTTGCCTGGTTATATCATCTCTTCCCTGGGCCGGAAATTCGCGTTTTCACTCCCTGCTGATCGGGAAGGTATAAGGAAGGAATACCTGCAAATCTTCCATTGTTTTCAAAATCTTTTGCAGTCATGTAAACAGGGAATGAATCACTTGCCTGATACAATGAATTCAATCCGAGATTGCCAATGATATAATCCATTCTTCCCGTATTCCTGAAATCGCCTCCCACAATTGAATTCCACCACCCTGACTGTCTGTCCATACCCAATAGAGGACGTCACATTTTTAAATTTTCCATGCTCATTCTTAAAAAAAGTAACAGGCATCCATTCTCCCACAACGATCAGATCAGTTTGACCATCACCGTCGAAATCAGTGAATAGAGCATCGCAAACCATACCGATATTTTTCAACCCCGGTGCCACTTCATCCGTAACATCAGTAAATTTCACATGACCATTTTCTGAATCATTTCTGTAAATGAAACAGCTTACGGGTTTAGGATAGTTCCATGGATCTACACGGCTTGAAATGAACAGGTCCATTTTCCCATCCTGATTATAATCGAAGGCCCTGACACAGAATTTGCTGTTGTGATTGACAGACAAAGCAGCATGTATCCATTTTGAAATTTCCTTTTCCATCATTGATATATAAGTCTGTCCTGGTAACTGTGATCGCCCGGAAGACAATGCATATCCTCCACTGCTGATATATATATCCGGCTTGCCATCATCATTCGCATCAAAAATCAGAATACCTTCATCTTTGGTAACTGATGATTTATTTTTTATTTCTGTCAGCAAATTCCTCCTGATAAATTTCCCATCTGGTTGCTGAAATAAAATACAGGTTGGAATATAATGAGTTGCCACCTATAACAATGATCGTCAAAACCATTCCCGTCCAGATCGCCTGACGCAAGAGCGGGCGTATATTCCGAGAGTTTATGTGGTAATAAATGCTGGATATCAAAATCAATAAAGTCGGCATCGTAGTGACGATAATTGATTCCTGCATGCATGCGTCGTTTCTTTGAACAAAGCGTTTGTGGCGATAGCAGGTTGTTGTGAAGAATAAGGAATTGTCGGCATTTGCTATATCCACTGTAATTACCTGATTGGATTTTATATTCGCAAGTGTCTGTTGCTTTCCATTGTACCATTTAATTACGACGGAATCCAACCGACTGATATATTCTTTAATCCGAAATGGGCGATACCCTGCATGGTGGACAAATAACCACGATATGGATTATTTTCATACACCTGTTGCTTTCCGTGATCATAATAAATGCTGGCCATGTGCACCGAGTCCATTAATATTTTGTTTATCTCCTTTGAATTTTATTTGCAGGAACTGTGCTGGTCGCTGTATCCTTGTCACGCGATGTGTTCCGGTATATCAAAGCTTCGTCGTTTATATTATTGATGACCATATCGAGAGCTCCATCATTGTCGAAATCAGCATAAGCGACCCCGTTAGAGAAAGTCGGCTGTTCTAATCCCCAGTTTACAGTTTCATCACTGAAATGTAAGGTCTCCGTTGTTCCGGAAGCCGTAGTTATGAAGTTTTACTTCCGGTATCTGATCCAGTATCGTCTTATTATTTGACGAGCCCTTTATTTTGATTTCGATAAGCTATAAAGTCGTGGTCAGAAACATCTCGTGGAAATCCATTCGTAATATATCATATCACGAAATCCGTCATTGTCAAAATCAGCTACCAGGGGAGACCAGCTCCAGTCCGTTTGTGATATCCCGCTCAGAAATCCAATTTCACTAAAAGCAGGAATACCGATAGAATCATTTTCTCCTATCCGCTGGCCCTGGTTTAACTGCAAAGTGTTCCGGACATATTGATATTCATATCCGAAAGCATCGAAATTCTGATAATGTGACATAGCTTTCGGAAGCCAGACATCATTTTTTTTCTGTAATTATCAGGCGGGACTCATATCCAGTTCAACGACATCAGGCAAGCCATCATTATTTATATCTACCACATCCTGTCCCATAGAATTGAAAGAGGTATGTTTGAAATATTCTTTCAAACTGTTAGTAAAAGTTCCATCATGGTTATTTATATAAAGGATATTACTTGGAAATAAAATCATCTGAAACATAGATATCTTTCCATCCATCATGATTGATATCACAGATGGTCGCTGAATGGCCAAAACCTTCGAATTTTATTCCTGCGTGCTTCGGAGACATCATGAAATACCGGATGTCCCAGACACTGTCCCAATCATTGCGGATATAATCTTCCTATACTGGGAGTCTTTGCTTCTGGATTACGAACTAAGAAATGCAGAAGGATTATCTCCATTGGAAGCTTCATTTACTGTGAGATACATATCAAGATCACCATCGTTATCGTAATCAAAGAAACTGGCCATCGTGGATTGCACATGAATATCCAGACCATATTCCGCAGCCATATCTTTAAAATGCGGGATACCATTTTTATCGACTCCCTGATTGATATATAAAATATTTCGTCTCCTGCAGAGAATCCTTATAAATGGTATTGCAGATATAAATATCCATCAGGCCATCGTTGTTGATATCAATTAACGGAAACTCCCCTTGCCCATCTGCCCATGCCTTCTACACCTGCTTTCTTCGTTATATCCTCGAAAACTAAAATTGCCTTTATTAAGATAAAGACGGCCGGGTACCATATTGCCTGTAAAATAAATATCGTGCAAACCATCATTATTAAAATCACCAATTCCAACACCACCACCATTATATATATTAACAACATGTCATCGGATTGATAGAATCATTTTCGATGATCTTATTATTGAAGGTAATTCCCGAATGAGAATCTGAAATTTTTTCGAATAAAGTGGCTTTTTGTATACTACAGGCTAAAAGCCAAAAGAATGGAATAAAATAAAATGAATACAAGAAACCTTTTCATATAAAGAATTATGAAATCAAAGGTTCAGTAAAATTAACCAGTTAAAATTCTGAAAAGAAGAAGGGGCCTCCCAAAAGAGAAACCCCTTTTATAATTGCCAACTATCAATAACCCGGGTTTTGAGATAAGTTTGGATTCAAGCCGATTGCGCTTGAAGGAATAGGCAATAGTTCATGGGTTAGTGTTAAGGCTGAATTATACAGACCATGAACCTGGCCATCATGAGTTGGTCCCGGTGCAGGATTTGGTATTGGCAAAAGATTGGATTGTGTACCATATGTTGTGTTGATAAAATCCGCAGCGTCCTGTGCACCTGCCCTGCGAAGATCATAGAAAAGTGAATATTCGCCCGTCAGTTCATGCCTGTATTCACTATATACCATTTGTAAAGGATCGGTTATTGGAGCTGCAGGAGTACCATCAAAGTTCGCACCATCCTGCATTACTGCCGGTGAGGATCCGCCCCATGCACGATCTCTTACTAATTTAATGTCGGCCATTCCACCTGCCACATCGCCAGTCCTGATTTTGCATTCGGCCCTGCTCCAATAATACTTCTGCATACCGCAATAAGGATCTGATTCTGATCTCCAAAAATATTTGATTTGCCATTCTGATCTGCATTGCTTCCGGTCAGATTCGGATCCCTCCATTTTTTTGCACAAAAATATCCGGTGCGTAATCCATCCTGTCCATACCATGGATTATTAAGTGCACCTGCGGTATTGATGACTTTACCGTCATCACCTAATATAGTGCACATTACCAGCTGCGAAACTGGTATAGACAACCGGATAACCTTTTATACCTCCCCATTTGGTAATGATGCCCGGGCTGATTAATGTATCACCCGGTCCAACTATCGTTGCAAACTTGCGCAAATCACCGGGCTGATAAGAAAGCCAAAGGCCAGGGTTTCCATAATCATAACCCTGCCCGGTTATTTCTTCGGGCCAGCTGAAATCATCGATCCAGGCTAATTTCGCCTCCAGGTGGCTGCCAGCTTCCATCCCAGCTCTGTGAACCGCCACCAGCATTAAACTGAACTTCAAAAAGAGATTCGTCATTATTCTGATGATCATATTCATGAACATCAATAAAATTTGGCAATAAATGATAGTTCGATGTTAACTCTGGATTATTAAATGCAGCCAAAGCACCCGCATAATTTTTTAACCACATTTGTGCAGAACCTTCAAAGCCATATGCTGCACCCTTTGTAGCCCTGCCTAATTCACTGACCGGAAGTGTTGTTTTTGAATCTAACAGGGTTTCTGCATGTTGCATATCAGATACTATCTGCATAAATACCGAATCCTGCGTTGTTCCTGGGTGTTAAACCCAATGATGCAGTACCCAGTGTATCTAATTCTAACGGAACACCACCGAAAGTACCCGCCAGATAATAATAAGTCATGCCACGTAAAAAATAAGCTTCACCCCTCAAGCGGTCTGCCAGAGCTGGTGTCACTATACCTTTACCCTCTGCCGTCGTTATAATTGCAAATGCAGAGTTTGCCCTGATAATTCCTATATATGCATTATTCCATAAAGAAGGGAGCTGACCAAAAGTCGGAGTAATCTGATATTGATTCCATTGTACATCTCCACCCCAGTTAAACCAGTCATGGGTATGAAAATTGGCATAATACCATAACGACTTCTTCAGCAGATCACTATTCTGGTAAGTATCATAAATACTGTTTATCAGGGATACCACATCAGATGATTTCTGAAAAGTAGCATCTGCTGTAGGATTGAAAAGTATTGGTATGTCTCCAGAAAACTCTTGCTGCAGGCAAACGGGGAGATCAGCGCCACACAGAGTGTTATAATGGCTATATATTTTTTATTCATTTTCATATCATTAATGATTTTATATCTCTTTATTAAAGCGTTAGATTTAAACCAACGGTGAAAAATTTGGATGACGGATACGTGCCGTTGTCTACACCATTCTGAGTTGCATTCCCGTTCTGTAAGCCGATCTCCGGATCAAGACCTGTATAACTGGTGATCGTAAACAGGTTTTGAGCAGAAACATATAATCTTAGTTTTGTTATATGGGCCATCGAAGCCATTGATGCAGGTAAAGTATATCCTACGGTAAAGTTTTTTAATTTCAGGAAACTGCCGTTTTCAATCCATGCGCTTGATGGAACAGAACTTCCGATCGCATCATCATTATAAGAGATCCTGGAATATTTATTTGAAGGATTTGTAGGAGACCAGGCATTGGCATAATAATCCTGGCTTACATTTTCAACTCCTGCAAAACCGCGATTCTCGAAAGTTTGCAGAGTATTCTGTACATAGTTCAGGATTTTATTTCCGTAGACTCCATAAAAGAACAGGTTGAAATCCCATGATTTGTAAGTCACGTCTACATTGAAGCCTCCGTAAAATTTAGGAATCGGACTTCCCAAACTTGTCTGGTCTGTCGCATCTACATGGCCGTCCCCGTTTACATCCGCAAAATATCTATCGCCCGGCTGGTTACCCGCTTTCTGATAATAAGGGAAAAGTGGATTTTGTTTTACAGAATTCTGGTTCAATGCATCAATCTGAGCCTGTGTCTGAAAAATGCCAAGCGATTTATACCCGTAAAATTCGCCCACGGGCTGGCCGATATTTGTTTCGCGTAAAAGTTGCCCAACCATTTCCTGTTAAAGTCAACCCGCCAAAATTTGTCACTGATGTGGTTCCTGAAGTGATGCTTGTCAGTTCATTATGAATAGCTGTAAATGTCAAGACCCAGGTTGTAATGAAAATCCCTGCTAACAGAATGATTATAATTTAAAGCAAGTTCAATACCCCTGTTATCCATAGTGCCTACATTTCGGGTTATAAAATTATATCCCGTTTGCGCCGGTGCAGCAAGTGTTAACAGGAAATCCTTTGATTTTCTGTTGAACCAATCTGCAGTAAGAGTAAGAGCTCCATGCAAAAAAGCCGCATCCATACCGATATCTGTCTGGTAATCTGTTTCCCATTTCAGGTTCGGATTTGCAGGCTGAACCTGTGCATAACCATATTGGTATATTTTATTAAACGGATAACCCAGGTTATCGGGAGGATTAATATTTGGTCCATAGCCGGTTGAAAACAACTGCCTCGTATTGATATAAACCAATCGAACCCTGATTTCCTACTGCGCCATAACTGCCTCTTAATTTCAGATCTGATAACCAGTCAACGTTTTCCAAAAATGATTCCTGTTTCGCTTTCCATGCAACGGCGCCTGAAGGGAATGTGCCATACAGATTGTTTACATCAAATTTTGAAGATCCGTCTCTCCTTATTGTACCTGTTATCAGGTATTTGTCATCATAACTATAACTTAATCTTCCAAATAGTGAGGCTAAGGTTGCAATGGTCTGACCATTTCCCGGTCCTCCTGTACTATTATATGTATCAAGCTTCAGGTTTGTTACCTGCGACAAATCCCTGATCACACTATTCGGTGGAATGCCACTACCTCCCATAAAATCGTTGGTGGTTTCCTGTGCAGAAACTCCGCCCAGAAAATGGATTGCATTTTTACCAAATATTCTGTCGTAAGAAATAGTATTTTCCCAAAGCCAGTCAAAGCTTTGATATAAGTGCTGGCTGTAAAGCGCATTTTGACTTGCTCCTGCCGCCGCACCATATTGCTCAACCTGGCGGTCATCTTCAGGTTGAAAATAAGAACCCGAATACATACTTATATTTACGCCACCCAGTGTTTTGATTTTAAGACCTTTCGACAAGGGTGAGCTTCGAGAGAAGAATTTCCAAGAAAATAATTGGTGACGTTTGAATACTGATTGTTTTGAATTCCGTAAAGAGGATTGTTGTATTTTGAAATATAAGTCCATATGGGATTATAATATCCATAATTACCCATATTATCTTTTATCTGGTTGGTCAGGAGGTTACCGCCATCCATGGTAGGTGGATTTTGAGCCAGTTGCAAGTAAGTTCCCTGTTCCAAAAGGATTATTTGCATTCTGGTAAGCATATTTAGCGCTTGTTGAGGACCTGAGCCATGATAGCGGCTGGTATTCCAGGTTAAGTCCGAGGTTAACCCTTTGAAAAAACGAACCCTGAACAATTCCTTTCTGATCATAATATCCAATCGAAACAGCGGTTTGAACTTTTTCATTACCACCCCGAATGGCAAGATCGTAGTTTTGCGTCAGGCCGGTACGGTAAAGCGCATTTTGCCAGTCAACACTGGTGAGTGAATCCGGATTATGCCAGGGTGCAAAAGATTGTATAGTTTTTGTAATGGATCAGACGCTTGCACTGCTGATTGGACATCGTTGCAAACTGCTGTGCATTTAATAACTTATATTCTTTCGGTTTGCCTTGAAAAGATAGATATCCGTCCAAGGAAACCTGCACACTTCCTATCTTACCTCTTTTGGTCGTTATAATCACCACTCCATTTGCAGCCCTTATACCATAAATAGCAGTAGCCGATGCATCTTTCAATATATCTATTGATGCAATATCACTTGGGATTGATATTTTGAATGCCGCCCTGTGATCGGATAACCATCCACTACATATAATGGGCCGTTGCCATAACTTGCCAAGCTACCCACACCTCTTATTAACACGGAAATATTTGCACCGGGAGCACCATCATTATTTGTAACCTGCACACCTGCTGCACGACCCTGTAAAGCTGCTTCCACTGAAGGAACCGGCACAGATTCAATCGTGGCAGCTCCGATCGAACTGACAGAGCCGGTAAGGTCCTTGCGCTTTACTGTACCATAACCAACAACTACCACTTCATTCAATGATTTGTCGTTACGGTTTGCTACCATTCTGAAATCAGTAGTGCTGCCAACCTTAGCTTCAAATGAAGTATAGCCGATTGCACTGAATTCAAACGTTGCACCCGGAGCCGCATTGATAGTAAATGAACCATCCTCACCTGTTACCGTACCAATCGAGGATCCTTTTACATGAACACTTACACCACTGACTGCCAAACCAGAATCGGACACCACTTTCCCGGTAAATTTTTGTGATTGTGCAATTCCTGATTAAGCTGGTAAGGAAAATAAGTAACCCGGTAATTGGGAAAACCCTGATGATAAACATTTTTACAAACTGAATATTTTTCATCATTAGTGATTATTTGCGGTTAACTAAAGTGACTAACAGACTATCCATTTAAATATGAAGCAGGTTAATCTTCTATGTACTTTGAGTGGATAAAATAAGAAATGAACGTAATTCTGGCAGGTGGGGGAATAAATGTCGTTTTGGCATAAGCAATAGTTTAAGCAATTGGTCGAAATAAACCATATTCTGGGTAGAATATGATCAATTTATTCAATGATGAAGAAAAGCAATATTCTATTTCTTTCTATGATCTGTCACGTATCAAATTGTTTTCAATTCGTCTCATTCTTATTTTATATTGAAGATTTATTCTAAATAAAATTTGTATACTCAGATTTCATTTTATCTGCTTCAATACTTTTTTATCCAAATTGAATTTTTGATATCCGGCACGACATGGATCAGTTTTTTTAATCTAATTTGTGATACTAACGATTGGCTTCTGTGAGAAAAAAAATAACAACTATCTTATTTGCCATTTTTGGCATGCTCCCAGCAATTCATGCCCAGCAATATTATTTTAAACACTACCATGGTAGAAAACGGCCTTTCTAATAACAGCGTGTCCTGCAGCCTGCAGGATAAGAATGGTTTTTTATGGTTTGGAACGATCAATGGTCTGAATCAGCTTTGATGGATACAGTTTCAAAGTATTCCGGCATAATCCGGAAGATTCAACCAGTATCGGAAGCAATTTTATCCGCTGTCTTTATGAGGATCAAGAAAGGCTGTTTATGGATTGGTACCAATAAGGGTATTTACTTATATGACTCCCATTCAGAAAAATTCAGCCTGTTCTCTAAAGCGCAGTCTGGGAGATGTAACCGATATTAAAGAAGACAAGGCAGGCAGACTCTGGCTGATTTCCAATCCGAATCTATTCAGTTACGATCAGCAGAACTGGAAAAGTAAAATCTTATATGCTGGATTCATCTCGGGAACTGTTTCTTCTATTGCCATCGCAGCAGACAATACCATTTGGGTATCTACCTCCACCGGATTGATTAAAAAATATGATTACCAAGTATGATAGTTTTATAACATACAGTATTTTAAAAAAATCTGAAAAACAACAAGTACTCCGGATTGAAAAAATATATCCTTTAAAAAATGGAAATCTGCTGGTCGGAACGCTAACCCGTGGTGTTAAACTATTTGATGTGAACGCCAAAACATTTCCAGGATATCGTCAGCCTGAATCCGGATAAAACAGGTATTTATGCCAGGGAATTTATGCAGCTGACAGAAAACGAATACTGGATCGGAACAGAAACCGGCATTTATATTTATAACGCGACTGACCGCAAAACCATTCGCCTTGAAAAAGAATATGATAATCACTATTCAATTTCTGACAATGTTATTTTTACTTTCTGTAAGGACAGGGAAGGTGGTTTGTGGATCGGCACTTATTTCGGCGGACTGAATTATTATCCAAAACCATTTACAACATTTCAGAAATATTTTCCTGAGTATATTAAACCTTCCATGAGCGGAAATGCTATTCATGAAATATGTAAGGATCAATATGGTAATTTATGGGTGGGAACTGAAGATGGCGGTCTGAATAAAATGGATCTGGCTAAATAATACTTTCACCTCCTTTAAACCGACCGGCACGAAAACCAGTATTGCCTATCATAATATTCATGGCTTACTGGCAGTGGGTGACAGTCTCTGGATTGGAACTTTTATGCATGGTCTGGATATCATGAATATTAAAACCGGAAAAGTGATCCGTCATTTTAATGCCGGTCCGGGTCCGCATGAATTAAAAAATGATTTTATTGTTACGTTGTTTCAAACCCATTCAGGAGATATTCTGATCGGCACATGGAAAGGTCTGTTCAGATATAACCGGCAAACAGATGATTTCTCACCTGTTCCACTATTTTGAAGCCCCGATTCAGTCGCTATGGGAAGATGAACAGGGAACATTATGGGCCTGTACACAGGGCAATGGCGTTATCTATTATAATCCCCTGACAAAACAAACGCGGTTCTTTATTATATGATGCAAATAATCCAAACAGCCTTTGTGAAAATCATGTGAATGGCATTTTTGAAGACAGCAGAAAGAATTTATGGTTCGCCACGGAAGGAGGATTATGCAAATATCAAAAAGACAAAAAAATATTCACACGGTATACTACAAAAAACGGGATGCCGGATAATCTCATTTTCCGTATACTCGAAGACGAAAAAAATAATCTCTTCATCAGCACTTCCAGAGGCCTGGTTTGCTTAAATCCGGACACTGGCGATATCCAGAACTTATACAAAATCCAATGGATTATTAAGTGATCAGTTCAATTATAATTCAGCATTTAAGGATTCGGATGGCCGTATGTTTTTTGGAAGTGTGAAAGGGTTGATCAGTTTCAAGCCGGATGAATTTATAAAAAATACCGGTATACCTCCTGTTTATATTACCGGCTTCCAGGTAAATAACAATGAGCTTGCTGTAAACATCGAAAGGATCCCCATTAAAAGAATCCATTATCTATACAAAAAACATTTCGCTTTCGTATGATCAATCCACTTTCAGTATAGATTTCGCTGCGCTGAGTTATACGGTACCTGAAATGAATGAATATTCCTATAAAATGGAAGGAGTTGATAAAGACTGGATATTTTTAAAAAACAACAGAAAAGTTTATTATACCAAACTGCCCCCTGGCAATTACACTTTTAAAGTCAAAGGATCCAATAGCAGCGGCGTCTGGAATAATAATGAAGCGAGTCTTGAAATATTGATTTCTCCGCCTTACTGGCAAAGCATTTGGGCCTATCTGTTATATGCAGCCATCATTTCAGGGATTGCATATGCACTGATCAAAAGTTATCTCAACCGGCTGGTCGAAAAAAACACGGCGCAGATTTGAAATGCTTGAAATTGAAAAAGAAAGAGAAATCTATCATTCAAAAATTGAGTTCTTTACAAATATTGCTCATGAAATCAGAACTCCGCTCACGCTGATAAAAATGCCTTTGGATAAACTGATGAGAAAACAAAATAACAATTCTGAAATAAATGACAATCTGAAAACCATGGAAAAAAATACCAACAGGTTAATTGATCTTACAAATCAATTACTTGACTTCAGGAAAACGGAAATGGATAAGTTTAGCCTAAACTTTGTGAAAACGGATATCACGGAATTGCTGGAGGAAACCTATGCAATCTTTCGTGTTAGCTGCCGAACAAAAAGATATCATTTTTAAACTGGAAGTACCCGGCATTGCGCTCCAGGCCTATGTGGATCCGGAAGCATTGAAGAAAATCCTCAGTAACCTTTTTAATAATGCCATTAAATATGCAGAAACAAAAGTTCATGTCAAATTACAGAACTTTAACAGCGAAGACAAATTATTTAAAATCGTTTTCAGAAATGATGGATATATTATTCCATACGATCTGAAAGAAAAAATATTTGAACCTTTTTATCGAATCAGTGAAACCGAAAAACAATCAGGAACCGGTATCGGCCTTCCTCTCTCCCGCTCACTGGCAGAATTACATAAGGGCGTACTTGATCTCTCGCATGCTGAAAATGGAATGAATATATTTATTCTTTCGTTGCCCATTCACCAGGAGAAAGGAATTCAAGTTGCATGCAGATGATACTTGAAAACGAATCAGTGACTGAAATCATCCAGGCTATGGAAGATTTCAATGATTCATCCAAAAGGGAAATCCTGCTTGTTGAAGATAATAAAGAGATCCTTGAATTTATCTGCAACGAATTTTCTTCTGATTACCTGGTTCGTAAATCATTAAATGGAACAGAAGCACTTGAAATTATCAAAGAAGGAAATATCCAGCTGGTGATCAGCGATATCATGATGCCGGTTATGGATGGACTTGAATTATGTAAACGGATTAAAACCAATCTCGAATTCAGTCATATACCAATTATCCTTCTTACCGCAAAAAATTCCCTGCATGCTAAAATCGAGGGACTTGAAGTTGGCGCTGATGCTTATATTGAAAAACCATTTGCATTTGAACACCTGAATGCCCAGATTTCAAATCTTCTTTTAAACAGGGACAAGATCAAGGAATATTTCGTCAGCTCTCCTTTAACGCATATTAAAACTATAGGGTATACCAAGGCCGACAAGAATTTTCTTGGAAGAATTGAAACTCGTGATTGATGAAAATCTCACTAATATTGATATTGATGTGGAGCAATTATCGAAAATCATGAATATGAGCAGGCCAACTTTTTATAGGAAAATAAAAGCTTTCTCCAACCTTACACCTAACGAACTGATACATATTGCAAGATTAAAAAAAGCCGCAGAATTACTTTCAGAAGGTAATTATAAAGTATATGAAGTGGCCAGCATGGTGGGATATAGTCTGCAAACGAATTTTGCCCGCGATTTTCATAAGCAATTCGGGATGACGCCATCAGAATATATTACCAGCAAGCAAATGGAGAAAAACCTGGTTAAATAAGAGGGATAAAGCGCAGTTTATAAAACCGGGGTTGACTATAAGAAAGAACCCAAAGCCAGAATAACATATCCCGCCAGAATAAAAAATGAATATAAAAAAGTCAACCCGATGACTTTAATGAGTGTAATAGATGCAGACTGGCCATAGGTTTTTCGCAGAGCCATTCCCAGATAAATCAGTGCCAGAAGAAACTCAATACTTTCAGCATCTTTTGTAAGTACAGGGAAGAGCAGGCTTATAATAGCAAAAACCAAAAATATTAGGAAAACTGCAGTATGATAATGAAGCGAGAAAATTACATGATCAGCGTAAAAATATTTCTTTCTGTTGTAGAAAAGTTTCAATAACAAAGCAAAAATGGGCAATAAAAAAAACATCATTTTAGGCACAAAGTGTTGCGTGCGGTTCGATACTTCGAGAATCATGCCTCTCTTGCCATACAGGTTTATGGTATTCAACCAGCGATGATACAGCCAGGGTTTAAGTCCTTTTTCCTTTTTTTGTTCTGGCAAAAGTCGTTGGGCAGAATCGAAAGCAACCAGATCCTGATATTTTATATTAAATAAAACGGTCAGATCCGTCTTATATACTTTTCCAGTATCGATTTTACCTAAAATATTTCTGATAACAGAATCCTTTATTTTGCCACTGGTAATATTGTTCCCCCTATATGCCAGCATAATCTTTAAACTGTCAGCTATTTCTTTCCTGGTATTTTGCGATGCTGTTTTGGCAATAGCTTCCTCTGCCCGGCGTTCCAAGTCATTAAAACTTAGAGTAATAAGAAAATACAAAAAAGAAACAAAAACATACATCCGAATCGGATGCAGGTAACTTGTTCTTCTACCGGCCAGGTATTCTTTTGTCAGAAATCCCGGTTTGAATAACAAGTCCTTCAGCGTAGTAAATACTTTTGAATCGTAGTGTGTCAGGTCAGAAAATAAGTGACTTATTAAATGACGGAATGACTCTTTGACCTCCACATTTTCTTGCCCGCACCGCGTACAATATCGCTCCTCCACATAGGCTCCACAATTCAGGCAATTCTTCTCTCTGCGTAAATGTGGATTCATCTATAATCTATGTTGAAACGAAAATGGGTGGGTTTATTTAAATCTAAATGATGAAGCGGCAATATAAATATATTCTGTTAAAATGGACATAACCATTGTTGATTCATAACGGTGTTTCTTGTAATAAATCACAAAACCAAAACCCATTATCATTCGTTTCAATCTTTTTAAATACTTTTTCACCAATAATGATAGATAGTTTCTTTTTATAAATGGGACCCTCAAAACAGAAACTATGGAACTCACCGTTTTCTCCGCAGGGATCTATGCCTTCGGGAAGATCAGCGATAAATCTTTCGTCTACTATTTTTCCGCACCATGACTCATCCAGAAATCCATCGTGTGTACAGCAGGTAATAGTCTTAAATCCTTCATGGATAAAATTCCTGACAAGTTGCTTCGTATCCGTTTTCCAAATGGGGAATAGGCAATCCATACCAATTTTTCTCATCTGTTCCTCCCGATAGGCGCGCATATCCTCCAGAAAAATATCACCAAATGCCATGGTATCCACACCTTTGGCCTTAGCTTTCAGTAACTCCCCTTTCATACAATTCTCATATTCCTCGTTATTGCCCTTGTACACATATACCTTGAGCAGAGGCAGTCCGATACTTGCAGCCTGTGCTTCGATTAATTCTTCACGGACACCATGCATCGAGAGCCTTTTATTATTCCCGTTTATCGTGCTGAGTAAAAAGCGAAGTTCATACCGATCGTCTTTCATCAACAGGTGCAGTGTATAGGCACTGTCCTTGCCCCCACTCCAGGCCAGGATAACAGGAATTTTATTTCTCATATGATTTCGTGGACGGTAATTCCTAAAAAGCGTTTCCACTTATCCGTTAGATTAAGCGGAATTGAAAAATGTTCAGGATGAATGAACGCAGCCAGGAGTTCAATCCCGTTAGTGAGAGTACTGGCGGAGGGTTGCGTAAATAAATTAGAATCGATCAGGTATACCTGATTGCTGCAAACTGATCGTAAATTATTCCAACCTGGTTTTTCTGTAAGGAGATGCATTTCCTTATTTGTTCTTTCTACTTCAAAACCGCAGGGAGCAATAAATAAAACCTCCGGATTATATTCCAAAATTCTTTCCCAAGCGATAACTTCACTATACCCACCCCGGTTGCCCAGCAATCAATTCCGCCGGCAAGCAAGATCTGCTCGGGGATCCAGTGGCCGCTATTGTAAATCGGATCCATCCATTCTATCAGCATAACAGGCCTGTTGGAAATATTTTTTTTCCTCAATAATTCCGAAATGGTATTTGTTCTTTTTTTCAGAGAGCCAAGGTAAAGTTCGGCTCTCTTTTCCTGCCCCAGGGCATTGGCGATTGTTCTCGCTGATCCATATACGTCTTCCAGATTGTCCGGGCTCAGCGAGATAACAGTCGGCTTTTTGTTAAGTTTTGAAATGGCGGCTTCAGTACATTTGGAATCGATCTGACAAACGGTACATGTATCCTGTGTAAAAATGATATCAGGATTGATTTTCTTAAATGCTTTCTCGTCGATATAATAGAGAGATTCACCACTTGCCTTTACCGAGGAAAATATTTTATCGATTTCCGCACTGTCTGTATGAATGCTATCTATTATACACCTGACCACAACCGGCTTTTCCGCCAACGCCTGCGCCGGACATTCAAAGGTCACTCCATGAAGATATCTCTCCAGACCCATGTCGTAAATCATCCGGGTGGCGGCAGGTAAAAAAGAGCATGCATTCATCGGGGCAAAAATACTTATTCAAATACAAATCTTCTGAATTCAATCCCAAATTTTCATATTCATTTTAGCAGAATTTAACCATCAAAAGGAGAGTATACGATGAAAACTAGATAACTCTCTTTTGTATAAATACTCTTCCAGAACCGGACTTCAAGTACTTTTCAAATTCAAATGCTTTATACTTATTATTAAATGCAGAATAGAATACTAGCGAAACGGGCAATCTTAATTTTGTTGCAGGAACGTACCCGTTTAGATGTCTTAACATTCGTTCTCTTAAATCACTTGTGCAACCCACATAGGTCAATCCGTCTGAACACAGTAAAACATAAACATATTGCATAAGTCCGCTTTCTCCCATGAATTTATATTTGAACGTTCAAAATTGCAAAGTGAATTACACATGAGATTTTGCGTAACAATACTTTCGAAATAAAAAAGCCAGCCCAAAAATTTGCAAGGCTGGCTTCTCTTTTTTGTCAAGTCATTATGATCGAAGTCGCTTTCGCTACTTCCGGCGGACTTTGTCCGCCGAAGGTCGCTTCAGCGACCGAAGGCGGAGAGGGAGGGATTCGAACCCTCGATACAAGTTTAAGCTCGTATAACGGTTTAGCAAACCGGCCCTTTCGGCCACTCAGGCACCTCTCCAATAAAAGCCCATGGCTTAAAGCTTAACGCCATAAAGGGATGCAAAAATAAAGATTAATTGAACAGATTCCGCATTTTCCGGCGACTAAACAAAAACCCTTAGTCCTGAACAATAAAAAGGCAGCCAGGCAGTTATACAAATAATCCGTTATCTGTTAAAAACCCCTACATGAAAAACTTCCTGTCTGCCGTATTTGAAAACGCAGGTCCATTTTCGATAAAACTTCTGTTTTCATGTTTTATGGCCGGCTACCTCCTGGCAACCCTGCTCTTCTTTTTCTTCAGGCCCCAGGTTCATCATTTTCTTAATTCATTTATTCAGGGATTATGAATTTGTTTATCGCCATACTCAATATCATTCAAAGAGACAGGAAAAGATCCATTGCTCTTTTTGAACTCAAAAGAAAATTATATCATTCGAGGTTTAAGGCTTAATGCCGAACGCATAACGCGAAACGCTTAACGCCTTCAAATAAAAAAGCCCACATTTCTGTGCGCTTTTACTTTTAAATTTTCTCTTTTTACTTTAACGATCACATTGCCGCTAACTGTACTTTCTGCTGCAGCTCTGTTACATTTTCACGAAATAAACTATCTGTGTCCATCAGGTCTTTTACCGTCTGGCAGGAATGTATGACCGTGGTATGATCCCTTCCTCCAAAATGTTCACCAATCGTTTTCAGCGAATTTTTTGTAAATGCTTTTGCCAGGTACATCGTTATCTGGCGCGCCTGTACAATTTCTCTCTTTCTTGTTTTCTGTAAAAGCTTATCGTAAGGCAGATCAAAGTATTCACAAACCATTCGCTGAATGGTTTCTATTGTTATTTCCTTACTGCTCGTTTTTACAAAATTTCTCAGCACTTTCTTCGACAATTCCAGATCTATTTCTCTCTTGTTAAGCGAAGACTGTGCCAGAAGGGATATCAAAGCGCCTTCAAGCTCGCGCACATTACTGTTAATATTATAAGCCAGATATTTTACCACTTCTTTAGGCATTTCGAGACCATCATTCTTCATCTTGCGCTCCAGTATCTCAATCCTGGTTTCATAATCCGGAACCTGCAGGTCGGCACTAAGTCCCCAGCGGAAACGGCTAAGCAATCTTTCCTGCACCCCTTCCAGATCTTTTGGAGGTTTGTCGGATGTGAGAATCAATTGTTTTCCACTCTGGTGAAGATGATTGAAGATCGCAAAAAATGCATCCTGCGATTTTTCAGCCCTGTTAAAGAATTGCACATCGTCAATGATCAGCACATCTACCAGCTGGTAAAAATGAATGAAATCATTGATCGCATTGTTCCGGCTATGGTCTATAAACTGGTTGATGAATTTCTCTGAACTGACATATAAAACCACTTTATTATGGTGAGTTCTCCGCACTTCATTGCCGATAGCCTGCGCGAGATGGGTCTTCCCCAGCCCTACACCTCCATAAATAACCAGTGGATTAAAAGAATTGGCACCGGGTTTTTCAGCAACAGTTTTTCCAGCCCTGCGGGCTACCCGGTTACAGTCACCTTCAATAAATACATCAAAAGTATATACAGGATTCAGCTGGGAATCGATCTGCATTTTCTTCAGTCCGGGTATCACGAAAGGATTCTTCACCGGATTGTTGATGATCAGCGGAAAATCCATTTCGTTATTGGAAATCGTTTTATAACTGTGTGCGGGAACGTCCATCGTCAAAGGTTTGTTTTGTTGGTTGCCACTGTCAACCATGATTCGGTATTCAAGCCTTGCATCTTTACCCAGAATTCTACGCAAAGTCTTTGCCAATAAATTTACATAATGCTCTTCCAGGTATTCATAAAAAAACTGGCTCGGGACCTGAATCACCAAAACATTCACTTTCAGCTCCACCGGGTGAATGGGTTCAAACCATGTTTTATAATGCTGCCATTCAACGATATCTTTTATGATCTCAAGACAATTGGCCCAGACTTTTTCAAAGGTTTTCGGCATTACAAAAAAAGCAGTTTAAGGCTGGTTAAAAATCTGTTTTAAAATTTGATTTTCTAAGGATTTTAAGGGATCTGAATTTTTGCAGGGGGACGAATATCAAGATTAATTTCTGAATAAAAAATTTTTTATTAATGGATGATTTCAGGTAGCCTTCAAAAGCATAGGGGGCATAAAAATAATTTCTTCAGTAATTAAAAATAAACTAATTGGCTGTTCAATAGCAGTAGCCCTATTAACCCGTACTTCGTCCGTCTGTACTTCGAGGCGGAAACCGATGAACCATCTTAGCCCGGCCAAGGATAATAAGAGAAGGATCAACAAAACGTAATAAGGACGCAGGTTTAGAAAGAATTAAAATGGAGAGGCGGAAAATTGAAACGGATGATTTAAAATATTTCTCCATATGATATTTTTGTGACGCGATTGAAGATACAGATATTTTGACAGCATTTTGTTTTAACCAAAGTTTTTTTAAAAAAAAATTTAACCCTTTTCGGAGGATTCAAATTGACCCCTGAGTAAAGCGCGGTGAACCAGTCAGTTCAGAGAAACTACCTGATCAAAAATTACACGGAAAATTTTTTTTGAAATATTCTTAGCATAGATTTACCAACTACAAAAAAAATTAGTACTTTCTGCAAGTCCCCCTTATCCAGGATGCAAAAAAAAATTCAGATAAAGATACCGGCGAGCGGGTCGGAAAATGAACTTCTGATAAAAAGGCTATTAGCAAAAGAAGCTGGCTGTTCTGAAAATAATATCACGGGTTTTTACCCGGTTAAACGATCCCTGGATGCACGTTCTAAATTTCCGCAGATTACTACTCACAGCTTCAGTATTTATCAATGAACCTTTTCAGCCACGTGTGTACTGTTCAGCAAATCCTTCAGGATGTTTCACGTGCCAGTAAATCAGTCATTATCGTTGGGGCAGGACCAGCCGGATTATTTGCTGCGCTCAGTCTGATTCGTTCCGGACTGCGGCCCATTATCCTGGAAAGAGGGAAGGACATTCGTGCCCGCCGGCGGGATCTTGCTAACCTGAATAAAGATGGTATCATTAATCCCGAAAGCAATTATTGTTTCGGGGAAGGTGGCGCAGGCACTTACAGTGACGGCAAGCTTTATACAAGGAGTAATAAAAGAGGTAATATCCAACGCATCCTTGACCTCTTCGTCCGCTTTGGTGCCGATGAAACCATTCTCTATGAAGCACATCCTCATATTGGAACCAATAAACTGCCGGCAATCATCAGCGCCATGCGTGAATACATTCTCGAATGCGGCGGGGAAATACATTTTAGTAAGAAAATGACCGGCTGGTCAGAATACCGGGAAAAAATCACGGAAATTCAAACGGCTGATGGCGACCGTCTTAAAGCAGATGCAGTTATTCTGGCAACCGGCCATTCTGCACGCGATATATTTCAACTGCTGCATCAGAAGGAGAAGGAAATCCACGCAAAACCTTTTGCACTGGGTATCCGTGTGGAACATCCTCAGGAACTCATCAATTCCATTCAATATCATTTTGAAAAAGGACATTCCGCCCGGGTATCGGGATTACCCCCGGCTGCCTATCAGCTCGTCCATACTGAAAACGACCACTCCGTTTTTTCTTTTTGTATGTGTCCTGGTGGCATCATCGCACCTGCTGCAACGAATGACGGAGAGATAGTGGTCAATGGCTGGTCCCCATCCAAACGCAATAATCCCTTTGCAAATTCCGGTATCGTAGTAAATGTCGAAGAGAAAGACTGGCAGGCCTGGTCAAAACATGGTCCACTGGCCGCTATGTATTTTCAATCTTCCATTGAACAAAAAGCCTTTGAGTTCGGGTGGTGGTTCTTTCAAAGCTCCTGCGCAAAGAATGACAGATTTTGTTAAAGGCACTCTTTCTCCTTCATTGCCTCCCTGCTCTTATACTCCCGGACTCAAATCTGCAGATGTTCCTGCTGTATTTCCAAAATCGATTAGCCGAAGCCTTCAACATGCATTTCCTGCATTCGGAATAAAAATGAAGGGTTATTTTACACAGGAGGCGGTTATTGTTGCAACAGAATCCAGAACTTCATCCCCTGTGCGAATTCCCAGGGATGATAAAACCCTGGCACATCCACAAATCAGAAACTTATTTCCCTGCGGCGAAGGAGCTGGTTACGCGGGAGGCATTATGAGTGCCGCGATGGATGGTGAACGTGTTGCCGAAAAAATCGCAGAAATTTTTTCACATCAAATCGATTATTCATGTCAATGCTTGAACTCTCCCACCTGAAAAAATATTTCGCTACACAGAAAGCGGTGGACGATATCAGCTTTACAGTGGAAAAAGGAACCATATTCGGATTACTGGGGCCCAATGGCGCGGGCAAAACAACTCTGATCCGGATGATCACTGGAATTTTTTATCCGGATGAAGGAAGCATACTGCTCAAAGGAAAAAAATTCAATGCAGAAGAAGATCTACGCACGCATCGGATATATGCCTGAAGAAAGGGGCCTCTATAAAAAAATGAAAATTGGCGAACAGGCCATTTATTTCGCGCAGGCTGAAAGGACTTTCTGCCATCCGAAGCAACTAAACAGGTTAAAGACTGGTTCGTACGATTTGAAATGCAATCCTGGTGGAATAAAAAAATTGAGGACCTGAGCAAGGGAATGGCGCAAAAACTGCAATTCGTTATAACTGTTTTACACAGGCCCGAACTTATTATTCTGGATGAACCATTTAGCGGACTCGACCCGGTAAATGCCAATCTCATCAAGGATGAAATTTTCCGGCTCGCCGCCAATGGGTCTTCCATTATCTTCAGCACACACCGCATGGAGCAGGTGGAGGAAATATGCAATCAGATCATCTTAATTAATAAGGGCAAAAAAATTCTCGACGGTTCAGTTGCCAACGTAAAACAGGAATTCAAAGAAAACCTTTTCAGGATTGCGGCTGATCCGCTCCCTGCTCATTTTCCTGAAACACTCTTTGAAGTACTTTCGAAAAACGAACAAAGCCTGACTATCCGAATAAAAAATGGTCACGGCCCCAATGAAGTGCTTCGATATTTTATTGATCAGCAGTCGAATGTTTCGGCTTTTGCAGAATTACTTCCATCCTTAAACGAAATTTTTATCAAACTGGTGGAAGGCACTTCCCTCTCCCGTCAGTTTCAACCCATTCAATCTTAAACATATGAATAAGATCGGCCTTATCATCCGCAGGGAATATTTGACCCGGATCAGGAACAAAACTTTTTTAATCTCCACTTTTCTTTTGCCCATCATCATCGTGCTGGGAATTGCAGGTACCGTTTTTCTCGCCATCAAGGGAAAGACCAATCACCGGATAGCCGTTTCAGATCAGAATGGCTATTTCAAAGACTATCTGAAAAGTGATTCCACCATCTTCTTTGATTTTTCTCCTGGCATTGATACGCTTAATTATGCTGAAAAAAATTGCAGTGCTGTACTTATTATTCCTGTACTTAAAGAAGGACAAAAAACAATCTACCGGCTTAAATACAAAAAACAACTTGGGCTTGCAAATATCGACGATCTGGAAAAAAGAATCAATTCAGCGATTACGGATCATTTAATATTTACAAAAACAAATATTACAAGAAGCCGCCTGGATTCAATCCGGGCAGCTTCTGACATGGGAGAACTAAAGACTTTTTCTGATGAAGGAAAAAAATCCCAGGCTTCGAGTCAGGGTTTGTCTTATGCAATCGGCTATACATGCGGATTCCTGATTTACCTTCTCACGTTTATTTACGGGGCCATGGTAATGCGTGGTGTAAGTGAGGAAAAAACCAGCCGTGTAGCAGAAGTGGTTATAAGTTCTGTAAAGCCTTTCCAGTTAATGATTGGAAAAATAGTAGGCATTGGGGCGGTAGGCCTGACGCAGTTCTTACTTTGGATCGTATTGGGTATTTTACTCTTTACAGTGGCACAGGTTTTCGTGCCACATGAATTATTACAGGAAGTCAACAATATACAACAAGCCAATGCCATGGGCAATGCACAGATGGCACAATCCAGCGAAGCTGCACGTCAGATTTTTGAGATTAAACAATCCGTTGAGAATACTAACTGGATACTGATCATCGGTTGCTATATATTTTATTTCACCGGTGGTTATTTATTTTATGCTTCCTTATTTGCGGCTGTGGGATCTGTAGTAAACGAAGATCCCCAGGAAGCACAGTCTCTTTTATTACCCATCACAATGCCCATTATTTTTTCTTTTATCATTATGTCCATCGCCATACAGGATCCCGGTGGTTCATTGGCGGTTTGGGCCAGCATGATTCCTTTCAGCTCGCCAATCGTGATGATGGCAAGGATTGCCTATGGCGTACCGACTACGGTCCTTACTGGCAGCTTTTGCTGAGCATGGCTCTGCTGGCAGGCGGATTTTTATTCACTACCTGGATAGCCGGAAAATTTACAGAACCGGCATTCTCATGTATGGTAAGAAGCCAACGTGGAAAACAATGTGGAAGTGGGCGTTTAAAGCGTAACGCTTCTTCAAAGCTTAAAGCCTAAAACTTCTTTTTAGATTCGTAACTTGAATATAAATTCTTTTTTGCAACATCGTTAAGGTGAATAATAAAATTATTAAATCAATTTTAAATAGAGAGCTTTAGCCTGACTTTAAGGCTAGGCTTTAAGCTTTCGAGCTTTACTGTATCAGCTTAACAGGAGGAGTGCTAACAGATGCACTGGAAAAATAATAAACTCGTTTGTGGGAGAGTGGAAGAACGGCTTCATTTTGAGTTCCGCGCGCAATCGTGATTCCGATAAATGCATTGCAGGGAAAAGATGCCAGATCGGATTTTGTCAAATTATAATTCCCGTTGTCAGGAACGGTCAGACTAACGAGTTGATATATTAATCGGCAGTGTCGAATCCGATTTCCTGCTTAGCGAACTGAAATAATATAACTGGATCAAAACATTACCCCAGGTATTTTCTGTATCGGGTGTCCATTGTAACTGAAGTCCTTTACTTACCGACAGCGCATTCGGATAACTTTCAATCGTCCCCGATAGCTGTTTGGGAACATATATCGAGCTTGTTACGGTGTCTGCTTCATCAATTCCATGAATAGTTACAAAAACCTCGGTTCCGAAAATCTGGGAACCCTTATCGATCTCTCCGGATGTGAAATTATAATTATAACTATATGTGAATCCTGACCAGGTTGAATGATCTGGTTGTTGACCGATAATGTCCGGACCGACGGTTACCTGATGATTATTGCTGTCTATGAAGGCTGCACTTACACCAATATGCAATTCTTCACTGTCACTATTAGTGAGTACCTGATTGGCATTGATCAAAACGTAGTTATAAACAGTGCTGTTCTGTGTACCGAACCAGGTCCAGTTATTGGCCGGATTTGACGCTTCTTTATGGCAGGAAACCAAACAACCCGCACTGATAAGAAGCAGCAAAGGTTTATTCATCCCGTAGGCTTGTAGTTGTTACATAAATATAGCTTTTTATAAAGAATTAAAAAAAACAAACTACCCACCCTTCTTACCTTTAAAAACTATGGAATTCTCCAATTCAATTACCCAATTATTCGGGATCCGCTATCCCATTATACAGGCGGGGATGGTCTGGAACAGCGGCTGGCGACTGGCTTCGGCAGTGAGCAATGCAGGTGGCCTCGGCATGATCGGCAGCGGAAGTATGTATCCCGATATTCTACGGGAACATATCCAAAAATGCAGGGCAGCTACTACATCTCCGTTTGGTGTGAATATACCCCTGATTTATCCCGACGTTCAAAAGCATATCGAAATTGTATTGGAAGAAAAAATTCCCATAGTTTTTACTTCGGCCGGTAACCCGGACAAATGGACCCAGCGTCTTAAAAGAAAAGGGTATCAAAGTTGTGCATGTTGTTAGCAGCAGTCGTTTTGCCCGCAAGGCGGAGGAATGCGGGTTGTGATGCGGTTGTTGCAGAAGGTTTTGAAGCCGGTGGTCATAATGGTCGTGAAGAAACAACTTCAATGGTCCTGATCCCGGCTGTCGTGGAAGCGGTCAGAATCCCGGTAATTGCAGCAGGCGGAATAGGAACAGGGCGTCAGATGTTTGCAGCTATGGCCCTGGGAGCATCAGGTGTTCAGATCGGAACCAGGTTTGTTTTGAGTGAAGAAGCTTCATCACATCCGGATTTTAAGAATTATGTGTTGAAAGCCGGAGAGGGTGACACTATACTGACGCTGAAATCCCTGATGCCTGTGAGGATGCTCAAGAATGGTTTTTTCAAGCAGGTTAACTGCCGCTGAACAAGGAGGGCGCCTCAGAAGAAAAACTTAAAGCCCTGCTCGGTAAAGGAAGAGCCAAAAAGGGCATGTTTGAAGGAGACCTGGAAGAGGGGGAGCTGGAAGTGGGACAGGTAAGCTCTCTGATTAAAAATATCCTCCCTGCGGGGGGAATTATAGAAAATTTATGGTTCGAATTTAGGAAAACCTGGGCCGAACCTTTACCTTGTAAATCGCAAAAAACATGAAAATCTCTTTTTACCTCATATTCTTCGTGTTCACTTGTCTGGTTTCATGCGGACTGTATGCGAGCGACGGGAATCCTGAACCTTATCTTATTAAAGGTCAGGTATTGGATGCAGTTACGAAGAAACCCGTTTCTGGTGTGGTGGTTTCCGCTATGGTGCCTGGTGATCAATCGTATAAAGAAGCAGTTACCGATGTGGATGGTTATTACTTTTTCAAACAACTTCCCCCCTGCCATGTCAACCTGCGATTTGAGAAAAAGGGATATCAGAAATACAAATACCAGGAACTGATCGAGATCCAGGAAAAAAAGACTGTCAAAGTAAATGTCGAGGTTTCACCAGACAGTGATTCAGAACTGCAACCGGATGATTCGGAATATCCTTTGCTGAGGATTTTAGGTATGAAATAATTCTACGCTTAAAGCTTAACGCCTAACGCTTAACGCAATTATTAATTTGCAAATTTATTCACATTCCATACTCCCATACTCCCATACTCCCATACTTTCTTAAGATTCCCCAAGATCAATTTCCGTATTATCCCCAATATTCAGGCTTCTGCTTTCACCCTTAACTTCTGTGTCGCTGCCAATGAGAGAATGTGTAAGCACTATATCAGTGAGATTAGCGAAGGAGCCGATGAGAGAATCTTTTAATATCGAATAACTGATCGTAGTTTTTTCGCCAATTGCTACATTGGGACCGATGATAGAATTTTTAATGGTGCAACCCGAAGCAATATTGACAGGATGAACAATGATGGTGTTTTCCAAATTGTGATCCGGCGCAATATTACTTCCAAATTTCTTCAGCAGTTTCGCATTCGACTCCAGCAGGGTTTCCTTTTTTCCCGCATCAAACCAGTTCTGTACTTTAAAGGATTCAAATTTCACTCCGTTATTGATCATGCATTCAATGGCATCTGTCAAATTGTATTCACCATAACTGGTAACCTGATTGCGGATATTATTTTCCAGGCAGGAAAACAGCGCTTCTGTTTCACGAATTTTGTAAATTCCCACCAGTGCCATATTCGATTTGGGTATCTGAGGTTTTTCTACCACCCGGCTTATTATGCCATTTTCTTCTATTTCGGCCACCCCAAAATCACGCGGATCATCCACTCTTTTCACTCCCAGCATGGACACCTGTTTTTCAAGGATTGGTTTGATATCATATTCACAAATCGTATCTCCCAGTACAATGAAAATTTCATCCTTTGCCACCAGTTCCCTTGTTTGGGAAATTGCATGACCAATACCCTGTCTCTCCGTCTGGAATACAAAACTTGTTTTCAGCTGCGGATATTTGTCCATGACATAATCCTGAATTTTTGTTCCCAGGTATCCGACAATAAAAATAAATTCTGTTATGCCGCCTTCAAGTAACTGGTCAACGATAATGCTTAAAATCGTTTTTCCGGCGAGCGGAATGAGTGCCTTTGGCTGGGTGTATGTATGTGGCCTTAATTTAGTTCCAGCGCCTGCTACGGGAATAATTGCTTTCATATTCAGTATTTGCCGTCCGGCTAAAACAAAACTTTTTCGTCTTGTGCCGCTATGATGGCTGATCCTGTTGCGGTAAAGTTCAAGAAAAACAATCAAACTAACGAAAATTCTATTTTCTGTCTTAAATTAAATGTTCCAAATCAATTTATAAATATGAAAATCGTGTTGCCGTTTTTAATTTTCATTTTATTTTCATCAGCAGCTTACAGCCAGTCTGCCGAAAAACGGATCGATTCCCTGATGAAGTCACTTGTATCAACCATGACGCGCCGGGCGCAGTGATTGCGATCGAACAGCATCATCAGATAATTTTTAAAAAGAGTTATGGACTTGGCAGATCTGGATACTCAAAAGACCTGTTACCGCAGATGATAATTTTAATATCGGATCACTCACCAAACAGTTTACTGCATATGCACTACTTGATCTCTGTTATAAGGGGAAATTTTCTCTAACTGATAGCATTGGTAAATTTTTTAATACTGCCAGACCCGCTCGTCAGGGATCCGGATCAGTCAGCTGCTAAGCCATTCATCCGGAATACCTGACCATTATCATTTTACCGATACAAATAAAGTAAAACATGCCACAGACAATGACGTGCTGGCAGCATTGCAAAGTGCGGATTCACTATATTTTATTTCGGGTACACATTATCGTTATAGTAATACAGCTTATTGCCTGCTCGGCATGCTGATAGAAAAACTCAGTGGCATTTCGTATGCCGCCTTTCTTCAGCAAGAGATATTCTGGCCACTGGGGATCCAGGAATGCCACTGTATTCCAGATCAACCAGCAAATTCCAAATCGGGTTATTGGTTATGAACCCGCATAAAAATGGAAATTATACACGCTCCGATGCCGAAGAATCTATTTTCTTTTCAACTGAAGCAGACGGTGGAATATATATTTCCATGAATAACTATTTAAAATGGTGTGAGGCTATCGAATACGGAAAATTTTCCAATACGAATATGATCCGTTATTCCTGGAAAGGACACACACCTGTCGAACGCCATGCAGGATTATGGTATGGATGCGGATGGTTCATTCAACAACCAATCCGAAAAATCGCCGGAAATTATTTACCATACGGGTTTTAATGGAGGATTCAGGACGGTCGTTTTTATGATTCCTTCTCTGGAATACTCCATCAGCATTTTTTCCAACCGCTCCGATATAGATCTGGAAAATCTGGTTTCCAGAATCAATAACATCCTTTCCATTCCCGATAATTCTTTTATCAAATCCGGACCGCTTGAATCTTTTATTCATAGTTGGCCTATTTTTGCGCCATGCAAAGAGACCAGATTGTTTTCGACCTCATTCAAAAAGAACTTGAACGCCAAAGACATGGCATTGAACTGATTGCCTCAGAGAATTTTACATCCATTCAGGTGATGCAGGCTATGGGAAATGTGATGACCAATAAATATGCAGAAGGTTATCCCGGACGTCGTTATTATGGCGGATGTGAAATTGTGGACCAGACCGAACAACTGGCCATTGACCGCCTGAAAAAAATATTCGACTGTGATTATGCTAATGTGCAACCGCATAGTGGCGCACAGGCCAATGCAGCAGTTTGCTTGCAGTACTTCAGCCCGGTGATAAGATACTCGGTCTCGATCTGAGTATGGGAGGTCATCTCACTCATGGATCTGCTGTGAATTTTTCCGGTAAGCTATATCAGCCCCATTTTTATGGTGTGAAGAAAGAAGACGGCCGGGTGGATTATGAGAGCATGGAAAAAGTTGCAGTGGCAGAAAAACCGAAGATGATCATATGCGGCGCTTCAGCCTATAGTCGTGACTGGGACTATCCGCAGAATCCGACAGATAGCAGATAAGATTGGCGCACTGGTGATGTGTGATATGGCTCATCCTGCCGGGCTCATCGCAAAACAATTGATTAAGTTCGCCTTTTGAATATTGTCATTTTGTAACATCTACCACCCATAAAACGCTACGCGGTCCCCGCGGTGGCATCATCATGATGAAGAAAGGATTTTGACAATCCATTCGGATTAAAAGATAATAAAGGTAATATCCGCCCCATGAGTAACCTGATGGACATGGCGGTATTTCCAGGTATCCAGGGAGGCCCGCTTGAACATGTGATTGCCGCAAAAGCTATTGCCTTCGGAGAAATTCTGACAGATGAATTTACCGAATATGCAAAACAAATCATCGTGAATGCGCAGGCCATGAGTGAGTGCTTCACAAAAAAAGGATATGATATTGTTTCAGGGGGAACCGATAATCATTTGCTGCTGATTGATCTGAGAAATAAAAACATCAGTGGGAAAAAAGCCGAGATTGCTTTAGGCAAAGCTGATATCACTGTAAATAAAAATATGGTTCCATTCGATGATAAAAGTGCATTTATTACTTCAGGAATCCGTGTTGGCGTACCTGCTATCACAACCCGGGGTATGAAAGCTGCTGATATGAGCGTACTGGTGGATTTTATTGATGAAGCAATCAGACATGCGGAAGATGAAACCATACTCGCAGAAATCAGGAAAAAAATAAATACCCATATGAAGGCATTTCCACTGTATCCGGAATGGTGAATACGTTTTACGCTTAACGCTTAAAAATAAAATTATGCTACAAAGAATGCAATCCGTCTGGCTCCTGCTTGCAGCCATCTGCGGCATCCTCTCCATCAAATATTCTTTCTATAGCGGAAATATTGAGACAACGGAACATCCAGCTAATTTTCAATACCTGACTGCCAGCTTTAATATCTGGATACTTATCATCACGGTCGTACTGGTTTGTGTAGCAGCGATTGATATTTTTCTTTATAAAAACAGGAAACTTCAGGGCCGCCTCGCCATCCTCGGGATTCTGTTATCCTGTCGGCAATATTTTCCTTTACCTTAAAGAAATCCACCGTTTCGTCGAAAATCAGGGAAGTCATACCATTACTTCAATATTCGTTTTTGCGATTCCGATTTTGTTTTTTCTCGCCGCTCGTGGTATTTACAAAGATCAGAAACTCGTTAAGAGCCTCGACAGACTGAGATAAGAAAGTGTGAGAGTGTGAGAGTGTGAGAGTGTGAGAGTACAGATCGAATTCTCACACTCTCACACTCTCACACTCTCACACTATAAATACTTTCCCGTAAAACTCTCCTTCACTTTTTTCAATCCTGCCGGAATGCCCTCGTAGACCAGGTTTCCTCCCGCATCTCCGGCACCAGGACCCAGGTCAATGACCCAGTCCGCAGAATTGATCACATCCGTATTATGCTCCACAACAAGCACGGAATGACCCTGTTCAATCAGTGCATTGAAAGAACTGAGAAGTTTTTTTATATCATGAAAATGAAGTCCCGTTGTAGGTTCATCAAAAATAAAAAGAATATGACCCAGGCTCCTTCCCTTGCCAAGGAATGAAGCCAGTTTTACACGCTGCGCTTCTCCACCTGATAATGTATCCGAAGACTGTCCCAGTTTGATATATCCAAGTCCCACACTGTTCAGCGGTTTTAATTTTTGCAGAATTTCCTTCTCATCCTTAAAAAATTCAAGAGCATCGTCCACACTCATTTCCAAAATATCATGGATATTTTTATTCCTGTATTGTACATCAAGCACTTCATCTTTAAATCGTTTCCCGCCGCAAACTTCACAGGTCAGGTGCACATCGGCCAGGAACTGCATTTCAACCACCTGTTCACCCTCTCCCTTGCAGGTATCGCACCGGCCCCCATCCACATTAAAAGAAAAATGTTTGGGTTGAAAACCACGCAGTTTACTCAATGGCTGTTTCGAAAATAATTCCCTGATCTCGTCATATGCTTTTACATAGGTTACCGGATTGCTCCGGGAAGATTTCCCGATCGGATTCTGGTCCACCATTTCAATCTGGCTGATGGAATCCACATCGCCTGTTATGGACATATGCATGCCCACCTTGTCGGCAAATTCTCCTTTCATTTTTTGCAATGCAGGATAGAGAATTTGCTTTACGAGCGTAGTTTTTCCACTTCCGCTTACGCCGCTTACAACACAAAGAACTTTTAACGGAAAGGCAACCGTAATATCTTTCAGGTTATGTTGCCGCGCACCATTGACATATAATAAAATGTCTTGGCTTTCCTTAGATGATCGGGGGGTTCTATTTTTAAATCCCCACGCAGATATTTTCCGGTAAGACTGTTTTCATTTTTTATAATTGCATCATAATTACCTGCAGCCACTACTTCTCCTCCGAGATGACTTGCCAATGGACCCATATCAATAATATAATCTGCTTCCCGCATCATCATTTCATCATGTTCTACGACCACCACCGTATTGCCCAGGTCACGCAATTCCTTTAATACACCAATCAACCGGCGGGTATCTCTTGCATGAAGACCGATGGAAGGTTCATCCAAAATATATAATGAATTTGTGAGATTACTGCCCAGGGAACGTGTTAGCTGTATTCGCTGGCTTTCCCCACCGCTGAGCGAATTGGCCAGCCGGTTCAGGGTCAGATATCCGAGACCCACATCCAGTAAAGTTTTCAGGCGGTTATGTATTTCAATTAATATTCGCTTTGCTACCTGCTGCTGAAAATCTGACAAATGTAAGCTTATTAAACCATTCTTTAATTTGCCGACTGGCATTTCACAGAGTTCTCCCAATATGCTAGCCGCCAATTTTAACATATAATGCTTCTGGCCTCAAACGGTAACCTTTGCAATCCGGGCAAACTGGTGCGACCACGGTATCGGGATAATAAAACGCGGTATTGAACCTTATATAAATTCTTTTCAACTTCTTTAAAAAAATCATTCAATCCCGTTCACTTCCTTATTTCCTTCCCAAGTAATTGATATTGTGCTTTTGTCAGATCAATGATGGGTTTATGAATCGGGAAATCATATTTCTTGGAGGTCCTTATAAAATGATCTCTCCAGGCGCTTAGCTTTTCTCCTTTCCAGGGCGCAACGGCACCTTCGAACAGACTTAGTCTTTTATCAGGAATTACCAGATCGGCATCAATACCGAGTACCTGACCGAATCCCTCACAAGTAGGGCAGGCACCATAAGGATTATTGAATGAAAATAAGATTAGGAACAGGTTCTTCAAATCGTCATACCATCCATTTCAAATCTGTTGGTGAAAGACAATCTTTCGTCACCATTTATTTCGAGTTGCATCTGTCCCTCCCCTTCATAAAATGCAGTGCCGATTGAATCAGCCAGACGGTGCTGGTCGTCTTCATCAAAATCCTTTACAATGATCCTGTCAATCAGGAGGAAACGTATTGTTTTTAGGTAACCTTGGTATCCAGTTTTTTCGCTTTCCCGGTATCCGCCTGTTCTGCCAAGAAGTTCTTCAATCCGGACAGTCTCTTTGTTTACATATAGGCGGCTAAATCCTTTCTGCAGAAGTATATTGAGTTCTTCGACCGTATTCCTGTTTGGTATGTTGTCTGAAGGGAACCAGGATCAGGACCTTGTCACCTGCAACTCTGTTGCATGGCTCTTATTACATCCTGTACATCATGCTTTTTTACCTCCCTGCCAGAAATGGGGGAATATGTAATACCTACCCGGGCAAAAAGCAACCGAAGGTAATCGTAGAGTTCGGTCATGCTACCCACCGTAGACCGGGGAGTACGGGTAGTCACTTTTTGTTCGATGGCAATTGCCGGACAAAGTCCTTTAATATAATCCACATCAGGTTTGTCCATTCGGGCCATGAACTGGCGGGCATATGCGCTAAGGCTCTCAGCATAACGGCGCTGACCCTCCGCAAATAGCGTATCGATCGTCAACGAAGATTTTCCTGAACCTGATACACCGGTCACAACAATAAATTTATTGCGTGGAAAGTCAACTGAAATATTCTTCAGATTATGCACCCTTGCCCCTTTAATTTGGATCGAATCCAGGGGAGAATGGAGGATAGGTTTGGAAGAAGTCTTCTTGTCCTTTATGGTAGTTGACATAAATTGGAATGGCAAATATATTGGAAGTGAAAGAATTAGAATATCGTTTCCCAAATGTGGAAACTACGGTCGGAACAGTTAGAACAAATTATTTTCCCAAAATGTTGTTTTTTCCAAAAATTGTATATCTTTAAACACTGATTAACATTTAGTAACACAATAAAATATTTTTATAGAGTAAGCACTTCTACACAGAAAAGCCAAGCGTTCAAAAATCCAACATATATCCTATCACCTTTAAAAACCGTAGAAGTTTATGAATTCGCTACGTACGAAAACCGATCACGAATTAATCCATTCATTTCGCGACGGCGATTTACAGGCTCTTGAAGCCCTCGTAATCCGCCACAAGGACAAGCTGTACACTTCCATTCTCTTCCTCGTCAAGGACAAGTATCTTGCGGAGGACATTTTCCAGGATGTTCTGATTAAAATTATCGACACCATCCGTGGTGGCCGGTATACAGAAGAAGGCAAGTTCCTTCCCTGGGCAATGCGCATTGCACACAACCTTTGCGTGGACCATTTCCGCAAGGTTAAAAGAACCCCGGCCATCAAGACTAGCGATGACAGGGACATTTTCGAAGTCATCAATTTTACAGAAGACGGAGCTGACGTTAAAATCATGAAAAGGCAAAGCCACGACCGTGTAAGGCGGATGCTTGACCTTCTTCCTGAGGATCAGCGTGAAGTTATCATCCTAAGGCACTATGCCGACCTGAGTTTTAAGGAGATAGCTTCACTGACAAACTGCAGTATCAATACGGCTCTTGGTCGTATGCGTTACGGTTTGATCAATCTTCGTAAAATGATGGTTGAAAAAAGGATCGCCCTCTAACTGAATTTTACACTATTAAAAGAAGAAGGCTGCCCCCGAAAGGCAGCCTTCTCCCTTTAGTATCATTATGCTGGATATCCGTTCAAAGCATCTGGGTAGATTGAAGGATATTTCTTCGCAGACCTGTCCCAACAATATCCCAACGATATACCAACGATGTACCAACAAATGCACTCTTTTTCAGGTCTGGATCGCCTTATTTATGAAATGCAGCCAGTCCACAATCCAGCCATTGTGTAAAATCCTGAGCCTTAGGAGTATAGCCCTTAGTATAGGTCAGGACTTTTTCATCCGGGCTGATCAATGCATACTGAGGCTGAGAAACCGCATTAAAATTCTCCGACTGGAAAGTAGCCCATTTGTCGCCTACTGTGATAATGTTCTTCTGTGCCCCGTCCCGGGTAGAATAAACCGTCTGAGACGCGGCGGGAAGGAGGCGACGTTCATCCACATATAAAGAAACGACTATAAAAGAATCAAGCATCCTCCTTCTCACTTCGGGATCTGTCCAGACATTTTCCTCCATCCTTCGGCAGTTCACACAGGCCCATCCCGTAAAATCAATTAATAAAGGTTTGTTCAATTTCTTTGCCAGATTAATGGCCTGTTCATAGTCTCTCAGGGGTTCGACCCCTTTCGCGCAATTAACCGGATTTTTATAAACCGAATAACACAGAGGCGGGGGAAAACCGCTGATCAGGGTCAGATTTGCTGCCTTCGTGTTGGTTAGGCCTGGAATAAGGTAAATAGTAGCTATGATAAAAAAGACAAGAAATCCGACTCTGGAGCCACTGAATTTTTCAACAGGACTGTCATGAGGAAACCTGATTTTACCCATCAGGTATAGCGTAATCAGAACGCCGATAATCACCCAGACTCCTATAAATATTTCACGTTTAACGATACCCCATTGTTCTACCAGGTCGGCATTTGAAAGAAATTTTATGGCCATCGCCAGCTCCAGGAATCCTAAAACTACTTTTACCGAACCAAGCCAGCCACCGGATTTTGGAAGATTCCCAAGCCATCCGGGGAAACAAAGCAAAAACAGCAAAGGGAAGAGCAAGACCAAGGCCGAAACCGCCCATACCAACGCTGAGCTGTACCGCCCCGCCATTATTGGATAGTGCGCCAACAAGCAGGGAACCAAGGATGGGACCAGTACATGAAAAAGAAACAATGGCCAGTGTCAGGGCCATAAAAAATATTCCCAATAAACTGGTACCCCCCGATTTATTATTTACAGAATTCGCAACACTTCCCGGCAGGGTGATTTCAAAGTATCCAAAAAAAGAAATCGGCGAACACTACGAAAATGACAAAAAAGAGAAGGTTGAGCCATATACTGGTAGAAATCGTATTTAATATCTCCGGATTGACGTGATCCAGGAGATAGAAAGGCAGACTGAGTAAAACGTATATCAGGAAAATAAAAAACCCATATAATAAAGCATGTGCCTTCCCTGAGCTGCTGCTTTTAGTAAAGAAAGAAACTGTAAGGGGTATTAATGGAAATACACACGGGGTCAGGAGAGCAATGAAGCCACCCAACAAACCTAAAAGGAATATACTAACCAATCCTTTACCTGCTGTACCTGAATCACCACAAGGACTCACAGGATGTTTCAGATCAAAGCTGTTGATCCGTATTCGGGAAACTGTATTCACTCCTCCCTCCAGTGCAGAATTGAATGCAAAATTCCCGGAATAAAAAGAATCTTCTTTGCCGTAGAAATAATTAAGGGATCCGAAAATACGTGATGGTACAATTCCTTTTATCCGGACGGGAACGGAAAATTTGGCCTGACCCGAATACAAAATAAAATGATGCATTATCGAACAGGGCAACCGGCCGTTTTTCAGATTTGCCTTCTGTAATAAATGGAGGATTCAAAGAGAAAGAACTGTCGGCAAAGTTCAGTTCGATAGATGGTGTACCACTCAGGTCCTGGTTTGGTCCGTATAAATGCCATCCCGGTTTGACCTGCGCATCAAAAATAATATGGTATTCTCCGCTTTCAGTTTTTTCAGTATGAGTCTGCCATTTGACTGCGGTACTATCCTGGCTATTGCCCTTAAATAAAAATATGAATATGAGGAGAAAAATAATCCAGACCTTTTGTACATAGCCGTTATATAACCTAAGGTAATGCCAAAGCAGATTGCCTGTTTACCGAATGAAGGTTCCTGCTGTTAAAGATCTGTTGAAACAATTTACGGCCATCTGTATTTCCGAGAGTTTCTGAAACGGCCCTTTCCGGATGTGGCATCAAACCAAAAACATTTCGTTCTTTATTGCAGATTCCGGCGATGCTTCGTGTACTTCCGTTCGGATTTGATTCCGGTGTTATATTTCCTTCTGCATCGCAATATTTCCAAATCACCTGACCGCCCGCTTCCATTTCATCCAACAATTTATCATCCGCATAATATCTTCCCTCACCGTGAGCAATGGGTATTTTCAGGGCCTCTCCATTTTCTGTTTTCATGTAAATGTTTTTCCCGATAAACTGCTGATTGGCATTTCTTAATAAAACGCCCGGCAGCAGATGGGATTCGCATAATATCTGGAAGCCGTTACAAACACCCAGCACCATACCTCCTTTTTCAGCAAAACGAATCAGCGGTTGCATCAGCGGACTAAACCTGGCAATAGCACCACAGCGCAGATAATCTCCATAAGAAAAACCTCCTGGAAGAACAATGCAATCCTGTGTGGAAAACATGGAAAGATCTGTATCCTTGTGCCATAACATGATCACCTCATAACCCAGTTCTTCCTGTAGAGCAAATTGCATATCCCTGTCACAATTGGAACCCGGAAATACGATAACACCAAATTTCATTTGGAGAGTTTGAACTGCAAAGATAATTCATTAAGCCTAAAGCTTAAACTCCTTTTGGGTTATCAGTTATGGGTTATGAGATATGGGATATGGGATATGAGATATGAGATCATGGGATATGCAGATTCGTGATAAAGATGAGTTTATTGATAACTCATAATCCATAACTCATAACCCATAACCTAATTACGTTTAAACAAAATAGTTAATGACAATGGCTACACTAAAACAAAGCCAGTGAAGGAGTCCTGCAAAAACTTATTCTGCGGATAATAATATGCTGCGGAATGAAAAACGGCAAAAGGCATAGCCGTCACGATCCAGTTTTCGTATGAGCCTGCTTTATTAATAATAATTACGAAGACGGCCGTTACCAGAAAGGCAAGCAGGAGGCTCCAGCTTTTCCTCACCTGAATAAGCATTTTATTCAGGTTATTCTGAACAAAAATTCCACCGATTATAAATGGAATCACCAGCAGGCTCATAGCTGCAACGATCCAAACAGAACCAGGGAACGCCGGGAAATGTGAAACTAATATGCGGAACCAGGTTTTTCCAATGTAACTGATGGACAAAGTACAGAATCAGTATAAGGAAATAATAAGGAGAAGTAAATCCAATAAAGCCAACGAACCATTCCTGAATTCTGAATGGGCGCATTATAAGCAATGCAAAAAACAAAAGCACCAAAAATGCAATTGCCGGAATATAAAGCAGGGTCGCAAGATCCCAGGAAAACGCCGATATTGAAATATCGAAGCTATCGGGTGAGGGACTGTTATACAAAGCAACCATCCGGTACCAGCACCAGATCATGATCGAATTTACCAGGAGCGGAGCTGAGAAATGACCCCAGTCAGGCAATAAGGAAGTCACCAGGATATAACACATTCCCGGCAGGTAATTGGCATGGGGAAGCATCTTATGGTAATTGCAAATACTGTTGAGCAGGGTTGCCTGTGACAAACAAAATTATAAAACTTAGTATCGAATATGGAAGAGGCGCGTGGCCAAAAATGGAACTGAGAATTGTTAAAACAAATCGATATAAATAGTTGTCTTCCGCATGTAAAACCGGAAGAAAGGGATGCAGGAAAAGTGAGAACTTCAGTACAAAAGCATATACGAAGAGTATCAAAGCATTGGTGGATGCTTTTTGTTTGAAAATACCGATCACCTGAGGGGTTTTAAAAATCTATTTTTGCAAAGCAAAGATAATTCCTGTACTGGCAAGGTATTACAATTTGATTACTCGATACCTGTTTTCCTATGCGGGGCATAAATGTATATCCCTTATCCAGGTTATGAAAAGTAGGAACCTGGTTATTTTCCCATCAGCAGATATACTTTGATCCATAAGCAGCATAGTTCTTTTGTCAACCTGATTATATAAAAAATGTAATTCCCCACCGGTATTCATGGTTTGATATGAGATCAGGGCCGAACTTTCATCATCAAACTGACTCTTGGGAATCACATTACTCCATTCCATATTATTGTTCTTGTCGAATGAAAGCACCATGAATACTTTCTGCATTGTACCTGTTGACTGTTCCCATTCCGTACCGGTTATAAGGTGAATATGGATTATAATAAGGAGAATAATAATCTATGGGACTCATCGGTCCATACAAATAATCTGACCGGCTAAAAGCAGATCCGCGACTGGTTGTAAATTCTGACTCTGCTAATTATAATGTATCCCCCATCTTTCTTGGGCACAATTTTCTTCATAAAATAATCGTTGAACGCCATCTTCATATTTGATTCGGAGCTTTTTGCGAGCGTCCGCAAATCTTCATTAAAAATGGTTATGGATTCCTTTAATTTGGAATCGGCATGTCTTATCCCAGATCACAGTATAAAGTCCTTCGATATTTCCCTCTTCTTTGTGTATAATAGAATGCCGAAAGCAGGTATCGGTTGTTGTAATTGTCAACTTTGAGTTTTAATTCATCCAGGATTCGGTCGCTGGCTCCGATATCCCGAATTGCAAAAGTATCGGCATCCGGTCCCTTTATAACAAATGAAACATGGGTCAGATATTCGCCACTTCCGGTTCTTGCAAATCGGGTAAAAACTAACTGACCCTGATTGTCCAGCTCAAAATTTGTAAACATGTCGGCATGATCCTGCACCAGCATGGAGATACGGTGCCGGTCCTGTAATGCAAGGGTTTTATTGAACAGAAAAGATGTGAAAGTATAAGTTTTCGGATTTTTAGTATTGATCTTTAAGTGCCATCAGCCACTGCTTATCCTCGCTTACTAATATTGGTATAAATCTTACCATTATTCGAGCCGCTTACCTGGGTAGTATCCATTTCAACAGGTTCGCCCATTTCCTGTGCCTGACCATCCATTTTATAAGCTGTCAGGTGAACGATATTCTTTTTCTGGTATTCACATAACAAATAGAAGAAGTCGGGATATTGAACAAATTCAACATTGGTATACTTTTCCGGAATAAAAGGAAGCGTAACTCTTTGGATCAGTTTCATTTCCGTATTGTAAATCGAAATGATGCTTGTAGTGCGGTTATTCTTAAAAATCAGAATATTCCCGGAAACCCGGCCAATGATTTCAAAATCTGTTTTACGTGTATCGTCATCTTCTGGTTCTGATATAAACAATGTGCTGGGCCTGTATGAAGATGGGTAGGAATAGCAGCAGGCCAAGTATTCTTAAATTCATAATAAACCACTTATAGGGATTGGTACAAAAGACAAGTTACTCAAATCTCCTTTAGAATCTGTTAATTTCATCCTATTCCCTATATCTTTGTGCCGATTGCTTTTTCACAAATGCCATTGTTTGCCATATAAATAATCCCAGCCCGCTTTGGAACCATCTTAACATGCACTGTAGTGAGCAAACAAATTGACAAGGTTACAGTAGGCAACCTGGTTATTGCTTTAGGTATTATTTACGGAGACATCGGAACTTCTCCGCTCTATGTACTCAACGCCATTATAAATGGCCGCGTTATCAGCGAATTATTAATTATTGGAAGCCTTTCCTGTATTATCTGGACCCTTACTCTTCAGACTACAATTAAATATGTATGGCTTACCCTGAATGCTGATAATAAAGGAGAAGGTGGAATTTTTTCACTTTATGCTCTTGTTCGCAGACAGCGTCGCTGGCTTGTATTACCAGCCATGATCGGAGGCGCCGCATTACTTGCAGACGGCATGATTACGCCGCCTATTTCTGTTACATCAGCCATCGAAGGTCTGAGGCAATTACCCAGTCTGAATTATATTCCCCAGGATACCATTGTCTATATTGTACTGGGAATCATGCTGATTCTTTTTTTCCTGCAACAGTTTGGCACGGATTCCATTGGAAAATTATTCGGACCCATCATGCTGCTTTGGTTTGGTATGATGGCTGTATTGGGTTCGGGTCATTTGCTCGACGATCTTCATATTTTCAAAGCCCTGAGTCCGGTTTATGCGATCGAACTACTGACTATATATCCAAAAGGATTCTGGATCCTGGGCGCTGTTTTCCTTTGTACAACAGGAGCCGAGGCCCTTTATTCAGACCTGGGGCATTGTGGAAAAAGCAATATCCGCATATCCTGGATTTACGTAAAAACCTGCCTGGTACTCAACTACCTCGGACAAGGCGCATGGCTTCTGCATAACCAACTGGGCAAAGTATTTGATACGGCGCATAACAGTGTTTTTTTCAGCATTATGCCGGACTGGTTTCTGATTCCGGGCATCCTGATTGCAACGGCAGCTGCCATTATCGCGAGTCAGGCACTGATCAGCGGATCCTTTACATTGATAAGCGAAGCTATGCGGTTGAATCTCTGGCCCAAGTTCAGGATCAGCTATCCTACAGAACAAAAAGGACAGCTCTATATTCCGGCGATTAATTTTCTTCTGTTCATTGGATGTTGCGGCATCACCATTTATTTCCGGTCTTCTTCCCATATGGAAGCTGCGTACGGATTAGCCATTACTTTATGTATGCTGGCGACATCCATCTTATTTTCCAATTACCTTATATCACGCCGTGTTCCAACGGCATTAATTTATCTGTATCTCACCGTATACCTGATCATAGAATTCAGTTTCCTTTTTGCAAATCTGGAAAAATTCCCACACGGAGGGTTCGTAACCCTACATTGTCGGAGGTGCCTTATTCGGGATCATGTATGTATGGTATCGCTCGCGTAAAATCAAAAACCGATATGTTGAATTCGTGAGGCTCGAAAATTATATTCCGCAGATACAGGAACTGAGTACTGACCGAACAGTTCCAAAATTCGCAACCCATCTGATGTATATGACGAGTGCGAATAACCCGAAAGAAATTGAGCATAAAATTATTTATTCCATACTTAATAAAAAACCAAAGCGTGCAGATATTTACTGGTTCGTACATATTGATACCCTGGATGAACCTTATATATCCGAATACTCAGTGACACATATCATTCCCAATGATATCATCCGTGTTGAGTTCAGACTTGGTTTCAGGATTGAACCGAGAATAAATCTTATGATCCGGAAAGTTGTGGAAGACCTGGTAAAAAACAGGGAAGTCAATATTACCAGCCGGTATGAATCGCTTGAGAGAAATAATGTTGTTGGCGATTTCCAGGTCGTGGTGATGGAAAAATACCTGAGTCAGGATAACGAATTTCATTCTTCGAAAGAGTAGTGATGAAATTATATTTCTGGTTGAAAGAAGCCAGTCTCTCGGAAGAAAGGGGATTCGGACTGGATCCATCCAATGTACTTGATAGAAAAATTTCCTCTGATTGTGTCTCCCCTTCCCGATTTGAGTCTGAAACGAATCGGAGAGAACTGATACTTCGATATTTTAAATTACCTAACAAATTATGAAAACGTTGATTTTCACAATGTGGAAAATGTGAAATTGTAAAGATGCAGGAATCCCACCTTTCTACATTATGAAATCAGGTGTGTCAAATTTTGCAGGCGACTTTCCGGGATGAAATAATGATTATGCGAAACCGGATGCACTTTACTATCGTATGCAAGGGCTTTTAGTTTCTTATTTTCCAGATAAAACAATTTGTAATTAAACGGAGAGAAAAGATCCAGCAAACGTTTTCTTTCCTGTGGGTCGCCCAACTCACACAATACAATGGGCCGGTGTTTATCTATGATCTCAAGAAATGATCTGAAAAACAGGCAGCTCCAGTCCTTCCACATCACATTTTATAAAATCCACCCTGGGTAATTCGCGGAACAGATCATCACCATATACATTCTTAACTTTTTCAGATTCCACATATTCAAGAAATGTGCTGGTATGCATGATTCTGGCGTATGCAAACTTCTTCACATTATTAACTTTGGGGATTCCCATTTCCACAAATTCTGTATCTCCGCCCATTGCGTATTGATAGAGGGTAACATTCGGGAGTTTTTTTTTTGATACTATACTCTTCAGTGTATTGTAGAATTTTGACATGGGCTCGATCGCATAAACATGTCCGCTTCTTCCTGCTAAACGGCTTAATTCAACAGTAAAATATCCCAGGTGTGCACCAATGTCAATACAATTGTCACCCTCTGCATCAGGTTCTTTAAAAAATATATGTCCTGGTAATCTATTCCTAGCCGCCCGGATTTATATAATTTTTGAAATGAACCTGCCAGCAATCGGAGATATCGTTTTTCACCAAGTGAAAAAAGAAGAAATTTTCTGATAAGACTCATCTTAATTTAATAGCCGCGAATGTACTAAAGAAACTATGAGAGTGATGGGAGTATGAGACTATGGGTTATGGATTATGAATGATTATAGATTAGTGATTTAATAATAGTCATTCTGATCGTAAGCTGGTTATCTGATTGGCGATCGCAGCTCTGATTGCCTGAAAACTGACGGTAATGAGTGCTATTAAGATTGCAAGAAAACCTGTCATTGCAAATATCCACCAGCTGACCGGGGTCCTGTAAGCAAAACCTTCCAACCATTTATTCATAAAATACCATCCGATGGGAGTTGCAATCAGTATGGCTACTAAAACTATTCTGATAAAATCCTTGGACAATAATCCAACGATGCTAATTACAGATGCGCCAAGCACTTTTCTTACACCTATTTCTTTAAATCGCTGTTCAGCGGCAAATGCAGATAATCCAAATAATCCAAGGCAGGCGATCAGGATTGCTATCACAGTAAATCTCCAGACAATTCCGGATGCGCGCTGATCTTTTTCATAATTCTTCTGAAAATCTTTGTCAAGAAATGAATATACAAATGGGATTCCGGGATTGATCCTTGTTCCAGGATGTTGCCATTTCATGTAAGATCCCGGCATAATTTTTTGCTGCAATATTTGCAATTACATAACTATGCTTATTTCCCATTATTGTATTGAATGCAAATGGTTTTATTGTATTATATAAGCTTTCAAAATTGAAATTCCTGACTACCCCGACTATATTCATCGTATTGTGAGTCCCCTGAAAATCAAAATATACTTTCCTTCCCAAAGCTGTCTTTAATGGGTATCCAAGTTCATGAAGAGCAGTTTCATTTAGAACAATACTATTTGAATCTGCAGTAAATTCTTTTGAAAATCCCCTGCCTGCTACCAGTTTCAATCCTAATGTTTCGAAATAATCATTATCCACATTAGCAAGATGAATATCTATCACATCTTTCACTGATTTGCCTTCGGCATAAAAAATCATATCATCCACACTTGCAATACCCGGGTAAGTGGATCCGCTGGTAACGCTCTTTATACCCGGATTTTTTAATAACTCAGTTTTCAATACCTCATAATTTTTTACGGCAGCCCGGACTCTGTAAAGGCAAAATGATCTGTTGGTTTTTATTAAAACCAAGCTGTTGGTCATTCATGAATTGCAATTGCCTTTGTATTATAATAACCCCCAGGATAAGGCAAATTGAAATAACAAATTGAAATACAACCAGACCCTTTCGTATCGCGGCTCCTGAAAAATTATTCAATAATTTTCCTTTTAGAACGGCAATGGGTCTGAATGAAGAAAGATAAAAAGCAGGATAAATTCCAGACAGTAATCCCGTTCCTACTGTGAGTAAAATAATCCAAATCCAGATACCCGGCTGATCAAAAAGGGTAATATTCTTTTGAGTGAGATTGTTAAAAAAGGGTAATACTAAATATGCAATTATCAACGCCAACAGTAAAGCAAGACAACTCATTAATGTAGATTCTCCCAGGAATTGATATACAAGTGATTTCTTTTCAGCCCCCAGCACTTTTCTTACTCCAACTTCTTTTGCACGTTTTAATGAACGGGCGGTTGAAAGATTCATAAAATTGATACAGGCTATCAGCAAAACAAATAAAGCGATGCTTCCAAGAATATACAGATATGTAATATTTCCGTTTGGAGCGATTTCATTGTCCAAATCGGAATGAAGATAGATATCTGTCACTGGCTGAATAAACAATTGTCTGAGAATTCCCATTTCTTTCAAATCTTTTCCTCCTCTGCGATCGATGAATGCCTGCAGTTTTTTTTCAAAATTTCCTGCATTTGTTCCTTCTTTTAATTTCACATAAGTATGAAAAATATTATTAGTGGCCCAGTTCGATTGAATTTCAACCCAGGTACCCACGTCTCCGTTCCTCATGGAAAGAAAAAAATGAGCGGGATATGAGATTTTATTTTTGAATCATCAAATACTCCTTTAACTGTATAACTGAAATCGCCATATGGCAATCCAACAGTGATAGATTTATTTACCGGATTTTCATTTCCAAATATTTTACGGGATATCTGTTCTGAAATTACAATACTGTTCGGCTCATTAAGAGATGTCAAGCATTTCCAAATATAAAGTCGTAGTGAAAATCTGGAAAAATGTAGAGTCAACATAGTATCCATTGGTTTCATAAAATATTTTTTTCTCATTACCATGTTCATATTTCAGCAACATTTTATCCAATGAAGGAAATTTGAGTAACCTTGTTGATTGTTCAACTTCCGGCATGTCTGATTTCAGTCCCCATGCAATAGGTGCAGCAGTCGAAGCCCAGGATTTATCTTCAGGATTAACTTTTTTAACTGCCTGATATGCAATCCTGAATATGCGATCAGCATTTTTATTCTGCTTATCATATCCCAGTTCACTAAAAATGTATAAGTATCATCAACACACAGGTAGCTAAACCCACGGCTAAACCAAGGATATTTATAAAAGAAAACGCTTTATTTCTGGTTAGATTTCTATAAGCAATCTTAAAATAATTCTCCAGCATGGTGACTGTTTTTATGATCCTTCAACAGGCCAATGGAATGCCAGTTATTCAAATTATTCTAATTCAATAATATATATAATTCGTTTAGATTGGAATGTCCGGTTTTGATACGCAAAGTGTTCGATTAAATTTCCTCCAGCATAACTTTTTCTTTACCGATTTTCAATCTGTATTCAACACCGCATTTCATGGCATAGTTTTCTTTTACATGACCGACTGGAAATCCATAACATACAGGAAATTCATATTCTGCAAGTGCGTCGCGAATAATTTCATAAGCATCCTGTCCGAATGGTCTTTCAGTATCTTTCATTTCTGTAAAGCTTCCGATAATGAGTGCCGCTGGTTTATTAAATTTTCCGGCTCCTTTCAACTGATACAACATCCGGTCTACATTGTACAGGTATTCCCCGATATCTTCGATAAATAAAATGAGATTCTTTGTTTTAAAATCTGATGGGCCACCTACTGTATGAGCCAGTAAAGTAAGATTACCGCCCATAAGCACAGCTTCCGCTTCTCCTTTCCTGTTAAAAGCATGTGGTTCGCAGGAAAATTTCAGTTTTGCTGCCAGTTAGGAGGTCAAGGATGGAATGAATGTAAGGATCTTCCTGGTCGGCATCCTGAAAAGCACCGGCCATAGCCGTATGCCCTGTAGCGATTTCGTAATTCGCATATATATGTGCGTGCAATAAAGTAATATCACTATAACCCAGGATCCACTTGGGTGATTTGCGGAATTTCTTAAAACTGATCTTTTCAATGATCCTGCTCAGACCATATCCTCCCCGACCAAATAAAATCGCAGCGACTTCTTCATCATCCAGCATTTCCTGGAGATCTTCAAGTCTTTCTTCATCGGTACCGGAAAAATAATTGGAAGAAATTCCACCAACTGTTTTCCCTATCTTAACCCGGAAGCCCCATGATTTCAAAGTATTCACACAGGGTAAAATTCTTTCAGCAGGCATATAACCAGCCGGACAAACTATTCCAACGGTATCGCCACTTTTTAAATAAGGAGGGGTTGTGTTTGACATTGTTAAACCTTTTTAAAGCCTAAAGCTTAAAGCCTAAAGCCTAAAACTTTGATTGTTTAGATTCTAATTATCAATATTATTAAGTAACCAATTGAATCATAATTGAATTTCACTCCCACAATTTTACACTCTCACATTTCCACATTAGTTTTAGGCTTTAAGCTTTAAGCTTTCGGCTTCAAGAGATTTCTTTAAAACTAACACGTTCCGAACCGATATTTAATTCATGCATGACACCGCATTTCAATGCATAATTAGTCTTCACATGTCCAACCGGAAAATTAAAACAAACCGGATATTTGTATTGCAGCCACCTGCTCCAGCACGATATTGTAAACACTTTTTCCAAACTCATCTCCGGGGTCATCGGGTTTAACACGGAATGCTCCAATCAACAAACCATTTAGATTTTCAAGTTTGCCTGTACGCTTCAGATTATAAAACATACGGTCAATGCTATATAAGTATTCACCAGTATCCTCCAGGAAGAGGATCATCCCGTCTGGTACGCAGATCCGATGCAGAACCAGCCAGGGTTTCAATCGTTTTAAGATTTCCACCGGCAAGTATTCCCTGTCCGACCCCGACCCGGTTGCCTGGATCGTACATGACCGGATATTCAATCCTTTTGCCGGTTAATGCAGACTGAATGGATAAAATACTTTCCCATTGTCCTTTTTCAACCTGTTCAGATATCTCAGGAAAACTATTACACATTTTTGAATGAATGGAAGCAATATGAAGCTGATGGTTAAGTTCAGCATGAATAACCGTAATATCACTGAAACCTATAATCCATTTTGGACTTTCCACGAATTTCTTCCAGTCCAGCTGATCGATGATCCTGACACATCCATAACCACCCCTTGCACACATAATGGCCTGGACTGACCGGATCGTCGAGCATTTGCTGCAGATCCGCAAGTCTTTCTGCATCCGTTCCTCCGAAAATAAAATCCCGCGATCCCACGGTCCTACCTATGCGCAGATTAAATCCCCAGCTTTTTATTATTTGCACTGCCGGCTGGATTTCTTCAAGGGTCATAAACCCTGCCGGGCAGGTGATGCCAATAGTATCTCCGGGTTTAAGATAGGGCGGTATACGCCAGGGTATATCATCCAAAATTTCCTTTCTTGTTCCATAATCAGAATGAAAGGACGCCGCAGCAAGTAAGGGGCCGCCAAGCATGGAGCCTAAAAAAGACTTTCTCTTCATCAATTAAAGTTAACAGTTGGGTTCAATGGCATTAATGATCTTACTAATGTAAATTATAAAAAGTTTTAGGCTTTGGAGCTCTTAGACCTGCCTGCTAGGCAAGCGCTTTACAGCTTTACGCCTGTTTAACGTATTTTTGCAATCCTTGCGGATTCGCATCCGCTATCAAAATATGAAAGAATACAACCGAATTCTGGTTACTGCCGCTCTTCCTTATGCAAATGGACCCATTCATATCGGCCATCTTGCGGGCTGTTATATCCCTGCAGATATTTATGTTCGTTATCAGAGAGCCCGGAAAAAAGATATTCTCTTTATTGGTGGCAGTGATGAACACGGTGTTCCCATTACCATCAGGGCAATGAAAGAAGGGATAACACCGCAACAGGTCGTGGATAAATACCATGCCCTGATCAAAAAAAGTTTTGAGCAGATGTTTATCTCGTTTCGATATCTACTCACGCACAACCAATCCCGTGCATCATGAAACAGCTTCCGCTTTCTTTACAAAATTATATGATGATCATATTTTTGAAGAGAAGGAAACGGAGCAGTTTTATGATGAAGAAGCTAAAATTTTTCTGGCTGATCGGTATATTACCGGTACCTGCCCGATCTGCGGAAACCCCAATGCTTTTGGTGATCAGTGCGAACGTTGCGGTTCTTCGCTGAGTCCCGAACAGCTCATTAATCCGCGGAGTACACTCAGCGATGCCGTTCCTGTAAAAAGAAAAACCAAACATTGGTATTTTCCTCTTCAGCATTATGAAAAATTCCTGAAAGAATGGATCCTTAACGGACATACTGAATGGAAGAATAATGTATACGGACAATGTAAAAGCTGGCTGGATAATGGTTTGCAGCCTCGCGCAATGACAAGGGACGGTAACTGGGGAATAAAAGTTCCGCTGCCCGATGCCGAAGGAAAAGTTTTATATGTATGGTTCGACGCGCCCATCGGTTATATTTCCGCTACGAAAGAGCTGACACCTAAATGGGCTGACTACTGGCAGCAAACAGACACCAAACTGGTACATTTTATCGGCAAAGACAATATTGTATTTCATTGTATTATTTTTCCTGCCATGCTGCTGGCACATGGACATTTTGTTCTGCCCGATAATGTACCCGCCAATGAGTTTCTGAATATTGAAGGAGAAAAAGTTTCTACAAGCCGCAACTGGGCGGTTTGGGTACATGAATACCTGGAAGATTTTCCCGGTTGTGAAGATGTTCTTCGTTATGTGTTATGTGCCAACGCGCCGGAAACCAAGGACAATGATTTTACATGGAAGGATTTCCAGGACAGGAATAACAGTGAACTCGTATCCATATTCGGAAATTTTGTAAACCGGACTTTTGTGCTGATGCATAAACTATGTAAAGGAAAAGTTCCGGTATGGCACGAGAATATTAAAGACGGATTCCGATACAGAACTGATCCGTCAGATTGAACAGACAAAAATTAAAGTTGAAAACCTGCTGGAGCAATATAAATTCCGGGACGCACTTTATGCTGTTATTGATCTTGCAAGAAAAGGCAACAAATATCTTCAGGACAATGAACCCTGGAAAAAAGCAGGCAAGGAAATCACTATAACCGAGGATCAGGAAAAAATTGACAATTGTTATTATCTCTGCCTACAATTGACGGCAAATCTTACGATCCTGATCAATCCATTTCTTCCTTCCACTGCCAGAAAATTGCTTCACATGATGAAAGTGGTGGAAAGAATATTGGATTGGGAAAACGCGGGTAAAATCAGATCTCTTGAAAACAGGATATAGCCTGCGCGCACCGGAATTATTATTCAGAAAAATCGAAGACGGGGAAATACAAAAACAAATGGAAAAACTGCATCAAAATGCAACTGAACCGACATACCGCCATTGATGAAGAGGCTCAACAGGTTCCGGAAAAAAAACCTGAAATTCAATTTGGTGATTTTGAGAAACTCGAACTGCGAACAGGCATTGTGCTTTCAGCAGAAAAAGTAGCAAAAGCTGATAAGCTGTTGAAACTGGAAGTAGACCTGGGATACGAAAAAAGAATTATTGTTTCCGGAATCGCCCTGCATTTCACGCCAGAGGATATTCTCGGTAAACAGGTGGTTGTAGTTGCCAATCTTGCGCCCAGGAAAATGAAAGGTATTGAAAGCAATGGCATGATTCTGATGGCAGAAGATTCCACCGGGAGGCTTGTATTCGTGGCCCCCAATGAACTAATTGCTCCAGGATCCGAAGTGAGGTGAAAAATATTTTCAGGATTCATATCCGGGTTAGAAATTGAAATATAAACTGATTCAATTATGAAAAGAATCATCCGCAAAGTGGCCGTATTGGGTAGCGGTGTAATGGGTTCCAGGATTGCCTGTCATTTCGCCGGCATTGGCGTACAGGTATTGTTGCTTGACCGCACGCCAACAGAATTGAGTGCTTCAGAACAGGCAAAAAAACTTTCTTTGGATCAGTCCGTCAGTAAAGAACCGAATTGTGAATGAAGCACTGACTTCAGCCATTAAATCCAATCCGTCTCCCGTATATACTGCCGAGGTCGTAAAGCTTATCCAGACAGGAAACTTCGCTGACAATATGAAAGAAATTTCGACCTGCGACTGGATTATTGAAGTAGTAGTTGAAAGGCTGGATATTAAAACGAGCATCTTCAATGAAGTGGAAAAATACAGGAAGCCGGGAACACTTGTAAGTTCCAACACTTCAGGAATTCCCATTCATCTGATGAATGAAGGCAGATCTGAAGATTTCAAAAAACATTTTTGCGGAACTCATTTTTTTAATCCGCCAAGATACCTGCGTCTTCTTGAAATTATTCCGACTACCGATACGGATCCGGACGTGATTCGCTTTCTTTTGGAATATGGCGATCTGTACCTGGGAAAAACCACCGTACTATGCAAGGATAGTCCTGCTTTTATTGCCAACCGTGTGGGAGTTTTCAGTATCATGGCAATATTCAAGCTCATGGATAAACTGGAGCTGAATATTGACCAGATAGAAACACTTACCGGTCCCATTATTGGGCGTCCCAAATCTGCGACCTTTCCGTACCGCCGATGTTGTCGGCATCGATACGCTTGTGAAAGTTGCTCATGGTATTTATGAAAGCTGTCCTACGGATGAAGCAAGAGATACTTTTACCATCCCGGCATGGCTGGATAAAATGGTTGCAAATAACTGGCTGGGCGACAAGTCAGGCCAGGGATTTTTTTCCAAGACAAAAAACGAGAAAGGAGAACGGGAGATATTGACACTGGACTTAAAATCGTTTCAGTATAAACCCAGGGAAAGATCATCTTTTGCCGGACTGGAAGCAGCGAAACCGGTGGATGACCTGAAAGAAAGATTAAAAATACTGATTCAGGCCAAAGATAAATCAGGTGATTTTTACCGACAGTTTCATTATGAGATTTTTTCTTATACATCTCATCGTATCCCGGAAATCAGTGATGAGATTTATCGTGTTGATGACGCCATGCGTGCGGGATTCGGATGGGAAATCGGCGCATTTGAGACCTGGGACTTATTTGGTGTGGCAGAAACAATAAAGAAAATGGCAGCGGCAGGATATAAATGGCCGCAGACTGGGTTAAAGAAATGCTGGCAGCCGGTATAACCAGTTTTTATAAAATTGAAAAGGGCGAAAAATTTGCATATTCACCAGAGAAAAAGAGTTATGTTTCTGTGGTCGCAGGCGATGCACACGCATTTATCGTAATGCGGAATTTCGAAAACCAGACCATCTGGAAAAATTCAGTGGCACGTTTATACCATCTTGGTGATGAGGTGCTGGGTTTGGAATGGTATACCAAACTAGGAACTATTGGCGGCGAAGTAATCGAAGGTATACAGCGTTCTATCGGAATGGCAGAAGAAAAATATAAGGGCCTTGTAATTGCCAATGAAGCGTCTGACTTTTCTGCCGGCGCAAATTTGGGAATGATATTCATGTTGGCAGTCGATCAGGAATTTGAAGAACTTGATATGGCTGTCAGAACATTTCAGAATACGACCATGCGCGTCAGGTATTCTGCCGTCCCGGTAGTGATTGCGCCCAGGGGACTTACTCTGGGTGGTGCTTGCGAAATGAGTCTTCATGCAGACAAATTGGTGCCTGCTGCGGAAACTTATATTGGATTGGTTGAACTTGGAGTGGGGTTAATTCCCGGTGGTGGCGGAACAAAGGAATTTGTTCTCCGTGCCGCAGATGAAGTACATGATGGGGAACCTGAAATTATTCCTTTGAAAGATCGTTTCTTTACGATCGCCACTGCCAAAATTTCCACTTCTGCATTCGAAGCATTTAACCTGGGAATTCTGAAAAAATCAAGAGATTTTATTTCCATTAACCCGGATCGCAGGATTGGTGATGCGAAAAATGCCGTTCTGGATTTATATCATGATGGATATACCATGCCAGTACAAAGAACAGATATTAAAGTATTGGGCCGTTCCGCACTCGGAGCATTGTATGCTGGCATTAATGTGATGTGGAGAGGGAATTATGCAACGGATCATGATGTTCTTGTCGCGAAAAAACTGGCTTATGTAATGTGCGGCGGAGATCTGAGTGAGCCGACAGAAGTTTCAGAGCAATACCTGCTCGACCTGGAAAGGCAGGCCTTTCTTTCACTTTGCGGGGAAAAGAAAACGTTGGAAAGATTACAAAGTGTAATAAAATCAGGCAGACCAATTAGAAATTAATTCAAAAAAAATGAAGACTATTTTATCAGGAATTTCGTGTTGTCAGTTTGTTTTTTTTAGTTGCCTGTCATGGAAATGATTCCACCAAATCACAAACTGAAAAAAAAGATTCATCTTATGCCATTATAGGGAAAGTGACAGGATTGGATTCGGGCACGATATATTCTCAATCATCGTCAGTCTGAAGACAACTGACTCTGCAGCTTTGGATCATGGATACTTCACTTTCAAAGGGAAATCGGACACTGCAGAAATCTGTACCATCACACTGGGTAAATCAGGTCAAACGTTTCTTTCTCGAAAATGGGAAAATCTCCATGCTGATAAAAAAAGATTCACTTCCTTATGCGCTCGATTTCAGGTACTCAAACTCAGGAAGAATACAATTATTTTCATAATCAACTCAGTAAAACTGTTACTGACCAGATGTCTATAGTGGATAAAGCATATGACGCTGCCAGCAGCAAGAAGGATAAAGAGCCATGGACAGCCTGGACAAATTGTATAATGGACTTGACCTGGAACAAAAACAGCTGGTCATGGATTTTACAAAATCACATCCACGTTCCCTGGTTGCTGCATTTGAAATTTATACAAATTTTTCATACAACCCCCGTCTGGGTCAACTGGATAGTTTATTCACGCAACTGGATACCAATGTCCGCCTCAGTTTTTATGGAAGACTGCTACAGGATCTGATTGATAAAACAAAATTGACAGCCATTGGCAATCCTGCTCCTGATTTTGCATCCAACGATGAAAACGACAAACCAGTATCACTGTCCTCATTAAAGGGAAAATACGTTCTTCTGGATTTCTGGGCCAGCTGGTGCGGTCCCTGCGCCTGGAAAATCCAAATGTTGTTAAAGCATATCATAAATTCCATGATAAAGGATTTGGGATCTTTGGTGTTTCACTTGATGATACAAAGTCTGACTGGCTGAAGGCAATAAAGAAAGATGGACTCGACTGGACCCAGGTGTCTGATTTAAAGGGTTGGAAGGCAGCGGCAGTTTCTCTTTATGGAGTAAATGGCATTCCTATGAATTACCTGCTGGATAAAAACGGTATTATAGTCGCAAAAGGATTACGTGGAGAAGATCTGGACAGCAAACTGGCCGGGTTGCTGCATTGATGAATCATTTGATCAAGTTTGTGTATGGGTGAAGCCGAATGGTTAAAATCCGAATTAAAAATCCGTATACATTCGGATTTTTATTTTTATGGAGATGCCGCTTCGGAGGAACTTGCAAATAATATAGCTGCCGACATTGCAAATCACTGGAACCAGCCCTCAGGAGTGACGACTATTTAGAAATACTTTTTATTCCGTGGAATTTAATATCCGGGGATTTTTTGAAAAAAACCTGCTCCCTGAAAGCTGTTTGGTTTAATACAGATCCCAGGAATAACTATTTTAGAATTGAGGAGTTTTCGCCTGTGCATGTGTCATTTGTGGATGGAATTAAATGTAACACAGGCTATTTTAAACTGGATAACCTGCTGCATAATTCCACGACGGCCGCTCATGAATATGGCCATACTATTGGACTGGATCATCCGGAAAAGCTGGACATCAGGGGTAGGGGCCAGCCAGGCATCATGTATCCCCGGGGAACAATATGTGATCCTGTTTTTCAATATGATCCGACTGCCGAACCACTAAAACCCGGTGGAACGATCAACCCTTATACCCGAAAGGTTTTGCAGTCTGATATTGACCTGCTCCGACTACACAAACTTTGAGTTGGAATAAAAGATGGATTTGCCGTTCTTGGAGATTTTTCCAGCATCTATCACGGAAAAGAACACCCTCCACTTTAGTCAGGGGTGAGCGCCATTATATTCACTAATTTAGCCACCCATCTATGGCGACAATTCTTTCACTTAAAAAATATTAGTAAATCCTATGGCCGGATACAGGCGTTAAAAGGGGTTTCATTCGACGTTCCCGAGGGTTCGGTTTTCGGTATACTGGGACCTAACGGAAGTGGTAAGACCACCCTGCTCGGCGTAGTGATGGATGTGCTTTCGCCGAGTGGTGGCAGTTATAGCTGGTTTGGGAATCCACCTTCAGAAAAACAAAGAAGGGAAATAGGAACCCTTCTGGAAACACCTAACTTTTATCATTATCTCTCCGCACAACGCAACCTGGAAATTACAGCCGCGATTAAACAAAAACCGGTTTCAGATATAGAACGTGTGTTGAAACTGGTCAGGCTCTATGAAAGAAAAGATTCGAAATTTCAAACCTATTCACTTGGAATGAAACAAAGGCTGGCCATTGCAGCCTGCCTGATTGGCAATCCATCCGTTCTGGTTTTTGATGAGCCTACCAATGGACTCGATCCTTCGGGTATCGCGGAAATCAGGGAACTCATTATTGAACTGGCTGCGGATGGTAAAACAATTGTATTAGCCAGTCACCTGCTGGCCGAAGTTGAAAAAGTTTGCACACATGTCGCGATCCTGCAGCAGGGTGTTTTAATAAGATCAGGTGATGTGAAATCGGCTCTGAGTCAGGAAGAATGGATGGAGTTGGGATCGGCCGATATGGAAAAGTTAAGGGATGTGCTCGACCAAATGTCCGGGGTAGATAAAGTGATTTTATCAGGAAATCATTTCCAGGTTTATTTTATCTCGCCCTCACCAGATCCGGCCTGGGTCAATACCCAATGTTTTGAACGGGGCATCGTATTGAATTTTTTACAACCGCGGAAGAAAAGTCTTGAGGCTGCGTTCATTGAGCTCACCAATAATGTAAGCAACTGATCATGCGAAATTTTTTACATACACTGAGGACCGAATGGTTAAAACTGAAATATTACAGAACTTTCTGGATATTATTTCTGTTATAATAGTATGCATTCCGGCTTTCAACTATGTGATCTATGATTTTACAGACAATAACATCCCTAAAATAAATGGCCAGAATCTGCTCGGCAATCCATTCTCTTTTCCCAACGTCTGGAGGACTGTGCCATACGATGCAGGGATTCTCCTTTTCATACCTGCCATATTAATAATTACACTTTTTACAAATGAATATTCCTACAGGACGCATCGTCAGAATATTATTGACGGCTGGAGCCGTTCACGATTTATTCATATCAAGATCATTGAGGTTTTTTTACTGACTGTTATTTGTGACAATCATTGTTATTTTAACCTGTCTTTATTTTGGATTTCTGACACGAAAACCATCGCAACCAAAAGCAGGATGGCAGGAATATCGGTTCATTTTTTATTTTTTTGTTGAAATGCTCGATTATTCTCTGATTGCTCTTTTCTTTGCCATGCTGATAAAAAGTGCAGGACTTGCCATGGGAATATTTTTCCTTTATATGATCATCGAGCAATTCGTGGTTGTATCTGGGCGAAATAAATATAAAGTAACATGGGTGGATTATTTACCGGAAGAAGTATCAGACCGGCCTATTCCTCAGCCTTTTACTCGCAGATTGATATCGCAATGCCAACACCCAACTTTGGGAAAAACATGTTCCTTTGTACCTTTCTTTAGCTATTCTGTATATCATCATTTATATATTTATTATTAGCTGGAGATTCCGGAAATCGGATCTCTGAACATCGATTTCACTGAACAGTATTCGATCAACTAAAATTTCGATTAATGAAAAAACTTATCTGCGCTCTGACTTTGGGTTTCTTATCAACAGCCAGTTTTGCCCAACCCAGGCTTCCGGAACATTATTACTGGGAAAAACTACCAAATGGACTGGAAGTTGTGGTGATTGAAAATGATAAAGTACCGCTTGCCACCATTGAAATCGCCGTAAAGAATGGAGCCTTTACAGAAGATTCCAATTACAACGGTCTTTCCCATTTGTTTGAGCATATGTTCTTTAAAGCAAATCAGGATTATCCGGATCAGGAAAAATTCCTTAAGCGCACACAGGAGCTTGGCGCTATCTGGAACGGTACAACCGGAGATGAAAGAGTGAATTATTTTTTCACCTTCGACAAAGACAGCCTGAACGCGGGACTTAAATTTATGAATGCAGCTATAAGGTTTCCTATATACCGGACTGAGGATATGAAAAAAGAAAGGCCTGTTGTTGACGGAGAGTTTCAACGACTTGAAAGTGATCCGGGTCCACAATTATATTTGGCCTGTCAGAGAAAATTATGGGGAGATCTTACGACCCGTAAAAATGCCATTGGTATTCATGAAGTGATCAATACGGCCACTCCGGAAAAGATGATGATCATTAAAAATAAATACTATTACCCCAATAATTCTATCCTGGTGATATGTGGCGCCGTGAAACATGAAGATGCCTTTGCCAAAGCTAAAAATATTTTCGGCAGCTGGGAGTCCAGTGGGTTTGATCCAATAACAAAATATCCCATCCCGGAATTTTTACCACTTAAATCAACTGAATTTTTTGTGAATGGAATCCAGTCTGGCTCAAACACCTATAGAAATATTTATATGGCAGGGACCGGATACACGCAATGACTCTGCCTCTACTGTTGCTGCTGATGTTTTTTTTACGATGCTTGGCATGAATTCTTCCAAATGGCAGCAGGCCCTTGTGGATAAGGGACTTACATCGTTTGCCGCGGCTAATTATCAGACTGAAAGATATGTGGGTCCGGTTACAGCTTTCTTTCAGCCTAATCCAAATAAATTAAAAGAATGCAATGACGAAATTCTGAATCAGATCAAACAATGGGGCAACGAAGACTATTATACAGACGAACAATTGAGAAATGCGAAAGAAATATTACGTCGCAATGCGATTCGTGAAAAAGAAAAACCTTCCGCTCAGGCCAGTTCTGTTACTTATTTCTGGTGCAGCTGCAGTTTGGACTATATGACGGATTATGAAAAAAATTGTGAAAAAATAACTCGGGAGGATATTAAAAAGTTTGTCACTACATATATTTCAGGCAAGCCTTTTGTAGCCGGAATGACTATAAATCCCGCCATGAATAAAAAACTAAATGCCTCTGAAAATTTCAAACCTGGTTTCTAAATCTAAAAAATCTAAATTATTTATATGAAATATTCAATTAAGAAACTTGCAGGAGCTGTAATGCTGTCAGCGCTGTTCCTTTCTGCGAAATCGCAGAATAAGCCGGCCTATGACATGACGGTGAATGGGGTCAAAGTAATTGTTCAACCCAGCGGGAATGAAATTGTGGAAATCATTACGGTGTTTAAGGGAGGTGTACAAAATTACCCGGCGGAAAAAGCCGGTATTGAAAGTCTTGCTATTACTGCTCTCACAGAATGCGGAACAAAAAACGATAGTAAAAACAGTTTTAAAGACAAACTGGATAAAGTAAGCGCAGAAATGGGCGGATCTGCCGGAATGGATTATTCTTCCGTTACACTCAATTGTATTAAAAGCGATCTTGATCAGGTATGGCCTCTATACGTTGATGCAATCACTGTTCCTGTTTTTGATACTACTGAATTCAGCCGGATCAAACAGGATGCCATCAGCGGATTAAAATCGCAGGCGTCTCGTCCGGATTTTGCCATTTCAAAAATGGCGAAGGAAACCGCCTTTAAAGGAAAGGACTATGCGAAGTCTCCAACTGGTGAAGAAGAAACTGTGAGCCAGTTAACGGCTGCTGAAACCAAAGCATATTATTCATCAATACTTACCAAATCACGGATGCTGATTGTATTGTGGGTGAGCTAGACCGATCTGTAATTGAACAGAAAGTAAAACAACTGACTGTAAATATTCCAGCCGGAAAGGAAGTAAAATTGAACCGGTACAGCTATGTTCCTTCAAAAAATACTTTCACTGATCAGAAAAAAGCATTGGCAACAAATTATATCCAGGGGATCACCAGTGGTCCTCAGCCTGGCACGGCGGATTTTAATGCATTTGTTATTGCCATGAGAATATTTTATAACCGGCAATTCCTGGAAGTGAGAACTAATAACGGCTTGTCATATGCCCCACAAACCCGCTTCAATCCTGGATTATCACCTTACACTATGATTCAGGTTACTACAACGAGTCCTGACAAGTATATAGGGGTCATGGACAATCTTCTTGCAAAAACACATGGAGAAGGATTTAACACGGAAGAAGTTAAAAACACAAAAACAGTATATGTAACTTCTTTTTATTATCAAATGGAAACCAATTCGGCGCAGGCAGCATCCCTGGCGGCAAACGAAGTTCTATTCAATGACTGGCGCCGTTCCTTAAGAATTAACGAAGACATGAAAAAAGTTAGTGTGGAAGATGCCAATAAGGCTTTTAATAAATACGTAAAAGATATTACCTGGGTATATCAGGGAGATACAAGCAAAGTAACTCCGGCCCTCTATACTGCCTCTCCCAGCGATAATAAAGTACCGGAAAGTAAAATCAAGAATGATAATAAAAATTAATTAGTGCTGAATGAGGTCCCTGAAAGCAGCATCGATCGTAGGATAAATAAATTGAAAACCCAGTTGTTTTAATTTATTTGCACTGATGTTGCTGCTTTTCAGGACTTCTTCACTTCGTTCACCCAGCATCATCCGGAGAATAAAATTTGGGACAGGCATCGGAATAAAAAAGCTTCCCTTCATTTTTTTTGCGAGTTCCATTATAAAGGTCCTGTTGTTTACAGGATTCGGTGCTACTGCATTGTAAACACCGGACCAGTTTGTATTTAGCATGGCTTCCAGGTAAAGGCGACAAATATCTTCTATATGTATCCAGCTGATGATTTGTTTTCCGCTTCCCAGGATGCCCGCAATGCCATATCTGACTGGCCTTGCAAATTCAGGAAAAGCACCCCCATCGTTACTTAACACGATGCCTGTTCGCAGGATGACCAGTCTCTTTCCCAGTGTAGCCGCCGGCAGTATTGAGTTCTCCCAGGCCTTGCAGGTTTCACCAAGAAAACCCGAATCCGGCGGATCTGTTTCAACTGCGGGCCCCGGGAGATTCTGCTTATACCATCCGATTGCCGACGCACTGACTACCGAAACAATTTCATTGGGAATATTTTTCAATGCTTTTATAAGAAGCTCGCTGCTGTTAATCCGGCTTTCAACGATTTCCTTTTTTCTGGCAGAAGTCCAGTGTTTATCTGCAACACCTGCTCCCGCCAGGTGAATTATATATTTCGCCTTTTGAAATGCTTCCTCATTGATAGCCTGCTTTTCTATATTCCATGCTGCATAAGAAATACCTGGTGAAGATTTTCTGCGTGTGCCCGGATTTCTGGAAAAAATAATCACCTGGTATCCACGGGAAACAAGGAATGAAGAAAGTGCCCTGCCGATAAGACCCGTACCGCCTGTAATGATGACTGTTTCCATCGAAGCAATAATACATTATTTAAAAAAAATCCCTCCCGCTGAAGGCGGGAAGGGATTAAACAACTAAAAACAAAAGATATTTAAATTCTTAATCAGGTTTCTTCCCATCCAGAAAACTATTGATGGTACTGATTTCTCCCTGATTATTTTTATCGGCTTTGACTTCATACTGGCTATAAAAACTCTCTACGCTGGTAACTGTATTGTAAAGTTCCAGATTTCGGCGGATGTAGGCCGGCACAGTTTCAAACTCATTGTTCGGATCCGCAGCATTCATATTGAACGACAAATTGCGCAATTTGTTGATCCTTTCTGCTGCCCGGCGTCTCAGGCCTTCTGCTTCGTCCTGCACAGCAGGCTCCTCTGCAGGCTGATTCGCCAAAGATTCCGATTGTGTTTGATGGGCCCCAGGCACATCCGCCGCTGGAATATCATCTTTAAATACGAGTTGCATATCTGCGGAAGGACTTTCATCCTGAGCCGCATTTTTAACAGCCGCAGTAAAGATCGTCTGGTCCTTCAAAGGAAGTTCTTCAGGTAGGGATTCCGATCCTGATGGTTCATCGTCATAAATATTGGCAGGCCTGGCAAGATATCCACCCGAAGTGGTTGTGGGAACGGTCTCTTGTGAAAATATCCATTCTATTGGTTCATGCGCGATCTTTTTATCCACAGGTTGTTCCATTGTAGTTCTGCTTTCCATTCTTGCGGGCATCACGACAGCGGGTCCGGTTTTTCTTTGCTGTTCGGTCGATACGGGCATTTCAACCATTCTGGGTTCCAACTCCTGACGGAGTGCCATAACGGGTTCAGTCAGCATATCCACAACCGGGACTTCCTTCGGTTTAACTATTTCCTGAACAGGCATCTGAAGGGGCATCACTATTTTTTCTTCTTTTTTCGGTGCCGCAGGCTTTTCTTCACGTTTAAATGGATCCTTATATTCAAATCCGGTAGCGATAATCGTTATTCCAATTTTATCTCCCAATGCATTATCGTATCCCAATCCGAGGATCACGTCTGTATCTTCACCAGCCTGACTGATCAGGTGATGCTGAATGATCTCGACTTCATCCATCGTAAATTCAAAATCTCCTTCTGAAGAATTAATATTAATAAGTATCCATTTAGCTCCGCGAATATCATTGTCATTGAGCAAAGGTGAATTCAGTGCTTCTTCAATTGCCAGCTGTGCCCGGTTTTCTCCCGCAGCAGCAGCGCTGCCGAGAATAGCCACACCTCCATTTTGCATGACTGTACATACATCCGCAAAATCCACATTTATTTGTCCCGTACTATTGATTACATCTGTTATACATTTTGCAGCCGTTGCAAGTACATTATCGGCTCTCGAAAATGCTTCCTTCATTTTCAAATTTCCAAACTGATGTCGCAGTTTATCATTGCTGATTACAAGAAGCGTATCAACATAGTCCTGTAATAAATGAATTCCTTCTTCTGCATGTAATTGTCTTTTTTTGCCTTCGTAAGAAAACGGGGTTGTAACGATACCTACCGTAAGTATTCCGAGGTCTTTACAAATTTTTGCAATGATAGGTGCGCCGCCTGTTCCGGTTCCCCCACCCATGCCCGCTGTAATGAAAGCCATTTTGGTATTTACTTCCAGGATGGATTTAATTTCCTCCAGGCTCTCTTCCGTTGCCTGCCGCCCGATATCAGGATTCGCTCCTGCACCAAGTCCCTGAGTCAGGCAGGGACCAACTGAATCCTGTTCGCAACGCGACTTTGTGCAAGAGCCTGTGCATCTGTATTGCAAATAATAAAATTGACTCCTTCAATATTGCTGGCCAAACATGTGGTTGACAGCATTGCTTCCTCCTCCACCCACGCCAATCACTTTAATTATGGACGATCTTTCTTTGGGTAAATCAAACTGGATCATAAAATTGAATTAATGGTTTGTATAGAAATTTTACAGAGCGTGATCTTCTTCTTCTTTAAACAGGTCAATGATTCCGTCTTTAAACTTACCCCAGAAATCTTTGATTCCTTTCCGGTTTGTTACTCTTTTCACCTGTCTCTCTTCTTCCGTAATAACAACCTCCTCTCTTGTATGGTCGGGAGTTTTCAATGCTGCTTGGAATCTCCACCTGTACATGGGTCATTTCAAATTGCTTCCTGTTATGTTCATAGTCACTGTACCCTTTCAATATTAATCCGATACAAGTGGAATAAGTAGGTTTTGCCAGTTCTTCAATCTGTCCGGATGCCAGGTGCTCATTCGGATAACCGATTCTGGCATTTAAGTCCGGTAACGTATTCTGTTAATTGTATCAGGTGCTTTAAGTTGTGCGCCACCGCCTGTCAGAACAATTCCTCCATTCAACATTTTATTATCAAGACCTACCTGTTTTAAGTGGTAAGAAACAAAATCCATAATCTCACTCATGCGGGCCTGAATAATATTGGCCAGATTTTTCACACTGATTTCCTTTGCCGGCATTCCACGTAATCCTGGAATCGTAATAAAAGCATTTCCCTTTGCTTCATTAGAAAGTGCAGATCCAAACTGAACCTTCATTTGCTCGGCCTGGGTCTTCAAAACACCGAAACCAGTTTTAATATCGTTTGTAATATTTTCTCCCCCGAAAGGAATTACTGCAGTATGTTTAAGAATACCTTCATAAAATACAGCCAGGTCCGTTGTACCGCCTCCGATATCAACTATAGCCACACCGGCTTCCAGATCCTCCTGTCCCATGACTGCGGCGGCAGATGCCAGTGGTTGTAAAACCAGGTCCTTGGTATGCAATCCGCTTTTCTCTACAGCGCGACTGATATTTTTAATTGCATTTTTATCACCTGTGATAATATGGAAGTTGGCTCCCACTTTTACACCTCCATATCCAATCGGGCTAATAATATTTTGAAAATTATCAACCGCAAATTCCTGGGGAATGACATCGATAATCTGGTCTCCTGCCGGAATATATGTTTTGTATTGATCCGCGACCAACTGGTCTATTTCCTTCTGGGTAATTTCATTCTCTGTGGTTTGCCTGACAATGTCACCGCGGGTTTGCAGGCTTTTAATATGATGACCTGCAATGCCAACATAGACTTCGGAGATACTCAGATTCGGATTGGAAGCATAACAATTATCCAGTGCCATTCGGATGGCCTTTATGGTCTCATCGATATTAAGTACCTGGCCATGTTTTACGCCGTTGGAATTTGCACGGCCAAAGCCGAGGATCTCCAACTTGCCGAATTCATTTTTACGACCCGCAATAGCGGCGATTTTTGTTGTGCCTATGTCGAGTCCTACAATAATGGGTTGTTCCTGGTTCATGGTTTGGTTTAATTTATTGTTGTTTTTGATGTTTATTGCCTGTTTCGTTTTGGTCTTCGTTTTCTTCGGGAAGATCATAACTCCGGAGGTTTTGTTCTGTAACCGTATTTTTTTCCAGCGGTTTTATCTCCCTGATATTTGCTGTATCCGTTTCCATTTTTTGTGCCATGCGAATCATTTCCATTACATTTTTTCGTGCCTGAATAGAGTCCGCCCTTGAAATCAAACCTTGCTTTCTTATAGCAATTACCTGATTGGCATAAGCCAGATTGATACCTGTATATTTTTCAAACCCTGTTTGGGATATAACCTGTTTATAAAAAACAAATAACCGGTGAAATTTATTCTCATAGTCACTTCCGTCCCCAAAATATAATCAGCTGATTACCGATCAATGGCGTCATTATGAAATTTTTTGAGGCGCTTATATTCACTTCCTGAATCTGATTCGACCAGAAATGGATCTTTATTCAGAAACATAGCCAGTTCCCTGATCTGGTGGTCCATAGTGCTGTCACGTTTCTAAGTCCGAATTTCTCAGCGGGATAACCTGTGAATACAGGCAGCCTGAAAGCTGTCTTTTCGGCCATCGCCATTTGAACTCCCCCGCTGTCAATCAGATAACTGTTCCCGGAAACCGTGAAAAATCGTGCAACCGCTTGCCTTTCCTGTATTCGAATTTTTAATTTCTGATTGTTATCAAAATAAAGTTGCGCGTCCCTGATCCAGTTATTTTTCCGTAATATTCCTTCCATTCTCAGCAGATCAAACGATGCAATTTTTTTATTGGATAAATCTTTCAGTCCCTCATTTTCGAGCATGGAAACGATCTCCTTTTTATTCAGAAACTTAGCTTTGCCTCCTCCATTGATTTCTATTTCCAGACCCTGGCACAGACTGCTGTTTTTGGCATTGATCGCTGCAATCAGTATGGCCAGTCCGGAACCTCCCAACAGGCACCAGAGCAAAACAGTAAAAATTTTTTTAATGGGCTCTTTATATTCATTTTGTTTTTAGCAACTCAGTAAGTGGTTTTACCAATTCATCAATATCTCCGGCACCAGCTGTGATAACCAATATCTTTTCTTTCGGCTGAATATTTCCTGCAAATGCCAGGACTTCCTGTTTACTAAGAATTTGTCTCTCCGGCTTTTACCATTTTATTCATAATGGTTGAACTGCTTATCCCTTCAATGGGTAATTCCCGGGCGGGATAGACAGGTAATAAAATCACCTGATCAGCCTGATCAAGTGCATTTGCAAAACCATCTGCAAAATCCCTGGTCCTGCTGAATAAATGTGGCTGAAAAATAACCAGCATCTTTCTGTCTGGAAAAAGTTCCCTTGCACCGCTGATCAGGGCCTCCAGTTCTTTGGGATGATGCGCATAGTCATCTATATAAATGGGGCCTCCACCCTGCACATGGTATTCAAATCTTCTCTTTACTCCCCGGTAATTTTGAAAGGCAGGAATAATTTTTTCATTATCCAGTCCGAGCTTCCTGCAGGCCGTGATGGCCGCCAGGGCATTTTCCACATTATGCCTGCCACCAACCCGGAGTTCCACATCTTCCAGTTTTCCTTCACTGCCTTCCACATCAAAAACATAATTGCCCGCACGGATCCGGAGGTTTTTCGTATATACGTCGGCGTTATGATCAGTAAGATGATAACTGAGCTGTTCTATGTCCCGCACGGGCTTTGGAATCGGCAATCCATGTTTTTGCACCAGTGTGCCCCCTGATTTTATTTTTTCGGCAAATGCGAGAAATGCTTCTTTGACTGCTTCAGCCGTTCCGTAAATATCCAGGTGATCGGGATCCATGGAGCTGATAACAGCAATATCCGGATGCAGTTTCAGAAAACTCCGGTCATATTCATCTGCTTCAACAACACAAATATTGTTTTTATGACTCCAGAAATTCGTATTGTAATTGACAGAAATTCCTCCGAGGAAGGCATTGGATCCTAATCCACTATCGCGCAGGATATGAGCGATCATCGTACTAATGGTTGTTTTTCCATGAGTACCCGCCACACAAACGTTCAAGGAATCTGCGGTAATCAATCCCAACACTTCACTTCTTTTCATCAGTTCGTATCCGTGATCCCTGTAATAAGTCCAGCACCTATGTTCTCTTTTGGAATTGCGGGTGTATACTACTACCAGCTGAACATCTTTGGGAACCGCTGAAGGATCGTCAATATATGATACAGATATTCCTTCCTCTGCCAGTAATCTTTGTCAGCTCTGTTTCAGTTCTGTCATACCCGCTCACTCTTTTACCCTGTAACCGGAAATAACGCGCCAGGGCACTCATTCCGATTCCACCGATTCCGATGAAATAAATATTATGTATATTTTTAAGGTCAGCCATTGAGTATTTTCAAAATTTGAGTGGCAATTCTTTCATCAGCATCTGTTACAGCCAGTTTTCCGATATTATTTTTTAATATTTCCTGTTCGGGTTTATTTTTAGCCAGAGCCAGTATTTCCGGCACCATTTTATCACGGGCGTCCTTATCCGAAATCATAATGGCAGCATTTTTTTTGACCAGGTTCTCAGCATTTACAGTTTGATGATCTTCAGCAGCGTGAGGATAGGGTATAAAAATCACCGGTTTTTTTACTACACACAATTCATACAATACACTTCCCGATCGCGAAACCACAATATCTGCCGCCGCATATGCATATTCCATTTTGGAAATGAATTCACCGGTCCATACCATCTTTGATTCTGCAGCATGAGCCGCGGCCTGTGCTGAAAAGGATTTGCCTGTCTGCCAGATCAGCTGTATCTGATTTTTTATCAGGAGCGAAATACCTGAATCAATCGCTTCATTCATAGATCTGGCACCCAGACTTCCCCCGGTAATCAAAACGGTCGTATACCTGGTATCCAGACCAAAAAAATGGAGACCCTCTTCCCTCGAAATCTGGTTGGCCACCACATATTTGCGCACCGGGTTACCCGTTTGAAGCAGATGGTCAGCAGGGAAAAACTTCTCCATCCCGTCGCTCGCCACAAAAATGAGGGTGGCTTTTTTTCCCAGCATCATGTTTGACTTACCCGCAAATGAATTAGACTCATGAATAAATGTAGGTATCCCTTTAGCCTGCGCATATCGTAATACGGGGAAACTGCTGTACCCCCCCACCCCAATGGCAGCCTCTGGTTTAAATGATTTAAATATTCTTTTCACCTGCAAAAAACTTTTCAATAGTTTATAGGGAAGCGATATATTTTTTATCAAGGAGCTTCTGTTATATCCTGCGATATCAATTCCTTCAATAGGATAGCCCGCTTCCGGAACTTTTTCCATTTCCATTTTTCCATTTGCGCCCACAAAAAGAATATCCATATCCGGCTGCCTTTTTTTTCAATGCATTTGCGATTGCCAGAGCCGGGAATATATGTCCGCCTGTTCCACCACCTGCTATGATTACACGTTTACTCAAATTCTTCAATTTTCCAGTTTCTCTCGCCGCCACTTCCCCTTCTATGCGTTCTGCATTTCTCGCAACACTTAAAATAATTCCGATGGCCAGGCAGGTAAATAAAAATGAGCTCCCTCCCATGCTAATCAGTGGCAGGGTAACTCCGGTTACAGGAAACAGATTTACATTCACTGCCATATTAGCAATCGCCTGAATCATCAGTGTAAAACTCAGGCCCAGGGCCAGAAAAGCGCCGAATGCAAAGGGGCATTTTTTAAAAATGCGTATGCTTCTGAAAAGAAATACCAGATAAATAAACATTATAATGGCGCCGCCAATCAAACCATATTCCTCGATGATGATTGCATAAATAAAATCAGAATAGGGATGTGGAAGAAAATTACGCTGGCGACTGTTGCCTGGTCCCAGTCCTATCCATCCTCCGTTTGCAACAGCGATCTTAGCCTGGTTCACCTGATAGTTATCATCCTGTTTATCTTCTTTTGTACCATACATGAAATTATCCACGCGATTTATCCAGGTGTCCACACGAACAAGCAATCCGGAATGGGCTGACGGTTGATCCCGCCTTGCGGGAACGGTTGACTGATCTGAAGCTTTATGGCGGATGACTGCGGCCATGATCAGGATAGACACCGGAATCAAAATGATGCCTATGGTTAGCAGGAGATGTTTGCCGCTGACCCTTCCGATGAACATCAGCATCATACAGGTTGCACCGATGAGCAGAGCAGTGGAAAGATTCGCTGGTGCGATCAACATGCAAACCACTGCTACCGGAAGGATCACTGGCAAAAATCCTTTTTTAAAATCTTTTATCTGATCCTGCTTTCTGCTTAGCAAGTGACTGATGTACATGATGAGTGCAAGCTTGGCCAGATCGGAGGTTTGGAAAGTCATATTTATGATGGGTAATCGGATCCACCGGCTGCCTTCATTCAGCTTCACCCCAAAAAATAATGTATAAAATAAAAGAGGAATGGAAATGAGGAAGAGGATCTTCGCCACACGGGCATAGATTATATAGTTAACCTGGTGCGCAAAATATATGATCATTACACCAGTTATAATAAACGCAAATTGTTTAAACAGATAGATTTCTGTATTGCCTTTGTACATTTTATAAGCCAGCAAACCGGTTGAACTGTATACCGCCAACAACGACATCAGTGCCAGCAGTACCACAACCGCCCAGATCACTTTATCACCTTTGGTTCTTGTACCCAGATGTTTAAAGGCCCTCATTTCTATCGTACTGTTATCCTGCAATTCTTAATTAATTATTTAGTTAAAATTCCCATACTCCCATACTCCCATACTGTTATAGGTCCCTGACCGCTTCTTTAAATTGATTTCCTCTGTCTTCATAATTCTTAAACAGATCAAAACTGGCGCATGCCGGACTTAATAAAACGACATCGCCTTTGGCCGCCAGCTGGAAACTACTCTTTGACTGCTTCCCTTGCCGAGCCGGTATTGACGATCACTGGTACATCATGCTGAAATGCCTCGTGAATTTTGCGATTGTCCAAGCCCATGCATACAATGGCTTTTACTTTTTCTTTTACCAGATCGCGCATCAGTGAATAGTCATTTCCTTTATCAATTCCGCCCAGGATCAGGATCACAGGTTTCTGCATGCTCTCCAATGCATACCAGGTAGAATTTACATTAGTAGCCTTGCTGTCGTTAATAAATTCCACACCCCGAACCGTACTTACATATTCCATCCTGTGTTCGAGCGATTCAAAACTCTGAACAGCTTCTCTTATCTTTTCCTTTCGTATCCCGATCGTCATCGCCGCAAGACCCGCTGCCAGTGTATTATACTGGTTATGGATTCCTTTCAGGGCAAAATCATAAATACTCATTTTCAGGGTTTCACTTCCTGCCTGCAGATTCATCTGTCCGTTCTTTATAAAGCCTCCCTGATTTGGTTCCTGTTGCATGGTATATGGTAATGGGTTAGATTGAAAACTAAATTCTTTCATATGCTGCTGAATCACCGGATCGTCTTCACAAAAAATAAAATAATCGGTTTTCGTCTGGTTTTTTACAATACTGAATTTGCTCCTGATATAATTCTCAAACTTGTATTCATATCTGTCCAGGTGATCCTCCGTGATATTTGTCAGGATGGCGATGTCCGGTCTGAATTCCTGAATATCGTCCAACTGAAAACTGCTGATTTCCGCGATATACCATTTTTTCGGATCTTCTGCCACCTGTTTTGCCATGGAGATACCAATATTTCCGACCATCGCACAATCCAAGCCACCATGCTTACAAATATGGTATGCCATGAAGTAGTTGTTGTCTTTCCATTACTTCCTGTGATAGCCACGATGCGCTGTCTCCCTTGTGACGATAAGCCAGTTCTATCTCACTGATCACCGGAATGCCCTTGTTTCTTATCTTGATTACCAAAGAACTTTTTTCCGGAATGCCCGGACTCTTCATCACTTCATCTGCTTCCAGTATTCTTTCTTCACTATGTTTTCCTTCTTCATATTCGATTCCTCTTTCTCTCAGAACTGATTTATATTTTTCCAAAATCTTTCCTGCATCTGAAACAAATACCAGGTAACCTTCTTTCGCCGCCAGTATGGCCGCTCCCACGCCGCTTTCACCGGCACCCAGGATCACTAATTTTGACATACTCTTAGTTCTTATTTGGGTGGATGGTTAATGGACTTATGGTTTTCCCATCTACCATCTACCTTATGCCATTCTCCAAAAAAAGGGCGGATCAGGGTTTTTCAAAAGCATAGATAAATACTGCACCACAATGATTTGGTTTATGGATTATGGTTTATGGTTTATAGATACCCATTCACGATACACCATTTACCATACACCATTTACCAAACTATCTTATTTTCAAAGTCACTATCGCAAATACCACACACAGAATCGTTACAATCCAAAATCTCGTAACTATCTTGCTTTCATTATATCCAAGTTTTTGATAATGATGATGCAACGGGCTCATCAAAAAAATTCGCTTGCCCTCACCAAATTTTCGTCTTTGTGTATTTGAAATAACTAACCTGCAATACCACGCTGATACTTTCTACCAGGAACACTCCGCAGAAAATAGGAATCAATAATTCTTTCCTGACTATTACTGCCAGTGCACCAATAATTCCACCCAGCGTCAGGCTTCCGGTATCGCCCATAAAAACAGTTGCCGGATACGCATTGTACCAGAGAAATCCCAAGCAGGCACCAATCAATGCGCCGATGAAAATGGATAACTCACCCAGGTTGGGGATATACATGATATTCAGGTATTCGGCAAAACGCAGATTACCACTGGCATAAGCGAATACTCCAAGACATACACCAATTACCGCGGTTACACCTGTAGCCAATCCATCAATACCGTCGGTAATATTGGCGCCATTCGATACCGCCGTAATAATGAAAATTACTATCACGATATACAGGATCCAGGTAGCGCCACGCAATGCAGAAGGCAAAAGTTTAGAATAATTGAATTCATGATTTTTTACAAAGGGAATAGTGGTAATGGGTTCTCTTGCTTCCACAAAAAGTTTTTCTTTCCCATCCAGAATAACCCGTTTTAAGACCGATCGTATCAGTCGGTTTATTATCTCCCACAAATTCACGCCATACTTTGGTATTATTGTTGAAATACAAGGTAGCAGCCACTACAAATCCCAGTACTACCTGGCCAAGTACTTTGAACCATCCTGCCAGGCCGTCCTTATCTCCCTTTTTATACTGTATTCCCTGGCGTTGCGCCATTCTTTTGGCACGCAGCTTTAGATAATCATCTATAAATCCGATCATACCCATCCAAAGCGTACTGAAGATCATGAGACGGATGTAGGCTTTGTTCAGATTGGCGAGCAGCAGCGTCGGGATCAGAATGGCAAGTATAATGATAATGCCTCCCATCGTAGGCGTCCCTTTTTTCTGTTGTTCACCTTCAAGTCCAAGTTCACGCACACTTTCACCTACCTGAAGGTTCCGCAGATAATTGATCAGCCTTCTTCCGAATAACATAGTAATTACCAGCGACATGATAACGGCCAGCAATACACGAAATGTGATGAATTGAAATAAAGCACCACCCGGTATTTTAATCCCTGTTTGTTTAAGCCAATCGAATAGTTGATACAACATGTTGTTGATCGGGAGGTTTAAAACTGATTACCATATCCACTGCCAACTCTACTTATCCATCATTTCAATAACTTCTCTCAGTACTGCTTTATCGTCGAAGGGATTTTTAATTCCCTTTATCTCCTGGTATTTTTCATGACCCTTTCCGGCTACCAGCACAATATCTGCAGGATGCGAAAGACTCACCGCTGTTTTTATGGCTTCCCTTCGGTCGATAATCGAAATAAATTTTCTCCTGGCGGCGGTATTGAGTTCTGCTTCCATATCCTTCAAAATCGTTCCGGCATCTTCGGATCTGGGATTGTCTGAAGTGAATACCACCTGGTCGCTCAGTTTACACGCAACTACTCCCATGATGGGTCGTTTGGTTTTGTCCCTGTCTCCGCCACATCCAACTACCGTGATGATGCGCTCATCGTTCTTACGAAGTTTGCGTATGGTGCTGAGTACATTTTCCAATGCATCCGGTGTGTGTGCATAATCCACGATGCCTACTATTTTTTCCTTGGGCGAAATCATGTAATCGAATCTGCCTTCTGCTCCGCGTAGGACGCTGAGGTTCCGAAGTATCTCTGATTTTTCTTCTCCCAGGCAAATTGCCGCACCAAATACAGCCAGCAGGTTATATGCATTGAATTCACCAATGAGCCGGAAATGAACTTCCTGATCATTCACCAGCATTACAAGCCCTGTCAGATTGTTTTCAAGAATTTTACCTTTAAAATCAGCCGCGGTTTTCAAGCTGTAAGTATATTTGGTCGCCGTAGTATTCTGCAACATAACTCCTCCTCTTTTATCATCCACATTGGTCAGGGCAAAAGCCGCGGATGACAAACTGTCGAAAAATAATTTCTTAACCCGGATATACTCATCGAATGTTTTATGATAGTCGAGATGATCATGTGTGATGTTACTAAAAATTCCTCCTGTATAAAATAAACCTCCAATCCGGTGTTGATGAATCGCATGAGAACTTGTTTCCATGAAGACATATTCGCAGCCGGCCTCTACCATATCATGAAGGAGGTGATTCAGCGAAATCGGATCAGGTGTAGTATGGGTTGCGGATAATGTTTTATTGCCTATATGATTTTCGACTGTACTCAACATGCCACAGGTATATCCCAGGGAAGTAAATAATTTATACAATAAAGTTGCTATGGTCGTTTTCCCATTGGTACCCGTTACTCCAACCAATTTCAATTTTTCCGAAGGCTGACCAAAAAAATTGTGCGCTAAAAGTACCGGATGCAACAGCACTGTCTTCTACCTGAATGTATGTAATATCATCCCTCAGGCTGGAAGGCATCTGTTCGCAAATGATGGCAGAAGGAAACGCAGATTCAACCGATTCGATATACTCATGACCATCAGTATGCGTGCCTTTTACAGCAATGAAAGCAGATCCCCTGGTCACTTTTCGTGGAATCCAGCTGGAGATCTTTTACATCAATATCCAGTCTCCCGTGAACGGAACGAATGGCTACCTTATATAGAATTTCCTGTAGAATCATCAATTAAGATCCAGTATAAGTTTTTGATTTTTTGATACGACAGTTCCGGGCAAAATACTTTGTTGTTTTACTTTACCTGTTCCCCTCGTAGCCACACGTATATCTCTCGATTCTAGTAAAAACAAAGCGTCTTTCAATCCCATACCCTTTACATCAGGAACCTGTTTCTGATCTTCACCTTTTGCTTTTATGACAGGCTGGCTTTTTTCACGGTATACACCTGCCCATTTTTTATCGTGTGTTGAATCTGAATAAGGGATCTGCAGTGTATAAAAAACATTTTTAATCCCATCCGAAGAACCTGCATAATAATATGCCGAACTGTCTTTTTTCAACAGGTTCGTATAGGAAGCAAGCTGGTTGCTGTCTGGCGAAAGTTCATCCATACTCATGAGCTTATCCGCCACTTCACGGAAAACAGGGCCGGCAACAAGGGCGCCCAGGTATTTTTTTGAGAAGGGCTTATTTTTAATAACAACTATACACGTATAACGGGGATGGTTAGCCGGAAAATACCCTACAAATGATGACTGATAAATATGATCCGCATAGCCCCGATTACCATTGGCCACCAGGGCAGTTCCGGTTTTACCTGCAACCGGGTAAAATGTATTTTTAAAAGCTGATTTTGCGGTACCTCTGGTACAAACGCCTTCCAGGCAGGTCTTCAGTTCTGAAAGCGTTTCATCGCTGCAGATCTTATCCATCAATACAACGGGTTGATTCTGCCTGTCTATACCTCCTGCATATTGCACTGAATTCACGAGGTATGGTTTCATCATTTTACCATTGTTCGCGACTGCATTATAAAGAGTAAGTGTCTGAAGCGGACTGATTAATACTTCGTATCCGAATGCCATCCACGGTAAGGTACTGGCACTCCAGGTTTTCGATTTAGGGGACTTTAATGATCGGCGAAGTTTCTCCGGCCAGGTCAACACCGGTAACCTGATTGAGTTTTAATTTTTTGAGGTGGTCAACAAATTGTTGTGGGTGTTGTGCGTAATGAGCCATAACGAGCTTGGCCATTCCAACATTGGAACTATGTTCAAACGCTTCTTCTACTGTTACATCACTCACTTCCTGTTTTTCCGCGTCATGTACAGTTCGTGTTCCAATTTTCCAGGTGCCACCCCCGATATTCAGGCGATCGGATAAACGCACTTCGTGATCTTCCAAAAGTGATAAGAGAGTTGCAAGTTTGAAAGTAGATCCTGGTTCGGATGCTCGTATTGCGTAATTTAAATCCTCCCAATAACTGCCATCAGCCTGTCTTCCGAGATTGGCCATGGCTTTGATTTTTCCGGTAGCTGTTTCCATAACGATGCAAGTCCCGTGTTCGCACTCATTTTCCAGCATCATAGAGAGCAGCGCGTTCTCTGCTATATCCTGAGTATTTACATCAATCGTTGTCAAGATATCCTTTCCGTTTTCGGGATCAATCTCATATCCTTCCACCGGTATATAAGTTCCCGCGTTCAGATAACGGACCAGTCTTCTTCCATTTTCGCCACGAAGCAGACTGTCATAGGTTCTTTCCAATCCTACGTTCTGAGCATTATCACGCGATAATCCGATGGTTCTGTTTGCGAGCAATCCGAATGGATTCAATCTTTTACTGGAGGCATCTATAATAAACCCGCTTTTATTTCTGCCTTCGCGTACTAAAGGAAATGATCTTAACTGTTTGTATTGATCAAAAGGCAGGTTGCGATGCAGGAGATAATATCGGTCAGCTTCCCTGTAACCTTGTAATAATTGTCTTTTATAAGCGGCGGTAGACTGGTCCCGGAAGAGATTAGCCAGACATAGAGAGAGTGAGTCCAGATTTTCTTTGAAACGTTTCCCGTTTTTCTCCCGAAGCCCTTCAGCATCGAAATCTATATAAATATTAAAATAGGGAACCGAGGTACTTAACATATTTCCATCTTCACTGTAAATCGTTCCTCTTTCAGCACTGAGGTCGACATATTTCTGATGCAGACTATCACTCATTGCTCTCCAGTATTTTCCCTGCACGTGCTGTATAAAAAATACTCTTCCTAATACAGCCGCACATATCAGTACCATTCCCAAAAAACACAGGTAAACTCGCCAAAGTATATCTCTTCTAAGTTCCACCGGGTATGGGGATATGGGTGATAAAAATTATTTCATTTGTTTTGGCTGTCGCTGAGGACCAGTGGAGGTGATGACAAAGGTTTTAATCCAAATGGCTCAACCGCTTTGGCCAGTTCACTTTGTTTGCTGCGAAACATGACTTCACTTTTCAGACTCTTGAATTCGTATTGCAGCTCCTGAAGTTCCCTGCCCGTTTTTCCGATATCACGCACTACCCGGTCTGCGTAATGACCGTTGTATATATAAATCACTGCAAGGAAAGCGAGGAAAAGAAAAAAAGGCAGGTTGTGAACCATCCATTGATAGCGGATGAGGCTCTTTGCCTTGTTTTTTTTGTTTCCGAAGACTTTCATTGTTCCAGTGTGATGAATAAAAAAATTAGGGTACGATTATCATACTGAGATTTCCTAGTTCTGGATTAATTTTTCATATTCTCGGACTAAATATTTTAAATTCTTCGGTTCAGGTTATTCTAAAATATTCGGGGCCTGTTTCCTATATTTTTTCTGCAATTCTTAATTTGGCACTTCTTGCACGCGGGTTCAGGCTAAGTTCTTTTGGGGCAGGAAGGATTGGCTTTTTAGTAACCGGACGTATAAAGACCTTTAATTGGGTCGATCCAAATAGATCCTGCTCGTCTTTTTCTTCAAAATGACCAGTTTTGAAAAACTGCTTTACAATCCTGTCCTCCAGAGAATGAAAGCTTATGACCACGAGGCGGCCGCCTGGTTTTAGTATCGGCACTGCCTGCTCCAGCATTTCACGTAATGCACCGGTTTCATCATTTACTTCCATGCGTAAAGCCTGGAATACCTGCGCGAAATACCTGTTGGGATTACCTTTTACCAGTTCAGCAATTGCCTGCTTGAATCCATTTACTGTGCGAAAGGGTGTTTTGTTCCGCAGGCCCACGATGGTTTTAGCCAGTGTTTTTGCGTTTGTAACTTCCCCATACACACTGAATATTTCCTGCAGTTTCTGTTCTCCATAAGTATTCAGAATGGAAGCCGCAGTGAGTACTTGTCTTTTGTCCATCCGCATATCAAGGCTGGCGTCGGACCGGGTCGAAAAACCACGTGTAGGTTCGTCAAACTGGTGACTACTCACACCAAGATCGGCCAGGATTCCATCTACTTCCATAATTCCATGAAGGCGAAGAAATCTTTGCAGGTGACGGAAGTTGTGCCCAACAAAAACAAATCTCTCATCAGGCAGGCTATTCACTTTCGCGTCTGCATCCTGGTCAAATCCAAACAACTTACCCTCCTTACTCAGGTGAGACAGGATCTCTGCTGAATGTCCACCTCCGCCAAAGGTGCAGTCAACATAGACCCCGTTCGCCCTGATTTTCAAACCGTCCATCGCTTCTGAAAGCAATACTGGTATATGATATTCGGGATTTGAATCCCTCATATAATTCAATTATCGGGTTTGCCATTCATCACGTCATTGGCCAGGCCGCTGAAATCATCCGGTGAAAAGGTTTCAAAGAACTGTTGGTACTTAACTTTGTCCCAGATTTCTATCTTATTAACCGCTGTGACCAGTACGATATCTTTTTCCAGTCCCGCGTATTCCTTAAGGTTCTGTGGAATCAGCAACCTCCCTGCGCCATCCAGTTCCATCATCGTCGCACCGTTCAAAAAATATCTCCGGAATGACCTTACCTTCGGGTCAAAATCATTCAATTTGCTGATCTGTTCAAAAATGGGCTCCCAGCTTTTCATGGGATACAAACCCAAACATTTTTCAAAACCCCGGTTTATTACAAATGAGCCCGCTTCCTCACCAGTTTGCTTTTTGAGCGAAGCTGGCAGGAGAAACCGCCCTTTTGCATCGAGCGTTACCTCGTATTCCCCTAGAAAACCATTCATTTATAATGACTTGAAGCAATGTTCTTAATAATTGACACAAAATAACACTTTTTCCCACTTTACAAAACATTTTAGAAGATTTTAATTTTTCCACAGAAACTATTCTCCCTGGGACGCCCTACGGGCATAGGTTTAAACACCCGAAATCTAATTTTACAAATGAGATTTCCTGTGTATAACATGTTAATCAGTGTGAATAGCTGTGTATAACCTAGCCAGATGCCATTATCAAGGTCATACTATGACAGTCTTTCAATGTCAGACTTCGCGTACCATTTGCCTGATGAAAAAATAGCCCGGTACCCTTTAGAACACAGGGATGCTTCCAAATTACTGGTTTGGAAAGCTGGCAAAATTGAAGATGCATCATATAAGGATCTGCCTGGATTTCTTCCTATCCCCTCTCTCCTCGTTTTTAACAATAGTCGTGTTTTGGAAGCAAGGATATTATTTCAGAAATCTAGCGGTGGTCTGATCGAAATTTTTTGTCTTGAACCACACGAATCGTATAAAAATATTACACATGCAATGGCACAGACGGATCGCGTATTATGGATTTGCCTGATCGGAGGTGCCTCGAAATGGAAACGTGGACAGGTTCTTCAAAAAAAAATGGGAGGGACCATTCTGGAAGCCAGATTTATCAATAAACGAAAAGATGATTTTATAGTTGAGTTTTCCTGGACACCTGCTCATTTACCTTTTGCCTCCATATTGCACCAGGTGGGTTCTATCCCGCTACCACCTTATTTGAAAAGGACTGCGGAAATATCGGATACCACAAGGTATCAAACTATTTATGCAAAGGAATCAGGATCTGTTGCGGCTCCCACCGCGGGTCTTCATTTCAGTGAAAAACTTCTTCGGGATCTTTTTGACAACGGAATACACTCGTTATATCTCACACTACATGTAGGAGCAGGCACATTCATGCCAGTGAAAACCGAAAAAATATCGGACCATCAAATGCACGAAGAATATATTGAAGTATCTGCAACAGACATTGAAAAACTCATTTCAAAAATGAATGAACCTGTGATTGCTGTTGGCACAACTTCACTGAGAACACTGGAAACACTTTACTGGCTTGGATTCCTGATTAGCCTGGATAAGAACATTTCCCCTGCGGATTTACATTTGGAGCAATGGATACCTTATCATCAAACAACAGATATTACCCCTGCGAGAATCTCTTCATTTGTTATTGGAATGGATCAGGAAGGAACCCGGGAAAAAGCTGATTACAAAAACGCGACTATTTATTGTTCCCGGTTATCAGTTTAAAATCGTGAAAGGGCTGGTTACAAATTTTCATCAGCCTCATTCTACTTTGCTGCTGCTGGTTGCAGCCCTGATTGGGCAGGAATGGAAAAGCGTATATGCGTGGGCGTTAAACCATGACTACCGATTCCTCTCTTATGGTGATGGATGTTTATTTCTTCCGTAGCATCGTGCAAAAAAAAACGAACGACGTGGCTTCTTATGCATTCAACGCCAAGGCTTTTTCCTGACGTATCAGAGGAATTTCTAAAGTAAACGTGGTTCCCTTACCAATGGTACTGTCCACCCTGATCCGGCCGTTGTGGGCATCCACGACAGACTTCACGTAACTAAGCCCCAGGCCAAATCCTTTCACATTATGAACGTTACCTGTATGTGCACGATAAAATTTTTCAAATATGCGGCGCTGGGTTTCTTTGGTCATCCCGATACCATTATCCTCCACTTTTATCAAAATATTTCTCCCGTTTCGGTGTGTGTGTATGCGGATCATTGGCTTTTCCCGTGAATATTTTATTGCATTGTCAATCAGGTTGGAAATGAGGTTGGTAAAATGCACTTCGTCCGCCTGCGCCACATCATAACCATCTTCCAGTTGCAGAATCACATTTGCATGAATATCTTCTAACTGGAGTTTGAAATTCTCCATGACCCTTCGGATGATATCATTAATATGAAGCGGTTGCAATTTCAACTGCAGCTCCTGCCGGTCGATCAGTGCGGCCTGCAGAATAGTCTCTACCTGTTTATTCATTCGTCGGTTCTCCTCCTTAATGATACCGCTGAAATAAGCGGATTTTTCATAATCATTCACTACTTTCTCGTTACGCATGGCATCGACGGCCAGGGAAATGGTAGCCAGCGGCGTTTTAAATTCATGCGTCATATTATTGATAAAATCATTTTTAATCTCACTCAGTTTTTTCTGCATCAGCAGAGTTCTGACTGTGACATAAAATGCACTCACAATGATCAGCGTAAAAAATATTACGCCAAAAATCATCCAGCGCATTTGTTTCATGACGATCGCTTTGTAGTCAGGAACCACAATGGAAAGTGTTTCAATAGGTTCGGTGCCATTGAGTTCCATGGTATTGGAAATGAGCGGCAAAATCGTCCTAAGATTATGAATGGTATCCGTGAAAGAAGCAAAATAATTAGGCGATTTCAATTCATTGCTGCTTGAAAATATAGAAGAACTAAAACCTCCTCCGGAAAAAATACAAAATTCAAATTTTGTGTCTTTCAATCCACGGTAATTAAATGCTTTGCGGAGTATATCCGACATCTCCTGGTAACTAAACCGTTGTGAGATCAGCAGGGGTCTCATAAGCTCCTCTCTAAACTGTTCTGAAGGCCTGGTGAATCCAAAACTTTGTGGGGAGCGAAGCAACTGACTGCCGGAAAGAGCCGTTTGTTTATAGTCAATCAGTTCGCGAAAAACATCGGTAGTAACGTCGTTCAGTTTATGATTTAATTCTTCTTCTTTGTTTTCCACCATGGTCGTTATCCAGTTCCACTGGATATAAATAATACCTACTAGGGAAAAACTGATAAGAATAAAAATGATAGTAAAATTCTTCTTCAAGAATATCTGTATTTATACTGAAATGAAACTGTTACCTGTGTATGCTTAGCGGACAAATTTATTAAACAATTATCCTTCAGATTAGTTAATTTACGATATGGACAGTCCCGCGGCTGGAATCTTGCTGATCGCCGACCCGTTTTTGAAGGATCCTAATTTTAAAAGGTCGGTTATTTTCCTTTGTGAACATCAAAGCGAAGGAAGTTTTGGCTTTTTACTAAATAAAACTTACGAATACAGTTTAAAAGACCTTGTAAACAACGCGGATGATCTTGAAATCCCTGTATATTTCGGAGGACCGGTTCAAACTGATACCATTCATTTTCTACATCAGTATCCCGATCTCATCAAGGGTGGTTATCAGGTAATTGATGGTATTTACTGGGGCGGAAATTTTGAAAAAGCGCTTGGAACTCATACGTTCGGGCAAAATCAAAACCTCTAAAATCCGGTTTTATATCGGGTATTCAGGATGGGCAGGGGGACAACTGGAAGATGAATTAAAGGAAAAATCATGGTTACCAGCGAAGGCAAGCCAAAAACTCATTTTTCATAAAAAAACGGAAGAAATCTGGAAAGATGCCATCCGGCATTTAGGAGGAAATTATCTGATGATGATCAATTTTCCGATCGATCCGCAATTAAATTAGGTTCATGGCGTGATGGCTTTATGGTTGATGGTAAAATAAATTATGATCCATAAACCATACACCATCAACCATAAACCATCAACCATTACACCGCTTTCGCACCTTCTACCAAAACAGTTACGCGATTTGCCATCACTTCTACAAATCCACTCCGGATTTCAAATAATGTAGAATGATTCTTATCATTTAAAACTTTGATGCGGCCGCTTTTCAATGCACTTATCAGCGCCGCATGTTTATTCAGCACTTCAAACGATCCGGAAACACCAGGCAGCTGTACACCATAAACTTCATCACTGAATAGTTTTTTTTCCGGAGTAAGTATTTCTAGATTCATAAAAGAAAGTGTGAGAGTGTGAGAGTATGAGAGTGTGAGAGTTGATTTTCACACTCTCACACTCTCACACTCTCACACTAAAAATTTTATCCTTGCGCCTGCGCCATCAACTTCTTTACCCTTTTCAATCGCATCATCAATTGTTCCAACCAGATTGAATGCTGCTTCCGGATAATCATCCACTTCACCGTCCATAATCATATTAAACCCACGAATCGTTTCTTCTATCGGCACCAGCACTCCTTTAAGTCCTGTAAAGGCTTCGGCAACATGGAAAGGCTGTGAAAGAAATCGCTGCACTTTACGGGCACGTGAAACGATCAGTTTATCTTCATCACTTAATTCATCCAGACCGAGAATCGCAATAATATCCTGCAATTCCTTATACCTCTGCAACACCAGTTTTACGCGGTTGGCACAATCATAATGAGCATCTCCTACAATTTTCGGAGTGAGGATCCTCGAAGTCGAATCCAGTGGATTCACCGCAGGATAAATTCCAAGATCCGCAATCTTACGATCCAAAACAGTTGTGGCATCCAGATGCGCAAAAGTAGTTGCCGGCGCCGGATCGGTCAGGTCATCCGCAGGTACATAAACAGCCTGAACAGATGTGATAGAACCGTTTTTGGTAGAAGTGATTCTTTCCTGCATCAACCCCATTTCTGTTGCCAGTGTTGGCTGGTATCCAACTGCGGAAGGCATACGTCCGAGCAACGCGGAAACTTCGGAACCTGCCTGCGTGAAACGAAAGATATTGTCGACAAAAAATAAAATGTCACGTCCCTGTCCCTTTTCCATCTCCATCGCGGTAATATTCAGCAATCGTCAAACCGCTCAGTGCCACACGTGCACGGGCTCCGGGTGGTTCATTCATTTGTCCGAATACAAAAGTCGCTTTGGATTCAGATAATTCCTTCATATCGACTTTGGAAAGATCCCATCCCCCGTTTTCCATGCTGTGTTTGAAATTGTCACCATATTTCATAATCCCGGCTTCGATCATTTCACGCATCAGGTCATTTCCTTCACGCGTACGTTCTCCCACACCGGCAAATACGGAAACACCTGCATATGCTTTGGCAATATTGTTAATAAGTTCCTGGATCAAAACAGTTTTTCCCACACCGGCACCGCCAAACAGTCCGATCTTTCCTCCTTTTGCATAAGGTTCAATCAGATCGATTACTTTAATTCCGGTAAATAAAATCTCCGTACTGACGCTGAGATTTTCAAATGCGGGAGGCTTACTGTGAATGGGCCTTCCATTTACTTTTGAAACCGGTGGTAAACCATCAATCGGATCGCCGGTAACATTGAACAATCGTCCTTTAATACTGTCCCCTACAGGCATGGAGATCGGCCACACCGGTGTCCAGCACTTCCAGTCCGCGGATAAGTCCTTCAGTACCATCCATGGCAATACAACGAACACTGTCCTCTCCCAGATGTTGTTGAACTTCCAGGACCAGTGTATCACCACCGGGCTTTTTTAATTCCAGGGCATTGTATATTTCGGGAAGCTTTCCTTTGAACTGAACGTCGACTACCGCACCGATAATTTGTTTAATCTTGCCTGCATTTGGCATATAGAGAATTTATAAATGTTACCTTAAAATCGGCTGCAAAGGTAAGAGTCCGGACGCAGAATTCCGAAATGAAAAACCAAGTATTTTTACGAATATCAACCCCTTATAGATGCAATTATTTCAGGTTCAGGATCGTGATGATGCCCGGGTATTCATCCAGGTAAATGTTGATATCCAGGCGAGCTGTTCCGGGTTATATCAGGCCGCTGGACAAAGATATAGATGAGGTTTTCGATCCCAAAAAAAATAAAGCCTTCCGGCATGGAGAAGCAGCCCGCTGGATTCTAAAGGATGACGAAGGCCGCAATCTGGGCCGGATTGCTGCATTTGTGAACAAAAGGTATAAGACCATTGGAGATGAATTTCCTGTTGGCGGGATTGGCTTTTTCGACTGTATCAATGACCAGGATGCGGCAGACCGTCTCCTGGATGTGGCAAAACACTGGCTGCTCCAGAGGGGCATGGGTGCCATGGATGGCCCGATAAATTTCGGGGAAAGAGATAATTGGTGGGGCCTGGTAACGGAAGGTTTTCACGAGCCGCTCTACCAGATGAATTTCAATCCGCCTTATTACCAGGACGCTTTTTGAAAATTATGGTTTCAAAATGATTCTTTGATCAAATCTGCTTTGGCATGGATCCGAAAAAACCATTCAGCAAAAAACTGATGGACCGTCATGCCGTGATCGCCGCTGATCCGTCCTACAGGGCGGCTCATATCAGTAAAAAAAACCTGGACCTCTATGCAGGATATTTTACTGAAGTGTATAATAAAGCCTGGGCGGGTCATGGTGGTATGAAACAATTAAAACTCGAGCAGGTGAAACATTTGTTTCAGCGAATGAAACCTTTCATGGAGGAACGGCTTATCTGGTTCGTTATCATAATGATAAGCCTGTCGCTATGTTTGCCAATATTCCTGATCTGAATCAATGGTTTAAATACCTGGACGGAAAATTCGACCTGATTCATAAACTGAAGTTTCTCTGGCTTTTAAAAACAAAGAAGAATAAAAAATTCACCGGTTTGGTATTTGGAGTCATCCCTGAATACCAGGGCAAAGGCATCGACGCTTACATGATCGCCGAAACAGGAAAAATGGTACTCATTCTTCCATATACAGAATATGAAATGCAATGGGTCGGCGATTTCAATCCGAAAATGATCAACCTGATCCGTACGATGGCAGATACCTACCCGAGCAGAAAACTTACAACCTACAGGTATATTTTCGATCGCACTATTGAATTTAAAAGACATCCTGTCTTGTAAAACTTTATTATTATTATTGCAGACAAGAAGATTCCGGAGGCCATTGGTTTATGAATAAATTCATCGTTTCTGCCAGAAAATACAGACCGCAACTTTTTTCAACAGTCGTCGGTCAGTCACATATCACAACGACGCTGAAAAATGCCATCCGTAATAAACAACTTGCGCATGCATTTTTGTTCTGCGGTCCGCGCGGTGTGGGAAAAACAACCTGCGCACGTATTCTGGCCAAAGCCATCAATTGTGAAAATCCCGCACCCGATGGAGAAGCCTGTAATGCCTGTCATTCCTGTATTTCATTCAATGAAGGCAGTTCCCTGAATATTCACGAGCTGGATGCTGCAAGCAACAATTCAGTCGACGATATCCGTTCGCTGGTAGACCAGGTTCGTTTCGCACCTCAACCTGGAAAATATAAAGTGTATATAATTGATGAAGTGCACATGCTCAGCTCCTCGGCTTTCAATGCATTTCTGAAAACACTTGAAGAGCCTCCGCCTTATGCTATTTTCATTTTAGCTACTACGGAAAAATATAAGATCCTGCCCACCATTCTAAGCAGGTGCCAGGTATTTGACTTCAAGAGGATTACCAATCAGGATATCATGGATCACCTGCAGGAGATTTGTGAAAAAGAAAATATACCTGCAGAAAAATCTTCTCTTGAAATCATCGCACAGAAAAGTGAAGGCTGTATGCGCGATGCCCTGAGCATCATGGATAAGATGGTCAGTTTTTCGGATGGAAAACTAACTTACCGGGACACATTGGAACATTTAAATATCCTGGATGACGGATATTATTTTAAATTACTCGATGCCATTCGCGAACAGAAATTATCCGACGCACTGCTGATTTACGATGAAATAAACCGTAAGGGATTTGAAGGTGATCTGTTATTGAATGGTTTTGCAGAATTCATAAGGAATCTGCTGATATGCAAGGATGAAAAAGCAGCAAGCCTGCTGGACGTAGTAGAAGAATTCAAACAAAAATATATAGAAGAGGCGAAGAAGGTTGAAGCTCTTTCCTGATCAGCGCTTTAAATTTTTGGGTGAATCTGAAATCCATTTTAAGGCAGCCAGGAATAAAAGATTGCACATTGAACTTGCCATTATTAAACTGGCTTATCTGAACCAGGCCCTTCATTTATCACGTGGAACCGCAGAGAAAAAAAAAGGAACTGAAGCAGTAAAGCCAGTAGCATACCGGAATATTTTGCCGCTGGAAATAAAAGAAAAAAAATCTGGAGAATATCACAGATATTCCGGCCCCTAAAAAACCGGCAAACCCGATTGTCGAAACAATGACTGGTCCAAAACTGATTATTGAAGAACCGAAAACAGCAGCTCCTGAATCTACCAGCCTCGGAGCACTCTCTAAAATCCGTCAGGAACTGGTAAACCGTAAAATATCCAAAGAAACAGTTGAATTAAAATCATTGGAACCGGCCATTTTGCAGGAAGTCTGGAATCATTTTACGGCTGAATTGAAAAAAAATAAAAACTCTGCTGCCCAGAGTTTTGAAGGTGCCGAGCTTCGTATTCTTGACGAGCTGCGTTTTGAAATATTAACAAACAATAACCTGGAACATAGGTTCGTAGAACATGAAAAGAGAAAACTCTCCGATTTGGTTCAGGAAAAGTTTAATAATAAAAACATTTCCTTTTCTGTTACCATCCGCGAACAGGATGCCACTCACCAGCAGTTGGAAAAAACCTGGAGCAAGAGAGATCAATATCTTCAAATTATTGAAATGTATCCGCTTGTAAAAGAATTAAAGGATAAATTGAAACTCGAACTTGACTATTGAAAGCTTAAAGCCTAAAGCTCAAAGCACAAAGGATAACCCATATCCCATATCCCATAACTCATATCCCATAATAAATAACAAACAACACATAAAATCTTATTCACAGTCAAATGCTAAAAATCCTCTAATTTGACCCTCCCGATTTTGCGTAGCCGCCGTTTCGAGTGATCTTTACAAATCCTTATGGCAAGAAATTCTACGACTCAGGTATTTCAAACCAGCTCCTCCTCCCGTTGGTCCCGTTTTATTTGGAGCAGCCGCCTGATAGCTCTTTTTGTTGTTCTTGGAGTTATTACAATTATTATTACGCTGACCCGTGTATATACACCCTCACTTCCAAATTTTGGTGCACAGGAAAAAGATGCATTGCTGGATAGTTCCAGCTGGCTTTTCAACAAAAGCAAAATTGGAAAACAATATGGAGGTTTCCGGAAATTCATCAATGAAAAAGTTGCGTACAAGGCAGGTGGCTATCCGATAGGCAAACGTTTCAGGAAAAAAAATGGGATAATTGTTCAGGCTGATTCCAGCTTCTATTCATTTAAGAAATTTTCAATGGGTATAAGGGCCGGTTTTTATGTAAACTGGTCCCCCGCATCCCTGGTTTCCCTGAATCAAAATATTGCCCGTTTAAATATGGTTTTGCCAGAGTGGTTTTTCCTGGATCCTAATTCGGATACACTCTGGACAAAAATAGATACCGCCGCATTGAGTACAATGAATAAATCCGGAGTTAAAGTACTGCCTCTTCTTACCAATAATATTGGAAGTGTCTTTAGAGGTGATGTCGTACATCGCATTCTGAATAACCCGGAAAAAAGGGACAGGCTTATAAATGATATCATAAAATACCTTGAACTATATAAACTGGATGGGATTAATATAGATTTCGAAGACCTCATTGAAAAAAAGAATGAAGTGCTTGTACAATTTCAGAAATCCCTTTATGAAAAAATGCACGCTGAAAGGATTGCTTGTTTCCCAGGATGTTCAACCCTTTAATGAAGATTATAATTTCAAAGAACTGTCCAATTATAATGATTATGTAATCCTGATGGCCTATGACCAGTTTTCTGACGGAACTGGTCCGGGACCCATTAGTCATCAGAAATGGATAGAAGGTGCGGTTGATGATGCGATAAAAAAGATTCCAATCAATGAACTTATCCTCGCCGTTGCAGGTTTCGGGTATGACTGGAAGCTTGATGACAATGATAAAGTTGTTTCAGTTGCACCGATCAGTTACCAGGAAGCATTAACCCTGGCCCGCACTTATGCCAATAGTAAAATAATATTCGATAACGACTCCTATAATCTGCACTTTACTTATGACGGTGATGACGGCGCTCCGCACAAAGTTCAATTCACCGATGCAGCGACTACTTTCAACACCATGCGTTTTGCTGAGGAATCCGGACTTGCAGGAGTTGCACTCTGGCGTTTGGGAAATGAAGATTCCCGCATGTGGGATTTTTATGACCATGATATGAGTAAGAATAGCCTGAAAAGTTTTGATTTTCACCTGTTCTCTACCGTGAGAACCATGGTTACGGATGAAACGCCTGCGTATTCCGGTGAAGGGGAAGTGCTGGATGTTATTGGTGGTCCGACGAGCGGAAAAATAACACCGGAACTGGATACGGCTGAATTGCTGATTTCAGAAGAATCCTATGATCAGCTTCCTTCCAAGTGGCTGGCCAGAAAATATGGAACCAAGGATAAGAAAAAACTTGTACTGACATTCGACGACGGACCCGATCCGATATATACGCCGCAAATCCTGGATATACTCAGCAGAGAAAATGTACCTGCCGCTTTTTTTCTTATTGGAATTAATGCTGAAAATAATATTCCCATTGTAAAAAGAATTTACAGAGAAGGACATGAGATCGGTAATCATACATTTACCCATCCGAATATTGCCAAAGTCAGCCGGAAAACGGGCTATCATAGAAATGGACGCAACACGTTTATTGATAGAAGCCATTACGGGTCATTCCACTGTATTATTCAGGGCTCCATTTAATGCGGACTTTGAACCTGTAAAAGCGGAAGAACTGATACCGGTCGCCATCGCCAGGGAAAAAAACTACCTGGATATTGGTGAATCCATTGATCCGCTGGACTGGGAACCGGGTACATCTGCTGATTCTATTGTTGCAAGAGTAATCGCCCGGAAACAAAGCATGACTGATCAAAACCTGAGTGGAAATATTATCCTGCTCCATGATGCAGGAGGCGACAGCCGTGAAGCGACTGTTGAAGCTCTCCCGCGCATTATCCATTATTTTAAAGAACGGGGATACCAGTTTACTACTATTGCTGATTTGCTTGGAAAAAGAAAAGAAGATCTGATGCCTGCTGTTCCGAGAGGAAGCGGATATTATCTTCTTCAGCTGAATTATTTCCTCGCAATGGCAGGTTATATCGGAAGTCACCTTCTGACTTCAGTATTCATCGTATTTATTATTCTTTCCCTTTCACGTATCATTTTTATGGCCATTATGGCCAGTAAACAACGTCAATGGGAAAAGAAATTCAATTTAAGATATTTCTGGGAGCCGGATGGGAGAAATGCGCCAAAAGTAAGCATTATCGTTCCTGCTTATAATGAAGAAGTGAATGCTGTAAGTTCTGTAGAGAATTTACTCAGAACAGACTATCCGAATTTTGAAATTATTTTTGTAGACGATGGCAGTAAGGATGGAACATTCAAAAAAGTTCAGCATGCTTTTGAAGGATATTCAAAAGTCAGAGTATTCACCAAAGCCAATGGTGGAAAGGCTTCTGCGTTAAATTTTGGAATAGAACAATCAGACGCAGAATATGTGATTTGTATTGACGCTGATACAAAACTGCTTGCAGATGCTGTATCCAAACTCATGATGCATTTTGGTGATGTTCAATATCATAACGGGAAAAAAGTAGGTGCTGTAGCTGGCAATGTAAAAGTAGGCAATACCGTAAACCTGCTCACACGCTGGCAGTCCATTGAATATATCAGCAGCCAGAATTTTGACCGGATGGCTTTTGCATACCTGAATGCCATCACGGTGGTACCGGGTGCCATTGGCGCTTTCCGAAAGCAGGCTATCGAAGATGCAGGCGGATTCACCACCGACACCCTTGCAGAAGATTGTGACCTTACTATCCGCTTGCTGCGTTGTAATTATATTATTGAAAATGAAAACAACGCCATTGCCATGACGGAAGCGCCGGAAACCGTTAAAATGTTTATCAAGCAAAGATTCCGCTGGAGTTTTGGTGTTATGCAGACTTTCTGGAAAAACAGGGATATGTTATTCAGCAACCGCAACAAAGCCCTTGGCTGGATTGCCCTGCCGAATATTCTGACCTTTCAGTATATCATTCCGTCTATTATTCCACTAGCCGATATAATTATGCTTATCGGAATCAGATATGGAAATGGCGCCAGGATCGGCAAATATTACCTGATATTTTTGTTGGTTGATCTCGGAGTTGCAATCCTTGCATTCAGCTTTGAGAAGGAAAAACTGAGCAAGCTGGTGTGGCTGATCCCCCAACGACTGGTCTGGCGCTGGCTTTTATGGTATGTATTATTCAAATCGTTCCGGAGAGCCATTAAAGGGGAGTTGCAGCACTGGGGAGTTATCAAACGAACCGGGAATGTAAAAGAAATTCCTGTACTGCAGGAAGGGTGATCCGAATGACCCTGCATTTCACGTTTTTGCCTTAATTTCGAAGTTCCAAATTTCAAAATTATCCAGTTTTATGGCTGAAGTTATTTTAATGCCGAGACTTAGCGATACGATGACGGAAGGTGTGATTGCTGCCTGGCATAAAAAAGTAGGCGACAATGTGAAAAAGGGCGACCTGCTCGCTGAAGTGGAAACCGATAAAGCAACCATGGATCTGGAAAGTTATAAGGATGGCACACTCTTATTTACCGGAACCGATAAAGGGGGTAAAATTCAGGTGAATGATTTACTTGCTATCATCGGAAAACCGGGAGAAGATATCAGCAAACTCGTGAAAGGGGGCGCGTCAAAAACTCCCGCGACAGCTGCAAAATCAACTTCAGCACCAGCCCCGACCCCAGCACCTGCAGCAGTAAAGCAGGAAAATCCGCCAACCGCCAACCGTCAACCGCCATCCAGTCTCGATTTATCCTCCATGCAGGAAGTAATACTCATGCCGCGTCTAAGTGATACAATGACGGAAGGAGTTATTGCAGACTGGCATAAAAAAGTAGGCGACATGGTTAAAAAGGGAGATATCCTTGCGGATATTGAAACCGATAAAGCAACCATGGAACTGGAAAGTTATAAGGAAGGAAAATTATTATTTACGGGAGCAGAAAAAGGACAGAAGATTGCAGTGAATGATTTGCTTGCCATTATTGGTGAAGAAGGTAAAGTAAATGTGCAGCAAATTGTCGAAGCCGCAAAAAATAAAGGCACTGCTGCACCGGCGCCCGCCAATGCACCCGCCAGCTGCGCCCGCTGCATCACCGGCAACACCTGAACCCGCCGCATCCGGATCTCATTCCCTGAATGGCGATGGCAGGATAAAAGCTTCTCCACTCGCAAAAAAACTGGCTTCTGAAAAAGGAATTGATCTTTCACAACTTCACGGAAGCGGAGATTACGGACGCATCGTTAAAAAAGATGTAGCTGAATTTAAACCTTCAGGCCCTGCACCCGCTGCACAGAAAACTGTTTCAATACCATCTGCTCCGGCAGGACAAATTAGTTTTGAAGATGTGCCGGTTTCCCAAATGCGCAAGACTATTGCGAAGCGTCTTTCAGAAGCAAAATTCACTGCGCCTGAATTTTATCTTACCATTCAGGTCGATATGGATCAGGCAGTAAGCAGCCGTGTAAAAATTAACGAGACTGCTCCTGTTAAAATATCCTTCAATGATTTCGTTCTAAAAGCGACCGCGCTGGCTCTGAAAAAACATCCTGCCGTCAATAGCAGTTGGATGGGAGATAAAATACGAGTAAACCATCATGTAAATATCGGGGTTGCAGTTGCCGTTGAAGATGGCCTGCTGGTCCCGGTTGTTCGTTTTGCAGATACCAAATCGCTCTCTCAGATTTCTGTAGAAGTAAAAGATTTTGCCGCAAAAGCAAAGAGTAAAAAATTGCAACCTTCAGACTGGGAAGGAAGCACATTCACAATATCTAATCTGGGTATGTTCGGGATGGATGAATTTACAGCAATCATAAATCCTCCGGATTCATGTATTCTCGCAATAAGTTCGATTCAACAGATCCCTGTAGTTAAAAATGGTCTTGTGTTCCGGGAAACATTATGAAACTAACCATGACATGTGATCATCGTGTAGTAGATGGTGCAACCGGTGCTGCATTTCTTCAAACGCTGAAAGGGCTCCTGGAAGAGCCCCTTCGCATGCTTGTTTAATGACCGTCCACGGTTAATGAGTTTATAGTATCATTACTTTAGTGCTGATTTTCTGATTTCCATTTTCGCCAAGCAGGATATAGATACCGGATTTGAGCGGCTTGTTATCCAGTTGCATCACCTGGCTTCCTGCGGTCAGTTCGGCTGTTTTCGCCGCTACTTTATTTCCATTGAGATTATACAAACTGAAAATATAGTTGCCTGACTTCTCCGCGTTCACGCGAAAGCTTACTGAATTGTTTCCTGTATTGAAAGCTTGTACCTGAAATCCATTTTCAGAATCGAATGAAACCGTTTGTGCAGAAGAATAAGAAACCACTCCGTCACTCGAAATCATTTGAAGACGGTAAGCATAAGTTCCCGAAGGATTCTTCAACTGATCCAAATATTCAAAAGATGCTGAAGTGTTTATCTGGTCACCGCTATATTGCATAATTTTTTCAAAACTTATTCCGTTTGAAGCTCGCTCAATATTCAGCGATGAAAGATTTCCTTCGCCACCCAGTTTCCATGAAATATCTGCAGACTGATTTTTAATTCCGACCTTAAAATAATCAAATACAAGAGGTAAAAGGGTTGAACCATTTGCCTCAATATCATCATATACAAAACGATCCAACCCACCGGATGAAACCGTCGCATTATATCCATATAAACGAAAAATTATTTTTGATGACATATTCATAAAAGGCACTCCAAGAGTTACAACTGTTGCCGGGATACTGTTGGTAGTTAGTACGCCACTTGAAATATCTGTTGTGAATCCATCCAGGTTGCTGCGAAGTGACCAGGTATTGGGTCCCGCTCCGGAAGTTCCTGTTGTACTTCTACGGATCTGCATAACAAGAGACGAAACCGTCAACGTATGACCTGCAGTTGGTGTAATTGAAAATTCGAGATAGGCGTTAAGATCTATACTTCCGGCCGGCCATGTTCCTTCCCCGTAATAAACTGTTCCACCATTAAAAGCACCGCCTCCTGCAATCGTACTCCCTAAAGAAGCATTTCCTGCAGTAGAATTGGCAGATCCTGTTCCGGTCAAAACGTTATTAAAGTTCCAGTCGGCCACCTGTGCCCGGCTAACCAAAACTGACATGATTCCTGATATCAGGATGAGAGAAAATTTTCGCAGAATGCTGATCTTCATAATATTGGATTAAACATCTAACCGGAAACGAAATCCATACCATTACACAAAACATTATGATTCAACGAGTTGCCGCTGGCAATTTTTCCCTGGGCGGGAAGAAATTCCATCCAGAAGAGCCGGAACAGGTAAACGTCTATTCCAAAAACATGGAATCCGGCTAAGTTGCTTACCTTCTATTTCTGTTCTGTTAACTCTCCGATAAGATGATCCAGCGTTCCACGATTCAGTTACTTCGTTTTCATTTCTCGTTCTTTCTGATGCCCGTTTATTGGTTTGCACTTAGCCAGGTGGTTAGACCAAGTGGCGGGAGGGCCCTGCTTATTTTTGTAATCCTGCACGTATTGATATATCCATCCAGCAACGGTTTCAATAGCTATATGGACAGGGACGAAGGGAGCATCGGGGGGTTGAAATCACCGCTCCGGCCAACACGGCAATTACTCCATGCAAGTCTTATCCTGGACGGGCTTGCGTTACTGCTCGGGTTGTTTATTAGCAAATATTTCACACTCGCAGCAGGTTTCTACATTCTGGCATCCCGGGCATACAGTGCAAGGTCCATCCGCTTAAAAAAATATCCGATTGTGGGTTATTTGACTGTGATAATCTGTCAGGGTGCCCTGGTTTTCTTTATGGTATATCATGGATCCCACCCAACGCTTTCCCTGACTGTGCCAACGCCGGGAATGATTTCTGCATCTCTCTTAATTGGAGGATTTTATCCGCTTACACAGATTTATCAGCATGAAGCGGATGCAAAAGACGGTGTGAAAACAATCAGTGCGATGTTGGGAATCAGGGGCACGTTTAAATTCTGTGGCTTTATGTATACAATTGCATTTGCTCTTTTGGCTTATTTCTTTATAGATATCACTTGAAGTAAAAGAATTTTTAATTTTATCAACCTGTATGCTGCCCGTACTCGTATACTTTATAGGATGGGCCGTACAAGTTTGGCGAAATCCTTCTTTGGCCGATTTCAGGACATACGATGAGAATGAATATTGTCGCTTCCTGTTTTACCAGTCTCGGCTTTATTCTTGTATTTCTGATGCAATTGGTTATACACGTTTAAATTAATTGATTGAGCCAGATTAAATCCATCGGAACGGCTGTTCCACAATTCAAACATGAGCAGGATGAAATCCTGCATTTCATGAGTCGCATTTATGCTTTCAATGAAAAAGAAAGGCGTTCACTAAAATATTTATATCATCATAGTGGCATTTCAAATCGGTATTCGGTTTTATCTGATTATAGCCTTGAGCCCGCTGAATGGAGTTTTTATCCGCCGGCAGAAAATCTGGAACCCTTTCCCTCTCTTGAAAAAAGGATGGAAGTTTTTAACAAGTATGCCGTGGGTCTTGTCCGCTAAGGCTATCAGAAACTGTCTCGAAAACCAATTGGATCCGCAGGAAATTACACACCTTATCACCGTTACCTGCACGGGCTTAAGTGCACCGGGCCTGGATTTGCAACTGATGGAGTTACTAGATCTTCCAAAAAATATTTTCAGGACCTCCGTTAATTTCATGGGTTGTTATGCAGCCATACATGCGCTCAAACTTGCAGATGCATTTTGTGCATCAGACCCGTCCGCAAAAGTGATGATCGTCTGTACGGAACTTTGCACACTACATTTTCAACAGCTCGCTACAGCTGATAATATTACTTCCAGTTTGTTGTTCGGCGATGGATCGGCGGCAGTCCTTGTTACGGGCAATCAGGATAAGACTTCGGGATTTCCACTGCTTGGATTTTATGGAGAAGTGATGCCGAAGGGAAAACAGGACATGTCATGGGAATTATCTTCTACAGGATTCAACATGACCCTGAGCAGTTATGTTCCCGAACTGATTGAGGAAGATTTTGAAAAACTTGTAAATCAGGCCCTGGAAAAACAAGGCATTTCGCGTGATCAGATTACTCACTGGGCCATTCATCCAGGTGGCAGAAGAATACTGGAGGCAATTGCAAAAAGCCTTTCACTGCCAAAAGAAAAACTGGATATATCTTATAAGATTCTCCGTGATTTTGGAAATATGTCTTCACCCACTATCTTGTTTGTTCTAAAAGAAATTCTTATCTTCTCTTGATAAAAAAAATAAACAAACAGTATTTGGAGCAGCATTTGGACCCGGTTTGACAATGGAAACCTTTCTGGTTGGTATCTCTTAAGGCTGAACGCGTAACAGCTTAAGGCTTAAAGCATAGGGCATCAAAGCATAAGACAGAAGGCATAAAGCTAAGGCATAAGGGTTAAAACTCAGAGCGTTTAGCGTTCAGCGTTAGGCTTTGGAGGCTTGTAGGCTTTAGGCTTTACGCCTTAGCAGAACGAAGGACCCAAGTATTAAAAACCCAACGTTTATCTCATGGATTTTGCTGTTCGATCTTACCTTCCTGAATTACTTGACCAACCAAATATTCCGCCTGCTGATATAGAGCGGAATCTCTATGAACTTTCAATTATCAACGATAAATTGGGTGGTCATGAATGCACCTGGAATGGATTTATTCAGCTTGCAAAAAAAGGAATAGCATTGCACGTGTGTGAAATCGGTTGCGGTGGTGGTGATAATCTGAAATCCATTGAAAGAAAAGCAGCAAACGGATATACCGGACTCAGTTTTACCGGAATTGATATCAATCCTGATTGTATCCGCGTTGCTGAAAACAACAAATGGAAAAATCCCGTCAGATTTCTGATAAGTGATTACAAAAAAGTTCATTTTCAATCAAAGCCGGATATTATTTTCAGTTCCCTATTCTGTCATCATTTCAAAGAAGATGAGCTTGTGCAGATGCTACACTGGATGCAGAAAAACAGCCGCTCCGGATTTTTTATCAATGATCTTCACCGTCATCCGCTGGCGTTTCATTCGATTCGTTTACTAACTTCCCTTTTTTCCAAATCCTATCTGGTAAAAAATGATGCACCTTTATCCGTTCTGCGGGGATTTAAAAAAAGAGAATTGGAAGAATTATTGCAAAAAGCGGGCATTTCAAATTATACCATCCGGTGGAAATGGGCCTTTCGCTGGTTAGTGATCATTCACTCGTGAATAAAAACCACACATATGATATTGGAATTGTGGGAGGAGGTCTCGCGGGATTATCCTTATCCATACAACTCGTTCGAAAAGGCTACCGGGTATGCCTGTTCGAAAAAGAAGTCTATCCCTTTCACAAAGTTTGCGGAGAATATATCAGTATGGAAAGCTGGGATTTCCTGTTGGGTCTCGGTCTGACTCTTGAAAACTGGAACCTGCCCATGATACATAAATTGCTAATAACAGCTCCCAATGGAGAATCCATTTCGGAAAGATTGCCACTCGGCGGATTCGGCATCAGCAGGTATAAATTGGATGCTGCACTGGCGGAGATTGCAAAATTGGCAGGCGTGGACCTGTTTGAAAATACCAAGGTCTATGATATAGTCTTTGAAAACGGAAATCATCGGATTCAAACAAGCGAAGGTTTATTTACGACCAAAATCGCCTGCGCCTGTTATGGGAAAAAAGGCAACCTTGACGTGAAATGGAAAAGACAGTTTCTTCAAGTTGATGAAGCCCAAAATTATGTGGGTGTAAAATATCACGTGCAGGTTGACTTACCCGAACAGGAAATCGCGCTGCATAATTTCCATGGAGGCTATTGTGGCATTTCTAAAATTGAAGATGATAAATACTGCCTTTGCTACCTCACCATTTCTGAAAATCTGAAAAATAATCAGTAATCCATCGCGGTTATGGAGGAAAAAATACTGAAACAAAACCCTGAACTCCGGAAATTGCTGGATCGCGTCGTAGTTCTGTATAAAGAACCACTGACGATCTCACAAATCAGTTTTGCAAAAAAAACTCAGATAGAACAACATGTGCTCTGTGTCGGGGACGCCGCAGGCATGATCACACCCCTTTGTGGTAATGGTATGAGCATGGCCCTGCATGGATCCAAAATTGCCGCAGAAATAATTCCATCGTACCTGCAAAATCAGATTACCCGTGATGAAATGGAAAATTCCTACCAGAAAACATGGAACAGGCAATTTGCGGGAAGGCTAAGAACCGGCCGGCTGATCCAGCGTTTTTTTGGAAACACATTCCGGTCACTCTGGCTGATCCGGATCATGAAACCATTTCCCCTGTTGACCAGAAAACTCATTCGTCAGACACACGGTGAACCGTTTTGACTATCGTAAAGTCCGAATTATTGTATATTAATTTCCTGAACAATGTAGCAAATGTAGGGTTGTGAAAAATGTGGAATTGCAGGAATGAAATTAGAAATTGAATTACCAATTTCACGTCGGGACTTTATGTGCTTCGACAAATAATACTACCACACTACCACACTACCACACTTTGTTTAGAAATATCTGATATTTCCGAATTATTTAATAATTTGTTGAATGAAATCAATTCTACTCTTTTGCTTTATCATTTGTTTTTTTACAGGCACGGCACAGGACAAAAACCAATTTTTTGCACTGGATAAAAATATGAACCAGACGGTGCTGGATTCTTCGAAATATATTTTGTGGATACACGAAAAAGAAGACAGCAACTGGCAATGGGATTATTATTTAACCTGGGGACCGATGGTTAAATCAACTTAATTTGCCGATCATGATGGAACCATACTGAATGGACGGTTTTGTTTGTACAATACTTTCGGTAACCTGGATTCAGTGGGTATATATGATCATGGTAAAAAAAATGGTAGCTTTTATAAATACAAAAGCTATACAAAAGATAGTTTAGCAATTATTCACCAATATGACTACACGGAAGACAGCCTTGTAAATTCAGTAAATGTGAAACCCGAAAAAGAGAAAGATAAAGACACTTTAAATTCAAAGGAATCTGAATATCCTGGTGGAGTCCGGCAATGGTATTATTATCTGGCACATAATCTTCAATATCCCGATCGGGCTGTAAACAAAGAGATTCAGGGTCAGGTGCAAATACTGTTTTTAGTGGATGAAAATGGAGTTGTTCATGATTCATATATTCAAAAATCGGTGGAATATTCACTCGACCAGGCTTCCCTTAAGTTAATTAAGGATTCTGGAAAATGGAATCCGGGAATAAAGGACAGCGTCAATGTGAAAACATATAAAGTGCAACCCATAAATTTTAAATTGGAAACCCAATAATTTTAAACTTTAGCCTTTCTCTTTGTTATTGATTCATGTCTGCTAACTCCAAGAAAACCCTGGTACTGGGTGCGTCTGCAAATCCTGCACGTTACAGTTTTCTTGCCATCAATAAACTGCGTGAACATGATCATCCGGTAATTGCGGTAGGTAAAAGACCTGCACAGGTCGCTGATGTCGCTATTGCAGATAAAACTTCTCCCATCCCAGACCTGGATACTGTTTCGATTTACCTGAACAAGGACAATCAGAAAAATTATTACAACTATATTATTTCCCAACATCCCCGCAGGGTCATTTTCAATCCAGGTGCTGAAAATCCAGAATTTGAAATAATGCTGGCCGATAAAGGCATTAAGGTTCAGGAAGCCTGCACTTTGGTTCTGCTTGCAACGGGACAATTCTGAGAGTATAAGAGTATAGGAGTATAAGAGTGGGTTTTTTGAATTTGATTTATTTCTCGAATCCAAGATGTAGTTATCACCCATATTCTCATAATCTTATACTCCCATACTCTTATACTCTTATACTTCCATACTTTCCTCCTTTTCCCAAACTGGGAACGATTTACCTGCAATTATTCGTCTGTGGTTTCGTTTTTAATCAGGCGGCCTCCTGGCTTCCCCCCATCCGATGAATACCCTGAAAACAATCTTAAGTGCATTTTGCCTTCTGTTTAGCCTCATGCTTTCGGCACAAAAAAAAGACAGTCCGTCTGAGCTACCCTATTCAAATAAAATTGAAGTGAGTGGTCAGGCTTTGGAATCATTGTTTCATGCACCCGAAAATATCTCCCTGGAACTTGCTCCCGGCTTTCGCATTGAAGGAACAATTGAAAACAAATCAGATCACGGGAATTCTGTGGTTTCAATGTTGATAAAAATGAAAACCGCTTCCGGCGGAATGCTTAGTATTTCACGGTATCGCGATCCGAACGGCAGTATTTATTATGCGGGCCATCTTTTAAAATTGCACGAACAGGATGGAATGATGCTGGTAGAAAAAGATAAACGATATTTTTTTATAGAAACACAACAAAGATTTCTTGTAGCAGAATGAAAAAATATTATATCCATATTATCCTTTGCCTGCTGCTGTATTGTGCATATAAATTTATTTGCGCAATCACCATTGCTCAATAGTTATTCTCCCGCGGCACCAACGGTATACCTTGATTTTGACGGAGCAGTAGTAGAAGGAACCATCTGGAATGAACAGGGAAAAATCGTCGCAGCTCCTTCCGGACTAAGCGCCGCTTCCATCACATGGATCCATCAAAAGATTGCAGAACATTTTAAATTATTCAATCTTAATATTACTACGGATCCGGCAGTTTATAACAGAGCACCTGTCCGCCAGCGTACGCACATCATCATTACACCCGACGGGAGCTGGTATGGTCAGGTTTCCGGAGTTTCTGCCATCGGATCTTTTGCATGGGGAGATGATACCCCGGCCTGGGTTTTCATGAATGCCCTGGGAAACAATCCTTTTTTTATTGCTGCATGCAGCAACCCACCAGATCGGTCATACTCTGGGCTTGCAACACCAGAGCCTTTATGACGGCTATGGTGTAATGATATCAGAACTTAGTGGTGGTGAAAACAATATTTTCACCAATGAAACACCCCTGATGGGTATTCCATTTTATAAACAGGCGGACTGGAAAGACGGACATCCGTCAACAGGAGCCCAAAATTTGCAAAGTGATACAGCGATGATTGCAGGTGCACCTAACTATATCGGATACCGGAAAACGGGAGATCTGACTTCTTCATCCGGGGATGCCGTAAAAATTGAAAGGCAGGAACCCGGATCCCTCGAACTCAACAGTTCAGGTAATTATACGTTATCGGCTTATTTGATATCAGCGGGCGTTTACTCACGCAGGGAAATCTGAAAACAGGATATAATGAAATCCGCACCAGTAACTGCATCTACGGGAGTATTGGTACTTCAATGGATCGGGAGAATCCAATTCCGGTGCACAAAAGATAATCAACTAGTAACATATATTTTTTTTGCTGACATGTTTTTTCGGTACATTCGAAAAACCTATTATCATATGCTTTGGCGAAAATTTAATGGCGACCTTATAGAACTACCGATTACCCGCGAAGTAGAAAACGCTATCAGGCGTGAAACAAAAAATGGATTTCATCTTAAAGTCTGCATTGGAACCGACTCCCAGGTAAAGGGTGCTGAAACTGAATTTGCAACCGTCATTGTTTTTTTACGTGAAGGACATGGTGGATTCATGTTCATTCACAATGAAAAAACAAAAACACGTTACAGCATTAAAGAACGTATGCTGGTGGAAGTTGCGAAGAGTATTGAAATTGCATATGAACTTTGTCCCTTGTTCACCCAATACAATGTGGATATGGAAGTTCATGCAGACATTAATACGAACCCGCATTTCAAGAGCAACGATGCATTGAAAGAAGCCATGGGCTATATTCTGGGAATGGGCTTTGCATTCAAAGCCAAACCGGAAGCGTTTGCCAGCAGCAGTTGCGCAAATAAAGTAGTGAATTAGGCTGAAGGCGTAAGGCGGAAGGCACAAGGCTTAAAGCTCTAAAGCCTAAAACGCAACGCCAATGTAAAACGTGCAAAGCCATTGTCCGCCGTAGTTTCAGCATAGACGGATAACTCATAACCCATAACCCATAACGCAAATCTCATAACTCATATCTCATAACCCATAGTCCATAATCCCACGACGCGGTGATCAATTGGAAGCAGTCTTCTTCCAGTCCTCATTCATCTCTCCGATCAACTTGAGTATATCACCCCTGCCCATTTTTTTTTCTGCACTCGTAACAAAATGCCGGGGCAGGAACTGCCAGTGCTCTCTCATTTTTTGAAGGAATGCTTTTACGTTGGAGGCTACTGTTCGCTGGTTCTCTTTATCAGATTTTGTAAATATCAAGGTAAAAGGAATCTCCCATTTCCCCATGCGATCTGCAAATTCAAGATCCAGTTTCTGGGGTTCATGACGACTGTCGATCAGCAAAAATACATGCGCGAGGGTTTCTCTTTTCTTTAGAAAATCTTCGATCATGGTTTCCCACTGTTTCCGCTGCGAAATGGAAACCTTTGCAAATCCATATCCGGGCAAATCAACCAGCCACCATCTGGATACTACTCTTTTCTCATCTATAGTTTCTATCGTGAAATGATTGATGAGTTGCGTTTTACCCGGAGCCGCAGATGTTTTCGCCAGTTTATCAATATCAGTGAGCATATTGATGAGCGAGGATTTGCCCACATTACTTCTTCCAATAAAAGCATATTCCGGAAAGTCGGTAACAGGACAGTCTTTGTAAGACGGACTACTGATCACATATTTAGCCGATCGTATCTGCATAGTGCAAGTTATGATTCCCCCCTAAAGTTTAAGATGAATGAATTTATCTATTTACTGCACCGAACGGACTAATTTTGCATTCAATGTCTGAATACCAGCACGATACCATCGTTCCATTCAAAAATTCTGATACGCCTAAAAAACAACAGGTAGCCGAAATGTTCGATAAAATCGCGTTCCGCTATGATTTTCTGAATCGTTTTCTCAGCGGAGGAATAGACAGGAGCTGGCGGAAAAAAGCGATTCGTGAACTCACTCAGATCAATCCAAAGGAATTGCTGGATGTAGCAACCGGAACGGCAGATATGCCAATATTAATCAGTAGAATTTTACAGCCTGACCGGATTACCGGAATAGATATCTCTGCAGGAATGCTGGAGCTGGGTAAACAAAAAATTACAAAAGCCGGCTTAGAGAAAATAGTTCATCTTGAAACAGGCGATGGAGAGTCGATTCATTTTCCGGATGAATCATTTGATGCCATCACCGTATCATTCGGACTACGAAATTTTCAAAATCTGGAGAAAGGCCTTGTGGAAATGAGAAGGGTTCTGAGGCCTGGAGGCAGACTCGTTGTCCTGGAATTCTCCAAACCCTATAAAGGTTTTTTCATGCCCTTTTATAAATTCTATCTGCGTCTCGTTGCACCGGGAATTGGTAAAATAATTTCAGGGAATGCAGATGCCTACAAATACCTGAATGATTCTGTAAACGCTTTCCCCGAAGGAGAAACTTTGATCAGAATCCTGGATAAAACAGGATATAAAAGCACCTATTTAAAGAGTCTCAGTATGTGCATCTGTACCATTTACTGTGGGAATAAATGATCCAAAAAACTGTTTTTAACTGATTTACCGGCAATTATTCTTCTTTTTGGTCGTTATTTTGATTCAATACCGGATCATAGACCAATTCTTGTTCCTCCTTTGTAACTTGCAAACCGAATAAAACTATAAGTTATTGATTGACTATTACTTATGAGTAGTTTACTTTTAGGGAAGAGCAAAAAAGGACCAATCCGGATCTTTTCAGCTATTATTATTCTGACTTTTTCCATACAGGCCCGGGCCCAGCTAAGGGACAATATTAATCTGCCCGATCACGACGATAAGTTTTATCACTTGGGTATTGCCCTTATTTATAACAATTCACATTTCCAGGTCACGCCACATCCTAATTTGCTTCAAAGCGACAGCATACTTTCTGTAAATCCCGAAAATACAGGAGGGTTTGGACTCGCGGGTATGCACACTTTCAATAGTAAGTCACCATCTGGAATTCAGGATTGTATTTCCCGAGCTCATGTTCTCGTATAAGAATCTGACTTATAATACTACATTTCCCAATGGACAGCAAACTACAGCGACCAAACAGATTGAATCTATCCTGCTGGGATTTCCTTTACAGGTAAAATTCCTTTCTGATCGCATGAATAATTTCAGATTTTATGTATTGGGCGGAGTGAATTATCAGTACGATCTTGCTTCCAATGCGACGGCGAGGCAGGCAGATGATCTCGTAAAACTCAACCCAATTGATTTAAGCCTTGAAGCGGGAATAGGATTTCAATTCTTTTTCCCCGTATTTATCCTTTCGCCTGAAATTAAATTCAGTGACGGAATCATCAACACCCATCACAGGGATCCAAACCTGATTTTTTCAAATACAATCGATAAGCTGAAGTCGAGGATGATTGTTTTCTCGCTAATTTTTGAAGGCTGAGTTTCAGCCGGATGCAGAAAACTGCGAGAGTATAATCTTATTCAGTTCTAAGACTCTCTACCGGATTTGCAAGCGCTGCGCGAAGCGTACGTATACTGAGAATCACAAGTGCAATCAATAAAAGAATACCACCGCCCGCAGCAAAGATCCACCAGCTGAGTTCTGTTTTGTAGGCGAAGATCTCCAGCCATTTGCGACTGCTCCACCAGGATATGGGCACGGCGATAAGAATCGCTAGTCCGATAAGCTTAAGGAATTCGCGGGTCAGAAGAAAGATTAAATTACTAACGGTGGCGCCTATCACTTTTCGGATGCCGATTTCTTTTGTGCGCTGGTTGGTAATATAAATAACCAGACCGAGAAGGCCCAGGCAGCTGATAAAAATTGTTAGTCCGGTAGCCCATGCGAGCAGACGCGAAATATTCTTTTCCGCCGTATAAAATTTGGCGATGGTGTCGTCCACGAATTGATATTCGTAATCGTCGTTCGGGTAAACAGAGCGGTAGGCCTTTTCAATGGCTGCGATGGTTGCGGGCCAGTTGGAGCCATCTGCATTTCGCGGCTGGAGCTTAATGTTAAATACACGCTCGTTTTTAGTACCGTTTGCAATCGCCAGGGGTTTTATCGGTTCACGAAGGGAATGGGGGAAGAAATCGGCCACTACACCTACAATATGTGGGTTGCCAGACCATTTAATCTGTAACCCGATCACTTTTTGCGGGTCCTGATAGCCCAGCAGGTGAAGATATTTTTCGTTTATTACCATGGCATTAATGGTATCGCTTTGAGGGACACTGGTACCTGCCAGTAGTCGGAAGCCGTACATGCGGAAATAATTACTGTCAGCAAGTTTCACCTGTATATTTTCACGAATCTCTTTTTTTCCAACATTGGCCTCCATAGTGCTGGACCAGGTATTGCCACTCGAGGGTGCATCACTGGATACACTTACCATCGCAATTCCGGGGATGGCTCTTAGTTTATCAAGGAGCACCAGTTTTCTATTCGCGTCCTCGCGGTAGTTGGTCCGGAAATAAAGGATCGCGTCTCTTTTAAAGCCGAGGTCCTTATTAATAGCATAGTGGATTTGTCGCGAAACGAGCAGGGTACCGATGATGAAAACCTGTGCGATCACGAATTGGGAAACCATAAGTGTTTTTCGAAGCCACGCAGTCCGTGTCTGACCGGTGTTGGCAAACGACTGATTCTTCAAAACGAATACAGGCTTGAAACCAGAGAGCACAAGTGCAGGATATACGCCAGCCAGAATGGTAACTACAAAAATCAGCAGCAGTAAGAAAATAATAACACCCGGCTGTTGCAGTAAACTGAAATGGAAGTCTTCAGGAATAAAGTCAACGAATATTCTGAGGAGAAGTGGCGCAAGCACCAGCGATAATATCGTTGCAACCAGAGTAAGTACAAATGTCTCTGTAAGAAATTGAAAAATCAACTGACGACGATGGCCGCCCATGGTTTTGCGGATGCCGATTTCTTTTGCACGTAAAGAAGCCTGTGCAGTTGTCAGGTTGATAAAGTTGATTGCTGCCAGCAACAGCAGGAAAGCTGCAACGGCTAACAAGTAATAAAGGGTTGGTTTATGGGCCTGGCGACTACTATCGAAAACACCATAGTCGAGATTGAAGTGCAGGTCCGACAGTGGTTGAAGTTTGGCAAATGATGTTGAATGATCGTGGGGATCGGGCTTTTGATTTTTATTTAGCAGTTTGGTAAGCTGTGCATCGATGGCGGTCCGTTTAACTCCGGGCGCCAGACTCACGAACAGCTGATCAGCAGAATTAGCATCACCCCATTTGCCAAAGCCATTGGGTTTGAGGCGGGTTGTATATAAAGAAGGACGGGAAAGAAAGGTCCCGAAATAGAAATCTGTATTTCCTTGTAGGTCGTTTACAATGCCCGTGACGGTGCACTGAACGGTATCATCTAAAAAAATGGATTTACCGATGATGTCAGCATAATTAGTATGGGCGAAATAAAATTTTGCATTTTTTTCTGTGAGAACAACCTGGTAAGGTTGCTTTAAAGCTGTTTCGGGTGAACCGGCGATCCAGGTATAACCTAAAAGCTTGAAATAATCCCCATCGGCGGCCATGAGATCTTTTTGTTTGCGGAGAACTACGGGATTTTTGGCGCTGGGATAAGGGATTGTAATGCGGGTTTCATCAAGGGTGCGGAACTGAACCACGAGCTGAAGGCCCGGAACTCCTTTTTTAACAGCGGCGCCCATGGGTTCCGGTACGTCACCCCATTGCCAATCTCCATCGTTGTTTTTACCGTGTTCAACTACACGATATATCTGTGCACCGTTCTTTTCAAACTTATCGAAGGTAAAATCGTACTTGACAAGCAGAAAAATTACCACCGAGGCGCTGATGCCGATAGAGAGGCCTACGATATTGATAAAGGAAAAAGTTTTGTTTCGGCGAAAAGCGCGAAGGGCAACGAGGAAATAGTTTTTTAGCATCAGGTCACAGTTATGGCCTTTTATCGTAAATAATATGCCAAAACATTAACCCGCTAGTTTACAGAAACTTACGCCGGAGACTAAACATGCGATTGTTCGATTTTGATACCGATGCTGTCCGGATTTTCACAATATTGTCTCGTCCGGAAAAAACTATACAGGTGGTCTCGTCCTGAAATAGTTATACAAAAAAACAATCGATGTTGATCCCTTATTCTTTTATTTATTGCACTACCACACTACCACGCTACCAAACTACCACACTAATAATCATATTCCCTCCGAAACATATTCAGGCGAATTCCGAAAGTGTACATCCTGGAGCTTGTTTTTGTCGTTCCTGCGGTAGGATCCTGCACGGTATAGGTTCTGTACATGATCGTGCCTTCCAGAAATAAATTTTCCAACACCTGATAAGAAAGATAAGCCGTCGTATTTACAACAGTTGCGGGAATTCCGGACCCGATATAGAATCCATACTCCCTTGGTCTCGTATCGTAATTTTCAAGAACATTACTTCCAAAATTTTCGCCGGCGGAATCAAGACCCTGCCGGTTATAAATACATTTCAATTCAATATTCCATCTGTATGCCGGCTGATACCGGAGAATACCAATGAATTCAAAAAAGTTCGCACCGAATGGATGCGCCAGTGGCTGATTATAGTGTGACCAGTTCGCTACCGTATCATTGTGAGAATAAGTATATGGCCGCATCACATTCATTTCAGCCTGGAAGTCGAGGTTCTTTACTTTGAATATATCAATATATTTTATGCCCGCCTGAAGACCCTGTTTATTTCCCCACCAGCCATTGGAATAATGAGTAATCTGGCTCCATACAAATTCGTTGAAAAGAAGCTGCCCGTATAACTGGACCGAATGACCGATATTGGCCTTCGCATCAAATCCCACCGTGGTTTTATCCGGACTCCCTGTTTCCTGTTGCGCTGCCGGCAGGAAGATCACCGGATTCAGATAAGAGAATTCAAAATGATTTACTCCCCCAAAAGCAATATTGCTGTACAAACCAACATTGAGCCATTTGGTTGCATTCACACTCAGGTGATGAACCACCGCATATTTTTTCGGATACAGGTAATCACCCGGCAGGTGCTGACTGGTCAGTTCCATCAGGATATTCTGGTAATTTAATTTCCAGATCCGAACGTTTAATTTCAGAAATAAATAAGGCGCTGCATAGTCGCTCAGGAAAAGTGTGCGGTATCCGTTACCGATAAAGTTTTTATCATATCCGAATTGCACCGTAAAATATTTCCAGAATTCAAAATCGATTGAACCGCGCGCATCCCAATAATCAAATGCTGTCAATGATCCTTTAAAATATTTGAAATAACCTACGCCAGGAACAGCGGGATAACCGGATGCAAACACCCGTCGTCGTAAAATAATCAGGACCGCGTTCCTGGTTGTCCGTTATATAGCTCGAAAATCCTACATGGTCGCCAATTCGCCCACGAAATGTAAGTCCCTTGGTATTCAGGTAAACCTGTTCGGGATTTCCTGTCTGATCAGATAATTGCAACTGGAGAACAGGATCAATGACAAGAAAAAAATCCTTTTCATTTACTCCTAAAAAATTCGCCTTTGTTTTATAAATGGTATTCCACAAAGGATGTTTACTTGCGAAGGATTCCTGACTTCCGCTTACCCATTCACTGTTGTTCATAAGCAGGCTCTGCAACATCGCCTGGTCCGTTTTTCCCAAATGGTAAGCGTCCCCGTAAGGAGATAAATTACTGAGCGAATCTGCATATTCCGACACATTTCACGGCCACTTTACGACTGATAGGTTTGCAGGTGAAAATATTAAGCTCAGGGTTAGACTGCATTTTAATTCCGATCCGATCCAAAAAATGTTCATACTGGGAACCCTGGGGAAGATAAGTTGACTGGGAGAAGCTGATGCAGGGAAGGAGTAGAATTATAAGAAGCCTTGCAACGGTTTTAATAAATTGCATCATTAAGTAGTTCCGATTCCGATCCAAGTTATGCAAAATTACCTGATTAAATGTATTTCAATCGTTAATGAAGGTCGCAGTTTCACAAGTGATTTACTGATCAAAAATGGTCGCATTGAAAAAATCGCAAATAATATTTCTGTTTCCTTTCCTGTAACTGAAATCAACGGAGAAAATCTTCATTTATTGCCGGGATGTATTGATGACCAGGTTCATTTTCGCGAACCGGGACTAACCCATAAGGCAACTATATACACAGAATCACGCGCGGCAGTCGCAGGCGGCACTACTTCTTTCATGGAAATGCCCAATACCATTCCGCCCGCCTTCACACAGGATTTGCTCGAAGAAAAATATACCATAGCAAAGAAGAATTCGCTGGCGAATTATTCCTTTTATATGGGTACTTCCAATTATAATGCCGAAGAAGCTCTCCGAACCAATGAAAAGAAAAATGATATCTGCGGAATAAAAATATTCATGGGCTCTTCTACCGGAAATCTCCTGGTTGATAATTACCTGACCCTGGATAAATTATTTGCCGGAAGTGAGGTACTGATCGCCACCCATTGTGAATCAGAACGCATAATAAAGGAAAACCTGGAGAAATTTCTACTCGAAAACAGAAAACTAACTGCCGCTGATCATCCATTGATCAGAAACGTGGAAGCCTGTTTTGAATCCTCCCTAACTGCTGTGCAGTTTGCAAAAAAACATGGATCCCGTCTGCATATATTTCATCTTTCCACCGAAAAAGAACTCAGTCTTTTTACCAACATGATTCCTTTGTCAGAAAAAAGAATCACGGCTGAAGTTTGTGTGCACCATCTTCATTTCAGCGCTGACGATTATGTGCTACTGGGCAATCAGATCAAATGTAATCCGGCGATCAAAGCACCTGAAAACCGCGAAGCGCTCTGGAAAGCATTGCTGGATGACCGGCTCGACCTGATTGCTACTGATCACGCACCGCATACACTTAGCGAAAAAGGATTTTTCCGAAATGATGCCGGCCATCTCGAAGCGGTTTCAGGAGAAGACGGTTCTTATATGCAGGCACATGCCGGCCTTCCCCTGGTACAGCATTCCCTGTTGATGATGCTGTCCTATGTAAAACAGGGAAAAATATCCCTGGAAAAAATGGTGGAAAAAATGTCGCATGCTGTAGCCATCTGTTTTCAGATTCCTGAACGGGGTTTTATCCGTGAGGGATATTGCGCTGATCTGGTGATGGTGGACCTGAACCGGAGTTCGGATGTGCATGCGCGTAATATTTTATACAAATGTGGCTGGAGTCCCCTGGAAGGGATCGGAGTTTCCTGCTTCCATTGTAAATACTTTCGTAAATGGCCACCTGGTTTATGGAAATGGGTCTTTGATGAATCACAGATGGGAAAACGCCTGCGATTCCAACGATAAGCTTATCCATTCAATATGCAAATTGACAACACGACGTTTTCGGACCTTTCTGTTTTCCAGACAACGGATGAATATTCCATTTTCAGCAAACTCGACCGTACAAGGACCGTCGGTGGAAGAATACAACTTTTAGAATTCTTCAATAACCCTTTCAGCAATCTGGAAAAAATCAGGCAGACGCAGGATATCCTCCGGATCATTAAAGAATATAAAAATGAATGGGGACCTTCCATTTCAAATGGAACCATCATGGTGATGGAACGTTTTTATGAAACGCCGCTCGATAAAATTCCGACATCCCATGATCCCGTGACTGCAAGGATGTATCAGTTGTTGCATGCCCCGGACTATGCACTTACCCGTTATTCCGTCGGACATTTTGCAGATTTTATCAGGGGTATGTTATCCATTACTTCCATTCGTGAGAAAACAAGCTGCCCTCCTCTTCTGAACAATCTTCTTGACCGGGTGAATAAATTGCTTAGTCCCGTCCATCCTTCATCATATTCGCGAGAAAAACATCCAGCGATAAACTCCAACCTTCTCAGGTAGTGGAATATGGAAATTTTATCCGGAATCATTTTAAACCTGCCGCACTTGTGCTGATTGAGATTTATGGAAGGCTGGATGCCTGGTATTCAATGGCCATTGCTTCCGAGGAATTTCATCTCGTGGAACCTGAATTTCAGGATACTGAATTCCCTTTTATTGAAATCAAAGGCCTGCACCACCTGCTGCTGCCGCATGCTGTTGCTTATGATGTACAAATGGATCCGGAGAGTAATTTCTTCTTTCTTACGGGAGCCAACATGGCCGGGAAAAGTACTTTTATTAAGTCCGTCGGTGCGGCACTTTATCTGGCTCACCTGGGTATGGGTGTGCCGGCCGATAAAATGAAGACCAGTCTCTTTGATGGAATTCTCAGCAATATTAATGTAGTGGATAATTTAGTGAAAGGAGAAAGTTATTTTTTTAATGAAGTGCAGCGGATCCGCAAAACCATACTCCTGATCAGCGATAAAAAGAAATGGCTGGTATTGATTGATGAATTATTTAAGGGAACCAATGTGGAGGATGCGATGAAATGTTCATCCACTGTCATTAAAGGACTGATCAAAATCAAATCCTCTCTATTTATTTTATCAACCCATTTATATGAAATCGGGGAAGAATTAAAACAATATCCCAATATCTGTTTTAAATATTTCGAGACAAGGATTGACAACGGGCAGCTCGAATTTCCGTACCAACTAAAGGAGGGCATCAGTAATGACCGGCTGGGATACCTGATTTTGAGAGGGAAAAGGTTGTTGAGTTGCTGGAGAAACTTTAGAAAGTATGAGAGTATGGGAGTATGGGAGTGGCGCTGATTCACTAACTTTATTCCCCCAATTTTTAACCCATAACCCATAACCCATAACCCATAACCCATAACCCATAACCCATAACCCATAACCCATAACCCATAACCCATAACCCATAACCCATAACCCATAACCCATAACCCATAACCCATAACTCATAACTCATAATTCATAACTCATTTCAATATGAAACCAACTATCTTTCTAGCACATCTATCGTCGCAGCCTAAGCATCATTTTTGCATCCTGCGGAAATCAGCACTTCAAACAACTATTCTAAAACACAGTCTATGGATAGCTACAAAATCCACTCCTTCCATAAAAACAGCGGAAGTAATCTATACTTCCAATGGCAAACAATCCAATGGATTTATTGCTTATGATGAAAATCGACAAGGGAAAACTGCCGATTGTTGTAGTTATTCCGGAATGGTGGGGAGTGACGGAATATGTAAAATCCCGTGCAAAACAATTGGCTGGGCTCGGGATATTTTGCGATTGACGCCGATCTGTTTGGAGATGGTAAAACGGCTGCTAATCCCGATGAAGCCATGGCTTTTACCAAACCTTACTATACCAATCCTGAACTTGCCAAATCCGTAGTGGAAGATGCCATCGCGAAAGCCGCAACTTTCTCTCAGGCCGATACCAGCAGGGTCGCTGCCATTGGATATTGTTTTGGGGGATTCATCGTGCTGAATGCTGCCAAACTGGGCGCGGATCTGAAGGGTGTTGTCAGTTTTCATGGCGGACTGGGTGGCGTTCAACCTAAAAAAGGACTCATCAAAGGAGATATCCTCGTCTGTCAGGGAGGAGCCGATCCCTTCGTGCCTGAAGCTGATCAAATTGCATTTAAGAAAAGTATGGATTCAGTTGGAGCTCATTATACTTTTATTTCCTATCCGGGTGCACTTCACGCATTTACCAATCCCGGCGCAACTGCTTTGGGTGAAAAATTTAAACTTCCCATCGCTTATAACGCTGCTGCAGATACTGCTTCCTGGAAGGAAATGCAGAGACTTTTCCTAACTGCGTTAAAATAATTCTCATAATTATTTACTAATTCGCACCTTATAAAAGGAATCCAATCTTCTCCGTCTGACTGCCGATAGGAAAAAGCAAATAGCCGAAGGGTAAATGCGCCACCTGTAGTTTTTATAAAGTCTCTCTATCTTGTCACCTGAATGTTTTAGGGCATGATCACTCTTAAAAATTGCTCTTTATTATTCAATGATAGAATTTTGTTAAAAAGCTGAAACCCAGTGTAATAATATTTTTGGGGATTCGGAATACTCTATTACATTTGTAGATTATATGAAATATTCAACCACGCACAGTTCATTTTCTTTCTGCCTACCCCGGCGATGTTGTTGTATATTCTAGTTGATCTATCCTTTCTGTCCCCGCTGTTTTCAATCTGATTTATTTAAAACTTTTAAACGTTATTTTATGAGTGCACCTCTTCATTATCGAAACGCTTCAGCTTCATGCAGGCCAGCAACCAGATCCAACTACGAAGGCCCGCGCTGTTCCTATTTATCAGACCACTTCTTATGTATTTGATAATTCAGAACATGCTGCCAATCTGTTTGGTCTGAAACAATTCGGGAATATTTATACCCGGATCATGAATCCTACAACCGATGTTTTTGAACAACGTATTGCAGCACTGGAAGGCGGTGTTGCTGCTGTTGCTACCAGTTCGGGACAAGCTGCACAATTCCTCGCTCTGGCGAACATTCTCGAATCAGGCGACAATTTTGTGTCCACTTCTTTTCTCTATGGAGGAACATATAACCAGTTTAAAGTAACACTTAAAAAATTAGGTATTGAAGCCCGATTTGCAGATGGCGACGATCCCGAAAGTTTTGAAAAACATATTGACAAAAAAACCAAGGCCATTTATCTGGAAACCATTGGCAATCCCAGGCTGAATATTCCTGATTTTGAAAAAATCGCAGCTGTTGCACGTAAATATGACCTGCCACTCATTGTCGACAATACTTTTGGTACTGCCGGTTATTTGTTCCGTGCGTTTGAACATGGCGCAAATGTTGTGGTGGAATCAGCAACGAAATGGATCGGCGGACATGGAACCAGTATCGGCGGTGTCATTGTAGACGGAGGAAATTATAACTGGGGAAATGGAAAATTCCCGGGATTTACTGAACCTTCTGAAGGATATCATGGATTGAAATTCTGGGAAATTTTTGGTGAAGGAAATCCGCTGGGTCTTCCGAATATTGCATTTGCCATTCGCGCACGCGTAGAAGGATTGCGTGATTTCGGATCTTCCTTAAGTCCGTTCAATTCATTCCTTTTATTACAGGGTCTTGAAACACTGGCATTGCGGGTACAGAAGACATGTTGACAATGCTCTTGAACTGGCCACATGGCTGGAACAACATCCGCAGGTTGAATTTGTGGAATATCCCGGACTTGCTTCGAGCCCATATAATGAACTTGCAAAGAAATATTTACAGAATGGTTTTGGTGGCATCCTGAATTTTGGAGTAGTGGGTGAAAAAGAAAATGCCGCTAAATTCATTGATCACCTGAAACTGGCCAGCCATCTGGCCAATGTGGGTGATGCAAAAACACTGGTCATACATCCGGCATCTACCACGCACGAACAGCTGAGTATCGATGAGCAGCTCGCTGCAGGTGTAAAACCAAACCAGGTTCGCATCAGCGTTGGTATCGAACATATTGAAGATATAAAGGCAGACTTCCAGCAGGCTTTTGAGAAAGTGTCATCAAAACAAGCGGTAGCTGTTTCATAAAAAAAACTGTTTGTCACACAAAACATTTTCTAATCTGGCTCCCTTCGAACTGGAGTCCGGCATCGTACTACCCGGTTATCACCTGGGCTATCATGCAATCGGCAAACTGAACGCAGATCGCTCGAATGTGGTATGGGTCTTTCATGCTCTCACGGCCAATAGCAACCCGGTTGATTGGTGGCCGGGTTTGGTGGGCAGCGGACATTTAATCGATCCGGAAAATTATTTTATTGTTTGCGTAAATATGCCGGGCAGCTGTTATGGTAGTATCGGTCCGCTGTCTGATAATCACATAACAGGAACTCCTTACTACCATAGTTTTCCTTTTTTTACAATCCGGGATATGATCAGGGCCTATCAGCCGCTGAAAGATTTTCTGGGTATCAATAAAATAAAAATTGGAATCGGCGGCTCGATGGGCGGCCAGCAATTATTGGAATGGGCCATCGAAGAGCCGGATCTTTTTGAACATATTGTTCCCATTGCAACGAATGCCTTTCATTCTCCATGGGCGAGAGCGTTCAATGCATCACAGAGGCATTGTATTGAAATGGATCCCGGATGGAAAGAAAATAATCCCGAAGCTGGAATGGATGGCATGAAGGTAGCCAGGGGAGTGGCTCTCCTTTCATATCGCAACCAGGAAACTTATAATCTCAACCAGGCCGATGCAGATCTGAGTTCCCTCGGACCTTTCAAAAGCGAATCCTATCAGCGTTATCAGGGGGAAAAACTGGCTGCCCGATTTAATGCATTCAGTTATTATTTTCTTTCACAAAGTATGGATTCGCATCAGGTAGGTCGGGGAAGAACAGGAGTTATAGCTGCACTGAAAAAAATCAAAGCAAAGACCCATCTGATCGGTATTCGTTCCGATTTACTATTTACAGAAAAGGAACAGGCATTCCTGGCAGAAAATATTCCAGGTTCATTTTTATATATGATTCCTTCAAGCTTCGGCCACGACGGATTCCTGCTTGAATATGATGCCATTTCGGGTATTGTAAATGATTTTCTCCAGTCCGAAAATCGATTCAGTAAAACCATCCGCATATTTCGTTAAATAAAGAATCTGTATCTTAAAGTTGTCCCGCGTCTGGCGGAATGACTTTTTATGAAAGGAAAGGGAAGATTTCGCCGATACCTGAAAATTCTAGGACCGGGATTAATAACCGGCGCAAGTGACGATGACCCGTCAGGCATCGCTACTTATTCCCAGTCCGGAGCCGCATTCGGTTTGAAGCTACTCTGGATGGCGCCATTTACTTTTCCACTCATGGCCGCTATGCAGGGCATGTGTGCAAGAATCGGACTCGTCACATCGCAGGGATTAACCAATACACTTAAAAAACATTATCATCCGCTGATACTCTGGATGATGCTTATTTTCAGCGTTCCCGCAATCATTTTAAATATCGGTGCTGATATTGCAGGCATGGGAGCTGTTACGAATCTTCTTTTCCCAAAAATTCCGTCGTTTGTATTTAGTCTTCTTTTCACCATTATCCTGATGGTTACCATTGTCATTTTCCCCTATCAGAAAATTGCGGCAATCCTGAAATGGCTTTGTTTGTCTATGTTCCTTTACCTGATCGTTCCATTCCTGGTACATGTAAATTGGAAACAGGTTCTTACTTCAACAATTATTCCGCATGTTGAATTAAATAAAAATTTTATTGAAATGATAGTGGCCATTCTGGGGACCACTATTTCTCCTTATTTATTTTTCTGGCAGGCAACCATGGAGGCAGAAGACATCGAACATCAAAAGAAACAGGTGATCGTGGATAAAAGGGTGCTCCAAAATATGACAGCCGATGTAAACTCAGGTATGCTCGCATCAAACCTCGTCATGTTGTTTATAATACTCACTACAGGAGTTGTACTTTTTAATTCTGGCATTCATCAGATTGATACGGTGGATCAGGCTGCAAAGGCGCTCGAACCGCTTGCCGGAAAATTTTCCTATATCTGTTTTGCCCTTGGCGTAGTTGGTACCGGCTTTCTGGCCATCCCGGTACTGACCGGTTCTCTTTCTTATATTCTTGCTGAATCTTTTGGATGGCAAGAAGGACTCGATAAAAAATTCGGCCAGGCCAAACGCCTTTTATATCGTTATTATTCTATCCCTTATCATTGGTCTTTTGATAAACGTATTGGGGATCAGTCCGATGCAGGCACTGATTTATACTGCCATCCTATATGGAGTAACATCTCCGGTAATGATTGGAGTGGTCCTGCATATCGGCAACAATAAAAAAATAATGAGCAATTTTACCAATAGTATATTCTCCAATATACTCGGTGGAATTACCCTCATTATAATGACCGTTGCTACGATTTTACTGTTGTATTTTCAATTTAAATAGTTACTATATTTAACGGGGACGCGTATCCCTTTTATTTAAATCCACTCTGTGCAAAGAAGAAAGTTTTTACAGGTTTCAGGATTATCTGCCGCTTCCTTTTTGTTTACGCATATCGATCCGCATTCAGGAAAACAAATCAAGGTGATCCGTTTCCCGGACTCTGTTTCCATTCGCAGCGGAGGTCAATGGTTCTCACTGGAAGGTTCAAACGAAACCTGGAAACACGAAAGCTTTCAGGTTTCCTTACAACTGAACGTAGATGTATTATCATTGTTTGTAAGTGCTCCCCAACGCGAACTGGAATTTGTAAAATGCACCTGGAAACAGGTTTTCCCCGGATCTTCAAAATTTTTGTCCGACCAATGGGAAAGATCATACGGGGACCTGAGTTGGGAAACACCTTTCACAATGACACCTGTCCCAGCAACTGCAGCGCCTACGGTGCCTACGACGCCAACAACACCTGCAACTCCGGCAACGCCAACGCCGCCCACGCCAGTTGGCACCAAACGTTCGCCCTGGTACATACTGATTTCAGATGGAGTATTCACACAGGCTTATGGTGTGAAGACGGGAGCCAACAGCTTCTGCAGCTGGCAGATTTCTTCTGAGTCACTGGAACTTTCTATGGATACGAATTCTGGTGGCATGGGTGTTTTGTTGGGAGAACGTACCCTGCATGCAGCTGATATTATTACAACAGAAAATCTTCCCGGCGAAAATGCATGGAATACGGACGTGCGTTTTTGCAAGATGATGTGCCCCAATCCAAGGCTCCCGGCAAAACCGGTTTATGGAATCAATGACTGGTATTTTGCCTATGGAAATAATTCGCGCGACCTGATTCTGGAACACACCCGTACGATGGCGAACCTTGTGGACTTTCCTTCCAACCCGCCTTTCTCAGTTATTGATATGGGCTGGTCAGTTAAACCGGCTAAAACAGAAGACGAATATTGCTGGGGTGATGACTTCACGCAAGGCAATGACAAATTCGGTGATATGAGTACTGTCGCCAGAGAAATAACGGCATTAGGCATGCGGCCTGGTATATGGACCCGCCCTCTTCTCGCGAACGCAAAAGACAAACCCTCCTGGCTTATCCCGATCCGCAGTGATCAAAAAGACCTTAAAGAAAGATACCTGGATCCGACGATTCCTGAAAATCTTCAGCGTATAGGGAATACGATCAGCCTCTATGAATCCTGGGGATTCCATCTTGTAAAACACGATTATACCAGCTACGATTTCTTCGGGAGATGGGGATTCGAAATGAATGAAACGATGACCGTACCCGGCTGGCATTTCCAGGACAGAAGTATCACAAACGCAGAGATCATACTTTTCTTATACAAAACCATTCGCGCGGGCTCTCTGGATATGTACCTGATCGGATGTAATACATTCAGTCATTTATCTGCAGGAATTTTTGAACTCAACCGTATTGGGGATGACACCAGCGGAAATGAATGGTCTCGCACTTTAAAGATGGGTGTAAATACTCTTGGCTTTCGACTACCCCAGCATAATAGCTTTTATTCTGCTGATGGTGACTGCGTCGGACTGACTACGAGAATTCCGTGGGAAAAAAACAAACAATGGCTACGGCTGCTGGCAGAAAGCAGTGCGCCACTTTTTATATCTGCACAACCCGAAGCTCTGGGAGCAGAACAAAAGGACTACATCCGTAAAGCTTTTAAAATAGCGGCAAAGCCCCAACCCCTTGCCGAACCGCTGGACTGGATGACCAACCCCAGGCCAGAACAATGGAAACTCAATGGCGAACGGGTTACTTTCTACTGGACCTGATAATCTCCCTGGCTACTTTTAGTTAATCGAGCCTCTACAAAAATTCAAGATTCCTATACTCCCGCATCCTTACCGGAGCCTGTTCAGCATATCTATTTAAATGTATATTAAAAGAGTATTATAAGGGTATTATAAGGACTAAGTCCATTAAATTCATTATATAATTCTTATAATATTCATACAATATATTTATAATTTAGCGTTTATTAGTATATTTGATAAGGAACTGGCAGCGGTATGGGAGTACTTATAACCAGTTTTGAAAAATCTTACATATGGCAATACTTTATGGCGGGATAAATGGCCCTTTTTCCGGAAAGGTCGGAACAGTAGTGGGCTACAAATGGAAGAATAAAGCCGTGATGCGCGGGTTGCCTTCTACCAGAAAGCGCAGCCCTTCACCCTTGCAAATTCAGCAACATGCGAAATTCAGATTAATGAATGCATTTCTGAATCCGCTGACTAAATTTCTGAATATCACCTATAATAATCTTGCAGTTGAAATGTCAGGTCATAATAAGGCCTTTTCGTACAATGTAAAGAATGCGATTGGTGGTATTTTTCCGGAATTCATGATCGATTACCCAATGGTACTCGTGAGCCGTGGTGATCTGCCCAATGTTCAAATGCCCAACGTTTCATCACCAGTTGAAGGCACTCTGAAATTCAGCTGGACAGACAACAGCGGAAAAGGAAAAACAAAATCAACAGATATGGCATTCGCGGCAGTTTATAATGAAGAAAATGGACAATGGAGCTACGAGCTAAACATTTCTACAAGAAACACGGGTGAGTGCATTCTGGATCTTAATTTATTCAAAGCTAAGGCTGTACATTCTTATTTCGGATTTATATCGGCCGATGGAAAGGAAGTAACAGACAGTGTGTATACTGGTCTGGTTAATTTATAGAAGCACTTTTTGAAAAGGAGGTTTTATTCTTTTTAATGAAGCCTGTTCATAAGCGTATGCTATAGTTATTAACGCCGGCTCTGTATATGGTTGCCCATAAAATGAAATACCAATTGGTAACCCATGAAACAATCCCATGGGAACCGTTATATGCGGGAAGCCGGTAATTGCAGCAGGTGTTGAGAGCGATGGACCGTTTTCATAATCTCCATTCGCAAGGTCAATACAACAGGCTGGACCATTCGTAAATCCCGAAAGTGCATCCAGTTTATTATCCGACATTAAATCCAGGATGGTTTTTCTGAATCCAGTCGTACTTTCTAATGAATCCAGGTATTCCTTACTATCCAGTCCCCCCTTTCCCTCGCTTTCAACCAGGATTTCCTGTTTAAAAAATGGCATTAGTTTTTTTTCATTCTGCAGATCGAACGCAATCAATTCCTTTAAAGATTTGACCTGGCCATTCGCCGAAGCAAGATATTTATTCAACCCCTCTTTAAATTCATATAGAAGCACCTGGTACTCCGAATGACCTAATAATTTCAAAGCACCCAGCACATCTACTTCTACGATAACTGCTCCCTGGGCTTCCATGGTTGCGATCGCTGAACGAAGAAGTGCGACAAGGTCGGGGTTTTCTGTAAAATGTGATTTCTCAACTCCGATGCGTTTTCCTTTTAGTCCATCTCTTTTCAAAAAAGGAGTATAATCTGTTAAAGATTTACCCGCACTTGTTTTTGTAATTGGATCCGCTTCGTCTACTCCAATTCCCGCTCCCAACAGGATGGCGGCATCCTGCACTGTACGGGCCATTGGTCCGGCAGTATCCTGTGTGGCCGAAATGGGTATGATACCAGTTCTGCTCCACAAACCCACTGTAGGTTTGATCCCTACAAGACCATTTACTGAAGAAGGAGAAACAACCGATCCGTCGGTTTCAGTTCCAACACTAACTGCGCAAAGATTGGCAGTGGTTGCAGAGCCTGAACCAGCGCTTGACCCTGACGGATTTCTATCCAGGATATACGGACATTTCGTTTGTCCGCCGCGGCTGCTCCAGCCACTGCAGGAATGAGAAGAGCGGAAATTCGCCCATTCGCTAAGATTTGTTTTGCCCAATAATACCACCCCCGCTTTTCTCAATTGTTTCAGAACAAAGGCATCTTCTTTTGCCCGGTTACCCATCAGCGCCAGAGATCCTGCAGTTGTCAGCATCTGATCTCCGGAATTAATATTGTCTTTGATAAGAATTGGTATCCCATGCAGAGGACCGCGGATCTTTCCCTGTTTTCTTTCATTATCAAGATCAGATGCAATTTTCAATGCGTCAGGATTCAACTCTATGATTGAATTCAGGACGGGTCCGTTCCTGTCAATTTTTTCTATACGTGCAAGATATACCTGTGTTATTGACACAGAGGTTTGCTCACCGCTTTGCATTTTTTTTTGAAGATCTGACACTGTTATTTCCTCCAGATCGAGTGAGGGATTTTGTTCCAATGGATTTTTGGAAGAATTTTTTTCCGCGGAAATACCGTCAACCGCTCCCGCAAGGCGGGACAAACCGCCAACCGAACTAAGTCCAATACCAGTAAGCGATCCCTGGCGCAGAAATTTTCTTCTGTCCATAAATTTTATTTTGAATGTGAAAATAGTAATTCAACAGATTATTTCCACCCACCGCCCAGCGATCTGTATAATTCCACGCGTGCATTCAGTTCCGCTCTTTGAATAAATGCAAGACTTAACTCCGCATCTAACGCGGTTTGCTGTGCTGTGATGACTTCGAGGTAATCGGCCAGGTCATTCTTAAATAATAATTGTGCGTTTCCCACAGCAGCCGACAGGGTGTCGGTCCTTTGCTTGGCAATGATTTCCTGTTCTCTTAGTTTGCTAACCTGTATCAACGCATTGGATACTTCGATGGCCGCGGTTAGTACAGACTGTCTGAATAGTATAACCGCCTGTTCTCTTTGCTGTTTCGCGATTTCAAATTGTGTTTTCAGTTGCCTGCCCTGTAAAATAGGCTGGATAAGGGTTCCTCCCGCAAGGCCAAACAGAGAACCCGGAACGTTGAACCAGTTGCTTGCTTTTAAAGATTCAAATCCTGTTCCCGCCGTAAGCGTGAGTGCCGGATACATGTTGGCCTGGCTGATACCTACCTGAGCATTTGCTCTCACCAGCGACATCTCATCGGCACGCACATCCGGCCTTCTGTTTAAAATAGCAATAGGAACACCGGTTGATAGTGAATCGCTGAAATGAATATCGGTCAGACTAACGTCCCGGCGAATTCCCCCGGGAAGATTGCCGGTTAGTAGTTGAAGACTGTTTTCCTGAATTTGAATAGCTTGTTCAATCATCGGAACAAGCTGAGCCGTCGATAACATTTGTGATTCGGCCTGCTGAATGGCGAGATGGGTAACTTCACCAGCATCAAAAAGCAGGCGTGTAAGTTTTACAAAGTCTATTGTCAGCGCAAGGGTTTTCCTGGTCTCCAATAATTGCTGATCGAGCATCAGCAAACTGAAATAACCCTGTGCGATATCTGAAACCAATCTGGTTTGTACCGCTTTCGCCGCTTCATAAGTCTGCAGATAATTTGCCATGGCGGCCTCCTGCTGACGACTGATCTTTCCCCAGATATCAATTTCCCAATTCATAGATACGGAACCCAGATAGTCGTTTGAACTATTACTCAGTGCGCCATTTTTTACACCTAGCGGACCATTATCAGAGTTGCGACTAAATTGAGCTCCTATCTGAGCAGTGAGTTGTGGATACCATAACCAGCTGGCCTGTTTTACCTGCGACTGTGCGATATTGATATTGCGCAATGCATATGACAAATCATAATTCCTCGATATACCACTATCGATGAGTTGCTGTAATACGGGATCAGTAAAAAAATTCCTCCAGGGAATATCTGCCATACTATTGGAATCGGTGGCCAGTGTATTTTGATTAAAACTTTCGGGTAACAGCACAGTTGGCCGTTGATAATTTTTTCCCACTTTGCAGGATATGCCTGCACCAAGCAGCATTAAAATAATTATATACCTGTAAGGAAAAAACTTTTTCATTTTCATTGGTTGTGATCAGAACTTTTTATTCCGACCTGAGCTCATATTTCTTTTCACGGATAGGTTTTGGTTTTCCGGTAACTTTTTCCTGCCAGGATTGGAAGATCACAAAAAGAACGGGAATGATGAATACCCCTAACAACACTCCGGTCAGCATTCCGCCAACGGCACCTGTACCGATCGAACGATTTCCAAGTGCAGATCCGCCCGTGGCCCAGGTCAGTGGAAGCAGGCCGACAATAAATGCAAAGGAGGTCATGAGTATCGGCCGCAGACGCAAACGACTCGCTTCCAGTGCCGCGGCAATCAGGTCCATTCCGGAACGTCTTCGTTGCACAGCATACTGTACAATCAATATGGCATTTTTTGCGAGTAATCCGATCAACATGATGATACCAACCTGTACATATATATTATTTTCTATCCCCGTCAGTTTGATAAAAAGAAATACACCCATCAGTCCTGTTGGGATGGAAAGCAAAACTGCAAGTGGCAGAATATAACTTTCGTATTGCGCCGCCAGCAGGAAATAAACAAAGAGAACACTAAGTACAAAAATGAGTTGTGTTTGTGTGTTGGCATTACTTTCCTCCCTTGATATTCCCGACCATTCATAGGTAAATCCCCGCGGCAGATAATTGGCAGCCACCTCTCTTATCACTTTAATGGCATCTCCGGAACTGTAGCCAGGTTTAACCGTTCCATCTATGGCTACAGAATTGAAAAGATTAGTACGGTTAACGTATTCGGGTCCGTACACTCTTTTCAATTCAACCAATGCATTCACGGGAACCATCTGTCCTGCAGAATTCTTCACAAATATTCCATCCATGGATGCTGCATCTTCCCTATAAGGAACATCCGCCTGTACAATTACACGATAATATTTTCCAAACCGGTTGAAATCTGATGCAAAGCTGCTTCCGTAATAAACCTGTAACGTTTCCAGAATATCAGATACCGATACATTCAATTGTTTCGCCCTGGCATTATCAATGTTCAAAAGAAACTGTGGATTTTTCGTATTGAATGATGTGAACGCAAATGCTATTTCAGGTTTTTTTAATAGTTCCTTAATAAAGTCGTTGGTAACCTGACTGAGTTTGTCCAGAGGGCCTCCATTTCTATCCTGTATTAAGACTTCAAACCCACTGGTATTTCCAAACCCCTGAACAGTCGGAGGTTGAAATATGAGGACCTTCGCATCCTTTACAGCCAGCATTTTTTTGTTGATCTCTGTACAACCTGATTAATACTCATTCTTGGAACACGTTCCGTCTGTACTTTCAATTTTATAAACCCCACTCCGTAAGCCGAACTTGTTATACCCGAGAGAATATTCAGGCCACTGATGGCTCCTCGTTTATCTATCTGCGGTATTTCGGAAAGCAGGCTGTCAATTTTTTTAATGACCACATTGGTTCTGTCCAAAGATGATGAGGGCGGAAGATTAAATGAAACAATCACAAAATTCTGATCTTCGGCCGGAATAAATCCCGTAGGTGTATTTTTTACTTCCCAGATTGTAATGGTAAGCACTAATGCAAGTCCGAAAATGCCAACCCATTTATGCCGGATCAGAAAATTGACGACACCAGCATATCTTTCTGTGGTTGCTTTAAATCCTGTGTTAAATGCATTTCCAAATCTTCTTGCAAAACTTATTTTTTTATGTTCTTCACCGGGAATTGCATGTGCATTTTTTAAAACCAGGGCACAGAGTGCGGGACTTAGTGTCAATGCATTGAGAGCAGAAATTAAAATGGCAATCGCCAGTGTAAATGCAAACTGCCGGTAAAATATACCTGCGGGGCCCTGCATAAATCCGACAGGCACAAACACTGCCGCCATCACCAAAGTGATGGAAATGATGGCTCCGGATATTTCATTCATGGATTGAATCGTTGCATCATGCGCATTGAGTCCCGTTCGTTCCATTTTGGAATGAGCAGCTTCCACTACAACGATGGCATCGTCCACGACGATACCGATAGCGAGTACCAGCGCAAATAATGTAAGCAGGTTGATGGTAAAACCAAAAAGCTGCATGAAGAAAAAAGTACCGATGATGGCAACGGGAACCGCAATGGCAGGGATTAAAGTTGATCTGAAATCCTGGAGAAAAATAAATACCACCAGGAATACAAGAATAAATGCTTCCAGCAGGGTTTCTTCAACCTGCCTGATAGATGCATCCAGAAAATCTTTTGCACTGAAAATAGTGAACGCATGTATCCCCTTTGGAAATTTGGCAGAAGCGTTTTTCATCACTTCATCGATAGCAATCAGGATATCATTGGCATTCGATCCTGCTGTTTGAAAAATACCAATGCCTGTTCCGGGATGCCCCTGCACCATCGCATTGGAACTATAAGTAAATGCACCGAATTCAACCCGAGCAATATCCTTCAGTCTGTATAATGGATCCATCGGCCCCTGCCTTAACTATAATATCCTCGTAATCCTTATTCTGGGAAAGTTTGCCCTTGTATTTGATAATATATTCAAATGAAGCACTGCTGCCTTCTCCGAATCTTCCCGGCGCCGACTCCACATTCTGGTCATGGATGGCTGACAATACTTCCTGCACAGAAATATTATTGGTAGCCAGACGGTCTGGCTGAAGCCAGATACGCATGGAATAATCCTTGGCCCCGAAAACCTGTGCCTGTCCTACGCCGGGTACGCGCTGGATCTCCGGAATGACATTGATCTTGGCATAGTTCTGCAGAAATTTCTCATCGTAAGCGCTGTCCGTACTGTAAAGCAGTGTCACATTGATCATGCTGTTCTGCTGCTTCTGAGTAGATATACCCGCCTGGACAACTTCCGCAGGAATCTGACTAACGGCCCTGGATACACGATTCTGTACATTGACAGATGCCAGGTCTGGGATTGGTGCCCTGTTTGAAAAAAACATTGATGGACATACTCCCGTCGTTACCGGAAGTGGAAGTCATATAGGTCATGTTTTCCACCCCGTTAATCGCTTCTTCCAAAGGGGTCGCGACGGCGCGGGCCACGACTTCTGCGTTAGCCCCAGGATATACAGCATTTACGCTGACAGTTGGCGGAGCAATATCGGGGAACTGGGTGATCGGCAGAGAAATCATGGAAATCAGTCCCAGCATGGTGAGAATGATGGATATCACTGTTGATAAAACCGGCCTTTCTATAAATCTTTTAAACATCTTCCTTTTTTTGTTCTTTCCCGCTACTGCATTGGTCGGGTTTTCAGAAGACTATCCATCGACATGGGCAATGGAACTATTTTAGCTCCGTCGTTCAATTTGTCTACTCCTGAATACACGATCCTGTCTCCTGCTTTTATTCCATTTTCGACGAGGTAATAATTACCGGATCTTCCCAGAATATTTACCGATGTACTCGTTACCTTGTTGCTATCGCCCAATACAAATACAAAAACCTTATCCTGTAATTCAAAAGTGGATTCCTGCGGAATAACGAGGCCATCAGGTTGCTTCACTGTAATTCTTACGCGACCCGTATTACCTGATCGCAATACGCCATTTGGATTTGGAAAACTTGCCCTGAAGGGAATGGCTCCGGTGCCCGGTGCAAACTGACCTGAAACCATTTCCACTTTCCCTTTTAGAGGATATACTGTATTATCAGAAAGGATGAGGTCAACCGGAGGTAAATTTTTGATCTTGTCTTCAATCGTTTTACCCGGATATTCATCCTTGAAACGAAGAAAAGCTGTTTCACTCACTGAAAAATAAGCTCTCACATCTTTTACTTCTGAAATATTGGTGAGCGGATCCGTGCTCGAAAGTGCCGCAAGGCTTCCGATCTTAACATGAATTCTTCCGATATATCCGTCAACCGGAGCTTTGATCAGGGAATAGCCAATATTTATTTTTGCATTCCCGACCATGGCATCAGCCTGAGCCACATAAGCAGTGGCTGCTTCGTATGCTGCCTTGGCAGTCTTGAGTTGTATAGGCGAAATCACCTGGTTCTGTACCAGTGGTTCCAGTTTATTCATATTAATTTCAGCGCTTGACTGGTTGGCTTTTGCCACGGCAAGAGATGCACTTGCATTATTCATATGCTTCGCGGTAGGGCTGGTCATTTATTTTAAAAATTGGCTGGCCTTTCTTAACAAACGCCCCCTCATCCACAAAAATCTTTTCAATATATCCACCCACCTGAGGTCTGATCTCTATGTCATTACTGCCTTCCAGAGACGCAGTATATTCCCTGTATGTTGTAAATGGCCGGTTGCTTACGCTGAAAACCGGCAGTACCGCAGGTGGCAAGGCTGCATATCCTCCATTCGCTGCGGGACTGTTACAGGATACTAAGATGACGAATACCAAAAGAACCAGTACTCCTGTATTCAGGTATTTTCGCATATGATTTTTTTGTAATAGGATTAAGTTCTGGTTAAAATGCAAGGATTGCAAATGTAATCATGAACGGAGACCTATAAAATAAATGGAGGATAGGAAATCGTAAAATATTATGAACGGCTAATAGAAATTACAGAAATAGTATCCTGTTATTTCCAGGTTTTCCTTAGAAAACGAAGCCAGTTGCCGTGCATGATATTGGTGATATCTGCATCGGAATATCCTCTTTTTTTCAGGAGATCCGGCAGTTTTTGTAAATCGGCAATTGTATCCAGATCATATGGCGATTGTTCCGTACCGAAAGCTCCATCCAGGTCACTGCCGATGGCGATATGATTTGCATTTCCGGCAATCTGACAGATATGATCATAATTATCAATCAGGCTGTTCAAATCAGTACCCCTGGCTTTCGGAATTGAAACACCTCTTATCCAGTCTTCCGTCAGCATCCAGGCATCCAGTACACCGCCAATCACTGCTCCTCTTTCTATCAAAATCCTGATCTGATCGTCCGTAAGCTGTCGCTGGTTTTTTACCAGTGCCCTGCAATTGTGATGGCTGGCCCAAACAGGTCCTTTATATATTTCCATCGCCTGACTGAATCCCAGATCTGTCAGATGCGTCACATCTAAAATCATATGCAGGGAATCCATTTCCTTCAACAGTGATTTCCCTGCTGCACTAAATCCTTCTTCTGTTCCGGTTCCTCCTGCATACCGTCCCTCGCCATAATGAGCAGGACCCAGTGCCCTCAGTCCGTAAGCATATGCTTTTTCGAGATAGGAAATATTAACCAGGGAGTCGGCGCCTTCCAGGCTTAAAATAAAACCAACCGGTTTATCCTTATCAGGCACTGGTATCTATCTTCCCATAATTTTATTTGTGATTCGAGAGAAGATAGGTCGCTCACCTGGATCATTTCACCTTCTTCCGTCATCGCCTGTACCAGGCAAGCTGGGCCTGCGTTTGAGCCCATGCCTGTTCCGGAGAATGCCAGCCGGGAAGCGGACTTCCCTGCCTTACAAACCTTGCAATTTGAGTAGCAACCACGAGACCAATTTTTCCTTCCCTTAATGCAGGCAGAGAAACTGTATTCCTTTCGCGATCAGGTTTATCTTTCATTCCTTTTTCACGTTCACGCAAATTATCAACCGGAAGTTTCAGGTCACGGTTCCATTCCATGGCATTCATGGCGAGGTCGAGATGGGCATCTATTATAAACATGTTTGCAAATTAGTATCTTCATTCGTAAACACACGCTATGTCTTTTTTGATTTTGCTGACAGGAATTCTTTTACTGATTTTATTAACTACCTGGGCAAAATTGAATGCATTCCTTTCTTTTCTGCTTGTATCCCTTGGAATCGGTCTGGCTAATGGTATGTCCATAGATGCCGTTACCCATGCTGTGCAGACCGGCATGGGCGACCTGCTTGGATCCTTACTTGTTATACTTGTGATTGGTGCGATGCTCGGAAAACTCATTGCTGATTATGGAGCTGCCCAACGGATCGTTTCATCTTTTATGAAATGGTTCGGAAGAAAATACCTGGTCTGGGCCCTCGTAATAACGGCTTTCATCGTTGGAATCCCGCTTTTCTACGGAATTGGATTTGTTCTGCTGGTGCCACTGATCATCACTCTTTCTTATAAATATGATATTCCTGCGGTTTATATAGGGCTTCCCATGCTGGCTTCGCTTTCTGTAACACATGGATTCCTTCCTCCACATCCTTCACCTGTGGCACTCATTCAGCAATATCATGCTGACCTTGGACGTCACACTGCTATATGGATTTATCGTTTCTATTCCTGCCATATTAATTGCGGGACCTTTATTCGCAACCACACTTAAAAAATATAAGAGAAAACCATTGGCCACTTTTGCAGGTAAAACTATTCCCGATGATGAACTGCCAGGTATTGCTGACAGTTTTATAACCGCCCTCCTCCCGGTCATCCTGATTGGTTCGGCTACCGTGCTTCGGTTAACCATGCCCGGAGATTCTTTTCCCGTGAAAGTTTTTAACATACTCGGAGATCCTTCTATTGCTTTGCTGCTTACCCTGGCGTACGCCATTTATGCACTGGTTTTGAAGAGAGGAAAAAAATTGGAACCCTGCATGATCTCCATGGGCGAAGCGGTAAAAGATATTTCTCTGATCCTGCTCATTATTGCAGGAGCAGGCGCACTGAAACAGGTACTTACTGAAAGTGGAACGGCGGCACAGCTGACCCATGTAATGCAGGGACAACATCTTCATCCTATTCTTGCTGCCTGGATCATTGCGGCATTTATCCGTGTTTGCCTGGGATCAGCTACAGTAGCAGGACTCACGGCGGCGGGTATGATCGCTCCGATGATCGTCGGATCCCATATCAATCCCAGCCCTGATTGTCCTATCGACAGGCGCAGGCAGTCTTTTTTTCTCGCATGTGAACGATTCGGGATTTTGGTTATTCAAGGAATACTTTAATTTGAGTGTCAAGGAAACACTCAAAACCTGGAGTGTGATGGAAACTATTATCTCAATCGTCGGCCTCCTTACGGTCGGACTCATTTATCTAATCACCACTCACTAAAAAAGCGTTATGTCTGCCGAAAAAAATTTTAAAAAACTCAATCTGGAACTACCACCGGCACCAACACCTATCGGGGTTTATGTTCCATTTCTGAAAGTTGGTAAACTTTGTTATGTATCAGGGCATGGTCCGCTTTTACCTGATAAGTCACTGATCAGGGGTCGTATTGGTGACAGACATGGATCCTGATCAGGGCAAACTGGCCGCACGACAGGTTGGTCTGGCCATTCTCTCAACACTGAAACATCATCTGGGAAGTCTCAATAAAGTAAAGCGTGTGATCAAAGTGCTGGGAATGGTAAATGCCCATCCTTCTTTCGAAAAACATCCTTTGATCATTAACGGATGCAGTGAATTATTTGCGGAAGTCTGGGGAAAAGAAAATGGAATTGGCGTCAGAAGCGCCGTAGGCATGGGCAGCTTACCGGATAATATTCCGGTGGAGATAGAAGCGGTGTTTGAGCTTGAATGAGCTATGGGTTATGGGTTATAGGATATGAGTTATGAGATATGGGTTATGAGAATTATGAGATATGGGTTATGGGATTTGAATTTGAAACTATTTTAGGATGAAAAAAGAATCCTGGTATGAAGTTGAAAATATTGACGAAATAGATTCGCCGGCGCTGCTTATTTATCTTTCGCGGGTAAAGGAAAATTTAGGTAGGATTCTGGAAAAAATAACCGTTCAGTTTTTACGCCCTCATGTAAAAACCAACAAGATCGCGGAAGTATGCAGGCTGATGATGGAATCAGGGATCAGCAAATTCAAAGCAGCAACGATTGCAGAAGCAGAAATGCTGGCCATGATAAAAGCACCGGATGTACTGCTCGCTTATGCTGTAAATGGTCCAAAAATAAAAAGACTCATCCGGCTGATAAAAAAATACCCAGACACGAAATTTTCAAGTCTCGTTGATAGTATCGATGGTGCACATGCACTTTCCACGGCATTCAAAGATGCGGAACTAACAGCCAAACGTATATATTGATCTGAATGTTGGAATGAACCGCACGGGTATCTTACCCGGGCATGCATTGAAACTGTACAACGAAACTACATCACTTCCTTCCATAAAAATATTGGGACTGCATGCTTATGACGGACATCTCAAAGATCCCAATCTTAAAACCAGGACTGAAAACTGCAACCTTGCTTTTGTGCCGGTGCTGAAGTTGAAAAGTGAAATAGAATTAATTGCCGGTCATCCAGTAACCCTCATTGCGGGAGGATCACCGACCTGCTTTATTCATGCTGCTGCAGGTAATCGGGAATGCAGCCCGGGTACTTTTATTTTTTGGGACAAAGGAAATTCCGAACATTTACCTGAACAACCTTTCGAATGGGCAGCCCTCCTGATTTGCAGGGTTATCTCTATTCCCTCGTCTGATAAAATATGTGTGGACCTGGGTCATAAATCCGTCGCAGCTGAAAATCCCCAGCCGCGTATTTATTTTTTAAATGCACCCGATGCTATTCCGACGGCACAAAGTGAAGAACATCTTGTGCTGGAGGTTCCGGATAGTTCCAAATATAAAATTGGCGATGTCTTTTATGGAGTGCCCTGGCATATCTGCCCTTCCGTTGCACTCTACGAAAAAGCCCATGTTGTTGAAAATAACCGGGTCACAGGATTCTGGAAAGTGGTAGCGCGGAATAGGGAGATCACTTTATGAGTTATGAACTATGGGATATGAGATATGGGATATGAATTATGAGTTATGGGATATGGGTTATGAGCTCTAAATTATCATTGATTGGATATGTATAAATATTAAAAGGAATAACTCATAGTTCATAACTCATAACTCATATCTAGTTACCGCTTTCCATTTTATTTTTGGATTATAGTATTTAAATAAAAGTGCTGAGAGTTTCCTGGTAAGCACCCACGCTTCGTTATTATGTTCCCAACTCTGGTCTGTATTGTTTTTGGTAAATATGCTGAAGATATAAGGATGGGGTGCGTTTACATATAATACTTCGTTCCGGCATTCATCCAGGGCGCCGCTTTTTGAAGCCTTAAAAACATCCGGTGGTAACTGTGATATCGCGTTTTCATCCCAATACTCCCTGCCAAGTGTTCTTATCATCCGGTCACTGCTACGCTGACTCAAAATTTTTCCTTCTGCTATCTGCTCCATCAGGCGGGCTATCTCTCGCGGTGTGGTTTGCCCCCATCCATATATTTCCCGTCTTTGTTCACGGCCCGGTGTACGACTATTCACGCGCGTATATACATAACCGAGGCTGTCCATGATCTGGTTAATTCGTATTCCACCGCCGGCAATTCCCTGCAACATAAGACTGGCTGTATTATCACTGAGTGAAATGGAAAGCAACATCAGTTTACTCAGCTGGATTTTTTCGTCCGGCTTGAAATGAAGCCAATATATCTTCTCCCTGATCATAATTCAAAGTATCCTGATATATCATCACCTGATGAAAGTCAAGTTCCTTTGCCTGAATTTTACTCATGATACCGATCATGATCGGAATTTTCACAATACTTGCTGTTGGAAAAAGAGTATCTGCATTGAAACCAGCAATCCTGTCTTTCTTCAGGTCATGAACAAATATTCCTACTGTTCCATGAAAACCTTTTACTAATTCATCTATCTGTTTCTGGAGATCCTTATCTGTTTTTTGCGCATTGGCACGTAATTGATAATGAAGAGCAACAGAAAGGCAAATAATTTTTTCATCTGGAAATTTTTGGGATATGCAAAAATAACGCTTGCAGAAATATCAGAACAGTCGATTTCTGACATTGCGAAATACGAAAGAATCGCTTCAACTGAATTAACTTGCGAATTAATTGCATTTTTTCGTGGCTCATGCAAAAATTAATGCATAAACAAATCAATAAACTCAGTTCTTCTCCTGCATTAACGGCAACCGTATATCCGATTTTACTGATGATCAGTTTTTCACATCTGCTGAATGATACGATTCAATCGCTGATCCCCGCGATTTATCCGATTGTAAAAACGAATTTTCATTTGAATTTCTCACAGATAGGACTCATCACCCTGACGTTTCAGCTGGCGGCATCTTTGCTACAGCCGCTCGTTGGATTGTATACGGACCACCGCCCCAAACCCTTTTCCCTCGCGACCAGCACGGGATTTACGCTGATTGGTTTGATTTCTATGGCGTTTGCCGGAAATTTTCATGTTTTACTCGTTTCTGTTGCGCTGATCGGAATCGGATCATCTGTTTTTCATCCTGAAGCTTCCAAAGTCGCTTATCTGGCATCCGGAGGAAAACGGGGTCTGGCCCAATCCATTTTCCAGGTTGGCGGAAATGCAGGATCTTCCCTTGGGCCCTTACTTGCAGCACTAATTATTGTACCCATGGGGCAAATCAGTATTAGCTGGTTCTCCGTGTTGCCCCTGATCGCTTTATTGTATCCTGATTATTGTCGGGCGGTGGTATAAACAAAATATGCATGTCTTCAGACAGAAAAACCTGAAAAGGGAAAATGAAAATCCTCTTCTTCCAAAAAGAAAAATCATTTTGTCTCTGCTGATACTGATCGTATTGATTTTTTCGAAATATTTCTACCTGGCATCGATGGTGAGCTATCTCACTTTTTATATGATTGAGAAATTCCATGTATCCGTGCAACACGCTCAGATCTCACTTTTTATTTTTGCATTTTCTGTTGCTGCAGGCACATTGCTGGGTGGTCCGCTGGGTGACCGCTTCGGACGAAAATATGTAATATGGTTTTCAATTTTGGGTGTGGCACCTTTTACTCTTGTTATTGCCACATGCCAATCTTTTCTGGACGGCGATTCTTACAGTTGTTATTGGATTTATACTTGCATCTGCTTTTTCCGCCATCCTCGTATATGCGCAGGAATTATTACCGGGGAAGATCGGTTTGATCTCAGGACTTTTTTTTGGTTTCGCGTTTGGAATGGGTGGACTTGGTTCAGCTTTGCTGGGTGTGCTTGCAGATCACAAGGGAATTATTTATGTTTACCAGGTTTGCGCGTTTCTGCCGCTGATTGGATTACTTACCGGGTTTCTTCCGAATATTGGTGGAAGAAAAAGAGCCGAGCCTGAAAGTGAGAATAATTATTTCTTTACCGTAAAAAATAGCAACCGGCTTCCCGGTACTCCGGAATCTGAAAGTCCCTGCACTACCACTGCATATTTTCCAGGAATATCGGATGTATAAAAGCTAAGTGCTTTATCTCCTTCCGGACCGGATTTAATTTGCGGTGACCAGTATAATAATGTTCTGTAATCAGGCATGCGGCTGTTTATCTGATCTTCAGTTTCATATTTTGGAGCAAAAAACTCCCTTGCTTCAGGAATACCCGGATAATCAAGTACCAAAGCGTGCGGGATCAAGCACAATGCCGTCCAGATCGCCCTGGTAAGTAATAAGGTTAATAATTCCGGGATAAGTCTGATATCCGATTACATATTGTCTGTTTATCAAATCGAGGCGTTTTATTTTCAAAGGATCCTGCTGAATTAATTCATTGGTATAGAAAAAAGGAACGCCGTCGATCAATATAAGTGGTTCATCAGTGAAAAATCTTTTGATAGGATTGTTGACAAGGATATATTTGAAAATTATCTCCCCGCCTGTTCACTTTCATCGAACGAACATATTCCCTTAGTACTTCTTCCATCGTCTGAAATCGGGTATAATCGTCCAGCATGTATTTCTCATCCGGAGTTACGTAAAATGTATTGGAATCCACATTTTGCATATCCGAACTTGCTAAGCCTTGTCCCATCATAAACATGCCGCACCTGTTCATGAATACTTTGATACAGCAATGTGGGAGAATTTATATTCGGAATATCAAAATCCGGAAAATTACCGGTGGAATATTTTTGCAGAGAATGGGCTTGCTGATTTCGATATGTGACGCGCTGTCTTCCCTTGGATTGGTTTGGACTACCAGTTCCTGCGTCCCATAGAACCCGGTCACTTCAAATTTTACATGTCCATTAGCATCACTAAGTGTTGGCCGGTACTGCGTTCTGGTTGAAGGAACAGACAAATAAACACCTTCATAAGGCACTCCGATACCCGTTCTGTTATTTACCAGTTTGCCGGTAATAATATGACCATCAAATTCAGGAGAAAATTCCACGTCTAAAGATTTATGCTGTACAATATCTTTCCAGTTAAATCTTCTCCAGCCATGGGTCAACATAAGATTTTCCATGTCTGCTTCCCTGGATTTCCCGTCCCCCTCAAAATAAAAAGCAGGGAGATTCTATTGCACCGAGTTCTGAAGATAAATAGAGATAATTTCTGATATTGGTTTCATCAACATCCTGCAGTGAATCCAGGCGATAAACTGCCAAAGACATATCTGCACTGTGCGGGTTTTCCCAACTGATCTTTTACTAAAAGATCCAAACTCACTTTCTCCCGAATTCCATATTCAGGATTGGCAGATGTTGAAATCTATAATTTTTTCTCCGGATATTTAAAATATAAACGTTCACAAACCGGCTGCCCATCATGATTGAAAACGGTGAATTGTGAAATCCCGTCTTCCAATTCCGCCGGTTCAACAGTAAAAGAAAAACCATGCGCCTGTCAGTCTTTCCTGCTTTTCACTGGTAAAATGCTATTGTGCTGACCATGTACGACTAGGAATATATCCTGATCCTTCAGATCTTCAGATGCATGCACGTGTATACAATCTGTGATGACTGATTTTTTGAAAGATTAATAGCATACACCGCTTGCATAGGCGGCAGGTAATTCTTTGGTAATTGTTTCACCCTGAGGGAAACGGATCAGCGCTTTATAAGACTGACCAGTGCAGGTGTGAAAACAAAATTACCGAGGCCCATATGCAAAGGCCGGAACCTCAGAACCGTGTCTCCGTTTTGATTCATGAATTAAACCATCACATTCAAGTCCCCTGCCATATGCATCAGTTATACGGAAACCTACTTTTGATTCAATTTGTTGTACAAGGTTTCCTCCTTCAGGAAAAAATTGAACATCATATTTTTTTATTTTAGCAATGGTCGAATCTGGTTTGCAGGTTCTTTCGTGATTTATAATCCGGATGGCTTTTTCAAAAAAATACTCCGGACCGAAATTCTTCATCCAGTTCGTATAGGCCCTGAATTTATAAGTGCCGGAAGGAATATTAACCGGAATAATCATTGAGCCATTTGATTCGCCCGGTTTAAGAGATACCTTTTGCTGCAACATGGGCCGGTTGTTTCTATCCAGGATTTCCACATAGGCAATCTTACTCAGGCTTGCCGGAGTATTGTAGAATGCATCCACATAGTAAATTCGGAACCAGCAAATCTCCCTGGATATGTAAGAATCCTTATCTGTATGGACAAAAAGTTTTTCCTGAATATTTTGGCTCCTGTATTGATTCGAGTTCACTCACAAGATCTTTGCCGGCTACGGGGTATTCTGGGAAAAGGCTGCAGGCAAAATAAAAATGAATTCCAGGAAGAATAAAAACAGTATCCTGAAACCTGCACTTGTTTTTGCTATATGAATCTTTGTCTTCATTTTAAATTCAAATGGCTTAATTATTTATTGCCAGAAATCAGGTTTTACCAATGTTCCTCCCTTTAACCTGCAATCAACACATTCCGGAACTGAAAATGTTACTCTACACGGAAAACCCATACAATATATGTAGGCGTTTGGAATATAAGTTCCGGCATCGAAATAAGTGGCCAGTGACGACGCATCCAGGCCGGTGGTATCCTGTGTGCAGTCTTCATAACCACTATACACTACTGTGGGTGGTAATTGGGTTCTGTTAATGAACAATCGTTTTTCCGTTTCAGTAGTAGTTCCGATAAACCCGATCACCGTCTCCGTCGGATCCGCCGTATTATGAATATTGCCGCCTGTTTCTGAAGGCAGTGCATCAAATATTGATCCGAGCTGTTCAGTATTGCGCTGTACCTTTTGAACCCATTCATACCAGTCCTGTGAAAGAACGGTTTGTTTAACCAGTATACTGTACTCGTCGATCAGTTTATCTGTATTATCATACGGCACAAGTGCAACCGGATACTGATAAATAACATTGGAACTTAGTTTTTCAGTACTTGCAATATTAATAGTAGTTGAAACATCCGAGCGCCAGCAGGTCCAGATCATATCGCTGGCAGGCCTTATAATAAGCACGGACCCATCGTATTCTAAAACTGACTGATATTTGGATGTGTATTCCCAGGTTTCTTCATAGGACCATTGATAATATCCCGGCTGTACCAACGGATTATGCGAGGTAACATAAATGGTAACACCATCGGAAGCTGCTGCCCAGCTAAGTGAATCAATCGGCGGCGATATGTTTACACTTGTTAAATCGGATAAATAATCTTTCCCGTTACTGGTTTTGATATGTAATCTGTATTGTTGTGTTGGATCTAAATTCAAGCCTGTGTCGGAATAATTACCAGTAGTCAGTTCAGACAATGGAATACTTGCCCCATTGGTAGATTGAATTTCTACCTGGGCTCCGGTTTCCGGTATAAAGACAGGTGAATCCAATCCTGTGGATCTGGACATCTGGATATTTGTAGTTCCGGTAATATTTATAAATCCTTCAACAACCAGGAAACCTGTAGCCTGCCCTTTTATATTCGCTACATATTTATCCGTACATGCCCCCAGCACAAACAACATCAAAACCCAATGTTTCATTTTCATCAGATTCAATTAAAATCTTACATTAAAATTTATAAAAGGAATCGCGCTTCCAAATATGGAAAGCTGATATCCGTTTAATGCGCCGTTTTGGGAGACATAATAAACCGAATAAGGGTTATGTCTTCCGAAAACATTGTAAACTCCAATCGTCCAGGAGTTATGAAACTTCTGGTGAACTCTATGATTCCCGTCTATATTCATCGAAAAATCAGTCCGGTAATAATCAGGTATACGATAAGCATTCCGGTCAGAATACAAAGTCCGGAACGAATTGTAATAATAAAATGATCCGGTGGGCAGTGTAATGGGGCGGCCTGTAGTATAAGTGCTGTTTACGGAAACACTAAACCGGTGATTCACCCTGTAATTGGCCACCATCGGTAGCTGAATTCGGCTGATCATAATTCGCCGGATAATAATTACCATTGTTGATAATCTCTCCTGCATAAGGGTCAGCCTGTTTTAATTCTACTCTTGAATAAGTATAACTCAGCCAGCCATTCAGTTTGCCCGTTGTTTTCTTGATAAGGAACTCGATTCCATAAGCCCGGCCATTTGTATTTATTACATCCGTTTCAATATGATGATTCATTATCAGTACTGCCCCGCTTTTATAGTCAAGAATATGTTCCATCGTTTTATAATAAACTTCTACCGAAGTTTCAATGGTGTTATTCTTCAGATTTTTATAGAAGCCCAGTGAATACTGGTTTCCCCATTCAGGTACGATATTGGGATCGCTGAGTTTCCAGGTATCAGTAGGTGAAATGGACAGTCGTATTGGACAGCACATGAATATATTGGCGTTCGGTATTATAACTGGCCTTGATCGAAAAATTTTCTGTGAATTGATACCTCAATGAAAGGCGGTATTCCGGACCGGAATATGTTTTTATAAATTGGCCCGGACCATAAGTTTTTACATCCACAACATTATCCGGTGATTTTGGAACATCGGCCGGATATTGATTTACTGATTGAGGACCCAGGTAATTATAAACGGAAAAACGTATACCTGCTTCAACCACAAACTGAGGAGTGATTGTGAATTTATCGCTGAGGTACAAAGCACTCTCCAATGCCTGTTCCTTTTCTACAGTATCTGCTGCTACCAGTGATTTGTCACCGACTGGAGTCATATGTGCCCGGATGCAATGTATAATATAGTGAGTTCAGTCCGAATTCCAGGGAATGTTTGGGACTCAGGAAATAATAAAACTGGGCTTTAAAGACAGATTGATTTACTCCGAAATGAAAGTTTAAAGGCATTGACCGGATTTTGGGTACTGCTTATATCATAATTGTATTTGTCATAGCCCGTAATAAATACGCCATATAATTTATCATTGAAAGAATGTTTCCATTTCAGCGAGAAGTTCAGGCTGGCATATCCATAGGTAGTATCGCTGTTCAGGTTAAAATTATCCTTGCTGGTATAAGCTGTAAGGTATAGATTATTATTTTTGTCGATCTGGTGACTGACATTCAGATTCAAATCATAAAATGAAGCCTTGCTCAATTTATATTGATCCGGCAGGAGATTCAGGAGCCAGTTAGCATAAGTAGTTCTTCCCGCAATAATAAAAGAGGTTTTGTCTTTAACAATCGGCCCTTCAAATTCCAACCGGCTTGTTACCAGGCCAATGCCTGCATTGCCTGCAAATTCTTTTTTATTTCCTTCCCTGCTGGTTATATCCAGTACTGATGACAACCGGCCTCCGTACCTGGCGGGAATACTGCTTTTATATAATTCCACACTTTTGACGACATCCGGGTTAAAGGCTGAAAAGAAACCAAAGAAATGAGACGGGTTGTAAATAGTCGCATCATTGAACAGGATCAGGTTCTGATCCGCGGAGCCACCCCGTACATTTAATCCGGTACTTGCTTCTCCAACTGACTTCACACCTGGCAGTGTTAACAAAACGCGCAAAAGATCGGCTTCTCCAAAAACAACCGGCACCTGTTTGAGTGTTTTAATATCCATTTTCTGCACGCCCATAGTGACGCCGCGAATATTGCTCAATTTTTCAGCAGATACAATAACATTCTTCAGCATCATAACCTGTCCCTGTAAATCAATATTCATTTTCCCGTCGCCGGACAAAAGAATCTGGCGTCGCGTATCTTTCATTCCGATACTTTGAATATTAAGTATATGGCGCCCTTTTGGTAAAGAGATGGCATAATAACCATATTGATCTGACGCCACACCGATCCGGGGTTTGTCCGTATATATAGAAGCTCCCGCGATCGATTCACCTGTTTTTGCATCCCTTACATATCCTGTAATCAGTGCATTCGGCGAACCATTATTTGCTGAATTCACACCGATCTGGTAGAGTTTATTTTCCAGGGCAGCGATCTGTGTTTTAGAATTCTGATTTTGATCGTCTTCTATCTCCACATGATATGCACGATGTTTACCTTTTAAAGAATCCAAAGTAGCCGAGAGGTTCGTTTGAATAAGAGCTTCTTTTGTCAGAAAAACTTCATCATGGGGACCAATGGCATAATTAAAACTTGTGTTGGCAAAAGCGCGGTCCAAAACCGTACTCAGGGGTTCCCTGCTGACAGAAAAATTGCATCGAAGACTGTCAAACAATGATGTGTCATAGTAAAAAAAATAGTCTGTTTGCGATTCAATTTCTTCTACAAGTTCCTTTATGGGTGCATCGTGAAATGTGACAGTAATAAGATTCTGCGCATTTTTTTGTGCGTGCAGTGCAGGACAAAAGCAACATAGAAAAATAACGACAAGCACATATCCGGCAGAATATCTCATATTAGTACTTAGCAATTTGGTCAAAATAGGCAGCTACCTGCATCATTGTATTGTCCCTGTCATCCTTGTAATCCAGTTTATTCTTGCGTATAAATTTCTGGACGTCTTTTTTGTGATCATACAAGAAATTGACAAGTTCACGTTTTGAATTTACCGGAACATAAGAATTCAACTTCCAGATATAATAGTCATCAGTTTCATCCATATACCGCCTCAGGCCCTCCGATACCGATATAATTTCTCTTACCTTTTTGGTAGTATATTTTAAAAGTTTTGACCTGCCTGTGTATAGAACTTCATAAAATCCGGCAGCAGGAAGGCCCCTGTTAAGGCTGTCTAAAAACAGGTAAATAAAATGATGACCTGCAATAGTAAATGAACTGACTCTTTCATTTACCAATATTAATTGAAATGCCTGGTCCATCACAACCAGGTACTGGCGGTAATCTTCGTAAAAAATGGAGAGATTTGGGTAAGGAATGCCATCATAAGTAATGGATCCGCCCATAGGCTTTTCTGTCAGGAAATAAGCACTTCCCGTCTGAAATGTCAGATCAAACCCCGGGTATAAACTCCCGTTAAAAAGGCGGGACCCGTCTCCCAGCTGATTGAAATATAAGGAAGTGGTATGCGCAAGTGCCGACTGGTAAAAAACACTATCTTCCAGTCGGGTTTGAGCGGTGGCCGGATTCAAATAAGTAAAACGGTAAGCAGGCAAGAGGCAGGCAATCCAAATTTCATTTCAATAACGTTGACTTGAAATACAACTACCCTTTAAGACATGCATCATAGGGTTTTGGTTGCTTTCAATTAATTGTCAGGGCAATATAGCTATTTTTTTTATACTAAATTTTAAAAATGAAACCTCGTCAGTTTTGTATAACGGCCATGTACATATGTTTTATTTGTTTTCATCCTGCCGCAGGAATGTCACAAAATAAAACCGGAGGTTTCCGGGTTATTGCATTTTATACCGGCCGGGCCGACCTTGCCCATATCAGTTTTCTACATGAAGCCAATCGATGGTTTCCCAAAATGGCAGCCGCCAATCATTTCACCTACGATTCAACGAATAACTGGAACAATCTGAATGAAAAATTTCTTTCCCAATACCAGGTCGTGATTTTCCTGGACACCAGGCCTGATAGTCCTGCGCAACGAAAAGCCTTTGAAGAATATATGAAGAAAGGGCGGTGGATGGATGGGATTTCATTTTTCAGGATTTGCACTGACACCGTCAGATTTTCCGCAGAACTGGGACTGGTATCACAACGAATTTCTGGGCTCAGGTTCTTATGTCAGCAATACCTGGAGGCCAACTCCGGCTGTACTCCGCGTTTTGGACAAAAATCATCCGGTTACGAAAAATCTACCGGATACCTTCCGGTCTGCTGCCAGTGAATGGTACCGATGGTCGAACGATCTGCGTAATAATCCCCAGATTGATATATTACTATCGATTGACAGCAGTAGTTTCCCATTGGGAACAGGTCCCAAACTTTATGAGATCTGGCATAGTGGCTTTTATCCGGTGGTCTGGACGAACAAAAACTATCGGATGGTGTATTTTAATATGGGACATAATGATATGGACTATGAACACAAAACCAATAAAGAACTTTCCCAAACTTTCAGCAGTCCGGAGGAAAATCAGCTTATTTTAAATACACTGTCTGTGGCTGGGAAACAAACCATAGTATATTAAATTCTTCGGAAATGAAAACAGTCATTATAACGGGTGCCAATGGCAACCTGGGAACGGCGGTCACAAAAGAATTTCTGGATAAGAACTATCAGGTGCTTGCAACTGTTGCCAACTGAAAAAGAAAAATCAGATATTCCAGTCTCATCCAAATCTTGATATTTCATACTGTAGATCTGACCAATGAAAATGAATCTGATGACTTCGTTCAAAAATCTATTCAGAAATATGGCAACATCGACGCAGCTTTATTATTGGTAGGCGGATTTACTATGGGAGCCCTGGCCGACACAACCGGAAAAGATCTGCAAAAACAATTCGCCTTAAATTTCGAAACCGCCTATTTTGTTACAAGGCCCTTGTTTGAGCACCTGATGAAAAATAAAAGAGGAACGATTGTTTTTATCGGTGCACGGCCCGCATTAAATCCTGACCAGGGAAAGGGACTCATCGCATATGGCCTGAGCAAGTCACTCTTATTTAAACTGGCAGAATTTCTAAATGAAGCTGCCAAAGGAGTGAATGTAAGTGTATCTGTTGTTGTACCCAGTACCCTGGATACTGCATTGAATCGTAAATCAATGCCGGATGTCAATCCTGAAAATTGGGTGAAACCTTCTGAGGTCGCAGAAACACTTGAGTTCCTGGTGTCTGATAAATCCAGATCTCTCAGGCAGACGGTGTTGAAGATGTACAACAACGCCTAACGCTTAACGCTTAAAGCTGAACGCCCAAAGCCTAAGGCCCAAGGCAAGTGTGAGAGTGTGAGAGTGTGAGATGTGTGAGACGGTCATCGGTCATCGGTCATCGATCAACGGTCAACGTGAAAGAATAAGTCTTAATCACCCTCAATATTTCAGCCACACCCCAGGCCTGTGCTACGCAACCTCTCGGATGATGGGGTGGATCTCCATCAAAAATTTCAGAGACATTTCCTATGCAGGCTTCCCCCAGGTGAAAAGAAAAACCTGCGATGGCAGCAATAGCATCAGCCTGAAATTTATCTCCAAAAATTTTCATGCCAGCCTCCAGGTAAGGTCCGAGAAGCCAACTCCATACCGTTCCCTGGTGATATGCCGAATCTCGTGTATATGTGTCACCTCCATAGCTTCCCTTATATCCCGGATCATCAGGTGAAAGTGATCTGAGTCCGACGGGCGTCAACAATTTGGACCTTATAATATTTATAACTGCTTCCGCTTTATCATCTTCTATTAAATGAAAAGGCAAACTGATTGCAAAAACCTGATTGGGGCGAAGGCTTTTGTCCTCTTTCCCGAATTCATCAATGTTATCAAATAAATAATTGCCCTCTGCATACCAGAATTTTTCGAGAAAGCTTTTCCTGGCCTGCTCTGCTTTTTCATGGATGTTCAGGGCGGTATCAGATTCACCGTTCAACAGTAGAAGGGTCTCAAATATTTTTAAGGTGTTATACCATAATGCTTCTATTTCAACCGGCTTGCCCATTCGCGGAGTAACTACCCAGTTCCCGACTTTTGCATCCATCCAGGTAAGCTGCTGTCCCTGTTCACCTGCATACAGCAAACCATCGCTGTCTACATGAATATTAAAGCGCGTGCCTTTAAAATGCCATTCAATAATATCTTTTAATACCGGAAGAATCTCTTTAAAATGAAATCCCTGTCGTGTGTTGATTGCCAATAAGCATAAACCGCATTAAAATACCAGAGAGTTCCATCCACATTATTATATTCCGGCGGTTCGTTATTATCCATAAAACGGTTGGGCAACATCCCCATGCTTACCGATTTTGCAAAAACCGAAATAATTTTCTTTGCATCTTCATACCGGCCAGTTTGCTAAACAAAGCCCCGGCAAGGAAATCATTGTATCACGCCCCCAGTCTGTAAACCAATGATATCCTGCAATGATCGTTTTCAATGAATCGGACAAGGACTGTCCTGCTTCTTTATGTATTTCACGTTTTACAATAAACTGGTCTGCTGCTATTACCAGTTTTTTAAGAAGGTCCCCATTAGTGCGTATTCAAAAGAGAAATCTTTCGATTCTTTTCACTTTCAAATAATGTATCGGGATTTTTCCCGGTTGGGTCCTCGGTCGAAATCATAATATCCAAAGCATCTCCATCCTTTAACCCGACCAGGAAAATCCCATGGTTGAACAGGTCTTCCATGTAATCAAGTCCCCGGTATTTTTCCTGCAAGTAATTAAATTTATAATACCACTTATTTACATTTTGAAAAGAGGACCCGGGCACAGAAATATAAATATCTGGTGAACCGCTAAATGGCTGGTTGTGGAATAGACCGTTCTTAAAATTTATATCCCAGAAGATATTATTATAAGAATGCTGCAGTTCGTGATATCCTCTGGCTGCAATAAGTGGAAGAAGTTCCAAGCTAAATGGACTTTGCGCTTTTAAGACTTCATAACGGATCAGGGTTGTATTCTCGCCGTTCACCATAGTGATCGTCTTTCGGATACGAAGGCCGTTGACGTCATAAATCCATTCCGGGAAAAAATCCTTTCTGAATGAACTCAGCCATTGAAAACCGGATGGGAATATCGTATCGCCATAATCATTTGTGCCCAAATCGTAACGTTTGCCATCCAGAATGATGGTTTCATCCAGTTTTGAAACCAGGAGCATTCTATCAGCCGGAGGATGAATGGCCGCCATCAGTAATCCATGATAGCGCCGGGTATTACAACCGGACAAACTGCTGCCTGACCATCCGCCAAGTCCGTTGGTTTCCAGCCATTCCAACTGACTGGTGTCTGAAAAATTCATCAGCAAATTTTTATCCTTAAATAACAGCATGGGATATTCTTAAATTTACTTACTTTATACCGGCAGTTGTCTTTATTTTTTCGATCAACGTCTTTCAAATTAAATATCAACATTGAAAAATTTTATCATCCTGTGCAGCTGTTTTCTGATGATCGCAGCCTGCGGAAATAATAATAGGTAAGGGTTTTGGTGCTCCAACAGATTCCACTTTAAAACCGGCCATTGTTTTATCTGACAGCGGCTGGGTCAGTTTATTTGATGGAAGCACACTGAATGGCTGGCATACTTATGGAAAAAAACTACCGGGAACTGCCTGGAATGTCGACAGTGGTGCCATTCATTTAAAACCCGGTGCTAAAAATGGCTACCAGACTGCAGGAGGCGGCGACCTGATTTCCAATGACACGTTCGGCAATTTTGATCTGAAAATTGAATGGATGATTGCCAAAAAAGCGAACAGTGGTATCATAATTTTTGTTCAGGAAGACACTTCGAAATATAAAGAAACCTGGAACACCGGACCTGAAATGCAGGTATGCGATAAAGACAGTAATGAAGATGCCCATAGTTTTAAACACGAAGCAGGTGATCTCTACGACTTAATCGCATCCACGGTTATGTCGGCAAAACCGGCACTGGAATGGAACCAGGTAGAAATCGTGAGCAATAACCAGCGACTGGACCTGTACCTGAATGATGTTCATATTATTTCCACTCCTATCTGGGATGATACATGGAAAAAACTGATTGCAGGAAGTAAATTCAGTACGATGCCCGGATTTGGGACTTTTCATTCAGGACATATCGCCCTTCAGGATCATGGGGAGGAAGTCTGGTACCGGAATATTAAAATAAAGAAAATCGAAACGCCGAATTGATTATTTCAATTCAAAAACACCAAACCGGTCATTTCCAGCTTTCCCGTTTTTAATTTCAACAGTGTTGCCTGAAGGAATATAAATAAAATCCCCTTTTTTATTTAAGGATTTCCCGTTTACGGAAATATCCAGATTCGAATCTGTAAGACGGATAATAGGAAGTCCGCTTTTCGCGACGGTATATTAAGATCCATGACATTTATCGTAGACAGGCTATAAGCCCTCACCGGCTTTTCATCAAATAGTAATTTGAATGCCTGCTGATGAATGGGAGAATCGATGGCATATAAAATTTTTATTTGTCAGTTCAATATCCATCACGTGATACTCTGCGGTATCGCTGTTCCAAACCCGGTGAATACGGGGTTGTTTATAAAAACCTTCAAACCAAATATTGTCGTTGTCGCCCGTATTTAATCTGGCAATCTTTTCTTCGCTGATGACCTGTGACCCGACTTTTACTTTATTGGTCAGAATCACAAAAACAGAAGGTGTTGAATGAATATGTATCATCGTGGTATCGCCGGGAGGAATATGTACGTCGAGGAGACGAATATGTCCGTTTTCAAATATATTATGGTGCCGGGGTTCCTTGCTTACATGTACCTGGGCAACGCAAAGTGAATGCAGTACTGAAAAGGTCAGTATGAGCCATACTGATTCCTCTTCATAAAAAATGTTTTTCTAATTCCTGTCTAATATAGTAGCTTCATAGCAATTGCAACCACGGGCACGAAAAAATTTCCTTATTCTCATTTAATAAAGGGGATATGTTTCATGTGCATGCTTTTAACCCTCATCCATTGCTGCGGCATTGTGTTGATTCTTATCTGATCGTCTCAGTGGATCAGCAGGAATCCAGCTATATAGAAAACACTCTGCTTCCACATATTACGCAAAGTCTGGTTTTCGGATTGGACGATGGTAATACCTTGTATGATTGTAACCATTCAGATTTACGTGCAACCCATTTTATTGCCGGACCCAATGATGCAGTTTGCCGGATGCGATTTTTCCCTGGTATGAAGAAAATGATCGTCAATTTTAAGCCAGGTGGATTCTTCAAGATCTTCCAGCTATACCTGCGCATTATTTTAGTAACAGAAGCCGGGATGCGGAAGAAATTTCTGGGTGAATCAGTTGTCCGAGATCGCCCAAAACGTTTCGTACTACACTTCTCTTCAGAGAAAATTGAACTGACGGATGCCTTTTTGTTAAAACAGTTGCAGGGACAGAAAAAAGCGGACCGGAATATCGATGAAGCCATCCGGTCTCATCGAGAGATTTAGAGGAAATATTTCTTTACGGGAACTGGAACACGCAACTTTCACCACCAAACGAACATTGGAAAGACATTTCCTCGAACAGGTAGGATTTTATCCCAAGACTTTTTCACGCCTGGTTCGTTTTAACTGCGTCATCCGATTTCTCGAGTCCAATCTGAATGTAAAATGGCGACAGCTGGCAGACGCATTCGGATATTATGATCAAAGTCATTTCATCAATGAGTTCAAATCACTGACGGGAGGGTTGCCACAATGACTATTTCTCTCTCAAGAACCGATTTTGAAAGAATTATGCAAGTCTAGATTTTGTCACTTTTTTCCAATAGAAATAATCCCATAGCAGATTAGGTTTGCTAACCGGTCAATTCATTTTGAGTGAACCGGATTTAACCATTAAAATTTATCTCATGTCCCAGAAAAAATTCATAGGACCAGCCAACAGGCGTGATTTTTTAGGAAAAGTCACCGGAGCTGCCGCACTTATGGGTGTCGCTTCCCTGATCAACCCTGCCAGGGCAGAAGCTGGCATTGGCAGATTTACCGGGAATGCCCCCGATCCCGATGATTGGTTTAAAGGTATTAAGGGAAAACACCGTCTCGTATTCGACTGTACGGAACCAAAAGAAATTTTCCCCTTTGCATGGCCCAAAATCTTCTTTATGACCAATGAAGCGACGGGTGCTTCCGAAAAAGACTGTACTGCCGTGGTCGTTTTGCGTCACGAAGCATTTCTTTATGGATTGCAGGACAACATGTGGGCAAAATACAAATTAGGAGAAATGCAAAAAGTCAACGATCCTCAAACAAAAGCTCCGGCACTCAGAAATCCTTTCTGGAAACCCAAACCGGATGATTTCTCTGCACCCGGTCTTGGCAACGTCACACTGGGTATCCCTGAACTTCAGTCCATGGGCATCATGTTTTGTGTTTGTAATATGGCCATGACTGTTTTCAGTGCGGTCGTAGCTGGAAGCACGAACCAACAACCTGCAGCAGTTTTAAAAGAATGGCAGGATAACCTGATACCAGGTATCCCTGCAATGCCCTCAGGTGTTTATGCCGTTGGTCGCGCCCAGGAACATGGATGTGGATATTGTTATGTCTAAAAAATGGCTTCTGGTAACTACCCTCCTGCTGGCAGGGGTAGCAATTATGGTATTGGCAAAAGGAAAAGACTCCAAAACCGGTGAAGGCAAATTTGCCAATACCGGTTTTGGCGGCCAGGGAACCACTATGGGCAGCTCCTGATTCCAACACGATTCCGCGAAACGATTCCGGCGACTTAATCCGATATGGAAAAAAACTGATCGGTTCAACTTCGAAATATTTTGGGCCAAGGGGTAGTATAGGGCACAATTCAAACGGCATGAATTGCCAGAACTGCCATTTGGATGCCGGTACCCGGGTCTGGGCAGGAAGCTTCGGTAGCGTAGCTTCACTTTTCCCCCGTTTTAGCGATCGGAGAGGAAATACGGAAACCATCAACCAGCGTATTACAGATTGTTTCGAAAGAAGCATGAATGGAAAAGCTCCTGACAGTAACAGTCGGGAGATGAAAGCCATGAATGCATATATACGATGGGTTGGCAAGGACGTAAAAAAAGGGAAAAAGCCACCGGGCACGGGCCTTGAATTGCTGACATATATCGACAGGCCAGCTGATCCTGAAAAAGGAAGGCTGGTTTATATACAAAAATGCCAGCTTTGCCACGGAGCGAATGGAGAAGGAAAATCAGACAGTGTCGCTGGTTATTTATATCCTCCGCTATGGGGTGAACACAGTTATAATAATTCAGCAGGATTATACCGGCTGTCGAAGTTTGCCGGTTTCATAAAAGATAATATGCCTTATGGCAGCGACTATAAAAATGAACATCTGAGCAATGAAGAAGCATGGGATCTCGCTGCTTATGTGAACAGCCAGCCGCGCACTCTAAAGAAATTCAAGCAGGACTGGCCAAATATTTTATTAAAACCGGTGGACCTCCCCGATGGGCCCTTTGCAGATTCATATCCTTCCATCCAGCATAAATATGGGCCTTTCGCACCCATCGCGAAATATAAAAAAGAGATCGCTGACAATGCTAAAAAATAAAAACCCGCTTGTTCTCTGTAAATTAGCCTTCATCTTAAAAGCTGCCATAAAAGGATTCCCGTGGATAGCGTATTATTTACAACGCCTCGCCTAAAAATCAGAAATCTAAAAGAAACAGATCTGGAGTCCTTTCACCAATACCGTTCCAACCCTGATGTAACGAAATATCAGGGCTTCGATATATTTACTAAGGAACAGGCAAAATCATTTATTGCTGAACATAAAAATAAAATGCACATTTATCCTGGTGAATGGATCCAATACGGGATCGAAAATTCGGGCAATCTACAACTCGTGGGAGATTGTGCCATCTATCTTCACCAGTCAGACTCCAGAATAGCGGAAACCGGTATCACTATTTCTCACCTGCACCAAAGGAATGGCTACGCAAAAGAAACCATGATCGGATTAATGAATTACTTATTTCAGGAAAAAGGAATCCATAGGATCATTGAAATCGTTGATGCAGAAAACCTGGCATCAATTCGTTTGTTTAAAAGCCTGTCATTTCGCATGGAAGGTCATTTTATTGAAAATATCTTTTTCAAAGGCAGGTGGGGAAGTGAATATCAGTTTGCTATGCTGCGAAAAGAATGGAAGCGCCCTGCATTTCCAAAGTCCTGATCCCGTATCCCCTTAAGATCAGTCGCTTATATTAATAAATCGACCCTCGTATTTTTAAAGTCAAATGATACTAAATGAATGGCTAAAGCCGTTTTAAGCGGGTACTGAATATTACCGCTTTTAAACTACCAATCCATGAAAAACCACTTAGTATTCATCTGTATAGTACTGGCATGTTATTCCTGCAGTTCAACCAGTTTAATGTCACTAAGCGTAACCAAACCTGCGCCGGTCTCCATTTCCCCCAATATTAAATCAGTTGCGATTGTAAACAGATCTCAAGCTTCCAATGAAACAAAAACGCTCGATGCTATCCATAAAGCTGTTTCTCTGGAAACCAACGATCTTCAGGCGGCTGGTGCACAGGCGAGCATCCAGGGTCTATTGGATGAACTCATGAAAAATAGCCGCTTTACTCAGGTTAAATCTCTGAATGGATTAGATCTCAGATCATATGGAGCGGGGGTGTTTCCTACTCCATTGCTATGGGATTCTGTAGAAAGGATTTGCAAAGAAAGCAATACGGATGCTCTTTTTGCCCTGGAACTTTTTGATACGGAATCCAAGCTAAATTATGCCGGAGGTCCCCCCAATATAAATCTTGCAGGAGGTGCACTGCCGGCGATTGAACATCTTATGAACATATCGACGAATGTAAAAACGGGCTGGAGAATTTATGATCCCTCTACCAGAACTATTCTTGATGAATATATCATCGGACGTGATCTTTCATCCTCAGGAGCCGGCATCAACCCTGCGGTGGCAACATCGGCCCTGATCGGTCGCAAGGAGGCCGTTAAAGAAGTTGGAATTGAAGCGGGCCAGGCATATGCTTCCAGGATTTTGCCATACTGGATTCGCGTTTCCAGGGACTACTTTGTAGGCGGGGATCAGAATTTTAAAACAGCACAACGCTACGCCCAGTCAGGTAATTGGGATGGAGCAGCACAGATATGGCTGGAAGAAACCAAAAGCAGTGAAGGAAAATTAGCGGGAAGAGGATGTTATAATATGGCCATTATAGCTGAAATTAATGGTGATCTGGACGGAGCCATTCAATGGGCACAAAAATCATATGAAACTTATAATATCCGTATTGCACTCAACTATGTTAACATATTAAGGTATCGCAAGCAACAAAATGATTTGTTGAAAAGTCAGACGGTAGCCTCAGTAAACCAATGATGAAATACAAATATTTGCGTTGTCCTACCTTTATGACGATGCAAATATTTCTGTATGAATTTAAAAGTTACTTCTTTCCAGCTTGCAGACAGCATCGACATTAAATTATTCAAAACCACTTTTACTGCACCTATCCACTATGGTGATACGGATGAATTGTTCTATATATTAGATAAGGACAAATATCTCTACGTTTTTAAATATGGGATCGTGTGTTTTCTTGGCTATTCCGAAACCGAGATGGCCGATTTTTTTCAAAGGATCGGGCCCTTTTGTAAAAACCTGTTTGATCAAAGGCTGAGCGATGAATTTGATATTGAAACCGATGCTCCTGCCATCAATTACGGCTATAATAAAATTGAAATCCCATCACCTGATATTGATGAATTACGCCTGATCATGCTCAACGTTTCTCAAAGCGTAGCATTGGATTACTATAATCAACAAACCAATTCACTGCTTGAAGAAACCAATTTCCATACTCAACGGCTGGAAAAAAGGGGAAGGATAAATATGGGAGGCATTAAATTAAAAAAATATATCGGACGAACACTAAACCTGAAAAACAGGATTTCAGGCAACCTCTATATTTTCGATTCACCCGAAGAAACCTGGGAAAATGAAAACCTGAATAAACTCGATATAGGTCTGAAAAAAACTTTTGATCTACAGGCGCGTTTCCGTACCATCCAGGAAGGGTTAAGCATCGTAAAAGAAAATATGGAATTGTTCAGGGACCTGCTTCAAAACCGAAACAGTCTTACTCTCGAATGGGTTGTTATCATTCTAATACTCGTAGAAGTTATTAATATCCTGATTGGAAAAAATCCAAGATGAGAAGAAAATCCAATTTAATATTTTCATCCTGACCAGGTCAGAATATATTTTAAATTGCACCTAAAATGAGATTCAACATATATTTCCAATGAAATATCTCCTATTAATATTTCTGATATTGTGTTTGTTTTCCTGTAATCAGCAACAGGAAAGCGAGAGGATCGTATTGCAGAATCAGATTGACAGTCTGAGAAGCAGGCTGGATAGTTCTTATGCACCCGGTCTGGGAGAATTCATGCTGGGAATCCAGATGCATCATGCCAAATTATGGTTTGCCGGAAAAAATGGAAACTGGGAACTGGCGGATTTTGAGATGGGGGAAATACAGGAGACGATGGTGGATATTCAAAAATATTGTGCAGACCGTCCGGAGGTCACCTCGCTGCCCATGATAGATCCCTCGTTGGACAGTCTGAAGCTGGCCATAGTGAGAAAAAATGTTGAATCTTTTAAAAGCAGTTTCATTCTATTGACGAATACCTGCAATAATTGCCATAAAATAACCAAGCATGGGTTCAATGTAATTAAGATCCCCGATGCTCCTCCGGTTACAAACCAGGTTTTTGAAAAAGCGATCCATTAAATGAGACTGACAGCTTAACCAGCCTGTAATAAATACAGGCTGGCGGCACCGTCATCATCAACAGGATAAGGCTTGGAGCAACAGTTTCTAAGGGCATTACCGAATCACTTTGTCTTGGCGCTCAGATAAATAATAAATCCAAAGCCAATTCCAATCTGGGATAAAGTATAACTGTTAGGTAACTGAGGGTCTCCATTATTATACTTCGAACTGGTCGACTGATAATTTACATTCATTTCCAGCGCAACCGCCGGTGTCAGAAAAAAAGAGGGACCCGCTTCAATTTGATAGGATGTACTGTGTGTGTCGCTGGTTGATCCGAAACCAACGCCAGTGCCAACAAACACTCTTACAGCCGGGGACCCCGGGAAATAATACCGCACAGCCGGGCCTATCATTAAACTGTGATCACTGAAATTACCGGATGATTCGCTAACATAGTCCGTGTTAAGAATGACTGCAAGATTGTTTACAGGAAAGAATCCAAATTTTGGATTCAAAGTAAAAATTCCATAGGAACTACTACCGCCGGTCTCGGACTGATTACTCGAAGTATAACCAATATTGCCTCCCAGCAGCCAGCTGCCCTTTTCTGTCTGACTGAAACCGGCAATAGCAAGAACCATTAAAATGGTTGTCAAATAAATACTTTTCATGGTGTAAGTTTTAGGTGATGAAAGAAATACCTGAACAAACCTAGCATGGAGGCCAGGCGAATCAAAACGGGTATTTGCAGGGCTGGAGAAATATTTATTAAAATCCGGTAATTGAGATTATTAAGCTCTTAACCGCTGGAGAAAAACACTACAAATTAAGAAGGCAATCCTGTTTTTTGCAGGAATCCCTAATACGGGAGGTGCTATTATGAATTTTTCCTAAAATTAAATCAGCCTGTCAAAACTGAGTATAAAACAATTCTGGCTAAGCAAAGGACCCAGCGCCCAATCTTAATTTCACACAAAACAGTAAAATTCTTATCTTCAAACGACTTTCCTGAATTCTTCCGATACGGTTGTCTTGCTATTCATTGAGTCAATCTTGCACTATGGCCATACGTGTAGCAATTAATCATAAAACGACTTATTCATACGACCGGTTTGTTTCCCTGTCACCTCATATTTTCAGGCTTAGACCTGCTGTTCACTCTCGCACTCACATAGAAGCGTATTCATTCAAAATTCTTCCCAGGGAACATTTCATTAACTGGCAGCAGGATCCATTTGGCAATTACCAGGCGCGGGTTGTATTTCCTGAAAAAACCAATGAATTGAGGATTGAAGTTGAACTGATCGCTAATATGATTGTCATAAATCCTTTTGATTTTTTTGTGGAGGAATATGCAGAAAAGTTTCCTTTCAGTTATAAAGAACAATTAAAAGATGAATTAATTCCATATCTCGAAATAAAAGAGGACGGCCCCCTGCTTAATCAATGGGTGGAAAACATTGACAAAAGCACAAAAAATATTAATGACTTTCTGGTGTACATCAATCAAAAGTTAAACCGGGATATCAAATACAATATCCGTATGGAAGCGGGGGTGCAAAACTGCGAAGAAACTTTGTCTCTTGCACTCGGTTCCTGCAGGGACTCAGCGTGGCTGTTGGTGCAGATTTTCCGAAAGCTGGGACTTGCTGCACGTTTTGTTTCGGGGTACCTGGTTCAGTTGGCAGCTGATATTAAATCTCTCGACGGCCCCTCCGGTCCGGAAAAAGATTTCACTGATTTGCACGCATGGACCGAAGTCTATATACCGGGCGCCGGATGGATTGGCCTGGATCCTACCTCAGGATTATTTGCAGGAGAAGGGCATATCCCGCTGGCTTGTACGCCGCATTATGTAAGTGCGGCGCCAGTAGTGGGGGCAACTGATCCCTGCGAAACCGTTTTCTCATTTTCAAATACAGTTACGCGTATTCATGAAGATCCAAGGGTTACAAAACCATATTCAGAAGAACAATGGGCGGCCATTCTTGCCACCGGTTTCAAAATAGATGAGGATTTGCAAAGAGGTGATCTGCGCATGACCATGGGCGGTGAACCCACATTTGTTTCGATTGATGACATGGAATCTGCACAATGGAATACAGCCGCTGATGGAGTGGAGAAACGTATTAGGGCACAGGATTTAATTTTCAGATTGCGTTCACGGTTTGGACCCAATGGCATGATCCATTTCGGTCAGGGTAAATGGTATCCCGGAGAACCGCTTCCACGCTGGCAATACGGACTGTTCTGGAGAAAAGATCATTATCCTATCTGGAAAAATATCCGCCTGATCGCAAATGAAAAAATGGAAAGAAAATTTCACTGGCAGGATGCGGAAATATTTGCAAAAGAACTTGCCAAACATCTGGCAGTTAGTGTCGAAAATGTGAGCGCGGCATATGAAGACATTTTCTATTTTCTTTGGTCTGAGGGAAAATTGCCCCTCAACATTGATCCTCTGCAAACCAATTTGAAAGCTTCCGTTGAAAGGAGAACGCTTGCCCAGTTATTGGATAAAGGATTGGACAATCCGGCAGGATATACTTTACCATTAAAATGGAACTACGATAACAGCAAATGGCAAAGTTGTAAATGGTTGTTGAACAGGGATAATTTATTCCTGATACCTGGTAATTCACCTATCGGCCTTCGCCTTCCACTGGATTCATTACCTGCTGTCGCGAAAGACAACGAACCACAAAAAGTTGAACGAAGTCTGTTTGAAGAATTGCCCGCCCTGGCGAATTTCCATGAAACGATCACGGGCCGTTATGGACATGTGTACGAACATCCTGCACCAGCACAAAAAATAAAATATCAGGATAATACTGCTGATGAAAAAAATAAAAGGATAATAAAGGAGGAAGAAGAAATCAAACCTTTATACGAAGTGCCTGTAATAAAAACAGCACTTTGTGTGGAGGCCCGTGATGGAATCATTTATACATTCCTTCCGCCGATGGATTACCTGGAACATTATCTTGATCTGGTAGCATCCATTGAAGCTACTGCTGACTAAATTAAATATGCCGGTCAGAATAGAAGGTTATGAACCACCACGCGATTATCGTATGGAAAGGCTGGTAGTCTCGCCTGATCCCGGTGTCATCGAAGTCAATATTCATCCTTCTTCGACCTGGAAAGAACTCGTTCACAACATAGATATACTGTATGAACAAGCTTTCCTGTCGCGCCTCGGTACAGAAAAATTTATGCTCGACGGGAGACATACCGGTACGGGCGGCGGTAATCATATTACCATTGGCGGTGCCCGGCCTTCCGATAGTCCTTTGTTGCGCAGACCTGACCTGCTGATGAGTCTTGTTACTTACTGGCAGCATCATCCGGGTCTTTCATATTTATTCTCCAGTGCATTTATAGGACCCACCAGTCAGGCGCCCCGGATTGATGAAGGCAGGGATGAAAAGTTATATGAAATGGAAATTGCTTTTAGTCAGGTGCCCGATAAAGGCTTTGTTCCATTTTACCTGGTTGACCGGATCTTCAGGCATTTGCTGACAGATATTACCGGGAATACTCACCGGTCGGAATTCTGTATAGACAAATTGTATTCACCTGATACCTCGTCGGGACGATTGGGTATTCTTGAATTTCGTGCATTCGATATGCCTCCCCATAAGCAGATGAGCCTTTTGCAGATGCTGCTTATCCGCGGACTGATTGCAAAATTCTGGAATAAGCCTTACAGACACGATTTGGTAAGATGGGGAACTGAATTGCACGATAAATTTATGCTGCCTCATTATGTTCACCAGGACATTCAGGATGTTGTAAATGACCTGACTGATGCCGGTTATCCGTTCCAGATGAGTTGGTTTGAACCCTTCTTTGAATTCCGCTTTCCACATTATGGAACTGTGAAAATTGCAGGCATTGAAATGGAAATACGGATGGGTATTGAACCCTGGCATGTATTGGGTGAAGAAATGTCCAGTTCCGGAACTGCTCGTTTTGTGGATTCGTCGCTGGAAAGAGTTCAGGTAAAATTAAAAGGACTGAATGATACCAGGTATGTTTTGTTATGCAATGGAAACCGGGTACCATTGAGAGAAACCGATATAAAAGAAGAATATGTATGCGGGATTCGTTATCGTGCATGGCAACCTCCGTCAGCGTTGCATCCAACAATAGGAATCGATACACCACTAAGTTTCGACATCGTGGATTCCTGGAATAACCGCTCAGTCGGAGGTTGTACTTATTATGTTGCGCATCCGGGTGGCAGGCACTATGATTCATTTCCGGTCAATGCCTATGAAGCGGAATCGAGACGGGTGAGTCGTTTCGGCGACACGTCCCATACACAGGATGTTTTGCGACCCGCGCCGTATATGGCGATTGTAGGACATTATATTGAACAGGACAGATTGCCCTTTTTATGCGATCCGCCTCCTGCAGAGATAAATAAATCATATCCTTATACGCTTGATCTAAGGAGAAGGCCCAAGGTGTAAAACATGTTTGGATTATGGGTTATGAACTATGGGTTATGGGTTATGAGATATGAGATATGATGAGATATGAGATATGGGTTATGGGATATGGGTTGTGAGTGTGGATTACTAATTGCAATAAAAATTTTCACCGAATTATTTTCAAAAACTCTAAACAACCCATAACTCATATCTCACATCTCATATCTCATAACCCATATCCCATATCTCATATCTCATAACACATAGACTTACCACCTCGGATAGGTAACATTCCCGGCATTCCTGAGACAAAGCTCGTGAATGAACTGAAGTTTTTTGACAACGGGTTCGGTAATGACGAAAGGATAAAAATCAGAATGCCCCATGCTGCGGTTTAAACTGTTTACGGCGAATGTAAGTGGCAGCCACCATTTAATAATCTGGCTGAAGTCTGTCATATCATATGGATCCTGCTGAATGCTCGCCTGTATTGATTTCGTATCCTGCACCATATCAGGCTGTATACGGATGCCAAAGGAAAACGCAGTTTCCAGTGTATCCATCATATGCAGATAGTGCGCCCAGGTTTCCGCCCAGTCTTCCCAGGGATGGGAGGTTGCGTAAGGGCTGATAAAATGCTCACTCCAGTTAGGAGGCGCACCATGCTTATAATATTTTTCCAGTGCTTCAGTATAATCCACCTCCTCATCTCCAAAAAGCAAACGGTACTTTTCCAACGCATCACTGTTTTTTATAAGCAACTCCCAATAGTAGTGTCCTATCTCGTGGCGGAAATGCCCCAGTAGCGTTCTGTATTTTTCACCCAGATCCAGTTTATGACGAACGCGTGCGGCTTCGTCAGCTTCTTCAATATTTAAGGTTATCACTCCGTTATCGTGACCTGTAATTACTTTTTCCTTCGGAGAAGAATCAGCCAAAAAATCAAAAGCAATTCCTGTTTCTTCGTTATCAATTTTTTTACTCACAGGAAGGCGTAAGCGAAGAAGTGAATAAACCAGACGGTGTTTGGCTATTTCAATATTCTTCCATCTTTTGAGATTTTCCTCACTGGTCAGTGCCGGTATCACCCTGTTCAATTCACAGGCCTGACAATATTCCGAATTTTGTAAAGAAGAGACCAGCCAGTTGCATGTCGCATATTCGGCATTCTTACAATAACGGTATTGCTCCTGTTTGTTCTGAATATTTGAGTACAGAACCATCATTTTCCGGTACCAGCGTAATCAGAGAAAGTGTATTTGCATTAAAACCGAGAGAGTATCCGCAATGCAGGCAGATATTGTTTTCAAAATAGATAAGGCTATGACAGTTGACTGCAGGTGTAAAGCTTCATGATGAATTTTGTCTCTTAACATCCACGGATACTGTTAACTCATGAGATCCGCTGCTGAGAATAATTCCTTCCATAGGTGCAATATCCGCATAATCTCTTCCCCAGCCAATGGTAATATGCTGATCCGAAACCAGACAGTTATTGGTGGGATCAAAATCTGTCCACCCCATTTCTGGAATAAACACACTAAACCAGGCATGCGAAGCATCTGCACCGATTAATTTCTCCACTCCTTCGGGTGAAATGGTTTCGATATATCCACTGACATATCGGGCAGGCAATCCAATGGAGCGGAGACAGGCTATCGCCAGATGGGCAAAATCCTGACACACACCTTTTTGTTCCTTCATTACGACCGAAAGCGGAGTTGCAATGGTTGTATGACCAGGCTTATATTCAAAATCATTATAAATCCGATAGCGTTAAATCTTTTGTTGCTTCAAAAACTGATCTCCCAGGCAGGAAAGGATTGCAATGCATATTGCAAAATACTTCATTCCATTCAGTCATCGGTGTTACGAACAAGTATTGTTTAATCTCCATTGCATCGGCATCCTGGTCCAAGAGTTTCTTTTTTACTTCTTCCAAACTGGCATCCGGAAAATCATTCGTCTGAGAATCGCCGGAATCCATTCTTTCAACTTCGGAAGTGACATGCACTGTTAATTCCCAATGTTCCTTTTCAATGGAAAAATAAATGACTTTATTTCCGAAGAAATCTTCGTATTCATTGATCCGGTCGGGCTGGGGTTTAATATGTATGGTGGTATTTCTGCAAATCTGCTCTCTTGAATTACGCGGCATAAGCCTGGCGATATTATGGCATAAACTAACAGGCTCCAGATAAGTATACGCTGTTGTATGTTCTATTGTGTATTTCACGTTTTATTCTCATCCTTGTTTAACGGAAGATAATCGATTTTGGGGTCATCTCATGTTTAAAAAATGCTTTCGAAATTACTCCTGGAATAGCGGATAGTAAATGATATAACTCTGATAAGAATATTTCCAGGTTTTTGTATCCATCTTCATCAGGAGTCGCCAATTCATTTTTATTCGCCAGTTTTAAATGGGAATCTGCTTCAAATATCAATCTTTCATATTCAGTAGCAGACTGCACACCTCTGTTCTTTGGAAGATTTTTCAGGTAAGCTTTCAACCGGACTACCTGGTAAGTCAATGATCGGGGATTATTTGGATCAAAAAGCAGCAGGTCGATAACCAGCAGATTTTGCAGATGGTCTCCTGTATTTATATCTGTAATTCACCAGGCCTTCATTGCTCATCAGAACACTTTGCTGCAAATTATATTCCACCTGGTCATTGAATTTTTTAACCATGGTGGTTTTGAGCATGGAGATGACTAAAAGGCTTTGTTCAATTTTTCTTCCCAGGTCCAGCATTATCCAACCCTGTTCACGCGAAATGCTCTCCCTGTTAAGTCCGATGAATGCCACCGTAGAAGTTATCAGATTATCCAGGGTATGTATCATTTGCAGGTGACCATGATGGGTTAATGGAATTCCATTTTGCAATTCTTCTTCCATTCTGCGGATTACCCTCCAGGTATCAGTTGACCAATGGTCGCGTACTTCGTGAATCGCCTTATGAAACTGTAAAAAATTAAACATGATACCACCGGCTCTTTTTTCATTGAAAAGAATATCCTTTCAATTCTTTCCAGGGATCTGCAAATAATTCTTCTGCCTTTTCACCGATAAACCCGGGCAATGTAAAACTGTAACGGGTAAATGCTTCGAGTAAATTTCTTTCAGTCTGTCTGTTATTCTCGGTGATCAATTTATTCCCTTCTGCTAAAAACTGCATCACTGTTCTCAGGAATCGGGCATTTCCCAAAACACGTTCCGTATATCGCCCGACCCAGAATAGATTTTCAGCTGCGTGACTTGGCAGCATATCATTGAATGTTTCGGCCGCTCCTTCCGGATTTTCTTTCAAAACATTTACAACACGACCTGGTTCAGGTGAAATGATCCATGCATCTTTACTAAAACCACCCGTCTGGCTCGAAATATTAAAGTTACCTGCATTGGCGGATGACCTGACCAATCCGCCTGCCATGGCTATATATTCATCCTGATTGCTGACTAAAAAACTTCTGAATAAAACTTTCTGGGGTACGATTCTTCCTTCAATCAATGAAGGGCTCAATGAAATTTCCACTTTTTCCTGGCCTACATAGACTAGCGGGATTTGCTTTGATCTGTTCTTTACATGCCTGCAACTGACTTGCCGAAGAGATGCTCCATCTATCGATGAGCTTCCTGTCGGATTCCGTGATATTTTTTTGATGACCAGTGTTTGAATATTATCAAGCACATACCGGAGTTCTCCTGGGCTGGCCGCACCACCAGGATGCAATCGTTGGCAAAATAAGATCCTCTGATAAAAAATACTTTGAGATCTGCTGAAGAAAGGGCATCAGGCCCGGGTTTTCAAGAATACTGCTTCCCAGCGGATTGGCAATACTCACATTTCCACTGCGCACACTTTGCAAAAGACCCGGAATACCAAGTTGTGAATCGGATTTCAATTCCAGTGGGTCGCAATAAATATCATCCACACGTCGCAAAATGACATCCACGCGCTCGAGTCCGCCCATCGTTTTCAACCAGACGAAATTATCTTTTACAATCAGGTCATTCCCCTGAACAAGGGTAAACCCGAGATAGGAAGAAAGATAGGAATGCTCAAAATATGTTTCATTTTTTGAGCCCGGTGTCAGGATTACAATCCTTGGATTGAGATTTTTTTGTGGCGCGATTTCATTCAGTCCATTCCGGAGTGCATTGAAGTAAGGAGAAAGATGACGCACTTTTAGACCTTGAATAATTCAGGAATTACCCGGGTCATAGTGGTCCTGTTTTCCAATGCATATCCCGATCCGGAAGGCGCCTGTGTTCTGTCATTCACTACCCAAATACTTCCTGTGGTACTTTTAGCAATATCGGCTGAATATAAAATCAGGCGGTGTTTGCCTGGTTGTTTTATTCCATTACAGGGACGGAGAAAACCTGAATGGTTATAAATGAGTTCCATGGGTAAAATACCCTTTTTTGATCAGGTTTCTTTCCCCATAGATATCCTCCAGGATCAGGTTTAAAAGTTGCGCTCGTTGCGAAAGGCCGGACTCTATAGAATCCCATTCTTCTTTGTTTATTAAAAACGGAATATTATCCAGCTTCCATGGCCGGTTCATTCCGTTTGGGTCTCCATAAATATTGTAAGTAACACCATTTTCCTTAAGCAGACGAAGGGTGTCGCTATTGCGATTACTCATTTCCTCATCACCCAGGAGAGCATAAGATTTAAAAAAAGTTTCCCAGTGGGGTCTTATATTTCCATCCTCCCCTATTAATTCACCGTATGATTGATGAATATTGAAATAATCCCTGAAGATCGGGTTTGACAGTAGATCCGGGTTCATTTTATCCGATGGGCTAAAGCAGTCAGTGAACATCCGATTAAAAATAGGAAAAATAGGGGTTATATTTAAGATCTGTTTTCAACATCAGGCGTGAATAAATAGTTGCGGAGTACCATACAGGTAATTTCATATCTACAAAAAAATTCATTACTTTAATAATTCAAATATTCATCTTCAACACATGAACCTATTCAGAAAAAAGAATCCATTCTGGCGATACTAATCTCCCTAATGTCCACCTTTTCTCTATTTGGTCAAAACAGTGTGAGTCTTCCGCGAAGCACACCTGAAGCAGAAGGAGTTTCATCCGCCGGAATAATCGGATTCATTGATGCTATAGGGAATAGTAAAAATGAACTGCATAGTTTCATGATTCTTCGGCATGGTAAAGTAATCGCCGAAGGATGGTGGGATCCTTTAAATCCTTCGCTTCGCCATACATTATATTCAGCCAGTAAGACCTTTACTTCAACTGCCGTGGGTTTTGCCGTTTCTGAAAATCGCTTAAAACTGACTGATAAAGTAATTTCATTTTTCCCCAATGACCTGCCGGATTCCATTTCACCGAATCTCGCTGCTTTGACAGTCAGGGATGTTCTTATCATGTCGGACGGGCAATTTCCCGAACCCTCTGCCGTTGCTGCGACTTCAAAAAACTGGGTGAAGGGATTTCTCGCCACTCCCATTGTAAATAAACCAGGCACTGTTTTTTTATATAATAGTATGGGAACATTTATGTTGTCCGCCATAGTACAAAAGGCAACGGGACAGAAGGTAATTGACTATTTAAAACCCAGACTCTTTGATCCACTCGGCATTTCAGGAATGGACTGGGAAGAAAATTTAATGAGTATAAATACAGGCGGGTGGGGACTTCGGGTAAAAACAGAAGACATGGCTAAACTCGGACAGTTGTATTTGCAAAAAGGTGTTTGGAATGGAAACCAGATTATTACCAACAACATGGATCGAAGAAGCAACAACAGACTAAAATCATTCAGCATCCTGACCTTCCCCAGGCTAAAAAAGATTCAAGCGATTGGGAACAGGGTTATTGTTACCAGATCTGGCGATGCAGGCATCATGCTTTCCGGGCTGATGGAGCCTTCGGTCAGTATATTATTATGATGCCAGATCAGGATATGGTAGTTGCTATCCAGGCTGAAACCCCCAATATGCAAAATGAAATAAACCTTGTCTGGGAATATTTATTACCTGCCGTCAAAAAAAATAAAATTACCTGAGGATCAAAAATCATTGTATGCATTAAAAGCAAAATTATCTTCACTGGCCATCAAACCTAAACCCAGGAAGTTTTACTGCATTAAACGCCAATAAGAATCTGAATAAATATTTTATCCTGGAACCGAATGAAAATCATTTTCAATCTGTTTCCCTTCATATAAAGGATAGCGTTTGCCAATTCGTAATAAATACAAATGCAGATACCTATAATTTATATTATGGAGCGGGTTCTGGAAAACAGGACAAACGAATAAACCCGGCCCTTCTCTCGTATCAGCTGCCAAAGAAAACTGGGCATTGCTGTCACCATATAAAGTAGCTTCTTCATTTTATTGGAAAGATGATCAGACACTGATATGCAGATGCGTTATATAGAAAGTCCGCATACTGAAATAACGACCTGTCATTTTGATGGAAGTAACATCACAATAGATATTGAAAGAAGTTTTGACTATGGATCCAAGAAAATCAGAAATGAAAGGAGTCTTAAAATAGCTAATACTTTTTAGCGAGGTTTTGTATTCATAAACTAAATATCCCCAGGCATCTATCTTCCATAGTTCACCAGTTAAGGATTCATTTTTACCTGCAAAGACATTTATTGGATTTCCAAAAAGCGTTTTATCTTTTACAGATATGATTTGTTCCTTGTCTGAAAAATTCAAAATAACCAATACCTTATTGGTTCCTTTTTCGCGGACAAAAGCATAGATCGCTTTTTCATCGCCTGCATTGATTTTACGAAATGATGCATTGGCAGCAAGTGCGGAATTTGCTTTTCGAAGATTCAGTAAGTGTCTTATAAAACCTGGCCCTGCCAAATTTTCCAAATACGATCGGGTCTTTTTCGAAAAACTGGAGAGGACGCAAAACAGGTTCTTCCTGTCCACTGTATATAAGTGGTACACCGGATGCCATGGTTTGAGTAAATACAGCAAAAGGGGCATGACTTCTGCCGGGAAAAATTCCATAGTCCGCTTTGTTCCAGCTGTTCTCGTCATGATTGCTGGTGAAATACATTTGAATCGTATTTGCCGGGTATTTCAATACATTTTGATCCTGGATACTATCCAAAGCAAATGCCGGCCTGTCGCCCTTTGCTACTTCCTCCATCATATGAAACATGCTCCAGGGATAGACGGCATCAAATCCCGATTGGGGCAGATAAGCGTTATCTCCTTCTGCCAGCATAAAAACATTTTTTATACTTCTTAATTGGGAAATGCATTTCTGCCAGAACGGTCCTGGTACGTTCCATGCCACATCACATCGAAAGCCGTCAATATTTGAATTGATGAGCCAGAACCTCATAGCAGCGATCATACTATCTTCCATAACCGGATTCGAATAATCCAACTGACGTGTATCGGACCAATCTTTTGCCATGGCTGCTTTCCCGGTACTGTCTTTCACGAAAAAATCAGGATGTTCAGTCAGCCAGCGATTGTCGGCTCCCGTATGATTCGGCACCCAGTCAATTATTACTTTCATCCCTTTCCCGTGAATTTCGTTCACCAGACTTACCCAATCTTTCATTGTTCCAAACTCAGGATTTAGCGCAGTATAATCGGAAACAGCATAATAACTCCCAAGGGTACCCTTCCGGTCAACTTTACTAATGGGGTTCAGAGGCATAAACCATAAAGTTTGTACACCCATCGCCTTCAGTCTGTCCAGGTGTTTAGCAAAAGCCTTGAGTGTTCCTTCCCTTGTGTATTGACGAACATTTACTTCATAAATATTGCCCTGCATGATCCATGCGGGATGGCCATCAATTGACTTTGATTGTTGATTTCCGGATAATGATGCTTTGTGAAAACCCTTCGAGGAGAATCAATAATTGAAGGATCAATAAATACAAGGTTTTTTTCATGACGGGAAATTATTAATGTTTAATCCTTTCAAAAATAAATACTCCTTTTTTATTGGAAACAATAATATCCGGCAGACCGTCCCGATTCATATCTCTTACAACGACCTGCAACCCCACTCCGGAATCATCATCTATAAAGTGTGGAATCCATTCGGGGGTTTTCCCAGGCCTGAATTCGAACCAATACAATACCGAAGGATCGTATCCACCAGGATCCTTTCCATTATGAGCAAAATATCGTTTACCTGTAACAAGGTCAGGATATCCGTCCCCATTTATATCGGCCATTGCCAGACCATGTGATTCAGAAAATATCTTACTGATTTCATGATGCTTAAAACTTATTTTCCCCTGTTGGTCCCTGATCTGTTCATGCCACCAGATGCCATAATTGTGTGCAGATGCACTAATCACATCGGCGTCCCCATCCCCATCCAAATCCATAGCATACATTTGTGAACATTCCTCTCCCAGATCAGCAGGATGAAAAAGCCAGTCTGATTGAGTAACATCATTTGGAGCTTCCCACCATCCCCTGGTAATAATGACATCCGGTCGTCCGTCCTTATTTATATCACCCCACCCGAGACCGTGGGTATATACATTCGTTGCCAGATCCGGATTATTACTTATTATAAATTTCTTCCAAAGTGTATCTCCTCTGACAGAGGGAGACTTAAACCAGATAACCTTCTTCCCGATCGGATCGTTACATAAAATATCCGGCCGGCCATCGCCATCTATGTCAACAAATGCGGGAGATTCATTTCCGATGTGATCGTAAATGGTATGCATTACCCAATACCCTGGTTTGTTCCTTGGATTTTCATACCAGACCATCTCTTTCCCTGGAAAGCCAACCCGAATCAGGTCAATCCAGCCATCCTGGTTAACGTCCATACTAAAATCTAAAAAAGAATTGCTGAATGCTGTATCCGGAGAAAAACTAAGTCCCTTTACAATTTCATGCCTTGTCCAGTTGGGAGCTTCGAACCAATAAGAGCCCGCCATTATATCCAATTTGCCATCCCGGTTCACATCACCAATCGCCACGCCTTCCGATATAAAATCACGGGTTACAATTATCTTTTTGAAAGTCACTGAATCATTATTTCGCGGTTTTTTGTGCAACCGCTTCATCAAAGATCAAGAATATAAATATCAGGATGTATAGATAAAAGTAATTTGTAGGGCTGTTCTTTAGCAAATTCATAAAAATAAAATAAGCAGAAACTAAAGGTAGATCATCTGCATAAGAGGCGGTAAAATATGCTACGGAAAGGGAATCTGCTCTTGTTTTCCCAGTATCTACATAATAAATGAAAAAAAGCCGGTAATTCTTACATTTAGTGTTCAAAAAATGATGGGATCATGAAATCAAATTTGGGCAGAAATGTATTACCTGTTTTAATATTAATACTGACTGCCTTTAGCAGTTCTGCACAAAAAACTCTACGTGTGGGAATTGCAGGTATGGTTCATGATCATGTTCGCGGAATTTTGAATCAGTATAAAAAAGGGGAAGTACTTATTGCGGGTATTGCGGAGGCGGATGAACAACTTGTACTCAAATACAAAAAAGACTATCAGTTACCAGATTCCTTATTCTTTAAAAATCTGGAATCCATGCTGGCTCATGTAAAACCAGATGTTGTTTTGGCTTATACGTCCATTTCAGACCATATCAATGTTGTTGAGATATGTGCACCAAAAGGATTTTCTGTAATGGTGGAAAAACCTCTTGCCACCACAGTAAAAGATGCAGAACGTATGGCCGTGCTTTCCAGACAGTTTCATGTTCAGGTCTTAACCAACTATGAAACTACCTGGTATAATAGTAATCAGCAGATATTTTCGATGGTAAATTCACAACATTCTATTGGTGAGCTTAGAAAAATGATTGTACACGACGGACACCAGGGACCGGTAGAAATAGGATGCAGTCCGGATTTTCTAAACTGGCTTACAGATCCAATAAAAAATGGAGGTGGGGCGGTAATGGATTTTGGGTGCTATGGCGCCAATCTGATGGTCTGGCTGATGAATGGTAAACCACCCATTGCGGTGACTGCGGTTACCCATCATCTCAAGCCGGCGATATATCCAAAAGTAGAAGATGATGCGACGATACTTCTGGAATATCCTGGATGCTACGGGCATCATTGAGGCTTCCTGGGACTGGCCCTTTGGAATTAAGGATCTGGAAGTCTTCGGCACAAAAGGATATCTACACGCCCTTAACGGAAATACGATTCAGCAAAGAGATAAAGATGTTTATGAAAATATTCAGGTAAAACAGGCTGACTATACCAACAATATTCAATATTTAGCCGACGTGTTAAGTGGTAAACTGAACCCGGATCATGACCTGTCGTCGCTGGAGAATAATCTTATTGTTGTCCGCATTTTAAATGCGGCACTTAGAATCCTCAAAAGAAGGAAAGAAAATCAAATTGTAAATACTACAATATTCATTCTATCGCGTCAGGATTGCCACCAGTGACTGGGCATACCACCTGGCCAGATAATCATTCGGATGAAGTGGATTTGAGATACAATCTTTTGCCTTTTTTCTAAGATAGATTGAATCACTCAAAGTAGTCATATCCAGGTTAACAATTCCTTCTGACTCCATTTGTTGAAGAACCTTATTATATCCCTGCATATTAGAAGTATAAAAAGATTTGTACTTATCAGAATCGAGGATATAAGCAGGATCAAAATCCATATTTGAGATCAATAGAAATTCTGTTCCCGGGTTATCTGCCCTCACTTTTTTAATAATGGTTTGAATGTTGCCTTTATATTCTTCAGGGGTTAGTCTCCAGAAATCATTCATACCAAAATCGATGATGACAAGATCAGGATGCACCGGGTTTATATAATTTTCAGCATAGGAGGCTCCCCAATTAACCGACGCACCGGGTAATCCTGCATTTATCATTTCAATTTTATCATTGTGGTAATATTTCTCTAAGCTGTGATGTAAACATATCGAGCCAGGTAGGCATGTAAGGGGCTACATTTACATAACTACTTACATCCTGGCCGCGGGTGATGCTCATACCATATCCGATTATTTTTACAGGCAGCTTCGCTTTGAGTTTTGCCAGGAGCAAGGGTAATTTATTTCCCTTAAAAACAGGCAATGAACCGATCCATTTATCCCGATGAGTGTATGTTACAACCACCCATTGAGATTGCAGGTTATACCATGCCAGATCATGCAAATGATCGAATGACGTATCGGATCGGAATGGCATCGCCGAATGAAATGGCCTGGTAATCAAATTTCCCAGATTCGTATAGTCTGTTCCGATTCTGAATTGCTTAGAGAGATCGTAGCTCTTAACAGAAATAATATGGTCGGGTTTGAAGAGCAATCTTCCGGTCGCTTTTTGACCGGATTCGGCATACATGAGTACTGTCTCATTATATATGGTATCGGAATTCCAAAAAGGCCGCATATATTTTTCCAGGTTACAGAGCGGTGTTTGGATCTTGGCAGGCTTGCCAATATTCAGTATCACCCGTAGACTATCTGCATATAAATCGCCACTTTTTGACGAATCTATACCTATACCAATCCTCGCGTAATTTGTAAAAGGAGGTGCTTCTGTATAAATTCCTGATGAGGAATAGCTTTGTGAATAAACAGGGTCAGTTTTATATGTCAGCAATTCATGATTTGAGCTGTCATAAAATTTTATGTATGAATACCCCTTCTCTCCAAAATAGCTGTTCTTAATATTTACAGAATATTGAAGTATCGTAAAAGGCAGTACCTGCAGGCTGTCTAAAGACTTCTCCCCTTTTGTTTTCCATTGATAAGCTATCATTTTCAAAATGTTCGTTGTTCCTAATTTCGATTTTATTGTCTGTAATAAAAAATGGTAACCATAGATACCTCGAATCGGGAAGATTTGTTTTGTTCCACTTGTCGGCGAGAAAAATATACTTATCAGCCTCACCCCCTACCTGCAAGATGAAACTGCTTTGTGCGTCAAAAGTAGTTTCGGCTTCAGGTCCGATACATGGATTTCCCTTATTCATCCAATTGCCCATCATGCTGTCTGCAACTGAATATAGTGCAGCATTTGGGCTCCAGCCGCTGCATAGAGAAGTTATCAGGTAATATTTATTCCCGTGCTTGCATACTGCGGGAGCCTCTCTTCGCTGACCAACAAGGATGCGGTTATAATTCTTTGTGGGAGAAAGGTAGTCGTCAGACAGGAGACAAATCTGCATCGTATTATTATTTTCAGAAGCATATATAAGATATGCTCTCCCATCGTCATCCTGGAATAGGGTCATATCCCTCGACTGCTGTCCATTGGGTTGAAGACTGCCCTCAAATTTATAGGGCCCTTCCGGTTTATCACTGACCGCCACTCCCATTCGCGCATAACTGTAATCCTCCTTATCTACATGCATCCACATGACAAATTTCTTCGTCTTTTCATTATAAATAACTTTTGGCCTTTCGATTACTCTACCTGTATCCAGATCATTCGATGGATCTCCGGTTACCGAAGCCAAAGCAATACCCTCGAATTTCCATCTGATTAAGTCCCGTGAAGAATAACAGGAAACACCACCCGCCGGTACACGATAGTCTTCCCAGTCTTGCCCGGCTACCAGCCGGGTCGGACCTTTTTTAATCTCGCCGAACATATAATATTGATCTCCAAAATGAAGAACGCCCGCGCCATGCGCATTGATAAAATTTCCAGCATCATCATTCCAGGGTTCTCCCAAAATCAAAGGTTGCTTTGTGTCCTGGCCATTCCCCGACATATAAAAGAGGCAAATGGAAATAATAGCAGCAAGTAGTCTTCGCATATCGTTCAATTCAAAAACTGGCGCCAATTCCGCCAGCAGGCAGAGTACCCGAATTAAAATCTGTACCTGCCGATATTTATGTCATACAGACTCCGCAAATTTATCCCGCTGAACCTCAGTGGAGATTTTACGAGTAACTTAAAGTGATCAAATTTTTTTAACCCTGAAGCCGAAGTTAAAGTGGTATTAACAGGACCCAAAAATTCCGGGGCTCTGTTGAGTCCTTTCAATTTCCCGGATATCATTTCCTTGCCACTTTGCCTCGTCCAGGATTCGAAATCAGTGTTACCCTCTATATTGAATCCCCTGTTCAGACTCCACCAGTCATTTCCAATAAAAATATCATTGCCCACATTTCCTTTCATCAGACTATCCTTTCCAACGAATATATTATTATAATAGGCGAATCCTTTTCTCATGCTTAATTCAGAAAAACTAACCGCAGCCACTTTGGAATTATAGATTGTATTATTATAAACCAGGCTATTATAAAACTGGTTAGAATCACGGGAGCTGTTCCATATATACAATCCTGCGCCAGCATCAGAAACTGAACCATCATTTATACTGATATTAAATCTGAAAATGTTATCGTGCCAGGGACTGGCATACAAATACTGAAAGATGCAATATCCCGCTCCCTGGTTTTCATAGGATAAACAATATTGAATGACGGAATGAGTAACGCCACCATCCAAATCAAAACCACCTCCGTCAGCAGCACCCGCAGAAGTTTTGTTACGGTAAGAAAGACAGTGTTGAATAGTCACACTATCTGCTTCATAGGCCCAGATTCCAACCGGTCCGTTTCCTATACGAGGCATGTCCCATCCATTGTTGGTCGCGGTGCAGTATTCAATAAGAACTTTCGAACAACTGCCAACCACTATTCCGTTTCCACTATGGTTGGTTAAATTCGAAGGATCTCCCGGATTATTTTCTGCGCGGCAATGACCTATATATATATTATGATTTGAGCTTTTTACCGCATAGGTTCCTTCAACAGAAATTCCAGCTGCTCCGTTTTCGAAAGCGGAGACATTTGTTACGGAGATATCTTCAGACGAGCTGATGAGCAACCCCGATTTTTGAAATCCGGTAATCAGCAGATTATCTGCGGAAATATGACTGCTGTTTTTAATAAGGAGACCATCGTGCGTATTTCCTTTTTTTCTTCCTGACCCGATGAGCTTTAATTTTTTTAAAACTACCCAGTTTGTTTTTTGAATAATAATGGCGGATGCATTACCGGCTTCAAGTGAAGCATAACCGGACCCGAATGAACCAACATATATGGAATGAAAAGAGTCACCGGCGCTATCGGATTGTAAGATCAGGCTGCCATTGAAATGATGACCCGCTTCAAAAAGTACCGAGTCACCTGGATTTAAATGCACACTGTTAATCCGACTGATGGACTTAAAGGCAGCGTTCCGTGTACCGTCGTTTTCATCATTACCCGAAGCGCTTACGAAATAAGCACGGGGTCTTGCCATTTCGGATTTCTGCATTATAAGATTAGCCGGCCGGATAAAATAATAAGAAAAAAAAGTCAGGGCTAATATCGTTTTGTAATAAAGCATATCAAATAATATTATCCAGGATAACATTCAGGTTAGGATCAACCGTTGACAACCGTTAACATGCCATTCATACAAATAAATGGCCTGCAATGGATTAGCTCTTATATATTGAGGTTATCTCCCTGCCATGCTACAATTTGCTAATGTACTTAAAACATACGATCAACAACCGGTTCTTGAGATAGACAGTCTCAGGCTGGAAAGAAATATTTACTGGTTGCAGGGAATCAATGGCTCCGGAAAAACGACTTTTCTCAGTATACTTGCGGGGTTGATTCCATTCAAGGGTGAAATTTTACTCGACGGAATTAATCTCCAGCAAAATCCACTTACTTATCGACGTCTTGTAAGTTTTGCCGAGGCAGAGCCTTTATACCCGGAATTTATTACGGGAGTTGAATTGGTTAAGTTTTTTCAGGATTTACGCAAAGCAGCCACTGTACAAACTGACCTGCTGGTCAATTTGTTTAAAATGCACCGTTTTCTGCAAATGCCCATTGGAACGTATTCAAGTGGCATGATTAAAAAGCTTTCTTTGCTGCTGGCTTTTATAGGCAGGCCCTCTCTCATTCTGCTCGATGAACCGTTGGCGACTCTCGACGAAGAATCTGTCCATGTTATGCCTGAGCTTATCAGTGCATATAACAAAGAGTTCAAAACCTGTTTTATATTTAGTTCCCATCAGCCTTTTCATTCATATAATCTGACCATCAATAAAATATTAATTGCCAATCAGTCTTTGCAATTCATCACATGAGTATTTCCAGAACTATCCTGATCAAAATACTGGTGAAGCCCTTCTACCGTCAACATGCCGGTCTGTTTATCTTTTTATTCACACTGATGTTCGGAGTTGTAAGTGTCATTGACGGGGCGAAATTTACTGATTATCATTTTTTCCTGATCCAGGGCATGATGAAAAACCCGTTTCTATTCCTTCTTGTACTTTTCGTATGGCTCCTCTATACAAAAAAATCAGAACAGTTCGTTGTAAATATATTTTTGCGGCCTGATTACTCTTTCCTGAATTTGCTCTCCCTGATGGACAGTAAAAAACTTTTCCGCCTGCTGTTTTGGATTCAGTTTCTGTTGATACTGCCAATTGTGTTTTACGCCTGCATCATTTTTATCGCTGGCTTTTATATGCATGAATTTGCAAAATGCATGATTATTTTCCTGTATATAATTTCCATTTGCGTCGTTAGTGCAAGATGGTATTTATATATCATCCGGAATCCAGGCAGGTTCTCCCAGATAACAGATAAAAAACTACTCTTTAAATTCCGGGAAACTCCATACTGGATGTTATTTGTGCGTTATATTGGAAATAATAAAAAACTGCTTTTTTCAGGGATCAAATTGTATTGCTGTTCTGTGCTTTTCCTGATGGTGGTAAATCAGACCCGGATTGAATATGACCTTAGAATGATCATATTGTTCTTTAGCCTCGGCATACTGGGCCACGGTCTCCTTATTCATCAGTTAAGGGACCTGGAAGAGACACGTCTCAAATTTTATCGCACGGTTCCGTTTTCACTTATCAAAAGATTTGCACAATACGCAATATTATATTTTGTATTGCTGTTGCCTGAATTCGTTACGATTTCAATTCTTACACCGCGTTATTTATACTTCAACGATGCAGTGATCATTGCTTTACTCAGCTATGGCATATTACTTTTCCTGAACAGCCTCCTTTTTATACAGTTCTTCAAAATGAAGGATTACCTGAAAATTCTCCTTTTTGTTTTTTTTATCGAATATTTCTCGGTTCTTTCAGGTACGAGTTCCTTGTTGTGCGTTTTACTTTTTGCATCCGCAATGACTATGTTCTATTTCAGATATTACCTGTTTGAGCGTTAGGGCGAAACCGGAGCAAAATTGCCAATTTATTGTATTGGGAGATTTTATAGAATCCTGCCTGAATCTGAACCTTTTCATATATTGCAAAACTCTTAAACTTCACACCATGAATTTATCCTGGTTGTATAGTGTGCCTTCATTTCTATTTTTTGTTCTCGTTATTGGATTCTTCGCTTTCTTTTCGATACTTGGGTTCCTGTTAGTCAGAAAATATGTAGAACGCTGGTTGGGAAAACCCCCGGCACAAAATGAAGTGATAAGCTACTATATTGCGGCTACGGGTGTTGTATATGGCATAACCCTGGGTCTGATTGCTGTCGGTGTCTGGGATAACTATATACATATAAATGAAAAAGTGGAAGAGGAAGCGGCTACTCTTGGTTCTTTGTACCGCGATGTAACCACCTATCCTGAACCATACAGATCCAAACTAACCAGCAGTCTGAAGTCCTATACCAGGTATATAATCGATTCTGCGTGGACTCTTCAGGAAAAAGGAATAACTCCAACCGGCGGGGTTGACGATATGAATACGTTTCAAAATGTTCTGTATTGTTATGAGCCAGTTAGTGAAGGACAAAAAATCATACATAATTCAGCTTTGCTTAGTTACAACGATTACGTACTTCTTCGTCGTTTGCGGATACAAAGTGTAACCAAAGGAGTTGCCGTTATGATCTGGTGGGTAGTATTTTTCGGCGCGTTAATAAATCTCGTTCTTTCCTGGCTTTTTGTTGTAAAAAACAGGTCCCTCCATATATTGATGAACGGATTATTGGGATCGCTGATCGGGGCATTGATTTTCCTGATCATTGTGCTTGACTTCCCGTTTCGCGGATGGTTCAAAGTAAGTTCCGATTCCTTCGAAATTACTTATCAGCAACTCATGAAATGAGTCAATGGTTGACTGCAGGCCGGACACCTGCGTATCAAAACCGGACAGTTTCATAAGGAAATTCAAATCTAAAGTATTGACTAACAGCAATTTGCTAAGCGGCATTTTCTTGGATACATGAATGCGGAACTACTTTTTATTTAAACTAATCCAATTAGGAATGTTAAAGAATTATTTCAGGATCAACCTAAGGAATTTAAAACATAATAAAGGATATGCTATTATTAATATTCTCGGACTTGCAACCGGTATAGCTGTTTGTCTTCTGATATTCCTGATTATTAGTTTTGAAACAAGCTTTGACGTCTTTCATAAAAACAGTCACCGCATATTTCGTGTTCTTACAGAATATCATCACGCGGACTCAAAAGAAATATTTTATGGTCGCGGGGTACCTTTTGGAGTCCCGAACGCGTTGAAAAATTCCTTTAAACAAATAGAGGAAATAGCACCCATTTGGGACGACCATAACGATCAGCTGGTCATTACCAACAGCGGTGGTGAATCCACAAAGAAATTCAAAGAAGAAAGTGGCGTTTTCTTTACTACTCCCGCCTTCTTTAAAATATTTGATTTCCCATTATTGGCAGGTTCTTATGAAACTCTTAAAGATCCGAACAATGCTCTCCTGACAAAGACGGTGGCAGAGAAGTATTTTGGGGACTGGAAAGATGCCATTGGGAAGACATTAAAATTAAACAGCACCTATATAATTAAAGTAAGTGGCATTCTTGAAAATACACCTTCCAATACTGACTTTCAATTCAAAGTTGTTATATCATATGGAACGGGGTTCACATCTGATTTCATACATTCAACGGAGTGGAATAACACATCTTCGAGTTCCGGATGTTATATTCTGCTACCTTCCAATATATCTGCTTCCCACTTCAACAGTCAATTGATTGCGCTCTCAAAAAAGGAAAAATCTCCTGAAAATAAAGATGTTCAGACCATTCAGCCTTTGCTTGATGTTCACTATGATACGCAGGCAGGTAATCTTAGTGGCAAATCAATAAGCCACGAACTTATCAACGCATTATGGCTGATAGCCGCCTTCATACTACTCATCGCCTGTGTCAATTTTACTAACCTCTCCACAGCACAGGCCATAAATCGTTCCAGGGAAGTTGGTGTAAGAAAAGTACTTGGAAGTAATAAATGGCAACTGCAGCTGCAATTTCTCTCCGAAACATTTTTGATTGTGCTGGCATCCATAATATGTTCCCTGATTATTTCATGGATATTTCTTCCATATATCAACAACTTATTGGAACTCTCCTTAAGCATCAACCTCTCCAACGGAATATCTATCCTTCTGTTTCTGCTGACTACCCTATTTACTGTGACAATATTGGCCGGATTCTATCCGTCCATGGTACTTTCGGGATTCAATCCAATCAATGCGCTAAAAAGCAAATTAGTTTCAAAGTCGAACAAGGGTATTTCACTTAGAAGAGGCCTGGTCGTATTCCAGTTTATTATTGCGCAATCGCTCATTATTGCGACGCTGGTTATAGCGAAACAAATGAGTTTTTTTACAAGCCAATCTCTCGGTTTCGAAAAAAATGCAGTTGTCAACATCCCTATTCCGACAGATAGCGCCGGGATAAGCAAAATAGACTTTCTAAAAAAAGAACTGAAAGCTGTCAGTGGAATACAAACAGTAAGTTTTAATTCAAATACTCCTGTAGAGGACAATAATGACAGCTGGACAAATATTAAATTCGATCACGCTACGAAACAAACAGATTTTTATTCAATCATAAAATTGGCCGATGACGAATACGTTCCGAGCTACAGACTACCCCTGATAGCCGGACGAAATATTGGACCTTCTGATACTATCAAAGAGTTTTTGGTAAACGAAATGTTGCTACGGAATTTAGGAATCAGGAATCCGCAGGATGCATTGAATAAAGAAATAAATCTTTATGGGAATGTTAAAGGCCCCATTGTCGGCGTCCTGAAAGATTTTTATACCAGATCTTTTCGCGCTGGCCTCGCGCCATTGATCATTACAAGTTATAAAGGTTACTACAATGAAGCATCCATAAAACTTGATTCAAAAGAATTAACCTCATCTATGAGGCTGATTGAAAAGATTTGGACTCAAACCTATCCGGACTTTGTTTTTGAATATAAATTCCTGGATGATAAGGTCGAGGATTTTTATAAGCATGAAAACCAAATAGCACAACTATATAAAGTCTTCTCCATGATCGCTATATTTCTCAGCTGCCTGGGATTATATGGGTTGGCATCGTTCATGGCAGTTCAGCGAATCAAGGAAGTAGGTATCAGAAAAGTGCTCGGTGCAACTGGTTCACATATAGTCTATCTGTTTTCAAAAGAATTTATTCTCCTTATTTCCATAGCATTTGTTATCGCAACGCCCCTGACCTGGTATTTTATGCACCAATGGCTGCAGAATTATCCATTCAGGATTCAACTAAGCTGGTGGCTCTTCATGGCCGGGGGAATTCTTTCGATAATAATTGCATTGGCAACAGTTAGCATAAAAGCGATTAGAGCTGCTATCGCTAATCCCGTGGTCAGTTTACGCACTGAATAAAAAAAAGCATCTCAGTACCACACCAGACTGTTCAAATATTCGCGGGGTAATAATTCGCGACTGAAGAAAGCAGTTGTATCATATTGAAGTAGCCCGTCTACAATATGTTTCATAGTTGTCAAAACATGATTTAATAAGTTCGGTCCGAGACTAACCCTTGCAACACCTATTTTTTCCAATTGCTTCAGGTCCGATACAGGTTTTGAGAGCAATACATTTATCGGCATTTCAACCTTGGCTAAAATATGAGAGATTTCGTCGTAATTGTTCAGAACAATAGGATAGAAACAATCAGCTCCCGCCGATTTGAAAGCCCGGCCTCTTTCAATAGCCTTAGCCATTGCATTCTCGTGAGTTTTTTGTAAGAAAGACATCAGTTCTCGCATTAATTACGATGGGCACACCGCACTGAATTCCTGCTTCACGAATTCCCTCAATTTTATGGCATTGCTCTTCAATTGTAATATAATCCCTGATGATCCGGAATGGGAATCTTCAATATTAATTCCTATTGCGCCATTTTCAATTAGCTGGCGAATATTTTCCTTTAACTTCAAAATGGAATCTGCAAATCCTCTTTCTATATCTACTGTCACCGGAAGGGGCACGGCTGTGGCAATCTGGTTTACAATTTTTAAGTAACTCAATAAAAGGGATCTTCTCCCCGTCCAAATATCCATTTGAAAGAGCCGTGGCAACGCTTGCAGTTGCAACTGACTTAAAACCTGCCTTTTGCAACAATCTGGCACCAAGTGAATCCCAGATATTGGGCAATACCAATAATTTTCCGGAAAGATGCTGACTTCTGAATAGTTCCGGCTTTAGCAGCCTGTGAACTTTGTATTATCATGATTAATTCCGTTTGGAAGTAAGCATCAAAGTTAATTCATAACCTTAGGTTAAAATTCGGGAGATTTATTTTACTACGAACATAAATGATTATAAATTAAAAATTCAAACAACCCATTTGAACAACCGACTTGATATGCTATAATCCTTTTTTTATCCGGCACAAAAGTATTCGCTCAAATTGCTAACAGGAATGATAGCCTGCAATATTTTAAAGTTGGTTATCAATCCATTTATGCTAATTGATTCAAGCCGAAAGTATAAACCGGGAGTTGACGGGATCAGATAAGTTTCATTACCGTCCACTTGAAATTGATGTCTGGTATCCAGCTACCCACACGGAATCCAAGACTCCGATTCAGTATGGTGAATTTCTAAAACTGTTGGAACAAAGGTCGAACAGATTTCAGGATGACACGGTTTATAAAAGCCTCACGTCCGAATTGGTACAATACCTCGGAATCAATTTAAAAATTCGGGATACTTCAGCAATCATCCGGATGAAAACATCCAGTTTTCTGAACGCAGACTCTCGTCCGCCAAAAGTTTCCCTTGATTTTATATATGTCAGCATATAATGGAATGAGCTATGAAAACCTGCATTTATTTGAAAAACTGGCTGGTCATGGCTATATCGTTGCATGCATAACTTCGGTTGGACGTTATCCCGGTAATATGAGCATGAATATCGGCTGATCTGATGGAACAGGTTTATGATGGTTCCTTCACACTGAATTATCTGAAACACCAGGGCTAATATTGATTCAACCAAAATCGGAGTGATGGGTTATAGCTGGGGTGGATTGGCTGCCTTTGTATTAGCATTGAAGACCACGGGATATAAAAGCAGTTCTTTCTCTCGATGGATCTGAAATGCATTACTACGGAGAATCAAAAGAAGAAGACAACGACTTCGACGAATTGAGGAATTCAAATTTCCTTCAGACTAAATAATTTTCAGGCTCCGTATATCTACATGGAAAGTGGATTTAAACAGAATGACCGGAGGGTTGATTCTATCTTCAATATTCTACCTTCAATTGGTTATCAGAAAGCAGTATATTCATTTTCCAAGGGCAACTCATGAAGATTTCTCCAGTCTATCTCTGCTGCAGTGTAAAAACTCAGAAGTAACAACACAATACTGCCCTTTTGAATAATCAAATCAATCAGCTGACGCTGGGGTACTTTGATGAATATTTAAAAAATAAACACAATCTGTTTTTGCAACAGCTAAACTTTATATTTCAACAACATATTGGCTGACTCCGTTTATCCGTTAATGAGCCGTGATAAAAAACCTGACTTTATCTTAAGAGGAAGAATTGTTGATTCAGAAAATAATGAAGCGCTGGCCTATGTAAATATCGGCATTCCTGGAAAAAACATTGGAACTGTTTCCCGGAAGGATGGCAACTTTCAGATAACATATTGATACGCACTTGATTTCAGACAGTCTCAAAATCTCGATGGCAGGATACCTTAGCCGGACAATTCCGATTTCAGATCTGTTAAAACAATCTTCACCGAACGTCATTCATATTAATGAAAGATTTTCTGATTTGCAAGAAGTCGTTGTTACAAAAAAAACTTTACCGGTAAAGAACGTTGGGTAATACCACGACTTCAAAATTTATAAGTATTGGTTTACCATTAAAATTCCTTGGTTCCGAAATTGGAGTTAAAATCAGACTCGGAAAAAATCCTGTCATGTTAAAAAGTTTCTCATTCAATATTTCGGACAATCGTCTGGATACGGCAGTATTCAGAATGAATATTTATAGCTTCAAAAACGGGACTCCATATGAAAATATCACTTCAGAAAAACATCCTTGTTTCGGTTGGAAAACGAACCGGACTTTATACAGTCAATTTGAATGACATATAAACTGGCAGATGAAAGGAGATATTTATTGTCTCTTGAATGGATTGAGGGTTCTTATACCGGACCGGGAAATGGCGTTATTATTTCTATCTGCAAGCTTTCTGAATTCCGCCACCTGGCACAGAATTACAAGTCAGGGCGATTGGAAAAAAGCCACAGGACTGGGTGTTGGTTTGAATATGGAAGTCCAGGAATCCGAACTACCCTGTTCTAATTTAACTTCGATGGTTTCCTGTTTATATAAAAACTATTTAAATACCAGATTCAGTGAAATGATATTTGAATTCAGATTGGTTGTTTGTGTATAATGACCATATCTCAGTTCAAGTATCCTCAGGCTATTGGTAAAAATACCTCTTGGGGGCGCCAGCCTGACACCTGCACCAAATAAATTACTTTTAAAAGCAGACAGATCATAGTTGCTGGTGTAATAAGTTTCCGAAGCCGTATGGACTGCATAGGGAGCAAAATAATTTAGCCGCAGTTTGTATGTAAAATCTGTAAAAAGGAGATATGAGAGAAGAAGGGAGTGATTTTTACAGGCACTTCCAGATTGAAAGTATTTGAAACGATTCCCCAACTATCCGCATAAAATCGATAATACGATCGCAGGATAATATTATCTCCCAGGAAATAATTCAGTCGGAATCCAACAGGCAATTTAAATCTCTGGGAAGGCAGGTTCTCTACTGTATCTGATCCGGCAGCCGGGAAATTGTTGAAGAACACTCGTGAAACGGTAAACCCAGGTAACCGCTCTGATATACCAGGTCCACTTCAACACTTCCCTGCATCCGTTGATTGATTATCTGGGTAAATGAAAGGGAGGCCGTAAATGTATTTCTTGGTTTAGATGGTACTTCTGGTTTCTGCTTTTACTAACCACGTTCCGCTACTATTTAGAACCAACACTTCTGTTGCCCACTCGCTGTGGTAATATATTTAATGGTATTTGTTGTATCAGTGGGAGGAGGAACGGTTTAGCATTTGCAGGCCCGATTTAAGTTCACTCGGGTAAATCATTTTTATCTGATCAAAAAATCCAACAACTTTCAAACTGAATTCTCCGTTATTTTTATTTTTTTTGAAACTGATGCGTTCATCCGATGGAATGATAATAATTATGTTCAGCTGAATAATAAGCACCAAGGCCGAATGAAGTTCCTTTATTCTCATTTTCTCTTGTCCAGTTGAAGGTTGGATAGATTCTTGTTCCATTGTTACGTGCAGTACCGTTGGAATCAACATAAGCCTGTGAAGCAGCCGTGTGATAGTCAATGCCAAATCCGGCGGAGAGGGTATTTTTTCTTTGTTTTTTATCCCATCCGATAAATGTAACGTCCAAACCATTGGCAAAATCAGTGACGTCCCCATTTCCCTTGTAGTCCGTTCTTCCACCCATTACGGCCGATTTGTCGGCCGTTTGATCATAGTAACTTGTAACCAGATTGACTTCATCCAGCTTTAATTTTTTGGGCTTATAACCAGAACTGTCCGCTACCGGATTCTGTGAAAATGCATGAGCCATCAACAAGATACATCCCGATAACTGAAAGAGAAAGTTTTTTCATGTCGTTATTAGACTTATGGATTTTAATTACAACCACAACCACCGCCTGTTTTTCCACCATTGGCGCCGGAAGAACCTTCCCGGTAAGATTCTGCGTTGAGCTCATTTTTTTCAACTGCCCTGTTTGAAAGTGTCATCTCCGAATCATTGATCCGGCTTTTCTGGTATTCTTTTACATGCACACAGGATGCATAGGCTTAGTGCACAATAATCGCAAGAAAATATCTTTTCATTGAATGATTTCGCATAGTTATTTTTAATTGAAATGAATGTTTTTGGAAGTGATAAATGATATCATTATCATCCACCACAATGGCCTCAATACCTTTCATCTGGTTGATCATATTTAAGTCCAGGAACAATACCCATGATCATGACAGGAGTCGCCATAGCATCTGCTATTTCAGCATTTTTGCTGATGATAGTAACACTTTTGATTCCCCTGATCGGAAGTCCCGTTTTCGGATTTATCGTATGGGAATATTTCTGACCATTCATCAAAATAAACTTTTCATAATTACCCGAAGTAGCGATTGCCATATCAGTAATATTCAGGGAAGAAAATATTTTGTCTTTGGCATTGGGATCGACGATGCCTATGCTCCATGGTTGTCCATCGGGTTGTAATCCCCAGGTTGCCAGATCACCAGAAGCATTTACGACTCCGCTTTTTACGCCCTTCTCCTTCATTACCAGTTTTGCCCTTTCCGCTGCATAACCCTTTCCAATTCCACCAAATCCAATTCGCATGCCTTTTTCTTTCAGCATTACGGTAAGGTTGTTCCTGTCAAGCAGTATATTTCTATAATTAATCAGACGGGCCATTTTTTTAGCTGTGATTTTATCCGGTAGTGCATCGAGATTCATATCAAAATTCCATAAACGTTTATCCACCGAACCATATGTAATATCAAATGCCCCCTGTGTGACTCGGGAAATCCTGATTGAACGCTCAATGATATTGAAAGTTTCCTCACTTACCCTTACCGGCTTGATACCGGCATATCGGTTAATCAATGCAGTTTCACTTTCCTCATTAAAAGTTGTAAGAAGTTTTTCAATACGCCGGATTTCTGCGATGCCCGCATCAATACATTGTTCGCCTGGTCTTCATCATCGCCCATAGCACTTAGCTGAAAAAGGTTGCCCATTAACTTTAAACTTTTATGATATACAATCTGTGCACCCATTTTTTATCTATTTGTATATATACCATTTCGAACTTCCATTGTGATATAATCGTCCGGAGATTCATTAGGTAAGCCATCCCAGGTCTGCAACACTTTTCCATTGGAATTCAGGAGCAAAGTATAAGGAAATATTCCTTTCGGGTTATATTTATCTGCCATCTCATCATTTAATTTCTGCTGACTGGCCGGCAATTGATTTTTCTTCATTCTTGGAAAGTCAGCATTCACTAAAATCAATTCTGTATCCGCCATTTGCATAAAATCCTCCTGATTCAAAGATTTCTTTTCGCATTCGGATACAAGGACCACACCAATCGGATCCCGAAAAATTGAGCAAAATATATTTATGTTCTTTTTGAGCTATTTTTTCCGCTTCATTCAGGTCACTATGCCAGTTCGTAAAAGAAATCATCAAAACTGGAAGAAAAGCAATAAATTTACCTTCATTTTCAATACATTAGTTCAAATGTCTTGAAAAATTAGAACCATTCCAGTTACGGATACGATCGTTATAATTGTGAATGGTTGCCCATCGATTCAAGACCCAACCATTTTTAGAGTTTTTGCATCTATGCTATCAAAAGGACAAAATATTCCCCAACGAGAACTTCAAAAATCTTATTCATGGATGTTTGACAAGAGACCGCTCATGTCAAAAACGTCTCTATGAAATCTATGGCCCTACAATGATGCCACTTTGCCTTCTTTATTCAAGAAATCGTGAAGAAGCTGAGGAAGTTTTACAGGACGGATTTATTCAAATGTATAAATGTATTAGTCAGTTTAAACACAATGGCTCATTCGAGGGATGGCTGCGCAGGATAATGATCAATTGTGCGTTACAAAAATACAGGGGTAAGTCAAACAGATTGAATATGATCCCCTTTCTGAAGAACAATTCCTCCTTCCATCTGAAAATAATCAACTGGAAAGATTGACCGAAAAAGAATTGATCCGATTGATACAAATGTTACCTCCGGCTTACCGAATGGTATTTAATCTGTATGTTTTTGAAGGTATGAAACACCGCGAAATAGCCACTATGTTAAATATTACTGAAGGCACATCCAAATCCAATTTGTCAGATGCCAGGAGAATTTTGAGAAAACAGCTAACACCCAAACTAAAAATTGCCAGATAGGTTTATGGATGATCATTTAGATAATCATATTGATAAATTGTTTGGAGATTCTCTCAAATTTCATAAAGATGTTCCTTCAGAGGACATTATGGATGAGGATTGAAAACCACCTGGATAACGAGGACCTGATCATATACAAGATCCCGATTGCGCAGACGAATTCTAATTACAATTGGCTTTTTTATAATGCTAGCTTGTTTGGGAACATACATTTTGAATAACCAAATACAGCACAAATCCACTTCTATCATCCATCCTAAAGAGTGGTGATAAACTCCCTCAATCCGGTAAATCGGCGGAAAATAATCTCCGCACGGAAACACTGTCAGCAAAACTGAACAATGCAAAAATGGCTGTCAAAACAAATCAACCTGATTTCACTTTGCTTAATGAAAAAAATAAAAGTCAACTATTTGCTCAAACTACATATTCTGCCAACACATCTTTCCAAAGTCCCGACGGTTTTGTAAAGGCAGGTTTGACCAATTTTGAATTGCACCCTATTTCAACACAGTTTCCGGTAACAGTAAAATCATCATTTAATAAGAATGGGAATGATCTTCCTACCGGGTTGAAAGCTTCTGAAAAAACGGTTATCAAACCATATAATCAAAGTTTCAAAAGCAGGATTTCCATAGCACCTTATTTTTCGAAAGAATTTGCCGGATATAATCTTTCAGATGATGATGCGACAGCTGCCGATGGGAGAGAAATAGAAGAAAGAGAAAGGAATGTATTCTCCGCTTCGGTGGGTATTAATGTAAACTATAGAATTAAAAAAAGATGGGTTATTCAAACAGGCCTCAGCTATTCCTGGTCAAACAGTATCATTGATTCTTCCAAGTCCTTTGCAGTTTTAGGAAATGATGGCATTGTGCAATACAAATTCAATACTATATCAGGATATGGGTTCCTGCAACCTCTGCCCTACGATTCAACCCAATGTGGGAGACAGCGTATTTACGGCCAATGCATACAGTCAACTTCATTATTTAACTGTTCCGCTGGTATTATCGCTATGGAATTCCGCTTAAAAGATTCTCATCTGCTTATAGGCGCCGGCGTCAGTTTTAATATACTGACAGGTGCCACGGTCGAAACTAAAATATACGGATTGAATTATCAGCCAGGATGAATCAGCCATTCCAATGAAAGGCCTGAAAAAAATCAATTATGGTATCTTATTAAAGGCAGAACTGGAATATCATATAAATTCTAAAATTGGAATCGATCTGATACCCTGTTTTAAAAATTCACTGACCCCAATCAATATTCATAGCGCATTTCAGCATACCCGTATAATTTTGGGATTGGCGCCGGTATTGTCTTATAATTTTAATTACCTGTTCACCTTTTTTAATTAATATCAGACAGTCTTACCCAACCTTTTCGATTATGGCAGGCATCCTAATTAGGCAAAACCGAACTCTATGTCAGGAAGTGCAGGTAGAGCAATTTACTCCCGGGATCCTGTTAAAAAAAATATCCAACACCATCAACGAGTTCTTTATAGAACTTCTTGTGGCATTCAGCCTTCTGATTATCTCACTTATTGCTAATATATTTTCTGATTCATTTTATTATCCCCGAAAAGAAAAATATAATCGATAATTCCGCCTTTCTTTTTTTTAAACCCATTATTTCTCCGGATCATACAAGAATCGCCAGGTTCATCACCTTCTTTGGAACGGGCTCATTTCTTATTCCATGTTACATGATTTTGGTTTTTTATCATGGTGAAGAGAAGATTTTAAGAAATACGCTATGATGGTGACGTCAACTATGTCAGTACCCAGTTTACTTTTAGGATGGCTTCTAAAAGTCATCTTTCATCGTTCACGACCGCCTTATCCATTGGTCGGAGGAGCCGGAGGATACAGTTTTCCCAGTGGACATGCATTGGAGGATTTATTTTCTGCGGTATATTATTATTCATCGTTTGGAAAACACTAAACAATTTTTACATTCCAAATGGGTGCTTTCCTTCATCGTATTACCGCGTTTGGAATCGGAATCGGAATCAGCAGGATTTATCTGCATGTACATTATGCTACTGATATCATAGGAAGTTTTTTTATAACACTGGCATGGTTCTCTCTTTCTTATATTTTCTTCCGGATTATTTACAAACATGAAATGTTTGACGATGTAGATTTATACAATTCTGATACAGAATTTGATTCGGGAAACTATCTTTCAACCAACTAGGTTTCTGACTATTACCATTTCTTCAAGATAGTTTTCGGTATACATCAATTATATACTGGCCATATCCGGAATATTCCCTTATCCATAAAATAGATGATTTAATTCTATTTCGAAAGTATTTGCTATTTTCACCCTCATTACGGATTCAACATTATAAGAATTGTTCCCGCAAAAAAGGACATTTCTTAAATTTCCGGTAAAGAACCTTATATTGAATTATGAAAAAAAGTCATTTGTTTTTAATTGCAATTATTTTATGCACAGTATCCTGCTATTCACCGACACGCCAATCTCTACCAGTCGGAAACAACAAAGGGCGTTAATTTTAAAAATTATAAAACCTATGCCTGGCTTCATACAAAGGATACTGCTTATACTAAATTAGCCGACAAACAAGTAGTGGAAAGCGCACTCGCTTCAGCAGTTATTCAGGAATTGACAAACGGGGAATGACTATGGATACCCTTAACCCTGATTGTTTATTCACATATACATTGTTCTTAACAAAACATATGAAGTAGGACAGGGACCGCCTCCGGTATATGCTCCACAGTCAAATGCCGGACCCCTTCCGGGTCAATATAATATGTACTACTATGTACCCTCTTCAACAGCTTATTATAATCCTGATCTTTACCAGGGAAGTATGAAAGTGACTACTTTCCGTGATGGTTCTCTGGTAATTGATATGATTGACAGAAAGGAAAATAAAATTGTCTGGCGAAGCAGTGCCCAGGGTAAGGTTAATGAAAAAGACAGGAAAGGTATTCGCCCTACCATTGACCAGGTTGTACCTGCCATGTTTAAAAAGTTCCCAGTTAAATGAATTGGTTGAATTTTTGAATAGCTAAAAAACGACCATTTTTCTTAGCGTTTCTTTGGTAATAATCAATTAATTAATTCTTCGTCATTTGCAGATTTTGCAGATATCCTGTATCCCTGCCTTACAAATTGCAAAAAAGGGATCCCCTCTATTTCCTGATCCGGGTCACGGCAATCTTTACCAATACTATTCCATCCGACGCATGGACCAATTATGATTGGACTCCCGCCTGATAATATTTGATATCAGAAACTCGTAAAATAACTAATCTGACATCAAAAACACTGGTCATGAAAAATAACATTAAACAAATCGTATTAATCGGAGGAGGTTATGCCTCCATATGGGCTTACAGGTCTATCATAAATGAACTTCTGATCGAAATGATGGCTGGTAAGGTCCGTGTGAAAGTAATTTGTCCGGATGAATTTCATTTCTTTCATGGCTGGACGGCTGAAAGTCTCATGGGTATCATCGGGGATCAGAACAGGATGAGCCCCCTGTCGGAAGTCTTTGAACACGCTGAAATAGTTAAAGGGAAAGTAACTCAGATTGATACAGCATCCCGCATCGTCAAAGTAGATATGAGTAATGGATCCGAAGTGCACCGTTCGCTATGATCATATACTACTTGGGCTCGGTTCCTTTGATTCTTCTTCGATCGAAGGTATTGACCGAATATGCATACCAGCTCAAATCTCATCATGCATACATGGCTACTAAAACACGTATTCAAAACCAGATGAGGCAGGCTGCCAATGCAGACTGTTTATTGGCGCAGAAACTTCTTCGCTTTGTAATTGCCGGATGTGGATTTACTGGTGTTGAGGTTGCTGCTAACCTGGCAGAATATATTCAGGCTTTGAAAAAACAATATGCCATCCTTCGAAATGTTCATCCAACTATTTATCTGATCAACAGTAAAGATGAACTTTTGCCCGGATTGAATAAAGGTCTCAGCCCGTATGCGAAAATATACAGAAAAAATTTTGCTCAGGTATGGCATTGTAACAATGAATAATCTGAAAATAAGCCGAATAACAGACAAGTGGAGCATATTTAAGTGATGGCTCCTTTCTGGAAAGCGAAATGATTATTTCTACTATTGGTCAAAGTCGCATTGTTTTGGACGGAACTGAAAAAATGGAAAGAGATTCCGTGAAAAGAATACTGACAAATTCTTATCTCCAGGTAAACAACCATTGCAGGTATTTGGGGTGCCGGGGATGCAGTTAATGTCACACATTCTGCAACGATGAATCCATGTCCATCGAATGCCCTATGGGCAATCAAACAAGGAGAACACGCAGGTAAAAATATCGCAAGAGTCATATTGAATCAGCCTTAAAACCATTTACGTATAAAGGACTGGGACAATGTGCCAGTTTAGGTATCGGCAAGGGTATAGGCGAATTATATGGCATTCAGTTTACAGGATGGCTGGCCTGGATCACACGCTGGTTTTTTTTCCAGCATTTCATGCCTTCCAAAAAAGTGATGTGGCGTGAAATTTCCGACTGGGCCCATTTATTTTTTACAGGTAAAAGAAAATACTTAAGTATGGCCGAAAGAAATCCGTAAAATTTCACTTAAGGAGCAGGTGGTACCCGGCAATTTAAATCGATTTGCTTTTCAGAATTAATCAATCAAATTTTATCAGTAAATATTTTATAACAACCTTAAAACTCCTTTATGAAAAATAGTAAATTCAATAACAAAGTCTGCCTGATTACAGGCGCTTCCAGTGGAATCGGTGCAGCTCTGGCCATTCTTTAAATGACATGGGCGCCATCCTGATTTTATCTGCAAGAAACAGGGAAAAACTTGGAAAATGTTAAAGGCCAATGTCCATTTCCTGAAAAAATAACATCCTGCCATGCGATATGGAAGAATTGGAAGTCTTCCCGCTTTTGCAAGGGAAGCCTGGGATCTGTTTCGGGGGGATCGACTTTGTTTTTTTGAATGCGGGAATGGCAGTCAGGGATCTGATTGAAAATACCGATCTGGAAATGGTTCAGAAAGTAATGAACATAAATTTTATAAGTAATGTAGTTTTGAGCAAGGAGCTTTTACCGTTTATGCGTGCAAAAAAACAAGGTTGCTTTGTTGTAACAAGCAGTTTATGTGGGAAATTCGGTATTCCGAAACTCGGACGCATATTCCGCATCCAAACATGCGTTACATGGTTTTTTCGAATCGCTCCGCGCGGAAAATGAGTGTGATGGCATAAAAGTTACAATGATTACCGCCGGACTTGTTAGAACAAATATTACCATGAATGCGCTTAAAGGAAATGGTACTATTTATGGAAAAATGCAAGAATCCGTAGCCGCCGGAATTTCCCCTGAAGCCTGTGCCAGGGGTATAATTAAAGCCATTGCTAAAGGTAAATATGAAGCCCTTGTTGGAGCTGTTGAAAAATACAGTGTGCTGATTAAAAGATTCTTTCCGGGATTACTCAGGATGGCAATAACAAAACATCCAATGAAAAGAATTGAGAAATGCGGGACTTTTACCCAACGCCAACTATGGATTTAATGTGGCCATGAATTGAATTGAATTAAAATTCATTTATTACTCTAAATCCTCAACCCTTTGACTACTCTTACGTATTCATATTTCAAGCACAGTTACAGCCGACTTATATGACCCAAAACAGATTTTCCAGGAACGTTTCATTTAATACTTTTCAATTAATTATTAACCAGATATTCGGGCTTGCCATTTTTTATGGACTGTCAAAAGGACTTGATAAAAATATTTTCGGTCAGATCAACTGGTCACTGGCAGTTTTGCTCACTTTTTTTGGAATTTTAACCTGGGCATTGACCAGGTAATTGTAAGAAAATTGCAGCGGGTTACAACAGGCAATCCATCTTTACCTCTTATATGTTTCATGTGATTATCAGCGGCAGTTTTTTCTACAGCATTCTCCTTTTACTTATTTTTTCTTCCCAAATAGTAAACCAAATGCATGCAATTCTTTTATTTATAGGTCTGGGCAAATTTTGCATTTTCCTTTCTACACCATTTAAACAATTAGCCGCGGGACTGGAAAAATTCCGGGAGTTTTTCCTAATGTCAATATCTTCCAATATAATTCGTGGGTTATGCAATTGTCACTTTGCTATTTCTTCATAAGATATCTGTTACCCGCGTACTGGTCATATTTATACTTGGAGATTTGTCGGAATTGATTTATGTGTCATCATAATTGGCCGTACCCTTTTGCAATCTTCCTTTAAGATTTCGTTGGAATAAATAAAGACAGATTCTGTTACTAAAAGAATCTCTCCCACAAACGGGTGTTGTAATTTTCTCTGCAATCATGTCAAGATTCGACTGGATACTGATTGGAATAGTTATTTCCAGCAGCAAGCTGGCTGAGTACAGTTTTGCCTATAAAATCTTCGAAGTTTCCACCTTGCCTCTGCTGGTAATCGCTCCTATTATGATTCCTCTATTTACACGGTTGTATAAGCTATCGGAAAATATTAACAATATTTTCTTCTTTCTGGAATGGCAGATTATTATTGCATCTCTGATTGCATTATGTTGAATATTTGCTGGATACCCGTAATCGATTTTATTACGGACGGTAAATATGGAAATGTAAATTCTGAAACCATCTTTCTACTGTCACTTAGCATGCCACTTCTTTACTTCACCAATTATTTATGGACCATACATTTCGCAAAAGGAAACCTGAAACTTATTTTTTCCATTATGGCCCTCTCCTTTACGGTAAATATTATAGCCTGCAGCATTTTAATTCCGATATTTAAAAATGAAGGCGCTGCGATTGCTTATTTAATTACGGTAGTCGCCCAACTTATTTTATATATTGGAAAAAAACAATGTATGTCCCTAAAAACAAAAGGTATTACTTGCTTTTATGGCCATTTGCTGCCACCTGTTCCGGCATCATTGCATTTCTGTATTTCCCCCATCCTGTTGGCAGGTTTTCCATAGCTATATGCCTGTTTCTGGCCACTGTTTTAATTTCAAAACAGGTGAGTCTGAAAAACTGGAAAACTTTACAATCATTATATCAATAATTGGCGGAATAAACGCAACCCTAATTCCTCAATAACGTACCCTCATTGTAGGGGCAGGCAGGAGACATTATTATGCCTTTCAGCAAACGTTACAATACCGGCCTATTTCACTTAACAGGCATAAAACGTCAGATAATGAACACCAGCCAGGGTGTACTTTTCACCAAAAAACCTGCATATGCAATAGAGTGGAAGCTTCTGGTCTTTCTCATCCTGATAATGGATGTTAAACTGGCTGTTAAGGGCCTCGCATTAATATTTATCTTCCTCACTCAGCCAAATTTCAAATTTGGATTTGATATTAAAAACTCAAGGCTGCCTCTTTTCTACCCCATCGTTATATGTGTCGCTATTTTTGATTTTATTCTGTTCCCGGATTTTTCATCCAATTATTTATTAGTGGCACTTACTGGTATTTTGATCTGGGTTGCATGCATTTTAGCTATTCACCAGGTCAAGTTGCTTGTTGAACGTACCGACATTGAAATTCTTCATAATACAATAGCAGCCTTTTTCATATTGAATATATTTTGTTCCCTTGTCAATTTGTCCACCATACTATTTGAAATCGGACTTCGAAATCCCTACTTGTACCAGGGTCAGTATCAAAAATATTATATTAATACAGGTGATTTTATAAAAGGAATAAGCTTCGATACTTCCACTACAAATGCCGTTATCAATTGTTTTGGTATTATTTATTTTCTATTCAGGAATAAATATACCCTCGCTCTCGCCAGCATTATAACCCTGATCCTGACAGCCAGTAATTTCGGTAATATATGTCTGGCCCTCATTCTTATCACTGTTTTCGTATTTAAGAGCAATCAGGGAACAAAAAAGTATAATAGTCATTTGCATTATCCTTATGATTATTTTTTATTCCAAGATTTTCCCCTCAGAATAACGCTATCTGACCGATAACAGTCAATAAATTCATTTTACATAAGAAAGATGATTCCCCCTCTCCGGCAAACTTAATTCCCATACGTATAAGACCCGACAGTCTCTTAACGGATGAAAGCAGAAAAGAAAAATTAGCCGTTTTATATCTGGATAGTCTGGAACGTATTCGACTGGCAAACCTCGATGCGGAAAGTAAAAAGGCTGAAGATAAACTCATCGTCAGAATGGAAATTCCAAAAGACCCAATTCATACCCCATCTTTTCAGTGGACCAGGGATACGACTTCATTTCAAAGAAGGTTGCTGTCATTTATCAGCTCCCGGTCTGCTTAACAGGGATTTAAACGTCCCTAATGGATCTTCAGGAAAATCTTTGGCCTTCAGGCAATCTTATAGTTTCCTTAAAGATCATCAGCAATAAAATACTGTCCGGAGATGGCATCGGTAATTTTTCATCAAAACTTGCTTATAAAGCGACCGGACTAAAAATGGCAGGAAGTTTTCCATCCGGTCTTACATACCTGAACACCGATTTCTTATATAATCATTTCAGTTTGTATGTTTATTTTTCACTGAAGCCTGCGGAATCACATTCCATCATTCACAGTCCTGCATCCGTATATGATCAACTGATGACTGAATATGGTTTAATTGGAATCATTGCATTTACCATTTATTATATAGGATTTTTTGGCCGCCAATGGAAATCACTCACTTACGGATTACCTGTTATCGCGATTTTACTAAGTTTTTTTTTAGTTGACTATTGGTTTGAACAACTTTCCATTGTTATCCTTTTTGAATTTCTGATGTTCCTTGACATGAAAGAACATTCAAAACCCAGGGAGTATGTATGAAGCAAAAATAACAGTATTGATGCCTTGCTTTAATGCAGAGAACTTCATCTCGGATGCGATACAATCCGTGTTGTGCCAGACTTTCACTGAGTTTGAATTACTGATTATCAATGATGGGTCAACGGATCATACGATTGACCTTGTGAAATCATTTGATGATAAGAGAATTATAATCCTTGAACAGGAAAACCAGGGTGTGGCAGTCGCACTCAACTTTGGATTGAAATATGCAAGGGCCCCTTATATTGCGCGTTTTGACGCAGATGATATCTGTTTCACTGACAGACTTGAAAAACAATACGAATTCATGAGTTCGAACCCGGAATGCATTGTAGTCGGTTCGGGAGCCGAATATATAGACAATTCAGGGAATTATATTTTCACCCATTTTCCACTGGTAAATTCCCATGAAGAAATTCAGTTATTGCCCTATAATATTTGCCCGTTCATACACGCTAGTGTAATGTATAAAAAGGATCCGATAAAAAAAATTGGGTACAATATAAACGCGCACAGTTTTGAAGACCATCTTTTGTGGCTCCAAATAAAGCATTTAGGGAAAATGTACAATATGCCCGAGCCCCTGATAAATGTCCGCCTGAATCCGGGATCCTTCACCATGGATGAAAGAAAAAGGTCGAGAGAGTTTCGCCGTATCAAAAATAAAGCGTTAATAGAAGAAACGATAAACAAAGAAGAAGGTGACAGGCTCCTGGCAATTATCAGCCATCAGAATAAATCAAAGGATAAGGAAGGTGCATACTATAGTCTTCTGGCAAAAAAATTCCTTTGGAACAATTACGATCCTATGAAAGCAAGGTTTAATATGAAAAAAGCCATCACATTAAACGCCTTTGATATTAAAGACTACATGTTGTTGTTGATATCTTATCTGCCTAAAAACATGATTTATAACCTGTATTCAATATTTGATTCTACAAAATGATCAGAGTCGCGATGATAGTACGATCAACATTATACTCTGCCAGGGGAGGCGACACAATCCAGGCGGTCCAAACGGCCCGTCATCTGGCTAATCAGGGCATCTCTGTCGATATTAAACTCACCAACGAAATAATAAACTATAGTAATTATTGCCTGCTTCATTTTTTTAATATCAGCCGGCCGGCTGATATTCTACACCATATCAAAAAATCTGATCTTCCATTTGTTGTATCTACCATATTAATTAACTATAGCGAATATGATAAATATCACAGGAAAGGTCTTGCTGGCATGCTTTTCAGGTATTTATCGATGGATGCCATTGAATATCTGAAAATTATTTCACGCTGGCTATTAGGAAAGGACAAGCTGATGAGTTTATCGTATGCCTGGAAGGGTCAGAAAAAATCAATCCAGGAAATTATTAATAAAGCAAAACTGATTTTACCAAATTCCGCATCTGAATATGACCGCATCATAGAATTGTATGGTTTCCGATCAAAATATATCATCGTACCGAATGCAGTAGATCACAATCTTTTCAGGTATGACAAAAGAACGAAGAAAGACGCCAACCTTGTACTTTGCATTGCGCGAATTGAAGGAATTAAAAATCAGATAAATCTTATCAGGGCTTTAAATAATACAAATTATCAATTGATACTGATAGGCTCTCCGGCACCAAATCAGCACTCTTATTATCAAATGTGTCGTGATATCGCTGCTGACAATATTTCCTTTGTCGACCATATCCCACAGGAAAATCTGGTGGCCTATTATCAGAAGGCAAAGGTGCACGTTTTACCGAGCTGGTTCGAAACAACGGGGCTTAGTTCTCTGGAAGCTGCTGTGATGGGATGTAATTTAGTAGTAACGGATAAAGGAGATACAAAGGAATATTTTGGTGGCCACGCAGTCTATTGTTCGCCATCATCACCCGAAAGCATTTTTGCTGCTGTTAAAGAAGCAAGTTCACTGCCTGTAGATGAAGATCTGCAAAAAATAATTGCTACACATTATACCTGGCAAGAGGCGAGTCACAAGACAGCAAAAGGTTATAAAAAAATAATACAAAAAACATGGGATTAAAAATTGCTATTCTCGGAACACGCGGAGTTCCGAATCATTACGGTGGATTCGAACATATTGCAGGCTATCTATCCAGGGGATTGGTAGAAAAAGGCCATGAAGTCACCGTTTATAATTCCAGTAAACACCCATTTCAGGGAAATCTATGGTACGGTGTGCAAATCATTCACTGTCTTGATCCGGAGCATCTGATCGGGGTTCCAGGACAGTTTGTGTATGACTTCAATTGCATAATGGACACCCGAAAAAAAAATTATGATATAATATTGATGCTGGGTTACACCAGCAGCTCTGTTTGGGGGTTTCTATATCCGCCCAAGTCAATCGTAATTACCAATATGGACGGCCTGGAATGGCAGCGCACCAAATATTCAAAACCTGTACAACGGTTTCTGAAATTAGCAGAAAAACTAGCTGTTAAAACAAGCGAATTTCATGTTGCTGACTCACCGGTGATTAAAGAATATCTTGATAAAAAATACCATATTAACAGTAAGTATATTGCATACGGAGCATGCCTGGATCCCATAACAGACGAAGGTCCACTAAAAGAATTTGGCTTAATCAAATATCAATACTTCCTTTTGATGGCCAGGATGGAGCCCGAGAACAATATCGAAATGATATTAGATGGCTATTGTCAGACGGAATCGAAGACAAAATTTATAATTATCGGAAATACAGGTAACGGGTATGGAACTTACCTTGTTGGTAAATACAAGAATGAAAGTCGTATCGTTTTCCTGGGAGCCATTTTCGATGAAGCCAAAGTGATGAGCATTACAAGTTTCTGTAAACTTTATTTCCACGGACACAGTGTTGGAGGTACCAATCCTTCCCTGCTGGACGCGATGGCTGCAAGAGCTCCTCTTGCCATTCACAACAATGCGTTTAACAGATCCATTATAAAAGACAACGCCCTATTATTTTCAAATGCTGATGAAGTAAGCAATTTAATCGATTCGAAAGAGTATTTCAATAAGCATCATATTGATAATAATTATTCTACTATAACTAACGAATTCAGCTGGACCCAAATTATAGATCAGTATGAAAATTATTTTCTCTCGTGTTGCCTTAGAACACGAAAGTATTATCCGTTAAAACATGAAGGAAGTATTTTATATAAAAGATAGCACTGAAAACAAAATAAGTTATTTCCACTTACTTTTTTTTCTGATTGCGTTGCCTTATGATCGATTTTACAGTACGATCATACTGGTAAGCTTTCTTGTTCATACATTGGTTTATATATCCAAAAAGAAACTATCACTTGTTAATAAAACGACTTTCATACTCCAGTCAGTTTTTATCGTAAGTCTTATTTCGGTGATATATTCACCATCCATCACCGACAGCCTGAATACAATTTCTATTCAACTGGCACTCCTTTTGTTCCCTTTCTTATTTAGTATAACCTCACTGGATCTTTCAGCATATCGCTCGCGACTTCTCCAGGGTCTTACTTTATCTACCACATGCACAGTTTTGTATTTGTATTACGACGCCTTCCGCGTACTCCGGTTTTACCACCAGCCTCTAAAAAGTCTTTTTTCCTGGACTTTTGTTAATCAGAATTTCTCCCTGCCAATTAATATGCATGCAACTTATTTGTCCATGTTGCTGGTAATTTCCATTATGTATTGTTTCCAGCAACTCTTTTATTTTCAAACTACATTTAAAAGGATATTTTTCATTCTATGTTCTTTGATCCAGTTTGCAGGCCTGGTACAGTTGGGTTCAAAATCAGCATTTATCACCATTCTGATCATTATCATTATAGGTTTCCCCTGGTTTTTAGTCAAAAAAATAAAACGTCAGCAATTTCTTTTTTTCAGCCTTGTATTTTTTGCACTGCTAATAAATTTTATATTGTCTTTTCAGGTATTCAGGGACCGATACCTGGAAACGCTCAAAGTTGACTTGCATGAAAATAAAACGATTGTTGAGAAAAACGGACGCATAGACCGGTGGCATGCAGCCATGGAACTGATAAAAAAATCTCCATTAATTGGCACTGGTACAGGTTCTGAGATTCCATTGCTCAGGACAGTCTATTTCGAAAGGAAAATGTATGGTCCGTATCTCGCTTCCTTAAACGCACACGACCAGTATCTGAGTGTGGCAATTAATTCGGGAATAATCGGCCTTATGATATACCTGGCAACGATTGCCTGGGGATTTTTTCGTGCCATAAAAGAAAAAGATATCATGCTTTTGAGTTTCCTGGTCCTTGTTACGGTGGTTTCATTTTCGGAAGATCTGTTGGGAGTTAATAAGGGAATTTTTATTTATGCGTTTTTCTTCCCTTTCCTTATACTATCCGGCCGAAAGCCAGATTCGCAGCAGATTCGGAAAGGGCAACATCTCCTGTAATTTGATCAAAGGATTTGTGGAAAATGAACTTTATAAGCGGAATTAAATGAAATACTACAGCATCAAAAAAGACATACTCGCAACGCTTACTTATTTCGATATGTTTGACTACCCTCTGAAGAAAAGTGAAATTTTTATTTTTTTAGGCCACTGTGACGATTTTCATGAGTATGAATTTGGATTGCGTGACCTCCTGAACGAATCTTCGATTTTTAAAATCGGAGAGTTTTATAGCCTGCACAATGACTATACTCTTGCAGTGAGACGTTACAAAGGCAATGAAAAGGCCAATTCAATGCTCAGAAAAGCAGACAGGGCTGCAATCATTTTATCCTGGTTCCCATTCGTAAAAGGAATTGCCGTCTCCGGCTCACTTTCGAAATATTTTGCGGATGAAAAAACCGATATTGATTTTTTCATCATAACCACCGCTAATCGCTTATGGATAGCGAGAACTATTTTGCATATTTTTAAAAAATTCACCTATTTGCTGAAAATGCAGGATCTGTTCTGTATGAATTATTTTATTGACGAGGCGGAGCTTGGTATTATCGAAAAGAATATATACACCGCCACAGAAATCGCCACCATACTACCTCTATTCGGTTATAAGATATTTGATTCCTTTTTTAAATTAAACAGCTGGGCCAGATCATTCTTTCCAAATAAGTATATGTACATGCCTCCTGCAAAAGACGTAAAAAGAACATGGTTCAGATATTTAGTTGAAAAAAGTCTAAATAACCGGTTTGGTAATTTTCTTGACAACTACCTCATGAACCTGACAGCAAAAAGCTGGAATTCAAAAACACGATCTAATAAAAAGAACAGTAAAGGGATAATAATGAGTATGCATTCAGGAAAACACTTTTCAAAACCAAATCCTGACACTTTCCAGAAAAGACTATTACAGCAATACGAAAACAATCTAAACGAAGTTTTTAAACTTTATGAACACTCAAGGTCTTATTGAGCACTGACGGAGAAGAAGGTTTTCGAAATGAAATTATATAATAGTCGCCTATATATTTCCAGGGCCATTTGCTTTTAACCTTGTTTTCCTTTTTACATAAATAAGAAAATAATCCTGGATATTTCTTAGGAAATGCTTCTATATAAGATGGCGGCACAACAGTACATAGTCCCTCAATACCTATAAGTTTGAATTTGTCTTTTAGAAGCCTGATAATCATCCGGGGAGAGTAATACCAGCAGGTTATGGAAATTCCTTCAATATTTGCCTGCCTGCCTTCAGAACTAAAAAAACGCCTGACAGCTGTTTTGAATTTCCCCCTTAGTATGAGGAGGGTTTCCCAAAGGCAAAAACGGGGAAGCACCACTAAAACCACTATACCTCCGGGTTTAAGCAAAGCATCGAAACTGGCAAGCACAACATCCAAATTTCCAGTACAATTTAAACCGGCAAAATTAGAAAATATGGCATCGTATGGTCCTTTTTTCTCCAGTGAATTCAATTCTGTAAACGAACAGATCTCATTCGTTACGGCGCCATTTAATTTTTGCCGTGTGATTTTATCCTTCAGTTTTGACTGCATTCCTGCAGAAATATCTGTGGCATGGACTATATGTCCATTTTGAGCCAAAAAAATCGCATCTTCACCTGTACCAGAATTTAATTCCAGAATATTACTACCGGAACCCAAATATTTCAACAGATGGGCTCTTACCCTTTCCCGTTTGTAATGGATGATGCTATTAGTCGAATATAGTTCATCAAAAATGAGTGACTGCCTGTCAAATGCGGCTGAAGCTGTTTGTTCAATGCTATAATTAACCTGACTATCCATTTGCTGGTTTCTCCAATCTTCGGAGTTTTTGTCTATCAAAAAATGCAGCAGGCAGGTAGTACAATGCGGAAATTGCTCTTTTTATTCGTAAAGAATTTATACTCACAGGCCTGGCAAAAAGTTGTTTTATATTTTCGTAGGCAAGATGTTTCCTGTAACTCTTATGAACATAGCGATGCAATTGTTTGTAAAATGCCGGCTGGTATGTATTTCTAAACATTAATGCCAATTCATCCGAATCCTTCCAATTTGTTTTATTACCCAATTGGCTTTTAACTTTCTCATAAAAGACCGTACCTGGTAGCGGGTAAGAAACTGAGATTCCAATTTCATAGGGAAGTAATTCATTGATCATGGAAATAGTCTTTTCAATGTCTTCCTTCTCTTCATTCAGGTATCCAAACTGTATAAAAAATGAAGGCTTGATCCCACAACGCTTTAACAGATGCGTGGCATCATAGATCTGTTGAACGGTAGTTCCCTTGTCCATGGCATCCAGGATCCTTTGAGATCCGCTTTCTGCGCCCATCCAGATATTTTCACAGCCGGCTCTTGCAAGGTCTCTGATATTGTTTTCCTGCAAAAGCAGATCAACCCGCCCCTGCATTTTAAATTTGAATCGCAATCCACTATCCTCCACTAAATCCGCAAATTCCCTTACCCAACCGGGTTTAAGGCCAAAAATATCATCACAGAACCAGATATGATCAAATCCGAACTTCTGTTTCAGCATTATTAATTCACTTAGCAACATTCTGCAGGACTTCTTGAATTATAACGATTGCCATAAATTGGTTTAGCACACCAATTGCATTTAAAAGGACAACCTCTTGTGGTTCCCATATTCATAGGAAAAATAACCGGCATTTTTTAACCACATTTCCCTATATGGCTTCGATGTCTATAGCATCCCAGGCCGGAAAGGGCAGCGAATCAAGGTCTTTTAAAACGCTGCGACTTTTTGTCTTCACAATTTGCATCGTCATGCTTAAATGCAAGTCCACTAATTTCAATGATACTCCGGATTATTCATTTGAATAGCTCACTCAGTCAGTTCCAGCAATGATTTTCCGCCTCTCCAAGTAAAATAAAATCTGCCCCTGCCTTAATGTACATTTCATATCTGTCTGTGGAGTCGGAACTGGAAACAACTAACTAATACATCCTCTTTCTTTGGCGTACCGGATCATCTTAAATGCAGCATCACGCATATTTTGCAGGCACATTTTTGTCAGGTAATTAAATCCATCATCATAGATAACTAAAAATATCGGGTTGTTCTTCTCTAAAGAATGAATTATCGCCTCGGGTCCTTTAACAAACATGGTATCAAGAAATGAAACTGAATAACCATTTTTTTTCAGATATGATGTAGCATAGAGGGTTCCTAATGGCGCATAAGGTTTCCCTGTCGCCCATTGTTTTGGGTCAAAACGGAGTAAATAAGAATGTGTGATCAGAACTCTTTTTCATAATGGTGAATCTGGCTTAGCCTGTGTACTGGAAACTTTAAGGTTTAATATTCCTGTTATATCTGAATATATTGTAGTCATAGATACATGTATCCAAGTATAATTCTTCGAAAGCAAGTTCTTTTATAAAAAGCTGAATATCCGTATCAACCACACTTGTATAACTTGCAGATAATGGAATCACCATCATGGCAGGTTTATTGGATGACAGATCGGAAAACAGGCGCTTTTTAGCATAGGCTGTTTGAGTTATATTAAAATAAATACTTGGGAGATTCCCTCTCGGAATAGGCTTGTATCTGGGCTCCATATCCGCCTACAAATACCTTCTCGCTGGCAATCGTTTTCGACCGGATCCATAATCCAACCAATCTTTTCAAATTCTCACTTTCAAATGCAACTTCAGTTTTACCCGTTAAACGCTGACTGCTTTTTAAAGCAAAAAATTTCTTAACATGCAAATAAGGGCTCAAAAGTTTTTGGGAAAAATACAATCCACAATCCCAGCAGGATTTGTTTTAATGGAGCGTGATAATTCGTCACCAGGAAATAAACCCCAGAATGCACTTATTAAAGACATTACTGGTAAAAGATCTTTAAAGTGACTCCTGTCATACATCCCAAGGATAATAATCCCTATAAATTCGCTGAAAAGCCAGGTCTTCAAAAAATCTAACTTCCTGTTAAGAAAAAAATAAAAGACCACTGCAGGATAAAACAAAATAAGCTCAGAATAAAAAAAACTGTCGGCAAATCTCTGCATTTTCCAGGCAGCGGAATGTGCCGTTGCACTTCCGGCACCAAAATTATCCTTAAAACCATAAAATATGAAATTCATTTAGTTTAATACCCGACCATTCAGCAAGTAAAATAAGCACTACAATACTGGTTAAGATTCCCAGTACAAATGTCAACGCTGCGGCTCTGCTTCTTTTGAAGGTAAAAATGAATACAGGAATTATTCCGAAAACAGCTGAAAACCGAAATCCAAATCCTAATCCGGCAAACAGGCCTCCTATATAAGCATGACTATTTTTCTGATAGACGATGCAGTAATATACTGCCATTATTATACAGGTAACCGCATAAGTCTCTGTATAGGAAACATATTTACCGCCCGTTGAATGCCAGAGCAATGAAAGACCATAAAAACTAATTGCAACCAACCCCGCACGGCGATTCATCATCCTTTCTGCAATTTTAAAAAGGCCATATATCCCAACTGACTGGACCACGATTCCGACTAATCGGGGAAACCAATAATTAACGCCAAATAACTTGTCAGAAATTCCAAAAACAAGAAAAATTAAAGGTGACTTATTATCAACGCCTCCTGCATAAGGAACCAGGCCGTTTCTGATCCAGTTCCGGCCAATATATTGCCACATGGATTCATCAAACGTTAACATCATAGGTTCGGTCAGAAAAGAAATAATGAATTGGAAGATCGCAAGAACAAATATTATTTGCAGCGGCTACTAATTTCAAATCTTTATTGTGTCACTGTTAACTGCTGCATGAGATTAAACTTTAACAGAAGGTTTTAAATTCAGGTAACAAACACATTTTAAACAGGTTTCATTTTTATCCATATCGAGATTCTTCCTGAATTCAATGGCTTTTTGACTGTTAATAATCGAATCCAGACTGCCATTTTTAATATTACCATAAGCTTTGTGGAAAAAACATGGCCGGACTGTACCGTCTGCTTCTATTACTGTTGACACCCATGGCGCATTACATTTTTTATATGGAAATTCATTGAGGCCATAATAAGCGGAATAATAATAAATATATCTTTCTGCAATTTTTGAGGCGATTCGGAAATGAAACAATTTTTAAAATCCTCTGCAAATTGAATCAAAATATTGTCCAAAATAATCTTCATTCTCCGGAAGTTCAGATTCCATTAATAAGTATCTCCTGCTGTCTGTCCTTAGCCCAGGTAGTTTCCCTGTTAAAAGCCGTGCTGCTAACATCAGCCGGGAGGAAACTTATCGAATCCAGATGAATTTCCCTGGCAGCCCGGATAATTTCTGCCCAATGCCGAAAATTCAAGCCGATGGATCACACATCTGCCCGTAATTTTAAAATGGGGGTTTAATGCACGAACAGACTCAATTCCCTCCTTTAACTTAATGAAACGCACCGGAAATATTCCTGATCCTGTCATGCAGAACTCCATCACCATCCAGAGATACGATAATATCATCCACCCATCTCAGAATTTGGGCAGAATTTTTTTTAATGGTGAGTCCTGTGGACTAACAGGCTTATTTTAATATTATGGCGCTTTAGTATTTCGCAAAACCTGAAAAATCCTGGATTCAACAAGGCTTCTCCGCCTGACATCACAACTCTTTGCGTCCGATATTTTTTTAAATTGTCCAGTAATCCACGAATATCGGCTTCGTTCAACTGTTTCAGGTTAGAATTTCCCTTCCATATATCACACATCACGCAACGGCAATTGCAGGAACTATGCGGCATTAAAATAACTATGGGCAGAGCTGTTATCCTGTCGGTTTGCAAACTCCGGATACGGTTATATGTCTGATATAATGATTGGATAGTCATGAGACAGTAATGCAGACCCAGGGAAATGGATCATTTTTCCGGAATATTCTATTTTTCAAACTATATGGATTGAAAATGATTTTATGTTTAAACTTCTTTAATGAGTCAATAGGAATGATGAAAATAAAATTCTGCCATACCATCGAACCCGATCGAATGATAATACTCAAGACTGCGTCTCCTCGCCAAATCCAGTTCCATCAGGATAATAAAAATGAGCTTCCAGAATATGTATTTCCCCATCCGGCTTTAATATAGACAAGGTATCCGGAATTATACGATCCAAAGAAGGGAAATATTGAACTGATGCTGCAAATACAACAATATCAAATTTTCTGTCCGGATGAAGATCTTTTACTACCCCTTGCTTCAAAATATAAATTTGTCACCCCGGCAAAAACTCTCCTGGCCTGATTCAGTTCAATACTGTTGATGTCTGTTCCCGTTACGATCGAATTTCTTAGGGCAGCCATTCTGGCCGAAAGCCAACCGTTGCCGCATCCTACTTCCAATATGGATAAAGATTTCTTCTTTTTCTTCAGATAGTTAATCAATCGTTCGGAAGATCTTCTCCTCACCTCCCATTCATGGTAGTGAACATGTGCAGGTGCAATGAAAGGCAGCTGACCAACCTGTTCATCCGATAGAGCCTGTTCTCGCTTGACCTGGAAGCAATATAAACTTCTTCGAAGTTTAACCCAGGTAATGAAATACCAGACTGATTTGTAAAAATGTCGTCTGTTCTCATAAAATCCAGGACTAATTGGTTTTAATTTTTACACAAATATGATCCACCAGATCACGACAATTTGTAGCACTGAAAATTAAAATCCCTGAAGCTCCGGCTGCCGATATTTCCACATGCGATGCAAAAATTTAATCTCATACGGGATATTTGTGCACATTAATATTGTATCGTATACCGGCTACCAGACGAATGGCCTTCCTTTTGAAATTATTAAGCCTTATATCGGTCACAGTTGGAAAGTATCCATTTAATACCGTCTCGAAATTTTTTATTTTATCTATCATTGAAGGCATGAGCCAGGGTGTTAATGGATTTTTCCGAAGATCAAAATTTTCCCATGCCGGACTTATCCAGTCTTCAAGTTTTTCGGGAAACTTAAATCCTTTGGCAAGGGCCTGGTTGTAAAGATCAGAACCTTCAGTAGCAACAGGACTATAAGTATACAACACTATTTCCGTTGCAGGGTTGATGCGCTTTATATTTTTAATAAAACTAATCTCAAAATCAATTTGTGCTTCTACTTCCTTAGGGGTGGGTGCCGGTGTTCCCAAAACAAATGAATATTCAGGAATAATATCGAATTTCTTCATTCGTGCGGCAAATGCTGCAATCTGTTCCCCACTCTGCGTCCCGCCCTTGTCCATCTGCTTAAGTATTTTATTATTACCACTCTCGGCACCAAAGAAAATAATCTTACACCCGGCTTCGCTGATAAGGGCAAGTGTGGAATCTTTAAACTTGTGCATAGTGTCAATTCGCGCCATACCCCACCAGCTCATTTTTTCAGGTAGAATCAATTTTGCAAACTCAACCGTTCTTTTCTCAGATACAAAAAAATTGTTATCATGAAATTCAATAGCATCTGCGCCCCATTTATCTTTTATATACTTGATATCCTTATAAACCTTACCTGCCGATTTCGCCTTCCATCTTGCTTCGTAAGTCGGAACAACCGCACAAAATGAACAAGTAAACGGACATCCAATACTCGAATGGTATGCCAAAGTTTTATTACCCAAGATATGTCTTTCCGAGATATTTATCCATAGAATAAAAATCCGTCAGTTTATCATAAGGAAGTTCGGGTAAGTCATCCTGATCTATCAGCTCCTCTTTAATTGTCTTAATTACCTTGTCTCCCGATTTGTAAATAAGATTTTTAATCAGTTCAAAAGGTTTATTTTTTTCCAGCGCCTCAATAAGCTTTGGAAAGCAATGATCACCCGGACCATTGATTACGAAATCGACATAGCCGGAATTTAGGACAACTTTATATTGATTGGTTGGGAAATAACCTCCCCAGATTATTTTAATTTCCGGAAAGTATTCCCGAATTGTCTTCGAAAAAGGAATCGCCTGTTTAAGTTGGGGACCGGGCATTACTGTAAAACCGATATATTTAAAATCGCCTGTTTCCAGGTACTTCATAATGCTGGCCAAGGGATCCGTTTCCCGGTTGCCATCGACTATTGCCCAGCGGTATTTACCTTCAACAGATGCAGCGATGTTTAATATGGAATTGGGGACGCGGTGTTTGGCAACTGCGCTTCGTGGATTTATTAACAAAATTCCATTCATAGAAATTCCCGGAGTTGATATAACCCCCCTCGTATGAGTACGTTTAGGCCTACCTGCTGGTTGCAAAAACCCTATTTAACAGGGAAAATACAACCCATTTCGTCGGTATACCGTATTCACCTTTAAGGGACTATGATTTTCTATCAATGCCTGCATATATGCTTACATCCATTAAAAGTTTACTGCATAATTCAAGCTTTTTTGAACAGGGAAAAGATGTTGTAGTTGCATATGATATCTGGTCAGAATCTTATGACTGTCAGCCCGGTAACCTTATGCTCGATCTGGATGAACTGATCTTTTCGGAACTCATCAGAGATATTGACCTGAGGAATAAAATAGTCGCGGATATTGGCTGTGGAACCGGCAGACACTGGCAGAAGCTATACGAAAAATTCCCTTCACTCCTATGGGGATTTGATGTTTCCCCTGGCATGCTCCACCAACTGCTGCTCAAATTCCCGGAAGCAAAAACCCAGCTTATTACAGACAATTTGCTTAAATCCGTCGTTGATTCTTATTTCGATTGCCTGATAACTACACTTACCATTGCGCACATTAAAAATGCCGAAGAAGCTGTTTATTCCTGGTCGAGGGTATTGAAAAATGGAGGTGATCTCATAATCACTGATTTTCATCCAACCATGCTGACTAGAGGCGGTAAACGCAGTTTCAGACATGAACATGAAAGCTTGTCGGTCATAAATTATATACACTCATTGGAAAAGTTAAAAAAGATCTTCCACAAATACGGTTTACATATTATCAGAAAAGAAGAACGAAAAGTTGATGAAGATGTTAAGTCTTATTATGATGCGCAAAATGCCCTGACAGTTTATTATCGCTTTCAGGGCATTCCGATTATATACGGATTACATTTAAAGAAACAAAGTGCTGCTGAATAACGTAACGCCCATTAATGAGAGTCGGCCCGTCGACATCGCCATTTCTGGTGAGAAAATTATATCTATAGGAGACACTAATAAGCGGAATGAACCTGACCCGGTTCAAATTCATTTTACAAGTGCCACTGTTTTTCCCGGACTCATTAATTCTCATGATCACCTTGATTTTAATTGTTTTTCAGTTTTAGCACAAAGAAAATTTGTCAGCTATACAGAATGGGGCAATTATATTCACAAAACATATAAGGACAGTATAAACGCCGTATTAAATATTCCCCAAAAATTAAGAACGGACTGGGGAATATATAAAAATCTCCTGGCGGGGGTTACCACCGTGGTTAATCATGGATCTTTTCTGAAACTGGAAAATCCCTTAATCAATATTTATCAGAAACCTCAGAATCTCCATTCTGTTCATTTCGAAAATAATTGGAGATGGAAATTAAATAACCCGTTTCTAAAGAATAAAGATTGTGTAATCCATACAGGAGAGGGTTCTGATAAACAATCATCAGATGAAATTGACCAACTATTAAAATTCAATTTCCTGAAAAGAAAACTGGTAGGTGTTCATGGTGTGGCAATGAATGAATCGCAGGCTAAGAGCTTCAAGGGCCTGGTATGGTGTCCCGAATCCAATCGGGTGTTATTGAATAAACATGCACATGTTGCAGCTTTAAAATCCAATACAAATCTGGTATTCGGCACAGATTCAACTTTAACAGGTAACTGGAACCTTTGGCATCATTTGCGATTCGCGAGATCGCTTCAGCAGGTGAATGATTCAGAATTATTCGGGATGATTACCAGTGCACCCGCGAGACTATGGAACCTGAATAGCGGCGAATTAAAAACAGGTAAAGATGCAGATGTAGTAGTCGTTAAAAAGAAAGGCGGAACTTCAACCTGGGAAGATGTTTTTAAAATAAATCCTGAAGACATCTTACTCGTCATCCATAAAGGAAAGATCAGGATGTTTGACAAAGCGATGCATGCTCAGTTAACAGGTCTTCCACTGGATTTCCATGAGTTTAGCCGATTTAACTTAAAAGGAGGTATGAAATACGTCGAGGGTGACTTGCCATCTCTGATTTCCGCTATTAAAAGTCATCATTCAAAAGTGAATTTTCCGATCGAAGTCAATGATTCAATTTCTAAGGCTGTAAATGCTTTACATTGACTGTTTCTTTTCTATTAGCCTGCGAAATTTTAAACTAATTGATACGCCAGTCCCTTTTTTCTCTGGTGCAGATAATGTAGAAAATGAATATGGAATAAGTGGGAAGAGGGGCCGGTTAATTTCCTTTCATTTATTTCCACTCCCCAAAGAAGCATGTGACTCCCAAGATTCATAGTATTCACTATTTTAATTTCCTTATAACCAATAACCCATTCAGGGATTGGAAAATCATAAATCTCACTATGGGTGAGACCGAAGGGAAGTTTTGTATCGGATAATGGTTCCCGATGATGCTTTCCCAATTGATAAATGATTTCTTTGTATTCACAAGGAACCTCGGATACTACCATTCTTTTAGTTTCAATAATCCGGGCAAGCGTAACGTTAGTATGCCTTAATCCAAACACATATCTCTTGCTTCCCGGAATATCGCCAACAAGATCCATGGGGAAAATATTATACCAGTTCCCCTCCTTAAATGATATGAGTCTGACTTTTCGGGGAAAGCTATATGCCGCTGAATATGATTTCAGTTTGAAAAAATCCTGTTCCGGCTTTTTATAGTACTTATAAAAAAGCAATCGTGTTTTTAATAAACCGACATGATGAATACTTGAATCTATTAGTCTGAGCAAAAGAAGCATTCCATCTGATTCACTAATTTTATCAAAAAAAGCCAGTTTTATATCTGCTACTACTCCCGCATCCTTTTCCGCATCCTTAAATAGCATCCTGTAAAATGAACCTTTATCAAACTCATGAGAATTTTTGTCTGTTTTAAACCAAATTCCAAAAACGACAGGATTCAGGCATAGTAACCAATGCGTGTCGGACACATCCATAAATGCACCGTCCGTTTCCAGCCATACCCTTTCAATAATATTATCTTTAACTGTAACTGTGGAATATTCAGTAACTGGTATATCGCCAAACAGTATATTTCGGAGATACTTTTTCATTTTCGTCTTAAATGTATCAAACAGAAGCCAGATTGGTGTAATCTTTCGATATTAATGACATCGAATGAGTTTTTTACAGCATTCCTGATTTCACTGGATTTATATATAAATACCCGCTGACGCTTATCCTTATAGTCTACAAAAATGCTCATAGTTTTTCCCGTCAAATAAGACATTACTGTCCCCTTCATGTTTGACTTCAATCGTTTTGATAAACTATTATCCAACATAAGCGCCAGAACTATTCCGCCTGTTTTAATTGCCAGCGCCAGCTTTTCAAAGAGAAACAGAATGTCCGGAACACAATTGATGACAGCAAAATTTGCAATGACCGCGTCCACTTTGTATTCAAATGGATAAGTCGCATTCCAGTTCCTGAAATCTGATTTATTGTCGTCCAAAAATGAAACATAAGCATCAGGAAACTCAAACTTTGCCCGGTTAATTGCTATTTTCCGCATGGGGCCTGAAGGTTCACAAAATGTAATGCGGTAACCATTTTGAATAAGCCAGCCGAGATCCATTCCTGTTCCTCCTCCAAAATCGATTATACTTCCACCTTTCACGAGAGATGCAAACTTTCCTGCTACAATTTCCCTGATATATTTATTGGTCCTGTCATCATTCAAAATAGCATCATAATCTTCAGCTATTTCATCGTAGTACGAAATATTCTGCCTGATTATCCGGGTGTCAAGTTCATTTTTTTGAGTTGTCATCGGAGCATTTGACGTTTACAAAAATATTCTAATTGTGTCTAATTCGGATATTCTTAATTTCGTTACATATGCGGGTTGTTATTTTGAGCTATAACTATTCCCAGGATGTCCGTTCCCCCGGGGAATGGCTTGAAAGAATCAAATTTTATATTGGATGGAACGAATGCCTTGCAAAAAATCATACTGTTATACGTGTTGACCAGATCAACTTCGTTGGGAATTTTAAAAGCAATGGCGTTCAATACTACTTCGTGGACGATGGCAAAAAAAAGAATTATTTCCCATGGAAGCTTAACAAATTCGTAAAAGAGTTAATGCCGGACATTGTGCTGGTGAGCAGCTTTCTTTTTCCATTACAGGTACTACAACTGAGGCTGTGTTTAGGCAAAAAAGTAAAAATTATTTTGCAGCATCATGCTGAAAAGCCGTTTACGGGATTTAAAAAATATGTTCAACAATTTGCAAGCCGAAAAGTGAATGCATTCCTCTTTACCTCATATAAAACAGGCGCTGAATGGGTAAAGAACAAAAATCTTGACAATGAAAATAAGGTATCAGAATTGATCGAAGTGTCCTCTCCATTCTATTCTGTCAATAAGAAAACCGCCAGGGAAAAAAACAATATATCAGGTTCACCCGTTTTTTTATGGGTAGGCAGGTTGAATGAAAATAAGGATCCACTGGTAATGGTTAAGGCCTTCCTGAAGTATTCATTGTTGCAGCCTGATGCAAAATTGTATATGATTTATCAGACTGAAGAACTGCTTGATGAATTAAAAAAATTATTACCTGTAAATACAGCCACCCACTCCATTATATTAGTAGGAAAAATTCAACACATTGAATTACTTTATTGGTTTAACAGTGCAGATTTTTTTGTTTCGGCATCGCACTATGAAGGAAGCGGTACTGCATTATCTGAAGCCATGAGTTGCGGATGCATACCATTAGTATCCGATATTCCCTCTTTCCGAACGATCAGCGGTAACTGTGGTTTATTTTTTGAACCTGGAAATGAGGAGTCCCTTTTATCAGCTCTCCGACAAACAATCAATCTTGAAGTGGAAGAGAAAAGGGACAGCATACTGGATCGCTTCAAAACTGAACTCTCGTTCCAGGCAATTTCCGATAAGTTTCAACGGCTTATTGAGTCACTGTAATATTATATAATTGAAGGAGCTTTATAACACTCTCTTCTGCGAGAAAGGGTAAGACCGGATTGTAAACGGTGTCGGGATCATTTAGAATGGATAGTGCCTTTGCCAGCATTTCCTCTAAGGATTGCACAATATGCCAATGCTCAATATCATATTGCATAGGTCTAATAAAACTTATTACATGGCAGCCTGAACTTAACGCCTCAAGGCACGCTACGCTGAGCCCCTCATAATTTGATGGATGTAGAAAAACCTTACTTCGCCTCATCACAGCCAATATATTTTCATGGGATAATTCACCCGTAAGTCCGATATTTTCATTTAGCCTGTCACTTTCTATAAGCATTTTTAATTTTCTTTCCTCCGGACCCTTGCCGCACAATACTGCTTTCACATCTGGCAAGTATTGGCTGATTTTGCGAATGACTTCAACAAATAAATGGTATTGTTTCAAGGGTATAAGTGATCCTACACCTAAAATATCAATATCTTTTAGTAGATCTCCGTTCTCTAAGACGACCGGCTTTATTCCGACAGGAATGACATGGCCCGGTCGCAATCCATGATTTCTTTCAAATTCCTTTCGATTGAAATCTGATATCGCTATTAATTCTTCTGTTGTCGGTTCTATCCTCGATACAAATCTATTTTCCCTTTTAGCATCCTGTCCCTGTATCCAGCAAAAATGAGAAAGGCCGTTTTTTTTTGCAAATCTGTTTCCAAGAAAAGCACATTCGCCACACCATAAACTTAGGAGACCAACTACAGTTTGATTCCGGTTTATCTTTTTCAACCTTCTCCAAATGATCAGCCATTTTAAATACCTTTTTATATTCTTTTTCTTCCAACCATTAAAACTGAATATCTCATTTCCATTCCATTTATAAGCCGTGGCTACAAATGGATAGTCAAAGGCAAGAACTATAAGTTTCAGTCCTGGAAATTGCTCATTTAATTCCTGTACGAAATCCTGAAGAAAGGGAAGGCAGGATGTATCAGTTTCATCTTTGGGAAACCCTGGTGTTAGGATAACCAGTATTTTATTTGTCGAAGTAATTTTGTATTTTTTCATTCTATTTCAGACAATATAAAGAATTTCTAAACTATTGTGTTACTTGCTCATGAATTCTAAGGCTTTCAGTATGAAATTGCCACCTTTTGAAATTGTTCGCATTGGTAAACTCAATGACCTGCCCGGCAAAACCAAATAATGAAAATAAGTCCAGCCGAAATCCTGTTTATTCTGGTTATTTTTCAATTGCTTTTTCTGAGTCTTTTCCTACTGACAAAGGAAAGAGGTAAGCGGACTAGTAATATACTACTTGGCTTCTTTTTCTTATCTATTTCGATTAATCTGCTCGACTTCTTTCTTTTTCAGGAAGGGTTTTATGATTCAATGCCCCGGCTGGCAGGCTGGGGCAGTTGTCTTCCACTTCTTTTTGGTCCCCTGATTTATTTTTATACCAGGTCTATTGTTTATAAAAACTTTCCCTTTAGTGTGAGAAGCTGTTTACATTTTTTGCCTTTTATCATTTTATGCGTCGGCACGGAATATTTTTATCTTTCCCAGTCGCGCAATGATCAGGAAAATATAATTTCCAGGATGCATGCGCATCATTTCCCTGCGCTTCTTTCGGTGGTTTCATTATCGATATTTATTCAGTTTTTATCCTATGTAATTATTTCACTGAATTTAGTTTCAAGATATAAAAATGCTTCGGGTCAGTTTTTTTCCGATAGAAAGAATTCAGATGTTTCATGGCTCTATAATACATTGACTTTTCTGATTCTGATAATTATTGTTTCAATATTGAATGGAGTGATTGTCCAAACGATCTGGGCAAAATATTACCTCGCTATTTTTAATATTGTCATATTTCTCATGCTCGTTTATATAATCAGGGTTATGCTGAAAGCACTTCGCAAACCAGATTTTTTTTACCTCTCTGAAGAAGGGCCTCTTCATCTTCAGTCGCCCGGCTCCAAATTAAAAGGTACTCTCAGACCAGTCAATAACGAAACAGGCAGGATCGCCCAAATTGTACTGGAATACATGAAAAACAACAGGCCATATCTGGATCCGGAACTTACTTTGGACCAGCTTGCAAAACAACTCTCGCTTAAGTCCAGGCTACTCTCTCAGGTTATCAATGACGAATTGGGGCAGAATTTCTATGATTTCATAAATCGCAATCGGATTGAAGAGGCGTCAAGACTGCTCACAAATCCCAAGGATCCGAAAATAACAGTACTTGAAGTACTTTATGAAGTAGGCTTTAATTCAAAGTCTTCGTTTAATACCCTTTTCAAGAAATATACCGGATTGACTCCCAGCGAATTCAAGAAAAAGAACCTTTCCTGAATCCGTTCGACTTTCTGTTGTCATAAATCAGAACCCATTTAATCCGTTCGGATTCATGTATCCGGTCGTTATCACAGTTTACTCACACCATATTTGTAGCCTAAATTTTTCAAAATGAAAAAGTCTAAAGGCACAAATCAATTTTCAGGAATCTGGATAAAACTCCCGCTAATTATCCGGGCAACTATTTCCGGATTTCTTGTCAGCTCAGCCGGTATAGCAGTCTGGACTATTATGATTCTGCTAATAGCGCCACCCTGGTCGGTAATTCCCATGATTTTCGCTTTGTGTCTTTTCTGGAAATACTTCAGCGGCCGCTTGAAGTCAAAAAGAGTGAATGATGTAAAAAGGGACAATTTTCGGCGGATTAAACTTTCTCGTCAGGAATGGAAATGGGGATTGACGGCAGCCATTTTTTTTGTAGTCATTATTCAGGCTTCTTTCGTTATAACCTTTAGGATCATAGAATTTCCGGCTGCGCAATTCAATGCTGATTACCCAATGCTCAATAAAATGCCATTATGGACGGCATGGGTAATGCTCACTATGAGCTCTGTTGTTGCTGGTATCTGTGAAGAGACCGGTTATCGCGGATACCTGCAGGTACCCCTCGAGACTAAATATGGCCCGGTTACAGCCATAATTGTTACGTCTATCGTTTTTACATTGATCCATCTTAGTAAAACATGGGCCCACCCTATTTTGCCCCACATATTTTTCGCAAGCGTATTGTTGGGATTCCTTGCTTATAAGTCGGGTTCACTTATACCAGGTATCATCGGACATTCAATCCTCGATGTGTTCGATTATTCATTTTGGTGGACGGGAATTACAGGGGGCTTTAATAAACAAACCATTTTTAAAACGGGTATTGATATAAATTTTATCATATGGCTATTCGCCTTCATAGTGGCTTTGTTTGTATTTTTCAAATCGGTTGCAAGATTTAAAAACTCTTTAAGCCCGAAAACCACATGATTACACCGGTTACGGTGGTTTACTTGGCAAGAACAATGATGACGATATCGACGATCAGCAGAATGATCCCCCATGCGATCGCTGATCTCATATTAGAAAATTTCATTCGGTTAAGGTTTGGTAAGGGCATAATTAAGCATAATAAAGATAATCAGAAGACTAACTTTAGTTATATTAATTGTGTAAGTGGCAGAGATCATTACGCCACTGGCAGTAAAAATGAAATAAACTGTTGAAAATAAAGGGTTTAATCAGCCCTGCTGATCTTTCTCAACCGACTATCTTATCTGTACGATAAGCCGTTCCTTTAAACAATGCGACTAATTCGTCCTTCTCATTCATCGTACGTATATCATAAACCCCAATCTTATTTCCAAGAAATACTTCTTCTGCTACTACCGATAACACGTCGCCAGCCCTTGCCGGTCTTGTAAAACTAATCGAGACATCCAAAGCCACAGTGATGGTACCATGCGAATTACAGGCAAAGGCAAATGCGGAATCAGAGGCAGCAAACAAAACGCCTCCGTGAATGCTGTCGAACCCATTCAACATTTTATCGCTTACCTGGAAATGTAATTTACAGTAACCTGTTTTATACTCATCAATTTGTAGGCCCAGCCACTTAGTAAACCGGTCGCGTTTCAGCATGATTTGCAAAACTTTTTCGGGGGATATTTTTTGATCGTTCATATTTCTAAATCAACGTTGAAATAAGATATCATTCTTCAATTTAGTTCAATAAAATATATGTCCGGGAAGAATAAAAATGAAATTATTAAGGGTCAACTATAGAATGAATTCCAAAACGACGAAATACAAAAACACGGATTTAAAATTCAATTCATAACTCCAGGATTCAACAAATTCATTTTCCGTTTCAAATTTTGAAATGTAATAAATGGAGCTTTGATACCAAACATATTCATGATCCAGGCAGGTACTGAGCCACCCGGGTCTATTTCCAGGATATAAATGATATGGACAATATTTATAGAAACTGTGTGTATATCCCAAACACCCTTCGAATGGGGAATCCTCACGAAGTTTTTATTCACAGGGCGATAGCCACTGTCTCCTGCCGCAACAATACTAATGGAGTGAGAAACAGAATCAATTTTCACTTCAAACATAGCAAAGAGATCCCGGTCCATCACGGGCCATGGAGCAGTAACTTCTAAATGATACACCAGTTTTAAGGGGCTGATTTTTCTTATGAGTTCAGATTTGCTTACAGAATAGGACCATTGCGAATACTTGTCAACATCCAATAATATATCAAGCAATTGGTAAATATTGCCGGGCAGGTCCATTTCTACTTTAATATCATTGAATTTGGATCGATCGGTATGACGGGTGCTAACTTTTATTCCATCCTTATCTTTTTTCAAAATCCAATTATATTGTCCCCTGACTGAACTTACCAAACAAAATAAAATCAATAGGGTACACAGGGTTTTCAAAGTTTTCATATTGCAATATACATGAAGACTTAAACCTTTAAAATATGAGTAATGGCAGTTAAAATATCATCAACATTGCTCAAACCATTATTTCATGATGATACATTTTTTACCGTCGATTCGAAAATGAATCTGGCTACTTTCCAGCAGGTGAGTTATGCCGGATAATGGGAGTTGACGTTCTATTTTTCCTGAAAATTTCATTTCAGGCAATGGCGCTTCATATACTATATCCAAATCATACCAGCGGCTTACCTGCCGCATAATTGCTTTGATATCGGTTCTGTTGAAATAGAAATAACCGTTTTTCCAGGCTACTGCCTGATTAATGTTTGCATCGCTTACTGTAAGATTATTATTATCTCTTCTCAAAATCGCCTGTTTACCTGGCTTAAGTAAATCTGTTGTTTATCGTAACGCACATTTACAACTCCTTCAAGCAATGTCGTTTGGATTGCATTTTCATCTTCGTAAGCCATAATATTAAAATGAGTACCAAGCACGGCTACTTCCATACCACGTCCGGACAATAAAAGGTTTTTCTTTGTTTTTTGCAACTTCAAAATATCCTTCTCCGGTAAGTTCTACTCTTCGGTCTTTACCAGTAAATGAGGTGGGATAACGGAGTGAAGAAGCCGCGTTTAGCCATACTTTGGTCCCATCGGATAACTACAAGCTGATATTGGGCGGCACGTGGCGTAGAAATCGTATTGTATGTTAATTTCTGAAGAATCCGATCCGGTAAAGTCGCTGCGGGAGTATACGCCAATTTTCCACTATCCAGTAAGACCACTTTTTCATCACCCTGTTCAGCAATGACTCCGTTTTTTACGGTATCAAGAACAATGACTGCACCATTTGAAAGGTTTAAAATCGCATTGTTTCCTCTTGGGAACTATATCTTTTGGTGAACGTAAGGTTCCGTTACAGCTCTTAACAATTTTAATAGGAGATTTCCTGGTCTATAAAGTAAATGCTGCCACTAATAATAACTCCAAATATGATAACGGCGGCGGCTATTTTCCTCCACTCGATTCTTCGGGGAAAGGCCTCATCCAGGAGATATTGTTGTGGGTTTGATCAGCTAAATGAAGAACACGGTTATATATATGGTCCCAATTGACCTGATCGGCTGTGGATTCCAGTTTTCCTGCTTTTGCCTGGTCCCAAAGTTCTCTTAAGGGTGCTGAAAGTGCATTTTTTTTATCATCATCCATCGTTACGAGCCATGTTACCAGTTCCTCAAATTCCTTCTCCGAGCAATCTTTCCGAAGATATTTTGCAAACAATAATTGAACATGCTCATCTAAATCCATAGGAATTTTTTTTATCTACTGTTGGCAGGTTTAACCCACAAAAGACCTGTCTGATAATTTTTAGTACTAATTCAAATCCTTATTTTTTGTTAAAAAAGACAGGTAATTTATGTCTTATCTGGATGTTGTTTTGGTCAATATGCGTCATTTCATGAATAAGGTATTGATAATCAGTCTCTAACAAGCCAACAATTCTTCTTCCATATTGATAACCAATCCGCTTATTTCATCGAAGTAAATGATTTTTTCAATTGCACAGTTTATGCTTTTTTTCATTCCGACTTCGGTAGTTTCCAGTGGAAGACGCCTTACAATCAAAGTTTGTATTCCTGCCGATAGATAAACAAATTGTTCATTCCCCATATTCTCAAATGCTACAATTTCCAATTTGCAATCATGCGTTTTGGGAATATCAGTTTCTTCACAAATAAAAATATGTTCAGGCCTGATACCAATCACTAACGACTTCCCAAGATATCTCTTTAAAGAAGCGCATATTTCAGCACCCAAATGAAAACTGCAGAGACCGGATTCATGAACAAAACTGTATCCATTGTTATTCTCTAATGGTTCCCTTCATAAAATTCATCGTTGGAGATCCGATAAACCCTGCAACAAATTTATTTGGGAGTTTTATATAAATGCATGGGACTGTCCAATTGCATTAATTTCCCTTTATTTAATACCGCAATCCTGTTACCCAATGTCATAGCTTCGGTTTGATCATGTGTCACATAGATCATGGTCGCTTTAATTTCGCGATGCAATTTCTGCAATTCAATGCGCATCTGACTTCGGAGTTTTGCATCCAGGTTACTAAGCGGCTCATCAAACAGAAATACTTTTGGTCTTCTGATAATTGCTCTTCCAATGGCTACTCTTTGTCTTTGACCACCCGGACAGGGTTTTTGGCTTTCTTGAAGAGTTCCTCTTCAATCTCAAGTAATTGTGCCGTTTGTATTACCTGCTTTCTAATTTCAGATTTACTAAAATGCCTTAACCTGAGTCCAAATGCCAAATTATCATATACAGTCATGTGTGGATATAAAGCATAGTTCTGAAAAACCATTGAAATATCCCTGTCGCGCGGACTCAGATCATTTATTTTTTTATCATCTATGCTGAGAGTTCCTTCACTGATTTCTTCTAAACCCGCAATCATTCGTAATAAGGTGGACTTGCCACAGCCCGAAGGGCCAACGATTACCATGAATTCTTTATCATGCACAGTAAATGAAATATCATCAATCGCTTTCGAGCCGGCAGGATTTTGTTTGTCGCCTGCATAAGTTTTTGAGATATGCTCCAGGGTTACTTCTGCCATAATAAATTTTCTATTTATAAACCTTATTTAAAAAATATTTTTGTGATATCCTTGTAATCCGGCATGCCAGGTCCGATTCGCCGGATGCAAGAATATAATCCATCCCATGCTTCACAATGCCCGTAGTAAAAACGACATCTTCAATATATAATTGGTGGCTGATGATGGAAGTCAGTTCTGAGTCCGCTTCCAGTAAAGGTGTCATGATCTTCCAAACGCAAAATATTCATTGGATTTTCCTGTCGAGCAATGCCCAGAAAGTCCTGTATATTCCTACGTCCCCTTTACTTTCAACTCCATGATAAAGCATCAGCCATCCGTCGGGAGTAAGGATGGGAGGGGTGCCACCTCCGATTTTTACATTTGAAGGAGAAGTTCTCCTGGCACGTAAAAAAGCTTTGTCCTCCGGTTTCCAATGTAACAGATCCGGCGAAGTTGCCATTTGAATGGCAGGCCCCGGGTGCCATTCTGATAATGGAGAACTTGCAAAATAACATTCTCCCAGGGGCCTTGTCAAAGCATAATAATCATTATTTATTTTGCCTTCAAACAATAACATATCCTTATTCTGATGGTCAAGCACAATGCCCAGATATACGGTAATCCAGTCCATTTTCAGAAACATACAATATTGTAGAATGCCTTTCAGAGCTTACACAACAGGTAGTCATATAATAACGGCCTTCTATAAACGAAATTCGGGGATCTTCGATTCCATATTGCTGGTTGGTGAATTCTGGAGAGATGATTTTATCATAATGAATCTGTTTGACCGCAGAGCCATCTTCATTCAGTTCAACTGGTAAAAGCCATGACAAAGATGTTAATGCATATACAGGAAATCCATAAGCTTTTATTTTAAATTTCCTTGGGTCCTGCATCTCCACTTCCGCTAAAGGCCATTCATCCGTCACAAATTTTTTTTCCTTGTCCCACCGGATGCACGCACTTTATCATTTTCCACAGGATTTGATAATGCTTCTGCCACCCTCACCATCATTAGTAAATTACCATTCTGCAAACGGCATAAACCCGGATTAAATGCACCTAATACATAAGTCTTTCCGAACAGGCTGTTTCGCAATGGGGAGCGGGACAAGTCCACATCATCCGGTTTAAAAATTAAATGATCCGATATAATAAAATGATTCTTCATAGCGCCCTTTTGAGCTATTATTTTTTGTATTTATTGAATGCAGCTAAAATAACAGGATCGCTTTCCACTTTTTCAAACTGAGTAAAGCCTCAATAGTGGATTCCGCGCCTGAATTCAGATTTGGACCAGTTGCTGACAAGGCATCAAAACAAATACCTGTTGACGAATCATACATGATTGCTCCCGACATATTGGCGCCAAGAAACCAGGCCGCCAGATGACCAGCATAGTCAGCATATTTATTTTGTCCTGTTTCCTTATAAGCTTCCGCAGCAGCAAATACCATCGGTTCAATGCCATAAGCAATCTGATCATAACTGTTTTCAGTCAGTATCAGATTGATTCCTGCACTGTCGCTTATTGTAAATGAAGACTGGTAACCGTTTTGCAATAACCAGGGATAAAAGTTATCTACTTCTCTTATTGCCTGAACGGTGTATTGGGCATTATTTAAAAAAACTCCGGCCTTCATTAAAGCGTATGCCTGCGCATTTCCATAGGCATGCCAGGTATTTTCCCAGCTTAAAAAAGCAGAATATGGGAAATTGGTCGAATCACCCTGTTGCATAAGAGCTATTCCATCGGCCAGTTTACCTATGAAGGAAGAGATTGTGGTATCATTGGTTGTTGAACAATAATTTATAAGACCCAGAATGAGAGTAGCGGACTGGTCCGTTCCACTTCCCGCCGGCAGCCATTGGGGAATAGTAATTCCTGAAACAGTCGTTGTTGTTTTGGGAAGGCCAACCAGGTCCACTTTTATCTGGGCAATCAGTTTATTAACAGACAAATTCATCTTGGTGTAAAGACCGGCATTATTATTTTTTACAAATGGTGCCGCTTCCGTAAGCGTTTGGAGCGCCCTCCATGACCACCAGTTTGGGGTATTAACGCTTGTTACACCCGAAGTATTGATGGTGTTGCCGGTAAATAAAAAATTATAGAAATACCCGTTGCCGGATTGCATCTCAAGGATAAATTGGATTAGATTATACAACTTCGACTGGGTAGCTGTATCTGTTGAAATCTTACTGCCTCTTAAATAAACGAGTGCCGCCCTGGAAACATCATCTACACAAGTGAATCCTTCGCCAGTCGCTTCCACGAGATGATAGTCGGGATATTCCGAATATATATATACACCAGCAGCATTTACATTATCAGGGAAAGTGACAGGAGTATATAATTTATCCAGATGACCTGTATTGACCAGTCCCGTATCCGTTATGACTGGCGGTATTACGTGAGGGACTGGACGTTTTTTTTGTACAGGCAGTTAAATTTGCACAAATCACATACACGCAACATATAATTACAATGATTCTTTTCTTCATAAATTTTAATTAATGTACATCTCCTTTAATAAATCATCCAGTGTGATGGTTATGAATCCCGTTGCTGAATCAGAAATAGCATATGGAATTATTAATAACCCTCCATGATGCATGAAACCACAGGTGTAAACCACATTGGGAACATAACCTTCCCGCTCTGATTCATCTGCTACCATCAATGGCTGATCCATTCTGCCTATAATAAGTTGCGGATTGTTCAGGTCAAGTAAAATCGCACTGATCACATATTTGCGCATGGCACCCACGCCATGCGTCAGCAACAACCATCCTTTCTCCGTTTTTATCGGGGACCCGCAATTGCCCTAATTGCAAAAGCTCCCAGGTAAAACGCGGTTCCATGAGAATTTGAAATTCTTCCCAGCGATAAAGATCTTCCGAAAACATTATATTAATATTTTCACCCCCCTGTCTGGAAATCATCACATATTTTCCATTCACTTTTTCCGGAAATAAAGCCATCCCCTTGTCTTGAATGGCTGTACCATTTAATGTCCGGATTTTAAAATTGTAAAGTCAGTAGTCTCGATCAGCTTTGTTTGAATATGCTTGCCATCATATGCTGTATAAGTACCATAATAACATACCTTTCCTTCATCTTCAAATTTTACAAGTCGCACATCTTCCATGCCCATGCTTTCTCCTTTGGCAGTTGGGAAAATGACTCTTTCGCTGACGGGCAAATTGGATGAATCTTCCAATTCATAATTCATGTCGAGTATTTCTTCCACGATTCGAATGGACTCAATCGCTGAAGGACCGGAATCAGGAATTGCTTTTAAAACAGTTATTGCTTCTGTTGCAGTAAACGATTCGGGCAATTTATCCAGCACGATTGTATCAAACCCCCTGACTAATTCAGAAGATTTTTGGATGTCCTTCTTATCATAAATCGCTTCATTGTTTTTTTGCAAAATCCTGGAATAGCCGGCAGGTGCATCCAGAATGATTTTACCTTGCAGATCAACAATTCCTGTTCTAAAAATAATGGAAGAAATATGCCCTTCTCCGGTTGCCCGAAGACTCATGATAAAACGTTTTTCACCATGATTCAATCCCTGCTGATCCGGATGAGGGACAATCGAAGGATTAAAAAGGGCCGCCGCCTGAATGGAATATTCCTTAGTGAAAAATGCACCGAGCAACAATTGTTTATTTACTGAAAAATTGAAAGATCATTGGCATATTGATTTTTTATTTTGTTGAAATGATTTAGAAATATTTCACTGGATATTCCTGTGACGATCACCAAATTCCTGCATAACATTTTCCAGGTTTTCTTCAACATTCCTTTTCATTTAAATTTTCCAATCGCTGAATGACATGAAGAACACGATCACTTCCAGGTAAATCGAAGGAAAAGAGTAACGACCGCTTTTGAAGAAGCATATAGTTTTGTCGGGATGTTTATTGATCTTCATTTTGATTTTAAAATAATTTTTTTATGTTAATCTTTTAATCCTGTTGAAGCCATGCTCGTGATAAAATTTTTCTGAAAAAATATGAAAGCGATCATGACGGGAAGCGCCAACAATACAGCCGCTGCTATCTTAACGCCCAGCTGGCTGTCTGCCCTGCCTCCTACTGCAAATAAGGTCACCAGTTGTGGCATGGTCATCAATTGTTCATTCCGGATCACGATGAGCGGCCATAATACTTCATTCCATGAACCGATAAAAGACAGGATTGCTACCGTTACCAGTGTTGGTTTTATATTAGGCCATAAAACACGGAAAATGATTTCAAACTCATTGCAACCATCCATCCTGGCCGCATCAATCAGTGCCTGTGGCAGACCCTGGAAAGCCTGCCTGAACATCAGAATGGCAAATGCGCTTACCGCAAACGGCACAACTAACGCCAGGAAAGTATCTACCAGGTGCAAATTCACCATGGTAATGTAATTGGGGATCAGTGTAATCTGAAAAGGAAGCGACATGGTAAAAACAATTACATAAAATATCAGCTTTCTTCCTTTAAATCGCATTTTTGCAAGTGCGTATCCAACCGTCGATCCGGTCATCAATACCAAAAATGTTGTAAAAGATGCAACGAACAAACTGATGAACAGAGAATGGACAATTGGAATTTTTTGCACCAATGTTTTGAAATTTCCCAAGCCCGGATGTGAAGGCCATATCTACATTTTTGCAATCTCATGCATCGGTGCAAATGCAGCTCCCATCATCCATATAAAAGGATAGATGAATGATATGGCCGCCATCGCCAGCACGACATACACCATAAAATTCACAAATGAACTGGTTTTGGTGTCATAGTTTACTCTTCTTTCTCAATAAATTTTTTCTGCAATACGACAACGATCATAATCAGGAAAGCATAAAAAAAACCCAGGGTTGCAGAATACCCCATATTGTAATATTGAAATGCCTGTTTATAAATATATAATACAGCAGAAAGTGTTTGATTTAATGGTCCCCCGCCCGTCATGATGTAGGGCTCAATGAATAAGGAAAAGCCACCGATCGTTGATAATACAACCACCATAAAAATAGTTGGATTGATCATTGGCAGGGTAATATGATAAAATCTTTGCCAGGCCGACGCTCCTTCCAATTTCGCCGCTTCATAATATTGCTGGGGGACCGTTTGTAACCCTACAAGGAACAGGATTACATATAATCCAATATTTTTCCAGGTAGCCATAATGGCAATTGAATAAATGGCAATATCCGGATTAACAAGCCAGCCAGTTTTAGCAAGTCCGATGGAAGTTAGCATTCGATTGAACATGCCTGTATCATATCCGAATAACTGCTGCCATATAATGGTGATCACAACACCGGAAACAATGACGGGCAGAAAAAAAGTAGCCCGAAAAAAAGAGACGCCCCTTGATCTGAAGACTAAGCAATTGTGCCAGGAATAAAGAAACTATTAATTGCAATGGTATATGCAGCAACAAAAACTTTAAAGTATTTCCAATAGCTTTCCAGAACAACCGGTCATGAAATAGCCGGATATAATTACCGGCACCGATAAAATGCATGGGAGATATAATATTCCATTTATTGAAAAGTGAGAAAAAAACAAAAACAGACAGGAAATAAAACAAAAACAATTACGAATAACAGATAAGGAGATACCAGGAGATAGGGAAGAATATTTCTCTTCCGGAATAAAAATGAATTGCTAAGTTGTCCTTAAATCATAAAATAATTTCTGTTCTGTTCATTATATTTTTTGATATTCTGGTGGCTTCTTCCGCCATTCTTGTTGACAGTACAGCATTTTTGTCATCTATTATGCGATATATGATTTCGATTAACTGATCCAGCAATGCTGGTCTGCAATCATATCTGTCAGCATTTGCCGGTACAAATCCTGCTTTCCCAATATATTTTCATATTCCATCGTAATATGATCGGTGAAAATCTTCTTTGAAACCCCCTTTACTGCCATGTCAATTGGAAGAACTTTGTGATGTGTAATTGAAAACGAACCAGCTATTTCCTTCAGTTTCTCCAGTTCTCCTTTTTGTAGCAGTCCGTGCAATTTCATTTTAACAGGTACCCAACCGATACAAGGTAATTTCACCCCTCTCAAACAGCAACCGGAATTCCTGTCTGTCCAGTATTTCAGGCTGATCAAATCCATGGTAAAAATTTACGATGCCTCCTTTATATAAAACCGTCGCCTGCACCCGGTCAATGACATGTTCCTTTTGGTGCGGGCGTGTTAATTGCCAGGCGCCTACTATTTTGCCTTCACCCAGCCAGCCTGCAAACAGGTCGAAAAAATGAACCCCATGTTCAATAAATATTCCGCCACTTTTGGACTCATCCCAAAACCAATGTTCAGGATTTAATTTTTCACTGCTTGCATAATTTTCAAAATAACCGTGCAAAAAATTCCCAAGTATATTTTCCTGAATAATTGCTTTTATCGTTTTAAATAATGGATTATACCGCTGCATGAGGTTAACGGTATATAATAATTTCTTCGATGCTGCGATCGCTGACAATTCTTCGGCTTCACGCGCTTTCAAAGCGGCAGGTTTCTCACAAATCACATGTTTACCTGCAAGCAGTGCCATCTTTGATTGGGTATAATGTAAGAATGGAGGGGTCGCAATATAAATCAGCTGAATATTCGCTGTTCTCCAGTAATTCTTCAAACGTTTCATACACAATGGCGTCAAATTCATCACCCATTTGGTGAGCCGCAATTTTATTAAGGTCAGTTACGGCAATTAGCTTTACACCTGGTACTTTTAAAAATGCCTTTGTTGCAAACCGGGCAAATCCGCCGGCTCCAATAATACCAATATGTAATTCTCTTTCTCCCAAATTCTTCATTTTATTGTGCGGCTAATCTCGTAGGACTGGCGCCAGCCAACAATATATTCACTGCGGTTTCCGCATCCTGTATTGCTTTTTCCGGCGTTTTCTTCCCATATACAACACAGGATTCATATTCCTGCGAAATAATATCGAGCACTTCTACAATTACTTCACAGTTGTCAACTCCTTTTACATAAGGCAACTCTTTTGCAAAAGGGATCATCATGGGATTCATTTTAAAATAATCACTGTAAAAAGGATCCGATTCTAAATTCTTTCTTCTGGGAAGCTGTCCTGTCTTTGTTAACAAATTCAAATCGCCTTTTTTATCAATCATGGTTCTGATCAACCCCCATGCGGCATGTGGGCGTGTACATGTGTTGAATACCACAATATTTTTTGGATCAGCGTACGTATATACAGGGCCCTGATGATCATCGGGAACCTGTGGTTCAAAATATCCGAATTCAAAATTCCGGTCAGGTATCGTTTTCAGATAGGCTATTTCCCAGGGGCCGGTCCATTTGGTTGCGATCAACTGTGCCACAAAGGGATCCTCCGACGCTGATAAATTTTCCCTGGAAAAATATTCGTCCGTATACAGGCTTTGAAGGAACGCAAATACTTCAATGGCATATTTATTATTGAATGCCGCCTTATTATTTATTACTAGAGGTGCACCTCCTGAAGCTGCCAGGTACAAAGGATAGAAATTAAAAAGACGCTGGTACCAGATCTCTTTTACTTCCGTATACCCGAACCATTTTTGTGTCCATCCATTTAGCAGGCTGTTGGTTTTAAATATTGCCGCGCATGCCTGTAAGCACTGTAAGTACCGGGTAAATCAAGTATTCCATTTTTTGCAAAAAGGGTTTTGTTGTAAATACACATGAATGGGTTTACCTTCCAGGGTACCTGGTAAATATGGCCATCTGCAGAAGTAATTTCTCTGATAACGGCAGTATCACAACGCTCATGAATAAATTGCAGAAACCCGCTGATGGTATCCAGAGGAATCAATACGCCTGCACGCGCATACATTTCGACATTGCCCTGCCACATATTTGCATATATATCCGGAGTCGTTTTCCCAACAACTGCTGCCAGAATCACTTCCTCGCTCGATTGCCCTTCCGGTATTGGCTGCAGGTGAAAATTATCGGCCAGATGGCTTTGGTTCCAGGCGTCTGTGACAGAGGTGCATAATTCTAATTCACGTGGATTCGTTGCACACCAAAATAGCAATTGTTTATCCTTCCCTTTATGGATCCTGCAGGAACATAATAGAAAAAAAATAATTAAAACCAACCATATCCTTTGAAAAGAAAACATATTGATAAGAAAGGAATGTGTCTGACGTAAATATTCTCAAATGATCAATTCCTGAGCGGCAAAAAAAAATCAAAATAAACCCCCGCAATGCTTCATAACATTGCAGGGGTTTTATTAATTAAACAATCAGAAAACAACTATTGCGTATTCTGGTCGTTGAAAATCGACTGCACCTGAGGCCCTGTCAATGCTATATTATAGAACATGACATCATCAAGGTCGCCTTTCCAGAATCCTCCGTAGTTGACATAGTTGGCATTATTCGGATCTGTTGAATATGCTGTAGTTGGTAAATCTGAACCAATGGTAATGTCAGGAGGTGAGCTGATTGTAATTGGTGTACCGGGAACATTTGTCCATGATTTAACCTGAGCACCATTTATATAAAAATCTTCTTCTCCTGGTTTGAATGTTACTACTAAATGGTACCAGGTTGTGCCAGGTGTAAGACCTGTACCTGCATCATCGCGATCATAATATGTTGTATCCGGAGGCGTTGCTGCAGATTCAAACACGTGTGCTGTAAAAAATGGCAGGAGTGGCTGAGTTTGGAACTTCCATCCGTTCCAGCGGTCGAATGAAATCATATAACAATTGGCAGGATTAATCGTTCTTCCCGTTGTATCCAGTCTGGCCCAAAGACTGATTGACATTTGCTGGGCGTTAAAAGCCGCATTAAACGGAATATCAATATTACCTCCCTGATCAAAATGATAAGCTTTATTTGCATTGCCAAATCTGTCGGCTGTAAGAGAAGGAGTTCCTGCTCCAAAAAATGCATGACCCTGTGTTACGGCACCATTATGTCCATTGCCAGATGAGTCATTTGCATTGCCATTGAATTTCCAATATGCTATCAGATTGGCTGCTGCAATCTGTTGAATATATGCCCCCTTATAGGCCGCAGTTGCAGCATTCAGATTGGCCGCAGCATTGTCCAATTCCGTTTGCGTTGAACTGGCGTTGTTTAAAATAGCAGTTGCAGAAGCAATTGCAGTATTCAGTGTCGCTTTAGAACCAACAGTATATTGTCCTGGTTTGGTTCCTTCCGTGGTATTGTTTACATACCAATTCGCTGAATCTACTGCCTTTTGTAAATTGGTTTTGTCGGTAGCAGGCGGAGCACTACTACTTTTACTGCATGATATAATTAATACCCCTAATGACAGACATAATAGTGCCGCCATTCCAATAAATTTTAACCGGATCGCTGATTTCATGATTGCTTAATTTTTATTGTATTGAAAAATGAAAAACTTAGTACAAGCTTTATCTGTATCCCTTTCAGTTTGGGGAATTGGAAAAATTTTGTTTATATCATAATTAAAGCCAGGGCTGTTGCTCATGACCTGCGTGGCATAAGTCTTTCCCCAGCGGATTACATCAAAATAGCGGTGAAATTCAAATCCAAACTCCACACGTCTTTCATGTTGTATGGCCTGGAGCACATCTGCCTGGTTAGTATAAGTAACGTTGGGAAGAAGTCCGACTGGGATGGTAGGATATCCGGCTAAAGCAGTATCATAGAGATAACTATTTCTTGCCCTTGTTCTCACCTGGTTTAACGGTACCAAAGCCGCCGAAGGATTTCCCGTTGCATTCAATGCTTCGGCATACATAAGCAACACATCAGCATAACGGATCGCAAGATAATCGCAACTGCCATCACCTTTCAGGCTGATTGGCACTTCCGAAAAAGGCTGCTGATATTTTCGTGTCAGGTAACCAGTAGGCGACCATGTTCCGCTGAATATTTCGCCATTGAACCATGCCATGCTATCAATTCCAACTGTATAGTTTAACCGGGGATCAGGAACCCCTGCAGCCGTTACTTCAAATTCAGACACGAAACTCTGGGTAGGTGCATTGAAATAATATCCATTGTCAACCGCCGGGGCAAACCATTGATTTAACGCATTGCCTGTCTGTGGAACTTGACCGCTCAAGCATTTGTACTTCAAATATGGATTCCTGGTTATTTTTATAATCTGCACTAAACTCCTGCGAATACAATGGCATCAGGCTATACAGGCCACTATTGATTACTGCCTGTGAGGCGACCATCGATGAATCCCATTTTTGCTGGTATAAATAAACTTTCGCCAACAAAGCCATAGCGGCACCACTGGTAGCACGGCCGACATCTGTTCCGGTATAACCCGCAGGCAGTATTTGCATACGCTGATATAAGATCAGGTTCGATTACTGATGAATAAATTACTGTGTCAGACGACTGAGGAATTTGTAACTGGTTTGGATTTAATGGTGTAAGCACAATAGGCACAGCTCCAAAAATATTGACCAGTGTAAAATAATACCATGCACGAAGGAATTTTGCTTCTCCCAATATTCTTGAACGGGTGGCTGTATCCATAACTATTGCAGGTACATAGGCCAACACCAGATTACAACGGGTAATCCCTTCATATAATGTTCCCCACTCATATTGAAGATTGCTATTGATAGGTGTGATATTAAACTGGTCAATCAGTCCGATATCCGGTTCATCTCCTGCAAGACCACCCTTGACTGCATCATCTGAAGCTACATCTCCAAAAACCCAAAGAGGGTTTTGGGTGGCCGATTGAAAATTCAATGGTTGATAAGCCGCATTGATTGCTACGATTGCCTGATCGGAAGTCTGATAGAATTGATCTGCCGGGTAAACTCCCTGTGGGTCTTTTGTCAGAAATTTTGAACAACTCATTTCTGAAAAAATCAAAACCGTAATCAAACTATATAAAAAAGATTTTTTCATTAATGCAAATTTTGAATTCAGCTCAGATTAAAGATTCAGGTTGATTCCCACTATATAACTTTTCGAACTGGGATATGTACCCCAGTCAATTCCCGCAGCCACATCACCCTTATATTGTTCAGCATTTACGTTATTACTCACATGCATTTCAGGATCAAGTCCTGTAAATTTTGTAATTGTGATCAGGTTCTGACTCGTGAAATATATCCTTAGTCCTTTTAAATGTGCTCTGTTTGTAATCCTGGCCGGTATGGTATAACCTAACTGTAAATTTTTCAGCCTGACATAGGAAGCGTCTTGCAGGAAGCGGCTGGAGGGTTCTAATATATTATTTGCCGCCTGATCCCATGAAACCAATGGCATGGTGTTACTTGTGCCTTCTCCATGCCAGCGCGTATCATATACCCGTTGTGTAAGGTTAAATGGGCGATAAAAACCTTCGATATCCTGATTTACCTGAGAATAAATTTTATTCCCATAAGAGCCCTGGAAAAAAATGGAGAGATCAAAATTGCTGTAGTTCATGGAGAGCGTAAGACCATAAGTAAATAAAGGAATTGCACTGCCTAAAAATGTCCGGTCACTTTGATTAATTACTCCATCTCCATTTTGATCTTTATACATTACATCTCCTGGTACAACTCCAGGTCCCTGATAAGCATGTTTAAATATGTCAGAAGTATTTTGAAAAATTCCCTCCATTTGAAATCCATAGAATGAGCCGATCGGGTGACCCACTGCTGTGCTCGTTGCAAAAATTCCATTGTCAATTCTGCCTCCCTGTATGGGAGCTCCATTGGCAAGAGCCAGAACTTTATTTTGTAAGGTTGCGAAGTTTGCGTTAATACTGTATTGAAATTTGTCTTCCTGTATTCCTATAATTCAATTCAAATTCGAATCCCTTGTTTTGAACACTGCCATCATTCTGGTATGGTGGCGCTGCACTGCCGCCAATTAAAGGGAGCGGTACCTGAACAAGCATATCCGTGGTTGTTCTGACAAAATAGTCAGCGGATAAGCTTAACCGGTCATTTAATATCGCGATATCAAGACCCACATCTGCCACTGTAGAAGATTCCCATTTGACATCCGGATTTCCTCTGTTGGAGATTGTATATCCCTGGACGCTTGCGGGTGTTGCGCCAAAAACATAATTATAACCTGGCTGAACCCAGGAGGCCCATGGATAATCGCCAATATCCTGGTTGCCCATTTGGCCATAGCTTGCACGAAGTTTTGTCCTTGAAACTGCTGGAAATAAATTCTGGAACCATTTTTCATTATGCAAACTCCATCCTGCAGAACCAGATAAAAAATTAGCATAACGGTTATCCGGGCCAAAGCGTGATGAACCATCCCTTCTCACATTAAACGTTAAATAGTAAAGACTGTTATAATTGTAATTGATATTTCCAAAAAGCGAAAAAAGCGACCATTGCTGCAGGGATTCAGAGACCTTCTCTGCTGTAATATCAGCCCCAAGCCCTAAATATTCAAGACTGGGAATCTGGGTTGGGAAATTTCTGTCAGAGCCCGTTTGAGCGGAAGTAGAATTGCTGATTGCTTCTGTACCCAAAAGGACACTTAAATTATTGCCTTCACCAAATATTTTATTATAACGAAGCGTGTTGTTCCATGTCATATTTAAACTTGTCGTATTAGTTTCAGTAAGCACACTCGGGCTGTTGACCCGCAAATTGGTTCCATAATTCATGTTAAATGTTCTGTCTTCATTTATGAATACATCTCCACCCAGATCCGTTTTAAATATTAAATTTTTAAGGATATTATATTGAACATAAATATCTCCGAACACACGGTATTGTTTTTCTGTATTGTCTGTATATACAGCAAGTGCAACAGGGTTGTAACCGTCTCCAAAAAAATTGGGATATGCAGGCAAATCTGAATAACTGCCATCGGGGTTTTTGATCGGTATGGCAGGATCGCGGAATAATGCATATCTTATAACGCTTCCTCCGTTGCCACCATAACCATCGCCCGAACTTCCAATAGCATTTTTATCTGAATAAGATAGATTGACATTTAGTCCCATGCTCACTTTGTCGGAAAGCTGCACATTCAATTTTGTATGTAAGGAATAACGCTTATACCATGAATTCAGATATAATTCCATCCTGATCAAATATATTCCCGGAAACAAAGTATTGCGCTTTATCACTTCCGCCAGTTATTGATATTTCATGACTTTGAATTGGAGCGTTGCGAAATATGGAACCCAGCCAATTCGTATTGTCCATCTGGAGAGTATCTGGAATCAGTGGACGTAACAATATGGGGTTAGTTACATCTGCATTATCGTTATTAGCTGCCTCATTATATAATGTGACATACTCCTGGTTGTTGACCATCGGGGTGAGGTATCCATGTGTCTGGATTCCATAGAATCCATTGTAGCTTATCTGTGACTTCCCGGCTTTGCCTGATTTGGTTGTGATTACCACCACGCCATTGGCTGATCGTGATCCATAAATCGCTGCTGAAGCCGCATCTTTTAATACTGTAATCGTTGCGATATCATTTGACGATAAAAAATTAATTCCATCCTTGGTAGGTATTCCGTCAATGATATAAAGAGGATCATTGTTATTGATCGTACCCACTCCGCGGATTCTCATCGCAATCCCGTCTCCAGGCTGACCGGTTGACTGTGTAACACGAACGCCCGCAGCCTGTCCTTGTAAAGCCTGGTCTGCAAAACCGATGGGTATTCTCGAAACATCCTCAACATTGACCACGGAAACTGCTCCGGTAATATCAGAACGTTTTTGAGACTGATATCCTACTACGACCACTTCGTCAAGGCCTTTGTTTAGCGACTGCATGCTAACCGACAATAATGCGGAACCGTTCACTAAAACTTCCTGTGATTTATACCCGACTATAACTGATTATAAGTATGGAATTCTCAGGAACACTTACTGAAAAATTACCATTGGTATCAGTTAATACACTCACTGTTGTACCTTTAAGTGACACAGTCGCCCCACTCATCGGATTTCCAAGATTGTCGGAAACATGGCCGTGAACATCAATTTACGGAGGAAAAGCAGGACCTTTTTCAACGACTGTCGTCAGCTCTTTTTTAGTTATCAGTATGGTTTTGCCTTCGATAACAAATTTTAATCCCTGGTTGCTTAAACAATTTTCCAGGAATTGTCTCTAAAGGAATGTCTTTGGCATGAACTGGTTACCGGTTTCGCATTCTGGATAACCGTATAGTTGTAAAATAACTACATAACCTGTCTGATCTTCAATTACATTGAATAATTTTTCCAGTGGAACATTTTTGCCGGTAAAAGTTACTTTTTCAGCATACTCCTTATTCACTTGCGAGGATTCGATGATGTTCCTTTGGCATTCAACTGCAACAAAAAACAGGTGAGCAGGATGAAAAATCATTTTTAACACGCAGCCAAACCTCTTTGCATGAAGGATCAGGGCCCATGAAAGGAGCTTTACAGCCAATCGTTAGAAATAGCATATTCAGCAAATATTTTAAATCAATTGCGAGCCCGTTCTGGTAAAATGGTCACTCTGGAAATTTCTGCCGGGAGATAGAAAATTGGCACCGGCATCAGGAAAGAAAGCTTATGACTTTGCTTCATTTAACGGCAAAGACCTTGAAAAATGAATTCAGGACTAAGGAAGGTTAAGTTTATTTTTATACTTCAGGTGAATATAACCTATTAAATTGGCAATTAACGGGAAATTAAAAAGAAATGAATGAAAAAAATATCAATATTATACTGGAAAAGTTTTGCAGATAATACTTGCGAATCTGGCGCAACGCTTCAACCAGATGATTTCTGACTGTATTATATGATAATTGCATTTCTGCTAGCAATTTCCTCCAACCGAAGACCCTGTCTCCGGCTCAGTTGATATACTTTCTGCCTTTTTGGAGAAAGTGAAGCGATGGCCTTGTTCAGCAAAGCCTCGGTTTCTTTATAGTTTATGTATTCTGTTATATTGTTGCTTCCTGGCGTCATCCGTTTTTGCAAGTCCTTGAATAACTGGGTTTCAACGGCTGCTTTCTTAAAATACCTCATGCATTCGTTGCGGGCAATTCGGAAAATATAATAGTCAATATTTTCAATCTGATCGTTAGATCCCATTTTTTTCCAAAGCCGATAAATACGACCTGCGTAATTTCTTCTGCCACTTCATGGGATCCGGTAATTGTTCGTATATAATCATGAACAGGTTTCTTATAGCGGTCGAATAAAATCTTAAATCGCTCTTCCTGATCAGTTGTTTTAGCTGAGCCGTCCATTTAATACTCGATCTTGAGATCAATTTAGCCAAATATAGATAAAAAACGGAACAACTTGTATGGGAAGGCCACCGCATTTTCCAAGATAGAATACCCGGTAATCATTCTCCCAAATAAGGGTCCTTGATCTTTTTTATCTGATAGGAAATATTTGAAAATTTCACTTCATTATATTCCCCTGTTGGAGACTGTGCCAAAAAACCGACTTTAAATCCCTTATGTGCATCAAATTGGAGATGCCTGATCAAATACCACTTAACGCCGTCGGTTGAACAATAAAGCGTGATCACATTGTCGGCTTTTGCCACTTTATAAAAAACGATATTTGATTTCATCTCGACTGAATTGCAATCGTCGGAAATACCTTTTGTCACTACACTCACCACTCTTTTTGCTCCGGTATAATCCTTTTCGAAACAGAATTTAATCCAGTTCAGACTATCCTGTTTTATTACAATGGCACCACCATCCCATTTATTTGTAAACGCATGTTCAATCGATGCTGTCAATACAAAATTATCATCCGCCTCAAATAGCAACTTTGGAGCATTATCAGTATTGTAAGCCACATTCGGATCCCTGAACATATCTGTTTCTTTTCCTGCCACGATCACAATATCATTTCCATGAACAGAAAAACTTTTTGGCGTATTTTCCCAAAACAATTTATATGGGATGGATGTGATATTAAGACCTTCCATTTTTTGAGCCCTGATTCTTAATCCGTATAATAATAAAACCAAAAAAAACCCGATACGTTTTAACATGGTAATATTTTAAGTGTATTTAATCTAAATCATAATCACCTTTATGGTATCTTATCTTTTTTCATAAGGCGGCGGATTCGGAGCGTTAAATCCCTTTTTCTCTACTTCATCTTTTATTTCTTTAATGGCTCGTCTCGAGTTGCGGGTCTACACCTTTGGCCATGGAACCGAGATCCTCTCTGACTTCAATGTCGGGATCCACACCATGACCTTCCTTAAACCATGTTCCGTCAGGATTCATCATCCTGAAAGTTGGTACAGTTATACCTCCCCCATCAACAAGTGGAGGCACTCCGCTTATCCCAATCAGGCCACCCCATGTTCTCGCGCCAATGAGTGGGCCAAGACCTTTTTTACGAAAATAATCAGGGAATGCATCGCCGCCAGAACCGCTCCAGCCATTAATAAGCATAACCTTCGGACCGAAATGTGCGAAAGGAGGCCATGGCCAGGTTGCTCCGTCTCTTATTGCCCAAAAAGCGAGTGGTGTACGGTTCAGCATTTCTATAAACCGGTCTGGAATTTGCCCCCCATCATTGAACCGTTCATCAATGACAAGTCCTTTTTTATCCCACTGCGCATTGAATTGACGTATCAGGTCGTTCTGTCCGTCAATACCCGTGCTTGGTACAAATATATATCCCACTTCGCCATGTGTCGCTTTTCCACCTGTTTGCGATTTTCTTCGATCCATGCAAGGTTCCGCAATCGGTATTCATCACCCATTGTCTGAACCACAACAGTTTTTGCTCCATTGAGGGAAGGACTGGTATTGTATGTTAGTTCAACAGGCTTATCAGCAAGATCCTGAAAAACTGCAAAGGGTTCCTGAGCTGTAGTCAGGGGAACACCATTCACGGCGAGAATATAATCTCCCTCTTTTACCTGGATACCCGGCTGATCAAGTGAGGAACGGGCTTCGGCATCCCAGGGAGCTCCCCGGATTATTCGTTTTATCTTGTAAAAATTACCGTCAGCTTCCCAGTTAACACCTAAGTATCCAACCGAAGTGTGTTTTTCATTTTCCACGTCACCACCTCCATGATAAGTGTGCGACGAACTAAGCTCGCCAATCATTTCGCCGATGATGAAATCCACTTCTTCCCTCGTCATCGCTCCCTTTAACATTTTTGAATATCTCTGTCTTACAAGGTTCCAGTCAACGCCATGCATCGTGGAATCATAGAAATAATCACGCTCCATCCTCCAGGCATCAGTAAAGATCTGTTGCCATTCGGAAGCAGGCTCAACCATCATCTTCATTTCTGAAATACGCAAAGGCTTTTCGAATTTCTGATTTTCTTCAGGCTTAATAATTACCCATGAATTATCGCGATGAACCAGGATCTTCTGCCGGTCAGCAGACAAGCTGGAAATCGTCTACATTTCCAAGTATCGTTTTTTCCTCGCGTTTATCAATATCATAATATTTGAGAATGCCCTGTGTTTCACCTGATCCGGTATTGGGATATTTCAAATAAATAATCTTTCCCTTCGCAGCATCCAAAGCTGAATAATGCCCGGCAGGAATGGGCAAAACCACGAGTCTCGATCTCCATTCCTTCGAGATCTATATTAACCGGCTTTTATATCAGATATCTATTTTCGTCAGTACTCTTTCCTCCGGTTTCCTTCTTATTTTTTGCTTTATCTTCTTTTGCAGTATCCTTTTTTTCTGATTTGATGGAACTGTATCATTCTTTGGATATAGAATGGAAGCCGTGTTTTTCAACAGGCTGATAACTGCAACCTGACCCGCGTTGGCATAAATGAAAGAGTTATCTATATCACTATAGGAAGGATTAAATGATTGACTTGTAAAAAGATAAATATATTTTCCTTCCGTATCAAATACAGGATTACTGCAATCATAAAAGCCATCTGTGACCTGTTTGAGTGATTTATTTTGAAAATCATACAGAAAGACAGCATTGTGATAATTTCCCATATCGCGGGAATAAGTAAGCCAGCGGCTGTCTGATGACCAGCTGCAGGAAAAATTTTCAAGACTCCCTTCCGTGAAACGTAGGGCCTTGTCCACTTCAATAGTTTTTCCACTGGCTACGTCATAGATCCGGATACGCATGGCTTTATCAATGAATGCAATTTTCCTGCTATCGGGCGACCAGAATAAATTATACCTGAAACCCGGCCCATACGAACTGAGTTTTTTTGATTTGCTTAATTCTTCACCATCAGATATATAAAGTTCATATTCTCCCGAACGGTCACTCCAGTAGGCAATACTTTTACCGTCGGGTGACCATGATGGATATCGTTCCGCCACACCGGATGTTTGCGTCAGATTTTTAACATAGCCATTTTCTGCAGGCAACGAAAATATTTCTCCTCTTGCTTCGATTAACACGCGGTTGCCGTCAGGACTAATAAAACTGTGCTGAATATATTTATCGGCACTAACGAGTTTCGGTTTCAAGGCAGTTTCATCGGTTACCACGGTTACTTTTACTTCCTTCATTTGTTGTGAAGCCAGCTGGAACAGAAATAATTTTCCCCCTGCTTCAAATACTATATCATCAGGACCAAGCGATGGAAAATGTACATCATAGTCTGTAAAATGAGTCAGTTGTTCAAAAGCTTTTGTACCAAGGTTATACCTCCACAGATTCATCCGCAGTTCGGTGCCGCGGTCAGAAAGAAAATAAATATAATTGCCACTCCACATGGGGAATTCATCTCCAGCCGCTTCGTTAGCAGAAATGTCCTCAGAACTGAGTGTATTGAAATTGAAGATATAGATACTTGCTTTCCATCCCCCACGATACCGTTTCCAATTTCGTCCGGCCTGAGTACGGAAAGTAACGGCCATCTGACTCCCATCGGGCGAATACGAACCGAACTCCGCATAGGCCAGTGGTAATTTTGAAGCGGCTCCTCCCATCGGGGAAATTGTATAGAACTGATTGAACCTGGCCTTGCCGCTTTCCCTTGAAGAAGCAAAAAGAACATTTTTACCATCCGGAGTCCAGTCAACCACCCGGTCCTGATATCCATGTTCGGTCAATCGCATCGGCACACCACCCATTGCAGGGATCGCATAAACATCCCTGTTACCATCATAGTTGCCTGTAAATGCAATGGTTTTCCCATCGGGTGAAAATTTCGGAAATGACTCTACACCTGGAGGGGAACTGATCTTGATTGCTTCTCCCCCGTCTTTTGATACCAGCCAAAGATCATTTGCATAAGAAAATACAATCTGTGTTTTCGACACGTCCGGAAACCGGAAAAGACCAGCATCAATTTGTGCCTTCAATTGCGTATAACATACTACCTGTAATAATAAAAGCATTTTCAATATTCTCATGACCTTATTTTTATATGGAATTATTAACCGCTACTTTTTTAATAGCTCCTTCACAGCTGCTTCTATCTGCTGGTCACGGCCATTCGTCATCACATCATAGTCGAGACGCACTTTGATATCAGGTTCCATCTGATGGTTTTCTGCAAAAACTCCATCCATTGTTCTCCAGCCTCCCATCGGCATACCGAATACAAGGTTTGGATCAATCTGAACTTCCCACCAGACAAAAGTCCCCGTACCTGCAATGGGCATACCAACTGTTTTGCCCACTCCTTTCAATTTATAAGCCAGTGGAAACAGATGCGCATCTGAATAATTCGCTTCTCCAATTAAAACGATAGAAGGTTTTGTCCATTTGTCATAAGGTTCTGACCCAACATATTGCCCATGTGGAATAATGTCAATATATTTTTTACCATTCAGAAAATCAGAAAGTGGCTCGTGGATATTTCCACCTCCGTTAAATCTTGTATCGATGATCAGGGCTTCTTTGCCCAGATCGCGGCCCAGTGCTTCTTCTATAACAGTTCTCAGACTTTCATCATTCATAGCCCGTACATGTATATAACCCAGCCGGCCGCCCGATAATGAATCCACTTCTTTTCTTCTCGCCTTTACCCAGCGCTGGTATCTCAGCTCATTTTCCTCATTACGTTCGATCGGCTTCACCGTTTCCTGCCACCTCTTATTACTGACCGGATCATAAATGGAAATTAACGTAAGCTGGCCTCCTTTTCTATTCAGATATTTGTAGTGTTCCACAGAATCTGTTATGGGATTGCCATCGATCTCTTCAATGATATCTCCCACTTTTACTTTTGATGTGGCCTTATCCAAAGGGCCGTCTTCCAGTATATCCGCAATTTTTAAACCCCTGCCCGTATAGTTGTAGTCGTAGTATATACCAAGTGAAGCGGTACGGTCACCATTGGGAAAAGGAGATCCAAAATAATAACAGCCTGTATGTGAAGCATTCAGCTCACCAAGTAATTCGCTTAGCATTTCTGCGAAGTCGTAATTATTATTGATATAAGGCAGGAATTTTTTGTATACATTGTAATAATGATCCCAGTCGACGCCCTGCATATCTTCGACATAAAATTTTTCTTTTATCTGTCTCCAGCTGTGATCAAAGATGTATTCTTTTTCCGCGGCATAGTCGAGCGTCATTTCGCCGCTAATGCTTACGCCGTCAGATTTCCCGCTTTCAGGATCTATTTTCATGATGCGGCCGTCGGCCAGTAAGAAAAGTGATTTACCGTCAGCAGAAAATTCAAGAGTTGCGTTATTGGATCCCAGTTTACTTAAAAGTTTTGTATCCTTTTTACGAAGATCTGTCACCCATAAATCATACCCTTTTTCAAAACGCGCCATGTAATAAAGTTTCTCACCATCTTTGGAAAGTTCCATATCTCCCAGATCAGAAGTATGCGTTGTGATGCGAAGTTTTCGATCGGTCAGATTTTCCCAGTCAAACACCAGGTCCTTCTTTTTTTCTGCAGTATCTGTTTCAGTTTTCTCACCCTTCTTTTCTTTTTTGCCCAGGGCCTTTACAATTTTGGTGCTATCCTTCGTTTTTTCTTTATCCTTATCTTCCTGTTCTTTGAGCAGGGCATAATCTTCCTTGGAAAGTTTGAACCGGTCAAAACTTTCTTTCGTAAAGAACATAGCATAAACATCCAGGGTAGCGGGCCAGCCCGCCTGCGCCCTGGCGCCATCTCTGGTGGATCCCCAAATCATTGCTTTGCCCCCCAGTGCCCATTTGGGTTCCAGATCATCAAATCCACTAAGCGTGAGATTTGTTAATGGACCCTTCCCGTCTGCAGGAATTAGTCCGACTTCTGTTGATTGTACTCTTTCTTTCTGGCCGAAGCAAACAAGGAACCATTTACTATCCGGACTCCATTGGTAATACTGATCGCCATCGGCATAAGAATAGTTTTTGTCTGCTGTCAGAATAGTCCTGGTTTGTTTGCTTGCGAGATTTATTACTTTCAGCACTACCCTGTTTTCCAGATAGGCGATTTCTTTTCCATCAGGTGAATAAGCGGGTTGAAATTCTTCTGCTTTTGTAGCAATAACCGTTTCCTGTTTCAACACCGTAGACGCATAAAAATAAGGTTCCTCTTTGCGTGCAATGGATACTGTATATATGTTCCAGCTTGTGTCGGGTTCCGCTGCATATACCAGTGAACGACCGTCAGGACTAAAACTGACACTTCTTTCCTGGTAAGGCGTATTGGTAATTCGCTTGGTGATACCGCCATCCACGCTTGTCACGAAAATTTCTCCACGAACAACAAAAGCAATTTCTTTTCCATTCGGTGAAACTTTCATCTCGGTGGCTCCCATATTAACTGGCACTGTCTTGTCCACATTTACCCTGCCGTCCTCCCCAATGCTGACATTCAGTTTTTGTGGTTCGCCATTCCCCTTTTTCAGGTATACTTCACCGTCATATCCAAAACAAAGGATATTATTCTTTGAACGTGTAAGAAAGCGCACAGGGTTTTCTTTGAAAGAAGTAAGTGCGACTGAAGAAGAAGGATCGCTCAGCGAACTTTTATATACGTTCATTGATCCGCCGTTCTGCTCGCTTAGATAATAATAATCGTTATCGTTGTTATCGAATACGGGATTCCTGTCTTCCCCTTTATTTGTAGTGAGCTGCGTGTATTTTTTGGCCTTCAGATCATAAACCCATAGATCTCTGGTAACTGATGAAGTATGGTGCTTGCGCCAGTCACTTTCATATCCTTTCAGGTCATGAAAAATAAGTTTATCACCGGTGGAATTGAAGGTCGCGTCAATCGCGGGAACAGGCAGAAATTGACCTGATTTACCACCTCCAACCGGTACAATATATAATTGTGGAAGTCCACCATCAGGGAATTGAACGTTGGTTACAACATCCTGCCTGTTTGAGGAAAAGATGATTTGTTTATCGTCTGCTGTGAAACTGCTCGGAATATCCTGGCTGGAATTATAGGTAAGTCTTTTTGCTTCCCCACCTGAAGAAGACATTACAAATACATCGAAATTGCCATAGCGATTGCTGGCAAAAGCTATATATTTTCCGTCATGGCTCCATACAGGAGAAAATTCCGTCGACTCACTGATTGTCAGCGGGACGGCAATGCCTCCATCTGAGGAAACTTTATAGATATCTCCTTTGAAGCAAAACAATACTGTCTGCCCGTCGGGCGAGATAGCAGGATATCTCAACCACAAGGGGTTCGAATTTTGTTGCGAATAAGCAATCTGGAGAGAGATTGCCAGCAGGAATACAAGGCCTGATTTTTTCATAAAAAGGGGTTCTATAAATAAATATAAAATTTCTACTTAGAAGTAGACGTTATTAGGAAATTATTTTTCCGGGTATTTATGAAAGGCAGATAAGCAATATGACCGGGATCTCAGGTTCATTGCACGGTATCATAATATAATCCGGCTGCGCCCAGGATCCCGCTGTTATCCAGTTCAGATAATTCGATCCGCAGACTTTCAATGGATTTGGTGTATGCCAGAGTTCTGATACGCTGCCACATGGTATCCTGGAAATACGGGTAAGCAAATCGCACTGAGCCGCCCAAAATGATAAGAGAAGGATCATAAGTATACATAATTAATTTTATGGCATTCCCTAAATGAAAACCCATTTCACTATAAAGTTGCTTTGCCTCCGTGTCTCCTGATTTTGCTTTTTCAAATATTTTTTCTCCGTCAGTATTATAAACATTTTGAAAGAACTGACCGCTGGCATAATATTCATAACAATGATCCAGATATTCCACCATTCCAAATTCGCCTGCACCGCAATTAGGGCCGGCGTATAAATGCCGGTTAATTATTATACCGGCACCAAGACCTGTGCCGATAGTCAGACCGATCATATTTTCACTACCGTTTCCTTTTCCAAAGTAATATTCGCCGATGGCAAAACAATTTGCGTCATTGTTAACCAGGACCGGAATCCGGTAGCGCTCTTCAACAATTTTTTTCAGATGCACTTCCTTCCAGGAAGGAATATATTGAACATCATATACAATACCTTGTTTTACGTCAACAACACTCGGCACACCAATACCGATGGCCGCTACCTCTTTATCCAGCAGACTGTCAATGATTGCATAAATGTCTTTCAGCACATCTTCTACTGAACCCGAGCTGTTAATTCGTTTGGAATTTATTCCCGATAATTGTGTTCCACTGACAAGACCGCCACGAATGTTTGTGGCTCCCAGGTCTATGCCGATAATCTTTTTGTCATTCATATGGGAATATTGGACTGTTGAAGATTTTTTTTCCTGGTAAACAGCCGGATCGTTTTATTCTTAATGAGTGGTTTTGCCCAGAAGCCAATACTAAGGATAAACCCAAGGGTCAGGTAAAGAAAACACATTCCACGGCGAAGCCCGATATGATCGCCCAGCCAGCCGATTATCAATGGTACTATGGCGCCACCCACTATACCCGTTACAAGTATACCCGAAAAGGAGCCATGATGTTCATCCAGTGAATTAAGCGCCAGGGAAAAAATAATCGGATACATCACAGAGGCGAAGAATCCAACCATCGGAAATGCAAACAGTGAAATTCTGGCGGATCCAAATAAGGCGGCGCTCAGACTCATGATGGCTAAAACGGAAAATAAGATGAGAACCCGGCGACTGTCCATTAATTTCACTAGCAATAGTCCAAGCAAACCACCGGCCGTCATCATTCCCCAAAAGTATGCGACTGTATCCGCTCCTGTTTTCTGCGGGTCATACTTATGATACGTATACAGAAACTGTGATATCCAGTTTGCTACTCCCTGTTCTGTTCCAACATAGCATAACATAGAAATAAAAAATAAAATAACTACCCGTTTTCTAAAAAGATCGATATGTATTTTAAGTGCGCCCGCTTTCTCATCAGTTTTTAATTCAACTTTGGGAAACCGTGAAAACAGCAGGATCAGAATCATCAAAAGACATATAATAGTAAATAACCAGTACATCGAGATCCAGGGAAGCTGAGACGGAACATGATCGGCTAATACTGAAAAAAGACCGGCATGCTGATCATTTTGTTTGAGATTCAATACGATCCCTGAATATACCAGGGGACTGATAAAAGAGGCCAACCCGAAAATAAGCTGGGCGAGGATTGAATAAAATGCATAATGTTCCTCCCCTCCCGCCGTACGAAGCAGTGGATTAATAACAACCTGAAGCATGGCCATTCCGCATCCGATTAAAAACAAAGAACAAACGGCTGACAGATAATTTGGGAAAACCGCAAGCACCAGAGAGCCCGTGAATGCCACGATGAAAGCCACTACCATCATTTTCTTTTCCTTGTATTTCTCAATAAGCATCCCCGAAGGAATGGACATCACTCCATAAGCAATAAAGAATGCAAATGGGAGGATGGCTACCAGCGTAAGACTCAGGCTAAATCCGCTTATAATATCGGGAATAAGGGGACCGATAATATTCGTCAAAAAAGAAATGACGAAAAAAGTGAGCATTATCAAACCGACTATATAATAGCTTCTTTTCATACAGAACCGTTAAAGGAAATTAAATCAGGATGCAATCTTAGCCTAAAATAACTAATTACTTACGTAAAACTTTTATATATAATTTCATAGTATCAAATAGAACAAGCTTGTAAGAATCAGTCTGGGTTGGTTGTTCCCGAAAGACCCGACTTTGAAAACGGGATACTCATTTTAAAATTACCGAAAATCAAATGAAAAGGAAATCAGCATTCCCAACCAGGAAATCGATAAGCCGCGGAGATTTTTTGAAGAAAACTGCCATGGCAACCGCCGCTTTTTATATTATTCCGCGACACGTTCTCGGTGGTAAGGGGTTCACGGCGCCAAGTGACAAGCTTTATATAGCCGCAGTAGGAACCGGCGGCGAAGCCGAAAACGATATTCATCACTTTGCCACGGCTCCTAAAAAAAATGCAGAAATAGCCTTCCTCTGTGATGTTGATGAAAGACCGGCTGCTCCCCGGATCAAGGAGTTTCCGAAGGCAAAATTTTATCATGACTGGCGTGAAATGTTTGAAAAAGAAAACAAAAACTTTGACGCTGTAACCGTAGCCATACCTGATCACAATCATGCCATTGTCGGTCTGAGTGCTATGAAACTGAAAAAGCATTTATACCTGCAAAAACCACTGACTCATGATATTTATGAGGCCCGCATCATAACAGAAGCGGCCAAAAAATACAAGGTCGTTACTCAGATGGGAGATCAGGGATCATCCTGCGACGGTATGCGTACCATGCGTGAATGGTTCGAAGCAGGGCTCATTGGTGATATTGAAAAAGTGTATTGCTGGACCGACCGTCCGGTCTGGCCCCAGGGCATTTCCTGGCCTGAAACAAAACCGCCTGTTCCAAAAGAATTGAGCTGGGATCTGTGGCTGGGAACGGCGCAGGAAACTAATTATATTGATAATCTGGTTCCTTTCAACTGGCGTGGCTGGTGGCAATTTGGCACGGGAGCACTGGGTGATATGGGCTGCCATATTATTGGTCCGCCATTTAAATTACTCGGGTTGGGTTATCCAACAGAAATTTCAGGTAGTGCCAGCACTGTTTACAATGGTATTTTTAAAGAAGGAATTTATCCGGAAAGCGGACCTGTTTCCAGTTCTCTAAAATTCATATTTAAACAGGGAAATGGTAAGAATATTGAATTGTTTTGGATGGACGGAGGAATTACACCTGAACGCATCACTGAATTAAGTCCTGATTTAAATTCGAATGAAGCGCTCGGTGACTGGCCTGGTGAAAATGATTTTGAAGGTGCTACTTTATTTGTCGGCACAAAGGGTAAGGTTTCCTGTGGATGGGGAGGAAGTCATCCAAGGTTACTTCCTCTTTCATTAAACAAGGAAATTCATGTTCCTGAAAAATATCCACGGGTACCCGGAGGAATGGATGGCCATTGGTGGCAATGGATTGATGCCAGCATTGCCGGTTATGGAAAAATGGAAGTTGACTCTCCTTTTGAAGGATATGCCGGCCCCCTTACAGAAACTGTATTATTAGGTAATTTGCTGTTGAGAAGTTTTAACATCCGCGAAAAAATAAAAGTCAATGATCCTGTTTATGGCAAAATGGACGGATATAAATTCAGCGGACGGTATGTTGGCCTGAATTGGGACGGCGGCAATATGAAGGTTACAAATTTTGAACCAGCCAATCAATTTATCCGGAGAGAATATAGAAAGGGATGGGGCGAACTTTTGCTTTGAAATGAAGCCTTCGTCAGCCACTATGATGCCGTATTGTTCAGGTATCCTGTCCTTATTGTTCTCCGTTCAAAATCTGGTTTCTCCTGGAGATATACAAATCATTATTACTGTATATTTATCAAATAAACCTTTTTATGAAAAGACTCCTTTATTTACATCTGATTATATTCCTCATCTTTTCCGGATGCAAAACGGCCACGCCAGATATTCCTCCTGTGAAGGAATATACAATTGAACAGTTATATAATAATAAGAATATTAGTGGAGTAGCTTTTAATGGAGATGAATCGAAAATTTTAGTGGATGCAAATATATCAGGAATTTATAACCTGTATGAATTGAATATATCCGATACCACAATGATTCCACTTACTAAATCCACCAAAGAATCCTTTTTCGGTGTGGATTACCTGCCAGGAACCCAAAAGTTCATTTACAGTGCTGATCAGGGCGGAAATGAAAATTCTCATTTATACCTTCAAACTCCAGGCGACACTGCTGTAAAGGATCTTACTCCCTGGCCGGGAAGCACAAATAGTTTTTTTAAATGGAGCAGTGACAAAAAATTCTTTTTTGTGAACAGCAACCACCGGAACCCTAAATTCTTTGACCTGTGGAAAATGGATACATCAAACTGGAAACCTGTTTTATTTTATCAAAATGATTCGGCATTAGATCCGGGTGTTCTGAGTTTTACCAACAGGTATCTTACACTTACCAAATCGATCACTACTGATAAAAATGAACTCTACCTTTTTGATTTGTCTACAAAAACCATCAGGAGATTGAGTAATGATAACGAGGCAATATGGAACCCCGTCGCATTTGAGAAAAACGACAGCATACTTTATTACATTACTAATGACGGTAGCGAATTTTCCTATTTGGTTAAATACAATATTCATTCCGGTAAATCAGAGAAACTGTTCTCCACAGATTGGGACGTCAGCTGGATGGATTTGAGTAAAAATGAAAAGTACCGAACCATTTTTATCAATGAAGACGGTAAGAATAAAGTCCTTCTTTTTGATCATTCCACCGGTAAGCCTGTTGAATTCCCCCAAATCCAGGATGCCGACATTCAAAGCATTTTTATCTCTGAGACGGAAAAAAATATGGCGCTCAGTGTTGGAAGCAGCAAAAGCCCAAACAATATCTATGTTTACAATTTTGAAAATAAACAACTTAAACAATTAACTCAATGTCTGAATAGTGAAGTCAATCCAAATGATCTCGTAAGTGCCCAGGTAATTCGTTTCAAATCCTTCGATGACAGGGAAATTCCATCCATTCTTTATAAACCTGTCAATGCCACAAAAGATAATAAAATGCCGGCAATGCTTTGGATACATGGAGGTCCCGGGGGGCAAAGCCGGATTGGGTTCAGCAATGATATTCAATATCTCGTAAATCACGGCTATGCAGTACTGGCCGTAAATAACAGGGGGAGTAGTGGCTACGGAAAAACTTTTTATAAACTGGATAACAAGGATCACGGAAATGGGGATCTTAAAGATTGTATCTGGGGCAAAAAATGGCTGCAGACACAGGATTATATAGATACATCCAAAATTGGTATAGAAGGAGGTAGCTATGGAGGATGCATGGTATTATCAGCACTTGCCTTCTATCCGGAAGAATTCAAAGTGGGAGTAGATTATTTCGGAGTGGCCAATTGGCTTAGAACATTGCGAAGCATCCCGCCATATTGGGAATCATTTAGAAAAGCATTGTATGAGGAAATGGGTGATCCGAATACAGGTGATTCGGTTATGTTAAAAAATACTTCACCTCTTTATAACTATCAAAAGATCAACAAACCGTTGATCGTTTTCCAGGGTATGAATGATGTACGCGTACTTCCGATAGAAAGTCAGGAAATTGTTGCAGGTGTTAAAAAGAACGGCGTCCCTGTGGTGTATGTTACTTACGCCGATGAAGGTCATGGTTTTCTAAAAAAACAAAACAAGATCGATGCCTCTGGAAAAACGGTGCTTTTTCTGGATGAATACCTCAAAGGGATAAAAAAATAAAATCAGGGATGAATTGAATTCGCAGAGACATATGAGTGAGAATGGTATCAGTTAAGTAAGTCCGCAACTTCCTTGCAGATATAAGTCCTTCCCTGATAAACTTCGATGATTGCTTTATAGATTTCGGCGGGAGGAGAAACTTTGGATAAATATCCCATGGCGCCATTCTGCATCATTTTCTCAGCATAGTCCGGAATAAGATGAAATGACAGACCAATGATTTTTATCCCCGGACAATTTTCCCTGATCATTTGTGTAGCTTCGATACCACTCATCCCACGCATCCGGATATCCATAATGATAATATCTGGGCACAGTTCACTTGACAACTCAATCGCCGTTTCGCCGTCTTCGCAAGTTGCGATTAATTTAAAACGTGGGTCCTGCTTCAAAAAAAACTCCCATGCCTTTCTGATCAGAGGATGATCATCCACAAAAAGTATAGTAATCTGTTTCATTATTAACGGCCGCAAAGATTGCAATTTAATTGATGGTGAATCTTTGCAAATCAACTAAATACCTTTGATTTTCAACCAAAATTACCCCTGTAATTAGCGGGTGACAGGTTCTCAGACCGTTTAAAAAAAGTGGTAAAATAATTGGGATCGCTGAATCCCATCTGATGGGAAATCTGCTTTATAGGCAATTTCGTCGAATGAAGTAAATATTTTGTTTCCAGCAAGATCTTATTTTGTATTGATTCTTTAGCTGATAAACCTGTATGTTTTTTTATGAGAGCATTCAGGTGATTTGGATGCATCGATAATCTTTCAGCGTAATACTTAACAGAATGTTCCCTGGAGAAATTGGCATCCAGCAAATCAAGAAACCTCTTTAATATATCCGTAAAAGGAAAATCTGCCGAAACACTCTGCGCCTGCTCAAATAACCGTTCCCCAAGTATTAAAAGTTCCAAAATTTTTACAGCTATCAGCTCATGGTTGATACTATCCTTAAGTTTTTTTTCTCTCATTATACTTTCAAAAATGCGCGTGACTTCATCAACCTGATTATCCTGCAAGTCGATATAGGGTTGCATGGAAGGTGTTAAGAGTCTTTTACTCGAAATAAACTGATGTGAAAAATTATTCTGTAAAAAAAAATCTGCGTTAAATAGTAAAATGTACCCATGTGTATCCGGTGCCCAGTTTTTGCTGGAAGATATTACGCGGGAAGGAATTACAAAAAAAGTATTTCTTTTTGCCTTGAACCTGTATATTCCTGATATCAATTCACCCTCGCCCTTCGTCAAAAAACAAATACGATGATAAGACCACCTGTTCGGCGGTGCGGCAAGTCTCGAATTAGGCAAAATATCTTCATACCGGTGAATCTGAAAATTAAATTTGAATTGATAGTTTTTGTCCAGATCTACTACCCCCTCATCGGCATATTTTCGCAGTGCTTTTTTAAATTCACTTATTCTATACTGATCGTCCTCCATTACTCCTCTGTTTTCATATATAAGTTACCATTTTTCCGTCGAAAAGAAGTGAATTCCCCTGCTAAATCACCCTTCCCACAGATTCATTGGCTGTTTTAAGAATTGTCAACAAACCAGTTGTATTTATCAAATCAGTTATTTTTTGGGGTATCGGCGGGTTATCAATATGTTCAGAAAGATGAAGTTCGAACCATGCCGTATTGTGCCATTGATGATGTTTAAATCCTACTTTCTTATAGTGTGCGATTTCTTTAAAGCCCAATGCTTTATGAAATGCTACACTTTTTTCATTAGGCAGACTTATACCTGCATAGACATTAAAATAACCTTGCAACCTGAGTATCGAAAAAAGTGATTCATATAATATTCGGGCAATTCCTTTGCGATGCACTAACGGTGATAAATAAATAGCAGAATCAACTGACCATTGGTAAGCAGCTCTGTCCCTGTGTTTACTTGCATATGCGTACCCAATTATTTTATGATTCTGCAAACAAACGAGCCAGGGATATTCAGATGTATTTGCTTTAATTCTTTGCAAAAATTCATCCTGAGTGGGGACCTCGTATTCAAAAGTAATTGCTGTATCCGTCACATATGGCTTATAAATTTCCAATATGCCGGGGGAATCTTCCCGAGAAATTAAGCGGATTGTGAATGTGTCACCCATTTCAAATAGGCTGGTTAAATGAAACTTATTTATACCTTGCTATCGGCCGTGTAAGACAGGTGGGGCCTCCTCCGCCCTTTATACTAATTTCATCTCCTTTATATACAAATACTTTACAGCCTTTTTTCTCCAGGGCAGATTTTGTTTTCAGATTCCCATCTAATATCAAACAAATTCCGGGCTCAAGTGCGAGTACATTGCAGCCCATCGTATCAAATTCCTCTTCCGGAACTTCTATTAAATGATACCCACGACGAATCAAATAATTACGAAATACAATCGGCATTAGCAGAGAATATACAACTGCCAGGTCTTTATCTACCGGACTAAAAATAGACATGAGGTGGAAAACATCCCCGGCTCCTTTATAATGTGGCAGCGAAACGGTAACTACATCAACTCCAAGCGGACTCAGAAGAGTGACCAACTGTTTTATACCTTCTTCGTTTGTGCGATAAGTATGTCCGACAGCAAGTGTATTTTCATCAAGCCACGCAACGTCACCGCCTTCCAGTGTTCCTGGAGATTTTATGGTTCCAAGTATTGGAATGCCAGTCGATTCAAATGATTTTCTTTCAGCAAAAGGTTCGTTCATTCTTTCGGCCTTTCCCATATTGCAAATAATCATTCCTCTGTTGGTTGCGATAGATGCATCCCTGCAATAAACAGAATCCATATTTACAGAAGAATCCTCAGGAAAAAAATGAATTTCCGCATCATTCATTTTTAAAATGGATTCAAATAATTCGTATTCCCCAAGGGCAGCACTGAATCCGGGTTTGGAGATGTAATTTAAAGCTGACCAATATTTTTCAATATGTGATTCACTTACAAATGCCTGCTGAACACTTTTAATGAACAGTGTTTTTATTTTACCAACCTCCGAGTGAGCAGTATAATTCATCCCGTTTCTCCTGGTTTATTTTTCGAATCGTGACTCAATTATTCTTTTTCCATATTATCATTACATAAAATGGAACACCGGCCAACAATAACAACAGTCCCCAATAAACAATTTCAGGGCCCGAACCTGCAATGGCCCACAGGGAAAACAAAAACGCTAATGATGCCAGAACAATAGTGGAAAACCATCGGGTACCCGGCTTTAAATATCTGTTTTCCAGCTTTATGATGATGTATGCGGCAGTTGAAAACAGGTAAGGAATCAGCACCGTTAAAGTAGTAAGTAAAATTAAAAATTTAAACTGTTCCACCAGTCCCTTGGTATAATTCATGGACATGAGAATGGAGACCAGGATACTCGATATGACAATTCCCCGAGCGGGAACTCCTTTTTTATTTTCCTTACAAAATACCGACGGAAATAATTTGTCTTTTGCAATGGCATAGGGCATTTGTCCCTGGATAAGTATCCAGCCATTCAACGCACCAAATGCAGCAATGGCCACACCCGCGCTTATCCAGTAGCGCGCACTGCTTCCCCAGATAATTACTGCCGCATCTGCAAACGGAGTTACTGAATGCTGAAGATTTTTCCCGGGAATCATACCCATAATACTGAAACTGCTTATAATGTAAATCACGGATACAATCAGGATGCTTAGCATGGTAGCACGAGGTATTGTTTTTTCCGGATTTATTACGCTCCCTGATGGTATGGTCGCACATTCTATTCCAAGGAAAGCGAAAAAAGTATAGGTAGCGGTAGCCGTTATTGCCGAAAAGTCTGATGTCCCGCTCATATTGAAAGGAATAAAATTTTCAGCTTTGAAGAAAAATAACCCCCCGAGAGCAACCACTAGCAGTGGGATTATTTTCAAAATGGTTGTGATCAGTTGCAATTTGCCTGATGTTACAATTCCCAGTGTATTGATCCAGGTAAGGAGCCATATGACGCCAAGCCCGGTAAATATTGCAAGTATTGCATTGGTGGCAAGAGGAGGAAAAAAAGTACTTAATGCACTTACAAATGATACAGCGATTGCCGCATTCGTACACCAGATAGATATCCAGTAACCCCAGGCTACAAGAAAACCAGCAAAATCTCCAAGGCCACTTCGGGAGTAAGCATATGGACCACCATCTGCTTTTGGCATCAGCTTACTTAAATTGCTGAACACTCTTGCCAATAAAAAAGCACCGATTGCAGAAAATACCCAGCCAAATAAACTAATGCTACCGTAAGCTGCTAAAGCCGCCGGCATCAGGAATACACCGGCACCGATCATATTACCTACAACAAGGGAAGTACTGGTCCATAATCCTAATTTATTCTTTCCCTGCGGGTCATCATACATCTGAAATGTAGTTTAATGAATGCACGGGTAAGATACAATTTTAAACTTATCGCGATAGGATGGACAGACTATCGGTGTAGATTCCAACCAGGAAGCACTGATCATGAAATCAGTGTCCCACTTTAATGTAGCCCCATCCCTGTTGCTGTTTTGAAATGATTTCATAGATCCCGTCCGGAACGACTTCGACACCGGGCACTAATTGCGATTTATCAATATTATTTCTTTTCATCGTCATCGCACACACTTTAAAAGAAGCCTTATTGTCTGCAATTAATTTTTCCACTGCTGCCTGCTGAGGTGAACGGTCTTTTACAGCAAGATCCAAGCCCTGTCCATAAATGACTACTTCCAGTTTTGCATCCGGAGAGGCACCTGTTATCAGTCCGATTTCCCGGACTATTGCCTGTTGATTTACGGTGTCCTTACTGCTCATGTCAAAAACTACTTTGTAATTGTTAACCTGCGCATTTACAAATACTGACATCAGCAAGATGGCGCTGATGAAGAAAAGGTTTTTTTTCATACTTAAAAATTTTAAAGGTTATTTATTATACAGACGAAATAATTGATTTTCATGTCGGGATACGAATTTACAGGGGATTACAATGAATCGCAAGGAAAAACTATCTTACAAGACTTTCCTGTAAACCTGAATGGCCAACAAAAGAAAAATTTCTGTTTCAAGATGGTACCGGTTAATACCGGTGGTTTTTATTACTTATAGCCTTGCCTATCTTGATCGTGCAAATTTTGGATTTGGAGCTGCCGCCGGAATGGCCGGGGACCTGCACATCACATCTGCCATGACATCCCTCTTAGGATCCATGTTTTTCCTTGGTTATTTTTTCTTTCAGATTCCAGGTACTTTGTATGCCGCAAATAAAAGCGCTAAAAAATTAATCTTCTGGTCCCTGATTCTCTGGGGTGTTTTTGCAGCATCAACCGGTATAATCAGTAATATAAAGGTTCTGATTGTAATACGATTTATGGTAGGTGTTGCGGAAAGCGCCGTCCTGCCGTCTTTGCTATTACTTTTGAGCAGGTGGTTTACCAGGAAAGAGCGCTCTAGAGCTAATACCCTTTTAATGTTTGGAAATCCCTCCTGTATGCTCTGGATGTCCATCATTTCGGGATATTTAATACATACTGTCGGCTGGCGCTGGATGTTTATCTGGGAAGGAATTCCTGCCGTAATCTGGGCATTCATCTGGTGGAAACTTATTCAGGATAAACCGGAAAAGGCTGTCTGGCTAAGCCAGGACCAGAAAGATTCCCTGCAGGCATCGCTTTTAAAGGAACAGGAAAGCATCAAACCAGTCAAAAACTATTTAGTTGCCTTTAAATCCAGGGTGGTCATTTTACTTTGTCTGCTATATGTTTTCTGGAGCTTTGGCATGTACGGATTTGTAATCTGGCTGCCATCGATCATCAATACGGCTCCGGGTATTGGAATTGTGAAAACGGGATGGTTATCGGCGGTTCCCTATTTAATGGCCGTTATCGCCATGATCATCGCATCATATTATTCGGATAAAACATTAAAAAGAAAACCATTTATCTGGCCATTCCTCCTCGTGGCAGCCTTTGCATTTTACGGATCCTACCTGATTGGATCAACCAATTTCTGGTTGTCGTTCACCTTGCTATGTATTGCAGGCACATCCATGTACATTCCCTACGGACCGTTCTTTGCGGTCATCATTGAAAATTTGCCAGCAAACGTTGCCGGCGGGGCACTCGCTCTTATCAACAGCTTCGGAGCATTGGGCTCATTCGCAGGCTCATATCTCGTAGGCTATCTAAATGGATCAACCGGAGGCTTTGGGGCATCTTATATAGTAATGTCTGTTGCCGTATTTCTTTCTGCAGTCCTGACACTTATTGCAATAAAAGATGTTTAGGAACCAAATCTTAATTTTTCCGTTTCGCAAGTATTACTTCAATTTCGACAGATTTAAATGGCAGTGAAGTGATTGGATGAACTTCTCCTTCAGGTCCTTCGTTGGAAGGACCGAAAGTAAGCTTGCAGGTAGGGTAATCTTTGGTAAGATTAACGGAACCATAAATGGTGCCACCCATGTAATTAGCGGAAACTCCGGGGAAAACCTCCTGGAGACGGTCATCATTTGAGATATACATTCCGTAGACCTGACTTATGGCAGCTCCTGATTGTTTTATTATCCATGTAATGTCGCTGGTATAACTTTCATTATCTTGTCTAACCCAGTTACTGTCGTTTATCAACAAGGTGCTTATAGTCAGAGTGTCGCATGTTGTGCAGGGAGGCGGGTCGGCATTGAATGAATCTTTCCTGCATGAAATTGAAAGTAAAATGATAAATAAGCAGCTGATTGAGATGCATATAGAGTTCAAATGTTTCATAGTAGTAGGTTTAAAGGTTATTGATATTGTTGCTCTTGTTTTATGAATCGAAATAATAACCTTGGGGAAAACAAAATTATTTTGAGCCTGGCGGTTCAAATCAGCGGAGCTGCCATTAAAAGAATCCTTACGGAATACAACCTTTCCAGGTTCGCTTCAGAATCCAGTCATATTACTTCTTGGTTTCTTCGCGAATCCGCGAAGAATCTTCGTGTTTGTTCGCAGTTTCTTCGCGGATATACGAAGAAATCACGAACAGCCACGAAGAGAACACGAAAAACCGGGATGAATAATGGAACAAATGTGATAGTAAACTTGGAAAGCTGTTGAAATTCACTGCCTTGTTATTGCAGATCGGCTACCCCTTAAAACATATTTCTGTATTTTACCTGTTGCTGTTTTCGGAAGGTCTTTTACAAAAGACACCCATTGAGGCTTTTTAAATGACGCGAGATGTTTCCCTACAAATTCTTTGATTTCAGACTCCGTAACTAATTTTTCCTTTCTCAGGACAATAAATGCATGTGGTGATTCTCCCCATTTCTCATGAGGCATGCCGACTACAGCAGCCTCCTGAACTGCGGGATGTCTCAGCAATACACATTCCACTTCAACGGAAGAAATATTTTCTCCTCCGCTAATAATAACATCTTTAATCCGGTCACGTATCTCTATATATCCATCCGGATGAACAACTGCCGCGTCGCCCGTATGAAACCAACCATTACGCAAAGCTTTATTCGTTGCTTCCGGATCATTATAATATCCTTTCATTACAACGTTTCCCCTGGTTATAATCTCTCCCATTGTTTCCCCGTCATGAAGCACCTCTGTATCATGGTCATCAACAACAATTAATTCTCCTGAACAGATTAATTCAACTCCCTGTCTCGCTTTAATAATAGCCCTTTCATTCACCGGCAATTGGTCATGTTCGGGGCGCGGTTCGCAAATTGTAATAAATGGTGAAGTTTCTGTCAGGCCATAAACCTGCGTAAGTTCCCATCCAAATTCCTGCTCAATTCTTTCAATTGTTGCTGCTGCAGGTGGGGCACCGGCAGTGAGGACACGTATACCTTTGGGAATATTCTTTCGTAAATCTTCTTCAATATTTGCTATTCCAATTAAAATAGTCGGCGCTGCGCAAAATAGACTGATTTTTTCTTTTTCAATTAATTCAAAAATATTCGCGGCATCCACTTTACGCAAACAAATATGACGTCCACCACAAGCAGTAATTGTCCAGACAAATGTCCATCCGTTTGCATGAAACATGGGTAAAGTCCATAAATAACATTCATCGACAGATAAATGGCAATGCGCTAATGTTCCCAGCGTATTTATATATGCATTTCTATGAGTAATCATTACTCCTTTGGGACGTGCTGTAGTTCCGCTGGTATAATTTATGGAGATTAAATCTAACTCATCGATCGTGACCGGTGTAAAGTTTTCCGGTGAGGAAAGGAGGATTTCTTCATAATCCAACCATTGATCCTTCCCGCCCTCGAGGGCTATGAACCATTCCACATCAGGAAGTTTATGACGGATACTATCTACTGCATCTATATAATCACTATGGACGCAAACTACACGGGCGCCACAATGATTAATAATGTAAACAAATTCCTCCGGCGCAAGCCGGTAGTTTATCGGTACAAGTATAGATCCGATTTGCGGAATGCTGTAGAATGATTCGAGTTGTGCATGCGTATTCGGAGCTATATAGGCTATACGGTCTTTTGGATTGATTCCAAATTTCTGCAGCGCATTGGACCAGCGATTGCATCTTTCAAAAAACTGGCTATATGTAAAACTGATCTTACCGTCAACGACTGCAATCCTGTCAGGATATAATTTATTTGATCTTCTTAAAAATTCCAGTGGAGTCAGCGGAGCTTCCATATCCTTTAATTGAAGATTATTGTTTCAAATTTAAACCAGTTTGCCCTCGGAATATAGTGCCCTCATTTTCTTTTTGTCAAATTTACCTATGCCAGTCCTGGGTATTTCTTTCAAAACAACATATGATTTTGGCAGTTGATACTTTACAAAATGTTTTAATAAAAAATCATCGAATTCTTTGGGTGATGCAGTTTTTCCATTTCTGAAAACGATACAGGCCAAAGGACGTTCAACCCATTTTTCATCCGGAATGGCAATCACTGCAGCTTCTGCCACGTGAGGATGACCCATTAATGAAGTTTCAAGAGCGACGCTTGATATCCATTCCCCTCCACTCTTTATTAAATCCTTCGTCCGGTCTGTTAGTTCCATGTAACCGGATTCATCAATTGTTCCCACATCTCCTGTCCGGAACCACCCATCTGCAGAATGAGACTGATCAATATCCATTTTGTAGTAACTATCAATTATCCAGTGCCCCCGTACTTCAAATTCGCCCACCGTTTTACCATCTCTTGGTGCAACACTGCCATCCTCCTGTACTACACGTATTTCAACACCCGGTAATTCAATGCCCTGTTTGGATTTTATTTTTGTCCTTTCTGCAAAACTCAATTTTTCATGATGGGCCTGCAACCTGGAAGCCGTTACTACAGGCGAAGTCTCAGTCATTCCCCAGGCATGAAAACAATTAATACCAAAATCTTCTTCAAAGTTTTTAATATAACCTGCAGGAAAAGCCGATCCGCCAACTATGAATTCTCTTAAATGCAGTTTTTCCCTGACAGGGCTGCGTTTTAGTTCTTCATAGATACCCATCCATATAGTTGGCACCCCATTAGCAACCGTAATTTTTTCTCTTTGGAGAATTTCAATAAGCGAAGCCGGTTGAAGATGCTTAGAAGGCATCACCATGTCAGTGCCGGCAAGCAAACACATAAATGGAAATCCCCATGCCATTACATGAAACATCGGACAAATTGATAAAAATCTATCCTTAGAGCTTATATTAGCAACATTAGGCGAAATGCTTGTAATAGCATGCAGATAAGTGGACCGGTGCGAATAGAGTACGCCCTTGGGATTTCCCGTTGTACCACTGGTATAACACATACCACAGGCCTGATTTTCATCCACGTCAACCCAATTAAAATCCTCATCACCTTCTGCAACCAGGTCTTCATAATAAATAATATTGGGCAGCGACGTTTGTAAATATTTAGATGCATTCATCAATACTATTTGCTTTACCGTTCTTAACCCGGAAGCAAAAGGCTCAAACAACCTGATGAGGCTGGCATCCAGAAAAACAACCTTGTCTTCAGCATGATTTACAATGAACTCAACCTGTTCCGGTGATAACCGGATATTCAACGGATGGCACACGGCTCCCACTCCCGGAATAGCAAAATATAATTCAAAATGCTGATAATGGTTCCATGCAAAGGTTGCAACCCTGTCCCCCGGTTGTATCCCGAGTTGACTTACTAATGCAGATGCCAGTCTCTTGGTCCTTTTATACATGTCAGCATTTGTATAACGGTGCCAGGACCCATCAGGCATTTTTGAAATAATTTCTTTGTGAGAAAATACCCGGTTACCATATTCTATAATCGAATGGGTGGTCAGCGGATAATTCATCATTTGTCCATATAGCATCGCGAATTTTTTAAAGTTAAAACGACTAAATTAAGATACTGAAATAGCAGTACAATTTTGGGCTGGATGCCTGTTTTTGAAGATTATTGATGGAAAAGAGTTAAAAACTCTTCTTTTCTTCTCTGGGAAATACTGATAATATCTTTCCTTCGTTCTTGCTCCCAGATTAATACTCCTTTTTAGCTTTTACAACAATGGTATCTGTAGGAAGCAGCGGCACCTGATAACCTCCAGAATCTACCTGTACTTTTGGGAAAGCATCCTGTATCAGTTTCCAGTCCGTTTTGCTGACATTTGTCTGATAGAGAAATAAATATTGCAGTGATTTTATTTCCTTCAGTTGCAAAATACCATTTGTCGTAATCTTTGTTCCAACAAGATTCAGGTAATTCAGATTTTGCAATGATTTAATTTTTCGTAATCCGATATCGGTAATACCTGTATGTTCCACGTTTAAGAACATGAGGTTTTTGAGTTGCGCGATCACGTCCATTCCCGAATCATTCATGCTTGTATATCCCATCTTCAGCCATATCAGCTGCTTTTTAATTCCCAGCAGTAATTGAAGATCGTCGGCATTGATCAACGTATCCGTTATAAAATTTGCCTTGAGCCAGTTACTGTTTTGCGCCACAGGTAAAACGACTGCACCACGCATTTTCAATTTTTCGACCAATGAACCATCCGCTTTCTCAACATTCCCTGCTGGTATATCGAATGATTTTTTTTCTGTAATATTTGTTTTTTGAAGTGCAAATAAGATGGGTTTTATTTTTTCCGTCTGACTTATTTCTTTAACCTTCTTTCCAAAATTCGCTCCCTGACTTATCCACCATTCCAGTAAATCAATCTGACTTTCCGATGGCTGGGGCTTTTCTTTTGGCGGCATATGATCTTCATTGTCGACTGGCAACAACAGTCGTTTGATCATTGCGCTGGAATTGGCATTGCCAGGGTCAATTACCTTACCATCTTTTCCTCCTTTCATCAGCATGAGTGAGTCATCCATTCGAAGTTTCCCCTTTTGTTTGTTTGCGCCATGACATGAGTAACATTTAGTTTGCAGAATAGGTTTTATCACGTCATTATAAACAAAAACTTCCTGAACATTCGAAACTGGTTTTATCACCGTGTTGGCGATGGTGTCCTTGCTGAAGATGTCAGCCAGTGGTTTACTAAGGTAATCCGAACCATGGGTCAATGAACCACCCAGATGCCCGGTAATAAAAATAAGAAGCAATAATATAACAGACAGTGTTTTGGTTCCTATGAAAAACCGGGGTCTGGTTATTGCTAAAAATAATAACAATGAGGTCAGCGCAACCGAAATACCCATCCACTGGTGCCAGTCTGCAATTGTTTTATCATAATCATCGTTGGTAGACAAGATGAAGCCGGTAATACATGATAATATCGCGGTAATAGCTCCACATAATATGACAACAGGAACAACTCTCTGAAATTCCCGGAATTTCTCATTATAAGATAGCCATAACAATATTATTCCCATTAATAAAATGCCGATCGGCAAGTGCACGAGCAAGGGATGGAAATGACCAATAAATTCCGAAATGGATAAAAGCACGAAAAAATATTTTAGGCCTGATATCGATTTCTCAATAACTGCATCATATAAACGTTAACGGCCCACTGATCCGCCAAAGGCTGGCGCGTGTAAGGCAAAGTGGGCATATAATCCGGAGGCCCAAACTCAGTTAATACAGTCAGTGTATCACTCTTTTGTTTTTTCAATTCAACGACTTTATCCCACCATGTTAAATGAGCTTTTACTGCATGGTCCCATTCGGGTGCGCGCGGATCATTTACCTGTGGACCTTCGGGGTGACCGATGCGCGCATGAATGTGATCCACCCTCTGCAGAGTCATCTCCACAGTGTCCTTCTGGTCATCCAGTAAACTCTCATGCACATTGCACCAGTGTGATACATCAAAAGTAACCCGCAGTTCGGGTAAGGTTTCCATATAATGTTTTGCAACGGGAGCTGAATATAACAATCTCGAACGGTGAGTTTCATGACAAATTTTAATACCTGTGGTTTTTGCCAGTCCGATCGTATGATCTATAAATGATTTGCCCTGTTCATAGGAAAAATAATCCTTTCCCGAATGGCAGTTGATATACAATGGCCGCTGGATGGATTCCTTTGCCGCGGCATCTACCATTTGCGTAAACTGATCAAAATGTTTTTGATAATTGCTGTCTGACCCGGCACATAAAAACCCAACTTCCAGTTCATGTTTTTTCAAGGATTCAAACAATTCATCCTGGTCCTTTTTTTCCAGTGGCCACCAAATTTCTATTCCATCATATCCTTCTTTTTTCACTTTTGTACAATATTCATCCAATGATCCGGGGAATCCCCAGTTAGTGGCAAGCAGTTTAAGTTTAAATGTATCGTTCATGGTAAAATTTGGCTGTTGTGAAGACGCGATTGCTTCCATTGACGTTAGCAACAGGGCCGTTGTTGCAGATCCGGAAGCTTGCAAGAAATTTCTGCGATTCAAAGTAAATCTGATTAGTTAAGAATTTTCATCCAGTCACGACGCCTATCAGGCTATAATATCATCTATAACTTTTCCCCTTGTATCTGTTAACCGGAATGGCCTTCCCTGGAATTGATAAGTGAATTTTTCATGATCAAACCCAAGCTGGTTAAGGATAGTAGCCTGGATGTCAAAAGGTTCTACTTTGCCGCTGATGGCACTATAACCAATTTCATCAGTTTCTCCATAGCAGAAACCTCTTTTAATTCCTGCACCCGCCATCCAGATGGTAAAGGCTTCAGTATGATGATCTCTTCCCTTAAATGGCATTTTTTTCCCTTCCCTGTTTTCCATCATGGGCGTACGCCCAAATTCACCTCCCCATACAACCAAAGTTTCTTCCAGTAAACCCCGTTGTTTCAAGTCTAATATAAGAGCTGTTATGCATTTATCTACCTCACTGCATTTATTTATAAACCCTATATCAATTGCCAGACTTGCATCAGATCCGTGACTATCCCATCCCCAGTCGAACAGCTGGACAAAGCGAACACCTTTTTCTACTAATTTTCTTGCAAGTAAAACATTATTTGCAAAACACGCGTGGCCTGGTTTTGTGCCATACATTTCATGAATATAAGAAGGCTCATTATTAATATTCATTACTTCCGGAGCAGAGATCTGCATCTTGTAAGCCATCTCGTATTGAGAAATCCGGGACAAGATCTCAGGGTCATTGTACTCTGTATATTCCTGCTGATTTACTTGATTTATAGCATCTATGGATTCTTTGCGCAAATCCCTGTTCATACCATCGGGGTCATCCATAAACAGAACAGGGCTCCCTTCACTCCTGCACTGAACACCCTGGTATACACTAGGCAGAAAACCGCTCCCCCACACGCTTTTACCGGCATCAGGGGTTTTCCCCCCGCTCGTTAATACTACGAACCCTGGTAAATTTTGATTTTCGGTACCCAGTCCATAAGTTACCCAGGATCCTAAACTTGGCCGCCCCATTCTCGGTGAACCTGTATGAACCATTAACTGTGCAGGAGCATGATTAAACTGGTCGGTAGTAACAGCTTTAAGAAAACTTAATTCGTCAACGATCGTTGAAAGATGCGGCATACGCTCACTCACCCACGCACCGCACTGGCCATACTGGGCAAATTTAGCCTGAGGCCCCATCATTTTAGGAATACCGCGAATGAATGCAAAACGCTTCCCCTCCAAAAGAGATTTCGGACAATCCTGCCCGTCCATTTTCATCAGCTCGGGTTTATAATCAAATAATTCCAATTGGGAAGGCGCGCCTGCCATATGTAAATAAATTACACTTTTAGCTTTGCCCGGGAAGGGAGGCAACTTTGGCATTAAAGGGTGAGCAGGATCAAAAACGACATTGTTGCCCGACGATGTATTGCCACAGCTTCCGAGGAACGAACCTAATGCCAGTGCACCCAATCCCATGGCACTTTCCTTTAAAAAATGCCGGCGCGTATGCATGCGCATTACAGCAAGTTCTGCTTCATGCAATAATCGCTGATTATGTAGTTCCTTTTGTGTCATGGAATTTTCCTTAGCGCTATGATATTAGTTTTTAGTCAGTACTTCGTCCAGATTTAGTATTGCATTCGCAACCACTGTCAGTGCCGCGGTTTCGGGTTTGGTATCATCGCTCACTCCTCCCAATATTTCACAGGTTTTATCCTTATCATTTTTGAATTGGCCGAGCGAAGCATTGTATAATTTCATAAGTGCCTGTAAACTCTTTTTGTCGATCTCATGGTAAGTTGCCCATTGGTATCCTTCGCGAATTTGCTTCTGTAAATCATTCCCTGATCCGGATTGCATTCGATGCGCAAAATGTCTCGCCATATCAATATAGGCAGAATCATTCAAAGTTGCGAGCGCCTGCAACGGTGTGTTGGTGCGTATTCGTCTGGCCGTGCAAACTTCACGAGATATTCCATCGAAAGCTATCATGGAAGGATAAGCGGCGGAACGTTTCCAATAAGTATATAATGCCCGGCGATACTGTTGATCTCCCTTACTTTGTTCCCAATCCTTACCATTCCATGGTGAGAGCCAGATTCCCTTTGGCTGCCAGGGATATACACTGGGGCCATACATTGAATCACAAAATTCTCCACTGATACACAGGGCCTGGTCCCGAATCTGTTCGGCCGACAGCCGAACTCTCGAACCTCGTTCATAATATTTGTTATACGGATCCTTCTGAAGTGATATCTGCGTTATTTTAGAATCCTGCTGGTAAGTAGCGCTCATTACAATCCTGCGTATTAACTTTTTTACGCTCCAGTTATCAGCATACATAAACTGATAACTCAACCAGTCAAGTAATTCAGGATGGGTTGGCAAGGTACCCTGTGAACCCAGGTCCTCCAGCGTTTCTACAAGACCCGTTCCAAAGAGTTGTTCCCATACACGGTTCACCATAGTTCTTGCCGTTAGTGGATTTTGCCGGGATGTTATCCACATAGCCAACCCCAGTCGGTTATGTGGTGCATTGACGGGAAACGCATTCAGAGATTTAGGAACATCAGGTGTTACTTTGTCGCCTTTTACCAGCCAGTTACCACGCTCAAAAACAAAAGAGCTTCGATGCATATCCGGCGGATTATCCATCATCACTGGTGTCGTAGGTATGATAGATGAATATAGCTCCTCGTATTTCTTTTTTATTTCACCATAGCCTGGTTTGTCTTTCCCTGGAAATTCTTCTGTAAAATAGAACCAATCAAAAATGACACCATTATCTTCCGGCTTTTTCAAATTTGGATTACTGTAAGTATAATACAGATCATGAATTCCTTTATTTATGGAAATTTTTGTCTGCGTGATTACCCAGTCATTACTTTTTTTCGGCAATGGAATAGTCGCGATCACCGCACCACCGGGATTGTCCATATGAATTTGCCATACCCCACCAGGAGTAAATACCTGGCAACGGAAAATAAGCTGATCTTTTTTTTGCAGGTCAACATTTTTCAAACGGCAAACCGCTTTATTGCGGAAAGCAAGCCATTTGGTATCGGACAATTCACTGTTTGTAAAACTGTCACAGGTTAGGGAGTTGTAAGATGGTTGCCATGTTTTTAAAAATGTATTTACCTGCCTGGCTTTGTCCTCCGATGCATTTTGTTTTAACCAGTTAACTACAGATGTCAACTGCCGTTGCATGGAATCATTATAACTGCGAAGCAGTGGGTAATCAGCTTCTGTGTCCTCATCCCTCGTATCATTGAAGAAAGCCATGAACTTGTAATAATCATCGTGCTTAAATGGGTCATAAGGATGGCTATGACATTGTACACAGGCAAACGTAGTGCCCAATATTGCCTGCCATGTGGTATTTACCCTGTCTAAAACAGCTGCCGTCCTGAATTCTTCATTATCAGTTCCACCTTCATCGTTCGTCATGGTGTTACGGTGAAAAGCAGTTGCGATATATTGATCATCGGTAGCATCCGGTATTAAGTCACCGGCTATTTGTTCAGTCAGGAACTGGTCATAAGGTTTGTCCTCATTAAATGCACGGATGAGCCAGTCGCGGTATTTCCAGATGGCCCGGCTGTCATCGCGCTCATAGCCTTTTGTATCAGCATATCGCGCAAGATCAAGCCACATAGCGGTCCATTTTTCACCATAGTGAGGAGAAGCAAGCAGAGAATCTACCAGGTTAGCATATGCATGATCACTCTGATCATTCAGGTATTTATCGGACAGACTTTCGTCGGGAGTCAACCCTGTTATATCCAGACTTACTCTTCGTAAAAGGGTTTGTTTGTCCGCCTGAAGTGATGGTTTTAATTTTTGTTCATCCCATTTTTCTTCAATAAAATGATCTATTTCATTCTTAGCCCAATCACTTTTTCTACTGAACAGACCAAAGAAAGTTTTAGGCTGCGGCACAGTTGGTTCTTTTACTGATACATAGGCCCAGTGTTCGCCCCATTTGGCACCCTCTTTTATCCATCTTCTCAGGATATCAATTTCCTCCCCGCTCAATGGATTGTGTTTATAAGGCATCCGGTCTTCCGGATCCTTAAGCGTAATCCGTCTTATCATTTCACTATGATCAGGATCTCCCGGAATGATAGCCAGCTTACCGGATTTCGTTTTTGCCAGAGCTTCTTCCCGAAATAATAAACTGAATCCACCTTTTTGTCTTACTCCGCCATGGCAGGTGATGCAGTTTCTGTTTATGATTGGTTTTACCTGTGTTGTGAAATCAACGGGTTTTCGGTTTGTGCTGATTAAAAAAATCAACACAGCTATTATCAGGATGGATGTCGCAAGCAATGTTTTTTTCATGTACAGCCACATAGTTATTCCCAGCCCAGCCAAACTTACATTTGCTGCCTATAAATTTAACTCAAAAAACTCCATCCGCCATGTAGCGGAAATAAATATTTCTTCATTCTCTGTTAATTCCTGAAAATCAGAGGCCATGATTATTGAGCCAGCCAAGCGAATATTCGGCTACTTCTTTCCATCCATGATCTACAATCAGTGAATGACCGCGGCCTTCAAACAATTTGAAATCTGAAATCACAGAAGAATTATATTTTTTTATTGATGCTTTTCCGAGAATTGGCGGTGCAATATGATCCATTTCTCCACCTGTGACAAGCAAAGGACCCCTTGTCGCATTTGATGTATTTACTTTTGTTTCAGAACCTGCGATACTAGCCGTTGCGGCCTGAAACAGCGGACGTGCAGGAGCCGGTATAGTCCATCGTTCATACAGTTCTTTTGCTTCTGCTTCAGGAACTGCATTGGCAAATCCATACCTGAATTGATCAAAACTAAGTGAGATGGCCTTTTTGAAATTAAAAGGATTGCCAAGTACCGGAAAGGAAGCTTTAAGAGCTGAAAGCGGTAACTGCCATACTCCTTTCATCGGAGCCGGATCTACGGCAATACCGGCTGCGGCAATACCACGGCCCAATATTATCTGTGCAATGAGACCGCCGAAAGAATGTCCTATAACAATCGGCGGTTCGGAAATCGATGCAATTATACTGGCATAGTGATCTGAGATTTCAGTAACACCTCTGTTGGCTATTGCATACGGATTATTTCTACATTCAGCAACTGTAGAAGAATCACCGGGCCAGCCGGGATTCAGTGTTTCATAACCATGCTGTTCAAAGAAATCTTTCCAGGGTTGCCATGAACTGCCGTGTATCCATAATCCATGTATAAATATGATCTTTCTTTTTGCCATTGTCAGGTTGATTTAAGAGTGATAGATCCGTGTCAACAAGATAACTTTTAGTTGAGGATTGAGTACATTTGAATTGGAATAAAAATGTCTGAAACAAAAACTAATAATTATTAAACATAAATCCTGTTAAAATGGATTCAACTGAATTGAAAAATTTACAGGCTCCACTGAAAGATAAATACAAAACAGAACCCGCATCTGCATTGATCACCTTAAAAGCTGAAGGTAAAGTTGGAGAAGGAATATCCTGTAGTGTTGAGACGGGACGTGCACTCGTTGAGGCCGGATTACACCCTGCGACCGGCGGAACAGGGCTCCTGGCCTGTTCAGGTGATTTATTGCTTCAGGCCCTGGTAGCCTGCGCAGGCGTTACCGTAAGTGCGGTGGCAACCGCCATTGGAATCGAAATAAATAGTGGAACCATTAAAGCTGAAGGAGATTTGGATTTCAGAGGAACCCTGGGTGTTTCAAAGGAAGTTCCAGTTGGATTCAAATCCATCCGGCTGATATTTAATCTCGACACGAACGCTACAGCCGAACAAATGGCCAGCCTTTCAAAATTGACAGAACGATATTGCGTCGTCTTTCAAACACTGGTGAATGGGGTTCCCGTTGAAACGCAGTATCATTTATCATAATGAATTCCCATTGCCCTCATGAGATTGATAAATCCGAAAAGGGTAAACAATCGTTTACCCCATTCGAAAAACAAAACAGTTCATTAAAGTACGGAAGATTCAGATTTGCTGTTTATCAGTTTAGTTTGCGGTCGCAGGACTGATAACCGTTGAAACTTCGTAAATCGCATTGGCGGGGAAGCCTCCTCTTTTGGCATGTTCTTTCACCAGTTCAATATTTTCAGCTTTGTAAATGCAAAATATCTTATCAGCAGTCACATAACTATGCATCCATTGAATCTTGGGACCCATTTCCTTCAGAACTGTGCATGAAGTCTGAGAAATGGCCTTCAGTTTTTCAGGAGAGAATTGTCCCGCCCCGGGTATATCTCTTTCAATAACATATGTCTTCAATTGTGCACTCTTTTCGCTGACCTGTACAACAGGCGTCTGAGCCATACAAGTGAAACCGGTAAAAAGAAACATTGCAATTAGCAAAGGGAAATGCCTGGTCATCTTTTTCATAATAATTATTTTTTTGTTTTAGGAATAAGTAAATATAGTTTAGCTATTTACCCACAGCTATAACAAATCATTCAAAGAATGGTAAAATTGAACCAGGGTGCTTGAGTTATTGCGAATTGAGATAACCTACCGGGAGAAGGCCAAATTTCTTTTTAAAACATTTGGAAAAATAAGAGGGGCTGCTAAAACCAGCCTGAAAAGCAATTTCAGAAACATTACCAGCTTTTCTACTCAATAATTTTACCGCCTCGTTCAGCCTGTATTCCTGAATGAAAGTATTGGGTGATTTTCCGGTAAGAGAGATCATTTTGCGATAGAATTGGGATTTACTGCAACCCAATGGTTTGCTGAAATTATCCACTTTTAAATCTGCATCACTCCTGGCTGCATCCGTGTAATCCATTAAAAGAGTGATAAATTTCTCGTCATTTTGCGAAATAGTACAAATACCTCTTCCTTTGATGAATCTATTTGCATTTTCGCTTTTGTATAATTCATTTACTTCATGCGAAACAATAATTTCTCCTTTAACTATATCACACATCCTTTCCGCCAGTTTTATTGAATCTTCAAAAAGCAGTTGTTTTTGGGTAACGGGAACTCCGGTACTTAAACCTATTTTTAGATTTAATTTGCCCTTTGCATTCTGTTTATTAAATCCTCTATTGAGTTCCTGAATATCGGAAGCGGCATGCGCTGCCTTTGTAACCGACTTAAAAGAGACGAGAAAATAATAATCCGATTGCCTGACAAGATTCCCTTCACCCTTCTTTAATATTTTCCTGATATTGCTGGTAAATTTTGTGAATGAAGTTTTATATGAAGAGGATTCTTTTAATGACAGTGAGGGCCTATTTATCGATATAACCATGATAGTTCTGAAAGCAGGGTCATTAATAATATTTAGAACCGTGTCCCTGGCTCTCTTTGGATCTTCAATTCTGCCTAAAAAAGATTCAACGATACTGGCTTCCACTTCAATAATACTATGTGGAACGTCTCCATGTGCCTTAGTATGCATTTCCACTATGGCATTCTTATCAGGTGCTTCAATTAAACAAAATGCCGTTTTTCTCTTGTCATCAAACCAATAAGTCAGCCCTCTGCAACCAAACAGACGCTGCACTTTTAAATCCTCCTGATGTAGCTCGGCTATTTTCTCAGCTGTGACGCTTTCTGAAACATCATGCCGGTCCATGAAAATTGGCATATCCCAAATTTAAGTGACTTAGTTGATTAACGCCCATGACTAATGGTCCAACTGGTCATTTTTATATTTTATCCTGTTAAGGTTGATTCTCGTGACTGGTGCCACAACCAGCGGGACTTTTTCAATAACAGTCTGATCACTGTCTATTCCGTATGCCTCGCTGTCGGACTGGGCAAGTTTAATGATACTGAAATAAGTGTTCAAAATAAAGCCATCCCTGAAAGTAAATTCGTTGTCATAAGAGAGGAATCGTTCAAGTATCACAAATCTGAAATCATGGGTACCGTTTGCATTTATAACCGGGAAGCGATTGTCGGGAAATATCTCCCCGTTGTGAATCAACTCTTCTACCACTTTGCGGAACATGATCCCGATTTTTGGTTGAATCCTGAAACCCAACCGAAAATCAATTCTTATTATTTTATTTTCCAACAGGGGTTCCACACTATAATCCATGGTATAGGGGGCATCAGCCCTGCCGATATTAAGAAGCCAGTAAAAATCGGCCCGTTTCGTCGTATGGCTGAAAATTGATTCAATGATCCGCTTTTCAATTTGTTTATGACTTCCGGCTTTTGTCAGATACACAATGTGTGTGGCGAATAATGGAATACTCCTGTCTTTACTGAGTCGCTCAATCAAATCAAAATAATCTTTTATGTAAACGAAGGGTAGAAGTTTTAGTGTAATCTTTCTGGCATTATACCAAACATACATGGTCGTGATCAGCCCAAATTCAAATACAAGGAAAAATAGCCTTTTCAATAACTTAACCACATTGGCTACGAAGAAGCTTGATTCCACACAGACAAAAATGGTAATAATTGCTCCGACAATCCAAAAAGGATAATGCTTTATATATCGCAAAAAATAAAACATCAAAAAGGTCGTCATGAGCATGGCCACAGTAATGGAAAACCCATATGCGGCTGTCATGGCCTCACTGGTCCTAAAATAGAAGACAACCAATATGCAGCCCGTAAATAATATCCAGTTGATACTTGGGATATAAATTTGTCCCCTTACATCGGTTGGATATTTTAATTTTACTCTCGGCCAGAAACCTAAACTGATCGCTTCACTAATGAGAGTGAAAGATCCGCTGATCAAAGCCTGACTGGCAATAATAGAAGCCGCTGTGGCAATCATAATACTTGGCAACAGGAACCAGCTGGGAACAATTGCAAAAAATGGATTGATTCCGTCAAGAGTATTCTTATGTTGTAACATCGCCCATGCCCCCTGACCCAGATAATTCAATACTAAAGTACTCTTTACAAAAATCCAGCTGACCTGGATATTTTTTCTTCCGCAGTGGCCCATATCCGAATAAAGTGCTTCGGCCCCGGTAGTACACAAAAAAACCGCTCCCAGCAGCCAGAATCCCTTTGGATGCTGTAACAGCAGTTCAAGACCATAAACCGGATTTAATGCAATAAAAATCTGAGGATGATGAATGATTTGGCCGATCCCTAATATTCCCAGCATCGAAAACCATAAAAACATAAATGGGCCGAAGGATCCTCCTACAATTTTCGTCCCGAATCTCTGGAAAATAAAAAGTAGCAGAAGAATCAGAGCTACGATTTCAATCACCAGGTGGTTACCGGGAATGATGTGTGTCTCGAGTCCTTTGACCATATTTAACCCTTCTATTGCAGAAGTAACTGTAATGGGAGGTGTAATAATACCATCCGCGAGTAAAGTACCTGCACCTATAATGGCGGGGTAAACGAGGTTCTTACCAAATCTTCTTACCAATGAATAGAGGGAGAATACACCGCCTTCTCCATGATTATCGGCCTGAAGCGTTATGAAAATATATTTAAATGTTGTTTGCAGGGTTAATGTCCAGAAGATACAGGAAATGGAACCATATACGAGTCCTTCATCCACCCGGCCGCCTTCAGTAAGAATTGTTTGTAAAGTATAAAGAGGAGAAGTCCCAATGTCACCATAAATAATACCGAGTGCAATCAATAATCCTGCAACAGACACTCGTTTATTAAAGGAATTCATGAAACTGAGATCTATGTCATAAAGGTATTAATTGATTCTATAATGGTTATCCATTTCCCTTAAGTTTGCGATAGGCTTTTAAACATTGCTATGAATATTCTGCGTGAAGGATCTGACTTATATTCTCCCTGGAAAAATTGGCTGGACAAATGGTTTTACTGGCTGCTTGCGACTGGTATATTGGTAAACGCCAGTGGATTATTATTGCCGGTTCTCGAGCCTGATGGCGCTTTATATGCAACCATTTCCAAAAACATGGTATTGTCGGGGGACTATATCAATTTGAAAGTTCAGGGATACGACTGGCTGGATAAACCTCATTTTCCTTTCTGGGTAACTGCCCTGAGTTTTAAATTTTTAGGCATAAATGCCTTTGCATATAAAATTTCGGCATTTTTATTCTGGCTCGCCGGTGCTTATTATACATATGCTTTCGCAAAAAAAATTTATGACAAACAGGTAGCCAAACTGTCGGTCCTGATTTATATTTCTGCTGAACACCTTATTATTTCAAACAATGACGTTCGTGCAGAGCCGTATCTTACCGGCCTGATCATTGCCGCCACCTATTACTATTACAAAACTTATAAAGAGAATAAATGGATTTTTGTGTTGCCAGGATCTTTATTTCTTGGAATGGCGACTATGACCAAAGGCATATTCATTCCTGCCATGGTTTTTAGTGGATTTATTGTCGAGTGGATCATTAAAAAAAAATGGAGCGAGTTTTTAAAACCCAGGTGGTGGCTGGCAATTTTGTTATTGTTTATTTTCATTTGCCCCGAATTAATATGTCTTTACATTCAGTTTGACAGGCATCCTGAGAAAGTAATATTCGGGACCACCCATGTCTCAGGACTTCGCTTCTTTTTCTGGGACAGTCAGTTCGGTCGATTTTTCAATACTGGTCCGATAAAAGGCAAAGGAGATCTTTTTTTTTATATACATACCATTCTATGGGCTTTTCTGCCATGGTCGGTAATTGCTTTTCTGTTATTCGTATCAAAACTTAAAAAAAGAAGGTTAACGGTTCCTGCTTCATCTGATTATATCTGTCCCGGAATATTTATTGTTGGTTTCATAGTGTTTTCGGTTTCCAGGTTTCAATTGCCCCACTATATCAACATCCTTTATCCATTTCTTTCCATACTGGTAGCCGGATACCTTGTTAATCTGGAAAATGCTATTTATCAGAAAATAATTAAGTACGTGCAGAATATTCTGTTCGTTCTTTTTTTTATATCCTGCATAACACTCATCATAGTCTTTGGTCTGCCACATGTTTTAATTGTGACCGTCGCATTGTTGTTAATTGCCATAGTAATTTGTCTTTTCTTCCCCGGTAATGTTCTGGTAAGTATTGTCGGAAGATCTTTTTCAGCCGTACTTGTAGTAAATCTTTTATTGAACTGCCTGATTTATCCGCAGCTGTTTAAGTATCAGTCTGGCAACGCAGCTGCAAACTTCCTCAAAATAAATAGTCACGCTGGAATTGTTTATACAATCAGCGAAATTTCGTCAGAATATGCATTTGAATTGTATTCTCCACAACCGGTATATCAGTTGAAAAGGCCGGATCTGAATACATTAAAAGACAGTGTACTGTTATTCACTCCAAAGTTTGAATTGGATTCATTGAGGAAGGATGGCTTTACAATAAACGAAATTCGGAGTTTCCCTCATTTTCATATCAGCCAGCTGACTGGAACATTTATTAATCTTCATACAAGACACAGTGTCGTCGATTCTACAACCCTGGCAATCGTTTATCCAAAAAAATAATCCTTACGATAATTGGCATTAAGTACCAGGTGTTGATGATTTACCAGCTTTCTTATCATCGTTATTAATACCACGCTGGTTTCTTTTTATATCACTGTTTAATTTGCCGAATTTGAAATTGAATCTCAGCGCAAAATTTCGATAGAAGATCTGATTATAGTTGGACTGATAAAAATCAGGTGTGGTTGTGGTCGATCTGAAAGTAAAAAACTGACTGTAAGGATTATTCATCACAGCGGATAATGTAAGTCTCTTATTAAAGAAAGTTTTTGAAAATACATAGGAATTGAAAATGTATGAACTGGTCTTTCCCTGAAGATTTATATCACCGCTAAAATAACCTGCATCGAATCCTATACGGTAACCTTTACCAAATTTAAATCCCATATTTAAAAACGCATTACCTGTAAACCCGTCATTTGTATAGAACTGGCTGTTATAAGTTCCTTTCAGCCACACATGGGCTAGTTGGGAATTCAAACTGATACTCAGGTTTTTGACGCTAGTAAAATTTATATTCAAATTCAAACCCAGGGTCTTATTACTTCCCAGATTTTCGTATGTAGTTACTGTAGTCGTATCTATTAAACTTCCATTGTTGACAGCCTGCAGATGTGTTACGGTCTGAATGGAATTATTTGAAAAGGCATAACTGATACCGGCCGTAACAGAATTTTTTGAGAAAGTACTGTAGTTAAGTTCAAAAGTATGGTTGATTTCGGGCTGAAGGTTTGGATTACCCGTAGTAATAAAATTCGGATTGGATTCATCTACAAAAGGATTGAGCTGGTAAATGCCCGGACGGCTGATCCGGTCAGTATAACCCAAAGAAATATTACTGTTTTTTAAATTCCGCTGGACAGATAGAGATGGAATAAGATTATTATAGTCTTGTTCAACCGTGCTCGATGAAGATACAAAATCAGCATTCACGGTTGTATGCTCCAACCTTAATCCGGCTTTTGCATTCCACTTGTCCCATTTTGCCGAGTAGGAATTATAAATACTGTATATATCCTGATCATAACTAAAATCATTCGTCTGGGATGGATTCACTTCATATTCCTTTGTTACATCATTGTAATTGCTGGATTCATAATTACTGAAATTATTCCTGAGAATTGTTTTTGCACCTGCTTCCAGATTTACTATTTTAAATGGATGTACATAATCCAACTGAACGGTGTGTTCGCTATTCCCTGCATGATTGTTTTGCTTATAATCCGGCAGATAAAAATTAAACGTATCAGAAACGGTATTGTTGACATTCTGGGTATTCGGAGAATAACTGTATTTATAAGACAAAGTCAGTAGACTGGTTTTTATCCTTCCTGAATCCTCTCTGATAATTAAGAGAAGCATCCAGTCCTCCGAACCCATTACTGGCGTCCGACATCAGACGGTAAGCCTGAGTGATTGTTTTAGTGCTGTCATAAAAATTGGAAAGTTGATTTCCATCCTGGCTGTAGTTACCGGAATAAAATTCAAAAGAACCCGTCAGTAAGTTAAGGCTGTCAAATTCATAACTTAATTCCGCGTCCCCATAAGCATGATGTGCTGCTACTGTATTGGTTCCCTGCTGAACAAGACTGGAATTATCGGCGAAAAAGTCCTGCTCTCCGCCGATACCATTCGTTTGCGAATGACGAACGTTATAACCCACATAGCCCGAGAAACCAAATTTCCCCTGCTTAAAAGTGCCATTCAGGTTTATACCGGGTCCCCAAACTGTATTCAACCGTCCATTAACACCAATATTATATCCTTCGTCCAGTTTCTTTTTGGTAATGATATTGATAATACCCGCCAATCCTTCCGCATCATATTTTGCAGGTGGGGTTGTAATAACTTCTATACGCTCGATATTTGTTGCCGGCATCGAGCGAAGTACATCAGAAGGATTTTTGGCCATAAGCGCCGATTCCTTTCCGTTGATGAGTATCTTATAATTGCTCTTACCTTTTAATTTGATATTATCAGAAGCATCGACAGATAATAAAGGTACTTTACGCATCAGATCAAGCGCATCCAATACCGGCGATTCTGGATCTGCACTTACATCATAGGTTATTCCATCAAGGTCTCTTTTAATAACTGGTTTAACGGCAACGACAGTAACTTCATTCATTTGTTTCCCGGATGCTTTTAAGGAAACCTGGCCAAGATCCACAGATTTACCTTTGCTGATTTGAACGGTTTTATTATCATAACCAGTAAAAGCAATGACCAGCATCCAATCCAGACTGTCGGTTACAGAAAATTCAAAACTTCCATCATCTTTCGATATGAAATTTTTAACCGGAGCCTTGGTTTTAGCATTTTGCAGAACGAGCGTTGCAAAAGCAAGCGGTTTTCCAGAGGCAGAATCGACAACTGTTCCTTTCAGATTTATTATAGAATGACTCGTCTGTGCCCAAGTGTGACATAATAGCCAGGACAGCAGGGCAGTTAGTGATAATGCTTTCATGAACAGGTTTTGGAACGGGTTTTAACGATAAGGTTTAATCGATAAGTTGAAAATCCTTCTTCACGATTGATGACCTGTCCTCACAAATAATCGTTGAATTTATATCGACTCTTCGAATTAAGAAATCTTTCGTAGTTTAAATATTTGATAAATATGATAACCGGCTTAAATCGAAGTGGGAAAGGTGAAGCTTATCTTATGAGGGTCATGGTTCCCTTCTTATAAATTCTTACTCCTGTATAAGTTATTCCCTGCACTACCCATACATAACTGTCCATTGTCTGGGGTTTTCCTCCAATTGTACCATCCCAGCCTTCTCCAAGCCGTGACGTGCTGTAGACGAGTTGCCCCCATCGATTGTAAACGCGGAAAAACTGAATCGAAGATATACCAACAGGTATTGGTTTGAATATATTATTGATAGCTGCGCCAGGTGTGAACGCATTGGGTACAAAAATATCCGGACTTGTCTTGAACACTTTTACGTAAATGGATGCATCACTATAACAACCGGTGGTATCGGTGACCTTCAACATATACCTGATGGAGTCAGGTGCTGTAGTTAATATAGCAATCGGATTTGCTATGCCCGGATCATTAAGTCCGGTTGGAGGGGACCACAAATAGGTGTCAAAATTTGCGTCGCTGGAGAGAGCCTGCAATTGCAAAGGCTGATTAACTACTACAGAAGTATCGTTCCCGGCACTTACTGCAGGAGGTGCATAAACCGTAATAGTTTGAAATGCAGAATCAACGCATCCATTCGTCGAAGTATATTTATATAGCAGTGGATATTTTCCCGGTCCTGCCAGTTGGGGTTCAAATAGACCTTCCGGTGAAATCGCCGTTCCGTAAAATGAAAAAGCTCCAGGCAAATTGGTTAGCTCTTTGGCCTGGGTAATCACAAAAGAAGAATCATAATCGCATGCGGAAGGAATAGGGTTGAATTGAACATGGGGGCTGGGTTGAATAGTAATCTGTTGATCCGTTTCGTTTTCACATGTAATACCTGATGATGAAATCATCCGGATTGTGTAATTGGACGTATTACCTGTAACAGGATTTGGGTAGTTGTGAAAATATTCCTTACCTGGATATGGCAGGCTGTCTGTATAGGATATCAGGGAAGAATCTCCCCAATAAATCTTCACCCTGGTGATTGACCCAAAGTCAACAGAACTCTCGTTCCTGATGCCGATGGTTTGATTACTGCACAAAACCGGCACGCTGTTCACACTAAAATCCGCTTTTGGTACGGCACCGTTTACGGTAAATATTTTTGACAAGCTGTCGGTGCACCCTTCACTATTCGTAACCGCTAATTTTAACTGATAATGACTGGCAGCAGAATAATGATGCGTAGGATTTTCCAGTGTCGAACTGTTTGGATTGCCAGGTTGCGCGTTGGGGTCGCCAAAATTCCACAGGTAAGAAAAAGGAAGTGTTGTGCTGTCGCCTGTGAAAGTACTGTCATAAAATTGGGCGATGGCATCTGTCAGGCAAATTTCCGGAGTTACAAAATGAACATTGGGATTAGGATAAACTCTCAGAATTACGCTGTCTGTTGAAGCGCAGCCAGGATTGCTGTTAAAAGAGGTTTTGACATAATACTTATAAAACAGGGAATTATTTGAATCGTTCTGTACGTGCACATAGGGAGCTGAAACCGTCGTATCATTCAGACCTGAAGCCGGATACCATGAATAAAGGTAGTTGGGATTTGCAGGTCCCCCAATTTGGATGGTGTCATAGGGACAAAAACTCTGGCTGTTTCCTGCAAATGAAGGAGGCATTTGTGTGTAAATGACAACATTTTTAATTGTATGCATATCTGTATATCCGCCCGTGCTGGCAGTAAATCCCAGATAGCCTTTGAAATTAAATGTCTGGAAACCGGTCAAATACAAAGTATCATTCACATACACTTTTATATTGCCACTGTCATAAGTTATCTTGGCGTGATTGTAGTTTGGAGAACGGATATATGAAATCTTACCATCAGAATTATCTCTGGTTGGACCTTGACCATTTACACATTCCCCATATACCGGGTTATTCGGATCTGAATTATTATCGTATCCGATACCCCATCTTATTTCAATTTTTGGCATATTTTGATGCACTGTGTTTGGATCAAAAGGAATACAGTTATTCCATGTATCAAAACAAACTTTTAATCCATTCGCATTATCGGGTATACCGAGGCCACCACCGTTAACAAAGCCGTTGGGAGGCACATCCAGGAAACAAAAAGCGAGCCCGTCTGCTCCCGTTCCGTCAAACATACGGAAATCGAATTCCGCAATCCATTTATTGCACATGGAGAGATTAATAGGCTGATTGTAAAATAATGCACCGCTGGAGCTAAATACAGCTGGGCAAAGAAGTAATTCAGCTCCGGTCGAACCTGTAAAATTGTTCGGGCGCGCATCTCCCTGAAAAGTCCAGCCTGTTGTGTTGACTGGATCTCCGCTTAACTGGGCAAAGACAAAATTCTGGCAAAGAGCCCGATTATTTATGAAGAAAATAAAAAGAGAGCAAAAGGAGAAAGTGAATATTCGCTTGGTAAACGGCATCACCGGAAGAGTTTCATATGGGGTAAAGTGCAAATATTCACTCTGTAATATACTAATTAACTACGACCCCGTCAATGGCTGGCGATGGTGTTCCCGTTCCAATTTTTAATGTATAAACATGCAGGTTATCCAAATAATTATGATTGCAACAAGGACCATGCTCAAAAAATGCATTATTTTTATTAGCCCGGTTCGCTCATTCTAAATATTGCTATATGAAAAAAGAAATTAACCAATCTGCCGGCACTCCGGTTACACAAAATGAATTATCCCCCAATGCGCCTGGAAAGAACTCTTTAAATCGCAGGAAGTTTGTTGAAACCATGGCAGTTTCCGCACTTGGCTTTACGATTCTTCCCAGACATGTGCTGGGTGGAAAAAATTTTGTTGCACCCAGCGATAAAATTACACTGGCATATATAGGCGTAGGCACACAGGGAATAAGGGAATTGCTGCCCCTTTTGGCCAATACACAGTTTCAGGTAGTTGCGGTATGCGACCCCAACAAGGAAGCCATCGGATACAAAGACTGGGCGAAGGATTGGCTGAAGAATGAAATACGTAAAACCATTCAAAAATCAGATTGGGAACCGGGCGGTGATAATTCCATACCCGGTGGGAGGGACAATGGAAAATCGATTGTCGATACTTATTATGCTAATGTACATCCCGAATTAAAGTATAACGGCTGCAATGCTTACGCAGATTTTCGTGAACTTCTTGAAAAGGAAAAAGACCTGAATGCTGTTAAAATTATGACGCCGGATCATCTTCACGGTCTCATTTCTATGGTTGCTATGAAAAAAGGCAAGAACGTATTGGTACATAAACCACTTTCGAATCGCCTGCTTGAAGGAAAAAGAGTGATAGCAATGGCACGGAATAGCAAAGTGATAACGCATCTGATTCCCTGGGACTCCAATGGATCTATGGAAACAGTTATGGCCTGGATAAACGGTGGCGCAATCGGAACACTAACGGAAGTACATAACTGGACTAACCGTCCGGTTTGGCCACAGTATCCAACAATCCCGGTTGATACACCTCCCATACCAAACGGCTTTGACTGGAACTTATGGCTTGGACCTGAGGCTGATCGACCTTATTCTCCCAACTACACCAATATGGTTTTCAGGGGTTGGTACGATTTCGGCGGAGGTTCCATGGCGGATATGGGACACTATAGCCTGTGGACAGTTTTTAATGCACTGCAGTTGCAGGGGCCCACAGTCATTGAACCTAATTTAAGTCATGTTTGCGGAATGCATGATCCTGTTCCATTTCAAATCAACAACAATTTCTCATTTCCAATGGCCAGTTCCGTTCGATTCAAGTATCCGGCAAATGGCTCCAGGCCTCCTGTCGACCTATGCTGGTACGATGGAGGTATGAGACCCCCGGTACCGGTCGAATTGCTGGAAGACAATAAAGAGCTGCCAGCTGAGGGCATGATGTTCGTTGGTGATAAAGGCAAAATACTGGCAGGATTTAATGTTCAAAATCCTCAAATCATTTCCGGCAAAAAAATGGACGCAACTGGTAAAGCGAATACCGACAAGCGTAATCAGGTTGAACAAACCACGGCGGCTTTATCATTATTTATTGATGCCTGCAAAACCGGAAATCAATATCCCGGCAATTTCAGAGAGGCAGAATTTATTACGGAAGCCATTAATTTATATGCATTATCATTGAGAACAGGTCATTTACTAAAATATGATCCGGTCAACTTCAAGATTACAAATAATGCCGATGCAAATAAATGGCTTGACCGGGAATACAGGTCAGGCTGGGATCCCGCATCTATCTGATAACGTCTGTAATAAGGTCTAAACTAATTTAATATGAAAAAAATAAACAGGAGATCATTCCTCGGTCACGGTGCCAAAGGAATTGGTGCCGCTTTCGTATTATCGCAACTGCCAAAATCAATATTTGCAGAAAATGTTCCTGAATGGATAGACATACCTGTTGGATTCCAGACTTTCCCTATCAGGGATATTCTTGCCAAAGATTTTCCCGGTACGCTAAAAATGATGGCCGGTCATGGGTATAAGCTGGTGGAAATGTGCTCTCCCCAGGGATATGCCAGTATAGGATTTGGTCCGCTGGTGAATATAAAGCCCTCCGAAATGAAAAGCATTATTAATGATTCGGGACTTAACTGCCCCAGCTGCCATTTTGGATTCCCCGAGCTTACTGATAAACTGGATGACAGGATTGAATTTGCCAATCAGCTGGGTCTCACCCAGATGATATGTTCCACATTCTGGCTTCCGAAAACGGCGACGCTTAACGACTATTATGCAAGTGCAGATAAACTCAACAAAGCGGCAGAAAAGATAAAAAAGGCCGGCATGCAAACAGGATTTCACAACCATGAATTTGAATTTGCAATGCTGGACAATCAGTTAATTTATGATGCACTAATGAACCGGTTTGATCCAAGCCTGGTAAAAATGCAATTCCAGACTGAAGTAATCAACCTGGGTTATAAGGCCTCCACCTATTTCAATAAATACCCCGGAAGATTTATTTCTTCCCACTTATCTGACTGGACAGCCGATAAAAAAGAAGTTACTATAGGTCAGGGAATTATTGACTGGAAAGAATTCTTTATTGCTGCCAAGACAGGCGGCGTGAAGAATTTCTTTGTAGAAATGAATTTGGATCATATGACGGAAAGTGCCAATTACATTCGTCAGCTTAATCCGTAATACCGTACATTTTTCTGGTTGTATCACCCATTATATTTACAGACTTTTTTAATGAAAAAATACACTTCATTAGAAAACTGGCTATTTTATTTTGCCTTCCACTGACAAACGAAGGAGTCTTTCCAATCCTTGACAGGCATTCCTCCACCACTTCTTCCGGTAATTGTGGTTTAGGCGCGAGTCTGCTGATCTGTCTTGGTTTCGACAAGATATAGTTGGGCGTTAATGTAGCGCCGGCACAGCAACCGATCACATCCACTCCTCTGGATTTCCATTCATACCAGAGGCTTTCCGCCAGAATGCGGTTAAAAGCTTTTGTAGCGGCGTAAGTTGCGAGGAACCCCGATCCCTGGTTGCCGGCCAGTGATGACATAAGTACAATACCTCCTCTTTTTACATCCAGCATCCGGCTGCCAAAATGATGAATCATTTTCATTGGAGTGAGCATATTCACTTCGGCTATACGCATATGCTCAGAAACAGGATTTTCAATATAAGGACCGATATAGGACATAGCTGCATTATAAACCACGAAATTGATCATCATGTCGCCGATAACATCTCTTATTTGCCCCGTAGAATCCGGAGCTGCCAGATCACAGCAAACTGACCAAACCTCGATAGAATATTTCTGTGATAGTTCCCTCGCTAAAATCTCCATATTTTTTTTTCTTCTTGCTACGATAACAAGATTCAGTCCCTGGCTGGCAAGCGCATGGGCGAAAGCGGCTCCCATTCCCTCAGATGCTCCGGCAACAAGTGCCACAGGACCATACTTTTCCTTAATATTCATAGATTTTAGTTCTCCTGCCTGTTTAATCTGACTGCAAAAGGCCGTACCGACCGCCACATCCTGTATAAAACTATCAATGGGAAAATGATCCAGGCCGCATTTGACAGAAAAACACGTGATAACCGGGGTGAAGCATGCTCTCCGTTAACCTCTTCAAATAATATTATTGTCACATTTGTAAGCATAACAGCGGCCCAGATAATACTTCCGAATCGTATCCAATTCCTTCCTTTTAAGTATGCGTATATGGCTATTACATAAAAGGGACCAAAAAAAATCGAATCTATCCAGATGGTAGCGCGCCACCATGCAGGTCTCGCCATTAATACAGGATCAAAATTCCGGCCATACCAGTGTACCAGATCAACAAGTTTTGAAGGCGGCCACGCAGGATAACGAAAATGGTTGGGATCAGAGATTACGAGTTGCTCCAGGTCAACGCTATACGTAATGAAGAAAAGGTTGATAATAAAGAAAATAATGATTGCAATATCGACCGGGCGTTTTGAAATTGGCAATGAATTTTCCCGCATGAATTTGAATGTTGAATAATTATACTATCTATAAATAACCAATAGCTACTCCGGCACCTGATAAATAACCTTCCCTTTGACCATGGTAGTGTGAATAGAAATATTTTCATCGAAGATTACAATATCAGCATCTTTTCCGACAGTTAGTGAACCTTTACGTTCTGAAATATTCATGATGGATGCAGGAGTCTGCGTTATCATTCTAATCGCGTCGGTTAAAGATACACCGGCTATATTGATCATTGTTCTGACAAGCCGATCAGCGGTCGCGACACTTCCGGCAAAAGAACTCCTGTCAGGCAGCTTCGATACACCATCTTCTACAATTACTTTGAGTCCTGTATGTAAATTGCCGATTACACTTTCACCCGGCGGCATTGCTGCCGCACGCATAGCGTCTGTGATAAGAGCAATCTTACCAGGTCCTTTGATTTTAAATATTAGTTTCAGCAAAGGTGCAGGAAGGTGTATACCATCCGCAATAATCTCTACATCCATTTCATCTATAATGAATGCACTTTCGATAACACCTGCATATCGGAATGCATTTCTGCGTGTCACACCTGACATACCGGAATATAAATGTGTAGCAAGTGTGTAACCATTCTGAAAGGCTTCTATTACTTCTTCGTAAATAGCGTCTGTATGTGCCAGTGAGACGATGATCCCCCTGGATCTTATATACCTGCCAAATGAAATGGCTCCATTCAATTCTGGAGCCGCACTCCAGCGTTTGATTGAATTAGATTTTGACAGTATGTATTCATATTCCCGTGGATCAGGATTACGTATCCATTTTGGGTCCTGCGCACCTCGCTGCTTCATAGCGAAATAAGGTCCTTCAAGATGAACACCCATAAATTGAGCCCCGTTCCTGTTTAGAAGTAATGCTTCCTCGAAAGTCTCAAGCGTCTTTACGATGTCATCGGTAGATCCTGTGAGTGTAGTGGGATACATTGCCGTGGTTCCGAACCTTGCATGTATTCTGGCAATTTCAAGAAAGGCATCTACTGTATTGTCCATGAAATCGTGCCCCCCGCCGCCATGAACATGAATATCAATAAAACCCGGAGAAATGAACCGGCCACCCGCGTCAAGCGTGACTGCCCCGGGTATAATCAGATCATGATCCGCAACAGCAGTAATTATACCCTCACTAACAAGTACTGAACCATTCGGAATGATCCGGTCCGGAGTAATTACCTGGCCATTGCTGATTTTGATCAGCGATTTTTTTATATCCACCCGATTCCGGTTATTATAAAGTCTTATTAATTCTCAGGATTATTCAGCAAAGCCGAAGATAATTTATCAAGAAAACAAATACAGTTATTATGAGTTCGCAGGATACTGGCTGGAAACAAATTGGATACGGGCCTTTCAAAGCAGTCCTTTACAGCCATTGCTTTTCTGCTCTCAGGCACCGAACAAATAATCTGTCCGGATTTCATAATTTGTTTTACAGACATGGTAATAGCTTTATTGGGAACATCACTGATCGATTTGAACCATCCTTCTCCAAATTGCTGCTTCCTGCATTTTTCATCAAGATCGACAACAATAAATGGTTCTTCCGTTTCAAAATCAGCAGGTGGGTCATTGAATCCCAGATGCCCATTTTCACCAATTCCAACAAGAGCAAGATCAATATATGTTTTCGATATGATTTCTCTTAAGCGTCTGCATTCATCCAGAGGTTCTCTTTCACCGTTTATTAAATTTATTCCTTTTAAAGGACCTACTTTATCAATAAATCTTTCTTTCAGGTACCTCCCGAAACCTGCAGGCGAGGAACCCGGTAATCCAATATATTCGTCCAAATGAAACATGATTACCCCGCCCCAGTTGATTTCTTCTGTTGTAAGTTGGTTCAGGGTTTCAAACTGGCTTGTTCCGGTAGCAAGAATAAGATTTGCTTCTCCTCTTTCTTCCATTGCCCTTCTGATTATCCGCGCTGCAGTGCTTCCTGCTGCCCTTCCCAATTTAGCAGGATTATCTTTTATAACGATTTTCATTTTTTACAATATTGACTAAGGCCCTATTGGCCGGATCCATACTTCATTTTCCTGAATAAGGCAATAGTATAAAACTATTTTCCAGCAATAGCTGGAAATCATCCGGGTCGTTTATGATGACATTATGTTCCCTCAGACTATGCACAAAAAGTATCCTGTTATTTCTGATTACTTCTGAATTTATAGCTCCTTCCTCGACAAGTGTATACTCGCTATGATGTTCTTTCAGCTGAACCATCATAGTATCACTCATCTCGTCGGTACCACCGCCATGATTGGTAAACCAATGCACAAAATGGTTTGACTGATCCTGATAAATCCAGTTTAAATATTTATCCAGCTGGCTATACAATGCATCAAATAAAAATACCTCCTGGACGGCCACCTGGCCATTTTGAAGAATATATGCGATTACCCTGAATGCACCGCTATGACCCGCCAGCAAAATGTGGGACGATTTTGCATCTGGAGAAACAACACCTCTTTTTTCCAATTCATTCATAACATCATTTACAAGGGCCCTGAACATACCCGGTTGTTCCAGCTTACCACCATAGCTGTCTGGAGCATTCCTTGCAGTTTCCGACAACACCAGTATGGCATTGCGCTTTGAAGCAACGAACTGCTTTGAAAGTTTATAAAAATCTGCAGCAGTATCAATATTGTTTCGCCATCCGTGGAACCAGAATACCAGGTCAACCTTGTTGGTCTTCTGAAATTGTTTTGGTATAACCAGCAAAACTGAACTATCACTATAGTGTTCGGCATTTGTGTAAAGAACACTGTCGTAAAGATGCCCGCTGATTCTGCCGGTATCCGGAAAAGAACTGTGTGAAGTCGTAAAATGTATTATCCTGAATTCACCGGGATCCTGTGCCTTTAGCTTGTTTATGAAAAAAAAGAGAGTGAAAAAGGCAAACTGTGCAGACAGACGAACCGAATAGATAATAAAATATTCCTTTGAGAAAGTCAATCCACTTTTCAATGAGAATTTGTTAATGTGCCAGGAATTCAAAATAGCCTGGACGAACTATTTGCTGACTTTTTCGATATCTATGGCATCTCCGGTAATAGTTCCGGTAATCGTTACTTTATCACCTATATAACTGGAAACTTTTTTGGGATCAGTGATTGTATAAACTTTATCACCAACAACAAACACGGGAGCGTATCCTTCCTTAATGCATTTTTTTGCACAGGCGGCATGTCCGTCATTGTTTCCTTTAGCACCGCAGTGAGAATCACTAATATATCCGGTCCAGGTACCTTTATCAGCTGCGAAGGCTGTAAAAGTGAAAAACAATCCAATCAGCAATAAATACCTTTTCATAAAACAAGTTTTACGTTTAAAAATCCTTTACACCAAGTTACGAATAAATCTATAAATTATTTGATATATATGAAAATGTGTATTCAGATAGATTGGCAGTTTGCAATAAACGCAAATATTTATTTCCAGTGAAGAGTGGATTTTCGCGTTTTATAAAATGGTTCTCGTGGTTTAATCTTCATCCGTTCATCGATTTGTTCAGCGAGCCATTGAAAATACTCACCCAGAAAAGGATCGGGTTGTTTCTCACGAATATCCAAAAACATGTCTTTGTATTTCTCCCAGGAAGTCGTGACAAATGAACCAAGCGTTTTATCCACCAGGTCTATATTAATAAGCCGTTCCGCTACAAGTATACCAAGCGATTCCATTTCCTGCCCGAACTGAATAAGTAATGTCCTTTCATTTGCAGGAAGCGCCATCATTCCTTCACGGTTAGAAGGTAGATCGTGGAAGGAAATATAATGCAGAAGTTCTACAAATTCACGCGTTTGAAATTCCCTCAGGGTTTCAAGGGTGAGGCGTTCACGACGATCACGTGCGGCAGCCCGTACCTGGACAATACCAAATATGAGACCCACGATAAATGACAGGGCCAGTGCAAGATTGGCAATTTCTGAAATAAAATCACTCGTCATATATCCTCCCTATTTTATATTTTTCCCGGATACCTAAAGATATATAAAGGCTTGAAAATATATTACCTTCAGCGGGTAATAGAATTTAAATATCAAAATCATTTTTTTGAACCTCAAAAGAAGAAATTTCATTCAGCTTTCCACGTTGGCAGCCGGATCAACCGTAACTGCCGGATTTACGGCTTTCGGAAATTCCAGCGAAAATAAAGCTGAGGGAATTAAAACCCTGCATTCTATGACCGGTAATATCGTTCCCATCTCTCCGGAAGAAAGGAAGGTAAGAGTAGCTAAAGCCCAGCGTTTAATGACTCAAAACAGAATCAGAGCGCTTATTATAGAAGGCGGTACATCGATGGAATATTTTACCGGTATCTCCTGGTGGCCCAGCGAAAGAACCATGGTGGCCATCATTCCCGCTGAGGGCGAAATTGTATATGTATGCCCCGGATTTGAAGAACCCCGCTTCCGTGAACTGATAACCATTGGTAATAAAGTTTATGTCTGGCAGGAAGATGAAAGTCCTTACGAACAAATCGTACGCGCTTTTATTGATGCAGACATTACTTCAGGCAAAATTGGTATCGAGGAACAACTTCGCTTTTTTATTTTTGACGGAATCAGAAGAGCAGGATCCACGATGGAATATGTGAGTGGCGATCCGGTTACCATTCCATGCCGGATAATAAAATCAGCCGCTGAACTGGCGTTGATGCAAAAGGCCACCGATATAACTGTTGCCGCAATCAAAATTGGAATCAGCAATCTGAAAGAAGGCATTTCCCCATCCGAAATCTCAGCAATTATAAACAAAGCCCATAGACAGATGGGAGCCACTCCTGACTTTGCCCTGATTCTTTTCGGAATCTCTTCCGCTCTGCCACATGGTAGCATAAAACCACAACTACTAAAAAAAGGGGATATCGTGCTGATGGATTGCGGCTGTAAAGTGGAAGGATATTGTTCCGATATCACCAGAACAATAGTATTTGGTGCTGAACCCACAAAACGACAACTGGATATCTGGAATCTCGAACAAAAGGCGCAGTCTGCAGGTTTTGCTGCTGCCGGAATAGGAATAGCGTGTGAACAGGTAGATGCAGCTGCACGCAAAGTTATCACCGACGCTGGTTTCGGACCGGGATACAAACTTCCGGGCTTACCGCACCGTACGGGGCATGGCATTGGAATGGACGGGCATGAGTGGGGGAATATAGTAAAAGGAAATCAACAAAAATTACAGGCGGGAATGTGCTTCAGCATTGAACCAACTATTTCTATTCCTGGCGAATTTGGTATTCGCATGGAAGACTGTGTATACATGACAGAAGAAGGTCCAAAATGGTTCTCGCAGCCCGCTATTTCCATTAATAAACCCTTTGCAGATGCTGGCTTATAGTATTTATAAGGACAAATTTATTTGTCATCCGGATTACAGATCCTGAATACCAGGGCCGCTACGGCAGCTCCGCCAAAACATCCGAGCAGATACACCCAAATGCTGTTCCATGAAGTCAATTTGAGTATTGATATACCAACTGCCACTGCCGGATTAAATGCTCCGCCTGATACAGCGCCAAATGCGAACGCCATCGTTAAAACTGTGAATCCGATTGCCAGTCCATAAAAACTATTGCCAGTTGTGCCTTTTGCTGTGGCAACATTCAGGACTACATATGCTAAGGCAAAAGTGCCCAGGAATTCAGCGAGCAGCCCTTTGGTAGAATTAGTCATTTCTACAGCCATTTCAGGGACCTTTTCGTTCAATAAAAACATTACAACAACGGAAGCTATAACTGCACCCGATACCTGCACTATCATGTAGGCAATTGCATCGGTGACGGATATTTTACCACGCAGCAGAACAGCGAGCGTTACTGCAGGATTATAATGAGCGCCGGAAATATGACCACCGGCAAAAATCATTACCATCAGTGCAGAGCCTATCGCAAGAGGTGCGAAATCGCCCTTTCCTCCAACTACAACCATTCCAATGGTTAGTACCAGGAAAAATGTTCCGATAAACTCGGTAATGTATTTTTTCATAAATAATATTTTAGGTTTTTATAAAATTAAATCAATTTGAGTCAATAGTCGCTAACTACGATACCCGAATTTTTTGATCTATCTTCAACCACACAATCAATAAGATTCCGATGTATCGTTTTTTTTTAATTTTACTTTTAATCTCTCCTTTTAAAACAACCATCGCGCAGAGTAATAGTGAACCTGTTTTCCCGGTAAAAGATCTGAGTATTCATTGGGAAACAATGCAGAATGACTATCAGAACAGACCGGTATCCCTGAATGCTGTCACTATAACTAATAATAGTGCGATTGAATTTCCGGGCAAAGGCTGGAAAATGTATTTCAATTCAGCCAGATTAATTGCTCCGTCAACCTTGACCGTTAATGCAAGGATCGATCTGATGAACGGCGATCTGTTCAGTCTCACTCCGTCAGACGGTTTTCCAACATTAAAACCCGGTGCTTCTGTTCGCATCGAATTCGTAGCTGAAGAACCGGTGGTGAACATCACCGATGGACCTGAAGGATTTTATTTGGTCTGGGATGCAATGCCAGGCAAAGGATTTACAATGGGGCCAGTTATTATTCACCCCTTTAAACCTAACTACAAAGGTTTGGTAACGCCGGCAATTATTTACGACCAGAATAAAATAATCAGGGATATATCTGCGGAACATCTGACTAAAATATTTCCCACCCCCCTGTCTTATCTGGAAACTGCCGGCTATTTTGATTTGAAAAATAATATCCGTTTCGTTTCAGATGAAAGATTCAAAAAAGAAAAAGAAGGATTGATAACAACTTTGGAATCTCTTCTGGGCAGGAATATCATTGCGGAAACATCGGGCAATACCATCAGCCTGGAGTATAAGGACAGCCTGACTTCCGAAGGATATGAACTGGAAGTAAAAACAAATTCGATTTCTATTCGCGCTACCACTTCGGCCGGCATATTTTACGGTATTCAATCTCTCAAAACTTTAATTCCCCCTGATACCTGGGCCAAACCCCATAAGTCAATTCAGATACCGACAGTCATCGTCAAAGATGAACCACGATTTGGCTACCGGGCGTTTATGCTGGACGTAGGCAGGAATTTCCAACCCAAAAAGGAAGTGTTGAAATTACTGGACCTGATGGCTCTTTATAAATTAAATGTTTTCCATTTCCATCTTACAGAAGATGAAGGGTGGAGGCTTGAATTACCTTCACTCCCTGAACTGACTGAAGTTGGCTCACACCGCGGACACACACTCGACAGTAAATCATTTTTACCTCCCTCTCATGGTTCAGGACCAGACACCAGTATGGCTCCAGGATCCGGGTTTTATACCAGGGCAGACTTTATTGAGATCCTGCGTTATGCCAATGACCGTCATATACAGGTCTTACCTGAAATTGAAACACCCGGGCATGCAAGGGCTGCCATTAAATCTATGAACGCACGTTATGAAAGATTAATGAAAGCGGGCAGGCAGGAAGATGCAAAACGCTACCTCCTTTATGATCCGGGTGATCAGTCAAAATATAGTTCAAATCAATATTGGAATGATAATATCATGGATCCATCCCTGCCATCAACTTATAATTTTATTGAAACAGTCATCAATGATATAGTAGATATTTATAAAGAAGCTGGTGTTCCATTAAAAAGCATTCATTTCGGCGGTGACGAAGTACCTGAACATGTATGGGAAAAATCTCCAGCATGGTTGACTTTAAAAGCAGCTCATCCGGAGCTTCAAAACACCAGTGACCTCTGGTATTATTTCTATAGCCGGGTGAATCAACTGGTAAAAGCCAGGGGGCTATATCTCTCCGGCTGGGAAGAAATGGGATTGCGTAAAACCATGCTGGATGGTAATTACATGTATTTGCCTAACCCCGATTTTGAACCTGAGCATTTGCAAACAGAAGTATGGAACAATACACTCGGCGGGGGAAATGAAGATCTTGCATACAAACTCGCTAATGGAGGATATAAAGTCGTGCTCACCTGCGTAACGAATCTCTATTTTGATATGGCTCATTATAAATCTTTCGATGAGCCGGGATATTACTGGGGAGCATTCACGGATATTGATAAACCATATTCTTTTATTCCCTTCGATTATTTTAAAAATTCAACAGTAGATAAAGACGGGCTCCCACTGAACAGAAATATTTTTATCGGCAAACAAAGACTCACTGATTATGGCAAAACCAATATTGTAGGATTGCAAAGCGCCGTCTGGGGAGAAAATATAAAAACGAAGGAAAGATTTGAGTATATGTTACTTCCACGCCTGCTTGCCTTTGCGGAAAGAGCCTGGGCCAAAGATCCTGAATGGGCAACTGTGCGCGATACAAGCTTGAGCAGACTACTTTACGATGAGGCCTGGTCATCCTTTTTAAATGTTGTAGGAAAGAGAGAACTTCCGATGTTGGATTATTACCAGGGTGGCTATGGATATAGGATTCCGAAACCCGGACTGATCCTTGAAAACGGCCTTTATGCCGCTAACCTCCAGTTCCCGGGTATGCTTATCCGATATACTTTGGATGGAAAAGATCCCGATTCACAGAGCAGCATATATAAAGACCCCATAAAAGATGATGGGAAAGGAATAAAGTTCAGAGCCTTCGATTCCAGGGGAAGAGGCGGAAATATTGCAGAGACATTACCATGAAAATAAGAACATTCGCCGAATTTAATAATTCACTCTCGTTCAAGGCACCACCAGATGAGCTTTCTCTATATGAAGAAGCATTATGGTATGCCGGAAAAGGTGACTGGGAAAGGGCCCACAATATAGTTCAGGAAATGAATGATAATTCTTCCTCGCTTATACATGCATTTTTACACCGGCAGGAAGGTGATCTTTCAAATGCACGTTACTGGTATGAAAGAGCCGGGTCCCGCATGCCTGCAAATACGATAAATGAAGAATGGGAATACCTTGTAAACAAATTCCTGGCTGAATAAATGTGTCAGATTTAAAGCGCCTGCCCGGGAGGCGATCATTTCAAATACGGAATACCCTTCATTGAACCAGAATGAATTTTTCTGCGCAACCTTCGATACAACCCGGATTTATGGTTAACAAAGTATCTGATATAATATATGTTGCTGGTGTTGTTCCATTTGTTTCGAAAAAAGTCAGGGTGCTGTCTCCGGTAACCTGGTAACGATCCGCATTATTATATAAATATGAAACGTATGGTGACATGGTAAGTGTGCCGTCCTTATTAAATTGAATAAAACTGGCGGGCAGCGAGTCAGTTGAATGCCAGCTTGCAGGTCCCGAAATTTGTGAAGTTTGGATAAATATGGAGGACAGCTTCCATTTTCCCACGATACCCGAACCCCCCTGGGAGTCTTTATTACAGGCCATAGATGACCAAAGCACTATTACCACCACAAGAATCTTTCTCATTTAAAATTTTCTTACCTGACTCTAAAATAAGCGAAAAGGTTGTATCAGCCGTAAACTTTGTAACCCATTAAATGTATTATTCCGTTCGTAAAGCGGAAACAGGATTAGCCTTTGCGGATTTCCATATTTCATAGCTTACTGTTATTAAAGTAACAAACAAAAGTCCCAGAAGACTGCTAATGAAAATAAGGGGGCTGATCGTAACGCGGTATACAAATCCCTGCAGCCATTTGTATGCCAGCAACCAGGAGACCGGGATGGCAATCAGACTCGCCACAATGAATATTTTTATGAATACAGATGCGAATAATGTGACCACCTGCCTGTTACCGGCTCCCAGCACTTTTCGGATTCCAATTTCTTTAGTACGTTGTTCCGCAGTATACGATGCCAGACTCAACACACCCATAATAGTAATTATTATCGCAAGGACCGCAAAAGTTTTCGCAAGTGAAGATATCGTACTCTCAACCTGGTACATCCTGTTAAACTCATCGCTTACAAACCAGTGGTCGAATCCCGCACCCGGAAAGGCGGCTTTCCACTTCTTTTCTATTGCAGCAATTTTCTCCTGAAACTTTCCAACAGGTAATTTTATATAAGTGATCTTATCAATAAAGTCAAGATGTGGATTTAAAACCAATGGCTCAATGGGCTGGTGCATAGACCGGAATGGAAAGTTTTTCACTACACCAATCACACGATAGAGATGGCTACTATCTCTGGTATCCTTAACCATGGTGCCCATCACATCATTTACAGGCTTATTCAATGCCTGTACAGCGGCTTCATTTAAAATAAGAGAATTGCTATCATTCAGGTTGCCCAATTGAAAATCGCGGCCGGCAATAAACTCAAGATGAAAAGTTTTAGGGAAATCAAATTCCACACTCAGCTGGTTCCATTGTAAATCTTTATCGGCCAATGCCGGGAACTTATACGTGTGACCAATAAATCCAAAATAATCCAGCCTGGGTAAATGATTTGCCATGGTTACATGCTCAATCTGCGGATCCTCCAACACTGAACGTTTAAATGTCTCAAATCTTTCCTGCTGGGCGATTCCTCCGAACCTGATGGCAAGCAACTGACTGCCCTGCTCATTCAATTTGGTCGTTTTCAGCTGATCCATTTGTTGTATGACAATTAAAGTATAAATGACCAAACCCAGAGAAACAGTATATTGAATAGTTACCAGCGTTTTCCTTAAGAATTCTGCCCCCTTTCCTTTTATGATCTGCCCCTTTAATACTTTCACCGGTTGAAAGGCAGATAAATACAGCGCCGGATAAAAACCTGCAACAAAAGTCATGAAGAGTATAATAGACCCGACAACCGCAATCATATAAGGATCCAATAATGATCCCATGGAAAATGATTTGTGTGCAACCTGGTTAAATGAATGGAGAAATAAAAATACCAACAGTATGGACATTGCCAGGGCACATATTGTCATCAAAAAAGATTCGAGAAAAAACTGGGTTGCTATTTCATAACGCAAACTTCCAAAGGATTTGCGCAGGCCAACTTCTTTAGCCCTTTTCACAGAACGGGCAGTAGCCAGGTTTGTATAATTTATACAGGCTATAATCATGATCATGATTGCAATGACGCTGAAAATGGTGAGGTAAACCCTGTCACCATGCGTATTGGAATTGTCCTCCCATAAATTTTTTGAATCGAAATGGATGTCCCCAAGTTTGATAGAAAAACTGCTGAATTTTGTACCAGTGGGTGCAGCTCCCGGACTGGATTGAAGCATTTGATTCGCCAGTTTATTCAAAACCGCAATAATTGGTTTTATATCTGCTCCGGGTTTCAATACCACATAATTTTCAAAAAATTCAGTGAACTGACCAAACTGGGTTCCTTCCTGGTAATCAGCAAAATGCTCACCATAAATACTATGCAGGGCATTCATATTGATTATGTAGTCGGGTTTAAAATGAGAATTCGCCGGATAGTCCTTATAAACTCCTGTAACAACTACATCAATTTCACGTCCATTGGTGGCAAATAAATGTTTTAAAGAAATAACTTTCCCCATAGGATCTTCCTGACCGAATAAATTTCGTGCGCCGGTTTCGCTTATTACGATGCTATTGTAACTGCTGAATATTTTTTCCCTGCTCCCTTTGAGCAGATTGAAATAAAGCACTTTGTCAAAGCCGGGCTCGGCCCATACTATCTTTTCCGTTAGCGCAATCTTATCTTTCGGCTTAAAATTGAGTGAGGTGGGATATCCGATATTGTCAATGCGGCATGTATAAAGAACCTCGCTTCGATTATCCTTTAGATAACGCATAAAAAAACCTGGTGAAACAGTGTTATCAAAATGCTGACCATCCGGATTTGTAAAAGTGCATCCGATACGATAAGTATCTTTAAAATAAGGCTGCATGGTATCATACCTCAGCTCATCACTTACGTACAGGAATATGAGAATCGCACTTGCCAGGCCAAGTGCAAGTCCGAAGATATTTAATAAGGAAAAGAGTTTCTGGCGCTTGAAATTGCGAAGAGCGATTAATAAATAATTGCGAAACATGGATAAATAATTTTAAGATTATTTAATTGTGATTCCCATGTGCACGATAGAAGACATAAGATATCTTCATATCATGTTTCGCAATAATCCGGAGGCAGATCCTGTGTCAAGTTCTGATAAGTTTCTTCGGGATAAAAGTCAATTATGACAAGCGGTAAGTTGAGTACCCCCAGAAAGGGTGATTAGAATGAATCGATCAGATAAAATGTACTGCGAGCCGATATGTAGGTATTCTTTTTTTGACTAAATTAGGGAAAACCTAACCATCGTGACAGTACAGGTTATCATGGCTGAACTTAAATCAAAGGGTTCAGAAAGTATAAAGAAGATCCTTCTGAAACACGGCGTCAGGGAGCCGTTTTTTGGCGTAAAAGTGGAGCATTTAAAGGTTATTCAAAAGAAAATCAAAAAGGATTATCAATTGGCAAAAGACCTCTATGCCACCGGAAATGCAGATGCCATGTATCTCGCAGGACTGATTACTGATGATAAAAAAATGACCACTGCAGATCTTCAGACATGGGTACGGCAGGCTGTTTCCAATAATATCAGTGAGTATACGGTTCCCTGGGTAGCTGCAGAAAGTGATCATGGATTTAATCTCGCACTGATTTGGATCGATGCTGCTGAGGAACATATTGCAGCAGCAGGTTGGTCCACATTGTCTATGCTGGTTTCTTTGAAAGATGACTCTGATCTGGATATTTCAGCATTGAAATCACTTATGACAAGAGTCGTGAGAAATATTGCGACCGCAAAAAACCGTGTCCGTCATACCATGAATGGTTTTATTATCGCCACGGGTACATATGTAACTGCTTTAACAGAGGATGCAATGACTGCAGCAAAAAAAATCGGAGTGGTAACTGTTGACATGAATGGAACCGCGTGTAAGGTTCCCGACGCTGTTGCTTATATTTTAAAATCAAAAGCCAGAGGTGTACTAGGGAAAAAGAAAAAGACAGTAAAATGCTAAGAGAGGATAATTAATAAAACATAGTAGATTTGGGAATGAAGTATATTTCTTTTCTATTTATAATAAGTCTATTATCAGTTACTAATAAGGGATTAACTCAAGATACACTTCCGATACCTTTAAATATCAGGCAGGCAATCCTAAAAGGTACCAGGACAACCAAAGGAATACCCGGAGATAAATACTGGCAAAATAAAGGTGATTATGACATCCAGGTCAGTTTCGATCCTGGCACAAGACTGGTAAAAGGTTCGGAGAAAATTACTTATTATAATAACAGTACGGATTCTCTGAGTCAGCTTGTTTTTAAACTTTATCCCAATATTTACCAAAAAGGAGCCGAGCGTGATATGCAGATCAAGCCTGAAGATTTATCTAATGGCGTGTCGCTGACTAACATGATGATTAACCAGGTAAGTCATTCCGTAAAAACTATTCCGGCAGGAACAAATTTGAAAATACCAATAACAAAATTGCTGCCGGGCCATTCCCTTCAGGTTTCGTTGGATTTCTCTTATACGTTGAATATGGGTTCTCATATTCGTACTGGAGCTATTGACAGTAGCGCTTTTTTTATTGCCTACTTTTTCCCGAGGATCGCAGTGTATGATGATATTGACGGATGGAATAACTACCCTTATCTGGGCTCCCAGGAGTTTTATAATGATTTCTGTCATTTTAGTGTTTCCATCACCGTTCCTGATAATTATGTGGTTTGGGCAACGGGTAATTTGAAAAACGATGAGGAAGTATTAAACCGGAAATATATCGACCGCATAGCTCAGGCGGAAATTGTCAACGACAAAATAAAAATTATTGACAGCAGTGATCTGGCAACCGGTAATATTACGCTTCACAAACCCTTCAATATCTGGAAATTTGAGGCAGACCATGTGACGGATTTTGTATTTGCAACGAGCAATCACTATCTGTGGAATTCTTCCAGTATAGTAGTAGATTCTGTAAGTAAGCGAAGAACCCGTGTGGATGCTGTTTTCAATCCATACCACAAAGACTTTCGCGAAGTAATTGATTTTGCACGTAATACCGTCGAACTCATGAGCTACCGCTTTCCGAAATGGCCTTATCCATATCCGCATGAAACAGTATTTGACGGACTCGACCAGATGGAATACCCAATGATGGTTAATGATAATCCATTAGAAAACCGTGTTCAATCTATTTTGCTTACGGAACATGAAATCTTTCATACGATGTTTCCATTTTACATGGGAACAAATGAAACTAAATATGGGTGGATGGACGAAGGTTGGGCAACTATTGGGGAATGGTTATTGTCGGGAATGATGGATTCAACCATTAATGATGACTATGGTATGGATGGCTATAACAGATTTGCAGGCAAGGAAGTGGACGCACCAATCATTTCATTAACTACTCAAATTAATGGGATATCCTCCTTTTTGAATTCCTATCCGAAACCTGGGCTGGGATATTTGTATGTAAAAGACATGCTGGGAGATGATGCGTTCTTTAGGGGGCTGCATTATTACATCAGTCATTGGAATGGAAAACACCCCGTACCTCTTGACTTTTTTTATTCAATGAATGCAGGATCAGGAAAAAATATCGACTGGTTTTGGAAACGCTGGTTTTATGAGGATGGATATCCGGATCTTGCCATAGGACCCGTAAAGAAACTGGGATCTGACTATCAGGTTACGATAGAAAGCGTGGGGACAAAGCCGGTACCAGTGGATTTGACTATTTTTTTTCAGGACAGTACCAGTCAAAAGATTCATCGCGATATTTCATGCTGGCAAAAAGGCAACCGTTTTATTCAGTTAAGTTTTTCCACTCCTAAAAAAGTTGTAAAAATGAATCTTGGAAGTTTGTACGTTCCGGATGTAAACAAGAAGGACAACATGTATATAAATGTAACTGATTGAAGCATATAAAAGAGGACAGTTTAACGTTTGATTAAGGCATTTCATAACGATCATAGCTGTCTGAATACTATGAAAATACAGTATCTTCATAAAGGAAGTCTGGTGTTATTCAAACATGAAATGAAGGCATTTATATCAGAAGTACCAGGCAAAAAAAAATAATATGAAAAATAGTCTTGTGGGTTTATTCCTGCTCATTTCGGCGCCCATATTCGCACAATTGACAGTGACCGAACAATTTCAAAAAATTGTAACGGTCGATCAGGCACAGCAATATATAGCTGCGAACGCGACACTCAAGCCAGTTTTACTGCATCTTACCAACACTAAAGATTCGACTCTTATTGATAAGAGATTATTGAGACAAAATAAGGGCGACATCTTTTCTGTCGGCTATGTCACTTATAAGGTCTTGGAAGCATCAGATACAGTCGACTACCGGGCAAGTTATATTTTCCTGGACGGATCGACATTATCGGTAACCGAAGTCGACAGTCTCCGGAAAATCATTGTACAAAAAGCGTCAGGCGGAGCTTCGTTCGAACAGCTCTCTGACCAGTACACTATGGATGGCAATACCACGCATGGCGACACCGGGTGGTTTTTCGGGATAGAAATGATGCCTAAAGAATTCCAGGATGCGGTTGCAAAACATAAGACCGGCGAAATCTTTTTTGTGGATGTGTCAGAAAAGCAATGGCACTATATTGTAAAAAAGACATACGATGACCGTGAAAAGAAAGAAATAACCGTACTACGGTCAAACGGCAGATGAGTCTATTGGCAAACAGGGTGATCAATTCACCATTGTTTTTAATTGTTTTCCGCTCATACTAACGCCAAGTTTTGAAGTTGTAAGAAATGCCTGTTTTGCATATCTCCCATTCCCTTTTAAATGTCTGCAAAGTCTCAACATATAATAGCTTGATCCGGTATTGTATTTTTGAAAAATACAATTGGTAAAATCTCGGCAGGCATTTTTTAATTGTCCTGTCTGGTAGTAGGCCATTGCCCTGTCGTACAATATATCGCAGACAGGAATATCCATTTCAGCCGATTCACTTTCAAAATTATCCTTGTGTAAATTAAGAAGAGCCTGAATGCTTGTTGTGTCTCCGGAATTGAAACCGCCTTTGGTATCAATGGCTTTATTAAATAACGCTATAGCTTCATCAAATTTTTTCTGTTTGTATTTGCAAATCCCCGAGTAATAGTAGGAAGCCGTATTATCAGGATACAGCCGAATTAATTTCGCATAAGTCTTTATTGCAGAATCTTCCTGGTTCAGGTTCTCACGACAGAGACCTAATTGAATATAGGCATCCTTCAGAAATGGATTCTTATTTATCGCATTTTCAAAGACCAAAATGGCCGCTTTGAAATTTCCGGCGGAACTAAGTTCCTGACCTTCTGAAAGATAATCATCGGCAGATTTAGAATTCAATAATAAACCCAATACAAGAATAAAGAACATGATTCGCATAGCCATCCCAGTGAATTATCTCACATCCCAATGCAAAACACATGCCTTCATTTGCCAGCACTCAAATAATTATTTCCTGAATATAAGTTCATTGTCAAACTATTATGAATATAGAAATTCCTGAATGATAAGTTAAAGTTTCATTTCAGTTATTTAGTTTCTAATTTCTGACCTCTTCGGGGGAATTTTTGATTATTGATTACTTCATTCAGGGGTAAAAATCAATGGGAAAAACTGCCCTTCCATTTTACTGCCTTTCTTTATTGCCGGTACACCATTCAGCAATACTTCATCGGTGTTAGATTCCGTTCCGTCTGTAAATATATTCAGTACAAATGCGCGTCTTGTTTTATTGGATTTGTTTGCAAAGGATCCATGGACCATTAATGGGTGATGAAATGTGGCATACCCCTTTTTCAATTCAATGGGAACAGGTTTAAATTCAGCTACCTGCTGATCAGTAAGATATTTTATCAACCCCTCCATGTCTCCTGCCAGATCTGGTTTTTCCAGTAAACCCCAACGATGGCTTTTAGGAACATAATAAAGACAGCCATTTTCTGTTGTGGCATCGTCCAGCGCTACCCAGCAGGTCAGATGCTGCAATGGAACTGTCCTGGTCCAATAAGAATAATCCTGGTGCCATGCTACCACACCACCATGATAAGCTGGTTTACAAAATAACTGATCATGCCAGAATCGAATCGCTCTATTGCCCAGAATCTGGCTGGCAGCCATAGTGAATGCCGGATTCCATATTGTGTCGTGAAAACCTTCAGAAATACGCCATGCACCCAGTGCATGAAATAGAACGGCATTGGGATCAGATGATTCGTTGCTATGAAACTCATAAAACAACTCATGCGCCGGATGTGCAGGATCAGCAATTTCTGCTAATTCTTTATTGAGTTTTTCGACCTGCCATTCTTCCAATAATTTTAAGTCACTGATATAACCATATTCTTCAAACATTTCCAGCTGTTCCTTCGACAATTTGTATTGCTCCCATGCCGATTTTGCCTCAGGAATTTTAAAAAGGTTTGAAATGAGCTGATGCTGCTTTGAAAGGTCGTTTAATGTACTGCTCATATACGGGCGATTTTAATGTTTTTTAATATTATTGTCTGATATAAAATCCAGCACCAACGTGATGATATTTCCATACAGGCCATCCGTGCGTTTGTAATAACTGTACCGAAGCCATATTGCATCAAAATATAGTTTCGCTTTTTGTTTGGCCAGAATGGCCAACCTCGCATTTATGCCTGTCTCATAACTATTAAATGATGATAAAGCATAATTGGATGTATAGAAGGGTTGATTCGGATCCAATTCAAAGTATGGTTTGAAATAGGAACTTCCTTTTTGTGTATAAAACCTGAATGTGGGTGTCAGGGAAAACCTGGATGATAACTTTGCAGTGAGATCTGCTTCTATTGTATGCGCTGTAATCCCGAAATTATCATGGTAAAAGCGATAGTATAAACTTAAAATATAACGGTCAAGGATAAATGAATTTAATTGAATACCCAATGGGATCAGCCATCTTTTATCCGGCAATTTCTCAACTCTTTCGGTGCTGTCAGCAAAATATACCCTGTGGTAGGGTGTTGACAAAAGACCCTGCTGATAAGAAATGCCCGGGAAAAGCGCAAGTATCATTTTTTCGTTAATCGTTTGTGTAAAGCTCAGATTTAGATTGTAAGAATTCCGTTTGTGATTCGTAAACCATTCCTTATACCGCAATTCTGCCGGGTACACGAGTCGCAATGGCCTTTCACCATTGAGAAGACCCCAGCGCAGGTCATCAAAAAAACACTGCACCTCAGCAGAAAACTCACTTGATTTATTCTTGCTGGTAATGTCTATGGACAATGCACCCCCAAGAGAAAGGTATGCTGATTCAATGGAAAAATAACCATTCCCGCCAACAACGATATTGTGGTTATTTTTCAGTTTTACATCATAACCCGGAATAATATAACCCCTCTTGCTGATATATGAAGCTGATGACTTAACAAAATCGATATTATCCATAGAAGCAGAAGTAATAACATCCACACCGGCGTCTACCCAATATGAATGCAGGGAGTCTATAGAGTGATTTATGATTGCCTCAGGTTCGTATACTATAAGTTTTTCCGTGCCTAGTCCACCAGTAATCGCTGAATGATCGCCATTCCCTATATATTGGGAGTAAACAAACTCGATCGTAGATTTAGATATTCTTTTTATTCCATAGGGATTCAGGCTAACCTGAGAGACACCGTGTAGAAAAGATGTCGTGAAAAGACCGAAGCAGATATATTTTTTTTTCATCTTTCGGGCTTAATTGCACCCACAGCCACCGCTGCTTTTACCACGGCCGCCTCCGGATGCGCCCTCCTTGTATGTGTGCATGTCCGAGGAAAGTTTATCGATATTTTTCTTATTGATCTGCATGGCATTATCATTTAAATACGCGCGTTGATAAGGCTTTACCGATTTGCAGGATCCAAATGATAGTAAAATAAATAAGATCAGTTTTCCCGTTTTGATTTTCATCAGGCAATTTTTTTTAAGTTTCCGGATCGTTCGATATTATCAGAAAAATGCAATTGATTCTGATCATCAACAATAATACAATGTGTTTTGGGTAACTGATTTATTAAATGGAGCCCCCGCTGCACTCCCATCACCGTCGCTGCCGTTGCAAGTGCATCACTGAGTTCAGCATGAGGGCTTATAACTGAAACGCTCTTTATCCCTCTAACCGGCAGACCCGTCTTCGGATTAATATTATGGGAATAACGAACTCCATTCAATTTAAAATATTGTTCATAGTCCCCCGATGTTGCAATAGACAGGCCATTTAATGGCAACCAAAGCAAAATCTCATCCGGCTTATCAGGATTCGCAATTCCTGCCTTCCATCCGGTGCCATCGTGCTTGGTTCCCCAGGCACACAGATCCCCGCTCGCATTAATAACACCTCCCGCTACTCCTTTTTCCTGCATAAGCTTCATGGTTTTAAAGGCCGCATAACCTTTTCCAATTGCTCCAAAACCTATATGCATGCCCTTTCTTTCGAGAAAGACCCTGCCATTTCTTAAAAATCTGATTTTTTTGTAGCCTGTCAATTCAAGGCATTTATGAATGTCCTTTTGCAAAGGCATTTGAAATTCCGTATTCCTGAAGTTGTAAAGTTTTTTCAGAATTCCTGTTGTAATATCAAAATACCCCTCCGTTAACTCAGATATCTTTTCACAGCGAATTAATAACTGGTAAACTTCGTCGCTTACCTGAATGGGTCCGATCCCTGCATGACTGTTGATTCGTGCCGTTTCCGAATTCTCATTAAATTCTGTAATCAGATTTTCTATTCGTCTTACTTCCTGTATGCATTCCAGCAACAGACAATGACCTGCTTCATCTGATTCCGCTGTAACTACGAATTGAAAGGAAGATCCCATAAGTCTCGCTTCAGTCGTATATTCCTTCATTTTCCTGATAATGTTATCGCGTTGTTTATCTGTTCAATAAAATGAGCGGGGTCATAGTGAACATATTCAAGTGATGTAATAACCGTTTTATCTGGTTTCAATAAAAGCAGATAGGGAAAAATACCCTCCGGATTATATTCTTCTGCCAGATTCTCATTCCAAAGGGTCTGCTCTTTGGAAAGTTTAGTCCGTTGGGGAAAATCGGCTTCGACCAGAATCAGCCTCTGACTGGCAAAATTTTTAAATGAGGAATCAGACATGATTTCTTTATTCAATCTTTCGCATGGAAGACACCAGTCAGAGCCTGTAAAAATCAGCAGCAAGGGCTTGTTACTTTGACTGGCTGCTAAAAAAGCCCGGTCAGGGTTATCAAATAGCTGGCAAAAGCATGTCGGGGACCATGCAGTTATGATAGCAAGGAATATAGTAAATCTATAAAGCAACTTTTTTATTTAAGTTAGCTATTCTTTTTTATTTACTAATAGTTTCCGCATAAATCGCTAATTTTCTTTATTTAATTCATATGAGAAAAATAATAGCCACCCCGCTTCTTTTTATCATTTTGTTTCAGGTAAAGGCCCAGCATGCAGATTCTTTAACTGTCAGGGATTATGCAAATGCAGAAAAATTTCTGAGATATAACACACAACCATATATCGATCATGGTGAAGTTAATGCCGTTTGGTTGTCTGGAAGTAAATTCTGGTACAGGAATCTTACATCTAAGGGAAATGAAATTATAATTGTCGATGCTGAAAAAGGAACTATTACTCCTTCCATTGAACAGCAAAAAAACAGTGATGTCGCTTCAATTCGTCGCGGTTTGAATAAAAAAGCACTCATATCGCCCGACAGTAGTAAAGAAGCTTTTATCAAGGATTACAATTTATGGGTGAAAGACTTAAAAACAGGCAGGTTATCTCAGCTTACCACGGATGGTGTTAAATACTTTGGCTATGCAACGGACAATGCCGGTTGGAAAAAGTCCGAGAACCCTATATTAAAATGGTCCCCCGATTCAAAAAAAATCGCCACGTTCAGGCAGGACGAACGTTCAGCAGGTGATATGTACCTGGTAACTACAAATGTGGGGCATCCGAAACTGGAATCATGGAAGTATCCACTGCCCGGTGACACCAATATCATTACTATTCAACGGGTAATTATAAATGTGGACGAACCCAAAGTAATAATAATAAATGTACCTCCGGATCCACACAGAGCCAGTCTCAGCGACGATATTGCCAGCAGCGGCAGTTTTGATGACGTTGAATGGAGTCCGGATGCTTCGCAACTGGCTTTCGTTTCTACTTCAAGAAATCATCAGGGGGAAAAATTCAGGATAGCGGATGCAAATACCGGGATCGTACGCGAAGTTTTCGATGAAAATGTTCATACACAGTTTGAATCGGGACAAGGTGCCATTAACTGGCATTTTCTGCCAGAGTCAAAGGAAATAATTTGGTATTCTGAACGCGATAACTGGGGACATCTGTATCTGTATGACGTGACAACAGGAAAACTGAAGAACCAAATTACCAAAGGAAACTGGGTGGTTACCCAACTCATTAAGGTAGATCAAAAGAAGAGGGTTCTGTATTTTCTTGCAAATGGCAGGGAGTCGGGAAATCCTTATTTTTCTTATTTCTATAGAATCGGCTTTGATGGAAAAAACCTAACCCTCCTGACGCCTGATAAGGGTAATCACATTATCAAATTATCTCCTGCCGGGAATTATTTTATAGATTATTATTCCCAACCCGATACACCAGGCATAAGTCTGCTCCGGAGTATAGATGGGAAACTCATTCTTACTCTTGAAAAAACAGATATAACGAGATTACTGGCAACAGGCTGGAAGCCACCCGTTCCTTTCTCCGTAATGGCACATGATGGTACTACGGAACTGTATGGTTTGATGTACACACCAACTTCATTCGACTCAACAAAAAAATATCCCTGCGTAGATTATATTTATCCGGGACCACAAGGCGGAAGTATTGGCAGCTGGTCGTTTATTGCATCCAGGGGGGATAATCAGTCACTGGCGGAACTCGGATTTATTGTCGTACAAATAGAAGGATCCAGTAACCCTCTCCGTTCGAAATCTTTTCACGATATGAATTATGGAAATATGGCGGAAAATACCTTGCCGGACCAGGTCGCTGGTATTCGTGCACTTGCACATCGATTCAACTATATTGACACGAACAAAATAGGAATCTGGGGACATTCGGGCGGAGGATTTGCAGCCGCCTGCGCCATGTTCACCTATCCTGATTTTTTTAAAGTTGGCATTTCAGAATCGGGCAATCATGATAACAGGAATTATGAGGATGACTGGGGCGAAAGGTATATCGGTCTGCTCAACAAAGATGCAAGTGGTTCATCAAACTATGCTTCACAGGCAAATCAGTTGTATGCAAAGAATCTTAGAGGAAAATTATTGCTTGCCCATGGACTGATGGACGATAATGTACCTCCATCAAATACACTGCTGGTAGTCGAAGCATTGGAAAAAGCGAATAAAGATTATGATCTGATCGTATTTCCCAATAGTACCCACGGCTATGGTGCATATACATTATACATGACCCGGCGCAGATGGGATTATTTTGTAAAATACCTGCTGGGTAAAAATCCTCCAAAGGAATATAAATTAGAAAGCAGGCTGGACCCGCGAAATCCGGGAGCTATGTAGAATATCTTCTGCTATTCTTTTCGCATCCAGGGAGATTTCCCGGATCTGCCCTGTCGTGCTTACCCAATAACCGCAGAAATACAACCCATCTTTACCAAAATATTTTTGTTTAACCGTACTTACCTGCAGATCCTCAAAACGTCTCTTATCAACCTTAACTATTTCGGCATAATCCCTGAAATATCCGATACACGCAACAATAGCATCAAAATCATCTTTTTTCCCATCCTTGAAATGAATGGTATCTCCTTCGATATAATCAATATCATCAAGAATTTTTATATGTCCCTGTCTTATATGTTGAATGGTGCCGATATCTAAAACTGGTGCATTCCCGTCTCTGCTGATTTCCTCGAGAACGCCGTAAGGCATTTTCTTTAGTCCGAGGCTGGTAATATCCCCTATGTACAAATTTATCAGTGGTTTGCTGATAATATCCGTAACCCGCGGAGGAAGTCGTCTCAATAGTATGCTTATTTCCTGAACAGGGAATCCCAGTATGTCCCGCGGAATCACATTTACAGGAGAACGAACAGACATGGATGGGAATGATGCCGCTTCGTATAAATCAATCGCAATTTCACAGGCAGAATTTCCAAAACCCACTACCAGGACTTTCTGACCTTTAAATTCTTTTCCTGATTTATATTCATAGCTGTGAATGATCTTTCCCCCGAATGTTTTCATGCCATTAAAGCAAATAGGCCTTGGTTTACCATAAGCCCCGGTAGCCATGATCAGGTAATTAGATTTGTATATTTCCTGAGTTGTTTCGGTAATCCAAAACTCGCCTTCTTTCCTCACGGATATTGCTTCGGTATTAAAAATCGGGTTGATATTAAATGTCTTTTGATAACCTTCCAGATAATCAATAACCTGTTGTCTGTTCGGATACCTGGGAATATTTCTTCCAAACTTTTTATATGGCAGATTCGAAAATCTCTTGCTCGTATGCAAATGAAGACGATCGTAGTGATTGCGCCATGGTGTTGCCACCTGGCTTTCTTTCTCAATAATGATAAAACCGATTTTTTTTTCCTGTAAAGAAGCCGCTGAAGCTAAACCTGAAATACTCGCTCCAATAATTAGGGAATCAGTCTGCTTCACGACTTAACTATTTTATAAGAGCCCTTTTAGTATTTCTTTTTTAATTTTTGCCACTACCTCCACGTCAGGATCAGCGATTTCAGCAATATTATATTCAATTGAAGTACTAATAACCTGGGTGGCTTCTACCAGGTTCAAATGATATTCATTTTGCAACCATTCAAGTAAACCCGACGTTGCATTTTTCAAAGCTCCATCTAAACTATTATTTATACCAATTGCCATTATATACATAGAGTCCTCAACTCTTGGAAATAAGAATTTTGCAGTATCATTCCTGATAAGATTTACAGTAAACTCCACTTCCAGAGATGTTTCAAGAGCATTACCGGCTAACTCACCATCACCCTGTAACGCATGTCCGTCGCCAATATATAAATACCCTCCCTCATGAAAAACCGGTAAATAGATAGTTGCCTTTTGAGTAATACTGCTAAAATCCAGGTTGCCTCCATAAGCCCCCTGAAAAAAACTTAATACTTCATTCTTACTCGTAGAAGGAGCAACGCCCACGCAACCCAGGAAAGGATGGAGAGGAACTTTAAAATGCTGCAAATGATCGAATGCGCTATCCGGTGTGGCAAAACCAGTTTTAACATCCAGGTTCCATCTGGCGACGTGTTGCCTGGGCAGAAGTTTAATGGTTGATTTTGGTAAACTTCTTGAAACGAAAGCTTCTGTAGTAAAAGCGTATGGACGGTTTAGTGCAATCCTGATAAATGTAACAGCAAGAAAATCTCCTGGTCTTGAATTTTCAATATAAAATGGTCCTGTTAAAGGGTTTCCTCCACGATGACGTTTTACGCCGTTCTTATCGTAACCACCAGCATCAACAGTTTCGGTCATTACGGTGTCGCCAGATTTAATTTTCAGCACCGGTGCAACATTCAAAGAAAAACTATTCGAAAACGTTTCAGGAATGAAATGAATTCTTTTGCTACTATTGTCAGGCAATAAATTGTTCTGGCAATTTGATGCGGAAGATACAGCGATCCAGAATATTAGAAAGGACCATTTCATAAATTATATAAGGTCGTCCAAAAATGGCATACATTCCAAATATAATTGCATAGTCAGAATTCATTCCTTGTGCAGCCAGGATGGCTCAACCTATATTTGTGCCTCTGGCTGCTCTTGAAATTGTTATATTTCTAATCATGTTATTTTTAAAGAATTTAAGAAAATCAATTAAAACACTGATTTCAAAGAATGCTATTTTAAATGTTCCAATCGATGGGATATTTGAAATGGTAGGCGAATCCAATATCAAAACCTTCGTTCAAATAGGATCCAATGATGGAATGAAAAATGATCCAATCCATCAGTACATCATTAAAAATGCCTGGGAAGGAATCCTGGTTGAACCCGATATAGCAAATTTTAAAAGACTCAGAAAAAATTACTCCTGCTCAAATAATCTCATTTTTGAAAATACCGCCATAGGACCTCAGAAGGGCGAAATGCTGTTTTACAGAATAAAAGAAATCAGGGATGATGAGCCCGGCTGGTATGATCAGGTAGGCTCATTCGACAGAGCTACTTTCCTGAAAAATATTAAATATGGAAAGGGTCTTGACAAAAGAATATTAACTGACCGCATGCAGGTGATCACATTCAATGATCTGGTTCAAAAGCACAATTTCCACAACATTGATCTGTTGCACACTGATACGGAGGGATTCGATTTTAAAATCCTTCGGTCGATTGACTTTTCAAAACATGCCATTAAACTCATACTCTTTGAGGGGAAATGGATGAGTTCACAGGAATTAAAAGAAATCATCCAGTATTTGAAGAAATTTGGCTATCGCATTTTTCGCAGCGGAATAGACTACGCCGGATTAAGATGAACTTTATGAACCAGTGAATCCTCGATGAATAGCCGAGAGTAAATGCCTCCAACTATCCCCATTTACAAAACCTCTTCCCAATCTCCTGATCGCCTGTAAATATTTTTTTTGCCTGATTCTTTTTACTGAGGCTTCTGTAAGTTCACCCGCCATACGCCGGCGCGCAATTTTTGACAATTCTTTATCCGATTGCAGCTGAATAAATCGCTCATATACAGCGGCCGTCCGGTCATTACCATATTCAAAGGCAGTCGTCGACCTGCCTGAATGTTCTCTAACGCGAACCAAAAGATCCGGAACAGCAAGTGATTCTGATTGTAAAGCCAGTCTTATTACCAGTTCATAATCTTCACGAAATAAAAGTTCAACATCTTCATCGAATCCGCCGGACTCTTCGAAAAGCCTGCGCTCAATCATAAGTGTTCCTATATTTACTGAAGCCTCGGTTGTGAGTACTTCTTTAATAATCCAGCCTGAAATCGGCCGGTATAAACCGGCTTTGTTAGGGATCGTCTGCATCTCGCTATTCATCATTTCAAATCCCCCATATCCCCAGCGTTTCTCTGCCTCTATTAATTTTCCCAAATGAATTTCCAGTCGCCAGGGAGTCCATACATCGTCAGAATCCAGAAATGCCAGCCAATTACCGGAACCTGCTCTTACGCCCCTGTTGCGTAACAATGCGATATTTCCGGTATGTTGAAATGTTAACAATTTGATCCGCGAATCTCCTACTGCAGCAACCGCTTCGGAAGTACCGTCATCTGAACCATCATCCACGATGATCAGTTCCCAGCGGGTATAAGATTGTGAAAGTACTGAGGATATAGCCTGTTGAACAAATTTAATCCGGTTGTAAGTAGGTATTACCACAGTAACAAGTGGCAGCATGTTGGAGTGTTTGACAAAACTGAACAATATTTATTCGTTCCTTATCTGAACCACCGGAATTTGCAAAGTAAACTCCGCACCGTCTCCTTCCTTAGAAATTACTTTCAACTCACCTCCATGGGCCTTCACTATATCATAGCTTAGAGATAACCCTAGTCCTGTTCCCTGGCCGGTTGGTTTGGTAGTGAAAAAAGGCTGGAAAATTTTATCCAGAATTTTAGAAGGAATGCCATCGCCATTGTCTTTAACTGTTATTTCAATAAAGCCTTCCCGTTTTCTGGTGCATACTGAAACAATCGGTTCATAATTTTCATCTCCTGATTTCTTCTTTTCTGAAACAGCATAGAATGCATTGGTTATCAAATTCAGGATTACCCTTCCTATATCCTGCGGGATGATATCAATATTGCCAATGGTTTCATCATAGTCCGTTTTCATTGTTGCGTTGAACGACATTTCTTTTGCCCGCAAACCATGATAGGCTAAACGCAGATATTCGTCGGCAAGGTCGTTGATATTCGTAGGCTCCTTTACATTGCCGCTGCTGCGGCTGTGCTGCAGCATGCTTTTAACAATGGCATCGGCTCGTTTGCCATGGTGTGTAATCTTTTCCAGATTTCGTTTGATATCTGACGCGATTGCCCTTGCTTCGTTCATTTCACCTTTCTCAATTTCCAAATTCATTTCATCTATGAGTTCATTGCTTACTTCCGAAAAATTATTGACAAAGTTCAAGGGGTTTTGAATTTCATGCGCGATGCCTGCAGTAAGTTCTCCCAGAGAAGCCATTTTTTCGGACTGGACAAGTTGAGCCTGAGCTGCCCTCAATTCTATCAGCGCCTGTTCAGCTCTCTTTTTTTCTGTTTGCAATTTTAACAGGTCCTGATGCGCCTGCTCTGCCTGATATTCAGCTAATTTCAGATCATTGAATCGGGTATAAGTCAGATTAAATACGGCGGCAAAACGCCTCATTACATTTTTAGCTTCATCTGAAAAAGCATTGTAGCGGAAAGCAAATAGACCACCTGCAGGAAATATGGCATTAAAGTGAAATTGCTGAACTTCCTGATTTCCTGAAATCAGGGATTGAGATTCGGGTAATTTGAAGTTGACACCGGTAAGCGCTTTGTAATAATCGTTCAAATCGCCACCCTTTAATACATAATTAAAATCCTCCTGTTTTAACCAGGCATCATAAACACCGCGTAACAATGGATGAATATCCATTGATTCATCACCTGATACCTGTACTACCTTATTGTTATCTGAAATGGTCGTAGTCCAGACATCAGCACTACGCTTTTCTTTATCGACAATTCCAATTCCACAACGAATAATATCGAGATTCAATCTGCCCAATTCTTCAAATACGATCTCAATAGCATTTCCTAAATCTTCGCTTTTCTGCATTGCCATAGCCTTTGCCCTGACTCTTTCCAGGCCAAGTTCAATCTGCGCCTCCCTGGTTTGTGATTCTGCCCTTGCCACATCCATATACCTGCGATATGTCAGTTCAAATACATTTCGGAATCGCTTCAGGATTTCCAATTGGGTTTTGGTAACAGCAGTGAAAGTTGAAATACCCAGATGTCCTTTACCAAAAGAGAATAAATAGTAAAACATGGAATCTGCCTTATCAATCCTTTTATCTATGGCTGAATCAATACTCTTTCTCCATGCCCGCCATTCTTCAAATTTCTCACCTGCAAATTCTTTTTGATAAAGGGCATTGTCTGATTTTCCGGGCACATCATACAACTCCTTTATAATTGGCGAACTGCCATAAGGAGCTTCCCGAAGAAAGGTTGTGTCATTATCCGAACAATCACAAACCAGGTAGGTTTGATTTGGATCGTTTTTTATGGCTACCTGGGCGCTGTGTACTTTTTTAAAACCCAATAGAGCCAGTTCTTTATACATGGATTTGCAAACAGACAATAAATCCCCGGGCTCTCTCATGCTCATCACAACAACTCTAATTCGCTCCAGGGATGCTTCAATCTTCAGAAAAAGTTTCATCTGCTTCAATAAAGCCGAATTCTTCTCCAGTTTTTCCTGCAACTTGTGATTTTGTACCTGAAGTGATTTTTTTGATGTCTCTTTCATTCGTACGGAGTTATTGCCCCCGGGATCTTTTTGTTTTGGCAAGTGGTTTAATTGTTTACTCCATTTTTAACAAATCCAGAATGCAAAGTATATATTTCAGTCCAAAGGACGTTTTATAGGTAATTCCCTATGCCTGTATTCGATATTCCGGGTGAAAGCCCTGACAGCCGGGTGATCCTGTTGATAACCTTGCCGAATGTAGGCTCATTTGGACCCAATATCATTTGGACAGATTGAGCCAAAAACTTACATTGTCAGGGTTATACGGCTAGTTTAAGTGTCTTCAATTTTGATATATGGGGCCAGTGTCACTGATAATCCTTTTTTTTGCAGCCATTGCATTTTCTGCCGGTGGAATAATGATCTCCAGAATACTGGTAAGGGGGTCCAAAAACCCTCAGAAAGGACAGGCATATGAATGCGGTATCCCGGTCACAGGCTCTCCCTGGAACCAATTCAACGTTGGTTATTATTTATTTGCCCTTATATTCCTGATTTTTGACGTGGAACTGGTCTTCATGTATCCCTGGGCAGTAGTGGTTAAACAAATAGGTTTATCAGCATTGGTAGAAATTGTGGTATTCCTGTTCATACTATTTATGGGATTTTTATATGCACATAAAAAAGGAGCATTGAAATGGATGTAGGTGATAAAAAGAATGCTCAACATGATTTTCCCGGTGAAATTCATGAAACAGCGGGAGGGGGGATTGTTTTAAGCAAACTGGACGATGTGATCAATTGGGCCCGCGCCAATTCATTATGGCCTCTGACTTTTGCCACCAGTTGCTGCGGAATAGAAATGATGTCGGTGGCTTCGGCAAAATACGATTTCTCCAGGTTTGGATTTGAAGTGGCAAGAGCCACACCCCGGCAGGCCGATGTAATCATCATAGCCGGTACCATCGTAAATAAAATGGCTCCTGTTTTAAAGAGGTTGTACGATCAGATGGCAGATCCAAAATATGTCATTGCAATGGGCGCCTGTGCCATCAGCGGGGGACCTTTCTTTTATAACACATATTCAGTTGTTAAAGGTGCAGATCATGTTATTCCGGTAGATGTTTACATACCAGGCTGTCCGCCAAGGCCCGAAGCATTGTTACATGCACTGATTACTTTGCAGGGGAAAATAAAAGCAGGTTTAACAAGAGAACAAATAAAAGAAAACCCCATTTAAATCCGTAAAATAGTCTGAAGGACGATATGCTGAATGAGGATTTGAAATTAAAGCTTACCGAAATACTTCCAACAATCATTTTTGAAGAAGGAGGTGAATGGCTGAATGTCTACATAACTCCCGAACAACTAAAACCTTTTGTCAATCGACTCCGGTTTACAAACAACCTTGACTTTGACTATCTTTTTTGCCTGACCTGTATAGACTGGAAAACACATTTTACCATGGTCTATCATTTTTCATCCACGATACACAGGCACATTATGGTTCTCAAATCTAAAATTGACAGAACCAATCCGGAGATAGAAACAGTTTCTGATATATGGCGGACTGCTGAAATGTTAGAAAGAGAAGTATACGATCTGTTTGGAGTAAAATTCCTGCATCATCCTGATCTGAGAAGACTCATTATGCCGGATGACTGGGTGGGATGGCCATTGAGAAAAGATTTCGAAGACCCGGTAAATATGATAAAGTTGTAAAATTCAGAAAACAGAAAGTTGAACATAAATGATTGAGGAAATCGGCAGAACCAAGGAAGGCGAACTGATCATCAATGTCGGTCCACAGCATCCGGCCACCCATGGTGTTCTTCATCTGGTTATTACCCTGAATGGAGAAACCATCAGGAAAGTAGAGCCGCATTTAGGGTATATTCATCGTTCTATCGAGAAAATGTGCGAAAGCCTGTCTTACCGGCAGTTCATTTATGTGACCAGCCGCATGGATTATTTGTCCTCTCATATTAATAATCACGGCTGTGCCTTGTGTGTTGAAAAAGGTTTACAGATCGAAGTACCACAACGGGCCCAGTATATCAGGGTAATCATGGATGAACTTACACGCATAGCTTCTCATGAACTGTGGTGGGGTGCCATGGCAATGGACCTGGGTGCATTCACCCCTTTCTTTCATGCTTTCAGAGAAAGAGAAACCATTACAGATATAATGGAAAAGACCTGCGGTGCCAGATTGACAATGAATTACATAGTGCCTGGCGGAGTGATGGCCGAGCTTCACCCCGATTTTCAAAAAGATGTGCGAAGTTTTATCCTGCTCTATAAATCGAAATTCGAAGAATATAATGAACTCGTTACGGGCAATACTATCTTTCAAAACAGGATGAAATCAGTCGGTGTCATTTCCAGGGAAGATGCTATTTCTTATGGATGTAGCGGTCCGGTTGCAAGAGCCAGCGGCGTATTATGTGATATCAGAAAATTATATCCATACGATATATATCACAAAGTTGAGTTTGATGAAGTAACTGAAATGGAAGGTGATTCTTTTGCGCGCTATATGGTCAGGTTGAAAGAAATGCAGCAAAGTATCCGTATCATTGAACAATTGATCGATAATATTCCGGAAGGGGATTTTCAGGCCAAAACCAAAGCGGTATTAAAATTACCAAAAGGAGAATTTTATCAAAGAGTAGAAACAGCAAGAGGTGAATTGGGTGTTTACATTGTAAGTGAAGGTGGTACTACCCCTTACAGGATTAAATTCCGTTCACCAGGTTTCTCCAATCTTTCTGCGCTGGAACATATGGTAAAGGGACTGAAAATCGGGGACCTGGTTGCTGCTATGGGATCACTGGATTTAGTAATTCCGGATATAGACAGGTAAAATAAGTACGAATGTTTAGTTTGGAAAATATTACGCGTGTTATACATGAATGGCTGATCAGCCATTTCAATCCAACCTTTGCATTGCTTTCTGAATTTATTCTGGTAGGTCTCGCGTCTATTACATTATTTGCGGTACTGGGACTGAGTTTAGTGTTGATGGAACGAAAAGTAGCAGCGGTAATGCAAATCCGGCTTGGGTCCGAACAGGGTCGGTCCTAAAGGAATTTTTCAAACGACTGCCGACACCCTAAAACTGCTGATGAAAGAAGGATTAGTACCAGACGGCGCCGATAAATTCTTTTTACCCTGGCACCATTCATTGTTATGATCGTGGCCATGCTGATCCTGACACCAATAGCTTTTGCTAAAGATTTCCAGATATGGGATATTAATATAGGCGTATTATACCTGTCTGCTGTTTCCTCACTTTCTGTAATTGGCATCTCTTATGGCTGGCTGGGCCAGCAACAATAAATATTCCCTGCTGGGCGCAATGCGCAGCGGCGCCCAGATCGTCAGTTATGAACTTTCAGCAGGGCTCTCTGTCCTCTCCATCGTTGTGATGACGGGTAGTTTAAGTATCCGTGATATCATCCTTTCCCAGCAAAATGGCTGGTGGATTTTCAAGGCCCATATCCCTGCCCTTATCTCATTCATTATTTTCATTATCGCCGTGACTGCCGAAACAAACCGGGCACCATTTGATATGGCAGAAGCAGAAAGCGAATTAACCGCAGGCTTCCATACGGAGTATTCCGGTATGAGTTTCGCCCTGTTCTTCCTCGCTGAATACATCAATATATTTATTGTGTGTGCGATCGGTGCTACCTTATTCTTTGGAGGCTGGATGCCACTCCATATCGGGCACTGGCAATCATTCAATCATATCATGGATTATATTCCATCTTCCATCTGGTTTCTCGGGAAAACGATCGGACTGATATTTTTAATCATGTGGTTCAGGTGGACTTTCCCCAGACTAAGAGTCGATCAATTGTTAAACCTGGAATGGAAATACCTGTTACCAATAAGTATGTTTAATTTATTGCTGATGACGCTGGTTGCAATCATGGGCTGGCATTTTTAATATTTACTATGTTCTTAAAAGATTATATAAAAGATGTATTCGGAGCTGTCAGATCAATGCTGAAAGGCATGCGTATGACAGGATATTATTTCACGCATCACAAAGAAATCATCACAGAGCAATATCCTGATAACCGCGATACACTGAAATTGGCAGATCGTTTTCGCGGAGAAGTAGTGCTGATACACGACGAAAAGAATGAACACGCCTGTACGGGGTGTTCTGCCTGCGAAATTGCATGCCCTAACGGAACCATTAAGATCATTAATAAATTCGATATTACGCCTGAAGGAAAAAAGAAAAAAGCAATCGATACATTTGTTTATCATTTGGAATTGTGTACGATGTGCAATTTGTGTATAGAGGCCTGTCCGACGGATGCAATCAAAATGGCACAAACATTCGAACACAGTGTTTACGACAGAAGCAAACTGACAAAAAAATTAAATAAGGACGGATCAAAACTCAGAGAGGGTATAGAATAATGAATGCATCTGTAATTATATTTTATATCCTTTCAGTTTTTATTCTGGGAGCTGCCCTGCTGGCAGTAACTACGAGAAAAATCTTCCGTTCGGCTATTTTTTTATTATTCACCTTAATCGGTACTGCGGCGTTGTTTTTCTGGATGGGAGTTGAATTTATTGCAGCCGTACAAATCATTATATATGTCGGAGGTATTGTGGTTCTGATTATATTTTCCATTTTTCTTACTCAAAAATCCGGCGATGAAATGCCAAAGCCGGTAAAGATTCGTTCCATATTTTCTGTGCTGGCACTGATATTCGGGTTTGCATTTACTTATCACCTGATTTATGGATACGGATTTGGACCCGTTGCGGGAAAAACATTTGACGTTAAGGTTTCAGAAATAGGAATGCAAATGTTAAGCACAAAAGAACATGGCTTTGTGCTGCCCTTCGAAGTTGTAAGTATTTTATTACTCGCTTCGATGATTGGTTGCATTGTAATTTCGATGAAAGTAAAACCGGAAGAAAAGAAAGAAATATAAATTGAGTTTAACAATTCAGGAAATAAAAGATAAGGTTCCAGGATGAATGAGATATCAATAACTCATATACTTTTTGTAAGCACCGCCCTTTTTTTCATCGGTATGTATGGGCTGTTTACGCGTCGCAATATGATTACCATGCTGATGGCCATTGAACTGATACTTAATAGTGTAAATATCAATTTTGTCGCATTTAATAAATATTTATACCCGGGTAAATTAGACGGGGTGTTTTTTGCCATTTTCATAATAACCATCGCCGCTGCGGAAGCCGCACTGGCTATAGCCATTATAATTAATTTGTACAGAAGTCACCATTCCATCGATGTGGAAGATGCGGATGAATTGAAATATTAACAGATGAGTCATTATTATTACACGGCTTTCATTCCTCTCCTGCCTCTGGCCACTTTCCTACTATTGGGACTATTCGGCAAAAATTATTTTAAGAAATCTTCCGGCATAGTTGGTGTACTCACTCTACTATTGTCAACCCTCCTGTCTCTGTACACAGCCTATCAGTATTTTTTTGCTGACGGAATGGTAAACGGCAGTTTTCAAAAAATCATTGCGCTTAAATATACCTGGCTCCAGTTCTCACCCGGTGTTTCTATCGACATGGGTGTGCTGCTTGATCCGATCTCTGTCATGATGATTGTCATCGTAAGTTTTATATCCCTGATGGTGCATGTATTCAGCCTGGGTTACATGAAAGGCGAAGAAAGGTTCTCCACTTATTTTTCCTTTCTTTCTCTGTTTACTTTTTCGATGCTGGGTCTGGTACTTTCATCCAACATCTTTCAGATCTACATGTTCTGGGAACTTGTAGGGGTTTCATCTTTCTTATTGATAGGATTTTATTTTGAAAAGCCATCTGCTGTTGCAGCATCTAAGAAAGCTTTTATCGTTACACGCTTTGCCGATCTTGGTTTCTTAGTCGGAATATTGATTTTGGCTTTTTATAGTGGAACCCTTGATTTCGGAACTCTCATGAGCAGGCTGACTTCCTTGCAATCACCCGAATACATTCAAATTTCATCGGCAACATTTCTGGGAGGCTCGGTGCTAACCTGGGGACTTGTACTGGTTTTTATTGGCGGTGCAGGTAAATCAGCAATGTTCCCCCTGCATATCTGGCTGCCCGATGCGATGGAAGGTCCTACTCCCGTATCAGCATTGATCCACGCAGCTACCATGGTGGTTGCAGGAGTATTTCTGGTTGCCCGCCTGTTCCCCATTTTTTCTCTCGATTTGACGGCCCTGCAAATCGTAACCTGGGTGGGGGCTTTCTCTGCTTTATTTGCAGCCGTCATTGCCTGCACACAAACTGATATAAAAAGGGTGCTGGCATTTTCCACTATGTCACAGATCGGTTTTATGATGTTTTCGCTGGGTGTTTCAAAATACGGTGGTGAAAAGCGGACTGGGATATACGGGATCCATGTTTCATTTGTTCACACATGCTTTTTTTAAGTCCTTATTGTTTCTGTGTGCCGGTGCAGTAATACACTTTGCTCATAGCAATGATATGAAAGAGCTGGGCGGACTGAGAAAGCTGATGCCGGTAACCCATATATGTTTCCTGATAGCGTGCTTGGCGATTGCAGGTATTCCACCATTTGCGGGATTCTTTAGTAAGGAAGATATTTTGCTGGCGGCATATCGTTCAAGCAAACTGATTTATGGAATTGCAGTATTTACATCTGCACTGACTGCTTTTTATATGTTCCGCCTCTATTATTCTATTTTCTGGAGCGAAGACTTCCACAAACATGAATCCCCGCACAGCGAAGGAACTCTGTCTATGCGGGTGCCGTTGGTTATTCTTGGCATCTGTACTGTCCTGGCCGGATTTATTCCTTTTTCTTCGTGGATAACTTCTGATGGCATACCCATGGAAACTCATATTGAGTTAAGTTTTTCAGCATTCCCTGTTTTGATGGCATCAGTTGGTATCCTGTTCGCCACGATGTTGTACAGGACAAAAAACAATAAACCCCAGGTCATATCTTCTTCGTTGGGAACCTTGTACAGGACCATTTACAAGAAATTTTATGTGGATGAAATATATCTTTTTGTAACGAAGAAAATCGTTTTTATTGGCATTGGCAGGCCGGCTGCCTGGATTGACAAATATATCGTTGATGGTTTTATGAATTTCCTGGCAACCACTACTGCAAATATTTCCACATTGATCAAGGGATTACAATCGGGCAAAGTTCAGAACTACGCGCTGTATTTCTTTGGTGGAATAATCGGACTAGCAGCATTGTTTATATACTTGTTAAAATGATTAAGAGCGCCATCCTGACAACAAGACAAAAATCCAACCCATAACTCATAACCCATAATCCATAACCCATAATTCATAACCCATAACCCAAATGCCCCTTACCCTCCTTATCTTAATTCCTATATTAACGGCATTAGCCATCTTGTTTTGCAAAGGATTAAAACAGGTTAGGGCTGTTTCATTATTTGGCACAACGGCACAACTTATATTATCATTCGTAATCCTGATTGCTTATTGGAAAGAACGTACTACAGGAAACAACTCTCAGTTTATATTTGAATTGAACTATTCCTGGTTTGAACCACTGCATATTCATTATCATGTTGGTATTGATGGAATTTCCCTCTCCATGATTCTGTTAACAGCCCTGGTAGTTATAGCAGGTGTGTTGGTATCATGGACTCAGGAAACGCTCAATAAAGAATTTTTCTTCCTCCTCTTATTTTTAAGTGCAGGTGCCTACGGATTTTTTATTTCTTTGGATCTTTTTACACTTTTCTTCTTTCTTGAACTGGCAGTCATCCCCAAGTTCCTGCTAATCGGTATCTGGGGAAGTGGGAAAAAAGAATATAGTGCGATGAAACTTGCACTCATGCTAATGAGCGGCTCCGCACTGGTATTTGTTGGATTGCTGGGTTTGTATTTCAACACAAATCTGAATGGTGCACATAGTTTTGACCTGATATCAATATCTCAAAATGCATATTGATACAGGTATCCAGAATATATTTTTCCCATTTGCATTCCTGGGCTTCGGAATATTCTCTGCTCTCTTCCCATTTCACACATGGGTGCCGGACGGGCATTCTTCCGCACCCACTGCGGCATCTATGTTTTTGGCAGGAATATCCATGAAACTCGGAGGCTACGGCTGTTTGCGTGTCGCCACTTACTTAATGCCCGATGCAGCCCATTATTATTCACCTGTTATTATTTTACTATCGACTATAGCCATTATTTATGGAGCATTCGTTACAATGATGCAGAAGGATCTTAAATATATTAACGCCTATTCATCTGTCAGTCATTGCGGATTTGTTCTGCTTGGTATTGGCATGCTTACGCAAACTTCCATTAACGGCGCCGTGCTGCAAATGGTTTCTCATGGATTGATGACAGCTCTTTTCTTTGCTGCCATCGGTATGATTTATAGCCGGACGCATACCAGGCTGGTTGCGCAGCTTGGAGGACTTTTAAAAGTAATTCCTTTTATATCTACAGTATTTGTGATTGCGGGTTTATGTTCCCTGGGTCTTCCCGGATCTCAGCGGGTTTGTTGCTGAAGTGACCGTTTTTATGGGCAGCTGGCAGAATCCGGATAAATGGTATCGCCTGGCAACAATACTTGCCTGCGCCTCGATTGTAGTGACGGCAGTATATATTTTACGTGCCGCCGGTACAGCCATTATGGGGCCGATCACTAATAATCATTATAATCATTTGACAGATGCAACATGGAATGAGAAAATGGCTGCGGGAATTCTGATTACAGGAATAGTTGTGATAGGAGTCGCTCCCTTTTGGCTCTATCACCTGATTACTCCGGGTACAGAATATATTATTCAACATATAGGCAGGGCCGTTACCCTAAAATAAAAATTATGGGAGTCGACGTTTTTATATTGATGAAACAGGAATGGATGGTCCTCGCGATCATTTTTATCCTGCTATTCATAAAGGTTGGCAGCCGGGACCGATCGAATGAAACCCTGCTGAAGCTGGTAAATATACTCCTGCTCTTAAATGCTGTTGCCGGATTCTTTGGTTTTAAGGACGGTATGTTATTCAACGAAATGTTCAAAACAAATCATCTCATTGTTGCAGAAAAAAATATACTCTCAATAGGCACTTATATAATTGCTTTGCAATCTTACCCCTGGCTGAAGCAAAATAAGCATGTCCTGGAATTCTACATACTCCTGCTTTCCACTTTGTTGGGAATGTTCTTCATGATATCTGCAGGCAATTTGTTAATGTTCTATTTAGGGTTGGAATTATCGAGCATTCCATTGGCCGCACTCTCTAATTTCGATCTGGAAAAAAGAAAATCCAGTGAAGGTGCTTTTAAATTCATCATTTCTTCCGCGTTCGCATCCGGATTATTATTGTTTGGTATATCCCTGGTATATGGAACGACAGGGACCCTGACGCTATCGGCACTTTCTGAACATTTATTCGGCAGCCCCTTGCAGATATTTGCTTTTATTCTGTTGATCTCAGGGTTTGGGTTCAAGATATCGGCTGTTCCTTTTCATTTATGGACAGCAGATGTATATGAAGGTTCGCCGGTTACAGTAACTTCATATTTTTCAGTCATTTCTAAAGGTTCCGTAATATTTGTTTTTGCTACTGTTTTATATACAGCATTCAAACCATATGCGATAACCTGGTATAATATACTATTTGTTCTTTCTGTATTAACTATGGTCTTAGGGAATCTATTTGCGATCCGCCAGAATAATCTAAAACGATTTCTCGCATTTTCGTCCATCGCTCAGGTAGGATTTATTTTGGTCGGAATTTCCGGTTCATCACAGGCAGGCAGCGCATCAGTCGTCTATTTTGTTCTGATATACAGTTTTTCCAATCTCGGTGCCTTTGGTGTGATCAGCCTTGTAAGTGCATTGGCAGGCAAGGAAAACATAGATGACTATAAAGCATTTTATAAAAACAACCCTGTACTGTCATGGGTTCTCGCCATTTCACTGTTTTCATTGGCCGGTATTCCTCCAACCGCCGGATTCTTTGGTAAATTCTTTTTGATTATGGCAGGAGCCGGACAGGGAAATTATTTACTGATTACGATTGCGGCATTAAATATGGTTGTTTCCCTTTACTACTACCTGAAAATTGTGAAAGCCATATTTATGGATTCAAATGAAAACCCAATTAAAAAATTAGTTGTCCCTGCATCTCCTAAACTGGCATTGTTCATATGCATGACCGGAATCATTTTGACCGGATTGATAGGCTATGTATATGACTATATCTTTTCCATTAGTACCGGATTTTAATATTCCTGTATGGCCATCAATCAAAATCACCTGTCTGAAGAAATAAATGGAGTTAAATGTGCCATCGTTGAAAAAAACGTATCGGCTGACCGGGCATCTTTTCTGAAGCAGCTCCTTGAGTTTAACAAATACACAGTGGAAATCGCGGCTTCTCCGCCTCCTAAAACCTCCGCGCCAATCCCATTGAAAGAAAATGAGGTGGCTCCGCCACCAGTTATGCTTCCGGAAACATATACCATTGGCGTTACCGATATGATGTTTAATCCCATTAATGCAATCTTTGGGAGATTGCTGCATACGCCTGACGGACATGTAGTCACTTTAGCTTACTGGAATCAGAAGGATAAATCATCTCACGATGAAATACCTTATTATGAAACAAAATAAAGTTACCCGGATTATATATTCATCCGGGTAACTTCATTGGAGTTCTAAGGGTTATTTATCCCAATCTGAAAATTGGGACAAATCATTAATGATATTATTGCCGACAGTTTTTCCTTCTATAAGTCCTGTATTGATGGAAGGCTGATAGTGTATCCCGCCATAAAATCTGGAATTACCTGCATCCAATGCGAATTCACGAAATGTATTGAATGTACGTGGCGGAAATCCGAGATAGTCCCAGGTATGATCCGTTAAGGGTCCGATATTCCCGAACACTGCAGTCAGTCCTTCTGCAGCTGCCCGGGAAATAACAGCATGGGCGGCCGGATATTCCGGATGATTGGGTGTTGGGATAAAAGAAGACCAAGTGGCATCACCGATTACGTCGCGGATATAGGTAACTGGTCTGACCTGGAGATATACATATTTATAATGGAATACGGTGATCACTGCATCATTCAGACATATGCCGGTCAGCGCATATGCCAGCGCTGCTTTGTCCAGCCTGCTTTTTGATTGCCTGATGGCCTGTTGGGTAATACTCATCCAGTGACCGGGTGTGGAAACACCAGGCACATCTCTCCAGAACAAAGCCATATTCTTCTGATCAGTAGTGAGCACTTTTGATGCCTGGTATAAATCATTGACTTCTTTATAAAAATCAGATGTAGGATCTTAGAATAGGGAATCGGCGAACCCGGCGCATCATTGTCCCCACTGTTTGCAATAATGCGACGATTATTACCCCAAAATGGACCAACAGGCGGCGTAGTTGCAGGCGAAGTCGGAACCCAAATACCAGGACCTACAGGTGGCGTATAAGGCATTGCATTATTTTGATTAAACCCATCTGTCTGCGACCAGGCAAAAATGGCATCTGCAATGGATTTTCCGAATCCTACTGAGCGGTCAAGCACTTCAGTCCCATCATTGCTGAATGTAGAGTAAATGGCATTTTCGAGTGAATCAATCGCAGCCAGATCGGTTGCCTTTAAATTAGCTGTTGTAAAAAAACCTCTGTTGAACTCTGCAAGTGATGCATTTACACAGGCAGACCAGTCATATCTTTTATGACTTTCTGTTTCCGGTAACCCTGAAAGACCGTTGTATTTATTTTTCCAGGAAGCAATCCGGGATCAATGGATTCATAGGCACTGATTCCTGAGTATGCAAATGGTCGGGCAAAAGCGCCGTTGCCAATGCCTGTGGCATCTGTATATATTCTGATCTCCAGCGTCATCCATTTATCAATCACATCCGCAGAATAAAAAGAAGGATCGTTCCTGCCTTTAAAAGGATCATCTGATTTGCGGCAGGCTGTGAAACTTCCACTAACCAGGATAAAAAATAAGATGAATCGAAATAATTGTCGGTTGTTAGACAAGATTAAAAAATGTTTCATAACTAAAGTTTAATAGTGAATGAATTGCACACGGACTAAATTATTCTCATTCCTTTACAAACCGGAGTACAAATGAGTGATTCGCCGGATAATCAGGGTGGATTGCCGGAACGGGATGGTATTTTGAATAATGCTACTTAAAACCTGCAAGCTACCCTCCGAAAATGCCATCTGCTCATTCGCCTTATAAAACTCCATCAGATTTTACTACATTATCTAATTATTAAGCATATATGTCTCAGATATTAAATAAGATTAATTTTATCCGGGAATTTCCAACATGAACGCTGACTCAACACCATCAAATCGCTATTGAGGGCAGGAAAAACTTCTTTCCTCAATATTATATGCCCGTTTCTTATCGCTCAGGGTTTGCTTTTTTGCAATATCTCATTTGCACAGCACCCTGATAAGAAAAGGATAAACAAACTATATCTGGAATTGCCGTCCCTGAAAGGAAACAGCAGGGTGGATTGCCTTAATTCCTTAAGCGAAGAATACTGGTGGTCCCCTCGCCCCAATGCTGATTCGATCTATACTTACGCATCGATGGCGTATACAGAATCGAAACAAAATGGCTATTCCGCCGGACTGGCACAATCAACATTGAATTTAGGAGTAAGTGAAAACTACAAAAGAAATTATCCTGCGGCGGAAAGATATTTACGTCAAAGCATATTATTATCTGAAAATGTACATGATGATAAATCGAGGGCCTGGGGTTATATCTATCTTGGCTGGGTTCTTTTCCTGAAAAATGAATACTCGGATGCTGAAGATTCATATTTAAAAGCAACCACTTTCTTCCTGAATAAAGGAGAAGATGAAGGAAGAAGCAAATTATGTTCGTATAAAAGTATCCTGTACACAGCCATGGGGGATTATGAAAAAGGCTTTGAATATTGCCGCCAAAGCTTGCAAATAAGGGAAACAATGAATGACCATATTTGCATAATTCTCTCTTATAATACCCTGGGAAACTTATATAAAGCGGCGGGCGATTTTGAAACTGCTTTGGATTATTACCACCAGAGTTCCCAATATGCAAAAGAACACGATATTTTCTGGGATGAGAATGAACAAATTGGAACTATATATTGCAGTTTGAACAGATTCGATTCTTCTTTTTATTATTTGAAGCAATCCTTACGCGCTTATCCTAAGGATCCGATTATTTGGAAGAGTCTTAGCGAAACTTATCTGGCACATAATGAATTTGATTCATCCCTTAAAATCTCTCTGATTCTTATAAATGGGTTCAGAGTCTGCGATGACAGATTTCACTTAATGAGCAGCCTGCTAAATACGGGGAAAGCATATATTGGAAAGAAAAAAGATTCCACCGCTCTTAAATTCGCTCTGGAAAGTGTTTCCCTGGCCCAACAGGCAGGTGCGAAGCAATCAATGATCGATGGATACCAATTACTTTCAACAATATATAACCACTTTGGCAAATTGGACAGCGCCTTCCTTTATCTCTCGAAATTCTCAGCGCTTAAGGATTCAGTTCTGACAAAAAAATTCTTTTCAAGATTAAATGATTATAAAAGTTCAGCAGAAAACGATAGAAGACTTGCCCGAATGGCGTTATTGGATAAAGACAATAAGATTAAAGAACAACAGATAGAACAAAAATCGCTCCTCAACACTATTCTCATAGGCAGTATTTTTACTTTTACGATTTTAAGCCTTATCATATTCAGAATCGTTTATATTAAACGAAGGAATGAAAAACTTCAAAATAAGAGTGCACAGACGGAATTACAACAGCAGGTACTACGTGCACAAATGAATCCACATTTTATTTTCAATTCTCTCAACTCCATTAACCGGTTTATTCTGCAAAACAATAAATCGCAGGCTTCGGAATACCTTACGAAATTTTCCAGACTGGTAAGACTGATATTACAAAACTCGCAAGCCCCCTTGATACCATTAGAAAATGAAATCGAATCTTTAAAACTCTACCTGGAGCTCGAAGCACTTAGATTCGACTACCACTTTGAATATACCATCTGCATTGACGACAATCTTCAAACAGGAAACCTGCAGGTGCCCCCACTCTTCATCCAGCCTTTTGTAGAGAATGCAATCTGGCATGGATTAATGCATAAAGAAGAAAAAGGTCATCTGAAAATTGAGTTAATACAAAAAGAAGATATGTTATGTTGCAGAGTGACTGATGATGGAATAGGCAGGAAAAAAGCATTGGACATTAAAGACAGATCTGCCTCCAAATATAAATCAATGGGCATGCGCATTACGGAGGAACGTATTGCCGTGTTGCAACAAAAGAATAAAGCGGAAACATATGTTCAGGTAACAGATCTTATATTACCTGACGGCAATACGGGTGGAACCGAAGTGTTTTTAAAAATACCCATTATACAGAATTAAATGAAAATAGCGTTGCTTTAATCTAAATGCCTGCTATTATGATTAATACAATTCTTGTCGACGATGAAGTGCATTGTCTGGATACACTTAATATTCTTTTAAATGATTATTGCCCTGAAATTCAAGTAACGGCCAAATGTATGTCTGGGAAAAAAGCGTTGGAAGCTATTGAAAAAATGAAACCTGAGCTTGTGTTTCTTGATATCGAAATGCCTTCAATGACCGGATTTGAATTGCTCGAACAGTTCACTAAAATCCCATTTTCTGTCATTTTCACGACAAGCTATGACCAGTACGCAATCAAAGCTATCCGTTTCAGTGCACTCGATTATCTGTTGAAGCCAATCGATCCGAAGGAGCTGTTAGCGGCCATCACGAAAGTTAAACAACAAAAATTACCTCCATCTGCTGAACAATTCCGAATGCTGATGGATCAGATTATTCACAAGGACAATGGTTTCACGAAAATTGCAGTCCCGACTACCGAGGGTTTTGAATTAATTCCTGCAGATCAGCTGATACGCTGCGAAGCTTTCGATAATTACACACACCTGTTTCTTAAGAATAAGACGAAGATCGTCGCCTGCCGCAGCCTGAAAGAAGTAGAAGAACAGTTACATGCCTTCACTTCCTTCATACGTGTGCATCATTCATATCTTGTTAATCTGAATGAAGTAACAAAATATATCCGTGGTGAAGGTGGATATCTGGTTATGTCAGATGGGTCAACAGTGATCGTGTCCCGAAGTAGAAAAGATGCATTGCTGAAACTATTCTGAGAGCCTGATCGAAAAATATCCGGTTACTAATGTGTCATCTTTTCCATAAATACAATACTCAGCTGTACGGACATTGCCAAAATTCCCAGGAAGAATACAAATATTGAAAGCCGGTTTTGTGGAGATGTTTTACTGACCCTGAATAACATGTACCCGATAGCAAGGTTCAGACAAGCCCATAACACATTAACAATTGGTGAAGAAAGGCCCTTACCCGGAGGGTTTGCAAATGGCGAAGGAAAGGGATCTCCTGAAACGCCATGAATAAAATGAGGAACCGTATTTGCCAAAAAAGCACCTGAAAAAAAAGCTGCTACATAATGATACCATTTCATAAATCTGAATTTTATTTTTCTGTCAACGCTCTAATATTTTTCTTGCATTATCATGATATAATTTCTTCAACATGTCGTCCGATAGTCCAAGTCCATATAAAGGCCAATGATAATTAAAGAGCGACTGTTGATAAAAATGTTCATCTTCAGTTTCCAAAATGCGAAAAGTGCTGCGATACATATCCGGAGAAGTTCCCATATCCGTTCCATATACAAGTCGGGCGGCATATTTTTCCATGAATGCCTTCGTATACCTGGGTACAGGGGAAATCTCGCCATATCTGGCCGCTATATCGGCCCATAAGTTCGGATAGCTATCAAATAATCTGGCCAGTACACTTAAATCTGAGCAGCAGTTAGCAAGATGACATGCGATAAAAGTTGTTTTTGGATTCTCTTTTACTGCGTTCTCCAATGAAGAAATCAACTGGTCATGGTTCAAAATTCCTTTCTTAGATAAATCAACTTTCCAGGTTGCAGCATTCATTAATCCATCGTTAGTAGAATCAGCTGACAGGTACATCCAGGCATCTTCCGCAACATGTATGCTGACGGGCATATGTAATTCTGCACATTTTTCGAGTAAGGGTTTCATACGCGGATCATCAATATGTAAACCATAACCAGGCACAGGTCTTGAATATAATTCTCCTAATCCTTTGTCTCCCAATTCACCGACTCCAATAGCGCCCATTTTATGGCACCGCTCCAGTTCTGCAGTTGCATGTTGTTGCCATCCCGGCTTTTCATATCCGGAGTAGTCAAAACCACACCATATTTCAAACCGGTCTTTATATCTTTTGTATTTGGCAACGACAGAATCAAATCTTGCTCCGGTTGAATAGGAAAGTATCATCGTTTTCGAAATACCTGTTTCATCCATTGTTTTCACCCAGGCGTCTACATCTGCATCTGATTTAGGATAATCATGGGAATGAAAATCAATTACAGGATATTTTGCCTTTTCAATTTTTTTTTGCGGTGTATTGTAAATAGACGCGGGATGGTAGTCTCTCAATTTCAAATTGCTGATATCCTGGCAAAAACCCGGATCAGGAATGAATAAAATTCCTGCCAGCAGGCAGAGTGGAAAATAAATATATTTCAATGTCCGGAATAGAGGATAAAAATAGGGATAGTTCTTTGAACATGGAAAATCAGATGTAGAACTGGTTATGGGTTATGGGTTATGGACTATTGAGGATTACCTGTATAACATTAATCTGAAGGAACTGTGAGGCAGTAAGTTTATCATTAAACACGATTGCCCCTGCGGGAAAGTCTTCGTGAAAGAAAAATAACAATAATAATAAGAAGCCAGGATATGAGGGGAGTTACAAGAAATTTAAAAGCTGGCTTTGTGCCTGGTAAAGCTAATATTCCACTATAACTGGCCAAAGCACCAAACGTTAGAATTGTTACCAGGACAAAGAATACAACACGGGCAGAATCGGTCCATCGCTTAGAGGCAATATTAGCAACAAGTAAAGCTATGAATGGAGAAAATACCCAGATTAAAAAAAGTGCAACTAATAAAATAGACCTGTTATTTGCACCTCCGCGTAATGTAAACCCAATCGAACCCATAGACCCGATTAATATCATTACTAAAGCTATAGTGCGCAAGAATCCTTTGTTCTTCATTTATAATTTACAATAGCTACAAAAGATACCTAAAAACGACAATATTAAGGAAAATTAAGAGTTAGCCTTTTAGTTAGTATTTTTCAAAACGACGTTTGAGAATACAGCTGTGTCGGTCTTGGCAGGAAGATGAGAACAGAAGCCAATACCTACGTAAAAAGGTTTATCAAGATGCAATTGAATTGGATCACCCACCAGATGCATCGGTTCACCATTCATGCTTACTAAAAGTGCAAAGGAATCGCCATGTTTAGATATACCGATACGTTTTGCAAATCCTGTTACCAGGTCTGGAAGACCCTCGCGATTGTTCGCTCGCATTTCCTCCATCATTTTTCCTTTTTCAGGACGCCAGGCGAGGTGCAGCAAACCACTGCCGTGAAGGGCAACAACGGCCTCTTTGGAATCGTCACTTAGACTCTGTCGAATAATTACAAAAGCCTTACGATCATCATAGCCAGCAGTATCAGGGAAGTAGATGTCAGCCGCAATCGATACATCTCCTGATTCTTTAATCCAGATATAACGGAATTCATCCCGTTGATACCAGACATTATATCCGGCAGAAACAATAGTATATTGTTTATTAGCACCATTGTAACTGGAGGAACCAGCCACCAATGCTGCACCCACATCGCTCTGCCCCTCGAATATGCCCAAGGGGGTATTGCTTGTCCTTGTTGTTCGGTGAAAACCTGCAGGGGGTGGGACCTGTGTATGTGTCGCAGATCCCGGGAGTGCCCAATCGGGTACTTCCACTTTCGGCGGCGCTGATTGTGCGTTCGACTTAAAAGATGTGACACACAATATGATAGTAAACAGTAAAAAAGCGATTGATTTATTATCAAATTTTCCTGAATACATAATAATTATTTTTAGCATTTACCCAAACCGGATAAGAAGGTACTAAATAAATGTGCTCAAATTCCGTAGAATGTAACCTATGACATGCATGTTGTAGTACTGATGTGGCATAAATCGCCATTTGTGATCTATGATGTAGATCTGACGTAGTGCTATAGCATAGGCCTAAGCACTCTCCATACATTTTCTGCCACTATTATATGACCCTGAACATTTGGGTGAATACCGTCCCGTTGATTCAGCTCCTGTACGCCTCCCACGCCTTCCAGCAGAAATGGAATCAGATAAATCTTATTCCTGACCACGAGTTGCTGAAACATGGCTTTGAATTCAGAGGCATATTTTTTCCCCATATTGGGCGGAATCTGCATGCCGGCCATTATTATTTTGGATGAAGAATATTTTTGTCTCACTTTATCTATTATGAATTGTAAATTCTTTGACGTTTCTGAAAGTGGAATTCCCCTTAAACCATCATTTCCTCCCAATTCCAAAACGAAAATATAAACCTGCTGATGCAGGATCCAGTCAATGCGGCTATTACCACCGGCCGAAGTTTCGCCGCTTAAACCGGCATTGATCACCTGATACGGAAGTTTAAGTGAATCCAGCTTTGCCTGTATCAATGCCGGAAAAGCCTGTGAAGGATCGACGCCATATCCTGCGGTAAGACTGTTTCCAAAAAAAACAATATTTTTTCTTGTTTCATTGTTTTCATCACTGTGTTCCTTTTTAGTTTCGGGCTGAACAGGTAATGATACAGTTTTCCCTGATTTACTATTATGGTTGCATCCGAAAGACAACAACAACATAAAGGACGAGCCAATTATAGCAATAACTTTACGCATGAATCTGAAATAACTGTCTAAAAGATATTTGAAAAACATTTACAACCAAAAAATAGTTTACCACCGTGAGCACTATTCTAAACATCCGGGATCTCAGTAAAAATTATTCCAGTGCCGGTCACACACTAACGGTTCTGCACAATATCAATTTTTCAGTAGAGGCCGGTTCAACCGTTGCAGTAGTCGGACCTTCGGGTAGCGGAAAAACAACACTCTTAGGTTTGAGTGCGGGACTCGATCGTTCATCAACAGGTACCATCGAATTGAACAATATAACTCTTGACAAACTCAGCGAAGATGAGCGGGCAAAAGTCAGAAATCGTTTTGTGGGTTTTATTTTTCAAAACTTTCAGCTCCTGCCTACTTTAACAGCCCTTGAAAATGTTATGGTACCCCTTGAATTACGTTCAGAAAAAAATGTAAAGAACCGTTCAAGGGAATTGCTGGATAAAGTAGGATTGAGTGACAGGCTTCATCATTACCCGGCCCAGCTTTCAGGAGGGGAACAACAAAGAGTTTCACTGGCTCGTGCCTTCTCCAACAATCCGAAAATTTTGTTTGCAGATGAGCCCACAGGAAATCTGGATTCCGAGACAAGTGAAAAAGTAATAAAATTATTATTTGATCTTAATGCGGAAGCAGGTACCACCCTGATCATCGTAACACACAACACAGATCTCGCAGCAGGAACACATCGTATCATTCGCCTTAAAGGCGGAAGCATTATTTCAGATGAAAGAAAGTCATAGTAAAATAAACATAAAATGGCTATTTACTATGGCCTGGCGCGATAGTCGCCGCAACCGTTCACGGCTGTTATTGTTTTTATCTTCCATAATATTAGGTATAGCAGCACTGGTAGCAACATTTTCGTTGGGCTATAATCTGCAGCACGATATTAATGACCAGGCCAGAGAGCTGGTCGGGGCTGATCTCGTCATTGATTACACCCGTCAGCCTGATCCAAAAATGCAGCATCTGCTGGATTCTCTTGGAAACCAGCGCTCGCAGGAACGCACATTTGCCTCCATGATTTACTTTACAAAAAATCAGGGTACACGGCTTGTCCAGGTGAAAGCATTGGAAGGCAGTTATCCATATTACGGCAGTCTGGAAACCACTCCTGTTAATGCAGGACGCACATTTGGTTCCGGCAGACAAGCCCTCGTCGACAAAACTCTGATGTTACAATATGGAGCCAGCGTAGGCGATTCCATAAAAATCGGAGATCTAAATTTTGTCATCAGTGGTATATTGAAGAAATCACCTGGTCGGAATGAAATGTCAACTACCGCTGCACCTCCGGTTTATATTCCGCTTCGTTATCTTCCCCAAACCGGTCTGATGCAAAAAGGAAGCAGAATTGAATACCGGTATTACTATAAATATGACTCGACAACAGATGTACAAAAACTGGTATCAGCCCTTGAGCCCCGTCTTGAGCAGGCAGGCATGGATTATGAAACAGTTGAAAGCAGGAAAAAAAATACCAGCAGGGCATTCGATGATTTTACCCAGTTCCTTACATTGATCAGTTTTGTTTCTTTGTTGTTAGGATGCATCGGTGTTGCCAGTGCTATTCATATTTACATCCGTGAGAAAATGAGTTCCATTGCTATTCTGCGTTGCCTTGGTGTTAAATCCTCTCAAACATTTTCCATATATCTGATCCAGGTTGCAGGCATTGGTCTCATCGGATCTTTACTGGGTGCAGCCCTTGGTACAGTGATACAGCAGGTATTACCAGCCGTTCTGAAAAATTTATTACCATTTCAACCTACAACAACCATTTCTTTTCTGGCCATCACACAGGGAATTATTCTCGGATTATTCATAACATTATTATTTGCCTTATTACCTCTTATTTCCGTTCGAAATATTTCTCCATTGAACAGTCTTCGATTATCAGTTGAGCCAACAAGAGGTATGCGGGATCCTTTACAATGGTTACTGTATTCGCTGATCCTTTTTTTCATTGCAGCTTTTTCCAGATGGCAGATGCACAGCTGGAGTAAGGCTGCAGTTTTTTCCGGCAGTATTCTTATCGCATTTTTGTTTTTAGTTCTTGTGGCGCACATATTGATGTGGCTTGCACGCCGCATTGTACCCTCATCCTGGAATTATTTATGGAGACAGGGCTTTGCTAATTTATACCGTCCCAATAACCAGACGATTGTCCTCATCATCACGATAGGCTTGGGAGCGGCTTTTATCGGAACGCTGTATTCAGTACAAAGCATGCTGATAAAACGCGTATCAATCTCATCGAGTGCAGAACAGCCTAATATGTTGCTTTTCGATATACAGCCTGGCAATAAAGAGGCTATTGAATCGATGACAAGACAATATGGATTACCTGTTCTTCGGCAGATACCAATTGTGACAATGCGCATAGAAAACATCAACGGCATCGATGCAGCAAAAGTTTTGAAAGACAGTACCGATTCCATACCCAGACGCGCATTTGAAACGGAACAACGGGTGACATACCGTGATTCAATTTTAGGAACAGAAAAAATAACTGCCGGCGAATTTGAATCTGCAATTAATCGACCCGGTGATACAGCGCATATTTCAATTGAAGACAGGTATGCCTCCCGGCTTCATCTGAAGATTGGAGACAGGATTATTTTTAATGTGCAGGGTGTGCTGGTTCCAACAGTCGTTGGAAGTTTCAGACAGATTGACTATCGAAGGCTACAACCCAATTTCCGGTTTGTTTTTCCAAGGGGCGTCCTGGAAACTGCACCACAATTTTTTGTGATGCTTACACATGTGCCTTCAAGTGAAGCATCTGCACATTTTCAGCAGGCCGTCGTACGCAGTTATCCTAACGTCTCCATTATTGATCTTGAATTGATCCTGAATGTATTGAACGATCTGCTTGATAAAATCGGATTTGTCATTCGTTTTATGGCCGCTTTCAGTATATGTACAGGCCTTGTAGTCCTGATTGCATCTGTCCTCATCAGCAAATATCAGCGCATACAGGAAAGTGTTCTGCTACGCACCCTGGGAGCGAGCCGTAAACAGATCCTGATAATTACAAGTTTGGAATTCTTTTTTCTGGGTGCACTGGGCGCTGGTACCGGAATTATTCTCTCCCTGGCTGGAACATGGGGCCTGGCCAAATACAGTTTTGAAAGTTCTTTCTCTCCTGAATGGTTGCCTCTGATTGCATTATTTCTAGCAATCTCCCTGATAACTATTGTAATTGGTATTTTTAACAGCCGTGAAATTCTTAATAAGCCGCCATTGGAAATCCTCAGGAAAGAGGTCTGAATTTTCAAATCAATAAACGGTTACTGTTTGTGATTGGGTGGTATGGGCGGAAAAATATCCCAGCGCGCCACCTGTAATATTAGTAGTCGGATTAGCAGGAGAGGCGGTGGAATTGAAAGCGCCTGTTCCGGAAGACTGACGCAGCTGGAGGAAATAATTATACACATTCTCATCTACCGAATACATTCTTACTTTCAAAACATCGCCGAAATTGAGATAAGAGCTGTCTGTCCGCAGCGTGTTGCTGATATATTTTCCGTCTGACAGACGATCATCCAAAATGAAAATTTCTTTATTAAAGAGCTGGCCATTGATATATTCCTGGAACTGGTAATAATTGGGAATGCCAGGGGGATCCTGGAAGTTGACAATTGCATTTATACGCTGGATTCCGAATCCGCTGGTGAGTTCAAAATTGACAGAATCCAATTTCACGGGCATGGGCATTTTAGATACAGCAGTATAATTTTTACCTTGGACGGAGACGGATAAAGTATAAGTGAGTCCTGGCTTTCCGAGTAAACCCTGTGTAGAATAAATTCCGGGCGTGTATTCAATCAGACTGTCACTATCGCCGGCATCGTCACTGATTTTAACAACAGCACCGGTTACGGGTGGAAAAGAATTAGATGCATAGAAATCCACCGTCTGATTGATCATAATGGAGATAAGGTGCCCCGGAATCAGTAATTTCTCCCTGTATGACAATTTGAGGAGGAATCGTGTTGAGTTTAAGGTTCACCACTTTCTGGCATGAACAAAAAAGAAAAACTAAAATAAAAGTTATCGCGGTGAATACTTTCATTTTATAAGAATTTAAAATTGTAAGTAATGGAAGGCACCCACCGGAACAACGCCCACTGCACGGCCTGCGTCTTTGTCGGATCCCCCGGATCCTGTTGAAAACTGATGCTATAAGGATTTTCCCTTCCATAGGCATTATAAATCGAGAAGTTCCAGTTACTGTCGAACTTCTTCGTTTTCTTGCTTTGAAGTGTTACTCCGATATCCAGGCGGTTATAAGGTGGCATCCGGTAATTGTTTCTTTCAACATAAACAAATGCAGCCTGCCCGTTCACTTCATATTTGCCACTAGGCCAGCTTACCGCATTACCCGTGTAGTAAACGAAATCAGCTGAAATTGTCCACTTTTTATTCAGTTTATAAATACCTACAACGGATAAATTATTTGTCCTGTCCTGATTAGCGGGATACCAGCTGTCGTTATTAACCTGGTTAAATTGCCTTTCTGTTCTGGATAAAGTATAACTTATCCATCCGGTCAGTTGCCCATATTTCTTTTTGATGAATAATTCCAGTCCATAGGACCTGCCCTTCCCGAAAATCAGTTGGGATTCAACATTTACATTGGCGATCAACTGTGCGCCATTCTTGTAGTCGATCTGGTTCTGCATGTTTCGGTAATAGATTTCTGTCGAAAATTCATATTGGTTATCCTTGAAATTCCTGAACCAGCCGGCAGATACCTGGTCGGCGATCTCTGGTTTTACATTATTGCTGCTGGGTATCCATACGTCGGTCGGATTTGAAGAAGTACTATTGGAAAGAAGATGAAGATTTTGAGTAGTACGTGCATATGCAAATTTAACCGAACTGTTTTCTGTAAGCTGATAACTCATGGAAAAACGGGGCTCCAGGTTGAAATAATTTTTCACTATCTGTCCGGATCCATAGTTGGCCGTATCCACCGCGTTTCCGCTCGAATCATACGTGTAGAACGCACCAGGGCCCAGTACGGTAAAAAGTCCTGCGCGAAGTCCATAGTTCACATTCAGTTTATCAGACAAAGCAATTTCCTGTGAAAAATAGAGCGCGGATTCGAGAGCATGTTTATCAGGAACAGTCAGGGAATTAAAATTATCACTTTGTGGTGCGGCTGTAATAACACCGGGAGAAGTTGTAATTCCAATAACATCGAGCCCGAAATTTATCTTGTTTCCGGAACCGACAAAATATTGCATGTCCTCTTTAAAATGATAATCCCTAATATAGGAATTGATGGCAACATCATTGTTGCCGGAAGTCACGTCAATATCATAGTCGTATTTGCTGTAGATCAGAGAAGTGTTGGAAAATAACCTGCTGTTGAAAATATGATTCCATCTGAAAGTGGCGGTCGAATTACCATAGTCTATTCCAAAACTATTACCCAGGCCCAGATTATCCTTTCCAAAATAGCCGGACAGGTAGATATGGTCTTTGTCGCCCAGTTTGTAATTCGCCTTCGCGTTGATATCATAAAAATAGAGGCTGCTGTTTTTTGTATTGGTATCCTTCGACAATTTGAGAAAAATATCTGCATATGTCCTTCTGGCACTGACGATAAATGAACCGTTATCCTTTTCAATCGGCCCTTCCACATTCAGACGGGAAGAGATTAGTCCGAGTCCACCGCTAACCTGGTATTCTTTTGAATTTCCTTCATTCATTTTGACATCCAGTACAGAAGCCAGCCTCCCTCCATATTCCGCTGGAATGGCCCCTTTATATAATGTCACATCCTTGATGGCGTCTGAATTGAAAGTAGAAAAAAATCCCAGTAAATGGGATGGATTATATACCGTAGCCTCGTCCAGCAAAATAAGATTCTGATCCGTTGTACCCCCTCTTACATAAAAACCACTGCTACCGTCACCTGCAGACTGCACACCGGGAAGCAACTGGAGTGACTTCAAAATATCTTTTTCACCGAAAATGACGGGCAGGTCCTGGATTTCCTTTGCAGAAAGTTTCAGTACACCCATTAGGGGTTTGGTAATATTTTCATTCTGATGAACCGAACTAACTACAACCTCCTGTAATCAGGTGTGCTGCTTTGCAACATTTCTATTGACACGGAAAGGTCCTTATTCAAATCGATTTTCACCGAGTCGGATATAAATCCTGAAAAACTTACAATGAGTGTATAATGACCTACAGGTGCTGTAATGGAATAAAAACCATAAGCATTACTTAATGAGGCTGATTTTGGCAGCTCGAGAAGATAAACAGAAGCTCCGATTAATGTTTCGCCCGTTTTGCTTTCTCTGACGGTGCCACTGATAGTATGTTTACTTTGGCCAAAGCCTACTGACCCGGAAAGCAGGATGATGAAAAGAAAGAACCATTTATTCATCAGTACGGTATTTATTTTGGCTGGTCAAAAGTATCTCAACAAAATCGTATTCGAATGCCGAATGACAATGAACATGTTAACAATAACACAATTACGTGATTTTATATAATACCGTTGTGGCTCGCCAAAATAAAAAAGTTGCCCCCTTAAGAGGCAACCAGTTTTAACAGGAGACGGTTTATATTTAATTTTTGACGAGTTCCGTCATTGTTTCCATTTCATTTTCAGAGCTCACTTTCACTATCCTGATTTGTGACTTGTCTTCCAGGTAAACAATATATCCTTTGCCGTCCGCAGTTTGTACTTCTTCCGCCATATAAATATTCAGGTCATAAGTACTTGGATTTTACTATTGACCTCACGTCCTTTGGAAGTTTATCTTCAGTATAAAAAACCAAAGAATACTGCCATTGTCCCTTTTTATTGTAAAAAACCCGGTCGTTGAATCCATCTTTATTGAAATAGGAAGTATAGCCGTTGTTATCAGAAAACCATTTTACCCCGACTACATCATTATACCTGTTCTGGAAATCTTTGAGAGCCCTGGCGTTGACATCTTTTACATCAGGTATATAATTACCCTTAAACGTCAGCGTTTCAAGCGCTGCTATATTGCGGATAAATGATTTGAAGTATTTCTTGTCAGTGAACCTCACCGGCTGACCAGAATTCTGTTCGCTTACCATTGGATTCAGAGCGATATTTTCAGACGCACTGGCAAAATTTCCGACTCCCAGAACCAGGAAAAGGGTAAGGATTATAATATTTTTCATAAAGTAATTTTTAATTTGATTAATGTGAATAATAATTTCAAAACCTAAATTGAACTTAGCCATCCTTGCCGAGGCGGAACAGCTCGTCCTTACAGTTGTTTATATGCGCCATAATTTTACCTCCTCTTTTTCTTTAATAATTTCTTTAAGTATGCCTCTTGCACGCGATAAGTTTGATTTCGAAGTTCCTATTGAAATACCCAGTGCGTACGCAATTTCGAAATGGCTGCAACCTTCAATAACAAACATGTTGAATACAATGCGATACATGGGTGGAAGTTTTTTTATATAACCAATCAGTTCCTTATATAAAAGAGCCTGATCAGCATTTCGGCTATGATCTGTTTCTTCCCAAACATGCTCCGGTATACCGCCTAATTCCAGGGTCATGTTATTTTTTCTCAACTCATCTATCGCTGTATTTATGATGATCCGTTTCAACCAGGACATTAACAAACGTTCCGGAAAATCCTTGTCCTCATATTTAAATCTTTCAATGTGACGAAATAGTTTTACAAATCCATCGTTGGTAATATCCACTGCCACATCATATCTGTATACATATCTGTAAGCGATCTTCAACGCATACCCGTAAAAACGTTCATAAAGAATTTTCTGACAACGTGTGTCCTTTCTTTTACACCCTTCTATGATCGTTACTAAATCCACTTTCTTTACTATGCATTTTTTGTTCGCCGCCTTGCTAATCCAAAACTGCCTGATCCTATAAAAATTGACAAGAACAAAAATATTCAGATAAATGAATCTAATTGGAAGGAAACCATCCATTGGTAGCTATCCCGATGTTTACGGTGAAGATCATTTCCCAAACGGCTTTTGCGAAAATGGAAATACATTGCAGAAGATAATCAGATGGGTGCCGGGAGAGTGTTAGTATTTGAAGTATTCTTTCACTTTGGTTAGAAAAAGTTCTTTCTTGCGACGGCTTACCTCTATTTCCATACCATTGCTCATAACAACCGTGCCACCCTCACCACGAACGTATTCTTTTACATGCATGAGATTTATAAGAAAAGACTTGTGTATGCGGAGAAAAATTGTATCAACCAGCAATCTGTCATAATCAAACAATGGTTTTGAAATCATAATAGTCTTATTGTTGGAAAGGCGGAAAATAGTATAACTTCTCTGGGCTTCGCAATACACGATATCTTCCAGCTTTACAACAGTGAATCCTTTCAGCGTTGGCAGACATAATCTCATTTCAAGCGGCGAGCCGGCTTTGCTGATATTATGCAATAAAGCTTCAGTCTGTCCGGTACTTCTTTCCTGCTTCAGTCTCCTTTTAACGCGATCCACCGCAGCTATCAACCGGTCTTCATCCACAGGCTTCATCAGGTAATCAACCGCGCTGAACTGCAATGCCTGCAGCATATATTCGTTATGCGCAGTTACAAAAATGACTTCAAAATTCTTTTTGGTTATTTCGGCCAGCATATCCAGTCCGCTCTTACCAGGCATCCTCACATCAAGAAATACCAGCTCCGGCTGAACCTCTTCCAATTTCAGTTTTGCGCTGTTCACATTTGAACATGTGGCTACAATTTCTACTTCCGGGCAATGCAATTCCAGTAACTTCTTTAATGTCCGGATGCCGTCCGGTTCGTCATCGACGAGGATTGCTTTCATATTAGATGTTTATTGTCAATTACCTTAAAACGCAATAGTGCGCAAGTACCCGTTTTTTCTTTGTCCACTTCATTTAAATCAGTGATATCAAGACAGCATCCGATATCAAATTTTTCATTCAGTATCTTAATGCGGTTTCGAATATTAGTAAGTCCAACGGATTGATGTGTCTGTTTCACGAATGATTTGAGTTGTACTGAACGATTAATACCGATGCCATTGTCTTCAATGGTGCAGGATATCGTCTCATTAAGCTGCGAAAAACAAATCAGTAATTCTTTCTTCCCCTCGTTCTGCATGAGTCCGTGCCAGATAGCATTCTCCGCCAGCGGTTGGATCATGAGTGTGGGAATAAGGGTGTCCTCAATATCAATAGATTCACCGACGACAATCCGAAACGTAAATGAATCGTCGAAACGAAGTTTCTCCATCTCCAGATAATTTTCCAGGTGTTCCAGATTTTCACACATGGTTGTTAAGACCTCCCTGGACTGATTAAGCGTCATTCGGATCATCAAGGCAAACTTACTCAGGTACCTGGAAGCCCTTTGCTGTTCATTATCCAATATCATCCCCTTAATACTATTCAGGGAATTAAAAATAAAATGCGGGTTCATTTGTGTCTGCAAAGCCGACAGCTGGGCTTCCGCCAGTTGCTGGTTTATAAAAGCTATTTCCTTTTGTTTTATTTCAAGCGACTGTTCCGACTTTATTTGCATTATTTTATTACCTACCAGGGTTGCAATCGTAGTAAGGATCTGAACATCCCTTTCCTTAAAATGGTTTTCTTCCTGGTGTTCGGAATCAATGATACCAATCAAATCATCTTCATGAATGATAGGCACACAAATCTCACTGAGCCGGTTCATATCATCTACCCTGTAACGGAGATCTTTCCTGGTATCGGCAACCAGCTGGGGTTCCTTAGTCTGTATTACATGTCCGACCACTCCCTGCCCGGGACTTACATCAAAGGACAGATCCGAAATGGTTCTCGGGTTTCCCTTCGGACCATAAGCAGCTTTTTGTACCATCTTGGTCATATCCGTGTTCCACATGTAAATAATGCATTCTTCATAATTCATGCGGCCGATAAGATTTTTAGACACATCCCAAAGAACATCTTCCACACTGTCTTTACCGGCAAAACAGGCAGAAAAATAATTACTGATCTGTTCCAGTTCCAGCCGGTTCTTATATTCCTCTGCAAGAAGTTGTTGAACACGGGCTTTTTCTCCTTCTTTTTTTCTTATGGCATTGATCCGCCTTCTGTAACCAATCAGAATAAGTCCGGTTATGAGAACAACCAGAATGAAAATGAACCAGGGTGCTTTCCAAAATGGTGGTTTGATATAAAAATTCAGTGTTTTTACTTGCTGCGGCCAATGGTTATTTACCGAGAAAAGTTTTACCTGTATAGTATGCCATCCCCAGTCCAGGTTTGTGAGTGTGATCAGGCCAAGGTCATTCAGTTCAATCCAACCTGAGTCAGCTTCATTCAGCTCCCGCCAGGCGAAGCGATTTTCTTCCGGATCAGTAAAATTTATCGTATTAAAAATGATGGATAAATCATTCTGACTGTACTTCAGTACTATATCATTCGCCACCGGTATGATCGTAGTATCGCGGGTACTTATTTTTTCCACGAAAAGAACTGGCGGAACTTTATGAGAAAGCGAAATCTCCGGTGTGAAGGAAATAAGACGGTTCCTGGCACCGAAATAAAACCGGTCAGACTGCCTGTCATAATAACTCTCCATACCCAGCGTACTAATCGCAACAGAGGGCAGACCATCAGCATAAGTGAATTGCTTCACTTTATAATTCCTGATATTAAATGCAGAAATGCCATTGTCTGTGCCCAGCCAGATATTATCATGGATGATTGGCGAATTGGTAACTGAATTCCCGTCAATAATATTATTCTCCTGTTGACGCAGATACATGGTATTGGTTGAACAGTTGAACTGTATAATCTGGTTGTCAAAAGAAGATAACCATAAATTATTCAGACTGTCCCTGTCAAGGATATACATATAATTGAGCAATAGCCTGCTCACTTTCGGATATGGAATAAGCGTATCAATCTTCTGTTTTTTTACATTCCAGCGGCAAAGTCCATCGCCCGACAGCCAGATATTTCCCTGTAAATCTTCTGCCATGCTGAACACAAAAGTTATTTTTAATAAAGGATTGGCGTCGGTGGAGATTTCAGAGAAGGTTTGGGTTGCTCTGTTAAAACGAACAAGACTGTTGAGTTTTCCAAAAGAAATCCAAATATTTTTTTTTGAATCTTCAAAGAAACATCTCGCATTCGTATTTTGCATCCAACCAAGCTGGGCCGGCGTCTTCAACTGACCACAATGGTAATTTTTTTTATTCAGCCAAAGAATACCATTGGTTGTAGCAACCCATAATGTATCGGTATCATAAGGGAAAATATTGATGATCGAATTACTGTACAGTTTTGCAGGAGTAAATTGCAATTGCCTTTTAATATTGCCGGTCTTTTTATCCAGCACAAGCAAACCGCCGTCATTCTGTAATCCCACAAATATGGAATCCCCTTCTATATAGATACTTTTAATTTCATGATCCAGAAGAGCCGGTGATTGTTCGGAAAGATCAGTTACAGAAAAAAAAGAATTGTGCAGATTCTGCTTATAAATTCCGTCGGCGGTGCCGATCCAGAGGCGGCCTTCCCTGTCTTTAAAAACGGCTGTACAAACATCTCTTTCAAAATATTTTTTCCCGTCGCCTGTTAATTGTTTTGTTTTCCTGTTATAGTGTAATAAATAGAATCCATTATTCCTGCATGTAAATGCCAGAAGACTATCATTCAGATAAGACATTTTACTCGTCCAGCCCAGATTTGCCTTCACCGTAAATGGCATTGGATTCGTCTTGCTGTCTGAAGAGTATATATCTGTTACGTCGATGGAGTTCTTTTCCGTATTCAGGACAAACAGCTCTTCGTTCTTACCGGACCAGGCCATTTTCATTTCCCCCATTGAATCTGTAAGCAGCCTCCTGAGATGTTCTCTTTTGGAAACATAAAACGTATCTATCTGGTTTGTATTTGGATCATACAAACTGCCCAGCAATCCGTTTTGCTGGAGTGTAAAACCGTTATCAAGGGAGCTGACCCAGCCGCCAAATATCAGTTCAATCTTACCGACATCATTTGGCATATGATTATCATAACGCTTTACCAGTTTTCCCGAGCTATTAAAAATGTATAATCCTGTTTTTGTTGAAAGGATATAGTTCCCGTTTTTATCTTTTCCTATATCAAACACATTGTTGGTCCAGAAAAAGATGGTGGAATCACAGGGAACAATGAATTGTTTGTATCGTCCGCTTGTAGGATCATAAGCAAAACCTCCGGCGCGGGTGGCACCAATGATTTCATTGGCAGTACGGTGGATCCGGATCAGTATATTATCTGGTAACCATGAATCCGGGGAACTTTTGTAAACAGACTGAAATATTTTTCCATCAAACCGGTTGATCCCCTTATGCGTGGAGATCCAGATATATCCGGTGGAATCCTGCACAATACCCGAAATATAGTTGTTCGACAAACCCTGGAGCCTGGTATACCTTATAAAATTCCTTTCCTCCAGGTCCTGTGCCACCAGGGCCTCGCCAATAATGAGTGTGAATATTGACAGAAATACGAAATATTCGCATTTTGAATGTTTATTGCAGGAAGTATCCTGAATGACCAGCCTATTAAAGGTAATTACTTGTTCAAATAATTAACAGCCCAGGGACAGCTGCAAACTCGAGCGCTCCTTTAGAAAAGGCAGGGTTGCCTTTAATCAGAGAATATATACCGATGGAAGAACGCCGGACCCAAATATTTTGTCGGTTACTCTACCCCATTTACACTGAAAGCCGGCTTTTGTAAGGAACCTTCTCACCATATTCGATGTATCTTTTTAATATTCTCAGATACATTGCCCAGCAATAACAGGAGATTCTGAAATGCTCATTATTCTCTGGCCATCCCATATGATAAAAACTGACTTCCGGCATAAAATCGATATTTATTGGTTAAGTTTTCAAAATTATAACTTTCGCTCATCTGTAGACATCTCGTAGTATTCTGACATTTAGTTGGCTACCACCAGTATCACCTCAGCGTATATGATTGAAAAAACCTAATGGAAGTTTATTTTCGACACCAGATTCTGAACTAATCGTCAATAACCTATTTTTGTTTCCACATGAATAACACAAACACTGGCAGTCAACGGGCGCTGCTGCAAAGAATTGCCCGTAGCGCCATGCAGGATAAAGGATTCCTGACCGATTTCCCAGCTGCAGTAACGTCCACACTGAACAGCTTACAGGAAATGACACCTAAGATTGCAGATCCCGTTCGTGACCTGCGGAACCTGGCATGGTGCTCAATAGATAATGACGATTCAGAAGACCTGGACCAGCTTTCAGTTGCAATCCCCATGGCTTCGGGAGAAGTAAAAATACTCGTAGCCGTTGCAGACGTTGATTCTATTGTAAATAAAACTTCTGTATTTGAAGATCATGCAAAACATAATACAACGTCGGTTTATACCAGTGCGCTGATATTTCCGATGCTGCCGGAAAAACTTTCAACAGACCTTACTTCACTTAAATTTAATGCAGACCGTTCCTCCATGGTTGTTGAATTCGTCGTTGCAGAAGACGGTACAATAAAAAATCCTGATATCTATCCGGCCGTTGTTCATAATAAAGCCAAACTGGCTTATAACAGTACCGGTGCATGGATAGAAGGGAATGGAAAAATACCAGACTGCAATTTCAGCCGTCGGTGGCCTGGATCAGAATCTCAAACTACAAAGCGAAGCAGCAAAAAAACTGAAAGCTTTACGATATCGAAATGGTGCACTTAATCTCGAAACAATTGAAGCCCGCCCCATTTTCAAAGGAGATGATGTGAGCAGCCTTGAAGAAGAAAAAATGAATGAGGCAAAGGATATCATCCAGGAATTCATGATTTGTGCGAACAGTGTTACCGCACGCTTCCTCACTTCAGGAAATTTTCCATCTGTCAGAAGAGTTGTTCGGGTTCCGAAACGCTGGGACAGAATTGTTGAACTGGCTTCCGAATGGAAATTCAAACTTCCCGCTCAGCCTGATTCCAATGCACTGGATCAGTTCCTTCTTTCTGTAAAATCCTCTGATCCGGATCAGTTTCCTGATATTTCATTGAGTGTAATTAAATTGCTGGGATCAGGAGAATATGTTGTTGAATATCCTGGTGAAAAAACGGTTGGACATTTCGGACTGGCAATTAAAGATTATACGCATTCAACTGCTCCGAACCGGCGCTATCCTGATCTGATAACACAAAGATTATTGAAAGCTTTACTATTTAAATCTGCGGTACCTTATACAAATATAGAATTAGAGGAACTGGCGGGACATTGTACAGATATGGAAGATGGCGCAAGAAAAGTTGAACGACAGGTAGAAAAATCCACTGCCGCCCTCTTACTCGGAGGAAGCATTGGCCGGCAATTCGATGGTATCGTAACAGGGGTATCGGATAAAGGCACATGGGTGCGGGTTTTCAATCCACCGGTAGAAGGAAAAGTAGTGACTGGCTTCAATGGTCTGGATGTGGGAAACCATATCAGGGTTCAATTAGTTCATACTGATGTTAATCGTGGATTTATTGACTTCAAAAAAATTGGATAAGGAGATCAGTTTGCAATAAATTCCATTTTAATGGTGATGGAGCCGGTTTTCAATTTACTGGAAGTATTGAACGCGCCGCCATAACTAAAATCTTCATTGCTGTTTTTCCCCGTAATCTGAAAAACACCCATCGTCGCTTTTATTAATTTTCCCAAAGAACTTCCTGCATTTTTAGCAATCGTCTCTGCACGCAGCCTTGCATCAGCACTCGCGTTTGCCAACAGATCCATTTTGACTTCTGCAAGTTTGGTATTATAATATAAGGGCGGAGGGGAATTGAACTCGATCCCGTTTTGAATGAGTTCTGTTGCTTCTCTTGAAATTTTATCTATTTTATCAATATTACCGGATTCTATATGAATTGACTGGGTTAAATTATACCCGGAAAATTCCTGCCCGGTTTGTCTCCCGTTAGCATCTGTTTTAGTGTTGAATTCTTTACTAATACTTACCGCTGAAAAATTAATTCCGCTGTCAGCAATTCCCTTACCTGTCAGGTAACTTCTGACAATCTTTTCATCAGATTTTAATTCGGCATATGCATTTTTAAGATCCATTGACTTTCTCGAGAAAGAACCATTCCAGACAATCAAATCGCTTACAAAATCTTTTTCTGCAAGACCAGTAACTGAAATGGTCTCCTGGGATTTAAATTTATATTTGAATGCATTGCCCGCTACCCAGAAGGCAAATATTCCGCAAATCCCAAGTATGAACGCGGAAACAATATTTCGCATAGAAGACAATTTAGTCAAATTAATGATTTTTAATTTTCTTCACTAATCAATTTTCTCAACGCAAAAACAAGTTGCCTGTCTTTCTCCCTTAGCTTCCCGCTCCTGTTCGGCGGAAGATCCAGAATAAGGATATTATCCTGTGCTGTAGCTTTTTTATAAAGGACCAGCAGTTCCTCAGGTGTTTTGTAAATGGTGTCTTTTGTGTTATAAAACCATTTCTGACTAATACATACTGTAGTTTCCCACGGCATATAATAAAGTCTGCCATTGTGGGAAAACAATTTGGGATCAGGGTTCGCAGGCAGGTAAGGGTCGCCCATTCTGAAATCACTCGGAAAATATCGAATCGGGTAACCTGTCTTCTGCATGGTAGGTAATAGAAAAGCAGAATCAGGGTCGGGGTTATCGGGTGTTCCTATTGACCAGTTCACACCTACCTGGCACTGTGGCGCCAGCTCTTTAACTGTTTTATATATTTCTGCTATTGGCCAGCGTTCCCGTTTTTTCTCCCAGCCGGCATCCAGCCAGAGTTCAACAATATTCGTAAACCTGTTTGTAATACCAATTATTTCCCTGATCTGATTCACCATGTATTGATTATATGCTTTGTCCAGTGAAGTGTCGCTCAGGTTTGCATTCTGGTGCCTGTCCCAAAGGGAATAATAAATGCCCATCCGGATACCATATTTTTTACAGGCCCTGGCTACCACTTCTACCACATTTGTCTTATTGCCGGAACTACCAACATCGTAATCGGTGTATTTACTATCCCAGAGACAAAAACCATCCACATGTTTGGATACCAAAATGATATATTTCATACCGGCCATTTTAGCCGTGCCAATCCATTGGTCCGCATCAATATTATCAGGCTTATAAGATGATGCAGGCTTGGTTCCATCGGTCCATTCTTCATCATAAAAAGTATTAATACCGAAATGGATAAACATTCCGTATTTCCTGTCAATTTGGGCCAACTGATAATGGCTGGGAATGGAGGAAGGAACGGGTTCTTCAGGAGTCTGGGAAAAAGCATAGGAAAAACCAATCATAAGGTTAAAAAGAATAATAAAAACCCTCTTATTCATATACTTAAAATTAGATCTTCGCAGCAAATATGCCCGGAAGATTTTTTGAACGCTATTTTATGGTAAAATTCATCCTGTGCTGTACCGGTTTTTTGTTTTTAAGTTTACACTCCAAGGCTCAAACGGCGAAAGACAGTGTTGCATATTCTGAATACAATATTATACGCTATGGAGCAATTCCTGATGGAAAAACCAACAATACGACTGCCATTCAGCATGCAGTGAATGATTGTCATAATCAATGGAGGAGGAAAAATAATAATTCCGCCTGGCATCTTCGTTACCGGAACAATCAGGCTTTATAGCAATATAAATTTATATCTTGAACCTGGTTCAATATTATCCGGAACTGAGAATGATAAAGATTATTTATACCAGAAAGATTTTGGATTCAGTGGCCCCGGTGCAGGAAGTAAAACAGGCATCCTTGTAGCAAATAATGAAGAAAATATTTCGATAACAGGATTTGGAACGATCAATGGCAACGGAACTCACTCCATGTACATGGACAGTCTGCAGATGGGACAGGATTTCAATGTTAAATATACAAGGCAGGGGAATGACTATATGAATCCTGCGTATGGGCGCGAAGATGGTCCAGTTTTGTGGAAGGGTAGTTATGAGGACCGCCCCGGAGTAATGATCATTTTTTCAAGTTGCAAAAATATCAGGCTCAGCAATATTACATTGAAAGAATCGCCCAACTGGACGGTCGCGTTTTTAAATTCATCGGATATAAAAGTGACCGGAATTACCATTGAGAACAATATGAGTATTCCCAATAGTGACGGGATTGACATGTACGATTCAAAAAATATTACTATTTCGGATTGTGTTATTCAGGCAGGAGATGATGCGATCGCTGTAGTCAGTTCCAGCAATATTACGGCATCCAATTGCATTTTACATTCGAGATCCTGTGGAATTCGGGTAGGATACAATGTTTTTAATGATGACAACTCTGGTAACCTGCTCTTCAACAATATCACGATCTTCGACTCAAACCGGGGCATTGGAATTTTTCAACGAAGGAAGGGAAATATGGAAAATATGATATTCTCCAATATCATCATTGGTACAAGATTACATTCCGGTCAGTGGTGGGGACATGGTGAACCGATACATATTTCTGCAGTCCCCGGATTAGGAAGTAAAGAGACGGGTATGATCAGCAATCTGAGATTTTCGAATATCACGGCTTCTTCAGAATCAGGCATTGTAATATATGCATCGGGTAACGGGATTCTCAGAGATATTTTTTTTGACAATATAAATCTGACTGTAAGGAATAGTCCACTCGAAAAGGGATATGGCGGAAATATTGATCTTCGTCCTGCAAACGAAATTGCTCTCGGTATTTTCAGTCATAATATTCCCGCACTATATGCAACTCATACAGACGGGCTGGTTATCAGAAATATGAATGTGAATTGGGGAGAAGGACTTCCGGCATACTTTAATCACGCGGTTGAATGTTCTGATTTTGAAATGTTAACCATCGATGGTTTGCACGAACAATTACCAAAAGATGGTAAAGCAGGAAGTAGGTCTACGGTCTATCTTACCCATGGAGGAACGAACGATATCGAAGATATTTCTTCTACAGATAAAAAAAAGAAACTGATCCGGAAAGACGCGACTCAAAAGGCGCACTAGAGTAGCCAGCGGTCAAACCATGAAAAAGCCTCTTTCTGCATCGAGGCATCGAATTTGTGCGGACCGGGATAAAAAGAACATTTATAACGGTCATCCGCACCTGCTTTATGATAGAGTTCAGCAAGGATCTTATCCGCTTCTTTCATTTCACTGAGGGTATATAAATCATCATCCGTATCATTTAATATAAGTGTTGGCAGGGGAATGCGTAATCCCAGAATTTCGGGGAAATTCAACTCCTTTGGAAGAAGCGGTACATAAACCATCCATGTATGAGTAACTGATTTGTACAATAAAAAATCTTCCCATGTGGTCATGAAGCCAACGCAAACAGCGCACTGGATCCTGGGATCAAGACCTCCCATGAAAGCAGTCCGCAAACCACCACCCGAAAGACCCGCACACCCAATATGTTTTGCATCTACATCTTTTAGCGAACAGAGGATATCCAATGCCTTTTGATCTTCCGCAAAGAAAACGGCTGGCCATGTGGTACCTGCGCTGAATAAAGACTTGGCCATGATAGGTTCATGATCGGAGGCCCAGTTATTATAGGCTGAAATATTATCCGGGTTTTCCGGATCATCATCATTTAATCCTTTCCGCAAAGATTTAGGAACATCCTTCAGCATTACACGACGGCTCCCGAACGTGAAAGCATCGGGAACTAATACTACATATCCTTTTTTGGCGAGTTCGTTGGCCCAGGCAAGTCCTGAATAATATTGCTTTTGATGAGCAATCATTAATGGATGCTGTATATTTTCTGTCCGGGTAATTTTTCTTTTACCAAAATATTTATTGCCTCCATGGTCATGAAAAGCAAGTATGCCCGGAAGAGGCTTTGTTACATTTAATGGTTTCAGAAGGGTCGCTTCAGTGGCACGTCCATAAGGGAGCTGCCATTGCAATTCCTGAATTAATAGACCATCGAATTCAAATTCTTTTATTACCCGGACTTCCGGTAATCCGCCGATTTCAGGAATTGACATCCTGTCCATAACCTGCCTTCTGGCTTTCGGTCTCCATAATTCCGGATCGGTCCATTCGGCATTTCTAAAGGAAAAAGAGGGTAATTTATTCGCTGTAAGCGATGCGGCCCAGGGACCATATAAGCCGATCATCGTAAGCTGATCGTCGGCATTTTCAATTGAGCTTATTGATTTAAAAGATTCTGGAAAATTATTCATTGGCATATTTTCTGCGAAACTATTCATGATGCCACCGGCTATGCCCAATCCGGTAAGTCCGGAAAATTTGAGAAAATCCCTGCGCTTGTTCTTCATTCGACCGGGGGCTTAAAGTAATTTTATTAAATCAATTTAAGATTTTATAAATTGTAATTGGGCGTTGAAGTGGCTGGAAATTCATCTATTCGCCTACCCTTTCCAAAATTTCGGGTCAAGGTCAGCGTGTCCGGTACAACAAATCAAGAAAGATTCTTAGGATTATGGTAGAAGAGCTATCAGTACCTATATTAAGCCATATATAAGCCTGATATCAGCTGGTTATTAGCCAGAGATAAGCCGGATCTTAAAAGCTCTGGCTTATCTATCAGCTTTTATTTGCTTTTCTTATATTTTAGTTTTATTTTAGTATAAGTATTAACCTTAACTCAACCATGGCTACACTTCATGGTAACCTCAGCTTTACTGGTTCAATCAGTAATATTTCAGCTTATACTATGCGCGGGCATGACAAAGTCATTTTGCGCACTAAAGGCGGCGCTTCGAAAAAACAAATTCAGACCCTGGCCTCTTTTGAACCCACCCGAAACCTCAACAATGAATGGAAGGTTGTCGTGCTGGCTGCAGGCTTGATTCGCCGGGGGCTTAATGGTATCAAACCTCTGGCCGGTTATAATATATCGGGTCCCCTGAACGCCCTGGTAAAAAAAATACAGGTTTCTGATACCCTTAACCCCAAAGGTAAACGTTCCATCCTTTTTTCACGCCAGCCTGATTTTATCAGCAGTTTCAACTACAACAAACAAAACCTGTTTGATACCCTGATCCGTCAGCCTCTTTCCATAAACATCGATAAATCCACCGGGGCTGCTGATATAGAAATACCTCTTTTGCAGCCTTCCGTTAATTTCTTCCCCCATCCCCTCTACGCTTATTTTCGCATCGTGCTGTCCATGACTGCCATCAGTGATTACATCTTCAATGAATCAGGCAGCAAATATGTTGCCGTTCGTGCTGCCCTTCCAGCTTATAAAGCCCTTTTTTCAGAATGGGCGCCTTCCAATATTCCGCAGCCCTCCACCAGCTTTCATTACACCCCGGCAAATGAATTCCTCCCCGGTCCGGATATGATCATCGTCCTGGGAGCAGGAATTCAATACGGCATGCCCGGAGCCGACGGCTCCATTCAGCCTGTACCTTATGTCGGTGCGGCAAGAATAATGAAGTGCGTGTGAGCAGGGGAAATAATTAATACCCGTTATCAGAATTTGTAACCCAGGTTGATCATATATAAATTGAATACTTAACATGAACAAAGAAGTAGAAGGATTTCGGATTCCGGGTATGTTTTTCATCCGCGCATTGTTGGGAATAATATTCCTTATGCAAGGCTATGGGAAAATATTTACAATGGGTATTCACCAGGTGTATGAAAATTTCTTTAAGGTTTTTGAAAGTACCATTCTTCCCAAATGGCTGATCGTCTTTGCCGCATATTATACTTCATATGTTGAATTAATTGGTGGCATTTTGCTTCTGGCAGGATTGTTCAGAATCTATGCTATGTATTTGCTGGCATTGGATTTATTAATTGTCTCTTTTGGTCATGGATTAATTGAACCCATTTGGGATCTGAGTCATGTAATACCTAGAGGCATTTTACTTTCTGCCCTTTTTTTATTGCCTTCAGCCTGGGACAAATGGAATATAGATGAGTGGCTAAAATAGATGGATTTCATTCGGCATCATAAGAAATATCTTCCATAGTTAAAGGTGTGGGTGCAGGAACAGGTTTATGAACAAGATGTTCCTTTACCCAGTATTCGAGTTTGTGATTCATTGGTTCCAGCATAGATGCAATTACCACGAGGATCAGCATTTCCCAAATCGGCCTGTCATTCGTCAGATCGCTAATATATGGATAGATCAGGTCAGTAATAAATTCAAAAAAAAGCAACAGGCTCAATATGCCAAGAAATTCTATTACGCGTGGTTTAACTTTCGTCCTGCTTAGAAATAAAACGGACATGAAAAAAATAGGAATAAATACACCAATTGCAAGCAACTGCAGGTTCCTGATATGATTTTCGTAAGCTATTTTCTTTTGCGTTGCCATTTCTTCCTGTCGAATATTTTCCTCAAACGTCAGGTTTTGAATCGTTTTCTGATTCTCCAGGTTGAATATGCTGTCTTTTAATGCAATCGTAAGTTTCAGGTATTTGAATGCACTATCAGATATTTTTGCTGACTCGTAATAAGAGCCAAGGAAAATACTGGCATCCAGTTGTCTTGAAGTAAAAAAATAATCCTGGGCAATTGCGAGAGATTCCTTACCATAATAGATTGCAGAATCAGGTTCGTTCATTCTTTGAAAAATCCCAGCCATTTCAAGCGTGGTCTCGCACAACGCCTCACTAATTTTATTTTTTGTTATATAAGGCAGCGCAAGCCTGTAATTCATTAATGCAATTTTGTCCATCTTCATTTTTATATACACTTCGCCAAGATTGATCTGCGAAAAATGAATATTTGTCTTATCATTCAAATCAATATAAGCTTTATATGAATCGTTCAGGTACTTAAGAGCAGAATCTAATTTGTCCATTTCATAGTAAGTATTGCCTATACTCTGCATTGCCCCGATCTCGACTATTTTATCATGAGTATTTTTGCTCAGATACAGTGATTTAAAATTATAATCATTTGCCTTATCAAAATCTTTTTCATCTGAATAAAGAAGTCCAAGATCATCATATGCGAATTCAATATCATACTGGTCCCTTATTTGCTCACTTAATTTCAGACCACGCAGTAATAATCCGAGTGCAGCCGGAAAATTGCCCATCTTTATAAGCGCGTCTCCCATCATGATCATTCCGTCTGCTTCTCCTTTCATGAAATGCAGATCTTTCGCTAACATCATTCCCTGGTTTCCATAATAATATGCCGAGTCAGGATGATAATAGCTATATGCATAAGCTATTTTGAGCAGTGTATTTACAGTATTAGTGTCCTTTTTATAATGAGCTAAAGCTTGTCTCAGACTATCAATATCTGAGTCCTGTGTAAAACCGGACAGGACAAGCAACCCAGGAAGAATTACCAGTGAAAGCTTTCTCATGATTTATAGATTGGTCAATAAATTTAACTTATCATTCCTTAATATTATCCAATTCCTGTATTCACATGCAACCAGCTAATGAATACAACTTTTTTATCGAAAAGCAATCGCTAAAGACTTTAATCACCAGATGAAAGGAATTAATCTGAAACGGGTTCTTTGGCAATACTCTTCATATCCCTTCAGGTTCACAGATAAGAATTTCTCCTCATCAAGCAGTCTCAGGACAATAACAATAAAAATCAAAATAAAACCAATCAGACCCCAGTAGGAACCAAGGGCAGGAGGAGTAAAGAGCAACATAAGGAGTGCTCCGGAATACATCGGGTGACGAACAACTGAATAAGGACCCGTTGAAATGACCCGCTGGTTTTCTGCGATTTCAATAGTGGCAGAAGTATAACTGTTCTCTCTAAAAACCCTGAATACAATATAAAATCCAAGCACCACAATAAATTCAGCAACAACTATTAGGATTACGGGAACATTTGACCAGCTAAAACGGTGATCTAAACCCGGGATGATAAGGATGGCAATAAATGCAAAACTGGCGAATGATTGTATTATTTTCTGACTCATTTTCTTCTCGGCAGCTACACCAGCGTTGAGCCTCCGTTTCAATAATTCCATATCATTGTTGATCAGAAATAAAGTGATCATCACCGATGAGCCACTAAATAATATTAAATACACCCAGGCCTGCCAAAAATAAAGTGTACCTGCAGATATAAATAGTATGAGCCCTAAAATACAGGAAAGCGAGATGAGGCCCAGAAATGCTTTTCTTTTATCAGATTGCTGATCTCTATCCATAACTTATTTCTAAAAAATCATTCGAGCATTTTATACAGCCCTTCCTTTTCAAATAATATGCGTCCAAGTTTCAAATCCGACCAGCCGCTTTTAAGTTTATAAGTAAAGGCCGGAATATTATTATTTAATTCGCATTCAATATAACAGGTGGTTACCTTACCATTTTTGATTTCTTCAATTTCTTTGAGCTGGTGTAGATGGGTGGAAATGAGGAACAGGGAGTTTGGAAATTTGACAACCCCTTTTATTGTCGCAGTGCTGATTTCAAGTGCATCCTCAATATTTGTTCCCCTGAATAATTCATCAAAGACTGCAAAACATCTTGCGCCTCGTTCGGCCTCCTTAAGCACATTTTTCAGAGCTATTATTTCTGACATAAAATGACTGTACCCGCTCACAATACTGTCGGTGAGATTTATGGCCACTGAAATGGTAGTAAAAAATGGGATTGTTACTTTTGAAGCCGGTACTGCGAGACCTGTATGTCCAAGATAAACACATAGGCTGACTGCCTTCAGCAATGTAGATTTACCCGACATATTGGGTCCTGTTAAAAGAATTACATTCCTGCTGGCAGCCAGGTCATTTTTTACGGGCTTTTTTAAGAGAGGATGATAAAGTCCTTCGATTGAAAAAGTCGTTTCTTCAAACGATGGAAAGACAAAACCATTCCTGACTATACCATTACTGATCGAAAGATATGCTTCAAATAAAAACCATCGTTTCCAGAAAGAAGCGGCCTGACCGTTCGTTACTTTCTCTGTAATCGTCTTCAGGAGTTCCGCAATATGTCTGACCCTCAGTTTCTTTTTTTTTATAATCAGCTCATAATGCTCAAGGTCAAATTCTTCAAAAAATCCCTTGAGCCACAACAGGTCTGTTGCGTATTCAGAAGGAAAATATTTTGTATCAATCTTACTAACGAAGGAACTATATATATTTCTAAAAAGATGAATAAGCAGAATAAGTCTTCCTCTTTTCTGATGTCTTAGTTTCTCTGAAAAAGTGAGCTTCCACCTTACACGAGGACCTAAAAAAGTTCCGGCAGCAAATGTTTCAAAGAAATCATATATCTCTGATAAGTTAAACCTGGAAAAAGAATAGTCCTTAAAAATCTCGTGGTTATTATTGAAACCCTTCAGCACCTGTTGCATCAATAATATTTCGGCCTTCGACCCGAGCGGCTTCGCTAATATATTGCGCACCTCCTGTCCTGAATAATAATTGAAAGTGAAATCAAACAATGGAAGGATTTCATCTTCTATATTTAAGTCATTCGTATTTGTCATTCAACGAGTTGACATTAAATATACAAATCTATTGTGGACGCAGCAGGATAGGTAACCGCGGCTTTAATATATTTGTGGCTGGCTCGAAAGTGGAAAAAAAGACTGACGATATTTCCTCTCTTATCGCTGCACAAGCCGATCGTCCAACATACTGGCTGACCCGTTTCGTCATTCTGCGCCTTCTCGGAGCTATTTATGCGGTGGCATTTCTTGTTGCCATCAATCAGATCATTCCACTGATCGGTGCGAACGGATTGCTTCCTGTTGGTATTTTTCTACAGCGGGTCAGCAATGCACTTGGATCAAATGGCGCGGGATTTATTCGACTGCCATCACTATTTTGGATCGCCCATTCCGATACTGCCCTCCTGACTACAGCGTGGATCGGATTTATACTTTCCTGTGTGGTTATGGCAGGCTTCGCGAATGCACCCATACTTGCAATTCTGTGGATAATGTATATGTCGTTCGTTCATGTAGGTCAGGATTGGTACGGATACGGGTGGGAGATCCAGCTCCTCGAAACCGGATTTCTCGCAATCTTCCTCTGTCCGCTGTTGGATATGCGTCCATTTCCCAAGCGTGCACCGCCCATGCCAATCATCGGACTCTTTCGCTGGCTGATTTTCCGCATCATGTTTGGCGCAGGTATGATCAAGATTCGGGGTGATGAAGTTTGGCGAAATGGAACGGCGCTCTATTATCATTTCGAAACACAACCGCTGGCTGGTCCGCTGAGCCGATGGTTTCATTTTCTGCCACGCGTATTTTTGAAATTGGGAGTCTGGTACAATTTCCTTGCAGAACTCGTTGCTCCATGGTTTATTTTCTGGCCGAGACTGGCGCGTCATATTGCAGGGTCCGTAATCGTAATCCTGCAAATTATTCTCGTTCTCAGTGGCAACCTTTCATTTCTCAACTGGCTGACTATCGTTCCTGCACTGGCCTGTTTCGACGACGGATTTTGGTCGAAGCTTCTTCCTGCTTCTCTTGTGCGCAGCGCGGGAAGAGCGGCAAAGAATGCCGAGCCTTCGAAATCAATGACAGCAACATCATGGGTGATAACAGTTATAATTGCATTGCTCAGCCTTCAGCCTGTATTCAACATGTTGTCTCCACAACAGATAATGAATACTTCCTTCGATCCTGTTGATCTCGTAAACACATATGGGGCATTCGGATCTGTAGGACGCGAGCGTTTCAACGTGGTGTTTGAAGGAACTACGGACGAGCATCCTGATGATAGTGCCAACTGGAAAGCTTATCCATACAAAGGTCTGCCAGTCGCACTTGATAAGAGACCACCGCAGGTGGCACCTTACCATCTTCGATTAGACTGGCAGATGTGGTTCGCGTCAATGTCTTCACCCAATGAATACCCCTGGACTTTAAACCTAATTTCGAAACTTTTGCATAACGACCCTGGTGCTCTCAGTTTGTTTGCAGGCAATCCTTTCCCTGACAGACCACCACGCTGGATCAGAGCAGTACTGTATCGCTATTCATTTGCAAGGCCAGGCAATCCAAAAGGTCTATGGTGGAATCGGGAAAAACTTGGCGACTGGCTTCCGGCATTATCTGTGAACGATCCACGCCTTATCGAAGCAGTCAGAAGCGGTGAATGGATTTATTGATTAATGGGATGCCAGGTCAGTTAAGAGAATGTATTATGCAACCCAATGAACAAACTTTCTGTCATGTTGGAAATGATTCTATGAAACAGGTGATTTCCCTTTCTTTATACCTGATTTTTATTTTGCCGGGTTGTAAAAGAGAAAATACATATCAGGACTGTATGCCGAATGTAAATACCATCGATACACTATACAATTTGCCAGGCACAATTGTAATGATCGATAGTCCGGCGATATATGCAATCCGCATTGCGGAACAAATGGGTAACTCATTATTATACCCCCTGCAACCTGCCTGCATCTTTTCAAATACTTTATTTGCAGGTGACTGTCAGCGGCCTGGTAAAATATACACTGGATCCTTTTTTCTCCGGTAGTCAGCCCTTTGTAATTACTCAAATTGCGAAACGGAATTAGAAAATGTTTTAAGTCCATTCACAGTTCATTCAGCCAGGTGATACTGTTTGGTCACATATTGCAGCAGATCTTCAACATCATCCTTCAGTAACCTGTTGTCTCTCATCAGTTCATCAGTATTTATCCTGATCAGTACTACCTCAGTACCTAATTGTGCAAGATCTTCCTGGTTTAAATTTCGCATTTTTTCATCAGGCAGGTAAGTATGGCTGAAAGCTGCTTTGAGAGCTCTGGGTGTAAAATGGCTGGTCAAAAACGGGTCGAGAAAACTTCGTTGATATTGAAGGGTGATATCCTGTACCGTATGTGTTAATTCGATATGCCCTTCATATCTGGCGATATAATCGATTATTCTTGAATCGGAAAACTGTTTCAGATGCAATTCATTTTTTATTGCAGCAACAGCTCCCAGTGAAGGATGAAATGGCCACATATTATGCGAATCAATAATAACTTTCTGCATTTTCTTAGTATCTAATTTCACCAGCGGTTCCTGCAAAAGACTAAATAATGTGTCATTGCTTCATTAATATCCGATTTTCGCCTGCATATATGGAATCTAAGATCGCATCGCGTCTGACTTCAGGTCCTGCACCAGTTGCGAAGTCAGCTGTCTTACATGTTCACTGTTTGTAATTTCCTCCCTGATATTTTCGGCAAAAAAGCCCAACATGACGGCTATAAATATCATGAGACCTTCGAGCAGGTATTCTTTCCAGGGCTTGGGTTTGTGATCCAGTTGCGGATGGTGGTGTACTTCCATATCTGTTTCAGGTGAAGGTGATGCGTTGTTGAGAATTGTCTTCTTTTATCTCAGGTGTTGGCTGAACGTCATTATTTAATTCACTGGTTTCTTCCGGATCGTCAATACTCATAAAATTCCAAAGCTATTATTTTTAACCATACAAGAGTGCTGACGCAAATTTTCAACGCTAGTGCTGACCTGATTTATTTTCCTTACAAACATAACTTCTTCTCCTATCTGAATGATGGTGGAAATAAGGAGATTTCCAAGTTTTAGTGCAGTTTTTTAATCATTCCAATTAGACGATTTCTTTTCCCTTACAGGGAAAGATTATCTTCTTAAATAACGTATAATCTATTGTTTTTCAGTTATTTACAGTACGGCACCCCGATTGATTTATATGGGTAATATCCAATGGGGCTATTCTTAGTCCTCCTGATTCCCGATATTATTTCAATTTAATACAATGATGAATTCAAATTTCATAAAAAATATTTTTATGACCTGTACATTTTTATTTACAGTGATCTCTGCTGTTGACGGCGGACCTTCTGAAAAATATTTTGAAGGAAATGATAAAGCTCCTTTAAACAAGCATGTAAAACTGTTTGTAAAAACTTATATTCAAGAAAACAGGAAAAATCTTTATAGCATTAAACGGCGAAGCATCTCACCTTTTATTGTGATAGATTCTGTGTTTAAGAGTTATGGGCTTCCTGTTCAGTTAAAATATCTCGCAGTCGTTGAATCCGAATTGAAAACTAAAGCCGTTTCCAGAGTGGGAGCCGTTGGACCCTGGCAGTTAATGCCCAGGACCGCCCGTATTTTGGGACTGAAAGTAAATTCCCATTGTGATGAGCGAAAAAATTATTATAAAAGTACGAGGGCAGCGGCGAGATACCTGAAAGATCTGCACGAAGAATTCGGAGACTGGTTCCTTGTTTTCGCCGCATATAATGGCGGTGAAGGTCCGGTTCACTCGGCCATCAAACAATCCGGAACCAGGAATTTTTGGGCACTACAGTCTTACCTTCCTGAAGAAACCAGGGAATACGTAAAAAAATATATTGCTACCTGTTATTATTTTGAAGGAACATACAGTCAATCCCTGTTATCAAAAACAAGTGGAGCACCGTATTCAAATGCATCGAAAACCTTCACTGATTTTCAATCGCCGAAATATTCTTAAAAGATACTTTCAAAAAAAGAATGAGACTTCCGAGGAAAAATTCAACAGAATGCTGAAGAAATCTGAATCATCTCTGCAAAAATCCAACCGACTCCTGAATAATGCAAATTAAATTGTTTGGTTATTGAGTAATTTATTTTTAATTCCCGGCTTTAAGCAGTTTGATGTATTCTGATTTATCCCGATTCACAATCCGCAGAAAATAAATACCGGGTGTCAATCTATCCAGGCCATCATAATTTAGAAGATTAACGCCCTCCATCAGCGCTGGTTGTTTCTGAAAAATTAATTTCCCCATCGCATCATACAATGTAATTGTTGCAGTGCCTTCTGTTACAGCCTCAATAGAAATATTAAAAGAATTGTTGAATGGATTGGGGCTGACTTTTATTTTATCAGTAACCATTCCGCATTTAATATCCAAAACAGCTGAGTAAGAAATGGAGCCATCCAGGTCAATCATTTTTAGTTGATAATAATTATCTCCTGAAAATGTAGAATCATTCACGTAACTGTAGTTACTATTACTTCCTCCCGGATTTATATTCGTCAGACTTCGAAATGCAGTCCCATCAGCAGAATACATAAGTTCTATGTTCTTCATATTTGTTTCTTCGCCAGTGGCCCAGGATATTTTTTGTGCAGACCCCATGCAACTGCCGTTGAAATCCAGCAATATTAAAGGAAGTGGCACGCTAAGTTGATTTGCCCCAATATCATTGGCATTTCCACCGGAGATGATATTTCCCCAAAAATCTGAAGGCCCCGTATTTATAGAGAATTGTGTGCTGAGATCCAAACCGGTACCATTTGCGGAAGATGAGACACTGCTTATTTTATATGCATTCAACGAAGTCAGACTATTTCCAAATCCAATCGTTCCACCAGCTCCGGGATTTGTTAAAAGCGGATCACTACTATTTCCTGTCTTAGTGCCCGCAACTGTCTCGTTCCCCGTTGCTGTTTGCCAGGAAGCCAAAGATGTATAATAACCGCCCTGATAATAAATAGAAAAAGTACTGCCCGAAGGCCAATAAATGTTGCCCGCAAAAAAAGCTGAATAGCCGCTTGGGATACTAACCAGAGGTACACCTCCGGTAGAGTATAATATATTGTTGTAAAAAGCCACATTGTCGATGCCGGTAAACCAGGTCGTAAAATATACGGCACATTCATTCGTGTTTGCAGCTTGCGGCGAAATATAAACGGTGTTATTAAAAATATTTGCTCCACTCATGGAGGTTCCTGGTCCTTTGAACACTCCAATGCCACCCTCATTTGTTATTCCGTCATTTTGACTGATATTATACCTCATCGTATTGTTGCTCCAGGGCCTTGCATTAGCATACTGGCCAAGGAGATAACCGGCTCCATCATTGTCGTGTGAATAGTTATACTGCATGATTGAATTGGTCACTCCACCATCCAGATCAAATCCGGCACCGTCACATCCTGTTCCACTGTGATTTCTATAACTTTCACAGGATTGTATTGTAACATTGTTACTCTCTAATGTCCATATGCCGGCAGGGCCGCCACAAAAGGTATTATTTTGTCCGTTGTCATGTGACACACTATTCTGGATCACTCCGCCGTCTACCCCTTCGAGTACAATGCCACTACCCTCATAGTTTGCAAGAAGAGTAGATCCGGGAACATTATATACTTCACAATCAGATACAGAAACATTTTTATGCTGCCAACCTACAAGTGACTGTGATAAAAAACCAAATATTATAATTCCGTTGGTCATTACATCATGCACACTCAGGCTAGTGAGTGACAGGTTTTGAAATCCTGTGAGGTTGACGGAAGTGTAAATTTTGATACCTTCCATTCCAAAGTTTTTCACTTCTGTGTTGCTAATAGAAATATTGCTGAGCTTGACATCTCCTGAAAGGTCAGAGAATATTGATATGCCCGCGTCCGTATTGGTAGAAGTATTGTTTCCGTCAAAAATCAGATTGGAAATAGAAAATCCCTGCGTATTGTAGGCGGAAAATCCATAGGAGTTGCCTGCATTAATGGTAGCCCTTCCTGTACCATAGGATGTAATGACAAAAATATTATTGGGGTCGTTAGCGTCGCTGGCTGGTAAATAGATATTCCCGTTAAAAGTCTGGCCGCCTTCAAAATAAAGTGCATCACCGGGCAGAAACACAACGCTGTTTACTTTGTTAATGGTAGCCCATGCAGTGGCAATCGAAGTGCCGTTGTTGGAATCATCACCTGTGCTGCTCACATAATAAGCGGAGCCGAAACTGGCGGTGGAAAATACCAGTAATAGCATGGTAAGCAAACCCTGAGTGATATTTGTTTTCTCCAGTTTGGTCGGCATGGGCGGCTTCTTGTATCAGCATTTCAAGTTGGGTACGCCTCAATAATAACATCCGGAATTCCGGTGGTCAGAATCGCATTGATGATTCTATTATATATGAACGTGGGGATTACAATCGGTAGTATGAGGCAGATCACTAATCTGCGGACGAGGGTATGATACACATATCCCACGTTATACTTGGTACTAAGTTAAATCAATGGTATCAGAGTAACAAACTCAGTACCCTGTCCCTGATTACCATCGACTTTCAATTCACCAATATGCCCTTAATAATTTCATAACTTAGCGGTCAGGACTTACCTGGCGAATTACTGTAGTTTACCAATCGCATCATACATGACCCTGAAACAATTCCAGGATGTAATTTCATTGGCAGCTTCTGAAGCCTGAGCCTTATAAAAATTGTCCAGAAAAATACTCGTGCGCGTCCAGGTGGTTTCCATAATGCCAAAAAAACGTTCATTCATTTCAGGGGTTGACTGGCGCCTGAATCCAATCATATCATTTATCTGTGTAATGGCTATCGATGGATCCCTCCATGGACAGGTTATTACTTTGAAACCTTTCATGGCAAAATGTACAGCGGTCTTATCCGCCCTTTCGTAGTGCCAGTCACAAATCACCACGTCTTTAGGAATCATATCTATTGCGCGGTAGGTATCATTGAAACTGGCTTCCCAAATACCCAAACCGGTTGTCTTTCCATCCAACAGGCGATCTCCCCAGATCCACATTTCCCTTCCCTTCATCTGCAGGTGGTCATGAATAGTTCGAACTTCTCCTGCAAATAATTCAGACTTATCTCTTCCGCCACAACGCGGACACCTATCGTCGCCTATAAAGAATACTTCATCCATCCCTGCATGAAATGCATCACTCTGAAAAACATCACAGAGTTCATCAATCACAGCGAACAGAACGGAATGCAAATCAGGATGCAGGGGACAGTAACTCCGGCAGTACAGGTTATCCGCATTTGGCCATACATATTTCTCAGGCATTTTTATATCGGGCGTCTCATCGAATTGCGGATAAACCCTTAAAAGCTTGCCGGTATGGTTTGCCCATGACTGATGGCCAAGCAGGTCAATTTGAGGAATGACCCGTATATTATTTTTTCTGCAAACAGCAACAATTTTTTTTATGTCTGCTTTTGATAGTGCGAAACTATCTATGAGTTCCGGATGTGATTTGAACTGATAATGATATTCCATCTGAACAATCAGCGTATTTACTTTACGCGGAGCCAATTCTTTGTCAATAAAACGAACAAATGAATCCAATCCCTCTGGTCTTGGTGCATCAATGCTGAACCCACGTATGGGAAGAATACTGTCGAGTCTTGTTTGGGCAGATATGGAATTATTCAATAACAATCCGAATAAGAATGTTAATAATATCGAAGATGAAAGCCTGATCATTTTTCAAAAATATACTATTTCCCATGATGAATTTAATTTTAGAATCAGATAAGCGATATACATAAAAACCCTTACGAAAAACAGTATTAAGTTCTCCTTAGGATTTGTATATAGTTTTTGTGAAATTCTTAGGTATTCATCGTTTATCTTAACAGCATTATTCACCTAAATCAAATCTATGTCCAGAATTCTACTCTCCCTCCTGATTATTTTATCCGTCTATTCTGCCAGTGCCCAATTCAATAAAGGAGATATTCTGATAGGAGGAGATCTCTCTTATTCAAACAACAAATTAACATCGCCTTACAGCCCCGAGGAACAGAAAAATAACAGCGGAATTTTTGACATTTCTCTGGGAAAAGCGATCAAGGAAAATGCATTATTTGGAATAAATCTTACTTACGGCACTTTTTCAAATACGTCCGGTACAGGTCCTGACCGCGCAACAATGACAAATCATGACTATAGTATAGGAATTTTTTATCGTGCATATAAAAGTCTGGGAAAAGATTTTTATATCTTCGGACAAGCCGGGGCGGGATACAATGGTTCAACGGGTTCAACTACGGACAGTGCAGGCAATCAGTTATCCACCAGTACCGGTAATGGGGGCAGCATATACGTCACTCCGGGTATCGCGTACAAAATTTCAAAAAAATTCTTTTTGGAGTTATCTATACCTCAGTTATTTTCTATCGCTTATACAAGTTCTACTACTAAATCGGAATCAGTGACGACCGGAACAAATGATAATTTTGGGGTAAATGCAAATCTTAGTTCCAATCCATTAAATTCGCTGGGACTTGGATTTCGATTGATTTTATAAAATCCTGTCCAGGCAGATATTTCCTTCTTTAGTGTCTCTAAATTGCCTTTGGGATCGCCACATTTGAACTGTAATAGTTATTAAAGAATTAACACTGGCTGACTCTGATTGTTTTAGCAGAAGGTTTTTTATTCTGAATTGAGAATGTCAGTATTTTTGCACATGCCTACAAAAATCTGAAAATGATAACTTTTACTTATACGTACCACGAAAAAGAATGTAGTGGAAATTTTCTTCCTTCCGAAAGAGGCAAAGGATGGCTGAAAGTGATGTTTTTTGACCATTCAGCCATCATTTTACCCGCCGGGTTTCAAACAAGGGACAACAGGATGATCTGGGTTCAATGTGTTCAGCAGGGAGATCCGGTATGGCCACATGAATTAATACAAACTTTGGGAGAAGCCATTGAACTGACGACCGCGATATTATAGAGTTATATTGAAAACAAATGTCGTTCCAGGCTTATATAGACAATATCAAAGTAAAGACGGGGAAATCACCTTCCGACTTTAAGAAACTGGCAACACAAAAAGGCTTTTTAGAAAAAGGGAATCTCAAACCCAACGTTAAAGCGGGAGAAATTGTAAAATGGCTGAAAGAAGAATTCGATTTGGGTCATGGACATGCTATGGCTATTTATGCCATATTCAAAGGAATGAAATAAAATGATTGCGTTTACTGAGATGTAGTTATCCTCCAGCGATAAGATTAAACTGCTGAATAATTGTCTATTTTTACTTTGTATTCCCAAAATCCATTCACGTTACTCATTAATCACATAACGTCGAAACTCTTCTGAGAAATTATTTATCAATGGAGAAAAAATGGCTTTTATTTTCGGTTGTTATCTTATGCATGGCCTGCAACGAAAAGCGAAATGCCGGAGTTCCTGTAGTCGGTTTTGCTGATGCATTTCAGGATAATACTATTGAACAGGCCAAGACCGGTTTTTTTGATGCATTGCGGAAAGACGGTTTTGATGAAAAAAAAGGTACTCTTAAAATTATATATCGTAATGCACAGGGCAATATCCCTACCCTGACACAAATCATCAAATATTTTGTATCCAAACAGGTAACACTTATCGCAACCAATCCTTCCTTATCGACCATTGCTGCTATTCAAAACACGAAAGAGATTCCCATTTTCATGATGGTATCTCCCACACCTGCCTTAATGAAAATAAATGACAGCTCAGGTCACGCACCGCGGAATCTACTTGGCGTGGGAGAAACACTAGATTATATTGATACATCCTTTTTACTTATTCCAAAAATAATTAAGCCAAAGTCGGGCCGGCTAACAGTAGGCATGATTTATAATCAGTCAGAACCTCAGTCAGTTGAGTCCATGGACCGCATACGGAAACTTGCCGCTGACAATAATATAAATCTGATCTATCTTCCTGTCAATTCCACGGCTGATGTACAACTCGTTACGGCATCCCTTCTTTCAAAAAATATTGATGTATTCTTTGCCAACCCGGATAATATAGTGTTCGAATCTTTTGAAACCATTATTCAGTCCTGCAACCAGAAAAATATTCCCGTATTCACGAGCGAAGCGGGATTGGTTGAAAGAGGTGCATTAGCAGCTTATGGTGCGGATATTTATCAATGGGGCTACCAGGCAGGGCAGGAAGCCGCATTGTATCTGAAAACAAAGAGTACGGACAGCCTGCACTGGGAAATGGTCGCGGTCAGAAAAAAAGTTTACAATCCGGCAGCTGCCAAAAAATTCGATCTAAGCATACCTTCAAATTTCGAGCCTGTTCAATGAGTCAATTCTATTTAACGGCTTTACAACTTTCTATTTGTCTCGGCCCCATGGCCCTGGGTATTTTCATTACGATGAAAATATTTAATATCCCTGATATCACGACTGATGGAAGTTATACACTGGGTGCCGTTGTTACAGCTGTTTTAATAACCAATCACTGGACGGCCATCGCAGTTTTGCCGGTATGCATGCTGGCGGGCGCAATTGCAGGAATCTGCACCGGACTTATTCATACAAAACTTAGAATAGATGCCCTGCTTGCAGGAATCCTTGTGATGACAGGATTGTATTCAATCAACCTGACTATTCTCGGAAGGTCCAATGTGCCGCTGATCAATATTCATACCCTGTTTAATGCTATATCCATTTTTGACACCGAACTATACAATCAGTTATTCGTTGCCCTTATCATAATTATTGTTCTTGGTTTCTTACTTCGCTATTTATTGTTGACTGATTTTGGTATTGCCATGCGGGCTACCGGTAATAATCCGGTGATGACTAAATCAATGGGCATCAATAATGATATTATTAAAATTATCGGACTGGCGATTGCAAATGCACTTACGGCACTAAGTGGTTTCCTGGTCGCACAATACCAGAATTTTGCCGATATCAATATGGGCATCGGTATAGTCATTACCGGATTGGGTTCTGTTCTCATCGCAGATGCTCTGAGGATATGGATGAACGTTACAAATATCGGCCTGCAGATAATGCTTGTTTTAGCCGGCAGTCTTTTATTTCAAATGGTACTTGCATTTACGCTGGCCATGGGAATTGATCCTAATTTCCTCAAACTGGTAACTGCGCTTTTTGTCCTGATCATCGTGGCACTGCCAAGGGTTAGTCAGCAATTGAGAAGCAGCATTACGAACAATGGTAAAATATAAATCCTGATGATTTCGCTTCAGAAGATCAGCAAATATTTCAACAGGGGGAAACCCACTGAGATCATCGCTTTGAAGGATATATCATTGCAGATTGAAAAAGGAGAATTCGTGGTCATGGTAGGTGCAAACGGAAGTGGTAAAACAACGCTGCTGAATATAATTGAAGGTTCTCAAATACCTAATGCAGGTACGATTGAATTAAATGGTCAGGATGTTACTCCTTTTCCCTGAATACAAACGAAGCAGGTGGGTTGCCCGTGTTTTTCAAAACCCAAACAATGGTACAGCGCCGGATTTAACGATACTGGATAATTTCAGACTTGCCTCATTACGCACGAAAAGAAAAAGCCTGACTATCGGTATCGACGATAAGTTCAAAAAAAGGTAAGGGAAAAGATTGCAGGTTTGGGGATGGGCCTTGAAAATAAAATCGATCAGCCGATGGGTAATTTATCCGGTGGACAAAGACAGGCTCTAACCCTGTTGATGAGCGTAATGGATGATACTGATATTTTATTGCTGGATGAACCTACTGCCGCACTTGATCCTAAGTCAGCATTGATCGTGATGAATCTTGCCAACAAACTTCATCAGGATCTCGGCATTACCACTGTTTTGATTACCCACAATTTAAAGGATGCAACGTTATATGGCAACCGGCTTATTCAACTACAGGAGGGAAAAATTGCACGTGATTTAAATACGAAAGACAAGACCGGTATTAAGATTGAGGAAATATACAAGTGGTTTGAATAATTGGTTCTACTTTTCACCGGCACGATACACAATTTTGCCACTTCTAATGGTCATTTCACATGTAAACTTTTTTGTTCCATCTATTTTATATCCTGTGTGATCATATAATTCAACATGATTATTAAGAACACGAAGTATGGCGATATCAGCTTCAGTCCCCACAGAAATATTACCCAGTTCCTGATGTTTGATTTCTTTTGCAGGATTCCAGGTAACTGTTCCGATCACATCCCTGATATTCATTCCAAGTGCAAGAAATTCAGACATGATATCCAGGATATCTTTCATTTTATATTTGTCGCCTGCATGCATGTCGGAACTAATCGTGTTCGGATAAAAACCTGCTTTTACAGCAGGAATAGCCTGTGAAAAGGAAAAGCTGATTCCACCATAACCGACATCGTATAAGATTCCTCTTTTTTTTGCCTCCCAAACAAAGGGTTTTAATTTTTTGGTTCCTGTGTCAACTATCGGTTCCCGGCCCTTCAGGTCAGCAAAGCAATGTGTGAAAATATCTCCGGACCGCATGCGTTTTAAAAATAATTCTCTGATAGACAAAGGAGCGGGGTTACTTCCGAAATCAATCATCAGGGGGATATTCGCCAAGTTGCCCGCATTTACAGCCTCATCAACAGGTTTCCAATCCGATCCTCTATAGTGCGCAACCTTGATCCCCACTATATATTCGCGGTATTGTCGCGCTGTCATGGCTGCCTTGTTTCCATCCATTTCGATTGTATCCTGTTCATATTTTCTGCCACGCATGCCCGCGCCCACAATATTTAAAAATGCAAGCACTCTCGTTTGTGAACTATCTATGATCTTCTTTTTGAAAACGGCAAAATCCTTCCATCCTGAGGAGCCCGCATCAACTACCGTCGTCACACCCGAGCGAAATGTAAACGCATCAGGCAAAACAGATTTTGTACCATCACAATAATTTCGTTCGGGATCCGGACCGTAAAAAACATGCGTATGGATATCTATGAGGCCAGGCACAATATACATTCCTCTGGCATCAATAACCCGACTGGCATTTTTAGGATCAATGTTCTTTGCAACTTTAATTATTTTTCCATGATTTATGGCAACATCAAAAATCTCACTGATATTATTTTTGGGATCGATGACATGTCCGCCTTTTATAAGAATCTCAAATGTCTGAGCAAAGAGGAATTGAATCTGAAAGAATAGTAATAGAAGAATAACTGATTTTTTCATGTCCGGTTCGTTTTGCTCTTAAGGCAGAAATCCAGGCGGATGTTTTAATTGAAAACCAGTTTGCTGCTGATAGGTTTTCGCAAATGCGAGCAATTCGGCTTCCCCGAAATGTTTCCCAATAAAGGTAATACTGGCCGGCATTCCATTTGGCAATATGCCGTTTGGCAGAGTAACAGATGGATTGCCAGTCAGATTGGTGATAGCCAGCTGATCTCCGGTTTCAGGCGGCGCAATAATAATATCATATTGGTCAATAACAGGATCCATTTTCTTCATGATCTGATAGCGCACCCTGCAGGCGTTGATATATTCTACCGCTGGTACAAAGCGTGCTGTCCTGAAAGTGTTGGGCCATCTGTCTTTTGCCTGCTGTACCATTTCATCGTCCTTCGAAGATCTGGTCAGCTGATCGAACGCAGCGGCGGATTCTGCGCTGACAATCAGAGTAAGTATTTCATCTCCGTGGAGATTATCCGGAAAATTTATTGGAACTAATTGAGCACCCATTTCTTTTAACTTCTTCAGGGTTTGTTTTTCTGTGCTTCCGGCTGGCAAACTGTCTATGTAGTTACTTATATAAGCAATTTTCAATTGCTTCATATTTACTGAACCTGTATAGTTAAAAGCAAATGGGATCGAAGAAGCATCCGTCTGGTCGGCACCGTGGATATAATTAAAAACGATAGCTGCATCTTCAGCAGATCTGCAAAGTGGTCCGATTTTATCTGAGCTCCAGGCCAGGGCCATTGCACCCGTCCTGGCGACACTTCCATATGTTGGCCTCAGACCGGTAACTCCACATCGCATTGCCGGATCTACAATAGAACCATAAGTTTCGGTACCAATTGCAAATGGCACAAGACCTGCTGCTGTTGCTGCGGCTGAACCTGCTGATGATCCACCCGATCCTTTGGTTGTGTCCCATGGATTTCGTGTAAGACCGCCGAACCATACATCATCCATGGCCAGTTCACCCAGCGACAATTTAGCGACCAGCACGGCACCCGCCATTTCTAATTGGGTTGCAACGAAAGCGGTCTGATTAATCATCTGATTCTTGTAAGGTGGGGTACCCCAGGTAGTATAGGTTCCTTCAACAGCAAAAAGATCTTTTATCCCATAAGGAATTCCATGCAGCGGGCCGCGATATTTTCCACTCGCGATTTCTGCATCTGCTTTTTTGGCCTGCCTGATGGCAATATCTTCTGTTATTTCAATCACGCAATGTAAAACCGGACCATATTTCTTAAGTCTGTCAATGAAAAAACGGGTAAGCTGTTCTGAAGTAATTTTTTTGTTTTTAATCAGGGAAGCCAGTTGAGGAATACTATAAAAAGCAAGCAGGTTTTCATCAGTCGGCATAGAAACCTGTTCTGGAATATCAAAATGAACAGGCATTTGTTTATGCGGAATTTTCATGCCTGGTAAAACGGGACTATACCAAAGCGGGAGTGGCATATCATTGCTGAGATTAAGTGATCGCAGATAACTATAGGTTTTCAACCTTCCCGTTAAAATATCTGTCATGGAATCTCTCTTCATCTTACTAAAAGAGAGTCCAAACATTTTTTCCGTTTCTGCAATCTGCGAACTGTTGACAGAATCCTGTGCAGATGCCACGACGACGGGTGCCATGCAGCATAATAAAAAATATTTTCTCATGAGTTGTTTTAAAAAAATGATGAATCGCCCAGAGGCAGTAAAGTTATTGAACGAAAGGAATAGCCGGGTCAAATTTCCGGTAATCATTCTGCTCTCAGACTCTTCACCGGGTTGGCAATGGCAGCTTTGATAGCCTGAAAGCTGACGGTAAACAGTGCAATAAAAACAGCCAGCAATCCTGCACCAATAAAAATCCACCAGCTGATTTGAATTCGGTATTTATAACCTTCCAGCCAGTTATGCATCATCCACCAGGCTATCGGAAATGCAATGAGACATGAAATACAAACGAGCAAAAGAAATTCTTTGGAAAGCAGCCCTGCTATGCCCTGTACACTGGCGCCAAGATCTTTCGTATCCCAATTTCCTTACTCCTTTTTTCAGCCGTATACGCAGCGAGACCAAACAACCCGAGACAGGAAATAAATATGGCCAGGATTGAAAATACTTCTGCCAATTGTCCGATCAGCGTTTCTGTCTTAAATAATTTCCCAAATTCCTGATCAACAAAACTGTAATCGAATGGATATCCCGGATTGTCATTCTTTATTATTGTTTCCATTTTAGCCAGGGTCGCAGGAAGCTGGCCACCTGCTTTTAAACGGACGGTTAAAACATTGCAGTTGGATGTATCCGATAACAGCATGAGCGGTGCAGCTGGCGAATACATATCCCCATAAATAAAGTCCTTTACAACACCCACTACCGTATACTTTGCTCCATTGCCTGAAATAACACTGCCTACCAATGATTTCTTATTCATGATACCCGCCAGTGTCTCATTGATGATAACACTGCTGCTATCAATTTTAGAACCAGGATAAAATTCCCTGCCTTCTTTCATATGAAGCCCCATGGTGGATATATATTCATGGCTCACGCCTTCTATCGTTATGAGTACGGATCTTGAGGGATCCTTTCCTTCCCATGAAAAATCTCCGGTATTACTGTACAATTCCAATATCGGACTGTTACTCAAGGCAGTATTCTGAATTAATCCCGTTGCCAGTAAATCATTTTTTATTACTGCATAATTATTTTTCATTTTACCCTGCATATACATGTACACCAGGTTATTCTTATTGTAACCCAGGTCGCGGTCTTTTATATGGAATATCTGCAGATAAATGACAATGGTAGAAATGATCAGGATAACAGAGATGGAGAATTGAATCACCACGAGACTTTTTCTGATCATACCGGCACTCCCGCCAGCTTTGATCTTTATTCCTTTGAAAACATAAATCGGGTTAAAGGAAGAAAGATAGAAGGCAGGATAACTTCCTGCGATTACTCCGCATAACAGGGCGATGGACAGCAGGGAGCCGATATGAAGCGGATTGAAAATGTCGACAGACAATTGCTTTTCAACCAGCAAATTAAAGGCAGGCAAAGAAATATACATAATGCCCACAGCAAGTAATAATGCAACCATGGAAGTAAAAACAGATTCGCCTATAAATTGTCCGATCAATTTTCGTTTGCCTGCTCCCATTACTTTTCTAACGCCTACCTCTTTTGCTCTTTGTTCTGAACGTGCAGTGGAAAGATTCATGAAATTGATGCAGGCAATGATGAGAATAATCCATGCGATCACATTGAAAAGTTTCACGTATTTTATTCGTCCCGGAACCTCCTTACCATTTTCAAAGCTGTCATACATTCTCCAGCGGTTCATGGGATAGATAGACATCCTTGCAGCGGCTTCGTTTTGTTTCGTCTGTACATAGCCATATAGTTTTTTATTGATGGAAGCGATATCTGCGTTAGGCTGTGTTTCTACAAAGGTTCTGACTGCATTACTTCCCCAAACCTGCAACCATTTATTCTGGTCTTCATAAATTTTGAAATTAGCCAGCCATTCAAAACTGAATGAAACATTTTTCGGAAGATCTTTAAAAACACCCGTTATAGCATATTCCTCTTTGTTGTCCACCTTCAACGTTTTCCCGATTATATTTCCAGCACCGAAGAACTTATTGGCCATCGTTTCAGAAATCACCAGTGAATGCAATTGGGTGAATGCAGTCTTCGCATTTCCCTGGGTAAACTGAAGCTGGAACATCGAAAGAAAAGGCGGATCTACGTAGAGGCCCTGTTCATAAATGGGTTTATCTTTTAAGGAGAAGAGTACGTTATTTCCCCAGGTAGTCCTGGCCGTATTTTTTATTCCCGGTATCTCTGTTTTGATGCCGGCAGACAACGGCCCGGGCGTGGCATCGAATGTAAATGTATTACCGTCGTAGGTCTGCCGGTCTTTTACTTTGTACAGGTTATCCCTGTTGCTGAAATAATGATCGAAAGTAAGTTCATCTTCCACCCATAAAAATATCAGGCCCGCGCATGCCATACCGATGGCGAGTCCCCCGATATTTAAAAAGCTATATCCTTTGTTTTTCCAGAGATTACGGAGAGCTGCTTTAACATAGTTTCTTAACATGATAAACAAATTGAACGTTGATTAATGTTTAATCCTGTACCGAGGATAATTTAATTAAAGTTTTATTCCTTTGATAAGTAAGACAGACTTTACCGATTGTTCTTTCAGATGAAGAAATTTCTTACGTTCTTCATCCAGATTAAAATTCTGAAAATCCTGTTCCGTTTCAAACTCAACCAGATGGATTTCGTAAGGCTTAACAATATTATTTTCAATAACTGAATGGTTGTCGGGCCGCACACGAATTAAAAGACGTCCGTTATATTTCAGAATAGCGGGAATGGCAACCTCTTCAAATTGATGAAATACGGCTTCCTGTCCTTCTTTGATATAAATTAGTTGTGTTAAATATATCATCTTCTCCTAAAGATAATTCAAAGAGTGTTTCGAAACCATCGCGAATATCTGGTAAAATCGCTGTCTCCGTATAACTTCGCATCTCTTAAAGGGGCTACCCCCTGGAACAAATGGCAGAGGAGAAAATAAAAGCCCTCTTTTATGTGATTTTTCAGGCCTTTGCAGTACTAATCAGTAGAAGTTAATTTTTCGATGCACAACCAGGAAGAGTTTATCGGTATTATAAAGCAAAACGAAGGTCTCATATATAAGATCGCCAGGGTGTACACTTCAAGCAGGGAAGATGAACAGGACCTATGCCAGGAAATCATTTACCAGCTCTGGAAATCTTTCGGATCATTCAGAAATGAGTCGAAAATAAGCACCTGGATGTACCGAATTGCATTAAATACTTCAATTGCTAATTTAGATAAAGCGAAAAGAAGAGGCAGCGTTCTGTCCATCGATGAGGGTTTGTTAAATATATCCGATAGCGACGATACATTCAGGCAGGAGAGAATTAAAGATCTATACCTGCAAATTAAAAAATTAAATCCCGTTGAAAAAGCAATCATCCTTCTCCATCTTGAAGGAAATAATTACGAGGAAATAGCAGTCATTACGGGTTTTACGGCTACAAATATTGGCACCCGGCTGGGAAGAATTAAACAAAAATTAATACATCAAATAAAAAATGTAAATCATGGAAATTGAAGAAATGAAAACACTTTGGAATGAAATGTCAGGAGAGATCGAAAAACAAAAAAAATTAACGGATCAACTAATTATTAAAACGATAAAGTCAGATTTTAGAAATAAGATTGGGAAAATATTGATTCCTGAAACAATAGGTGCACTTGTATGTGTTGCGGGCAGTTTTTTCGTACTAATCAATTTGTATAAACTGGACACCTGGTATTTGCTTGCCTGCGGTATAATTTCAGTAGTCATTTTGTTCATATTACCCGGATTGTCTATCTATTCCATTCGTAAGCTCAGGTCTATACATATTTCTGACAATAATTTCAGGCAATCATTATTTGAATATTCCGGAGCTAAAATGAAATATGTATTCTCCCAAAAGATGAGTTTTTATCTGGGTGCTCTCCTGATGCTGGTTTTCCTTCCGGTAATGGGGAAGTTAGTTGGTGGGACAGATTATTTTAAAGCAACCTGGCTTTGGTACTATTATGTGATAGGATTCCCCTTTTTCTATTGGTTCGCCAGGTGGGTTTCTAAAAGCTATCGTAAAACAATCCTGGATGCCGAAAATGTAATAAAGGAATTAGAAGTATGAGTGTCTGCATGAAATTGAACGTTATTATTTAAGTCTTTCATTTACAATTAGTTGGAATAGTAAGGATTCTTATTATAAGTTATAGATCTGATTTGGAAGATCGTTCATTTCTTAAAGCTTAACATTGGTAATTTGATAACGAACATTAAATTTATATTATCAAATTGTTACCTAAAATACCATTATGGCCAAAAAGAAAAAGAAAGTTCAAAAATCACTAAAAAAAAACCTGCTAAAACAGGTTGAAGGAAAACTTGTCGAATCACTGGTAGATTTTCCAAAAAAATTCGGTGAGAAAAAATATAAAAGGACCATCCACAAGGCAGGAAAAATTCTTACGAAATCAATTGCGGTAAAACCAATTAAGTCCATCTCAAAGTCTGAAGCAAAAAAGTCTAAAGAAAAAAAGTCCGAAGCTCAGGTTGAAGCTGCTTCATAATTCTTATTGTAAAGAAGAATAAAACCCCGAAATGATTCGGGGTTTTTTATTGGAAACCATTTCATCGAGATTACTTCACCTTGCGTTGCCTGAACAGCCATTCCATCATGAGTGGATCACTGTATGCACCGAGCCATGAAAAATGACCGACTTCAGGATATTGTGTCATTCCGGGATGAGCGCCCAGTTTTGTGAATGCCTCGAGCATATCCAAAGAATAAGATGGATTTACCGCAGGATCTTCAGCACCGAGGAATATCCAAATAGGCATATGAACGATAGAGGAAACTTTGGTCGGATCACCACCACCACAAACGGGAACGGCTGCTGCAAACAAATCGGGATAACGCTCAATGGCATCATATGTCCCGAATCCACCCATCGAAAGTCCTGTAATATAGATCCGGCTGCTGTCCACAGGCATGGTTCTCATCAGTTGATGAATAAGTCCGATCAGCAATTCCATTGGCTTGGTCGGTTCAGCTTGTAAACGTATTTCCGAAGTGGATTTGCCGCGTGAAAAATTTGACCAGCTCATTTTCTCCGGACACTGCGGTGCAATGACAATGGCAGGATGCAACATCATATTCTGATCCGTTGCAAAATTCATGACACCCCATTTTAATTGTGCCTCGTTGTCATTGCCGCGTTCTCCCGAACCATGTAAAAAAATAACCAGTGGATACCTTCGCAATGTATCTGCGTCAGGAAAAAGCAGTCTGTAATTCAGCGTATCGCCTTTAACAATAAATCTGTTACTGCTGAAACGAGAGGACTGGGAAAATGCCAACTGAGAATTCACAAAAAATAAAAGAATAAACGACAGTTTGAATGGAGGAAAGGATTTCATTTGTCTGTTTTAGGAAATAAATGTAAGAAAATAATGAGATTGTCAGGATACTTACATATGGTAGCGTTTTGATGATCGGGTAGCCAGATCTATCGTAGGTTTGTTGTAAGACAACCGTTATATAAAACCGATGACAACTATTATAAGAACGATCATTTGCCTCCTGCTGATTTCAGGCATCGTCGATAATGTCAAAGCTCAACCGGCTAAGATTGACAGTACCATGTATCCCGCACCTGTTGTGTTCACTGCCCAGCAGGATCAGGAAAACATGATGAAGAAGTTAGGAATTGTAAAACTCAGACCAGGACCCAGTGGAAATGAATCAGCTCCCAATCATGCGAATTATGATGAATCGCTGGCGAATCCATGCCCGCAATTGCCGGATCCGCTTACCACAAAGAGTGGTAAGAAAATAACGTCTGCAAAAACCTGGTGGAAGAAGCGCCGACCGGAAATTGCTGAAGACTTAGAAAGTGAAATATATGGTCGTCTTCCTAAGAATATTCCCGGAGTAACATGGACCGTGAAGGAGACGGACCGCGAGTTTGTGGGCCGCACTTTTTCTATTGTCAAGCAATTGACCGGACATGTAGATAATAATGATTATCCGCTCATCCATGTCGACATCAATATGATATTGATAGTACCTGCGAACGTAAAAGGACCCGTACCAGTATTGATGATGTTTGGACACCTCGTTATTCCTGCTCCTTCACAACTTTCGCAGGACAGCATGAAAAAAATAAATACAGATCTACCCCCTACACAACAATTGCTGGAAGCAGGATGGGGCTATGCCACAATCGACCCTGCAAGTATTCAGGCAGATAATGGAGCAGGTCTCACCAGAGGCATTATCGGTTTGGTGAATAAAGGGCAACCGCGCAAACCGGATGACTGGGGAGCGCTTCGTGCCTGGGCATGGGGTGCGGCGCGTGGTCTGGACTACCTTGAAACTGATACTTTAGCAGACGCGAAACGTGTAGGTATTGAAGGTGTATCCCGATATGGAAAAGCAGCTTTGGTAACATTGGCTTTTGAACAAAGGTTTGCTGTCGGACTGATTGGCTCTTCAGGTAAAGGTGGTGTTACCCTACACCGGCGTGTATTTGGAGAAGCAGTAGAAAGTTTAACCGGCGGAGAATACTACTGGATGGCTGGAAATTATATGAGGTATGGCGCGTCCGAATCAGCTTTTGGTGCCAGAACAGGATGTGACCTTCCTGTTGATTCGCACGATCTGATAGCACTCTGTGCACCGCGTTTCGCATTTATCAGTTACGGTATTCCTGAAAAAGGAGATGCAAAATGGCTGGATCAACAGGGGAGTTATATGGCCGTTGTTGCCGCAGGCTCCGTTTACAAATTGCTGGGTGCAAAAGATCTTGGCGTCTCAAATAATTATCTGACTGAAAAAATGCCTCCCGTCAATACCGGCCTGCTGGAGGGCGAACTTGCGTGGCGGCAACATGATGGTGGCCATACCGATGCTCCTAACTATAAATATTTCATACCGTGGGCAGCGAGGTTGTTAAAGTATGATAGAATGCCGTTGCAATAGTCACAGTTTGACAATCAAAAATTAAATATTGCATCAGGAGTTCGAAGGTCAATCATTCAAGATCCATGTTCTTAGTAAGAAAAGTGAATAAGGTTGCAGTCTGTATCTTTATGGAGGTGAAATAAACACATGAACCAGAAATCTTATTTCCATTGCCCGAGCCTGACTCCATTGCTTGGGGAAACAATCGGCGAAAATTTGCATCGAACTGTTCATCAATTTCCCGAAAGGGAGGCACTCATCAGCGTACACCAAAATTACAAAGTATCGTATTCGATGTTTTGGCAGCAGGTTGAAGAAGTGTGCAGAGCATTTCTTGCTATTGATGTAAAAAAAGGAGACCGCATCGGGATTTGGTCGCCTAACCGGTACGAATGGGTATTAGTTCAATACGCGACTGCACGTATAGGCGGCATATTGGTAAATATTAATCCCGCCTATCGCGCGTCTGAACTCCATTATGTGTTGAATCAGGCGGCCGTGAGCGTGATCGTGTCGGCCTTATCATTCAAGGACAGCGACTATAGAGGCATGATTGAAGAAGCTACAAATTCTTATAACGGTATAAGGGAATTTATTTTTTTTGATGACAATTGGAATAATTTCCTTGGTAAAGCAAAATCGGTCTCTCTCGCTCAATTAGAAGAAGTTGGGAATTCGTTGCAATTTGATGACCCTGTCAATATACAATATACTTCCGGGACAACGGGATTCCCCAAGGGTGTTACTTTATCGCATTACAATATTCTGAATAATGGCTATTTCGTCGGCAAAAGATTGAAGTATACTGAATACGACAAAGTGTGCATACCTGTTCCATTCTATCATTGCTTTGGAATGGTTATTGGAAATCTGGCTTGCACCACATCAGGAGCCTGCATGGTTATACCCTCGGAAAGTTTTGATCCTATTAGGGTCCTTGAAGCGGTAGAAAGAGAGCGTTGTACTTCGTTATTGGGGGTGCCTACCATGTTTATTGCTGAATTGAATTTGCCTGAATTTGATCGCTTTGATCTTTTATCGCTGAGGACGGGTGTTATGGCAGGATCTCCATGCCCGGTTGAAATTATGAAGCAGGTGCATTTACGTATGCATATGAGAGATGTCGAAATATGTTATGGGATGACAGAAACATCGCCGGTCTCTACACAAACACATATTGGAACACCATTCGAGAAACAGGTTAGTACGGTCGGAACAGTACAGGACCATCTCGAAATTAAAATCATAGATCCTGAAACAGGTGAACTACAGGAGAGAGGTAAGCCTGGTGAATTTTGTACCAGGGGATATTCCGTGATGCTACGCTATTGGAACAACATCGAAGCTACCAGGGAAGCAATTGATGATGCACGATGGATGCATACGGGAGACCTTGCGACTGCAGATGAAGAAGGTTATATAAATATTGTAGGTCGCATTAAGGATATGATCTGCAGGGGTGGTGAAAATGTTTATCCAAGAGAAATCGAAGAATTTCTTTACTCGCATAATGCTATTTCTGATATACAGGTAATCGGCGTGCCCAGTGAAAAATATGGTGAAGAAGTTATGGCATGGGTAAAATTAAAAGCTGATCAAATCGCTTCTTCCGATGAACTGGAAGAATTCTGCAGGAAGAGAATAGCACATTTCAAGGTCCCGAAATACTGGAAGTTTGTTGAAGGATTTCCCATGACTGTTACAGGAAAAGTCAGGAAAGTGGCTATGCGGGAACAGTCAATTAAAGAATTGGGGTTAGACTACGCTGCGAGTATTAAAACTTCATAGAACTCTCAAACCGCGAAGCCCATCCTGTATTGACAGCTTACCCTATTTTAACAGGTTAATAAATAGTCGGGTAAATCCTTTGATTTATCACTATATATTTAGACATTTGTCTAAATATATAACTTTATATGACACATGAATCAGCTCTTCAAGGCACTTAATGATCCTACCCGTCGCCGGATGTTGGAACTTCTGGGAAAAGAAGATATGAGTGCAGGTGAAATCGCGGATCATTTCGACATGTCGAAGCCAAGTATTTCTCATCACCTTGATTTACTCAGACAGGCGGGTCTTGTTGAATCTGTTAAGAAGGGTCAGTTCATCTACTATTCTTTAAATACTACCGTCTTTGATGAGCTGGCAAAATGGATCATCAAATTCCGGCATAACAAAAAAAAGTAAAATGAAAAAGCTGCTCCAGGATATACTTGTCCTTATTTTAATTATTCTCCCACCTGTTTATTTATTCATGATCTATCCTTCGCTGCCACCTGTCATTCCGACTCATTTCGGGATAGATGGCAAACCAAATGGTTTCAGCGAAAAACATCAAATGATCTGGGTCATCCTGATCACGAGCATACTTTCCGCAGGTGTCTACCTTTTAATCAAAAATCTGCCCAAAATCGATCCTAAGAAGTCAGCATCACTGAGTGCAGGAAACATGCAGAAAATTGCCGTTGCCGCTGTTGCTTTGATGTGTACTATCATGATTTGCATGCTCTACTCTTCCAGGCAAGGAACTCTTTCGTTCAGCAGGATGTTTAATCCTCTAATGGGAATCTTTTTTATTGTTGTGGGGAATTTGATGTATAATATTAAACCCAATTACTTCGTAGGTATCCGGATTCCGTGGACACTTGAAAATGAAAACAACTGGCGTGCCACTCATCATATGGCCGGCAAACTCTGGTTTATCGGAGGTATCCTGATTACGATATCTACTTTATTGTTATCTGCACAGGCAGGAGAATATTTTTTTATGGGCGGCACGCTGATACTGGCCCTTGCACCGATCATTTATTCATTTATATATTTCAGGAGGAACAAAGAAGCGCTATAAGAATTTAAATTATGATCCAAAATAAAACTAATTTTTACAGTCTGATCATATCACTTCTGCCATTTCTGTTTTCATTATTTATATATAAAAGGATAATCGCTTTTCCGTCAACACATTTATTTGCGGACAATAGCAACAATCCGGCAGAAATTGATAAACAAATCTTTGAGGTGCTAATTCTCCTGAGTAGTGTTGGATTTTATTTTCTTTCGCTGGTGGTTTCCAGGAATTTATATGTGATTTCGACAAAAATAAATGTCGTTTATTTCAGGTATATCTTCGGCGGCCTTTTATCCTTCCTTACATTCATATTAATACTCAGAAATCTAAGATGATGCCGAGCCAAACCACTTCGTCACTTACTTCGAATGGAGCCCGCTCATGCTAAAATCCCGGGACACTTACGAGCTGACAGAAACGGGGAAGCATTTTAAGATGGCGATGAGCAGTCATTAGGAAGTAGCCATGAACTTTACTTTTAGAAAGAAATACTAAAGTCATTTCTATTTTCTGCAGAAAATGCCATTAGTTGAAAAGATCTTCCTGCTTTTTGCAAATGACAAATCAGGGACCGTGCTGTTTGTCCGAAATAATTGACATTAACAAACTCCACCGCTATATTCGCAATTTCCAATTATGTAACGGTGCATTGTGGAATTAGTTTTGGCTACAAATAACGGCCATGAAAAAATTATACATTTTACCAATTATTATCTATTTCGGAGTGATGGTTATCAGCTTTGGCTGTTCAAAAGAATCGCTGAAGCCCACTCCCCCGGTTCCGGTTGCCACTGTTGAATTCGATGCAAATGGCCAATTATATAAATGGGACGGACCGGCTACCAATATTTACAGTTCCTCAATTACAAACAGAGGCGATGGAACTTTTTCATTCTATGTAAGCGATCCGGGGAACTCATTAAATAATGGACTGAAGATAAGCATGAAGGCAGCAAGTTTATCAGTACGAACATATACCTTAACAATCGATACAACCACGGCTTTAGTTAATGCGCCACATTTTTTTAGTTTGGAATTAAACATACAAATATCCAATATGCAAGCAGCTTCTACTGAAATTGGAGATTTTGGTACGGTTACTATTACAAGCATACACGATGGTAACTACGCAGACGGAACATTCAGTGCAAAATTATCTGAATACACAGAAAATGGACCCACCGGAGTTAAATTAAACATCACAAATGGGACCTTTAAAAACGTAGTAGTGTATCAATAAATTGATAGATATAAACCAACTATAGGCCTTTTGAATATTTCTCACGCTCTGTGATGATCGGGCTTCCAGTTTTGGATGGCTCTTTTAATTTGATCGCTGCTTAATCTTTCCCTTACTGCACGTTCAACCAAACCGACCATCTCTTGGTCAGAAGCAAAACGCAATGCAATGATTTGCGAGATGGTCAGATTTTTATCCAGCAATTTACCTGTCAGTGTAAAATATCTCAGATTTTCTTCAGCCCTGATCGCTCTGTCCTGAGCCTTTAAAGGAAAAGTACGAATCTTAACATAGCTGATCGCGAAGGCAACAGCAATTAAAAAAAACATAACTGCCTGCGATCTCCCGTTATTATTTGAGTAGGCTTCAATAAGGTTTATGGTTGACTGGACAAGCAGATAAAGAATAATTATAAGCAATACGACATGGAAGCTTGGTACAAGCTTTCTATGGTTTTTGTAGTGTTGTTCCTGCATGAAATGGGCTTATTATGGCTAAGAACCGCAATGTACTCAATCGTCCCAAACTTAAGCGATTCATTCAGCTTCGACTATTCTTAAACCTTCGTGAGTGATTTCGAGCTCTTCCATCAGCACTTCATTTGCATGCGCATCCAGTGTCCCCCATTTTACCAAACCGTGCTCAACAATGGCTTTAATACCATTTCAAAATAAATTCGTACTATTTGTCTACAACATTATTCAACATCATTGTTTTTCCATCCGTAATAATAATTTTGGCATTGGCCGATTTCACCAGTTCCTTCGTCACTTCTATGCTCCTAAATTTCAATATTTTGTCGGTCAGTGATACATTGATAGTATTTTGATAATTTTTAATTGCATTTGCATCAATCTGCATCATTAAAGAATCATTTTTCTGTTTTTCAAGAGCAAACTTTAATTCTTTTTCCTTGGATTCAATATCAAAATCCTCCTGATCCCGTTTTGTTTGCAATTCAAGTTTAGTCTGTTTGGCAATTTGTTCCGCTTTAGCTTTGTTTTCTATTGCATGTAGCACTTCCCCTGGCATGTCTATATCTTTGACCAGTACATCATCCAAAATAATTCCGTAGGTTAAAATATCCGCTCTTAGTTTGTCTTCAATATTCTGTTCGATAGTTTCTCTCTCATTAAGTAATTCTATGGCGGTATATTTCATTGTATATTCCCTTACGATTGCCATGAAATTATTTATAACAATTTTCTTCCCATAATCCATTCCGACATTAGTATAAATTGCAGGAGCGGCTTCGGGCTTGATATGATACAAAACAGTCAGATCCACTTTCACTTCAAGGCCTTCTTTTGTCGGCGGACTCATAATGGTAGAAAACTCTTCTATGCGCGTATTAAACTTGCGAATTTTAGATGTAAAGGGATTGTAATGATAGCGGCCCTGAGTTAAAATACCTGGTTTTATGGTTCCTTTATGGATAACGAAACCAACTTCTCCAGGATAAATGGTTTTGCAACCTGAGATTGAAATCGTAAATAATATAATGGAAGCGGCGCGTGTAAAAACATTTCTCATAACTATATTTTTTAATTTGATCGATAGAGAAACCTTGAAGTAAGGTATCCTACATCGCGTTAAAACAGAGTTAACAGAATTAAACCGTTGGTTAAAAGAAATCATTTACGATTGTCCTATATTGCAATGCTCCACTTTTGTAATCGGCGGCAATAGAAATTGTGGGTTGGGAAAAGTAGTTTCTACTTTTTGGAATGGCGAGTCAGTAACATATCATTTACATTTGAGATGCCCCTGACAATAATCATCCCGGCATGGAAATACCGGGACATCAACTACTGATAACGAAAAAAAATGCTTACTAAATTAATTAGCAAACATAATCCAGATTTCAAAGCCTACCAAAAAAATTCCATTAACCAGATAAATGATAAGAAGCCACTTGATTAGTTTCATAATACTGCAGAGATAAGGCGAAAGCAGGGATTCTAAATGGTGAAATCACCCTGTCTAATGACGTTAGAACACCTTACTGAGAACCTGGATAAATTATTACCCGGACTTTTTCACTGTCAGATTGTTTATTATTTTCCATCCTATCTGATCTAATGACCCTAAATAGTCTTCAGCTGTAGAAAAGGAATATTTGCATTTTCGATACAGGTGTGTTCGAATTTATTTACCCAGGACAATAGATTAGCTTCCCAACTTGCAACGTAACAAACTTCAAAAAAGTCGCTTCGTAAATATTTAAACAAGCTTATCTAAGCTATATCATATTATCATCATCTATATATGTTTATAATAACTGGTTAACGATAAAATTATATATTTTAGAGATCCATCATACATCAAAATATGTTCGATAAAAGATGAGTAGCGCAGAAAATGAGCGTCTTTCCCAGTCATCCAACAATAGAAATTGGAAAAAGTGGGGCCCTTATGTTTCTGACCGTCAGTGGGGTACTATCAGGGAAGATTATAGTCCGGAAGGAAATGCCTGGAACTTCGTCAATCACGATCTCGCCCGGAGTTATGCGTATCGATGGGGCGAAGAAGGAATTGCCGGTTTTTGTGACAGCGACCAGATATTATGTCTCGCTCCTGCATTTTGGAACGGGAATGATTCTATATTAAAAGAAAGGCTCTTTGGACTGACAAACGGAGAAGGCAATCATGGAGAAGATGTCAAAGAACTTTATTTTCATCTTGATTCCTCTCCAACGCATTCCTATTGCAAATTTCTTTATAAATATCCGCAGGCTGCATTTCCTTATATAGAATTGTTGCAGCGCAACAAAAAAAGCCGACTGGCCCCCGAATTTGAATTGCTGGATACAGATGCGTTCAATGACAACCGTTATTTTGATTGTTTTATCGAATATGCAAAAGCGGAGATCAATGATGTGCTGATGAAAATTACAGTTTACAACAGAGGACCCGAAGCCGCAACCATCCACGTACTTCCTCACCTTTGGTTTCGAAATTTCTGGAAACATAATGCCCGATTTAACAAACCTGAGATTGTATCTGTTTCTACCAATTGTCTGCAAACAAGTTCATCCCGTAATGGAAGTTTTTTTCTTTATCACCAGGGCGGTGAGCAATTATTTTGTGATAACGAAACAAATAATCAGCGGATGTATAATCGTCCCAATGATTCCCGATTTGTTAAAGACGGTATCAATAATTATATCGTCAATAATGAGAATACGGTTAATCTGAGAAAGAAAGGTACCAAAGCAGCAATCTGGCTTAAGGAAAGGATAAGACCGGGCGCGTCGAAAACATTCAGGGTGAGATTAAGCAAAGCGGAAATAGAGGAACCCTGGGCAGGCTTTGAAGATATTATGATCAAACGCCGGTCAGATACAGATGAATATTATGATCAGCTTGCTCCAAAAAACTTGTCGCCGGAACACAAGTCTTTACTCCGAAGTTCTGCAAGCGGATTGTTGTGGACCAAACAATTCTATTATCTGGACGTATACAAATGGTTATTCGGAGAACCCAATGAATCTCCACCCCACCGTATCTATAAACGAAATTATGACTGGCAGCACCTAACCTGCCGGAACATCATTTCCATGCCTGATAAATGGGAGTATCCATGGTTTGCTGCCTGGGATCTTGCATTTCATGCGGCAACATTTGTACATATAGATCCTGATTTTGCGAAGCAGCAGTTATTGGTAGTGCTTCGGGAATACTATATGCATCCCAACGGTCAAATTCCGGCTTATGAATGGAATTTCAGTGATGTCAACCCACCGGTACATGCCTGGGGTGTCTGGTATGTTTTCGAAGAAGACAGAAAAAAAACCGGCATTCCTGATTGGGATTTCCTGGAAAGAGCTTTTCAGAAGTTGCTCATGAATTTCACCTGGTGGGTCAATCAAAAAGATGCCAATGGAACAGATATTTTTGAAGGCGGCTTCCTCGGTCTTGATAATATAGGTGTCTTTGACCGGAACCATATGCCGCCTGGAATTAAAAAACTTCAGCAGGCCGATGCAACCAGTTGGATGGCTATGTATTCCCTTAATATGTTGCGTATTTCTCTGGAATTGGCGCAGCATAATCTGGCATTTGAAGAATCAGCGGCAAAATTTTTCAGGCACTTCCTCAATATCGGATGGGCGATGCATCATATCGGCAAGAAAGATATTTCTCTTTGGGATGACCAGGATGCATTTTATTACGATGCCATTCAATTTGAAAATGGCAAAAGCGAGCGCCTCCGAATTCGTTCCCTCGTAGGTATCATTCCCCTGCTGGCTGTTGAAATCATGCACAGCAGGGTATTTGAACATCTGGGACAATTTAATACGCGATTGGAAGTCATCAGGCTGACCAGACCGGATCTGACCAGGATCATTTCTGATATTGAACACAAGAATAAGGATGGCAATTATTTATTTGCAATAATGGTAGACGACCGTCTCGAAAGTCTGCTGAAAAGGCTTTTGGATGAAGCTGAGTTTTTATCAGACTACGGTATACGTTCCCTGTCGAGATCTCATAAGGAAAAGCCTTATGTTTTTGGATACCAGGGTACAGATTATTCCATTCAATACGAACCGGGCGAAAGTTCCAGTACGATGTTTGGCGGCAATTCAAATTGGCGTGGACCCATATGGTTACCATTAAATTATCTGATCATTCATTCCCTGAGAAAATATTATGAGTATTATGGCGATAAGTATATGTATGAATTTCCGGCAGGGTCAGGAAAAAAATTGAACCTGAAGCAAATCGCGAATCAGCTGACGATCAGAATCCTGAAGATTTTCGAAAGGAATGATGACGGTCAGTTCCAATATCATGCCGGCCATCAGACGAGCTGGTCAGCAGATCATTTCAAAGATCATCATCTCTTCTATGAATTTTTTCATGGAGATACCGGACAGGGATTAGGCGCTTCACATCAAACAGGGTGGACGGCATTGCTGGTCAACCTATTGCTGGAAATGGATGACGAATAGTGCAACAAAAAACTAACTTCACAGGATGGGCCTGCAATCTGACATTGATGCATATCGGGAAGCCGAATTGCGTGAACTGCATGAACTGGAGCGGTTCTTTAAATCGCTATCATTCTCGTCTGCGGTTGAATATGCAGCTTCAGGTATAACTCCTCACAGAAAAATTCATCCACATCAGCGCAGGATTGGTGTGAAGCGTTTGAGACTGAGTGTTGACCTGCTGAAAAAAAACATTCCGGTTATCCGAAAGGCGAAGTCTTTTGCTGATCTGTTTAAGATTACGGAGAGTGTTCAATCGGAATTGAAGGGCCTCGGGGATTTATGGACCTACGACACGGCGCTGAGGATGGCTTTCAATCGTGGTAAAACTTTTCACCCTCAGGCCGTGTTTGTACAGGGAGGTGTTTTGAAAGGCGTTAAAAAGATATTTTCAAAAATACTCGTCAATGGCCGCACATTTCCGATGAAGGTTTTTCCAAAAGAAATTCAAACTTTGAAACCTTTTGAAGCGGAAGATTTTTTATCAGTATGGGGGAAAAAATAATCCCGTTCACTTACCAATCAATCGCTCATTCACGATTTTCAGCAAGGGATCCTTATAACTCTTGCCAACCGGAAGTTTATGTTTGCCAATAATGATTTCATTCCCCCTCAGCGAATTGATCTTTTCCAAAGCGACAATATAAGATTTGTGGATGCGTAAAAATTTTCTGGCAGCTAATTGCTGCTCGAGCGACTTAATCGTCATCAGGGCGATCAGCTTACCCTGCTCCATATGAATGGTCATATAATTCTGGCTGGCTTCTATAAACAGGATGTCATGAAAAAAAACCTTTTCATAACTATTGGCAGATTTTACAAAAAAGTATTCCGTATCGACTTTGGATTCCTCAACATTTCTGAATTCCAGAACCTCTTTAGCCCTGTTTACAGCCTTCAAAAAACGTTCGGGCGTTATGGGTTTAACCAGGTAATCCAATACATTCAGTTCGAATCCTTCCAGCGCAAAATTCGGATAGGCAGTCGTCAGAACGACCAACGGGCTTACCTGAAGGGTTTTCAGAAAATCTATTCCCAACATATTTGGCATCTGGATATCCAGGAACATCAGGTCAATTTTCTCTTGCGCTAAAATCTTATTAGCTTCTATCGCACTGCTGCAAATCGCAACCAGCTCAAAAAATCCGGAATCATTCACCAGGCGCTCCATTCCTTCCCGCGCGAGCGGTTCATCGTCCACTATAATGCAACGTATATTCATTGTAGCTGTATAGTTAGTAAAATATTATAAATATCAGCATCCTGTTCCACGATCAATTTATGCCTGCCAGGATAAATCAGGTTCAGCCGGCGTTTCGTGTTGTCCTGACCTATCCCGCCTGGTGCACTTTTTGACTGTTGAGGTATCTCACTGTCGGCAGAGTTACGAACAAGCAAACTAAATAATCCGTCCCTGCAATTCAGGCTGATATCAATGAAATTCTTTTTATCCGTAAAATTTGAAACATGTTTAAATGCGTTCTCTACAAATGGAATAATCAATAGGGGTGAAATGAAAAAATTTTCTTTTTGCAAGTCTGTCTGATAGTCAATACTCAGGGTTCCGTCCTTTCTCAGTCTTTCGAGTTCGATATAATTATTCAGGTATTCAATCTCCTTAGCAATCGGCACTTCTGAAAAATTACATTCATATAACTGATACCGGAGCATGTCTGAAAATTTCGCAAGTGTTGCCGCCGCTAATTCGGGATCCTTCTTAATCAACACGTAGATGCTGTTCATGGCATTAAACAGGAAATGTGGGTTTATTTGCGATTTCAGGAATTTTAATTCATTCTCCGTTTTTTCCTTTTCCATTAAAGCGTGCATTTTTTGTGTTTGCACTCTTTCCTTAATAACTCCCGCTGCAATAAACATGATGGCTGAAAAGAAAACAGAGAGACAGGAGTAAGCAAAATAGGTGCCGAAGCTAATCGTGTTTGGCCCTTCAGTAAACAGGGAATAAAACAATGCGGTCATACAGGCTGTGATAAAAAAAGATCCAAGCAAGATGCCGCATGTTCCAAGGATTGCAAACGGACCATATCGCTTGGCGAAAAAGTAGCGCGGCACCAGATAATACATAAACCAGTAGCCTATCCCTCCCTGTCCTATAAAATACACCGTAGTAGCCAGGACTGCCTTGGGCAGACTTGAGCCGTAGTTACGCATTGAAAGGGAAGTCCAGAATATATAATAAGCGACCCAGAAAAGGATATGATGAACCTTATATTTTAACAGCCAGGTCATTATTTTTTATTGTTGTGTCAATTTATCCTTTTTCAGCTGCATTGTGCTATTGAGATTGACGAATACATATTATTTAGTGTCAAACCCGTCGTTTTGATCAACATTCGTCTTCCGACCTGATTTACGCAGCTTAATTGTTTTACCTGGAATGATTGGGTGAATTGGTCCATTGAATCCTGCAATTCGTCAAATCCATTTCCATTGCACAGTTATAATAATCAATTTGTATCTAAAATACAGATATGAAACAACAAAAAAATACCCTCGTCATTAAATCAGGAACAACCTTTTTATTGATTTGCATGATCTTCCTTTTTGATAAGCAGATATTCGCCCAAACCAATATACCTGGTTATCCATTTGCCGTTGAGAAAACAGGTTCAGGAAAACCGATGATCCTGATACCAGGTTTATATTCTTCCGGAAAGGTTTGGGATGAAACGGTCGCACATTTTAAGAACAACCATGAATGCTATGAAATTACTTTACCTGGTTTTGCAGGACAGCCGGCGATCCGGTCAGACAGCATTTTAAAAACCATGGCCGTTCAGCTAGCAAATTTTATCAGACAGAACAAGCTGGTCAAACCCATTCTTGTTGGTCACAGTCTCGGCGGAGTTTTGATTTTACTCATCGGTGAAATGTATCCTGACCTGCCGGGAGGGCTCATAGTCGTAAGCAGCGCGCCCTTTCTGCCTGGATTAGCTATGTCGCCGGATGTTACAGTTGACAGTTCACGAAAAATCGGATTGATGATTAAAAATGCGATGAAGGCAATGACCCCTGAACAGATTCGGCAATCGCAGCAATATACGTTGCCTGCAATGATCCATGATTCTGCCAAGATCGCACTCGTAAAAGAGATGGCTATTAAATCAGATTCTTACACACAGGGGGAAGTCATGTATGAATTGTTCAGCATGGATCTGAGGCCCGTGATGAAAAATATATCCTGTCCTATTTTAGTTTTGGGTGACTGGGTCAGTTATAAAAAATACGGAGCAAGCAGGGAGAACGTAATGAAAAATTATACTGCTCAGTTCAGTCTGGCTCCAAAAACAACTATAGCCTTAAATGATTCCTCTTATCATTTTATCATGTATGATGAACCTGATTGGTTTTACCATCAGACGGAAGGATTTCTTGCGGGGCACTAGATTTTAATTGGTAACTGTCTTTAAATTTTGGAAAACAGTCCCGTTCTTTATTTCATCAGATGCAGACATTAATAATAAGTCACCTTCATTCAAATGGCCATAAATTTCAATCATACCGTTTGTGCCTCTGCCGGTCTTAATATCTACCCGTTGCGACTGGTTGTTCACAACACGAATAACAAAAATACTTTCTGTTGAATTCATAACAGCCGATTTGGGCACGACAAATGCACTGTCACTTGCCGGCAACTGAAGGTTCACCTCAGCGACCATACCCGGCAATAACTTTTTGTCATTGTTCATCACATCCATTTCAATATGTTGGGAACGCAGTCTGTTATCAATGGATCCTGACATCCGACTTATGGCAGCCTTGAATTCATGATCCGGTTGGGACTTGACGGTGAAGCTAACTTCATTTTTATTATTCAGATATCCGGTGTAAGCCTCGGGAACCGAAAGTACCAGTCGCAGTCTTTTCTGTTCCTGCAGATTAAACAAAGGCAGCTCAGAACCTTTGCCGGCGGGTCCCACATAGGCTCCGGGGTTTACATTTCTGACCGTAATGACACCATTAAACGGAGCGCGAATCTGCAAATAATTTTGCATTTCCATAATTTCCGTATGCGCAGATTGTGCAGCCTGAAGTTGCGCAGAGTCTGAACTCTTGCGTGCAGTTGCCTGTTCCAGGTCGTTCGGCGATATAGTGCCCGGTGTCTTGCTTGTTTCCAGCAAACGATCGTAATTAGCTTTGCTGGCCAGATAAATAGCTTCACGTGATTTAATGGCAGACTCCGCACCCGCTAATTGAGAACCCAGCTCGGGAGCTTCCATGGTAGCCAGGAGGTCGCCTTCTTTTACTTCCGAACCCACATCTACATAAAGTTTCTTGACAAAACTGTTTACTTTGGCATAGAGATCCACCTGCTGGTATCCTATGAGTTCACCTGGAATCTGTAAAGAAGAAGACAGTCTTCCTTTCTTCAAAGAAAAAACCTGCGTTTGCGGAGCATCGGTCGATTCTGTCTTATTCTTCTGAGCGCTTTCATCAGAATGACAACTACACAATAAAACTACCGACAAAAAAATGAGACGCTGATTCATTGCTGTTTTATTTGGACTATTAATGTGTTTTACCGGACGGATTCAATCCAGGTATATAATGTGTACTATCCTTATCTTCCGGATCAAGTGATACTGAAGCGGTGGATGATTTTCCCTGTACCCAGGAAAATACTAATGGCAAAATAATCAGAGCTGCAAATGTGGAAGCGATTAATCCACCGACTACTGCCCGTCCCAGCGGTGCAGCCTGATCTCCTCCGTCACCAATACCGGATGCCATAGGCAGCATACCTACAACCATGGCCAGACTGGTCATCAGAATGGGCCTTATGCGAAGTGCCGCAGATTCCTTGGCGCTGAGCAAGGCATCGCCGCTGTGCATACGCAAATGCTCCGCGTTGGTAATCAGTAAAACAGAATTAGCAATAGATACCCCAACCGACATAATAATTCCCATATAGGACTGCAGATTGAGGGTGGAACCTGTGATCAGCAGCATCGCCAATGATCCAAGCAACACAGCAGGTACCGTTGACAACACGACCAGTGAAACTTTGAAGGATTGAAAATTAGCTGCCAGCATCAGGAAAATAACGGCGATGGCTGTAATCAATCCTAATTGCAAGCTGCTTAACGTATCTGATAATACTTCGCTCAATCCTTTTGTTTCAACAGTCAGTCCGCGTGGCAGTTCTCCTAAGGATTCAATCGCAGTCTTCACATCTTTCGTTGCGGTACCCAGGTCCTTATTGTTCAGGTTGGCTGTGACCGACAGGAAGGGAAGTGCTCCGATATTATCGTTTTCTCCGTAGGAAGTATCCTGTTTCACATCAGCAACATCACCCAGAACAGGTCGGGATTCATTACTCAACACCGGAATTTCATTGATATCGTTCATGCTGGTCATCTGATTCTCGGGCACTTCCACCTGAACACCATAACTGATATTACTTCGGGGATCGATCCATAAATTTTTCTCCGTGTAACGTGAAGAAGAAGTTGCTGCTACCAGTGAGCGCGATATTTCATCAAGGGTCACACCCATTTGTGCTGCCCTTGTTCTGTCAATATCAATATCAATAGTGGGATATTTAATAGGTTGTGCCAGCTGAATATCCCGTAAATAATTAATCTGCTTAAGTTTTTCAATGACTTTATCTGCATATTGTTCATTGATTTTTTTATCCTTCCCGGTTATCCTGACTTCGATCGGCGTTGGAGATCCCTGGCTAAGTACTTTATCTGTCAGCTCAATTGGTTCAAATGAAAGTTTTACCTCGGGCATGGTCTCTGTCATCTTCCGACGAAATCTTTCTTTCAATGCATCCAGTTTTTCTTTATAAGTTTCCTTTAAAGCAACCTGCAGCACCGCTTCCTGTGGTCCGCTCATAAACAGATAAATAGGACTTGTTGAAAATTGTCCGGGGTGCTGACCTACAAAGGCCGAGGTGACGGAAATATTTTCTTTGCCGACCAGATCTTCCAATAAGTGCCTGGCCTTGATGGTTGATTCTTCTGTTCTTTCTATTCGGGTGCCGTCTGCTAAACGCAACCGCACCTGAAACTGACCCCCATTTACTTTCGGTAATACATCGCGGCCAATATTACTGATTAGTATAACTACCAATCCGCATGTGACGAGTGTATATAAAATAACTATAGGTTTTTGATAAGGGAGAATGCGGTCCAGAAAGCGAAGGAACCGATTTCGGAATTTGTCAAAGCGGCTCAGTTTCCCATTACCTTCATTCATTTGCCTTTCCAGTAATTTCTTTTTCTGATCCCATGTGTCCTGTTCTTCAGCAGGTGTAAGTCCCAGTGCCGCGAATTCTTCCTGATCCGACAATACATGGCCGTCTTTTGAAGAAACATGATGATGTCCTTTCATCAGCCAGTTCGCCATGACCGGTACAAAAGTCTGTGCCAGAAAATAAGAAGTGATCATAGAGAAAGCTATAGCCATGGCCAGCGGTAAGAATAAAGAGCCGGGGATTCCGGTCATGGTAAAGGCAGGTGCGAATACTGCCAGGATACAGAACAGGATCAGCAGTTTCGGAAAAGCAATTTCTTTACAGGCGTCCCAAATAGCAAGTGCTTTTGGTTTTCCAAGGGCCAGGTGCTGATGTATATTTTCAATAGTTACCGTCGATTCATCCACCAATATACCAATGGCAAGTGCCAGACCGCTCAGCGTCATGATATTGATGGTCTGATTGAACAAATAAAGAAATAACACACCTGAGATGATGGAAGTAGGAATTGTCAGTACAACAATTAACGCACCCCGCCTGTCTCCCAAAAATAGCAATACCATCAAGCCTGTCAGTAAGGCTCCGATCGCTCCCTCGGCAATTAAGCTTTTAACTGCGTTGATTACATAAACCGACTGGTCGAATTCGTATGATAAGGTGACATCCTCTGGCAGCAGACTCTGAAAACGCGGAAGGGCTTTTTTCAAATTCTGTACAACTTCCCAGGTAGACGCATCTGCCGACTTGGTGACGGGCATATAAATGGATCGTTTCCCATTTACCAGCGCGTATCCGGTGGTAATATCTGCTCCATCCTCTACCACAGCAATATCTCTCAGGTAAACATTTTGAACACCACCCTTGTAAATCGGGATATCGTTAAAGTCTTTTATATTCTTAATCGTAGTATTGGCCGGCGTAAAATAATTGTAATTCCCTATCCTCACATTTCCCGCCGGCGTTGCCTGGTTATTATTTCTAAGGGCTTCTACTACCTGGTCGGGAGTAATATGATGAACCCTTAGTAATTCAGGATCCACTTTGATAACGACAGTTCTGACGTTTCCGCCAAACGGCGCGGGAGATACAAGTCCCGGTACAGAAGTAAAAGATGAGCGCACATAAACATTAGCCATGTCCATCAGCTCATTGTTAGAACGGATTTTACTACTTAACACCAATTGTCCGACAGGCAGCGTGGAAGCGTCAAAACGTATAATAAAGGGTGGCTGTGAACCCGGAGGAAAGCTCGTCTGCGCACGATTGGTAAAAGAAGTTACTTCTGCTGCAGCCTGCGCCATGTTAGTACCCTGGTAAAAAGTAAGTTTGATTAAAGTAAGTCCCTGAATATTTCTTGTCTCAATACTTTTTACGCCTGATACATACAATAACAGGTTGACGTAATTCTTTGCAAAAAAAGCTTCCATTTGTGTTGGCGTAAAGCCTCCGTAAGGATGGGAAATAAAAATGACCGGAAGATTCAGCTCCGGAAAAATATCAATCTTGATATTACGCACTGCATTGACTCCGAAAAAAAACAATCCCATTACAATGACTAAAATCGATATTGGCCTTCTGAGCGCAGTTCTTATTAAACCCATGTCCTATTGAATTTCATTTTCAAACAACCTAAAATCGCCGGCTGCTGCTGCTTTGAGCAACAAGGCCTGCCAGACATTGTCATTAGAAATATCTCTGTCCGTCTCTGCCCGGTTCAGTATATATAAAGCCTGCGTAACATCCACGATGTTGGTAAGACCGTTGCGGTACAATACGGATTTCTGTGTATAGGCATCCGAGGCTGCTTTCATTTGGATGGGCGCTTCCAGGTAGTTGTCGATCGCATATTTTATTTTTTGATCTGCGAGTGCAAGCTGCGTTTTTATCTGCTGGCTCACCAGTTCATATTCATTCTGTAAGCCCTTTGATGTCCATTCCTGCGCTGCTACTTTCTGATGTACCCTGATCGGGTTAGTCAGATTCCATACAACTCCAACTCCCAGCAGGTAATTACTATTGGTTGGTTTGACTCCATCCCAATAACTATGCGTAAAGGCATCAGGATAAATTTGACTGTAGCTGGGATCGAATCCCGTTCCCCTGCTCTGCAACACACCCATCAGGGAAAATACGGGATATTTAAACCTGTCGAAATATTTTTCCTGCTGAATACTTACCTCGATTCGGCTTTGATAATACTTCAATATCGGGTGCTGCTCCCCGTTAGTCTGTATTGGAACATTCAATGAAGCAGGAATGCGGGAAATGAAGACGGTATCCAGAATAAACTGCTGATAGGGTATGTCTAACAATTTCGCCAGTTCGCTGGCCTGTTCTGCCTCATAGTTGATGGCATTGGTCAGCGCTATTTTGGCACTGGAGACCTCTGCGTTGGCCTGGGAAGAGTCTACACCCGGGTTCAAACCATTTTTTGCACGGTTCAGTACAACCAGACGCAGAGTGTCTGCGCGTTCCAGGTTTTTCTGCTCCGATATTTTAAGTCTCTGGGCGGCTAACAGGCTTAAGTATGCACCTGACACCCTGACTTCCAGTTGAAATTTCTCCTGATCCAGATCATTGGCATCGCGAACCACTTCCGCCTGGGCCACGTTGACATTTTCCCGCACTCGCCCAAATGTGAAAAAATCCCAGCTTATATTCGCGAGGTACAGTCCGCCAAACGCAGCGTTCCAGTTTTGTGAGAGAAAAGGCGGTCCTGAAGAAGCCACGCCTCCGCCCAGCGCAATGACAGGGCCGAATTGTCCGTTTGCAGTACCATAAGCCTGTTGCGCTGCCAGATTCAGATTCGGTAGATATTCCGAGGAAGCTTCTTTTGCTGAGGCCTGTGATGCTTTGAGATAATTAGTTTTGGCTTTTACCGAACCGTAGTTGGCAAGGGCTGTATTTACTGCCTCCTTTAAAGTCAACACCTGACTGTCTGCCCTGTTTCCAGATAACAGGATCAGAAAAAAAGGTAATTTTAAGAGAAATGTCCTTTGTGATTCTGTATTAACCCAACTAAGTTTATCAAACATCGCCTCTGTAGTTTTTTATTTCGAACAATTCGATTTTAAAGTTATGTAATTGGAAGATATTGACACTCTCTGAGTGTCAATTCCAGCAACTTCCTAATTTTGGCTACAACTAAAGTAGATCCGGCTACACTTGTATCCTGATTGTTACAAAACTTTATAATATCAAAAACAGAAAAATGAAACATATACTTCCACTTTTCATCCTGCTGTCATCCCAGGTATTTTCACAGAATAGTCAAACGTCCAAAAAGCCGGTCTTCGATCCGCATCAATGGAAACTGGGAGTAGCCTTATATAGTTTTCATGAACTGTCGTTACCCGGCGAATTGGCAAAGGCAGACAGTGCCGGAGTACATTATGTGGAGGGTTTTACTTTTGGGAAAGCCGGGCCTGATGTTAAAGATTCTTTACTGGGACAACTTTCTCCTGAAGGAATTGAGAAAGTAAAAGCGATGGTAAAATCTTCCGGACTCAGGATGGAATCTATTTACATCACAGGTGGCAGCACCGTTGAAGCCTGGAACAAACAGTTTAGACTGGCAAAGGAATTGAACGTAAAATTTGTAACTGCTGAACCTAACATTAACATGTGGGATTCTATTGATAGTCTTGCCGGCGTGTATGGATTAAAAGTTGCTATACACAATCACTGGAGAGGAATGAGCCGTTACTGGAGCCCGGATACGGTACTTGCAGCCATTAAAAATCATCCCCATTTTGGTGCGTGTGCAGATCTTGGTCATTGGCCCAAAAGCGGACTTGATCCGGTTGAATCGCTCAGGAAATTGGAGGGTCATTTAATTGCCATTCATCTTAAAGATATAGCAGCCGCCAACAATCCTAAACTGGTGGATGTTCCTGTAGGAACCGGAATTGTTGATTTCCCCGCAGTTTTTAAGGAACTGGAAAGGCAAAAATTTGAGGGATATATTTATATAGAAAGGGATGCACAGGACAAACCCAGCAACCTGCCGTCGGTTATACAAACGGTTAAATATTATTATTCAACACTGGGTATGACTCAATGAGTAATTAATCTAAACTTTTGAACCCGGTTTCCCAGAATGTCACCCACATAAATATTGCCCTCATTGTCTACAGCGATGTCGTGGTACCGGCAAAGAGGACCGTTATAGAAACCTGACCGACCAAACTTAGAAAGTAGATTTCCGACACTATCAAACTCCATAATATTGGAGCCTTTAATGATGGTGTCCATTATTAAGAGATAGTCAACTGCCAGTAAATGCTGATTTCTTTTATCGATCGTCAGGGAGTACAAATTCGCGAATGATTTTTCTTTCCATTCCTTCAAAAACTTTCCCCTGGCATCAAATTCCTGAATACGATTATTCTGCCGGTCGGCTACATACACATTTCCTTTGGCATCCAGATCGATCGCATGTGGTATATTAAATTCACCGGGGCCATTTCCTTTCTTTCCCCATTCAAAAAGATATTTTCCTGATTCCGAAAATTTTATCACCCTGCTGTTTCGATATCCGTCACTTACATAGAAGGAACCATCCGGCGCAACAGCCACATCAGTGGGGCGGTTGAAATGCAAAGAATCATTCCCCGGAATTTTCGCCTCACCAAGCTTCATTAATAATTTACCATCATGATTAAACTTAAAAATCTGGTGCAATCCCACATCTGTTACCCAAACATTATTGTCTTTGTCGACTGTTAGTCCATGGGGCATGATAAAGAGGTTTGCACCCCAGCTGTCTAAGATTTTTCCGGTTTGCCTGTCTAGCACGAGTATCGTATTGGATGAAATTAAAGAGTCAGGGAATTCTTCTTCCAATAATTTCCATCTCCTGCCGGGCCTGTGAAAAACTAAAATATGCTGACTTGTATCAATACCAATCCCTCCCGGTTGACTTAACAAATAGCCATCAGGCAGCTGAGGCCAGTCTTTTACCAGTTCAAATTTTGACGGATTCCTCGGATCCTGAGACTTTCCTTCAGAATAACAACCAATGATAAAAAGTATGATAAGTATTAGTCCCGGGATGTTTTTTTGCATAATGGTCATTCTGATAATATTCCTGGAACAATGTACGTTAAACTGTCTTATTCGATACAACAGGCACCCTTTGCAAATGTTGAACTAATTGCTTAATTTGAATACCCGTGTTTTGGGATATAAAATAGATTCAGATTTCTTAAAATGAGGAGGATTTCATTTTTCAGGCTGGCATTCATAACAATGCTTCTTCACTTTACTTACGCTAAAGCCCAGTCTGATCATTTTGCCTATGCTGTTACTGCCGTTAACAAGGGAGGCAATAGTTGGATTGCCCTGCGCAAACTGGATACACGCACAGGCGAATTCAGTAATATATTATTAAACCTGCAGGATAGTAGTGTGGCTGCCATTGCTTATGATAGAAAGGCCAATCGTCTCTACTATTCTCCCATGAATATTGACCAGTTACATTATATCGATCTTTCAACGATGGAATCGTTTGGTGTTCCTGATCAATTCTTCAGTAAAGCCGGTAAATATGAATCAAAAAATGCAGGCCCTATTAACCGGATGGTTATAGCTCCCGATGACTACGGGTATACTATCACAAACGACGGAACCCACCTCATCAGGTTCACCACAAAAGGATCACCAGTCCTTACTGACCTGGGAGACCTGCAGGATGATCCGATGAATAAAGAAATGACTATTCATAGTATCTGCGCAAACTCAGGTGGCGACCTGGTTGCAGATGATGATGGACACTTATACCTGATCACCGGCAGCAACAAAGTATTTAAAGTGGATATAGCATCAAAGATGGCTACCTACCTGGCCACAGTTTCAGGATTGCCGCAAAAATTTACGACAAGCGGAGTCGCAGTCAGCGAGGATGGCAGGCAACTGTTAGTGAGCAGTTCTGCTTATTCAGATTCCTATTTTCTAATTGATCCGGAAATGTGGAATGCTTCGCCCTCACAGACAACTCACGAAATTTATGAAAGCGGCGATCTCGCCAACAGCAATCCATTGTTTACAAAAAAGGATGCCAATTCCAGTTTCTTTATTACCAAGTCACCTGATAATGAGAACAGGATCAGGATTTTTCCCAATCCTGTGATGGACGATGTGTTAAGCATTCAATTCAACGAATTGCCACCCGGCCATTATACGATCCAGCTGGCCAGTCTGGTAGGTGAAAAAGTTGTACAGCAAAATGCGACTGTTACCGGACAGTCACAAACGGAGATCATGCATATTCCAGGTTATATTGCCCAGGGATTTTATTACATCCGTATACTGGATGAAAAAAATAATATAGTGGGCACTCAAAAGCTGATTGTGGAACGCTGGTGATACCGGACCTTACTTTAATTTTTCATTGAAAAAGTCAATCGTACGTTGCCATGCAAGTTCTGCAGCAGCTTTATCATATCGCGGTGTTGTGTTATTGTGAAAGCCATGATTAACGTTGGGATAAATATAGACTGTATATTCCTTTTTATTTTCTTTTAATGCTGCCTCGTATGCTGGCCACCCTTCGTCTACATGTGTGTCGAGGCCGGCATAGTGTATGAGAAGGGGAGCCTGAATTTTTGGAACGTCATCCTTTGCAGGTTGTGTACCATAAAAAGGGACAGCGGCCGACAAGTCTGAAATGCGAACGGCCATCATATTAGATACCCATCCACCAAAACAAAAACCAACCACACCTACTTTTCCATTACAATCCGGAAGCCCTTTTAAATATCCATAGGCAGCAATAAAGTCTTCCAATATTTTATTTTTATCAAGCTTACTCTGCATATCCCGGCCCTGATCATCATTGCCCGGGTATCCTCCGAGGGGCGTTAGCGCATCCGGAGCCAGCGTGATGAATCCCGCCAGTGCAGCTGTTCTCGCCACATCTTCAATATATGGATTGAGTCCCCTGTTTTCGTGCACAACTACAATGCCTCCCAGTCTCTTTTTTATGTCGATGGGCATGGATAGTAATGCTTTCATCTTACCATCACCATTTGGAGAATCGTAATATACATAGTCTGATTTTAGTCGCGGATCATCTGGTTTAACCTGGATCGCACTGGCATAGGCGGGCATTAAAAAACTTGTAAGTGCCGTTACAGTAATGCCGCCTACGGCATATGCCGAAAGCCTTTGTATGAAGTCGCGTCTTTCAATTCTATTGTGAGCATAGTCGTCGTATAAGTCAAACACTTCCTGTTTGATGTCTTCTTTTCTTATTTCTTTCATGGCTATAATTTTGAGCTGAGAAAGTTACTACAAATCGCTGGCGGTTGGTTTTATAAGGTCGACTGATGACCGATGACCGTTGACCATTGATCGTTGACCGATAAAAGTTTGACTACCTAAATGGTTGTGTATAAATGCCTTAAAACCGGAAAAGCAAAAGCCATCCAGCTCAGCACTGATTCATCGTGTTGATGATCTTTTTATAGCAGAACCTAGTTTAAGGCGCATATATTGTTGAAGAAGATTTGGATATATGTTGTAAAACAGGTTGCAAATTGATAAAATAAGCGTCCATAAAAGATGGCTTCTGGCCAATGCAAAGACAGTTATTGCCGTGTAAAATATAAAAAGCGAAAAATGAAATTTTTCAAAGAAATAAGTTTGATGATAATTTTTCGAAAGAGATAATTTACTTGTCGTGACAGGTTTGAATTTTGGGTACTTCTTCTTCATATATCGATTGAGAACAGTACCGTTCTGTGCGAATTTGTTGACGTACTTCACGCCAATGCGTTGGTAGAATGAAGGATTTCTGCTCAGTTGTATAGCATCGAAAAATGATTTTGGAAAGAATATGGGTAGCAAACTCATTCCAAGAAGAATGAAAATGGAGCTCAGGTTCATAAATGTATAGCAAAAAAATCCTACAGGCAATAGGAACAGAGCGGTCCAAACCAGATTAGGAATCATGTTATATGCAGCAACAGACCTTTTAATTTTTAAAGATTCTCTCTCTTCATTCGAGGTCAATGTGTATCCAATTTAAAATGGCTTTATATATTTAACTATATCAATTCCCGGGATCACTTGCAGCAGCTGCGGCAACGCTGATAAAATTACGAAAAACCTGTTGGTCTTAATATTGCCTCTCATTCGTCCTACTACAAACATATTGATGAATACCTTCGTGGAATCTCAACTCCAGATATGAATATTCATGCGACCGGTTTCAGAGTGTCTGTGAGGAATAAGTGGGTTTGGAATAAAGTTTTTTTAAATTTGATAAACTCCAAAAACAAAAAATGTCTTTGAATGAATTCCTTATACGACCAGCTACCAACGATGATATAATATCCGTAAAACAAATAATTTTCACATGTCTCAAAGAATATGCCCTTCCTCCTGATATCAATGGGAAGGATAGCGACCTAAATAATATTGAAAAGAATTATTTTTCGAATGACGGCTTTTTCGGTGTCGTCGTAAATACAAATACCAATCAGCTAGTCGGCACTTTCGGATTGTTTCCAGTAAGTGAAAATATCTGCGAACTCAGGAAGATGTACCTGTCAAAAGAAGTTCGTGGAAAGGGTCTGGGTAAGAGCATTTTAAATACTGCCATCAATAAAGCCAGGGAAAAACATTATAAAAAAATTATTTTAGAAACCATATCGCCCCTGACCACAGCAATATACCTATATAAACAATTTGGATTTAAGGAAATTACACCCCGGGTGATAAATGAAAGAGTGGATCAGGCATTTGAGCTTGAAATCCATTAATTTCCGGCAACAGGCAAATTATACTGCCGGAATCTGAACTTTAAACTCAGCAAACTCTCCTTCTTTGGTGTCAACACTTATTTCTCCCCCATGGCTTTTTACAATATCATAGCTGAGAGATAAGCCCAGCCCTGTTCCCTGTCCGGACGGTTTGGTAGTAAAAAAGGGTTGAAAGATCTTTTCATACAATTTTTGTGGGATACCATTGCCATTATCCTTCACCCTGATTTCCACCTTGCCATCGTATTTCTTTGTATTTACTGTGACACGTGGTTCATAAACATCCCTCTCACTCTGAATAAGAGATCCGGCGGCCGGTCCGGCAGGTTTTAGCTTATTTCTTTCCGATACCGCATAGAAAGCATTGTTATATAAATTTAAAAGAACTCGCCCCATATCCTGCGGGACAATATTAATTTTCCCGATTGTTGGATCAAAATCCGTTACCAGGGTCGCGTTGAATAATTTATCTTTCGCCCGGAATCCGTGATATGCAAGATGAAGGTATTCATCCGCAATGGCATTGATATCCGCCGGTTCTTTCTGGCCGCTACTCGCCCTTGAATGCTGCAGCATACCCTTGACGATAGCGTCCGCACGTTTTCCATGCTGGCTGATTTTATCTTCATTGTCAGCAATATTACCCGCAATAGTTTTTACTTCATCGTAGTTCCCTTTCTGAATTTCTTCCTTCATTTCGTCCAGTAGCTCCTTATTTACCTCTGAAAAATTATTGACAAAGTTCAGCGGGTTCTGGATTTCATGAGCGATACCTGCTGTTAATTCCCCAAGCGAGGCAAGTTTTTCGGATTGTATAAGCTGTGATTGAGTGACTTTCAAATTATTCAAAGTGGTCCTAAGCTCGGCAGTTTGGGCATTCACTTCATCCTGCAGTATCTTTTGCTGGTTCAATGCCTGTTTCTCTTTTTCTGCGGAAAGTTGTACTACCTGCTTTGCATTTTGTTGTACTTCTTTTAATATTTCCCTAAACCGTATAGACACATATATCAATAAAGACAATGGTAGCGACAATGAATAACCGGTTACAGAAAGGAGAAAAACAGTATTGTTCTGGAAATCGAATAAAACATCCATGAAAATATATAAAAGACCGCAGGCCAGCGAAAACAACAATCCAACCACAATGGTCCATTGTGCGCCGTTGAGCTTTTTCCATGAGGATGCAATATAATATATGCAAACAGCTAAAAGTAAAGCTGGTAACCAGGTCCCCACCAGACGGCCAATTCCTACAGGAAGAAAAATGGAAACTATCGACCCAATAAGATAAATTGCAAGGATTATTTTCTGTCCGCGCGTTATTGTCCGGTTGAAAATATTAATAAGGATGAGCACGGTCGTAATACCTGAGAGAGGAAAAAAAATACCGATGACATATTCATAAAACCAAAATACTCTACTGGAAATTCCAACATTATCCTCAATCGTTTTAAAGAAAATGACCAGGGTTGTAAATGTGGTGCCAAGAGCAATCAGGCGCAGGCCTCTTTCATTTGCGTTTTGAATGTATAGTAACCAAAATAACAGACTCAGAACAGTACAAACCGAAATCCATATAGTTGTAAAAACACCGAGTTGTTTTACAGCTGTCATAAATTCATTATTATAGGAAGGACCTGTTAGTCTTATTAAATTGGAAAAACCTGCCATCTCTGATTTTAGTCTGCGCGGCGGCAAAGGAGTCAAAAAATCCACTATATGCAACGCAATCGTATACTCACTTCCCATTTTCAAATCAATGGGAACCGGCAATCTTCCTTTTGAATTAAATTCTTTAAAAGGCACGCCATTTGTTCCCGTACTTCCAAATGAGTATAAATGATTCCCATTAATATATAAGTCTGTAGCTGCCCAGGTATTTATTTTAAATCCAATTAATGGCTCTTTAATACTACTATCCAATTTTATTTTTACTCTGAACCAGCATTCCGTTCTTCCATTGTTATCAGCAAATCTCGCGGACAGATCTTCAGGTTTTAATTTTCTCCAACCACTAATATTAATGTCTTTTCTATTCCAGCCAGAATCGTTCCCCAATCTAAAGATCCATCCATTCATTCCACTGATAATAATCTCATCGCTGCTTTTATCCAGCATGGAAGACGAAAGCGTTATTACCGAATCCTGTGAATTACAAAATTCAGACCCGGTAATTAGAAGGACTAGAATTAAAGCCAGTTTCTTCATGCCATTAAGAAAATATAATGATTTGAAGTTACTGAAATTAGGCCTTGCCCGATTTATGCCACAACAATCTAAAAAATGGGTGATAAAGTTAACCTGGCCTGATTTCGTTGGATTTTCGGAGAATCAGAGAGCGATATGTGTCTGCAACGTCGAAGATTTGTAGACCTACCGGCAACCATTAACCGCTAAATAACAATCGCTTCCCGACGCAACCGGCAGGAACCGGCAGGAACCGGCAGGTCGTGACAATTTTAATTGATGAAAACTAAAATTTGTCTTATTTTAATGCTTTCATAGGATAAGGTTTAATGGTTAACAGCATTTGATTAGTGCAGCCTCCCCTCAAAAGGAGGCTTTTTAAAGAAAGGCCACTCCTGATAACATGATTTTCAAAAAGAGGCGATTGCGACCCAGCCACCGGAAGACTTAAAATTTCGGTGGCTGGGTCACCTGATACCTTATCCGGATAAGGTTTAATGGTTATGGTATTTGGTACAGCCTTCCCCGGGCTCTCCGGATAATTAAAGACCCGGAACCGGGATATTTACAGAATAAGGCCTCGCTTCGCCTGTTACTTGCTAATGACCGGCATAAACATCATTAATATTGGGCTTGAAAACCAGCACTTTTGTACGGTTTTATAGCACGATTGTACTAAATTATTGCCTGACACTTGACCATTAACTATTTTTAACCAGCAAATGGAATTACTTGGGACGGAGGAACACGATTCGTAAAATAGACTTAACACCAACAAAACAACTGCAGACGCTGGTTGAGAACCGACGCGTTTTCAATCTTCACAACTGCGAGCTCAACATATACGAGAGCTATCAAAAGGCGTTTGGGGTGCCATTGACCTTTAAGGACCTGGTGATCACCAGCATGGTAACTGGTAAAAAAGTGATGCATTTAGCCAATCACCCGGACTTCGCCTATTTACCGGGGGAGACAGTAATATTGCCCGCAAATCAGCCCATGGTGATTGACTTCCCCGAGTCCACCCCCAGTAATCCGACTCAATGTATTGCGTTAACGGTGAATTCGGATTATGTCAGGAATACGATGCAATATCTCAACTCCAGCTACAACAGTGGAAGCGACGACAACCATGAATGGAATATTGACTTCAGCCAGTATCATTTTTCAAATGATGCGGAAATCGCGGAAACCATCAACAAGATCATTCGCAATTGCAGCAGTGGCGACAAGGCAAAGAATATCTATGCCGACCTGAGCTTGAAGGAACTGCTGATCCGCCTCGTTCAGAGCCAGTATCTGAAACGGGTGGAAATGGATAAAGATGAAAAAAGAAATTCCAGCCGTCAGCATTTTCTGCTCGATTATATACATAAGAACCTGACGGAGAAATTGGGTGTGGATTCTCTTTCGCGCAAAGCTTATATGAGCCGAAATGAATTTTTTAAGTGGTTCAGGCAACAGTTCGGGATCACTCCACTGGAATATATAAACCGCGAACGCATCAAGCTCGCCAAACAACTTTTAGGCAATCAAAATACAACCGTCACGGAGACGGCTTATCAATGTGGATTCACCGATGTCAATTATTTTGTTCGTCTCTTCAAAAAATCCGAGGGAATTACCCCGGGTACATTCAAGGACTTTGTATTGAGGGATTCGCTGGCCCTGAGCCCTTCTGTATCGAAGGGTGTTACAAATCCAAATTTCATTTAGTAAAATACGCGATTAACTTTCTACAGTTATGCATTAATTGCATTTATCAGGATCCTTCGCCCCCGTTATTGCAAACTAACCCAACGATGACCGGCGAATCTCTGTGAAAACAGAGAATTTACTTATTCCTCATTTAGTCACGCATATTGCCATTTGTGCCCGGTATTCTGCAACAGTAGCTTAGCATAAAACAACTATATGTTTTATGAAAAAGTTATTTGTTCATGAAAAAAGAAATCGCGGCCGATCGGGATGGCTTGTAATCACCATTCTTATCGTTCTTTTTATTCTCGGAATAATCACAGGATTAATATTCGCCAAATCGCTCATCAATCTTTGCTGGATGTCCGGGATCTGAACAAAGACCGGCTAATCTCTCGCACATTTGTAACTTCTGAGATGCTTACTGAATATCATTAACTTTAGTATCATGCATTCGCTTTATCTCAAAAGCTTTTTCAGGAGGATGCTGAAGAGTAAAAGTTACTTCCTGATTAATATTTCAGGATTATCTATCGCTATTTCCTGTACCATTCTAATCTTACTCTGGGTAAAATATGAACGCAGCTTCGACGAATTCTATAAAAATTCAAAAAACATTTACCGTGTTTACCCAAACATTAGTATCAATGGCAATAATTTTACTTCATCAATGGCCCCGCCGCCACTTTCAGATGTTTTAAAATCGCAATTCCCGGAAGTCATTGAAAGTACCAGAATCTGGACTTACGATAATAATACGGTGAGCAATGAAGAAGGAGGCCGTACCGATAAAGCTTTTAATGAAAAACATTTGTACCAGGCTGACTCAAGCTTTTTTAAAATATTCGATATTAAAATCCTCCAGGGAGATCCCAAAAAAATATTGACTCTTCCCTTCACGATTGCGATTACCAAAGAAACAGCTATTAAATATTTCAGCCGGGAAGAATACGAACATAATGCAATTCTCGGGAAGACACTGATGCTCACCTTCGGCGGAAAAGAAAATGCATATAAAATAACAGCCATCACAGAAGATATTCCTTCCAATGCACATTTTCATTATAATATTATTTTTTCAAATAATTATGATTCATGGAGTAAATCAACAAATTGGGTAGATAATACCTATTACACTTATGTTCTGCTAAGGACAGGCACAAATCCATCAGTATTGGAATCTAAATTGCCCTCCATTATCAGGACTTATCTTGATCCCCAGCTCAGAGCTAATTTTGGAACCAGTTATGATGAGCTGAAAAACAAAGGAGATTTTTGGGAATTTAGATTACTTCCACTTGCCGACATTCATCTGCATTCGAATTTTGACAGGGAAATCGAGCCGAACGGAGACAGTAATAGCGTAACCATCCTGAGCATAGTCAGTATTCTTCTAATTTTAATGGCCTGCATCAACTATGCAAATCTTGCCACTGCTCATTCCATTTCTCGCTCCGGTGAAATAGGCATCAGGAAAATGTTGGGTTCAACCATAACAAAACTTCGATGGCTGATCTTTAGTGAGTCCGTTGACATTACTGCCATCGCCTGGTTACTGTCCCTCATTTTTATAATTGCCTGCATTCATCCCTTTAGCATTTTGATGGACATACATTTCCCGGATAAAATTTTTAAAAACCCAATCACCTGGTCCATATTCATTTCTATTTTTCTAATTGTAAGTATTTTAGGTGGACTGTACCCTGCATTTTATCTTTCATCTATCGATGTAATCAAAGCCATTAAAGGAAAGATCACTTCAGGCAAACGGTCAAATATTGTTAAAAGCGCGCTGGTGATTGGTCAGTTTACAATGTCCATCGGATTGGCGATCAGTGCCATAATAGTATTTCAGCAATTGCATTTATTGAGAGAAAAATCTCCAGGATTCAATAAGGAAAACATAATGGTGATTGCAAATCCCTCCGGCAAACTGAATGGGAAAGAATCGGCATTTTTTAATGAATTGAAATCACAGCCAGGCATAATCAGTGCCAGTATTTGTTCCGACTATCCCGGAAACGGGAGTCATAATTTTCCGATTGCTACCAGTCGGCAAAACGAAAATGCAGATCATTTAGTTACAAACTTCACCGTTGGATATGATTTTCTGAAAACATTTGGAATAAGCCTGACACAGGGAAGAGATTTTTCCAGGGACCTGGATAAGACGGAAGACAAGAGAGTTATCTTAAATGAAGCAGCAGTTCGTGAAATGAATCTTAAAAATCCAGTCAATACTTATATAGAGACCAAATACCTCAATACTTTAAATATTGAACCCGTAACCTACAAAATCATTGGTGTAATGAAGGATTTCAATTTTCAATCATTTCACCATATTATCAGACCAGTTGCTATTTTTTTGGGAGAAAGTGACGAATATATCTGCATTCGCGTCAGGCCAGGTAATATTGAAAATACTGTGAACAGACTAAATAGCACATGGAAATCATTTTCACCAGCCACGCCATTTGAGTTCAATTTTGTTGATGATAAAATCAACAATCTGTATAGATCTGAATTTAGTTTAAGCAGGCTGTTGATCATCCTGACAGGCCTCATTATTTTCATAGCCGCCATAGGATTGCTTGGCATTACACAGCTTATGCTTCTACAACGCACAAGAGAAATTGGAATACGAAAAGTACTGGGCGCTGGTTTTTCAAATATTCTTTTCCAACTCAATAAACAATGCATTGTTTGGATATTCATATCTGTCATCATTGCCTTCCCATTATCCATTTTGATAATGAATAAATGGCTTCTGAATTTTGCATACAGAATTCGCATACCCGTTTGGGTATTCATTGTTATCACAGTAGTAGCCCTGTTGACAACATTTTTAATAACCGGTTATCACAGCGTTAAAGCAGCATTGCAAAATCCTGTCAAATCTTTGAGGAATGAATGACTGGTTTGGAGCAGTCTTTTATCCCTGCCAGCCCAAAAAGGCGATTACCATCACACCCGTCAAAAGTGCTGCGGCAATTAAATAGATAATGACTGTTTCGCTAACCAATAATGTGGATGGTTTTTTCACAGATTCGGATGTCGTCATAAAATATTTTTTTATGGTTCTGTATATAAAAACAACTATGGTGCCAGAAAAGAATATTTTTGCAAATCATTCATTATGAATTGATTATAGAGGGTAATAGCAGCAGTTCAGGTCACAAAAACACGATGTAATAAGTCCTGAAAAAACCCACCACTGAAATGGTGGGTCGCATTAAACCGGCTCGTGGCAGATTGTCCAATAAAAAATATCCCGTTCACAATCGAACGGGATATTTTTTGCCCTGAAAGGCTGGCTCACTTCCTAACGAATTTCTATGTGCTTTCCTTCCTGTCTTTTCTTATCACTATTCCTTGGAACGTCAATTCTCAATTCCCCGTTTTTGTATTCAGCTGAAATCTTTCCGTCGAGTGCATCTTCAGGCAGGCTAAATGATCTTGTCCAACTGGAATAATTATATTCACGTCTGTTGTACTTATCATTAGAATTTTTACTCTCTTCCTTTTGTGCGCTCACAGTTAACATTCCATTGTGAACCTGAATGTCAAAGTCGCTTTTTTCCAATCCCGGTGCTGCAATGGATAATTTATATTCATTATCCGTTTCCTTCACATTGATAGACGGTACGTTCAGTGCCCGACCGAAATTAAAATTTGAATCAAGGGGAAGATCAAAAAATCGATCTACCCATCCTGATTTATCCCAGAGCGAAGGCGTTTCCTGATTTTTTCTGCTTAAGGCATTCGTTTCCATTTTTTTTAATTTAAGTGTTTAAATAATAGAGAACCCTTTGAGCCTGACTATTAGCCAGTAGTTGATCAACAGAAAAAGAATACCTGCAAATTTTTTGCCATTAGAAATCCCTTCTTCATTTGATATCGGCTAAATAATTATCCACAATTTCATGAAAAATTAATGCTCGTTGATGACCGATAATTGTATAGTGAAGTACTACGACTGAGTAAATTCAGACCCCAGTTTTTTCAGTTTCCTGATTTGGAAAAAAAGATAGAATATCACGGCCCACACAGAAAGAGTTATACAGGAGGCCATCCAGAGCAACCAGAGTGGAGGACGGCCGGCTCTCGCAAATAACGAACGATTATTATAATCTGAAGTATAAGTGGTAGGAGTTCCCCACGGCACGATTTTCTCTGTTGTCAAATTCCCGTAGACGTCATTGTCCTCAACACTGGCGACTAAAACCAGGTTTCCAGCCGGATCGCCGGGAAGATTCAGGAGTTTAAAATCTGCATTGACGAAACCCAGAGAGTCCGTAGTGTAACTGGGGGATTCACTTACATCTAAATTACCTCCCAGTCTCCTGACGGCGATTTTCATATCAACTCCTTTAACCGGCACCCATTTTGATCCTTTCTGTTCGATTAGTGTTGCAACAATTTTTTTATCTTCTGCAGTGTCCAGTTTGATTCTCGCCTTCGTGAGATCGATACTTGTAGTAACAGCACTATATAGTTGTGAGGAATCAGAAACTACCAGGAAAGTTTGTGAAGACGATTTGTTCCATGCGTCCCTGGCAGTTGCAGGAATAGGCAATGTAGCCTTCCCATGATTGTCTGTTGTAGCCCTGCCCAGTAAATTAGCCTGGTTTTCTGAACCGATATAAAAACTTATCGGAATTCCACTGACCTGATTAAATTTTCCGTTGATTTTCGCCTTTGTATTCGCATTTAAATATTGTACCTGGTTATTACTGTTAGAATAATTAAGTCCTAGGATTAATTTATTCTTTTCAACCTGGGCCAGTGAAATCCCTGTGGATAAAAGAATAAATAAACTTGTTAGTGCGGAAAATCTAAGCTTTTTCATGCTCTTCAATTTCTGAGATTGTTTCCTGTATCGGAATAATAGGAAATATTCTCGCGAATATTGTAATAATAAGCAGCATACCTGCCAGGGAACCCATTGCAACAGCCCATTCTTCCCAGCTGGGAAAATAATGTTTGTATGACTCGGGCACATCACGCATCGGTAAAAAGGGATGCAATAATGTTGGCGTTACAATCACATACCTTTTAAACCATGAACCCACAACTACTAATATACCTGCTATAAACGCGGGCACTGGTTTTCTCCCCTTCCTGGTAATCAGGATCAGAATAGGTAAAAACATCGAGGTTGAAATAGCAAACCAGAAAACCCTCGCAAATTCTCCCGTGAATAATCCCAGTAAATGATCTGCATCGGTCTTTTTCATTTTAAAAGCCGGCACCAGGAATTCGTTTAAATTAAAATACAGATACACAAAAGCAAGCGCTACTACTATTTTACCCATTTTGTCAAAATGATCCAGTGTAATATATTTTTCAAGATCATACATGTACCGGAAAATATACATCGCAACCAAAACAGCACCTGCCCCTACTAGAAAAGCCCCTGAAATAAAATATGCACCAAAATTTGTACTATCCCAGCCCGGGCGATAGGTTGTCGCAAACAGCCAGGATGTTACCGTATGAATGGCAAAGGCGACGGGAATAATAGTGATGGATAATAAACGTATAGACTTTTCACTGATTTTTATTTGTTCCGGAGTGTTCTTCCAGAAAGACCCTAAAAATCTATATAACCACCTGAGAAATTTCCCTCCTCCCTTCTTAGCCTTCAACATTATTTCAAAATCCGGTAGAAGTGGAAGATATAAAAGCAAAAGACTGATAAAAAAATAAGTTGTTATGACGATCACATCCCAGAGGATCGGTGATTGCAGGCGCCCGTGAATAAAGAGATTATAGAACCGGTCAGGCCGGCCCATATCAACAATAATAATGAGGGAAGCGAAGGTTATGGCAGAAACAGCAATAATTTCAGCGATCCTAGTTAAAGGCGTCCTCCAATTGAAATTTACAATTCTGAGAACAGCAGTAATCAATGACCCCACCAGGCTGATGGCCACAAAGAATACAAAATTGGAAATATAAATCCCCCAGGATGCATAATCCCGCATGTCCGTAACGATCAGTCCTTTCGTCAGCTGCCGGTAATAAGCTACCATACCAATAATACAAATAATCACCAGGACAGCAGCCCAGATCCTACCCTTCGCGCCAAATTTCTTCGGCAGCAGATCGTCAATTATTTTTTGCCTCGCTGAAATCTCCACAGTTTATGAATTTATTTTTTCTATTTTGATTCCCACGGAGTCTTCGACATCTTCAAAAGGAAAATTCCTGTTCACAGGTGGCAGGTAGTATACACTGGGTTTAGTGCCCAGGTCTTCCATCATCCTGTACCCTGCCTTATCCCTGATCAGCTCACTGAACCGGAATGTTTCTGCCCCGTTTGTCACCGTGTCTTCGATCATATCCCCAAAGAAGAAAACTCCGTTTGGGCAGGCCGAAACACAATGTGGTAATTCACCTTTGCGGGTCATATCTGCACAAAAATCACATTTACTAACGGTACCTTTTTTTTGAGGAATACTGGTTTCACAGGAATAAGGTTTCGCTTTAATTTCCTGTGGAATATCCGGTTCTCCCCAATTAAATACCCGGGTGGAATAAGGACAGGCCGCCATACAGAAGCGGCACCCGATACAACGGTCACTATCAATGAGCACTATTCCATCTTCACGTTTGAAAGTTGCATCTACCGGGCATACCTTAACACAGGGAGGTTCATCGCAATGCATACAGGTTGCGGGTTCCCAGTAGGGTGCTGTATGCTCGGCATCCTGCATCGGATAAATTTTTATCCAGTTGTCGCCCGGATTCAGTTCATGTGCATGATTGCAGGCCGTCTGGCAGGCTTTCACACTTTTACATCTGGAAAGGTCAATGACCATCACAAATTTCTTACCGGGTATTCCCTTCCGGGCTTCCTCGTTTGAAACGGGTGGGAGATCAACGGGCTTCAGATAAGCTTCGTCCACTTCAATCACTTCCCCGTCTACAGAAAGCAACTTTACCATTTTACCGGAAGGTTTTATCATGGCAGTAACCTTATCTTCAAACGGGTTCGGCTTATCTGAACAGGCGGTAAGTGTTGCCCCCGCGAGCAAACCTGTTAATAAGAAATCCCTCCTGGACGTATCGTTGGTATTCATTATTAAAAAATTAAAAGTTTATCCCTTCTTTATCCAGTTCTGCAGTTCCTCATTAGAAACCTTCCCCTGAATTCGTCTTACTTTCGAAACATCCACTTCGACCAGCCGCCCGTCCTGGGATAGAACTTTCATAGTTTCCTTTTTCTCAGGTGGAGGAACACAGGAAATGACCGGAGTTTTTTTTGAGAATAATTTAATAAACGGGAAAAAGGATAGCAACCCGATCCCTGCCAGCAATTTTCTCCTGGTTTTTAGTTCAGGTGGAATTGATTCGGTTTCCTTCATAAAAAAATTTTAAGTATTCCGGGAATTACTTTAGCGTCCGCATAAAATTCACCAGGTCCCAAATATCATTTGCATCAGGGAGCTTCTTCTTGAAACTCGGCATATCACCGCGCCCTTCTGAGGTTTTATAAAATAAAGATCCGTCTGACTGGGATTGAATTGTAGCAGATGACAAATCTTCTGGCTGAGTTTTTAGCTGGGCTGCCTTGGACCCATCTCCCTTTCCTGTTTTACCGTGACAGGAGGAACAATGCTGGTTCCATAAAGCCTTACCCGCTGAAATTGATTCAGAAGATGACTTAACAGGATTCGCTTTTTTGGCGGCTGCATCAGGAACCGGCCAGGGTTTGGGTTGATGATTAATTTTGAATCCTGCAATAAGAATGAATAGTCCTGTAAACAAACTAAAGAGAAGAACTTTCATAGATAAGTCTTTTGATTAGGTTAATGAATTTGTTTTCCTACCTAAGTTATTTATTATTTCCCAATTCCAAATCACAGATCCGATATTAAATAATTAAAGCCTCGTGAGACAGTGACATATTTGGATACCAAATGCATTGGATTTTGACTGATTATTGCCCAAAATAAAATCCGAGGGATGTATTTATGTTCGGCATATCGGCCGGCTCGGGGTTTTTCTTTGGATCAAAGAGAAATAACCCACAGATATTGTTTTTAGCGTTCAGGTCAATACACATTTTACTCTTATCCTTTTTTACAAACAACAGGTACCTGGCTTTAATCACTTCAACAATCCTGATCCGGGGCCAGTGTTGCCTGATTACATTCCGCGCATTTTGCATCATATAAAAACAGTCATGGGTAATGGTCCCATACACTCTTTTTTCATTTACTGATTTTATTCTCTCCATCTGCAGGGAATCAGGGTTATAAAATACAGCAGACTCATGGTCGATGATAATCGTGTCATTAAAACTGGATGGCGGCTTCTTAACAATCAGAGGCTTTAGTGCCTGGTCTTTTTTCACTGGCTGATTATTTTTTTCCGGTGACTGAGTGCAGGAACAAGCAAGTAGAATGAACGTTATCATTCCGGGTTTTACAAATGACCAATCAACCCCTCCCTGGGTCAAAAATTCCACAACCTGGTGATGTTAAAACCGATCTGGAACTGACCTCCTGGCACTTTCGTACCGTTCTCAGTATATCCAAACGGGTTATTGGCATTATACAAAGCATTCTGTTGCGGGTTCAGAAATGTATAGTTACCCGCAAACAATTGGAAACTGTGACCGCTGGTATTGAACTCCAGTCCGAAAGCGAAATTAGGATGCGGATTATCCGTAGCAAATGCAGTCAGGGGCTGATCCCAATCAAAAATAAAGGATGTGCCCTCCGTTAGTTTATACCTGGTGCACAGCGTAAATGAATACATGTTAAATTTCTGTTCCTTAAATACAACATTGGACGTATCAACCTTTGTATAATAGCCGGGAACAGAATTCTGATGTGATACACTAAAGCCGATCTGTACAGACAATTTATCATTGATCTTTCTTGCTATCAACAATGCATTATAAAAAGACCAGCGCTGTGAATTATAAGTAAAAAGAACATTGTCAGGATTCTGAACTGTCTTAACAGCAATATTTCCGTAATAAGTGACGCTTACCGGATATTTAACATTATCCTGTTTGATAATAGAATACTTGGCACTGCCGTCCCATAACATATTCACTTTTGTAATTCCGAAACCAATTTCCAGATTATCAATGGGAGTGTATAAAAAGCCAAAACGGATATCAGCTATTCCGTAAATACCCCACAGATCCTGATAACCCTCTTGAACAGATCCGAACCTGTGCTGAATATCTGCTTCAAAAGTCCCCTTAACCGGAACCATGACTGTTTGCGCATCTATAATCTGGCCGGATGCAAATGTATTTTTTATTGGTCTTGGTTTAGGAGGTGGCTCTGGTGAAGCTGCAGCCGTGGTGTCATGATGGGCACCGGCCGCGCTGTCCTGTGCATATCCTGTTTTACCCAGTAAAAACAGCGCAACCATAAGACAAACGCCGGATATCAGCGGCCTTTTTGTTTTATTTATAAAGTTTTTCATTCCATTAATTTTTGGGGTCAGTTAATTATTCGGAGCACCATTCCTTATCCAGTCGAAAACTTTCTGCCTGTCAGTAGCCGATGGAAGATGAGACATCATGACACCGTTGAGGGCTATCCACAGCCTGCTTTCTTCCGGCACAACAGTATTGACATAACCTCCTCCGACTAACTGGTCATAGGAAATATCTTCCGAGAGGTAAGGTACCTGACCTCCGGGAACATGACACCCTGATAAAGCACAGTTTTCGTTCCACAAAGGCTGGAGGTCGCCACTATAGCTAACGAACTGTGGAGGTGCTTCCGTGACAACCGGAGGAATGATCACATCCTGGTAGCAACCGACTATGCTAATGCCCATGAAGAGCAACAATCCTCCACAAATCAATACTCGTTTCATAATAATAATTTTTATGGTGATTATTGATTATTGAAATTAATATTACACTGCATCGTAATAACATCTCCAACATTAGTAGTGGTCACGCCGAAAGTTCTGCAATTAAAGGTGAAGTTCAATTGCAATCCAAATACATCGTAGGTCCCCACAGTTGTTCTTTTATTATAAAAGAGCTTTCCCGAAACGGTTGTGTCCTTAGGTGCAGACAGTAAACCTTTCCAGGTCATGGTCATTGTACAAATATATCCGGCACTATTTGGGTCAAGCTCCACTTTTGTCGTTTTGATCAGGGCTATATTGGAGTCGATCAGGTTTTGTGTGTTTGCTATTAGCGCCGGCGCTCCAACATAACTCAAATAACATCCGCCATCCCGACCCGGTTCCGAGGTATTTGACGTATTCATTTGTACATACCCATTAAAATATGTTTTTGTAGGATCACTTTCGTAAAAAGCCCACGAGGTATCTTTCAATGGCTGGCCCGTGGTTGGATAGAGTATCTTTTGTGGGTCAGTTACACTACTAACTCCGAATGCGTTAAATCTGCCGGTCAGCAGACCCGGTGCTCCGAGATAGTTAGCTGACCAAAGTACACTGCTGTGCGCCTGGTCGAATTTCCAGGAGCTGGTGTCGCCGGGTGTCAGATTTCCCGGCAGAAATACCCCATCTCCACGATTGATATCCGGGGTGCTTGTTGAAGGAGGTGGCAGCACCTGATTCTCATGCGTACAACTGACGACGTACCCGCCAATACTTATTAAAAGTAATGAAGCTAAAAGTATTTTTTCAGTAATCAGTTTCATAAAAATTAGGTTTAATAATTAGTAAATCTATTGATCGGGGAGGTAATACGAATTTATCAATAATAATCACCGCAAAAAAAATACTGCAAACCAATTTTCAGAACTCAGGGATGTTCCGGATATTATCAAATTGATAAGACACCAAAATCAAAATCTCAGCTGCCTGAGGTCAGGTATTTTCCAGACAATCCTCAGGCAGCCGGATTAGGTTTTAGCACATTTTTTGAGAAGGGGGAACAAAAGGTACAATAAAAAGAGGAAAATATATGCCGCCAGGTTTAGGAAAATACTTATGGTATATAATCTCATATCATTTTGTATAACGTCCTGATCCGTAACTGGCCCCGTGAACCGAAAAAATAAATCCTTTAAAATAATAAAGAAAAAGACCAGGCTGTGTAGTAAGCTAAAAATTTGTCTTTTGGAAATCGCAGGTATCCAGAATAGCACAGACAACAGCCCCCAAAATTGTAACCAGGGTTGTTGTTCCCGGAATATGATATTTTTAATAGTATAATCAGGATACAAATTTCGCAATTGAAGGCCGAGGTATAACGTGCCTATCAAAGCATAGGCAAAAGGTAAAATCGAAAAAAGCCCTGCTCCCCTTGTATTTTTTAGGGACGCCTTCCGGGTTAGAATCCGTAGGAGATAATATATCAGCGGATAACCAGAAAAAAATGCCAGCGTTTCAAGCTGCTGGATGTAACTAAAGATGTTACTGCCCATACATTACGGTGTGTCATGCAAAACCAACAGCGGTAAATGCCCATGTGAAGCCATCTCTCTGGTATAATGTTTTTGAATAAGATGGCCCGAATCCCGGGCAATCATCGCCAGCATGCCGGTATCCACGTTTTTTTGGTTAAGATAAAAATTAATCCCGCCAATCACGCTATTACTAAAAACTGTAACCCGTTCACTTTCAATCTTAGGATTGAAAAAAGAAAGAAGGAGGTCACGCTCAGCTCTTTTCGAACCAGAGAGTCTTCTATTTTTCGGCCTGACACTTAACACTCTTATTTTCGGTTCAATAATCAACAGGGCGATTTCCTTAAGAATATCGAGTGCATTCTCATTTTCCAAGGTATCAAGATCGGTGGCCAAAACAATCCTGCTCTTTCCTTTCTTTAAAAAATTCTCAAACCGCGCCACTTCCGGAATGACAAGCACCGGCACTTTGGTTTTCGATATCACATTCACAGTATTGCTTCCGATTAAAAATTTTTTCAGACCACTCGCACCTTTCGTGCCCATTACGATAAGATCGGGTTGCTGAGCCGCTATTATTTTTTTAAGAGCTGTGATAAGATCTCCGTGTGCGAGAAGGGATTCGCAATTTAACCCTGAGTCGAATGATTTTTTTAAATCTGACTCTATAGATTTCAACTTATTCTTTATTTCATCCTCATCTTCACCCTTCCGGGTTATATGGACCATGATGAGTCGGGCGGAGGCTCTCCTGGAAAGTTCAGCCGCAAATAAAACAGAGTTGGCAGACGTATCGGAGAAATCAACGGGAGCAAGAATTGTTTGCATATTATTCGTGTATAAATAATCGTGAACTAAATTAATCAAAAACGCCTAACTTGGTATTCAATTCCCGCTAAAGGCTGAGAGACTGGCTATTGCAAAAAGAATATTTAGGATGTCAATGAGCACCTAACCCCGCCCGCACTCCACGAGTTTCATCCGTACACTTTTTATCCGTACACTTCATTCTGCAGGTATCCACGACTTCCTTGAATTCTGTCCTGCCCATCCCCCACGAAAACCATCCGGACTGTTGAATATTTTACAAAACACGTTAAACTTTAGCTATGAATAACAAATCTATTTTTACTCTTTTGCTTATTCTTTTTGCTGCGTTTGCCGCCTGTGCACAAAAAGGCAGTTGGTATGTTGGCGGACAGCTGGGCCTCAATAGCAAAACAGAAAAAAATACAGGTTTTGCGGACATAACTACCACCACCTGGAGTGTAGCGCCTGAGGTCGGTACATTTCTGCAGAAAGATCTGCAACTCGGTTTTGCATTAAACCTGGGTGGATCCAATTCAACCGGCAATTCAGAAACCACCTTTTCGCCGGTCATCTACCTGCGAAAATTCTATCCGGTGGGAGATAAATTTTCCCTGTTCACCGGAATCGTCGGCAATTTTACTACCGGCAGTATAAAACAAAACGGCGAGAGCGGTACGGTCAGCGGATGGGGACTAAACCTTTCCCTGGGAGCGGCTTATGGCATAAGCAAAACTTTTACGCTGGTAGGCCAATACGGATTGTTAGGTTATTCCTATGAATCCACCACCATAAATGGTGACAAAAACTCCGTTAGCAATTTTGGTTTGAATGTAAATTCACTGGGGCCGGTATTTAATGTGGGCCTTTACTGGACTTTTAAAGAATAACAGTCTCAAAATATATACCATGAGACAACTTATCCATCCATATTTTATATTGGTAACCATTGCCTTTCATTTTGCATGTGGTCAGGCAACTAAAAAATCAAATCCCGACTCAGTAGCTGTAGCTAAACCTGCTCTCCAGTCAAATGTGGACAGTGCCGAGTCGTATGAGATAAATGCAAGTGGCGACAGCGTACCCTATTTTCATTGGGCTGCAGATGACGAGATATTGGGATTGGAAAATACAGCGTTCGGCGATCTGGATAGCATGATCGCCCGGAAGTATATTCGGGTGCTTGTCCCCTACTCAAAAACCTACTACTACGTTCAGGGGATGAAAAGGTATGGTCTGGGCTTTGAACTGGTGAATCTGTTTGAAACGGAACTCAACAAACAATTGAAATATTATCCTCCAAAAATCCGGGTCATTTTCATACCCGTCAGCCGCAAACATATCCTGCCCTTGTTAACAGGAGGTCATGCTGACATGATCGCCTCAGGATATACGATAACACCTGAGCGGGAGAAGCTGGTCGACTTTTCGTCGCCAACGATTACCGGTATTAAGGATATTGTGGTAGGCGGACCTTCAGCGCCGCCGATTCATTCAATTGCAGATCTCGCGGGCAAGCACGTATTTGTGCGGGAAAACACCAGTTTTCAGGCCTCCTTGATAAGACTCAATGATGAGTTCCGGAAGACCGGACGCAAACCTATGTATATTGACTTCACAGATCCTTATCTTGAATCGGAAGATATTCTCGCAATGGTAAATGAAGGAATGATTCCTTACACTATAGTTCCTGAAGATCTGGGAACACTTTGGAATAATGTGTATACCAATCTTAAAGTGTATACAAACATTGCTGTGGATAGTAACCAGTCTTATGGATGGGCATTCAGGAAAAATTCACCGCAATTGAAATCCGCGGTCAATCGATTTGTAAGCACGATAAAAAGAGGGACTACGACCGGCAATATGATCTATGATAAATTCCTGAAAAATAAAGGCAGGTTACGGAATGCCAACAGCCGGGAAGCTTTGGCAGATTTGGACAGATTTAAAAGCCTTTTTAAAAAATATGGAAAAACCTATTCTCTGGACTGGCTTTTATTATCGGCCCAGGCATTTCAGGAATCTCAGTTAAAGCAACAAACAGTGAGTCATATGGGTGCGGTTGGTGTAATGCAGTTACTGCCATCCACGGCGGCACACCCGCCAATCAATATCACCAATATTAAAACTGCCGACAATAACATACATGCCGGTGTAAAATACATGCGCTATTTAATTGATAAGTTTTATGCGCGGGAGCAAATGGACTTTTTGAACGAAGAACTTTTTGCCCTGGCGGCCTATAACTGCGGACCCGGCAATGTTAGAAAATTGCGAAGAGGAGCCATTGCAAGAGGTCTGGATCCGAATATATGGTTTGACAATGTAGAAATTTTAGCAGCACATCATATTGGAAGAGAAACGGTCCAGTACGTAAGTAATATTTACATGTATTACAGATCCTACCAGGCACTTCAGCGGTATAAAGATTTGAGAGAAAAGAAAATTACGCTTAAAAAGTAGATAGGGGAATAGAAGAACAACTTACTAAATCACTGAATAAAAGAATGGCTTGCCCTCCCACTAGGAGAGGAGGGCCGCCATGTAAAAATATCGTCCGGTCTGGCTTTCTTACAAAAAATCAACGATGTGTTTAGACAGCTTTCGAAGTAAACCTTAGTGCTGAATTTTATATGTAACCGGAACGGTAACCTTTGATTTTACCATTTGACCGTTTTCTTTAGCCGGATGCCATCTCGGTGTTCCCATCAGAACTGTTTTTGTTTCTTCTTCCAGGCCACCTCCAAGATGTGTTCCGGGGATTTCAACGGCTGTAACATTGCCCAGGCTGTCCAGGTAGACTTCTGCAAACACTGTACCTTCAATGTGATATTTCAAGGCGTCATCCGGGTATATCACCGTCTTATTTATATACGCCGCCAAAGCCGCATCACCGCCCGGATACGCGGGCTTTTGAGAAGGTATAAAATATACATACTCCTTTGTATGAATTACAACAGGAGGTGCATTTTTTGCTGCCGGTGGCTGTTCTAAAGCTTCATGCGTTGGCATCGGTGGTTCGCTGTACATTTCCACCTCGTTTGTGCCTTGTTTTTTTGGCTTAACAGCAGGCTTTTTTGCTGTCTTTCGTGCGGCCAGATATTCACGCGTAATAGCAGCACTGTCAACAGGCGGAGGCGCCGGTGCTGCCTGAACTGTGTCTTTTGCCATGGCAGCCGCTGTATCTGTCGTGACTTTTGCCGAATCGGTTGCTGAACCTTTATCAGCACCGCTATTACACGCCGATGCCAGAACAAGCATACCACAGGAGATCATCAAAAATTTTACTTTCATGTCTTTGGATTTAATTGTGTTTTATGTTTTGATATTTAATAGTGCGTATATCAACTTTCAGATAAAAAAAACATGGTTGCTTCTCTCAATCTCGATTTACAATGCTACAATACAAGACCCCTTTCGTAAAGACGAAAAAAGCTATAAACTTTTTAGCAGTGCCTGGTGGCATTCTGCCTGACAACTTTAAAATTGTGTCACAACCAGGTATAAAATTTACCTCGTTAGACCCTAGAGTGCAGATATAATAATTCTCTTAGTTTTCTGTGAGGAATAGATTCTTAGCTTTCTGTTCGGATTAGCCTACGGTGTGGAGTTCTTGGCAGATTAAACCTGATAAACTTAATATTTCGCGGTAATAGCCATTAAATGTAAAAACAAATAATCATTTCAAAAAAAAAATTAAATACCGATCGGCTGAGTATTTAATAAGAAATACCTTTATTCAGTCAAAATATTCCCGGAGCTTTCATAAATAAAACACTTATCATGAAAAATTATCTGGTGCATTTTGTTTTTAAAACTCTTTTGGTATTCGTCTTCACTTCCGTTTGTACCTCAACTTCGGCACAAACAAGTGATAAAGACAAGAAGCTTATTTCGGACAGCAAGGCCGGCATCAAGGATTTTATTCATACTGATTCACTCATGAAACGCTTCCTCAGCAGTTCTTATGCCTATGTTATATTTCCCAACGTCGGTAAGGGCGCAGTGGGTATCGGAGGAGCTTCTGGAGGCGGAATAGTATTCGAAAAAACTGCCATTATCGGCAAAGCCCAATTGACACAGGTAACCGTCGGTTTCCAATTTGGCGGACAGGCTTACAGAGAAATAATATTTTTCGAGGATAAGGGTACTCTGGATAAATTTAAAGAAAACAATATTGATTTTTCAGCACAGGTTTCAGCGGTGGCCGCCAAGTCAGGCGCATCCGCCAATGCAAAATATGCAGACCACATTTTGATTTTTACCCAACAGAAGGGTGGTTTAATGTATGAAGCATCCGTGGGTGGCCAGAAATTCAAGTACACACCTTTTACACAATAAATGGAGACTGCTTAGAATTAAAAAAACTTACGAAGATTAACAATGCTTGTCTGTCCAGCGTCTGGTCTGATCAATCCCTCCATTGGTCTTGCAAGGTCAATAGTGATATAAAGTATCGTTGCAGTCAAAAAGGCAAAAGCAAAAATGACAATCCATTCCTTGCGTTTGATTGTAGGCGTAGTAAACCCTCCAACAAAACAAATGGATAAGGCAAGGACAATCAACGCAACTGAAATCGGGGTTGGTATTCCGGCGTTCAGCAAAGCCTCTCTTTTAGTGCCGATGTCAAACAAATTAATCAAAGAAGTAGCCATGTTTTCTGCAGTAAGTCGTGTACCAGGTACTTTTGTTTGACCAACAGTGGTTTGCCATAAAGCCGCGGAAGTTTTGGAAATTTCCTGGTTGTTTTTTTTAAATTTGACCTCATCGCCAGCATTATCGTAATAAGAAATCCGCTCCTCCAGATATTCCCGCAATTCTGCCCGGTAAACATTTCGGACGCTGTCTGGAAACAGATCAGCCCTGAATATCGAGTTTCTTAGATAATTAGCTTCATCCACTATCATACTCCTCAGGTTTTCAAAACGAACACCTGATTGTCCAAATGAAAATGCGAGCATAAAACCCCATAAGCCAAACAAAGCACCCATGAGGGCATTGACACCACCCTTCGTATCTCCATCTTCCGGGCCCCAGAATCTCTTTCGCATCCTGTTTCCCATTTTCACAATAATGGGCATGGCGATGAGCAACGCCAGGCAGATGATTGTGGCATCAACCTTTGAAAAGAACGATCTTTCCATTTTTTTGTTTTCTGCAAATTAATTCCATTAATTTTAAACGAGACCAAAAACTATTACTTTCGTAATACAGTTCCAAAATTTAAAACCTTGTCACTTATGAAGCAATTTATCGTGTACATACTAACGGTTATCTGCCTGTGCTCCTGCAGTTCTTCTCCAGATAAAACCCCTTCTGCTGACAAAACTCCTCCTGCTGATACGACTTCCGCCGCTGACAAAACTCCTCCCGCGAATAAACAATCAGATGAAGATATTGCACTGGTTAATAAATATTTAACTGCTATTCAAAATCATGACACGGCGGCGATGTCTTCCGTGATGGCCGATAACTACAGAGGCTATGGTCCATCCATTGGCGATTCTGCAGGTAAATCGGAAGCTCTTGAAAACTGGAAATATAATTTTGATCACTTCTATGCTTCGATCAAATATGACCGTTATCAGAATATTGCAACGACTATTGCAGAAAATAATGATGCTGAATCCGGGGAATGGGTTTCAAACTGGGCCTATTGCTCCATTAAATATAAAGACGGCAGAGGACCCATATACTTATGGGTAAATTCTGTTTATAAAATTGAAAACGGGAAAATCCAAAAAAGCCGGATATTCTATAACGAAGCTGATTGGTTAAGACAACTGGGATATCGTTTCATAAAACCCATCAAAAAGAAGGAAGGCGAGTCACTTTAAATGATCCCTTACCTCGCGAATGCTTCGGCTATGCGAAAGGTAATACTATAGTCACCCCTGCCCACTCCGGCATCAACACCGATATTTACTTTTTCGGAAGGAAGCATTCTGAATCGCAGACCGGCACCTACGCCGGGCAACAGCTGGCTTTCGGAAATACCTGAAAATTTTGCAACGGCGGTGGCAATTCCTGCAAAGGCCACAACGCCCCATTTTCCATAAAAATTCCATCGATATTCTGACTGCAGTGTGTACACCTGGTCGGCCCGATATTTTCCCTGCGAATATCCGCGGATGTCATCACCGCCTACGACGGTTTGTCCTTCAAAAGGTACATCACCGGTCGCAATATTCATGGTGGCACGCGCAACTAACACATGCTTATCATTTGTTTTGGAAAGCTTAAAGAATTGATTATAGGTTACTATATATCTTACAAATTCATAATCGCTACCAATCCAGTTCCTATAAAACTGGTTTTTAAAATTCAGGAACATACCTTTTGTCGGATACTGAACATGGTCGCGCGTATCATTACTGATTATATAACCAATACTATTCAGGATGCTTTTGCTTATCGAATCCTGACCTGACACACCCGGAAAACTAAAAGTTGTGGATGCTTTGATAAAGGATGCAGTGGGGCCGAAATAAATACGTTTGAATATATTGCGTTGCACCTGCAGTACTACCAGATTTGCTTTGGTTGAATAGTTAGAAAAATTGCCTGTCGAGGTAACCGGATCTTCGAGGTAGAACTGAAAGTTTATATCCATGCTGCCGGCTGCTGCCCGAATGCGCCAGCGGTCTTCTGCAAGAAAGAATTGTGAATAAAGAAATAGTGCATAACTTTTCTGCTCAGTGTAAATGCCGGCGATACCTGTATTGGAAGACGGTGAGATAGTGTCCTTCTTATTTATTTTATAGTATTTAGATACAACGGCTCCCAAAATAATTCCCTGTGTGCGGTTGTAATTAATCAGGGGAATGGCCGCAATACCGTTTATTTTTTTTTTGGATGCGCTTGAATCCTGACCGTGAACAATAACAAAAGCGGCCAGCAATAAGAAAAGGAGTTTTGTAAATTTCTGCATCATGTACTTTCATTTAACTCCTGAATACAATATTAATTAACGTCCTGCGATCATGACATCGTCGCCCTGCTATTTCTTCTGCAAGAGCTCGTAGCATTGCTTCGCAATTTCAAGCTCTTCATTGGTGGGAACGACCAAAATCTTTACCCGGGAAACAGCACTGTTTATTTCCCTGGTTGCCGTTGAAATTATTTTATTTTTCTCTTCATCCATATTTATTCCAAGGTATTGCATCTCCTTGCAGATTCGTTGCCTGGTATTCACATCATTTTCCCCGACACCTGCCGTGAATACAATGGCATCCAGCCCATTCAGCACAGCAGCATAAGAGCCGATATATTTTTTTATCCTGTATGCATATATTTCGAGAGCAAGTTCTGCATCCCTGTTTCCTTCCTGCGCAGCTTTACCAATATCACGCATATCGCTAAAACCTGTAAGTCCCAGCATTCCGCTGCGTTTATTAAGCAGGGTGTTCATCTGTTCCGGGTCATAACCTAATTGATTGATCAGATGAAAAATAATGGAAGGATCAATATCACCTGAGCGGGTTCCCATCACCAGTCCGCTCAAAGGACTAAAACCCATACTCGTATCAACCGATTTTCCATTTCTTACGGCCGCCATGCTGCACCCGTTTCCAAGATGAATAGTAATCAGTTTTGCATCAGGCTTATTTAAGTACTCCATTGCCTTCCCGCTTACATATTTATGACTCGTACCATGAAAACCGTAAGCCCTTATATGGTGGTCCGTATAAAAAGATTTAGGGATAGCATAGGTAAAAGCTATTGGCGCCAGTGTCTGGTGGAACGCAGTATCGAATACTGCAACCTGTTTTGCTTTTGTGAAAATTTTTTCAGCTACTTCAATACCCAGATAATTCGCCGGGTTGTGCAATGGTGCAAGTGGAAAAAGTTTTTGAATTTTTTCTTTTACTTTCTTCGTTATGATCGTCGTGGCCGCAAAACTTTCTCCTCCATGCACTACCCTGTGACCAACCACTTCAATTTCACCAGGCTTTTTTATGACCCCTGTTTCTGCATCAGTTAATAATGCCGCCACCTCTTTTAGTCCCTCTTCATGGCCGGACAGATCCATCTTTTTTTTGATCGTTTTCTCTTCCTGGTTTATAAATATTTTATGCGTGATGATCGAATTTTCCAGGCCGATTCTTTCTACCAGCCCACTGCAGACTGGTTTTTCATTCGGCATTTTAAAAAGCTGGTATTTGATGGAGCTACTGCCTGAGTTTACGACAAAGATGTTCATTTTATTTCTGCTGACTTTGAATGGCAGTGATGATAACTGTATTGAAAATATCGTCTACTGTGCAGCCGCGGCTCAGATCATTCACGGGTTTATTCAATCCCTGCAACATTGGGCCAATCGCCAGAGCACCTGTTTCACGCTGTACTGCCTTGTATGTATTGTTGCCTGTATTAAGGTCCGGAAAAATCAACACTGTCGCCTTACCCGCAACTTCAGAATTCGGCAATTTCTGACTGGCAACTACCTGATCAACCGCAGCATCGTATTGGATAGGACCTTCCACTTTAAGATCAGGCCGCTTTTGTTTCACCATCTCTGTTGCCCTGCGCACTTTCTCAACCTCTTCACCTTCCCCTGAAGTGCCGGAGGAATATGAAAGCATCGCAACTCTCGGCTCAATGCCGAATCGCTGGCTGCTTTCCGCAGATGAGATCGCTATCTCGGACAGTTGTTCGGCGGTGGGATTCGGATTTACAGCGCAATCTCCAAAAACACAAACACGGTCCGGCAGACACATAAAAAAGATGGAAGAAACTACAGAAATACCAGGCTTCGTTTTCACAAACTGGAGTGCCGGCCTGATGGTATGTTGCGTTGTATGAACGGCACCTGACACCATCCCATCCGCATGACCCTTGTAAACCATCATGGTACCGAAGTATGAAACATCGGTCATCGTATCCCTTGCCATTTCAAGTTCAACATTTTTGTGTTTCCTCAATTCATAAAACGTTTGCACATAATCTTCAAAATATGCAGACTTAACAGGATCGACGATCCTTATGCTGTTCAGGTCAAGTTTTAAGCCAAGCCGTTTTACAGAAGCAGCTATTTCAGCCGGATCTCCCAGTAATGTAAGCTCTACAATCTTCTGATCGATCAGCCGGGCTGCCGCTTTCAATATCCTGTCTTCATTTCCTTCGGGAAGAACAATATGTTTGATCTCAGTTTTTGCCCATTTCGTCAACTGGTATTGAAACATATGCGGCGTGATTCCCTCCGGTTTAAATGTTATCATCCTTTCATCAAGGGCCTTCACATTCACATATTTTTCAAAGACATCAATAGCGAGTTGAATTTTTTTCCTGTTGCCGGGAGTCATTCTCGATTGAATTGCTCCAAGTTTTGCTGATGTTTCGAATGTGCCTGTCTTTACGGAAATAATGGGCATAATAGATGGTGAACCCTGAATAAGGCGGATCAGCGGTTCTTCAGGTTCAAGACCTGCAGACAGTACGATACCCGAAATCTTTGGATAACTTATCGAAAGATTTGCCTGCATTGCGCTGATAATAATATCCGCCCGGTCACCCGGAGTAACGATCAAAACATTTTCTTTTAAATAATTCAGAAAATTGGGAACCTGCATGGCACCCGTAATAAAATGATCAACCTGGTTACCCAACTGGTCTTCCCCAAAGAGAAGTTTCCCGCCAAGGCGCTGGTTTATCTCGCTCATGGTTGGGCTTTTCAAACTCTTTTCCATTGGAATTATGGCAACAATAATCTCCTTATCTAGTTGTATCGTCAGCAGTTGTTTCACGTCTTCCGCCTGCCCGTCGTATACTTTGTTAACTACAACCGCCAGCACCTGCACTTCACGTGCCCGGAAATTTTGAAATACGGTAACTGCAGATGTCACAACCTGTGCAGTCGTTTTTTCTTCGCCGGAAATAACAATGATAACCGGAGCGCCGAGGTTTTTTGCTATTGAAATATTTGCATCAAATTCAAAGGCAATTCCTTCACCTACAAAATCGCTTCCCTCAATTACAGTAAAATCATAGGCTTCTTCGATTTTTTTAAATTTACTGATAATGATATCTATCATTTCTCCCTGGCTCCTGTTTTGTATCATCTGCAATGCCTGGGAGCGGGTAAATGCGAATGCATCATCATAATTTACTGAAAGGCCAAAATATTCAGTAACGACAGCAATATGGTCGTCCTTTTTTTCTTTAGGATCAGTATTGATGATGGGTTTGAAATAACCTATCTTTTTGGTTTTTCCCAACAGCATATTTACCAATCCGAGCACAATGATAGATTTACCACAGTAAGGTTCCGATGTAGCTATAAAAACATTCTTCGACATACTGCAAATTTGACTGATGTGGGCCCGAAAAAAAAATAAACTGTTTTCTGTCTTATTCCTTCTTTTCTTTTACTCAGCCCACCGGAAAAGAAATAAAGGCAAATAATCCACTGTTCTGCTGGCTACCCGCCATGGTTTTCATAACTATGGTAAGATTTTTGGAGAGGATATCAGATTTCTGAGGTTTATCTTAAAAATTAATTTAATTTTCAGAGAGGATCTTATGTTCTTCTATTAGTGAGTCATTAATCAATCAAATATATTAACATGAAAAAAAGTATTGAGATTTTGCTTTTGCAGGGCTTCAAAGCTACAGCAGCTGCTGCACTGATCAGCCTGTTCAGCATAGCGAATACCCAGGCGCAGGAGGTAAAAGGACAGACTGTAGTCTCTTCCCAGACGGTGACTGCAACAGTGGTCTCGGTTAACCAGAAAACACGGGAGGTTACCATCAAAACGAAGGATGGTCAACAGCACAGCTTCATCGCCGGTGACGACGTGAAGAATCTCGCGCAGGTAAAGAAAGGCGACATCATTACGGCAGTTTACACTGAAGCCATTGCTTATGAGGTAAAGGAACACGGTAAAACCGGTGTCACAACTACCACAGCTTCTGCAGGTGCCGCACCTGGTTCGAAGCCTGCTGGTGCTATAGCACAACAAACCACCGTAACAGTTATGATCACTGCGATCGACCCCAATGCGCCTACGGTTACTTTTATGGGACCAAGAGGGAACAAGGAAACGATCAAAGTGAGAGACCCAAAGAACCTGGTTGGCGTGAAAGTCGGTGATAAGGTTGATATTACTTATACGGAGGCGCTCGCAATCAAGGTGGATGAGGCGCCAGCTAAATAAACGAAACGTTCGCAAAATCGACGGGGCTGACTTTAACCGGACCAGATTGAGGGTCTCATCCGGACAGGTCTACCACGTGAATTTTGGTAATCGAAATTTTTAATTCCCCTCCGATGTATTGTATTCATATGGAACCAGGTCGGCTATTTTTTCCCAACCCATATAACCCTCAAAGAAAAGATTGGAAGTCGGCTTATAAAAACCATTTTCATCAATAGTTACTGTACCAAAAAGATTGACAATCGAAACCTGTCCTGAAGGCAGCCACCTGTCGGAATAAATTCCAGCTAAACTGTAATTACTATTACTGTATTCGGCCTGCTCCTTTCTTTTAGTATAAATTACATAAAGCGCATCTTTGAAATCCAGGGTTTTGAAATGTTCATCTTTAACAGTCAACAATGAGTCGAATGAAACCTGTTTGTAATCTATCCTGATCAGATTTCTTCCTGTTTTGGATGAATCAAGCGGCATCCTGTTTTTGATCTTATAGACAGCAAATCCGCTGGCCCTGCAATTTTCTTCATAAACCGAACGAATAAATTGATGTATTGATCCGAAAAAAGCTATCCTGCGGTTTATTTTCCATTGAGCTTCCTCTTCAGGCGTGCCTTTAAGCTCTTCAAAAGCGGGATATCCCTGATAGATAACAGCGTTCCTGCTTTCATAGTAGACGAAATTGACAAGAACGTATCTGACAATATAACCTAAAGCCTGGTTTTTAATTGTCAGTACCTCATCGGTACCGGCAGTTAATCTTGCAGCTTTTTTATCGAAGGAAAAGTTCAATATCTCTGAATTAAGGATCCTGCATTGCAAAGCATTTTCTGACTCACCTAAGAACTGCTTCTTAAATATTTCCAGGTATTCCAGCCTCGACTTATCGGGTTTCACTGTCACTGCGTTCAAATAAGTAACCTGCTGCTCAAGCTGCAAGGTTAGTTTTACATCCTGATCATAAATAGTAATATCCTTCACAACCGTTTTGTATCCAATCATCGTGACAACAAGACTATAATTTCCTGCTTTCAGGCTAGTTAAACTAAAATTGCCACTTACATCACTTACTGTATTATTCATCCTACCGGTTAGAAAAATAGTTGCACCCGGCAGCGACACATTACTTTCGTCCGTCACGTTTCCTTTGATAACATACAAAGTCTGAGCCCTGGAACTTAGGTTGAACAGAAAAAATAGAGTGAAAAAAATATGGGTGCTGTAATTTCTCATTGAACGCGGTATCTATAGACTTGTCTGCCGATATCGCCATTCTCATCGATACCTTCTATCACAACTTTGTAGTTACCTTTTATGTCGGCATTATAAAAATTAAAGGAAGCATTACCGTCCTTATCAGTAACAACATCAGGTTTCCAGAAAATAGTAGTGCGCAGGTCGTTGCCCTTATTAGATGTATCGCTCACAGCATATTTGGGTGAGTAAAATTCCTTAGCCTTGTAAAAGCCCATCACAGAGACTTTTAAAGCATTAGCATCCGATGAACTATCTAGTTCAATTTCCTTTGGCCTTTTAGTGGTTATCACTAAGACTCCGCCACCACCGTTCATACCGTACATACTTGCATTCCCCGACTTTAGAACTTCTATGGTTTCTACCTCATTCGAATTGATTGAATTTACATTCGGTGGGGTCATTTCTAATCCATCGACAACCACCATCATTGTCAGGTAATTACCCAGCCCGTTTCCGCTGGCATTTATATTGAGAATAGGAATCCCATTGGTGAATATGACTCCACGCAGACGACCCATTAACCGATCTGTTAAAGTTCCACCCTCTTTAAATTCATTTGCATGGATAACCTGGTCAGCATTACCTGCTCCGGCCAGGCTTTCAGTTTGATAGGAATTGTCCAACTTTACAGCTCTTATTGTAACCTCATTCAATACTTTTACAGTTCTCGCAGCCTTAAATTCCTGATCGATTGCCTTAAATTTTAAATAGGCGATCATAATGCTGTCCACATTGGGCGAAAGCTCAGAAGTATCTTTTTTATTCACCACAGGAGAAGGATAGCTACTAAGCATAATACGTGAACTACTTTTTGCGGCAGTAATTGTAAAATGAACGGTATCACTAAATTCTAAATTTTTAAAAATAAACCGACCTGCCGAATCCGTTAATTCATTCAGTTCAGGTCCCTTCCCGGTTGGATCACTGAGTGTGACCTTCTCATTTTTTACAGGTTTGCCTGCCGTAGTCCTTACGAAGCCCTGTAGCTGAAGAAAACTTTCAGCCTTGTACTGCAATGGCGCCAGACTGTCTGCCAGTATTTGTTTCCATAAGAAATGCCGGTAACCTTGCGTCAGCATTAATATATCAAGATTTGCCGCAACCTCGTCGCCCGATTTTATAAAATAATAATTAGGTTGTTCTACATATCCATTTAGTTCGGATACAAGTAAGAGATTAGAAAAAATAGTGGATTCCTTATTCTCATCCGTTTTAATGATGTCTTCATTGACGACCGATACTGAAAAATTTCCCTGAGCCGGAGTCTTCGTTTGATCTTTGGCGTTTAACGAAATCTCTACCTTTTCCCGTTTGTCATAAACGGGCTTTTCACTCTTTGCCTCCAAATTAATCTCATCCTGGTTCATTATAAATACTAAACGTTCACTCATTGGTTCTGACTGAGATGAAAATAAAGTGATTCGCATTACACCGGAATGTAACCGCTTCTTATCAATCGCAAAATCAATATTCTCACTGTTCAATTTTGCCTGTGCCATCGAAGGAGCTCCGCCTGAATAAATTAACAGCGTGACATCTTCATTCAGATGCTTCTTCAAATATTCTGGCGTGGTCAATACATTTATTATTGTCGTGTCCGGTGATTCGTTATCGGCTGACAGTACCATCCCATTCGGTATTGCTTTAGGCAAATCAACTGTTACATTCGACCCATCACCAAAGGTCAATTTTGCACTGTAGGATTTACCCTCTTCCGGTTTAAGATAAAAAAAACCCATCCCAAGGTGCACCGATTGAAACCGGGTTATTTCTTTACCGGTATTGTCTGCAATTATGCCCTTGACTTTGATACCCATTCCATTGGTTCCGATCGCTTTAAAGGCAACTTTTGATTCGACACCTGTGAGTAATTCACCACCCTCAGGGAAAAATCGAATATCAGGTTTGTCAAACCCCAAATGGCTTCCTGGTATATCAGCCTGTCGGGATGTTTTCCTAACAGACCCAACGGGAATTATTTGATTGAAAAATGAACCGCTTCCTTCATTTAACATCCACCTGGTATAAGCCCTGATATGATAAATTCCTGCAGGCAATGAATCGGGCAATTCAAAATCAGCGAATGCTATTCCCAGTTTCAGCTTTAACTTAATTGAATTTATGATTCTGGCCTTAGGAGAGATAAGATCAACGTGTACGACCTCGCTCAAAGGAGTTGGTTTATGCAGTTCATTCAACGTCACATAGGTCTTAAAGTAAATGGTATCTCCGGCTGCATAGTAAGGTTTATCGAAATGAATATAGATATTCTCTACCGGGCGGTTCTTCCGTAAGGATTCTACATGTGATAAAACATTGTTGAAATCCGTTTTTACTGACTGGGAGAAAGCGTCTTTGTGATTTATGATAAATAATATGGCAAGGAATAGAGAGTTTCTCATAATATTAGTTCCAATTTTGCCGCTTAGTAATAGCAATTAAATCTCTAAAATTTAATCTTAACATCTGGATAACCGGATCGGCGTTCAGTTACTGAAGGTATCGCAATATATAATTATAAGCTTTGAAGCAACGATTTGGCCGCAAAACCCGTCAATGAATTAAAGCTAAAATGATGAGATTTAAGACATTAATAATAGGAGTCCTACTCTTGCTTCTGTCCGCGGGTTGCCATAAGAACAATACCGTAAATACCGGTTCCCAGGACTTATTTCCCAATAAGATCGGCGACAACTGGCATTACATGGTAAAGGATACTACCCTTCAGGGAAATCTGGATAGTGGTTCCACACAATATAACGTAGATGTCCTTGTCGTTGACACGGTCAAATGGCCTAATGGAATAACCGCAGCAATATGGCAATACAATTATCCGGGATGGATCGATAGTAATTATGTTTTTCAAACAGGAGATACCTTACGGTTTATGGACCGGACCAACACTTACATAGTCAGACAATATATTATTCCATTTGCAACCGGTTCATCCTGGCCATATATTCCGGGAATTTCAAATGTAACTGTAACCGGTCAGAGTGATATAACTGTCGGGAATAATGTCTTCACAAGCGCATGGCAGATTTATGGAAATGCAGGTATGCCTGATGCAAGTTTTACTATTGACCAATGGTTTAAAGATAATATCGGATTCGTGCGGCTCTATCTCAACCCCTTCGGCGAGTTGATCCTTACAAAGCACATCCAGGATTGGTCATTGATAAGTTACGAACTTAAATAAAAATCAATTTCTTTTAACGCTTTATCATTTTGTCTTTTACAATTTCATTAATGACCTTTTCGCGTAAGTTTTGACTAATGGTAATCTTTTCATTGCCGATATCTAAAATGTTGCCTTCTATACTTTTGATTTTATTTTTGTTCACAATAAATGATTTGTGAACCTTAATAAATTTCTCCGGAGGTAATTGTTCTTCCAGGCTCTTGATTGTAATGTAGACCATCATTTTCTTTGTATTCGTGTAAAGCATCACATAGTTCATCATGGCCTCAGCATACAATAGTTCATCGTAAAATACTTTCTCGATTTGATTTCCTGATTTGACAAAAAAATGATCGTCAGGTTTATTTGGCTGCGCCGGTATTGGGTTTTTTTGTGCTCTCAATTCTTTCACTTTATTGCAGGCCTTTAAAAAGCGTTCAAATGCAATTGGCTTTACCAAATAATCCAAAACATCCAATCCATAAGCCTCTACTGCATAAACCGGATAAGCTGTCGTAATAATTATACTCGCATTAAACTTTGAAGTTTTTAAGAAATCTATGCCATTAATTTTCGGCATATTGATGTCTAAAAATATAATATCGATATCCTTATCGTTTAGTAAGGACAATGCCTTCAGCGGATTTTCTGCCTGTCCTGCCAATTCCAGATAATCGATATCCCCGACGAATTCCTGCAATATTTTTCTTGCGATTGGCTCGTCATCAATTATTACACATTTGAGTTTCATGTAAGATCAATATTTAAATGCGTTTCGTAAAAATCGTTGTCAATTATTATTGGTAAATTCGATATTTATCGCTATATAAAAGTTCCAATCTTCGTTTCAAATTTCGAATGCCGATGCCATTTGAATTATAAGTGTTGCCGGCCTGTGGCAATTCTTTTGTATTCATAAATGTGCTGCATAAAATATTGCCCCTGGTAATTATCCTGATGCATATTTTATTCTCCCTGTCAGAAAAATTACTTACGAACTTGAACGCATTCTCGATAAGAACGACCAGTAAAAGTGGAGCTATTTTTAGCCGGGAGTCAATATTTTCAATTTGTATGTTTACCACTAATTTTTCATCTTTTCGTAAACGCTGAAAAGCCACATAATTTTTTATATAGCCCATTTCATCTCCCAGGTTTACTTTCTCCGCTCCGCAGTCATACAACTGATACCTTAATAGTTCAGAAAATTGCAACAGTATGTTTCTGGCAACCCGATTGCTTTTATCAATATTTCCATATATCGTGTTTAATGAGTTAAAAAGTGCATGGGGATTGATTTGTGCTTTTAAATAATCCAACTCGCTTTTTACTCTTTCTTTTTCCAATAACTCTATCTGCCGTTGCGTTTGTATCCTTTCGGCCAGCATTTTCCCGATTGTAATCAATAATACCCAGAGGGAAATATTGATCAGGGAATTAAAATACAATGTGTTGAAGTCAGCTGTCAACGCAACATGAAAAAAATACCTGTTCATTTGTATTGCAATCAGGGACCTGAACCAGGCGGAAAGAGCGATGACTATTATTATGTTTAAAACAAAAAGAAAATATTTCTTTTTGTACAAAAAATTCGGAACGATGAAATTATTAACGGCATAATAATCTGCCGTAATGAAAATTAAATAGCAAAACTCCACCGTCATTGTCTTGGTCAGGGTAACTGAATAACTGCGGAATACAAGCACCCATAAAAGGTAAATGCCCGTCCAGAAAAGTACGTGGTATATGAGTTTTCTGTCCTTCAATATCTCTTTTTACAAAGGTAGCCACATCATGCATTTCCAAAATTTTATTACATGATGGAGGTAAAATCCTTGATAAACCAATGGTTAATCAAGTAAAAGTGCCGGATGCTGTAATTAATTTTAGATGCAGTAATGAAGTTTGGATGTTTGCGTCATTATTTTATTTAAACTAAAAACAATGAAAAAACTAATCAATTGGTTTCTGCATCCGCCTGTAACCGGCCATTCATCCATATTAATCATTCGCCTGATGACCGGAACTGTCTTTTTTTGGGAAGGAATTTTGAAATTTGTGTACGTAAACCAGGGGGTAGGACGATTTACCAAATTAGGTTTTCCATTTCCCGAAACGACTGCACATATCATTGCAACGGGTGAAATTATCGGTGGCCTGCTCCTGATTTTCGGGCTGTTCACAAGGATTACAGCCTTTTATTTTATTGTGCAGATGATCGTTGCTGTGCTAAGTACAAAAATTGATTTGTATTTTGGCAGAAGTCCGCTGCCAATGCCACCTGCTCCACCAAAGATCGGCATTTGGGCCGTGTTGCATGAGATACGTTCAGACTATGCCCAAATTCTCACCTGCCTTTTTTTGATTATTGAAGGCGCCGGCAGGAGATCACTGGATTTTATACTATCTGCTTCAAGGAAAGTATATAGTATGAGCAGAAAGCCGGAGACAGTATTAGAAAATCACTTGTCACATCCAGCACCTGGAATGAAACGTACACCTGCCAAAACAAAAACTTACGATTAAAATAAAAAGGCCCCTTGCGAACAAGGAAGCCTCTATTGGAACGAACAAGCAACCCACTATTTTTTGAAATCGTTTATCCCATAATAATAAACCTCTTTGCTACCAGGGTAGATTCCCTGTATCTGGAAGTTTTCCGGTTGATTGTTTATTGCGTCTTTCAGGTCTTCCACGGATTTAATATTCTGATCACCAATTTTAATTATGACAAAACCGGGACGCATTTTAGTTTGTGTGCTGATGATGCCGTCCTGAATTCCTGTTACCTGCACACCACCGTTGATACCCATTTTAGCGGCATCTTCCTCACTGACTGTCGAGAATTCAGCACCCAGCGATTCAACAGCCGTCGTTTTCTGACTTGCCATGGTGCCCAGATTATTTTTCAGTGTAACGTCAGCAGTATTTTCTTTGCCTTCCCTTAAATAGGTAATTTTTAATTGATCTCCTGGTTTCTGACGGGCAATTTGTTCAGCCAGCTGAGAGCTGGTGCTGACTGCCGCATCATTTATTTTGATGATGGCATCACCTTTTTTCAGACCGGCTTCAGCTGCCGCTCCTTTAGGATCTACATCCATTATCCATACTCCGTTTACATCATCATTAATCCCCAATTCTTTTTTCCTGGCTTCATCTAATTGTTCGGGAGCCATACTGATTCCAAGATAGCCTCTCTGAACACTGCCAAATTTCATAATGTCTTCGATCACTTTTCTGACCAGATTGGAGGGAATGGAATAAGCATAACCCGCATACGAACCGGTGGGCGAAGCGATCGCTGCATTGATTCCTATCAGTTCTCCATTGGTATTGATCAGGGCACCACCACTGCTACCTGGGTTTACGGCTGCATCCGTTTGAATAAAAGATTCAACAGGCGCTGCTCCCTGTCTGTTGATCCCGATATTCCTCGATTTAGCGCTGATAATTCCTTCCGTAACGGTAACATCTAAATTCAGCGGGTATCCTATGGCCAACACCCATTGTCCCAGTCTTGCATCGTCTGAATTACCTAAAGGCATCACGGGAAGCCCCTGACCGTCAATCTTTATCAGGGCCAGATCTGTATTGGCATCCGTACCAATTACTTTGGCCTTGAAATTTTTCCTGTCGTTTAGCGTAACGGAAATTTCTGTAGCGCCATCAACAACATGATTATTGGTTACAATATATCCGTCTGCACTCACTATCACACCGGAACCTGAAGCCCTCTGTTCGGGCTGCTGCTCGGGGCGGGTCACCGTTATCACCAAAAAATCGTCTTAACATATCGTCCTGGTCATCTCCTGACGGGTTTTGCCGTGGTTCATTGCCTGCTGTCTCTTTAAATTTCGTCAGCGTTTTAATATGAACTACTGAAGGGACGGCAGCCGTTGCAGCTTTTTCAAAATCAACCGGCGGCAGAGATTGTGCCCCCGTATAAGCGGTCTGAAATACAGGTAACTTAACATCGCCCGGTGAACTGTAGCCATACACTTTATTCCATTTTTTTAATGCCATCGTCGCTCCTGCTGCCATGATGGTAATCAAAATAAACAGGGAAAATATTTTCTTTGTATTTGTCATGCCTGATTTTATTAAGGCATAAATGTTGGATGCAATCCTGAAAAATTTCTGAATTTTCAGGTGGCGACAGCCGATAAAATCTTAAACAGAGGGAATTTAACGCAGCTTTCACAAAGCCTCCATCAGAACTGCACATTGAATATATGCATCTGGTTGCTGAACTGATATTGGATATGATATTGATACAATGCACATATTTTATTTACAATTTCCAAACCCAGTCCGATACTTTCTTCATTATTACTTTCCTTTTGAAAACGCCTGAACATTTTTTTATTATCCAGTGGAAAGCCCCTTCCTGAATTTTGAATGGTCAATTCCTTTTGATTCAATGTGACCTGAACAAAACCATTTGGAATGTTGTGCCTGATGGCATTTGATAACAGATTGCCCAGCATGATTTCGATCAGCGTCCTGTTCGCTTCAACCAGAATATCCTCCGCATCATTAAAACTGAACCGGATCGATTGGCTGGCAATCTGAAATTCATATTGTTTAATCAGCTTTTGCAGTATGTCCCTGACAGATATGGATTCCTTTTCCAGAAACTGATCATTGTCTATTTTAGTAAGCAGGATCAGGGCTTTGTTTAATCTGAACATTCGTTTACTGGCACCCGCCAGGTCCGCAATAAGAGAAGCCTGCTCTTCATTCAATGGATTCGTCTGCATCAGCAACTCCAGTTTGGATTGGAAAACGGCCAGCGGACTTTGCATTTCATGCGAGGCATTCTCCGTAAATTCCCTCTGACTCTGATATGCCATATAGTTGGTTTCGGCAAGATCCTCAATAGCCTGGTTCAGGTCGTTAAATTCATTTATCCGGGATGATCCCAGCTTCAGGACCGCCTGTTTATCGACCCGGTATTTCTTCAGACTGTTCAATGTTTTGTAGAAGGGAAGCCAGATCTTTTTTGTCAACACCCGGTTCATCAGCATCAGGCCCAGAAATAACACGACGAGCAGGAATGCAATGACCCAGATGATTCGCTGTATCAAAGAATATTTGTCCGTCAGGGTAGTGATGATATGCAGGCTGTAAAATTCTTCGTTCACGTAGAAATGAGATGCGAGCTCGCGGTTTGGGGACGGCGCTTCAGAGACATTGCCGGTGGTTTCAATGGTATAAATAGAATCTTCATTTATGTCGGACGGTTCTTTTTCATAGTGAATATCGTATCCCGTTAAAATCAGGTTGCTTTCGCGATGATTCAAAATGTTGTTCTGTAACTGCGGGATAACAAGGGTCTTGGTGGTGATCAGATTTTCATCCACGCTTTGAACCATCATCTTTTTGAGTGCGAAATAAAACAAAGGGATTGCGATCACCATCAGGATGGCTGAATAGATAAAATAGGCTGTTATCGTTTTTTTTAACAGGCGCATTATATCTCCAGTTTATATCCCATACCGTAAACTGCTTTAATATAATCTGCACTACCTGCGGAGGCGAGTTTCTTTTTCAGGTTTTTCATATGGGCATATATGACATCAAAATTATTAAATACCTCGGCTTCATCTCCCGTCAGGCGTTCAGCAATGGCATTTTTGGAGACCACCCTGTTTTTATTGATAGCCAGGTAAAGCAATAAATCATATTCGGTACGGGTCAGGTCAACAGGTTTGCCATTTACGGTTACTATTTTGGAATTTGTATCGAGACTCAGTTCATGGAGACTCAGAATACTGCTCCCATCAAACTTTCTGCGACGGATGATGGCAGTTATCCTGGCGGCCAGCTCAGGCAAATGAAAGGGTTTGGGAAGATAATCGTCCGCTCCGAGATTCAAACCCGTTATACGATGGTCCATGGAATCGAGGGCAGAAATGATGATCACACCATCTGTTTTGCGATTTTCTTTTAATTCTTTTAAAATCTGCAAACCGTTACCATCCGGAAGTGAAATATCCAATAAGATGCAGTCATAGTCAAAGGATTCTGTTTTCTCCATAGCCTCCCTGAAATTGTTCGCTACTTCGCAATGGTAATTTTCTCCTTTCAGATAAGCTACCATGCTTTTACGCAGTTCTTTTTCATCCTCGATGATCAGGATCTTCATAAAATGATCAGTTTATTTCCCAACCTTACCTGAAGTACAACCCATCCCACTGTGAAATTAGGAAACATATCACATCACATAACGGATTCATAGTAGCCCGCCCACACAATTCCGCAGGGTAGCTTCTTCTTGTCATTCAGCATTTCGATATCACCATTTTTATTAACCATATATTGAACAGCTATCACCATGATGATCAGATTGCCTGGTTTCTCAGAAGCCGGTATCAATATATCCTGAGGATAAAATGTTTCGCCGGAATAGGGTATTTCGATTTCTGATTTGCCCATCAGTTCTGTTTCAGCTTTATTCAGATTCATTCCAATTAATTCGATTTTGAATATTATTCTGCTTGTATTTACCGGAGCACGAAGAGACTGGCTGGGTATTAATGGAGTCAAACTTATTTCAACGAGTTCAGGTTCTTTTAATTTTAATGATGGTTGTATAGCGGAAAAAATTGCCAGATCCGCCTTGCTGTTGAATTGAAAACCATAAATATACGGCAGCTTCTTAGGCATAGTCCTGGAAGCCGCGTCCATTTTTTCTTTCCAGCTGATGAATTTATTTATGGCACCATTGAGCCTGTTTATAAGCAGGCTATCTGATTTATACGGATATATTAAGCCAACCAGATTTCTTATTTGTTTGCCTGTCCTGCTCGCTTTCCCAAAATTGAACCCGCTATGTATTGAAGCATAAGTTCGCCTCACGTCTACAGGTTTGGTTCTCATACAGTACTCCCCAAGACGATTATAAAATATCAGATTAGCTACAGTACCTACCAGTTTGGAGTCTCTTTGTCTTGCCATGATTTAAATTTTAAAATATGATCAGTTTCAATAGTTACATTGCCCTGTCGGAGTATTACCAAACCGGGGTCAAGTCCACATCAAGTCCACTAAATGGTGGACTTGACGTGGACTTAATGGCCTACAGGTAGCCGTTTGACGGGGTTCCGATATAGCTGTGAAGGCGATCCAATAAATTCCGGGATGATATCGAAACGCGGACTATAAATGAATATTGTTCAGTAGGTGAAATGTATCAAAAACGCCCATACTCCGTATCGAAAATGATCTATTTTGATTTTTGTCTTTCTCTAATCCGGTATAAGTCAACGCATTTTATATTTGGCATTCCTGTTGAGATAGTAATTACCATTCAAATGAAATAATTGATTATGCTTAAAAGCTATTTTAAATCAGCCTGGCGAAGCCTCTGGAAAAACAAGTCAACCAGCGGGATAAATATCATCGGCTTATCCGTCGGAATGACAGCAGCAGTCCTGATTTTGCTTTGGGTTCGGAATGAATTGAGTTTTGACGGGTTCCAGCCTGATGCAGATAGAATATACAGGCTCACAGAGAGTGCAAACAATAATCAATGGGTATGGGAAGGCACACCTTTGCCACTGGCCGATGCTGCAAAAAAAGCAATCCCTGAAATTGATAAAATTGCGAGAATAAACACGGGTAACTGGCCGGTTTTCAATTTGAATAATAATCCTGTATATGAAAAAAAATGCGCTTATGTGGATGATGACTGGTTCAGCATATTTCACTATGATTTTAAAGAAGGCAGCGCGGCCAATTTTGGTTCGGGTTTGTTTAGTGTAATTCTGACGGAATCTGAGGCAAGGAAATATTTTGGTAACCACGAAGCACTGGGAGCAACCATCCGCATTGACAGTTTGAATTACGAGGTTAAAGCAATTGTCGGAGATCCGCCCACGAATTCCAGTTTTCAATTCAAGGCTTTTATTCCACTCAAAGTATTGCTGCTGGATAAAGACCGTCGTGAAAATGATGAGTCCTGGGATAACAACAACTATATAACTTTTGTAAAATTAAAAAAGGCGGTAAACCCCGCATTGGTCAATAAAAAGCTTACCAGTCTCATTCCTGGCAACCAGGATCAGATCAGTAGTATTCCATTAAAAGAAATGCATTTCGAAACTGATCTGCAAGGCTCCAGTTTTGTTCAGGGCAACCGGAATACGGTTTATTTATTTACGGCACTTGGATTTTTACTCCTCCTGATTGCATGTATCAATTATGTTAACCTCACTACGGCTAAGGCTTCCCTGCGGGCAAAGGAAGTGAGCATAAGAAAGATGATAGGGGCCCAACGTTTCCATTTGTTTAACCAGTTTATTACGGAATCATTGTTGATCAGCATCGTATCGCTTATGACAACGATTATACTGGTTCAGATTTGTTTGCCTTTTTTCAATCTAATCACTTCCGAAACATTTGTACTTCCTTTGACTTCGCCAGACTTATGGAAAGTGACAGGCACCACGCTCGCAATTTCTTTTCTGCTTAATAGTATTTATCCCGCATTATTATTGTCCTCCTTCAAGCCGCTAAATGTTTTCAGGGGGCTGACGGTGTTAAAAGTGAAGGACGCAAGTTTCAGAAAAGGCCTTGTGATTTTGCAATTCACGATTTCCGTTATTCTGATTGCGGCAAGTATTATCATATACCAGCAAATGCAGTATATACAAAAGTCAAACCCGGGATACAACCGTGCCCAGGTTTTATCGTTTCGTCTGACTCCAACACCATCAGTGAACCAGGATAAGAAAGTGAATTTAATGCAGAATATTAAACAGGAATTGCTGAGACAAAGTGGTATTGAAAATGTATCGCTCGCGAATCAATCCATCGAGAATATTGGTAGTATGTCTGCCGGAAATGCCGACTGGGACGGACGTGAATCCAATTTTGCTCCCAAAATAAGACAACTATCGACAGATGCCGATTATCAAAAAACAATGGGTCTTAAAATGAATGGAGGAAGATGGTTTCAGCCCGATAATGAAATGGATAAAAACAATGTTGTGCTTAATGAAACTGCAGTAAAAGAACTAAATATTCATCTGCCAGTAATTGGTCAGCGCTTTACATTCCAGGGAAGAAGAGGGCGGATTATAGGTGTAGTAAAGGATTTCAACTACCAGAGTATGCATAATAAAACCGGTCCGCTGGTCGCGTATGTATCACCGACCTGGTATCAACTTTTCATGGTACGTGTTGCTCCGGGAAATGAGTCTGCCGTTTTGCAAAACATTCAAAAAGTCTGGAGGGCTTTTTTGCCTGGCGAACCTTTCGAATATAATTTCCTGGATGACAGCTTTAACCAGTTGTACAAAGGAGACCAGCAAACCTCATCATTGATTTTTGCTTTCGCCCTTATAGCTGTATTTGTTTCGTCACTCGGATTATTCGGGTTAGCTGCATTTACAGCAGAACAAAGAGTAAAAGAAATTGGAATTCGAAAAACGCTGGGTGCAACAGTAAGCGGAATTGCCACTTTATTATCAAAAGATTTTGTGAAGCTGGTTTTTGTTGCAATAATTATTGGTGTACCCATTGCGTGGTGGTCAATGGATAAGTGGATGGAGAATTTTGCAAGCAGGACTGATATCAGCTGGTGGATGTTTGCTTTGGCAGGATTGATTGCAATCATTATCGCACTCGTGAGCGTGAGTTCCCAGGCGATTAAGGCTGCAATGGCAAATCCGGTGACTAGCCTTCGTTCTGAATAAACTTCGGCAGGCGAAGAAAGTCTGCGTACGAAATGATTTTATATCGATTATTCTAATGGCTTTCTGAAGAATTAGCAACCTATTGGAGATCCACCGGATTATTCCAGCCTCCGACTGGTTGAAGACTTTTGTCTACTTCAGCAGGACCCCATGTCTTTGGATCATATTCAAAAACAGGTGTGGCAGTTTGAAGATAAGGATCAACGATTCGCCATGCCTCTTCCACATAATCCTGTCGCGCAAATAAAGTAGCATCTCCTTCCATCGCATCTGTGAGAACGCGCTCGTAGGCATCCTTCTCATCCGGATCGGGGCTGCGGCTTGCGAATATTTCTGCCGGAACGGCTTTCATCTCCTCCCCTGGCGCCATCATATTCAACCCAAATGCAAGAGTAACTTCGGGACTTATTCGAAACCGCAGGTGATTTAAATTTTTCGAAACTGATGAATAAACTGTGGGTGATCGTTTCAACCGCATCAGGATTTCAGTGCAGGTTACCGGAAGATTCTTTCCTGCACGAATATAAAAAGGTACTCCCTGCCAGCGGGGGGATTCGATCTTCAGGCATAAAGCAGCAAAAGTTTCCGTTTTTGAATCATTCTTGACACCAGTTTCTGATTTGTATCCACGGAATTGTCCCCGGACTACGTCTTTGGCTTCCACTGTTGTAATAGCTCTGAGCACTTTGATCTTTTCATTGCGGATCGATTCACTATCTAGTCCAGCGGGTGGCTCCATTGTCCAGTTCGTCAATATTTGAAAAAGGTGATTCTGGATCACATCCCGTATTGTACCGGTCATATCATAAAACGAGCCCCGGCCCTGAATTCCAAAATCTTCGGCCATTGTAATCTGCACATTTTCTACATATTGATGATTCCAGAAAGGTTCAAACAGCGAATTCACAAAACGGGAAAAAAGCATGTTGTTTACGGGTCTTTTTCCTAAATAATGATCAATTCTGAAGATCGCTGACTCCGGAAAAGTTCGCAAAAGAATCTGATTTAATTCCTGAGCAGATGCATGGCCTGTACCGAATGGCTTTTCGACTATGATACGTGCGCCATCAGCACAGCCTGATTTTCCGAGGTTGGTGACAACCTCTTCAAAAAGTTTCGGCGGAATAGCAAGGTAATGTGCAGGATACCTGGCAGATCCCAATTCCTTTCGTATTTCCTGAAAAGTTTTCAGGTCATGATAGTCACCATCCACATAGCGTAATAGGCTTAGAAGTTTGTCGAGTGAATCTGCATGAACGCCTCCGTGTTTTTCAATGCTGTCTTTGGCACGTTCCTTCATTTGTGTCAGGGTCCAGTCTGACTTGGCCACACAGACGATCGGTTGATTCAGTGTTCCCCTCTTTATCATCGCCTGCAGTGATGGAAAAATTTTCTTATATGCCAGATCACCCGTGGCACCAAAAAATACTAATGCATCTGAGTGTATAGTATTCATAATAAATTGTCTTAATAGCGAATTTACAAAGGAATGAATGGATCGGGTATTCAGAATTTCTACGGAATATATTATTCATCGGATTTTAATATCCGTTTGACGATTTTATTCCCGCTACCACTCTTTCAGCGCGCATTTTCGTGCTGAAAAGTAAAACCTTTCCTTAAACTCTTTTATAAACTTTAACATCATGAAATTGAAATCTATTGCACCCTGTTGGCTTCCCCTTGTTCTGGTACTGGTAACTTTATCCTGCAATAAGTCCAATAATTCCGGCAACTCTGGTTCCTCCAATACGGGCGGCAATTCAGGAACGGGCACGGGATCACCCGTTTCAACCTATGCCGGTAGCAATGTCGCCAAAGGTTCTTTAACCTCGCCGACGGATATATGTTTCGACAGCCAGGGAATCCTTTATGTTTCTGAAATTACCAACAACGACATAAAGAAAGTAGATGCAACCGGCGGCATTTCTGCTTTTACCGGAATGCCCGGTAACCCGGGCTGTGAAGATGTTGGGACAACCGTTAGCTTTCCCGACGGCCTGTGTTTTTCGCATGATTCCATTTATATTGCCGACTATATTTGTGGCCATGTTAAAATGGTAAGTCTTACCGGCGACGCCAAAACCTATCAGTTTAACAATCCCAATAATTATTATATCGGTGCCGTGGGCGTTTGTTTTGACAATGCAGGTAATTTTTTCATAGCCAATCAAACCGGCGATGAGGGCTTGGTTGAAATCACTGTGACGGGCCAGGTGATTAGATTCGGTGATGGAACCGTTGGGCTCAAGGATGGTCCGGCTGCTACTGCAGAATTCGGAACCATGAGCAGTATTTGTGCAGATAATAATGGAAATGTATATGTCGCGGATTCACACAGGATCCGTAAAATATCTTCAGGTTCTGTGACCACCATCGCCGGAAACAGCCAGCTTGGCCAGGCCGATGGCCAGGGAACGAGTGCGTCCTTTGGAGGAGCAATGGGTCTTTGTTGTGATTCAAAAGGAAATGTTTACATCGCCGATACCAATAACAATAGCATTCGCATGATGACGGCTGCCGGAGCCGTGACAACGCTGGCGGGAAATGGCAATTCGGGATATGTCGAAGGCAATGGATCAGCAGCAGAATTTAGTGCTCCATCAGGAATATGTGCTGATGCAAGCGGTAATCTGTACGTGGCAGATTATGGAAATAATGTTATTCGAAAAATAGTTCTGTAATTCTTTGCCGACGCTAATATCGCCTAATGGTGATGGCTGTCAGGGTTTGTATCAACCCTGAGATAAGCTTTGTATTCTTCCAGTCTTCTTAAAAGATCTTTGTTCTCTTCTATGATCCTGGCTTTTTCTGTATCTCCGGCAGGAAGTATGATATAGTTGAAAATGGAATGTTCTTTGTCTAAAATATTCCCGCTATTTATAGCGTAAGGACTGTGCGCGTCCCATATGCCTCCAATATCTTTATTATCCACCCTCGGTGCATAAAACATGTAATGCGGCATCACCATATTGACAACTTCTTTTTCCTGTCCCGGATGTGTGCGTAGAAGCGGGGCTAGCATATAAGATACACCCGTACGTGAAGGAGCTTTATATTTTCCGTTCTTAACTCCCTGTATGATGATATCCCTTATCTGCGATGGACTGTATTTTCCACTCGCTCTCATTTCAGCCACATCCAGGAAAACAGGCATATATGTTTTTGTACCTTCTGCATCGTAACTAATGGCGGCATAAGTATCCTGAACAAATTCGGCCCACTCCCATTCAGTGCGGTTCACAAAAGTGGAGAACCCGTTTGTTCCCTGACGCGAAATGTAATAACCCTTCTCCGGATCCAGCAGATAAACGGTGGCAGCATCGCGCAGGTGTGGAGGGAGCGCGCTTAAAGCGAAGTCTGTTTCCAGATCAACAGGCATTTTTTCCAGTTTCCAATCGCCAGAGCTCTGGCCAAAACTTTGGAAGGAAACAAATGCCAGAGCGACGAATGAGAAAGTCCGCCGGCAATCTTTTGCCAGGGAACGCAGGATTTTTAGTTGCTTCATGAATGAAGACAATCAGGTTGACGGAATCCGGACATGGAAGCGGATAATTATAAAAAATGGGGGAATGGTACGGAACAGGAAACTAAACCTGTCTCTATAGACAGTATCTCTATTTACAACTGTTTAAAAACTAACTAACTTTATTTTATGGAAAAGTTTTTATTATTGGTAAGGGAAGACATTAACATGCTCAAGCAAGCCGGCGAAGAAGGTCGCTATAAGAACATGCGTCTAATGATGAAATGGGCGGAATCTTTGGCGGAATCCGGGAACTTTACAAGTGGCGAGCCATTGGTGCTTGACGGAAAATATGTGAGCCGTGACGATGTGTTTTCTGATGGCCCATTTATTGAATCCAAAGAAGGCATCAGCGGGTATATATTACTGCAGGCCGAAAATATCGAACAGGCGGCTTCCATTGCCCAGACCTGCCCACTGGTGATTCAGGATAAAATGATCCTGGAAGTGAGGCCCGTAATGACAATAAATAACACGCTACTTGATGGATGAGGTACGGCTTGAAGCAGATAAATTATACAAGAGCCATTTTGGAAAGATGGTTTCTTCACTGCTTCATTTCTCCAATGCCATTGATCTGAAAACCGCGGAGGACCTCGTGCAGGATTCCTTTTCTGCCGCAATAATATCCTGGAGAAAAGATGGCTTGCCCGTCAATCCCGCAGCCTGGCTTTTTCGGGTTTGCAAAAACAAGGCGCTCAATAAAATAAAAGACAGTAAAAAATTCAGCAACCTTTTCACTGATGAAGCTATTCAGCCCGATGATCCCGTCTTATCAAAACTACCTTTAGAAGATCATCAGTTGATATTATTGTTTGCCTGTGCGCATCCTGATCTTTCTCCTAAAGTTCAGGTGGTGATCACTTTAAAATACGTCATAAATCTTAAAGTGGAGGCAATTGCGAAAATTTTTGGAATGACGGTTGACGGCATTGATAAACTACTGGTCAGGGTAAGGCAGAAAATAAAAAGTGAAAAAATTCTATTCTTTGAACCCCGCGTGGAAGAATTGGAATCAAGGATTCATATCGTTCATAAAATACTTTACCTCATTTTTAATGAAGGCTATAAATCTTCCTGGGGAAAGGAACTGATAAGGGAAGAATTATGTGAAGAAGCTTTATTGATGACAAGAGCTTTATCAAACAGTACCGTTGGCAATAAAGAAACATCCGCACTTTATGCATTGATGCTTTTCAATGCCTCCAGATTCAGGGCGAGATTCGGAACCCACGATGAACTGCTGGATCTTGAAGAACAGGATAGGGGTTTATGGAACAGGGAACTTATTCAATTAGCATTCGTCTGTTTGGAGCGATCACGGGGGGATATGATTTCAGCTTATCAATGCGAAGCCTCCATCGCCGGAATGCATTGCAGTGCGGAAAGTTTTGCTACGACCGACTGGAGAACCATTACCATACTTTACGAACTTTTGCTAAAAATAAATCCCAATCCTTTTGTTGAATTGAATTATGCCATTGCATTGTATTACGCAGGACTTAAAAATGAGGCGCTCGCCATACTCCATAAGCTGGAAGCGGAGCCTTTTTTCAACCAGTATTATCTTCTCCATGCCAGCCTTGGAAGAATTTATTTTAGTGAGGGCAAATCTTCATTGGCTAAAAAATATTTTATGCAGACGCTCAATCTAACGAACTCTACTGTGGAAAAGAGTTTTATTCAGAGACTGATGGAGAAAGTAGTCGATGAAACGGTTGTCAAATCTCTTTCCACTCATCCACAGTCCTGACATCCGCCTGACGCGGGAATACTTTGGTCGTCAGGACACGATGTACTTCTTCATCTGCATCGGCACAACAATCACTGAGTATTGTCAAAGCATAATCCTTATCTGCTGCTTCGCGGGTAGTTGATAATACAACACCGCTGGTCGACACGCCGGAGAGTATCAGGTGCTTTGCAGAAAATGCTCTCAATAGCACTTCCAGATCACTGCCCGAGAATGCACTGATCCTGCGTTTTGTCACTATGATTTCACCTGCTCGTGGCTCCAATGCAGGATGTATTTTTATCATCTCGTCCATATTTGCGGAAACCAGTGATTGTTTATATGCAGTGAAGCTTTTGTTATTTGGGCTGATTTCCGGAGCACCAGGTCTGAAGCCAACTACGACATATATAATTGGTATTTTCCTTTCGCGGGCAAGGCCAATGGCTTTCTCTACTTTGCTTACCAGATCTTTGGTGTCGGGCAACCGCCCGAGAATGGATGATTGCATATCCATTACCAGAAATACACTGCCCATTTTATTTTGATATATTTAAATTTAGTTCGAATCTACATAGCAGGGATTTGAACCACAAACTCGGTAAACTCTCCCTCCTTAGTCACCATTTTTATCTCACCTCCATGTGCTTTAATGATATCATAGCTCAGTGACAATCCCAAACCGGTACCCTGCCCTGCAGGTTTAGTGGTGAAGAAAGGTTGAAATATTTTATCCTTCACTTTTTGAGGTATACCGTTGCCATTGTCCCGGACGGAAATCGACAGCTTTTCCCCGATTCTTTTCGTGATAACTGAAATAGTTGGCTCGTATTTTTCAGGTTGCTGTTTCTTTTTCTCCTGTATTACATAAAATGCGTTGTTATACAGATTCAACAAAACAAGTCCGATATCCTGTGATATCATATTTATTTTGCCGATGGATGGGTCAAAATCTGTATGAATATTTGCTCTAAAAGAATTATCCTTAGACCGCAGACCATGATAAGCCAGACGTAAATATTCATCTGCCAAAGCATTGATGTCGACAGCTTCTTTTTTCCCTGTGCTTGTGCGGGAATGTTGCAGCATACCTTTAACAATAGAAGCTGCCCGTTTGCCATGATGGCTTATTTTTTCCTCATTATTAATTAAATTATTTAATACTTCTTCTTCCAACAGGTCATTCCTTTCTGCTTTCGGCTTTAAACTTTCAGCTTTAAGCTCTTCAATCAGTTCCTTATTTACTTCAGAGAAATTGTTTATGAAGTTCAGTGGATTTTGTATTTCATGTGCAATTCCTGCGGTAAGTTCCCCAAGAGAGGCCATTTTTTCCGACTGAATTAACTGAGTCTGAGTAGATTTTAAATTCTCCAGTGTACTTTGCAAAGTTTCTTTCTGATGCGATAATTCACTGGTTCTGTCGCTTACCATGACCTCCAGTTTTTCTTTTTGCTGTGTAAGTATCTCCTGTTTTTCCTGCTCCTGTCTTAAAGTAGTTTCAGAAAGCGTTTTCACTTGGGCAAGTTGCAGGCGAAGATCACGGTTTGCGGTACCAAATTCCCAGGCAAATTGAAGCGCATAGGTCAAAGGGACGCCCAACTGTGGGAAAATCATTTGCATTACGAGCGCCTTTGGCGTCAGAGTCGGGTACCAATGAAAAACATCCTGAACAATAATAAAAAAACCGGCCTGCTGAATAACGGATCCCACTAATAAAATCCAAAATCCCGATTTTCTACTTCTGATTCCGAGGATGAGCAACCTGTACATATCAAAATAGACAAGTACTAAAATGGGGTTAAAAAGTATTCTGAACTGCGGGTAGAACGGTGCTAAAACACCAATTACCATGGCCATGATTACTAAAAAAGACCGGCGCGGCATTTTACCATTATAGTATAAAGCATACAATACCAATAACTGTAATAAAATGCTCCACACAGATTCTATTTGAACAATCACAGATGCCTTGCGCAAAGTCTCCCATTCGCTTTCAGTAATGTTAAAATAAACGGCAACAAAAAGGGCACAAAAATTCAATAGTAATATTGTCGTGATCAAACTCGCCAGTCGCTTCGGATAAAAAAAGTACACGAACAGAAAAAAGACGCTGAACAGAAACATAACAGAAGCAGAAATAGGCAGGGTCGATATTTTTGAAGACTCGTCCTGGGGAAAAACGTTAGCAGGCGCGATGAAAAACTGGAAACCAACATGCTTGTTATAATAATAAGGAAGACCGGCGTGCATGTTTGAATAGTGAACCAACAAAGTATGGGTGGACTGGCTATCCAGGGAAACAAAAAAAGGACCGCGGGGCACAAAAATTTTTTCATCCTGTATTGAGCTGGCGACCTCGCCATAACGCTGGATCAGTTTTCCATCCAGAAATATTTCCGATGCCCCGAAATGCCCCAGACGAAATTCAATAGGTCTGTTTCTGTATGCTGGTGGCACTTCGAATGTTTTTTGATACCATCCAAAGCCCAGTCCCGGTAATGGTTGTCCATTTTCATTCGTTAGTAATTTCGTATTGGCCAGATGCCAGCTATTATCAGTTCCTTCCGCGGGTTTATCGTTACCCGGATAGAATAACCAAAGAGAATCAATGGGCAAAATATTGTACCTCATTAACTCCGACCAATATCCCTTGTCTTCAAATATCTGAGCGCTGGAAAACAGGCTGCTAAACAGCAGACAGATCACAATAAAAAAAACCGATGTTCTTTTAACGGGCCGGTTGACCGAAATACTCATCGCGGAAATTTTTAGGATATACCACCTGTCATTAAAGATAAAGAAGTTCAAGAGGGTTCTTCTAAAAAAGTAGACGTGCTATTCTGCTAAGAAATTCCAGTGGGCCGCGGGAGTAAGCGAAGGATTGGTTCCTGATCATGCCGTCCGTTTACCTAAAATATATACCATGAAAAAAAACCTACAGGGCATGGCCACGATGGGCAAACCTATTGTAAATCATGATCACTCAACCAATAATTTATCCTTTACAATTGATCATCCACAAACAGTATTCAGGCTCTTTATGACCACAGGATCTCGCTGTTGCAGTGGGTAGCCGGGAGTCAGTTACGGATTGGTAACAGATTTTCAGGCAGTAGGGTCCAGTTGTGTGCCCATTTTATTATCGTTGAAAAACTTATTTCTGTAGGCTTCAAAAGCTTCCGAAATTTGGGAAATGGTCACCACATTTGCGTCTATGGTCTCCTGGAGGTCCGGAAGTTTCTGATCTAAAAGTTCCGCGTTCAGGGTAATATTGTGGGCGGCAATCTGCGAGACTTTTTTCAGTACAGCGGTCTGACTTTGTTCGAGATCTTTTAGTTCACGCTGTACCTTGTCCATTAATGCGAGCTGCTGTATTTTATCCATGACTCATTCATTCCGTTGGTTTATTGCGGAATTAAATAAATTTATGCAACAATCCTACCATATCAAAAGAAAACCTGGGTTGTCGTTGCCGTGTTTGGCGAAATGATATGGCTGAATAAATGAAATCAAACAAAAAGACTGCAAGAATAGCCGGCGTTTTCTACCTGCTCGTCGGCATCTTCGGCGGATTTGCGGAAGGATATGTAGATCCCAAAATGTATGTTGCCGGTAACGCAGCAGCCACGGCCGGAAAAGTAGTGGCGCATTCCGGTCTTGTTCGCCTGGGTGTCGTAGCTCACCTTTTAGACGGGACATTTTTTATCTTACTGGCCCTGGTCCTCTATAACCTGCTTCAGCATGTGCAAAAATCTGTTGCGAGGACAATGCTAGTGCTTGTTATACTCGCAACCGGCATCATTTGTCTCAATGCAGTATTTCAATTTGAGGGTTTACGGGTCGCAACCGACAGCACCTATGCGGCCGCCTTCAACAAAGCAGGTTCGAACGCTTTGGTGTTACTTTTGCTCGACACCCAACACTATGGGACCCTCATAGCGCAGGTCTTCTTCGGCCTTTGGCTCGTACCACTGGGTTTTCTCATTTACAAATCGGCACAATTCCCTGATTGGCTCGGCTTACTGCTCATAGCAGGAGGTGTCTGTTATATTGTGGACCTGCTCACGGCATTCCTGTTCCCTGACCTGAACCAAAAGATTCACGCTTTTGTAATTATTCCGTCGGCAATCGCAGAAATTTCAATGGTTCTATATCTGCTCGTGATTGGTTGCAGGGGCGATTACATCAAAATTTAATATGGAGATTTTGTGTGTTATTTTCATCTCCGGGTTTAACGTCAAAATCATAAGTTTTGGTTTTGGATTCATCGATCCCACTTGTAGCAACGATCGAATATTTTCCTGGCTTTAAATAAATGATGCCGTTATCATTTTTTGATAAATCCCAATCGAAAACTTCATCCAAATCTATATTCGTGATTTTAAGTTTACAGGAGTCATCAGTCGTGAACTTTACCATAAACTGTGTCACCCGTTTTTTTTGACCTATGGATGCCTGATTTGTTTGTTCTGGTTTTTCTTCGGCCTGCATGTCTGCTGAATTATCTTTCAGCGGAACTGCCGGAGTATTTTCTCTTTTGTTTTTTACAGAATCGGTCACCGGAAGAATTGGCTTCCGGTGCGCCGACACAACGAATGCGCTGGGAACACTATCATCACGCAGAACATCCACAGGTTGAGTCGTTTGATTTTTAACTACGGGTACGGGAGCGGATGTTCGTGCTTTCCGGAAATAAATAAACAGAATAAACATCCCGATAATCGTCATTGCAAGGATAGTGACTGGCGTCCTGTTTCCACTTGTTTTTTCCCTCATTGCAATGATTTTTTCTCTTATTGCAATGATATGTTCCCTGATTGCAATGATATGTTCCCTGATTGCAATGGTTTGTTTCCTGACTGCGATGTTCCGTTTCCCGACTGCAGTGATTGCAACCTTCTTAACCCTTTTCTGTGCACCCACATTTACTTTTATCAGGTACATGGAATAATTGCCCGGAGTCCTTTCAAAAGCCAATTGCTTAAAAGACCCGGCCAGGTCAACATTTCCTTTTTCGTTCTGGCTGACTAGTAATTTAATATCATCATCGGTTATATTTTCTCCAGTACCCTCACTACAAAGCAAAAAACAATCGCCATCCTGCACGTCCTCAATCCATTTTGTATCTGCATATATTGGTGAACTATCTGTTTTTATCCCGTATGCAATGGCGGTATCCCGTATTGATTGACTAATGAGCGACTTATCTTTAGTACTAAAAAGAATTTCTCCTCCCCGCAAATGATAAACCCGGCTGTCTCCATGCCAGGAGACAAACACCTTTTGATCATACAGAATAACCATTGAAAAAGTTGTGGCCGGATCGATGTTCAAACTATGTACCCGGGCATACGAAATCAACCGGTCTCTCGCTTCAATTATTAATTTATCGATCAGTTCCCCGGACATTTCCCGTTCGCCAAATCTCAAAACCTTCGCTGCCATAAACTCACAAAACAACTTACTCGTGGTTTCGCCGTCATAAAAGCTTCCAGCGCCGGCAGAAACAATGAAAACTTTATCATTCACAGTTGCCTCTCCGGCAACAGGCCATAAGTATTCTTCCTTTTTGCCCTTAACGCCAGCCTCAAATAAATAATATATGTCTTCAGGATTCATCATCAGGCGATTAAAAAACGTACGCAAAGAGGTGCCACAAGTGCATTGTGGCTCCATATCAAAGATATTTCTTTTTTAAGTCCTTAAACCTCTTATCGTCCTGCAGCGGTCCCAACAGCGTATCGTGGTCCACAAAACTTCTTTCCAATGTATTTGTCTTGAATGACCTTTCAAACCATTTCAGGGACTCTTCAATATTTCCGCTTAAATAAATACAACTGGCCATGCTATACAGAACATATCCATTGGACGGATCAGTTTGATAGGATTTGATTAAATAGCTGTTGGCAGAGTCGTATTTACCGATGTTCATATAAATATTGCCAATTTCATAATTAAATGAAGATGGAATTTCATCCGGGTGAAATGCAAGAAATTTCCTGTAATTCTCCAAAGCCTTTGGGTAATTTTTCATCCTGTAATAAGCTTTGCCAATGGTGTTATAAATCTCCCGGGTCGTTTTAGGCGAATGTGCCTCCCTGAGCGAACTTATCCCGAGGCAGGCTTCAAGACTCGCTGCACATTTTTTATAATCGTTCAGCGCAAAATATGCATCGCCAATTCCTTTTTGTGCTAAATAAAACTGTGAATTATATTGAATAGCCCTTGTATAGTCGGCGATGGCATCAGCAGCCTTTCCTAACTGCAGATTCGCCAATCCCCTTTTGTAATATGCTTCAGGATAACTGATTAATAGTCCTATTGCAAGTGAATACGCTTTGATTGATTCTACAAAATCATTTTTTGAAAAATAACACTCACCCCTGGCGTAATAATAATAACTCCTTTTTGGATTTACACTAATTGCTGCATCAATAAATATCAGAGACGAATCATAATTACCAATGTCAAGGGCATACACTCCGCGTTCGAATATTAATTGTGCGGCGCTATCTATTTTCATAATATTCGTTGAGCCAAGACCTTTCTGACAGGCAGAAATAAGATCACTTGCAGCGCTTTGAATCTTGTTCATTTTGATCCTGGCCATACCACGACTATAATATGAAAAAGCATTATTGCTATCCAAAGCAATGGCACGCGTGAAATAATCTTCGGCGCTGGAATAATCCTTCTTTTGTGCGTACAATACTCCTTTTTCAATAATCAGTTTTGATCTGGAAACCGAATCCATATTCCCCTGAGTTAACGCAGGATCAGTATCTTTTATGGCCTGGTCCAGATTCCCACTGAGCATGTGAAGATTTGCCATTGCTTCGTATATAGCCGGGTCGGTTGGGTCTTTTGCCAGGTAGGTTCTGTATTCAGTAAGTGCTTCGACATTTCTATTCATACGACCATACAGATCTGCCCGGCACCGGATTGTTTCCATATTATCATTGTCATACTCATAAGATTTGGCGTAGTCATTAAGAGCATCATTGTAATTCCTGACCTGCTCGTTATAAGATCTTGTCAACTGTCCCATTTTGTCAAAGCATTTTGCCCTTCCCAAATAATAATCTGAATTGGAATATTCAGAATTCAACCTGGCCTTTTTAAGCAGTTCTGAATATTCTTTGATAGCAACCTTATAATATCCTGCTCTGTATTTCTCGTCCAGATCGGCAAGTATCCTGAAGGAAGTATTGAGTTCTTTTATCCGGGCCTCATAAATATCCCGTTTCTCTGGCGCCAGGTCTATTGCCCTCGAGTATAAATTAATAGCTGCCTGGTAATTTCTTTTTTTCTCCTCCAGACGGGCCTGATCAATATATTGGCTGAATGCTTTCGCCGGGTCCATTGTTTCATCGACAATCCCGGACGATTTCGTTTGCTTTATTGCGTCCGTTATCACGATATTGTCTAATAAATCATTTAGGGTATCGGCTGGATTATAGAAACCTATTCTTGAAATATATAAAAGCCATTTGTTGTTAGTGCTTCTTTTTATAAAAATCTCTGCTACCCGTTTAGCAGGCTTGTACGGGGTAGACGGTTTTGGCAGGCATATATTTTTGAAAAAGGACGTGAAATAGACATTTATGTAAATGTTCTTTTTGCCTCTTTTAACAGGAGAAGATCTGAAATCACTGAAGTATACAGAATTTGCATCACTCTTTCCATAAAAGGTATTAAAAGCATTTAAATATCGAATAACAGGTACGTCGGGAGAGTTCGAAGAATTTGAGTAATCAGGATCGCTTATATCATCAGCAATGGCGATTTGTTTATTAAGAAATATTTGTTTGTCACTATCCTCAAAACTCTGGTTGATTAAATCCCTGATATCGGTACTTTCGGTACCTGTATAAGAAATTGTATTAAGCAGGTTGTTTAAGTATCTTTCTATTATAATTTCTGATCTTGCTTTGATAACCTTTACATCATTTGTAGTTATTGAATCCTGGGCACAGCACATATGAACCAGGCAATTGAATCCAACAAAGAAAAAAAAATAAACCTTAGTCACCACTTAATAATTTGTTTCTATAGTTTTTCATCCCGAAGGAAGAAACTTTCTCTATATCATTAATAAGCCAACCTGAGTTTTGCTCTTCCCTGGGAAAATTCCCCACAGTAAATATCCACCCGCCAGCCACCAAAAAATGATATTTTATTTTGATTACATCCAGAAATTCAATTTCACGATTCAAAATAGCGTTGTAAAATTCCAACATATTGGACCTTTTTAAATTAAAGGTTTCAAAGTAACTGGATAAATTCTCTTTGTCTTCAAAAGCTCTCTTTAATGAAACAAAATTTGTTCCGTGGCTGGTCGGGCTGATGAATTTTGTTTTTATTTTGCTTTGAGGTATTTCTGTTACAACTATTCTTGATTTTAAGGTGCTGGATCCGACTGCGACAATCATTCATTTAGATCCTTTGTTTGGGGTCATTTCAATCTTCATTATAATAAAATAAAAATCAAAAATTTTAGAATATGTGTTTTTGCAATATTAACATGCGATTACGCTTTTGGCTTTTTCGTGCCCAGTATCTCAACATCTGATAACAACACATCCCATTGCTGGATGGCATTGCCCCGTAGATTTCTATCGTAAACAATAAGTTGGACCTCGGCCGTTTTTTTTGTTTCATCCTCATATACCAAACGTCCATCATTGTAGCCACGGAAAGTTTGTTCAAAGCTGACCAATCCATAATATTTGCCGTCGGATCCCTTACGAATATTGCTAACGTAATCCACGTGGGAGAAAGTGATGGTAACCCGATCGTAGTGAAGGTTTCTGAATTTCTCCATAAATTCCCGAACTCTTAAGTGTTTCTTTGCATTGCTGCTCAAAGATGAAACTTCTATAATGGCACCTTCAACAAATAAACTGGTAGCCTGATCCACTGCGTTATCCAGTGCAACATCTCCCGACGTTATATTACATAGAATAAACAGACAACCCTGAAACTCTTTAATTTTAGCAAGTGCCTTTTTCTTAAATTCATCTTGTGAAACATTGCCAGGCAATCCCCCGGATGCAGGCCTTGCAGTATCGGTTTTTTCATAACCTGTAACAATATCGCCCCCATAAACCTGTCTGGAATGGGTCTGCACTTTTTCGGCAGAGCTTAAAAGCAGCGAAATAAATAAAAAAATCATGAGATAGTTTTTTTTTTAATTCCCTTCCTGTGTTTTCAATATATTTATTTTGGATTAGATTTACTTTTATTTCTTCCCCATAAGAATCCAAGTACTATTTCATGTGTACCACTGCTTACTGTATTCAGTTGGGTTGTGGTATAATCATAAGAATAGCCGAGATTAATCGCGTTGCTGATATTGACTCCCAACATCCCCGCAAATCCTTCATTATAGCGATAGGAAAATCCCAGCCAGAGTAAATCCTGGTATTGGATTTTAGCATTCACATCGAAACCAAGGGGCAGCGGTTGTACATACCTGATCATGACCGAAGGCAGCAGGCTGATGTCATCACTTATTAATATCTTATATCCCGCCGTTAAAAACGTATGTGGAATCAGTTTCCCTGTCTGCAACTCAACTCCGCCTGATGTGGTTCCATTACTGGAATTAATTGGAACAGGAATAATTTGCTGAGCAGACAAACCCACAAAAAAGCTATTATTCGATAACCAAAGACCAGCATTAACATCCGGTTCGAGCTTATCCAGATACCCGCTTCCTGCAACAGCCGGATCGACGGGATTTGCCTGTCCGAAATCTACCGCGCTTTGGTCAACGTTTACTTCCTGTACACCAAGGGACACGCCAAAACTCAAACTTGTTTTGCGGCCCACCGGAACGTGATATGCGTAAGAACCATACGCTGCAATCCGACTAAGGGGACCTGTTTTATCATTTATAATCGTAAAACCGATTCCGGAATGGGCTGGTGGTGCGGTATACTCCATCAGGAATTGTTTTGCGCCCAGGTTCTTAGCCTGAAGATCCGGGACCGTGACAGGTGTTTCATGGTCATATGCTGTTTTTCCAAGTGGCGTGTTTATAGTAAGATAAAGCGTCGTAGGTGCACCCTCTAAACCGACCCACTGATTGCGGTAGCTGACCTTAAGGTCCCAGTAATTTTCTATTCCCGCCAAGGCGGGATTCAGGATGAAATTGTTCAAAATATATTGTGTGTAATAAGGTTGCTGCTGGGCACATGCGCAACCCACCAATAAAAAACACAAGCCACAGATTACAAATTTCTTTCTCAAAATCACCATTGTCAAATTATAAGTTACTTAAATATGGTAACAGAACCTGCCGTTTTCTTTTCATTGTTTTTCAGATCGATTATATAGTAATATGTTCCCACGGGAAGGGGCTTGCCATTATATGTTCCATCCCATGCTTTGTTAGAATTCTCTGAATGAAAAACCTTCTGACCATACCGGTTGAACACATCTACCGTTGCCCCGGGATAAATGGAAAGATTGGTGATGATCCATGTGTCGTTGATGCCGTCACCATTTGGCGAAAAAGCATTGGGCACTAAAATTTTTGATCGTCCTGACACCGTAACCTGAATGCTGCCGCTGGCTTCACAGTTATTGTCATCTGTAACAACCAGTGTATATGTCGTAGTAGAAGATGGACTCGCAACAGGATCTTGAATGGCCGCATTGTTCAGTCCGGTGGATGGCGTCCATTTATAAGAAACGATGTTACCCGTCACCGAAACATTCAACGAAGTACTGGCTCCGTCAGCAATAGTTACATCCTGTCCCATGGTTATCACCGGAGGCGGGTTGATCGTTATAGTAATTTGCGCAGGCACTCCACACTGACCCCCTTTGGGCGTAAAGGTATATACTGTACTGCCTGCATCAGCGGTGTTGATCGAAGACGGATTCCAGGTTCCGTCAATTCCTTCCTTCGATGTTGTTGGCATCGCCGGTGCTAAATCGTTCAGACAATATGAATCAGCCAGGGTTGGAAAAGTGGGTGTGATGGTGGTAGCGATTGTAATATTTATGGAAGTCGGTATTGCGCAAGTGCCCGAGGTCGTTGGCGTAAACTGGTAAGTCGCTGTTCCAAGGGTAGATGTATTGATGGTGGCCGGACTCCATGTTCCGTCAATTCCTTCCCTCGATACCGTTGGCAATGCCGGAGGCGTTGAATGCTGACAAAGTGGCCCGATGTCATCAAATGTTGGACTGAGGGTGTTGACAATTGTAATGTTTAAAGAAGCAGGATTTGCACAACTGCCAGCGGTTGGTGTAAATGTGTAAGTCTCGGTTCCAAGAACAGACGTATTAATGCTGGCCGGACTCCATGTTCCGGTTATTCCTTCCTTCGACGTTGAAGGGAGTGCCGGTACCGCAGTATTCTGGCAATATGAATTTGCTATGGTTGTAAATGTCGGTGAAACAGTGCCAACGATTGTAATGTTTAAAGAAGCCGGATTTGCGCAACTGCCCACGGTTGGTGTAAATGTGTACGTAACCGTTCCAAAGGCAGATGTATTGATGCTGGTCGGACTCCATGTTCCCGCAATTCCTTCCTTCGATGTCGGTGGCAGTTCCGGGGGCGTCGAATTCTGACAAAGCGGACCTATGGCATCAAATACCAGATTTATGGTGCTAACGATTGTAATATTTAAAGAAACCGGAATTGCGCAACTGCCCGTGGATGGTGTAAATATGTAGGTCGCCGTTCCGGGGACAGATGTATTGATGATGGCCGGACTCCATGTTCCGGTTATTCCTTCATTCGACGTTAAGGGGAGTGCCGGCGCTGTGGTGTTCTGGCAATATGAATTTGCTGTGGTTGTAAAAGTTGGTGAGATGTTGCCAACGATTGTGACGTTTAAAGAAGCCGGAATTGCGCAATTGCCCACGGTTGATGGTGTAAATATATAAGTCGCCGTTCCAGGGGCAGATGTATTGATGCTTGTCGGACTCCATGTTCCGGCAATTCCTTCCTTCGATGTCGTCGGTAGTGCCGGAGGCGTTGAATTCTGACAAAGCGGCCCGATACCATCAAATGTTGGGGAGAGTTTGCTAACGATTGTAACGTTTAGAGAAACCGGATTTGCACAACTGCCAGCGGTTGGTGTAAATGTGTAAGTCGTAGTTCCGAGAACAGATGTATTGATGCTGGCCGGACTCCATGTTCCGGTTATTCCTTCCTTCGACGTTGAAGGGAGTGCCGGCGCTGTGGTATTCTGGCAATATGAATTTGCTATGGTTGTAAATGTCGGTGAAACAGTGCCAACGATTGTAATGTTTAAAGAAGCCGGATTTGCGCAATTGCCCACAGTTGTTGGAGTAAATTTGTAAGTCGTGGTTCCAAGAACGGATGTATTAATGCTGGCTGGGCTCCACGTTCCTGCGATTCCTTCATTCGACGTTGGCGGTAACGCCGGAGGCGTTGAATTCTGACAAAGCGGCCCGATGGCATCAAATACCAGATTTATCGCGCTAATGATTGTAATATTTAAAGAAACCGGAATTGCGCAACTGCCCGCGGATGGCGTAAATATGTAGGTCGCCGTTCCAGGGACCGACGTATTGATGCTGGCCGGACTCCATGTTCCGGTAATTCCTTCCTTCGACGTAAGCGGTAGTGCCGGCGTTGTGGTATTCTGGCAATATGAATTTGCTATGGTTGTAAAAGTTGGTGAGATGTTGCCAACGATTGTGACGTTTAAAGAAGATGATATTGCGCAATTGCCCGTGGTTGATGGTGTAAATATGTAAGTCGCCGTTCCTGGGGCAGATGTATTGATGCTTGCCGGACTCCATGTTCCCGCGATTCCTTCCTTCGATGTCGGTGGTAGTACCGGAGGCGTAGAATTTTGACAAAGCGGCCCGATAGCACCAAATGTTGGGGAGAGTTTGCTAACGATTGTAATGTTTAAAGAAACCGGAGTCGAGCAACTGCCCCCGGATGGTGTAAATGTGTAAGTCGCAGTTCCAAGGACAGATGTATTGATGCTTGCCGGACTCCACGTTCCGGTAATTCCTTCATTCGATGTTGCCGGTAGCGCCGGTACCGTAGTATTTTGGCAATATGAATTTGCTATTGTTGGAAAAGTTGGCGCGATATTGCCAACGATTGTAATGTTTAAAGAAACCGGAATTGCGCAATTGCTCACATTTGTTGGAGTAAATTTATAAGTCGAAGTTCCTGGGGCAGACGTATTGATGCTTGCCGGACTCCATGTTCCCGCAATTCCTTCATTCGATGTCAATGGCAGCACCGGAGCTCCGGTGTTCTGGCAATATGAATTTGCTATGGTTGGAAAAGTTGGCGTGATGCTGCCAACGATTGTAATATTTAAAGAAACCGGAATTGAGCAAGTACCTGAAGTTGTTGGAGTAAATTTATAAGTCGAAGTTCCAGGGACAGATGTATTGATGCTGGCCGGACTCCATGTTCCGGTAATTCCTTCATTCGACGTTGGCGGTAGCGCCGGTGCCGTGGCATTCTGGCAATATGAATTGGCTATGGTTGGAAAAGTTGGCGTGATGTTGCCAACGATTGTAATGTTTAAAGAAACCGGAATTGAGCAAGTGCCCACAGTTGTTGGAGTAAATTTGTAAGTCGAAGTTCCAATGGCAGATGTATTGATGCTGGCCGGACTCCATGTTCCGGTAATTCCTTCAATCGACGTTGGCGGTAGGACCGGCGCCGTGGCATTCTGGCAATAGGAATTTGCTATTGTTGGAAAAGTTGGCGAGATGGTGCCAACGATAGTAATGCTTAAAGAAACCGGAATCGAGCAAAAGGCAGATGATGGTGTAAATTTGTAGATCGCAGTTCCTATAATAGATGTATTGATGCTGGCCGGACTCCATGTACCGGCAATTCCTTCAATCGACGTTGGCGGTAGGGCCGGCGCCGTCGAATTTTGACAAAGCGGCCCGATTGCATTAAATGTTGGGGTAACAATCGGACTTACACTTAACACGATAATATTTGATGTATCGGGACTGCCTGCGCATAGCCCGGTGGCGGATACCACACAGCTCACTGCGTTATTGTTGGCAAAACTGCTGCCGCTGTATGCCGCACTATTCGTACCTACTTTATTTCCATTTAATAACCATTGATAAGTGGGTGAATTTCCCGCATTGGAAGCTGTTGCGGTAAAGTTGACTTGTGTTCCTGCGCAAATATTTGTTGCCGAAGAAGAAATCGTTACAGTCGGGGAAATTATGGGATTGATAACAACTATCGTGCTGGCCATATCGGAAGAACAACCATTAGTATCAGTGGCTATAGCGATCCAGGTTCCGGAATATGCAGCAGTAACATTATTAAATACAGCCGTGCTGGCGTACCGCCCCCCCAAACCTGCGCTTGGATTTTCTATAAAATATGTTGTACCAGGTATGGATGGTGCGGATAAAATTAGTTGACTTCCACTACATACCGGACTGTTAGATGTGAATACCGGTGTCGGCGGTTTGGGCAATACATTTACGTTTATCGATTTCATTACCGGGGGGTCGCCCATACCCATACATTGATCGCTGACCTGAACGTTATACGTGGTATTCGTTGTCGGATTAACTGTGATTACTGAATCACCATTAAATTGCGGTAGTCCCTGCCATACGAAGTTGTAAGGAGGTATCCCATAGTATCCTCTTGCAGTCAGCGTCACAGGGGCGCCCGGGCAACTAATTAGCGGCGATGCAGTCACCGAAACAGAGTCAAATGTTCTTCCCACTAAGGTTATCGTTAAATCCTGCGAGGCCGCAATGCATGATCCATCACAGCCATCAGGGCCATTACAGTTTCTATAGAAAAAGAAACTAAAAGGAATATTTTGAGGGGGCCCGGGCATGCAAACCGGACTGGGAAAACAACCAGCCACGCTGGCACCGTTTTGCAATAATATACTTTGATTTGGAAAAATCTGCGGTCCGGGACCTGTTGAAGTGCCTGTGTATTTTTGAGAGAGACAGCTGCCATTTATTGTAAAAGAGAAAGCACCGTTCTGGCCAACACAGGGAGCGTTTGCCGTAAATCCAAAAGAAAACTGGGCATCAATAAGCTTTGCCCCAGGCGGTGCAGGTACCATAAAGTCGTATTCACAAGCAGTATCCATGCTGCAATCCTGATTCGAATGCGATCCGGTAATCATCATCTGCTGCAACATGCCCATGGACTGCACCAGGGGATCTATTATCACATCACCAGTTCTGAGCTGACTGTTGAGGAAATCGATATTGATTCCCAGTGTTAATTTATTATGGTCAAGATAATAGGGAATGAACTGGTTGGAAGATGGATTTTCCTTTTGGTACATGACCCCTTCTTTTATATGAAAAACGGTTCCTGCACTCACATGAAAATCAGCAGAAGAGGTCAGACCATTTCCAGGGAGTCCATTGGAGAAACTGAAATTACCAGCAAGCCCGTTCAAAAAAGCATCTCTGAATAGCAGTGTTTTATAGCTGGAAAATTTGTTGGCATGTACAATAAAATTGGTTTTAATTGAACCTCTCGACACTTTCATTTCTGCGTCGATACCGGGAAAGATATTTTTAATAGCAATTCCATCGTCTCCGACTGTATAAGTCGTCCAGTCAGCGATGGCTAATAGAGTTTCAGTGTTCCCATTTGCTCCGTACAATTTCCAATCGTTGAAATAAGTTTTGCCATCAGTAGTCGTGATATAGGATGATTTTCTTTTAATATCGAACCCGACCGGATCTTCCTGGTACGATGCTTCATAGACCAATTGGCCCTTTGGACTAAGCCGTGTGTCAATGGTAATCCATTGCCCGTTCTTTTTTATGTGCATAGGGCTTGATGACCGTTGTGAATAACAAATCGATGGAGTGTCTTTATTTATATAGAATTTGGAATCAATCGTTCTTTTTTCAAAAAGTTCAACCGCATTTTTATTGGGACTGTATCTATCGCCAAAATGTGCATTCGGATGGTTCGTGTAAGCCTTATTTCTTGCCATCCATACTTTTCCACGATCCGTATATAGTCTGGTGAAGCTGGTAAAGTTATTTTTAACCGGTACCTGGAGACGGTTGATAACCGGAATATGTGGACGGGGTTGCTGGGCGCGTAAGGAAGAGCCATGCAAAATGGCAATAAATTCCACCCATAGAAATACAATGATGAAAGAGCCTTTCATTTTAAAAAATAATTAGTCACTAAGAATTGGATTTCTGATTTAATTTCAGAAAGAATTTGGAGAAGATGGCATTGGATTTTTATTCCTTCCAGATGTCATAAATCTCATAGTAGCAGAGATAATTTTTTACACATGAAAAGTATCAATAAATCCAATGGCAAAGTATCAATAATTTTTTAAAGGGAGCACCTCAATGCTATTGAAGGTATTGTTCCCCAAATAAACCAGCCGACACAATTATCGTTCGGATATAATATATTGATAATCAGTAGTTACATCATCTTTTCCCGCATCTATCAGCCGTTCCTCCACCCATTTCATGGTCCCATTTACTAACAACGACTTATCATTATTTTTGCCTGCCTTAAATGAATGATCCATACACGCCCCTGTCCCGTGTGCGCGTGAAGATGCATTTAGGTTTGTCAGGAACTATATATTTGGCTGAAACGAAACCTATCGAATGGGAAACTTAATCTCTTACCGTCTAGTAAATTCATCTATTCATGCGACTTTTCAGATCTGCCCGGCACCGGATTGTTTCCATATTATCACTGTCATATTCGTAAGATTTAGCATAGTCTTTCAGCGCATCATTGTAATTTTTGACCTGTTCGTTATAAGATCTTGTCAACTGCCCTAATTTGTCAAAGCATTTTGCCCTTCCTAAATAATAATCTGAATTGGAATAATTCGCATTCAACTCGGGGTTTTTGAGCAGTTCTGAATATCCCTTAATAGCGGCCTTATAATCTCCTGCTCTGTATTTCTCTTCCAGATCAGTAAGTATCCTGAAGGAAGTATTGAGTTCTTTTATCCGGGCCTCAAAAATTTCTCCTTTCTCTGGCTCGAGCTCTATTGCCCTGGAGTATAATTTAATTGCTGTTTGGTAATTTCTTTTCTTCTCCTCCAAACGAGCCTGATCAATATACAGATTGAATTTATCTGCCGAGTCCAATGTTTCATCCAATCTCTCGGAGGATTCTTCGGATGGATTTTTTGCCTCAGCTACTACAATATCGTCTGAATAATCATTCAGGGTATCAGCCGGATTGAAGAAACCAATTCTTGAAATATATAAAAGCCATTTGTTCTTATTGCTTCTTTTTATAAAAATCTCTGCTACCCGTTTAGCAGGCTTGTACGGGGTAGATGGATGTGACAAACATATATTTTTGAAAAAGGATGTGAAATATACATTTATAAAAATATTTTTTTTGCCTCTTTTAACAGGGGAAGATCTGACATCAGTAATGAATACAGAATTTGAATCAGTTTTTCCATAAAAGGTATTAAAAGCATTTAGATATTGGATAACGGGTACGTCGGGAGCATTCGAGGAGCCTGAGTAATCGGGATCGCTGATATCATCAGCAATGGCAATCTGGTCATTAAGAAATAACTGTTTGGCGCTATTTTTAAAACTCTGGTTGATCAACTCCTTAATATCGGTGCTTTCTGCGCCAGCATAAGAAATAGTATTCAGCAGGTTGTTAAAGTGTCTCCCTATTATAATTTCTGATTTTGCTTTGATAACCTTTACATCATTTGTAGTTATAGAATCCTGGGCAAAGCATATGTCACCCAGGCAATTGAATCCAACAAAGAAAAGAATTACCCTATACATCCTAGTTACCACTTAATAATTTGTTTCTATAGTTTTCCATCCCGAACGAAGAAACTTTCTCCATATGATCGATAAGCCAGCCCGAGTTTAGTTCCTCCCGTATGAAATCCTCTACCGTAAATATCCATTTGTCAGCCACCAAAAAATGATATTTTAATTTGATTACGTCCAGAAATTCAATCTCACGATTCAAAATAGCGTTGTAAAATTCCAACATATTAGACCTTTTCATATAAGTGCTTTCAAAATAATCAGATAAATTCTCTTTGTCGTCAAAAGCTCTTTTTAAAGACACGAAATTGGTACCGTTGCTTGTCGGACTGATGATATTCGATTTCACTTTGCTTTGCGCCATTTCTGTTACAACGATCTTCGACTTTAAGTTGCTGGATCCAACGGCGACGATCATCCATTTTGATCCTTTGTTTTGGGTCATTTCAATTTTCATGATGACAGGAATCACAATAGAAGAAGAATTGTATTTGAATTTGCATGTCAGCTCGGCGTACCAGTCGTCTCCGTAGAAATCGAGATAAATTGGCTTTTTCTTCTTTGTAACGTCTGAAACAAACTTGTTAATCATGACGCTGTCCTTCGACATGTTTTCATAGTTGAACAAACTCCTGATCAGGCGTTGCCTGGGAATATTGAATTTGACATGATGGGCTTTGTAAACGCCTCTTATGAATGAGCCCTTTTCGTCATTAAACCGCTCAAAAAATTCATCTATTTGCTTAACCTCGTATACAAAATGTTTCTCTTTAGCATTATCATTATTCGAAATCACCTGGCCAAAGAGATGATGATGGCAAACAAAAAAGGAAATAAAAATCCAAAATTTTAAAACATAAGACTTTGTCATAATAAAATGCGATTACAGTTTTGGGGTTTTCGTACCCAGTACCTCAACATCTGATAACAACACATCCCACTGCTGGATGGCGTTGCCCCGTAGATTTCTATCGTAAACAATAAGTTGGACCTCAGTCGTTTTTTTTGTTTCATCCTCATATACCAAACGTCCATCATTGTAGCCACGGAAAGTTTGTTCAAAGCTGACCAATCCATAATATTTGCCGTCGGATCCCTTACGAATATTGCTAACGTAATCCACGTGGGAGAAAGTGATGGTAACCCGATCGTAGTGAAGGTTTCTGAATTTCTCCAGAAAATCCCGAACTCTTAAGTGTTTCTTTGCATTGCTGCTCAAAGATGAAACTTCTATAATGGCACCTTCAACAAATAAACTGGTAGCCTGATCCACTGCGTTATCCAGTGCAACATTTCTTGATCGTATATCGCACAGAATATACATACAGGCTTGAAATTCTTTAATTTTAGCAAGTGCCTTTTTCTTAAATTCATCATTTGAGACTTTGCCGGGCAATGATTCAGATGCAGGCTTTACAGTATCCTTATTTTTTGCATATTCAGTAACTACATCCCTGGCATGGACAGGCAGCGAAATAAATAAAAGAATCACGAGACCCAAAGAACGCGCGGATCGCATAGAATATCCGGGTTTGGTTGTTTGCCTTATCAAAAAATCTCGCATATAAATTTATTTTGGATTAGATTTACTTTTATTTCTTCCCCATAAGAATCCAAGTACTATTTCATGTGTACCACTGCTTACTGTATTCAGTTGGGTTGTGGTATAATCATAAGAATAGCCGAGATTAATCGCGTTGCTGATATTGACTCCCAACATCCCCGCAAATCCTTCATTATAGCGATAGGAAAATCCCAGCCAGAGTAAATCCTGGTATTGGATTTTAGCATTCACATCGAAACCAAGGGGCAGCGGTTGTACATACCTGATCATGACCGAAGGCAGCAGGCTGATGTCATCACTTATTAATATCTTATATCCCGCCGTTAAAAACGTATGTGGAATCAGTTTCCCTGTCTGCAACTCAACTCCGCCTGATGTGGTTCCATTACTGGAATTAATTGGAACAGGAATAATTTGCTGAGCAGACAAACCCACAAAAAAGCTATTATTCGATAACCAAAGACCAGCATTAACATCCGGTTCGAGCTTATCCAGATACCCGCTTCCTGCAACAGCCGGATCGACGGGATTTGCCTGTCCGAAATCTACCGCGCTTTGGTCAACGTTTACTTCCTGTACACCAAGGGACACGCCAAAACTCAAACTTGTTTTGCGGCCCACCGGAACGTGATATGCGTAAGAACCATACGCTGCAATCCGACTAAGGGGACCTGTTTTATCATTTATAATCGTAAAACCGATTCCGGAATGGGCTGGTGGTGCGGTATACTCCATCAGGAATTGTTTTGCGCCCAGGTTCTTAGCCTGAAGATCCGGGACCGTGACAGGTGTTTCATGGTCATATGCTGTTTTTCCAAGTGGCGTGTTTATAGTAAGATAAAGCGTCGTAGGTGCACCCTCTAAACCGACCCACTGATTGCGGTAGCTGACCTTAAGGTCCCAGTAATTTTCTATTCCCGCCAAGGCGGGATTCAGGATGAAATTGTTCAAAATATATTGTGTGTAATAAGGTTGCTGCTGGGCACATGCGCAACCCACCAATAAAAAACACAAGCCACAGATTACAAATTTCTTTCTCAAAATCACCATTGTCAAATTATAAGTTACTTAAATATGGTAACAGAACCTGCCGTTTTCTTTTCATTGTTTTTCAGATCGATTATATAGTAATATGTTCCCACGGGAAGGGGCTTGCCATTATATGTTCCATCCCATGCTTTGTTAGAATTCTCTGAATGAAAAACCTTCTGACCATACCGGTTGAACACATCTACCGTTGCCCCGGGATAAATGGAAAGATTGGTGATGATCCATGTGTCGTTGATGCCGTCACCATTTGGCGAAAAAGCATTGGGCACTAAAATTTTTGATCGTCCTGACACCGTAACCTGAATGCTGCCGCTGGCTTCACAGTTATTGTCATCTGTAACAACCAGTGTATATGTCGTAGTAGAAGACGGACTCGCAACAGGATCTTGAATGGCCGCATTGTTCAGTCCGGTGGATGGCGTCCATTTATAAGAAACGATGTTACCCGTCACCGAAACATTCAACGAAGTACTTGCTCCGGGAGTAATGGTTACATCCGGCTCCATGTTCAATGTGGGAAGGGGGTTGATCACTATGGCGATCTGCGCAGATGTTCCACATTGACCCGCCAATGGAGTAAAAGTATATACTGTACTGCCGACGGTTGCTGTGTTTATTGAAGAAGGACTCCAGGTTCCGATAATTCCTTCCTTCGACGTTGTCGGCAACGCCGGCGCGATGTCGTTCAGGCAATATGAATCCGCTACGGTTGGAAAAGTGGGTGTGATAGTGGTAGCGATTGTAATATTTATGGAAGTCGGTATTGCGCAAGTGCCCGAGGTCGTTGGCGTAAACTGGTAAGTCGCTGTTCCAAGAGTAGATGTATTGATGGTGGCCGGACTCCATGTTCCGTCAATTCCTTCCCTCGATACCGTTGGCAATGCCGGAGGCGTTGAATGCTGACAAAGCGGCCCGATTGCATTAAATGTTGGTGTAACTGCCGCGCTTACATTTATCACAATAACATTTGATATATCTGAGGCGCCCGCACAGGGCCCGCTGGCGGATATGATACAGCTTACTGCGTCGTTATTGACAAAGCTGCTGCTGCTGTATACCGGGCTGTTCGTGCCTACCTTTTTACTATTTACCAGCCATTGGTAAGTGGGTGAATTTCCGGCGTTGATTGCTGTTGCAGTAAAGGTGACTACGGTTCCTGTACAAATATTTGTTGCCGAAGAAGTGATCGTTACTGTCGGAGAAAGAGCAGGATTGATAATTACCGTCGTGCTGGCCGTGTCCGAAGTACAACCATTTGCACCGGTGGCTACGGCAATCCAGGTTCCGGCATATGCAGCAGTAACATTGTTAAAAACAGCCGTACTGGTGTACTGGCCACCCCCTAAACCTGCGCTCGGATTTTCTATAAAATACGTTGTACCAGGTATGGATGGTGCGGATAAAATAAGTTGACCCCCGGTACACACGGGACTGTTTGATGTGAATACTGGCAAAGGCGGCTTAGAGAGCACTTTCACGTTTATTGATTTTGTTGTTGTACCGGCCGAACCTGGACATGTGCTGCTAACCTGAACTGAATATGTAGTATTAGCCGTAGGATTAACCTGGATTACTGAATCACCATTGTATTGCGGGAGTCCCTGCCAAACGAAGTTGTAAGGAGGTATGCCGTAGTACCCTCTAGCTGTCAGGGTCACCGGAGCGCCTGCACAACTATTTTGCGGCGTTGCACTCAGGGAAGCAGAGTCTAATGTTCGTCCTACTAAGGTTATCGTTAAATCCTGGGAGGCCGTAATGCATGATCCATCACAACCTTCAGGGCCGTGGCACTTTCTATAAAAATAAAAACTAAAAGGAATATTTTGGAGAGGAGGACCGCAAACCGGGCTGGGAAAACAGCCAGCCAGGCTGCTCCCATCGTTCAATAATATGTTTTGATTTTGAAATTTCTGCGTTCCGGTAGCGTTACCAGTGCCCTGGTATTTTTGAGAGAGGCAGCCACCATTTATGGCAAATGATAAAGCGCCGTCCTGTCTTACACAGGGAGCGTTTGCAGTAAATCCAAACGAGAACATTGCATTAATAAGAGTTGCCCCAGGCGGCACGGGCACCATAAAATCATATTCGCAGGCAGTATCCAGGCTGCAATCCTGATTCGAATGCGATCCGGTAATCATGGCCTTCTTCAACACGCCCATGCTCTGCACCATGGGATCTATTACTACATCGCCCATCTTAAACTGGGCATTTAGGAAATCACTATTGATGGCCAGTGTCAATTTGTTATGGTCAAGATAATACGGAATGAACTGGTAGGTTGAAGATGGGTTTTCCTTCTGGTACATGACCCCTTCTTTTATGTGAAAAGAAGTCACTGGACTCACTCGGAAATCAGCAGATGAGACTAAACCATTTCCATGGAATCCATTGGAAAAAGTGAAATTACCGGAATGCCCGTTCAAAAAAGCATCTCTGAACAGCAGGGTTTTATAGGTAGAGAATTTGTTGTCATGTAATATAAAATTGGTTTTAATTGAGCCTCCTGACACTTTCATTTCTACGTCGATTCCGGGAAATATATTTTTAATAGCGATTCCATCATCACCGGCTGTATACTGTGTCCAGTCAGCGTTGGCTAATAAAGTTTCAGTACTCAGATTTTTTCCATACAATTTCCAATTGTTAAAATAAGTTCTGCCATCAGAAGTAATGATGTAGGATGATTTTCTTTTGATATCAAAACCCACCGGATCTTCCTGGTTCGATGCTTCATAGAGTAATGAGCCTTTTGGATTAAGCCGGGTGTCAATTGAAATCCATTGACCATTTTTTTTGAAATGCATGGGGCCTGATGACCGTTGAGCATAACAAATCGACGGAGTATCTTTATTTATATAGAATTTGGAATCAATCGTTCTTTTTGCAAAAAGTTCAACCGCGCTCTTATCAGGGCTGTAATTATCAACATAATTTGCGTCGGGATGGCGCAGGTAGGTCTTATTTCTTGCCATCCATAGTTTTCCACGGTTTGTATATTTTCTTGTGAAGCTGGTAAAGTTATTTTTTACAACTGGCATCTGGCCGCTGCCTTGCTGGGCCTGTAAGTCCAAACCATTTAAAAGCGCGATAAGCTCAACCCATAGAAATACAACTATGAAAGAACCTTTCACCTGAATCGCGATTTTCTTGATAGGTAGAGTCGTCAAATGAGACCAGGGTTTAGTCGGAAAAAATAATTGGTCACTAAGAATTGGATTTCTGATTCAATTTCAGAAAGAATATGGAGAAGACGGAATTGGATTTTGCCGATTTCTAACGGACAATGGTTTGGAAAAGTTATCTGATGCCGGCCATTCTGATTCGTCGTTCAGAATATATGGTTACCGGACGTCTGGTAACTATACAACCAAATAGGTATTAAACAAATTTACTTCTAAAAGTTGAGGTTTAAAACTTCATTAAAAACATCAAAACCATCGATTTATCAGAATATCGTTCCTTTCCAGGCAGGATTTTCGGGAGAATTAACTGACCTCACCATAATTTCGCCAGTCTGCTCTCTCGTTGATGTTCAAATCGATACTATAACCGCCAAATGCCTACCGCCAACTGCCTACCAATATACCTCCGATTCGTTACACGGACTGTACGCTTCCTTTTCCTTATATTTAGTATGTAATCCTCCAGGTTGTTTACCTCCGGCCAGTTAATACGATAGATTATACACATGGCGCGGTTCGGAGGCTTTCTCATTCCCTACCCCATAGACTTCTTAAGCTAAGCGACCCGCAATAATCCAAAACAAATTCAAATGAAAAAAAACAACCTCCTCCTGAAACGGAAATCGATACTGGTTTCCCGCAAAGGGATATTTTTATCCCTGATCCTGTTCATGCAGGTTTTCGCATTAAATTCCCTGGCACAAAATTATCAGCATCAGCTTGTAACAAGGAGCAACAAAGTCTATGGCAGCTCCGATACGGTAAAGAGATGGCTGGACTGGAATATATTATTTAATGAGAACGCAAGCGACTTGGAAAAAAGCAATTATATTAATGAACTTGAAACTAAAATAGATCAGCACATCTCGCACTATAATAGCACTACCGGAAGGCATTTCAAGGTAGATTATCATGTGGTACATTGTCCATGTGATCCCAGGCTGACTAATCTTAACGCAACCAAATCTACTCGGCGCCAGTGGCAGTACTATACCTCCTAAGCCACCCCCGGCCGGAGGTAGTGGCGATATTGTCTCCGGGAATATGCACATAGATCACGACCCGCCATTGGGGGAAGGAAAATACGATATCGATGTCATTGAAAAAAAAGTACCACTTACCATTAAGAGCGTTGACAAGACAAAGATCCTCGCTGTTATGGATACGGGACTGGATCCTGATTTGTTTGAGTCCTATTTCGTTAATATTATTATGGACTGATCCAGATTCAAAGATTACTATCCGGAATTTTCAATTTTATCATAACAACCAGCCCCTCGAATATTCGATGGATGATGATGCTCATGTACACGGAACAGCGGTAACAACGATAGCGCTGCAGGAATTTGAAAGAGCACCCGGAAATATCAGTAATCCAAAACCAATGATTATGGTTTTGAAGGTTCTCGACGAACTCGGACAGGGAAGCACATTTTCTGTAAGTTGTGGACTTAGCTATGCTGTACAAAAAAAGGCGACCCTGGTCAATGCCAGCCTTGGATATTACAGTAGGGGAAAGCACGATCCGATATTATTGCATTACGTGCACCTCTGTAATGACTTGAAACCTGCTGCCATACCGATACTAGCTGCTGCAGGTAATATTCGCGGCACACATAATCCAAATAGTTTGTGCATTACCGTAGATAATGGCAACAAACTGACTAAGATAAATACATTTGATCCAGCCAGCCTTAGCAAGAGCATCACCAATGTGATCAGTGTGACTACGATTCAAAATCCAAAAACGTCCTGCTTCTATCAAAACTATTCAAATGAATATGTAAACGTAGGGGTAGAAAATGGCAGCGGTGCCAGTTGTTGTAAATTCAGTGTTCCTTTTCGAAGTTTCGGCTATGAAGGTTCCTCTTTTGCAACACCGTTTATAAGTGGAAAAATGATGGCCTGCCTTATGGAGGGCGGAACGCTGCTGAGTTGCCGTGCCCAATGGAGCACAGCTCCTGTGGGTACAGAAACAATTACCAAGGGAGGAAAATATGTGCCTAATTGATGATGACTTATTATGATAAAGCGTTTAATTTATATTACGCTATATATTTCTCTATCCAAAGCCCTGTCCGCCCAATGTCCGGACAGGGCTTTCCTTTATCACCGGATCGTCTGGTTACGCGATTCCTCCAAAGTGAATACTGATGATCAGTTGCGGGAATTAAACAGTTATTTGAAAAAGGTGAAGGGCTGTCATTATCAAAACGACTCCACACATGCCATGCTTATAGCCCGCATTGGCTGGTTATATTCCCAGCAAAAAGATTTTCCCCACGCCATAGATTTTACAAACCAGGCCGTGGACATGATTCATCGCCATTTATCAAACCCGAATATTAACGAATCCCATCTGGTCAAATACTATAGCAACCTCAGGATATTCTACGACAGTACTTCACAGGAGAAACGCATGATCGAAGCCATGGACAGCTGTATCCAGTTGGCGATCCGTTTATGGACCGGATTTTATTATGCAATGAATGCAATAACCTGGCAGGTGGAATATCTTTTTGAAAAAGGAGAATATTATAACTGCATAAGTGTCGCCAGTCTGGCAGAAAATATCTGCCGGAAAACAGGATATTTTACTAGCGTATAAACCATACTTACACAATATTTCAGATTAATTCGCTAATCCGCTAAGAAAATTATCAAACTGCCAATCAACTGGTCGACACTGCCATCCGGGAATCTCTAATTTCTGGAAATGCCATTTATATCGGAAGTCTGTTCAATGTAAAGTCTGATATCGCAGCTTCCACAGGCAATACCAAAGAAGCCATCCGATGCATGAAGCTGGCTCTGTATTATAATAAAAAAATAGGTTACGATACCGGATATGTTACATCCTGGAATAACCTGGGGTATAAATTATACTTCCGGAAACTGCATCAGAATGATAAGGCCCTGGCTGCCTGCCGGGAAGCTCTGAAATATGCCAGGAATAGTGAAATAATTGATATTCTTAAAAACATCGCCAACATCTATGTCAGCCAGGGAGATTTTGAAAAGGCATTTGATTATTTCCACCAGGCATTTGGTAAAATCCAGCCCGGAATCGACGAAACCAACCTGTTACGGGTATGGGACGATGAAAAGGCCAGCCATATAATTGCTTATTACATAATCGATCTGCTGCTTGATAAGGCTGATGCCTATTTCATCCGGTTCAAACAAAATCACGACGACCATGATTTACAACAGGCATTGCTCATCTACAAAACAGCAGACCGTTTTATGGATATGATGAAGAATGCACAAACTGAAATTTCATCCAAACTTTACTGGCGTCTCACCAGCCGCCGGTTATATGAACGGGCCATTGAAAGTTGTTATTTATTGTCCAACACGGAGGAAGCTTTTTATTTCTTTGAAAAAAGCAGGGCAGTCCTGTTACACGATCAACTCCGGCAACAAAAAATCGGTGACAAAGAAATTGGTGAAATGGCCATGTTGAAAAGAACGATACTGAGGACCGAAAAAACTATGAGCGAACTGGATCCTTCCTCCGGACAATATACAGAACTGCAACGGAATTTATTTTTCAGTAAACAGGAATTGGACCGGGTTGAACAGCTGGCCAGGATACAAAACCCCTGGTACTATCAGAGTCTGATAGACACCAGCTTCGTGAGTTTGGCAGCACTTCAAAATGGAATGAAAAATCTTGGCACTGAAACCATTCTCGAATTTTTTCAGGGTGACAGTGGTGTTTATCTTCTAAACATCCACTCAAAAAAAACGCAGATCACCAGGATAGACAAAAATCAATATGAGAATATAGTAGACCGTTATTCGGCTTATTTAAAATCGGCCGAATTGCAGAACCGGGACTTCAACGGTTTTATAAAATGCAGTCACGATTTATTCCAATTGATATTTCCTGCGGAAGCCCCGCTACCAGGTAAGACGATCATTTCCCCCGATGGAATTTATTTTCCTTTTGAAGCCCTCGCCAGCAATCAAAGCCTTACTGATCCTGAGTACTTCCTCAACGATCATGTGGTAAGTTATACCTATTCGGTGCGCTATTTATTAAACGATTTTAAAAGGGATAGTACAATGTCTGCAGGAAGCTTCCTGGGATTTGCCCCGGTTCACTATCCGGATTCACTAAGGTTGTCTCCTCTTCTAAGAGAGCAACGTTTCGCTTGAAAAAATCAGTTTTTCTTTTGCGCATAGTCGTACACTTCTTGAAAGCCGCGCATCACGGAACAACTTTATGAAATTATTTGACGGGTATCGGATCATACAATTATATACACATGCAGCGGATAGCAGCAGTTCGGGAGAACCGGTTATCTATTTTTGCGATTCTGCCTTATACTTATCGGAACTGATTCCGGAAAAAAAACCTGCCACCCGGTTGATTGTTTTATCTGCCTGTGAAACCGGAAATGGGAAGCTGTATCAGGGTGAGGGAGTGTTCAGCTTCAACCGGGGATTTGCTGCCCTGGGCATTCCCGCTTCTATTATCAACCTTTGGGCAGTTGAAAATGAATCTACTTATAGAATCACAGAATTATTTTACAAATATGTTTCAGAAGGCATGCCCACGGATATGGCCCTCCAAAAAGCCAAACTGGATTTCATAAAATCATCCTCGGGTGAAAGAAAATTGCCCTATTACTGGGCTGCTCCGGTTTTCGTCGGGAAAACGGAAACTCTGGTTACATCTGGTAATACAAATCTCTTCGCTGAGTTGATGATCTCCGGCATCATGATTACCTCATTTCTTATTTTCTATTTATGGGCGAAGAGTAAAAGGCGCCATGATGATAAACCATAATCCCGTCAATGCCATCCGCCAACCAATATTCCATAGTTACATATCTTCTGACTCTATCCCAGGTTTAGCTGTTTCCATTTCTGGACGTTCACGCCCTTCACGATGAGCCACAGGCAAAATGATAATTCACCAATGAAGGCAGGTACGAGAATAGAGGGAAATATTATTTCTGCGAATTTGGGAGCAAGAAGCAGTAAAAAACTATTTGTCAGATAGCATAAGCCTGCAATTTGAATCATGATACCTATGATCCTGGGAAGATAACCCGATCTGAAAATCAAATACCCATTAACAAGACAGGTGAAGCCGAAGAATATGAGACCCATGCCAAAGCCGATATCATGCAACTTAAGAGAAATGTACATTTGAGCGTGTAACTCCGCGCTTTGCGATTGAAATAATGCCGCAATAAGATTTAATTTGTTCGCAACCAAAACGGCGGTTTGTATCAAATTGAATAACAGCGCAAGCAGGGCGAGATTTTTATTCACTGGTCTCAGTAAAATATAAATGATCAGCATGATGGGTATATCAAGTACATGCATAATCAGATCAGCAGCGATACCAAAGCGCCACAGCAACTGAGAAGACATAATATGATTGGCTGTGTCAATAGCGTCTCCCGGCACAATGAGTTTGGCTCTGACGAAAATCTCAGCAAACATCCCGACAAGTATTAAAATCAGATACAGCACCCCGCCAATTCTTGCATAAACTTGTGGTGAAGTTTCAACTTTAAGATTTTCCATTCGGTTCTATTTACCATGTATGATGTGAAGTTGCTTCCAGTGGATTCACCAGCCCACCTAATTTCGATGGCTGAGATCAGCAGCTGCAGATGGTCTTAATCCTTTAAATAAAAGCCAAAAACTCAGCACAATATTGAATATACCCATCGGTGAATCGAACCACCAAAGGTTAACAGTTTTGTCGAATTCCGGGAAGACGTAGAAAATGAGTGTGCATGCCACGCAAAATGCAGATGAGATCAGTCCGAAGACAGCCAGGGCGCGGGGGATATAGCGGGATCTGAACCACAGATACCCGCAAACAGTGGAGGCCAAAGCCTCAAACAGCAGGCCAACATAATAATAGTCAAAACCCGAACCGAGATAGAACCTCGCTAAAATCTGTAACCTGTCCGTTTCAAATGTCCGTAAGTAATCAGCGCCACTGAGCAGCTTTAGTGCGTTAAAAAGATTAAGCGTCATAACAAGCCAGACAAGAACCCATACGAGTCTCCACAGTGCCGCTAGCAGGGAAAGTCCCGAATTGACTGGTTTGAGAATCACGTAAAGAGCCGTCGTTAGCACGACCACGCCGACGCAATAAATGAGATCGCCTACAATGCCGATCCGAAATAGTTGTTCGTGTCTGAGAATATTCTGCGCGGTTTCCGCAGCATTGTTATCGACAATCAGACGGCCGTGGATACCAAAATTGACGTACACTACAACTGCGAATGTGATCAGGTAAGAAAAACCCGCGGCTATTGCAGCGTTACGTTGTGCCTCGTTGATGGGGCTGGTGTTCATTCTATCTGAATTTCGTAAAATGTTGGAAGCATTACAAAGTTAACCGGGCACTATCTGAAAATAGTGAAGTTTTATCCAGGAATTTCCGGTGAGCTCACCGGCATTCAGCCCCGCGAGTCGGGCGGGTTTGTGGCGGTTAACCTTTACTTCATATAATATCTTACCCTGAGTCGTAAAATTCCTTCGTCGTCTTTTCCGAATTCCCCTGTAATCGTATTTTTAGAATATTGATAGGTATAAATGGTTTCAAAACGCCAGCGATCGCTTAATTTATATCCTAACCCCAGCCTGAATAATAGTCGGTCAGAATACCTTTCTTCCAGTTCTTTGTCGGTCGAAAAGAATAATTCCAAATCAGATAAGAGATACCACAACTTATTCTTTTCAAAAGATTCTCCATTGATAAAATAGATTTCTTCCAACCGATACCTGGTTCTGAAATTGAAATCCCAGGTGTTGACTTCAAATGTATATTGGTTTCTGAATTCAAATCTTCCAAGAATCCTGACCAGTAATTTTTTTACTGGCGTGAAATGGAATCTGGCACCAAGACTTGGCCTTAATTCCCAGGTGTTGTAGTCCTGTTGCTGAAGTGTATTTATTGAACCCAGATATAACAGAAGATCCCAATGCTTACCGAGAGACTTCTCAACTTTTGGGGTAATATTCAAACTACGCCAGTCGTTGTTATTCAGACTGGTTCTATAAGAAACTTCACAATCAAATGAAAACCTGTTTTGTAAGGGCTTGGTTACAGTAAAATCACTCCAAAGCTGTGTAGAGTTATTCTGGGCAAATAAATGAGTATTTACGAAAATGATAATCCAAAAAAAGTAAAAATGCTTTGCTACCATAGGACCGTTAGGGCAGGGCTCAAGTTATGAAGCTGTGATCACTTATCAAACAGTTGGAATAAGATAGAGCATCATGCCCATGATCAGGTATACAATAATCAGCTGAACACCTTTATACCAGTTAGAGCGTCCGTCACCGGCGATCATAGCCCCCAGGATGACTGTCAGGAACAAAACCACAATTAATGACCGTGGAAAAGTAAGGTTCAATTGACCCGGACCAATGAATGTACTCAGGATTACCAGTACAGGCGCGATAAAAAGAGCGATTTGTATTGAACTGCCTAACAAAATACCAATGCTGAGATCCATTTTGTTCTTGGCTGCCAGGGTTACCGCAGAAATGCTTTCGGCGGCCCCACCAACGATCGCCAAAAATATTACCCCGACAAACACATCCGACATGCCAAGTACTTTCCCGGTTTCTTCAGCAGCACCCACCAGCACTTCACTCATGAAGGCAGCCAAAACGGATGCAACCACTAAAGTAACCAGCGCACGGGTGAGTGACCATCTTTTTTCATGTTCATCTGCGTGTTCTCCGCTACCCTGACTTTTAAAAAAATCCGGATGTGTCTTGATCATAAAAAAGAGATACAACACATATCCGATCAATAAAATAATTGCCAGGTTCAGGTTGAGTATATTTTCTTTTCCCGTAGGAGCTTTATCGGCCATGAAAATATGAAAGCCACTTGGTATGGTTAAACTGATAACGGCTATCATCATCATCGAACTGTAAACCCGAACACCAATGGGGTTGTAATCCTGATTATGAAATTTCATACCCCCCACCAAAAAAGCCATCCCCATGGCCAGCAACAAATTGGCAAGAATAGCTCCTGCCAGCGAGGCCAGCACCATCTGATGCAATCCGGCATTAAGCGCGATGATGGCAATGATTAGTTCTGGCAAATTACCAAAGGTTGCGTTGAGCAAACCGCCGACCGCATCACCCGTGTATGAGGAAAGCTGTTCGGTTGAGTTGCCAATCAACCGGGCAATTGGTATGATGGAAAGCGCTGCGGAGAAAAAAATCAGCGGTGCAGAAGCATGACTATGTTCCAGAAAAATGGCAATGGGAATAAAAGCAAACAGCCAATAGATATTCGGTTTAAGGAAATTTTTCATTGGTCAGCTTATTATGGAAAGAAATTTTTTGAAGAAAAATCCAATCTTAGAATCAAAAAACTGAGGTAACGGTAATAGTGATATTAAGGTAAGTATTTGATTCGATAAAATACATAAGTTTTAGTTTCGGGAAAATTGCAATTCCCGTTTCACTTTATGTTATTTAAGAACCGACCTTAATTCTTCAAAATCTGAATCCCAAATTCAGATATAGCTGGCCTGGATTAGTGCTACTGGTAGAATTCTTCATGAGGCTTTGTGTTCCATAATTATATCCCAAATCGATCAATAAAGGACCAATATCTGCCCCAATTCCTATCTGACCATAAAAAATAAATGAATTGACATCGCCCTTGCTGACACCAAAGCGATTATCGCTAACACCCAGTGTAAAAGAAGGCATGGCGCTGATATATGCGCGAAGAGAAATGATCTTCGCAAATGACAGAAAGTTAACGCCAAAACTCAGAGGAATGTCGAGGGCCTGAACTTTGAGATCACCCGTATCTTTGGAAGTTGCCAGACTGTTGAAAGCATAAACAGCATAGTTATATCTAAGTCCAACCTTCCAATAAGTGAAATTACCTTTTTGCCAGGCGATTCCTATCTGGTAGCCAGTACCTGAATTGGCGTTGTAGCTAACCGTGGAACCAGACATAGTATTAGAATTTACACCCGCATAAACATCAAATTGCTTATGTTTCGCTGCATTTTCATTGGTACTGGTGGTTGAAGTTGCAGCAGGTGCAGTTTGCGCGGGCTTAGTAGTATCGGCATGCATGGTTGTGGCAGTATCCACTTTTGGCTTGACGGTATCTTGTGGTACCTGCGCCATCGCAACATTATTCAGAATAACAAGAATTAATATAAGGAGTATGGACCTACACGCACCAACATTGTAACTGTGTTTCATAAAATAAAATTTAAAGGATGAAAAGAATAAAATCATTTTTCCTCAGAAACTCAGAGAATAGGTACAAAGGGGTGTAGCTTAATTTCAGGCAGGCCGGAGTAGAATCCATTTCGGCGTAAAGGGGTGCGTTGGGTGGTCTTTTATTTTGGCAGTTGAACAATTCCCGGTGCAGTGCGTAGAAAGAAAAGCGCCTGCATCTCAAAATTCCACTTTTTAGAAGGGTAGAATTAAAGAGCTGGTTGAAAGAGTTGTTGAAAAAATTATCACTGTTAAACCAATCTATACAAATTTTTTCTATAAACCAAGACTTTGGACAAAATGATTCAAATCAATTGAGATGACCCGATAAATCGGGGGAAAAATGCTATTCCGTCCTTAAGCTTTCAACGGGATTTGCAATAGCTGCTTTTATTGCCTGATAGCCTACAGTAAGCCACGCGATAATTTCAGAAATAAGAATGGTTGATAAAAATATTCCAACACCAATGTCTATTCTGTATGCAAAATGCTGGAGCCATTGATGCATGAAATAATAAGCCAATGGAGTTGCGATTAAAAATGCAACGCCAATAAGCATGGTAAATTCTTTTGAGAATAAATAAACGATCCCGCTTACTGATGCGCCTAATACTTTTCTAATGCCTACTTCTTTGGTACGTTGCTCTGCCATGAATGAAACAAAGCCATACAAGCCAAGACAGGAAATAAATATGGCAATACCTGCAAATATTTTAAACAATTGCGAGAGCTCGTTTTCCTGCTTGTAAAAGCTGGCAATCTTCTCATCAAGAAACTGGTATTCATAAACAAAATCAGGATAAGTTTTGTTCCAAAGCTTTTCTATTGCTGCTAAAGTTTGCTTTGCAGTTTGCGGTTGTATTTTAATGTTGAATGACCGATATACCAATTTCCATGAACCAAGCACTATAGGCTTCATTTCTTTTTTAAGCGAGTTGCCGTTGAAATCTTTTACCACTCCAACAACGGGTGCAACTATATTTCCGTCAAAAATATTTATCCTTTTGCCTAGAATATCTTCGGGATTTTTAAAGCCCAATTTTTTCACCATCAGTTCATTCACCACAAATCCGTTTATAGTGTCAGCCTGACTATACGGTCCGCCCGCGACGAATTGAATATTGTACGTTTTAAAGTAATCAGCATCTGCCCATTTAAAATCGGGGTTGAAGTCTGATTTTTTTACGGCATTATCAAATTTAAAATCACCGTCCCAGGACGCCTGATCCATGGGGCTAAAACTGCTGATACTCACATTTTTTATCCCGGCCTGTTGCAGCAATTGTGTTTTTAACACATCCATTTTTGACAGGCGTGCACTGTCGTTCGCCATAGGGACCGTCACGATTGCATCCTTATCAAAACCCATAGAAGCATTTTGAAAAAAATTCATTTGGCTCACAACAATCAATGTTCCTATAATAAAAGTCTGCGCAACTGTAAATTGGAAAACAACCAACACTCTTCTTATAGAAAGTCCGCCCGCAGTCGTGCTGGTAAATTTACTTTTAAGTACTTTGATGGGATTAAATCCCGATAAAACAATGGCAGGATAGAAGCCTGATAAAAATGTAACAATAATAATTATGCCGAATAAAAATGCAATCAAAGGAAAACTGATTTGTATTCCCAGTGAAATCTGCAAGAGATTGTTGAGCACTGGCAATGCAATAAATGCAATCAGGATTGCTATAACAACTGAGCCGAGCGTAATAAGAAAAGTTTCACTTAAAAATTGAATAACCAATTGCCTTTTACTACTGCCCAGGACCTTTCTGATGCCTACTTCTTTTGAACGGTTTACCGCCTGCGCAGTAGCCAGATTTATAAAGTTTATGCAGGCAATAATTAAAAGAAATGAGCCTATTAAACTTAATGCGGTAATCAATGCTTTGCTGAATGTGGTTCCCCTATAAGTTCCAAACTCGCCCTGATAGTGTATATTACTTAATGACTGTAATATATAACCATGGTTCGCATATTCCGCAGGCGTGTACTTTTTTACAAACGTTTTAAGGTCCCTGTCGAATTGCTTTGATGACATATTTTTTGGAAGCACTACGAAGGTGTTCAACGATCCGTCCTGAACTGACCAATCCGTTGAACCGTCTTCGCCCTGGGAACTTTTAAAAGAAAGCACTACCTGCAGGGGAAAATCGGTATTAGAAGGAATATTTTTCAGGACGCCTGTTACCCTGCAAACTTTATCGTTATCATACTTAATAAATTTACCGATGGCTTCATGCCAGTCTCCAAAATATTTCTCTGCTGTCTCCTGTGTAAGAACCGCGGTATTTATTTCTGATAAAGCAGTTTTTGAATCGCCGGCGAGGAAGGGAAAATTGAATATGTCGAAAAATTCAGGTTCAGCAAAAAATACATTTTCTTTAAATTTTTTCTGCGATGCATTCGCTTTATCGTTTAGTAAAGTTATCTGCTGATTATCCCGCCCAAATATGCGGGCAACATGTTCCAGTTGCGGATAGTCTATTCGCAAGGCTTCTGCGACCGGAAAGGCACTCCCTTTCGAATAATTCATACCATTCCTGGTTTTTGTCGCAGCTACTACTCTGTAAATGCTTTCTTTGTTTTTATGAAAATTATCAAAGCTTGTTTCATATTGAATTAACAAGAAAACAAGCAGGCAGGCTGCAATGCCTACTGCTAACCCGATCGTATTAATTGCGAGGTAGGATTTATGGCTGCGTAAATTTTGCCATGCAGATTTTAAATAATTTTTTAACATAGTGGGATTAATGTGAAGAGTTGTTTAAAAGTAACATGCCAAAGCACCAAGAAAAATGCCACTTACTCATTAATCTGAAGAGCAATAAGATGTGAACTTATAGAAAATAAAAAATGTACGCTTTTGATACAGTTACTGTTCACTTGCAATTTAAATTCAATTTATTATACGCCGGAAAATAGCTGCAATTGCAGACGGATTTGTGACTGAGGTTAAATCATGGATCAGTGTTACACTATCAGACTGGAATTAAAACCACAAACACAGCACCTTCTCCCTCCCGTGATTCCACTTTCAATTCACCACCGTGTGCTTTGATTATATGATAACTCATACTCAACCCCAGTCCTGTACCCTGACCCGTAGGCTTGGTAGTGAAGAAAGGTTGAAAGATCTTATCCAATACTTTTTGCAGAATGCCGTTGCCATTATCCATTATCCGGATTTCTACCTTACCATTGGTCTTTTTTGTATTTACTGAAACGGTTGGTTCATAACCTTCAGGCTGCTGCTTTTAATCGACTCTCACTATACAGATATTCCCATAAGTGAACTAAGGAACGTGGAAATCGAATTAACCGATTCTTTTAAGGAATTAAAAATTGCGCTCAGTGATAATCTTTCCATGCATGTAAAAGACAAAGAGCTACCATAGTCTTTATTCACTGATTGTTCATATCTCCTTACTTCATGGATTCTTCCCATATTTCCCCAATCGTTAATTCTTAAAGAAGTCCATGACGTCTGGACTACTTTAATATTTTAATTATCACCAAATTATAGGTTTTGGGGGCAGGTGGATTTACATCTCCCTGGTAATGAAATCCTGAAAAATAAATCAATTCATCTTTATTTGGAACTTTCTTTAACATTTCCTTGACATATTCAAAAAAACTCATAACTTCTCATTCGCATTTCACTCTGGTGTCTTACTGTGCATATTTACTTTTCCGCTCCGACAATTTTAGTCCTTTCTCGCACAATCCGAAAATACGTTTCCCGTATCCTATTATTCACTTTTCAATCACTTTCTTCTGACGACATACAGATTAATAATTTTTTTTAAACCTTAAAATATTCTTTATGCGAATAAATGCTCCAAAATTGATTACGGCCAGATTGGCCTTGATCTTATTATTAATAACTGCCTTTATAGCCTGCGACAAGACAATACCCAAAGAAGAACTGAGTCCATATGATCTCGATGTCAAGCTTCATTCCAGTGAGACACTGAAATTTGACAGCAAAATTTCCAGTTTTGGCTTTATTAAGTTTCGCCAGGATCCGAACGTTCCCCTTACGATAACACTGGACACCTGGGTTTTCAACCTTGCACCCAATCATGACTATTTATTGCAAAGGGCTGTAAATCCCATAACAGACAATGACTGCACCAGTACCGCCTGGCTTACACTGGGTAAGGGACTGGTTTCTCAACCTATTCACACGGATGTCTTGGGAAATGGAATGGAAAATTTATTTCGCAATGTACCAGCCTCTTCGGAAGGAACGACATTTCGTATCCATTTCCAGATCATCGACGCAGTTTCACTGGCCACAGAATTAACAAGTGACTGTGACCAATACACCGTAAGATAATAAAGCACAACGTTGAAAAATAAAATGGGACCAGCCATTTTCTTCATGGTTATTGAAGTTTTCAGTCATCTTTCCGCAAACAGCCAAGCAACTCAAACCCTGAGGGTAAAGGGCCTGGATTCCGCTGTGGAAATTATCCGGGACAAATGGGGAATGAACCATATCTACGCCCGGAATGAACACGATCTGCTTTTTACGCAGGGGTACTGTGCTGCAAAGGATCGTCTTTTCCAGTTTGAAATCTGGTGCCGGCGTGCTACAGGTACCCTGACGGAAATTCTGGGATCTTCAGAAGTAAAAAGGGATATCGGTGCCCGCCTCTTTGCTTAACGTGGAGATATGAGCAAAGAACTTAACATTATCATCCGAGGGGTACAGCCATCGTGCGGGCATTTACTGATGGGATCAATTGTGTATATAGACCAGGTGAATGCATATCCGAAATTATTACATCTGTTAATTATGGAGTTCCAGGTTCTTTGCGAACTGTATGATGTCGTTTGCCAATAACGCTGGTTGTTCCATTGCGGCAAAATGTCCGCCTTTGGGCAGATTTGTCCAATGTTGAATATTATAACCTCTTTCTATAAACTTACGTGACGGGAATGGATCTTCTTTATGAAATCTAGCAATGGCCACAGGAATATTTATAAAATCATCTTTTGAAAAATGCAAAGGCGCCTTGCTATTTTCATTATAAAGCCTGATAGAAGAATGAATGGTCCCGGTAAACCAATACAGACTAACATTTTCAAGTAATTCATCTTTTGTAAAAACACTTTCGATGTCCCCGTTGCAATCGCTCCAGCCATAGAACGCGATTTCAGTGGGTTTGCCGGGAATTGGTGAAGGATTGGTAACGACGCCTCAATTATGCGTACCCAGATTTTGTTTCGTCAGCCATTCTGCTGACTGGTCAAAAAATTGCTTGGGTTGTTCTATCCAGGGAAAGTGTCCGGCATCCTTGATAACTATTTCTGTCGATGAAGGAATCATTTTAATTGCCCGGTCAGTCTGTGAAGTCTTATCACAAATAAAATCATCGTCTCCTACGATAAGGAGCACAGGAACTTTTATTTTGTTCAGGTCAGGGAACAGGTAAAACCGCTGAAAATGAGAAATTGCTGTGTACTTATAAGCTTTGTCGCTGAATGTATACGGATTGTTTATATCAACAAACTGTACCAGCCGTTCAATTTTGGCTGTATCATGAAAATAAAAAGGTATGATGATCATCATTTGGTCCCTGAGTTTATATGGGGTGGTATCTTTCCCACTAAAGAGCGCAGTGCCCCTGGCGAAATAAGGCTGTTCCTTTCGTTTCATTATATTTTTCATGAATTCGGCCTGGTACAGGCTATCCCTTCCGATCATAGCATCAATCGCAACGATGCCATTTAAATGATTATTATAACGAATACCGTAATATAAGACCTGATATCCGCCAGCCGAATGCCCCATGATCCAAACCTTTGGCTGTCGAAGATATATTCTCAATGAATCCATGTCCATAGCAAAGTCCTCCATGGTATAACGTGTAGAATCCGCGGGACCGGAGGACTGCCCACTTATGCGGGTATCATAATAAACCATCGTAAAAAACTTTTCCATAGGAACCAATGAACGTTGATACATATCCACAGACGGGCCCCAGCCCGGAGACGGGAACAGGCAGACTGGACCCTTTCCGCTTACGAAATAATGCAATTGAATTCCGTTTATAAGAGCAAAATGTTCACCCGCCGACAGCGGATTTTGCCCTGATAAAAATGAACATAAGAATAAGCTAAAAAACAGCGGACCAATTGATTTTTTCATATCTATACCCAAAGCTATTCATTAGAGGATTTAATACCGGGAACCCTCGTTTTGATAAGGGCTATCTGTCCCTGATGATGTGATTCATGTTCGCAAACATGAAACCACTTACAATAATTATTAGTCGGACCCCAGGCCCATGATTTGTCAACGATCATCATCCACTGATCATTTCTTTTTTTAAATTCCGCGAGTGTTGTTTCTCTGGTTTCCTGCAAAAGGTTAAGGTAGAAATCCAGGCTATTCCCTTTTATAGCTTTTCGTGCAGGTTCACCCAAATTCATAGCAGTTTCATATTTTTTTGCAAAACTGTCGTCCCATTTGCCCCATTCAACGCCTTTAAAAGTTATCTCATTAAAAATTGCATCAAGTGCTGCAAGATGATAAAGTAATGCTCCTATCGAATTTGCCTTATCATCCAGCAAAAAATCTAATTGTTCGGTATTCAACCCCTTCACAGAACGAACAACTGCGGACCTGCAAAAAGCCATCATGGAAACAAGTGTTCCTATCTGTGGTGTATATCCATTCCTCGGACCAATGATAGTCAGACTGTCATCCGAGTCTGTAGGATTTGAAAGTCCGGTCTTTGGAAACAGCAACATTCCTGAAATTCCAGCCGAAACGGCAAATGAAGTTTTTAAAAACCTTCTCCGTTCAAGAATTCGTTTTGTCGTATCCATAGTTAAAAGTTTAATGGTTTTTAAAATTATTTGAAAATTGAAATTAGTCAGGAATTGCCAATTGGTATCTACAGATTTCTATTAATTATATTAATAAGCTCCACCAATAGGTCTGTTATTAAGTTTTGCGTAAGGAGGATTAAATTGGGGTAATTGAACGGGTACTTTTGCAGATGCACTGGTATCCGTAAGGGTTTTCAAAAAAGAAACAAGTTCCTTTTTCTCAGTATCAGTGAGTTTAAGTTCTACGGGCAATATAGTAAAGAAGGGCAGCCCGGTCATATCGGGCCGCATATCTTTTGTGAATTTATTTCCGGCAGCATGGTCATAAAAATCAACTACCTGCTCGAGGGTCTTAAATAATCCATTATGCATATAGGGGGATGTGAGCGCGACATTGCGAACGGTTGGTGTTTTGAATGAAAACCGGGCAAATCCTTCGCCGTTTATTTTCATCAATCCAAGGTCCGGATCAACAACATATTTAACTGCCGAATCCTTAATGGGAACGCCGATTGCATGATTATCTGAAACATCATAAAATGGTGGCAGCGATCCATTAAATAACGGAGCAAAATGACAAACGCCGCATTTTGCTTTTCCCATGTAAACATTGAATCCGTTGATCTCTTCCTGGCTCAATTTAGTCACATCGCCCTGCATATATTGATCAAAGCGGCTGTTTAATCCTGTCAGGGTCCTTTCATAAACACCAATTGCATATTTTACATATGCCCGCGTAATACCTGTCCTTTTAGTGTTCGGAAAAGCCTTATGAAATAGACTGACATATTCGGGACTGGCGTTCAGCTTATCAATCACTCTGTAGAAGGAACTGTGCAGTTCTCTTACATTATTGACAACAGAATCCAGTTGATCTTCCAACGAACCGGCCCGAAGATCCCAAAATAACCGATTCTGAAAGCCGGCATTGATAACCGTAGGTGAATTGCGTGGCAGGGTATCAAATTCAAAAGCAACACTTTTTGTTTTGCCATCTGTAAATGCCATTGCCGGCTTATGACAGGAAGCGCAAGCTCTCTGGTTGTTATCTGATAAAACAGGATCAAAGAATAATAATTCACCGAGCCGGGCTTTTTCAGGAGAAAAATAAGCTTCTTTATCAGGTGCAAAATAATCGGCATTGAACACATCCTTATCATAAATATACCTTGCATCCGATTTAAGAGCAGAATTTTTCCTGAGAAAGGGTACTTCGAATGCAACCTGCATATCATTTAAAAACCCGGACAATGGAATCAGGTAATTTTTTATAAAATACATGCGATTGAAAGAATGGAAGTCTTTATTAACCGCCAAATATTGTTTAGTCCCGGCATATAAAATAGTCCATTGTCTTTTCAGTTCACTTTTAGAAACCGGTAATTCACTTACAAGTTCTCCTGCAAATAATAACCAACTATCCATTGAACCATTAAGGCCCGGCAGAGCCGCTTCTTCAATAATAAAATCGCTATTGGCGATATCGATTGTGCTGATTCGGAATATCTCTTTCCGAAGTGCATCAAAGAGTACGGACTCATTCATGCTATCAAGGTGTTCTGTATAATTGCAATCCTTAAGTGCTTTCCGATAACTGACGACTGCCTGATTGATAAATTCATTCTGGTCAAGACTGTCCTGTTTGCTAAAATACTTCAACAGCATACTATCCGGCTCATTACCTATCGGACCCTGGAATAACCAGGCATCAGGCAATCCATTATAAAACCCTTTTTTATCATTTTTGTGAAACTGGAAGGGCCCGGTTAGTTTACTGTAATAAAGATTTGGTTCAAAATAGATGATAAAACCGGCTGTCTGCCGGAAATAAAAAGCCAACTCTTCATATTTCTTCTCCCGTATTTCGAAGCTGCTGTCATAAAAATAATGTGGGTATGTTTGCAGGAAGGAATCTAAAGAGTTCACCCGGCTGCTATATAATTGCGTGATCCTTGAAACAATCCTGGAGAGGTCTTTCTTTTTTTCTGTCAATGATGAAGAGAATCCGGCAATCAACAGGATAAGCACCGGTAACAATGCAGCCTTTTTCATGACTAAGGTTTATTTTACTTTATCCGGCAGCGCTTCAAGTAACGCCAGATCTGCCCAATTGGTGGCGGCTGCAGAGATGAACTGACTTTCATCATTCGGTGGAAAACCGCTCGAGAAAAATGGTTGAATGCCGTAGGACCGGGTCTGTACATACCAGACACCCGTAGACTCCTGCGTTTTTAGCAAGTAGTTTATGCCTTTTTGATAAACTTCATCCGATGGCTTCGCCATCCCGCTTTCACAGAGTGCATACAGGGCCTGACCCGTTGCATAGGCGTCTGATCCGAGTGTGGTCAATTGTGACCATCCGCCATCTGCATGTTGCATAGCAAACAATTTCTGCGCTACAGGAAGTTTTTGATCATGACTGCTTCCACACCATTGCATACCCAGCAATTGAAATACGATTTCCTGCTGCTGATCTGGATTTTGAGTTTCGAGCCAGTGAAGGGTCCTTTTTACTAACGTATCCACGCGAAGTTTTTTAGCGGCTGAAGCATAGAGTTGAATGGAATGTATGGAGAAGGCAGTACAATGGATATCGCCCGACTCTAAAGGCACCCTTCCTGATTCGGTAAGAAAACTGCCATCGGGCTTTGCCTGGCTTATTGTATAATCGACGGAGATATCTGTAATGATACCCGGGGGATAATTTTCTGCATAGAGGCCGAGTAGTGTGTAGGGCGCATTGAAATTGATTGTCAGGAATTTGTCGATCAGGTTCGGGTTGCTGGCAAATTTTAAATTCCGGATCATCGCCGCGACCCTCTGATCCGAAAATGAGTCAATCACCGGTATTCCTTTTCCCCTTGCTAAAGCAGCGACCATCGATGTTAACGTTGTGTGGTGGCACCCGGCACATTTAAAACGACTGCGCTCGGTAAACAGGTATCCACTTTTTTCAAGTATCAGAAAACTTTTGTTTACTGACTGACGGATATCTGAATCGCTTACAATGACTGGTATATTCTTCCAGCTCACTAAAAGATTCATGAAAATCATGAATACTACCAGTATCGAGATGGTGAAGAGTGAACGCTTTTTCATTGGTGCAGATATTTTTGAAGTAGTGCTACTGTAGGGGTATTTCCTTTTTGCTTTGCAAAATATAAGGCATCAGATCCGTCCGGTTGTTTATCTCCCACCCTTGCTCCGTGTTTGATCAGCGTCAATGTCATTTCCGGATCATCGGAATCGGACTGTTGCAATAATATCAATGCGGTGACTCCGTTTTTACTCCGAATATTTGGATCGGCGCCATGATCCAGCAGAAAAAGAAACGATTCCCTGTCATTCGCTATGGCAGCATTCATGAGCGGTGTAAATCCGATTAACGCAGGCAGGTTTGGCTCGTGCAGGTTTTGGTAATTGACATTCGCTCCATAATCTACCAGCATCTTTAATGTTGCCGGTGTTCGAAATGACAGCGCTGCGTTGATGGGCGTTTCCCCGAAACTGGTCGTGTCATTTACCTTCAAACCCAAACGGAGAAGAAATCCAAGCAGTGCAGTATCCCCTGTTGCTGCAGCATTATATAATAAAATATTATCCGGGCTACTTTGAAGTGGATTGGCTCCCCTTTCCAATAGAAATTGAAATATATGTGTCGTTCCTGGTATCATGCACAGTTTAACCAGAATGCCATATCCATTTATTTTATGATGGATGTCAGCACCATGATTCAACAGGAGCGTCATTTTATCCATGTCGGGCACAGATAGCCATAATGCCGTGATACTATCTGCGTTCTGATAATTTACGTTGGCACCATGACTGATCAGTATCGACATTTGGGCTGCGGTTCCAGTCAGCGCGGCGACCATCAGTGCCGAATAGCCCGTCAACGAATCATTGGCATTTGCCCCATTCGCCAATGCTTTATTTAATTCATCTGAACTACCAGAACGGATCGCATCGAAAAGCTCTATTGTCTTTGAATTCTTAAGCCCGGGAGGTTGTTGGGCTAAACTCTTATTAAAAAGAATCTGGCAAAGCATAAAAGATCCGATGGTTAATAATTTTTTCATTTTATAGAGCCGCTAACCTTTTGTATAAATGTATATTCGATTTTTGATATTAGATTAATTTGCTGCATCAAATTTCCCCGATCATTTCATTAACCCGGGAATTAATCGTCAAACATCCTTTTAAAATCGACCAAAAAAGGCTAAAAAGAATATTCCCTCCTTCCCATATCTCCTTCAATTTCATTAGATTTGGAAACCTTACCTACTTCCAGCATATGCCCGACTCATTGAAATACCTGATAGTCGACGACGATGAAATTGACCGCCTGGCTATTGAATGTGAGATTAAAAAATTCCCCTTTTTGAAAATGGTTGCCTCCTGTCCTCACCCTTTGCAGGCTGCCGAATTGATAAACAGACTTCATCCTGATGTTATTTTTGTTGATATCGAAATGCCGGATATCAGCGGTCTGGAGCTGGTGAAAATGTCCCGGAACAAATCGATGGTTCCGATATTCATCACATCCCATCCCGAATTTGCGGTCGACAGTTATGATATGGAGGCGTTTGATTATTTGATAAAGCCTTTATCCACTGAACGGTTTGCACGTTGCGCCATGAGGCTGCGGGATTTCTTTCAATTGCGTGACAAAGCATTCGCATTCGACAAAGAGCAGGAAACAGATTATATTATTATCAAACAGGGCTATGAAAAACACCGCCTGCATCTTCACGATATTTTATACCTGGAGGCTATGAAAGATTATACCCGGATAATACTCGCTGGCAAACAGTATTTAGTATTAGCCCCATTTCATAAACATGCTTGGAAAAATGACTGCTGAGAAATTTGTGCGTATTCACCGAAGTTATATAGTGAACCTGGACAAAATAACAGAAGTCAGAGGAAATAAAATTTATATTGGGACGATTGAGTTGCCTTTAGGTAAATCATTTAAGGATTCTCTAAACGGAAAATTCTAAAAAAAACGGTTTTTATGAAAATCATTTTTTACCGCCTGATATGTATTGCTTTTTTGATGGTTTATTCCGGGATATTATGTGCCCAGGAACCGGATTTAACTAAACTGCCCGAGCAGGCAGGAAAGATAAAGGCCCTGCTGGATTATTGTGAATCGCTTCGAATAAACAGCACCGGCGCTGCAGACACTTATCTAAAATTGCAACAGGCCGCCTCGAAAGGTTTGCAAATGACGAAACCGGAAGAATATACAAATCGCTCAAAATTCCTTTTTTATATCGCCATCGGAAATTATTATCAGGTTAAATTCGACAGTGCACAGTATTATTTTTACCAAAGCCTGGACAATGCACAAAAAGGACATAACACCCAACAGATCACCAAAGCCTGTGTGGCCCTCATTCCTGTCAATTTTCAGTTACAGCAGGCCGACAAAGTGGAATCCTGTAAAAATATCCTGCAGTCGATTGCGGACACAACCCATAATGTTGCCCTCCTGCAGGATCTGTATTATGCACTGGGAAGCTATTACCAGCAAAAGTCCTATTACAGCACGGCGCAGGATTATTTTATCAAGAGTATTGAGCTGCGGGAAAAAGAAGTCGACACAACGCAGAACGCAAAAAAGAAATTTGATTATGCCATTCAATGTGATATGCTTTCAAAATTGTATCTGAATACGGAAATGGTGGATAAAAGCCTGGATGCCCTGCGCAAGGGAGAACGCTTTGCATCCGTGTCGCCGAATGTCAGTAACAGGCTTTTAAGTTCATTTGTGGAAGCCTATACCAGCTCTGGAAATATTGATTCAGCTTTGTACTATGATGCCAGGTTAGAAACAGAAACCAGGAAGAATCCCATGTTTCCTTCGGAAGTCGTTTCATCAGATTTGAACATTGCGCTATATTATATTAATAAGGCGCAGTATGAAAAAGCTCTGCCTTTTTTGACGAAGGCAGATTCCATAGTAACCCGCATAAAATCACCATTACTTACTTTTCAGTTGCAAATGGTAAGGGGCAGGTGGCTGGAAGAAACGGGAAAATTTGATCAATCCATTGCAATATTGACTCCAGCCATGCCGGTTGCAAAACAATTCAGTAAAGAACTATATACGAATATTTTAAAATTCATGGCGCTGAATGAAAAAGGGAAAGGTAATATCAAGGCAAGCCTACAGTATTATGAGGAATATGTCAGCTCACTGGATAGTCTTACAAAGGAAAAATTATCCCGGACATTTGCAGATCTTGAAACTCATTACCAGACCAATGAAAAAGAACAGCGGATCCAATCACTTGATAAGGAAAACAGGCTCAGGATGCTTGAATTGCAAAGCGCTTCCCATCAGCGGCAACTGCTCATCCTTGGTTTAGCAGCATTGGGCGTAATCTCACTTTTGTTTTACTTTAATTACCGGAGCAAGGAAAAACTTAACCAGGTACTCAATGAGAAAAATGAACGGCTGGACCAGATGAATCAGCATCTGGCAGAAGCAAATGAAACCAAGGCCAGACTTTTCGGAATTATCGGCCATGACCTTCGTTCTCCAATCAGTAAAATTGTGCAACTTCTTCAATTGCAAAAAGAAAGTCCCGATATATTGTCCGAAGAAGCCGGAAAACTACACGGTGAGCGATTAAAAAAGGCTTCAGAAAATGTATTGGAAACCATGGAGGATCTTTTGATCTGGAGTAAAAGTCAGATGCAAAGTTTTAATCCGCAGTTCGTTCCCGTAAAAATTAAAACCCTGATCGATCGGGAAATCAGCCTGGTGAAAGATCAGTATGAAAACGAGGGCCTTGTGATTGAAAACCGTGTTCCCGATAATTTTACACAGTCATCTGATGAAAATTTTCTAACCGTCATATTCAGGAATCTATTGCAAAATGCCGTCCGGTATGGCGATAAAACGAAGCCTGTGCATATTGATGTTTCCGGTCAATCGATATTGATAACGAATTTTTCAGAAAAGGAAGTTGCCGATTCACTCAATAGACGATTAACTGATTCACGTGTGGACAGTAATACATCCGGGCTGGGTCTTCAGATTGCTGCAGACCTGGCAGGCAAAATCAATGTACATCTTCATTTTCAGCAGGAAGTTTCAAACAGGTTGCAGGCTATCCTTAGCTGGATATCCCCGGCAGCCTGATATATTTTTAACGATTTAAAACAGACGTTCGTCGAATAATTTAACGGGCGTTTTTTTATGCCCTCACCTTTGACCAGAAATCATTGCCCATGAGAGCAAAATCAAAGAAGAAATGGATTCCCTTTATTTTTCTGGCCCTTTCGATCCTGCTTCTTTTACTGGCAACAGTATTACTTATCAATTTATACCTGAATTAAAAAACCCGGGTTATGATTTGTTGTAAAATTTATTAATCAAAAACTGTTTGACGATTTTGAAAGACCATTCGTCGGGTATTTTAAAAAATAGCCGCATACATAACACAACTTCGATAGGAAATTATTATCAAACCATTTTAAAATAATCATCATGAGAAAGATCATATTATTTTCTGTAACCGTATTTATTTTACTTGCACATGCAAATGCGCAGGAAACTTCACAATCCAGAAAAGTTTGTCTGGTATTTACCGGCTACCTGAACGTTACCGCTGAAAACATGAATACAAATATCGATTCATTGATTAAAATTTATAAAGAATATTATTATGACAAAAATCCATTTTTCCTTAATACAAGAATTATCAGGCACTACTATGGGCATGATAGCAGGGAAGTGTTAATCATAAGTGAGTTGAAAGACTGGGATGATATTCCAAAAGCTTCAGCCAAAGGCCAGGAACTCATGTCGAAAATGCCAAATGGAGATAAATTTTGGAGTCTTATCTCTAAATTAATAACACCGGAACATCATTCAGATGAAATCTACTATGTAGTGTCTGAATAAATTGATGCACTTCTCGTCATCCTATTGTTGGCATGTACCGTTAATCATTAAACCTTTTATTATGTCAGTTATGAAAGTTTGCCTTGCTCAACCCCGTATCGTATTGCCGCTTCAAGTATATCCATATTTATATCTTTTAACGTTTTGAACTTAATGCAATACCCGCTCACGCTCGCCTTGCCTATTTTTTTTCCATACGCTTTGGCCAAGTATGTCTTATCTTTTATACCAAGGATATAGACAGAGATTCCAGTTGTGTTTGCACTGAGACCAATTTGATAAAACTCTTTGGTTGTTCCATCAGCATATTTTATTGTGTAAAATCCATATCCGATATTGGGGTTAGAAACAATTTTATTTTCGCTGTTTTTACCATCGAGGAACCATAATTTACATCCGGGTAATACCTGAAGTATGAACCTGTGCAACGCCTGCATGTCACTCCGTTTTGGTTCAGGCTGGCTGCTAATATACTTTTTGATTTGTTCCTGTACGTTCATATAAAATGAATGACTGTTTATTTTGCTTTTTTAAAGCGATTTAATCCATAAATATATCGAGTTTAATCATCTCCTAAAATTCGCTGGTTTCTTGCCCATTTACCTTTAGTTATGCCGCCAACGGCCAACCATTTTGATACTTCCCGATACAAAAAGTACTGAAGGTTGATTTCGGTGGGTTTGCCGGGGATTGGTGACGGACTATATAGATCAAAAATTAAATCATGGCGAAGTTAATTTTTTAGATTTCGATAAAGTGAATCCAACACCTATCATCCAGATAAAGCCAGGGAATCTGCCTAATGGAATAAAAAAGGACAGGCCGGGAAAAACCAGGCTAAGGGATGACAATTCAGCGAAAGCAGCCGTGATGATCCCTAACCAACCAAGCCACCGCGGGATTAACCTGGCAAAACCTGATGTTACTGAAACGCCCGCCAGCAGCAATCCAAATGCTACATCATGTCCGACGCCTCCGCTTGCAAATCCGAATAATTGGAAAGCACGGATGGGACTTCCAGCTGTAGCCATTGCCGGCTGTGACATCACCCAACTGATAAGGCCCGAAACCGCCAAAAATATTGAGGCAGTAAATCCGCCAAACAGTGCAATATTTACTCCAGCTGCTTTTATTCCCAGAAATTTCAATCTGCTTGTCACGGTCGCAGTGAAAATTCCCAGAGGAATGGCCGAGCTAAATTGCAAAAATGATATGATGCGAACCACCGACCCAAATTGATTAAAGTAATTCCTGACTAAATCTTCCGGCCAGTCTGGTCTTGGTAAAGAAGCTCCATTTGTCCCTACTCCGGAAATAATCAGGCTGCTAACAAATAAAATCACAAATACGATTGCCACGATACCCAAATGAGGGCCATAATGGCTGTTTCCTTTTGATGTCCCGGTGGATTCTGAAGTTCTAATTTCCATATATAAATTTTTAGATGTTCAATTTGATCTATTTTTTAAAAGTTGAATCGCTTCGGTCATACCAACAACTATATTGCGTTCCATGAAATCGCCAAGGGCTACCTGCAAAACGAAATGCGAAAATATTGGCTCCGATAAATAATACAATTACCAATATTGCTGCAATTTTTGTGATCACTGTGAGTGTGGCATTTTTAGAAAAAGAACCAAATACATATCCGATAATAAATACCATACTGGCAGCGAACATTACCCGAATTAAAATGAACAATCCGATAAACATGATCTTGAATTTTTAATGATTTTTATAAATTTTTTACTTTAACTCTTTAAGCAATTCATCCACTTCCTTTTTTCCCCAATGTGGATTGATACCAGCAGGCGGAGCTGACCCCAATTGTTGTTTTGCCAACTCCAGCAATTCCCTGGCTTTCTTTTTGTCACCACCCCATAGTTTTGGAGTGGAATATTTGGTCCATCCTTCCAGGTAATTGGCTCTTGGGTTGTCTGGATTTGTTTTTAAAGCAAGTTGGGTATACCTGGCAGCGACCGGTCCATACTGGCTTCCGTAGCTCATGGGGTTTACGAATACCCTGGATCTGTTTACCATGCTCAGAACACAATAAACTTCCGACAATTCCTTTTTTTGAACAGCTGTGTCGAGCAGAGATTCCGATTTCCTGATATCTTTTTCTGCCTTGTCTGCAAAGGGCTCTATCTTCTCGCCGTCATTTTGGTAGAGCCAGCCGATCCTGGCATTACAAAATGCGGAATAATAAAAGGGAAGCCATTCAGTTTTCTGCTTTTGGGCGATGGCCTCAAAATCACCCGCCAATTGCTGATACTCCTTTACTGTATTCGCCTGATCCAGTTTCGTAACAGTTGCCAGCATTTCGGGGTCCTGTGCCTGCACAGAAAAACAGAGCATCCATGCCGCCGCGATAAATAAACTTATTTTTTCCATTGTTTAATTTTTGTGTGTATTATAAATTTTCATTGATAAAATCATTGCGCCTGTCAATACCAAAATTCATAAACAGGCCGATGTAATAAGATCTGGTGGCAGGCGGGGTCACCGGCATTTTATTCATGCCATTATAACTGTAGTAGTAGCCGAATACTTCTTTGGTTCCAAATACGTTGTTGCATCCGAAGCCGATCCCTGAGAATTCTTTGTTCTTCCATTTTGGAAATATTGAAAACAGGTAAGCAAAACTCAGGTTCATTACATTATATACATTGGTTGTCCCCTTATCAGAAATGAACGGGCTGCCTGATTCAGTGGTTTGAATGTCATAATAGGGCCTTCCGGTTGCGAGTGTATACGCCATATTTGCACTCAGGTTAATATCCTGGAAGTATTTCTTTACAACAACGGAAAACGTATGTGGCGTGGAAAATGAAGGAGAAATTGCGTATGGGAAATCCAAATATTTTCGCCTCGTATCAAGATATGTATACGTGATCCAGTAATCGACATCTTTAAACGTCTTCTTATCACGCCAGAACAGTTCAACGCCCCGCGCATAACCATTTCCTTTATTAGAATAAGAGGGATAAGTAGTAACCAGGTCGTTGTAAGTTTTGTAATAGGCCTCCATTCTGAAGAATCGGTTACCTTCTTTTTTCTGGTAATTGATAATGTAATGTGTGGCGCTTGTAAAATTTAAATCCCTATTTAAAGCCAGGTAAGTAATCTCCGGGATTTGATAAAAAATGCCATAAGCCATATTGATCTGTCCTCCACCAGCGAATCGATAGGCGAGGCTGACCCGGGGAGCAAGATTGGACTGGTTCAACAGGGAGGAATGCTCGGCCCGTGCTCCTATTTTTGCCGCTATATTTTTAGTGATATATATATCACTTTCTGCAAATACAGCAACCAGGTTATCATGAAGTTTTGATGTAGAATCTCCTGAAGCATAATCAGATGATATCTGATCGTTGCTGTGAAAATATTCAGCCCCGAAACGGATTGCCTGATTGTGTATTAATTGCTTTCTTAAGACAGCTCTTGCCTGGGCAAAATTTGAATTTGTCGTACTGTCAAAATTTTGCTGACTGTAAGGATAGACGGGCAGAAACAGTTGCTGATTTTCTTCATCGAGCAGTCGATTTGTCATCTCATCCCGGTAATAGTTATAAGCTATTGCCGCGTCTATTTTCCAATTATTCCCAAGGGATTCACGGTAGGAAAGGTTCGAATATAAATTTGTATTTTTTTGTTCAAATGAAGATATTAAGTTACTGCTGTCAATATTGGGATTCTTCATACCAACATTGCTGTAACTATAGTTGCAATAAAATTTGAGCATGCCGGTTTCACTGGTCCTGATGCGAAAGTTGCCATCTCCCGAAAAATATTCCGGTCCTTTGAAGTAATCCGGGATTTGCGGAACGACCTTGTTGTAAAGTTGTTGGTTACCGTAATTTACATTGATGCCATAACTGCTCTTGCTGTCCTGAGCAAGTTCCTGGAATCCTACTCCGATATTTGAAGGAAAAATATGTAAGGCTGCGGAAGATTTATCCGGCAAATCGACAGTTTCCAATATTAAAGCACTACTCAGGGCTTCGCCGTACAATGCTGAGTAACCACCGCTGCTAAATAAAATACCTTTAAACAGGAATGGGTTAAGCCTCGCTGGTTGCGGAAGCGCGGGAACGCTTGCAAAATTGGGACTGGGCAATAAAGCCCCATCCACGAATTGTTTGGTTTCCTGACTGCTCCCGCCCCTTACAAATAACCCGTCCTGCTCACCGATCTGCTGAGCTCCTGGCAGAAAACGCAATGCGTTAGCAATATCACCCCCATTGCCCGCAACTGTTACAGCATCCATTGGCGTCAGAGACGCGCCTTTGGCTTTGTCACTTGCTTCAAAACTTCCCACACTGATAATAACGACATCACCCAGTGTTTGCACGGAATCTTTTAACTTAATTTTCGTTTGGCCATTGGCCTGAATAAAACCCAATATGAATAATAGTGTGAAATATTTCATCGTGACCCATTTCTCCAGCGAAACTATATCGAAGAACAGGCATTTCTGATGGAGAATAGATTACCAATCGACATGAGTCGACGACGAAGGTGATTGAGAAGATCAGAGTGAAAGCACTTTTTCAAGTTCCGCTTTATAGTTTTCGCTTAGTGGCAATTCGATGGAGCCAATGCAGACCAGATCCCGTTTGATCGCTGTTATCTTTTTAGCAGAAAGAATATATGATTTATGTGTTCTTACAAATTGGTAGCCGGCAAGCTTTTCTTCCAGATTTTTCAGGCTCATTTTAGTAATGACCGGTCTGGAAGAAGTGCTTAGAAATATTTTAACGTAATCTTTCATCCCTTCGATATAAAGGATTTCCGGGATCATTATTTTAATCTGGTTATATTCCACATGTACAAAAAAATAATCCGGCATCTCATCTTTTTGGGATTTTTTTTGAAGGTTAAATAAATCCTGCGCCTTATTGCATGCCTTTAGGAAACGCTCAAATGACACAGGTTTTAGAAGGTAATCGACAACATCCAGATTAAATCCTTCAAAAGCATAATCTTTATAAGCCGTCACAAATATGGCCATCGGAGGGTTATGAAGTGATTCTAAGAATTGCAAACCGTTCAGCCCGGGCATCTGAATATCCAGAAAAAGAAGATCAATTTTTTCTTTGTGCAGGGCATCTGCCGCTTCCATGGCATTTTTACAGCGCTTTACCAGGTGCAGGAAAGGAACTTTCTGAATATTGTCTACCAAAAGGTCCAGGACCAGTTTCTCATCATCAACAGCAATACAGTTCAGCATATCATTTCGAGATTTAGGTTTACGGTATAAGTATTCCCATCATCCTGAATCGTCAATTTATTTTTTCCCGGGTATAACAGGTTTAGCCTGTTCCTCACATTCATTATTCCGATACCTGAATTTAAATCTTTCGAAATATTTGACCTGTTGAAATTATTGCTTACGGAAAAAAATAATTGACGATCTTTTATTTCAAGTATGATATTAATATACGGATTGATAATCATCCCGATACCATGTTTAAATGCGTTTTCCACGAAGGGAATCAAAAGCATGGGTTCAATAAAGCAATCTTCTTTACCTTCTTTAATCTCTACATGCAAATTGACATCTTCCCCAAAGCGTAATTGCTGGAGTTCAACATAACTTTTAAGGTAGGTGATCTCATTGCTTATCAGGAACCGGTCCTTATCAGATTCATAGAGCATATACCTGAGCAGATCTGAAAGCTTAAGCAGGGATGATTCAAGCAGATCAGATTTTTGCCTGGCCAGTGAAACCATATTTGACATCATGTTGAAGAGAAAATGGGGGCTGATCTGTGAACGTAGAAATTTCAGTTCAGCTGTAAGCCTTTCTGATTTCCTTTCTTTTTCCAGCCTTTCATATTCAATGCGGTCCCTTACGAACCGGAAAATAAAACTGGCGATCAGAAATGCCAGCGGTGGGAAAAAAAGTATCCTGTTATTGAATGCAGTTAGAATGAAACCCGGGAAAGCCCATTTTAAAATGAAAAGCTTTGCATAATATGACAAGGCCAGTATGAATGCCAGAACAGGGAAGTATAACCACCAGGATTTTCGGGTGAACAGGACCGGATATAAAAAATAGACGTTCAGGTAAAACAGGCCGATGTGATAAATATTTGTGATCAGAAAGAAATAATCCGGTAAACCTGTAGTAATAGGAATATTATGAAAAATAAATATGGGAATAACAAGTACTGATACCCATATCAGGACGTGAATACCTGTAGAAACATATTTTGAAGGTATAGACACTGTATTAATTTATTACTAAATGAAGACCCCATGAATGGATGACTGTTCTAAATGTTCATTTACAAAAGTAGCCCACTTAACTGTTCCAAAGCAGGTAAGCATATCAAAGCACTATTTGTTTCGATGAAAACGTAAATTGAGTAGATGAATATTCTTATTTCTTTGTCAATTTGTATCTTAGGTGTGTTGTCAGGTCTGATGGTGTTACTTCAGTAATTTGAATATCATATTTGTCTTCGTCAATGCCGTCAAACAGCCGGATACCAGTTCCTAAAAAAACAGGGGCAATGTGAATGAAAAATTCGTCCACGAGCCCTGCATTTAGAAATTGTTGAATAGTATTCGCACCACCTTGTATTCTAATGTCCTTTCCTTTGGCCGATTGTCTTGCTTTTACTAATGCACTTTGAATACCGTCATTGATGAAATAAAAAGTTGTTGTCCCCTTTTGAACCCAGGGTTCCCGTTTTTCGTGTGTCAGAACATAAACATCTGCTTTGAATAGATCTTCTGTCCAAGCGACTTCGCCTTCTTCAAACATTCGTTTTCCCATAATATAAGAACCCGTTCTTGCAAACACATCTTCAATTAATTTACTATCTGCGCCGTATTCTTCACCGCCTTCCATATTGATATGTTTCCAAAATGCTTTTTGCTTAAACATCCAGCTGTGTATTTTTTGTGAAACGCCGCCCATTGGGTTGGCTGGACTTCTGTTATCGCCTGCGAAAAAGCCATCAAGTGATATTCCGCTGTCAAAGATAATTTTGCTCATAATTTTTATTTATTTATTATTCGACAAAGTTAATTTTTGTCCTGCCAACCGCTACTTAAGTATTTTCTCCACCCACTTCTTTGTTTCATTTACCAATAATGACATAACATCATTTTTACCGGCTTTAAAAGAATGGTCTGCTCCTTCAAGTTTTACCAGTGTGGCTTTCCGTAAAGATTCGCATACTTTTTTAATGAGTGTCCAGGTTGCCAGAGTATCTTTAGAACCCTGCAAAAAAAGCATGGGTATTTTCAGTGCTTTCAGATGGTCGGCGCGCTCGGTGGAGGGCTTACCGGAAGGATGAAGGGGAAAACCAAAGAATACAATGCCGTTAACGGAACTGTCCGGATGGACTGACAGCCATTGTGAGCTCATTCTTCCGCCGAAGGATTTGCCGGAAACAAATAGTGGCAGTTTGGGGTTTAATTCCCGCGCCTTCTTAATAGCCGCTTCTATCGTCATGTGAGCAATTGCCGGAGAATCAGGTCTGCCTTTCTTGTGTTCCGCAAAAGGGAAATTAAACCGTAAGGTGGCGATCCCGACTTTTGCAAGAGAGTCTGCCAGCGTTTCCATAAATGAATGGTCCATACCGGCCCCTGCTCCATGTGCCAGCGTGAAGATGCATAAGGGTTTGTCAGGCACTATATATTTGGCTGAAACTACGCCTGCCAAAGGGGAAACTTCTAATTTTAAAGATTGTGTACTCATGGTGGGATTTACAGATTTTTACCAAACAATGAACCCGCACTGGTTATATACAATATCTTATCATCACTGCTGATAACAATTGATGTCGGTCGTTCAGGTGTTTTAATTTCCTTTATAAATTTCCCTTGTGCATCATATACATAAATTTCCCCATCGGCGATGTATACATTTCCTTTGCTGTCCTCCGCTGTTCCAAACTCACCCTTTTCAGCAAAATATTTTAAGTTGTTAACATAACCTTCTGCATCTGCATCCAACTTTACGGTGCGTTTATCATATTCATCGGTAACGTAAGCGGGCTTGTTTGCAAATGCCTCAGACAAACAAGTTGCCCGTGCGAGGTCATATACTTTTGGAATGATGGTAACACCATCCGGTGCAACAAAACATTGTTCCGCTTTGGCAATAGTGATGGAATTAAAGTCATGATGATCTCTCCAGCGATGACCCGGATATAAAGCTTTGTAAACATGTTGAATGCTGCCCATTTTTACAGTATCAAGCAAATGAATTGTTTCATCGGGATTGGAAGCATCAACCGAATAAACCCATGTTGCAAAACCTGAATTACCCCAACCACTAAATGATGTTCCGGATGCATCCGGCGGATTGGTAAATGCTTCCTGCTTTCCATTCACCATAAAACCTTTTTGCGGATTATACTTAAACACCACAAGCAAATGATCATTCTTATCACAAGCCAGTGAAAGCGGCTCCCAGGGATAATCCGCGAACAATATTGTTTGCTTTGCTGTTGCGTCATATTTATAAATTCTTCTCATTCTTGAATCGCAGAAATAAATATTGTTTTTGCTGTCGCGACAAATACCTTCTGCAAATTCAAATCCTGTCGCGAGTTGATTCAACGCATCATCATTTATAGCTGCAACTGAAGTTGCATTGTTAATGTATAATCTATTAAACTCCCACGGACGGACTGTTGTATTTGCGTTCACTTCATACAATGTATTGCTGGTTGTGTATTTTATCTGGCTGTAATTATGCACATTTAAAAATTCAATGTTTGCGGAACCCCAATTGCGGATGGAATAAGGATATGGCACATTCACTCTTATCACACGAAACATATACAAGTTTGCAAACACCATGTTCTTACAATTCTCCAATTCCATAGGCTGACATCCTGAACTCTCACGGCTTTCTTCCTCCAACTGCAATGCATACACTTTAAAATTGGAAACATTGTTGAAACGAATTTCATTGCGTACATGATGTTCAACACTCATTGCATAAATGCGCCCCGATGTTGATGTGTTGGAAACATAAGCGCCGCTGTTTGCCCATGTGTTTGCCGTCCATATATCTTTAAATGTTCCGCCGCCACCATCTGTAATCCATAAACTCCAGTATTGCGTTGCCCACGAGGGGTCAAAACCATTCACCAGATTATCACCATAAATATTTTTCGTTTCACTTTTATGTTTCCATATCCATTGCATCGTTCCATGCCCGCCAATAAACTTCACATCATTCATATAAGAATGTTCACCAGCCATCCATTTACACGCAACTGCACGATAATTTGCAAAGCCTGTTGTAAGCCCGATCCCTGTTACTATGTTGTTGCCGCCCTTTGATGTTTCGAGCAAGGCCTTAGGTGCACCAAATCCACTGAATGCCGGCGTGTTGTCAGCCAATATAAATTGGGTGCCGACAGGTGTTAAACCTATTAAAACTGTATTGGATTTTAGTTTGATTGTTTCGCTTACACGATACCAGCCTTGCGGAACATAAATGGTTTCGTATTTATCAATCGCATCCTGGATTGCTTTTGTATCATCTGTTGTTCCATCACCCAGTGCACCCAATGATTTTAAATTAACCCATGTGTCAATGGAAGCAAAATCAGGAATATCTTTTTGAACGGGCGCCGGTAAGGTTTTTAATGCTTCCATATCGGAAATCGTTTTTATAACCGGGTCTGCATGCAGGCTATCCATTTGCAAGCCCTGCATAAATGCTTTCACTTTATATGTGGTTCCTTTCCCTTCTACTTTATTTGAGCTGTCGCGATAATTTATCAGTACGGGCACATTACTGCAATCAATATTTATTAAACTGATTTGATTGCCCGCATTATCGGGAAGACTAACCAGAACAGCTTGTTCCTGTACATCTTCAAAACGGCAATCTTCCATGAATAACTTCTCAATATAATTTGGATTGATTTCTATTACCGATGGAACATGTTTCGCCTGCAATCGAACAATCGTTAAACCTGCTTCCTGTGTTTTGATAGCCGCCTTTCGCTGACCTTCAAAATAAGTATCAGTCATCATGAATTGCCAGCCTGGCGAAGGCTTTGTCGTATAGATACCGTATTGGCCGCCAAAGAATTTTACATCTTCCATTTCATTGCCCACATCAAACATACCCGCCAACCCATTGTTGATATGAATATCAACATGCGCAATAAAACTATGTTGCGCATAATGTGTTCGCAAAGCAACTGCATAAGGATTGCCATCATCAATTTCCAAATCAATATTGCTCATTGCGCTGTAAAATGTACCTGCACCTGCATCGCCAACCGGTTCACCGGGTTTAGGCACACTGTGAATAAACCAGAACATATATTTCGCTTTGCCTTTATCAGTAGAATCCGGTTGTTGAAAGCCGGGTGAATTTTTCTTTAATACAATCAACGGACGATTTGTTCCATAACCAATCATGCGAATGCCCTGAGGCACGTAAATAGTTTTGCTGATGAGATATTTCCCTTCAGGCAAAAAAAGTATTCCGAAGTTGTGCGTTGTTTTTAAATCGTATAGAGCCTGTTGCAATACATCAGATACATCCATTGAACCATCCGCTTTTAAGTTGAAATTTTCCGGCGTGAAATATACCGCATTAGAATCCATCAATTGTTTTGTATAAAACGATTTGCTTTTCGGATAAGATGAGGAAGAATGCTTTTGCCCATAATTATCAGTATAAAAAAGAATGATTGATAAAAAAGTAGCGACAATTGTTTTCATCATGGCTGTGAAGTTGCCAACAAACTTAACTTATCTGGCCAGCAAAATAAAGAGAATCTCAAAACCAGGATTTAGTAACAGAGGAACATAGCGTATCATACAAAATCACAAGTGCCCATCATTTGCAGTAATGCAGTACTTCGCTTACCCTTTTTAGGAGAATATCATTCCCTCAATCAACGATCTTAACTGACCAATTTCGCCTTGCGTAAGTTTCCACCAGAACCGGGATACCTGAGACTGTAATATTTCTATAGCTCCATCCTTCGATAATGATCGCGTTGACGGAAGGAGAATAGAAAGTCTGAAAAATTGAAAGTTGGGCAGGCGAGAAGCTAACTGAAGAAATATTACCGGCCAGTAACGGAGTTTGGACAAAACTGTTTTCCTGATAAATTCCCACCTGAATAGAGTCACAAGGGCTGAAGGAATCCCAGCTTATTGTAAAAGGCTGGCTTTTATAAACCACGGGAAGAGAATCGAAATCGGCTAAAAGGAATGAGGGGAATTGAGCCGCTGTGGCAGAAAAAGCCGGGATATTATTTTTTGCATTACCTGAGACATGCCAACTCTGTTCTCCATCCCAGACCGGATTAAAACTTACTACGGGTGAATCCGGATTATATGAATTATAAAAATAAGTCAGGGTCTGGAAATGCAAAGTGGAATCGCCATACACGATAGAACCCGCATCCTTATTATAAGTACCATCGTCGATACTCGCTTTGGCCCATTCGTACCTTGAGTCGACCCGTGCCGTATCCGGATATGATGTGAACCACTCTCTTGATAAAATCAAATGGCCGTAAAGCTTCATCCCATTTTGAATATTATCTCTTTTACAACCTGACAAAATAAGCAGAAGAAATATTGCAAAATGCCCCCATTTCATTAAATATAATTGTCTTTTGTAATGAATAATTCGATCGTAATCCCCATTTCAATCGCTTTAGATAATCGTACGCCACTGTTCCAGTTCGAGAGCTCTTTTAAATATATCATCCTAAAGGTTTGGCCCTCATTATTTCTTCTAAATATATCGAGTTTCTACAACACCTACAATTCGGCAGACTTTCTATGCGATTACTCTAGTTGCTTGCAGAGGAGTTAGTAAAAGATTGCGCATACTTGCGCCGGTTAGGGGCTATCAAGTCGATTATTCACGGAGCAACAAAAGAAGTCATTTGCCCATATCCAGTCCCTGCAGAAGTAGTTACGAAAACCCGACAATAATATGTGATACCACTTTGTAAATCCGTCATTGGACTGTCAAATTGAAGTTGACTCAAAATGACGTTGCCAGATTGCCCTCCTCTCCCAACTTGCCTGTAAGAAATTGTGTATTGTTTAATATCGGTACCAAACGAGTGATTGTCAGTAATGGATGGGTTAGGCAATACACTCCAACATACTCCATATGACAAAACAGTCGGCAACAAAGTTACTGGTAGCAAAATGCCGATGACCTTGATGGTGTCAACATTTGGAATTATGGAACCAATTAGTGTTTCTAAATGTAAAGTTATCCCTGATATTAAAGTGGTAAAAGTTAGTTCATTACCATACGCCGTTCCCAGAGAATTGGTTGCATAGGGCCTTGCATAATAAATGGTATTTTCAGTTAAGCCATTCAATGAATCTGCAAATCCTCCCATACCAGATAATCCATGTTTGGTCTTGCTTTCGGAAGTAGTAGGGTTTGGGTTCGTGCTCCAGCATATTCCACGTGATATAATATCCGCACCTCCGTCGGAAGAAATAGCATAATTTGCCTGTGCGGTAGTTTGAGTAACCTGATCTACATCAACCAGACTGATTGAAGGGAGTGCCACTTGCAATGATTTAAATGAGAATTCATTGCCATATACAGTCCCGTCAGCAATCGTGGCGTACGCTCTTTCATAATAGGTAGTATTTGGTGTTAAACCAGTCAATAAACTGTTAAAGCGAGCCGGGGTCAGACTGTCTATGGTCTTATTATCAGCAACAGTGGGTTTTGGCGTTTTGCTCCAACAAACGCCATATGCGGTGATGGGTGTAACTGCGCCGGTAAAAGAAATCGTACCGCCACTTAAAGTAGCTCTCTGCTCTATATCAGTCGGGTCTAGTGTGGTTACCTGAATGATTTTTGAGGGATCAGGCGTATTTGTTTTAATGCATCCGGATAAACACAATGTCACCATTGAGATGAATGCAAAATACCAGGTTTTCGTTGCCATATGCCAGTTGTTTCCCGTTAAAAAAAGTTTTATCACAAAGCCACGTCTTTCATTCCTTTGATCTGTCCTTTACAGATCTCCAAGAATTAGTCGAAATAATTTGATGAAGGTTAACAATTCGTTTCATTAAAAAACTAAAAACTGGAAAACTCTAATCACGAATAGTCCGGAAATCGAGAGAACTCACAATTGCGTATCATACCGTATCATACCGTATCATAGTAACCCATAATCTGGCCACCCAAAACAAAGAAATTTGAAAACCAGGATTTAGTAACAGGTTAGGGGTCCCGCCTTTGGCGGGATAAACTTCAAAAAGGCGACCAAGGGTCTCGGCTGAACCGATATAAATTCCGAAAAGCAATCGATTGAATGATAACAGCCACCGCCAACCGTCAACTGTCAACCGTCAACCAATGGCTACTTTCCGATACAAAAAGTATTGTTCCCCGATTCTAGTGGGTTTCAGAGAA
>CAVSRV010000005.1:0-210180 GCA_963730425.1 uncultured Bacteroidota bacterium | reverse complement strand
TATTTCATGTTTTCTTAATATCGAAAAGACTTTAATCCGCTGGATCCGCAAGGGTGAGCGGATTTTCTATTTTATATCTATAGCTATTTGCTTCTATGACTGCGCCTTATTGCGAAGGGTTGTTATTTCAACGGATTTTTTGAATAATTCCGATAAATACTAAAAACGTTTACAAGGGAAATGCTGGAGAAAACTACAAAAACGGCCACTGGTCTTACTTCGTTTTTATTGAGGTAAAATAATAAAGCAAGAACTGCTGAAAATGACAATGCAGGACATTGTAATTACAAGTTTGCCCATGTTTGTCCGGGCTTTTCTATTTCCCTTTACATATTGAAGTAAAATAGTTCTTGTGTAATAAGCAATGACCACAAGAACTCCCCACGGTGCGTAGTCTTCAAAAACTTTATTAAACTGATTTAAAATCCAGGACATACTTAATATTACTCATATCCCGTCAGAATATCAAGGTTAAAAATGAAATTATTTCGTAGAAGGACAGAAACCACCTGAAACATACAATGTGGATTCTCATTGATAATATTATTTAATATATTGAAGATATTTTAAAATAATATGCGCCCGTGAAATTTACATTTTTTGTTTTTATCTTTTATTTTGTATTCGCAGTTAATTTATTCAGCCAGAAAGTTGGAAGGATTTAATCGGAATATGGGACTATATAGACTCCACAGTAAGACCTTATTCGTGCAATTTTAAAGACAGCACACACCTAATTTGGAATATTGATGGAGTTGGGATGTGGATCTATACATTGGACACCTCGTCTACGACTACTCAAACTAGTCACGCAGGCAAAGAACTCCATACTGCGACTTTGCAATGCTTGTAAGAATTTTCAACAGGCAGTAAAATCAAAGCAGCGGCAGCAATCAAAAATTCGCATAAATTAGCTGATGCTTGATCACATAACTAACGCTTTAGCCATAATTGGTATATTGGGGTTAGGTTATAAATCATTTTATGGCTATTGGAATTCCCCCATGGGCTGGAAGGAATACTTGGGTTATTCCTGGAAGCTCCGATTAAATACTTTTCTACCAGTGAAATATGTTGATGGCGAGGGCAAAAAAAATGTAGGGGAGCGTAAATTGCCAATATTGCTTTATACACTTTTTACGTTTGTTTATCCTTAGCATTTGTAGTCAACCTATACACAAATCAATATCGCGTAACAACATATAACGTAATATTGATAAGCCGCGGCCAGTTATGGTAGATAGTGCTGGACGGCCAGTTATAGATACAGCTCCGGAAAGCCGATCTCGGATTCGGAGAAAGCTCAGGTTTTGGATAGCATGAAGGAGGAAATGAAATTTAAAAGAGAGCCGTAAATAGAATAAAAAAACCCGGCATTTCTACCGGGTAATCAAATACTTAAAAACGCACTATCTTTTAATAGCCGGGTACTGCGGCATTAGTTGGCCTGAAACAATTTATTTACAAAAAACTGCTAATTGAATTATTTTTTGAGAATTGGCTGAAGAGAATACGCCGTATTAATCCATTTAGATGATTCACCACCGTTAGGCGATTTAAAGGGTAGAATAATTACATATTATAGCCACAACTTTATTGTTGACATCAATTACTGGACCTCCTGTATAAATTGGTTTCCCAGCAATAACGAAATCAATCATTTCGATTGATATACCATTATTTTTATTTATTCCATAAATTGATTTTATGTGAGATTCATTTACTTGCAATGCTGCTAAATTGGGTGAGCCTTTTACAACATCACAACCCAGATAAAAAATGTGTCTGTCCATCTGCCTGTCCGAAAAATCAGGAAATTTTGTTGTACTATAAAGCGGTGTAATACATAAATCCGAATCACTTGCAAGTACTTCTAAATCATAATCAGGCAAAACACTAACAATTCTAAGTTTACGAAGTGAAATTTGATGTGTTATGGAGTCACTGTAAGCATAGTATATCCCATTATTACTGCCAATATCATGTGCACAAGCGATTACTTGCCTCCTTGTATCCATTACAAAAGCATTTGCAACAAATACTGAGCTATCTAACACAATGAATCCAACTGATTGCCCATCAACTTTAAGTGTTGATTGACTATTTACATTCAAGGCTACAAAAAGTAAGAGTGTAGAAAATATAACTTTCATTGCAGTAGGTTTTGGCCATTGAAATACAGTACAGTCACAATGGTATAGTGGTTATTAATTTTGTGATATATGATTCTATTATACGTAAGATGCATTCAAGACTTTAATTCCATAAGTTATTGACAGTTTTCTTTTGCTCGGTTTTGAAATGTGGATTACATTTGCTAAATAAATTAGCATTGTGCCCAGCTACCAAATCGTGATTTATTATTCTACTGGTGGGAACAGTAGCGGTATCAGATATACTGACCTTACAAACGTAGAAGAAATTCAAAAGGTAGTCCGGGAGAAATTGCGTGCGGCCGGTAAACTGAATATACTTGCTTATATACGTGTTACGCTGTCAAGCAGACCGGCGGAGAAGGAGCTCTAAATTGTTGCCTCGTAGCACAAATTTGTATCTTGCTTGCACAGCCTTCTAGAATAATATTTATATGATGTGTTTTGTTGCATGCGCATTCGGTCATTCGGATGTTAATGCTAAATTTAATGTTATGAAAAGAGTATTAAAATCTCTTGGAATTACAGTTAGAAGAGTAGATAGAATTGAATTTAATTCGAAGATTGACAATAAAATTCTTGAACTTATAGATAAATGCGATTTCGGTATCGGGGATCTTACTTATTCTCGTCCATCTGTTTACTACGAAGTGGGACGAATTCACGGTCTGGGGGAAAGAAGTCGTCTTGACATGCGATAAAGTCTATTTGGATAAGCCTACAGGAGAGAATAGAGTTCACTTTGACTTAATGACTCATAACATAATAGGTTGGACGAGCGATGAAAAGTTCGAAAGGGACCTTAGCAAAAGAATAAGACAAGTTATATTGCCACTTCAAAGACACAAAGAAAATCAACAAAAGGTAAAACAGGAAGAGCAAGTATTTGACCATTTATCCTTTGCTGAAAAACGTGACTCAATACTTAGTCAAATTAATGAGTCCGCTAAAAAGTTTTATTATATTAATGGACCTGAAATAGATGAATATGATCCAGATATTATAAGAATGAGACGAAATAGGCAAAAAGAGGAACTTTTGTTGGGTTTTATCAGCAGATCTTTTACATGGAAAGAAATAAATAAATCGTGGTATTACAGAAGGGTGAACTTATTAGAAAGGCTAGACGGAGTACCAAGAAGTTCGAGGCCTGTATATTCTGGAGATAAGCGCAACGCAATATTAGTTTATTGCACACTCCAACGAATATCTAATTTAACAATACAACATGCACTCACTACACATTCAAAAATGGAATCGACCGAAAAAATATACATTAAACAATATTCTTCAAGAAAGGAAACGGTTATTTTCATAGATAATATAAAGTCAATTCCGGAACTTAAATCAAGACTTGAATCCACTCTATTTTAGGCCTATAACTATTCGAAACTGTCTTAAGCTATCCCGAAATCGTATGTGCATTTAGTACGTCATTGAAAACCCGAAACGACAAAAAAATAAAAAGAATGAAAAAAATCGGATTTATTATTTGTCTTATAATTTTGACTTCGAATGTATTTGGACAACAAATCAGTACAAATCAATCAACGTCATTGTGCGGCGGCCACTGGGAAATTTTTTTATCGTCAATTTCATTAAGGATAACTTTTAAAATTGACAAATATACGGGAGCTGTATTTGAACTAGTTCAGCAATACGATAAAACACTTACATGGCAATTTGTAGGTAAAGACGTTAGGTCTACGGACGTTCAAAAAGCCGACACAATCAACTATCAATTATTTACAAGCGGGCTAGGGAGTGGGTATACATTTTTGATGAACACAAATACAGGATTGACATGGAAAATAGTTACAATCGAGAACGGGGCTTACTATTTTCAGGCGGTTGAATGATTAATTAAGAACGTTTTGTCGCATTCCGCTGGACCAAAGATTGAGACGAAGTCTTTGGTGCTATTAGGGAATAATAACTACAGTTATTTCAATGAAATAGTGATCTTTATATTCCAACTATATAACGATTGAAAAAATCAAATGTTATTCTGCTATCGACAGCAATTCTCGGGATAAGTATTCTCATCGCTTTTTTAACCAATTGCAAACTAACTGATATTATTTCTTCGGCTGCAACATTAATTGCTTCATTTACAGGATTGGCGACATTAATAGTTGCATTGGCACTTTATAATAGATTTAAGATAAATCAAAACATTATAGATAAGCAAGGTGAAAGAGTTGTAGAACTACTTACTATTTTAAGGGTATATTATTTCATTTACATATTGATTCGAAATACATGAAAATGGGTAAAGGGTTCATTTTTAGAATTTGGGTTAACCAGCTAAATAATAAAGAAAAAAGCGCATTTGTTGAAGATGTTGTTAATACCAATACCATATCCGAATTAGTTATATTATTTAATGAGAATTATATTAATTCTGTAAGCACGCTAGAAAATATGTTTAGTGACATTTATACCCCGGTCGAGATACAAAACAAATTAAAGCAGTATTCAATTATGGCATCTTTTTCAGATTTCGAAAAAAAAGAAAACCTTTCTTATGGAAATGTATCTCCAGGAACTATTTTCTTGCCATTGACAAACACTGAGGAAGTAAAAGTAGAAGAAGACAAGTCAGAATTTAAACCAATCTTAAGTCAAAATCTAGTGTCGCTAACTGATAGAAATTATACACTTAAAATATTTATGGATCAATGGAATGACATTTTTGTAACTGTTGAAGATTGGCTTCGTTCAAATGCACCCGCAGCAGCAGAATCGATGGGTATCTCAGAAAAATAAAATACAGCAGATGTTTATAGATAAAGCTTTTAAAACTGGTCCTGATTTCGAAATGTATTTTTTCTTTAATGATTTAAAAATAATACTTGAGATATCAAAAGACGCAGAAGAACTTGCTAAAGTAAAAGCAAAAGAAGCAAGTGACTACTTTACAGAGGTCATAAATGGGAAAATTGATAAGACTGAAGACTTAAAAGCAGCTTCTGAAAACGCCTACCGTTCATTGATTAAATATACTTTGCACTTTAATTATATCGTTTTCCATTCCTTGTTCGTTTCAGCGTTTTCTATATTCGAAGTTTTCCTTACAAACATTGCAAAGAGTCTAGAAAATGGATCAAATCTTCCAATTAAAATGGCGGACATTGCGTCTAAGAAAGGAGGCGAACTTGATAAAGTAAGAAAGTATTTAAACTTAGTTCTCACGCTTAAAACTGCTGACCCAAATAACGAAACTTGGCAAACAATAACCTATTATTATCAAGTTAGGAATATGATTGTTCACAATGCTAACAGTTTAAAAAAGCGAGGAAGCATTGACTCTCATATAAAAGAATTTTTGATTAAAATGAAGGTGAACGTAGACAAGAAAGAAACATTTAGGATTACTACACGCGATTTTTTAAGTGGTTTTATCTTGTCTGCTGCAGAATACACGAAAGCTCTTTTGACTGAAATTTATGATCCTAAAAGTCCTACTAAGAAAATGATAGAAGGCCAGCGGCCAATATCATTGGACAAAGCTTTTGAGTTTTTATAATTTATACCTCTTTCAATTATTGTTATTGGAACCAAATCAAATAATATTAATTAAAGGTGATATTTCCATATCAGATTTAGGAAATTTGAACAGGATTTATTTAAATGAAAATATCCGGGTTGAAAGTATGAAACTAGAGGAGCTGCTATCGGAGGCATTGAGCACTTGTTTCAATTATTTTTTGAAGATTTTAAAATTACTGGGAGCATTCGCGAATACATTATCGGTGCTATTATTGGCGGGGTTTTGAAATCCAGTTTAAAATTAATTCGCAAAGCAATTACATATTTCAAATCAAAAAACAAAGCGGTTGACAGTGCGGTAATAATAGTAATTAGAGTTCAGTGCGAAAAAGGTATTGTAACTTTACAGTTTTCAATAAATACTGAACAGGAAGAGTTGTTCTTTCTATGGCTTGAATCGCTATTAACAGAAGAATTTTTAACTACTCTATGCTCTTATAACCAAGTATATTTCAGACAGGATAACGATCATATTTCAGTTTTTGGTAATTAGGCTTGGTTGAGCATAAGCCTGGCTAACTAGCCTATTTTGTTACTGTATTGTTACTTGAAACCCTTTAAAAACGGCATAGCTTATTGTTAAACAATTAATTAACCGCAGTAGTTGCGTACCCGTACGCGGTACATATTTCATGTTTTCTTAATACCGAAAGACTTTAATCCGCTGATCTGCAAGGTGAGCGGATTTTTCATTTTGGTACATTGATTATGGCAGCTGATTAGTGGAATACGATTTCAAAATTGTTTTCTAAAAATTAAGACCAATAATAAAGCTACACTGCCCAATGAGGTTGCACAAATCCAATCATCAAAAAAAACTTTAGAAAAAATCGAAGCGAAAATGAACCATCCTACTGTGAGATATAAAGAAGGCGAAGTTTAGATTCTTCATCCATATTCTAAATTTAAACATTCTTAATCGTCTATGCAATTCAGAATTATTCACGATTGCAAAAAAGAGGCCCCTCAGGCCTCTCTTAATTGTCTAACGGTCAATATTAAAAAATCTATTTCTGTATCACATGATGCTGTTTTGCGCAGGTAATATCATAATCCCATATTTGTCCCATACCCGGACTGCCTCCGAATCCCCAAATGGAAACGTATAATTTACCATCCGGACCAAATGTCATCGCAGTAGGGAAATTGAGTCCGGAGGCAATAGTGAGTCTTTCTCCTGATGGATCAATTCTGATGATATCTCCTGTTCCAGGTGTGGGCATGGGATGTCCGGTTGTACTTTCGAGTATATATAGCCCACCGAGTTCATCAAAAAGCACTCCCAGCACAGTGGAAAAGCCGCTGGCAACAACACTGATATCTCCCCCAGGTGTAATCTTATAAATAGCTGACTTATTCATGATCGGATATACATCTTCATTACCCATGTAGAAATTACCATCATGAAAGGTCTGGCAGGCCGGAACAATATGTCCTTGCGTAGCCGAAATGTCAACGACACGACTGATCTTGCCATCTTTCGATATCCTATCAAGTTCTCCGTGATTTGCTTCCATCACATACAGGTCACCATCAACGTCAATCATACTATAGGGTGAACCATCTGGTTCAAAATCTGGTGGATTAGAATTGACTACCGGATTATCCGCATAAAATTCACTTAGATCGGCGATCAAATTCCAGGACTTGTCGTGGTTTACTTTAAAAACACCATTCGGAATCCCTACCACGCCATGTGAACAGCCCGCACCTGCCAGAACCCCATACAGGGTATTTCCTACAAACGCCACATCCGCCACTCCTGAAACTTCTGATCCTGCTGTTACAGCCGTCTGATCTGATGGAAGATTATCCACAAAAGTTTCACGCGTACCATCGTAACCGATCCTTGAAATACGCGATCCGTTTTGGCTGCCGGTATAAGGACCGACCCGCGGAACCACCTGCATGCAGGTTGTTGTAGAGTTTGTGCCGCCAATACCTCCTTCCGCAACATAGAGGTTTCCGTCGGGACCAAATTTTAGTCCACGGGGGTTGTTGAGCCCGGTTGAAAAAACTGAAGAATTAATGACCAGATTATCCGGACTGCAATTGCATAAAAGGGGAGTGTTTTTTTTGCAGGAAGATAAAACAAGTGCAATGGCGATAATTGTTCCTATGTTAATGTAGATTTTTCTTTTCATAAAAAGGTTTCGTTTAGTGATTGTATAATGGTTGAAGTCAAAATCGTTCACAAACATATTCAGTCGGATTACCCATGAATTTTATTTTAGATCAAAAAATTGATCAGGAGACAAACGACAGCAAACACACATTAGATGGGATTTCCAGAGCAAAACGGTTGTTTATCTACGAATAAATGCTGTATGTCTACAATTTTGGGTAATCAAAATATGCCCTTATAAATTGCTTAAATTCGGTAACTCATAATTTTTATGCAGGTAACATTAAATTTTCATAAAAAGAAAGCTGTGCAGGTATTGCTGCATGTTTTATTCTGGATAATCATTGTCACCTATTTCGCCTGGGGCTTTGGGTTTGGCGTTGATTACAAAGCAGCTTTTTTCAATGCCATATTATATCTGCCCGGATTCATTTTCATCGTGTACACACTTATCTATTTTTTAATACCCCGGTATTTAATCAAAAGAAAATATATTCTATTCTTTGCGGGGCTGATTTTGTGTGTAGCCATTTGCATGGTTTATTCATGGGCCATTGAACTTACGATAACCGCCAAAGACAAATTCGAGGGAGTAACCATGGCTACGGGTCGCGCCATATTACCTTTTATCCATGTTGCCGGCATTGCCATCTCTATCAATCTATTAAATTACTGGTACAGGCAGAAACAGAAAACAACGGAAGCGCAGAATGAAAAAATGACAGCAGAACTGAACCTTCTGAAATCACAAATTCATCCGCACTTCTTATTTAATACCCTGAATAACCTATACTCGTATACATTAGAGAAATCAGAAAGAGCTCCTGAAATAATTCTAAAGCTTTCCAACCTCCTTCGATTCATGATTTATGAAAGCGATGTTGCATTTATTTCTTTGCAAAAAGAAATTTCAATCTTACAACAGTATATTGATCTCGAACAATTGCGTTATGGGGAACGTCTGGATATTTCTTTTACCATTAACGGAGATTTGGAGAAAAAAGAAATAGCGCCATTATTGCTTACTTCCATTTCTGGAAAATGTATTTAAACATGGAATCAGTCACCAGACTGATCACTGCTGGATCAGTTTTGATTTACGCCTGTCCCCGTCATTTATTTATCTCAAGCTAATCAATAGTAAGGATAATGATGATGTATCGGGCCTCAATCAATTCAGTGGAATTGGGCTGCAAAATGTAAGACGAAGATTAGAACTTTTATACCCTGACCGATTTAAATTGGAAACACTCGAAAGAGAGGAGGTTTTTATTGTTGATCTCGCACTTCAGGTAGAGGATATGGCGAATTCAAACATTACAAATAATGCCAGATCAAAAAAAATGATTGAAGACTATGATTTGGAAATGTTTAATAGTTGATGACGAGCCGCCGGCTTTGAAAATTCTCAAAGGATACATCGAACTGGTGACGGAAATGTCGGTTATTGCCACATGCACCAATGTTTTTCAGGCCATGGAGATCCTGAAAAAAGAAAAGATTGATTTACTTTTTCTGGATATTCAAATGCCCAAACTGACAGGAATCGAATTCCTCAAAACAATGGTTCATCCACCCAAAGTTATTTTTACCACTGCCTATAAAGAATATGCCTTAGATGCATTTGATCTGGATGCGGTTGATTATCTTCTAAAGCCTATTTCACTGGAGCGTTTTCTAAGAGCTATCAATAAAATTACCCATACAAATACGGAAGTTGAAAAAACTAACAGCTCCGTCGAAGAATGGGTTTTTATATTTCAGGGCCGAAAGAAAAATGGTGAAGGTTTTCCTGGAGGACATGATATATATAGAAAGTCTTAAGGATTATATTAAGATTCATCGCGTTAACAATAAACCCTTAACTGTTAAACACTCACTGGCGACTATTGAAGCCATGTTGCCGAAAGATCTTTTTCTGCGCATTCACAGATCCTTTATCGTTTCAATTAATAAAGTAACTGCCTTTACCCCTCATGATGTTGAAATAGGCAATATTGAAATTCCGATCGGAAGACAATACAGTCCAAATATGAAAAAATTGTCTGAGACCGATGGCTGAAGTTCTTAGTCGTTTTTCAAAAAATCAGTTATGTACTTATTTATTTTCCCCTTCTGATCTGTTGACCCAAAACACATTTCTATGTGGGATATGTCTTTCAACTTTACAATTTGAATATTGAATTCTTTTTGCTCCTCAGGTGTCGGCAAAACACCACTATCGGGACGGGTATTATTTCCCCGAAGCGATAATATCTGTGGCTTCCTTGTTCTTAGAATGGGGAAGTGGCCATTATCCAGGGCGATAACTTTCGAAACCAATTTAGGATATTTTTGCGCAAATAACATTACGATGTCAGCTCCCCTGGAGTGACCGATAAGTATTAAGTTTTGAGAGTCCAGGTTTGGATATTTACCCTTCAGGTATTTTGAAACGTACATAATACTTTTCACGGCATCCTCCCAAACAGGTGTCAAAATTTCCTGAACATTTCCGTTCAAATCTAAGTTTTCATCATCAGGTAATTCATATTGTACACTGGCAACAACATAACCCTGAATTGCAAGATTGTTAGCTATATAAGAATAATCCGAATTCCTTATGCCATGTCCATGGGCAATGATTACAAGTTTTAAGTCCTTACCACTAAAGTTATTTTCAGAATAAAGTAAAACCGGTATGGGACGATCCCTGGAAGTATCCAATAAATTCAGGGTTTCGGTTTTGACCATAACGGGACCTGATACTCTCCAGCCAGGTTTCAGAATATCTTTATCCGTCAAAATGATTAGTGTCAGAGCCGAAACAAAACATGAAATAGTTCCAATCAAAATAACCATTCTCATTTTATCGTTCATTTTGATCATTAGATAGCATTTCGAGCCTGAGACTTGCTCCAGGTAAAGATAGAAGTCTGGCGCGACTCTTCATAAATGCCGCCCGATCCTGAAAGCGATCGATTGCCATGCATGAGAGGGGACAAAAGTTGGGATGGAAATATTAAGCGCTAGCGTAAATATCAGGGCAATTATATAGGGTCTCGAAATTTTCTTTGATCTGATCTTATCATAAGCGATCAGTCCGACGACTATTAATACTTGAATCAAGGGAACCATCGCGCCTCCCTGCGGCCATTTCAGATCGTAATCAAAGAACCGTCCGGTGGCTGGTGGAATAAGAGCAAGGGAAGATATAATAATATAGCGCATATGGTAGGGAGTATTTTTCCTGTTTAAGATAGCCAGGATATAAAAAAGTCCAAAATTTATAAAGCCAACCATGGAAAAATATAATCCTGGAGGTCGGGTGGCAATAAGATAATGTGTACCATAAATAGAATATGAGTACCTGATCATACCTATGACGGTAAATAAAATATATACAAATAAAAAATAGGAGAACTTACCCAACAGCCGGTGAATTTCAGGTTTATGAAAACGGATAAGTAAGGGTTGAATAATCAAAAGAGAAAACCATAACAGCCACCCTATGAAATGAAGGTGGGCCATATCGGGTAATCCTCTGAAATGTGGAAACAATCCAAAATATGAGTTAAAAAAACCGATGAAAGCGAATGCGAGTATTGCGGCAAAAAAAATGCTCAGGTTTTTGTAAGAGGTTTCCATCCACGGTATGTTTAATAATTGCCCCGTTTTTATTCCCTGCCAAATTTGAACAGATAATTCCAAAATGTCAAAATGATGGTGCCTGAATTAAAAAATTTGAGTAGAAAGAAGTTTTTCATGAGTCAGGCATCTTGGGGATTACCTTATCTTCATTGCAATACGAATATAGTTTTTAAAGAACGGCGCTTCAAATAATATAAATAGATAACGAATTTCAATTTTGAAAAAAATAACCTTTACCATACTGTTAATCAATACAATACTGCCGGTCATAGCACAATATCAAATGCGTACAGTCGACCAGTTAATCAACCGGACCAATCCGGGCTGGAAAGTCGTTAAGCAGTGGATTGATACCGCAAAAAATAAAGTAGAAGTACTTCCGGTCGACACTATAAGAGCCAGGGATGCTCTTTACAAAACGCAGGTAACAACCCGTTCTGTAATGGGTGCAATCGTTTTTTCTACGGGTGGAATACTAATTGACAACGGATGGATCAGGATTCTGGGTTCGGGTAGTCATAAAATGAAAAGAACACTTCCTGACTGGAATAAGGGTAAAGCGTTTAAGGAATTTGGCGACCGTCCCGCATTCTTCCTCGTGGCTGACGACGCAGCTGGTGGTTATTTTGCAATAAATTATGGACCCTTCGGAAAGGACCTGGATAATATTTATTATTTGTCGCCGGCCAGCATAGAGTGGGAACCTCTTGACATATACTATGAAGATTTTATTTTGTTTTGCTTTAGTGGTGATATAAAAAAGTTTTATGCAGGAATCAGATGGAAATCATGGCAGGAGGATATTCGAACCTTAGGAGCAGATGATGTATTTCATTTCTCACCTCCCTTGTGGTCAAAAGAAGGGAAAGACGTCGAAAAAAGTTCGAGGAAACCTGTACCGGCTGAAGAACAATTCTCTTATAATCTCCAATTGCGCAAACAAATGGGAATGGATAAAACGGAAAACTGATTCATTCCTTTATCAGCCTTATAATAAACCCCCCGCCCGGCGCGAGATGTATCGTCATGTTTCTCCCTGAATCGAACTCTGTTTTCTCTATGATATAGTCCATCGCATTCCGGTCGGCATTAATGCCGTCACGACAAATCGTTGCTTTATATTTCCCTGCAGATAGAAAAGAAAAATCGATTCTGCAGTCGTAAGGCTTTTTCTCCTGCCATGCCACCGATATACCAGTTTCTTCCACTGCGACGTGCCGTTACAATTTGTTCGGCTACCCTTGCCTGTAAGATCAACGTCGTATCCCAGACAGTCGGAAAAGAACCCAGCAGTTCCATAAACGCCGGCTCCAGATATCCCTGCGAAGGATTTCCCGAAAAGATCTGCATTGGATTATCATATACGATAAACATGGCGAGCTGCTGACAACGGGTCGTCTGGCTCATCACTTTTCCCCAGATTGCTCTGAACATTTTTGGTGTCGCATTGTCGAGTAGCCCGGGCTCATAGTCCAACGGACCTGCCAGCATGCGCGTAAACGGAATCGTACAATTATGCGCGGGAGTTGGCTTATCGCTCCAGGCATTGTATTCACTGCCCAGCACACCTTCTCTTGTAATATTGTTGGGATAAGTCCGGTTGAACCCTTTTGGTGGATATGCACCATGAAACATGATCATGATTTTTTGTTTTGCACAGGCTTCCGTGATCTTCTTATAAAAATTGACTGTCTTCTGATCGTCCCTGTCTATAAAATCTGTCATGATGAAATCTACTCCCCATCGTTTGAATTGTTTCAGTGCGCTGTCCAATTGTCTCTCCAGTGTCATGGACAGGGTCCACATGCTGATTCCGATGCCGCGCGACTTTGCATAAGCCACCAGGGTATCCATATTTATATTTGGATTGATTTTAAAAAGATCCCTGGCATCACTCCAGCCGGCATCCATCATGATCCGGTCAAATCCAAACCGCTTCGCAAAATCGATATAATATTTATAGGAGTCTGTGTTGATGCCAGACTTAAAAGGAACATTAAACAAATTAATATCAATGATCCACTCGTCCGTGCACTTGCCCGGATGGATCCAGCTAGTTTCCTTAATTGTACTCGGCGAAGCGAGTCTGTAAACAAGATCATTCGCGGGCAGTTCCTTATCATGTCTCGCAATTAGCATCACCCGCCAGGGAAAACTTCTTGTGCCCTTCGTCTTTGCGAGATAGTCCGCGCGTTTACTGACCACCATCTCTGGATAGTCTCCATCCACCATCCTCTCTTCTTTTGGATATGCTGCAAAAGCGCCAGTCAATGCATCGGTTCCTGTTCCCCGGAGAAACATGCCGGGGTAATCGTCGAGATCAGATTCAGTAAGCGCCACGAATATTTGATCGGAAGTTTTTAAAAGAACAGGCGAATACATGAAGTCCTTATCCGATAAACTGTCCAGGTTCTTATAAGGATACAATTCTTCAAAACTGGTATGAAACACATCCTGGTCCTCTCGCTTTTGAATAACCGGCGCGTAAGCATTTGTGTTTTTGTTGAATTGAAAACCGGCAGTTTCCCCGGTGACAAATATTGAGTCCCTGAAGGAAGTTGTAATTCTGTATGAAACTCCGTCGTTGTAAGTCCGGAAAATAACAGCAAACTGATTATTAAATTGAAGACTCAGCTCATTAAATTCATCCGGGATATATTTCCGACTCACGGGAACCTGGGCCACGATGGTTTCATGGACCGAACGGGTATTTTGCTTTATCAGGTTCATATCGTGCGACAGCTCCCGGCCATCAGCAAGTTTCATATCGACGGTGGATTCATCCAATATTTTTTTATCATCCACAAATACTGAATAGTTCAGCCGATTGGATATTAGTATTTCGATTCGGATGGTTTTATCGGGAGAAAACAATTCAATTTTCGACTGACTCCAGCCAGCCAGCCCGATAAATATCGTCAGATACAGAAGCAGCAATCTTTTCATGTCTATGAAATAACCATTAGGGTCATTCCTGTTGGTTGTAATCCGAATTTAAGCCATCTGCTGCAGTTCTACAGAATTCATACAGAATGGCCGTTTATGTTGGGCAGATTTTTATTTCATCCATTATAAACACCACTATATGTTGAGAAAATTTCAATTGCTCGGGCCAACTCTATTATTATGTACGGCCCTTCAGGCTCAATACAGGATCAGCCAGACTTTTCATATCAAAAGTGGCGGCGGCTATGATTACACCACGGTGGACAGCAGCTCCAACCGCCTCTATCTTTCTCATGGAACACAGGTCAACGTCCTTAATAAAATGACCGGGGATTCGATCAGTGTGATAAAAACGGATAAAGATGTGCATGGCATCGCGCTGGCACATGAATTCGGTAAGGGCTATATCTCCAATGGCTCATCGAATAGTGTACTCGTATTCGATCTGAAAACATTCAAGGTACTCGCACACGTACCCGCAGGTGAATTCACAGATGGCATTTTTTATGACGACTATTCCAAAAAAGTCGTCACCTGCAACGGGCGCGGTAAAAGTATGACGGTTATCGATCCCTCAACTGACCAGGTCGCCGCCACCATTCAACTCACCGGCTGGCCTGAAACAGCAGTCAGCGACGGAAAAGGAAAGATCTATGTGAATAATGCCGAAAAAAGCGAGATCGATGTTATTGATGCAAAAACATTCCAGATTCTCAACACATGGCCGATCGCACCGGGTCAGCGTGCATCGGGATTAGCTATGGACCGCGTGACTATGCGCCTGTTCGCTGGTTGCGATAATCAGAAACTTATCGTCATGAATGCTGAAAATGGAAACGTAGTAACCAGCGTTCCCATCGGGGATGAATGTGATGCCGTAGGCTTCGATAAAAAATTAATGACAGTTTATTCATCCAACGGCGAAGGCACTTTAACCATCATACAGGAACAAACCCCTGATAAATTTGAAGTCATTCAAAATCTGAAAACCAAAAAAGGCGCAAGAACACAGGCTGTCGACCAGATAACCCATAAAATATATTTGCCCACCGGCGAGTTTGCACCAAAAAAGACAGGCGAATTCCGGCCTTCCCTTATACCGGGTACATTTCAGGTGCTCGTTGTAGAGAAATAAAAGATCCGGGTTTTGCAATCATAGACTCGCAATAATTAAGGCTGAACAATTTGTAACTTGCTTACACTGCACTGCCTTTAAATTGTTGCCAACGATGAATGACTTCCTTGCTGCCCGTTCCCAGATGGCCCTGTCTCTTGGATTTCATATTGTATTCTCCTGCATCGGCATGGTGATGCCATTCTTTATGGCAGTTTCCCATTTCTATTGGTTAAAAACAGGAAACATTGTTTACAAAAATGTTACAAAGGCCTGGAGTAAGGGTGTTGCTATTTTTTTCGCAACGGGAGCCGTTTCAGGAACCGTATTATCTTTTGAACTCGGATTGTTATGGCCCGAATTTATGAAACATGCGGGGCCTATTTTCGGGATGCCTTTCTCCCTGGAAGGAACCGCTTTTTTTATTGAAGCCATTGCTCTTGGATTTTTTATGTATGGATGGGATCGCTTTAACAGATGGTTTCATTGGTTCACAGGATTGGTGGTCGGCATCAGCGGACTGGCCTCTGGCATTCTTGTAGTTTCAGCCAATTCATGGATGAATGATCCTTCAGGTTTTGATTATGTTAATGGTCGGTATCTGAATATCGATCCGATAAAAGCGATGTTCAATCCCGGATGGTACCAGGAAGCACTGCATATGTCATTAGCTGCATTTGCTGCAACGGGATTTGCAGTGGCCGGCGTTCACGCACTGATGATCCTGAAAAAAAAGAATCTGCTCTTCCATACCAAAGCGTTTAAAATTGCCGTGATATTCGCAGCCATCGCTGCCATTCTGCAACCATTCAGTGGTGACAAATCCGCGAGGTATGTTGCAAAACGACAACCGGCAAAACTGGCCGCGATGGAAGCGCTTTATTATACAGGTAATTCCGTTCCGCTCATCATTGGTGGAATACCGGATAATAAAAACAAGAAAGTAAATTATGATATCGAGATTCCGGGACTGCTGAGTTTTATGGTAAACAGGGATTTTCATTCAACTGTAAAAGGACTCGACAGCATACCTCCCGAAAATCAACCACCTGTAGCGATTACCCATTATGCATTTCAGATCATGGTGGGACTTGGTATGCTCATGATGTTCATTGCTGTTGTTTATCTGACAGGCGCCATCATGAAAAAGAAATGGAGAAACAGCAGATGGCTACTTCGTTTATTTGTTTATGCAATACCCTCTGGTTTCATTGCAGTAGAAGCGGGATGGACACTGACGGAAGTAGGACGACAACCATGGATACTCCAGGGAATCATGAGAACATCAGAAGCGGTCACACCCATGCCTGGAATCATGTATACTTTTTATCTTTTCACAACAGTGTATTTTTCTCTGGCCTTAGTGGTAGTCTTCCTCCTATATCGCCAGATTAAAATGGTTGGTAAAATATATGATTTACCGGATAATATGAACCTCCAAATGAATTAGAATCATGTTGTATGTTGTAACCGGCTTCCTGTGGATTTCCATTTTATTATATCTTCTTCTGGCAGGAGCAGATTTCGGTGCAGGTATCCTCGAATTTTTTTCTTCGCCTAAATCAAAGATCATTACAAGAAAATTAATGTACAGGATCATGGGGCCGATATGGGAGGCCAATCATATGTGGCTCATAATTTCTATCGTTATCTTGTTTGTTGGATTCCCGGCTGTCTACACGTCTGTATCAGTTTATCTCCATATCCCGCTTGTCCTGATGCTATTGGGAATTATTGCAAGAGGAACCGCATTCTCTTTTAGAAATTATGATGCTGTGAAAGATGAAATGCAAATTATTTACAGCAGGATATTTGTTTATGCAAGTATCATTACACCATTGTTCCTCGGCATCATTGCAGGAAGTATCGTCAGCGGAAAAATGGATCCTACGGCAAATACTTTTATGGATGCCTATATCTATGACTGGCTGAATTGGTTTCCGTTGTCAGTCGGGTTGTTTACCATATTCATATGTGGATTTCTTGCATCCGTGTATCTTATCGGAGAGTCAGACACAGAAGAACAACGGCGGCTTTTCTTTAAAAGAACAAGAAATATGAATGCAGGTGCTTTTGTATCAGGAGCCCTTGTCCTGCTTGCAGCGAGAAATGAAAACATTCCTCTGTATCACTGGCTATTTGGAAATCTGGTAAGTGCCGCAGCCATTTTATTTGCTCTTTTATCACTTATCATATTCTGGCTTCGGATGTATAAAAGAAAGTCTCTGCTGTTAAGGTTTCTGGCAGCATTCCAGGTGACAATGCTCTTTGTTGCCGTCTCCTATAGTCACTACCCCAATATTGTATTACTTAAAAACGGGAGCAGCATTTCGCTAACTGAGCCTGGTGACAATCATACCATAAATGTATTAGGCTGGGCCCTTCTGATCGGTAGTATTTTTATCCTCCCCGCAGTTTTTTATCTTATCTATAGTTTCGATGAAAGAAAAACAAAACAATTTTACCGTTAAATGATGTAGCGTCAGCACGTTTACAATTTTATCAAATACCTTCATCAAGGAACTACTTCAATCAACTCAAAAGAATTTCAGGATGAAACAGGTGAATTAAATCAATACCAGCTGTATTGATAAACGATGGTAAGCGCCGTGTAATTCTGTCCGGCCTTTGTTGCGATACCGGTATTTACCATCGCTTTAATCGATTGATGCCTGTTAAATATGGGAGTAGAAAAAGTGGCGCCCAGTCTCCAGTTCTGATCTTCATCATGTTGCTCCACTCCGTTTAGAGATGTTTCCCCACCATTGGCATATCCGCCGTTGAGTGCCAGGTATTTTCCGTGTTTAAAAGTATAATCAACATGGGCCTGAAAAGTAAACAGCGAGTTTTCCTTTTGGACATATGATTTGAAAAAATCGGTATTCTCAGTGTAAAACCAAACACCAGAATATATTTCATAAAATAATCTTCCCTCCCGGTGAGATAGTCCAAGCTCAGGTTTGAATCCCCAGCGGTTAGAACCCAGGTTAATTAATTTGGAAGGATAATACTGACCAATCGGAACTGAAATAACTACGCTCGCTCCGAATACAGTTTGCTCCTGAAACTTTTGAAAATCCTGCGGTGCGAGGGCCGGAGAACCTAATAAGTTGACACCGAATTTAATTCGCCCGTCATAAAAACCAGTGCGTGAACCTGCTGTATCAATTCCCTGAAATTTAGCCGAACCATTCAGAAATCCAAATGGCACACTCACAGCCAGTCTTGCCAGTTTATTAAATAATTTGTATGTCCGGACATATCCCAGGTTAAATACATTATTGGTTACATTCAGATTCTGTATAGGTGAACTTTCTGCTGTTATAACATTTCCACTCGAAAAAGTATATGACAGTGCCATTGCATGCAGTCCTGTTGGAACGACGGCATAACTGCGTGGCTCAATTTCCTGGGACCGGATCCTGGAAGAAATCATTGACACAATAATAAAAATTGAAAACTTCCTCATTTCAGTTGTCTTCGATATAACAGTAAGACACAAAAATAGCACCGGTCAAATGGGAACTATTTTAAACCCGACCAATAGATATACAAATATCGAAAGGGATATTTTAACTAGTTATGCTTCGTTTTATCTATTTGCCCTATCAATGGAATATTACTTTGAACGACTGCCTTCCACATCGTTTGCAGATATACTTCCAGCTGCATATATTTTGCTGCATCCACTGCTCCGACTGCCTTTTTCATTTTCTCATAATAATCTGAATTCAGCTTATCGAGAGAAATGGTGTTGTCAAAAGATGCCTTTACAAGTCTGTCGGTCTTATCAGGTGTCAGACTATCATATCCGTTAACATACTGAGTGATCAGATTAATCCGGGTTGATGCAAGTTTTTCACGGTTTGCTTCATAATCTGCATATACGGGCCAAAATTTTCCGCCGTCCTGTACATTAAGGTTCATGTACTGATCAACAAGATCCTTCTTATCTTTTGAGTAAGTCTTTTTAATATAATCCGTTTCAGGATCGCCGCTCTGGGCTTTCAAAATACTAATTGAGCAAAGAATGATAGTGGACAATAAAATAGATCTTTTCATTTTATTATTTATTTGGTTATGGTAATTGATGAATTCGGTTGGGGAACCAGGTAAAAGATGAACGCCCACAGTTAGTGAGGCAATTGATGGTTGAATAATTTCCATAGAAGGGAGTCATTCTGTTTAACAGAAGTACTTCGAAGGTTTACTAATTGAATGTAAAGCTTTTTTGCAACTCTGCCATATTCAAGCAAAACCATAATGTTGAAGAAACATCAAATGGAGGTATCATCATTTAATACCTTATATCAAATCTTCCATCTGTGAAATTTAAGGTATCACAATTTGGCATTGGCACTTTAAATGCAAAGACTCCTGATATAATTCTGTTTATAGAATCAAGTTTTGTAAAAGTAATAGTTCCTGTGGCTGTATTCACATAAATCAAAGTTGGAATTCCTAAGCATGTAGAATCTGTACTGTATAAGAATGCCGTACTGATGCTGTCACCAAGATTGTAAGGTATATTAAGCTTTGCATTTCCATAAATTATCCACCCGACACGTTCGTAATAATAAACATCACCAAATCCACCACCCACAAATACCGAATCGGTAGCTATATTTCCAATTTGCGAGACAATATCCGACTTTGCAATCCTATCTTGTCCGTTTATACGACAAGCAAATACCATAGAACCATTTTGGGTCACGTTGGGAAGTCCATACGGATTGTCAAGTTTTTGTTTGTAACAATTCGATAAGAAAAACAAAAAAAAAATAAAAAAGCAATACGGTTGTAATTTCTTCATATTTAATATAGCTCTTCCTAAATCTACACCTCCTCCGGGTTAAAACAAAACCGAAGTCGGGCGGCATAAGCGCATATTGGCTGCAGAGTCTATATTCGTCTATAAATAATCCCAAATTGCTCTCGAAAAATAAAATTCAAATTGCATAATTGTATTATATTCAAATAAGATTTCAATGCTCAGAAATAAATAATAATTATGAGAAAATTAGTTTTTGTCTTTTTACTCTTTTCAGGATTCGCAAAAGCACAGCCAAAAGAAATCAGGCTTTACGACGGGCCCGCACCTGGTTCAGAAACCTGGAACTGGTCTGAAAAGCAGACCGACAAAAATATGATGCACCAGATGATGGTGTATAATGTAGTGAACCCCACACTAACCGTTTTCCCGGCGGATCCTGGCACTGCAAATGGAACCGCAGTTATCATTTGCCCGGGTGGCGCTTTCCATTTTCTTACCATTGACAATGAAGGAACCCTCGTTGCGAAATGGCTGAATAAAAGAGGGGTCACGGCCTTCGTTCTGAAATACAGGGTAGCTCATTCAGAAGGGGATGATCCATTCGGAGATATGATGGCTGGTTTATCTCCAGGTAAACGGAAAGATTCTTATAATGCTGAAATGCAGGCCACCATTCCACTCTCGGTTGCCGATGGAAAAGCAGCCATCGCCTATGTTCGTAAACATGCGTCAGAATTTGGAATTAATCCTGACCATATAGGAATTGTCGGTTTCTCTGCCGGTGGTACTGTTACCGCTTCTTCGGCATACAATTATAATAGTGAGAACAAACCGAATTTCGTAGCTCCTATATATGCGTATATGCCAGCTTCGCTTCAAACCGAAATTTTACCGGATGCACCTCCAATGTTCCTGGCTGCGGCAAGTGATGATCAACTCGGGCTTGCAGCAAACAGCGTTGATCTATATAGTAAATGGCTGGCTTCCAAACATTCTGTAGAATTGCATCTTTATGCCAAGGGCGGGCATGGTTTTGGGATGAATACCCAGCACCTGCCGGTCGACAGCTGGATTGAGCGATATGGGGATTGGCTGGTTTTCATCGGCATGATAAAGCCGAAATCCTAAATATGGGGGTCATTTCCAGGATTCCCTATTAAAAAGCTTTCAAAAAGGATGTTGTTCTATACGGAAAGTACTTTCATAGGAATTTAAGCCAGATATAAGCCTGATATTAGCCAGTGTTTAGCCAGAGATAAGACGGATCTTAAAAGCACTGGCTTATTTACAGCTTTTATTTGCCTTTCTCTTACCTTAGTATTATCTTAGATCTTATTCAAACTACTTTATGGGTACTCTTCATGGTAACCTCAGCTTTACTGGTTCAATCAGTAATATTTCAGCTTATACTATGCGCGGGCATGACAAAGTCATTTTGCGCACTAAAGGCGGCGCTTCGAAAAAACAGATTCAGACCCTGGCCTCTTTTGAATCCACCCGAAACCTCAACAATGAATGGAAGGTTGTCGTGCTGGCTGCAGGCTTGATTCGCCGGGGGCTTAATGGTATCAAACCTCTGGCCGGTTATAATATATCGGGTCCCCTGAACGCCCTGGTAAAAAAAATACAGGTTTCTGATACCCTTAACCCCAAGGGTAAACGTTCCATCCTTTTTTCACGCCAGCCTGATTTTATCAGCAGTTTCAACTACAACAAACAAAACATGTTTGATACCCAGATCCGTCAGCCTCTTTCCATAAACATCGATAAATCTTCCGGGGCTGCTGATATAGAAATACCTCTTTTGCAGCCTTCCGTTAATTTCTTCCCCCATCCCCTCTATGCTTATTTCCGCATCGTACTTTCCATGACAGCAGTCAGTGATTATATCTTCAATGAAGCAGGCAGCAAATATGTTGCCGTTCGTGCTCCTCTTCCAGCTTATAAAGCCCTTTTTTCAGAATGGGCACTTTCGAATATTCCACAGCCCTCCACCAGTTTTCACTATACTCCGGCCAATAGTTTTCTTCCCGGTCCGGATATGATCCTTGTCTTCGGTGCCGGGATTCAATACGGCATGCCCGGAGTCGACGGCTCCATCCAGCCTGTACCTTATGTCGGTGCAGCAAGAATAATGAAGTGCGTGTGAGAAGGGGAAATAATTAATACCCGTTATCAGAATTTGTAACCCAGGTTGATCATATAATTTCTGGGCGCACCGGGCCATTTGTTTACATTATTATAAGCACCCATCCAGTAAACTTCATTGGTTATGTTATTTACATACAAGGCAATATTCAGTTTTTTATATCCATAATTTATTCCGCCATTCAATAAAAAATAAGAGGGAAGGTTAATCGTTGGATCGAGCGTAGTCCTGGTACCAACGAAATTATGTCCAATCGAAATTCCAAATCCTTTGATGGCATTCTTAGTGAACGAATATTTTATCCAGCTTGCACTGGAATTTTTTGGTGCATTTTCCACTTGCGTTCCTACCTGCGATTTTTCCGTGCTTTGTGTAACGATAGCTTCATCATATGCATAGGAAATCAGAACACTAAGGTTGGGAAGAATATTTCCTGTGGCTTCGGCCTCAATGCCCCTCGATCTGTTTTGTCCCTGTTGAATAAAAAGATTCGGGTTGGAAATATCATTGGCATTGACAGCCACGTTTTCAACCGTCAATTGATAAAAGGCCAGTGAAGCAGACAATTTATTTTGAAAGAAATTTCCTTTTATTCCGGCTTCATATAATTGACTGATCAATGGTTTAAAGGGTTCATTAAATACCTGTGCCTGGGTGGATGCTTCAAATGGATCAAATCCTTTATTATAGGTAGCATATACATTCATATTCGGGTTAAGGGCATATACTATGCCTAACCTGGGAAGAAATACATTTTCATTTAAAGATCCTGCACTGTCATCGTCGTCGCCTGATTCATACATTTCCTCTCTCAGACTTACCAGTATTTTCCACCTGTTGAAGCTGAGTTCATCCTGTATATAAACTCCCTGAGTACTATAGATATCAGCATTCACCTCAGAGGCATCACTATTAAAATCAGAAGGCTGATAAGTGTTAACAGGCCTTTGAAAATACTGAGGATTCAATAAACTAAAGGTTCCGACAATTCCACTCCCCTGACCAAACTGGTTCGGAAGTTCCCAATATTGCTGGTTTAGATTTACAGAACTATTTATATAATCATACCCCAGAAGAAGCTTATGATTGATCTTGCCCGTATTCGCCAGGTAAGTAAAATAATTCGTTATCGTGTTGGTTGAGGTCCGATAGTTCCAGGTTGAATAATATAAATTAATTGAATCCGGAGTTATATAACTGTTCAGTCCGTGTTCTGCAACATTTTGCTGTGTATTATAATTAAGGTAACCTAAATTGTAACTAAGTCTTTTATTTATTTTGTAAGAAAAGCTGAGAATGGAAGCGATGTCGGTTTCTTTCAGGAAGTCTCCGGGCTGGGATACCGACAGATTTATTGGAGTCGCTTTTAAATTTGAATTACTGTCCAAACCGGGTTGTCCCCTGTTTAAAACAGAGTTCGTATGTGATATAGAAAAGTCGAAATTGATCTGGATTTTATCGCTTGGAATAAAACTCAGTGACGGTGCGACCTGGTATGATTTTCCATGCATTTCATTTATGAAAGAATTTTCCTGATTATAACCTGCATTCATGCGGTATAGAAAGGTCTTACTACTATTTAAAGCACCGGTTACATCTCCTTGAGCTCTCCAATGATTCCAGCTGCCCTGAAAAATATTTAATTCTCCTTCGGTATGACTTAATGGCTTCTTGGTTACCAGGTTAATGGTTCCTCCAGGATCGCAGTTTCCATAAAGAGTTGCGGTCGGACCTTTAATCACTTCGACCCTTTCGACATTCACAAGCATGCTGCTTGTATAAGTCGTGTTGTATCCGCGAAGCCCGTTGATATCTCTTGCATTTTCTGCTTTGAATCCACGGATCGTATATTCATCAAATCCTGAATATTGATTTACACCCGCCACATCTCCAACGGCATCCTTGAGTGTGAACTCCATTTTATCATGAATCAATTCTTTGGTGATTGCGGATATCGATTGAGGAATATCTTTGGCGGCTGTTTCAGTTTTATCACCAAAAAAGGAGTAATCACTTTTGTAAGACTGCGATAATCGCCCGCGTATTTCGACAGTCTGCAATTGGCCTATGTTATAAGTTAAACGGATCGAACTTAAATTCAGGGACTCATTTGTTTTTAAATTCACTGACTGTTTGTAAAGATTTGCTCCCACCAGGGAAATAATCAAACTATCAGAAAGAGCAGGCAGGTGCTGCAAAACGAAAACTCCGTTTGCATCAGATATCGTAATTTTTCCCAGCTTCTGCAATTGAATGCTTGCCCCTGATACAGGCCCTCCATCAATGGTTAGTATGGTTCCTGTAATTGAACCACCTGGTTTCTGGCAAAAGCCTGCAGATGAAATGAGAAAAATAAAAAATACAAGAAATGAAACTCTTGCTTTCATGGGAGGTTTAGAAGTCAATTATCTTTGAAATGGTTGTAAGCTAAAAATACACAAATTGATGGTAAGTCAATAATCCTGATATCCTCAGACGTTATTTTTTGATTACCAATGATACTGTAGGGAGTCATTTGATTCTTACCGCCTCCCTTACTTGTTCAAGCCTCTCTTCAAATTGAACGGATTCAGGCAGGTCGATGGAATAGGGTATGAATGCATTCATGATATCAGCCGAATGTTTTTCCCTTCTTTGGGTTTTTAAATTGAAGTGTACGAATGTCGACCATAGATATGCCTTCAAAATCGTTTTATCAGAATTCCACATGCACATTTCAACCATTATTTCCTGCTCATCCATTCTCAGGAGTGCAGATTGAATGACGACCGTTTCCATAAGGAGTGCCGGGCGTAGGTAAGCAATCTGGTTTTTACTCACCACCCAGCTGATCCCTTCGTCTCTTGCCAGTTCATAGATATTGAAATGATGAAATTTTATAAGATGATCTTCCCTGGCATTGATAAAATAATCCAGGTAGCGGGAATTATTCAAATGGTTAAAAGGATCACAGTCCGGAAAACGGATCAGCGATTTGCTTTCCCAGGTTTTTTGAAGTTCTTCCATAATAAGTTCATCTAAATTACCTCTTTGCCGTGAATACATTGTCATAAGGCACAAATATGAACCCTTTTTCAATTATTTGCCAGTTTCCATTTGACAATTGCAACCAAGTTTTCTTTAATTCGTATATATATAGGCTTTCGAAAAAGATCAGGCAACCATTTACTGTTGTTTGACATCATTTGAATCGGTTCCGGGTCACACGAGTAAAATTAGTCATCATCCTTTTTATTGAATAATTCAAAACCTCCTGTTTGGATTTTGGAAAATATTACTCATATCATTAAAGGTTGTATTAATAAGGAATACAAGTTTCAGAAAATTCTCTATGAACGCTACATGGGGTACGCACTAAAAACCGTATTCAGGTATATGTACCGCTATGATAAGGCCATTGATGTGGTGCACGACGGATTTGTGAAATTATTCAATCACTTTCCCAACTTTCAGCTGGGAACAGATGCCGACAATGAAAAACTATTATTTGGCTGGCTGAGAAAAGTAATGATCAATGCTTCCATTGATGAATTGCGAAAAGGGCAAATGCTTCCCGAGATAGGCGGCATCCCTGATTATATCTGGGATATTACAGACAACAACAATGATGCGGATCAGCAGCTTTTATACAAGGAATTATATGTTTTGATTTTAGAGCTTCCGCCTGCATATAGGCTGGTCTTTAACCTGTATGTGATTGACGGGTATTCTCACGCAGAGATTTCTAAAATGTTGAATATACCTGTTGGCACGTCTAAATCCAATCTCTCGAGGGCGAGGCTGACCTTACAAAAGAATCTCAAAAAACTGGAAGAAATGAAACTATGCAGAATATAGAACACGATATGGATGAGTTGTTTCGCAGAGCTGTAGACCAGGTACCACTACTACCGGGCAACAGCAGGTGGAATGAAATTGCAGGGAATTTGTCAGGCAGTTTATCTGTTTCATCTGCAAAACAAAAAGGGTCCAATACCAAAAGAATAATTGGAATGCTTGGCTTTTTTCTGTTGGGCATAATCTGTTCCAGCGTTCTAACGACTTTTATAAAATATAATAATTTAAATGTGCCAGGCAACCTTTTTAGTAAAACAAGTATCATCCGTAGTAAAAAGGCTGTCGATTCAAAAGGCAACACTTCAAATACCATATTGTTAAGTACCATTAAACCTCCGTCTGAAAAGAAAATATCCTCAAATGTCTCTCTGAAATATGCAGGTAAAACAAGAACATATTTCTATCAATCAATCAGTTCTGCAGGCAATCAGCCTGCAGAAACTGACCCTGAACTGAATACTGATATTCAGGTCAATCATTTTAATACTCCTGCTCCGCCCATATTCAGTCTGAATCCTGTTGCTTACGACGGGCTTTTACAGAAGCATTCATCTGTGGAGTTCAGGGATCATCTAAAGAATCCGGTTGACCTGCCATTGAAGAATCTGAACACATCATATATTCCTCATTTTTATCTGGGTCTTGCCGGTGGAATTTTGATGAGCCAGATAAAAAATCAGGGGCTTACAAAACCCGGATATGATATCGGCTTACTGGTGGGATATAAGATCAATAAAAAAATTTCAGTAGAAACAGGTTTGTTGTATTCAAAACAATATTATTTCGCAGGTGGTAAATATTATAATTCTGCGACTGGTAGTAGCTCAGTGAAGAGTCTTGAAGGCAGCAGGACCGCCTACGAAATACCTTTCAAATTGAATTATAATGTGATTCGAAATAAGAAAAGCAGCTTTTTTATTTCAGGAGGTGTTTCGTCTTATATCGGAGTCAATGATAATATCCTGATCAACGTTGGTGAAAATAGTCCCGGCCCAACACAAAAATTAGATTATGGTGTGGCAAGTTATTTACCATCATACCTGGATTTTAGTCTGGGGTACGACTACCAATTTGGAAGATTATCACATATCCGGATCGAACCGTTTGTAGAAATTCCCATGAGCAGCACTGCGGGAAATACCATTAATATTAATGCCGGTAATGCGCTGCCGGTTGTTAATGCCGGTCTGCACCTGGTAGTTACAGATTTTATTCATTAATTTTAAAATGTTAGTATGAAAAATATTATAAGGACTTCTATTGTTTGCATCTCCATTTTAATCGTCATTCATGCCTGCGTAAAAAATTCAGGTACTGTTAATTATACGGGTACAGGAAAATCCGATTTAACGCTTTCAAAATCGAACCTGAAAAGAGGTGAACAACTGATTGCTTCAACTGACCAGTCGAATCCGAACGCCATTGTTAAATGGACCACCTATCCTTCTATGAATACGCTTGTATTGCCCGCCAATAATAAGGCAGCTGCCATTTTTGCTATGGCGGGCAGTTATCAGATTACGGCCAGCTACTACAATGCATCTGATACTTCGGTCGCATATGACAGCAGTTCGGCTCCGGTAACGGTGAATGATTCTATCGTTACAACAGCACCTACGCCTGACGGGCTTGACTCCGTGTCGCTCGCAGGCGATCAACTGATACTGAGTCCTGTGTCAGCATCAGATTCCATTTTCATTATGTCTGTTCAGACAGTCAATTTATATAATTGCACACCCTTTCTGGCTGCTTACAGTTTTGACGGACTGAACGGAAATTCCCTGCTTCTGTATAGTGAAGGTGAAGTTGTGGAAGGAAGCGGATGTAATGGCGCAAAAAACCACGCGGTTTCTTATTTGTTTTTTGGTCCGCTGAATATTGGTACTTATAATATCTCGGCTGTACTGAATGGTATAACCTATCAGGGTAGCTTAATGGTAACGGCCACAGACTATATATTTACCTGGAACTATTCTTCGGGAATCACTATCTCGCCCTTACAGATTAAAAAAAACTAAAGTTATGAAAAAAACATTGCTCATTCTTTTTGTTATTGTGTTTGCAGCCTGTAGCAGCACATTTCAACTTGCCACACCACAACAATCGGATGTAGACAGAGTTTCATCTAAATATCCAGGTTACAATCTTGCCGAATTAAATGATGGCAAAGCCCTGTTTCAACAAACATGTAACAGATGCCATAAGCTAAAAAACCCAACATCGAGAAATGAAACCAAGTGGAATAAAATAGTTCCAAAGATGATTGGTAAACTAAACAAAAAAGAAGGGAAAACAGTAATTGACGAAAAACAACAGGAATCTATATTAAAATACCTCGTCACTATGAGTTCTGCTCCAAAATAAATTTCTTTCAATTAATCATTCTTGAAAAAAAGATATGTAATTCTAACAATAACACTTTTTAATATTGTTCAACTCTTAAATGCCCAGGAGGTCTGGAAATTAAAACTGGATCAGGAAGGTATAAAAATTTATATAAGCCCCCATTCAGACTCAAAAATAAAAGCGCTTAAAGTAACCTGTACAGTCGAAGCAACCATTTCACAAATGGCAGTAGTTCTCCTGGATATCAAGGCGCAGGACGAATGGTTTTATCATACAAAAAGTATCGTTCTAACACAGGTGTCACCGTCTGAATTATTCTATTACGCAGAATTGGGTTTCCCATTTCCTTTTAGTAACAGAGATTTCATAGAACATATAAAAATAACCCAGGACCTGCAGACCAAAATAATGACCATGGATGTTCAAAATGTCCCGGACTATATATTACCAAAACATGGCCTGGTGAGAGTTGTAAAATCGCAGTGCAAATGGATAATTACGCCGACGGGGAAAAAAAGCATCATAATAGAATTTACATTATTTGCCGATCCCGCCGGTTCAATTCCAGTTTGGTTGGTCAATATGTTCTCAACATTTGGCCCATATGAAACTTTTATCAAGTTAAAATCTCAATTGAAGAAGCCGGAATATTCAAATGTCCATCTTTCTTTTATTGAAGATTGATCTGCCTGGCGTTCGAATTACCATCACATAGAGAAGAAAGAGTAATCACCGTTTATTTTGTACTGTACCAATTGTTTTTATATGATTAAATTCGTATGACAATTCAAAATACAATGGAAACCAACAGACTCTCCTCCACGCTCGCCAAAGAGTTGAATGCTCAGATGACTAACGAGGCACATAATGCGCAGATTTATCTTTCATATGCAGCCTGGGCGAGTGAACGGGGATATGATGGAATTGCCAATTTCCTGTTCCGACATGAGAATGAAGAACGAAATCATATGATGAAGATCCTGGAATACATTTTAAAACGGGGCGCCAAAGTAGTTGTGTCTCCTATCCCTGGTCCGGGCCCTAATCCAAAAAGCGTAAATGACTGTTTTGAAAAAGTATTTAAATCAGAAGTGGAAAATACTGCGAATATTTACAGGATCGTTGAGATGAGCATGAAGGAGAAAGACTGGGCAACCTGGAATTTTATGCAGTGGTTTGTCAAGGAACAAACGGAAGAAGAAACACTTGCCATAGAACTTGTGGATAAAATCAGAATTGCCGGAGGCGAAAAAGCTTCGGATAGTGTTTTGTATGCACTGGATCGTGACATGCAGTCAAAGCCGGATGAAGCCATCCTTGCCCAGGATGTTACGGTTGAAAAACCCTGACTATAATCTCTTTTGCTTCTGTATGAAAATCATATTATTTCTTCTGCTGGTTATTTTTTGCTGTCCCTGCTTCTCCCAGCAAAATATATGGCCGGTTATTAAGCATTACGAAGGAAAATATATTGAAAAGATCGCGATGCCGGTAGGTGGCATCGGTACTGGAAATATATCTATTGGTGGCAACGGCCAGTGGAAAGATGTAGAGATCATGAATAAACCGGGCATTGGATACTATGGTTCGGTAACGCCGAAGCAGGCTCCATGCTTCATGGTGTTCACAGAAAATGAATCCGGCGAAAAACATGCAAAGCTTTTGACAGGCCCAATTCCTCCTTCAGAATTTATTGGCTCACAGGGAAGCCTCGCTCCCAATCATGGTTTGCCAAGATTTGCTTCTGCCAGTTTCGATGCAGGATATCCCTTCGCCATCGTGAACCTGGAAGACGATGGGATGCCGGTTTCTGCTAAAGTAAAAGTTTTCAATCCCTATATTCCCGGAGATGCCATCAGCAGTGGAATACCGATCGCTGTCATTCGGTATGAAATAAAAAATAAAACCAACCAGCCTTTAACGATTGCAGTCGCGGGCTCCACTGGATAATTTTATAGGTATGGATGGTTCCAAAGTTGAATTCGATTCATTTGACAGGAACATTATTCCACAGGGCACAAAAAATAATCGCAACATCTTTAAGCAATCGGCAGATCTTGCAGGAATCTATATGGTCTCCGACAGTGTGGATCATCTTTCCAATGCCTGGGGCACCATCGCACTGACCACGCCTGCAAATAAGAATGGCTATACGATTAGTTACCGGACGCAGTTCAGTCCGAAGGGCTGGAACGACAACCTGACTGATATGTGGGATGATTTTTCCGACGACGGATCTTTCAGGGACCTGCAATTCGATAAAAAAGTAAATGACCCAAGGGCCGCACTCTCTGTTAAATTGAAACTGGCGCCCAACGAAACAAAAGAAGTGGAATTTTTTCTTACCTGGGATTTTCCAAACAGGATGGACTGGAATGATAAAGTGATCATCGGAAATTATTATTCCACCCTTTATAATGATGCATGGGATGTGGCGGAAAAAACTTTACCCAAATTGCCCGCACTGGAAGCGAAGACTATTGATTTTGTAAGCCTGGTCGCAAAAAGCGATTATCCGCCAGTAATGAAAGAAGCTGCATTATTCAACAGCAGTACACTTCGTTCGCAAACTACTTTTCGCAATAAGGAAGGATATTTTTTTGGATGGGAAGGTGTGTTTGCTTCCACAGGATCCTGCTATGGTAATTGCACACATGTGTGGAATTATGAGGAGTCAACTCCTTTTCTGTTTGGCAGTCTGGCTATGAAAATGCGTGAAGTCGAATACCAGAAAGCATTGGATGATAGTTCCGGTCTCATGAGTTTCAGGGTATCTCTGCCTTTCAATAAAAAAGATAATTGGAAATGTGCGGCTGCCGACGGACAGATGGGCACTGTTATGAAAGTCTATCGTGAATGGCAACTGTCGGGCGATGATGAGTTTCTGAAAAACACATGGCCCGGCGTAAAGAAAGCGTTGGCTTTTGCATGGATAAAAGGAGGATGGGATGCAGACAGGGACGGTGTTATGGAAGGCTGTCAGCATAATACGATGGACATAGAATATTATGGTCCGAATCCTGAAATTGAATTCTGGTATCTCGGTGCATTGAAAGCGGCATCCAGGATGGCCGAATATTTACACGACAAGGAATTCGGAGAAACCTGTGCTGTGTTATTTGAGAAAGGCAGCAAATGGACGGATCAGCATTTATTTAATGGAGAATTCTATATCCAGCAAATCCGTCCCGTTCAGGATAAATCATCCATAGCGAATGGTTTATTGGTGGGCATGGGTTCAACAAATCTGAAAAATCCTGACTTCCAGATCGGTGAAGGCTGCCTGGTAGATCAGCTGGTCGGCCAGAATATGGCGTGGATCTGTGGTCTCGGATATCTTGCTGATCCTTCTCATATAAAGAAAACACTGCAAAGCATATGGAAATACAATCATGTAAATTCTTTCGGTGACCAGTTCAATAATATGCGCTCCTATGCCCTGGGAGATGAATCAGGAATGATGCTTACTTCTTATCCGGATCCGTCGAAACGACCCGCAGTTCCCCTCTCCTATGCTTTCGAAGCATGGACGGGGCTTGAGTATACAGCTGCCACCGGCATGCTTTACGAAGGCATGAATGAAGAGGCCATTAAAATTATTACGGATACACGAAACCGTTATGATGGATATAAGCGCAATCCGTTCAATGAAGAAGAATGCGGAAATCATTATGCCCGGGCAATGGCTGCATGGTCCGCAGTGATAGCATGGAGCCGGTTCAATTATTCTGCAGTTGCAAAAAATTTCACGATAACATCAAAACCGGGAAATTATTTCTGGTCGGATGGATACAGCTGGGGAAATGCCATAGTCGGTGACCGAAAGGTTTTGATCTCAGTGCATCATGGTAAACTGGATATTAAAACAGTTAATTTAGTTGGTGGCGGAACTTTGAAATTAAAAGACACACTTATATTAAATGAGAACAATTCGAAGGAATTTGATTTAGAAAGTAAAAATTAAAAAGGAAAAAGGGTCCGATAAGAAACATCGGAAAATTCCAACAACAAATATTTTCTATGAAGAAAGCGCTTATAATTATATTTTCCACTTTTCTAGTCTCCATTACTACGATCCATGCCCAGGTTGCAAATACCAAATGGAAAGGAATATTAAATTTGGAAGGGCCGACTCCTGTCGTATGGCAGTTTGACAAGGATACCGTTCAGATTTTTAATATCTCAGACAGTTCCCTGGTTGAAAAAATGACTTTTAAAACAGAGCCCGGATTCCTCCTGCTTACGAAAGTGAGTGGTATTTCATCCTGCGACAATACTACCGTTGCCAAATACAAATTTGAAATCCGTAGTGACAGTCTTTTTATAGCTCCCTTCGACGATCCCTGCTCTGACAGGTCCTCCGCGGTGAGCAACGAGCCCTGTATCAGGATCAGGTAATCCTCAACTGTTATTGCTTCGTTAATAACCTTACCATCAGCAATAATATAATAGGCCCTATTCACTTAGAGTCATTAAACTCTTTTACTAATTTTCGTTCCAATATCCATTATTCTATTTGATAAAAAATCCTAAAATGAAAAAGACAATCTTAGCTACCCTTGTTTTCTTTGGTTCAATCGGAGTTTCCATGGCTGGTGTTCATCACCCCCGCCGGAAAGAAGTTAACCATCGCCTCGAAAATCAAAACAAGAGAATCGACAAAAAAGTCGCAGACGGTAAAATGAGCAAAAAAGAGGGAAACAAGCTGCATCATGAAGATCACCAGATCCGTCATGAGGAAAGGTCTATGGCTTCACAGAACCATGGTCACATCACAAAACAGGAACAGAAAACTCTCAACCAGCAGGAAAATCATGACAGCAGGCAGATAAAGAATCATTAATAGCCTGGCGTCAGTTTCCTTTTTTAATTGTTGCGAATAATTTTTTGCACATTGTTGAATGTAATTTCCCTGCGGGTGTAAATACAAATGCCGGCTTCTTCCAATTCATTGAAAAGAGTGGTGACGGTTTGCCGGCTCGTGCCTATCAGATGGGCAATTTCCTCATGGGTCAGATAATTCGGAATAATTACCTGGAATTCCGTCACAACCCTGGGCTTAACTGCATCCTGCAATAATTGCTTCAAAAATAAAATGAGTCGTTCCTTTACTTCTTTATGTAAAATATTGATCAGCCGGTTCTCAAACCGCTTCATACGCAACCCGATAAGTTTACTATAGTTTACCGCTATGTCGGGGCGGTTATTCAACAATTTGCTGAAATGATCGATAGTGAAGGAACAGAGACTTACGGTAGTTTTAAATGCCTGTGCAAATTCTCCGTCCAGGTTTGTTTTTTCTAAAGTAATCTGGCCGAAGAAATCGCCAGGTCCCAGTATATCCTTTGTAATCCGCTCGCCGGTATCATCCAGATAACCAAGCCTGATGCGACCGGTTTTTATGAAATAAATCATATTGTGCTGATGCGCTTCAAAATAAATGAATTCGCCTTTTTTAGCTTCCTTATAATTATCTGAAACGGAGAGTTCCTTGTATTCCCCATGGCTTAATTTCTCAAATAGTGGATACTGTTTTAATATCAGGAGGGAATCCGGTTTTTCCATATTCTTAAGGTTCTTGCCATAAAAGTAGTCTAAAACACCATTCCCCGGCAGGCACCATCTTTGCAAACACATAGAATAAACACTATGATCCGAAAATTAAAATCCGGAGAATACAGGCTTTATTCACGGAAAATTAATCCGAAGACAAAGAAGCGTCGTAATCTGGGCACTTTCGGCACAATAGAAGCAGCCAAAAAACATGAGAAAGATATACAGTATTTCAAACGACACTAAAGCTAAAATAATTTGTTATGTAGTTATAGAGTGGTCGGGATCTAAGATAATCACGAAAAATTATGAGCTGGGCATTAGTAGCTGGAGGTAGTAAAGGCATTGGTTTTAGTATTGCAGAAGCTTTAGCGAGGCGGAAATATAATTTGATGTTAGTTGCCCGAAATCATGATGATCTGATTCATGCAAAAAATATTCTTGAAAAAAACTTCAACATAGAGGTCGAGACCTATACCTGCGATTTGTCCCTCACGGAATCGGCCTTAAAAATTTACGATTGGTGTAACGATAAAGGATTTAAAATAAATATTCTTTGTAATGTAGCCGGCTCAGGGGGATCAGGTGATTTTCCTGAATTGCCTTTGAACGACGTGAGTACATTGATCAGGACTAATTTGGAATCGACCATAGCCCTTAGTTCAATATTAATTCCCAGGTTAAAAGCAAATTCACCTTCTTATATCCTGAATGTCGGGAGCCTGGCAGGATTTGCGCCCATTCTCACTAAGAGTGTTTATGCTTCTGCAAAATCTGCCATACATTCTTTTAGCTATTCGCTTAGATATATCTTAAAACCATATAAAATTTCTGTCAGCTGTCTTTGCCCAGGTCCCGTATTTACAAAACCATCCATAGAAAAAGAAACCATGAACCAGATGGGGAGACTTGGAAAATTAATGGCAGTAGATGTCAGACTGGTCGGAGAATTGGCTGTGAAAGGTATGCTGAAACAAAAAATGATTATTGTGCCCGGCTATACTGCCACTTTAGTTTCATATATACTCAGAATACTTCCTGATCAATTTATAGCTCATATTATTTATAGTCAATTAAAGTCGAAATAAAACAACCATTATGAAGCATGTAATTATCCATCTATTTATCTGCTTCAACTGCATGGCATGTTTTGCACAATCCACTACTGAAAAAATCAATCTTCCTGATACTTCAAGGCCATATGCGTTAGTTGCAGGAGGCAGCAAAGGAATTGGATATGGCATTGCAGAAGCGTTGGCAAAAAGAGGCTACAATCTGATTCTGATCGCAAGACATTTAGACACGCTTCAGGCCGCCAAAAATAAATTGGAAACTAAATATTCCATACATGTAGAAATATTAGCTATTGATTTAAGTTTTGATACTGCCGCAGGAGAAATTGCAAAATGGTGTACTGATAGAAATGTTCATTTGAAAGTCTTGTGCAATGTGGCTGGCCTGGGCGGTGCTAATGATTATTTATCATTTCCACTCGATTCATTACGTTATATGGTCAGACTAAATATCGAATCCTGCATGGCGCTCAGTCTCACATTATTGCCATTACTGGAAAAAAATGCACCTTCCTATATTCTCAATGTGGCCAGCATGGCAGGATTTGCACCCATTCCTGTAAAAAACATGTACTCAGCCACCAAATCTGCGGTAGTTTTCTTTAGCTACTCCCTTCGTTACCAGTTGAAAGAGAAACATATTAGTGTGAGTTGTCTTTGTCCCGGACCCGTGTTCACAAAACCAGAGATTATAAAAGATACAAAGGCGAAGCTGGGATGGTTTGGAATGAAGATGGCGCTTGATCCTGGCACCGTTGGAGAAGTAGCAGTTAAAAAAACCTTCAAGAAGAAATTAATTATTGTCCCCGGAACGTTGGCAAAAATCAGTTCGGACATCATCAGATTCCTGCCTCGAAGCTGGGTTGTTTCAATATACGGAAATGCCGGAAAGAAAAAATAATGGTCTGACGATTGGGTTCAATATGAGGAAATTGATCCTCAATTACTAAGTTATGGTCTTCCTCCTCCCCCATTATTGTAACGACCATTGCCATTGCCACCTCTGCCCCCACCGGGGAAAAATCCGGGCATCCTGTTTTGTTTGGGTTCGGCAAAATTATTCAGGTTATAAGTAAAAGTCAGCATTGCATACCTGGTGAGTGTGTTGGTCCTTGTGTAGGCTTCCTGACTTGATGAGACCGATTTATTAACTGAAGTATTTTCATTCAGCAGGTCGAAAACACTGAGTCGGATTTCACCATTCTTCTTTTTAAATACCTGTTTTGCGATGCTGGGACTCAGCAGGGGTACACTGGCATTGTAAGCAGCGGAATTATTATTCGTATAAGTATAGTCGAAGTTAGCTGCAATCAGCCAGCCATTGTTCGTATAAGCTGTAAATTCTGCGGAGAAAGTCTGTGAAAATGCATTCAGGTTGTTTTGCGTAGTTGAATTCTTTGGCTGTCCGGGTGCGCCTGATCTTCTATTAATACTATATTTCGAAGCAGAACTAAAATTCATATCAAAATTCTTTTTGATGTTGGTAGTCCAGGAAATCGTTTCTGAGAGGCCGGTATTTTTAGAAAATACATTTGCATAGTTGTTTTCTGCAGCTGCGATAGAATCCTGCGCCAGAAGGGTCTGACTCTGCGCATATGTGATATTTGTTATGAAGTTCAGATTGGATTTAGGTTTTTTTAATGGTACCCCGTAGTTAAAATAACCGGAAACATTATAAGTGCCGTTCAGGTTCACATAGGTGGTTTGCTGTCCGCCCTTTGAATTATAATAAACGGCAGATTGGATATCGTTTACAATGGTGCTGGCATTGATCGTGGCAAATAAGACGTGTTGCGTTTGCGGATCGAAAGAAGAATATAACATACGCAGGCTATGTGTGAACTGTGGTTTCAGATTGGGGTTACCTTCCTGGTAGTTGATCTGGTCAGTTGTGGTAATCAATGGTTGCAATTGAGTAACTGAAGGTGTACCCGTTCTACCGGTATAGTTCAGACGAAAATGTTTTGTCTTGGAAATAGTATATTGAAAATTCACCGTAGGCGTGAGATTTACATAATTCTGCACAACACTAATGTCTTTCGTAGTATTCAGGCTGTTGAATCCGGTGAACTGCACTCCTGATCCCGACTGAAAAAGTGAATTTTGGATTCTGAACGCGGTAGTTTAATGTGAAGCGGTTGGAATGAGAAATGAATTTATAGGAGTTGCTGAACAGGCTGTCGAACGACTCGAATTTTTTTGTAGAATCAACAAAGTCATAGGTATTGTTGATTGATACATTGTGCTGGTAATTAAAATTATAATTGAATTCCAGTATTTCATTCTTGCCTACTGGTTCCGTATAGGATAACGTCGGACTGATCGTATAGGAATGCAGTGTATCGACATTATACTGGTTAAGTGTATCCACCGTTCCAAGCTTATAAAAATCATTGACGGCAAAATTGTATCCGTCTCCGGCATTCTCATTCGCGGTACCGTTGATATCGAGTGAAATGGTCCGGTATTTCTTTGCGAACTTATGTCTCAACTGAAGATTGGATCCATTGATATTGAATCCATCATTATAACTGGATGTATTGCTCACGGATGTATTTACCGGCGATCCGAAATTGTCGACTGTCGTTGAACTGGAATTGGAGCTTGGATCGCTTTTTTGAAAAGTAAGGTTGGGACGAAAAACGAGTGAGTTATTGCTGTCGAACCTCTGCTCCAGGTTCATGTATATACGGTGCGTCTGCAATCTTTGAATACTGGACTGGAAACCTGATGTAGTATTGGAACTGTCCTGACCCGTATCACCAGTAATAAGTCTGATGGTGCTGTCCTGCTGACTTACGGCAATATGCTGACTGTTGAAAAAATAACTTCCATAGAAATCTGTTTTAGGTCCGAATGAATTCCTGTAATTGGCACCTCCCGCCCACACGGTCGTTACACCAGCCGTGTTAGCACCACCACCTCCGCCACCTCGCCACCTCTTCCGCCTGTAATGACATCAGGTGTGAAATTCTGCTTGTTGACATCGTTTGCCTGTCCGAGCAAAGAAATCTGCTGGTCATTGTCAAAGCGGTGCATGTTGATGCTTTCATCATAATTCTGATCGGTACCCACGCCGCCCACTACTTTTCCAAAATACCCCTGTCGTTTGTCTTTTTTAGTAATGATATTAATTGTCTTGACCCTGTTGCCATCGTCAAAACCGCTGAATTTGCTTTGATCACTCAGGTCGTCAAAGACCTGAATTTTATCAATGATGTCCGGAGGCAGGTTCCTGGTTGCCAGTTTGGGATCATCATTGAAAAATCTTTTGCCATTGACAAGCACCCGGCTCACGGTTTCACCCTGAGCAGTAATAACACCATTTTTATCCACCTGGATACCCGGCATTTTCTTCAACAGGTCTTCGGCCAGTGCATTTGGTTTGGTTGCAAAACTTCCAGCGTTGTATTCTACCGTGTCTTTATGAATCGCCATCGGTGGTCTTTCGATGGTTACTTCTTCCAGCATCTCTGTTGCTTTTCGCATGTTCAGGATGCCAAGATCTATGTCATTATTAGAAGCACTGATCGTAATATCTCTCCTGATATGGCGGTATCCTTCAAAGCTTATGAGCACATGATACGAGCCAGGATGCAGGTTTTTTACCTGGAAGAACCCTTTTTCATTTGTTGTAGCAAATTGAATTTCGCTGGAATCTGCTCCAACTGGTTTAACAGAGACCGTTGCTTCACTCAAATCCTGTTTTCCCGTAGTATCAGCGATGATCCCTTTTACCGATCCGGATATTTTGGTTTTTGCAGTACCGGCATTATTTATCTGCGAAAAAGCTGAAGTTCCTGAAACTAATAAAAAAACTAAAAGTAAAAGAATGCGCATGTTTACAATAAGGTGATAATTCTACTGGTCCTCTGTTCAATTATTCTACAATTACGTAAATGAAACTCAATAAGTGGTCATCAAATATTGTATTTCAGTTTATTAACATCTGAGTAACTTATCCGGACAACAGATGTTCAAATCCGAACACAAATATCTGCATTAGTAATGAAACCAGTTGACATTCATCAGGTTATATTCATGGCATGTCTTGTGTGAGAACAGGACCATAAAAACCTTGCTATGATCAGGAGTTATCTGAAAATTGCTTTCCGGAATCTGATGAAGTACAGATTTATTTCCTTCATCAATCTTTTCGGTCTTGCCGTTGGTCTCACCTGCTGCATGCTGATACTCGCATTCATCATGAATGAGCTGAGTTTCGATAAGTACAATAAGAATGCTGATCATATTTACAGGGTTACAAGAAGTTTTAATAACCAGGACGGAGTCCATTCTCTCAACCTAAGCACCATTGCACCTGCGTTCGGACCTTATCTCACCAATGATTTTCCTGAAATACAGAAAATGACACGTATGTTAAAAAACGGAATCACATGTTCTTTCGGTATAAGGAGAATTTATTCAATGAAAATAATATGTACTTCGCCGATGAAAAGCTGTTTGATGTCTTTACCGTAAAAGTTAAAGAAGGCAATCCCAAAACTGCACTCACAGATCCCTTTACTGTGATGTTATCGGAAGATATGGCAAAGAGATATTTTGGCAGTGAGGACCCAATGAATAAAACAATCCGTGCTTATAATCAATTCAACCTTAAAGTAACCGGAGTTTACGAAGATTTTCCCTCAAATTCTCATATGCATCCTGATGCCCTGGTATCCTTCACCACCCTCAATGATACATCAGTATACGGAGCTGAAAATTTGCGCACCAGCTGGGGTAACAACTCCTTTTTTAATTTTATCGTGCTCCCGGAAAATTACCAGGTAAAGAATATGATCAGCCGGTTCCCTGAATTTGTTGACAAGCATATGGATCATAAAGATTATAACGGACAGAATCCATCTAAATTTACCAAGCTGGGTTTGCAGAAATTAACAGATATACATCTGAGATCAAATATGGATTATGAAGCCGAACCTAACGGAGATATAAACCGTGTATATATATTTTCACTCATTGCTCTATTTATCCTGCTGATCGCCTGTATCAATTATATGAATCTTTCAACAGCACGTTCGGCTCTTACGTGCGCGTGAAATCGGGATCAGGAAAGTGATCGGTGCCAGGAAAAAAGAACTTATTTTTCAGTTCTTAGTGAGTCGGTCCTTATTTGCTGGGTCGCCACTTTAATCGCATTCTTTCTCACTACGCTTGCACTACCCTGGCTCAATAAAATCTCAGGACAGCAGATTTCTTATCATGATCTGTTAAAATGGAAAATCGTTTTTCCATTGCTGCTGACACCATTTGTACTGGGAATTATTTCCGGAATATATCCGGCTCTTTTCATGTCTTCATTTCAGCCGGTAAAAACATTGAAAGGGCTGATTTAAAACAGGCGGCGCCAATATATCACTTAGAAAAGTTCTGGTAATAGCACAATTTGCCATCAGTATCGTTCTGATCATATCAACTGCGATCGTATTTCAGCAATTGCATTATATTCAGAATAAATCATTGGGTTTTGATAAAGAACATCAGATCATTACTACCCTATGGGAATGATATAAGTAATCAATACGATGTTTTCCGCAATACTCTTTTGCGTAATACATCCTTTAAAGAAATGGGTCGTTCCTCCAGGATTCCAACCGGAAGATTATTAGATGATCAGGATGCATTTACACATGGTCGGGGACTCCCTGAGGCCGGTAACTACTGATATTAAAATGGTAAATGTAGACTATGATTTTATTCCCGTTTACAATATCAAAGTAGTTGCAGGAAGAAATTTCTCAAGAGAGTTTGCTACCGACACAGCAAATTACGTATTGAATGAATCTTCCAGTAAGTGTTCTTGGTTGGAAAAACCCCCAGGACGCAGTTGGTAAAGACTTTAAATATGGTAATCAGAAGGGGCATATTATTGGAGTTGTCGGCGATTTTAATTTTGAATCCATGCATCAGAAAATTGTTCCGATTGTTCTAACCATGAACCCTCCTTCGCAGGCATATTATAATAATATTACTATTAAGCTGTCGGGCAACGATATTCCCGGAGCCCTTGCTTTTCTGGAAAAAACATGGAAAACATTATTGCCGGAAACTCCCTATCAATTCAATTTCCTGAACGACAATTTTGATAAACTTTACGAGAAGGAGCAGAAGCAGGGAACCCTTTATATATTTTTTGCATGTATTGCCATCTTTATTGCCTGCCTGGGACTATTCGGACTTTCCTCTTTTGCTATCACACAGAGAATAAAAGAAATCGGTGTAAGGAAAGTGCTGGGAGCCAATGCCAGTAAAATCGTAACCCTGTTATCAAAGGATTTTCTGAAGCTCGTCATTTTCGCAGCCATCCTGGCTTTCCCTATTGCATGGTTCGCCATGAATAACTGGCTGAATGATTTTGCTTTCCGCGTAAGTATTGAATGGTGGATTTTTATCCTTGCGGGGTTATTAGCTTCTATTATCGCCGTACTAACGGTAAGCGTACACGCCATTAAAGCAGCGAATGCAAATCCGGTAAATTCCCTGCGTTCAGAATGACTAGATCGGTGTAAGCGGGAGAAGGCGTGGCTGGGAATACAGAATATCTTCAGAATTAATCCGGTAAATTTACAAAGTGCGATTTCATTATCCACTTATATTCAATATGTAAATTTTACGGATCATTTGGCTGGAAAAATTCAAGTAATAACTGTTTTTATTTTCATCGTTTGTCTGGGTAAGATTCAGGCCCAGAACAATTATGAGATTCAGGTTTATGAATCACAAACGCAGGCTCCGGGCTCATCCATGTTTGAGCTGCACAGCAACTTCACATTTAAAGGCAGCACTCAAATTGTTGACGGAGTTCTTCCTTCTAACCATTCGCTGCACGAAACACTTGAGATAACAACGGGCGTCACGCCCATATTTGAAATAGGCGTTTATTTTTTCACCAACTACACATCCGGATATGGTTATCAATATGTGGGATCACACCTGCGACCACGTGTCATGGCGCCTGCCGACTGGGGATTACCCTTTGGTCTGAGTTTATCCATGGAAGTCGGTTTTCAAAAAGCTGCTTATGCAGACGAAACATGGAGCCTGGAAATCAGACCCATCATTGATAAGCAATGGAACAAATTATATGTTTCAATCAATCCAACATTTGGAGTTACACTTAAGAGCCAGTACCATAATTCAGTGCCTACTTTCGAACCGAACGTAAAGCTTTCCTATACCGTATTTAAAAACAATGCATTTGGAATCGAATACTATGGCGATATGGGTCCTGTTACTAATTTCGATCAGGGTCCGCAGCAGAATCATGCTATATTCCTGGCATATGATCTGGAAAATAATCCCAAATGGGAATTGAATATCGGGGTAGGGTTCGGACTTACTCCAACAACGGATCCTCTTGTCTTTAAAGTAATCCTCGGTCGAAGGGTGTCGTGGAAGAAAAAATAAACCGATATGAGTTCAGTTAAAAACGTATTTTTTCTGCATGATATAAGTATAACTAACGCCCAATAACACGGAGGTAAGCGTTTTAGAAATAATATAATTGATCCGGAAATAGTGAGTGAAGAAGTAAACGCCTGCGGCGGAAAGAATTAAATTTCCGATGAATACAAGGGCGAATTTCGTTATTTGGTTTTGCCTGTTACCATTCCTGGCATGAAAGGCCCAGTTCCTGCAAAGAACAAATTGCAGGCTGCCTCCTATGATATTACCAAGGAAATTGGCCAATAAATACCAGCAGCCAACCAGTTCCACCAGGATGATGGTTATCAGGTAGTCAGCAAAGGATCCCAGAATAGAAGCCGCCTGAACCTTGATAAAAGTGATCATTTGGTTTCTCTTAAAAGTGCCGCAGTATAACTGACAGTTTTAGGAATGAAAATGGGTTCTGCTTTATTGACAGGTGATTCAAATTTTTCTCCCATGAAACTTGCGATGGTGGACGCTATTTGTTTCTGATAATTTTGCTGGTCCGATTTAATTTCACCTTTCGGGGATATTCCTGGTCCGATCACAGCAAACCAGGTTTCCCCGGATCCCTTGGTCAGAATACCGTGCTTATACCAGGTAGCGGGTTTTTTTCCGCGCCCATGATCTGTAGTAATGATGAAGGTTGTTTTATTTCTATAGAATGGACTCGTCTGCACATAGTACCACAGCTCGGCAATCATTTTGTCCACGTTTGCCGCCTGTTGTAAATACAAATCATATCGCCTGCCATGCGCGAATTCGTCTGTTTCTCCAAATCCTATCAGGACTACTTTTGGTTTATTATGCTCGATATATTCCCTGGCGCTGAGGTATGTAAGCAGGTCATACCGCGTGTTCTTTTTCTCTTCCACCATTTCCTGGGAAACATTGATCATTTCGTTATTTAAAGAACTATCATCCGGAAGATTTTCATATCCACTATTTATGGGAAGATGGGTTCTGTTTTTATTTAGTATAGCGGCGAAAATATTCCATGAGCTGAAAGCGGCTACTTTTCCGGCGTATTCTTTTTTGGAATTCAGGTATTCAAAAATGTTAGTATTCCTGTTATAGACAGGAACATTAGGAATAAAGACCGGATCGGGATATCCGGTGAACATTTCGTTGTATCCCGGATAGGAAATTTTGTAAATATTAGTCACATCAAGTTTATTCTCATACAACCTGTTTCCATATAACTGTCCCTGCTGGGCGACGATATTCCAAAGAAAGGGCATTAGTTTCTGTCTGCGGAGTTCGGGCGTTTCATCCCAATACAATTGTTTGAGAAGGGATGTATCCTCCACGTAACGGGTGTTGCTGATAAGATCTGAGTCTGCGCCTGTAAAGACTTCCTGCCATCGGAAGCCGTCTGTAGTGATGATGAAAATGTTTTGTGGGCTGGAATCTGATTGCGCGAAGGCTGCTGCTGAAATGAGCAGAGAGTAACAACAGAATACGAATTTCATTTTAATGGGTTTAGCAAAAATAGATCTGCTATATAAACCCAACATTAATATAAAATGAACTTACTGTTATGTAAACGCTGTAAATCAGGTCAGTAATCATCCTGTGCCCAACGGGAACGGGCAACGCCGCTGATGATATATGTGTCGCCCGGATCATCTCCGAATGAGGCTTCCATATATATACTGTCAACTATACTGCCGGTTGATTTTCCCATGCCCCCATTGGGGATGATCTTTCCATTTGCAATATGCACCCTGATATCATAATACACGTTCTGAGACGAATCCGTGGAAAATGTCAGAGCTTTTGGATTGGCCAGTACTTTACATTTGAAATCATACCCATTTTGCAGATCATCCAGCCAAAGTGAATCTGCAACATTCTGCGAAGTATTGTAAGTAGAGAAGAGCACATGTTTACCCAGCAGATCATTGCCGCCTAAAGTAAGCGTTACCCACCACTCGTTAGACATAGCGACTGTAGCTGTAGCACCTGGGTCTTCGAGCTTTTTGGTACAGGACATCGAAAACAAAATCATTAAAGCGAATATTCCGAAAATTCTATTCATATAATTCTTTTTATTGCTTTACAAAAGTTCTTGCCTGGGTGCCATAACCTGGTGCAAAAAAGTTCCAGGTATAAGTTCCGGACGGATCAAGGGTTGCTGCGGAACTGCTGACAATTCCTCCGAAATAAGGGCTGTTCTGCGTCGGAATCTGAATATTATTAGCCGAATAATTGGTTGCAACCACCAGCAGGCCCACACCAGTAGAGCCCCCCGGGTTCTCCACAGTGTAAACGCCTGTTGAGAGCTTGGTCCAGGTACTGGTCACTCCGGAAGAAGGTCGTAGGTAAACTCCTGAGTAATCATTTGCTATTATGACAGGATCTACTACAACAGATGCGGGAACAACGACCACGATCCGCTGATCACTATTGGAACCATCAGGACTGGTTGCAGTATAATCAATCGTATAAACAGCCGGTGGGGTAGTCGCAGTAATGGTCATACTGGTAGTATAGGATGTTGTATCACCATTCAGCATTGCAATTGCACCCGGATCAACATATGCATTTCCTTCTGTGATGGAAACAAATTTTGGTCCGATGATTTGTACGGAAGGGTAATAGGCAACTTTCGAAATACCCACCTGGGTCGGCGTATCAACAATAGTTTCCTTTTTACAGGAAAAAGTCAGGATCAGTAAACAGACAAATGCAACTTTTAAAATATGCTTCATGATATCTTATTTTATATTTGAAATCACTGTCCCCACCAAACCGGTGTTGTGATCGGAACCTGAGCCGGTGTATTTGTATTCCTTGATCTTTCATTATCTGGAAAAACGATCCTTTTGGGAAATGCATTTCCAATGACTGAAGATGCCGAAACAACAAACTGTCCAGGTATATATGCGGGATCAGTTGAATAAACCGGACTCGTTTTAGGAAACCCGGTTCGGTTTCTTTCCAGCCAGCCTTCAAGCGCATGGGAGCCTGGCATGGAAGCCCATTTCTGTGTTATTATCGCATCAATTTTTTCATCCAGCGTTCCTCCTGTGGGATATTCATAGGCGCCTCCGGGAGCAATATATGTGGTGGCATCAAATCCGTAAAAAGCAAATGCAGCCTGCACTCCTGCATTATATAGTGCCTGTGCCTGATCGCCCGCAAAATATCTTTCCCTTGCTTCTGCCTGCATGAAATAGGATTCAGGACCGGATATAAACTGAACCGGATCCGTTGCATGTTGAACAAAAGTGGTAGCCGTTTTATAAACCGGATTATTACTCTGATAATTCCCCTGATCGATTCCAACCGGCGTAGCTGTTCCGAAATAAGATACAATGCGCGGATCGTTATTTTTTGTCAGCCAGGTGATAAACGTTACGCTGGCTTTCAGATTGGAAGGAGTATTTAGTGCAAAAATATTCTGCGCATAGAATGGATTCTGTTTATTTGGTACGGTGGTCCATTGTGAAACGCCTGCGTCCTCTGTTAAAAACGATGCATTTGCCGCATACAGAGCCATAATACCTGCCTGTGCTTCTGCTGGTTTTGCATTCACCATCCTCAGGTACATTTTTAATTTCAATGTGTTTGCAAATGCCATCCACTGCGACATGTCTCCATTGAATAGAAAGTCCTCACCACCCGGAGTAATATTTGTGCTGGCTGTAAAATCCTGGTTCAGTGCAGAATCAAGGGAACTTAACAGAGATTCATAAATACTGTCGCCGTTATCAAATTTAGGCTGAAGATCAGCACCTCCCTGCAAAGCATCTGTATAGGGAACCTGATCGTACAGATCCACCAGCACCTGGTAAGTATAAACCTTCATGATTGTTGCCATCAGGTTATAGTTCCAGTCCTGGGCGGCTCTTGCTTTTTCAAGTATAAGCTGCAGATCATTTAGAGCCCCGGTGTACAATTGATTGTAGTCCGTATTCAAATCTGTACTGACTACGTTGTAAGAATCAAAATTCCGGTACTGCGAAGAAGAAACATCTTCTGTAGTATATTCAGACCATAACATACCGATGATCGCAAGTTCTCCTCCAATTGCTGAAGCGGCGGATACGGTTGCAGCCGGAAATAATAATTGTTCTGTAGCCTGATTTGTTGACGGATTATTGGGATCCTGGTTAATATTCAGTTGCTGCTTGCAGGAAAATATTGAAAAGCAACTTATGATTAAACTCACCCATGTTATTTTTTTCCATTTCATTGATAGCCGGTTGAGATTTTTAAATGGTGTTATTCTTTCAGAAATTCGCTTTAAGTGATAAACCATACTGAACTGTTGTTGGTCCAGTTGGAGAATATTCTCCAAATTCGCTTTGCAGATCATTTCCCAGGTTTGAAACTTCAGGATCTATATAGGCATTTTGTTTAGGAAGCCACAAAATGAAATTCCTTCCATAAGCAGAAAGTATCAGACTGCTCGCATGAATGGGAGTTGCCCATTTTGGAGGCAGCGTATAGGAAACTGCAATATCCCTCAGTTTGAGAAAGGACTTATCGATCAGCCTCATCGGATAAGCCAGTGGCTTATTGTTATTCGTGTAGAAATAAGCGTCAAAAGTGCTTTGTGGAATGACAGCTGCATTTTCCACATAAACTGTTTTGCCTCCGGCGTCAGTGATCTGATTCACTGAATTTGGTATTACAAATGGCTTCCGGTCATTATATGTAGTGATGGCTGCATTACCTGAGAACATGGTTATATCAGCAGTAGAACTGTAGAAGTAACCTCCTTTTCTAAAGTCCAGAGAAAAATTTAATGCCCAGTTTTTATAAGTAAATGTATTCACCAGTCCCATGGTGAAATCTCTTTGAGAAGTACCAATATCGGCTTTATTAGGATTAACGATCGGGAATCCTGAATTGGGATCCACCACTATTTTCCCATCCGGGGAATACACCGGCGCGGGGCTTTCAAATATCCCTACCGGTTTACCGGGGAACAAGTCAAATTCCATTCCGCCGGTAAGTCCATCATTTCCAATCTGAACCTTATTCAAACCGTTTGAAAGGCTTACGACATCACTTTCATTCTTTGAAAATGTGTAATTGAATGTCCAGTTGAAATCCCTGGTGCGTACAGGAGTTACATTTAAAGTGATCTCAATTCCCTTATTACTAACAACTCCTATATTTTCTATCAACCCGCTATATCCGCTGGATGGTGATATAGGAACATTGAATATCTGTCCATCTGTTTCTTTGTTATATACTGTCGCATCAAGTCCTATCCGGTTGTCAAAAAATTTCGCTTCCACACCCAATTCCAATTCCTTGGTAATAATTGGTTTCAGGCCAGGATTTCCAATACTGGGTGTAATTGTAAATCCATTTACACCCGCAATAGGAAATGTAATGGACCCATAAGGCATTCCTGTAGTCGCTGGAATATTTCCCTGTTGTATGGTAGGGTAAATCTGATATGGTAACGCATCTGCACCTGTTTCGCCATAAGCCACCCTGAACTTCAAAAATGAAAGTTTGCTGTCTCTCATATCAAAAGTTTGAGAAGCAAGCCAGGAGAGATTGGCACCTGGATAAAAAAAGTTGTTATTGTCAATAGGCAGCGTGCTGGACCAGTCGTTACGGGCGTTGACCGTTAAATACAACTGCTCCTTGTAACCCACAGTTGCCTGTGCATAAATGCCGATAAGTCGTTTTTCAAATAAACTATTTGCAGCGGTTGGCGGACTATTTGAGTTGGACAAATTATAAAACAAGGGAATCGTGAGTCCCTGAATAGCAGCAGTCTGGTTTGTTATTTTTGACTGATAGTAATTGGCTCCGGCAAGGATATCCAGGTTGAAATCGGAATTCAGGTCCTTCACATATTTAACAATGAAGTCCGCATCTATCAATCCATTGTAGTCAGCCTGTTGCTGATAGGAACCAATGTCGGGCTGGCGCGCCGAACCATCCACATTATTTCCGGAGTTCCAGCTTCCAGGTGAAGGCGCGTTCACTGCGTTCCAGATAGCGGTGCTTGTGCTTGTAAAATCTCCTCCTATCCTGAATTCAGCAGAAAATGACTGATCAAATTTATAAGTGAGGTCTATCTTACCGAATATTCTGTCTGAGCCTGACTCACTTCCATTTTGTGTCAGGTCATAATATGGATTTTCAGCAAATGGTGTGAAATAATTGTCAACATTGAAAAACTTATTATTATAAAGACTGAAATCTTTAATACGCATATCTATCGGAATCTGGAGGATATTATTAAATAAATCATTACCCAGTCCGGCTAAAGAAAATTTTGCAGGTGTTGTCAAGTGCCTGTTCAAATAATTCAGGGAAACACCCAGCGAGAGATTATTAAAAGTGGTGTTTAAGCGGAGACTAAAATTATTTCTCTGCAGTTTATCATAATCTCCTGGTAATACTCCATTACTTGAAACATTCCCATAGGAGAAATAAAAATTTGTTTTTTCATTGCCACCGGAAAGAGCAATTGTATTATTTGCTTCGATTCCTGTTTCATAAAAGTCACGGATACTGTTTTTTTGATAAGCAAATGGTTTTACCAGCTGTGAATTATCTACTATGGCTCCCCAGGCTGTCATTTTACCATTCAGTGCTGGTCCCCAGCTTCCATTCTGACCAAGATCTGATACACCGGCCCAGCCCTGTCCGAATTCAGTTTGCTCATCAGGTAACTTTCCTACTATAGATGCATTAAAAGAACTCGCGAGACTGACCATAAGTTTTCCGGACTTTCCTTTTTTTGTAGTAATCAGGATGGCGCCGTTTTTGGCTACTGATCCGTATAATGAAGAAGCAGAAGTCCCTTTCAGCACGGTGATGGATTCGATATCGTTCGGGTTTATATCCGTCATACCATTTCCGTAGTCTGTCAGCGCAGGCCCGTTCCCGCCCGCACCGCCTATATTTATAGAAGCATCACTCAGCGGGATTCCATCAATCACATATAATGGCTGGTTGTTCCCGCCTCCGATCACTCCGAATCCGCGAAGCACCACTTTGGTGGAACCGCCCGGTGTGCCACTGACATTGGAAATGTCAGCACCAGCCACTTTCCCTGACAACCCATCCATCATACTTACCGGTGAAACTTTATTGATAGCATCTGTATTAAATGTTGCAGTAGAATATCCGACTTTCGCTTTGCTCTTGCTCTGACCCAATGCAACGACGACTACTTCATTTAATGATGTCTGACCAGGTTGTAATACCAATTCATTGCCGGTTAGTTGTCCCAGTTGAAATTCCTTCGAAGCATAGGAGGTAGCAGATACTACCAGGGTCTGACCCGTATTGGCTTTTATTTTAAAAGATCCGTCTGCATCTGCCACAACAGTAATCTTTGTACCCTTTACAGTAATTGTGGCGAATGAAACCGGTTCTCCCCTTGGGTTGGTGATCTTACCAGATGCCATTTCATTTTGCGCGATGACAGACGATGAAATGAATATCATTAACAGCATTAGTAAATTTCTCATAAGCAGCCTTTTACATTTTAGCCTTTGAAATGGAACCATGATATATCCCTATGATGATTGACACGTAAATATTTTTCCAAAAAAATATTTTGAATGCCCCATTTGTTAAGACAGCCCCAACACAAAAATTGCTGTACACTGTTCAGTGCCATATTTTCAATGCATTAAAAATTCATGCTCAACAATTATTTTCTGCTGCTGAACAATATTTTTTTTGACAGAATATTTTATAAATTCTAAATATTCAGTCCCGCAATTGTTAATTTTTAAGGAAATAAGGGTGAAAAATTAAGTTAGAACGAAAACCAGCATACCCCTTCCGGGGGGATTTTTCTCTCGTTAAGAATTTTACATCAGCATTGAAAGATATTTCCTGTTCATTAGGGATGATGATGAAAATTATTTACCGCCTGATTTTATTTTTATTTCTTCACATTGGGGTTTCGGTATTTGTTTCAGGGCAAATAAATACCGGGTTGCAAACTGCAGATTCTTTTTATATGGCTCAACACTGGGCAGCCGCAAAAAAAGAATACCTGAATTTTCTGAGAAATGATTCAACCAATAGTGTTGCATGGAACAGATTGGGATTTTGTAATCAGAATATCGGATTATACCAGGAGGCTATTCACGATTATAATAAGTCCATGGAGAACAATCCGTCAGTCCCAGTAAAAAATGTTGTTATGATCAGGATATCGATGACCTATTCACTTATGAATAAAGCTGAGGAATCAACGGATTGGCTGATGAAGTCAACTATTGCCGGATACAACAGTTTAAAGGATATTGACAGTCTTGATGCATTTAAGAATCTGAGGGCCTCTTCGAATTTTAATGATATAAGAAAAAAAGTTTACGAGATTATTTACCCATGCAGCAAAGAACCAAGAAACCATGATTTTGATTTCTGGATTGGTGACTGGAATTGTTACCGAACAGGAACACAGATTTTGTCAGGGTACAGTCACGTTGAATCTATGGCTGGCGGATGTGCAATATTGGAAAATTATACTGCTGTTCAGGCATACTCCGGAAAGAGTTTTAATTTTTATGATACGATATCCGGCAGATGGGAACAGGACTGGATTGGATCTGGTGGTCCTGTTGACCGGCAACGTTATTACAATGGAGTCTTTAAAGATGGAAATATGCATTTTATGTATGAAACAACGAATTCCAATGGAGAAAAAGTAAAAGGAAACTTTATATTTTACTTCATCAATAAAGATTCTGTAAGACAATACCAGGATATAATTGACAAAAGTGGAAAAACAGTTTCAGTAACTTATGATTTAATGTACCTGAGAAAAAACTAAAAATGCTTTATTGGCCATCGACCAGGATCAACATTAATTCCCGCGTATTCGATGAATGAATGCTTTCACAGTATTCCAATTCCAGTTAGCAAACCTGCCGCGCTGGACAACCAGGTTGTTGGAAGAAGAATCATTCAGATAATAATGAAATACAAATCCTGCATCGCGGTCCTGCCAACCCATTATTTGTCCGAATCGAAGATCATTAAACATGATGCCTTGTTCAGACATCTCCGCCGTATAGTAGCCCCTGGAAAAACGTATGAGTTTGCGCATTTCTCTTTGGCCATACCAGGGTTTTAACAGGGAGTCATTGCGGGGAAAATATTTGAATTCGATTTCTTCATTTTTGTCAAACATGGAGTGATAACCAATATGATAACCAGCGTCGGATTCGGCCACCACATACCATAACCAATTATTAAACGGAGTGGGTGTCGTGAAATACCGTTTATATTGAATACCCTGGTGAACCAGTGAATACCTGGCAATATTGTCGGTCCTGAATTTATTTGTGATGCAGTACATCAAATAAACTGAGCAAATAACAATACCAGCTTTTGCCACGATCCTTCTTTTGTGATTGTTTTTATTCATGACCAACAGACAAACAGCTGCTATGCCCGGCCAGACTGAGAAAAAAGGATCTGCAACAAAAATGGTATTGAAAGATACACGGTAGTGACTGAAGGGCTCAAACCAACCGATACCATATGCATTAAAAGCATCCAGGAAAATATGGATAAAAATTTCTATCCACAGGAAAACGAGCCAGGTCTTAACGGGAATTTGGTCTGCGCTGTGATGTTTACGCAAAAAAATAGCAAGTAAAATGATTATAAGGAAAGCAAATAAAAAGGAATGTGTAAAACCGCGGTGAGCCATCAGATCATCGGCCGTATTCATCCAGAAAGAAGCAACAAAATCTATGTCGGGCAAACTGCCTGCGATAGCTCCATATAACATCGCTTTTTTACCAATCCTTTTCCCCAGGAACAGATCCCCTATGCAGGCGCCGATGGCAATATGTGTTAAGCTGTCCACTGAGTTATGGGTTATGGTTATGAATTATGAGATATGGGATATGGGATATGGGTTATGAGATATGAGTTATAAGTTATGAATTTGTTTAAATTTAAAATTCAATACCATATGATTTAACCCATATCTCATAATTCATAACCATAACCCATAACTCATATTTAAATTGCAGCATGGAACTCGGAATAAGCAGTTTTGCAGAATTGACGCCCGATATGGTTACGGGTAATACTATCAGCGGGCACCAGCGGATGCTTGACCTGATTGAGGAAATCGAGCTTACGGATCAGGCGGGTCTCGATGTATATGCGCTGGGCGAACATCACCGCCCGGATTTTCTTGTATCATCTCCCGCTGTTGTGCTGGCAGCCGCAGCTGTGAAAACAAAACGCATAAAACTTTCCAGCGCAGTTACAGTTCTAAGCTCTGACGACCCGGTCAGGGTATTTCAGGATTTTGCCACGGTGGATCTCTTGTCGGAAGGTCGTGCTGAAATCATGGCAGGGAGAGGTTCTTTTATTGAATCCTTTCCCCTTTTTGGTTACGATCTTGAGGACTATGACGATTTATTCTCAGAAAAACTTGAACTCCTTCTCAAACTAAACGAATCTGAGAAAGTAAGCTGGGAAGGAAAACACAGGTCGCCTATTTATAATCTGGGAGTCTACCCCAGGCCCTTTCAAAAAAAAATACCTATATGGATAGCCGTTGGAGGCACACCCGAATCAGTTGTCAGGGCAGCCAACCTGGGGCTTCCCATGGCCCTGGCTATCATTGGAGGTAATCCCGTCCATTTTATGCCCCTGGTGGATCTGTACCGGAAAACGGCTATAAAAGCCGGACATGGCCATCTTCCGCTCGCTGTTCATTCCCATGGATATATTGCCGGGGATTCCCAGCAGGCCTCTGATGAGTTCTTTCCCTCGTATGCAAATGCGATGTCGATAATTGGAAAAGAAAGAGGGTGGCCGCCAACTACCAGGGCCCAGTTTGAGGCCGGCAGATCCAAACAGGGAGCTCTTTTTGTCGGCTCACCACAACAGATCATCGATAAAATATTATACGAAAAAGAGTTATTCGGATTGGACCGGTTTCTGTTACATGTGAGCGTGGGCACGATGCCACATGCACAGATCATGCATTCAATTGAATTATTCGGTACGGTTGTGGCGCCAGCGGTAAGGAGTTATGGGATATGAGTTATGAGATATGAGTTATGAGTTATGAGTTATGAATTTGTTTTGATATTCTCCTTATGTCAAAAACCATTGACAAAAACATTTTACTCATAATCCATAATTCATAACCCATATCTCATAACTCATATCTCTTAACTCATATCTCATAACTCATATCTCATAACTCATATCTCATAACCCATATCCCATATCTCACAACCCATAATTAATAAAAAAACCCCTCCGCGCTCTGAAGGGGTTCTTGAAAAAAGTACGGATCAATAAGGACGGATGACTGTAAATGTCTTACCATTCACACCAGTCCATACTAATTTGTAATAGTATGTACCTGATCCCGGACAACCAGTAGGATTACCACTGGAATCCAGTCCATAGGTGATTACAGAAGTTCCAAGGTCATTTATCACGGTGTTCTGTCCGCTTACCAGTCTGAAGTCACAATCCTGGCGAATCACTTTTGGTTCACTGATTAAACTCTTGAAAGATTCTCCCAATCGGTTAAGTCCCCATTCAGCTATATCATTATAAGTACCATCAGAATACGTACCGGTAGTTGTAATGACAATTCCGTTGTCGTACGTAAATACCCGTTGTTTTGAAACATTCCACGCTCTTGTAGTACCGTTGTCAAAATCAATCGACATGGTTCCTGTAATCGTATGAGTAATGGTTTGAAGGGTTGCCAGGTCTTTTAAAAGTCCGCCGCTAACATTCGTATAAGTTTTGTTACCATTTATTACGATACTCTTATTATCGCGTAAACGTGTAATCTTTAATTCGTCGATAACAATGTTGGCGGTAGCTCCTGCATCCTTCCAATGTTGGCCCAAAGGCAGCGTAATAATCACTTTTCCGTTACGTGTTTTGTTACCCCAACAATTTGTGCCATCATATACAATGGTAATGACGCGCTGGTTGTTTGAAGTGTCATACGTGATGGTTGCGTCACAAATTAATTGATGAACATTGACCAGCGAAGAAGTACCCATATCTGCAGTCGTGCTGTTCACTTCAGTAGTACCACTCAACGAATATGTACTGCTGTTTGATCCGGAAAAAACAGCCTGGCCATTCAGAGCGGTATTCGCATCATCGCTGATGATATCCGACTCCGTTGAAACCTGTTGCTGATCATCCGCAGTCGTGCTTAGATTTGCTGATGTGGTATCCTGCGAAGAAGCTGAATTACTTTTCTGACAGGAGTAAATGCTTATACAGGAAAGCAGGACAATTGCTGCTGCCATCCGGCGAATGAGGTTTGCTTTCATAATTACGATTATTTTTTACTGAGATGCGATTTAGTCTCCGGGGTTTAACGGAACCTTAAATTTAATTTGTTAACAAACCGTTATGAGGAATGCTTTGTTCACCGGGAAAAGCTAACCCGCTGATATTAACCGAATAGGGTGAGCTAAACTGTGCTGCTTTTAGCAGAGAGTAACATGGAGATTTTATTGTGGAGATCTTCCGGACGAAAAGGTTTGGGAACGAATTCCATAAATCCTTTCGATAACAGATCAGCGCGGATATTATCGTAGACGGCAGCTGTAAATGCGATGGCAGGAACAGCAGCATTTATTTTTTTAATTTCACCAAGAGCGGTAATGCCATCCATTTCCGGCATTTCAAGATCTATCAGCACCAGATCAAAATTGTGTTGGGAAAATAATTCCACGGCCTGCTTTCCGTTGTATGCTTCTTTTACTTCGATTCCCCATTTCTGAAGAAACCTGCGCGCAATTGACATATTTATGGCATTATCTTCCGCCACCATCACTTTTATACCGGGAAAGAGTGGTAAATGTTTTACACGTTCTTCATTAATATAGCGTTTCCTGTTTTCATTGATAGCCAGTTTGAGTGTAAAGTGAAAGGTAGAGCCTCTTCCCTCTTCACTCTCCAGTTGCAATTCACCGTGAAACAGATTGACCAGTTTTTTTGTGATCGCCAGGCCCAGTCCTGTTCCGCCATATTTACGTGTGGTATCTACATCTGCCTGTGTAAAACTTTCAAATATTTCCTGTTGTTTATTCGAAGGAATACCAATACCGGTATCTTTTACCATGAACTGGATGGTTGCTTTCTGGCTGGTTGAAAATATCTTTTTTGCGACAACCGTAATTTCACCGTAATGAGTGAATTTAATGGCATTCGAGAGCAGATTACTGAACACCTGGTTCAGTCTTGTTTCATCTGTCATCACTTCGATATCCAAACTGTCAAATTCCATTTTGAATCCCAGGTTTTTTGCATGTGCCTGAGCAGAAAACTGGAGATTGATCTTCTCTAAAAATTTTTTCAGATCGACGGGGTGTTCGCCTAATTGAAGTTTTCCTACTTCAATTTTACCGAAGTCCAGGATCTCATTGATGAGCATCATCATATGCTCAGATGAATACTTAAGTATATCGAGGTGTGATTTCTGATCAGGAAGGTATTCTTCCTGAAGTAACAAATTAGATGTTCCGATGATACCGTTCAATGGCGTGCGCAACTCATGGCTCATGTTGGAAAGAAAACGCGATTTGGCCTGGGAAGCAACTTCCGCTTTTTGTTTTGCTTTCATCAGCTCAAACTGGGCTGTCTTGATCTCAGAAATATCCAGTATGCTGATTTTCAAAAATCTTTTTCCCAGATCCAGGAAGGGCACGATATTCACAAATGCAAAAAAGGTTCTTTCTGCTGATGTCAGTGCAAGCTCACCCTGCCAGTCTTTAGCGAGTTGGGTTGCGAGGTTCAGCTCAATAGTTTTAAATAATTTTATGTGTTCACTCGTGAACCAGTCTTCGATGGCGGAACCTTCAATTTCTTTTTTATTTTTTATCTGAAGCAGTTCGCAGGCCCGGTTATTACATCCGATGATCTTTCTTGACTCTGCATCCATGATCAGGACTCCATCCAGTGAAGTATTGTAAATCGTATCTACAAAATGTTTTTCTTTAAGAATCGCTTCTTCGTGATCCCGGTTCACACGGAAAATAAAATATGAGAAAAATGTGGTCAATGTCAGGGAGATTGCCAGGTTTGAGCTGTACAGTCGTGCGAACATCCCTGCGATACGCACCTGGTAATAATTTTCGAATGGGCTAAGGTTCAAACATATTAATACAGAGACGATCGTAATAAGGTAAACAAACTTCAGCTCCGTGAAATTTCTTTTAACATCGATCACCAGGGTCATTACCAGGAAGTACGGAAAATAAAGTAGGTACTCGCCTGCCCGTAAACCTTCCATATAATTCATCACGATCAGATAAAGATTCAGATTGACAATGGCAATGACGCGTGCCAGTTCAAATCTTTTCTTTGAATTCAGATGAAAGGCGAGGATAAAAATATAACCTGTAGAGAGGTTGACAAGAGCACTTATATACAGGCTGAGTGTAAAATAGCTGACTACAGACAGCATCGTACCACAAAGGGTAAGAAAGATAAACTGATTGAACCTGACGATCTTCTTGCGCTGGGACACTGTATTGGTTGGATCCAGTCCGGAATATACAATATCCTGATAGACAGACCATAATACGGGCGATAGGCGGGATTTCAGGGAGGGTATCAGATGAAATAATTTGAATATTAAAACGCGGGGAGCATAATAATTATTATTTAAAGCGTTAATATAAATGAATCCATAACATGAATAACCTGAAAACCGATAATGCATTCGTTTTCAACGCCGAAATAGATGCGAGCTATCTCAATAGCCTCTATGGCGAAGACTATAATTACCTGCAGGAAGTGTTCAATACTGTCCTGGACGAATATGTATTATTAACTGATAATATTGAATACAGCTACTCTTCCGGCAACCTCACCGCCCTAAAAGCATCCGTACACAAAATCAAACCTGTATTTGGGTTCGTAGGACTTACAGCAGTTCAGCAGCAATGTCAGCAGTTTGAACAAATCTGCTCAACGGTCAGTTCACCAGATGAACTCGCCAGTGAATTTGAATCCCTAAAAAATAAAATATTTCAGTGCAAACTGCTTATAGAAGAAGAAAAGAAGAAATTGGAACTGTTTAATAGCAATTGTTCATGAGTCTCAGCTGTATTATTGTAGAGGATTTACAGGTAGCCGCCAATTACCTGAAAAACTGCTGTGAGAAAAGCGGCCAGGTTGAAGTAAGGGGACATTTCAGCAATGTCACAGATGCGCTTTCTTTTCTGAACAGCAATACGGTAGATCTGATATTTCTCGACGTGGAAATGCCGGGAGCCAATGGTTTTGAATTGCTTGACCAGATAGCATTTTCGCCCAAAGTAATCCTGACCACTGCCAAATCAGAATATGCTTACAATGCCTTTCAATACAATGTTTCTGATTACCTGATGAAACCTTTTACATACCAGCGTTTCATTGAAGCATTACAAAAAATTCAACCTTCTAAAGAAACTATTTCCACCAACAGTGCATCGGATCATATATATATAAAAACCGATGGCAAACTCATCCGTCTGAATAATGATTCTATTCTTTATATTGAAAGCATGGGCGACTATGTAAAATTTGTCACTATCGATGGTAAAAAATACATTACGCATAATACCATTAAGAATCTGGAAGAAAAAGTAAGCAAGGAGCATTTCCTCAAAGTGCATCGCTCTTATATCGTCAACCTCCACAAAATCGACGATATGCGTGAAAATTTTTTATTTATCAAAGGGAATGAAATACCCGTCAGTAAGGCCAATAAGGCAGATGTATTTCGCAGGCTTAACATTGTGTAAGCCCAAAGCTTATGGTTTATGGTTAATGGTAGATGGAATTCTAATTTGATATATCTTCCATAAACCATCCACCATCCACCATGAACCATCATCGATCCTTCATCAACCATTCGTTATTTTTTCTGTTGATATCCGGCAACAGATTGTCGGGATCAAGAATTACTTTATCGATTTTACCTGCGGAAGCATATTTTAATGTCCAAATTCCTCCTCTCTGCCAAATATCCACGGGAAGTTGAATTGTGCCGGATTCTCCATTGGTTTGAATAATTTTCAAAAAGACCGGCATGATCATTTTACCTCTGTTCTCGATTGTTATTAATATCCCTTTTGACGAATCATTGTCAACATATTTTACATCGGTTAATGCCTGATCCAGTGTCCATGTTGTAAAAAACCATTCTTTCCAGAACCAGTTTAAATCATCACCTGCAGCATTGTTCATACAACGAAAGAAGTCATTAGGTGTAGGGTGCTTAAAGGCCCAGTATTCGGTGTATTTTCTGAATGCATAATCAAAACGGTCTTTTCCCAAAATCACATTCCGAAGCAGAATCAATCCAAATGCGGTTTTACCATAGTACTGACCATATTCGGTCAAACCCATTGCTTCCGGCACTACCATAAGCGGATCTTTAAATATCGTACGAGCACCAGGCGTAAGCATACTGAAAATCCTCCGGCTTAACATCGGGTCTTTGGCATATTCACCATTATTAAAAATCAGCGTCGCCTGATAATTGATAAATGTATTAAAGCCCTCATCCTGCCACATATATTTTCTTTCATTTGACCCGACGATCATTGGAAACCAGTTGTGTCCGATTTCATGTGTAATTACATTCCATAAAAATGCTTTCTTAGCACTGTATTCATTAAAAATGATTCCGGGATATTCCATTCCGGTTACTGATCCTCCAATATTTACGGCCGAATTCCAGGGATACTCCAAGTAATTTTTTGAATAGATTTCTATACTGTTTTTCAGGTACTCAGTTCCCCGCGAATACCCGTCTTCACCAACGCTTTCTTCGGGATATGCAGACATGGCAATTACTTTACGTCCTGAAGGCAGATTAACCCTGGCGGCATCCCAAACAAGCGCCTTCGAAGCTGCCCAGGCTACATCGCGGCTGTTCTTCATAGTAAAATGCCAGGTGAGATTACCTTTGGGAACCGGCCGGACAGATGGCTTCCCGATTTCATCCTGACTGATTATTGAAACCGTTTTATCAGATTTTGCTGCAGATGCAAGTCTATTTATTTCCTGAGTTGTTAATACCTCAGCGGCATTTTGCAAATCACCGGAGCCGAACACAATCATTTCCGAAGGTGCAGTAATATAGTAATCGAAATTTCCATATTCGCAATAGAATTCACCCAGTCCCATATATGGCAAAGTGTTCCAGCCTTCAACATCATCATACACACACATACGCGGGTACCATTGTGCAATCTCATAGATCTCACCATTTTTTGAATGCATTCTTCCCAGCCGGTCAGCACCGTGACCTGGAATCGCAAAATTGTAATTTATCCTGACGGATATTTTATCCCCTTTTGGTAACACCGGGTTTTTTAAACGAATCTGCATCCGGGTATCGGATATCAGTGGTTGAACATTATATGACTTGCCTGCATAGGTAATTGTTACAAGACCAATATGATAGCCTCCACGGTTAAATTTTCTTACATCAAACCTGTCACCAGATACAGGTGTTGCAGCTGCACCTCTTGAAGCAGAGTCAAAGAGGTTCTGATCCAGCTGGAGCCACATATAGTCCAGTTTATCCGGACTGTTATTAGTATAGGAAATAACTACGTCGCCTGTGATGCTGGTATCTTTCTCACTTAATGTAGCATGTATTAAATAGCTGGCGCGGTTTTGCCAATACATCGGACCCGGTGTTCCGCTTGCTGAACGATAAGCATTTACGGTTGATGGATTAAAGCTTTGCAGGAAAAAATCCTGCTTATTATACAACAAACTATCCTTTTGTTCATTTTGCGCAAACAAAATATACATACTCATCAAAAGAAAACCTAGTAATGATCCTTTTTTCATTTCATTATATTGATTATAAAAATACTCCTGCTGATCTTTCCACATTTATATTGTGAAAAAGAGTGCCGGCAGCACTCTTCTGGGGGTCCAAGTTCTGTAAAATTTCCTGATTTGACTGAATTCTGCCCCAACTTATACAGGCCAAATAAACACCTCGTCCATAAGGGTTTACCCTTAGATTCATGCCCTTAAAACCCATCTATCGTGCTTTTTCACCCAAAAATCGAAGGTTTTACCTACCCGGTCGAATAAGTTGAAGAAAGCGTGGAAGCCTTTGCATCTTTGTATTGTTGAAGCGCGCGAATGATCTGATCTGATGAAAGCCAAAGAATCCGAACTGAGAAAAACCGAACTAAATCCTAAGAAAACCAAAGTAATCCGAACTGAGAAAAACCGACCGAATCCTAAGAAAACCGAAGTATCCGAACTGAGAAAAACCGAACCAAATCCTAAGAAAACCGAAGTATCCGAACTTAGAAAAACCGACCGAATCCTAAGAAAACCGAAAACCGATCAGACCATAAGAAGATATTAAACCTATGAAAAAAATCCAATTCCTTAGAAAAAAATGTTGACGACCCCTGAACCCTTCCTTATCCTAATGAAAAACTAAAAATGAAATCCACTATCGAAAAACTCTGAAATCTGTATCTTTTCTTGACGGAAAACTAAATTTTGATGACTCTTAAACAGATTTGGACGGCCACCTCGCGGTGGCTGTTTTTTTATTTGTCAATTTCAATAATACAAGCTACGATACGATCACTGCCTGCATCACTTCTGAAATGGATATTGCCTTTTGTTGATAAGTCGGCCTGGATAAATTGCGTAGATGTGCCCAGAGCCGTCTTTAGTCTGTCGCCATAATCTTCCGTTTTGTTGCGGCTGATTTTCTCATTGATCGAGCTCCAGTTTAAACTGTCCTTACTTACCACCACAGCCATGATATCTTTTTTACCGATACTGTCTGGTTGCATGCTTTTATCCTTCGGGAATAAACGGTATCCTGCGATTCCGCAAAAAGAAGAATATTTTGTTTTTGTCGGATCGTCGGAACGGGGGTAAGGAAATAAAGTATAACTGCTGCCGTCAGTTTCCTTTCCAAACACATAAATATAACATTCCGATTCATTGCGGATTTCCATTTTAAACCGGGTATCAGGACTTAATGGCGCGGTAGTTTCAAATACATTTTCCTTATTTTTTTTCAACGTAATATAATTTCCCGCAACCGTTTTCTTCCCGTTAAAACTTACCTGTACCAAACCGACTTCGCATTCGAATGGTTTATTCGCTGCTGCGCCAACAGCAGGCATGCCTTCAAGACCATAGGCCTCGCGAACAAAATATTTAAAATGTTTATACCTGACCCATGCGAACCCATTATTACCCCATTGCGGACCCCAGCTGTTCATGATCAGAAAAGCGCCGCCATATTTCGCATCATCGTAGCCGACCACACATTGAGCATGTCCTCCGAAGCCCATCATGCTGGCATCATCCTGTGTTGGGTTCCATACATCCTGCCCCATCATTGGCTGCATATACGATCCACCCACCATCATTCCGATTACTACGGGAGCCCCTTGTGATAAGTTTTCCTTAATGGCCCGCAAATCGATCTGATCAGTCCTGTCACCTACTGTCAGTCGATTTGAACCTCGCATACGGAATTGTCTTGCCTGATCCAGTAACAGTTGATCGGGCTGGCGTTTGCAATCCTGATCATTATATGGAAATGCATCATAAGGAATCGAACCCCGCTGGCTCATGAATTCCATCGCACGGTTTATATATGAGCCATCGCATCCGCCAAGGCCGATCTGATTATATAAGAATGCGGGACTAAATTTCAGTGAATTCGGATCCGAGCCAGTTCTGACAGACTCTAAAATAGTTCTTGCTCCATAGGCACTGCTCCAGGCAACACAACTGCCCTGTTTACCCTGGTCGCCCACTGCAGGCGCATATTTCTGGAGGTTGGCAGATTCGGGGAGTGGATTTTTATTATCATCGTCCGAAAGCGATTCGTATACTTTGGCCTTGTCAAAAACTCTCGGATCCAGTATACCTCCCATGGCCAGTTGCTGAACCTGCTGGGTAACCGACCCGATGTTACATCCTCCGCCACGGCCCAATAAAAAATAACCCGCTATAGCGAGCCCCACTATGAGCAGCAGGCTTTTCGGCCCTCGTATAAGTCCAAATATCAGTGGAAGCAAACCAAATAATCCACCTCCTGATCCTCCGCCGCCCCTGCCTCCATCACTTTCAAAACCTCCACCGCTATCATCCGATTCCGCCGGATCATCCGTCATTCGAATTGGCATCAGGATAAATTTTAGGATGAGGAATTCAGGTATACTTCTTCAATGTCCCACTAAAATTAAGAAAGAGGATAAAATGAAAAAATTTAAATCACGTCGATCTGGTTACGGAGAAGATCATCAAATTGATCCCGGCGGCGGATCAGGTGGAATTTTCCTTCCACTACCATGACTTCTGCCGGTTTAAAACGAGAATTGAAATTTGACGACATTTCAAATCCATAGGCTCCGGCATTTCGGAAAACCAGGAGGTCTCCTTCACGAACTTCGTTGAGCGGCCTGTCCCATGCAAAAGTATCCGTCTCGCAGATATTTCCTACCACAGAATAATTTTTCACCGGGCCCTCAGTGTTGCTGATATTTTCGATATGATGATAGGCATCATAAAACATAGGACGGATCAAATGATTGAAACCACTGTTCACGCTTACAAAAACTGCGGCGCTTGTTTCTTTTAGTACGTTTACTTTCGTAATAAAATTTCCGGCAGCACTCACAAGGAATTTTCCGGGTTCGAACCATACCTGCAAATTCTTACCGTTTTTATACGGATGACTGGCGAATGCCTTGTTCACTTTTTCAGCGAGCAATGGAATATCAGTTTCCTTTTCACCTGCCTTGCTTGCCACTTTAAATCCACCCCCGAGATCAATAAATTCCAGGTGTTGAAAATGAGGTGCAATTTCGAATAACACTTCAATCCCTTTCAGAAAAACATCGACATCCGTTATTTCACTGCCGGTATGAATATGCAGGTCACTGATACGTAGCTGGTAATCATTTACGACTTTCAGGATAAGTTCGATCTGGTCTACCGGAATGCCAAATTTGCTTTTATCATGACCGGTAGAAATTTTTAAGTTTCCTCCCGCCAGGATATTGGGTCGCAGGCGGATACCTACCGGGTATGTATAACCGAAAGCTTTGCCGAATTTTTCCAGATTTGAAAGGCTGTCGATATTTATATAAACACCGAGTTCTTTGGCTTCTTTAATTTCATCAAAATCGATTCCATTGGAAGTATAAAGTATCCGCGACGGGGGAAATCCGGCGTGGAGCGCGAGTTTCGCTTCGTTGATTGAGCTGCAGTCCACATTGGCCCCGATGTTTCTGATGTAGCGGAGCACATTTACATTCGTAAGGGCCTTACACGCGTAGAAAAAAATAGTATTGGAATTACCGAAGGCATCTTTCAGTTTTCCATATTGTTCTCTAATTTTCTCCGCATGGTATACATATACCGGAGTCCCAAATTCATCAGCAATTGCAATGAGATCAGCCTGGGAAAGAGGGGTGGTCATGTTTGCGAATATATGAAGCAAGTGTGAGAGTATGGAAGTATGGGAGTTAGGCCTTAAGCTTTACCATCGTCATCTTTTGAAGTCGGCGGCAACAGATTATTTTCAAGCAATTCACCTTCTTCACTGACAACCAGGGCAGGGTTAATGTCGGGCGAAGAAGGTTGAAAATCCAGCAGAGAGGGTTCTTCGAGGCTTCCTCCCAGAACTTCTCTAAGCCTGGGCAGATCAGCCGTCTGGTTGATGCCAAAATAATCCATAAAAGTTTTCGAAGTAGCATAGATCAACGGTTTGCCCGGCATATCTTCATTGCGTCCCATGATTACAATCAGTTCTTTCTCCAATAATTTCTGGATGGAATAATCGCTGTTTACACCCCTGATGGATTCAATTTCTCCTTTGGTGATAGGTTGCTTGTAAGCAACAATTGAAAGGGTTTCCAAAGCAGCAACAGAAAGCCTTTTCAGGAACTTTTCACCATTTAACTGGGCTATCGTTTTGTGAAAAGCCTTTTTGGAGAGGAACTGCCATCCGCCACCACTTTCCCTGACTTCAAAAGGATAAATTTCGGAGTTGTATTTAGTAACAATGGCTTCAATTCCGGATGAGACCTGATCAAGCGTTAGCTTGTCGTCCATAAATCCGAATGCATTATTGAGTAATTCGGTTATTTCCATTGCGGCCAGTGGTTTGTCGCTGGCAAAAATCAAAGCTTCGATATGCGGTATTAGATCGGAAAGAATCATATACTAGAGTATGGGAGTGTGGGAGTGTGGGAGTGTGAAAATGAAATTCATTAATTAATATTCACGTGCAAATTATATCATCGGTATTCAAATTCTAAGTAATTCTATTGTTAAATGCACACAATTCACTCACATTCCCATACTCCCATACTTCCATACTCCCATACTTTCCTGCTATCCCTGCAGCGCCGCAGCGCCCGAAACTATCTCTGTAAGTTCTGTAGTGATACTGGCCTGACGTGCACGATTATAGGATATGCGCAGGCCTTTCAATATTTCGTTGGCATTTTCAGTTGCCTTATCCATGGCTGTCATGCGAGCGCCATGTTCAGAGGCGTTGGCGTCCAGAACAGCTTTAAACAACTGCGTATTGAGGATTTTTGGCATGAGTTCAGTAAGAATAATTTCTTTCGAAGGCTCAAAAATAAAGTCATTGGAATTTGTTCCCGCCTTTTTCTCCGCTTTGGGAATGGGGAGGAAAGGTTCCACAACAAAATTTTGCGAAGCGGCATTTTTAAATTCGCTATAGACAATTTCGATCGCATCAAAGTCCCTGTTTTCAAATGCTTTAACAGCTGCCTGGGCACAGCGCTGAACGGATTCAAAATGAAGATTTTGAAATATATCGCGGAATTCGCCGTTTACTTTATAGTTGTTCTTCAGGAAATGTTCATAGCCTTTTTTACCAATGCTCCAGATAACTGTATTGCCTTTGGCCGTTTGTGCAGGGTATTTTTCCTGCATGGTGGCCTTTGCCAGTTTAATCAGGTTTGAATTATAGGCTCCGCAGGATGCCCGGTCGCTGGTAATAAGAATCAGCAATACCTTTTCAACGGGTCTTGCTGTAGACAAAGAGGAACTGAGATCATTATCCGTGTTGCTCACAATATTGCTAAGAACCTGTTGAAGCTTTTTGGAATAGGGCCTCATCTGCTGAATGGCTTCCTGAGCCTTACGCAGTTTTGTGGCGCTGATCATCTTCATCGCCTTGGTAATTTGCTGCGTACTTTGGATGGATTTGATCCGGTTACGAACCTCCTTAAGTTGTCCTGCCATATTGGTATTTTAAGCCGGCTGCAAAGGTAACGTAACAACATTAGAGAAGGAAAAAAATAGTACTTTTGCAACCCCTTTATAACTATGTCTAAATCAAAGAAGAAAGTTTTACCTGTTATTCTGATTACCAACGATGATGGTATCATGGCACCCGGGATACTCAACCTGGTAGAAGCTGTAAAAGATTTGGGAAAAGTTGTGGTCGTGGCTCCCGACAAACCCCAGTCGGGTATGGGACATGCCATTACTATCGGACTACCTCTTCGTCTTCATCCAGTCTCCATTTTTGCAGGTGTCGAAGCCTGGCAGTGTTCAGGCACACCGGTGGATTGCGTAAAACTGGCCGTTGATAAAGTATTGCACCGCAAACCGGATATTTGTCTGAGTGGTATAAATCATGGGGCGAACCATTCCATCAATGTCATTTACTCCGGAACTATGTCAGCGGCAGTAGAAGCAGCCATAGAAAGTATTCCTTCTGCCGGATTTTCTTTACTGGATCATAGTGTGGAAGCTGATTTTACCGGAGCCCGAAAATATGCACGCCTGGTGGTTCAGCAAATGCTTCAAACGAAACTGGACAAGCATACGGTGCTAAACGTAAATATTCCCGCCGTTCCGATTGACCTGATCAAAGGTGTCAGGATCTGCAAACAGGCCTACGCAAAATATGAAGAGGATTTTATAGAAAGAAGCGATCCCAACGGGAAAAAATACTTCTGGCTTACAGGTGAATTCGTGAATTTTGATAAGGGAAGGGATTCAGATGTATGGGCCCTTGAACATAATTATGTGAGTGTTGTTCCGGTACAATTTGATTTGACAAATTACGTTTTGAAATCCAAACTCGAAAAATCCTGGAAATTTTGATATTCAAAAAAGATAATTTAAAATTGGGTATTGTCCTGGGAATCCTAGGCCCCCTGCTTGCAATGGCAGTATATTATTTCTGGGTTTTCAGCCGGACGATCAGCTTTTCTGAATATTTTTATGTTCTTCACACAAACAAACAACTGTTGACGGCCATCAGCAGCATTTCACTCCTTTCGAATGCTGTTCTTTTCACGATTTATATTAATACCCAACGGGATAAAACAGCCAAGGGCATTTTTGCAGCCACGCTTATTTATGGTATCGCCGTACTCCTGTACAAACTGGTACATTAAGAGGTTATGGGTTATGAGATATGAGTTATGAGATATGAGTTATTGTCAACGATTTTTAAAATACTTTGATTAGACCAGACTGAACTACTAGCCCATATCTCATAACCCATAACCCATAACCAATAATTCATCCGCCACCAACCTTCTTTATCTTTGGCCATACATGAAATATTATATTATCGCAGGGGAGGCTTCGGGAGATCTCCATGGCAGCAACCTCATAAGGGAAATTAAAAAAAAGGATGCGGATGCAGAGATTCGTGGTTGGGGTGGTTCCCTTATGCAGCAAGCTGGTGCCGAAATTGTAAAAGATTACCGTGATCTGGCATTTATGGGATTTACTGAAGTGATTCGTAACCTGTCTACAATTCTTAAGAATATAAAATTCTGTAAATCAGATATACTCCTATTTAAACCGGATCTCGTAATTTTTATTGACTATCCCGGTTTCAACCTGCGCATGGCATCCTGGGCAAGAAAAATGGGATACAAAACCATTTATTATATTTCTCCTCAGGTCTGGGCATGGAAAGAAAGCCGTGTTAAAAATATTCGATCGAATATTGATAAAATGCTCGTTATTCTTCCCTTTGAAAAAGCCTTTTTTCAAAAGTGGAATTATGAAACGACATATGTAGGTCATCCTCTCGTAGAGGTCATAGAAAGTTTTAAGAATTCGCCAGAAGCAGAAAAATCGCCGACAATCTATATGGCAAGCGGTATTCCCATTCAGTCTTCGCTGCCTCTGATTGCTTTATTGCCAGGTAGCCGGAAACAGGAAATATTAAAAAAACTGCCTGTGATGCTCGAAGCCAGTCTTGCTTTTCCGGACTTTCTGTTTGTAGTGGCAGAAGCACCCGGACAGGATTCCGCATTTTATGATGAGATTTTAAAAAACTACCCGAAAGCAGGACGCGTGAGAAATCAAACTTATGCTCTGCTCACGCGTGCACATGCAGCCTGTGTTACATCCGGAACAGCAACATTGGAAACTGCTCTATTTGATGTTCCGGAAGTCATTTGTTATAAGGGTAGCAGTATCTCCTACCAGATTGCAAAACGCCTGATCAAAGTAAAATATATTTCGCTTGTTAACCTGATCATGGACAAACCTGTTGTCAAGGAATTAATTCAGGATGAAATGAACGTCGAAAATATTGTTACTGAATTAAAAAAACTGCTTTGGGATGAAGCAACAAGAAATACCATTCAAAAAGACTATTCGGATCTGCGGAGACTTCTATCCCAGGATGGAACTGCATCTGAAAAAGCAGCCGGATTAATTGTAGATTTTGCATTTAAAAATAAAAAGTAAAAATTCAAAAGTAAAAAAGAACAAAGTCTTGATGCCCGAGGCTTAAACCTGAAAGAATAAGACTCCAACTCTAAATCCCTTTTTACTTTTTAATTTTTAATTTTTACTTTTTGCTGAAAATCAAGCGGAAAATGATAATGAGGATGCCGATCAGAAACATAAAGATTGAAATCCTGTTTATCGTATTCATATAACCAATCCAGCTACTGGTCGGCTCGTTCGGATCTTTTTTCCTGATATAAAGATATTCGGCAAGTTTGCGGAGAATTCCCATTGTACTTCATTCAAAGATAATTAACAAGACCGTCCGGGATTTGTTTAGAATGGATATATTTGCAGCTCTTTTATACTGCTTATTCCTTCCTGGATAGAACCGGGCAGTCTAAACGGTTTGAATATGAGTTAGTTTGTATTTGGGGGATTAGCTCATCTGGTAGAGCGCTAGCATGGCATGTTAGAGGTGACCGGTTCGATCCCGGTATCCTCCACAAAAAGCCTGTAATTTTAATTACGGGCTTTTTTATTCGACTGCAGTCAGCGAAACTGATAATTATACATCGAATACAAATGCCGGCACGCCTTTTACCCCAATATTTTTTATTACAAATAACGATCCTGCCAATGGTTGGCTTTTCAACTGATCGCTGTTCAGACCGATCTTCGCAGAAGTAATATATAAATCCTCAAAATTTTCTCCTCCAAAACAACAGGACGTTACCCTGGAAACTGGTAGTGGGATTTTCTTTATTTTCTTACCGGTATCAGGGTTCCAGCGACTAATCTGCCAGCCATCCCAATGTGCGATCCATAACATGCCCTCGCCGTCAATTGTCATACCATCCGGGCACCCTTCATTTTTCGATAATTCGACAATGGTTCTTTTGTTTTTTATTTCTCCGCTTTTTTTATCAAAATTGTATGCTACAACTTTTTGCGTGGGAGAATCAATATAATAAAGGATTCCATGATTATTACTCCAGGCCAGCCCGTTGCTGGTGGAAACTTTTTTTATTTTTTCAGTTACCGTTAAATTTTTATCCAGCAAATAAAGAGATCCCTTTTTAGGTTCGTCCGTGTGTGACATTGTCCCTGCCCAGAATCTGCCCTGAGGGTCACATTTGCCATCATTGAACCGGTTACCTGGTAAATGAGGTTCAGGATTCGCAATCATTGATACTGCACCTGATTTTCTGTCAATAAATCCAAAACCGTTTTTTAATGCCCCAACAAAATGGCCGCTTTTACAAATGGCCACGGCGCCAATCATTTGATTTACTGAAATCGTCTTGTGTGATTTTGTGCCAGGTGTGTATTCATGAATTTTCCCGAGCAGAATATCGACCCAGCAAATTGATTTCAAATTCACATCCCAAACAGGTCCTTCGCCAAGCAGACACTGATGATCTATAACTATCTCTTCCATCTTTACTTTATAAAAAATTCAGGATTTTGGGATTTAAGGATCCATTCAGTATTAATCCGGAGGAGGACTTACTGCAGTCCACCCACCATCAACAATTAATGTCTGCCCGGTTATATGACGGGCTTTTTCTGAAACGAGGAATACGGCGGCATCAGCAATATCCCTGGTATTAGCCGGCCTCCCCATGGGAGTTATCCTTGACCAGGTCTTAATATATTCAGGATCCTGCAAAGTACGTTCTGTAAGAGTCGCCCCAGGTGCAATCGTATTCACATTTATTTTGAATTCCGAAAGTTCGATAACCAGGTTTTTTGCGAGCATCTCTAAAGCAGCTTTGCTCATCCCATATGCTGCCAGGTTCTTATGCGCCTGGTGACCCGTAACTGAAGATGTAAATAATATGGATCCGCCGTTCTGCTGCAATTTCATTTGATTTGCGGCTTCCTGGGCCAGAAAAAATGAACCACCGAGATTGACCTGCATGACTTTATAAAAAGATTCAGGAGAATAGGAAAGAAATTCACCAAACAACGTAATGCCCGCATTCGCAATAATGATGTCAAGTCTGCCGAATTTTTCAACCGCCATGCTCACCAGTTTCTTAATAATCTTGATATCACTGGAATCACCTGCGATTACCAGACAGCCATCTTTATATTCCTGGTTAATTTGAAAAGCTGACTGATTTGCCAAATCCGGATCTATGTCGTTCAGAATAACCCTGACACCCTGACCGGCGAGATTCCTGCAGATCTCAAATCCGATTCCCTGACCAGCACCTGTTACTATCGCAACTTTATCTCTAAACTCATGCATTTTCTATTCGTTTGAAAGGCTTTAGATTATGGGTTATGTATTATGGGTTATGAGTTATGGATTATGAGTTATAATTTATATAATTATTATTTAATGAATTGAAAAAACAAAACAAGAACCCATAACCCATAACTCATAACCCTTTAAGCATTCCAACTCGTAGTATATCCCGGGTTTTCGAGCGCGAGCGCTGTATCAGTTAATTGAAGCGGATGAAAAGTATCCACCATTACGGCGAGCTCTTTGGTCTCCTTTGCACCCAGGCTTTTTTCAACAGTGCCCGGGTGGGGGCCATGCGGAATACCCGCCGGATGCAGGGTGATCATACCACGGCTGACCTGTTTGCGGCTCATAAAATCTCCATCCACATAATACAATAATTCATCACTGTCAATATTGCTGTGGTTATAGGGAACCGGTATGGACAATGGGTGGTAATCAAACAATCGCGGCACAAAACTACAGACAACAAAATTATTTCCTTCAAACGTCAGGTGCACGGGTGGTGGCTGATGTACTCTTCCTGTTATAGGTTCAAAATTATGGATCGAAAAAATATAGGGATAACAACATCCATCCCAACCTACAACATCAAATGGATGGTGGGCATAATGAATCCCATAAAACTGTCCCTGTTTTTTAATGCGAACAAGAAAATCTCCGGCTTCATCCTTTGGTGCGGCAAATACGGGTTCCTTTATATCACGTTCACAATAAGGCGAATTTTCCAAAAGCTGGCCGTATTTGCTAATATATTTTTTTGGATAACGGATAGGGCTAAACGCTTCCACCAAAAACAGGCGGTTTATAAAATCTTCAAATTGGATCTGGTATATAACACCTCTCGGAATATGTATATAGTCACCATAGGTAAAGCTGAGTTCTCCATACAACGTGACCAGTTTTCCATTTCCCTCGTGAATAAAAATCAATTCGTCAGCGTCAGCGTTTTTGTAAAAATAATTTGTAAGAGAGTTTTTAGGCGCTGCCAGCGATATATGCACATCCCTGTTAACGAGTATCGCTTTACGACTTTCCAGATAATCATCTTCAGGATCCAGCCTGAATCCCTCCAGGCTCCTGTGTTTCAGCATCTTTTCTTCGGAAATTTGGATGATTGCCGGGGTTGGTTTATCTGTGCTCAAAATCTGGGTTGGTGCATGAATATGATAGAGCAGAGAATAATCGCTTGAGAATCCTTCGGTCGACACCAGTTCTTCTGAATAGAGTTTACCTGCGGAACTTCGGAACTGTGTATGCCTTTTGGGTGGAATACTGCCCCTGCTGATATAATGTGCCATTAGATTGATTTTAAGAAATCTGCATTTGTAAAGTTCAGATGCAATTATCCATTTCAAACAAATTTATTTTATTTAATTTTATAATACCCATGCGTCCAGATTATGCCTGTAAACCATTTGTAGACCAGCGCGGGCGATATATTTTTTTGCTGATATCGCTGGCGACAGGTTCGGTGTGTTTTTTTCAATAAGAGATATTCAGCTCCCTGATTTGCATTCTTAAATATTCATTATGGAAAACGATTTTCTGCCACTGCTGGGCACCGATTATATTGAATTTTATGTGGGCAATGCCAAACAGGCTGCTCATTATTATAAAACGGCATTTGGATTTCAGGGTATCGCTTATGCAGGACCTGAAACAGGCCAGAAAGACCGGGCCAGTTACGTTGTCCGGCAAAATAAACTGACTTTTGTTTTTACTTCGGCCTTGCGGCCGGATCATTGTATTTCACAGGAAGTACTAAAACACGGTGATGCCGTAAAAGCAATTGCCCTGGAAGTGGAAGATGCGGCTAAAGCCTGGAAAGAAACAACTCGGAGAGGTGCTGTGACTTATATGGAGCCTGTTAATTTATCGGATCAAACGGGCGAGCTGGGAATGAGCGGAATCCGTCTTTATGGCGACACTGTTCATCTCTTCATTTCCCGAAAAAAATATAAAGGATTATTTATGCCGGGATATGAACCCTGGATCTCCGACTACCAGCCTTCTTCCACAGGATTATTACATGCTGACCATTGTGTGGGTAATGTTGGATGGAACCAGATGAACCGGTGGGTTTCGTTTTATGAAAACACCATGGGATTTAAAAATATCTTATCCTTTGATGATACAGACATTTCAACCGAATATTCTGCCCTGATGAGTAAGGTAATGAGTAATGGGGATGGGCAGGTTAAATTTCCGATTAACGAGCCCGCAGAAGGAAAACGTAAATCGCAGGTGGAAGAATTCCTGGAGTTTTTTAACGGTGAAGGTGTTCAGCACGTGGCTCTCGCAACTAAAAATATAGTCGGCACAGTTAGCGAACTCATGAGCCGTGGTGTGGAATTTTTGAAAGTGCCCTCCAGTTACTACGACGAATTGGAAAGTCGCGTAGGAAAAATTGAAGAAGATCTTGAACCATTAAAAAATCTTGGCATCCTCGTCGACCGTGATCCGGATGGTTATTTATTGCAGATTTTCAGTAAGCCTGTGCAGGACAGACCGACCATATTTTTCGAGATCATTCAACGCAAGGGAGCCAGGAGTTTTGGGAAAGGAAATTTCAAAGCTCTTTTTGAAGCCATAGAACACGAGCAGGAAAAAAGAGGAAACTTATGAAACTGGCAAGCTTCTTAAAAAATGGAAATGAATATGTGGGGCTGATTTCAGAGGATAAGGTATTTGATTTAACTATACTGCATGCAGGGTTTCCTGATTGCATGAATAAATTACTGGCCCAATGGGATGAGTTCTACCCGGAGTTAATATTGATTTCAAAAAAAATATCATCAGATCCAATTCAAAGGCTGGGCATCGCTATTAATGAAATTAAATTGCTTGCTCCCGTGCCAAATCCTTCTTCACTAAGAGACGGATATGCATTTAGACAACACGTGGAGACGGCCAGGCGAAACCGGGGCCTTGAAATGACACCTGTCTTTGATGCTTTTCCTGTTTTCTATTTCGGAAATCATCATACTGTTCAGGGGCCAGGACCGGTCCTGTGTATGCCTGACCATTTTAAGAAATTGGACTTTGAACTGGAAGCTGCAATCGTTATTTCCCGGAAAGGAAAGAATATCCGTGCGGAAGAAGCTGATGATTTTATTGCAGGACTGATGATTCTGAATGATTTCAGTGCCCGCAGGTTACAGATGGAAGAGATGCTTTTGAATCTGGGTCCTGCAAAGGGTAAGGATTTTGCTACATCAACAGGCCCCTGGATGGTAACGCAGGATGAACTAAAACCCTACGAAACCAATTGTAAAAAAAATCACGTAGGGAGAACATGGAACCTGCAAATGTCGGCATCTGTAAATGGTCATATCATCAGTGAAGGAAATCTTTCCGATATGGAATGGACATTCGCAGAATTAATTGCAAGAGCTTCTTATGGAGCAGATGTTTACCCCGGTGATATCATTGGCTCGGGTACAGTTGGCACTGGTTGTTTTCTCGAATTGAACGGTACCGGGAAATTAAAAGACCCGGAATATATTGAGCAATGGCTGGAACCCAATGATAAAATTGAATTGAAAATTCAGGGACTGGGAGTTCTACAGAATCAGGTGCTTGTTGAACCCGGTAACTATTCTATTTTTCACCACTAAGCTTTCAAAACTGTTTCTTCCAAATATCCTTTTAAGGACTTTCCCAAAATATATGTCCATCCTCCGACAAAATTTTCTCCGGCAAAATCACGACCACCGGACGCAAAACTTTCGGTCCCGGTGTGTGTAAGTTTTATTCTTGTTTTTTTGTCTTCCTCAAATAATTCAAATGACACGAAGGAAATACCTGGTATGCCATCATATCGCCAGCTGTGGACGAGTTTTTTAAAGGGTAGCACCTCAGTTATCTTACACAAATGAAGGTATTCTATGCCATCTTCCGTTTTCCCAATAAACCGGAATTCGAATCCAACTTCCGGTTTAAATTCCGGTATCTGAAAATACCATTTTTTCATTTGCTCATTCAATGTCAGGGCTTCCCATACTCTGGAGACAGGTGCATCGAACAAACATTCCACTACTATTGGATGATTACTCATTTTTTCAATTATTTAAATTTTTTCAAATGGCGGTGCTGCTAATGTAACCACCCGCCTGCACAAATATATTTCCGGCAGGTAGATAAAATAAAAAAACCCCACAATGTCAGGGTTAATGTTTATGAGTCTTTAATTAAAATATGAATGACTCCGGGACTATTTTTTTAAGGGCGCGGCCAACACATGGGTTTTCAATTTTTCCTGCTGCCGGGAATGTATGTTTTGATTTTTTGTATGAATGTAGATCATGCCAACAATCAGGAAAAAAGCGGGAAAACTTAGCCAGCTGAGATCTTTTGAATGATTCATATAAAACAAGGTTTAATTAAACCGGGATATATCCCTTCATGTTCAAATACAAATATAATACAGGAAAGTTAGTCTACAAAACCAGTAGGTAATTAATTTATCAACCTTTTACAACAGCTTACCAGGTCTAAAGCTTTAAACTACAGTCTTTCAGACAGCAATTGGTGAAAATGATGAATCCCCTGTTCCCGTGTAACAGAATATCTGCCCTGACGATAAAACCTTGATCTGATCCCTCTCTGGACGGCTTCCACTACTTCTTCGTCTTCCATCTCCACTACGTCCAGTTGTGATCCTGCACCTTTATTGAATAATTCTTCTTTCCAGACATATGTAAAAAAAGACACTTTTGTATTGTGCATAGTGATTGGCTGAACCAGATTGATACTCAATCCCCAGGGGTAAAAATTAAACATCATATTCGGAAATACAAAGAAATAGTAAGCCGCTATTTTTTTTCCATGGTCAGGAGACGAAGAAGGCAGGTCAAATATTTGATCGCCTGTTTTGGCGAGACCCAGTTGAAGATTCGAAGAAGCAAAAATCTCAGTGGAATAATTTCCGAAATCGATCACTGCATTTAGTCCGGCGTGAACAAAAGGAATATGAAATCCTTCCAGATAATTTTCACAATAGAGTGCCCAATGGGCCTTTACAATATATTCACTCGATAAAGCCGGTTTAAAAATAAATTCATGCAGTGGAAGCCAGGCAAGCCGGTTTCGCATATCACCAAAATACTCTTCTGTCTTCTCTTTCAAATTCAATGTTGTAAACAACCAGGGTCCCCAAAAATGCAGAGGCAATCTTGTCAGGTCATCTTCCCGGGCAGGAAAATTTTTTACTTCTCTAAATTCAGGCATAGATAAAAAACTTCCATCCAGCCGGAACTGGCGGCCATGATAACGACACCGCAGATTGGCCGACTGGCAGGCTTCCCCTACCAAAACGGAGCCTCTGTGAGTACATACATTCGAAAGACAATAGACCTCCTGGTTTGCATCTTTAGTCAGCAGTAGCGGTTCTTCCAGATAATTCTCCAGCAATACGAAGGGATAACAACTGCCTGGCTGTGAAACAAGGGAACTGTCTCCAATATACTGCCAGCTCTTTGCAAAGATTTTTTCCTTGCTTATTTCAAATAAATCGGGATCAGTATAAAAATCAGTATTCAGGGTTCTTGCAACGGATATATCCGGATCGATATGAAATTTCGCTTGCAAAGTGTTCTGTTTTACTTACTGTTTAATGTTAAGCAGAGCGCAAGGCAAAAGCATTAAGCCTTGCACGTTGCGCATTAGGCTTTCTTATATTTCCAATTGCGGCTCTTGCCCTCTTCCAGCCACCCGATGGTTGTCGCCAGTCTTTTATTCAATGTATCCTCCGTTTTTGCTTCATCTAACCATTCGATATATTCACGCCTGTTCGATGGAGAGAATGCATCGAATACAGCGGAGGCCTTCTTATTCTTTTTAAGTGCAGCTGCCAGGGGTTTGGGAACCGGCAATTCCTTCTTCGGTGCCGATTTTGGTTTCTCAAGTTTTATTTTATTCTTATTTAATAAAGCGGCTTCCTTCAAATATGAAATTAGTATTCTGTCAGCCGGGAGATTTTTCACTGAAACGAGCTTGTCAAAATGACCCATGGCATTTTTGTCAGCCAGATGCAAAATATCATCTGGGTCTTTTAATAAAGCAGCTTTCCAAAAACCAAAGGAACAGTGTTCCTTGAAAGCAGCCATACTGCAAAGCATCGCATCGTATACTTCATAATTTGGAAAACTCCATTTGATCGTTTCTACTGCATCCGGACAGGCCTGAAATATCAGTTTCCGGAGTTTTATCAGAATGGGTTGCGCGAATGGGGCTGCCTTTTTAATATAGGCGTCTACCCTCGGATCTGTTGTCGGCATGCATCATTATTTTTATTCAACAATTTACCTAAAGCATTTTAAATGGCAGAATTCAGTCTATTTTTGGATAGGACAACGCCCCCTGGCGTTTCAAAACTCCCCAATAAAACTTTCCTTTGACAGCACCCGCACTCAAAAGATCACTTAGCCCTTTTCTTCTCTGGGGACTGGGTGTAGGATATGTGATTTCAGGCATGTATTTCGGCTGGAATCTGGGCCTGGAACAGGGAGGTACTGGTGGACTGGCCATTGCGACTTTCTTTATCATTATTCTTTATACAACTTTTACTTTTAGTTATGCAGAACTGGCTGCCGCAATACCCAAGGCAGGTGGCGTTTTTGACTATGCGCATCGTGCGCTGGGCAGGGACCTCGGATTTATTGCCGGAATGGCGCAGAATATTGAATTCATTTTTGCGCCTCCTGCAATTGCATTTGCGGTGGGTGCATATTTCAATTTATTTTTCCCAAATATACCGGTACTGTCCATCGCGGTATTCGCCTATATCTTATTTACGGCACTTAATATTTACGGTGTGAGAGCAGCCGCTCTGTTTGAACTCGTAATTACGATGCTGGCCGTCGGAGAATTGTTGTTATTTACAGGAATCACCCTTCCTCATTTTGAAATGAAAAATATTCAGCACAATGCCTTTCCCCATGGCTGGCAGGGAATTCTTGCTGCTGTTCCTTTCGCCATTTGGTTTTTTCTCGGCATTGAGGGAGTCGCTAATACGGCAGAAGAAGTAGTTCAACCGCAACGCACACTATTGCTTGGTTTTGGCTCAGCCATCTTAACGCTTGTTGTACTGTGTGTGCTGATTTTTATCAGCTCCATCGGCGTCAGTGGGTGGGAAGCCATTGTTTACAAGGCTGACGGATCAAGTTCGGATTCTCCCCTCCCGCTCGCCCTCAGCTATATCACCGGAAGCAATCACCTGCTTTATCACCTGCTGATCACCATTGGATTATTTGGATTGATTGCTTCTTTTCACGGACTGATATTATCCGCAGGAAGGTCAACTTATGAATTCGGGAAAGTAAAATTCGCTCCCTCGTTTCTTGGTAAAATTCATTCCCGATTTAAAACACCTTCCAATGCACTGCTCGTCAATATGGTTCTCGGTATGATCGCCCTTTTCTCCGGAAAAACGAATGAGATTATTACTCTGTCAGTATTTGGAGCGTTAACTCTTTATATCATCTCGATGGTCTCCCTTCTGAGTCTGAGAAAAAAAGAACCAGGGCTTGCGCGGCCATTTCTTGTACCCCTTTATCCTCTTTTTCCCATTACCGCACTGGTAATTGCCTCAATAGCCATTATAGCTATGACGATTTACAATTTAAAATTAGCGTTATTTTATATTTTGCTGATGGCCTTATCGTTTGGATTCTTTAAACTGCTGAAAAAACAGGGAACCTTTTAAAACTTACTGTATGGATATCAAAGAAATTCTTCCCTATGTAAAAAATCATTCCTCGGGAAAGGTAAAAATTGCTATCACAGATATTGATGGAATATTGCGGGGAAAATATATTTCAACCGAAAAATTTCTTTCCATCGCAAATGCTGATACCAGTTTCTGCGATGTCATTTTCGGATGGGACAGCGCTGACACGGCTTATGACAATGTTTCTTATACGGGATGGCATACAGGTTATCCTGATGCAGCTGCCCGACTGGATTTGTCATCCTTCAGAAGAATCCCGTGGGAAAACGGGGTTCCTTTTTTTCTTGGCGAACTGGTTCAAAAAGAAAATGCCCCCATCGTTTGTCCACGACTGCTTTTGAAAAAAGTACTTGCTGATGCGGCATCAGCCGGTTTCTTTTCCTTTTTTTCCCAGGAATTTGAATGGTATAATTTTGCAGAAACTCCTCAGAGCATACATGAAAAGCAATACAGGAACCTTCGGCCCATTACACCGGGCATGTTTGGTTATTCAATTTTAAGAAGCAGTTTTCAAAACCAGTATTTCACAGATCTTTTTGAACTGCTTAATCAATTTGATATACCGATAGAGGGCCTTCACACGGAAACCGGTCCTGGCACATATGAGGCAGCCATCCAATATTCCGGAATACTGGAGGCAGGAGACAGGGCCGTATTGTTCAAAACTGCCGTCAAGGAAATCGCTTATAAACATGGTTTGATGGCCACATTCATGGCCAAAGTAAATGAATCTCTTCCCGGCTGTGGCGGACATGTTCATCAGAGTTTATGGGATCCCGAAAAAAAGAAAAATCTCTTTTATGATGAAAAGGATAAATTCAAAATGAGCGAGACCATGAAACATTATCTTGCCGGACAGTTGTTACTGATTCCCCAGATCCTACCCATGTTTGCACCAACCATCAACAGCTACAAACGTTTGGTAGAAGGTGCCTGGGCTCCTACAACAGTTACCTGGGGAATAGACAACCGCACAGTGGCGTTACGCGTTTTAAATGGAGGCCAAACTTCCTGCAGACTAGAGACACGTGTAATCGGCGCTGATGCGAATCCTTACCTGGCAATGGCGGGGGCTCTGGCAGCGGGTCTGTACGGCATCAAAAACAAATTGCCCCTGGAACAGGCTCCCGTGTCAGGAAATGGTTACCTGAATCAAAGCAATGGCCGCCTGCCTGCAACGCTGGATGAAGCCACAAAAATGATGAAGAAGTCTGTCGTTGCCCGTGAAATCCTTGGAGAAGGTTTCGTTGATCATTACATACAAACCCGCGAATGGGAATGGCGACAGCATTTGAAAACTGTTACGGACTGGGAGCTAAAAAGATATTTCGAGATCATTTAATGATACCAATCTCACTGCAAATGGATTTTAATAAAATAGTACAATATAATTTTCCTACTATCATCCGGTTTGGTGCCGGAGCAAATAGAGAACTGGGTGCCTACCTGATAAAAAACGGATTGAGCAGGCCCCTGGTTATTACCGATCCTACTGTTTCCCAGCTGCCTTTTTTTAAAGAAATAATAAGCGACCTGGACAGACAGCATATTTCAGTTGAAATATTTCACGACATACACAAAAACCCTGTGAAGTCGGATGTCTATAAAGGAACCGAAATTTTCGATGCAGGCCGGCGTGATTCTATTATCGGCATTGGTGGCGGAGCAGCACTGGATGTGGCACGGGCCGTCGTACTTCGAATCAATCATCGTGAAGATCTTTTTAAATATGATGATTTGAAAGGAGGTGATGTATTTATAACGAATGACGTGCCCCATTTCATAACGGTTCCAACGACAGCCGGTACAGGAAGCGAAGTGGGAAGGAGCGCCATTATTTCGGATGATGAAACACATCAGAAAAAAATACTGTTCTCTCCCAAGCTACTGGCGCGTGTTGTTTTTGCAGATCCGTTGCTTACAATGGAACTCCCCCCATTTATAACCGCAGCCACCGGTATGGACGCACTCACTCATAATATGGAGGCTTTTCTGGTAAATATGTTTCACCCGATGTGCGATGGCATAGCTTTACGCGCAATTTCTTTAATTCATGATTCTTTGGAGAATGCGGTGAATCATCCGGACCTGGAATCAAGAAGCAGGATGCTGATTGCGTCTTTAATGGGTGCGGTTGCATTTCAAAAAGGATTGGGTGTTGTACATTCACTTGCACATCCGCTTTCTTCATTACTGGATACTCACCATGGATTGGCGAATGCCATCAACATACCATATGGTATGGAATTTAACATAAGTGGATTTGAAAATAAGTTTAGACAAATTGCCCGGGCTTTAAATCTGGAGACTGAATCCGGGAGCGCCGTTGTAAACTATCTTTTTGATTTGAATGATAGAATAAATATTCCGCGGAAACTCAGTGCTATCGGTGTTAAACACGAACATATCGAAACGCTTGCCGATCTGGCAATTGCGGATTTTGCTCATCCAAATAATCCTAAGCCAGTTAGTCGGGACGATTTTAAAAAACTTTACTTAAAAGCCCTCTAGGATCATAAAATGTTATTTATCGTATGAGAATCATCAATCCGTCCACAGAAGAAATCATATCGGAGATCACGGAAGACAATAGTGAAATCTTATCCGTGAAGTTTCATTTGCTGAAGAATGCGCAAAAAGAATGGTCAGCAATTGAAATATCTCAACGCATAGAAATAATTAAACAGTTTTCCGAATCATTGGAAGCTCATATTGAAAGGCTTGCATCTGTATTAACGGCCGAAGTCGGGAAGCCCTTACAACAAAGCCGCAATGAAATAAACGGTGCAAGAATGAGGATTAAATGGCTGACGGAAAACGCGGAAAAATATCTGGATGATGAACTAATGACAAAGGAACAGGGGCTGGAAGAAAAAATTTCGTACGAGCCGCTGGGCGTTATTTGTAACATTTCTGCCTGGAACTATCCCTGGCTGGTAGGAATAAATGTTTTTGTTCCGGCACTTCTTGCAGGCAATGCAGTCATGTATAAACCTTCTGAATATGCGATCCTGACCGGACTGGAAATTGAAAAATTGCTGAAACAATCAGGTTTGCCCGACGGGGTATTTCAGGTTGCGGTGGGAGGAAGGGAAACAGGAGAATTACTTCTGAAGATTCCATTTGACGGCTATTTTTTTACCGGCTCATATAAAACCGGGAAATATATTTATGAAAAAGCAGCTCTTAAAATGGTGACCTGTCAACTGGAAATGGGCGGTAAAGATCCGTTGTACGTCGCCAATGATGTTGCTGATTTAAAACAGGTGGCTTCGGCAACTGCCGATGGTGCATTTTATAACAACGGACAGAGTTGTTGTTCGGTTGAGCGTATTTATGTGCATGATTCAATATATGATGAATATATAAAGGAATTCGTAAAGGAAGTCAGCTCCTGGAAAATCGGTGAGCCAACAGAACCGGGTGTTTATTTCGGTCCGTTAACAAGACAAGCACAGATTGCTATTTTAGAAAACCAGGTTGCAGATGCACGTGCAAAAGGGGCACATATCTTATTGGGAGGCAACCGCATTAAGAGAAAAGGAAACTATTTTGAACCAACCATTTTGGTGGATGTGAATCATGAAATGCTGGTGATGAAAGACGAATCTTTCGGACCCATAATCGGGATCATGAAGGTTAGCAGCGATGAGGATGCCATCCGCCTGATGAAAGATACGGAGTATGGTCTGACATCAGCAGTATACAGTGCAGACAAAAAAAGAGCCGAAAAAATATTACAGCAGGTCAGTACAGGGACGGGGTATTGGAATTGTTGTGACAGGGTTTCTGCCCCCCTGCCCTGGAGCGGGAGAAGACATTCAGGGTTTGGTGTAGCGCTGTCTCATGCAGGCCTGCGTTCATTTGTGCGGCCTAAAGCCTTTCATCTTCGTGGTTAACCGTTTAATCCTGATAAATTCACTGACAATTTTCACAAATGATAAGAAAACTTTTTTCCTCCGGTCATAGTACTGGCAGCGGAGGTGCCAGAAAGAGAGATTTTGAAATTCAGCGAATAGAAACTTTTAGCGATGGCGTGTTTGCGTTTGCAATAACACTCCTGATCGTTTCATTGGAAGTACCAAAAACCTTTGAGGAACTTCTTACCAGCATGCGGGGATTCTTCCCATTCGCCATCAGTTTCACGGTTCTTATATCCATTTGGTCGGAACAACATAGGTTTTTCAGGAAATATGGAATGGAAGATGTTTGGACGATCGTCCTGAACAGTGCTTTATTGTTTATTGTCCTGTTTTATACATATCCCCTTAAATTCCTTTTTACTTTGTTGTTCAGTGACCAGATTTACGGGCCCAATAAATCTCCTATGAGAATTACCGGTCATCAGGTACCCACGCTTATGATGATTTACGCCCTGGGATTTATTGCCATATATTTTATTTTTTTTCTGCTGCATTTTAACGCATACAGGAAATCGAAGAAACTGGGTTTTACTCCGCTTAAAAAATTTGACTGCAAAACCGACATGTTCAAAGAAATTATTATGGTAAGTACCGGAATTTGTTCTTTAATTGTCAGCTTACTATTGAAAGACGAGAAAGCTGGTTTTGCGGGTGATATTATATATGCTGATATTCCCTGCGCTGACTATATTTTTTATATTTAGAAAACGGAACAGAAAAAAATTATTTCCTCATACTGCTGCAAATGAATAAAAAAAATCAATGACGCATCTGTCTGATCCTTCATTGATTTTATATTCGATTATATTATCGCCTATCGTATCGCAAGTGTGACTCCCCCGCTTCCGGCATCAATATCTATGGGTGTACCGCCACCGTTAATGGTGCCGGTTATGGATTGTTTTTCCATGGATCCGCTGAAATTATTCAGGCCTTCCGTTTTGATCCTGTCACCATGTATGTCGAGGTTAAGTCCCTTACCCTTTGGAATTTCCAGGTGAACACTTCCTCCCGAATTATTCAGTTTAACATATTTACCGGGATCTATTACCTGAACATCTATGTTTCCACCGCTTGTTGAAGCGTCCAGGCTGCCACTCATGCCAGTCATGTAAATATTTCCACCGGAAGTATGTGTATCCAAATCACCTGTTATTTTTTCAGCGTCAATATTTCCTCCACTGGTTGACGCCCGTATGGTTCCATTCAGATCCTGCAATTGGAGAGAACCACCAGAAGTATTCAGATGGATCTGACCAGTACAATGTTTGGCTTCGATTCCACCGCCACTTGTTTCCAGGTCTATATTATCTTTGCAATCTGAAACATTTATTCCTCCACCCGAAGTGCGACCATTAATTTTACCACTGAGACCCTTTACATCCAAACCTCCACCACTTGTATTGAAATGTTGTTCCCCACTAAGATTGGAAATACTGATGCCGCCACCGCTGGTATTTAGTTGAGTACCACAGGCAACAGGAACATAAATGCTGTAAGAAATACTCAATTCATTGTTCCAGTTTCTGAATTCTCTTTTGGGCTTTGCAATGGCAGTAAGTTTATTGCCGGATGCAGTTACCGAAAAATCGTAATCGTTTGTGATCATTTTTTGAATCTCTTCTTTCGAGCGGGAATTGCGATGCCCATTCTCCGAGACGTATACTTCTATTCTTGCTTCAGAAGGATTTACGCCGGTGACTTCAATGCCGCCTCCCGAAGTCCTTGCCTCAACCTGATTTATTGATTCAGCAGATAAGGGCTTACTTAAATAAAGCAAACCTTTTTGGGAATCCTGTGCCTGAACAAGAATTCCGGATACAATTAATAAAAAACTTAAAATGATTCTCATGTTCTGATTTTTAGAAAGATTAGTAATAAGATTTTTTCCCTGAGCTTTGATTCTATAGAAAATCATTCCTGAATAATAATTGATTTTTAAAATGGGATCTTTCTATTCAGGGATCCAACCTGATGCCAGATTGACAAGTAATTAGGAATCAATTTACTATACATTCAATGACCAGGATAACTGACCGGTTTTGATACGGTGAACGTCCGCATTCGAAAACAGCCTGCCTGGCAAAAGACACAACAATTGTTAAAATGTTGCATTACCCTCTCTTCGATTTAACTTTCTTAAAGATTAAGGACATTTTATGTCCTGTTCTTAATAGATCATTCGTCTTTGATCTTTAAACTTTCAAACTCAATAAAATGAATGAATTCTTACTGATCTTCCGACGGGATTACAAAGCAAACAACATCCAACCATCGCCGGAGCAATTACAAAACATGATGAAGGAATGGCAAAACTGGATGGGGAATATTGCTGCGCGTGATAAACTTGTCAATTCCGGAAATCGCCTGGCTGATGATGGCAGAGTAGTAAAACCGGGTGCGCTGGTAACAAATGGGCCATTTGTCGAATTAAAGGAGGCCATCGGGGGATATATTATTATACGGGCTGAATCGCTTGACGAAGCAGCAGAAATATCAAAGGGCTGTCCGATTCTGATGATTGGAGGGAACGTTGAAGTGCGGTCCATTGTTCCCATGAATTTATGAGTAGTGGCCACGCTAAGTTGTAATTTATGCAGGAAAAAGAATTACTCCCTCATCTGTTCCGCACTGAATACCAGAAAATTACGGCGGTGCTGGTCAGGTATTTTGGATTCGAACAATTTGCTCTTGCTGAAGACATTGCCAGCGATACTTTTTTGACTGCTGCAGAAACCTGGGGACTCAAGGGCATACCTGAAAATCCGGTTGCATGGCTGTATGCTGTGGCAAAAAACAAAGCCCGTGATCAGTTAAAACGAAAAGCTGTTTTTCAACAAAAAGTTAGAACAGCAATCGCTACAGATGAAAAATCAATTCCCGAAACAGATATAGATCTGTCAGAGGATAATATTAAGGACAGCCAGCTTCAGATGATGTTTGCCATTGCCAATCCGGTCCTTTCCATGGAATCTCAAATTGCATTGATCCTTCGGATTCTGTGTGGATTCGGCATAGAAGAAATTGCAGAAGCTTTTTTAACGAACAAGGAAACCATCCACAAAAGACTCACCAGGGCCAAAGAAAAGATCAGGTCGGCTAAAATTAAAATCATTTTACCCGCTCCTGTAGAGATCAGTCAAAGAGTAGACGCAGTTTTAACCGGCTTATATCTTCTTTTTAATGAAGGTTATTATTCCAGTATCAGCGATACGGTGTTAAGAAAAGATTTCTGTCTGGAATCCATGAGACTTACACTCCTTCTTATTGAAAATGAAAAGACCAATAAGCCACAGGCAGAGGCTTTATTTGCACTCATGTGTTTTCACGCTTCCCGTTTTGAAGCCAGGGTGGATGAAAACGGAGAGATCATCCGTTATGACGAGCAAAATGTCGCATTGTGGAATCAGGAACTGATTTCAAAAGGACACTATTATTTAAACAAAGCCTCCCGTGGAAAAATATTGAGCAGTTATCATATTGAAGCCGCAATTGGATACTGGCATACTATTAAAAATGATAGTAAGCAAAAATGGGAGAATATTTTACAACTCTACAATCAATTATTATTTAACAGGTATTCTCCGGTAACCGCTCTTAACAGGACCTACGCGCTTTCAAAAGTACAAGGGAAAGCCGCAGCCATCGAAGAAGCTGAGAAGCTTGGTCTGAATAACAATCATCTGTACCATGTTTTACTCGGCTATCTATATACAGGTAGCGACAACATTAAAGCAACCCGCCATTTAACGACTGCGATGAAACTTGCAAAAACGGAAAGAGAAAGAATCCTGATTGGGAAAGACTTGAAGAAAGTATAAGAGTATAGGAGTATAAGAGTCTGATTTTATACTCCTATACTCTTATACTCCTATACTTCCTTATTATGTAAAAAGCTGCTGACTTTTTCCTGCGCGGTGTGTAAGAAATCTCCTCCCTTCGACTGGGCCTGTGCGAGGAATTCAGCGCCCTTGCTTTTAATCGATTCTCCCATTGCTGCAAGATCCAGGTGTTCGTGCATAGAAGCAGGAACTTTTTCCTTGATATATTCCATCATATGATTTGCGGCATCCTTAGCCTGTTCAGCGGTCAACCCGATTTTTTCCTGTAATGACTGTATTAATGCGTTCATAAAAAAAGATTTAGAAGAGTAATTTAACGAAATAGCATGATCTAAATCAGATTATTCCCCGAATTTACAATTGCTTATTATTTCGTTGCTGGTACCAGCTTGAGAATGATAACTTCGTGTGAAGCTATTTCCTTTTCGAATTTTTTATCTGTTTTCCCGATATCTTTCTTCAGCCATAAATCCCGTATCGAAAAAAACTGATTGTCAAAATGGATTTCAAGTCCAGACTGGACGTCGGAAATATTAAGTGACTTCCAGTCCAGGTTAAGTTTTTTGGAACCTGATGTACGGTTAAAAAAACAAAGCGCTACTTCATTATTTTTTAAAGGTTTTACCCATAGTTCCAGGCTGTCTTCCAAAATCATCCTGAAGGCAGAAATGCCCCTTTCATCCTGATCAACTGCAATCATTTCTCTATTTGTAAGAATTTCCCTGGTTTGCGGCGACATCTTGCGAAGATCATTACCGGCTGCAAGTGGTGCAGCTAACATGCACCAAAGCGAAAAATGAGATTTGTCTTCATTATACGTCATGCCGTTTCCAACTTCCAGCATGTCCGGATCGTTCCAGTGATTTGGCCCATTATATTTTCTGATCGGAATTTGTTTGTCCAGAATACTTACCACTGATAGCGCTGTCCAGTCGCTAAATTTTTTGTCGATTATAAAAGTTGGATAAATATCTCCGGTAGTTCTGTACAGTTCTCCCACACCACCTGCCCAAAGCCAGGGTTCGTGTCCGCCCCATTCACAAATACTAAAAACAATGGGTCTTCCCGTAGCCCTCAGAGCCGCACTCATCGTTTTGTATGCCTCTCTTGTATTTAGACTATCCGTATTACACCAATCGTATTTTAAAAAGTCAACTCCCCAGGATGCATATAATCTTGCATCTTCATATTCATGACCCCTCGTTCCAGGATATCCGGCACAGGTTTTTGATCCGGCGCAATTGTAGATTCCGAACTTCAGACCCTTTGAATGTACGTAGTCTGCAAAGGCTTTCATGCCATGAGGAAATTTCACGGGATCCGCCAGGAGACTTCCATTCTGATCGCGTTCCATGGCCATCCATCCATCGTCCAGAACAAAATACTGATACCCTGCGTCTTTCATGCCGGAACTAACATACACATCAACCATTTCCTTCAGCATGTCTTCGCTAATTTTTGTTTGGAAAGTATTCCATGTGTTAAAACCCATGGGGGGCGTAGGTGCAAGTTTACCGGTTAATAATTTGTCCTGAGAAAAAGCTGGGGTGAAAATTGCAAAACCTATGAATGATGAAAGAAGGAATTTTAGAAAATTCATTGTTGATTGTTTAAAGATTGCAGGAAGTTAAGTCATTTTTTACCGGCAAATGGGAATACCCATTATTATTCATTACCTCATTCTGTATAGTTTTTTCCGGTCGGACAAAAGCTAGTCGGGATATTTTTTATCGTTGATATACTGAACTATTCCAAGCACGCTTTGTTCATTTATTTCGTCATCGTGCAGGTTGAAAAATGCATCCAGTAGTTTGGAATCGTCCTTGAAGGCATGGCGAACAGCACTTTCTTTTAGCAGTAATTTCCGGTAAGTTTTGTTTCCGGGATAGGTAAGAAAGTATTCATAGGAATCAATAAATTCATCATATTTTCTTCCCTTCGTAGTATAACCATCCGAAGAATAATCTGCCCAATAATAATTCGTGAGAAGCCTCTTATACAGAGAATAACCATTGACAGATTCAATAACGGGAGTCAGATAAAATTTTTTGCTGATCCAGGGTATTTTTTCAAAAGTGTATGTCATGTTATTGTCTGCCAGTTCAAATTTAGAAACTGAATCGATCGGAAGTGTCCGCATTTTCGATAAATTATCCAGTACATATAATACATTCTCCATTTTGTCATAATTGAACAATACGTCCTGATTCGGTTCCGGAATTCGTTTGTGATTTAATAAATCAACATATCCGGTAGCCCATGATTTAGTCAGATAGGGGCTTCCCACTGTCTTATCTTTTTCAAATTTATGGGGTAGCTGATCAGGATTCCTGTCAAGAAATGTGGGTAATTTGGGAACCGAAGGGTCCTGGCTCTGAGCCGATACCTGGAGAATTCCAAGAGGGATACTGAGTAAAATGCAGAAAAAGTATTCTTTCCTATTTCTCCGCGAAATTTTCACCAGATTTGATATTTTCAAAATCCACTATAAAATTAAACAATATAAAGTAATGCGTTCAAAGGCCAAGTCGAAAGACAGAATAATTTCACAATTCTTTGCCACTTCAGTCCAATTTTCGGGGTCAGCTGAGGTGGTTTGCCAAGCGCCAGCATAATATTGGACTTTCAATTGCGATAATTCAACAAAAAGCCGTGCAAATATCTATCTGCACGGCTTCCGGACCACCAATAATAAGATTTAAAATAGCCTGTTCTTTGTTTATCTACTGACCCATCATATCCCATAATTTCGAAAGATCAGGATTCAGAATGATCTGAATGCGACGGTTCATGGCCCTCCCCTCCTTGGTGCCATTGTCAGCGACGGGATTATATTTGCTTCTTCCACCCGATAACAATCTGACAGGATCTACACTATAACTATCTCTAAAAACACGAACTATACTATTTGCTCTTTCAGTGCTCAGGGACCAGTTATCGGCAAAGTGGGCATTATGAATTTTCACAGAATCAGTATTACCCACTACATAAATCTGGACCCTCGGATAATTATTGAGTACAGTAGCCAGGGGTGATAATGCTTCTTTGAATTTTTTGCCGAGCGTTGCGCTTCCCGGTGCAAACAACAATGCCTCAGGAAGGCTCACATACAGGAGCCCATCTTTGAAGATTACTTCAATGCCTGAATCGGACAAGGCAGACAATCCGGCTATAATTTTTTCCCTTATTTCCTTCAGAGATGTCCCCTGTTCAGCAAGTGCTGCGTTTAACATGGCCTGCCTTTGTTTCAAATCACTGATTAAATCCCTGTATGCAGCGGCATCTTTGCTCAAAGATGCATTTTGACTTGTGAGAGTGGCAATCTGGCCATTCAGATCTGCGACCTTGGCGTTGCTGGCATTTGTAGTATTAGTAAGATTCGTGTTGCAGGATGTCAAATCAGTTTGCAACTTTTGGTTTTGTTCCTGGGCGGCCTGAAGTTCTTTCTTTGCTTTGCAGGAACTCAAAGCAATCAGGATTACCAGAAAAATGCCTGTAACTAATTTCGATTTCATAACTAAGGTTTTAAGATGTGTATTAAAGATCAGCGCGATGCCGGTAAATATTGAGATCTACCGGGGAGGCCAAAATTCGGGTAATTCCTGATAGAAAGTTCATTTCCATGGCCGTAATTGATTATGTAACGGTTAAATAACCTAACTTTTCATTGATATATGACTTTTAAAAATGCCATCAGCTGGTTCGAAATTCCAACTACGGATATTAACCGTGCACAGAAGTTCTATGAGCAACTTTTTGATATCCGGATGAGTACCCTGGATATGCCTCAGCTTCAAATGCGTCTCTTTCCGGTTACAGATATGTTGAATGGGATCGGAGGAGCACTTTGTAAAAGTGATGGATTCTACATTTCATCCGAAGATAAAGGTCCACTGATCTACCTGAATGCCAATCCTGACGTTCAGATCATTCTCGACAGGATCGTGGCTGCAGGTGGCCGGATAACCGTTCCCAAAACTCAGATATCACCAGAGCATGGTTTTATGGCTGTCTTTATTGACACCGAGGGCAATCGGATTGCCTTACACTCCGTTCCGCAGGGCTAAACTAATTTTCTTCAGTTTGACTAAAATACGACCTCATGTCAACTCTCCATTTTATCCTGTCGTCTGTTTGCATTGGTATTGCAAATACATCTGTCGAATGGCTGTTCATCGGTTTTTTATTTCATAAATATCAGGCGTTAACACCGCAAACCTGGCGACCTGAAAACTACAAAAGCTATACTTACAGCAGCCTCCTCTCGCTCCTGTTCGGTGTATTGTTTACATTTTTTTATTTAAAAATTGGTTTTAGGTATGCCCTTCCGGGAAACATAATCTCCGCTTGTAAACTGGGTTTGATTTGTTTCGCAACTTTCACTTTAATAACAGAGTCCGGTGGCGCCATCTATGTCAATTATGACAATAGATTTCTGGCAGGTAAACTGATTGCCAGTTGCCTGAGCTATATGTTAGCTGCAATTATTGCAGGCTTTTTCTATTGGTAATAAAAAAGAAAGTCGCGTAATCCAGATAGTGCAACAGAATCTACTTAACTAATGTGGTTGTGCATAAATTAATTGACATTAGCTTAATATTCCACCCATTCTAAAATCTTACCTTTCTAAAAGGAAATTCATCATTAAGATTTATTTCATTCTGGTCCACTTCCCATTTTCGATATTTTATTCATAACCTTTTAAGACTATCTCCTATCAGGCAACAACCTGGTTAAAACTGCTCCCATTAAGTTTAAACCATTTTATTCATTCTAAAATTTTATTGTATGTCAAAAAAACCAAACATCCTGCTCGTGCATGGAGCATGGGCAGACGGGTCCAGTTGGAGTAAAGTGATCCCTCTTTTAACAGAGGCAGGATTTAATATAGTGGCGACACAACAAAAATTAGTATCACTGGAGGAAGATGCAGAAACAGTCAGACGTGCTGCTGAAGCACTGGATGGTCCTGTTGTTCTCGTCGGACATTCATACGGGGGGCTATTATAACAGAGGCAGCTCATTTTGTCCCAATGTAATCGGGCTGGTATATATTGCCGCCTTTGCGCTGGATAAAGGAGAAAGTCTTGAAATTCTTTCAGCCAGCGGACCCGTTGCCCCTCCCGGTGCAGCTGCTATCCGTCCGGATAAATATGGATTTTTGTGGATCGACAGAGACATGTTTGCGGATAATTTTTGCCAGGACGTAGATAAAACGGAAGCTCATGTTATGGCCGTTGTCCAAAAACCTCTTGCTCTTGCCGCCTTCCAGGGTAAAGTAACTGATGCCGGCTGGAAAAACCTCCCTTGCTGGTACCAGGTTTCAATGAATGACCGCATGATCCCTCCTCCCGCCGAACAATTCATGGCTACACGTATCAACGCAAGGACTATTTCAGTACCGGCAAGTCATGCATCCATGGTTTCTCATCCGGAAGAAATAAGTGAATTTATCCTGGGCGCCGCCAATGAACTTCATGCATCCATCGCGGACGAAACAGCGGTACACGCATAAACATTCTTCCTCTTTTGCAAAGAACAATTTACTTCCCAGGGCTGTCCCTTCAAAGGCAACCCTGGGAAAACGGGTAAATTAAAAACTTAATTTCAATCCGTTTCATTGGAATATCAGTGTGCCGAATCTTTCATAGTCATGAAAGTTGGTTCTGGTGAGTTGCCAGGACCAGTCTGACACTTTATTATCATAGTCGATGCGATAAAAATTAGCGCGCCAGCGGGTACCTTTAGCGGGAGGGATATGGGTCATCGGTCTAAGTAACAGGTAAGGAATAAAAAACTCGGCTGTCCAGGCAACTATATTCCCGTTATCTCTGACTACATGAGTTGCGTGCCTGGTTCTGCGATTACCTTCATAATGCCAGGGGCGCCATCCCAAAAAATTTCCTTTAATATTAGGTACCAGTATGGGCAATTCATAATTAAATGGTGAAAGTTCATATTCAAAATACATGGGAATCGTTTCGTCTGTCCAGAAAAAAACTTCTACTACATCTTCATTAAATAAATCCGCAAAATCTTCTCTTAATGTGGATGTCAGTTTATTATCCTGACAATAATAGAGGCAATAGATACCCGAATCAGAATAAAGGATCTTCGTCTTCGTTGTATATATATCCCCGTTATTCTTCCTCTCAGGAAGCGTCAGCCATTTTTCATCATTCCAGTTAGTGGCAGTCCCATCACCGGTGATTTCAAAATCTTTTGTTTTATTTACCGCCAGTACCGATGAATCGGAAGATTGTCCGCGAACAGGTACAACAGATGCTATGAAAATTAAAAAAAAAGGGAAATAAAATATCGCCTGTTTAAAATTCATATGGCCCTCTTTTGTATAAAATATTTATTTACCGAGCATAGGGAATAATTTCTTTATATCCTCATCTTTGGGTTGGGCACCGTATTCGCATATTTCAAAGCATTCCACATATTTTACTTTATCAGCCCTGTCCTTTCCATACCATTTTTCCAGGGACGCTTTAGTTTCGGGATTAATCGGTCTTGCTGTTCGAATGGCGAGCCATTTAATACGGTCAGCTTCGCTTTGCGGCACTTCTTCACTATAATGACCAATCCACGGAAGCCACTCGTACATCTGGGACTGATGTGCATCCAGGGCAGCAATTTTTTTATCATATACGGAAGTTATATCCACTACTACATCAGGACGGAATGGATTGGGTCTTTGAAAATGATCTTCGTAATAGAAGAATACGGGATTTTTTTTAGTTGCAGGTACTTCCGGTTCTATATTTGGAACGGCTACCATATATGCCGCATCCTGAACCAATACACCGGTATATCGGTGATCCGGGTGATAGTCATTGGGACGGGGAGCAAATACTATATCAGCATTCCATTCACGAATTTCCTTTATGATCTCCAGTCTTACTTCAAGACTAGGCATCAGTAGTCCGTCATGATTGTCGAGTACGTCATATGTTATGCCCAGGCGTTTTGCTGATTCCTGCGTTTCTGCATATCGTCTTTTTGCGAGCTCCTTCCCTTTTTGTGTCTGATGACCTGCATCTCCGTTCGTCACAGAAACAAATTTTACAGCATAGCCCATCTGTGCATAAAGAGCCGCAGTTCCGCTGGCCCTTTCATCACAATCATCCGGATGAGCTCCAAACATAATAATGCGAATCTTGCCATTATCCTGCTGGGCATGAACGGAAGCTGCCGTGAAGATCATAAACCCTATGGAGAAAAGGAAATTCCCGTAAAATGGTTTCATAAAAAAATTCTATGGTGACTAAATAGAAGCAAACTGGATTACGAAGATAGGTTATCGAATTTCTTAATCATCACGGGCATCGTCTTTTACCCGGATGCAATATAAAAGGATAGACTTTCGCACTCGAATATTGGAGGGTAACCTGAAAGAACCATTTATACCGGGCCTCCAAATTATTGATAATTTTTAATACTAACTTTATGGAGCTTACCGGGCATTTTCAATTGCTTTTTTGCTCTTCGCATTAAATGAAATCGCCATGAAAACATCCCAAAAACTGCGGAGAAGAGAATTTATCAGGCTCACTGCCATATCGGGTGCCGCTGTTTTTGTAGTAGGTTTTTTCAATGAAAAAGGTAAATCTCCACAAATCGCAAACTTTTCCGGCGACGACAGTCTTGGTGCAAAAATGAATGCATATATTTTTATTGATTCATCTGGCAGGATAACTATTTATAATAATCGTCCGGAAATGGGGCAGGGTACTTTTGAATCCATCCCAATGATTATAGCGGAAGAACTGGAAGTGGATATCGACAAAATAAATATTATGCAGTCGCCTGCCAGCCGGAAACTATATGGAGACCAGATGGTGGTGGGAAGTCGAAGTATATCTGATAATTTCGATCTGATGAGAAAGGTCGGCGCCTCAGCAAAAGAAATACTTATAACGGCTGCAGCAAATCGCTGGAAAGTTCAAGCAGAAGATTGTTATGCTCAGAATGCAACAGTAATTCACCGGGCATCAGGGAAAAAACTCACTTATGGAGAACTGGCTGATGATGCATCCAAAATTTCCCCAACTCAAAATCCTACATTAAAAGATCCGAAAGATTTCAAAATCATTGGCACATCCCCTGCAAGAAAAGATATTCCTTCAAAAATAAACGGTCAGGCTGTTTTTGGATTGGACTGTAAAGTAAATGGAATGTTATATGCTTCCATTGAAAGGTCACCCGTTCTTTTAGGCAGACTAATCAGTTTTGACGACACTAAATCCAGGGCAGTGAAAGGAGTAAGATATGTATTCAAAACACAGCGCCACGTATGGGGGCGCCTGAGAGAGGGCGTGGCTGTGCTGGCTGATACATACTGGGCAGCGGTTCAGGGAAGAAAAGTATTGGAATTGAAATGGGATAATGGCGATCTGGAATCATGGTCAACAAAAAGTATTAAGGAAGATTATAGAAGAGCAGCCGGTCAGGATGGTGCAATTTTTATTGATAAAGGAAATTTTAATATTGCTTATGATTCTGCTTCAGTAAAAATTGAAGCTTCTTACGAAACGCCTTACCAGACGCATGCTCCCATGGAGCCAATGAACGCGATTGTACACGCGAAAAAAAACAGTGTTGAATTCTGGGGTTCAACACAAAATCCTAACGGGTACCACTCTTTTTTGGCAAAGCAATGTGGCGTTGCAGAAGAAGACGTCATTATTCACTATACTTATATGGGCGGTGCATTTGGAAGGAGAAGTCTGACAGATGTACCTGAAGAAGCCGCAGACCTGTCTATGAAATCAGGCGCTCCTGTGAAAGTAGTATGGAGCCGAGAAGATGATTTGACACAGGGACCATTCAGGGCCTGTTCGCTCAACGTCTGTAAAGGTGGTCTGGATAATAATGGAAATCTGATTGCCCTTGAACATAAAGTAATTTGCCAGGAGATCAACAATCAAACGGGCGATTCCAAAATTGCAGGTGATGCCATAGCAGGAGGAATAAATACTGAATATGCCATCCCAAACCTGGCGATCAGAGGAGTTCTGCGCAAATTTTATATTCCCATTTCCTATTGGCGTTCTGTATACCATTCTACCAATTGTTTTGCGCATGAATCGTTTATGGATGAACTGGCAGTAAATGCTAAAAAGGACCCGCTGGATTTCAGGCTTTCATTATTGAAGGATCACGCGCGATATACAGCCATACTGAAAGCGGTTGCCGAAAAAACGGGCTGGCACAATCCTCGAAAAAGCAATACAGGTATGGGCGTTGCCATCGTAGAACGATCAGGAGCCTTTACTGCTGCAGTCGCTGAGGTAGCCAGGATAGACGGAAAAGTTAAAGTCGTTAAAGTAACCGTTGCTATTGACAGTGGAATTGTAGTCAATCCGGATAATCTGATTGCGCAAACTGAAGGTTGTGTGGTAATGGGCCTTACTGCTGCCTACAAAAGCGGAATAACCATTGAGAACGGGAAAGTAGTTGAACAAAATTTTCACAACTACGAGTTACTACGGATAAATGAATGTCCCGAAATTGAAGTGATCGTTATGAAAAATAATTATGAGCCGGACGGGGGCGGCGAACCAGGTTTGCCACCGGTAGCACCTGCACTTACCAACGCAATTTTTAATATGACCGGAACAAGGATCCGTGAATTGCCATTTAATCTGAATAAGATTTAATTTCTAACTACACTTTATTCAAATCGAAAGGCATCCTGCGGATTCGATGCCCCGTTGCAGCAAAGATTGCGTTTGCCAAAGCGGGTGCAAAAGGCGGAACTCCGGGTTCACCCACTCCTTTAATAACTGAACCACCATCTGCTATGATATGCACTTCCACTTCAGGCATCTCATTGATTCTGACGATCGGGTTATTGTGGAAATTAGTCTGCTCGGTCTGACCGTTTTTAAAAGTAATACCATTTTTTGTAGCAGCTGTCAAAGCCATTGTTGCACCGCCTTCTATTTGTAATGCAACCATATCCGGATTTACTACGGTTCCCAAATCTATTACACTATACACTTTTTCAATTTTTACACCACCGCCTTTACGACTTGATACTTCCACAACATAACCAGCTAACCCGGCAAAAAATTCATATTGTGCAACACCTCTTCCCCATCCCTGTGGTAATTTCTTATCCCAATGTGAAACCTCTTTGAGTTTGGTCAATAATTTTTTAGTGTCAGAATCTTTTGTCAACAGAACTTCAAGGCGGTAACTCATTGGATCCATTCCCGCTTTTACAGCCATTTCATCAATAAAACATTCTTCTGCAAATGCTACTGTTGAACTTGTTACCGAGCGCCAGGCGGCCAGTGGTACAGGAATTTCCGAAAAAACGTATTCGTTTTTCATGTTTGGCAGCTCATATTTCTGGCTGCTTATGCCTTCTGTCATGGATGAGCTTTCGCCGGTCTCATTTCTTTTTTCGTCCATTGTTGCTCCGATAGATGGAGATATTACCTTGTGTTGAAAAGCGACAGGTTTGCCATCTGAAGAAAGCCCGGCCTTCAATGCAGAAAAAGTCAGCGGCCTGAATGGACCTAGCTGGGTATCATCTTCCCTTGTCCAGATTAATTTAACGGGTTTACCTACGATTTTGGAAATATTTGCGACTTCAGTGGCAAAATCAGGGTACAATCTTCTTCCAAATCCTCCGCCACTAAAAAGAATATGAACGGTAATATTATCCCGGGGAATACTTAGCGTGCGCGACAATTCCCCTTTTACTAAATCAGGTCCCTGTACCGAAGCCCAAACCTCTACAGTGTCTGAACCGGTCCATTGAGCTACACAATTCATCGGTTCCATCGGAGAATGGGAAACAATAGGTGTTTCATAGAATGCTTCCAGTTTTACCGGTGCATCTGCATAAAATTTCTCAAAGTCCCCGTCTGTATGAACAACTGCACCTTCTTTATTTTTCAGGTCCCTGAGACTTTGCTCATAATCTTTTGAATTGAATTTATCCAGTCCCTGGTAATCCCATTTTATTTGCAATGCAAGACGTCCCTGTCTTGCAGCCCAGAAATTGTCTGCCACCACGGCGATACCATCGTATTTATTTTTTCCAAGGCTACGCTGAATCTTAATTGTTTTTATTACCCCTTTAACTTTCAATGCATCACTATCATCGTAGCTGATAATTTTAGCACCAAATACCGGACTGTGTTCCACTGAAGCATATACCATTCCTGGCACTTCCACATCGATGCCGTACACGGCCCTGCCTGAAGATTTTAATGGTACATCCGGCCTGGGGTAGTTTTTTCCCAGTATCTTAAAATCTTTTGCATCTTTCAGTTTAGGATCCTGCGGAACATTTATTTTGGAAGCCGCTTCCACCAGGTCCCCATATGGAAGATTTTTACCCGAAGGTTTATGAAATACCATTGCATTCTGAGCATAACATTCTTCTGCCGGAACTTTCCATTGACTGGCTGCAGCAGTAATCAGCATTTCTTTTGCAGAGGCTCCCACTTTCCGCAGGGAAAAATAATTCAGGCGCACTGAAGTACTTCCACCTGACACCTGTCTTCCGTATTCTTTTTCACCACCCGTTTGCAAAATGGTTACTGCGTCCAGTGATACTTCTAACTCCTCCGCAATCAATGCCGGTACAGATTGAAAAGTCCCCTGGCCCATATCAGGCTTCGGGTTCATCAGTGTAATTTTTCCCGTTTTTTCTATAAAAATATATGGATTTAGTTTGTATGAATCCGCCGTATTGCCGACAGCCATCAGATTGTTTTCTCCAGGTTTGGCAGAAACACCCAATACGAGGGCAACACTGCCTAGACTCGAGAGCTTCAGAAAATTACGTCGGTTAATAGCCGGAGAACTTTTCGGTTTTAATATTTCAGCAATTAATAATTCTGACATAACGAATGATTAATAAAGTGAAAAACAAATATGAATTCATTTCAACCCATCATCTCCGCTGCGCGATGTATTGCTTTGCGAATACGCGTATATGTTCCGCACCGGCAAAGATTGCCCATCATGGCGGCATCTATATCTGCATCGGTTGGCTTGGGGTTTGTCTGCAGCAGAGAAACTGCCGACATGATCTGTCCCGACTGGCAATAACCGCATTGGGGAACCTGCAGTTCTATCCAGGCTTTCTGGACTACATGATCGATATTCGCTGATATGCCTTCTATGGTAGTGATATTTTTTGCACCGGCTGCCGCTGAAACAGGGAGCGTACATGATCGCATGGCTACTCCATCAAAATGAACAGTGCAGGCACCGCATAGCGACATGCCACAACCAAATTTGGTTCCTTTCAATCCCACCACATCGCGCAATACCCATAGTAGAGGCATTTGCGGATCAACATCAACCGTATGGGGTTTGTTGTTAATTGTTAAATTAAAGGAGGACATAGTGAATTAAATTTTGAAGGTTAAATGACAGATGACAACGATCCATAGATAAAGTTCGCAAATAAAAACGCGCCCTTTATCACCCATACAAATTTAATCCAATAATCTCCAAAAAATGCTGACTAACAGTTGATTAACTTTCGGACGTCTCCTATAAGTAATTTAATTCAATAAAATTATTTAACTTCTTGTAACCAAATATCTGATCATGCTTAGGAATTATATCAAAATAGCGTGGCGGAACCTGCTCAATAACCGCACATTCAGCATCATAAATATCGTCGGGTTGTCTTTTTCCGTTGCGTTTTGTCTGTCTGCTGTTTTTTTATATCCGAAAGGAACAATCTTATGATAGTTTTCCCGAAAATAAGGACAGGCTGTTCAGATTTGAAAGTACCTACATTTGGGATGCTTCCGATGCCAAACCAACGAGCCATCTTTTCAGTTTTCTTACAAAAAATAATGATATCAACAATGGTTTGTCTACTCCCCTGGTCATTGGCAGGGACATATTAAAAAACTTTCCTGAAGTAAAAAGCATAACACGGTTTCAGGATCAGGGCAGCGGATTGGTCAGAATAAATAAATCAGTTTACAAACTCAAGGATATTCTGTATGCTGAGGACAATTTTTTTGAAAACTTTTCTTTCAAAATAATCAAAGGAAACTCGAAGGCTTTAAAAGCTTCCGTTAAGAATGCAGTTATTTCTGAAAACATAGCAAAAAAATATTTCGGAAATATAGATCCAATTGGCAAAACTATTGATCTGATTGGAGACAGCACCTATCTTTTTACGGTTGCAGCTATAGCAGAAAATGCTCCTGATAATTCAAGCATTCAATATGACGTTGTTTTCCCATTACAAGCTGACCCGGGCTATGAACAAAATATAAAGGGAGGATTTAATCAAAGTTCTCATTTACTTGTCATTGAACTGAATGAAGGAGTATCGGCTGCAACATTTTCAGTTAAACTGAACAGCTGGTCAAAAAAATATTTTATAGAACCTTTTATCGCAACTTATGGCAAATACTTTAAAGCTGTAGATTTTACTAAATACAGATGGTATCTGCGTCCTTTTGCCGATTGCCACTATAATGTTTCATATCCCTGGGGACATTATACGGATGCAAAAAATATATACCAGTTGGCCTGTCTGGTAATCATTATACTGCTTATTGCGTCACTCAATTATGTATTGTTGGTTATATCCAATGCAGCGGCCCGTTCCCAGGAAGTGGGTGTTCGCAAAGTAATGGGCGCCAACCGCAGATCTATTATCATGCAGTTTTGGGTCGAAACCCAGATCCTAGTTTTTATATCTGTAATTATCGGATTGGGATTGACAATAATATTCTTACCACTCTTTAATAATGTTATCGGAAGTGATTTGCATGTCAATAATATTGCCTGGAAAGATATCATCCCTGCGATTATATGTCTTTGTATCGTTTGGGAATTCTGGCGGGTTATTATCCCGCTCTGATCATTTCCAAAATGAAGCCTGTATCGATTTTGAAAAGTTTAGGACGTTTAAAATAAACCCATATTTTTCAAAATTCCTGGTAGTGGTGCAATACACTGCTTCTGTTGTCCTGATGATTTCTGCCTTTGTCATTAATAGACAAATGCATTTTATAGCAAACAAAGATCTTGGGTTTGACAAAGAGCAGGTTTTAATGGTATACAATCCTACCTGGCTTCTGATTTTGCAAAAAATGCCAAAGGAACGTTCTGGGAAATTTCGCAAAGTCCAATCTTATATTTCACAGTTTTCTGGAATGAATGGCGGTCTCGATGGCTCTTATAATACCAATGGATTTTTACTCAATGGAGAACAAAAATGGAAGAAAAGAATTAACTGTTGACTATGGACTATTTTGAAATGCTGGGTATCAAGTTGTGCAAGGCCGTCCATTTTCAAGAGCATTTGCTTCTGATACTTCCAAAAAAATATGTCCGGCGGTTATAAATGAAACATTATTCAATATGTTGGGGGATAAAGCAAAGCTGGGAGAATATTGCGAACCTATTGACGCAACCATTATTGGAGTTGTGAAGGACTATCACTTTGAAACGCTGTCAAACAAATTGAGCCTGTAGAACATGTTCTCGGGAATTATTTTGAAAGGTTCTTTATGTTCAAAATAAAACCCGGACATATAGCCCAGGCAATTTCCGAAATTGGTAAAGAATGGAAATCTATCACGGATTATCCTTTTGAATATACCTTTCTGGACGAGACCATTTCAAAGATGTATGAATCAGACATGCGATGGGAAAAAACCATTCAGTATTCCTGCTTTTTTGCCATTTTCATCGCATGTATGGGATTGTTTGGTCTTTCTTCAATTAATGCCATCAACCGTACCAAAGAAATCGGAATACGCAAAGTGCTTGGTGCAAGCATTAAAAATATTGCCATTACACTTTCATCAGGCTTTATGTAATATAGTAACATTGCCATTATTGCCACACCGGTCGCGTACTGGATAATGAACAAATGGCTGGAGGATTTTGCTTACAGGATAGATATCAGCTGGTGGATGTTTGTTATAGTAGGTGCGATTGCATTTATTATTGCGATGGCAACTACAAGCTTTCAAACTATCAAGGCAGCCGTTGTCAATCCGGTTGATAGTCTGCGAGCAGAGTAAATATTATATATCCAGACTCCAGCCTGCTCTGTATGTCCGTTTTACAAACTGATTTGCATCTTCATAATTTGTAATACGCATATCGGCACCATTCCAAAGCAGTTTGATGTTGCGTCCCGGATATTCAATATCATTTCCATTTTTCTTCTGAATATTGGTACTTCTGATGGCTAGATTACCCATCAGGACAGATTCAGTAAGCGGTCCTGCGATGTCGAAGTTGGAACTTAAATTTTTTGCTTTATCGCTTCCGTAACCCGCCATGCATGCTTCTATCCACGCACCATAGTGACCCTCGTCACCACCTGGCACCCGCATGAGCGTTTGCGGAGTTTTATCTGCCAGTGTTTTACTTGTTGGCAGAAGCTGCGGATTGACTCCATAAGTACCACACATCATCTTCCCCTTCGTTCCTAAAAAAATCGCACCATTCCCACCGTCTCCCATGAGTTCATTGGATCCCAGTTCAACGGGTCTGGTCGGTTGAATACCACCATCCATCCAATGTAATTCTACGTTGGGCTTTCCATTTTTTCCTTCAAATACCAATGTGATATGTGATGATATCGGACCACTATCGGGCGAATACTCTGCATGCCAGTTTTCCACATAACGCGTGGCAACGCTGCATTCAGCAGAAACAGGATAGCCCAATCCAAGCACGGCGAAAGGCGGAGCCATAATATGACAGGCCATATCACCTAAAGCCCCGGTACCGTAATCCCACCATCCCCTCCAGTTAAATGGAAGCATGCCATCGAAATAAACTTTTTCGGGTGCAGTACCCAGCCAAAGATTATAATCCAGCGTGGATGGAATATTGGATGCGGTTGTTGGTCGTTTGAGTCCCTGTGGCCAGATGGGCCTGTCTGTATAACAAAATACGGTGTGAACATCTCCAATGAGTCCGGCCTGGTACCATTCAACCAGTTTTCTTACGCCGTCACCTGATGCACCCTGGTTTCCCATTTGTGTTACAACTTTGTATTTGTGAGCTGCCTCTGTGAGCATCCTCGCTTCATAAATATCGTGGGTGAGAGGTTTTTGAACATATACATGTTTGTGCAACTGCATGGCCGCCATGGCTGCTACTGCATGCATATGATCCGGTGTTGAGACCGAAACGGCGTCAATGGATTTGCCTTCTTTCGAAAGCATTTCACGGTAGTCTTTATAATATTTTGCCTGAGGAAATTTCTTCCTGGTGTCTGCAGCGCTTACATCATCCACATCACATAAAAATGCGATGTTGGCTTTTCCGCTTTTTTCAAAGTGGTCTATATCGTCGGCTCCTTTTCCTCCGACACCGATACTGGCGATGGTTAATTTATCGCTGGGCGCGAGAAAACCCCTGCCCAGAACATGCCGCGGAACAATATAAAAACCAGCTGTAGCAAGCATTCCATTTTTTAAAAACCGGCGGCGGGAATTTTGTTTTGACATATTATGATAGATAATTGTTGAGTTTAGTAAAGATGGGAAATGTTATTAAATTAATTAAAATAATCACGGCTTATTTCGCGAATGCTAATTTGGATTTGTAACAAAGTAGCTAATTATATTTGTAACTAGATAAATACACCGCGTTGAAGTTCCACCTCTTCACGGATTTTTTGAATGGTATAATCCAGTTCTTCTTTCGTTGTAAACCTTCCCAGGCTGAAACGAATGGAGCTGTTTGCTTCTTCTCTGGTCAATCCCATAGCCATAAGAACATGACTTGGCTCGGGTGATGCGGAACTGCAGGCAGAACCGGAGGATACAGCTATATGCTTTATTAAATGTGTCATCAGGTCACTGGCACGATTATTTATAAATTGAAGATTGGTGACTTGCGGCAAACGATTAGTCGCCGGGCCATTTCTTTTACATCCGTGCAATTTTAAAAGAGATTCTTCCAGATAATTCCTCAGGGCTGCGATAGAATCAGATTCTTCGGCCAAGTTTTCTCCTGATAATTCACAAGCTTTACCGAATCCCACGATGCCGGGCACATTAAGAGTACCACTTCTCATACCCCTCTCATGATTGCCTCCATTAATCTGGGCCATCAGCCTCACCCTTGGATTTTTTCTTCGCATATAAAGCGCACCCGCTCCTTTAGGTCCGTATATTTTATGGGCACTCAGTGCCATCAGATCAATTCCATCACGTTGGACGTCTATGGGGATTTTGCCCACCGCCTGCGTAGCGTCGCTAAAGAAAAATATCCCGTGTTTTTTTGCAATAGCGGCAATTTCCCGGATAGGCTGTATCACTCCTGTTTCATTGTTTGCATACATGACAGCAATGAGGATGGTCTGATCTGTAATCGCTGATTCCAGTTCTTCTGGATTTATGAAACCTTCTTTGTTTACCGAAAGATAAGTTACACGCGCACCTGTTTTTTCTAATTGGTAACAGGTATCCAGAACGGCTTTGTGTTCTGTCTCTACAGTAATTATATGATTTCCCTTCCCTGTATACATTTCATAAACTCCCTTCAGTACGAGGTTATCACTTTCTGTTGCACCTGAAGTAAAAATAACTTCTTCCGGCTCAGCACCAATCAATGAAGCAATCTGTTCGCGCCCGATTTTTACTGCCTCGGCTGCTTCCCATCCATACTGATGACTGGCGCTTGCTGCGTTTCCGAATTTTTCGGTGAACCAGGGCAACATGGTATCAAGTACCCGCGGATCGCAGGGAGTAGTGGCGTTGTAATCGAGGTAAACAGGCAGTTTCACATCCATGATTTGACAATAAAATTAGGAAGGATTTGGGTTATGGCTTCAGAAAGAAGGATTTGATCAGTAAATTAAATGAATAGGGCAGTAAATAATTGGCTCATTTTGCCAATAATTGCCTCATATACCCTGAACGAATTGACTCAAAATGAAAATAATTGGGTCACGCCGGACTATTCAACAATAATATAAAAAGAGTATTTTAACATTCCCTGATACAGCTTGTAACCCGGACTTTCTGTCATATCCTGATTAACTTCTCATACCCTAGACTTAAAAGACAGCCAACATGAGAAAATATGCATACATTTTAATAGCCGGCCTGATATTTTCGAAAATAACAACTGCCCAGGTTGGTCAGATATATAAGCCGTTCAAAATTGATATTGGAATGGGGATAACCAATGGTCTCCTCGTCTATGCTGAACCCAGTTATACTTTTGCAGGCAAGTTTAAGACCGGATTAAGGTTTGAAGATGCCATTATGAGCATGAAAAATATCGGCTCTTCCGCTCTGACATTTGATTACTATTTTCTCACCACACATCGTCTTCGCTTATTCGCCGGAGGTGGCTATAGTCTTTATACAACTTCGTCTAATGGTGGCTGTGATCCGGGACCTTCTACAACAGAAATTGTAAGGAGTACAGGGAAATCAGGTGGACTGGCAAGACTTGGGTTTGATTGGCATCATTTTCATCTTAGCATGGAATATAATTTTGTCCCATCTACCTATGTTACAGCAATTGGCAATGATGCACAAAATTCTCCAACGATTGTTTACGAAAACAACTATTTCGCACTGAAACTCGGCGTTTCCATTTGGGGGAGGTAAAAAAAGGTATTAATAAGGCAGACATATAAATATGCTAACAATTTTTTACATTGTCTCTCAATGAACCTGAACAGGGCAATTATATTTTTTATCGCATTATTTTTTTGCAGTTGTCTTGCTCACAGGCAGGGAATGTATTTAAGCCCGCTCGATTCTCAAACCATCCCCTATCACACTATTCCAATGAAGTCGGATTCCTTGAAAAGTGCTTTTTATGCAAGTATGCTTTATACAACAGGAACGGCCAATGACCAGGGTCAGGACTGGGTAAGTGCGGGTCAGGCAAGCGTTTACCGTAGTCACAATCTGGGTAATGTGCAGGCATATTATGGAGCCAGTGTCACTCTTGGCACTTACGGATTGTCTGACTTTTATAATTCACATTATACTCATTTCAGCTGGTCAGCAGAGGAAGTTCCCATTGATACATTTTATCATATCCAAGGCAGAAGGTATTCCTTTGGGAGCTATGGCATATCAGGTGGCATCAATGGATTGAAAACCTTACGTCATTTGGAATGGAGATATCTGGGGTTCGAGACTTCATTACAAAAAGAATTTGGTGACTATTATGAATTCAGAAAAAACCTGGTGGATACCGCCGCCAATATCATCTTCAAAAATAATATAACCGGAACTATCGGAATTTACACTGAATCTCTTTGGAAAAATCGATTTGGGACGCAATATGGATTGAAGTTCTCATTGAATATGCTGGTGAATCCAAAATCAGATTATACGATGCAAAATACCTATAGCATATTTCCGATTTCCTGTTTTGCCATGACCTTTCATATTACAACAAAACAATTCACCGGCTTTATGCAATTTAACTTTGGAACAAAAGCAGCTAGTTTCCAAATCGGAACGAGTTACAGACTTGGAAGATGAGCCTGGAATTTTTTACCTTTTTGCAACTGCATAACTCTGTCTTCTATTTCAAATAATAAACCGGTATATATTTTGCCTAATAGATAATATGTCAAAAAGAACCGTCCAGCACTTACGAAGGTTGTTAATTTGCCTTGGAATTTTGTTTATGATCTGTTGTAAGAAAACAAATTCGCAGCAGAATCTTCAGCCCCTGCCACCGGCACAGGGTGTACCTGTCAATGTATCGATCGATCCGCAACATCCTTCTTTCGCCATTGCATCAGATTATCTTGGACTCAGTTTTGAAATGACGGCTATTGCGGACAGCAATTATTTTAATCCTGACAATACTGTATTTGTTCGGCTAATTAAAAATCTGGGAACCGGAATCTTTCGCATCGGTGCCAACGGAGTTGATAAAACATTCTGGACGGGAAAATCCCGACTCGCCACAACACCAACAGATTCTATTACCACGACAGATATTGACAGATTCAGTCGTTTCGTCCAGGCCATACAATGGAAAACAATTTTTGGATTGAATCTGGGCGGTAAATTTAGTCCTGCGACCGCAGCGGATGAAGTGAGCTATGTATCCAATGATTTATCAGGATTACTCCAGAGTTTTGAAGTAGGAAATGAAGCTGATTTCTATCCGGGAAACGGCTATCGCGGCTCCGGATATACTGAAACTGATTTTGATGGTGAGTGGAAGCAATATTATAATGCAGTTGAAACGGCGTTGCCCAACACCGTTTTCTCAGGCCCCGCATTTGCCTACAATCAAACATGGCTGTACGATTTTGCCAGACAGGAAAACAGTCATATAAATGAATTGACCATTCATTATTACCAGGGAGGACCTGGCACAGATCCTTCCATCAATCTTAATACTTTGCTTGCGCCGAAAGCAGACAGTGCTATCGATAAATTTGGAAATGCCATATATGCTATAGCCCTCAGTATGCAAACTCCTTACAGGATAGCAGAATGCAATTCGATCTATGGTGGTGGAAAAACAAATGTGAGCAATACATTCGGCGCCTCCTTGTGGGCCATCGACTTCATGTGGAAGCTGGCTTATTCAGGTTGTTCAGGCATCAATTTTCATGGCGGCGGTAATGGTCCCTATTCGCCTATTGGTGATTCCGCCGGAATATTTTTTGCCAAACCTGAATATTACTCTATGCTATTCTTTAAGAACGGAGCTCAGGGAATGGTGCTGCCATGCAATGTAAATGCAGGAAATGAAAATGTTACAGCATATGCAAGTAAAGCAGCAGATGGAACAATCTATGTGAGTATCTTAAATAAAGAACCGCAAACAGGCATGGCTGCCACAATTCAAACGGGAGTTTCAGAACGCTCCGTTACGTTAAGTTCACTGACCGCTTCAAATCTGAATGCTACCAGCGGCCTGGTTCTTCAGGGATATACGTTGAATCCTGATGGAAGTATCATGACAGGATCGCTACAATCATATTCAGTCAGCCAATCCGGGATTGTGGTAAATGTACCGGCAGCGAGTGCAATGCTGATAGTTATACATCCGTAAACATTCAAAAGTTTTCTCCTGAAATAATTTGTTAATGGATAATAACGTCCAACGATTGGTGGAGGGCATTTTTAATAAATAATTTAGAGGAACCTTATCCTACAAATCTGTAATTTTATAGTACAATATAAAAGATGCGTATAATACTATTGATGCTTGCATCGATATCTTTCCTCTCTCCAAAAGCTCAAACGCAATTATCCGTTGGAGGCATGAACTATGCTCTTTTCAACCCGTTCACGGGTTACAACTTACCGGGAGACAGTAGTAATGTAAATAGTAAGTGGTATTTCAGTAAATATGTTGGTGTTTCTACAGGTTTTAGTTTCTTCAACGGTGGCAGTACTACTTTTTTCGAGGTGCCGGTAGGATTACAACTGAATCATCCATTGAATAATAATCTGGTGGCTTTTGCTGGCGTCTACGTAGCACCTACTTTTTACAGTTTCAACAATTCATTTATGAATGCTTCTCTAAATAAATCATACCCGGGAACCATGTATCCAAACGCTTATGGCTTTAATGTGAATTCGAGAGTAGAAATGGGATTAATGTACATAAACGATGCAAAGACATTTTCGATTTCCGGAAGCATTGGTGTTGAAAGAAGCAGCTATCCGGTATTCCCAACTAACGGAATAAATACGAAGAGGCAACAACAGCCTTAAAAAAAGCGGTCTCAGAATGTAACCCTGATAGTCCCCGCTCCATTGTAAGAATGGTACTCGCCCTTATACATCGCATCTGCACTAATGGGTCCCAACTTCTCGTCAGGATTTTTGAGCGTTTTCCTTTTTTAAATGCATGAAGTCTTTTCTTCAAAATTATAAAATAGCGCAACCCGTAGAGACCTTATAGGGAGAATATAGGGACCTTATAGGGACCTTTCCCTTGTATGACACCGCTTTGACAGTAGCCTGACAAGTCCCTGACAAAGGCGCGTATATTGTTAAATGTGGAGGTGAGGAGAATCGAACGTTGTTTGAAAAACCGCACCCCTGGTATGTTTGAGAGCTTCTTGAAACTGCTGTCACCGAATTTTAGACCTGACTCGAATGCAATTTACTTAAAAAATGAAAAAGGACGATACTGGCTTTAGAAAACGGTCCAGTTTATAAGGGGCGGGTACAAGAAAAGTCCAAATAATATGGCACACAACGAATCGGTATTTGCGATGGCAGGATATTCTGTGTTCCGTCACGCCCGTACCGAAGTTGATTTATGTTTTATTGTTGAAGATACATTTTGTCACTTAATTATTAACGTCAAGCCCGAGCTGAAGCTGATTAAAGTTTTGTTGCCGATTGTTCTTACGTACAGCCCTGCCATTGCAAATACTTTTGTTGTGCGTTCGTTCTTTTAAATCTTCAAGCATAGAAAAACAAATTGTCTCCAACTCAAGAATGGTTGAAAACCATCAACTTGAGTTGAATGCCTATATTATTGTTTTTGTTTTGTTAATTACACATTTTGTCGCTTTTAGGGATATTGCATTGAAAGCCAATCTGTAAATCTTTCTAACCATGCATCACACGGAAGATTTTGCTTCCTCATTATGAACCCGTGCCCTCCTCTTCCGTATATGTGCAATTCAACAGGTTGATTAGCTTCTAACCATTTGGAATAGATTTGAACACTGTTGGCGGCAAAACCGAATTCGTCATCACTGGCACAAGCAATAAAGATGGGTGTCCTCACCGATGGGACTTTTGAACCGATTATATCATTGGCACAATAAACAACTGACACAAAATTTGGGCGGCTCTCTTCCAAAGCATTGTAGGCTACCGACATCGCAATAGTTCCTCCGGCAGAAGAGCCCATGAAGCCTATTTTGTTAGAATCAATCTTGTATTCTGCTGCATGTTGGCGGACATACTTCATAGCCATTAATGCATCCTGAAGTGCAAGTTTTATTACAGGTGCACTCACCGAATCCAACATTTTAAAATTCTTTGTTTCCATCATTTTGTTATAGTACGGATGAGCAGGGTCTTCGTGCACCAACCGATATTTTAAAACGAAGGCAGTTATTCCTTTTTTATTTAATTTTTTTGCTACGGCAGTCCCTTCAAGGTCATAAACGAGGTAATGAAAAGCGCCACCCGGTGCAATAAAAACAGCAATGCCATTTGGGTTTGAAGGAACAAAAGCCGTTAAAGTCGGATCCGTTACATCTCTTAGATAACCTCCTCCTAAATTTTGCTCTTCCCAAGTCCAGTTTTCAGAACCGGGAGCTTTTCCAGAATAAAGTCGAATAACTTGTTGTGCTTGTACCTGTGCAAGTCCGATGAGAAAGACAAGAACTGTTAATATAAAAAGCTTTTTCTTCATCTAACGTGATTTTTGAATGACGCACAACTTCCAAGGCTTTCTGCTGTACTGATATTCGATTCTTCAGCCCGAATCGCTGCGACTTCTTTTTCATATACTAATTAAGCTATCCAAGAGGATTCAAACCATACTTTTTAATTATATCTTCAGCTGCTGTTGGATCAACTATTAAACCGTATTTAGTACCGGTCTCTCTGACTTTGTCCATCTGAGGTGGTTATCCAATTTCTAGAAACGGAGCTAATTCGGCGAAATAATATTCAAAGTTTCCTGGTGTAATTACTTCAATAAATTTTATCCTTTCATTTCCGGCATTCCAAAAAGTATGGAATATTCCTCTCGGTTTGACGATATATTGTCCTGGCTTTGCAATTTGTACTGTTCCATCTTGAATAACAGAAAGTTCGCCTTCAAGTACATAAGAGATTTCATCTTCATGGGTGTGTTTATGCATTGGTGCTCCAATACTTTTGGGTTCAACAGTGTGTTCAACAATCGCAACAGAACCATTAACTGATTTGCTTAAGATTTTATAAGCAGTCCCCAGGGCTCTAAAGAAAATCTTTTGGTTTATCTGAATATCCGGTCTGTTGTCAGGTATTTCCATTATCGTGAAGTTTATATAAGATGTCGCACAACACTCAAATGTATGTTATAAGACGTCGCTTTAATAAAATATTGTTGGTGAAATTCAATTTGTTAGCATCATACTCTTCATATTACCATTAGGACAATCCATTTCGTTATACATCCAATATTGTTGTTAAAACAATCCCAGATTAAAATTCATCAGTCGCATAGATAGTTCAGGAGACGAGCAGAATCGAATCGTAAATGCATATAAGACCCGTGTCAGAAAGGTTATAGTAACTAGTACTTTGATAAATTTCAATGTAATTATTTATGCGTTAAGCTTTTGGACAAAACTGGTCTCATATGGATAGTAAAACAGGTAGTGTTTTATGCATTTAAGAATTACCTGCATGCAACTGTATATAGCACAGCTTTCAGGGGATACTACTTTTTTTCTAAAAAGACTTGGAATAAACATTTTGACAGATCAATGAGATTTGAGCTTTTCATATTGGTATCTAGACAATATATTTTTCATTTCCTAAGACTGACGGTTACGAAATTGTTATAGGACGCCGCTGGCCATGGATCGGTTATTCAAAATCTTTTCGACAATGCTAAACTATCGGTATTTGAACAATAAATTCAGATCCTTTCCCTTCAATTGAATCGACTTTCAAATCTCCACGGTGAGCTTTTAGGATATCAAAACTCATACTTAATCCTAAACCAGTGCCCTGGCCTGCAGGTTTTGTAGTAAAAAAAGGAAGAAATATTTTATCAATAAATTTTTGACTAATGCCGTTGCCATTATCCTTAACAGATATCTCCACTTTGTTGTTGGTCTTTTTCGTTTTTATTGAAACAGTAGGTTCATAATTTTTTGGATGTAGTTTTTGTTTTTCAGATACGGCATAAAAGGCGTTGTTGCATAAGTTTAGGAGTACCCGTCCAATATCCTGGGGAATGATGTTTATTAAACCGATCGATTTATCATAATTCGTTTCCAGATTAGCATTAAAAGGTTTTTTTTTAGCCTTCAATCCGTGATAGCTCAGTCGAAGATATTCATCCGTTAAATCATTTATATCCACCAGTTCCTTTTGTCCGGTACTGGTTCGGGAATGAAGCAGCATGCCTTTTACGATGGCATCGGCTCTTTTTCCGTGATGGTTGATTTTGTCTTCGTTTTCTATAATGTCTTTTATCATTGTTTTAGCCTGATTGATATTTCCTTTATCCATTTCTTCACTTGTCTCAGCAAGCAGTTCCTTATTGATCTCAGAAAAATTATTTACAAAATTCAGGGGATTCTGAATTTCATGCGCGATACCCGCCGTCAGATCTCCGAGGGAAGCCATTTTCTCGGATTGAATAAGCATGGCCTGCGTAGACTTAAGTTCTTGTAATGTTTCTTCAGCTTTTGTTCGTTGTAGATCAATCTCTTTCTTCTGTATCTCGAGCGATTTGTTGGCAATTTGTTTGTTTCGATTATTACGATAAAGCAACAAAGAGATTAACAAAAGTATCGCTGCAGCAGAAAGCAGTAAATAATAGCGAATCCTGTTTGCATATCTTTCCTGTGCCTCATCTATTCTTCTCTGAATCTCTTTTTGCCTTTGTGCTTCATCAAAATTCAACAGATCGATCTGCAAAAGTTTGGATTGATTTATAATCGTGTCTTTTGCAGCAATAAAGATTTTTGCATATTTCAATGCACTGTCTGGTTTGCCCATCGACTCATAAGATGTCGCAATCATGTTTGCTGCATCCGTCGCATGCTCACCGAACTGACGATTTTCGCATAGTCGCAAAGCCATTTTCGCATAGTAGATACAGGAGTCCGTTTGATTGGTCGCTTTAAAAAACTTCGCTAATTCGTTCAATATTCTGACTTTTATCAGCGGAGCATTATAATTTTTTTCATTTTCAAGCGCATGCAAATAGTAAGCATGAGCCAGCTGCGTCTTTCCTGTCTTTAAATAGAATGGACCGAGTGTAAGATCCGATATGGAAATATTTAACTGCTGTCGCGGAGAAGAATTAGTTGCAGCACGATAGCTTGCGTTGGCGTAATATAAAACGGAATCCGTCATATTTAATTTCGCATAAATACCAGTGATTATAATACAGGAGGCCCAACTTATTTTATTTCTGGCCACTCCTGCAAGTGCATAGAGATGTATTGATTCTCGTATTTGACTAAGGGCTAAACTGTCGTTTTGAAGACGGTGGTTGATGGATGCCATGAAACAATAACTTCCGGCCATATTATATTCCCTGTTCGTTTGTAAAGTCTCTGCTGTTCTAAGACTGAGCACCGCCATTTCCAAAGCTTTCCCATAATTACTGGCTATATTGAGCACTAATGCCATTTCTAAATATCCCTTATAGATACCGTAAGCATAGTTAATCTGCTCGGCCAGTTTTAAACTTTGTTCATAGAAGTAAAGGGAACTGTCCTGCCTTACGAATTTATAATATCCCCCCAGGGAATTGAGCAATATTACCTTCGTAGTATCATTGGTGACGTTGGGTAATAACTGCAGAACACTGTCGGCATAATTCTCGTTGGAAAATGCAGCACCGAAGTCTTCCTGGGCACTGGCGACGTTTATATTTAAAAAGATCAGTAGAGCGAACAGTAATCCTTTCATGGAACAGATTAAGTCAAACCGTGAAGATATTTCTGCATCAAATAATTATTCATCATCTAAATTTAATTAATCCTATCTCAATATTACGATACGTTTATAAAACAGAGTCTACGCAGCTCCGCCGGTAGGTCATTTCCCTATAAAATCTGTCCTCAAAACCAACCGTTTACTTTTATTTACCTCAGTTAAACCTTCCTTTTATGACATTCAATCTGTTCAACTCCTTACGCTTGTCGGTGTTGAAGAATGGTAATACTAACGTCCTGCCCCAATAACGCCAAACCCAATGTTAGCGAATCGTTGTTCTTCGTGTCTTTTGTCTACTTAAAGTAAGCAAGAGTGTCGTCAAGCAAATGTTCTATTTCTAAAAAATTATTGGCAAGTTCCAAGATGTCGTCTTGAAAATTTACCACATCTATGTTTAGCCAACCTTCCATTAATGTCAAAGGTCCAAAATCTACACTTACATTTTTCCATTTATATTCAAACGGCTTAAAACTGTCTCTAAAAATGTCCGCGAATTTTCTGCTTTGTATGGAATAATTTTTTAAATGTCTCAGCTTAAGTGCATGTATATTGTATAAAAGTTTTTGTTCTTTAATAGATGAGTCGCTTATCCAAAAAGTAGTTTCATTTTCCGGTTATGTTCCAGAAAAACATCAACCAACGTCACAGACTTCTCTTTAATGCCCTGCCATTTTTCGCGGAACGTTTCGATGTTCAACTCCTTCCCTTCTCTGAAAATTTCCTGTTCGTAGTTAACGGCCTTGCTTCTCAAAGTCTCCAGAAAACTGTTCAGTGTTTTTGCTTCTTCCGTGAATCCGTTTGCTCGTCCAATCTTGGCCAACCAGTTACTATAATCTATCTGTCGATTAATACTTACCTCGAACCTAGACCCATTAATCGTGATTCTCAAATAGATAGGCACTCTACCTTTTGCGTTTTTGTAAGATTTTTTTACAAAAAATAATGCATTAATTGTTGCTCCCATTTCCGGTGTATTTAAATGATTGAAAATACTTTTTCACCTACCTGAAAACAAGATGTTCGTTTTTTGAACATGTTGATTTTGATCGTCTTGCAGCGGATTCGGTGATAGTCCCTTTAAAAAAACAACTATCACCGAATTTTACACCTCGACAATGCTATATTTTGGTGAAATCCGGTGGGTCATAAAAAGCAAAAAGCCCGTAAACACTGCGTTTCACGAGCTTTCAAACATTTTAATACACTAAAATGTGGAGGTGAGGAGAATCGAACTCCTGTCCAAACATATTCTTCAAAAGCTTTCTACATGTTTATTTGCTAATTGGTTTTCGAAGAAAGACCGGGTAGCAACAAACCAATCATTCCCTTAGCTGAATAGTCTTAGGCTCAGATCACAGCCTTTCTGAGCAGCATCCTCTTTTGTTGTTAGTCGGCGATGCAGCTTGGTAACAGGCGAACCTGCCACACGGCCCAAATGACTACTTAATCACTGATTAGGCAGCCATGGCATACTGTGTATTGCCATTTGAGTTTTGAATATTCAGATTAACGTGCTAATTATCCAACGCACGACATGCTTATACTTTCAAAGATCTACGCTGTCAATACCAGGCACCCCCGATAAATGAACCTGCAAATTTAATCAATTTTTTTTTAAGCTGAAAGCTTAAGGCGCAAGGCCTAAAGCTCTTTTATTTTTTATACTATTTTGGATTTGCAGAATGGTCGGTTTGTTAAATGATTGGAATGATCAGTTATTTTGATTCGTGATGTTTCAGATGCTTTAAGCCTTAAGCTTTAAGGTTTAGGCCTAACGCCCTTTCCCCCAGCCAAACCAGTCGTTTCCATTTACATAGATGACGAGGGCCAGTATAATAACCATCCCGACCACCTGTGCGTATTCCAATACCTTCTGACTTGGTTTACGCCCTGTGACCATTTCAAGCAATGTGAAGAGCACATGACCGCCATCCAGAGCCGGTATGGGCAGGATATTCATGAAAGCAAGGGCGATGGAGAAGAATGCAGTAATCATCCAGAATGACTGCCAGTCCCACATGGAGGGAAATACAGAACCCATTGCTTTAAAACCTCCAACAGTTTTGTATGCTTCCGTCTTGGGAGAAAATATTTTTTTAAACTGTTCTACATAGCTCTTTAGTTTTTCTCCTGCGAGCTGCACGCCTGCAGGAAAGGATTCGAAAAAACTGAATTGTGTTTTTTCAATATGTATTAGTCCCAGGCTATCCATCCTGTCTAACTCATATCCTCCAAGTAACGCAAAACCAATTTTTCCATCCTGGTTAACGTTGGCGTATAGTGTATCCGTAACCCCTTTTCTTTCTACCGTCAGTGACACACGTTCCCCCTTATGTGCATAGAGTGCCTTCCTGAATTCTTCAAAAAAAGGAGTTGAAATACCATCCACAGTAGTTATCTGGTCAAAACGCTTGAGGCCAGCTTTATAAGCATTCGTGGTATCAGGAATCATATCTGCTATCACAGGAACCCTGGGAAGGAAGAAAAGAAGTCCGTTTCTTTTTCTTTCTGACAGTTTTCCGATAATCGCAGTGGGTATATTAATAGACTGGTGGGCATCATTCCGGATGATATCCACCTGGCTTCCTCCGCCCATCAGAATTTTTTCCGGGAGTTCTTCAAAATAATTAATCTCCTGACCATTGACAGAAAGAATTTTATCTCCATTCCTGAATCCGATATCATACATCAGACTATCTGTTACTTCCACACCATAACTGAGACTGGAGATAGGTAATTTTTTCTGGCCCCAGGTGAAAAGGATCATAGCATATATGAAGAACGCGAGCAATATATTCATAGTGACTCCGCCGACCATTATGATCAGACGCTGCCAGGCTGGTTTGCTTCTGAACTCCCAGGGTTGTGGAGGCTGACTCATTTGTTCCTTGTCCATGCTCTCATCCACCATTCCGGAAATTTTAACATATCCTCCCAGGGGAAGCCAGCCGATACCGTAAACAGTATCACCAATTTTTTTCTTTACCAGTGCAAACCATGGATCAAAAAAAAGGAAGAATTTCTCAACCCTGCATTTGAAAAGTTTGGACGGAAGATAATGACCGAACTCATGTACGATAACTATCAGGGATAATGAAAGGACAAGTTGGGCGGCCTTGGTGCCAGCATTTGCCCAGTCGATCGCCAGCAATAGAGAAGTATTATTCATCTTACAAAGATCAGCTGCAGTCCGCGTTCACGTTGTGCTTGCCGGGAATTTTACAATTTTATTAAAGAAGCCGCGAAGTTACGCGCCTCCCCATCGCTTTCAAAATAATCTTCCAGCGTTGGTTGTTCCAAAAATGGTATTTTTTGTATTGTTTTTTCGATCAGATCCGTCATATCAAGGAAACCGATGCGGTTCTTTAAAAATGCATAAACTGCAATTTCATTAGCCGCATTCAGTACACATCCCGCGTTTCCTCCTTTAGACAATGCCTCTTTAGCGAGTTGTAAATTACGAAAGGTCTTGATATCCGGTTCTTCAAAGGATAGCTTATCTGGTTTGTTAAACGTATATCTCGGCAACTTATTTGGCAGCCTCAGTGGAAATCCAAGTGCATACTGTATTGGCAGTTTCATGTCGGGAAGTCCCATCTGCGCCTTGATACTTCCATCTTCAAACTGTACCATACTGTGAATTATACTTTGGGAATGTATCACTACCTGGATTTGTTCCGGGAGCAGATTGAATAGCCATTTAGCCTCGATCATTTCGAGACCTTTGTTCATGAGAGTAGCAGAGTCAATGGATATTTTGGCACCCATGGCCCAGTTCGGGTGCTGAAGAGCATGATCCCTTTTTACGTTCACCAGAAAATTTGGTTTCTTTCCCAGAAACGGACCACCTGATGCCGTGAGAATTATTTTCTCGATACGATTGCGCGTTTCGCCAAGCAGACATTGGAAGATTGCTGAATGTTCCGAATCAACCGGAATAATGGGCGCCCGATTGTCAACCGCTTTCCGCATAACAATATCCCCTGCAACCACGAGTGTTTCTTTATTAGCCAGCGCGATCGTTTTGCCCGTTTCGATGGCAGTAAGTGTCGGCATGAGTCCCGCAAAACCGACAATGGCAGCCATCATAACATCGTAACTATCCATCGCTGCTACTTCAAGAAGTGCTTTCTCTCCGGCAAATACTTTTATCGACTGGTCAGAGAGTGCCTGCTTTACATTCAGATATTTGGATTCATCTGCAATAACAACAATATCCGGTTGAAATTTCAATGCCTGTTTGATCAGCAGATCATCATTATGGTGTGCCGTAAGTATTTCAGCTGAAAATAATTCCGGATTAGCGGCAATTACGTCCAGTGCCTGGGCTCCTACCGATCCGGTTGAACCAAATATGGCGATCCTTTTCTTCTGCATATTATTCATCAGAGCTTTCGCGCTGTAAGGTAAAACTAGTAGTTCCGGATGGAAGAATGGGAAGTTTAATCCATGTATTTTTCCAGCGGCTCAGCAAAACTCCGGTCATTACTCAATCTGGGCACTTTATTCTGGCCTCCGAGTTTGCCGATGGATTTCATATAGTCAATGAATCCGTTTTTCTTTACGGGATGTATTTGGAGGGGTTCAAGAATATTTCCGGAAATCAAATCGTCATAATAAATATTTTTTGCCCTCAGATTGCTATCAACTTTACTTGCAAAAGCACGCATATCGGCTGGCCGGTTTTCAAATTCCACAAACCATTCGTGAAATGATTTTCCATCTCCCTGACCTTTTATGAATGGGGCAACCGTAAACTCATTGATCTGAATGCCTTCCTCTTTAGCTGCTTTCATGAGACTGTATTCCACTTCTTCGCCGATTACATGTTCGCCGAATGCAGAAATAAAATGTTTTATACGTCCCGTCACCACCATGCGGTAAGGATCAGTAGTTACAAACCTTATAGTATCTCCGATATTATATCCCCATAAACCTGCATTGTTATTTATTATAAGCGCATAGTTGACTCCTGCTTTTACATCCTTTAATGAAATACGTGTGGGATTTTCATTAAATATTTCTTCAGCCGGAATGAATTCAAAAAATATTCCACTATTCGTATTGAGCATCAGCCCTTCTTCTTTCCTGCTGTCCTGGAATGCAAAAAATCCTTCTGATGCCGGATAAGTTTCAATAGTGTCGACAGGTTTTCCGATACTGTCGAGCAGGCGATCCTTGTAAGGTTCAAAATTTACACCGCCATGAACCAGCACAGAGAAATTTGGGAAGAGATCCTTGATGCGCTTTCCTGAAATGGTATTGAGCCGGTCGAAATACATCTGCATCCAGGGTGGGATACCGCTGATCAGATTCATATCCTGTTTTATAGTCTCTTCTACAATTTTATCGAGTTTAATTTCCCATTCCTCGATGCAATTGGTTTCATAACTGGGCAATTGATTGGTACGGAGGTAATGAGGAATGTGGTGATTCACAATACCGCTCAGTCTGCCTGTGGGTATATTGGCAATTCTTTCCAGCTCCGGTGAACCGGAAAGAAAAATCATTTTCCCATTGGCAAATGATGAATTCCCTGTCTCTGCCATATAACAGAGCAATGCATTTCGGGCAGTATTAATGTGATTTGAAATCGAATCCTTGGAAATGGGGATGTATTTTATCCCGCTGGTTGTGCCGGAGGTCTTTGCAAAATAGATCGGCTGGCCCGGCCACAATACATTGTGTTTACCTTGTTTGATCTGGTCTATATAGATCTTTAGCTGCTCGTAATCCCTGACAGGTACCGCCGCTTTGAATTCGTCATAAGTTTTTACGGTCTCAAGATGGTGTTCCCTTCCAAAAACCGTCTTGGCGCCTGTTTTTAGCAGACCTTTAAGAATATTATCCTGATCCTCCAGGGCTGAGCTGAGCTCTTTGCGGGTACTCCTATATATATAAGATGCGAAAGGCTTGGCTAAAAACGACTTGATCTTCATGTTTTAGGCCGGCGATTTAAGGACAAACCTACAATAAAAGGTAATATGACAACCTAAGGTTCAAATAGTGGAAGATTTTTAACGGAATCCTTCGAAATTAACCCGTTTCCCCTTACCTTTGCAGCCCTAATATTGCATCGTTATGTTCGCAGTTGTACAAATCGCAGGCAGCCAGTTCAGGGTCCAAAAAGACCAGACACTCTATGTTCCCCGGGTAGAAGGAAACGCCGGAGATCATTTGGAATTTTCTGACGTTTTGCTTTCCACTGCGGATGGCAAGTTTACGGCAGGAAAAGATGTGAAGAGTGTAGTAAAGGCTGAAATCATCGGCCATGTTCAGGGTGACAAAGTAATATCATTCAAAATGAACAGAAGAAAAGGATTCCGTAAAAAACACGGTCACCGCACACATTACACAAAAATCAAAGTGACAGATATCGCTTAATTAATTTATCCGCAGGTGAGCGGATCCAATTTTTTTAATTTTTCAAATAAGTCTCCGATGGCACATAAAAAAGGCGAAGGCAGCGTAAAGAACGGTCGCGATTCGCAGAGTAAAAGACTCGGTGTTAAAATTTTTGGCGGACAGGCAGCGATAGCCGGTAACGTCATCATTCGTCAGCGCGGTACAGTTTATCATCCCGGAAAAAATGTTGGTGTGGGCAGAGACTTCACTTTATTTGCTCTCACAAATGGTATTGTAGAATTTAAAAAAGGAAAGGCCGACAGACTTTTTGTACATGTTGTAGACGCACCTTCAGAAGTTACTGCGAAGGCTTAGTTAGTAACATTATTTCGTATTAAACTGTGAATCTTTAGAATAATTCAAAAAAACTTTTGGATAATTCTAAAGAATTTCTATTTTTACTACGTAAAGTATTTTACTAACCATTTAAATTCTACAAACAATGGCAACAGCAAAAAAAGCCGCTAAGAAAAAAGCAGCTCCAAAAAAGAAAGCAGCTCCTAAGAAAAAGGCTGCTAAGAAATCTGCTAAGAAGAAATAATTTTCTTCATTCATTAGCTGAAAATAGTAAAGTCCCCCGGATATTCCGGGGGACTTTTTAATTTCGTATTTTTATAATATCATTCTCTCAAACATAAGCCCATGGCGGTTTCTAATGAAGCGATTGCAGAAAGCTTTTCACTGCTCTCCAAACTAATGGACATTCATGGAGAGAACCCTTTTAAAATAAAATCGTACGCAGCCGCATCGTTCAGTATTGATAAATTGACGGAAGAACTTAGTGTCATTCCGCGCGAAAAAATAATGTCAGTTAAAGGAATCGGACCTAGTATTGGCAAACAAATCATCGAAATACTCGACACGGGTGAACTACCCCAACTTCACGACCTGATCACCAAAACACCTCCCGGAGTCATCGAAATGCTCCGAATTAAGGGTTTGGGTCCAAAAAAGATTTCAACAGTCTGGAAGGAGATGGAAATCGAATCTATCGGCGAATTAATGTATGCCTGCGATGAAAACCGATTAATGCTTTACAAGGGTTTCGGAGAGAAGACACAACATAATATTCGGGAGACAATTGCGTTTTATCTGCGTAACCAGGGAAGTTTCCTCTTCGCTGAAATGGAAGGTTATGTTCTTTCGATACATAAAAAACTACTGGAATTTTTTCCAGGTGAACTGATTTCTCTTACCGGGGCCTTCCGGCGCCATCTCGAAATCATCGACCAGGCGGACTGGATCACAAGTATATCTCCCGGCAGCCTCATACCTTTTTTTACTTCGCATAAATTTTTAATTGAAGAAGAAAAACCAGACAGGCTAGTTATTTCCGGACAGGAAAATATTAAACTGAATTTTCAGATTGTGCATCGTGATGATTTTCATTCCCGCCTTTTCGAAACCAGCTGTAGTGAGGCTTTCCTTGAAAACTGGAACAGACAATTTAAACCTGGTGAATCAGTATCATCAGAAGAAAATATTTTTGAACGGGCAGCCATTCATTTTATTCCTGTTCCCCTCCGTGAAGACCCGGCTATAATAGAAAAGGCAAGAATGGCTTCAATCCCATCCCTAATACAGTTTTCCGATATCAAAGGTATTGTACACAGTCATAGTAACTGGAGCGACGGGCTTAACACTGTTGAAGAAATGGCCAAAGCATGTATTGAACAGGGATTTGAATACCTGGTCATTAGCGACCACAGTAAATCGGCTTTTTATGCCAATGGTTTGTCTGAAGAAAGAATCCGCGAGCAGCATTTGTATATAGATGAACTGAACACAAAGATGTCACCCTTTCATATTTTTAAGAGTATCGAATGTGATATTCTAAATGACGGACGCCTCGACTATGGCGACCAGATCCTGTCTACGTTTGATCTGGTGATCGCATCTGTTCATTCAAATTTGAAAATGAACGAGGAAAAAGCCATGAGTCGCCTGCTTACTGCGATTCAAAATCCTTATACAAGAATCCTGGGTCATCCAACGGGCCGCCTTCTCCTTAGCCGGCCGGGATATCCCGTAAATCATCAAATGCTGATCGACGCATGCGCGGACTATGGAGTTGTTATAGAGTTGAACGCACATCCCCGCAGACTGGATATGGACTGGCGCTGGATCGATTATGCGCTTCGGAAAAATGTACTTATCTCGATAGATCCCGATGCACATTCCATCACTGGTTATCATGATATACATTATGGAGTACTGGCGGCTCAAAAAGGCGGAGTGACTGCCGAAAATAATCTGAGCAGTTTTACATTGCATCAGATGAAGGATTTTGTATCAAAAAAGCGTTTTAAGCAGGATTAATGTACCTGATTAATGTGCCTAATGTGGAATTGTAGAAAATGAAAAATGTGAAAGTTGAATAGGGAAATGATAATGTGATAATTTAGGTTATCAAGGCTTTTGATTTCTCTTCATCTTTGGGTCGAATCGCATTAGCTCCTACTATTTATGGAAATAACCAACAAGCATTGGACTTAAACGCCTCACACTCCCACATTTTCAATTCCCTATTCAACTTTCACATTTTTCATTTTCTACAATTCCACATTAGGCACATTATTAAGATACCTGGACTGGCACTTCTTCGTGAACCGGTAGCTCAATAAAAAATGTCGTTCCTCCTCTTTCCGTAGTTTCAAACCATATCCTGCCCTTGGCCTGTTCTACAATTGTCTTACACATGGCGAGACCGAGTCCTGTTCCGGACGATTTCGTAGTGAAATTGGGAATGAAAATTTTGGATCGCATTTGTTCCGGAATACCTTCGCCATTGTCACTGATCCTTATCAGAATATTTCGATCTACCATCTCCTCACTCAGGCTGATGGCACAGGTTTCCTGGTTGTGACAGGCTTCCAGTGCATTCTGAAGCAAATTTGTAAAAAGGCGATTCAGCTGGGTTTTATCTGCATAGACAAATACCTTTTCGTGTACAGGCACCCATTTAAACAATACGTTCTCCATGGTCTCATACAAAGAAGTAAGTGACGACAACATTTCATGCACATCCACTACTTCGTTCTCAGGATTGCCAATATGAGCAAACTGGCTAAAGTCAGAAGCAATTTTTGAGAGATGATCAATTTGTTCAACAAGGGTTTTTGCCACACTGGCAGTCAGCTCTTTTACGTTCGGTGCTTCGCTGGTATTTGCTTTTTGAAGGTATTGAATAGATAGCTTCATGGGCGTAAGTGGATTTTTTATTTCATGAGCTACCTGTCGGGCCATTTCACGCCAGGCCCCTTCACGTTCACTTTTTGCCAGCGCAGACGCACTTTCTACCAGTTGGGCCACCATCTTATTGTATTCCCTGATAAGTCCGCCGATTTCATCATTCTTTTTCCATTCTATTAGTTCATTGGTTTTACTTAGGTTTACCTGCCTCATTTTCTCTGAGATCAAAGAAAATGAACTCGTGATACGGTTCGTGAGAAATACGGCAATGGTTCCTGCTATAAGGAAAATAAAAACATTAAGGTTGATGATCGTAACCAGGAACCGCGAAATTTCATCATTCAATTCATCTTCTGTATTGAAAGAAGGAATATTAATATATGCAGCGGATATACCTTTACCCAGTCTCAAGGGACAATAAATACTCTGAAAACTGATAGCACCCATCTTTTCCTGGTTGAAGAATTCTATGGAACTCAGGCGATTCATGTAGTAATAAGCTACCGGATTCATCTCGTCACTGAGCATGCCCTTGGTATAAATAAAAGGATTGGAAGAAACGATCAGTGATCCATTTATATTATAGAGATTGATATCGGAATTGTGAATCTCGGCAACATTATTTACAATCCTGTCCAGGTCCTCCCTCGGCATTTGTTTCACCGGATTGGTAACATTTGTTGCTGACTGAAATGAATTGATCCGGGTGATGATTTCGCCTGTTATAACTTTCAAGGAATCGCTGAGCTTGTCCTGTTTATTGCGGTTATAGCGGTTTATAAGAAAGAAAATAGTAGAAACACCAATTACCAGGAAAAGGAAAAGACTTACAAAAATAATGGTCGTTTGAATCTGAGACCGAATATTCAGCTGAAGAAATTCTTTGAGTTGTTGCCAGTGAAGCCGGGTCTGAATTAAAACCGAACTCACCCAGAACAATGCAACCAGTATCAAAAAAGCGCAAAAGAGCCACGAAAAAAGTGTAATAGCTTCTATAAGCAGATTATCTTTTTTGGCGACTACGATGATCTTTCCGTCTGAGATCATATGCCACATCTCATCATAGCCGTTATTTTTGCGTTGCTCAAAGTCTTTACGCGGAAGGAGGCTATCATCCAGTTCAGTGGGGAAGGGATAATTATTATAATAAGCGACCAGTTTATTGTCGTTGTATATCGCATAGGAGTATACGGGCGAATATTCCGGAAGATACTCTTTGCGCTGTTGCGTCAGCTGGGGTGCCAGACCTTCGCTTTTATAGCTCCTGGGGTCCGCCTGAACAAATAAAAATCCGGCTGTTTTACCAGTCCCGTCGCTGATTGTCTTTTTATAGATATAGCTAAACTTATTGTAAGCCTTTTCATAAGACATCAGGTTAGGTATTGCCGTTGGTTTACCCTGCAATTTGAAAATGGTATTCAGTGTATCAAAGGAAACTGACACCTGGTTATAAAGCGGTTTTTCAGACGAATCATAAGTATAAATTTTAGTATCAAACTTACTCAGATAGAAACTGAAATTACTATTGATCAGACTGTCTTTGAGGTAGTGATTTTCAACCGGGTTCCGGAAACGTTCGAATTGATGCTGTTTCAGATCATTTTCAAAATATATCAGTGATATACTGAAAGCCCTTTCGTTGTTGGGATCCATTTGCTCCGCGAGGCGGTCGGCCAGGCCCTTCCTTTGCACCAGTTCATTTTTTTTGTTTTCGAAAATGATGATCACCGAAATAGATCCTGAAAAAAGAAAAAGCCAGAACATGATCTCGGATATATTTAACCTGAAACGAAGTCCCGTAATCATATTCCTGATCATCAGCCACAGGTAACAGAGGAGCCAGACCAGGACATATATATCCAGCTCCACCAATTGGGTTTCACTATGGAATGTTATATCTGCAAGCCCGATGGTAGCAACGACAATTGCAATGATGAGCATATTCCCTTCCAGATATCCTCGTATAAGCCGGAGAAGGATCTGGGTAAAAATAAAATAGCTAAGTGCAAGAGCAGCCAGAACGATAAAGCCTATAAAGCTGTAAATCGTCAGGCTGAAAAAATTCGTTACGTTAAAAGAGATGCGGGCATCAGCCACGAGGCTCTGTACGATATCCGCGAAAAGAAAAGTGGTGATAACAAGCACAGTCATGGTGGCAATAATTACGAGTGCTCTTTTCGAAAAAACCCGAAAAACCGGGAATCTGTATTCCCCTGTTTCCTGTTGTATAAAAAGCACAATCCAGCAAAACAGCAGCGCATTGATCAGGAGATCACCCAGAGACCGCAGAATGAAATTTGAACTATAAATGGTCGGATCAAATAATTCATACTGGCGGAAATGAAAAATACCCGGGAAATAATAAGTAATGATCCTGAAACACATCAGGATAAGGACCAGAAAAATAATTCCCGCCAGACGGTTATATCTCTCTGCAATTCCATGAGCCATATTATGAATGACCACCATGAGCAGAAGAACACCGGTGAAGACAACCAATAAAAGGAACAGGCTATATTTTGCCGCGTGATAGGATTCAGTTTTTACCAGGTAGAAAAGCGTTTGCCCTTCCCTGTTTTTTACCGGAAAAGGAGAAGGATTCGAAGTAATGCGAACACGGTTCTCTGCCGAGGGAAATCCAACAAAAGCCGGTTTCAGATTTTCCGTAGATATAAAATATTGCCATCTGACCGGAATAAGGGCAATACTGTGATCGGATAAGGCAGCATCTGGTTAAAGGAATGCTTGATAATTTCAAATTGCCCGTTACTGAGGGTTGCAAAATAATTCCCATCGGATTTGAAAAGGAAACTATCCGGCAATACCGAAGACTGGTCACTCCAGAAAGTAAGGTGTTCGCTAAATGGATGATTTTTCTCGTATATCAGGATACCATATTGCTTATCCATGAGATCATTGAGCTCATTGAGCGAATAATTTTTATCCGAAAGTCTTCGGATCTTCAATTCATTCCTGATTAACTTTTGAAAATCATTTTCCCTTTCCTGCAAAAAAGATTCAATGGAATTCCGGAGAATGCCCGTGTTCGAATTCCCACTCAGGTATGCATTGATGCCAAAGGCTGCTATAAACAGAAAGATCCCCGTAAGAATGAGGTAAATATTCCTAAGTAAGAAATTTTTTAGAAATGAAATCAATCAGTTTTTTTTTGCTTTTTTACTGTATTCCAAATCGCATCCAGCTCTGAAAGAGAAAGTTCGGTCATTTTTTTGCCAGTTAAACTAACCAGTTCTTCCATTTTTGTGAACCGCTGTATAAATTTCCGGTTGGTTCGTTCCAATGCTGTTTCAGCATCAACACTCAAAAATCGTGCATAATTAATCATTGAAAACATCAGGTCGCCAAATTCCTCCTCTATATGCGACTGGTTACCTGAAAGAACGGCTTCCCGGAGTTCCTCTTCTTCTTCCTGCACTTTTTCCCAAACTTCCTGGCTATTGTTCCATTCAAATCCCGCCTGTTTGGATTTTTCCTGGAGACGAATTGCCTTAACTACCGCAGGTAAAGAATCCGGCACTCCCGACAATACTGATCTTTTCCCTTCCTGCAGCTTAAGCTTCTCCCAGTTTTGTTTCACATCTTCTTCTGAATTCACTTTTACATCTCCGTAGATGTGAGGGTGACGGGCAATGAGTTTGTCACTGATCCCATGAAGCACTTCCTCCAGGTTAAAACGGTTCTGTTCTTTTGCGATTTTCGCATAAAAAAGCAGGTGAAGGAAGAGATCACCCAATTCTTCTTTTATCCCTGGCCAATCCTCCGATATGATTGCATCCGTAAGTTCATATAATTCTTCAATACTCAGGGTCCTTAATGTGTGTATAGTTTGTTTGCGATCCCAGGGGCATTTTTCCCGCAATTCATCCATAATATTCACCAGCCGCAAAAAGGCCTTCGAAAGATTTTCTGATTCCATAGTCTAAGTTTCAAAAAATGTAAAAACCGCACCGCTGATGAATATGAGTAACATCACGAATGAGGATAACATAAAAAGCAATATGTATTTAAGAACCGTTTTCCCCCTCCCCTGTCCATAAAATCTGCGCATGGCTTTGTAATAATAAAAGAAAGGATAAATGAAAATTGGTATAAACAGCAAATTGAGCCAATGCCATCTTGTATTTGATCGCAGTTCCATTATTCCAAAATAGACCAGAAGGAGAAGAAATGAAAAAATATACAGGTGTACAGCAAAGATTCCGTGATCTACATAGTAAAATTGTTTCCGGCGCATATACAGCAGCTTGAGTAATAATGCGAAGACCGGTAGAGAAATAAAAAGCATCTTTGGAAAACTATGGATGAAGTTGCCTATCAGCTCACGGATAAATACGGCCTGTTCTTTCTCGAGTCGTTGTTCGATGACGATAATCCTCGTACTAATTCTTCTCATCAACCAGCCATCCCTCTGTTCAGCGGGTAGGGCTTTTTGCGAAGAATCATAGGATTCAAGTGAATGATACTTTAAATTGGTGCCTCTCTTCGTTTTGGAGGAGCTATCAATGTTTATTTTGACGAAAGGATTTGCACCATTATTGTAATTTCTCAGGATCTCCAGTGAATCCCTGGCGGACTTTGCTTTTGAAATGAGCTCCCTGAGGTCAGGATCCTTTTGAATTTCTGTTTTTGCTTCATCACCAAGAGGAATCTTCTTCACATCAACGAAAGAAAAGAAAATAAGAAAGAAAAAGGCAGATGTAAAAATATACATCCGGATAGGATCCAGGTAGCTGGACCCTTCTTCCAGCCATATATTCTCTTGAAAGAAACCCGGGTTTTGCAAACAGATCCTTGACAGTAATAAAAAATTTGCCGTCAAAATGAGTTAAATCCGAGAAAAAATGGTTGAGAAGGTGCCAAACGGTTTGTTTTGGCTCGATATTTTCCTGTCCACATGCCGGACAATATCTGCCGATTAGTTTCTGTTCCGCAGTTAAGACATATCTTTTCCGTCCTTATCTTGCTGTGTGACACCAGTTAATTCAATTAAAAATAAAGATACTGGCAATAATTAACACATGCTTTTTCCGTTATGAAAATAGATTTAAATTAATTGTAACTATGGCCGGTCGCTATCTCCTTATCCTTGTTCTCCTTATTTCGGCACTTTCCTCAAAATCCCAGTATTATTACAAGGATATTGTTCTGGCACAACAAAATCAGAACAACTTGAAATTAATGCACGAACATAAAATACATGAAGCAAATATTGTAAGCCTTGATGCAAATGAAGAACCTACACCAGGCTTCATTTGCACACAAAAGATTTCATCTGATTTCAGCTCCATTTCCACCTTTACCAAGTCCGTCGGTATTCCCGAATCCACTGTGACAAGCTATTACGACCCTAAAGGACGACTGATTAAGACCGTTGATACCAGCGATACATTCAAAAGTACAACAGAGTACAGCTACAATGAAAACGGGAATATCAGTTCCCTGTTGAATAATTCCGTGGAAACGGACAACCATATTGCAGCGTCCGAAAAACATTTGTGGATCTATGAAGGCACTGTGGTTAAACGGATGATGAAAATAAAAGGAGAAACCGATACCACCATCGTGAATTTTGAAAAGGATGAAAATGGAAATATTGTGGAAGAGAAACCGGAAAAAGCCGGACAAAAAATGCCTTCCACTTATTATTATTACGACAACGAAGGGAAGCTTACAGATATTGTGCGCTACAATCAGAAAGCAGGCAGATTATTGCCGGACTATATTTTCGAATATAGTTCCGGACATGTTTCTTCAATGCTGCTTGTTCCTCCAGGTTCAACAGACTATCAAAATGGATTTACAGCTACAATGCCAATGGTCTTAAGGAAAGCGAAATATGTTATGACAAAAAAAGGCAGGTAATTGTAAAAATTAATTATACCTATCATCTAGTCCCGGAATTCTACAGTACTTCTTTTTTATTAAAGGCAATTGATTGTATTAATGCATGCCTTCAGCAAGAGCCGCCGGCGCTTTACTTCTTTTAACAAACAATACAAAGGGTATACATATAAGAAATAAAATGCCGAGATAATAAAACACATCCATATAAGAAAGTACATTGGCCTGGGAGGATATGGAATAATCAATGGCTTTATAAGCTGACTGCAAGGCAATATCGGGCTGCATGCCTTTAGATATAAATCCCTGTTGAAGAGCATGTACATGTCCCATAACTGCAGGATTGTTCACGTCCAGTTTGCTGACAAGGGTACTACGGTGAAACATATTCTGACGAGCCATAAAAGTGGTGATAAGGGCGACACCAAAAGATCCTCCGACCTGGCGCATCATACCTGTAAATGCCACCCCCTGACCTATTTCAGGCTCCTTTTAGAGTACTTAGTGATAAACTGGTGATAGGAATAAAAAGAAGGGGCAAGCCGACACCGCGGGTTACCAGCATCCAAAAAAAGTTTTCTTCAGGGGTGCTGTTCGTAAGAATAAAATAGCCCCAGAAACAAAAAATTGCAAAAATCAGCATACCCATTGAAACGAGAAATTGTTGCGGGACTCCTTTGCTCAGTATGACCCCAACAATAGGCATAAGAAATGCAGTTGTTATTGCTGCCGGTACCATGAGCATGCCTGATTGAAAAGCCGTCCATCCCAGTGTACTCTGGGTATATACAGGAATAATAAAAGTAGAACCATATAAACCAAATCCCAGTAAAAATGTAAGGCCGGTACCGATCCGCAGATTTCCATTTTTCAATACACGAAGATTGACGATCGGGTTTCTGTATGTCAAGTTCACGCCAGAAAAAAAAGAATGCGCCTAATAAAGCAGTACAGGTAAATAAAACAATGAAATTATTGGAGAACCAGTCATCATCCTGTCCTTTTTCCAACACATACTGAAGTGATCCTACAGATACGGTGAGCAGGGCAATTCCAAGCCAGTCAATATCAGCGACAGCACTTTTCTTACCATAATTTGGATTTCGAATATACTGGAGCGTGAGTAATGTTGCTATCACACCGATCGGTATATTGATATAGAATATATAGGGCCATGAATAATTTTCAACGATGTATCCGCCCAGCGGCGGTCCAAGTGTCGGGCCAACAATGACACCCAATCCATAAATGGCCTGGGCCATACTTCTTTTTTCAGGAGGGTAAGCTTCCGTAATAATTGTTTGTGAAGTAGCCAGGAGGGCACCACCACCCAATCCCTGCATAAAGCGGAAAAAAACGAGTTCCCAAATGCCATTGGCATTTCCGCAAAGAAAAGAACAGACGGTAAAAATCATGATGGAAGCTGCAAAATAATTACGTCTTCCAAACTGAGTCGACAGCCAGCTGGTCATTGGGATGATGATTACATTCCCAATCGCATAAGCCGTTATCACCCATGCAACTTCCGTTAATGTTGCTCCGAGGTTTCCGCGCATGTCATTCAGCGCCACATTGACAATGGTAGTGTCAATAATTTCCAGCAACGTGCAAATAATGGCAGTGAGGGTAATGATCACTCGCCTGGAACCATATTCAACCAAAGAATCTTGTGATAATGCTTGTGCCATAAAAATTAGCTTCTGTAAAATCTATTTACCAATATGAACATCCACATTCACGTTCATACCGGCTTTCAACCTCGTCAGTAAAGAATCCTGCGTATTTGTAAATTCGATCTTTATCGGAAGGCGTTGTACAACTTTTACAAAATTGCCACTTGCATTATCCGGCGGAAGCAGGGCAAAAGTAGCACCTGTAGCAGGTGAGAAGGAAGAGACTAATCCATTAAATTCGTGACCCGGAATAGCATCTACTTCAACAACTACTGGTTGTCCGATCCTGATTTTACTGTATTGCGTTTCTTTAAAATTGGCTACGACCCATAAACTCTGATCGAGTACGATACTGAAGGTTGACTGTCCTGCACGTCAAAAACTGTCCTACCTGAACATTTACCTTTGAGACAAGTCCGCCAGCCGGCGCTGTAAGAACTGTATATGATAAATTCAGTTTTGCATCATCCACATCCACCTGTCTTTGTTTGACAGTTGCTGCGGCAATACTTATCTGGGAAGAAGTAGCCTGGCTCTGAATGCTTACCGCATTTGTTGCGCTGTTCGCCTGTTTTCTTTGTTGCTGAAGTATCAGCAATTGTTTCTCAGCTGATTCTTTTGCAGCCAGTTTGTCTTCATATTGCTGTTGAGTTACTGAATGATCTTTGATCAGGTTCGCATAACGATCAAATTCCTGTGTAGCTCTGCCATACCGAAACTTTCGCTTTCTCAATCTGTCCATCAATAGCAAGTGCTGCAAATTCACTGGTTCCGATATTAGAATGGGCAGCAGCTGAAGTAGCTTTGGCTGATTGAAGATTACTCTGGGCAGTTGCCAGCGCAGCTTCAGCCTGCTCAAGTTTAATACGCTGATCACGATCATCCAGAATCAGAAGGGTATCTCCTTTTTTAACCATCTGGTTATCCGATACACGGACTTCCTTTACAAATCCTGAAATCCTGCGGAATAATGGGACTGATATTCGCGGCTATTTGTGCATCATCTGTTTCAGCATGTAATTGCGCATGGTGCCACTTGGAAATTCCAAACCAGCTTCCTGCAACGACCAGGGCTATGAGAATGATCAGAAATACTTTACTTCTTTTGGGAGTTTGTGCCTGTTCAGTATTTTCATTTGCTGTTGCCATAAAACTTGATAATTATTGGTTGAATTATTTTATATTTCTTGATGTTGCCAGAATACCGGCTCTTTCTAATAAAGTATTATATGCTACGATGGCATCCGCCTTTGCGAGTTCGAGGCTGATCTGACTTTGGAGCATTAATGCGTTTGCATCCAGCAAATCGGTCACAGTCAAAAGGCTGTTTTCGTATTTGTTTTTTACAATTTTATAGTTTTCTATTCCCTGGTCAATAGCAATCTGGCTGACCTGTATTTTTTTATTTGGCCGTCAATAAATCCTCGTATGCCTGGTTGACCTGTATTCTTACCTGATCATACAATTCTTCTTCATTTGCCTGTACTTCGGCAAGTTTTGCTTTGGCACCTGTTACGTGCGCATTTGTTTTCCACAGGGATGAAACATTATAAGAAAGTCCGACTCCGAAAGTAACGGCATTGGTGATAGTAATAAAGCTGGGAATATCGGCTACAATATATCCGCCAGTTAATGCAAGAGATGGAAAATAATCAGCTTTGGCTGTTTGAATACCAACTTCCGAAGCCTTTTTCCTGTAAGCAGATTGCCTGCATATCCTTTCGATTTTGAAGAGCGAGTCTGTTCATATTCCTGCACACTCCTGATATCACCGGGTTCCACAAGACTGGATGAATCCGGAATAATAACTGTTTCTTCAGGTAAGCCCAGCATAATATTCATATTGACCATGGCCAGTTTCAGATTGTTCTCCACATCTGCCATAGTCAGTTCAATATTTGCAGTTTGCAATAAAGCTTTGAGTTTATCATTACGGGCCAGCAGGCCATTTTTTTCAAGATTTGCAAAATCAGTATCACGGGATCTTGACTGCGCCAGGTTTTCCTGAATAACCCTTAGGTTGGCCCTGGCTTTGTAAAGGTTACTGAAGGCATCAATGGTATTCATTATAACTGCTTCCTTGTCCTGATCCGCATCCAGGACAGCTGCTTTCTCAAGGAATTCGGAAGAGCGGATGCCATATTGGATTTTAAATCCTGAGAAGACGGGAAGGCTTAGGTTCGCACGTTCCATAAGCTGCCTGGTTTACTTTAATGGGTGCAGCTGCCGAGCCACCGCTGTTGGATTTATACTGAAGGTCGATATTCGGTTGTGTAAGGCGCAGGTAGGAACCGCTGATTTTAAAATCAGGCAGCTGGTTCTGTTTTGAAACAGTTGTATTGGCAGCAGCCTGATCAATCCGGGCATGAGCCGCGCGCAGAGGTTTACTGTTTTTAATGCTCAGATCAATGGCTTCATCCAAAGATATTTTGCGGCCTCCATCCTGCGTGAATCCGGAAATGGATAATAGAACGAACGGAAGAAGAGCCAAAGAATTGAAAATGCTTCTAAGATTCATGTGTTAAGATTGCTTTGTAAATAGTTTTGATATGCACTGATAATTTCTTTTTAACAACGCGCTCAAATTCTTCATCTCTTAAGCGTTTCCATCTGATGATATTTTTTATAAAATTCCATGATTGATCAGCATATGACGAGACCGTACCGATCAGTGTATTGGTTAACATCGGGATATCAATGTTTTTTTTGAATAACCCTTTTTTCTGACCGAGGCGGATGAGGTCATTATACATTTTCAGAATTCCTTGTCTTCATTTTTCCACCATCTGAATTATGGGTGGGTTCTGGTTGATTATCTGTTCACATAACAGAATCCGGTGAAAGGTCTTCCGTTGTAAAATATCTTCGATATATACGTCTACCAGGCTATACATTTTCTGAAAAGGATCGAGGCTATCGTCTTTCAATAATTGTCCACTTTTTCCCGGATATTCAGGCTCTTTCTTTCAAAAATCTCTTCCATCAGTTTTTCTTTTGAACCGAAATAATAAGAGATCATGGCCGTATTGATGCCGGCCGCTTCAGCAATATCGCGCACAGAAGTTCCGTCAAAACCCTTTTGGGAAAATAACACCTCTGCACTGTCCAATAACTGGGTCTGTTTTGTTGACAAAGATGGTTTCATGCCGCAAAGTTAATTAAACGTTTGTTTAATTTTACAATATTTCGTACTGATATTTTTTTATTCAATTCTGAACCATTCGTCATAATTCACTGCTTAACTAATTGATTTATTGCTATTTTCACGACCTTAAAAAAAATGATATGAAACTATTTATTACCTGGTCTGTTTGCCATTAGCCTGATACTATTTTCCTGTCATCCGCACTGTTGATTCTGGCGGTTCGGTGAATCAGACCTGATCCGCTGGATATTGCTTCCCAGGACAGTTCCGTTAGACCGCAGGATCCAATTTTTATTTGTTTGCAAATGGAACCTGGTTAAAGACAACTGAAATACCGCCTTCTCAGTCTTCCTGGGGTGCGTTTTCAACTCTGCTTGACAGCTCGTTAAACCGTCTTAACCGCATTCTGGATTCTCTTGGCGGAATTATCAAATGCATCTAAAGGTTCTATCGCCCAGCAAACCGGCGATCTCTATGTTAGTGCCATGGATTCTGCAGGAATTGAAAAGAAAGGATCCCTGCCTGTTAAACCCGAACTGGATAGTATAACTGCAATTAAAAATAAATCAGGGATCTATCATGAAATTGCAAAAGAATATACCATCAATCATGCACCATTTCTTCTCCTTTTATGTAAATGCAGATGACAGAAACAGCCTGATCAACGTAGCCCATTTCGATCAGGGCGGACTGGGTTTACCAAGCAGGGACTATTATTTCAAAACTGATTCTTCCACCAAAAAAATCCGGGACGCGTATATTACTTTTATAACAAAAATATTTTCACTTCTCGGACAATCCCCCGCAGATGCAGCCAAATCAGCCAAATCCGTATTTGATCTGGAAACAGCCATGGCAAAATATCCAAAGCTCCCGTTGATTTGAGGGATCCGATCAAAAACTATCACAAAATAAATGTGGCTTCCAGCTCTGAGCTGAAGAAACTAATAGTAGTCTTCGGAGTCTCTGCCGATACGATACTTGTTGGCCAGCCCGAATTTTATAAAGGATTAAATAATCTGATGAATAATACGTCAATCGAAATATTGAAAAACTATTTGTGCTTTCACGTAATGAACGATGATGCTGATTATTTATCCCATGATTTTGTGGACGCAAAATTTGCGTTCAACAAATTACTGACAGGACAGACGCAAATGAAAGAAAGATGGAAACGAATGACAACCATGGTCGACAGACAACTGGGAGACAATCTGGGTCAGATCTATGTGCAGAAATATTTTACGGCGGCTGATAAGGAAAGAATCAATCAGCTCATTGATAATATCGTCTCGACATATGCTGAAAGAATCCAAAAACTTGACTGGATGAGTGATTCAACCAAGCAGAAAGCAATCATAAAACTTCATGCAATTGTGAAAAAAGTTGGATATCCCGACAAGTGGAAGGATTATTCTTCGATAGATATTTCTAAGAGATAATATTATTGCTAACCTACGTGGTACTTCCCATTTTGAATATAACAGATCCATTGCGAAAATCGGCAAACCGGTAGATCGTTCAGAATGGCAAATGACACCACCGACGATCAATGCATATTACGAACCGACACAGAATAATATTAATTTCCCTGCAGGTATTCTACAACCTCCTTTTTATTTTTCCTCTGGTGATGACGCAGTAAATTATGGAGGAATTGGTCTGGTGATCGGACATGAAATTACCCATGGATTTGATGATCAGGGTCGTCAATATGATGCGGATGGTAATCTGAAAGACTGGTGGTCGGCCGAAGACGCCAGGAGATTTAAACAACGCGCACAAAATATCATTAATCAGTATAATGGTTATATCGCTGCTGATACTTTTCATCTGAATGGTGAACTGACTGAAGGCGAAAATATTGCAGATAATGGAGGCCTGGCCATAGCGTATGCAGCATTCAAAAAAACTGCGCAGGGTATGGGGAATGAGAAAATTGACGGATTTACACCTGACCAGCGCTTTTTTCTTTCCCATGCTCAGGTATGGAAAATAAAAACGAGGAAAGAAAGACTTATAACGATGGCACTTACAAATCCCCATTCCTCACCTATGTGGCGAGTTAATGGGCCGGTTTCAAATATGCCCGCATTTTATGAAGCTTTTCATGTTCAGCCTGCCGATTCCATGTACAGACCAGATAGTCTGCGCGTGAAAATCTGGTAATATTCCGATCATATCAGGAGCTTGGTCATCATGCCGAAAATTGTTAAAACCCTTGCCAGTCAAGGGTTTTAACATTTTATTCGGCGGTCGCCATGATAAAAAGCAGCTTATATTGGGTTTTGATCGCTATAGAAACCTTGTTATATTTGTTCTGGAATTAAATATATATATATCCATCCGGATCAATTCCCAGGTTGCTTTCACTGCGATTAGCACTACACCAAAATTCACTGCCATAACTACTATGATACTTGCCGTAAAGAATTTTCGTCAATTATTTTTTCACATTAAATCGTCACATTATGAAACCAGTATTCGCAAACTTTAATCTTAAGAAATCAGCCTCTGTTCTTGCAGCTGCAGCTTGTTAACGCTTGGTACAGCAAAATTGCAGGCAGCACCAGTCATCGAAAAAATCATTAGTCCCAGCGACAAGCAGGTAACTGTAAATTTTGTCGGAGTTACTGAAAACAACCTGGTATTCCACCTGGAATTTGACAATAAATCAGGTGAAAAATTTTATCTCATCATTAAAAATGATGCAGGTGATATCGTTTACCAGAATGCATATAATGACGTGCATTTTGAAAAGAATATTCGCATACCAAAAGAAGAATCAGAAATACGTCCAACATTTATAATCCGTACTGCCTATGAGCAAATTGAAAAAAAGTTTTCAGTTGATCGTAAAGTATCGGAAAACTTTGTAGTAACTTCTTTATAAGGTATTCTTTTCTAAAAAAAGGCCCTGCAGTTGCGGGGCTTTTTTTTGGTTATGAGTTATGGGATATGGGTTATTTTAGAGGTTATGAGTTATGGGATATGAATTATGAGTTAAACCCATATCTCATAACTCATATCTCATAACCTATATCTCATAACCCATCACCGATCTCTAATTAATTATCGACTTCTTTAATAGAAGGTCGAATGTCTGCCGGATCCCGGTGTTCATATTTAATTTGAAAATTCCTCAGGTCAGGCATAAATTTTCTCTTCCTGTGAAGATCATACTGATAAACATCCTGTTCTACCCTGTATAAAAAAGGAAGGGCAATATTGTCATATTCATATGTATTGTCGTTCAATATTCCGTCTTCATTTGCATATACCGTCGCAGATAACATAAATTCAATTTGATTCTTGAAATCCACGATATAAGAAATGTCTGTTAAGAATCCATATGCCCACCCAACCTTATTAAACACGCGGATATTTCCCGGAATCTGATGTCCTCCCTTTTGAAAAAAAAACTTCACGTAACTGTCAAAAAACTCCGATGTATCATATTTGGGATATGGAGTTTCTGAGGGGTATTGAGAAAGATACCGGTATAGGAACAAGTAATCAGCGGGTTTTAGATTAAAACGTTTTGATTCGGGAACTGATGAAGGGAATAACGCCGCCTGGAGAATCCCTTGCAAATCTTCCAGTGGGATCCGGTTATGTCTCGTGAAATCCATGGGTTCCTGAATGAGACTGTCATGAGCATCCAAATATGCTTTACCAATTTTTACTTCCGGTGAAAATTGAAAAGAATCCTTATTATATGCCGGTGGTTGCAGATAAATTAATTTGCCATTGGTATCCAGAAAACGAATTTGATTCGTATGACGATTTTCCAGTTCAGTCAAGGGCATAAACTGCCGAACAATCCTTGTATCTGGTAAACCCCATAGAATGCAGGCGCCGGTTTATTTCCTGCTGCCCGACAAATTCATACATGCGGTTATAAGCATCATTATCACTTATAAGGAATGCTTTTCGTGATAAATTGAGCAATGGAGGGAAATCCTGTCTCCGAGCTACTGTCATGAATTAATTCTTTTTGTCCGGAATAACTGCTATCATATTCCATCCTTGCAAATTTGTCCACGCCTGGCAAATGCAGGTGGTTCAATTTCTCAAGTGAAAGAAGGGCGAGGGGAAGTTTTACGGTGGAAGCCGGATAAAAATAGAATTCCTTTCCTACATGAAAATAATAATTTTTGAAGCTGTGGCCTGTTTGAAGCATCCCGGTCAATCTGTGTATAAATAATCTGGACTCGATATTTATCAGGATGGTGAATAAGTTTCTGCAAAATGGTATCCTGATCCGATTGGAGGATTTTTTCCAGGAATGGGTCTGTTCTAAACTGACTTTTTGCATATCCGGTCATGAAAAACGAACATATCAGCAGGAAAACAAAAATCTTCATACTGACGAAAATACTAAAGTTCAGGCTGTCCCTAAATCGAATTGGAGTCTTTCATTTATTTCCCCAACCATTCCATCAGGAAACAATCAATTAACCCTGACTTAACCGGTACTTAACGAGATTGCCATTTTGCATTTTTAATTTTGCCATGTATCCAAATACCTTTTTATGAAAAGCTTTTCCAGTACTATAAGTGCAATCCGGCATATTTTTTCGGATATCTCTTATTTTCAATTGTGCTTTCCGTTTATTGTCTTTCCTTAAATAAGTCTGACGGCTTTTTGCTCATAAACAGATTTCATTTCAAACTGCTTGACTATTTCTTTGTTCTTTTTACCAACCTTGGCAACGGGATATTTGTGATCGGATTGATGGTTTTTATGCTGGTTCGAAAAAAAGTTGGCTGGACTGTTCAAATAGGGATTAGTTTTCTGATTTCAGGCCTGCTGGTACAGGTAATCAAACACCTGATTCATAGTCCGAGGCCAAAATTATTTTTTGGGCCGGGGACAATCCACTGTATTCAGGGAATTACGGGTACTGGTACCGCTAGTTTTCCTTCGGGTCACACAGCAACCATATTTGCACTTACTACTCTGCTTAGCATCTATTTCCCTGACAGGAGATCTGGTATATTTTTTATACTGATTGCTATCCTTACTGGCTTTTCCAGGATCTATCTTTCCCAGCATTTTCCAATCGATGTATTGGCAGGTTCGTTTGCGGGTGTCCTTACTTCAATGGTATCTTACCTGCTCATTCCTTTAAAATATTTTGAAAAAAGATTCCCGGATACCGATTGGCACCGCCAATCCATTAAATTGCGCCAATAACCCTCTTTGAATTTCGAGAAAAAAATCTGGTTATTAATTGTATTTAGTTCCCTGTTCCGAATGCTCGTGGCAGGCTCACTGGAACTGGGTAATGATGAAGTTTATTACCAAACTTACGCTCAGCACCTGCAGTGGAACTACTTTGATCATCCTCCGATGGTGGCTCTTCTTGTTCGCTTATCCACGGCCAATCTGCATTTAAATAATGAATTTTTCATCCGGCTCGGTCCCATATTATGTGCGGCCGCCGGAACCTGGTTGATATACACAATTGGCAGAAGGATTGGGAACATCCAAACAGGCTGGATATCCGCCATATTGTATAATACTTCATTTTATACTTCGGTAATTGCCGGCACATTTGTTCTGCCTGATTCTCCTCAGGTACTCTGTTGGCTGGTGGGTATGTATTTCATGATCCGTATACTGGAAAGTAAGCCTGCTGATAAAATCAGGGCTGTATTCTTTATTCTACTGGGAATCAGCATTGGTCTTTGCATATGTGTAAAGTGCATGGCATTTTTCTCTGGCTGGGCTTTGGCGGATATATTATTTTTTACCGCAGAGATCTTCTGAGATCATCCATGCTTTGGATTTCGGTACTGATCAGTCTTTTAATCATATTCCCGATTTATCAGTGGAATCTCGAAAATCATTTTATAAACTATAGCTACCATCAGGGAAGGATCAGTTTCTGGGGAAGTAAATCAGATTTGGATCGTCTGCTGCAACAGTTTTTAGGTTCAGTTTTTTATTGTAATCCTGTAAATTTTATACTTTATATACTGACCATTGCCGCCATTTTCAATAAGAAGAATCAAAAATCTTCCCAAAGACTACCCACTTGTTTCTCTGGCTTAGTTTCCCATTGATTGGTGTGCTCTTGTGGACCTCTCTCTTTAGCGAAACCCTTCCGCATTGGTCCGGCCCGGCTTACCTGTCTCTTATGCTGCTGGCTGCCTGCTGGCTGGATAAAAAAACGAGATACGGCATGTTATTCACCATGGCTTAAAACTGCGGGTTGGGTTTATGTTGGCGTCGTGATCTTGGGCGCGATTAGTATTCGGTTATTTACCTTTCCGAATAGGGAGCAGCGAGGAAAAGATACCTGGGCAAAGGAGATATCAGTCTGGATATGAGTGGCTGGCACGAATTCGCTCTACGATTTGATTCAATTTACCGCTCAGATATCGAAGCCGGAAGAATGAAAAGATAATGCCACAATTCTTTCCAATTACTGGTTCCCCGCCGGACATCTGGATCATTATTACGGAATTCCCTTTCATCACAATCTCCTGGTTTTTGGTCCTATCCAGGATATACATCATTTCGCATGGCTCAATGAACGGCGTCCACGTTTAACTCAGGGCTCCGATGCTTATTTTATTTATCCGACAAATTACTACGGACCGCCAGGAACTACACTTAAAAATAGTTTTGAAAAAATAGATGATTCCCTGCTAATTCCCCAGTTCAGGAGTGGAATAGCAAGTAAGGTATTTTGTATTTTACAGGATGCATGAATTTAGAGGAGACAGCCTGAATTACCTGATTCCGGGAATCCACTAACCCACTATCCGTTTTTTTACTATTCGGAAATTTCCCACATCGGATTTCAAAAAAAAAGCTCTTGGTTCCTGTAGGAATAAACTAGATTTGGGGCTTATTAGACCACCATGAAACTTTTTGTAGCAGGACTCCCTTATGATTTTGATGATACCGATTTAAAGGAAATGTTTGAGCTCTATGGTGAAGTAGTTTCAGCTAAAGTTGCCATTAGATCGCGAAACACGCAAAAGCAGAGGCTTTGGATTTTTGAAATGAGTGTGCCCTGGAAGCAAAGGAAGCTATTGATGCTTTGAACGGCGCCAGACTACGGGGAGGCAAGGAACTTGTTGTCAGGGAAGCTGAAGAGAAACCACGGGATAGTAACAGCGGGGGAGGTTACCGGCCAAGGAGATAGCCCTAATTATTCAGCCGTACAAATCCTCCATCAATCGGATAATCGGTTCCCGTAATAAACGAAGCCTCATCTGAACAAAGATACAATGCCAGCGACGCAATTTCTTCAGGTTTTGCCATCCTGCCCAATTGGCTGGGATGCAGATAATTTCTTAAACATTTCCTGCTCCAGTCCCGGGTAATTTTTGGCAATAAATCCATCTACAAAAGGCGTGTGAACACGGGCCGGAGAAATTGAATTACAACGGATATTATATTTAATATAATCTTTGGCAATAGAAATTGTCATCGCCGCAACGGCTCCCTTGGTCATGCTATATGCAAACCGGTCTGATAAACCAACCAGTGCCGCGACGGATGCCATATTTACAATCGATCCTCCTTTTGCTTTCATATGGGGAATGCATGCTTTTACCATATGATATACACCCTTTACATTTACGGAAAATAATCTTTCAAAATCTGCTACGGATGTATTTTCCGCATTTCCGATATGTGCAATACCGGCGTTATTTACCAGAATATCCGGAACCTGATTACTGACGAATTTCCTGAACAACTTGTTCGCACGGAATGTTTCCTGATCTACTGCACAAATAAAAATTCTGCAATACCATCCTTCCTTCTTTATTTGTGCAACAGTTTCCTGGGAACTCTTTTCATCAATATCGAGCAGGTAAACCTGGCTCCCTGTCTTGCAAATAACAGGCAGATTGCTTTGCCTATGCCACTACCTCCGCCGGTAATAATAGCTGTTTTATTTTTTAAACTATACATATCAGATATTCTTCTCTTATGCTGTCTCCTTCATATCCTGTCTTATTTTTCATTCCAACGGCTGAAAAACACTTAAAACACAATATGAAAATACGGAATAAAGCTTTCCGGAACACATCCGCTCTAATCACTGAAAAAGTGTATTGTTTCGTAAATTTGCATTCCATTTTCTCCCATGACGCAAAAACTGAAAGATCTCTCTGCCAGTCTCGAAGGTGAATTCTATGTTGATGAAACAACCCGGATTCTGTATGCAACAGATGCCTCCGCTTACCGGGAACTGCCCTTGGCCGTTGCAGTGCCCAAATCGAAAGAGGACCTTGAAAAACTAATTAGCTTTTGCACGTGAAAATAACACCTCCCTGATCCCAGGACCGCCGGAACTCTCTTGCCGGCCAGGTTGTAGGCAAGGGAATAGTAGTAGATGTATCTAAGAATTTTACAAAAATTATTGAATTCAATAAAGAAGAAGCCTGGGTTCGTGTAGAACCCGGAGTGATTCGGGATGAACTGAATATTTTTTTGAAACCACATGGTATGTTATTCGGTCCCGAAACCTCTACAGCCAACCGGGCAATGATCGGAGGAATGGTTGGCAATAATTCCTGCGGCTCAAATTCAGTCGTTTATGGCAGCACACGCGAACATCTGCTGGAGATTAAGGCATCTATTAAGTGATGGCAGCGAAGTATTATTTCGCTCATTGGATCTGGATGAATTTCATAATAAATGTGAAGGGGACAACCTTGAATCTTCTATTTATAAAACAATCCGAAGCCTGCTTGGGAACTATGATAACCAGCTTGGAATCCGAAAAGAATTTCCCAGAAAATCTATTGAGAGGAGAAATACAGGGTATGCATTGGATATATTATTGGATTCGGCTCCCTTTACCGCCGGCGGACCAGATTTTAATTTCTGTAAACTTATAGCCGGTTCCGAAGGAACACTGGCTTTTATTACTGAAATTAAACTTCACCTGATTCCTTTGCCACCTGCTGAAACCGGTTTGCTTTGCGTTCATTTCAATAATATTGATCAGGCTCTGCGCGCCAACCTGATTGCCTTAAAGTACAAACCCAGTGCCAGTGAACTAATTGACCATTATATACTGGAATGCACAAAAGATAATATTGAACAAAGTAAGAACCGGTTTTTTGTGCAGGGCGATCCCGGAGCCATCCTGGTTATTGAATTTAAAAAAACATCCAGGACGGAAATTGAAAATACTCGCAAAATCATTAACGGAAGAATTGAAGGCTGCGGATCTGGGTTACCATTTCCCTCTTTTGTTCGGAGAGGATACGAATAAAATATGGTCGTCTGCGAAAAGCCGGATTGGGACTACTGGGCAATATGCCAGGAGATTCCAAACCTGTGCCGGTAGTAGAAGACACAGCTGTGGACGTTCACGACCTGCCAAATTATATTGCAGATTTTAATAATCTGCTTACGAAATATGGACTGCATTCTGTCCATTATGCCCATGCAGGATCTGGTGAAATTCATCTCAGGCCAATCATCAATCTCAAAACGGAAGAAGGGTAACCGGATGTTCCGGACCATCGCCATCGAAATTGCTGAACTGGTGAAAAAATATAATGGTTCTTTAAGTGGTGAACACGGTGACGGCAGACTTCGTGGTGAATTTATCAAAAAAATGGTCGGTGATCACAACTATGAACTTTTTAAAACGATCAAGAAATGCTGGGATCCTCAAAATATATTTAATCCGAACAAGATAGTCGATACCCCACCCATGAATACCATGCTACGGTATAAACCCGGGCAAAAAACTCCTGTATTCAATACAGTATTCCGTTATTATAATCAGGATGTTTTACAGCACGCTGAACAATGTAACGGATCGGGCGACTGCAGGAAAACGAAAATATCAGGAGGCACCATGTGTCCTTCTTTCATGGCAACAAAAAATGAAAAGGATACAACGCGCGCACGGGCCAATATTCTGAGAGAATTTCTGACAAATTCAGAAAAACTCAACCGATTTGATCATCAGGAGATTTATGATGTGATGGACTTATGTCTGAGTTGTAAAGGATGTAAATCCGAATGCCCCTCCAATGTGGACGTAGCCAAATTGAAAGCCGAATTTCTGCAGCAATATCATGATGTACATGGTGTACCCTTTCGCTCAAGACTGATCGCAAATTTCAACAGATCACAGCAGATCGGGTCAGCAATGCCGGGTCTTTATAATTTTTTAGCGACGAACGCGCTAACCAGCCGGATCATCAAAGGAATTTCCGGATTTGCACCTGCACGCTCCATGCCCACCCTGTCTAAACAAAATTTGAAAAAATGGTACCTTAAAAATTCGAAGGAAAAAAGTAAAAAGGAAAAAGGAAAGGTTTATTTATTCTGTGATGAATTCACCAACTACAACGATACAGAAACAGGCATCAAAGCTATTCTTCTTCTGGAAAAACTGGGATATGAAGTAGTCATACCAGAACATGAGGAAAGTGGTCGCGCATGGCTGTCCAAAGGACTCTTAAGGGAAGCAAAAAAAATTGCCAATAAAAATATTTCAACTTTTGAAGGGACTGGTGAATAAAGAAAATCCACTTCTAGGTATTGAACCCAGTGCGATCCTGACTTTCCGGGATGAATATGTAGATCTCGCAGACGATGAACAATTTGCAGCCGCTAAAGAATTGTCAAAAAATGTTTTCTTAATTGATGAATTTATCGCTGTCAGAAATAAAACTAGGAAGAATCTGGATAAAAATTTATTTACAAAAGAATCCCGCCTTATCAAACTACACGGACATTGCCAGCAAAAAGCTTTATCCTCCGTTTCTCATTCGGTGACTATGTTATCTTTCCCGGAAAATTATCGGGTCGAAACCATTCCTTCAGGGTGTTGCGGAATGGCCGGCTCCTTTGGATATGAAAAAGAACACTATTCTCTCTCTATGCAAATCGGAGAATTGGTGTTATTGCCTGCAGTTCGCCAGCAACCCGATGAGATAATCATTGCAGCACCAGGTACCAGCTGCCGTCACCAGATAAAAGATGGACGGGTAAAAAAGCGTATCATCCGGTGGAAATTCTTTATGATGCCCTTTTGTAAGCCTAAAGCTTAAAGCTTAACGCTTAACGCTTAACGCCTAACGCCTAAAGCTGAATGCTAAAGCGCCAAAGTCCCAAACTTTATTGACTACTTTTCATTCGGCGAAAAAATAGAGGATTAATTGCTCCAGTAAAGTCGATAATTAGGATGCTGAAATATTATTTTAACTTAGTCTATGCTTTATGCTTTAGGCTTTAGGCTTTAGGCTTTAGGCTTTAGGCTTTGACTAAAGGCATTAAAATTTTTCAACATGAACACAAGAAGGGAATTTATTCAGAAAATTAGTGGCTCTGCCATTGCACTATCTGTTTTACCAGGTTACCTGCCGGCAGCCTGCACAAGTGTGCCTGGTGCTGCATATGATGGACCGGTACTTAAAGTCGCGATTTTAGGTCTGGGAAATTATGCAAACCGCGTTGCCGATGCAATGGTATCCTGCAAAAAAGCAAAACTTGCAGGAGTAATCAGTGGAACACCCTCCAAGATTAAAGACCTGGCAGTCGAAATTCAATATTCCCGATAAAAATTGTTACAACTACGAAAACTACGACGCGATAAAAAATAACCCGGATATTGATGCGGTTTATGTGATCACGCCAAATGCACTTCATGCAGAAGAAGTTATCAGGGTCGCCAAAGCCGGTAAAAACGTGATATGTGAAAAACCGATGGCCATAAGTGTAAAGGAAGGTGAGGAAATGATTGAAGCCTGCAAAAAAGCCAATGTAAAACTATTAGTCGGTTACCGAATGCATTTTGAACCACATACCCTGGAAATTATTCGCATGCGGAATGCGGGTGAATTTGGAAAAATTACTTTTTTCCAGGGTCTCTCCGGCTTTATAATAGGTGATCCGAATCAATGGAGGTTGAATCCAAAGCTTTCAGGCGGAGGTTCAATGATGGATATAGGAATTTATTCGGTTAATGGTTCACGATACATGATCGGGGAAGATCCTATTTGGGTAAATGCGGTGGAAACTAAAAATGATCCGGTAAAATTCGTCCAGGGAATTGATGAAACTATTCAATTCCAGCTTGGATTTCCCAGTGGCGCCGTCGCATCCTGTCTCTCTACATACTCAATGAACTGGCTGGACAGGTTCTTCCTGGATGGTACAGGAGGGTTTGCCGAATTGTATCCCGCCACGGGGTATGATCCCACCCAGGGATCTACAAATAAAGGCCCTTTGAATTTCCCTTTTGTACCTCATCAAACGATACAAATGGATGAAATGGCAGATATCATCCTTCAAGGTAAAAAACCGATTTTACCCGTAGATGGAGAAGAAGGATTGAAGGACCTGAAAGTTATAGAAGGCATTTATAAATCTGCACAGAGTGGCAAGACCGTCAATTTAAAATTATAAGTTCGTCAGTTAGAAAGACACCATTCCGCGGTTTGCCGGATGCCTTCCTCATAACTTGTCGGTTTAAATTGAAATGCATTTTCAAATTTAGAAGAATCAAATTCGTATGGGAATTCATATTGATAAAGCATTTCACTCATTTCCCTCATGATGGGAACAAATAACCCCGATTACATTTATCAGCCATTTTGGTAAAACCTGAACCTTTGCTATAACATTCATGTATTTTGCCGCTATCAGCAATAAATTCCTTTGTAGTAAGGGCAGGCAACGAACTGGGTAAATGCCAGGTTTGTCCATAAGCAGATTCAGCAGTCGCCAGCATGTATAATCCTTTTGCTGCATCAGGCGTGTATGTATACGAATGAATCTTATCGGCACCAACGAAACATTGTGCTGATTTTCCCTTTTTCAATCCTGTCGAAAATCAAAATGTATGGAGACACTTGTAGCTGTGGCCCGGGGACCATAAAAATCAGCGGACTTTGCAATAATGGCTTTCAGAGCACCCAATTTCATTTCTTTAATAAGCATCTCATCTATTTCTGCGCGGACTTTCCCTTTTTTGCTGCTGGGATTAAAAGGCGTCGATTCAGTCATCTTTCCTGTTACCCTTCCATACATATATACATTGTCAAAAAATATAAGTTTGGCACCCTCTGACTTGCATGCATCAATAGTATTTCTCATAATAACCGGCCAGCTGGATCTCCAAATTCTGATATCATATTTCAAACCCGCCAATAAGTAAACATAATCCGATCCTTTAACAGCCTGAAAAACCTGTTCCCTGACCAGAAGATCCGCCTGAACCAATTCTGCATCCCCTACGGTTTTTGGATTCCTTGAAACCAATCGAATTTTCTCCGCATTAGACTGGAGAATGGGAATGAGCTCAGTTGCAATCGTTCCATTTGCTCCAAGGATGGTGTGGAGAGCCATAAATTAGTTATGAGTTATGAGTTATTAAAATTTGCAAGAGTCCTAATTCATATCAAATCTAGAATAACTATAGAACATTAAATATCAGGTGTTCAAACCGAATCATAAAACCATTGGGTGCTACGCGCTGCATATCACTATACAACTGAAATTTATAACCTATATCCAGGCGGGACTGACTGTTAAAAATGAACTGAACGGCAGGGGCCATATCAATGAAATTTTCATTTTTATCCAATAAATGCTGGCCCAGCAATTCCAACATAAGATTAACATTGGTTTGTTTAAAACTGACATATTTCCTGGGCAAAATTAACCTGCCTGTTGAAATACTGAAATTGAGAGCCTGGTCAGACTGGCCTGGCGGAAATTTATTTTCCTGCCCATTATTGTAAGCCTGATTAAAACTTATGGTTGCGGATATAGCCTGCTTGTGTAAAAGCTGTGTGGCAATCAGTCCCAATGCATAACCCGTATTGTTGCGGGTCAGGTCAATTTCCTCCTGAAAAATTTCAGAGTTGTTCAGGCTGAGTCGTCCAAAAGCGGCCATCCTGAAATGCCTGTTTACTGCATCCGCAGAGTAAATCCTGTATTTAGCATAAGTTCCGATTCCAACAGCATGAAAATTACCGTTCTGGTTAGTAAAAAAACCATCCAGATGTATCATCAGGTTTTTATTCACGCCGTACATCAACTCAGGAATTAACTGATAATTAATCCTTGAGTTTGTCTTGTCATACATCAGCCAGTTACTTGCGCGTATGCCCAGCGATTTAGCGGGCATATTACTCGCCGGCTCGCTAAAAACAAATAATTCCTGCGCCCTAACGGTACGGTCGATAAAATAAACCCAATTCCGAAGGAAATATGTTTTAACAGATTATACATGTTAAGCTTTTGAAAGGGTAACATGGAATATTTTTTCTCCGCTACCCGCTGGCAATTTGGGATCAAAGGAACCAGCATACTTTTTACGATCATCTTCAAATAAATAATCCTTATCAAGGATCAAAAGTTTTCTTTCGCCATTCAATATTTGTTTTTTGACATTTACGAAATAAAAAATGATCTCATTTATTTTTATTGAAGAATCACTCGCAACTTCTGCATCATGGAAATTGAAATTTATTTCCATCCATGCTACGGAAAAACCGGCATCCAGGACAGCTTTTTTTAATTTCTCAGGTGAAACCAATGCCGGATTGTTAAACTGAACATGATAACTGGAGTGCTCAATATCCTCCTGTACGTTTGCGACATGCAGACACTTTCAGGAGTGATTTATATATCGCCCTGCTACACATGCTGCAGGTAAGGCCCCTGGCCTGAAGGGAAACAGATTGGATTTGTGCGATGACAGCCGACTGCATAAACAGCCCAAGGACTATCATATATATATGAATGAATTTCATGAAATAATTTTGAGATAACCTGATTGAATAATAATATTAGTATCGGGAGTCAAATCCCGGCATAAAACACCAATAAGAAGGTGAAATCATATCAGAAAAACACAGTTCATCAGGTAGTCAGGAACCGGACAGATACCGGGTGGACCATTAAACGAGGAATGAGTGTTCAGATGCGAGCTCGTGATTACATCTGAAAATACCGCTATTCGAATTATGAACTATTATGAATTTTTTCTGAAGTTTGGTTGAAAAAATAAAATCTGTAAGTTTTTGACTATTGTCAGATTTTAAAACCTTTTGCTCATCATTGCAACAACCCATTCCCTTCGCTGATTTTTTCATACCGCATTTATGACAATGCGGGGAATTTTCGGGGAGAAAACTAAAACCAATCTGTTTACCCATGCAATAATGCAGGTACACCGTCGCCTCGCAGGAACTGGAGATATACAATAGTGCAACAAATAAAACGATCAGTTTTTTCATAATATGCAATGTAAAGATACACATTAAATAGAATCCTCATAATCAGGCCTGACCGATTGATCCCTCTTGAAGGGAATCAGCCTCCAAAATGAATTCCGCTTCCTATCTTTACAATTATTATTCATTCAGACAATCTGAATTCATCCATGCCTAACAGACGCGTTGCTATACAGCAATTACTCATGATCTGGGCCGGGGTTGCACTCCTGCCCTCCTGCTTGCATAACGAACAGAAAGTTTCCATCCCACTTAAACTCATTAATATCATGCCGGAAGATGAGAACATGCTGGCTGAGTTGGCGGAAACTATTCTTCCGAAAACGGATACACCGGGAGCCAAAGATCTCTCGGCGCATTTATTTGCATTGAAAATGGTAGATGATTGTTATTCAAAATCGAACCAGGATAAATATCTGGAAGGAATGAAAGCATTTGAAACTTTCGTTTCAAAAAAAACCGGAAAATCATTTACTGATATAAATTCGGCCGAAAAACAATCCATCGTTGCGGAACTGGATAAACAAAAGCCATCCGGAGATGCCATGTCATTTTTCTTTCAATCCACAAAGAGACTAACTGTTCAGGCCTACACAACCTGCGAATATTATATGACAAAAATCCGTGGATATAAAATGATACCCGGAAAATTCCAGGGTTGTATTCCATTAAAAACTGCATAATCTTAATTTAACGATATGGGCAATCTGAATGATGGCGCGAAAATCCAGAACTTATGATGCAATTGTGATCGGATCAGGTATGAGTGGCGGATGGGCTGCAAAGGAACTTATGTGAAAAAGGATTGAAAACACTTGTATTGGAAAGAGGAAGGGATGTTGTTCATCTTAAAGATTATCCCACCACCAATATGTTGCCCTGGGAATTCGAACACCGGGGTCAAATTCCTGAATCCATTCAGGAAGCCAATCCCGTTGTGAGCCGATGTTACGCATTCAGGGAAGACGCAATGCAATTCTTTGTAAAGGATACTGAACATCCTTACGTTCAGGAAAAACCATTCGACTGGATCCGCGGTTACCAGGTTGGCGGCAAATCCCTGCTATGGGCACGTCAGACTCAGCGCTGGAGTGATTTTGACTATGAAGGACCCGCGAGAGATGGATTTCTCGGTCGACTGGCCAATCCGGTATAAAGACATTTCACCCTGGTATAGTTATGTGGAGAAATTTGCAGGTATATCAGGAAATAAAGATGGACTTGATGTCCTGCCCGACGGAGAATTTTTACCCCCTCTGGAATTAAGCTGTGTTGAAAACTATTTCAAAGATTTTATTGCAAAAAATTATAAAGATCGTCATGTGATCTATGCACGCTGCGCGCATCTTACAGAACCCAAACAGATTCATCTGGATCAGGGACGGGGACAATGCCAGAACAGGAATCTTTGCCAGCGTGGTTGCCCTTTCGGTGGATATTTCGCTGCCAATTCAACTACGATACCCTGGGCCCTGAAAACAGGTAATATGACCCTTCGCCCTTTTTCTGTTGTACATTCTATTATATACGACGATAAAAAAGGAAGGGCAACCGGAGTAAGAGTTGTTGATTCGCATACTAAAGAAGTGATTGATTATTATGCGCGGATTATTTTTGTAAACGCTGCGGCAATAAATACCAACCTCATCCTTCTAAATTCAAAATCGAACCGCTTCCCTAATGGCCTGGGAAATGACAGTGGTATACTGGGAAAATATTTTGCCTTTCATAATTACAGGGGACATATTTCGGCGGAATACGAAGGTTTTATGGACAGTACTACGGCCGGTGGACGACCCACGAGCGCCTATATACCACGATTCCGAAATGTTCGTAAACAGGAAACAGATTTTCTCCGTGGTTATGCTGCTGGCTTTTTTTCCGGCAGGTTCAGCTTTCCCAAAACCAGATGGTTTCGGAACGACATTAAAAGATAATCTGGCGAAAAAAGATCCTGGCCCATGGCGTGTGGGATCCCATATGATGGGTGAAACTATTCCAAAAGAAACAAATTTCTTAAGCCTCGATTGATTAAAAAAGATGAATGGGGAGTTCCGCTCACTTAAATTTTCTGTTGATTATGATGAGAATGATAACAAGATGGTTAAAGACTTTTCAGAACAGTTGACAGAAATGTATACAAAAGCCGGATTTACGAATATCAAAACGAACGACAGCAATCAGGCACCCGGACTTGATATCCATGAAATGGGAGGTGCACGTATGGGAAAGGATCCAAAAACTTCCATACTGAATAAATGGAATCAGATGCATGCATGTGAAAATGTATTCGTTACAGACGGTGCCTGCATGACTTCCACTTCAACCCAAAATCCTTCACTGACTTATATGGCCCTGACTGCCCGGTCATGTGATTATGCAGTTGGACAAATGAAGAAAAATGAACTGTGAAAGCTTACCCTAAGCTTACGCTTAGCGCCTAACGCTTAACGCCTAACGCTTAAGGCTTAAAGTCAAAGGCTCTAAATTGCGTAACTTGTAAAATTAAATTTCAGATTCATCCACATCATTTTACATTTAACCCTTATGTCAAAATTGAAATTTTCCATTTCAGCGCTTCTTCTTACAATTGTTTTCAGCTCCTGTTCAAATTCATCCATGCGCATCATGGCGACCTGGGTGAATAAAGAAGACAAGCCTGTTCCCCAGCCAGGCAAACACAAGATTTTTATTTTCGTCATGACCCAGAATTATGAAGTTCAGGTGAATTTGGAAAATGATCTGGCCGAAGCTGCAGAAGCAAAGGGGATCCGGACCGTAAAAAGTGTCGATGCATTTGGTCCCATCCTTACGGTTGATAAAATGCCGAAAAGCTGAAGTTTTGTTAAAGGCTATAAGGGATCTTGGCTGCGACGGCATTTTTACAGTTGCCCTTGTTAACGAGGAATCTAAAACACACTATGTGCCAGGTAGTTATTCCGGAGGATTCGTACCGTATGCCGGATATGGCTATTATTATAGTGGATACTATGCATACAGCCCTGCTTTTTATTCCCCCGGTTATTACGAAACCGATAAGACCTATTTCATCGAAAGCAACCTGTTCAATGCCACTACTGAAAAGTTGCTGATTTCCATGCAGTCCAAAGTTGTCAATCCACCAACGGCCATGAAGGCAAGCAAACAATACACCCAGATGCTGGTGACAGAACTCCAGGCACAGGGATTTATGAAAGATTAAATATTATTTCTGGAAAGTCATCGGGATATGGATTTCGAGTTTGCATCCGATTCCTGGCTTTGTTTCAAATCCTACTGTTCCATTGAAATGATTCAATCCTGTTGATGATATTGACAATACCAACGCCGTTTTTCTTCATCCCGACCTCGAATCCAATGCCATTGTCATTGATCAGTACGTGAATCTGGCCATTGGCAGCAATACATTTTTATTTGAACCCGGGAAGCGGAAGCATGTTTGTAAACATTATTAAGTTGTTCCTGGATCACTCTGTAAATATTAACTTCAAATCATTTAAAGTTCCAGTTTATCAGGCAAATCATATTCAAAAGTTATCTTAAAGCCAATGCCCTCTTCCATGATTTTGATCAGGGATTGAATTTGATTCTTTAAGATCAAATCCTTTCAGCGGAGTAACATGTTTCCTGCCCAGGATGCGGAATTCAAGAATAGTTGCATCTATAAGGCGGATAGGTTTTATCAACAAACTCTTTTTTCCCTGACGGTGTTGATCTCGCTGTACTCAATACCATCCTCGTGCTCGCCAGGAGCTGATTCACATTGTCATGGAATTCTCTGCCAATAATATTGCGTTCTCGTCTCCTGTGCCTTGATGACCGCACGGGTTATTTTTCTCTGCTCCTGAACCTGAAGATCCATTCTCTCCTGCTCCATCTCTCTTTGCAGTCTGCGGATTTCTGTAACATCTCTTACAATTGCCATAACACTGTCTTCTCCAAATTTCTTCACATTGGCCTCTGTTTCTATAACAGATTCCGTCTCTACGGATCATGATCCTGTCACTCATAAAATGCTTCCCCTTCATCACCAGATCATTCCTTATTGGTTTTTCAATCAAGTTGCTTCGGACAAACAAGAGAACTAATATTCATCTTGAGCAATTCGCTTTTTGTATAACCGAATAACTTACAGAAACTGCCATTTACATCCGTAAAATTGCCATCATAATCGGTGACAAGGATTGGATCAGAAGCCTGCTCAAAAAGAGAGCGGTATTTTTTGTCGCTCTCCTTGATCTCCTGCTGGGCCTTTTCACTGGCAGTAAGATCCATCCCGGCTCCCAAGCAGACAACATTTTCCTTCATAAGTCACGGAAATACCATTCAGGTGGAAGAGCAATCGCCTTCCATTTTTGGTAGTTATTTCCATTTCAATTTCATTGTAACCTTCCTTATAAACTTTTTTAGTGGCCGCGATTATTTCTTCATGATCCTCTTCGTCGAAGAAATCCAAGCGGACTCATTTTTGCAATCTCTTCAGCACTATAGCCAGTTATGGTTTCAAGATTTTTATTCCAACGAAGGAATTTATTCTTCTGATCCGTCAAATAAAAAACTCCTGGCATACAATTAATAATCAAATCGGAAAGTTCCCTTTCTTTAATCAATCGGTCCTTCGTAGAAAGTTTACTGACCCCTTTAATGCAGGAATTCTGCTTAGCTGATTCTCTTCACCCGAATCGCGTCTTGGTCATCTTTACTTCATTTTAGGTTGTAATACTCTTCAATCATGGCAGTTCCTATGTTTCAACCTTAAAACACGGCAGGATCCACTGTTATCTGAAAAATGTCATTTTGACGTATATTTCAGATAATCTTAATTCGGGGTGCAAAATTAATTCATTTTATCATAAAATTTATATAAAACTTGATTAAAGTTAACTTTTCAAGTAGTTTATATTTAAGTCATTTATGCTTTGTGAACCTGATTCAGATCAACTTCATGAAGGATTTATTTAGCCACCCTCCTATAAAATCTGATTCAGAATACTCCTTTTCTATAATTTTTGTTTGTTCGTAAAATATAGAGCTCTGCTGGTTCGTCTACCGCTTTATATTATGTGGCAGGCAGAAACGATACAAATTCCAATGACCGGCTCAAGATACTAATTCCATATCGGCAGTCGTGAAAGCATATAGCAGCCGCTTACTGGGATTTATCCGCAAACGCGTAACAAATGAGGCCGATGCAGAAGACATTCTGCAGGATGTTTTCTACCAGTTACTGGGCAATAAAGAACCTATCGACCAAATCACCGCATGGCTTTTTACGGTAGCAAGGAATAAAATCACCGACCGGAATCGAAAAAAGAAGCCACTGGCTCTGGACGGACTTTTTTCAGAAACTGGAAGACGGGGAAATGAATGACTGGCTGGATATTTTAATGGACAATTCATCCAACCCGGAAACCATTTATTTGAGAAATCTTTTCCAGGAAACACTCAAAGAATCATTGGACGAATTACCTGAAGAGCAAAAACAGGCATTTGTTCTGAATGAAATAGAGGGAATTCCATTCAAACAAATATCTGAAGAAACAGGTATTCCTGTGAATACTTTGATTTCGAGAAAACGATACGCAGTGCTTCATCTGCGTATGAAACTTACAGACCTGCACGAAGCATTAATAAACTATTAAAATAAAAAACAATGAGACGCTCCAGATTTCCACGATTTATCTTCATTCTTTTATTTGCTTTCGCATTCATTGTTCCGCTCAGTTTCATCATCATGGCTCTTTGGAATAATATCCTGGTTGCTGTACTGCATGTAAAACTGATAAATTTCTGGCAGGCATTGGGACTTTTTGCCTTATCCAGGATTTTATTTGGAGGATTTCCGGGAAGACCAGGTTGGGCTGGTCATGGTCGCCGCAGGCGTGAAATGGAAGAAATGAGAAATAAATGGTTTAATTTGTCACCTGAAGAGAGAAAACATTTTAAACAGAACTGGAAAGACCGATGTGGTGGAATGCAAACAGCAGTAACCCCTGATTCCCCTGGTACCACCGGAACAGAATAATCGTATGGTATGGTTTATGAACCATGGAAGGAAATCAAGATATTTCTTGCATAACTTGGGGGTTAATGATGATGTTAGCAAAACGGATAAAATTACTTTCCCTACTCAAAAAGGCTTTTGAAGTTTTCAGGAAAAATGACCCGTTGAGAATGGCTGGAGCAACGGCGTTTTTTACCAGTTTTGCGTTGCCAGCCGTTCTGATTATTCTTATTCAAATTTTCGGGCTCGTACTGAATCCCCATTTTATATCAAGGCAGTTATTTCATAACCTCGGAGAAATAATAGGCAGGAATACTGCAAAGGAATTACATACAACATTATTCAACGTACATAACCTGTTCAAGAGCTGGTACGAAGCCACGCTGGGTTTTCTTTTTTTGATATTTGTTGCTACCACCCTGCTGAAAGTGATTAAGGATTCCTTAAATCAGCTATGGGATATCAGGGTGACCGGTCATGCTGGAATTAAAGTCAGCCTGCTGAACAGGGCGAAATCATTTATAGTTATTATAATTGCGGGTATGTTGTTTTTGGTTGTTTTGCTTGCAGAAGGGGGTTTGGATTTAATCCACCAAAATTCGAATATCTCATTTAGTGGAACCCGGGTAATCGGAGAAATGATCCTTAAGCAGTTGATCTCTTTTATTCTGGTATCCTATCTGGTTTTTTGTGTTGTTCAAATTTCTGCCGGATGGCAGACCTTCTGTAAAAACGGTATTTGCCGGTGCCTGTTTTACCAGTTTACTTTTCACCGGAGGGAAACTATTACTCAGATGGTTATTATCTTATAGCAGTATGCACACGGTGTATGGCGCATCAACTTCTTCGACGTTACTTTTGTTATTCGTTTTTTATTCTTCGTTTATCTTTTATTTTGGTGCCTGCTTCACTAAAGTATGGGCAGAATCTAATAATAAACCCATTCAGCCATCAAAATATGCTGAGAGCTATAAATGGCAACGTGTAGCTGTATAAGGGAAATATTATTTCGGTTTAAATTCCATCTTAACACCGATGCCCTTGCCTGCTTTTTTTTGTTCGGGAGTTTGATATATAGTCTTTGTCATTGTCCCAAGGAATTTTCCGCCATATTTGAGATAGCTTATTGAATCAGATTTTTTAATAATGGTAGCTTTGTCAATATCAGCCTCCGTAGGAACCCTGTCCAGGTATTGAGTTAAGTATTTCTTTGCCATGTGGTGATCCACATTGGTTTTTTCCAGCTGGCTCATCGGGATTTCTTTCTCAGAAAATATTTTCGATACAGATATCCTGGATGTGGATACCCGTTTTACAGGCACTTTTTTTTCAGTCAGTTTTGCTGACCCGGTTTTAGGCTCACCAGCCTGAACCTCTGTCTTTGATTTTTGTGCCATTGTTGAAAATTTAGGTTGATGGTAAATATAGGCATAAAAAAAGGGACGGGTAATTGTTAGTGGCTAATGGTTTATGGTCAATGGTTTATGGTAATTTGGTATCTTGGTGGTTATACCGGACTAGCCATACACCATTGACCATAAACTATTAACCATTTATGAAGTTATTCAGATGGAAAAAGGACGGGAAAACCTTACCTGGTATTATTCTGAATGAGTCTTATTATGATGTTTCCATCCTGGGAGAGGATTACAATGAAGAATTTTTTGAAACTGATGGCTTGTCGCGCTTAAAAGCTTTACTCGGGAAAAACAGGCATGATCTAAAGAAACTGGATGAGCCGGTAAGATTTGCAAGCCCTATCGCAAGACCTTCGAAAATTGTTTGTATTGGCCTCAATTATGCAGATCATGCCAGAGAAACCAAAGCCCAGCCACCTCCGGAACCCGTAATCTTTCTGAAATCCACCACGGCCCTCAGCGGACCTTTTGATCCGATCATAATACCAAGGAATTCAAAAAAAACCGATTGGGAGGTTGAGCTCGCAGTCGTAATGGCGAGAAAAGCATCTTATTTGAAGGAATCGGAAGCTTTGGACTATATCGCGGGTTATTGCTTGCACAACGATGTGAGCGAAAGAGAATTCCAAATCGAAAGAAGCGGCACCTGGGATAAAGGAAAAGGCTGTGATAGTTTTGCTCCCCTGGGTCCTTTTCTGGCCACTCCTGACGAAATACAGAATATAGACAATCTCCGTCTCTGGCTGAAAGTAAATGGCAAAACAATGCAGGATGGCAATACAGCCAACCTGATATTTAAAATTCCATTTCTGATATCTTATATCAGCCAGTTTATGACACTGCTTCCTGGTGACCTGATTTCAACCGGAACTCCGGCAGGCGTCGGTTTGGGAATGAATCCTCCGGTATACCTTTCTCCTGGCGATATTGTAGAACTTGGTATAGACGGGCTCGGTAATTCACGACAGGAACTGGTGCCCTATCGCGAAATCTGACCAGTTACATGATCATTCTTACAAATTACACATTCCGGCATTTTTCGAAATATGTTGAAGGTCTAATTTACAAATCGTATTCAGGACGCAGGAAATGAATACCATTACCATTAAACCTTGACTATGAAATTGCAGGAAAGCATGACCGGCTTTTATTATGTCGGCACCAAACGGGCGAATATTACAAAACTTGTCAATATATATAAACGCGGTTATGCTTCCGGCAATTTAAATCAGGCAATGACCGAGCTTACAAACAAAGATCATATGTTGCCTGAAGTGATTTTCTGTGAATCAGGTTATGGTTTCGCAGCCATTAATCGTTGGGCAGGCTTACTTTCGAAACAAGAGAGGTTTTCCCAAATACCTCTGATCATTGATGCCGACAGGATAACAGCAGTAGAAAATTTTCATTTTATCCATAACAGGACAGTTGATGATATACTAAATCTGCAGGAATGGGATGAATCCAACCTGGATACAAAAATTCGTTTTCTGCAAAAATTCAAATCCAGATCCAGAGAAATTCAAAAACAACAAAAAGTTCAAATAACCGTGCAGATTCCAGGCACCATGCACGATGTCCTGAAAAGAAGTTTCGATATCCTGGTAAGTTTTATTGCACTTGTTATTCTTGCTCCCTTATTTCTGTTGATCGCCTTAGCTATCCGTATCGACACCAGGGGAGATATATTTTATATTTCAAAAAGAGCAGGCATGGGATATCGCATTTTTAATTTCTATAAATTCAGGACCATGTTTCCGGGTGCCGACCGGTACAGGGAGGAATTTAGCCACATGAATCATTACCATGGTTCCGAATCAGGCCGGTTTTTCAAAATAAATAATGATCCGCGAATAACCCGGGTGGGTAGGTTCTTGAGGAACACGAGCCTTGACGAATTACCACAACTTTTCAATGTACTATTGGGCGACATGTCACTGGTGGGAAATCGTCCATTACCTCTGTATGAAGCGGAAAATCTTACTACTGACAACCTTGCAAAACGATTCATGGTTCCTGCAGGAATTACCGGACTCTGGCAGGTTCAGAAAAAAGGAAAACCCGAAATGTCAGGAGATGAAAGGATTGATCTGGATATCGACTATGCGGACAGATCCAATCTTTTATATGATATGTGGATCATGGCCCGAACTCCGCAAGCTCTTATGCAAAAAGGGAATACATAAAAGTTTAACTTAGAAAAAATGTAGTTCATTGATGATTGCTGATCCCACAAATATTTGTTTAAAAAATATTGGAAACAAAATAATTACAACCCCTAACCTCCGACCGCTCCGTGCCCTTTTTTTTCTTTTTCTCTTCTTCGGATCGGCCCGTCCACTCCATGCACAGGCTTTTAATGTAGACAGCCTGCTTCACTGGGTTGAAACACATCCGGTGAACGATTCGACGAAAATCCACATATTGCACCGAATCAGCTATCTGCTTAGCGAAACGGACGTAAATAAATCGTTCGAGTACTATGAAATGGTTTCGAAACTCAGCGATTCTCTTAACTTCCCTTATGGAAAGGCCCTCGCCAATATAAATCTCGGGATCCTGCTTTCCTCGGCGGGAAACTTTGAGTCCAGCACAAAAGCCTATTTTAAGGCACTGGATCTGGCAAAATCCTGTGGTGCCCGACGGTTGGAAGCCGTATCATTAAACAATATCGGAGATAATTTCGCTTCGCTGAAAGATTATGAAAAGATGTCGTCAGTATGCCCTTCAGGCCATAGAAATCAATTCTGCGATTAAAGCCTGGCGCGGTGTCGCACTCAACTATGAATTATTAAATCGCTGTGACCTGGAACAGGGCCTGTATGAAGATGCAAAAAGAAATCTCGACACGGGTATGCCCTATGCCCTGCAGACCGAAAGAGAACTATGTGCTTTCCCAGTTTTATGTAGGTTATGCAAAACTCCACGCCATCCACAACAGGAACGATTCAGCCAACTATTATTTTGATAAAGCAATTATGACCGCCAGGGAGTCGGGCGATATACGAAATGAATTCCAGGCGTATCTCGCCGAGGCCAAATACATGAACCATATTCCAGTCAGGGAAAAGACATCCCTGCTCACCAAGGCACTCCTGCTGGCTGAACAAACGCATTATGCTGAGGGAAGGGCAAAAGCAGCGGAACAACTTTCATCTGTATATGATGAATTAAAAAATAAGGACTCGTCGATATTCTTTTATAGAATGTATCGTGCAGTGAGTGATTCACTTTTTTCAGAAAATAACCGCCGCAATGTAATCGTCAACGAGTCGGAATGGACCATCAAGAAAAAAGAACTGGAAAATAATACACTAAAGGAACTTACGAATGTCCAGAAACGACAAATAGCATTTAAAGACATCCTGCTTTTCCTGACGGGAATCGGATTCTTGCTGGCAGTCTTTATTACTTTCCTCCTGTACAAATCCTTTCAGGCAAAAAAATTAAAGGATGTGTCCCAGTATAAACAAAAGATAGCCGAAACAGAAATGCAGGCTTTACAGGCACAAATGAATCCTCATTTCTTTTTCAACAGTCTGAACAGCATTGAGAATTTTATCATGCAGAATGAAAAAAAACTCGCTTCCGACTACCTGAATAAATTCGCCCGTTTCATTCGCAGCATACTGGACAGCAGCAATACAGATCTTATTGAACTCAATAAGGACATCGAATCACTTCAATTGTATATCGACCTGGAACAACTGCGCTTCAACAATAAATTTAACTATTGCTGCCAGGTAGATCCCCAAATACGCCAGGGTGATTTCCAGGTTCCCGCCCTGCTCGTTCAACCTTTCCTTGAAAATGCCATCAACCATGGAATTGGCCCCAGCGACAGGACTGATCTGAAAATATGTCTGCAGGTAAAGCTGATTGATAATATGATTCACTATATTATAGAGGATAATGGAATCGGGCGCGACCAGTCAAGAATCTATAATCAGATCAACAAACCTTTCCATAAAAGTGTGGGTATGAAACTTACACAAGACCGGATTAATATATTCAACCGGGAAACGGGCTCGTCCAGCTAACGTAAATATTATTGATTTGTTTGACGAGGAAAATAAGCCAACGGGTACCAGAATTGAATTTGCCATTAAATGTGTTTCTCATGCAGATCCTCAAAGCCGTCCTGATAGATGATGAACTAAACAGTCTGCAAAATCTGCAATTTAAAATACGGGAATACTGCCCTAACATTAAAGTCGTTGCCCAAACTCAAAATCCTGAAGAAGGCATCCGGCTGATTCAACAACATAAACCCGATGTAATATTCCTGGATATAGAAATGCCGCGAATGAGTGGCTTTAAAATGCTTGAACAGATTCCGGAAGTTGATTTTGAAATAATATTTATTACGGCATATAATCATTATGCCATAAACGCCATTCGGATAAGCGCCTTTGACTACCTGGTAAAGCCGGTTGCTATCGAGGATCTCCAGCAAACCACCGAGCGCCTGGGAAATATCAATATAAAAAAGACAAGGGAAAGGGCTGAACTTCTTAAACAAAATCTTGCCAATCCGAAAAGCCAGGAAGATCATATTGCCATACCAACCAACGACGGGCTTGAATTTATCCAGATAAAACAGATCATTCGTATTGAGTCAAGTTCCAATTATTCCAGGATCATCATGCAAAACAATCAACATTTGCTCGTAACCCGCCAGCTAAAAGACTTTGAAGAACTTTTACAGGATTACCGCTTTTATCGCGTTCATCATTCCCACCTGGTCAATCTGAATTTAATTGCGAAATATGTGCGCGGAGATGGAGGCCAGATTACTATGAGAAATGGTGATATTATTGATGTATCCCGCAGAAAAAAAGAAGTATTCCTGAAATTAATTGGCGCATAACTCCTGACTGCCTATAAAGTTTCCTTGTTCAGATACAAAATCATCTGAATCATGTCGTTCTCATCGTATACCCTGCTACCCGTCATTTTTAAATAATCATTCACTTTGTCGCTGTCCCGGTTTAATTCAAACATGCGTTGAATGGGTCCTTTTTTTAATGTAAAAACGGACCTGTATTCTCTGTTAGGGAAAAAAATGTAATATTCAGGCATATCCACATATTTTTCCCTGAAACCAGTAGAGCCCGGGGTAGTAATGCCTATGGTAAATGACTCTCTGATTAATTTGGTATGCATGACTTTGTATAATGAATATCTGTTCTCATCATACACAAGTACCTGAAACAAATCTTTATCGTTAATAAAATAAATATGTTTGTAGATATACGCCGAATCATTCATATAAAACAAGGCCGCCTTATATTCTCTCCTGTCAATCTCGAACATTTTTTTATAGTCAGAAGTCATTAACAGCCTATGCTCAATCTTGTCAAAATTGAAATAAAAGCTATCGCTCGTAACAATCGAATTGTTGGATGTCAATAATCTCCCTTTTACCCAATTCCCTTCAAACAACAAATTTTTACCCCTGAAAGATCCCTGATTCTGATCTGCATATGGTTTGCTGATTTGTATGATATCGGGATGTACGTTATCCTGTGCATGAATGATGTACGAAATGGTAATACTAAGCAGCGTACAGGTAATATATTTTTTCACGACCACGGGGCCTCCTGAAGTTCATTGAATTTACGAAAAAGCTTACAAAACAGTATAATATTTAAAATCCTGATTTCAGGTTCTCCAAAAATATAAGTACGGTCCCGGAATATCCGGGTTGCGCTGGAACATCCAAAGTTCCGGAATCAGGGCATTCTGTCTTATCTTGGTCAGCAGTTATACAGTAAAATGAAAAAAGAGTCTTCCCGTCGTCGATTCGTAAAAAATGCTGCTGCCGGAATCGGGCTTCTTGCCATGCCTTCCATCCTGAAGGCCCAGCAGGATCCTGCTAAATTATTGAAAGTCGTTTGTGTGGGCGGGCATCCGGATGATCCCGAAAGTGGTTGTGGTGGAACACTGGCAAGATTTTCAGCCGCAGGACATGATGTCACCATCATTTATCTTACCCGCGGAGAAGCCGGTATACCCGGAAAGTCTCACAGTGAAGCAGCAGATATCAGGTCCAAAGAGGCGATAGAGGCTTGCAAAATACTTCATACAAAACCAGTTTTCGCCGGGCAAATTGACGGGGACACCGTAATGAACAATGAATGGGTTCACAAATTACAGGAGATGTTGAATCAGGAGAATCCCGATATTGTTTTTACCCACTGGCCCCTGGATTCACATAAGGATCATCAGATTGCCAGTCTTCTCACCATTCAATGCTGGATAAGAGCGAAGGACAAATTTGATCTGTATTTTTTTGAAGTGTGTACCGGGGAACAAACCATGATTTTTAAACCCACAGACTACGTTGATATTTCAGCAACCCAGGAACAAAAAAGAAAAGCCGTGTATTCACATGCGAGTCAGGATCCCCCGGGCATTTACCAGTGTGGTCATGCTGCCATGGAAGAATTCCGGGGACGTGAACTTGGAGTGAAAGCAGGGGAAGCATTCGTAAGAATGACAGGTATGAAGACTGGCGTGACTTTCATTTAATCGATTGAGTAAATTGAAAACTGCGGATTATTACTTCCACAGCCTTATTATCTTCAGGTGGACTCCCGTTAAACAACCAGAAATTAATATGCACGGGCATTGCTAAACTACTGATGGACGATACTGGCTTTGTAAATGTGGATGAAAAAATAAGATTCTTTGAATCTGTTGAGATACTGTCAAAACTCGAACACACAACGGAGTCTGCATTTCGCCGGAAATAGTGGGTACTTAAAGTAGATTTCAGTGTAAATTCCCTGGTAGTCGCGCTGTTTTTAGCATTGTCATTTTTCGCAGGCCAAATGGTATAATTCAAATTGGGATAAGAGCTATTTCCCCACCTCGCAATTTCAATATCCATTTCGTCGTAGCCATCATTTCCGGAATAATTAAAAAGACCCAGCACGATATTTTTATCGAAGTGATCAATGGCTCCTTCTACTACGAACTGATAGGTTCCAAATCCAAATTTGTCCAGTGTAGTCACCTCCGGACAAAACCAACGATTTGTTTTGTCATCCTTCACTATCCATAAATGCAGACGTCCCAAACCGTCTACCTGCACACATGAATCAGCGAAATAATTTGGTCCCGGTCCCTGTTTGTTTGACGTATTACGGACTGACCAGGAATATCCGCTGAATGAAATGATTCTTTCTGCCGTCTTATTTTGTGCCGGAGATTTAAAGAAGCCGATGATTAAACAAAGGACAAAAATAGTTCTGACCATACATATATTTTTAAGTTGGATAGTATTGTCTTTTTGACTACTTTTTACTTCCACATTTCATTTTACCGGCCTTAAAGTTTTACTAACTCTCTTGAAACGATTCATTAATAATTTCCATATGCTAAAATCAACTATTCTTTTCATAATCTGTACGATACTCCTTTCAGGCTGCAAGTTAAATAACCCTGATAAACAAGCAGGATCAGGAGATGCTGGTTTCCAGCAACTTTCCGATAGCTTTTTGCTGGGCTACCTGGCCTGGAGGCCACAAACTGCGTAGGTCTGGGCTTTCATGAATATGATGGAAAGCTTACGGACAAAAGTAAAGGATCCATTGAAAAAGAATTGTCAAGACTCAAAGATTATAATCAAAAGCTGGATGCCATAGATACCAGTACTCTGAGCGAAAAAATGTTTTATGATTACAGGATTTTAAAACTCGCAATCGAATCAGATATCTTCAAAATAGAAGATTTAAAGGCATACACCAGTAAATCCCGATGACTTATGCCGGCCATGATTGATCTAAATATTTATATAAGTCGAAATTTTGCTCCCATTGAGGACAGGATCAGGTCAATCATCGCCATTGAAAACCAGGCGGAACAACAATTTGCTTACGCAAAGGCTAATCTCGAGGACTCTCTCGCCAAACCTTATGTAGAGACTGCTATACAGGTTGCTAAAGGTTCGGCTTCATTTTTGGGAACCGACCTGGTGATTGCCTTAAAAGATGTAAAGAATGATACCCTGGTGGCAGCATTTAAAGCTTCAAATAAAAAAGCGATTGATGCAATAAATGGATATGTAACCTTCCTTGAAAAGGAAAAACTTCCCAAAGTTCATAATCACTATGCCATTGGCCGGGATAACTACATGAAAATGCTGCTTTACAGCGAGGATATCAGTCTTTCCCCTGAAAAGATTCTTGAAATCGGCCAGGAACAATTAAAAAAAGAGCAGGAAGTTTTTAATAGCGCAGCCAAAATTATTAATCCCAACAAAAAACCAGTTGATGTATACAACGATTTGGAAAACGATCATCCTACTGCAGATAGCCTGATTCCAAGCGCCAGAAAAACAATGGAATCTATACGTCAGTATTTAGTTGACAAAAAAATTGTCAGTATGCCATCTGAAGTGCGGGTGAAAGTGAAAGAAACTCCGCAGTATGCACGCGAAACAAGTACTGCTTCTATGGATACGCCAGGACCCTTTGAAACAAAAGCTACTGAGGCATATTATTATATTACTCCGGTAGATCCGAAATGGACAATCAAGCAGCAGGAAGACTGGCTTCGTTCATTCAATTATTATACAACTGATGTCGTCACCATTCATGAAGTATATCCTGGTCATTACACACAGTTCCTGCATCTGAATGCTTCATCCGCAACTAAGATTGAAAAGATATTTGGCAGTTATGCATTTATTGAAGGTTGGGCTCATTACACTGAAAAAATGATGCTGGATGAAGGTTATGGAAATAATGGAGACCCTGTCCGCGCTGCTAAATACCGGCTTGCTCAATCGGGCGATGCATTGCTCCGTTTATGTCGTTTGTGCGTGTCCGTTAAAACGCACTGCCAGAGTATGACACTTGATGAAGGCACTAAATTCTTTATGGATAACTGGTACCAGGGAGAAAAGCCGTCACGGCTGGAAGCACTACGCGGAACATTTGATCCGGGATATCTTTTTTACACCATCGGCAAATTAGAAATACTTAAACTGCGCGCCGATTATCAGAAACAGGAAGGCGCCAACTATTCGCTTGAAAAATTCCATGATAAAATGCTGGACAATGGCATGCCGCCCATTCGCCTGTTGCGTGAATTGCTATTGACGGATAAAAATAGCTGGAACGAGATATTGTAGTTTTAGTAAAAGAATAACGATCTTTATATAGTAATCCGGTCCTTGTTAAATCCAACCCTTTTATAACTCGATGAAACAAAAGAAAATCTTCCGCACTTGCTTGTCCGCCTGTATCCTGTTGGCCTGTTGCCTCCATATACATGCACAGTCCGACGACCGGCCAAGACTTATTGCTCTTGAAAAAAGAAGAATAGAAGCAATGACCCACCGGGATACGACGTTGCTTTCCGGGTTGCTCGCTGACAGCCTGATTTATATTCATTCAAGTGGAGTTATTGATAATAAATCTTCTTTCTTAAAGGACATCGCTTCCGGTCGTATAACTTATTTATTTATTCTTCCGGAAAAAGTAACTGCTTCAATTGATGGAAATTATGCCTGGATATATGGAAGGGCGAATGTCAGGTTCAAACTGGCCAGCATGACCGGTAATATTGACCAGTATATAAGTTTCGTAGAAGTTTACCAGCACAAGCGTTACCAATGGCAATTAGTCCTTTGCCAAAATGCGAGGATTGAAACCAATGCGCCCTATTATAATAATATGGTTCCGCAGGTTAAAGCAGGGGAAGTTCCTTCGATATATTAGCATTCAACGGTCAGAGAATTCAAACTACCTGAGTCTACAGGTAACAATATTTTTATTTGATTAAAACAACGGTGCCACTTTTGGATTGCCATTTACCCAGATAATCAAGTCCCGACACCTCCCATACATATCCGCCTTCCGGTGCCGGAGTACCATGGAGATTACCATCCCATCCTCTGACCTGTTGGTCAGTTTCAAAAACAAGTTGTCCGTTCCTGTTAAAGACCCTGAAATATTTCAAAGACGAAATTCCAATATAGGTGGGTATGAAAATATCATTTTTACCGTCTCCGTTTGGAGTGAAGGCATTTGGTACGTAGATAGAGGGTCCCTTATAATATTTTACGCTGAAAGAATCATTCATCTCGCAACCATATTTATTTTTAACTGAGACATAATATATATTATCGAGTGTACTGGTGAGTACCGGATCTGGTGAAAAAGGATCGCTTAAACCGAAGGAAGGTGACCAGAGATATTGACCACCCTGATTTGAATTGCCGTCATCGATTTTCAATTGAAGAGTGGCACCATAACTTAACAGTGTGTCGTGAAAAGAAAGTGGTTGCGGAGATTTTTCAATATTTACAAATTGCGAATCTGTAGACACACAACCTTTATCATTTCTGGTGGTCAGATAAACGTGATATGTTTTTGGAGCAACGGGAAACGGAATAGATGCATTATTTTCCGATGAATTATATATAAGTGCAGTATCCTTGAATGCTTCCCACAAAGTGCTGGTAATTTTTCCGGAAGAGGAAGTAGAATTATTTACAAATGTTACAGGTTGGCCGTCACAGGAATCATAATAACTAAACCCTGCATTAACGTATGGATACACTACCGCTAAACCGGTCGTAGTATCTGCGCAGTGCAAACCTGGAAAAACAACTAATCGCAAATGATATGTTCCTGTATCAGCATATGTGTGCGTTGGTGTGAAATCAGTGGAACTATCATTATCTCCGAAATTCCAGAGTACAGTAGTGTTGTTAAAATCCACACCAGGATATTGTGGAACACTGTTATTTGGAAAAGTCAGGGTGAAGCCGTTACAGTTGTTAAGAGAATCGGGGATGATTGCTTTTGGTTTAGTCATGGCATTGCAGTTATATGCTTTGATATAAAGATCCTGTGAAATGGAATCAAGCAGTTTGCCTGCGCGATATTCGACTGCACTGACATAAATATCAAAAGTTCCTGTATCTGTAAGATTTCCTGCTAACAATCCAGTTTTCGGATCGAGCGTCACAGTTGGTCCTGCAGGAAATTGTTCGGTGAATCCTTGTTTAAAAGAAATTTCAGGAAATGTCCGGTACCAGGTAACTAAAACCTCCTGCCAACAACAGGCAGGAGTAAGTTTCTCAATAAATGTTCTTGGAGTTCCAAAATGATATGCGATCGAATCATTGTCCGGATCTGAAGCATGAATATTATAAGAGAATGGATTGTTGATGCAAATGCTCAGAATCGTATCATTGGATGTAAAGTGAGGGCTGCTGTTTTTCGGACTTGTTATTAAGGCAGGGAGTACTATAAAATTAACCAGACCATTACCGATGGCTCCGGTAAACGTACTACCGCTGCCGCACCCAGGCCCCCAAACATCTGTATTAAAGTCAATATTGGCTGAATTAAATGGCCTGCAGCAATTGAGCATGGAAGCGACAAATGAATTTGACACTTCGGGTGAGTTGGCATCCGTGTGATAATAATAGATGGAATAACAGGCGGGTTGTAATAATAATACACAGGGATCCACCTGTCCTGTAACTCTTTTCACAGAATCTAATATCCAATCATAAGTAAACATCGGACCATTCGGCATTGTAGCATCAGGAACGGGTGCTGAAGGATCGAGTACATGCAACGCATCTACACCCGGTATAAGACCAAAACTGATATTTGGATCACTGGAACATTCAACAATTAATTTATAGAAGAACCGGTAATTAAATTGTATCGAATCGGAAACAGGTAACTCAATATAAGTTAAAGAACCGGATTTGATTTGTGTAGGAGGTAGGCACTGTGAAAAAGAGATCTGACCCAAACTCAGGAGAAATATAAATAGAGCTATTTTCACAATATTTCATCGTTTAGACCTTATATTTCATGGATAAGTAGATCAATTAAAGTTACTTAATCGTATCCGGAATACTTGTATAACAGGATGTTATTGACCTTATTCAATCTGACAATGGCACCAATCTGGCCCTGAGATCAGGGTCCTTCATCGTTTTATCGAAAGGAAACATGGGTCGTTCAATTCTTTTATAATTAAGGCGCTCAAGATCCTGATCCACGCCGCCGGGTGTGAGTGCCATGATCCAATCCGCCCGCATGGCATATAGCTCAGGTTCCAGATATCCGATTTTAACTACTACGACATCTGATTTTCTCGGATTTAGTCCCAGTCTGGTGAAATCAATTTCTTTATGATACGGTTTTCTTTTTTGCGTAACAATAATATGAACACTTCCAACCTTGACTACCGCTTCCACTTCGGCATCTTTATCACCATACTGAATTGATTCAACAATACCTGAGATTAGAAGCGGAGGTGCATAACGGGAATCTACCTGTGCTCCGGCAAAACCTTCCACATGATTGCCAGCTCCTGCTTTGATAGCATTTTTAATCAGGTCAGGCCCGGGGATCGAAGCGTAAATAAGGGAGGGGCCATCAGCAGGCTTAAATTCAGGACGGGAGAGAATTTCTTTTAAAGTCCATGTAACATCACCAGCACCTCCTGCAGTAGGATTATCTCCCATATCGCTGATGAAGAAAGGATGTTTAGAACTTTTTAATGCACTATCCAGGCAAATATTCAAAGGCGCAACGGGCGCGACGAATGCAAAATTGAATCTCTCTTTCCAAAAATTCTGCGCCAGTTGCTCAGCAGTATGGATTGCTTTTTCTTTATCAAATCCTGTAACTATCACGACGGCGTGATTGCGCGGCTCGTCGGCCCATGCATATCCTATCCAGATAGCAGCATCGATAATCCCTGTTTGAGAAGCGGCAGGACTTACCGCCGCGTAAATACTCTTCCCAGGCTCTATTCTCGTACTTGTTTTTTCTCCGGGCAGGAGAACAGGAATAGAGACATAAGCTTTATAAGGTTTTCCCTTTCCACTTTCTACCAAATCAATAAGATTTACAACAGCACGTTCCTTTGTATCCATAGCATCCTCGTGAGGTGCTTTGCGATAACAGGTGATCAGGTCAGAATTTTCTGCCAGTCGCCAGGAAACATTTCCATGCAGATCCATGGAAGTTGAAATGATCGTTTTCTTTCCGACAACTTTACGGATCCTTACAATAAAGTCACCTTCAGGATCATCAAGGCTAACCACACTCATGGCCCCGTGAATATCAAACCATAAGCCGTCATATGGTAAATGTTTTCTTAGTGAATCAAGCGTTTTATTCACTAAAGATTCATAGGCCTCTCTTGTTACTGCGCCTCCCGGAAGCGCGTGACCAACCAGCGTCGGTATCCAAACAGCACGTGAACGAAGCGGTGATTCAGGAGATAAAAAAGGATAAACCGAAAAAACATCTTTGCCATAAGATGCGTGAAATGCCGCTTCATCTGTAAGCGCCGGCGAAAAAGTACTCGATTCTATACCTAGTCCCGCAATAGCTATTCGAGGCTGGGGATTTGACTGAGCCATTCCGTTATATGTGGCCAAAAAAGTCGAAACTGTCAGAAGGAAAATATATCGCATACATTAATTTTTATCTTGCATCTGCAAAAGACAAGCAGCAAAAAAGTTTGACGGTATCGGCAAAGCATTTTACCATTGTATCAAATTGTCTAAATGAAAAGGAACCTGATCATATTTTTCCTGGGAAGTTTACTACCAGTGATGGCTATATGCCAAAATAATCTTCCTGTTATGGCAGGTAAAGATATAGCCATTGTACAAACTGAATATGGAAAACTGCGCGGATATATTCATAATGGGATATTTACTTTTAAGGGCATTCCTTATGCCAAAGCACAACGCTTCATGGCGCCTGAAAAACCTTCCACCTGGCAGGGTATCCGTAGCTCAATGACATACGGGCCCGTATGCCCCATGGATGCTACCACAACTGTTTTTGATGAATTTGAATTTCCTTTTCACCATGACTGGGGATATACAAATGAAAATTGCCTGAATCTGAACGTGTGGACAAAAAGCACAGGCACGACTCAGAAAAAACCGGTAATGGTCTGGCTCCATGGTGGAGGATTCACCAATGGATCTTCGGTAGAACTTCCCTCCTATGATGGGGAAAGTCTTACGAGGAAAGGTGATGTGGTGGTCGTCAGTGTAAACCACCGGTTGAATGTGCTGGGTTTTTTAGATCTGTCAGCGTATGGCGAAAAATATAAATATTCTGCCAATGCCGGGTTAATGGATCTGGTAGCGGCACTGCAATGGATAAAAGAAAATATCGCAAATTTTGGAGGCGACCCTGATAATATTACGATTTTCGGACAGTCAGGTGGAGGTGCAAAAGTCACTTCTCTTATGTGCGCACCCTCAGCCAGGGGCCTGTTTCAAAAAGCTATCGTAGAAAGCGGCAGTTACCTGAGCGATTTTACGGAAGAAGAGATCGCAAAAAAAGTAGGCACCACATTAATGGCAGAATTGGGATTGCAGGATGGGCAGATAGATTCTTTGCAAAAAATTTCTTATGATCGTTTGTATGCAGCCGCGAAGAAAGCATTGATGAAGGTTCAGCAGTCGTTAAAACCGGACGAGCGACCCATATTTGGTTTACAATGGGGGCCCGTTCATGATCATGATTTTCTTCCTTACCAGCTTACTTCAACTGCTGCACTCGAGCTTTCAAAAAATGTACCTCTGCTGGTCGGCACCACTAAAAATGAATTTGCACCGTTTATTCCCGGGTCGAGAGATATAACCATGGATAGTGCAAGAGCGAAATTGCAAAGAAAGTATGGTGACAAGACAGAGGCTTATCTGACTGCAGTTTTAAAAGCTTATCCCGAAACGATTAAACCATCAGACTATTTAGACATTGATTTCGCATTCAGGCCCGGAGCCATCAGGCAGGCAGACCAAAAAGTTACACCCGGAGCAGCACCTGTATATATGTATCTTTTTACCTGGCAGTCTCCTGTATTGGATACTGCATTTAAAGCTATGCATTGCATGGAACTTCCTTTTGTTTTTAATAACATTCAGAGATGTGAGGAAATGACGGGCGGTGGAAAAGAAGCTTATGCACTGGCGGATAAAGTAAGCAGTGCCTGGATAAATTTTGCAAAAAAAGGTAATCCGAATTGTAGGGAATTACCTAACTGGCCAGCGTATACGCCGGAAAATGGAGCGACGATGATATTTGACAACAAGTGCCAGGTGAAGGTACATCATGATAAGGAATTACTCGCAATAGCAGCAGGGAAATAGAGATCACGCAAAATTATTTATATGAAAATTCTAAAAAAGATTTTCGAAGAAATTAAAGTTGTACTGCGAACTGCCACCTATTTCGCCATCGTATTCATACTAATGATGGTTATGAAGAAACTCTACCTGGAAGATTATGACATTGAATTCACCGGCTTATCGCAGGCAATTATAGGTGCCCTTGTAATGTCGAAAGTTATTATCCTTATGGAACTCATTACGCTTGGTTCCTGGGTGCAGCGACATCCCCCAATCGTTGACGTAGTCCTGCGCACATTACTTTATAGCGCTGCCGTTGCGATCGTAGTCATACTTGAAAAGGCATTTGAGGACAGGCATAAGGCAGGCAGTTTTGGCGATGCAATTCCGTACGTATTAAACCATCGTGATATTTACCATGTCTGGGCTACGACTATCGGTGCGGCCGGATCCATATTTGTATATAATTCATTCTCTATTCTTCAGCGAACCCTTGGGAAAAATGGATTGGCGAAATTGTTCTTTTCGACTACGCTTAATAAGGTGGAACACGTCAGGGTTCAGTGACCTGATCCATGCATCTTATAACAGTCTGTTGATTTTCAAAAGCCTTTGTTAATATTACTGGTAGCTCGTGGAGCATTATCTACACATCCCGCTCGAATTCTTCCGGAAAATCATATTTACAAGGGGTTAGGCACTGGCATGGTTCTTACCTATATAGAGGTATAATTGATATTAATATGAAATATACTTTAAGAAACTTGTTGGGACTTGCGGCTTTTCTTTTTATGGTGGCATTTTCGATGTCGGGATGTGCCGAGAGTCATTATTATGACACGTATCACCACCATTCAAGAGAATGGTATGACCATCATCACCAGCCGCCACCTCCAAATGTAAATTTTGATGTGGAACTACATAATTGATTTAAACCCTTCGAAAAAGATAAAAGCCCCGGAAGCGCCGGGGTTTTTTTAATTTAATTTTGCTGCCAGAAAATCGGATACCTGTTTCGTATCCATATTACTATGCAATAATTTTCCCGGAACCATCCAGCAGAAAATTTGTCGGATAATAACTAATACGCAAATTGGATGTTGTTTCCTTGGGCACCCTAAACTGGCTCCAGTTCAATGACTTGTTCTTAACAACTTCTTTCCATGCAGTTATATTAACTGCTGAAGTATCATCTGAAATTCCGATCATCGTAAAACCTCTATTTCGATATTCATCGACGATTTTAATGTAATTAGGAAACTGACCAATACAGGCACTGCAATGGCCAAACCAAAAATCAACTAATATGTATTTAGAATGTAAAGAGCCCCAGGAAATTTCGTGACTCCTACCCTGCAAGTCAAAAGCATTCATTGCAGGGAATTCGGCACCCGATTTTGTTAATCGCAAATGATTTAAATCATCCTGAATCCTGGTACCAGGATTTGAAAACTTAATTTTGTCTGATAATACTGTGAAAGCCGAATCAAATTTCGATTCATATCCACCACCTGACAAATATGAAATCTCCCAGAGAGCCACATAGGAATCAGGATGTTTTTTTGCATATTGAAGCAGGTATTCATGTCTCGCGGCCTTTTCTTCATCCCAATTTTTAATGGTATCCAGAGATTGATATTCAGTTGAACGATATTCCTGTAAATATTCCGACATGGAAGCATTTTTTATATTTGGAATTTCGCGCAAAGAATCAGCATTACAAATAATATTCTGAATTCCGGGTTCTATAAAAAATCTACCAGATAAATATGCATTCTGTCCGCCAACTTTTAACATAAGCGCTACTTCACAAGGTGCCTCAATTTTTCCTACAATCCTGAATCTCCCATTTTTAATCGGAACCGGGGAAAAATTAAAATCTTTCGGGAAAGTGGTATTACTTCCAGGGGAATAAAGACTTATCATTCCGCTATCTGTATCAATAGATCCAGATAAAATGAATGAATTATTAGTCTGCCCGGTGCAACGATGACAATAGATTAATAATAGGAAAAAAATAATCTTTTTCAATAAGAAGCATTTTTAAAATAATGATGGGCAGTCCTACAATAAATATATTTAATTGTCGAGCTGACCACCCTATTGCTTTTCTCTGATGGCTTTGAATTCAGATCCGGCCTTCCATGCCAGGCCATGTTGTTTCGAAAGCGAGTCGCTTCCCGATCATAAATAACAGTTCCATATCCTGCATGCCTCCTTCAAATGTCCAACTGGAATCGTAATTATCCGATTGCGAATGATAGTGATGGGCAACATAGTCATCCTGTTGTTTCCTGCCGTAGTCCTTTCCTTTCCCAACGATATCAATTCCTCCGGAAATGTCGAGTGCGGGAACACCTACTTTAGCAAGACTGAAATGATCGGAGCGGAAATAATGTCCGGCTTCAGGATGTGCTTCGGGTGCGATATACCTGCCCTGAATTTTTGCTGCATCCACCACATAATCCTCCAGTTCGTTTTGTCCATAACCTGTAATAACGACATCATTACTTTTTTCAAATGGTTTGATACCATCCATATTTAAATTGGCCACTGTTTTTTTGAGAGGATAGATTGGATGTTGACCATAATATTCCGATCCCAGAAGTCCCTGCTCTTCCCCGGTTACTGAAAGAAATAAAATTGTCCTTTCAGGTTTTTCCTTCAGATTATTAAAGGCTCTTGCCATTTCAAGGAGTGCGGCCGTACCGCTTGCATTGTCGATGGCCCCATTGAAGATGGAGTCGCCATTAGCATCTGGTTTTCCAATACCCAGATGATCCCAGTGAGCCGTGTAAAGAATATATTCATCCGGCCTTTTGGTTCCTGCAATTTTTGCAATTACATTATGAGATAAATTATATACTGCATTCACCCTTACGCTGGTGGAAAGTCTTTCATGCAATGAAATTGCCTTGAAGCCATGATTATTTGCCTGCACGAGTAATGCCGTATCTTTCCCGGCTGCTGCCAGTAATTTTTTTGCCGCATCTGCGCTTACCCATCCCCGTAAGGCACAATGCACCTGATTGATCCCTCTCTTATCCAGGTATAGATTGGAAGATCCCCAGGAATGTTGTACAACACTAAAGGGATAAGAGGCTGCGTCTGTATTATGAATGATCAGACAGGCTTTTGCACCCTGTCTTGCTGCTTCTTCATATTTGTATGTCCATCTTCCATAGTAAGTCATGGTCTTCCCCTTAAAAATACTCGTATCCGTCGTTCCGAAACCAGGATCATTCACCATGACCAGCACCACTTTCCCTTTCACATTTATTCCCGCATAGTCGTTCCAGTTATATTCGGGAGCAACCACACCATATCCGGCAAATATGAGTTCATCTTTATTAAGAGATACAACTGAATCTGTATTTTCCGTCGTTATCACATAGTCACTTGCGTTGTGAAGTATAAAATTGCCCTTGGCAGATTCAACCTTCATCACAGAATCGGGATGTGGTGTGATCTGTACCATGGGTACATCCTGGAGATAGCTTATCCCGTTGCCCGGTTCCAGGCCTATGGCACGGAATTGATTTTCCAAATAAGCCAGCGTCATGGTTTCTCCCGGTGTAAAGGGCTTTCTTCCCTGAAACGAATCAGATGCCAGCACGATGATATGCTGTGCCAGATTATCCTTGTTAAATATGGAATCGGTGGATTTGTTTTCCTGTACCGGCTGATTGCAGGATTGAAGAGCAGAAATGAGAATAACAAGGAAAATTAAATGCTGTGTACTTCTGGTGAACATATGATCTTTTATTATTGATAAAGATCAGATGTTTACTTGTGAATTAGAAATGTTGCCGTTTTTATCTCCATCGCCATACCGGGGTATTACCCGTAGGCTATCAAGTCCACATCAAGTCCACCATTTACTGGACTTGATGTGGACTTGATCCAGCTCAGGTAGCGCTCTGTCAGGAATGAGCCCCTTCTCTGATCGTGTTCACCTGGGTTAAGCCTCCTTCATCCGGTTGCCGCTTTGGCGGAATCCTTTGAAAGCAGGGTCCTTCCTAACCCTTGGGCCGGTCAGCGGGGTGGATTTGCGTATTATATTGATACCATGGGACATATAGCCACATATCCCGTCGCGGATTCCGATAAATGGTGTATCTCCTCTTTTGATTGCCATGGTAGATTTAAACTAACTAAAATATCCAGAATTTAAAAGCAAGCAATCGGCAAGTTCCTGACCTGACGGATGAAAAACGGCTCTGTTCACCGATTATTTGCTATCTATTCACCTATTAGATAAGGGAGATAAAGCGCAGTCGGGGTGGTCGAATGCATCAGTATAAAAAGGTTAAAAAAGCTAATCAGATTCAAATGATGGGCCAATTTATGGCCACACAAACTAAATTTGAATGACAGTATTTCATCTAATTCATTTTAATTGAACATCATGAAGGCAGCCATATTCCTGAATACTTTATTTATTCTTTGTTCTTTTCGGTCTCTGGGCCAAAACAGTGATATTGAAACACTAAAAAAGCTCAACACGGACTTTCTAAACTCCATAGTTAACAGGGATACTGCTACCCTCAGTACTATACTCGCTGATGATTTTATGCTGATCAACCCCGGAGGTGCTAAAAGAAATAAAGCAGATAATTTATCCAGTGTCTTCACGCCAAATCAAAAGGTGGTTTCTGTAGATATTGACAGTGTTGAAGTGAGGTTGTTATCCGGCGAGGTAGGTTTGGTCACTGCATGGACGAATAATAAAATGGAAGCAGACAATAAAGAAACTAAGTTTAAGATCTGTTACCAGGATGTTTATGTGAAAAGGAAGAATAAATGGGTTGCGGTTGCCGCGCATGTAAGTTTTCTCGGCTCAAATTAAAGGTTAAGTCTTAGCGATTCTTTGTTTTTTGAACAATACGAATTTGTCGTTGATGTATAAAAACATATCCTTGTTTGTTGCCGCTCTGCAAAAGGAATAACTGGGCCGATAAGTCATCATAAAAAGTCGCAGGGTATCACCGTCAAGACGAGTCAGCCACGCAACCATCGACTGGGAAAATTTTACATCTATATATTCTGCCTCATCTTCCTCTTTAATCCTTTTCTTTAATTCGCGTTTTCTTTTTTCACTCTTGGAAAAATAACCGATGGGACTGAAACTAAAACCAGGATTATCTCCTGGCCGTTTCTCATTCATAAACTTAACAGGATGCTTTTTGTTCAGAAGATAAGCATAGTCCTCCCTCCTCTGGATTGAATCCTGAACATATTTAGCCATCTGGTCAATTTCAACATCTTCCAGAACTACCACATTGAGCCTCAGATCTACATGTAAGGGCCCCTGTAAATCAACATTTTTTATGTTCAAAGTGTCGGTGATATAACCCGCAGATGAGAAAATAACGGCGTCACCCGCCATGGCTGGTATTTTGAAATTGCCTCCCTGGTCAGATACGGCATGCTTACCATTGGTCAGATTTCTGATATTTGCCCCTGGGACAATTTCGTGACTGTGTTTTTTAAATATTTTGCCAGAAAGGAGCGTCTGCGCAGATGCCGGATGAGTGAATTCAATTATGATCAAAAAAGAACCAATCCATTTCAGCATACGATAGAGATGAAGAGGCAGATCTAATGTATGCAGCTTTTGGATTAAAATATATTTTCCAAAGCACAATCAAAAGTTAAAATCATTGATCTGGTTTATACAACTTTTTAATAGAACCTTTCCAAAGACTATAACTTAATAATTCGGGGGAATGAAGGAAGGTTCATTGGTCACGATTTTTTAGTAATCAACTTATCAACGCCTTCGCGGTAAGTATCTCCAACAGGCAGTTCCTTATCCTTTATAAATACGCTGTTCTTTCGAATCGCGATAATGCTTTCAACAGAAATCAAATAGGATTTATGTATTCGTATAAACTTGTTTGAAGGAAGTTGTTCTTCTATTGATTTCAGGCTGCTTCTGATTACAAGAGGCTTGTTGCTGTTCTTCAGATAGATTTTCACATAATCACGCAATCCCTCCATCCATACAATATCATTGAACATTACTTTTATCTGGCTGTAATCTGAATTCACAAAAAAATATTCCTGTTGAAGCGGTTCCGGGGAAATAGTTTTGATCGTTTTCAGATCATGCAACTCCTTCGCCCTGTTACAGGCTTTTATGAATCTTTCCAGGGAAACCGGTTTAACAAGGTAATCCACTACAGCAAGATCATAGCTTTCAAGGGCATACTGTTTATAGGCGGTAATAAAAATAACCAGTGGCTTATTCTCCAATGTTGAGATATACTGAAGTCCGGTTAATCCAGGCATCTGAATATCAATAAAAATGAGATCGATTTTATTTTCCTGCAATGCATTCATGGCTTCGAAAGCATTGCTGCATTTCGCCACTAAGTTCAAATAGGCGACTTTTCCAATATTGTCAGCAAGAAGCTTCAATGCCAGAGGTTCGTCATCAACCGCAATGCAATTCATTTTCATTTTAAACACAGTTTTAAGTCCACATTATACCAGCCGTTCGAATTTTCAATTTTTAATATGTGTGTTTTAGGATAAAGTAAATCAAGCCGTCTTTTTACATTCGCTAATCCGATACCTGAGGTCCTGTCTTTAGCCCTGTCGTTGCCTACGAATCTATTCTTCACATTAAAATCAAGTTCGTTATTTTCCACATTCAAATCAATAATGATCTCCGAATCCCCAGGCAGACCGTTTCCATGTTTAAATGCGTTTTCCACGAAAGGTATCAGCAGCATTGGCTCAATGGAATGCCATTCTTCCTTCACGTTAAAATGAACCTGCAAATTCAGATTCGGACTAACCCTCAGTTTTTGAAGCTCAATATAATCCTGTAATGATTCAACTTCATTTTTCAGCAGCACTTTCTCTTCATCACCTTCATAGAGCATATATTGCAATAATGATGACAACCGCATGACAGTTGGCTCAAGCTCTTCACTTTTTAGTCTTACCATCGCCACAATATTGTTTAGCACATTAAATAAAAAATGAGGGCTGACCTGTGAGCGGAGAAAAGCCAGTTCAGTTTTCAAGTTTTCCTGACGCAGGGTTGCAGCATTAGCATCGGCCTTGAATTTATCATATACGATCTTGAATGTAGTGCTCACCATTATTGTAAAAAGAAATGGAACGGCATTATGCTGTGCTGAAATTAAAAAATTAAAATGGTGACGATGTATGAATGGTATGAACAATACACCATGAAGCAGCATGATGATACAATATGATGCAATCAGAGAACCGATATAAATAGCAAATTTCTTTTTGTAAAGGAAATTGGGGATAAGTACTAATGCGTTTAAATAGAAGAAACCCATCCACAAAATATTTGTTGCTGCATTCAAATTCCTGAAGTCAAGTTCATCACTGTTTCTCAGTGTCTGATTTTCAGAAATAAAAATGAAGGGCAGCATAAATATGGACGCCCAAATAATAAAATGGATGATCCATACTGATCTGCTATTTATCTGTTTGTTTAGTTTTATGTTCAATGCTGCCATTTCTCTTTTTTCAGTATCAAACTATCAGGCGGATAGGTCGCCTTTAATGTATCGATTACCTGGTTGCACCAGGTATATAATATCTGCTTATCGGCTTCATTGAGCTGAGCATCTTTATGGATCCACAGGTACGAGTTCAACGGCATTTCGTCTTTCTTGATCTGTTCTATACATTCTTCCATCTTTTTCTTCTGCACAGCGGGTCTGAGAGTGGTAAAATTATTCAGGTTGAGATGCCGTCTGCCATCTACTATATGATCATTCAGCCACCATTCCACAGGCTGCACTTCTGCATACCATGGGTAAACCGTTTTATTGGAATGACAGTCGGCACAGGATCTCAGTAAGATTGCTTTTACATCTTCAGGAACATGATATAATGTACCTATATCCATGCTGGTATCGCCTGATAAATTTTTTGCAGGCCGGACAAATTGAATGATGATAACCAAAATCGCGAGGCTCAACAAAATTTTTTTAATCATAACGTGCTCTGTTTGAATAACTAAACGATTTAATTTGATTCATCAATCTCCGTACAAATCTACTTTACGGTGAATTGCGGATACTTGAAATGATGCAAAACCTGAAAAGTTCGCTGTTAACCTATAAAATCGCAGGCTCATTTTTCAGTTCACTTCAGACTTTTTGGTACCCAAAGAAAAGCGATTCTTTTGAGCTTTATCGTTAAATGTCAGAATTCAATTTTAATGCAAATCAGGTTAATTACTTGCATTAATTTCGAATTCTGATTTGAACTATTATGGCTAAAATCATAAAACCCGATACTGTAGCAAAGTTCAATCCCCAGCGAGGTCAGGAAACACTACAGGTCACTTAACTAACAAAAATGAAAATAAAAGAAGCAAGCCTGGGTTTTCTAATTACAATAATGGGGGTATTTGTTTTATGCGCAAGCGCGTCTGCCCAGGAAAAAAAACAAATCGTGCGAATGGCAAAACTCATAATTGATTCGGCCCAACTCGAAAGTTATAAAGTTTTGCTCGGAGAGGGCATCGAATCTGCCATACGCTCAGAACCAGGTGTTCTATTGATGAATGCAGTTAATGAAAAAAATAATCCTACTCATGTTATTGTGCTGGAGGTTTATGCAAGTGACAGTGCATATAGGGCGCACCTGCAAACGCCTCATTTCAAGAAGTACAAAACAGGTACGAAAGACATGGTAAAATCGCTCGAACTTATAGATGTTAGTCCAATCGCCCTGGAATCCAAATTGAATTGAAGATGCGAGGTATGCACACAAATAGTTTTACATTAAAGCAATAAATTAAATAACTAAAAATATGCAAACACGAAAACTTGGTAACAACGGTCTTGAAGTTTCAGCAATCGGCCTTGGTTGCATGGGGATGACTTTTTCTTATACACCATTTCCTGAGAAAAAAGATATGATTGTATTAATGGGTAAAGCTGTTGAACAGGGTATAACTTTTTTTGATACTGCAGAAGTATATGGTCCCTACAACAATGAAGAACTTGTGGGAGAAGCACTGGCACCTTTTCGCAATAAAGTAGTGATAGCTACAAAATTTGGATTTGATATTAAGGATGGCAAAATGGTGGGTGTGAACAGTCATCCTGATAATATTAAAAAAGCCGTTGAAGGTTCACTTAAAAGACTGAGGACTGATGTAATAGACCTTCTCTATCAGCATAGGGTTGATCCAAAAATCCCCATTGAGGACGTTGCCGCCACAGTAAAAGATTTAATCAAAGAAGGCAAAGTAAAATACTTTGGACTCTCCGAAGCGGGAGCCAGCACTATCCGCCGGGCACATGCAGTGCAGCCGGTTGCTGCTTTGCAAAGTGAATATTCACTCTGGACAAGACAGCATGAAGTGGAAATAATCCCCACCATTGAAGAACTCGGCATCGGCCTGGTAGCTTTCAGTCCCCTTGGAAAAGGATTTCTAGCCGGCAAAATTGATGAAAACACGGAGTTTGGTGATGGTGATATTCGTAAGGTTCTTCCCAGATTCACGGAAGAAGCCCGTATTGCCAATAAGATTCTCTTGGATCTGCTCGGTCAGTTTGCGGCAAAAAGAAATGCCACTCCGGCACAAATTGCATTGGCCTGGGTGTTGGCACAAAAACCATGGATCGTTCCCATACCCGGTACTACAAAATTGCACCGACTGACTGAAAATAACGGTGCTGCTTCCATACAATTAACAAAGGCAGAGCTTCAGGAAATTGAATATGCTTCTTCAAATATAAAAATCATGGGGACCCGTTATACAGAAGCTATGGAAAAATCAACAGGATTGTAAAAAACGGTTATAGTAAGCGGTGTCAATGCAGGTGTGGGTTTTGAAACACTATCGACAAAACTTTTCATTTAATTCAATACTTCATCCTCCCCAAAGAAAATAAAAAATTAACAGCTCAACTTTTTAGTGCCCGTTCGTATTCTCCAAGTAGTTCTGTCGTTTTATTAACAATGGACTGTTGAAAATTATAAAGGAGCAGGTTGGTAGCTAAATAATCTTTAACAAAATCACTATAAGCATTGGCGAATTGACTGAAAAGAACTGCATTAGCCTCAGCCTGATCCGCAAACAAGTCCATCAGTGGCATCAGCTTATCTGACATTATTTTCATTTTGCCTTCCAGTTCAGCCGCACTTTCTATACAGGGTAGAAATTCCTGTACAATTTCGGAAGCAAGAGTAACTTTTTCTCTTTGCACATATGCATCCTGAGACATTACTTTTGAATAAAAGGTAAGAAAATGTCCTGAGAAATTGGCCACGCATTCCCATAGTTTGGATTTTTAAATTTTTTTAAAATGAACAAATAATCAACAGCAGTATCTGCAAGCTTCAAGGGGATGATTGAGAATATTATTCTTCACAGCCAATCATTACCTTTACCGTATACCCTGTTGATCACAAAAATGGGGTTATAGAAAAGGGAAATTGCAGAGTGTGTACAGTATACGCCCAAAGCTTATAGCTTAAAGCCCAATACATAAAGCCGGCTACATGCGCAGATGGACCGGATAAATGCCCGATTTATTGGTTTTACGTCTCCAGTTATGGACAATGGCAGTCGTTGAAACGAAATGTATCGAATATGTTAGAAATGAAAAAACCGCTCATTTGAAATGAAGCGGCATTAAGCGTTTGGCATTCAGCGTTAGGCGTTCAGCCTAAAATGTACCCCAGACGGGAATCGAACCCGTACCCGCATTTCTGCAGACAGGATTTTAAGTCCTGCGCGTCTACCTGTTCCGCCACCAGGGTGTGGTCAAAAAAAATTCCTCCGACTTTCGAGAGGGAGGAAGATCTGCCTTCTCCCGCGAGGCGCGGGATCCGGCGGATGAGAGCGGAAGACCGGGCTCGAACCGGCCACCCCGACCTTGGCAAGGTCGTGCTCTACCAAATGAGCTACTTCCGCTAATCAATCAATTATAAGAACTGAACAGGGGCAGCAAAAATAAGAATTCCCTGCCTCCTTTTGAAAACTTTTTACTACTTGTATTCGGGTGTATACTGGGTATTGGCAGGAATTACAACTTCCGGTTTGCCCTTATAACGGTGCGCGTACAAACCGTAAGAGCCGCCTATCAAAAGCGCAATAATGCAAAAAACTTCGAGGTAAAATAAAAAAACCGAAGAATCCACCCAGTTATACTTGATATCTTTCAACATGGGATCTTTATACTCTTCTACTTCTTCATGCATAAGAATCAGTTATTTACAGCGCAAAAATAGCAGATTCAATCAAAAAATCATCTTTTACCACCCACAATTTCATCAAATCTTTCCTTCCCCAATACAAAATGCTTCCAGGCCACACTATTCATGTACCAGCCCGACAAACGGGCCTTTCGCTGAACAGGGAAAACACTTTCCTTTCGCTTGAATATAAGCCATTTTAAGAAGGCCAGATGCGCTTCTCCCACTGCCAGGAAATAGACAAACTGTCCGGCAAAAAGAGACTTAAATGCTGAGATAAAATCCATCAGAAAACGTAGTGGAATCTTCCAGAAAGACTGTCGCTTCGGAAGATTTTTCGCCAGCATAATTAAATTATTTCTGAAATTCAGAAATACTTTTCTTTCATTTCCTTTCGGCAAAGTCCCACCGCCTACATGATACACTTCAGAAGCAGGGCAAACGTAAATACTATATCCCAGCAATTGCAGGCGCCAGCAGAAATCAATCTCTTCCATATGCGCAAAAAAATAAGTATCCATACCACCGGCCTTGAAAAATAATTCAGCCCTTACAAAGAGTGCCGCCCCACTGGCCCAGAAAACTTTGCGGTTATCGTTATACTGACCCTCATCCACTTCGCAAATATCAAAAATCCGACCACGTGCAAAGGGATATCCCAGACAATCCAGCCAACCGCCGGCAGCGCCTGCATATTCAAATTGGTCCTTTTGTTGATAGCTTAAAATTTTCGGCTGGCAGGCCCCTATTCCGCGGTCCCTTTCCATTAATTCTATCACCGGCTCAATCCATCCCGGACGGACTTCAACATCCGAATTCAGCAAAACGTAGTAATCCGACTGCACTTCCTTCAGAGCCTCATTGTAGCCTCCGGCATACCCGTAATTTCTCTTCAACTCAATGATCCTGATGGCAGGATAGGTCCCGCGAAGGAATTCCAGGGAGTCGTCTGTTGAAGCATTATCGGCGACGATGAGCTCCATATTGAAATAAGTGCTTGCCAGTACGGACGGCAGGAACTGCTCCAGGTATTTTCTCCCGTTAAAATTGATAATAACAACCGATACTTTAGCCAATCTGTAATTAAACTTTGGAATAAAAAAGCCGCGCCAAAAGTAAGGCATTGCCCTGTAAACGTTAAGTGAAAAATGAATTCGTGTGCTTTGACCTACTTTAGCGGCATGATCGGATTTCGATTTAACTGGCGCTGGCTCCTTGCCCTTCTTGGAATTACTATTGTTTGCGGCACCATCTTCTATTCACAATTCCTGGCTCAGAAGATTCAAAGTGAAGAACAACAGAAAATAGAACAATGGCTGGCGGCGAGTAAAGCTGTAATAAATCCTGATCTGACCCTCCCAAACCTGATCCGAAATGAACAACATTCCATTCCCATCATTGAAACAAACGAGAATGACAGTATCACGAATTATTTTAACCTGGACTCTCTGAAAATTGAAAGCGACAAATCTTATCTACCCAAGCAGTTGGCTATATTATCGTTCACAAAATCCTCCACTGGAAATCAAATGGAGTGATTCACCATATACTGCCAATCGTTATTATTATGGTCATACCGCATTGCTGGACGAGGTTCGTTATTTTCCGATCATACAACTGATGCTGGTGGCTGTCCTGGTTTTTTTTATTATCTATTCCATCACTTCGCATAACAGGGCGACTCAAAATCAGGTCTGGGCCGGAATGGCCAAAGAAACAGCTCATCAGTTAGGAACGCCCTTGTCGTCGCTGCAGGGATGGATTGAAATGCTGAAAGGAAGAAGGGATTTCCGGTGAAACAGTTTCTGAACTGCAAAAAGATGTGGACAGACTAAAATTGGTTTCCGACAGATTCAGTAAAATCGGTAGCATCCCGCAGCTGGAAAAATCTGACCTGGTATTCCAGATACAACAAATGCTCGATTATATGCGGAGGACGGACTACTTCAAAAGTTCAGTTCTACTTCGAGACGAATGGTCACGAGCATTTGGAAGCAAATATTTCACCACCACTTTTTGACTGGGTCATAGAGAACCTATTGAAAAATGCGCTGGATGCGATGGAGGGAATGGGAATCATTGAAGTAAAAATAAAGGATGAACCGCAACAGGTGCTCATTGATTTGAGTGATACGGGAAAAGGTATTTCGACAGGAAATATCCACCGTGTTTTTGATCCGGGATTTACTACAAAAAAAAGAGGCTGGGGACTAGGGCTTTCTTTGTCTAAACGGATCATGGAAACCTATCATAAAGGCGAATTATTTGTAAAACAATCTGATGTAGGAAAGGGAACCACATTTCGCATTGTAATAAAGAAAAACTGATGCATTTAATGCTTCGGATATTAGGAACTGGGATTTATTGAGCGGAAAAGCTATTTTTGCAGTCCATTTTAAAGTCCAGGTTGCGGAGGTGGCGAAACTGGTAGACGCACTACTTTGAGGTGGTAGCGCCGTAACTGGCGTGGGAGTTCGAATCTCCTCTTCCGCACATAAAAATGCCCTTCCAGCGTAATGCGGAGGGTTTTGTCTTTCAGAGACTGGCGAACTTGTTCGCCAAAGCGATGAATAGATAAAAACGCAAGTGCGCGAAGGCACGCAGGGCTTTTTATGTTAGCCTCCCCCCTGAGATCAACACAGTTAATCTCGATCAGCGAAGCTAATCTCAACGCAGTTAATCTCTGTCAACGAAGCTAATCTCAACACTGTCAATATTAGCGAAGCCAATCCCGATTCGGCTAAACGAAATACCCATCTTATATTTACATTATTAATAGAAAAAATATGCACCCCGTGAAATTGAAAGTATTAATCCTGTCACTGCTCATATCACTAATACTTTCGTGCAGCAAAACCCCCGCGAACAACAATGTGATAACCTGCTCGATCTCCTATACAATCACTAACCCATTGTCGAAGAACCAGCAGGTTCAGTATCTGGCAGGTACTTCGGGTAACGGCGGAACCATAACTTCAGTCTCCTATCTGGATTCTGCCGGAACAACAACCGTTCAGAATCCAATATTACCCCTAACTGTATATGTAAATCTCAAATCAGGGGCTTATGCGACTATTTCAGCAAAGGGAACAGCTAACGCTGGGGGAGCCATAATAATTTATATTACATCAGACAGTCTTCAAAATGGTTACGCCTGCAGTAATTAATTTATTGACAGTATCCTTTTATTTTTCTTCCTAAAGCTGACCGACATAGTTTTTTAATCGTACTATTTCATAAAACTCAGGCGATGAAACAAAATCAAGTAAAAATTCTGTCACTGATATTACTTATTGCTATTTTCTCGTCCTGCAAAAAAAATTCCAGTAGCCCAAGAACCTGTAATATTACTTATTCGGATCCCACTGCCCTTACTTTTAGTCAGCAGGTTGAATACCTGGCAGGTGTAAGCGGGAATGGAGGGACAATCAGCTCGGTCTCATATCGCGATTCTGCAGGTATTACTATTGTTAACAATCCTCCTGTTCCATTTACAGTATTTGTAAATCTGCAATCAGGCGATACAGTCATGATTTCTTCAAGTGGCACGGCAAGTCAGGGAGGTCAGATAAATATTACAGCACTTGTTATGGGTGTACAAGCGGGTGTTTCCTGTGCTAACTGAACACCATTTTTATTCTTCTAAATCCAAATAAACAAGTTTCCCTGTGGGGTCCAGGAAAAATGCAAAATACCTTGTGGGCTGGTCCTTGCACTTTACTTCATATAGATAGATGCCCTTGATGATATCCCCGAATATATCCGGTTTTGGTTTGGAAGGTTTGATCGCTCTGATGAAATTAAATTCTGTGATGTTCCTGAACATATCAAGCTCCTCATCATTTGCAGGATAATATGGCTACATGCAATTCCCTCATCAGTTTCCGGGTCGTATCCAAATTCAGGCCCAGTTCAGTAAAATCACTTTTTAGTAATAACATACGCACCGAATCGGGATCGGTAGAATCCCTTTTCATCTGTGATGCAACGACCATAATCAGGATCGAATAAACCGATTATATCCTTGGCATCTGTGAATTCCCGCTCCATCTGCGATTGCTTAAAATAACAATACAAACATGATCTTCAGGAAACATATCTATCACTGAACTATAACCGGTTCTGAATGCACCGTCTTGAGTGATCAACAGCATGATCCCTGTACGGACCAACGAACCATCCAAAACCATACGCCGTTTTACTGCTGTCATTTAACAGAGACGGAGCAAACATCATGTCAATGCTGCTTTGTTTGAGGAGGGAACTATCCTGCAGATGCGGCATACCATTTCAGCATATCCGTCACGGTCGTTAGAACCCCGACATCACCTCTTGACTGCGCAACAGCAGAAATTTGGCGGCCATGAATAATTTTCTGATCGCTTAATAGTATATCCTGCTGCGCGGTTTGGTATGATACTGTCTGCATCATTGATGCAGGAATTCGTCATTCCAAGTTTATCAAAAATCCGGTGTTTCATAAAATCCGGATAAGATCTCTCCTGATACCCTTGCGATTATAAGTCCAAGTATAAACGGGCCACAACTGTAACTGAATCCCTGTCCTGGCTGAAATTTCAATGGTGAGTTTTTAAACGCAGCAAGGAATGCACTGTCGGTAGTTTTTGTGTAGAAAAAATTATCATCTTCATTTTCCCAATCATCCCAGAGTCCGGCTGTGTGATTCATCAGCTGCCGGAATGTAATGTCTCTCCAACTGTCCGGAAGAGAATCCATATATTTTCCAACAGAATCATCCAGACTTAGTTTTCCGTCTTCCATTAACAATAAAATTCCCGCACAGGTGAATGACTTACTCATGGAAGCAATGGAAAATATGGTACTATCGGTCACGGGTACGCGATCTTCCAGGTTGGCAAATCCGTAGTTACCCTTTTTAAGAATCAATCCATATTTTACCACGGCAATCTGCAGTCCCGGAATCTGGCGGGCTTCAATGGCGGCCCTCACTGCTGAATCTATGCGGAAGGAAACATACTGGGCCTGAGGAAAAGCATTTTTAAATATTCCGGAGATCAGGATAACAAATAAAAATCTTTTCAATTATTAACTATTAATTATCAATTATTAATTCTTGCGTTAAGCGTTCTGCCTTACAGCTTTAGGCTTTAAGCTTTAGGCTTTAGGCTTTAAGCGTTTTTAACCTAGCTTTATGCTCTTGTAAATGTAATCAGGAAAAATAAAAATTTATAATCATTCAACCGGAAATCAGACAAGTACAGGTTATTCGGTATATCACGCCCCTTCGGGAAGGTGGTTCCCTGCCGGCCATCGCAGAAGCGAATGACAATTTCTTATACGTCCTGAAATTCCGTGGTGCGGGCCAGGGTACCAGATCCCTTATCGCGGAACTCGTGGGTGGAGAAATAGCACGCGCCCTGGGACTGCGTGTACCCGAAATAGTTTTTGCACATCTCGATTCCTCATTCGGCCGTACAGAACCTGATGAAGAAATACAGGACCTGCTCAAAGCCAGTGTGGGGCTGAATCTGGGCCTGCATTACCTTTCCGGCGCCATCAGTTTTGATCCCGTTGTAACACCCGTAGATGCAAATCTTGCCTCTGCCATTGTCTGGCTGGATAGTTTTCTGACCAATGTTGACCGGACCTCAAACAATACCAATATGCTGGTATGGAATAAAGAAATCTGGCTGATCGATCACGGGGCTTCTTTGTATTTTCACTATTCGCCGGAGAACTGGGAGTTAAAGGCAGAAACACCATTTACACAAGTAAAAAACCATGTACTATTGCCTTATGCTACCGGTCTGGATGAGACGGATGAAAATTTCAATCCATATTGACTTCCGGGAAATTGAAAGATATCGTTCATTTGATTCCTGATGAATGGCTGAAGGAAAGCGGTCAGTCTGCCGTTGAAGCAAGAGATATGTATTTCCGTTTCCTGGAGATCCGGCTTGCTTCTTCCAAAATATTTATAAAAGAAGCACAAAATGCAAGAGCAGCACTCGTTTGAATATGCGGTGATCCGTGTTGTCCCTAAAGTAGAAAGGGAAGAATTCATGAACGTGGGTGTGATCCTGTATTGCCAGTCCCTTTCCTATCTGGATGCCTTATTTACATTGAATGAAGAAAGACTCTTTGCCCTTTCTCCCGGATTGGAAATGGATGAAATAAAAAAACATCTTTCTGCATTCTGCAATATTTGTAAAGGAGGCCCTGAAGCCGGTCCCGATCGGAAAGCTGGATATGGGTTCCCGATTTCGCTGGCTCACGGCAACGCGAAGTACAGTACTCCAATGTTCCAAAGTGCATCCGGGACTCAGTTCGGATCCTGCTCAGACCCTGAAAGACCTGCACAAAAGACTGGTGCTGGGAGAATAAATTCTATCCCGGGTTTATCTGAATCCCTTTAACTTAGTGTCCCTTCTAAAAACAACTGTATATGCCATTCAAACGATTGACAGCCGCCCTGATTTTTCTATTAAGTCTTTCTTCTAACCTGCATGCACAAACGCCGGATATCAGGCGGAAAGTGGATAAGCTGATCAGCGAGATGACACTGGATGAAAAAATCGGTCAGATGACCCAGGTAACCCTTACGCTGGTCGCGAAAGGCAGCTGGTCGAATACTGATGGGTCCCTGGATCCGGAAGCCTTGAAACATGCTGTAGTGGATTATAAAGTAGGCTCCATATTAAATACAACCTCACATGCACTTCCTGTAGAAAAATGGAGGGAAATACAAACAGCCATTCAGGATGAAGCAAAAAAAACAAGGTTGAAAATTCCCGTCATATATGGACTCGATGGGATGCACGGACAAACCTATACCCTCAATTCAACGCTCTTCCCGCAAAATATTGCCATGGCAGCCACGCGCAATCCTGATCTCGTTGATCAGGCCGCACATATTACTGCCAATGAAATGCGTGCATCCGGTGTTCGCTGGGAATTCGCGCCTGTACTGGATTGTGGCCGTCAGCCGCTCTGGTCAAGATTTCCGGAAACGTATGGAGAAGATGTATATCTCGGCAAGACGATGGGACCAACCGCCGTTCACGCATACCAGGCCAATGGGTTAACGAACCCCACAGCAGTAGCCGCATGCATGAAACATTATCTGGGATATTCTGCAGCGCGAAGTGGTAAGGACAGGACACCATCTTATATTCCCGAAATTGAACTGAGAGAATATTTTCTTCCCCAGTTTCGGGAAGCAATCAAAGCAGGAGCAGCTACTATTATGATCAATTCGGGAGAAATCAATGGCGTACCTGTACATGCCAGTAAATATCTGCTGACTGATGTATTAAGAACTGAAATGGGATTCCAGGGTGTGATAGTAACTGACTGGGAAGATATTATTCGTCTCCATACCCGCCATCTTGTTGCCAGTACGCCGCGACAGGCCGTTGTTCTCGCTGTCAATGCCGGCGTTGATATGAGTATGGTTCCCATGGACTATTCATTTTTTGATTTGCTGAAAGAAGCCGTAGCAGAAAAATGAAGTTCCGATGAGTCGTATCAACGATGCTGTGCGCCGGATACTTACACTGAAATTCCGGCTTGGGTCTCTTTGACAATCCTTATCCTGAAGAAGGATCACTTGCCAATTTTGGAAAACCTGAATACCAGCAGGTAGCACTTCATGCAGCCCAGGAAGCAATGACCCTGCTTAAGAATCAAAATAATATTTTACCTCTTCCAAAAGATAAAAAGATATCTGGTTGCCGGCCCTTCCGCAAGCAGCATCGCACCTTTGAATGGATGCTGGTCCTATACCTGGCAGGGAAATCAGGAACAATGGTATCCTGCCGACAGTAAAACGATCGGTGAAACCATTTCAGAAAAAACAGGTGGAAAAAGCAAAGTCATAAGTGTAAAAGGATTTGATGATCCGCAGAATTTTGATACAGTACGTTTAAAATCGGCAGCAGCAGATGCGGACTATTATCGTTTTATGTCTCGGTGAAAATGCCTATGCGGAAAGCCCGGGAAATATCAATGACCTCGCATTACCTGAAAATCAAATGGCACTTGCGCGCGCAGCGGCTGGGACAGGCAAACCTGTTATACTGGTATTGACAGAAGGCAGGCCACGATTAATAACTTCGATTGAACCTTCCATGCAGGGTATATTGATGGCTTACTGGTCGGGCAAAAAAACTGCAGAAGCAATCGCAGATGTTTTGTTTGGCGATTATAATCCAGCAGGCATTCTTGCCTTATTCATATCCCCGTTATTCAGGAGAAATTGTTCTCTACGACAGAAAACATACGGAAGATGTACGTGAAATTTTTAATTCAGATATGACATGGAACGGATACAATCCGCTCTTCCCTTTTGGATGGGGTTTGAGTTATACCAAATTCACATATGGACCTATCAGTCTGAGTACACCTGCATTAAAAGGAACAGGAAGCATAACGGTAAATATTACCGTCACAAATTCGGGTGCCAGAGAAGGAAAACATTCGGTTGAATTATACACGCATCAGCAATATGCCAGTATAACACCCAATATGCAGCGCCTACGGGCATTTAAAAAAATAAATCTGAAAGCCGGCGAAACACAAACTGTTTCATTTATACTGACCGCTGCAGATCTGGCATTTGTAAATGCCAATCTGAAAACAGTCACCGAACCGGGAAATTTTGACCTGATGATCGGCGACCAGAAAGCAAGTATCAGTTATCAGCCCTGAAACAACGAACTTTAGATATAATTTATCTTATGGAATGAACCGGATTTATTTATTTCTATTTCCTGTTTTCATTTGGATCCATATCTGGGTCAATCCACTTTTTGCCCAATCCGATTCAAATTTAAAAAAAGAAAAGCTTTCGAATTCCACAGTTATTGATTCAGAAAAGAATATAATGCTTTCCAGTCAATCGGAAGAATTTCAAAATGTAAAGAGCGAATCAGATTGGCAGATTCTCATGCGATTGCTGGAATTAAAAAATGAAATGCTGAGTCTTGGCACAAGTAATAATTCAAAAAAACAGGCAACTTTCTGATGAACAGGAAAGGATCAGGATCAAAGATTCCATCCGAACGATCCTGCAAAAATTAAAAATAGATTCCCTCCGGTCGATCGTAAACGGCTTTCCTGTTATCCTTTCAAGGATACATTTATTCTTTGTATATACAAAACTGGGCAGCTATTCACCCAGGGAACGCGCGAGAGTAATTTCAGAATCGAATATATAGACTCGCAGAAGAATTATTATTATACGGAAGATTCCTTGGTTATAGTCTCCTTCTGAACTAACCACTGATATCAGCTATGGGGAAGAAACAATTATCAGTGTTTCCGAGCTTGATGCAATCTGGATGAATTCGACGAGGGAAAAATTAGCGGAAGAATATAGAAATATAATTGCCGGGGCGATCAAAGCATATAAAATACGAAAAAGCTGGCAATCAATATTGAAAGAAATTCTTCTGGCTGCACTGGTGCTGATTCTTCTTATCGCTGATCATCTATTCTACGAATAAATTTTTCAAATGGATCAAATCTAAGATCGATAAACAGAAGGGCTTCAGAATTACAGGATTAAAAATCCGGGGCTATGAATTTCTGGATACAGAACGGGAGGTTCGTGTGATATTTTCATTAATCAATCTGGTTAAATGGATCCTCGTTTTGACACTTGTTTATTTATCGTTACCCATTCTGTTCGGAATATTTCCATGGACGGGCGGACTGGCCGGCCAGCTCATTGCTTATTTCCTGGATCCGATTAAAAATATCTTTGATCTCCATCTGGGATTATCTCCCGAATCTTTTCACGATTATCGTACTGGTTTTCTTTTTTCGTTACCTGTTGCGCATACTCCGGTATTTTAAAACTGAAATTGAAAGAGGCACCTTGAAAATTCCGGGTTTTTTTGTTGACTGGGCCAATCCTACTTTTCAAATTATCCGCGTTTTGATTTTGGCATTCATGCTGATTATTATTTTCCCTTACCTGCCCGGTTCGAATTCTCCGGTCTTTAAAGGTGTTTCTGTTTTTCTTGGAGTACTGTTTACTTTTGGCTCTGCCGGCGCTTTGGGGAATGTCGTTGCCGGCCTGGTACTTACGTATATGCGCGCATATAAAATCGGTGACAGGGTAAAAATCGGTGATGCGACCGGAGATGTGGTTGAAAAATCATTACTGGTGACAAGGATAAAAACGATTAAAAATGAAATCATTTCTATTCCGAATTCAACGGTGATGAGCAGCCATACAACTAATTTCAGTGCTGAGGCTTCTGAGCACGGGCTTATTCTTCATACCAGTGTAACCATTGGTTATGATACGCCATGGAGAAAGGTTCATGAACTTTTGATAAAGGCGGCGCTGGCAACGGATTTGATCGAAAAAGAACCTATGCCATTTGTATTCCAGGAGCGGCTGAGTGATTTTTATGTAAGCTATCAGATTAATGCATATACACGAATTGCCAACAGGCAACAATTCACTTATTCCTTACTTCACCAGAATATCCAGGATTCATTTAATGAAGCCGGCGTTGAGATCATGTCTTCTCACTACAGCAATATCCGCGATGGGAATAAATCAACTGTGCCGGCGGAACATTTACCGAAAGATTATGTTGCTCCTTCTTTTAGAGTAAAAAATGCCGGAGATGAAGATTCACATTAATGTGGCGAATACATATTTTATGTGCCAAATACGGAAATATAGAAAATGAAAAAGGTGAAAATTAAATGGGGAAATGATAATTTGAAAATATGAAATTTAAGCCGATAATAATTCACACATCAATTCCCACCTTTTTACATTATAATTTCCCAATTCCATTTTGAATTCCAACATTCCCTACATTTCCGTATTAGCCACACTATTCAGACTATTGCGCCAATAAGTTTCGTAACCGATCCTCAACCTTCACCGCATTGGGAAGTACTTCATTCTCCAAAATAGTATTCATCGGTATCGCCGGAACGTTCAATGCACCAAACACTTCTACCGCGGCGTCGAGAGATGTGAAACAGGCTTTGGATATACGCCCGGCAAGCGCTTCTGCAAAAGAATTGTTCTGTGCTTCTTCAGTAAGGACCAGGCATTTCCCATGACGGCGAACAGTTTCAAAAACAAGCTCTTCATCCAATGGATATAAACATCGCAGATCAATGATTTCAATTTGCCCGTTCAGATTCCTGGCTGCCGCCATTGCCCAGTAAACTCCCATGCCATACGTGATAACTGCTACAGATTCTCCATTGCTAATTGCCATTTCAGATGCTTCGAGCACAACAGCTGCCTTGCCAAGTGGTATGATATAGTCCCTCGAAGGCTCGGGTCTTTTTGCTTCTTCCGTTCCAGGAACCTTGCTCCAGTACAAACCTTTATGCTCCAGCATGATCACGGGATTGGGGTCCATAAAAGCAGATTTCATGAGTCCTTTCATATCTGCGGCATTGGAAGGATATACAATTTTTAATCCTTTTATGGATAAGAGTGTGGTTTCAATAGAAGCACTGTGATAGGGCCCGCCGCCCTGATAAGCACCTACAGGTACACGGATGAGGGTCTGTACTGGAAATTTTCCGTTGCTCAGGTAACAGGATTTTGCAATCTCGGTTACCAGTTGATTGAATCCCGGAAAAATATAATCACCAAACTGAATTTCCACGATAGGTTTTAATCCGGATGCACACATACCTGCGGTTGAACCTATGAGGTAAGCCTCCTGGATGGCTGTATTGAAAACCCGTTCATCACCGAATTGCGCTGCCAGTGTGGCTGTTTCACGAAAAACTCCACCCAGCCTTCTTCCAATATCCTGACCGTATAAAATCGCTTCAGGAAAGTCTTCCAATATTTCCCTGAGTGCGTAGAGAACGGCATCCACCATGGGAATTTTCTTCGCATCCGCAGGCTCTCTGTCACCAGACTCAGAAATTATGGTTGCAGGAGCAAAAATATTTTCACCTGCTGAAACAGGATCAGGCTCAGGAGCAGATACGGCTTTTTGAAATTCTTCAGAAATAAATTGTTTCTCGCTGCTTTCTATTTCTGAAATATATTCCTGTGTAAAACCCTGTTTTTGCAGCAGACGTTTCATGACGATCAGGGGATCCGCGGCGCGATGTTTTGCCAGGTCTGATTCTGAACGGTATGCTTCCATGCGCACACCACTGGTATGATGTGTAAGAAGTGGAACACGCGCCTGGACAAGATAAGGGCGCCTGTTTTTTCTCACCCATTGAAATACCTGCTGCATACAATTATGGGATTGTTCAAAATCAGAGCCGTCAATTTTTATTCTCTCCATTCCCGCAAAGCCGCCTGCATAATAAAATGCATCCATGTTTCTTGCTTCTTCCGAAGAAACACTGATGCCCCATTCATTGTCCTGCACGAGATATATGACAGGAAGTTTCTTAAGCACAGCAACCTGGAAGGCTTCACTCACTTCTCCTTCTGTTATGCTTGCATCGCCTAATGAACAAAGCACTACCGGATTATTTAAAAATTTACCAGTTGCTTCCTGAATGCTGATTCCATGTGCGAGCCCCGTTGCAGGAATGGCCTGCATACCTGTGGCACTGCTTTGATGAATGATGGTTGGTTTATTTTCTCCGCGGAAATTCGGATGAGAATAATATACTTTCCCTCCTGTGAAAATATCGTTGCCTTTGGCCAGTAACTGACGCATGAGTATTTCGGGCGAAAAACCCAGTCCCAGTAACATGCTCTCATCCCGATAATAGGGGCTCACATAATCCTGAGTTTCGAGTTGGAAAGCGGTTGCCAGTTGGATGGCTTCATGTCCGGAAGAAACTGAATGAACGTATCGGCAGACAGAACGGTTTTGTTCATAGATGGCGGCCATGGCGCGGGCGCGGCTCATAAGTTGAAAGGCCCTGATTAAAATTCCGGCATCCATCATTGAGAATCATTTGGAAACTGATCCCGCCAGTTGCGTGATCTGTTTCTCAAATTTTATTTAATTTCAACAGCGAGCATACTTTCATCTTCGATGAATGCTTCCAGTTCATCACCGACCACGCATTCACCTACACCGGCGGGTGTTCCTGTAAAAATGAGGTCACCAATATTAATGGAAAAATAAGTTGAAATATATGCCACGATGCTATCGAAATTGTTCAGCATAAGGCTTGATTTTCCCTGCTGAACCAACTCCTTATTTTTATACAGGCCAAAATTGATGTCCTTCTTATTTTTTACATTCTGGAAAGGAATCCATTTTCCGACGGCTGCAGAATTATCCCAGGCTTTTGCTTTCTCCCATGGAAGACCTTTAGCTTTCAGGTCGTTTTGGATATCGCGTGCCGTGAAATCAATACCTACACTCAGAGCATCGTAATATTTGGACGCGAACCGGTCCTGAATATATTTCCCGTTCTTTGAAATGCGCAAAACGAGTTCGCATTCATAATGCAATTCATTTGTGAACTCTGGATAATAGAAAGGAGTATGGGCCTGGAGCAGGGCACTTTTCGGTTTCATGAAGATGACAGGTTCATCCGGCACTTCGTTATTCAGTTCAATGGCATGCGCAGCGTAATTACGACCAACACAGAATATTTTCATATTCGATTAAGGTTTTAAATAGAAGATTCTAATAGTGTTCAATAGGCCTGGAAAGGCATGGATTTTCAACATAGGAAGTGGGATAGGTCATTCGACCTGATCAGAATTTGAACCGCTAAAATAATGATTCCCAATTACAAATCATAGCGTGATCTCTATTTTGTTATAATCATTCATAGTCCTTTCCAGGCCCATATGTACAAAACTTTCTACGATCTGGGCGGCTTTCTCATTTTTAATTTTTAAGAGCGGAAGATCTTCTTTCCGCCATGTTCCAAGTACGTATTCAATCTGCATGCCACGGGGAAAATCATTCCCCACACCATATCTCAGTCTTGGATATTTTTCTGTCTGTAATTCTTCAAAAATGCTTCTTAATCCGTTATGACCAGCATCCGTACCATTCCCCCTCAAACGCAGTCTCGAAATTGGAAGGGCAATATCGTCTGTGATTACGAGCAATCTTTCCAGTGGAATTTTCTTCTTTTCCAGCCAGTAATGAACAGCCTTTCCACTCAAATTCATATACGTCGTCGGCTTGATACAGGTCAACGATTTACCACGATAAGTTACTTCCGCTTTTGCAGCTAAACGGTCAATAGAAAAGGTTCCACCCAGTTTGGATACCAGTGTATCCACGACGTCGAACCCTATATTATGACGCGTACCTGCATATTCGGAGCCAATATTACCGAGGCCGACGATGAGATAAGACATATTGCAAAAGTATGGGAGTATGGGAGTATGGGAGTATGGGAATGTTTAATTTTAAAACACCGCCAACCGCTAACGGCCAACTGCCAACTAAATAAAAAGGCTGCGGGGTATACCTCAACAGCCTTTTCATATAATGATTCAAAATTACTTCTTCGCAGCGGGTTTCGCAGCAGCGGCAGCTGGTTTTGCACCAGCAGCAGGAGCAGCGCCAGGAGCACCAGCAGCAGGAGCACCGGTTGCAGCAGGGGTTGCGGCACCAGCAACAGGTGCTGCGGTTTCTTCCTGTTTCAATACGCGGGTAAGCACAACAGATGCAATCGGAATTCTTGGGGAATTCAGGATTTCAAAGTGCTCATCTTTTACGTCTTCAACACGAACGTTGCCATTCAATTCAAGATCTGTCAGATCCACTTCAATATTTTCGCGCAGATATTTAGGCAAGGTTTTTACCTTCAGCGCTTTCATCTTGGTAATCAGTTTTCCTCCGTCCTTAACACCTTTTGCAGCACCGGTAAATTTTAATGGAATAGTGGCGATCACTTTTTTTCCTTCCACCAGTTCCATGAAGTCAAGGTGATTGAGGTCGTCCGTTACCTTGTCGAACTGGATATCTTTCAGAATACAACGATAAGTTGCCCCTTCCAGTTTAATCTCTGCCAGCTGAAAATCCGGTGTGTATACAAGGTTCTTGAAAGCCGTGACAGGCGCTGAAAAATTCAGTTCGCGTGCACCCCCGTAAATTACACCGGGCACTTTTCCCTCAGAGCGGAGTTGGCGGGTGGCTTGTTTGCCTAGGCCGGTCCTGAGTTGTCCTTCGATGGTAATTGTTTGCATGTTTATTATTGATTTAAAAAATACCTATTTATTTCTAAGTTGTGAGTGGATAAACAAACCGGTAATGCTTCTGTTTTCATATGCATTCCGGATAGCAATTGCAAAAAGTTCAGCCACACTCAACACTTTGATCTTAGAACATTTTTGTCTGAGTGGTATCGTATCACAGACCACCAGTTCTTCTAAAACACTGTTCTCAATATTTGCATAAGCATTTCCACTCAGCACCGGGTGCGTACAAAGTGCTCTGACACTTCTCGCTCCCTTTTCCATTAGAAGTCCCGCAGCTTTAGAAAGTGTTCCCCCTGTATCACAAATATCATCAATCAGCACCACGTCCCTGTCTCCCACTTCCCCGATTACCACCATGCTGGCAATCTCATTTGCCCTTTTTCGATGCTTATCGCAAATCACCATGTCGGCATTGAAATAAGAGGCGATTTCCCTTATCCGGTTGGCACTTCCCACGTCAGGGGCCGCAAAGGTAAGGTTTTCAAGTTTAAGATTCTCTATATAGGGTATAAAAATGGCTGAACTATCCAGGTGATCCACGGGTATGTCAAAGTAACCCTGAATCTGGGGTGCGTGAAGGTCCATTGTTATCACCCTGTCTGCCCCTGCGGCTACTAACATATTGGCTACCAGCTTGGAACCAATGGCCACTCTGGGTTTATCCTTCCTGTCCTGACGGGCATAACCGTAATAGGGAATCACAGGAACTACTTTATAGGCTGAGGCCCGGCGCGCGGCATCAATCATGAGCAGTAGTTCCATCAAATTTTCAGTGGGGGCAAAGGTACTTTGGACCAGGAAAACCATGTCTCCGCGAACGCTTTCATTAAAAACCGGCTGAATCTCCCCGTCACTAAAATATTGGATGGTTATTTTTCCTGAAGGGCAGCCGTACCGGCGACAAATTTTTTCAGCCAGGTATTGGGAGCCTGTACCGGAGAAGATCTTGGCTGTTCCTTGCATGTTTAAAAAGTTGGAGCGAAGATAATCTTTTAGGCTTAAGGCGTAAAGCTTAACTATTACGCTTAACGCTTAACGCTTAAGGCTTAACGCTGATTTGAGAATATGTGAATTGAATCTGCCGCGATGGGGATCGATTAATAAAAAAGAGCATCCGTCAAGTGACAGATGCTCAAATATTTTCTAATTTGTGTGGCTAATACTTTGGGCTTTAGGCTTTAGGCTTTAGGCTTTAGGCTTTAGGCTTTAGGCTTTAGGCTTTAGGCTTTAGGCTTTAGGCTTTACGCTTATTTTATTGAGGCCAATTCAGTCTTCACAGGCGTTTTTTCGCCAAAAGCTGTTTTAGATGACTGCTTATTGCTGTTTACGATATAAAAAATCGAAGAACAAACAAAGATGGAAAAGAATAATGCAACGAAATACATTCCAAGACAGAAAAAGAGAGAGTTCCAGCCACCAATGGCAGAAAGTGTAGATCTAGGTTTCATGGATATTACTTTAGTTTTTCAATAGGGTTTCTGTCGGGGTTTTTCTCTTTCAAGAAATTACACAAACAGGGGATTATTAGGACTAAAAATAGTGCATATCATTGTGTTATGCAAGCGCAAAATTACGCTATCAGGGCATGGGCCGAGACCGACCGGCCGCGCGAAAAATTACTTAGTAAAAACCCTGAAAGCCTGACCGATTCTGAATTATTGGCCATCCTCATAGGCAATGGAACCAGGAAAAAAAATGCGGTGGACCTGGCCAAGGAATTGCTGGCTTCGGTCAAGAATAATCTCAATGAACTGGGAAAGCTGGAATTACACGACTTCCTGAAACTGAATGGGATAGGCAAGGTCAAAGCGGTGGTTGTCCTGGCTGCGCTAGAACTGGGTCGACGCAGGCATAATTCGGGTGCTCTTGATAAACCCGTAGTAAAGGACAGTCAACAGGTTGCAGGATACCTTCGGGTGAGGTTTCAGGATCATAACCACGAGGTTTTCGCAGTTATTTTCCTTAACCAGGCCAACCGGGTCAACCATTTTGAAGTCGTTAGCCAGGGTGGGATTACAGGCACTGTCGCCGATCCAAGGTTGATACTGAAAAAAGCACTCGAATCGCACGCTGTGAACTTAATTTTATGTCACAATCATCCATCGGGAAATCTTAAACCCAGCAAGGCAGATGAGGATTTGACCTACAAAATCCGTGAAGCAGCGAGATTTTTCGATATTAAAGTGATAGATCATATTATAGTAAGCCATGATGGCTACTTCAGTTTTGCAGATGAGGGAATGATATGAGTCGTTCTTTTGTTAACTGTAACCAACGAATTAGAAATACAGGTCAAAATATTTAACTTCGCCCGATGGGTACTGATCAATGAAAAATGAGTATTCATCAATGAACTACTGTGAAAACGATATTCCTGATTTTATTTGTGTGCCTGAGTGAATTATCGTTTGCACAGCCATATTGCACACCTCCAACTACACCTAAAACATCCAGCCTCTCTTATATTGAATTGTCTACCAATGGCAGTTCCGCTAATTACCGTTTCCTGTATAAAATAATTATTGACTGCAGCTCCGGTAACCCGAATGCCTTTCTGGATCAATTACATATATCGGATCTTCAAACCAGTAATTCAACTGCGCACGACTGGATACTGGATTCATCGAGAAAAGTGACTGCCCAGGTTGATCCATGTGTTGCAATACCTGACGCACCCTGCAATACGATTTACTATTTTCATTCAGACGTGACAATTTTCTACCTGGGCCGCACATTTGTTGCCGCGACAACCAATTGTTGCAGACCATATAATTTAATCAATTTGGCCTTAGGAAGTAATTTTATAGATTATTCTGCCCCACCTCCAACACCTCCGGCTATCCCTGGTCAGTTTCCGGCCCCGAAACCTAATACCTGTCCGGTACTGTCAAACGGTCCAGTAAGCAATGGAACTATCAATTTTCTGGTAATGCCTCCAGCCTCTGTAGGCGTGAACAGTCTACCTGTTTTTACTTCAGATGATTCCATTCCGAATATTTGCATCAATGAGGAAATTTCTCATAAAATAACGGCCATTGATCCGGACGGAGATTCAATTGCCTATCATTTTAGTATTCCCAAGGCCTTCAAAGTTGTGATTGTTCAACCGGGAGGAAGTGTGATAAACAATATCCGAACTTTTGCGGATTTGGATTTCCAATCCGGTTATTCTGAAACCGAGCCGGCAGGTCCATTACTAGCTTTGGATCCTAAGACGGGTTTACTTTCAGGAAAGATAACGGAAGCTGGAACTTATGACATTGCAGTTAGTGCGGTTGAATACAGGAATGGCTTATTACTCGATTCCACTATGCAGGATCTATACTTCACAGGATATGATTGTAGTGCGCTTCCCAAGCCTGAGGCCATTACAGTAGATGGATTCAAAAGTTGCAAAGACTTTACTTTAACTTTCCCGGATTTCAGTACTCCCCAGTATCCCGATGCATTATGGAATCCCACTACCGTTCGCTGGAATTTCGGCGATGGTGATAGTTCGGAAGACTATACACCTACACATACATATGCAGACACAGGAGCTTACCAGGTGCGTTTAATAGTATTTCCAGGCTATCATTGTGCAGATACAACCAACACAGTAGCCCTTGTTTACCCATTTGTAAATTCACAGTTCTCTTACGTTGATTCCTGTTCAGATCAGCCCGTTTCGTTTATAAACAATTCTACTTCCACTTCCGGACAAATCACCGGCACCCAGTGGCAGGTTTTTAATGGAAAGAATCTGGCATTCAATTCATCCGATTACAATGCGGATTTTGATTTTTCCGTTGCTCCTAAAACTTACCAGGTCTTCCTTACAGTTACAAATGAAAAAGGGTGCGTGTCCACAGATTCCCAATATGTAAACATCGAGAAGTCCCCACCCCCTCTTTCCTTTCACGACACCCTGCTCAGTTATGGCGCAACGCTTCAGTTAATGGTTACTGACGGCAATTTTAATCAGGGTGGACAATTCCTCTGGTCACCAGCTTTTGGATTAAGTGATCCTTTTTCACCGGATCCTATTTTAAATAGCACAGTGGACAATACCTATTGGGTTTCTGTTACTAACAAATTCGGGTGTGTGATGAACGATTCCTTCACTGTAAAATATTATAAAGGGCCTGATATCTATGTTCCAAATGCCTTTACTCCAAATAACGATGGAATAAATGATGTATTCAGGCCGATTGATATTGGTATTTCAAATTTAGAATATTTCAATGTTTACAATAGGAGTGGCCGACTGGTCTTTCAGACGCGGGAGCCGCGTCAGGGATGGGATGGCAACAACAACGGGCGGCCTGCACCTGTTGACACTTATGTGTGGGAGGCGAAAGGAATTGACTACAATGGAAAGACTGTTTTCAAAAAGGGTACAGTAGTTTTAATCAGATAACAATATCGAGAATTTCAAAATAAAAATGCCTCTCTGAAAAGGAGAGGCATTTTTATTTCATTCTTAAGAAACCACTATTCTATCGCGGACCATTATATTGATAATGCTCGTTAAAATAACTTCTGATACTTGGCGGCGCAGGAATTACACTGGGCTGTGTCATGAAATATTTAACATCTATATCACCTGTTGCAGGATCTCTTTTATTGATACCTGAAGGATCTAATACGGCGGACCTTGTATTGGCAGCGGGCTGACCATATACATTGATAACGCTGGTTACCGCATTACTGGTTGGGTCAATAAACATCCTCACACCAAATGATCCATAGTAAGTACCGGTCCCGGCGTTGAGGAATTCATAACCAACCAACCCAAGATCCGTGTTGAAGACATCTACACTATTGGGACCGGAGGTAACCAGATTAATATTCATTGGGTAATTATTTGTAAATGCTGCATTACTTACGTCATTAAAAGTACCTGTTACGGTATAATTCCCATCATAAGCATTCTTCACAGATATATACAACAACAGGTGATTCCATTGTTCAATTGGAACTGCTGCAGATACTATTGTATATGGAAGAACATATGATCCGGACAGATCTAATTTAGTCAAATCAAGGTTAACCTGAAAGCTGTCCAAACGCTGATTGGCAGGAATTGACAAATCATAACTACCTGTTATTGTATAAACGCTGTCGGGTAACACTGTATAGCTGGTACCGTTATTCGTATTGTAAGCATCCAGCCCGGCAGTATCCAAAGCTACCGAAAGGGTTGTTGCGGTACCAAGCTTGGCAGGAGATGCCAGATTCACGTAAACAGGAATTGTGGCTGATGTCACCGTAGCATTATACGTATATGCCACGAGTCCATTTCCATGGTTAGCAGCCAAAGGCAGGTCTACTGAAGCACCGGCAGATGCAAAATCTACAAAGTAGTTCCCATTTTTCAAACAGGAAGGAAGGCTGAATAAAGCGACCAGCAGTCCCATCGACCAGGAAATAGTCTTTATTTTATTTATCATTTTCATTTTTTTCATATTTATTATCAAGATGTAATTACAGGTTAAAATTTAAAGTCCTGTTATTAAGGCATCCAGAAAATTTTATCTACAAAGGGATCAATGGAGGGTCCGCCTGCCTTGGTCCATGACTCATTATTATTGTTTGCTTCTTCTGTCGGATACAGATACCTGAATGGCATATGAGGTGCTGTATTGGAAGAAGAAACTGACAAGGGAACTATTGGATAACCGGAGCCCATAGCCGGATTAAAAGTTCTTCTCCAGTCATTATAAGCAGAAACCGGAGTAATGGTATGTAAAGCGATCCATTTCTGTTGAATGATCGTATGATCCAGGCTGTCTGCACTCGCACCCAATGGGAATGCTACAAATCCTATATTCTGAGAATAATAGGTAGTCGCATATCCGTCCGCTGCCGCACCGCCGCCACCTACAGCCAAAAGTTCATACGATTTTGTAATCCCGTTCTGGTAAGCTGTTTGCGCAGCTGTATTTCCTCCTGACAACCATCCAAAAACCAGCGCTTCGGCTTGTAAAAAATAACTTTCTGCCGCGCTCACTAAGATGGCTGAAGTTCCGGGAGACTGCACAAGACCGGGCCCAAGACCGGAAACGCCTCCTATGATTTGGTTCTGGGTTCCTGTGTAATCGGCCTGGTATAAACCAAAATTGATTGGCAATGGATTGTAATAAGTTAGCATCTGTAGGAGCTCCATCTGCGATTGAATATATATAGCCAATTCTTGTATCATTGGTCTTCTTCAGAAAATCTATGGAAGCCTGATTACCTTTTACATAGGTGAAATAGGTATTTAATGCACCTGAAGGACTAACTCCAAAATTAGCCCATACAGGCCAGGTTGTGATGAAGTGTAGCCCGGATTAGCCATGGCATCGCTTGTCAGATAACCTACTGAAGCCGTATTTGCAGCTTCGGTTGCCAGAAAGGACGCTTTTGCTGAAACTGCAGATTGCTGAACGAGCAGGTTCAGTTTAACAGTATTGGCCAAAAGAATCCAGTTCTGCATAGTACCACCAAAAACTATATCGTCGTTTGTTGGAAGCACCGCATTCGCATCAGTCAGGGCGGATTGTAAGCCGGCAATAGTCAGATCCAGTTTTGCTACAAGGCTGTCATATATATCACTTCCGTTATCATAATTAGGATAAAAGTTAGCCTGGGCTTTTAAAGCCTGGCTGTAAGGAATATTATTATAAAGATCTACGAGGTTTTTATAACACATAGCAGTCAGAACATTTGCTATACCCTTATAATTGGCATATTTGGTATCCCCCGTTGCATCAGCAGTCTGAATAATAAAATTCAGGTTTGACAGGATGCCATAATATTGATCCCATAACTGCGGCGTTGTAGAAGACATGATATAATTCGCAGGGATCGGGTTAAATGAATAACCAGGAGCATAATTCCAATATCCCAACCATACAGAAGGATATTCATAACTGGTATTTGGACCACCTCCATTCAGCGTATTAACAAGACTTGTAATTGTTCCAGGCAAAACCAATGCCGGTGTTGCAGCAGAAGAAGTAGGCGCATTCGGGTTATTTTGAAGGCTGCTCAGATAATCTTTCCCGCATCCGGCTGCTAGGAAGGCAGCAACTACAATTATAAACGATACTTTTTTCATTAATTCGAGTTTGATTATTTTTTAATTAACAGTCCGTACTAAAAAGTAAAATTAGCTACGATGGAATACTGACGGGTTGGAGGTAACTGATAATAAGTATTGTATCCAAGGCCGTTAGAATTGTCATAGTTAAATTCAGGATCTGTAAAATTATTTTCCTTTGGTCTGAACATGGCTACTCCGTTACACAGAACAGTTAGCTTGGCACCCTTTACCACATTTTGTCCGTTGGTAATCATTTTTGTAAAATCATAGCTCAGACTGATAGTTCTGATTTTCCATGCAGCAGCACTTTCCACATAAGGTGTTTGTACGTTTCCGTTCGAAAGGAAATATGCCCAGAAACCGATATTTCCGTCCTGAGTATATACATTGGTATTCGGAACGTTTTTGCCATTCACTGCCACTTCAGAATTTGGCCATACGAAGTTTTGTCTGCCATTTGAAGCAGTATGAGCTGAGGCTCCTGTAAAATCAAGGCTTTTTTCTGAAGAATTATAGAATACATAACCACCGCGGTAATCAGCAACTATATTCAATGTGAAATCCATATAGCTGACAGAACTTGTCAATCCAAGTATATATTTCGGTGTTGTTCTTCCTGCCGCAACCGGGTTGGGAGCCTGTGAAGGTAATCCTGTGGTAGGGTCCACGATAACTTTACCTGTGGTTGAATCCCTGATATAGTCAATTACATACATCTGCGGGAATGTCATACCTACGATGGCTTCATTCAAATTCCCGATTCCCGTCTGCTTGGTTGCATTTGCACCAGTACCGTAAAGTTTATCAACTGTAGTAGTTTGAATAGCAAGATTACCGCCGATATCCCATCTCCATTTTGAATTTCTGATAGCAGTATAATGTACATCAAACTCCCATCCGGTAGATGTTGTTTGCGCCGCGTTTACATAAGCCGATCCAAATCCCGTAGACTGACTTACATCAACCTGGAATAACTGGTTATAGTTTTTAGCATTGTAATAAACCGCGTCCACGCTTAATCTGTTTTGCATGAAAGCCAGGCTGATCCCTGCTTCAATTTCGTTAGTTGCTTCCGGAGTATTAGCGGGGTTATTATATGTGTTGCTCAGTTGTAAAGCAGGTAATCCTCCGTAAGGATAGGGCGCCGGAACAATAAAAGTATTGACAGTGGCATAAGGAGGAAGTGTAATCTGACCTGTATGGCTGTATGCAGCGTGCAGTTTACCATAAGTCAGGAAATCACTTTTCTTGAACATGTCAATATTATCAGTAAACACATAGGACGCATCTACTGCATATACATTATAAGAATTATTTCCCGGTGCCAGCAGAGAAGAATAGTCCCTGCGGAAGGTACCATGCAGGAAGAGGAAATCATTGTAACCTAAAGTAAGGTCTGCATAATATCCTATCAATCTTGTATCCGTTACACCTTGAACATTAGTGTTCGTATTGGAAGATGTAATCGGATTTCCAATGTTGGGGATCCCAAAATTATAACCAATATTGTAAATGCCAGGTAAAGTGAGACCGGAAGTTTGTGCCTGGGGGCTCGCTCCAATATCACCGACTCCATTACCAACACTTTGAATTTGCTGGTTAGTTGACCTGTCCCAGATCGTATTTCCTAAAATCAGCGTGGCATTGATATCTCCAAACTTTTTCTGGAAAGTCAGCAGAATGTCCTGTTGAACTCTTTTGAATAAAGTAGTTTTATCTTCATCGGCACCTGCAATATTTCCGCTATATGGGGTACCATAAATCGGAGGACCATAAGCCTGCTGGGCCCAGGGAGAAAAAATGGCAGCATTTCTATAAGCCTTGAAAATATTATTGGAAACCTCTGCAGATATTCTGTAAGTAGCCGCAAACCATGAAGTTGGTTTCAGGTTAAGCGCAAGAGCACCCTGGAAGTTATCCGATTTGTTTATCTGCCTTGAATTAGCCACCTGCCACCAGGGGTTTATATAATAAGCATTGTAATAATTGTTGAGATTGCCCGGTCCCGGATCCTGCCAGTCCTTTAATTGGCTAATGGGAATATTCGCAGGTGTATTCAATAGTGTCCAGTAAATCGGCCAGTTCTGTGTAATATCTCCACCAACCGTATTGGTGTATTTGTAAACATAACCCAGTGAATAGTCATATGAAAAAACACCAAATGTTCTTACACCTGCAAACCTTGCACTGGCTCTTTGTGACTGGTCCTCTGGAGTAGTACCCTTAACAGATACATATTGAAGACCGATATAATTAGAATTTTTTGAATCGCCACTTGTTAATGAGAGATCCGTTTGAGAAGTAAAACCTGTCTGGAAAAATTGTCTTCTTGGATCCACTGATTGTGGTTCGAAGGGAACTTGTTCCACTTTACCATTCGCATCAGGGATTCCAATATATCCATTGGCCGGATTTCCATCGAATTCCGGACCGAACTGCTGGTTTTCGAAAGGTATATAATTCGTGAATCCCGTATTTGGGTTTGTCGCATCGAACTGATAAGGTGTTCCGGGGAAGAAAGTTCCGGATTCACCACCGTATCCGGAATATGTTGTTTGCAGTGCAGGAAAGTATGCTAATTTTTCAAATGTGGCAGTCTGTGTAAGATTCACAGCAAATTTTCCATTCTTGCTTCCTCGTTTGGTATTAAATATAATTACACCATTTGTAGCTTCTGAACCATACAAAGCAGCAGCGCTGGCTCCTTTTAATACAGAAGTCGTTTCTATATCTTCCGGATTAATAGTTGCAATGAAGTCACTTCTTACCTGCATTCCATCTACAACAAATAGTGGCTGGTTATCAGAAGACAAATGACGTTCACCTCTTAATTGAACCCTGATTTCAGGATCCACACCGTTATTAATAATACTGACCTGCGCTCCGGAGACCTGGCCCATCAAACCAGCAGCCACATTAATCGGTTTGGCGATATTTAGTGTTTGATTGCTAACCGTGGCTGTGCTGTAGCCTACTGAACGCGCCTCTTTCTTAATTCCCAAAGATGTCACGACTACCTCAGACAAACTGGTTGCCTGATGCTGGACCTGAATAGTTAGGGAACCTCCCGCTCCGACCGGAGTCTCTTTGGTTGTTATACCCGTTCCCGAAATAATTAGTGTTTGAGAAGATTCTGCCTTAATCGTAAAATTACCATCTGCATCAGCGCTTGTACCGAGTTTTGTGCCCTTGAGCCTTACTGTGGCAAAAGGAACCGGCTGGCCCGCCTGATCTGTTACCCTTCCTGTTACTATTTTACTTTGTGAAAATGCTAATGAGCCAATAAGCACTAGCACCGCTAACAGTGTTAGAAATTTTCTCATGTGACTGTGAGTTTTGAATTTAGATCGTGTAAATTAGGGAAGTTTTATATCCAACAAAAAAAAATGTTAAATACCCCGTTTTCATAATTAGACAATATCAAATCCTTAATCGCTGCAGGTAGCTAAAAGCAGCAGAATTTTATGCATATTGTAAATTGATACTTATCAATGGGTTATATCTTGCATAAATATAGCATTTCAATTTTTTATGGGTTAACCCTTTAAATAAGTCATATATAAGACTTTCAAATGCTTCGTGAAACTGTTTGATAAATGAACGAATTATTGCCATAGTATTAAATAATCTTTAATTTAATCACTCAATATTGATTTTCTGAAATGAATGTTTAATGCATTAATAAAAAATATATCTATCGGGCAAATATAATTCTACTCAATAAATTGTTAATACTATCAAATGGATATTATATATCAATTAATGCATATATTGATTTACGACAAGAAAAACGGCTTCAAAATCGGAAAAATAGGACGAATCAGGCCTGAGCAGTGGGCCCTCCGAAGTTCATGGGTAGTGCAACTTCCTCTAAATCCTGGATTTTACCATTGGTTCCTTCGAAACGAAGGATATTTTCTGTAAGCGCCTTCATGAAGCGCTTCGCATGTTGTGGAGTAAATATAATTCGGGATTTTACTTTGCTCTTTGGTGTTCCGGGCATCACGTTTACGAAATCAATAACAAACTCAGCATGGGAATGCGTAATGATTGCGAGGTTTGCATATTCTCCTTCAGCTACTTCTTCACTTATTTCTATGTTCAATTGATTGGTGGTCGGCTCCGGCATGTGTAAAATATTTAAGCAAAAATAAGACAGCCCCTTCAAATCGTTTCATAATTACTCTTCATATCACTCATATATAATATTTGCTCACCACTCAAGTATAATATTTGCTTACCACTCAAGCAGAATCTGCGCCTTTATTTCAGATTTTCTGTTTCCATTAATCTCATCCAGACCTGTCCCAATAGAAACAGAGCCGGGGTAAAAAGTCTGACTCCATTTTAACCATCCTGACAAATGGAAATGCTTGCGCGATTGCGGTATCAATCTGCTCAAATCCTGATGAAGATTTAAATAATAGTTCAACCCCTTTCCATAATATGCTGGTAAGGAGAAATTGTATAGCAGGTCGGATTGATAAATATAAATGCGCGTGTCGTAGTCATCAGTATCGAAAACAGTAACCGACAAGTTACCGGATAACCTGGATTTCCTGAACATCAATCCTGCCGTACCCAGAAAACCTTGTCTTGGACTCGTCCCCGAAACTGTGATCCATACAAATTCCATCCTGCTTGTGAATCCAAATGATCTCGAGATAGTGTAGTCAGTTTCCAAACTCCATCTTTTTTTCAAAGGAACAACCAATGCATTTGTTCTTTCATTCAAAGTCTCCTGGTTAATCGCTTTCTCCTCATTCTTATAAAATGAAGTCAGATGCCAAAATTTATCAGGCTGATAAATTACCTGAATTAGAAAATCTCTTCCACCGGATGGTCCGTCAACGCGGTATTTAAGCCAGGGGAAAATAAATTCATCATAATAAATATCCGCCTGCAAACCGACAATAGGTTTGAATGAAAGTCCTGCATAAAAACCCTTCTCATTATTTGGAACACTGTTTTCAGTAAAAGCATCACTATATAGCGACTGATATGTCGGAGAAATATTCCGGTAAAGAAAACTCATATCAATATTTTCTCCCAGGCTTATCAGCATGCCCTGTATAAAAGCAAAACCGTGTTGTTGGCTAACTGCGAGTTCTCCAAACATATGCATGTTACCCAGTGTATAATTGTAATCGACACTAATGTTTGTAAGGTTCTTTCCCCTCAGACTATACAGATTATACAATTCATTTCTTTTCTGAAAAGGGCGGCTGAAGTGAAATTGTATCCAGTTGAATCCAATCAAAAAGCGATTATCTGAGTAGCGGATATTTGCTCCCGCAGAAAATTGACTACTGTTATTCCTGTCAGCTATTTCAGATGGGGTGCGGTGATAGCCACTATTTTGAAATGAACTGAACAGATCCTCTCTTCCTGCGGTATCCTGCTCGAGGTTTGTACTTATTTTTTGTGATGAAATGAATAAACTGCTTTGCCAGTTATCTTTTTGAAGTGTGATGCCCAATCCGCGATGAAAATTAAATTCACCGGCTGAATGATATGGTTTAAGGCAGGGTGCCTCCCGTTTAATGGAGAGCGCCTGACTGGTTTTTGTAAAAGCAGTTGTTTGCCATTGAATTAATCCCTGACCCATATTGAAAGTAAAATCCCCAACAGCCAATGCACGGATTATGCCCGACTGCTGAAGAAAAAAATGAAACGAATAAAAGTCGAAGCCGTATCGCTGAACATTTCTAAAAAATGGTTCTCCCGCATCCTTTTCTCCGGAGAAACCATATTCGAGCAGTTGTTTGTAATTATAAGAATAACGGATAAAAATTTTCTGAGGGTCTCCTTCATAATATGAATCTCCGGGTTTAACAGGTTTTTGGTATCCCCTGGATTTTTCAATCACCCTGGAACTGCGTATTAAAACCGTGGCATCACCACCTTTCCAT